>CAVRIV010000001.1:0-647930 GCA_963721335.1 Miltoncostaeaceae bacterium
CCACCTGTGCGGGCTCCCTGGCCGACGGCGCGATGCTCCCCACGGACACCGCGGGCTCCGGGACGTTCACCGTGGTCGCGGTCAACCCGGCGGGAAACTCCGCCGCGCGAGACGGTGTCCTATGTCGTGGGTCCGGTCGCACCGGTCATCGTCAGCCGGCCGGCGAACCCGGTGAGCACCGTGCGGCCGGCGTTCTCCTGGACCGGCGGCGAGCCGGGCGCCACCTACACCTGGCAGGTCCTGTCGGAGGGGACGGTGATCTCCCAGGGCGACACGCTCGCCCCTCAGGTGGCCCTGGGCCCTCTCGCGTCCGGCTCCTACGCCTTCCAGGTGCGCCAGACCGGCGCATCGGGCCGGAGCAGCCCCTTCAGCGTCGCCGACCCCTTCACCGTCGCGCGGGCGGTGAGCGCCGGGCGGGTGGTCCCGCCCACGCGCAACGCGCGGCTGCTGCGCCCCAGGGCCGGCGCGACCACGACCCTCGCGCGCCCTCTCCTGTCATGGCGGCGTAACCCGAAGGCCGCCCTCTACAACCTCCAGGTCTTCCGCGTCCGCGGCCGGAAGATGACCAAGGTCGTCTCCCGCTTCCCCGAGGGACCCGCGCCCGAGTGAGAGGGCTGCGCTTCGGCGAGCGGTACGTGTGGCGCGTCTGGCCCTTCGTGCGCGGATCCGGCTACACGGCCACGCCCGTGGGCATGAGCTTCTTCGACCTGGCGCGCCCCGTGAAGCTCAGTCGCGGGCAGATGCTGGTGAACCGGCGCATCGCCCGGGCCGCGCTGCGGCGCGTCAACGCCATCGAGAACTGGATCGACGCCGGGATCGTGGCCGGCGACCTGCGGCACCAGGGGCTCGGCGTCGCGGCGTTCGACCCCGCGCTGGAGCCCTCGGGTCCCGCGACCGCGGGCGGCACGGCGGCCGCCGCGGTGCGGCCCGTCGGCTTCGGCGGCTCCGCGGCCGCGGCACCGCGCGCGGCGGGATCCGGGTCAGCGCCGCGGAGCTGCTCATCACCCAGCGCATCGCGCAGGCCGCGGTACGGCGGGTGTCGGCCATCGAGGCGCGACTCGCCGCGGGGCTGACCGGCGGCGACATCGTGGACGGCTCGATCGGCGCGGAGAAGCTCGCCCCGGGCGTGACGCTGGGAGAGCCGGTTGCGCGATCGGCCCCGGTTCCGGCCAGCACCGCCTCGGCGCGCCCGCGGGCGGGCACCCCGGCGCGGGTGCGGCCCGCCCCGGACAGGCGCTGATCTCTCAACGGATCTCCCAGAGCGCCGTGCGGCGGGCCGACGCGCTGCGCGAGCGCCTGCTCCAGGGCCTCTCGACGGAGGACTTCCGGCCCGGCTCGATCGGCGCGGCCGACCTCGCGTCGTCGCTGCGGAGGCGGTGAGCCCCTCCCGCCGAGCGGTCAGATCCCCCTGAACTCGGGGGGGCGCCGGTCTCGGAAGGCGGCGAGGCCCTCGCGGAAGTCGTCCGACGCGAACGCCCGCGCGCGCCCTGCGTGGCGGCTCGCTCCACCCCGGGCGCCGCGGTCCTCGGAGAGCGCGCACGATCGCGCGCGTGCCCGCCACGGCCAGCGGCGCGGCGGCGGCCACCGCCGCGGCGGCCGCGCGGGCGGTCGGCCACAGCTCGTCCGGCTCCACCACCTCGTCGACGAGGCCGATCGCCAGCGCCTCGTCGGCGTCGACCGGCGTGCCCGTGAGGAAGAGGCGCCGGGTGCGCGCGGGCCCATCACCGCGACGAACCGGCGCAGGCCGTCGGGCGGCGTAGACCACCCCCAGGCGGGCCGCGGGCATCCCGAGGCGCGCGCCGCGGCGGGCGATGCGCCAGTCGCAGGCGATCGCCAGCTCGAGCGCCCCGCCGAACGCCGCGCCGTTGAGCACGCCGATCACCGGGACGGGGCACTCGGCGATGGCCCGGGCCGCGCGGCCGCAGGCGGCGCTCGCCGTCCTGGCAGGATGCGCCGCCAGCTCCTCGGCGCGGGCGGTCGCCCAGGTCGAGGCCCGCCGAGAAGTGGCGATCCCCCGGCCCCGCCAGCAGCACGACCCGCGCGCCGGCGGCCGGGGGCCCTCCAGTAGGCTCACCAGGTCGTCGAGGATCGGCTCGTCGAGGGCGTTCGCGCGGGCCTCGTTGGCGATCCGGACCACCAGGGCGTCGCCGTCCTCCTCGACGAGGAGGCGGCCGCCGGGAGGGAGGGGCTCAGCTGGCATCAGTGCTCGTGATGGGGGCGGGAGCGGTCGGCTCGTACTACGGGGCCCTGCTCGCGCGCGACGGGCACGACGTGACGCTGGTCGCGCGCGGCGCCCACCTCGACGCCCTCCGGAGCCGTGGGGCGGTGGTCGTGCGCGAGGCCGACGGCAGCGCCTGGGAGGCCCCGGTCCGCGCCCTCGACGCCCCCACCCCACCGCCGCCCGACCTCGCGATCGTCACCACCAAGTCGCACCACACCCTACCGGCGGCGACGGCCCTCGCCGGGGCCCTGGCTCCCGCCACCCCGGTGCTGTCGCTGCAGAACGGCGTGGAGAACGTGGCCCGCCTCGCCTCGGTGCTCGGCGCCCAGCGGGTGCTCGGCGCGATCGCCTTCGTCGGGACTGCGCGTCGGCGAGCCCGGGACCGTCGAGCACGAGGCCGAGGGTTGGGTGCGGATGGGGGACCCGGCCGGCGCCACCGAGATCGGGCGGCGCGTCTTCGCCCTGCTCGCGCCCTCGTGGTACGTGACCCTCTCCGACGACATCGTCCACGACCAGTGGCACAAGCTGCTGTGGAACGCCGGGTTCAACGCGATCTGCGCGGTCACCGGCGCGACGGCGGGCGAGGCGCTCGCCACCCCGGGCTCGGCGGCCCTGGTGCGCGGCGCGATGTGGGAGGTGGTGGCCGTCGCGGCGCGCCACGGCGTCACCCTCACGACCGCGGACGTGGACGAGATGGCGGCACCGAACCCCGAGCTGCGCGACTACCACCCCTCGACGGCCCGCGACCTCGCCGCCGGCAAGCCGCTCGAGCGCGACGCGCTGTGCGGCTTCCTCGCCCGCGAGGGCGCCGAGCTGGGCGTGCCGACACCGGTCAACGCGGTCCTCGACGGCCTCCTCGCCCTGCAGGAGGACCGCGCGCGCTCCCGGTGAGGCCACGCGGTCGCGGTGAATGCTTTCACCGCACCCGTAAGGGTGCGATGAGAAACCGCGAAACGAAGGGGTTCCCTCACTACCGTTCCCGCGTCAGGACACCCGACGGGGAGGGAACCCATGAGGGACGATGGTGGATCGGCGTCGCGGCGGGCATGGTGCTCGGCCTGGGTGCGGTGGTCGGGGTGCAGGCATCGACCGACGACGCGTCGGCGCAGAGCGGCTTCACCGTCACGGCCGAGCAGCTCCGCATCAACCAGCGCATCTCGCAGGCCGCGGTGCGTCGCAGCAACGAGGCGCTCGACCTGCTCGACCCGGTGCGCAAGTCGGGCACCACCGACACCGCCCCGGGCTGGGGCACGACCCAGATCGGCGACGACGCGATCACCCGCACCAAGCTCGACACCACGCTCCGTGAGGGCCAGCCGCGGTGGGCCGTGGTGGCCGCCACGACCGGCGCCCTGGTGCGCGGGAAGAACGCCGTCAGCTCGGCCAAGCTGGCCACCCCGGGGCTCTACACGGTGACCTTCGACCGCGACGTCAGCGCCTGCGCGCTGCAGGCCACGATCGGCGACGGGGGGACGACCGTGACGCCCACCGGGGCAGATCAGCGTGTGGCGCAGCGCCACCGACCCGAAGGTCGTGACGGTGCAGACCGCCCGACTCGGACCGGAGCCGGCCCACCAACACCCTGCCCTTCCACCTGGCGGTGCTCTGCTAGCGCCGACTCGCTGCAGCGCTCCCGGGAGGACGTAAGGGTCCGATGAGAAATCTGGCCCCCGGGGGGCGCGGCGCATAGCGTCGCGTCGGTCACAAAACCCACAGGATGGGGGGACAGATGAAGGGACGTTGGTGGATAGGCATCACGGCGGGGGTCGTCATCGGCCTCGGCACGGTGGCGGGAGTGGAGGCCGCGACCAGCGATGGATCGGCCGGCAACCGCAAGGTGATCGTCAGCCCGCAGCAGCTCAAGATCAACCAGAGGATCTCTCAGGCGGCGGTCAAGCGGAGCAATGATGCCCTGAAGAACCTCGCGACGCTGAATGCCCAGGTGCCGCTGTTCGCGGTCAGCAGCGGCGCGGTCGGGTCGAACCTCGTCCGGGGCCGTGGCGCTCTTGCGTCCCAGCGGCTCGACGACGGCAACTATCGCGTCCAATTCAACCGCAACATCAGCGTGTGCTCCTGGTCGGCCACGGCCGCCAGCGACGCGCCGCCGGCGGCCGACACGGTGACGGTCCGCCTCGCGCTGGACATGACCGACGCGGCCCGCACCCAGCTCGTGGTGCGCACCAACGCGGTCGGCGGTGCCCCGGTCAACGCCGGCTGGCACGTGCAGGTGTTCTGCTAGAGAGGAGAGCTCGTCACGCGCCGAGGGCCGCCTCCGCGAGGATCCGCTCGACCACCTCGTCGAAGCCCAGGCCCGCCGCCTCGGCGGCCTTCGGCAGCAGGCTCGTGTCCGTCATCCCCGGGATGGCGTTGATCTCGAGCACCCACAGCCGGTCGTCGGCGTCGAGGATCATGTCCACCCGGCTCATCCCCCGGCAGCCGAGGGCCCGGTAGCAGGCCAGCGCCAGCGCGGCGGCCTCCTGCGCCACCGCGTCCGGCAGCCGCGCGGGCGCCACGAAGTCGGTGAGCCCGGGCGTGTAGCGCGCCTCGAAGTCGTAGAAGTCGCGGTCGCGGGGGATCGCCTCGACCACCGGCAGCGCCCACGGCTCGGCCGTGCCGACCACGGAGATCGCGAGCTCGCGGCCCGCGACGAACCGCTCCAGCAGCACCCGGTCGTCGTAGGCGAAGGCGTTCATCAGCGCGTTCGCGATGTCGCCGGTCTCCCGCACCACCGAGATGCCGAGCGCCGAGCCCTGCTTCGCCGGCTTCACGACCAGCGGCAGGCCGAGGCGCTCGCGGATCTCGGGGATCGCCTCGCCGGCGCCCAGCTCGCGGAAGGCGTCCTGGCTGAAGGCGTACGCCCGCGGCGTCGAGATGCCCGACGGCGGCGAAGTGGGCCTTGGCCACGACCTTGTCCCTCGCGCGCTCGCAGGCCAGCACGCCGGGCCCGGTGTAGGGGATCTCGAGGATCTCGAGCAGCTCCTGGACGGTGCCGTCCTCGCCGCCCTTGCCGTGCAGGGCGATGAAGGCCGCGTCCGGGCGCTCGGCGCGCAGGGTGCGCACCAGGTGCTGGTCGACGTCGACGGCGAGCACGTCGTGGCCGAGCCGTCGCAGCGCGGCCTCGGCGTTGGCGCCCGAGCGCAGGCTGACCTCGCGCTCCAGCGAGCGGCCCGCCCTTCAGGACCGCGACCCTCACGGCAGCCCACCGCCGAGGGCGCGGTGCAGCTCGGTCATCTCGGCGACCGCCACCCCGAGGCGGCGCACGCCCTCGCTGATCATCGGCCTCGGGGACGCCGGAGAAGTTCAGCCGCATGGCGTCGCCGCCGCGGCCGTCGAGGAAGGCGCCCCGGCCCGGCACGAAGGCCACCTCGTGCTGCTCGACCGCCAGCGCCAGGAGGTTGGTGGTGTCGAGGTACTCGGGCAGCGTGGCCCAGACGAACAGCCCGCCGGACGGGCGGGTCCAGGTGGCCTCGGGCGGCATCTCCTCCTCGAGCGCGCGCAGCATCGCGTCGCGGCGGGAGCGGTAGATGACGTTCAGCCGGGCGACGTAGTCGCGCCAGTCGTAGCGGCGCAGGTACTCGAGCACGAAGCGCTGCGAGACCGTGGACGACGCGAGGTCGGCGGCCTGCTTGCCCAGGTTCATCTTGCGCAGCACCGCCGCGGGCGCCGCCACCCAGCCCACGCGCACCCCCGGCGCGAGGATCTTGGAGAAGGTGGAGAGGTAGATCACCCACCCCGCGCCGTCGTCGAGCTCCCACAGCGTGGGCAGCGCATCGCCCTCGAAGCGGATCTGCCCGTAGGGGTTGTCCTCCACGATCAGCAGCTCGCGCTCGTGGGCCAGCCGCATCAGCCGCTCGCGGCGCTCCAGCGACATGGTGACGCCGCCGGGGTTGTGGAAGTTGGGGATCGTGTAGAGCAGCTTCGGGGGGCGGCCCTCGGCGGCCAGGCGGTCCAGGACCTCGTCGATCAGGTCCACGCGCAGCCCGTCGTCGTCCATGGGGATGTGCTCGACCCGCGCCTCGTAGGTGGTGAAGCACGGCACCGCGCCGGGGTAGGTGGGCCCCTCGGCCAGGACCGTGTCGCCGGGGTTCACGAACGTGCGGATCGAGAGGTCGATGGCCTGCTGGCCGCCGCTCGTGACCATGACGTCCTCGACCCGTGCGCGCGCGCCCTCGTGGGCCATCACCTGCACGATGCGCTCGCGCAGCTCCGCGAGTCCCTCGGTGGGCCCGTACTGAAGGGCCGCGGCCAGGTGGTCGCGCGAGATGACCTCCACGACGTCCTCGAACACCTCCCGCTCGAACGACTCGGTGTTCGGGAAGCCCCCCGCCAGGGAGATGATCTCCGGGCGCTCCGCGAGGGACATCAGGTCGCGCATCACGGAGGACACGATCCCCGACGCCCGCGACGCGAAGCGGGCGTCGTAGCGCGCCGAGTCGCCCGGCGTGAGGGCGGTCTCGCGGTGGCGCGACGGCGGCGTGCGGGGGGGCGTGGTGTCTCCCGGAGATGGGACGGAGGGGCTCACGGCAGTCTAGGTCAGCCGCCCCGGGGAGCCGAACGGCCCTCTGGTACCCTCGGGCCGTGCCGACCAGGCAAGCCCCTCCGGCGACATCGCCCGAGGCGCGCGTGCTGCGCGCGCCCAACATTCGCCGCGCGCGCCGAGCCGACTGGGAGCAGCTGGTGCGCTTCTGCGTGGTCGGAACCAGCGGCTACGTCGTCAACCTGGTCGTGTTCTCGGTGCTCGTGCACGTGGCGGGGACCCACTACGCGCTCGCCGCCGTGGTGGCCTTCTGCATCGCCTGGACCAACAACTTCCTCTTCAACAAGCACTGGACGTTCCGGCGGCACGAGCTCTCCACCGTCCAGCAGGGGGCCCGGTACCTTGCGGTGAGCCTCGTGGCGCTGGGGCTCAACCTGCTGGTGCTGGAGGTGCTGGTGCAGGCCGGAATGCCGGAGGTGCCGGCACAGGCCATCGCGATCGCCGCCGTCATGCCGGTCAATTTCCTGCTCAACCGCCGCTGGTCCTTCCGGTAGTCGCGTGATCCTCCGGCGCCGTACCGTCGTCTCGTTGACGGTCGCCGCCGTCCTGCTGGGCGCAGCCGACCGCCGCAGGGGCTCCGTCCCGGGCCGTCGACGAGCCCACGCCCGGCGAGGCGGCCGTGGCCGTGCGGGGCCTCGTGCAGGCCGTGGGCGACAAGGCCGGCGAGATCGAGCAGGCGCTGGCGAAGCCCGCCCCGGACCCGGATCCGTCCCTCACCGACGACGAGGTCGACGGCGATCGCCAGCACCTCCGGACGCCTGCAGGACTGGATCCACGACCGGACGATCGTCCGCACCGCGATCGAGCTGGACGACGAGACCCGGGTGTGGACGGTGTTCTTCGTGAGCAAGGACGACGGCGAGCACGAGATCGTCGAGGCCCAGGTGCTGGTGTCCGACGCGAGCGGCGAGATCACCGAGGTCCGCACCGGCCCGCAGGTGGCGTGGTCGATGGCCCGCGGCTACGAGGGCGCCTTCGGGCGGGCCGTCAGCCGCCCGGCGATCTGGCTGCCCCTGTCCGCCCTCTTCCTGCTCGCCCTGCTGCCGGTGATGCGCCCGCGCCGGCTGCTGTCGATGCGCACGCTGGACCTGCTGGTGCTGCTGTCGTTCGGCGTTCTCCCTGATCTGGTTCAACCAGGGCGAGATCTTCACGTCGGTCCCGCTGCAGTACCCGCCGATGGTCTACCTGTGCCTGCGCCTCGCGTGGATCGCGGCGTCTCGGGCACGCGCCGCGCGCCGGCCGAGGGCGGCCGCCCGCGGAGCCCGCGGCGCCGGCGCGCCGGCGGCCGGCGTTCGGCGGCTCGGCGCCCGACCTGGCTGCTGGTGAGCCTGCTGGCCGTCGCCCTGGCCCTGCGGTTCGGCCTCAACGCGTTCGACTCCAACGTCATCGACGTCGGCTACGCCGGCGTGATCGGCGCGGACCGCATCACCCACGGCGAGACGCCCTACGGCACCTTCCCGAGCGACTGCGCCACCTGCGACACCTACGGGCCGCTGAACTACATCGCGTACGTGCCCTTCGAGCTCGACCCAGCCGTGGCACGGGTCGTGGGACTCCCTCCCCGCCGCGCACGGCGCCGCCACCCTCTTCGACCTGCTCTGCATCGGCGGGCCTGCGCGATGCTGGGATGGCAGCTGTCCGGGCTGCGCCTGGGCATCGGGCTCGCGCTGGCGTGGGCGGCCTTCCCCTTCACCGCCTACGCCCTGGAGAGCAACTCCAACGACTCCCTGGTGGCGGCCATGCTGATCTGGGGGCTGGTGGCTGGCGCGACATCCGCTCGGGCGCGGCCTGCTGCTGGGGCTCGCGCTGGCCACCAAGTTCGCGCCGGCGGTCCTGATACCGCTCTGGAGCCGCCAGCCGTTTCCGCGCGGGGGCTCGTGGCGCCAGGCTGATCCCGTACGCAGCGGGGCTCGCGCCTGTCGGTGGCCCTGACGGGCTGGGTGCTCCTGCTCGACGGCCTCGACGGCGTCGCGGGCGTTCTGGTCGCGCACGGTCGGCTACCAGTTCGACCGCGACTCGCCCTTCTCCCTCTGGGGGCAGTATCCGGAGCTGCGTCCGATCCAGATCGGCCTGATGGTGGTCGTGGCCCTCGCCGCGCTGGCGGTGCTGCGCTGGCCGCGACGGCTCGACCTCCTGACGATGAGCGCGCTGTCGGGCGCCCTGCTGATCGGCCTCGAGCTGACCGTGACCCACTGGTTCTACCTCTACATCCCCTGGTTCCTCCCGTTCGCCCTGGTGGCGATGGTGCCCGACTGGCCGCCCCCGGCGCGGCATGCCGGCCGGGCGCCCGACCCGGCGCGCGAGCCGCGGCGCGAGCCCCTGCCGGTGGGCGCATGACGAGCGCGCGGGCGCTGCCCTACCTGGTCGTCGCCCTGGCCGTGTTCGTGTGGCTGGTGCCGCTCCAGCACGGCTTCTACGCCGACGCGGTCATCACCGACATCCCCACCTACCGCGCGGCCTACGACCACATCGCCGCCGGGGACATCCCCTATCGGGACTTCTCGCTGGAGTACCCGCCGCTCGCCGCCGGGCTCTTCTGGCTCCCCGGGGTGCTGCCGGGCATCTACTCGGGGGCGTTCTCCGGCCTGATGCTGCTGGCCCTGTGCGCCACCGCCGTGGGCGTGGTGTCGCTGGCGCGGGCGATCGGCCTCGACCAGCGGCGCCAGGCGCTCGCCGGCGTCGCGGTGGCCGTCTCGCCATTGCTGGTGGGCAACCTGGTCGAGACGCGCTTCGACCTGGCGCTCGCCGCGCTCCTGGTCTGGACGATCTGGGCCGCGGTCACCGATCGCTTCGTGCTGGCGTGGGGGCTGCTGGCGGCGGCGATCCTGCTGAAGCTGGTGCCACTCGCCCTGATCCCCGCGTTCGTGATCTGGCAGCGCCATCGCGCCGGCACGCGCCCCGCCCTGGCGGGCGCCGCGGGGAGCCTGGCGGCCGTGATCGCGGTGATCGCGCCGTTCGTGATCCTGTCGCCCTCCGGGACCTGGAACCTCGCGCAGTACCACCTCGACCGCCCGCTCCAGCTGGAGTCGACCGGCGCCTCCTACCTGCTGGGCCTGCACGCGCTGGCCGACATCCCCGTCACGGTCGAGAGCTCCTTCGGCAGCCAGGGCATCGACGGCACGGGTCCGTCGGTGATCTCCGCGATCTCGACGGTCGCCCTGGTGGTGCTGGTGCTGGGCGTGGCGTGGACCCTCTGGGTGGGGCTTCGGCGCGCCCGCCCGCCCGGCGACGCCCGCCTGATGGTGGCCGCCTGCGCCGCGACCATCGCGGCGCTCCTGGTGGCCGGCAAGGTGCTGTCCCCCAGTTCCTGGTGTGGCTGCTGCCGGTGGGCTTCGTGGTGGCGGGACGCTACGGGCCCGCGGCCTTCGCGTTGACGGTCGCCGCCATGCTCGCCACGCTGGCCTACTTCCCCCACTCCTACTGGGATCTGGTCGCGCTCGACTCGGGCCCGATCGCGATCCTGGTGGCGCGAAACGCGCTCCTGATCGCGCTCCTGGCGGCCTGCTGGCCGCGGCCCAGCATCGCCGGCCAGCCCCTCGGACGCGTGCTGAGACGCGGAGGGTCCGATCCGGTCGCCGCCGAGACCGCCGTCTCGGCGCGCTACCTGATCGACTGACCCCGGGGGCGCATGACCACGCCCGCGCACCCCACGTTCCTCGCCCGGACGATCCACGGCCGCGGCGCGGCCCAGGGCGTCCTCGCCGGCCTGGTCGCGGCGGACGGCGGCGGGGTGGTGGCCCTCGTGGGCGAGGCCGGGATCGGGAAGACCCGCCTGGCCGTGTGGGCGGCCGACCGCGCCCGCGAGACGCGGTGCACGGTCGTCGAGGGACGCAGCTGTCCTGGGCCTCGCCGAGCCGCTGGGGATCTTCCGCGATCTGGTGCGCGCCGCCCGCCGCGCGGACATCGAGCCGCCGCCGCGCGACGCCCTCGCGGCCGGCTTTCCCGCCCAGGTGCTGCCCGAGCTCGGGGCGAGCGACGTCGAGCGCGGCAACCTCGGCGCCACCTTCGAGGCGGCGGCCCGCTACCTGCGCGCCCTCGCCGGGCGCCACGGACTACTGGTGGTGCTGGAGGACCTCCACTGGGCCGACGCGACCAGCCTCACGTTGGTCCCGTTCCTCGCCCGGGCACTGCGCGGATTCGCCGGTGCAGCTGCTGCTGACGTACCGGCCGGGGGACGACGGCCGCGACGACCCGGCCCTCGACGGACTCCGGTCCGAGCTGCGGCGCTCGCGGCTGGTCCGAGGAGCTGCCCCTCGGCCCGCTTGCTCCCGAGGATGCGGCGGCGATGCTCACGGAGGTCTTCGGGCGACGGCCGGCACCGGACGTCGAGACCGAGCTGCTGCGGCTGGCGGGCGGCAACCCCTTCGCGCTCGAGGAGCTGGCGCGCGCGGTCGTCGACTCCGGCTGGCTCGACCTCGAGAGCGGACGACGCCGTGGAACGAGCGCGGTGTCGGTTCCCTGGACGCTCGCCGAGTCGATCCGGGCCCGGGCCGAGCGGCTCTCCCCCGCCGACCGCGAGCTGATCGACTGGGCGGCCGCGATCGGAGGGCGCTTCGACGCACGCCTCCTCGCCGCCGCGAGCGGCCGCGTGCGCGAGGACACGCTGGCCGGGGTCGCGAGCCTGGTCGGAGCCGGGCTCGTCGTCGAGGCGCCGGGCGACGGCTCGGGCGACCTCTTCGCGTTCCGCCATACCCTCGTGCACGAGGCCCTCTCCCAGGAGGGCCTGCTCGCCCAGCGGCGCGTGCGGCACGAGCGTGTGCTCGTCGCCGCCGAGGCGATGCTCGCCGAGGGCGGCCTGGAGATGTCCGCCGCCGAGCTCGCGCGGCACGCAATGGCGGCCGGCGACCGCGAGCGCACCCTGCGCCACTCGCGGGCGGCGGTCGCCCGCGCCCAGGAGCTGGGCGCCGTGCGCGAGGCGGTCGAGCACCTGGAGCGGGCGCTGTCGCTGTGGAGCGAGGAGGACGGGCGTGCGCTGCGCGCGGAGCTGCTCTTCGCCACGGGGCGACTGCGGGCGAGGCTCGCGCGTGGCGACGAGCGGGCTGTCGAGCTGCTTCGGCTCGCCGTCGATGAGTACCAGGGACTCGGCGACGAGCCCGCGGCGCTGTGGTGCCTATCCGTCCTGGCCGACGCCCGCTTCGAGGCCGGTGACCGGACCCAGGCGCTGCTCGACTGGGAGCGGTCGGTGCCCGCGTTGCGCCGCCTGGGGCCTCCGGAGGCGCTGCGGACGGCCCTCGTCGGATACTCGCGGGGCCTGGCGCTGACCGGTCGCATGGCACCGGCCGCCGGCGCGGCCGACGAGGGCCTGGCGCTCGTGCCGGTCGCGCACGACTCCTCGGACGCCGCCGAGCGGACCAACCTCCTCATCACGCGCGGCCTCGTGGAGCTCGTCCGCTACCGGCGAGAGGCCGGCGAGGCGCTGATCCTCGAGGCGATCGGGTTGGCGATGGCCCACCACGACGACGTGGGCGTCGCGCGCGGCAACCACATCCTCGCCGCCAGCCAGACTCTGCTGCTCACGGTTCAGGAGTCCCTCACCCGGTACGCGACGGCGGCCGAGCTCGTCGAGCGTCACGGGCTGGGGACCCTGCAGGCCTTCTACCTGACCCTCAGCGGTGCGTCCCTCGTCGATGCGGGCGAGTGGGCCGCGGCGGAGCGTCAGGCCGACCAGGCCGACGGCGCTCGTCGAGGGCCTCGAGCGCGCCGAGTGGGTGCGCAACCAGGTGATATGGATCAACGGGCTCAGCCGCCTCGGCCGAGGCGACCTCGAGGGCGCACGGCGCACAGCCGAGGCGCTGCTCCGCGACACCTTCTCGTCCGAGAGCCAGGGCCACGGCAACGCCGCCCGGCAGCCGCTGGCGACGGTATCGCTGCTCGAGGGGCGATCCCCGGCGCGCCGCGCAGGAGCTGGAGCCGTATCTCGACTACGCGCGCGGGCTCGCCGACGAGGGAGAGTCGCTTGACGTGGAGGAGAGCATCGCCGCCGCGGAGGTGCTCGTGGGAGCCGGGCGGGCGGAGGAGGCCGTCGAGATCGCCGACGCTGATCCTCGGCACCTTCCCCAGCCCGTGGTCCGACTATTGCCTGGCGATCACGGGCGACGGGGTTCCGCCGCGAGCTCGCGGGGGCGGTGGAGGCGGCGGCAGGCGCCGTCGAGGCCGACGGCTGGCGGTGGGCGGGGGCCCGGATGCGGCTCGTCGCGGCAACCGTCCTCTCGGGCCGCCCTGAGGCGGCGCGAGCCGCGGTCTCCCTCGCCCGGGCGGCGCTGGAGCGGCTTCGGCGCGATGGGCTCCGAGGGGTGGGTGCGCCGGATCGAGGAGATGCTGCGGCGGCTCGGGGAGCGGGCGCCGACGCGGGCGGGCCGGGCGCGGCGGGCCTGTCGCGCGCGCGAGCTGGAGGTGCTCGGCGCTGGTGGCCGAGGGCCTCACCAACCGCCAGATCGCCGAGCGCCTGGTGATCAGCGAGCACACGGCGATCCGCCACGTCGCCAACGTCTTCGCGCAAGCTGGGCGCGAGCAACCGCGCGACCGCCGTCCGGCTGGCGACCCAGGAGGGTCTGCTCGAGGCCGGGATGGCCACCTCCCCGGGGCACGAATAGCAAGACCTTGGGATGGCCATGGCGATGGCCGGGCCTAGCGTGGGGCCATGTTCGAGACCACCGATGGACACCCCAGCGACTTCGATGCCTTCCAGGCCGGCCGCAGCCGCTTCCTGGACCGCCTCGCGGCCGAATCCCTGTTGTTCCGGATCGAGCGCGACGCCGATCGGGACGGCGCGGCCACGAAGGAGACCACCGTGGACCCCCCGATCGTGATCGAGGGCGAGCTCGCGATCCTCGCCGCCGAGCGCCGCCTCGTGCTCGGCTACTTCTCGCCCTCCCAGCGCGACCTCGCCGACGTCGTCCGCGACACGCTCGGGTTCCGCGACGAGGCCTTCGGCGTGGGCCAGGTGGGCCACGTCCGCATCACCGTCGAGCGGATCCCTCAGCCGCCGCGGCGGGCGGAGGAGACGGGCCGGTGACCCCCCTGGTCCTCCTGCCCAGCCCCGAGCCGGCGACGGCGCCGCCGGAGCCGTCCGCCGACGCGCTCCACGTCAACCAGCTGCTGGCCGAGTGGGGAGCGATCCCGAGCTGTCCGAAGGAGCTCTTCATCGACGGCCGCTGGCGGCCCGCCCGCAGCGGCCTGCGCGCTCACGGTCGAGGACCCCTCCACGGGCGAGCCGATCTGCGCGGTGGCCGACGCCGGCGAGGCCGACGCCCTCGACGCCCTCGACGCCGCGGTCGCGGGCGCAGGCCTCCTGGGCCGCATCGCCGGCTCGGGATCGCGCTCGGATCCTCCGCCGAGCGGCCGACGAGCTGCTGCGCCAGTCCGAGTGGCTCTCGCTCGTCCTCACGCTCGAGATGGGCAAGCCCCTCGCGGAGGCGCGCGACGAGGTCTCCTTCGCCGCGGAGTACCTCGAGTGGTGCGCCGAGGAGGCCGTGCGCGTCTCGGGCACCTGCTCGGACGCCCCCGACGGCTCCACCCGGGTGATGGTGCGCAGGCGCCCCGTCGGGCCGTGCCTGATCGTCACGCCCTGGAACTTCCCGCTCGCCGTCCCCGCCCGCGGCGTCGGAGCGGCGCTGGCGGCCGGCTGCACCGTGATCCTGCGTCCCTCGTGCCTCACTCCGCTCTCGGCGCTCGCGCTCGGTGGGATCCTCGCGGAGGCCGGGCTTCCGGCCGGCGTGCTCAACATCGTCGTCTCCTCCGACGACGCCGCCACCGACCCGCTGCTCACCGACGGCCGGCTTCGCAAGCTCACCTTCACCGGCTCGACGCCGGTCGGCCGTCATCTGATCGCCCGCTCGGCCGACCAGGTGCTGCGGATGAGCGTCGAGCTCGGCGGGCAGGCCCCGTTCATCGTCCTCGCCGACGCCGACCTCGACGCCGCCGTGGACGGCGCGGTCGCCGCGAAGATGCGCAACGGCGGCGAGGCCTGCACCGCGGCCAACCGCTTCTACGTGGACCGTGCCGTGGCCACCGAGTTCACCGCCCGCCTCACGGAGCGCCTGGCCGAGCTCAGCATCGGCCGCGGCACCGAGACCGGCACGCAGCTGGGCCCCATGATCGGCGAGCGCCAGCGCCGTCGGCTGAGCGAGCTCGTGGACGACGCGCGCGCCCGCGGCGCGCGGGTCGAGCTGGAGGGCGGCGCCCGCCCGGGTCCTGGCCACTTCTTCGCGCCGGTCGTGCTCACCGACGTCCCCGACGACGCCCGCGTCATGCACGAGGAGATCTTCGGACCGATCGCCCCGATCCGGGTCGTGGACGGCGAGGCCGACGCGATCGCCCAGGCCAACCGCGCCGAGCACGGCCTGGCCGCCTACGTCTACACCCGTGACCTCGACGCCGCACTGCGGGTCGGCGACGCCCTCGAGGTGGGCATGATCGCCGTCAACCGCGGCCGCGTCTCCTCCGCCGCGTCCCCGTTCTGCGGCGTCAAGCAGTCGGGCTTCGGGCAGGCCGGCGGCGCCGGCGCGCTCGACGACTACCTCGAGACGCGCGTCCTCACCGTCGCCCGGGGCTGACGCCCGAGTCCCCGTCGCCGGCGGGTTCAGCCGGAACGCTGAACGTCTCGATCGCGCGTCGCCCGGCCGTCCGGTCCGGCCTCGACCACGGCCCCCTGCACCAGCACGCCCTCCTCGGCCGGCTCGAAGCGCCCCGGACCCCCGCTCAGGAAGCGGCGCAGGACGATCTCGGTGCGCACCCCGATCACCGAGTCGTGGGGGCCGGTCATGCCCAGGTCGGTGAGGTACGCCGTCCCTCCCGGCGAGCACGCGCGCGTCGGCGGTCTGCACGTGCGTGTGAGTGCCCACCACCGCGGTCACACGGCCGTCGAGGTGCCAGCCGAGGGCGATCTTCTCGCTGGTGGCCTCGGCGTGGACGTCCACGATGCACGTGGCTCGCGCCGGCCCGCGCGCGCTCCACGAGGTCGTCGATGATCGCGAACGGGCTCTGGGACGCGGTCATGAAGACGCTGCCCAGCACGTTCACCACGCTCACCGGCCCCGCGGGCGTCTCGACGGTCACCAGCCCCCGGCCGGGCGCCTTCACGGCGATGTTGGCCGGGCGCAGCATGCGCGGCTCGGACTCCAGCATCGGGTAGATCTCGGTCTTCTGGAGCGTGTGGTTGCCCCCGGTCAGCACGTCGACGCCGGCGTCGAGGAGGTCCTGCGCCTGGCGGGGGGAGGTGCCGGCGCCCGCCGCCGCGTTCTCGGCGTTGACCACGACGACGTCGGGCCGGTGCGTCCTCGCGCAGCCCGGGCAGGCGGTCGAGCAGGGCCCGGAGGCCCACCCCCCCCACCACGTCGCCGATCAGGAGCACCCTCACGCGGCCAGGTTACGCCGCCGCCGGAGCCGGCGGCTATGGGATCAGGCCCGCCTCGGTGCGGATCAGCTCCATGTGGACGTGGTTGCCGCTGTCGGAGGTGAACTGCGACAGCTCCTGCTCGGCCACGCCGGAGAAGTCGCGAACCCGGCCGAGCGGCGTGACGCCGGCCCGCACGGCGTCCCCCACGCTCGGGCAGATCGGCCGCCGCGGGCGGGTCGAGGTGGGTCAGGCGCAGCACCAGGCCGCTCGCGGCCATCGACGGCGCGATCGTGACCTCGTACCCCTCGATCCGGCCGAGCACGAGGTAGTCGCTCACGCTCGCGATCGTGCCGTCCACCGGCGCGTAGACCGCCGTGCCCGCCGGCGCGCCGACGTCGAGGGCCGCCGTCTCGGGGCCCGCGCGATCGCCCCGGTCGGACTGCTGGATGTTGAGGGCCCCCGATGCCTGCAGCGCCACCCCCGAGGGGTCGTTGATGGGGTGGAAGGCGACGGCCGTGACGCGCTGCGGATCGACCGGGATGTGCACCTCCACGCCGTCGGCCCGCGCGATGACCACATCGGGCGGGCGGGAGCCCGAGCCGAGGTCCGGCGAGGGCACCGGCGAGGCCAGGGGGCCGGCCTGCGACGCGACGTCCTCCTTGCCGATGCCGAGGACGAGCGCGAGGACCGCGACGATGATGACGGGGATCGCCGCCATGATGAGGGCACGAGGATCGCGGCGGAACTCGCGCCGTCGCCGGTTGGACCGACGGCTCTCGAGCTGCCCTCGGTTGAGCGGAGGCATCGCGCGGGAGAGTAGCCGAGACCCGCGCGGGCCTGCCAGCGCATCCCGGCGCGCCGGGGGACGGCGCTAGGATGGCCGGGATGAGCGGGCGCGCCGCCCTCCAGCCAGCGTTGGCCAAGCTCGTGGCGTTCGCGGCCGTCGTGGTGGTGGTGTGGATCCTCGCCCAGACGATGGGCCACGTGCTGCTGGTGTTCATCGTCTCGGTGATCATCGCGATGCTGCTCAACCCGCTCGTGCGCATGCTCCGCCGCCTGCGGATCCACCGCGGGCTGGCGGTCCTGATGGTCTTCCTGGGCTTCGCCGCCGCCATCGCCCTCTCGATCTTCCTGGTCATCGCGCCGGTGCGGACGCAGGTCGAGGAGATCCAGCGCAACCTGCCCGCCTACACCGACCAGGCCAAGCGCCAGGCCGACTCGCTCCAGGGCTTCTTCGACCGCCATGGCATCGACGTGGACGTCAAGGAGCGTGCGGATGCGTTCCTGGGCGGCCTGCAGGACCGGGCGTCGGAGGCCGCCGACAACCTGGTCAGCTACAGCCTGGACGTGCTCGGCGTGCTGGTGACGCTCATCATCATCCTGGTCGCCAGCATCTACATGCTGCTCGATGCCCCGCGCATCGCCCGCTTCGCCCAGCAGCTCGGCGGGCCCGAGACGGCGCGCTTCCTGCGGCGCACCGAGCGCACCCTGAACCAATACGTGAAGGCGCAGCTCCTGGTGTCGCTCATCATCGGCACCAGCGCGGGGATCGTGCTGTGGATCTACGGCGTGACCGGGCTCTTCCCGCTGGGCGCCACGTTCGCGGTGGCGTTCGCCGCGTGGGTGTTCGTGATGGAGTTCGTGCCCTACGTCGGCCCCATCCTGGGGGCCGTGCCCCCCACCCTGCTGGCCCTCTTCACCTCGCCGGTCGCCGCCCTCTGGGTGGTGGTGGCCTTCGTGGCGATCCATCAGCTCGAGGGCCACATCGTGGTGCCCAACATCATGGGGACGGCCGTGGGCGTGCACCCGCTCGTGGTGATCTTCGGCCTGCTGATCGGCCAGCAGCTGGCCGGCATCGTCGGCGTCCTGATCGCCATCCCGATGGTCGTGATCGTGAAGGAGGCGGTCACCTTCGGCATCGAGCGGCTGGGGCTGGGCGTCCTGCCGCCGGTGCCGGACGCCGCCCCCATCGCGGTCACCCAGCCGGCGGTGGTTGAAAGGGCCATGGACGGCCCGTCAGACCCCCCAGGAGGCGTTCCACCGCCGGCGTTTGAGGGGCCGGCAGCAGACCCCCCGGTACCCGAGCCCCCCGTGACGCGCGAGGAGCCGACCCGGGTGATGGACTCGCCCGAGCTGAGGCCCCGGCCCTGAGCCGGCCGGCGACGGCGGCGGGCGCGGCGCTGCTGGTGGCGCGCGGCGTGGGCCGCAGCTACCGCGGGGTGACGGCGCTCTCCGAGGTCAACCTGGAGCTCGGGCGCGGCCAGGCGGTGGCGCTGCTCGGCCCGAACGGCGCCGGCAAGACCACGCTCCTCACGATCCTGGCCGGAGTGGGACGGGCCGGCTCCGGGACGCTGGCCTGGGCCGACGGGGTCGCGCCCCGCGTGGGGTGGGTGCCGCAGCGGCCCGCGCTCTACCATCGCCTGTCCGTGCGCGAGAACCTGCGCCTCTTCGCGGCCCTCGAGGAGCGCGGAGACGCGGCCGCGAGGGCCGATGCGCTCATCGCCCGGGCGGACCTCGGCGCCGTGGCCGACCAGATCGCCGCCCGGCTGTCCACCGGCACGCTCCAGCGCCTGAACCTCGCGATCGCCCTGGCCGGGCGCCCCAGCGTGCTGCTGCTCGACGAGCCCACCGCCACGCTCAGCCCGGATCAGCGCCTGCGCCTGTGGCGGTGGCTCGACCAGCTGCGTGACGAGGAGGGCATGGCGCTGCTGTTCTCCACCCAGTCCGTGGACGAGGCGCAGCGCCACGGGGACCGCCTGGTGGTGCTCGTCGACGGGCGGCTGGCCTTCTCGGGCACGGTCCCGGAGATGGTCGCCGCCCACGGCGGCCAGGCGGGCGAGGACGCCGAGGGCGCCGAGAGCGCCTTCATGCGGCTGCTGGAGCAATCGGGCTGAGGGCCGCCGCCCTCATCTTCCAGAAGGACCTTCGGCTGCTGCGGCGCACCCCGGCCGTGCTGCTCCTCGTCGTCGTCTACCCGATCCTCGTGGCGCTGCTGGTGGCCGCCGCCCTGCAGAGCGAGGACCGCCGGCCGAGCGTCGCGATCGTGAACCTGGACGGCTCCGGGCGCAGCGTGGAGGTGGGGGGTCGCCGGCTGTCCGTGGACGACTACGTGGACCGCCTGTCCGAGGACGTCAACGTGTCGCTGCTCTCCGCGCAGGACGCCGAGGACGCCCTGGACGCGGGCCGGGTGGGCGCGGTGGTCACGATCCCCGATGGCTTCATCGCCGACCTCCAGTCCGGGGTGCGCCAGCCGGTGCTTCACCTGGCCACCAGCCGCCGCTCGCCGATCGAGGCCGACGCGATCGAGCGCAGCCTCGAGGCGGCGCTGTACCGGCTCAACCAGAGCCTGGCGGTGGGGTACGTGGACTCGGTGCTCCGCCTGGTGGACCTGGTCGTCAACGGCGGGAGGATCGGCTTCTTCGGCCGCAGCGGCGACGCCCTGGGCCTGCGACGCAGCCGCGTCCTGGTGGTGAGGATGCAGCAGCGGCTGCGCGCGGCCGGCGAGTTCCGCTTCGCCGCGCAGCTCGGGCCCCTCCTGAACTTCATCGACGAGACCCAGAACAACCTCGACCTGGCCAAGCCCGCGGCCAACGCCATCCGGGCGCCGATCGAGCTGGACGTGGTCGATGCCGCGGAGGGGCGGGAGCCGTTGTCGGCGTTCGGGTTCTCCGCGGCCCTGCTCGTGAGCCTGGGGCTCGCCGGCATCCTGCTCGGCGCGTCGGTGATGTCCACCGAGCGCGAGGAGGCCACGCTCAGCCGGCTGGGGCGCGGCCTCGTCTCGCCGTGGTCGCTGGTGGCCGAGAAGACGTCCTTCACGGCCTCGGTCTGCGCCGTGGTGGGGCTCATCCTGCTCGGCGTGGTCGCCGGGCTCACCGACCTGGCGGTGGGCCGCTGGGGGCTCTGGATCCCCACGCTGCTGCTGGCGGGGCTCGCCTTCGGTGCGTTCGGGGTGGTCGCGGGGGCGATCGCCCGCGAGGCGCGCACCGCCCTGCTCGCGGTGCTGATGATCGGCCTGCCGCTGATCGGCCTGAGCGTGCTGCCGGGCGCCCCGGCGAAGGCGATCGCCCAGATCGTGCCGTTCGGTGCGGCCTTCGACGCGTTTCAGACGCTGCTGGTCGAGCCGACGGTCTCCGGTGGCGACATCGCCGGCGCGCTCGGACGGCTCGCCCTGCTGACCGTGGTCTTCGGCGGCGCCGCGGCCCTGATCGTGCGCCGGCGGGTCGTCGCGTGAGCACCGGCCCGGCCGACCGGGACCACGTCGAGCCCAACCGGGCCATGTGGGACGAGCGCGTGCCGATCCACCTGGCGAGCGACTACTACGACGTGGCCGCGTTCCGCGCCGGGGCGCCGGCGGTGCGCCCGTTCGTGGCCGAGGCCGTCGGCGAGGTCGCGGGCCTCGACCTCGTGCACCTGCAATGCCACCTCGGCCTCGAGACGCTCGACTGGGCGCGTCGCGGCGCGCGCGTCACCGGGCTCGACTTCTCGCTGCCGGCGGTCGATGCCGCGAGCGCCCTGGCGGCCGATCTCGGCCTGGCCGCACGCTTCGTCCACGGCGACGTGCACGACGCCCCGGCCCTCCTGGGAGAGCGCTTCGACATCGTCTACACCGGCATCGGGGCGCTCAACTGGCTGCCGGACACGCCCGCATGGGCCGCCGTGGTCGCCGCGCTCCTGCGCCCCGGCGGCGCGCTCCACCTGGTGGAATTCCACCCGCTCGCGGACATCCTGGGCGAGGACGACCTCAGCGTCGCCTTCGACTACCTGGGCGGGGCGGCCATCGAATGGGACGAGCCGGGCACGTACGCCGACCCCGGCGCCGTCACCCACCACAACCGCACGCTCGAGTGGATCCATCCCCTCGGCGCCGTCGTGTCCGGGCTGATCGACGCGGGCCTGCGGATCGAGTCCCTGCGCGAGTACGACCACACCGTCAACCCCCGCTGGCCGTTCATGGTGCGCGGGGACGACGGGCTCTGGCGGATGCCCGAGGGCAGGCCGGCCCCGCCGCTCATGTACTCGCTGCGCGCGCGGGCCCCCGGCGAGCCCGGCTAGCGCCCGGCGGCGAGGCGCCGCTCGAGCGCCAGGGCCTCCCCGAGGCGTCGCAGGTACTCCTCGCGGCCGATCTCGATCGCCCCGAAGCGCCGCGTGTGGTCCGAGGCCATCTGGATGTCCCAGAGGTGGAAGCGCGCCTCGCGCAGCATCTGGGCCGCGCCCACCAGCGCAGCGCTGCCGGCGTCGGTGGCCCGGTGGAACATCGACTCCGAGGTGAACAGGCCGCCGAGGGTCACGCCGAAGAGCCCCCCGCGCAGGCCCTCCGCGTCCCAGGCCTCGACGCTGTGGGCCCAGCCGTGCCGGTGGAGCTCCCCGTAGGCGGCCTGCAGGCGGGGCGTCAGCCAGACGCCCTCGCGGCCGGCGGCGCACTCCGCCACGACCGCGTCGAACGCGGCGTCCAGGCGGACGGCGTAGCGGGCCCGGCGCAGGCCGCGCCGCACCGAGCCGGGCACGCGGAAGCCCTCGATCGGCATGACCGCGCGGGGGTCGGCCTCGTAGAGCCCGACCGAGCCGCGGGCACCGGGCTCGTCCATGGGGAACCACCCGCGCGCGTAGGCGGCCAGCAGCGCCGCGGGCGCGAGCGAGGGGTGGAGCTCGGTCGGCACGATCGTCACGGTAATCGCCTCACGACGCGGCGCAATTGCCGTCCTTCCAAGGAGACATCGTGATGCGTTTCTTGATGCATCGTGATGCTAGAGTTGCGCCATGCGTACCACTGTCACCCTCGACCCCGACGTCGCCTCGGCCATCGACCAGCGACGCCATGAGGAGGGGCGCGGGCTGAGTGAGGTGGTGAACGAGCTGATCCGCGCCGGCTTGCGGACTCGATCGGAGCAACCCGAGTTCCGCCAGAGGACCGCGCCGATCGGCCTCCGGGTGGACGTCGTGAACGTTGCCGAGGCGATCGAGCAACTTGACGGCGCGGAGCACCGCTGACGTGCTGCTCGATGCGAATCTGCTCCTGTATGCCGTCGACGAGAACAGTCCTCAGCACCAGGCGGCGGCCGCGTGGCTGACCGAGCAGCTCAACGGACCCCGCCGTGTCGGCTTGCCCTGGTCGTCGCTCGGGGCCTTTCTGAGAATCGCCAGCCACCCTCGGGCATCGGCCGCACCCCTCGATGCGGAGGCAGCCTGGTCGTTCGTCGCCGATTGGCTCCGGAGCGACGTGACCTGGACACCCGCGCCGACGGAGCGCCATGCCGAGATCCTGGGAGACCTCATCCGCCGCCATCGGATCACGGGCAACCTCGTACCCGACGCGCAGCTTGCCGCGCTGGCGATCGAGCACGGACTCGCTCTCCACTCATGCGACTCCGACTTCGCCCGATTCCCCGAGATCACCTGGATCGACCCCCTGCGCTCCTGAGAGCGTGGATCGTCAGGGGACCCAGGTGTCCCCCGCCGGCGTGATCACGAGCTCGTGGGTCCAGCCGCGGGGGGACTGGCCGGCGAGGTAGGCGACCGCGGCGGCCACGTCCTCGGGGTCGAGCGCGTCCTCGGGCGGGCGATCGGCCATCGGGTTGCGCGCGGTCCGGATGATGCCGTCGGCCACGAGCAGCGCGACGTGGACGCCCGGACGGGCGCAGCTCCTGGGCCAGCGACTGGGTCAGCGCCCGGGCGGCGAACTGGGCGGCCGCCCAGGGCCCGCGCCCCGGCATCCCGCGGCGCGCCGACCCGCCCGAGACCTGGACCAGCGTGCCGGAGCCCCGGCGCTGCCAGCACGGCCCCGCCCTCACGGAGGATCGCCCACGCAGGCGGCAGGAAGCCGCCGACCCACGACTCCAGCCGATCGGGCGGAGCCGACGGTGATCGGGCCGCCGCCGAAGCTCTCGTCCCGCGGGGGCGCGGCGGTGGCGTTGACCACCAGGTCGAGGCCCCCCAGGTCGCGCTCGGCGCGGGCCAGGACCTCGGCCACGAACGCGCCGTCGGACGCGTCGCCCCGCACCGCGACGACCTGGGGATGGGCCTCGCGCAGCGCGTCGATGCGTCTCCTCGGAGCGGGCCACGGCCAGGGCGCGCCAGCCGGCCGCGAGCCGGTCGGCCACCACGGCCCGGCCGACGTTGCGCGCACCGAACGCGACGAGGACGGGTGGCTGTGCTCATCCGGGCAGTCTGCCAGCGGAGCCCGGCGGGGTCCGGGGAGTAGACTGGCCGTGTGCTCGAGGAGAGGGAGACCACCGCTGCGGCCCGCTTCCCGCAGGTGCGGATGCGTCGCCTGCGCACCGGCGAGGGCATCCGGCGGATGGTCCGCGAGACGCGGCTGTCGCCCGACCGGATGGTGCTGCCCCTGTTCGCGATCGAGGGCCGCGACGCCCGCGTGCCGATCCCGTCGCTGCCCGGCCACGCCCGGCTCTCGCCCGACCTGGCGGCCGCCACCGCCGCGCGCGCGTTCGCCCTGGGGGTGCCGGCCGTGCTGCTGTTCGGCGTCACCGACCACAAGGACGGCGCCGGGAGCGCGGCCTACGAGGCGGGCGGCGTCGTCCAGACGGCCGTGGCCGCGATCAAGGACGCCGTGCCGGAGATGGTCGTGATCACCGACGTCTGCCTGTGCGCCTACACGGACCACGGCCACTGCGGGGTGGTGATCGACGGTGAGGTCCACAACGACCTCAGCCTGGAGCTGCTCGCGCGGACCGCGGTGAGCCACGCGGACGCCGGCGCCGACATCGTCGCGCCCAGCGACATGATGGACGGGCGCGTGGCGGCCATCCGGGCGGCGCTCGACGCCGAGGGTCACGAGGGCGCGGCGATCATGGCCTACTCCGCCAAGTACGCGTCGGCCTTCTACGGCCCGTTCCGCGAGGCGGCCGGCTCGGCGCCCGGGTTCGGCGACCGGCGCGGGTATCAGATGGACCCGGCCAACGGACGGGAGGCCGTGCGCGAGGCCCTGCTCGACGTCGCCGAGGGCGCGGACATGGTCATGGTGAAGCCCGCCGCCGCCTACCTGGACGTGATCGCCGCGGTGCGCGCCGCCACCGGCCTGCCGCTCGCGGCCTACCACGTCAGCGGCGAGTACTCGATGCTGAAGGCGGCGGCCGAGCGCGGATGGCTCGACGAGCGGACCGCGGCGATGGAGACGCTCACCGGGATCGCCCGCGCGGGCGCGGACCTCCTGATCACCTACTACGCGGAGGACGCCGCCCGCTGGCTGCAGGGGAGCCGGCCCTGACGACCACGGTCCCCACCGGGCGCATCGCGCACAAGCCGGACGAGGCCGACCGCGAGCTGCTCAACCAGCTCCAGGCGGGCCTGGCGCTCGTCCGCGAGCCGTACGCGGAGATCGGTTCGCGGATCGGGATGGACGAGCAGGAGGTGCTGCGGCGCCTCCAGCGCCTGAAGGACGCCGCCATCGTCCGCCAGCTCTCGGCCATCTTCGACACCCGGGCCCTCGGGTACACCAGCAGCCTGGTGGCCGCCCGCTATCCGGACGACCGCCTGTTCGAGGCCGCCCGAATCGTGGGCGGGCACCCGGGCGTGAGCCACAACTACCGCCGCACCCACGCGTTCAACCTCTGGTACACGCTCGCCGTGGAGGCCGACTCGCGCCTGGGGCTCGAGGCCACCATGGAGCGGCTCGCCGAGGAGACCGCGGCGGAGTCGATGCGCCTGCTGCCCACGCTGAAGCTCTACAAGATCAACGTCCAGCTCGACATGACCGGGACCCAGGCGACCGACGCGAAGGAGGACGCGCCGCGCCCGGCGCCCGTGCGCGGCGACGGCGTGCTGCCGACCGAGCCCGACAAGGCGATGATCGCCATCCTGCAGCGCGACCTGCCGGTCGAGCCCCGCCCCTTCGACACCTGGGCGGCCGAGGCCGGTCTCACCGCCGAGCGAGCTGCTGGCCGCCGCCGAGGTGTTCGTGGAGCGCAGCTACATGCGCCGCTTCGCCGCGGTGCTCAACCACCGCAAGGCCGGGTTCGGAGCCAACGGCATGGCCGTCTGGAAGGTCCCCGAGGACGAGCTGGAGGAGCTGGGCCCGCGCATGGCCTCCTTCAAGGCCGTCTCGCACTGCTACAAGCGGCCGACCTACCCCGACTGGCCGTACAGCATCTTCACGATGGTCCACGCAGCGCTCCAAGGAGGCCTGCGAGGAGGCCATCGCGGCCATCGCCGAGGAGACCGGCATCACCGACCCCGACCGGCGGGCGGTGCTCTACTCGACCTACGAGTTCAAGAAGATCCGGCTCATGTACTTCACGCCGGACTACCGCGAGTGGGAGGACCTGGCGCTGGCCGGCGCGCCCCTTCCCCGGTGGGGGAGCTGAGCCCCACCACCACGACCCGCAGCGCCGAGCTGTTCGACCGGGCCCGCCGGGTTCTGGTGGGCGGCGTGAACTCACCGGTGCGGGCGATGCGCTCCATCGGCCGCGATCCGCTCTTCATCGCGCGCGCCGAGGGGCCGGCCGTGTGGGACGCCGACGGCAACCGCTACGTCGACTACCTCTCGAGCTGGGGACCGGCGATCCTCGGCCACGCCCCGGCCGCCGTGCTGAGCGCACTCCGGGACGCGCTGCCGCTCGGCACCTCGTACGGCGCCCCCACCGAGCGCGAGGTGCGCTTCGCGGAGGTCGTCGCGCAGGCGATGCCCTCGGTCGAGCAGCTGCGCATGACCTCCTCCGGCAGCGAGGCCGTGATGGGGGCGCTGCGCCTGGCCCGCGCGGCGACCGGGCGCGAGGTCGTGGTGAAGGTGGCCGGCGGATACCACGGCGCCATCGACGGACTGCTCGCCGAGGCCGGCAGCGGGCTGGCCACGATGGGGGTGCCCTCCAGCGCCGGCGTCACCGCGGCGGCCACCGCCGCCACGCGCATCGTGCCCTACAACGACGCCCTCGCCGCCGAGCGGGCGCTGCGCGGCGCGGCGGCGATGATCGTCGAGCCGGTGGCGGGCAACATGGGCGTGGTCCCGCCCGCCGAGGGGTACCTCGCGGCCCTTCGCTCCGCCTGCGACCGCACGGGCGCGCTGCTGGTGCTCGACGAGGTCATCACCGGCTTCCGCGTCGCCCCGGGCGGCGCGCAGGAGCGCTACGGGGTGCGGGCCGACATCACCTGCCTCGGCAAGGTCATCGGCGGTGGGCTCCCGGTGGGGGCGTTCGGCGGACGCGCCGAGGTGATGCGCGAGCTGGCGCCCGAGGGTCCCTGCTACCAGGCCGGAACCCTCTCGGGGAACCCCCTGGCCACCGCCGCGGGGCTGGCCGTGCTGGGCGAGCTGGCCCGGCCCGGCGTGTACGCCCGGCTGGAGGAGAGCGGCGCCGCCCTCGAGGCGGCGATCCGCGAGAGCGGGGCGCCGGTGAGCGTGAACCGCGTGGGCTCGATGCTGACCCCGTTCTTCCGGGAGGGGCCGGTCACCGACCACGCCGCGGCCACGGGCAGCGACACCGAGGCGTACGGCCGGTTCGCCCGGGCGCTCCTTCGTGCCGGCGTCTACCCGCCCCCGTCCCAGTACGAGGCCTGGTTCACGGGACTCACGCACGGCGCGGCGGAGCTCGCCGCCACCCGCGAGGCCCTCGGCCGGGCCGTCGAGGCGCTGTGAGGCGGGCGCTCGCCCGCGAGCCGGCCCTCGCCGGCCAGCTGATCGAGCCGGAGGCCGCGCCCCTGCTGGCCCCGTTCGTGTCCCCACCGCTCGACGGACACCAGGCCGCCGGCCTCGACCTGATCCTGGAGGGGTTCCTCCTGCACCACGGCGCCGCACGCCACCTGGCGCCGCCGGAGCCCGGGCGCGAGGTCCTGGCGGGCGACTACTGCTACGCCCACGGGCTGGTGCGGGTCGCGGACTCGGGCGACCTCTTCGTGATCGAGGCGCTCGCCGACCTGATCGCCCTGGGCGCCGGCCTGGTCGCCGCCGGCGACCGCGCGGCTCTGTCGCCGCTCTGGCGGGCGACCACCGCCGCGATCGCCTCCCGGGCGGCAGGCGACGGAGGCGACGTGGCCGCGCGCTACCTGGCGGCCAAGCGCGCCCTGCGGTCCGAGGGCGACCGCGGGCCCCTCGAGGCCCTCGCCGCCCGCCTCCCCGCCATCCCCGAGCTGGACGCGGCGCTGCGATGAAGGACCTGCGCGACTGGATCGCCCGGCTCGAGCGCGAGGGCGAGCTCGCGCGCGTGGCGGCCCCGGTCGACCCCCACCTCGAGATCACGGAGATCGCCGACCGCGTCTCGAAGGCCCACGGCCCGGCGCTGCTCTTCGAGAACGTGACCGGCAGCGAGCTGCCGGTGCTCATCAACCAGTTCGGCAGCGACCGCCGCATGTGCCTGGCGCTCGACACCGAGAGCCTCGACGCCCTGGGGCAGCGGATCGAGTCGCTCATGGACCTGCAGCCGCCGCAGGGCGTGGTGGCCAAGGTGAGGGCGCTCGGCAAGCTGCGCGAGCTGGCCTCGTTCTCCGCCAAGATCGTCCGCGACGGGCCCTGCCAGGAGATCTGGCTGGACGAGCCGGACCTGGACCGGCTCCCGATCCTCACCTGCTGGCCCGAGGACGGCGGCCCGTTCGTGACCCTGCCGCTGGTGTTCAGCCGCGACCCGCGCACCGGCGCGCGCAACTGCGGCATGTACCGCATCCAGAAGCTCGACCGCCGCACGGCGATGATGCACTGGCAGATCCACAAGGACGGCGCGGCCCACCTGCGCGACTCGCAGGGGCGGGTGCCGGTGGCGGTGGCCATCGGCACCCACCCGGCCACCACCTACTCGGCCTCGGCGCCGCTGCCGCCGGGCATCGACGAGATGATCTTCGCCGGCTTCCTGCGCGGCCGCAGCGTCGAGATGGTGAGCTGCCGCACGGTGGACCTCGAGGTGCCGGCCGAGTCGGAGGTCGTGCTCGAGGGCTACGTGGACGCCAGCGACCTGCGGCCGGAGGGGCCCTTCGGCGACCACACCGGCTTCTACACGCCGGTGGACGACTACCCCACCTTCCACCTCACGGGCATGTCGATGCGCTCGGACGCGATCTACGCGACCACCATCGTGGGGCCGCCTCCGATGGAGGACTTCCACCTCGGCAAGGCCACCGAGCGGCTGTTCCTGCCGATCCTCCGCATGACGCTCCCGGACCTGGTGGACATGAACCTGCCGCTCGAGGGCGTGTTCCACAACTGCGCCCTGGTGTCGGTGAACAAGCGCTACCCCGGCCACGCCAAGAAGCTGATGAGCGCGATCTGGGGGCTCGGGCTGCTGTCGCTCAGCCGCTGCGTGGTGGTGGTGGACCACGACGTGGACGTGCAGGACACCTCGGCGGTGGCCTTCCAGGCGTTCTCCAACGTCGACGCCGGCCGCGACATGCTGGTGGTGGAGGGCCCGGTGGACGCGCTCGACCACGCGGCGCCCTACTTCGCCTACGGCTCCAAGGTGGGTTTCGACGCCACCCGCAAGTGGCCCGGCGAGGGGATCGTGCGGCCCTGGCCGGACCCGATCACGATGAGCGACGACGTGCGGGCGCTCGTCGACCGGCGCTGGGACGAGTACGACATCCGGCCGGCCCCTCAGAAAAGGACGTACGGCCCCTTCCGCCGTCGTTGAATCTGCCCTCTCCGTCGGATTGAATCCCCGGGGCCCCGGGTTTGGGGATGTCCGACGAGGGGCGCGGAGGCCGGGTTGGCTGAGAGCCAGGGCGACGGAGGGACGGGGCAGGCGCGCGGAGGCCAGTACCAGGGCCCCGTCGCGAGCGACCCGCCCCCCGCCCACGACCCCCACGACGACCCGGCCTACATCACCCGCACCAGGTTCCTGACCGGCGTGGCCCTGGTCACCGGCGGGGTCATGACCGCGGCCATCCTGGTGCCGGTGGTCGGCTTCGCGGTCGCCGACACGGTCCAGGAGGAGGAGTGGCGCTGGGTGGACATCGGCCCGCTCTCCGACTTCCCCGACGGCGAGACCACCTCGATCGCCGTCTCCGGGCCGACCCCCGAGTCCGACCGGCGCGCATTCCTGCGCCACAAGGACGGGGCGATCATCGCGATGTGGAACCGGTGCGCCCACCTGGGCTGTCCGGTCGCGTACTCGCCCGGCGGCGACGTCTACGCCTGCCCCTGCCACGGCGGCGCCTACGACTCGCTGGGCCTGGTCACCTCCGGGCCGCCGCCGCGCCCGCTCGACCGCTTCGACGTCAAGCTCGTCGACGCCGACGGCAAGGACATCGCCAAGCAGGAGATCCCCTCCAAGGGCGTGCCCGACGCAGGGCGCTCCGCCGGAGGCCCGCGTCCTGCTCGGACGGCCGTTCTCGATCGACGAGGACCAGAACCCGTACGCGCTGAAGGGCCCGGGCGAGCCCGTGACCGGCGTGCTCTCGAACCTCTACCCGCTCCCGCCGAGCGAGGCGGCCGGATGGCGACCAAGGACATCGCACCCAAGAACCCCGTCGTCAAGGCGGGCGAGGCCACGCTTCGACTACGTGGACCAGCCGGACCGGGCTCAAGTTCGGATCGAAGTGGTTCCTCTTCCGCAACGTCCCCGCCGAGACGAGCTGGTTCCAGACCCTGGGCTTCACGGCCATGGCCCTGTTCGGGCTGCAGGCCGTCACCGGGATCTTCCTGGCGATGTACTACACGCCGGACCCCAACCAGGCCTACGCGAGCATCCAGTCGATCACCGACGACGTCACGTGGGGCTGGCTCGTGCGCGGCATGCACAAGTGGGGCGCCAGCGCGATGATCGTCGTGGTCTTCCTCCACATGGGCCGTGTCTTCTTCTTCGGCGCCTACAAGTACCCGCGCGAGCTGACCTGGGTCACCGGTGCCCTGCTGCTGATCCTGACCATGTTCATGGGTCTCACCGGCTACCTGCTGGTGTGGGATCAGAAGGCCTACTGGGCGACCGTGGTCGCCATCAACATCACGGCGAGCGCGCCGATCATCGGCCCGTACATCGCCGACATCCTGCGCGCCGGACCGGAGTTCGGGCCCGACACCCTCTCGCGCTTCTACTCCATCCATATGCTCGTGATACCGATCGGCATAGCCACCTTCATCGGGATCCACCTCTACCTGATCACGAAGCTGGGGATCGCCGAGCCGCCCTACAGCAAGCGCCGCATCGCGGTCGAGCGGGCTGAGGAGGAGGCGCGGCGCGCGGCCGAGCGCGAGCGTCTGCCATACGGACGGCGCGAGGTGCCCGCCTCCGCGCCGCCGGGGACGATCCCGAGCCCGGTCGCGAAGAGCGAGGACGGCTCGTGAACCGGAGCCAGCAGCAGGCACTACGACCGCGACTACGCGGCCGCGAAGACGGACGGCAAGCCGTTCTTCCCGTACGCCGTCTACAAGGACCTGGTCATCGCGACGCTGGCGATCGGCATCGTCATCGTGCTCTCGATCTGGCATCGCGTGGAGGTGGGCGAGCCGGTCAACCCGGCGAGCACCGACTACGTGCCGCGGCCCGAGTGGTACTTCTTCTTCCTCTTCGAGCTGCTTCGGATCTTCAAGGGCGCAGAACGCGCTGCAGCCGGTGATCATGGCGACGTTCATCATCCCGAACATCCTGATGCTGCTGCTGATCCTGACCCCGTTCATCGACCGGGGGCCCGAGCGGCGCATCCACCGGCGTCCCATCGCCGTGATCACCGCGATCGCCGTCATCGTGTTCCTCGCGTACATGACCAACACCGGCGCCGAGGCCCCGAGCGGGCTCGGCGTCGGCGGCCGAGGGCCTGCCGCTGAGCGGCCTGGACCCGGAGGCCGAGGCCGGGGCCGACGCTCTTCCTGACCCAGGGCTGTACGAGCTGCCATATGATCGGGGGCGTCGGCCAACCCGGGCCCGGGCCCGGACCTCACCAACGAGGGGTCACGCAGGGGCACCCGCCGGAGTACTACGAGGGGTTCCTCAAGGACCCGCCCGGCAACGTGATGCCGCCCTTCGCCGGCTTCACGCCGGAGCAGTACACCGCAGATCGGGACCCTGCTCTCGGGCCTCGGTACCAAGTACAAGTAAAGGACCGCGCGGCCGGAGCGGGGGCGCCGCTACCATCGGAGAGGTGATGCGGGTCTTCCTCGGGGTCACGGGAGCGAGCGGCGCCCTGTACGCCGGGCACGCGCTCCGCGCCCTGACCGGCGCCGGGCTGCGAGGTGGGTCTCTGCGTGAGCGACGCCGGCGCCCACGTCATCAGCCACGAGATCCTCGAGGCCGGGCCCCGGCCGCCCGAGGATCCCGGCCTGGTCGTCGCGACGTTCGTCGAGCGCTTCGCCGCCGGGGCCGGGTCGGTGACGGTGCTCGGGCTCAACGACCTGACCGCGCCGTTCGCCTCGGGCTCGTCGCTGGCGCCGGCCGCGCTGATCGCGCCCTGCTCCGGCGCGACGCTGGCGGCGATCGCCCACGGGACGGCGCGCAACCTGATCCACCGCTGCGCCGACGTGATGCTCAAGGAGCGACGGCGGCTGGTGCTGATGCCGCGCGAGACGCCGCTCAGCCTGATCCACCTCGAGAACATGGCGGCGGTCACCCGGGCCGGCGCGATCGTGCTGCCGGCGATGCCCGGCTTCTACAACCTGCCGCGCACGATGGACGACCTGGTCGACTTCATGGTGGCGAAGGCCCTCGACCGACTGGGCGTGCCCCACGAGCTGATGGCGCGCTGGGGGGAACCCTCCGCCAGGCCCTCCGGATGAGCGTCGAGACCCCGGGGCGTCTCCCGGCCACCGAGGTGCGGGCGATGTTCGACCGCATCGCGCCGCGCTACGACCTGCTGAACCGCGCCATGACGGCCGGACTGGACGGCCGCTGGCGGCAGGCCGCCGCGGCGGCGGCGGACCTCGCCGCCGGCGACCGCGCGCTGGACTGCTGCACGGGCACCGGCGATCTCGCGCTCGCGCTGGCCGACCGCGTGACCGCGTCGGGGCGAGGTGGTCGGCCGTCGACTTCTCCGAGCGGATGCTCGCGCTGCGCCCGCGAGAAGGCCGCGCGCCGCGGGCGGACGATCGACGTCCAGGTCGCCGACGCGCTCGCCCTGCCGTTTCCCGGCGGCGACCTTCGACGCCGCCACGGTCGCCTTCGGCATCCGCAACGTGGTCGACCTCGACGCCGGCCTGGCCGAGATGGCGCGCGTGGTGCGGCCCGGCGGCCGGGTGGTGATCCTCGAGATCACGACGCCCGCGCGGCTGCGCCGCTTCTACGGGCTCTGGTTCGAGCGGGTCGTCCCGCGGCTCGGGCCGGCTGCTCGGTCGCGACGGGGCCGCCTACTCGTACCTGCCCGGCCTCGGTGCGGCGCTTCCCCGAGCCGTCGGAGCTGGCCGCCCGCATGGCCGCGGCGGGGCTGCGCGACGTGCGCTGGCGTCCGCTGGCGGGGGGCATCGTCGCCCTCCACCACGGCCGGGTCGGCCGATGACCACCACCGCCGGTCCCCACCGTCGGCGCTCCCCCTGGCGCCCCTGCTCGTCGCGCTGCGAGGAGCGCCTGCGCGCGGCGGTCTCCGGCCACGCCCCCGAGGTGGTGCGCCCCGGCCGCTCGACACCCTCACGGCCGGTGGCAAGCGGGTGCGCCCGCTGCTCGTGTTCTGCTGCCGCGCCCCGCGCCGCCCTCTCGGACCCGGCCGCCACGCGAGGACCTGCTGTCGGCGGCCGCGGCCGTCGAGCTGGTGCACAGGCGACGCTGGTGCACGACGACCTGCTCGACGGGGCGACGATGCGGCGCGGCCGGCCCACCGTGGCGCAGGCGCTCGGCGCCGAGCGGGCGGTCAGCGACCGGGGACTTCCTGTTCGCCTGCGCCTTCGCCGAGCTCACCCGCACGCGCTCGCCGCGCGCGGTGCAGCGCCCTGGCCGCCGCCGCGCTCGACCTCTCGCGAGGGCGAGATGGACCAGCAGCGGGCCGCGTTCGACCTCGCCCTGTCGCGAGGAGGCCTACCTGGCGCGCTGCCGCCGCAAGACCGCGGCCCTCTTCTCGGTGCGCCTGCCGCCTCGGCGCGCTGGTCGGCGGGGCGCGGCCCCGAGGCCGAGGAGCGCCTCGCGGCCTTCGGCGAGAACGTCGGGATGGCGTTCCAGATCTTCGACGACATCCTCGACCTGGCCGGCGCCCCGGCGGCCACCGGCAAGCGCCGCGGCACCGACCTCTGCGACGGCACGGTGACGCTGCCGGTGATCCTGGCCCTGCGGCTCGAGCCGGCGCTGCGCGCGCAGGTGGCCGAGCGCGTGCCAGGGCCCGGCGCTCGAGGCCCTCTGCGACCGGCTCGCCGCCCACCCCGGCGTGCAGCTCGCCCGTGAGCGCGCCCTCGCGTTCGTGGCGGCCGCCCGGCGCGTCGATCGAGGAGGGCCCGACCGGCGGAGGCCGACGTCGCGGCGCTGCGCGAGATCGCCGACGGCGTCGTGGACCGCTACTCGTGAGCGACCGTCCGCGCGCCCGGCTCGAGGCCTGCTCGCCGCCCGCGACCCGCTGGCCGCGGCCCGCGCGGCCGGCGCTCGCGCCGGCGCGCCGATCACCTCGGGCGCGAGGCCGCGCCGCGACGGCTGGCTGGTCGACGGCGACGAGGAGCGCGCCGCTGGCCGACCACCGCGCGGCCCACGCGCGAGGGGCGCCCGAGCGAGGCGGCGCTCGCCTACGGCGCCGGCCACGACGCGCAGGCGGTCGCCGGCGCGCCTGGCGGCGCTCGCCGCGCTGGCCGCCGAGACCGGGCTGCTGCGCGCGGTCTGCCCCGTGCCGGCCGACGGCACGGCGCCGACCGGCCCGGCTCGTGGGGCGTCGAGGACCTCACGGTGATCGCGATCTGCCGGCTGGCCCTGCCGGACGGCGTCGCCGTGCGCCCGCACTGGCGGCGCCTCGGGCCCGGCGGCCTGCCAGGTCGCGGTGGCCTTCGGAGCCACCGACTGGCTGATCCCGGACGACGACCGGCACCGACGCCGCGGCCCTGGCCGCCGCCGTGGGCCGCGACGGCGGTGCGGCGATGAGGAGCCTGCGCGTCGGCCGGATCGCGGCGCTCAACATGTATCCGATCTACCACGGCCTGGAGCGCGCGGCCGACCCGACGCTGGACGTTCACCGACGGGGTGCCCACCGTGCTGAACGCGCGCTGCTCGACGGGCGAGCTCGACGTGTCGGCGGTGTCGAGCATCGCCTACGCGCGCAACGCCGACCGCGCTCACGCTGGTGCCGGTGGCGTCGATCACGGCCGACGGCGCGGTCGACTCGATCCAGCTCTTCTCGCGGGTGCCGCTTCGACCTGGTCCGCACGGTGGCCGTGACCCCTCACAGCGCGACCTCGGTGGCGCTGCTGCGCATCCTGCTCGGGCCGGACGCGCCGCCCTTCGAGGTCCTCGCCGAGCCGCCGGCCGACGGCCCTGCGGCGGGTGGACGGGGTCCTGCTGATCGGCGACGAGGCGCTGCAGCGGCCTGCGCGACGCCGTTCGCGCCCCACCACACCGACCTCGCCGAGGTGTGGCGCGCGCGCACCGGCCACCCGATGGTGTTCGCCGTCTGGGCGGCGCGCGCCGACGCCGCCCGCGAGCGCGGCCGAGGCGCTGGCCGGGCTGGCCGACGCTGCTGACGCGAGGCGCGGGCCGCCTACCTGGCCGACCCCGAGGCCGTGGTGGCCGCCGCGGCCGCGCGCTTCCCCTTCCCGGCGGACTTCATCCGCCCCTACCTGAGCCGCCTGCGCTACGAGTTCGGCCCGGCCGAGCGCGCGGGGCTGGAGGCGTTCCTCGAGCCCTCGCGCGCCCAGCCGGCGAGCTCGACGTCGTCCCGCGGCTGGCGGCGTAGGATCGGGGACGTGAGCGACCCTCGCGCACCCGACGCGCGTCGACGAGATCCTCGAGCGGACTCGTCGCCGGCGAGCGCCTCGCGACGAGGACGCCCTGGCGCTGCTCGCCTCGCGCGACCTCGTGAGCGTCGGCGAGGCGGCCGCCGCGGCGGCGCGACGCGCGACAACGACCCCGGCGTCGTGACGTTCGTGATCGACCGGAACGTCAACTACACCAACTTCTGCATCACCGACTGCGACTTCTGCGCCTTCTACCGGCGCCCGATGGACCCCGAGGGCTACGTCCTGCCGAAGCGGTGATCTTCCGCAAGATCGAGGAGACGCTCGACCTCGGCGGCACGGCGCTGCTGCTGCAGGGCGGCCACCACCCGAACCTGCGGATCGAGTGGTACGAGGACCTCTTCGCCGACATCAAGTCGCGCTACCCGATCCACCTCCACGCGCTGTCGCCGTCGGAGATCCTCCACATCGCGCACGTCTCGCGGATCTCCCTCGACGAGACGCTGGCGCCGCCTGCGCGCCGCGGGCCACGACTCCCTGCCGGGCGGGCGGCGCCGAGATCCTGGTCGACCGGGTGCGCCAGGTCATCGCGCCGCGCAAGACCACCACCGACGAGTGGCTCGACGTGATGCGCGCCGCCCACCGGGCCGGCATGTCGACGACCGCGACGATGATGTACGGGACGGTCGACACCTGGTCGAGGACCGGGTCGAGCACCTGCGGCGCCTGCGCGAGGTGCAGGACGAGACCGGCGGCTTCCGCGCCTTCGTCTGCTGGAGCTACCAGTCGGGCGGCGGCAGCGCGCGCGGCGACGACCACGTGCCGCACCACCGCCGCCGACTACCTGATGATGCTGGCGGTCAGCCGGCTGTACCTCGACAACTTCCCGCACTTCCAGTCGTCGTGGGTCACCCAGGGCCTGCGGGTCGGCCAGCTCGCCCTGGAGTTCGGCTGCGACGACATGGGCTCGATCATGATCGAGGAGAACGTCGTGCGGGCCGCCGGCACGGCCTTCCGGCTCGACACCGAGCGCATGGTGCGCGCGATCGAGGCCACCGGCCGGCGGGCCGTGCAGCGCGACACCCTCTACCGCAGCGGTGCGGTCGTTCTGAGGCCGCTGAGGATCCTCGCCGTCACCGAGGCGCACCGGCTCTGGAGCGCGGACGAGCTCGCGATCGTCGACTGCCGCGAGGAGCGCGAGTACGAGGCGACGCACGTGGAGGGCGTCCCGCTGCTGCCGATGAGCGAGATCCTGGCCCGGATCGACGAGCTGCCCGCCGACCGCCCGCTGGCGATCCTCTGCCGCAGCGGCTCCCGCAGCGCGCAGGTGGCCGACTACCTCGACGCCAACGGGCGACCACGGCGAGGTGGCCAACGTCGAGGGCGGCATCCTCGCGTGGGCCGCCGAGGGCCTCCCCTATGCGGGGGAGCCGCCGCACTAACGTTCGAGCGCGGGAACCTCCGACTCCGCGGCCGCCACCTGGTCGCCGCCGTTCAGCTTGGCGTCGTAGAGGGCCGCGTCGGACGCTGCCAGGAGCGCGGCGGCCGTGCTCATGCCGTCCCGCGTCGTGGCGGCCCCGATGCTCACGGTGATCGCCCTCGCCGTCGGCCGCCGTGCGGAGGCCCACCTCGGAGAGCACGGCGGCAGCGACGCGGAGGGCGTCGGCGACGTCGCAGTCGGCCAGCAGGACTCCGAACTCGTCGCCGCCGAGGCGCGCGATCCCGTCGGCGTCGCGGGTGGCGGCGCGCAGGGCCTGGGCCACGGAGCGCAGAGCGGCGTCCCCCGCAGGATGCCCGCGCATGTCGTTGACGTCCTTGAAGCGATCGATGTCGAGGATCAGCAGCGACAGAGGGGCCGGTGTGCGGCGCGCCGACGCGAGCGCCCGCTCGAGCTGCTCGTCGAAGGCGCGCCGGTTGGGCAGCTGGGTGACGGGGTCCTCCCGAGCCTGCGACCTGAGGGCCGCGACGAGGCCGTCCACGCGGCGACGCTGGTGCAGGATCGCGAGCGCCGCCAGCGTGAAGGCCAGCGCGAGCGAGCCCGCGTCGACGACGGCCGCCGACGGGGGCTGGAGCACCCCCATCACGACCGCCTCCACGACGACCACCGTGCTCAGCACGACGGCGTTGAGGCGCAGGTCGAGAAAGCTCGCGGCATAGACGACCGGCCACAGCAGGAAGAGCTGCGAGCCGGTGCTGGAGTCGTTTGTGGCGACGTTCAGCCCCCCGAGGACGACCGTCGCGACGACCGGTGCGGCCACGAGCACGCTGACGGGCACGCGCAGCGGAGCCCTCAGGCACGCGATGCCCGCGACCGAGATCGCGAGGGAGACGGCCAGGGCGAGGGCCAGCACGAGGCCATGGCCGGCGAAGCCCGGCAGGGCGAGCCCGACGATCAGGCTGAAGAGGCCGCCGGCCGTGAGGAACAACCCCAGGGCGCGGCCCACGCTGGCGCGGTCACGCGGCAGAATCGCGGGCGTCCAGGCCCTTCCCGTTCTTGCGCCGTCCGTGGCGCCACGAGGCATGGTGGCCTCAGAAGTCCATGGGCTCGATGAGGTCGAGCTGGATCGCCTCGATCAGCCGCTCGACATCCGCCTCCATGTTGGAGCGTGCGAAGCTGCGCAGCGTGACCAGCAGGTCCTCGGTGCCGTCGTTGAGGGCGTCGTCGAACCGCTCGACGTCCTCGTGGTCGAACTCGCCCACGTGCCGCCACTCGCAGTTCGGGCAGCGCCGCTCGATGCGCCATCCGTCTCCCGACGCGCTCCTCCCAGGAGGTGGGGAAGACGAGGTCGCTCTCGCAGTCGGGGCAGATGTGGAGGTTCGAGCTCTCCGTCGCGCTCGAGGCCGAGGTCGCTCTCGTCGACCGGCCCGGGAACGTCCTGGATGAGGGCCTCGGCGGGGTCGCCGTCCTCTCCGTCGGAGAAGTAGACGATCTCGATGACCCGGCCGCCCGGAAGGGCGATCTTCTTCGTGCGATATCCCTTCATGGCCGTGTCCGTCCTCCGCCTGGCATCGACCGCCGTCCATGGCTGCCGTCGGCGCCGTTTCCACAGTCGAGGTGGGTATCGACCCGCCGGGTGTGAACTTGAGACAGTGGCCCCGCGGGGCCGGCGGCTCAGGCGGCGGTGAGGGCGGCCTCCGCCACACGGTCGGCCTCGAACGAGGACCGCACCAGCGGCCCGGCCTCCACGTGGGCGAGGCCCAGGCCCCTGCCCAGCTCGGCCAGGGCCGGGTACTCGGCGGGGGCGTAGTAGCGCGCGACGGGCAGGTGGGACGCGGAGGGGCGCAGGTACTGGCCCACGGTGACGGGGCCGCAGCCCACGGCCGCGAGGTCCGCCAGGACGCGGCCGATCTCGGGCAGGGTCTCGCCCAGCCCGACCATGATCCCGCTCTTGGTGGTGAGCCCGGCGGCGGCCGAGCGCGCGAGCAGCTCGAGCGTGCGCTCGTAGCGTGCCCCCGGGCGCACGCGCGAGTAGAGGCGCGGCACGGTCTCGGTGTTGTGGTTGAGCACGTCGGGGGCGGCCTCGATGACGGCCTCGAGAGCGCTCCAGCTCCCGCGCAGGTCGGGGATCAGCACCTCGACCCTGCAGTCGGGCAGGCGGTCGCGCAGCGCGTGGATGGTGCCGCGAAGTGGGCGGCGCCCCCGTCGGGCAGGTCGTCGCGCGCCACGGCGGTGACGACCACGAAGCGCAGCCCCATGCGGGCCGCCGCCTCGGCCACCCGCCGGGGCTCGTCGGGGTCCGGGGGGCCCGCCGGCCGCGCGGTCATCACGTTGCAGAAGCGGCAGCCGCGCGTGCAGCGGCTGCCCGCGATCATGAAGGTGGCCGTGCCGCGCGACCAGCACTTGCCGATGTTCGGGCAGGCGGCCTCCTCGCAGACCGTCACGAGCTCGGACGTGCGCATCAGCGCCTTGGTCTGGACGAAGCCCGACGGAGAGCGGGTTCTTGGCCACCACCCAGCGCGGCAGCCGGCGGCGGTCGCAGAGCTGGGCCAGCTGCTCGCCGGTGACCTCCACCGGCTCGAGGTCCTCCCGCGGCCCATCGCCGATCAGGCGGTCCCCGAGGACGACGTCCGGGACGTGGCCCGCGGCCCGGGCGGCCTCGACCGCCTCGCGCGCCGGGACACCCGGTCCCTCCTCCACGATGAACGCGCGCTCGACGGCCACGTCCGTCACGGTAGCGAACCACCGAGGCGCCCGTTACGCTCGCCCACCGTGGTCCTGTCCGACCGAACGATCCGCGAGGAGCTCGCCTCCGGACGGCTCGTGATCGACCCCTTCGACGACGCGCTGCTGCAGCCGTCGTCGGTGGACGTGCGGGTGGCCGACCAGTTCCGGGTGTTCCACAACAACCGCCGCACGTTCATCGACGTGCGACAGCCCTCGGACGACCTGACCGAGCTGGTCACCATCGCCGAGGGCGAGGCGTTCATCCTTCATCCGGGCGAGTTCGTGCTGGGCTCGACGCAGGAGCGGGTGGCGCTGCCGGACGACCTCGTGGCGCGGCTCGAGGGCAAGTCCAGCCTCGGGCGCCTGGGCCTGCTGATCCACTCCACGGCCGGCTACGTGGACCCGGGATTCGACGGCACGATCACTCTCGAGCTGTCGAACGTGGCGCGGCTGCCCATCTCGATCCACCCCGGCATGGCGATCGGCCAGATCTCCTTCCTCCAGATGACCACGCCCGTCGAGCGCCCCTACCACGGCAAGTACCAGGGGCAGAGCGGGCCGACGGCCTCGGCGTTCCACCGGGAGTTCGAGCCGGACGGGTCGCGCTCGGCCTAGGACACGCCGGCCCCGGCCGGCGGGGCGCAGCCATGCGTTGGCGGCGGCGCCGCCGAGGAGCGCCCACAGGAGCGTCCAGACCGCGGCCGCGGCCCAGGCCGAGGCGCCCGCCGGCCACCAGCGCCGGCGCATCGGGTCCACCGACGGCATCGATCACCCGGGCCACGGCGATGAAGGCGGCGTGGATGACGTAGGCCGCGACCCAGGCCACGACGGCGTGGCGCGGCCGCCGGCCGGCCGCCCGGACCCCCGCCAGGAACCCGCCCAGCCCGAACGAGACGGCCGCCGGCGGCGAGCCGCGCCGGCCAGTCGCGCCCCGCTCCGGCCATGAGGCCGATGGACGCGACGAGCCCGCCCCAGGTCGCCGCGATGATGTCGATCCGGGTATTGGCGGGCGACCCGCGAGGCACGAGGGGCGCCACCCGTCCATGCTACCCTCCGGCCAGGATCCTCCTGTAATCCCGCTGAAGGAGCCGGCGTGCCGTTCGGTGTGGGACCGCTCGAACTGGTGATCGTCCTGGTCATCCTGCTCGTCATCTTCGGCGCGAAGCGGCTGCCCGAGATCGGCCGAGCCTCGGATCGAGTGCCCGGGAGTTCAAGGAGGGGATCACCGGTGCCCCCGACCCCAAGGAGGGGGAGGCCATCAGCGGCCCGAAGCCGGAGGACGACAAGAGCGACTGAGGCGCCGCGGACCCGCATCTGGCGGGCCGCGTGGATGCTCCCGATCGAGGGGCAGCCCATCGCCGGGGGAGCGGTGTGCGTGGACGACGGGTGGATCGTCGACGTGGGCGCGCTGGCCGACGTGCGGGGGCGCAACGTGGAGGCGCCGGTCGTGGACCTGGGCGAGGCCATTCTGGCGCCGGGCTTCGTCGACGCCCATGCGCACCTGGAGTGGAGCCTCATGGACGGGGTCCTGCCGTCGCAGCCGTTCGCCGCGTGGCTCGGCCGGCTGCTGGGGCTGCGCGGGCGGATGGAGCCGGAGGACCACCTCGTCGCCGCCCGCCACGGCGCCCTGCGGGCGCTCCGGGCCGGCACCACCACCCTCGCCGACTCCGGGCCCACCGGCGCGGCCGTGATCGCGATGGCCGAGGCCGGCCTGCGCGGGCCGGTGCACCTGGAGGCCTTCGGCCGTGAGGAGGGCGACGAGGCGCGGGCCCTCGCGAGCGGCGTCGCCGAGCGCGTGGCCGCCCTGGCCGCGGCGGCCGATCCGCGCAACCGCGTCGGCCTCTCGCCCCACGCGCCGTACACCGTCGGCCCGGCGCTGTGGGCCGCCCTCGCCGAGGTGCCGTACCTCGCCGGCCGTCCCTGGGCCACCCACCTGGCCGAGTCCGACGACGAGACGCGCGTCATCGCCGGCGGCGACGGCGCCCTGACGCAGGTCTTCGACGCCATCGGGGCGGTGCCCGGGCGGTGGCCCGGGGCGGAGGGGGCGGGTCCGGTGGAGCGCCTCGGCCGCAGCGGGTGCGCTGAGCCGCGGGGCTCGTGGCCGCGCACTGCGTCCACCTCGGGGACGGGGACCCGGCCGATGCTGGCCCGCGCCGGCGTGGGGGTCGCCCACTGCCCGCGCTCGAACGAGTACCTGCACTGCGGCCGCGCGCCGGTGACGGCGCTGCGCGAGGCCGGGGTCCCGGTGGGGCTCGGCACCGACAGCCCCGCCAGCGGCGGCGACTACGACGTGCGCGCCGAGGCGCGGGCCTGCGCGCGGATCCACGGCGAGGCCGCCGGGACGCCCGAGGCGCTCCTGGCGCTGGCCACGATCGGCGGCGCGCGGGTCCTGGGGCTGGACGCCGAGGTGGGGAGCCTGGTTCCCGGCAAGCGCGCCGACCTGGTCGCGCTGCGCGCTCCTCCCGGGCTCTCCGCCCGACCCCTGGGAGGCCGCGCTGGCCCCCGAGAGCGAGGTGACCACCGTGGTCGTGGATGGCGCCGTGGCGCTCACGGATGGCCGGCCCGCGGGCATCGACGCGGACGAGGTCGAGACCGCCGCCATCAGAGCGCGACGACGGCTCTGGTAGCGTCAGAAACCGTGCTCCTCGACCAGAAACGCACCAAGCGCACCGTCCAGGTCGTGGCCATCCTGACCTCGCTCGCCTTCGGCGGGGTGATCATCGTGGTCCTGGGCCTGATCTTCTTCGGCGGCGGAAGCGCGAGCCCCGAGGACCAGCTCCTGAGCGACGCGAAGGCCCGGGTGCAGCAGGAGCCGAGCAATCCCGACGCGTGGGAGCAGCTCGCGTCGGCCTACCGGGCGACGGACGACCTCCCGCAGGCGGTCGCCGCGGCCGAGAAGGCCCTGTCGTTCGCCCCCAACGACTTCGGCCGCGTCCAGGTGCTGATCTCTCTCCAGCTCGACGCCGGCAACTCCGCCGGGGCGATCGCCGCCCTCAGCGACTTCACCGTGCGCAACCCGAACAACGCCGACGCGTTCCTCCAGCTCGGCCAGCAGGCGCAGGAAGCGGGCCGCACGCAGCTGGCCCGGCTGTCGTACGAGGCCTTCCTGCGCCTCGCGCCGGACGACTCGAACGCCGCCGCGGTCAGGGAGCGCCTGAAGGAGCTGGCCGGCACCGGAGCCCAGACGGCCCCCGCCGGCTGAGGCCCTCTCCCGGGGCCGCCCCGCGGCCCCTTGGTAGGATGGGGTCCTGACGGGCCGTTAGCTTAGTTGGTAGAGCAGGGGACTCTTAATCCCAAGGTCGAAGGTTCGAATCCTTCACGGCCCATATCGGCGTCCCCTGCTGGACCGCGATCCGGACCTTCTGCATCGAGGTCACCGAGGTGGCGACGTCGAGGACCACGGGGTGATGGCGCTGGGCGGGAAGGCCGTATGCAAGGGGGTTGGTGCCGAGCACCGCCGTCCGCCCACCGGGTGGGGCGACCAGCGGCATGAAGTTGGTGCAGGCGAAGCCGATCAGCCCCGCTTCTGCCGCGAGGCGCGCGTACGGAGCGGCGACGAAGAGCTGCCAGTCCCGCACCGCGGCGACCGCCACGCCCGAGCGCTCGCGGGCGCGCTCGATACACCACCGCATCGCCCGTGTCGGCGCGCCAGGCCCACAGCCCCTGTCTCCGTCGAGGAGGAGCGCGCCGGCCGTCTCGCGCAGCACGCGCACGCGCGGCCGGGGGTTCAGCGCGCCGTCGCGATAGAAGGAGGTCAGGACGCCGAGCGCGGCGATCCCGTGGTCCGGGTGGCCGCGAAGCTCCGAGTCCACCAGGAGTCCGCCGAGCTCCTCGGAGTCATCGGCGGCGAGTCCGAGGCGCCGGAAAGCGATGGCGAGGCAGCGTCGGAGGTCGTCGATCCGCACCAGCCGTGCACCTTCACTGCGATCTTCGGCCATCGCTCATGCCCCGACGCTCACTCTAGGGCTTGAGAGAGCGCCGGAACTGACCCTCGCGCCGTCGCAGCCGCGGGTGTGCGGACCCTGAGGCCCCTGGACCCTGGTTTCGACTTCATCGCGCGTACGGTCCAGCCGTTCTGAGGGACGCCCTTCCTCCACGCTCTCGGCGCCTTCGATTGGGAAACTGCAAACACGGTGCAAACGAACGGAGCCGAACCCAATGCCACGAGAAGGCACAAATGGTGAAGCCGAGCCCGCAGAAGCCGTGCCAGAAAGGCTCCTCGGAACAGGACGAGACGGGGTGACACCAACGCCACGAGCCTCTTAATCCCAAGGTCGAAGGTTCGAATCCTTCACGGCCCATCCGCTTGGCCAAGGCATTTCTCGCTCTCCGGTTCGGCGGTTCTGGCGAGAGCAGTAAGTTAGGAATCCCCTGCTCTGAGTGTGGCGTCCCCCGGTTTCCCTTTCAGCCGGAGCGCGCGAGTAGCTCCTGAAAGAGGGCCCGGGTCGGTTCCGAGGGCCCGACGCCAAGCTCTCGCAGAAGGAGGGACCGGCAGACGTGGTACTGGCGGAGGGCAAGCGCCAGTTCCCCGGAGGCGGCCAAGGCGCGCATGCGTCCACGGTGCCATTCCTCCCGCTCCGGCTCCAGCAAGAGGAGGCGCTCAAAGCGGTCCGCCGCGTCCCGCGCCGCGCCGGCCGAGAGGAGCGCCTCCGCGAGTTCCACAAGGACGCGGCGATGCTCCAGGCCGACTTCGGTGCGGAGCGACTCCGCCCACTCCGCGTAGGGCCACTCGGGCATGAGCGCTCCGCGAACCAGCGTGTCGGCGCGCTGGAGTCGCTGGAGCCTCGCCTCCGTGGACTCCGAGCCCGAGGCTCGTGCGACTCGCAGGAACTCGTCGGCGTCGAAGCCGTCGCCCTCCTCGAGCATCAGCTGGCAGGTCTCCGCGTCCAGCCGCACCACCGACCCCGAATCGAACCGCGGCCGCTCCGGCTCGAGCGCTCGGCGGAGGGAGTGGAGGGTCGTACGCAAGGCGCGCGACCCGCGCTCGGGGCTGAGGTCGGGCCAGAACCACTCGAGGAGCCGGTCGCGCGGCACGGGCCCGCGGGCGCACGCGAGCGCCGCGAGCAGGGACCGTGCGCGGTCACGGCCGAACGCCGACTGGGGGACGGCGACGTCCCCCCGTCGGACGAGGAAGCCTCCGAGTCCCTCGATCCTCAGCGTCGAGCCTGGGTCCCGTCGCCAGGCTCCCGTGCGCACGGAGGCCGCCGGCCCGCACCTCGGGACGGGAGTCACGAAGAAGCGCCTCGAGCACCTCTCCACCGCAGAGGGCAACCAGCCGCTCGGCCACGCCCTTCGGGCCGAGCGCCCTCTCGATCGCTCGAGCCAGAAGGGATGGAGCGCATGGACGCTCCTTGCGGTACCACAGCTCGTCATAGCCCCACTCGCTGGTGATCTGGAGCGCCTCGTCCAGGGCGCGGTCCCCCTCCGGCGAGCCGTCGCAATGAGCGACGATGAGGGCGGCGCGCGCGCGTCCCCAGGCGGCTGAGCTGGCCGTCGCGACGGCGTGGGCCTCCCGGGCCAGAGGGAGCGCCTCGTCCGCCAGGCCGGCGGATGAGGCCGCCAACGCAAGGTCGCAGAGCGCGTTGAAGTCGATGCCGCCGAGGTGAGTCGTCATCGCCCGCCGCGCGGCCGCGATCTCGGCCAGCACGCCGCCGCGGTCGCCGCGGTGCGCGAGCAGTCGCGCGCGCTGCGCAAGGAAGTAGTAGCCGGTCGGCCAGTCCCTGAACCGGACCGCCCTGTCGACGACCTCGAGCTCCTGCTCGAGTTCGTCCCAGCGGCCGAGTTCCGCGAACGCCACCATGCGGATCCAACCCGCAGCGTTCTCGGCGACCGCCGTCTGGCCCGTGCGGGCCGCCGCCCGCGCCTGGCGCTCCACCTCCGCCAAGGCCTCCTCGTGACGGCCCACGTAGCTGAGCGCGAAGGCCCTGTAGCCGGAGGCATAGACGAGGAAGCCGAGCTCCTCGTCAGAGTCATCGACCTCGAGGTCACGGATCGCCGCGTCGAGGGCGTCGGGGACACCGGAGACATGTCCGCGGATCCGGTCGATCAGGTGCGCGCGGATGACGGCGGCGTAGGTCCGCGCGAGCGGGAACCGCTCGACCGCGGGCAGCGCGAGCGCCTCGTCCAGCTCTCGCTCAGCCTCCTCGAACCGGCAGGCCCACCCGTAGCCGCCCGCGAGGAGGATTCGCGCGACCGGCAGCATACGAGCGGTCGGATCGATGCGCGGAACGTAACGCGCGGAGATCTCGATGCCGCGGCTGGGTCCCAGCCCCCCCGGAACCCGAGCCTGGATCAGGCGCGCGAGCACGAGTGCGGCCCGCTCGTGATCGCCGGCTCGCAGCAGGGTCTCGATGGCGGCGTCAAGCGCCTCGAACGCCTCATCGGGACGCGCGCGGACGAACAGGAGGGAGGCCTGAGCCAGGATCAGGCTCGGGCGCTCCCTGAGCGCTGCCGCGGGGATGGCGAGAAGCCATCCCCAAAGGGCTTCGGCGTGCGGGGAGCGGACGAGGCTCTCCGCGAGCGGCTCGAGGGCCTCGACGACGACTGCCAGCTCGCCGGCCGCGATGAGAGTACGGGATCGCCTCCAGCGGCTCCCCCGCGGATAGAAGGGCCATACCCGCCCGGCGGTTCAGCTCCGTGGCTCCGGAGCGTCCACGGTGCGCAGATGGCGGCGCAGGCACGCCTGGAAGAGGTGGTGATAGCGGTACCACTGCTCGGGCCCCTCGTCCTCGAGCGGGACGCAGAACAGATGGTTCTCGACCAACCACTGGATCACAAGGGCCGCCCCGGGGCGCCCAGTGATGGCCTCGGCGAGCGCGGGGGTGAACCGCTCGAACACCGCGGTCTCCATGAGAAAGCGCTGGACGTCCTCCGGCTGGCGGGCGAGCACCTCCTGAGCGAGGAACTGGAACACGTCCTGCCCCGCGAGCGCCGACGGTGTCTCGGGCCCGACACGCGCAGCGAGGATGAGCCCGGCGACCCAACCCTCCGTGCGCCGGTGCAGCTCCGCGGCAGCGGCTGCATCGAGGCCGGGACGGCTGCGGCTCAGGAGGCTGGCCGATTCCTCGGGGGTCAGAGCGAGCGCGTCCTCGCCGACGGTGACCACCCCGCCCGCCCGGGCCGACCGGCGCTCACGGGCAGGGCCGTTCGGCTGGCGATCGCGACATGGACGTTCGGCGGAAGGTCCCGGACGAGCAGCCCGAGCGTGTCTCCGGCGGGGGAGCCTTCCACGGCGTGCGCGTCATCGATGACGATCAGGAACTCGTCCGCGACCGTCTCCACGATCTCGTTGCAGAGCCGCGTGACGAGATCTTCGGGCGACCCCTCGAGGCTCAGGCGCTGCCCGACTCCCGGATAAAGCTGCCCGATGCCCTCGACGAGGTGACCCGCGAAGGCCTCCGCGGACCGGATCTGCTCGTCACAGGAGAGCCACACCGAGGGCCGCTCGAGCCCCTCCAGCGCCTGGGCGAGCAGGGTGCTCTTGCCGTATCCGGCGCCCGCAACGATCGTCACCAGGCGGTCCTGGAAGCCGGCGCGCACCTGGTGCACCAGGTCGGGGCGGGGCAATGCTCCCCGCGGGACCCGGGGAGGCATCAGCCGGCTGCGAAGCACGCCGCGCCGCCCGGCGGCATGCGGCGGCACCGCCGGCTCCGCCGCGGGGACCCGGTCGGCCGGGCCGGCCGGCCGTGAGACGACCTCATACGCCCCCATGCGCTCGCCCACCCCCTTGAGGTCGAGGCGGCCGACGGGTCGCAGCGGGAACTCGGCCCCGGGGCCCAGGAGTCCGCGAACCGTCTCCGAGATGAGGATCTGCCCACCAGCCGCCGCATCGCAGAGCCGGCGCGCGACGGCGACCGCGATCCCGACGAGATCCCCTTCCTCATCCTCGACCGGCTCGCCGGCGTGCACGCCGATGCGGATGGTCAGCGGCACACCCCCCGGCAAGGCGTTGTGCCGTTCAAGGGCGCGCAGCATGGCGACGGCGGATGACAGCGCGGCGGCAGTCGTTGGAAACGCCGCGAGGACCCCGTCGCCAAGGGCCTTGACTTCCCGGCCGCCGAAGGACCGCACCGGCTCGCGCAGGAGGTCGAGGCAGGCTCGGAGCACATGCTCGCCGGCAGCGTCGCCAAGCCGGCGAAGCATCACCGTCGAGCCGACCACGTCCGTGAAGAGCAGGGCGACCATGCCTTGGTGCGCGCCCGGCACCCGCGCGGCATGGCCGCCCTGTCGATCGGCGGCTGCGGACTGCGTCTCTTCGCGGGGCAACGCGGCGACCTCCCGACCGGATGGTCCCCGCTGCAACTGAGGCCGTCAAGCGTTGCCCGGCGGGCGTGACGAGCCCGTAGGCAGCCGCCGTCAGATCGTCGCGGCCTCCGCAGGCCGCCCGCTCGATCCGGACTGCTGGCCCGCGCCGGAGAGGGCCAGGTTGTGCACCTCGCACATCTCCCACGTCGGGGGCTGCTCCATGAGCTCCGGCATGCCTGCCCGCTCCATGATCGGCGGCAGATCCGCACGCATGAACCCCTCGAGGTCCTCCTGGGAACTCCACACCTCGGTCACGGCGATACCGGTCGCCGTACGCGCGCAGATGTGCGCCAGCCGGCTCGGGTGCGGCGGCGCGACGGTCGCCCCGTAGCCCTCGATGAGCCGGTCGGTGTCTCCGGTGACGCGGAAGAAGATGACGACGGCCATTGCGACTCCTTTAGTCGGATGCGATGGCCCCATTAGTAAACGGCAGGCGTCACCCCAGAGTCACGCAGGAGAAACGCAGCCCCCAGTAGGGGGTCGCGCCGCTGAGTCCGCCTCGCGCGCGCGGGCCAGAGCGAGACCGCCCTCGACGAGGGCGTGGGAACAGGGTGGAAACGAGACAGGCAGAGACGACGCGAGACGAGAGCGCCCCGGTCGGCCCCAGATCCCGCTTTGGGGACGCTGATCGCGAGACGACGCGAGACACGCAGAGAGCGTCCGTGCCTACTCTTAATCCCAAGGTCGAAGGTTCGAATCCTTCACGGCCCATCATCCTGATCCCGGACGACGAGCGGGATCAGGCGCGCTGAAGCGGCTCTCGATCTGCGCGGTTGTCACCGCAGGCGTCACGCATGTCTCACCTACCTGGCGTAGTCAGCCCACCAGTCGCGCTGGCCATCGACGTCTTCGCGCGGAGCCTCGCCGAGATTGGGCGCGCCGATGACGAGGATCTCGAGGCCCTTCGGCCCGGCCTCGTAGCCTCGCCACGTACCGGGCGGGACGCGCACCGCGTCCCATTCCTTGAGCTCGACGATCTCGTCGTCGACCTTCATCCTCCCGCTCCCGCGCAGGACCACGTACACCTCCTCCTGCTTCCTGTGCGTGTGGCCGTACGGAAAGCGATAGCCGGGTGGAACGCGCTGGTAGCTCAGGCCGGATTTCTCGAGCTCGAGGGCCTCGGTCGCCATGCGGAACTCCAGGTCCGGCGCGCCGTCGAACTTGGACCCGACATCCTCCAGGTCCTCCTTGAGGTTCCTGAGCGTGAACGGCACGGCGCAATCCTATGGCAGCCTTGGCTGGGGTCGCCGCGGGCGGCCGACGTTGGCGCGCGCGGGCGAGCGGAGCCCGGATGCCGAGGGCGCCGGTGTCGCGTAGGCGGCCGCGAAGCCCTGGCGCCAGCTCGGGTGGCGCAGCTCCCAGCCCAGCTCGCGCTTGGCCTTGGCGTTCGAGGCGCCGCGGGACTCGGTCGCCATCATGACCACGGCTTCCCCCGCGACCAGCCGCGCCAGCCAGCGGGGGACGTGGCGGGGAGGCCTGGCGCCGAGCACGCCGGCGAGCACCGGCAGCCACTCGCGCGCCGGGGCGGGCTCGTCGTCGACGATGTTGTAGGCGCCGGCTCCCCCGTGCTCGAGCGCGAGCACGGTCGCCGCCGCGGCGTCGTCGAGGTGGATGAACGAGGAGACGCCGCCGCCGTCTCCGACGATCGGGAACAGCCGCTTGCGCACCGGCTCGAGCAGCCCGTCGTCGGGAGCGCCGTAGAACCCGCCGTAGCGGAGCACGATCCCGCCGGCGCCCGAGACCGTCTCGTCGAGGTAGCGCATCGCCGAGACGGTCTCGCGCATCGCCGGCACCGGGGTGGGGTCGAGCGGATCGTCCTCGGTCTTCACCGGCCCGCCCACGCGCTCGTACAGCGCGCTGGCGTAGCCCTGGGCGACGAACCGGCGGACGCCCGCCTCTCGCGCGGCGGTCAGCAGCGCGTCGGTGCCCTCGGTCCGGAGCCGGTTCGTCTGCGCGAAGCTACGGTCGAAATGCCTGAAGTCCCGCAGATCCGCCAGCGCCGTCGCCTGGTGGACGATCGCGTCCGGCTCGGCCTCGAGGACGGCCGTGCGCACCGCGCGAGGGTCGAGCAGATCGAGCGCGATCGGCTCCGCCCCGAGCGCCCGCACCCGTTCGGCGTTTCCGGGGGACCTGAAGGTGCCGATCACCTCGTGCCCCCGGTCGATCAGCTGAGGAACGAGCCGGACGCCGATCGCGCCGCTCGCCCCTGCGACGAAGACTCGCATCGTGTTCTCCCTTCGCTCGTCACATCGCCCGGGTCTCCCGGGTCTACGTGTATGACCCGACGCGACGGAGGAACGTGACCGATGGATGAGCGCGAATGGCTGGCGGAGCGCTTCGAGGAGCGCCGAACCCGTCTGCGAGCCGTGGCCTATCGGATGCTCGGCTCGCTGGACGAGGCGGACGACGCCGTCCAGGACGCCTGGCTCCGGCTCAGCCGCACCGGCACGAGCGAGGTCGAGAACCTCGACGCATGGCTGACGACCGTCGTCGCGCGGATCTCGCTGAACATGCTCCGCTCACGTCGTGCGCGGCGCGAGGAGCCGATCGGCGTTCACATCCCGGAGCCGATCGTCGACCGCGCCGACGGGACCGACCCGGAGCACGAGGCCCTGCTCGCCGACTCGGTGGGTCTCGCCCTGCTCGTCGTCCTCGAGACGCTGAGCCCCGCCGAGCGGCTGGCGTTCGTCCTGCACGACATGTTCGCCGTACCCTTCGACGACATCGCGCCGATCGTCGACCGCTCACCCGAGGCGGCCCGTCAGCTCGCCAGCCGCGCTCGCCGCCGCGTCCAGGGCGAGCACACGGTTCCCGACGCGGACCTCGACACGCAGCGCGAGGTGGTCGAGGCGTTCCTCGCGGCCTCGCGCGACGGCGACTTCGAGGCGCTGCTCGAGGTGCTCGACCCGGACGTCGTGCTGCGCGCGGACCTCGGCCCCCTCGCGGGCGGATCGAGGGAGGTCCGCGGGGCGGCGGATGTGGCAGGCCAGGCGCTCTTCTACTCACGGCTCGGCCTGCTCGTCCAGCCGGCGCTCATCAACGGCGCCGCGGGGCTCGTCACGACGCGCGACGGAGAGGTGTTCTCGGTCGGGGGCTTCACGATCAGGGACCGGAGAATCGTCGCGATGGACATCCTCGCCGACCCCGCACGGCTCGCCCGGCTCGACCTGACCATCCTCGACGACTGACCTCCTCGAGGGCCCGAGCGACCAGCCGGCGGTCCATGCTGACACTCGGAGCGCCGGAAGAGGTGCGTTAGGCGGCCCACGCGCGGGCGGCCGTCCGGGTGACGTCCTCGCGGACGAGCGTGGCGAGCCGGCCCACGTCGTCGCGCTCGAACGCCTCGACGAGCTGCGTCAGGAGCTCGCGGTCGCCCGCATGGAGCGACGTCACGGGGCTGGAGGCCCGCACATCCCTCGCCGCGAGAGTCGCGCGAGCGCGCTGGAGCGCGCTCGTCACCGAGGCGACGCTCGTCCCCAGGAGCGCGGCGACCTCGCTCGCCGGCCAGCGGAGGACCTCGCAGAGGAGGAGCGCCGCCCGCTGGCGGGCGGTGAGGTGCCGGAGCGCCGCCGCGAACGCGAGCCGGACCGCTTCGCGCGAGGCGGCGACCTCGGCCGGGTCGTCCCACGCCGGTCCCGGCTTCTCGATCGCCGCCTCGATCCGGTGTTCGTGGGGACGCGCCTTCAGCATGTCGCGGCAGACGTTGGTCGCGATCGTGTAGAGCCACGCGCGCATCGTGGCCCGCCTCTGCAGGCGGTCGAGTCCGCGCCACGCGCGCACCAGCGTGTCCTGCACCGCGTCCTCCGCCTCGAACGAGGAGCCCAGGATCCGGCTGCAGTAGCCGGCGAGCTCGGGGCGGTGCCGCTCGAGCTCGCGCTCGAGGGTGCTCGCCGGCGCCGGCCCTCCGGGCGCCTGGGCGGCCAGGCCCACGCTCATCGCCCGGCGCTCGCGGGCTGGGCCCAGGCGCCGGCCGCGGCGGCGCGGCGAGCGAAGTCCGCGAAGTCCCTGGCGTCGCGGCCAAGGGCGCGCTGAACGCCGTCGGCGGTCGCGGCGTTGCGGCCGTCGAGCACCTCGCCGAACAGGTAGCGGGTGAGGGAGACGACGTCGTCCGGCACCCCGGCCTCGGTCATCGCCTCGACGTAGCCCTCCAGGGACACCTCGGTGAAGCGGAGCGCCCGCCCCGTCGCGCGACCGATCTCCTCGACCGCCTCGGAGAACGTCAGGGGCCGCGGGCCGGTGAGCTCGTAGAGCTCTCCGGCGTGCCCGTCCTCCATGAGTGCGGCGGCGGCGACGTCGGCGACGTCGTCGGCGATGAGGCTCGGGCACCGCGCCGGCCGGCAGGGCGAGCTCGCCCGCCGCGAGCGGCTCGGCGAAGAACGTCCTGAAGTTCTGGTTGAACCAGCTGCAGCGCACGATCGTCCAGTCGGCCCCGCTCGCCTGCAGGGCGCGCTCCGGCGCGCCCTCCAGGGCGGGCGCCCAGGTGGCCCCGTCGTCCCAGTCGAACGGCGGCTCGGCAGAGCGTGAGCCGATGCGCACGGGAAGCCCGCGCGCCCGCAGTCGCTCTGCGACCCGCCGGCCCGTCTTGCCGGTCCCCCCCACGACGAGTGTCGGGCTCTCGTGCTCGCTCATGTCGCTCCCCCCTCCGGGTCGGCTCAGGTCTCCGGCGGCCTCGAGCTCGTGCAATCGCTTCACCGCGTCGACGAAACCCAGCCAACCGACGAACCGCTCGTCCGCGCCGCGGCCGGTGCGCAGCCGCCCGGTGACCGGCAGGCGGTCGAGGTAGAGGTCGAGGCTCACGCTCAGCGCGCGATCCTGGTCGTCGGCGGCCCGGTCATCCATCGACCCCGACGCTAGGTCCCACGTCCGCCTACCGCGTCGGGGAGCTCCCCGACGTCGGTCCCTGAACATTGGCGGGCTGGGGGCGCCTCGGGGGCTTCCCCCGGCGGCTGCCGGGGAGGGTCGGCGAGCGCACGGCCCAGCTCCTCCCGACCCGGGATGCCGAGCTTGCGGTAGACCTGGCCGAGATGTGTCTCGACGGTCTTTCGCGTCACGAACAGGGCCTGCGCGATCTGCGGATTGCTGCTCCCGCCGGCTGCCAGCTCGGCAACGCGGCGCTCCGAGGCGGTCAGTCGCCCGACCCCGTCCCGCCCGCCCCCGCTCGCCCGGACCCCGGCGGCGCGCAGCTCGGTGCGGGCGTGCCCGGCGAGGGCGCGGGCGCCGCAGCGCTCCGCGGCATCGAGTCCCGCCTGGAGCGGGACTCGCGCCTCCGAGCGGCGGTTCGCGCGCCGCAGCGCGGCGCCCAGGTCCGTGAGCGCACGAGCATGCTCGAGCCGCGCCGGCGAGCCCTCCAGCACCTCCGCGGCCTCTCGTAGTCGATCCACGGACGCCGCGCCGCCTTCGACCAACGCGGTCGCGCGCAGCGCGACGCCGACTCCGCTCACGGCTCCCCAGCGTCGCGCGCGCTCGAGGTCGTCACCGGCCATCCGGAGCGCCTGCTCTCGGTCTCCCATGGCGGCGAGCGCGAGGGACGCGTGCGAGCGCCAGCGCGAGGCGAGCGGGTTCGCGCCTCCCCACAGCGCGTCGCGGCGTCCGAACTCGAGCAGGTCGTCACGTCCCTCGCGGCTCCTGCCCTGAGCCAGGCGCAGGAGGCCCCGCGCCTCCAGAAGGGGGTCGCTGGGCAGCCCCGGCGGGATCTCCTCGCTGAAGCCGCTGTCGCGCAGCGCCCGCTCGGCGGCCTCGACCTCGCCTCCCTCGATCATCGCCACGATCAGAACCCCCAGCGCCAACGTGACCCCGAGCCGGATCTCGTGCGCGGTCAGGAGCTCGAGCGCAGTCCGCGCGTCGGCCTCCGCTCGACTGACGGCGCCCCGTCGGACGGCGATCAGTCCCCGATGGGCGTGCACGAACGCCAGGGCCGGGATCGACGCGCGGGCATGGGCGTCGGCGAGCGCCTGGTCCAGGCACTCCTCCGCGAGCGCGAGCGCATCCGTCGCGCGCAGGCCGACCACGAGCAGGTAGAAGGCGCCGGTGACGTCCTGCTCCTGCTCGCCGAGGAACCGTCCTCCCGCGAGCGCCCGTTCGAGGTACCCCGCCGCTTCGCTCGCCGACTCGCTCGCCCGGGCGCGCTCGAACGCGAGGCTCGCGAGCACCAGCCGCTCGGCCGGCGTCGCCCCCTCGAGCTCGCGGTGTCGCTCCAGCCGTCTCGCGGCCGGGGCGCGCGCCTCGAGGCTCGCCTCCTGGGCGTGGGCCGCGAGCTCCGCCTCGAGAAGCAGCGCCAGCTCCCGGTCCCCGGACTCCAGGACCTGGATCGCCGACGCGAGCGCCTCGACCGCCCGGTCGGCCTCCCCCGACATGGTCAGCGCATTCGCCAGCAGGCGAGCCGACCTGGCCCGCAATCCCGGTTCCGCGAGCAGCTCGGCCGCGGCCGCGAGATGGGCGACCGCCCCCGGACTCGCGACGCGGAGCTCCGCCGCGCCGAGCTCGAGGAGCACCTCGCCCCTGGATGCCGGGGGCGGCGGCTCCGCCAGCGCGCGCTCCAGCAGGGCGACGGCCGCCGCCGGCGCTCCGCGCCCGATCGCGTCCGCGGCCACCCGGCGCAGGAGCTCGACCCGTTCCGGATCGCCGGCCGGGTCCGCCTCGGCGATCTGGGCCGCGGTCCGTTCCTCGGAGGCGCCGCTCGCCGCGAGGATCGTTGCGGCGCGCGCGTGCGCGCGCGCCCGCTCGCGCGGGCCGATGTCCGCGTAGACGGCCTCACGCACGATCGGGTGCGCGAACTCGAGCCCCTCCGCCGGCCTCAGGATCTCGAGCGCGACCAGCCGGTCGGCGGCGCGGGCCGCGTCGTCCTCGGCGACCGCGGCGAGGTGAGCCGCCTCGGTGAGGCCGGCGCCGTCGCCGAGCACCGCGACCGCGCGCACCACCGCGGCCGCCTCCGGGGGTGCGCTCGTGAGGCGCAAGAGGACCGCCTGGCCGACCGCGGCCGGGCCGATGCGCCGCACGCGGACCGCCTCGCGAGAGTCCGTCGAGAGCCTCTGCTCCTTCGCCTCGCGCAGGAGCGCCTGGAGGAAGAAGGGGTTGCCCCCGGTGGCCTCGCGGCAGGCGGCCGCGAAGTCGTCCGCGACCTTCGCGTCGAGCCTGTGCTCGCAGAGCGTTGCCGTGGCGGCGATGCTCAGCGGCCGGGGCCGCAGGATCGTGGTCTCCGGGCCCGCGGCCAGCCGAGCCAGCTCGTCCGGGAGCGTCTCCCCGCTCCGCGCCGAGGCGAGGACGGCCAGCGGGAGGCCGTCCAGACGGGGCGCCAGGTAGTTGAGGAATCGCAACGACGCGGTGTCGCACCACTGGAGGTCGTCGAGGACGAGCGTCACGGGAGCCTCGGCGGCCAGGTTGTTGAGCAGCCAGTACAGGCCGTGCAGCATGGAGAAGGAGCTGTCCGCCGAGGGCGAGGCTCGCGGCGCGCCCATCTGCGTGAAGAGGGCCTTCGAGAGGGCCGCCGTTCCGTCGAACAGACGGGCACGCTCCGACTCCGGCGCCTTCGCGACGACGGGCTCCAGCAGCTGCCGCGTGCAGCCGTAGGCGAAGTCGTGCTCGAGCTCACTGGCGCGCGCGCGCAGACAGATGCAGCCGGCCTCCTCAGCGGCGTGCGAGGCGGCTCTGAGGAGGCTGGACTTGCCGATGCCGGCAGGACCTTCGACGAGGACCACCCGGCCGCGGCCCGCCTGCGCCTCGGTCAGCGCATCGTCGAGCGCTGCGAGCTCCAGCTCGCGCTCCAATAGCTGCCCGGCGATCGCCACCCCATGCACCGTACGCTCGCGGGCGGCACGCCGGTGGCGCGCGATGAGGGTCGGCATCGGCGCGACGGCGCGGTCCCGGCCGAGGCCAAAGCCTTGATGACCCTCGAGCTCTTCTGAGCGGGCCGCCCGTTGTCCGCGGCCGCGCGGGCGTGAGAGATTCACGGGAGCCGGCGCCGTCGGCGCCGGTCGGTTCCTCACGCCACCAGGGGGCGCGGCGATGGTCAGGCACGACGACGGACGGCGGGCGCGGGCGCTGGACCGGCTGGCGCAGGACATGCTCGACGGGCTGGCGCCGCTGGCCTTCCGGCGCACAGGCTCGCTCGACGAGGTGGAGGCGACCATGCGGTTGCGGCGCGACGCGGCCGTCGAGATGGGGTGGGCTCGGCCGGAGGACCTCCCCGACGGGCTGGAGCGCGACGCCGACGACGCGCACGCGGTCCACCTGGTCGCGGTGGACGACGACGCCCTCGCCGGGTGCCTGCGACTTGTGCCCCCCGGCCCCGGGCGCGCCCTGCCGACCGAGCGGGGCTTCGAGATCGCGGTCGATCCGCCGGGCTCCGCCGTTGACGCCGGTCGTGTGGTCCTGGCGCCGAGCCACCGCGGCGGGGGCGCGCACCGGGTGCTGGCGGGGCTCGTCGCGCGAGCGTGGCTCGAGACGCGGGAGCTGGGCCTCGACCGGGTGATCGGGGCGGCCTCCGACCAGGCGATCGGCCTCTACCGCACGCTGGGGATGGACGTCCGCGCCCTCGGCCCGCCCCGCGAGCACTGGGGCGAGCTGCGCACGCCGATCGAGCTCACGGGAGCCGAGGACGTGGTCGCCCTCGCGCTGGCGGCCCACGACCCCGGCGACATGGAGGCGGCCGACGACCCGTTCGACGAGGAGCCGGCCGGCGGCGGCGCGCTCACCCGGAGCGGCCTGTTGGCTCGGGTCGGCGCGCTCAGCGCCGGCCTGCTGGTGGTGGGCGTGCCCCAGGCGGTGGCCGGCGGCGCCCCGGCCCGGGCCGGCACCGGCCCCACCGACCGTCGCACGATCGACTTCATCGCCACGATCGACCAGGAGGCGCGGACGCTCAGCACGCGGGGCTACCTCACTCAGGTGGACGGGATCCCCGTGCGCGCGCTGCGCACCGGCCCGCCCGCGGCGAGCACGGCCGACCCGGCCGCGTCGGACACCTCGGCCGCCCGGCTGACGCTGGTCTCGCGGGCGACCCTGCGCGGCATCTCGCAGCTCGGCACCTCGATCACGGGCCACGGCGCCGGGACGGCCGAGGTCCACCTGCTGCCCGCCGGCGGCGCTCGCCTCGAGGACCCGGCGTCCTTCGCGGGCGGCACGCTGGTCGCGGGGCTCACCCTGAGCTTCCAGCACGTGCTGTCGGTTGACACGCCCGACAACGCCGTGGCCACCTTCTCCGCCGACATGGTCCAGCGAAGCGCCCGCGCCTTCACGCTCGCCGGGAAGCGCTACCAGATCGGCCGGCCGGGCCTGCCCTGGTCGATGCGCGCAAGCGGGCGCGGCGTGCGGTCGGAGCCGACGATCCCGCGGTCGCGGTTCTTCATCGCCGGCGACCTCGGCGTGGTGGACGCAGCGCCGGTGCGCTGACCGTGCCCGCCGCGGCCCCGCCCGTGGCGATCGTCGGCATGGCCTGCCGCCTGCCCGGCGGCGCGACCACGCCCGCGCGCCTCTGGGAGCTGCTCGCGGCCGGTGAGGACGCGGTGGGGGAGATCCCGCCCGGACGCTTCGACGTTGACGAGGTCTTCGATCCCGACCCCGCGACGCCGGGCCGGATGCACGTCCGCCGCGGGGGGTTCATCGAGGACGTCGATCGCTTCGACGCCGCCTTCTTCGGCATCTCACCGCGCGAGGCGCGCCGCATCGACCCCCAGCAGCGGCTTCTGCTCGAGCTGGCGTGGGAGGCGCTGGAGGGCGGCGGGCACGCGCCCGACCGCCTGGCCGGGCGACCCGTGGGCGTGTTCGTCGGCGTCTCGGGCCACGACTACGCAGACCTGGCGGCCCGCCCGGCGGCCCGCCGCCAGATCGACGGCTACGCCGCCGCGGGCGGGGCGCTGTCGATCACCGCCAACCGCATCTCGCACCACCTCGACCTGCGCGGACCCAGCCTGGCCGTCGACACGGCCTGCTCGTCGGGGCTCACCGCCGTGCACCTCGCGTGCGCCAGCCTCGCGCGGGGCGAGTGCGAGCTGGCGCTCGCGGGCGCGGCCAGCCTGATCCTGGCGCCCGAGGCCACGATCACCTTCGCCAAGGCCGGCATGCTCGCGCCGGACGGGCGCTGCAAGCCGTTCGACGCGGACGCCGACGGCTACGTGCGCAGCGAGGGCGCAGGCGTCGTCGTGCTGAAGCCGCTCGACCGCGCGCTGGCCGACGGCGACCCGATCGACGCGGTGCTCCTGGCCACCGCGCTGAATCAGGACGGTCGCACCACCGGCATCAGCCTGCCGAGCACGGCGGCGCAGGAGGATCTGATCCGCCGGGCGCTCGCGGCCGCCGACCTGCCGGCCGGAGCCATCGGCTGGGTGCAGGCGCACGGCACCGGCACCGCCGCCGGCGACCCGGTCGAGGCGGCGGCGATCGGGCGCGCGCTCGGCGCGGGCGGCCCGCGGACCGGCCCTGCCTGATCGGCTCGATCAAGGGGAGCATCGGGCACGTCGAGGCGGCCGCCGGGATGGCCGGGCTGATCGCGGCCGCGCTCGCGGTGGGGCGCCGGCGGGTGCCCCCCACGGCCAACCTGCGGACGCCCAACCCGCGCATCCCGTTCGATCACCTGGGCCTGCGCGTGCCGACGGCCCTCGAGGAGTGGCCCGCGGGCGACGGGCCGGCGCCGCGCGGGCGTCAACTCGTTCGGCTTCGGCGGCGCGAACGCCCACGCGATCGTGGAGGAGCCCCCGCCGGCCGGGCCGGCCGCGCCCGACGACGGCGACGAGCGCCTCGCGGCGATCTCGGCGCGCGACCCGGCGGCGCTGCGCGCGCTGGCCGGGGACTGGGTGGCGATGCTGCGGGCGCCCGCGGCGCCGCCGCTCCGCGACCTCTGCCACACCGCCGGCCGCCGGCGCGCGCATCACCCGCACCGCTGGCGGCCGTCGCCGCGAGCCGTGAGGAGATGGCCGAGGCCCTCGCGGCCTGGGTTGACGGGCGGCCCGCGGGCGCCGTCGCCGAGGGCGTCGCCCCGCCCGGGCCTCCGCGGGTGGCCTTCGTCTTCCCGGGGATGGGCCCGCAGTGGTGGGGCATGTGCCGCGAGCTGGCGGCCCGCGAGCCCGTGGTGCGCGACACGCTCGCTGAGTGCGACGCACTCGCGCGGCCCGTCGCCGGCTGGTCGCTGGCCGAGGCCCTCGCCGCCGACGAGGCCGACTCCGAGGTGGGGACCGCGCGGGTCGCCCACCTGGCGAACCTGGCCGTCCAGGTCGCCCTCACCCGGCTCTGGGCGTCCTGGGGCGTCGCGCCCCATGCCGTCGTGGGCCACAGCTCGGGCGAGGCCGCCGCGGCGGTGGCCGCCGGGGCGCTGTCGCTGGAGGACGCCGTCGCACTGACCGCCCACCGCGGCCGCCTCCAGGCCCGGGCCGCCGGCCTGGGCGGCATGCTCGCGGCGGAGATCGGCCCGGACGAGGCCGAAGAGGCCGCGGCGGGCGAGCCCGGCCTGGCCCTCGCCGCCGTGAACGGGCCGGCCTCGGTGACGCTCTCGGGCGACGTGGCGGCCCTCGACCGCGTGGCGGACGGACTGCGGGCGCGCGGCCGGACGGCCCGCCTGCTCGGGGTGGACGTTCCCTACCACGGCCCCCAGATGGAGCCGCTGCGCGACGACCTGCTCGCCGCCCTGGCCGGCCTGCGCCCGCGGGCGCCGCGCCTGACGCTGGTGTCGACCGTCACCGGCGCCGACCTCGACGGCGTCCCGATGGACGCGGGCTACTGGTGGCGCAACGTCCGCCGGCCGGTGCGCTTCGCCGAGGCGATCGGCCGCCTGGCGGCCGACGACGTCGCGCTACTCGTGGAGGTCGGTCCGCACCCGGCGCTGGCGCCGGCGATCGCGCAGGTCTACGGGGCCACGGGGCGCGAGGCGACCGTGCTGGCGACCCTGCGCCGGGGCGACGCCGAGCGCCGCACGATGCTGCGAACGCTGGGGGCGCTGCACGTCCGCGGCGTGCCGGTCGACTGGGGCGCCGTCGCCCCGGGCCGGGCCGCGCGCCTGCCCGCCTACCCCTGGAGGCGCGAGCGCCACTGGACCGACCCGCCGCCCGACGACGCGCCGGCCGGCGCGCCGGCGCGCAACCCGCTCCTGGGCAGGCGCCTGCGGGCCGCCCGCCCCACGTGGGAGGCGCACCTCGGCGACGAGCGTCTCGGCCTGCTGGAGGGGCACACCGTCGGCGGGGTGGTGACGTTCCCCGGCGCGGCCTTCGTGGAGACCGCGCTCGCCGCCGCGGACGAGGCGCGCCCCGAGGCGCCCCCGGCGCTGGAGGGCGTGGAGCTGCTGCGGATGCTGACGATGTCCCGCCGGTCCGACCACGTCATCCAGTGCGCGCTGGACGAGGCGACCGGGGCGGTCGAGGTGCACGGCGCCCGGCGGCCCGCCGACGCCGGCTGGACGCTGCACGCCCGCGCCCGGGCGGTCCCCGCCCCTCCGCCGCAGGCTCCCGCCGACCTGCCCGCCGCGCGCGCCCGCTGCCCGCGCGCCGTCGACCCGGACGCGGTCTACGGCGGCGCCGCCCGGCGCGGCGTGGGCTACCTCGGCCCGTTCGTCGCGCTGGAGGAGGTGCGCGTCGGCGACGGCGAGGTGATCGCCCGGCTGCGGGACCCGGGGGCGGGCGACGACTTCGTCGTGCACCCGGCCCTGCTCGACGCCGCGCTGCAGACGCTGGCCGTGCTGCTGGACGCCGGGAGGCCGGACCGTCCCCCCGCCGGGCCCCTGCTGCCGGTCGCGATCGACCGCGTCGCGGTGGGCGGCGCCGGCCGCGGCGCGCGCTGGGCGCACGCGACCGGGCCGCGGCGCGCGGGGGCGGACTGGGCGGCCGACGTCCGGCTGCTGGACGACGACGGGGCGGTGGTCGTCGCCTGCGAGGGCGTCCGCGTCCGGGCGCTCGGCGGCCGCCGCGGCGGGGCTCTCGACGACCTGCTGTACCGCGAATCGTGGGAGCCCCTGCCGGACGAGCCGGACCCGGCCGCCCGGCCGCGACCGGCCCGCCTCGCGGCGGCCGTGCGGCCGGCGCTGGCGCGGGAGTGCGGCCGCCTGGCCGCCTACGACGCCGCCCTCGAGCCGGCCCTGAACGCGATGGCGGCCGGCTACGCGCGCGACGCGCTCGCGCGGGTCGGCGACGCCTCCGCGGCGGCGCCCGAGCGGCGGCGCCTCCGCGAGCGGCTGCGCGAGCTGGCCCTCGCGCCGCCGCGCGGCGGGGAGCCGGCCGAGGTCGGTGGCCGACCGCATCGCCGAGCGCGACCCCCACCTGCGGCCGCTGGTCCACCTGGTGCGCGAGTGCGGCGAGCGCCTGGCCGCGACGCTGGCCGGCGACGAGGACCCGCGCGAGTTCCTCTTCGCCGACGGGGCGCCATGGGAGGCGCTGGTCGCCACCTACTCGATCGCCGCGGTCTCGCTCGTGCCGAGCGAGGCGGTCGCCGGCATCGTGGCGGGCGCGCTGCCGGGCGACGGGCGGCCCCTGCGGGTGGTGGAGGTGGGGGCGGGCACGGGCAGCACCACGGCGGCCGTGCTCCACCGGCTCGGCGACGCGCCGGTCGACTACCTGGTCACCGATCTGTCGCCGCTGTTCCTGCGCCGCGCCCGCGAGCGCCTCGGAGACCGCCCGGGCGTGCGGTACGCCACTCTCGACCTGACGGCCGATCCCGGCCCGGAGCTGCGCGGGCGCGCCGACGTGGTGATCGCGGCCAACGTCGTCCACGCGATGCCGGATCTGCGTGCGGCCCTCCGCCGGATGGCCGCGCAGCTCGCGCCGGGCGGCCTGCTGGTGCTGCAGGAGCTGGTGCGCCGGTCCGCCTGGCTCGACGTGGTCTTCGGCCAGCTCGACGGATGGTGGCTCTTCGGCGACCACGACCTGCGGCCCGACCACGCCCTGGCCGACCTCGGCACCTGGGCGCGCGCCATCGGGGAGGCCGGGCTCGAGGAGGCCGAGGCGCTGTCCGTGCGCGCCGACGAGCGCCTGGCGCCGGTCCAGACGGTGCTGCTCGCGCGCGCGCCCGAGGCCGCCCCGCCCCGCCCCGCCCGGCGCTGGCTGATCCTCGCCGACCGGGGCGGGCGGGGGCGGGCGCTCGCCGACCGGCTCGTGGCGGCGGGCGACGCCTGCGCGCTGGTCGGGCCGGGGGACGTGCGGCCCGCGAGCGCCCACGACTGGGCGCGGGTGCTCGCCGACGCGCGCCCGGACGGCGTCGTGAGCCTCTGGGCGCTCGACGCCCCGGGCGCGGGCGACCTCGACGCAGCGGGCCTGCTCGACGCGCAGGAGGTGACCTGCGGGGGCATGGCCGCGCTCGTTCGCGCCCTCGGCGACCGGGCCTGGGGGAGGCGTGGATCGTGACCGCGGGCGCCTGGCGCACGGGCGACGGCGACGGGCCGCCCGCGGTCGCCCAGGCCCCGGTCTGGGGGTTCGCCCGCGTGCTGCGCAACGACCGCCCCGGGCTGCGCTGCCGGCTGGTCGACCTCGATCCGGCCGACCCCGACCCCGACGCGCTCGCGCGGATGCTGCTCGGCGCCGGCGACGACGAGGACGAGGTGGCCCTCCGCGGCGGGCGGCGCCTGGCGCGGCGGGTCCGCCCCGCCCCCCTGCCGCCCGCACACGTCCAGAGCTCGGCGCGTCGACCGCGACGGCGGCTGCTTCCGGCTGGAGATCGGGCGGCCCGGCGCTCTCGAGACGCTGGCGCTGCGGCCCGCGCCGGCCCCCGACCCCGGGCCCGGCGAGGTCGCCATCCGGGTCCGGGCGGCCGCCCTCAACTTCCGCGACGTGCTCGTGGCCCTGGGCGTGATCCGGTGGCCGGGGGCCGGCGAGGTGCTGCTGGGCGGCGAGTGCGCCGGCGTCGTCGAGGCCTGCGGCGAGGGCGTCGACCACCTGGCCCCCGGCGACGAGGTGCTCGCGCTCGGCCTGGGCAGCTTCGCGAACCGGGTCGTCGTGCGCGCCGAGGGCGCGGTGAGGAAACCGCGCAACCTCGACCCGATCGAGGCGGCCACCGCGCCGGCGGCGCTGGCGACGGCCGTCGCCGCCCTGCGCCACATGGCGCGACTCGCTCCGGGCGAGCGCGTGCTGGTGCACTCGGCGGCAGGCGGGGTCGGGCTGGCCGCGCTCCAGGTGGCCCGCCACGCCGGCGCCGAGATCTACGGCACGGCCGGGACGGCCGAGAAGCGCGGGTACCTGGAGTCGCTCGGGGTGACCGCGGCCCTCGACTCGCGCAGCCTCGCCTTCGCGGACGAGATCCTCCGGCTCACCGGCGGGGAGGGCGTGGACGTGGTGCTCAACTCGCTCGCCGGCGAGGCGACGCGCCGCGGCGTCGAGCTGCTGCGCCCGCTGGGCCGGTTCGTGGAGCTCGGCCGCCGCGACATCGACGAGGGCGGGTCGGTGGGCCTGCGCGCGTTCGGGCGCGGGCTCCAGTTCCTGACGCTGCGGCTCGAGGTGATGCTCGAGCACCGACCGGACCGGGTGCGCGCCCTGCTGGAGGAGGTCGTGCGCGACCTGGAGGCCGGTGTGCTGGAGCCGCTGCCCCACACGGTGCGCGACCTGGCCGAGGCCGAGGACGCCTTCCGGCTGATGGCCGGGGGCCGCTACATCGGCCGGATCGTCCTCGCGCTGGACGAGCCCGGCTACCCGGTGGCGCCCCGTCGCGACGAGAGCCCCTTCCGGGCCGACGGCACCTACCTGATCACGGGCGGGCTGGGCGGACTCGGGCTCAGCCTGGCAGCTCACATGGCCGGACGCGGCGCCCGCCACCTGGTGCTGGCGAGCCGCCGGGGGGCGCCGCGGCCCGACGAGGAGGCGGCCCTGCGGGCTCTGCGCCGCACCGGGGTGGAGGTGCGGACGGCGCGCTGCGACGTGGCGCGCGGCGACGACCTTGCCCGCCTGCTGACGCGGGTCCGCGCCGACGATGCCCCCGCTGCGGGGGATCGTCCACGCGGCCATGGCGCTGGACGACGCCACGGTCGAGCACCTCGACGCCCCCCGCCTGCGGGCGGCGATCGCGCCCAAGGCGGCCGGGGCCTGGAACCTCCACGCGCTCACGTGCGACGACCCGCTCGAGCTCTTCGTGATGCTCTCGTCGGTCACCGCCCAGATCGGCACGCGCGGGCAGGCCGCCTACGCCGCCGGCAACGCCGCGCTCGAGGCGCTCTGCGACCACCGCCGCGCGGAGGGGCGACCGGCGCTGACGCTCGCGCTCGGCGCCATCGCCGACGCCGGCCACGTGGCGCGCCACATGGACGTGCTGCACCGTCTGGCCGGCGCGGGGCTGGAGTCGCTGCCCGCGGCCGACGCCTGGGAGGGGATGGAGGAACTGTTGCGGCGGGGCGGCGGGCGGCGCACGCTCGCCCGGATGGACTGGGGCGCCTGGGCCTCGGGCCCGCTGGCCACCCTCGCCACCACCGTCTTCGCCCCGGTGATCCCCCGCGGTCCGCGCCCGCCGGCCGGCGCCGCCGACGGGCCGGGCGGCGACCTCCTCGCCCGCGTGCGCGCCGCGCCCCCCGCGGAGCGGCGCGCGGCCGTGGAGGGGCACCTGGTGCTGCTGGCCGCCCGGGTGATCGACGCTCCCGCCGAGCGGGTGGACCCGTCGCGCCCGCTGACCGAGACGGGCGTCGACTCGCTGATGGCCGTGGAGCTGATGACGGCGGTGCAGCGCGACCTGGGGGCCTCGCTGGCGCTGGCCGATCTGCTGGAAGGCGCGAGCCTGCGCGACCTCGCGGCCCGGGTGCTGGAGCAGGTGGCGCCGTGACCCGCGACGTGGTCGAGGTCTGGGAGATCGACCTCGACGACCCGCGCTGGCCGGCGGGCCGGATGTGGGAGGCGCTCCCCGCCGCCGAGCGCGCGCGCACGGCGCGCCACGACCCCCGCGAGCGCCGCCGGCGGGCGGTGGGCCGCGGCGCCGCGCGCATGGTGCTCGCGGCGGAGGAGGGCACGACGCCGGCGCGCCTTCGCGTCCGCCGATCGCCCTTCGGCAAGCCGGAGCTGGAGGGCGCCCGAGGACCCGGGGCGCTGCGCTTCAGCCTGTCGCGCTCGGGCGGTACCGCGCTCCTGGCGCTCGCGCGCGGGCGCCGGGTCGGGGTCGACCTCGAGGCCCTCCGCGCGCTCGACCGACCCGCTGGCGCTCGCCGGCCGGATGCTCACCGCCGCCGAGACCGAGGCGCTCGGCGCGCTCCCGCCCGCCGCGCGCCACGTGGCGGTCCTCCGCGGCTGGACCCGTTCCGAGGCCTACCTCAAGGCCCGCGGCGACGGCCTCCAGCGCGCCGCGCGCCTGGCCTTGCGCCCCGAGGGCGCCCGGCCCGCCCGGGTGGTCGCAGCCGACGGCGTGCCGCCCGAGGGCGATTGGCGCGTGGCCGACCTCGCCGTGGCGGGCCACCTCGGCGCGGTCGCGGCCGAGGGGGGCGGCTGGCAGGTGCGGCACCGCCGGCTGGACCCGCCCGGCCCGGACGTCGCTACCGTCGGACGCTGACGGCGCCGAGATGCGTGGCGCCGCGGGCGGCTGACACGGCTGTTTCGAGTCCCCAACATCAACGAGCAGGGAGGAAACATGCCTGTCGAATATCACTGCCCGTCCTGCGACGAGACCTTCCGCGAGGAGACGGAAGAGGCCGTCCTGAAACGGGCAGCGGCGCATGAACACGACCATCACGGCGGACCGGAGAGACTGACGCCAGGTCTGGAAGCAGCCCTTCGGGAACACCTACGCGCGGTGTGAGCGGACGACATCGCTCGTCGGGACAGACCTCATCCGCCGCCGTCTCTCGCGTCGCGACGTGTCGCAGATACGGTCCGGCGCGGTCGGCGCCGCGGCACGCCCGCCCGCTGGTCGCTGGAATCCGCTGCCCTGATCTGGCCCGGTCACTTTCGTGCGGCGCTGGACGAAGGACGTCGGGCGATCTCTGTTCGTGAGAGCCTAGGATCGTCGTCCCGACTCGCGCGAGGAGGCTGTCCATGGCGTCGGTCACGTTCCTGGCCCCGGACACCGACGCATTCGTGGCCAGCGTCGCCCGGCACCTCCCGGAGTTCGAACGACGGTCCGGTCATACCGCGAGCCTGCGGATCATCGGCAGTGATCTGTACTTCTCGAACGACATCCACGCCTTCCTGACCGGAGACGACGGGGCGGACGTGTACATGTCGGGGCCGGTCCTGCTCTGGGAGCATCTGGCCGCGGGTCTCGTCCAGCCGCTGGACGACCTCCTGGCCGGCGCCGGCGAGGACTATGACCCGGAGGACTTCCTCGACCCCGTGCTGGGCGCCAACCGCTGGACCGGCCGCTTCGGCGAGGCACTGGGCACGGGGCCCCTCCTCGCGATCCCGGTCAACTGCGAGTCGTACAACCTCGCCTACGTCCCGTCGGTCCTGAGCCGGTGCGGGCTCGAGGTGCCCACGACCTGGGACCGTTTCTTCGCCGCCGCCGACCGGATCACGCGGGAGACCGGGGGGTCTGTCCGAGGGTTCGGGCAACGAGGGGTCTCCGTCTGGCACACGATGTACACCGGCTACGCGACCCAGTTCTGGTCCTACGGCGCGACCGACTTCGACGAGTCCGGTCGATGCGCCATCGCATCGGACCCCGGTGTGACGGCCACCGAGGACTTCGTCCGGGCGCTGAGGGGGTCGGGTCCGCCGGCCTGGCCCGAGCAGCGCTGGTACGAGCTCGCGTTGGACTTCGCGAACGGCAAGTACGGCCTGCTGGTCGACTCGGATCACTACGTCGCCTTCTTCGAGGACGAGGACCAGTCGAGCCTGGTGGGCCAGATCGGCTACGCGCCACCGCCGGAGGGGCCCACTGGCCTGAGGACGCCGAACCTCTGGACCTGGTCCGTCGTGATGAATGCGCGGTCCCGCAGCCAGGGCGCGGCATGGGATTTCATCGAGTGGGCGACCGGACGGGACTTCCTGCTGCGGTCGGCCTTCGAGGGCAACATGAACCCGACGCGGGCGAGCGTCTGGGACGATCCGGCATTCGTCGGTCTCACGGAGCCCTGGGGGACGTTCTACCCGGTCTCACGAGCGCTCGCGGAGGAATCGGGCCGGGTGCTGGTCACCCCGATCGTGAACTACCTCGACATCGCGACCCGGTGGACGCAGGCGCTGCGTGAGACGTACGCCGGGGCCGACACGGCGCGCGGCGCGCTCGAGCGGGCGGCGCGGGACATCGACGAGATGGCCGCCGGCATCCCCTCAGGCTGACCCGCGTGGGAGGGGCCCGCGGGCCGGTCTCGGCGCGACCCGAGGCCCCGGCCGAGCCTGCCCACAAGTGCGTCTTGACACAAACAAGTGGGTATGGTTTGGTCGCTCCTGTTCGTTTCGGCCATGGATGAGGAGCAAACGAACACAAACCAACAGAAGGTGCCCTCGGACGCCCGCCGAGCGGCGATCGTCGAGATGCTTCGCACGGGGGGCGCGGTCACCGTCGCCCAGATCGAGGAGCGCTTCGGCGTCTCGCCGATGACGGCGCGCCGCGACCTGGACGAGCTCGAGCGGACCGGGCTGGCGCGCCGCACCCACGGCGGCGCGGTGCTGCCGGCCTTCGCGGCCCACGAGGACTCCTTCGCCTCGCGCCTCGAGCAGGGTGCGGTCGCGAAGGCCGCCCTGGCCGAGGCGGCGGCGGACCTCGTGCGCGAGAGCGAGTCGCTGTTCCTCGACTCCTCGACGACCTCCTACCACCTGGCCCGGGTCCTGCTGGAGCGCGGGGTGCGGGCGACGGTCATCACGAACTCCCTGGAGATCTTCGAGCTCGTGGCCACCCACCCCACGCTGGCCATCGACCTCGTCGGCGTCGGCGGGGCGCTGCGACGGCTCACCCGCTCGTTCGTGGGGCCGTACGCCGTCCACACGATCGCCGGCCACGCGGTTGACCGGGTCTTCTTCAGCGTCAAGGGCATCACGACGGCCGGCGCGCTGACGGACCCCGACGCGCTGGAGTCGGAGGTCAAGCGCTCGATGATCGCCCAGGCGCACGAGGCGGTCCTGCTGGTCGACGAGTCGAAGCTCCGCCAGCACGGGCTCAGCGTCGTCGCTCAGGTCGGCCGGGTCGCCAAGGTCCTGGCGTACGGGATCTCGGACCAGCAGGCCGCCGCGCTGACCGCCCTCGGCGGCCGGGTCTCGGTCGTGGGCGAGCGGACCGCCGCCGCGTGAACGCCGCCGCGACTCCGATCGTCGAGCTGCGCTCGGCCACCAAGTCCTATGGCGCGGTCCAGGCGCTGCGCGACGGCTCCCTCGCCCTCCGCCCGGGCGAGGTGCGGGGGCTGGTCGGGGAGAACGGCGCCGGCAAGTTGACCGTGGTGAAGGTGCTGGGCGGCGTCGTGCGCCTGGGCGGTGGCGAGATGCTGATCGACGGGGAGCCGGTCGACCTGACCTCGCCGCACGCCGCGCGCGATGCGGGCATCGCCGTCATCTACCAGGAGCCGACGCTCTTTCCGGATCTCTCGGTCTCGGAGAACGTGGTCATGGGGCGGCACCCGCTGGGCGCGCTGCGGCGGATCGACCGGCGCGCGGTGCACCGGGAGGTCCAGGGCCTGCTCGACCGCCTCGGCGTGCGGCTCGACGCGAGCAGGCCGGTCCGCGGCCTCTCGATCGCCGATCAGCAGATCGTGGAGATCGCGAAGGCGCTCAGCTTCGAGGCGCGCCTTCTGATCATGGACGAGCCCACCGCCGCGCTCTCGGGGCCCGAGGTCGAGCGCCTCTTCGGCGTGGTGCGAACCCTGCGCGACCGCGGCTCGGCCGTGCTCTTCATCTCGCACCGCCTCGGGGAGGTCTTCGAGATCTGCGAGACGGTGACGATCATGCGCGACGGCCAGGTCGTGCACGACGGCCCGGTGTCCGGCATCACGACCGACGAGATGATCCGCCGGATGGTGGGCCGGGACCTCGACGCGCTCTTCCCCAAGGAGCCCGCCGAGATCGGCGCGCCCGTGCTGTCGGCGCACCGGCTCACCCGCGAGGGCGTCTTCACCGACGTGAGCTTCGAGCTCCGCGCCGGGGAGATCCTCGCGCTCGCCGGGCTCGTGGGCGCCGGACGCAGCGAGGTGGCCCGCGCGATCTTCGGCATCGACCGGCTCGACGGCGGGCACGTCGAGGTCGGCGGCGCGCGACTGCCCTCGGGCCGGCCCACCGCCGCCATGCGCGCCGGCATCGCCTTCGTCCCCGAGGACCGCCGTCAGCAGGGGCTCGTGATGGACCTGTCGGTGGCCCGCAACGCGACCCTGACGATCCTGCGCGCGCTGAGCCGCATGGGGCTCGTGGGACGGCGCATGGAGCGCCAGGCCGCGCTCCTGTGGGCCGAGCGGCTGCAGCTCAAGTACCACCGCATGGACGACCCGGTCATGTTCCTCTCGGGCGGCAACCAGCAGAAGGTCGTGCTGGCGAAGTGGCTCGCCACCGAGCCGCGCGTTCTGATCGCCGACGAGCCGACGCGCGGCATCGACGTCGGCACCAAGGCCGAGGTGCACCGCCTGCTCTCGCAGCTCGCCGGGCGGGGCGTCGCCGTGCTGATGGTCTCGAGCGAGCTCCCCGAGGTGCTCGGCATGGCGGACCGCGTCCTGGTCATGCACGAGGGCCGCCTGTCGGCCGAGCTCACCCGCGAGGAGGCCGACGAGGAGCGCATCATGCGCGCGGCCACCGGCCAGGCGGCGGAGGCCCCTGCGTGAGCACCGAGGCCGCCGCTCCCACCACCGCCCCGCTCCCCTCCGACCGCGCCCGCCGCCTGACCGATCTCGTCCTGCGCATGCGCGAGCTCGGGATCGTCGTGGTGCTGCTCCTGCTCGTCGGCGTCACGGCGATCCTGGAGCCCCGCTTCATCGAGATCGACTCGCTGCGCGACCTGGCCCTCAACGCCTCGATCTTCGCGATCCTGGCCGTGGGCCAGACGCTCGTCATCGTCACCCGCAACATCGACCTGTCGGTCAGCTCGGTGCTCGCGCTCTCGGCCTTCCTCGCGGGTGACCTGCTCTCCGGCCACCCGGGCATGCCGATCATCGTGGTCTTCGCCCTCGGCATGGCCCTCGGGGCCCTGCTCGGCCTGGTCAACGGCGTGCTGGTCACCTTCGGAGCGGTGCCCTCGCTGGTGGTGACCCTCGGCACGCTCTACGCCTATCGCGGCATCGCCTTCCTCTGGACCGACGGCCGCCAGGTGAACGCGGAGGACCTCCCCGACGCCTTCCTGTCCCTCGGCAGCGACCGCGTGCTCGGCATCCCCGTCCTCACCCTGATCGCCATCGCGGTGGTGCTCCTGGTGGGCCGGTGGATGCGCGACTACCGCGCGGGCCGCGAGCTCTACGCCGTCGGCTCCAACCCCGAGGCGGCCCGCCTGGCGGGCGTGCGCTCCTCGCGGCTGGTCCTGGGCGCCTTCGTCATGAGCGGCCTGCTCGCCGGCCTCGGCGGCGTGCTGTTCACCGCCCGCTTCGGCACGGTCGACGCGACCGCCGGGGCGGGCTACGAGCTCACGGTCATCGCCGCGGCCGTCGTGGGCGGCGTCGCCATCTTCGGCGGCGTCGGGACGGTCTACGGCGCCGCGCTCGGCGCGCTGCTCCTGACCACCATCACCTCCTCGCTGATCATCCTGAAGGTCTCGCCCTTCTGGCAGCTGGCCGCGATCGGTGCGCTGCTGCTGCTCGCGATCGCGATCGACCGGCTCGTGGGCCTCCGGCTCGAGGCCGCCCTCCGGCAGAGGAGCGCCCGTCGTGCGAACTGACGCCACGCCACCCCCCGTGACCCGGGCGCCCGACACGCTCGGCGCGCGCCTGCGCGGGCTCGCCGGCCGCTGGGAGGTGCTGATCCTGGGCCTGCTCGTGATCACCGGGATCTTCGGGCAGTACATCTCGTCCAAGTTCCTGACCACCGCCTCGTTCACCAGCGGCACCCTCGACTACTCCGAGGTCGCGCTGATGGCGCTGCCGCTCACCCTGGTGATCATCACCGCGGAGATCGACCTCTCGGTGGCCTCGGTCCTGGCCCTCTCCAGCGCGGTGATGGGCTGGATGTGGGCCGAGGGCTACTCGATGGGCACGATCATCGTCGTCTGCCTCGTCGTCGGCGCGCTCTGCGGCGCGTTCAACGGGGCGCTGGTGACGCAGCTCGGCCTGCCCTCCCTCGCCGTCACCATCGGCACGCTCGCGCTGTTCCGCGGCCTTGCGTTCGTGGTGATCGGCGACCGGTCCGAGACGAGCTTCCCGACCGCGTGGACCGACTGGGCGTTCGACGAGTTCGCGGGCACGCCGGTGCCGAACACGATCGCCCTCTTCGCCGTGCTCGCCGTCGCCTTCGCGGTGTTGCTGCACGCGACCCGCTTCGGGCGCGCGGTCTTCGCCATCGGCGCCAACCAGGAGGCGGCCCGCTTCTCGGGGGTGCGCGTCAAGCGGATCAAGATGATCCTCTTCGTGCTCTCGGGCATGGTGGCCGCACTCGCGGGCATCGTCCTCACGCTCCGCAACTCGACCGCCGCCGCGAACGTGGGCACGGGCTACGAGCTGACCGCCATCGCCGCGGTCGTGCTCGGCGGCGTCTCCATCTTCGGCGGGCGCGGCACCATCGCCGGCGTCGTGCTCGCCCTCCTGCTCCTGGCCGGGATCCAGAAGGCCCTGACCCTGAGCCCGGACATCTCCACCGCCTGGATCTCAATCGTCGTGGGCGCCCTGCTGATCGGCTCGGTGCTCGGTCCCAACCTCGTCAACCGGGCGCGCGAGCTGCGCGCCCGTTCCCGTTCTCGGGGAGCGCGGCCACCCCGGCCGGGCGCCTCCGTGTCCCGACCTCAGGAGGAAACCTAAAAATGACCCCGTCCCGGCTATTGCGAGCGCTGCTCGCGGTGGTGGCCATCCTCGTCCTCTCGCTCGGCCTCGCGGCCTGTGGCGACGACGACGACTCGGCCGCCTCGAGCGATACGAGCGGCGCGACCGCTCCCGCTGGCGGCGCCATCCCGCCCGGCATCACCACGATCTCGATGCCCAAGCAGCTCGGCAACCCCTACGAGGAGATCGAGCACGGCGGCGTGACCATCGCCATGGAGGAGCTCGGCGGCAGCAACGAGATCGTCGGCCCGACCGACGCCGGCGCCTCGTCGCAGGTCCCGCTCATCAACTCGGTCACCCAGCAGGAGCCCGACGCCCTCATCATCGCCGGCAACGACGCCAACGCGGTCGCGCCCGCGCTGAAGAAGGCCGCCGACGCGGGCATCAAGATCGTCGGCATGGACTCCGACGTGGCGACCGACGCCCGCACGGTGTTCATCAGCCAGGCCTCTGCCGAGGAGATCGGCCGCGATCAGGTGCGCCTGCTCTCCGAGCAGATCGGCGGAGCGGGTGAGATCGCGATCCTCTCGGCCACCGCGAACGCGCCCAACCAGAACCTCTGGATCGAGTTCATGAAGGACGAGCTGACGAAGCCCGAGTACGCCGACATCAAGCTGGTCACGGTCGCCTACGGCGACGATGACGACCAGAAGTCCTTCCAGGAGACCCAGGGCCTGATCCAGGCCTACCCCAACCTCAAGGGCATCATCTCGCCCACGACGGTCGGCATCTCGGCCGCCGCGCGCTTCCTGTCGACCTCTCCCAAGAAGGGGGTGGTCAAGCTGACGGGCCTCGGCACGCCGAACCAGATGCGCAAGTTCGTCAAGGACGGCACCGTCGAGGCGTTCGAGCTCTGGTCGCCGGAGGACGTCGGATACCTCTCCGGCTACGCGGCCGCCAACCTCGTCGCGGGGAACATCACCGGCGCCGAGGGCGAGACCTTCGAGGCCGGCAAGCTCGGCGAGCGCACCATCGGGCCGGACGGGGTCATCATTCTCGGCCCGCCGACCCGCTTCACCGCCGAGAACATCGACGACTTCGACTTCTAGTCGTCGAGATGGCACCCAGCTCAGAGGTCCCCCTGGGGGCTGGGCGCCCTCCCCGGCCCGCGCCTCGCGCGCGGGTCGGGGTGTTCGGCATCGGCCTCGAGGCGTACTGGAGCCAGTTCGACGGTCTGCGCGAGCGGATCGAGGGCTACCAGGCGCGCGTCGAGGAGCGCGTCCGCGAGCTCGGCGCCGAGGTCGTCTCGGCCGGGCTCGTGGACACCGCCGAGCGAGCGCGCGAGGCCGGCGACCGCTTCGGGGGGGCCCAGCTCGACCTGCTGATCTGCCACGCGGTCACGTACGCAACCTCGAGCCAGGTGCTCCCGACCGCGCAGGGCGCGCGGGCGCCGGTGCTCCTGCTCGGCCTTCAGCCCGCGGCCACCCTCGACTACCCGTCGGTCGACACCGGCGAGTGGCTCGCCAACTGCGCGGCGTGCTGCGTTCCGGAGATCGCCGGCGCCTTCACCCGCGCCCGGATCCCCTACGACACCGTCGCCGGGACGATCGACGACGACGAGCGCGCCTGGGAGCGGATCGCGGCCTGGGTCCGCGCCGCCGGCGTCGCCCGGGAGCTGCGCCGGTCGCGCCTCGGCTTCCTCGGGCACACCTACCCGGGGATGCTCGACCTGTACTCCGACTTCACCGCCGTCCACGCGCAGGTCGGCGCGCACGTGGAGGTGCTCGAGATCGACGACCTCGCGGCCCGGGTCGCGACGGTCGGCGCGGACGAGATCGCCGCCAAGGAGGCCGAGATCCGCGCGATGTTCGACTTCGCCGACCCCTCGGCCGACCCGATCGCCGGGCCGATCGAGCCGGACCAGCTCGACTGGTCGGCCCGCGTGGCCGTCGGCCTCGATCGCCTGGTGGACGACTTCGCCCTCGACGGGCTCACCTACTACTACCGCGGGGTGGACGGCAACGAGGCCGAGCGCCTCGGCGCCGGCGTGATCGTCGGCAACTCGCTGCTCACCGCCCGCGGGGTCCCGACCTCGGGCGAGGGCGACCTCAAGACCAACATCGCCCAGCTCATCCTGGACCGCCTCGGCGCCGGAGGCTCGTACACCGAGTACTACGCCCTCGACCTGGCCGAGGGCTTCGTGCTCATGGGCCACGACGGGCCGGGCCACCTGGCGATCGCCGAGGGCCGCCCCACGCTGCGGGCGCTGCGCCTCTACCACGGCAAGCGCGGCTCCGGGCTGTCGGTGGAGTTCACCGTCCGCCATGGGCCGGTCACGATCGTGGGCTGCACGCAGACCGCCGAGGGCCGGCTCAAGCTGATCGTCGCGGAGGGCGAGTCGATCCCCGGCCCGACCATGCGGATCGGCAACACCAACAGCCGCCTGCGCTTCCCGGTCGCGCCGGCCGAGTTCCTCGAGCGGTGGTGCGCCGAGGGCCCCACGCACCACGTGGCGCTGGGCGTCGGCCACCGGGCGGCCGAGGTGCGCAAGGTGGCCTCCCTGCTCGGTCTCGAGCTCGCCGAGCCGGCCTGATGGAGCGCGTCTGCTTCCGGCTTCGGGTGCGGGCCGACCGGCTCGACGAGTACCGCGCGCGCCACCGGGCCGTGTGGCCCGAGATGCGCGAGGCCCTGACCGGCGCCGGCTGGCGCGACTACTCGCTCTTCCTCGACGACGACGGCACGCTCATCGGCTACCTGGTCGCCGACGACTTCGCCGCCGCCCTCGCGGCGATGGAGGCGACCCAGGTCAACGCGCGATGGCAGGCCGAGATGGCGGAGTTCTTCGAGCTTCCCTCGGGCGAGCGGCCGGACACCGGCCTGCGGCGGCTCGAGGAGGTCTTCCACCTTGACTGAGGGGCCGATCCACGCCGCCGTCAACCTGGGCGCGTCCAGCGGCCGGGTCGTCGCCGGGCGCCGCGCCGGCGGCCGCATCGTGCTGGAGGAGGTCCACCGCTTCGCCAACCGCCCGGTGCGCCTGCCGGACGGCCTTCACTGGAGCCTGCCCGAGCTCTTCGGCCACGCGCTGGACGGCATCGGCGCGGCCGCCGCCCGCGGGCCGCTCGCCGGGATCGGCGTCAACGCCTGGGGCGTGGACTACGCGCTGCTCGACGGGGCCGGGGCGATGCTCGGGCTGCCCTTCCACTACCGCGACGCGCGCACCGAGGGGATGGAGGCGCGCGCCTTCGACCGGGTGCCCGCCGACGAGCTCTACGCGGCGACCGGCATCCAGACGCTGCCGATCAACACCGTCTTCCAGCTCCTCGCCGAGGAGGGCACGCCGCGCCTCGCGGCCGCCGAGCGGCTCGCCTTCGTGCCCGACCTGGTGGCCTACTGGCTGAGCGGCGTGCTGGCCAACGAGTCCACGTGCGCGTCGACCAGCGGCCTGCTCGACGCGCGCACCGGGCGCTGGGCGCTGGGCCTCGTCGCGCGTCTCGGGCTGCCGGAGCGGCTCTTCGCCGAGGTGGTCGAGCCCGGCGAGCGCCTCGGGCCGCTGCTCGCCGAGCACGCGGCCGGGCTCGGCCTGCCCGGCCGCCCCCCCGTGGTGGCCGTCGCGGGGCACGACACCGCCTCGGCGTTCGCGGGCGCTCCGGTCACGGGCGGCGCGTCGGCGGTCCTGTCGAGCGGCACCTGGTCGCTGCTCGGGATGGAGCTGCCCGGGCCGGTCCTGGAGGAGGCGGCCCGCGAGGCCAACCTCACCAACGAACGTGGCGTCGACGGGACGACGCGGCTGCTGAAGAACGTCATGGGCCTCTGGCTCCTGCAGGAGTGCCGCCGGTCCTGGGGCGCGGAGCGGTCGTTCGACGACCTCGTGACGATCGCCGAGGCGCACCGCGGCGAGGTCCCCCTGTTCGACCCCGACGACCCCGTCTTCCTGAGGCCCGGGCCGATGCCGGAGCTGATCTCCGCGATCGCGCGGCCCTCGCCGGCTCCGGACGACCATGCGGCCGTGGTGCGGGGCATCCTCGTCTCGCTGGCCTGCAAGTACCGGTGGGTGCTGGAGCGCCTGGAGCAGGTCGCCGGGGTCGAGGTCCGACGCGTCCACGTGATCGGCGGCGGCGCCCGCAACGCGGCGCTCTGCGGGCTGACGGCCGACGTCACGGGCCGGGCCGTCCTGGCCGGGCCGGTCGAGGCCGCGGCGCTGGGCAACGTCCTGGTCCAGATGCGGGCGAGCGGTACGATCTCGTCGCGCGAGGAGATGCGGGCCCTGGCCGGTGCATCCGCCGATCCGGTCGAGCACGCGCCGACCGCCGACCGCGCGGGCGCCGAGGAGACGTACCGCCGCTTCCTGGACGTCAGCGGCCTGCGCACGCCCGCCACCGTCGACCACCTGGAGGCGCGACCGACATGAGCGACGCCTACGACCTGCTGGCCGGGTCGCTGCGGGAGCGCGGCATCGACGTCCCGGCGGCCGAGCGCGCCCTCGCCTCCCTCGTGGTGGAGACCCCCTCCTGGGGCTACGGCGACTCGGGCACCCGGTTCGGGGTCTTCCGCCAGGCCGGCCGGCCCCGGGACGTGCGGGAGCGCATCGACGACGCGGCCGAGGTGCACCGGCTCACCGGCACGGCCGGCGCCGTGGCACTCCACTTCCCGTGGGACGCCGCCGACGACTACGACGAGCTGCGCGCGTACATCGAGGGCGCCGGCCTGCGCGTGGGCGCCGTCAACCCCAACCTCTTCCAGGATCCGGACTACCGGCTGGGCTCGATCGCCCATCCCGACCGGCGGGTGCGCGAGAAGGCCGTCCGGCACCTGATGGAGTGCCTCGAGATCGCCACGGCGCTCGGCGCGAGCGCCCAGTCGCTCTGGCTGGCCGACGGCACCAACTACCCGGGCCAGGACGACCTGCGGGAGCGCCGCCGCCGGCTCATGGAGAGCCTCGCCCGGGTGTACGAGGCCCTGCCACCCGAGCAGGAGCTGCTGGTCGAGTACAAGCTCTTCGAGCCCGCCTTCTACGCGACCGACCTCGCGGACTGGGGCTCGGCCCTCCTCGTCTGCCGGCGGCTCGGCGACCGCGCGAGCGTCCTGGTGGACCTCGGCCACCACGCGCAGGGCGTGAACGTGGAGCAGATCGTCGCGCTGCTGGCGGACGAGGGACGGCTCGGCGGCTTCCACTTCAACAACCGCAAGTACGCCGACGACGACCTGGTGGTCGGGTCGGTCAACCCCTTCGAGCTCTTCCTCATCTTCTGCGAGCTGGCCGGCGACCCGCTGCCCCGCCTGACCATCGACCAGTCGCACAACATCGAGGCGAAGGTCGAGGCGATGGTGCTGAGCGTGGTCAACATCCAGGAGGCCTACGCCCGCGCCCTGATCGTCGACCGGCCGGCTCTCGCGGCCGCGCAGCGCGACGAGGACGTGCTCGGCGGGCACGAGATCCTGCTCGACGCGTTCCGCACCGATGTCCGCCCCCTGTGCGCCCGCGTGCGCGCCGGCGCGGGAGCCGCCGAGGACCCGGTCGCCGCCCTGCGCGCCTCCGGCTACGCCGTGCGGATGGGCGCGGCGCGCGCCACCCCCAAGGTCACGACCGAGGGATCCCCACGATGAGCGTCTCGACGGAGCAGACGATCGACCGGGCGGACGACCTGTGGCCGCGGGAGCCGCCCGCCGCCGCCGACGAGCTGGACCGGCTGGTCTTCGCGTCCCGCCTGCTGGGGGCCGACCGGGCGGTGTCGAACTTCGGCGGCGGGAACACCTCGGCCAAGGTGATCGCGACCGATCACGCGGGCCGCGAGGTCTCGGTCATGTGGGTCAAGGGCTCGGGAAGCGACCTCGCGACCATGGAGCGCCGCCACGTCACCGGCCTGCGCCTCGAGGAGATGCTGCCGCTGATGGCCCGCGAGGCGATGAGCGACGAGGAGATGGTCGCCTACCTCGCGCGCTGCCAGATCGACCCGGCGATGCCGCGCTGCTCGATCGAGACGCTGCTGCACGCCTTCGTCCCCGCCGCGCACGTCCATCACACCCACCCGGACGGCATCAACGTCCTGGCGGGCGCCGCCGACGGCGAGAGCCTGGTGGCGGAGTGCTTCGGCGGACGGGCGGCCTGGATCCCGTACATCCGCCCCGGGTTCACGCTGTCGCGGCAGGTGGGCGAGGCGGTGCGGGCGGACCCGGAGCTGGACCTGGTCGTCCTGGCCAAGCACGGCCTGGTCGTCTGGGGCGAGACGGCCGAGGCCGCCTATCGGCGCACGATCGCGGTCATCAACGAGGCGGTCGATTTCGTCAACGCGCGCACCGCGGGCCGGCCGCGGTTCGGAGGGCCGGCCGGCGCCCCGCCCGCCGCCTCCGCGGCGCTGCTCGAGGAGATCCTGCCCGCCCTGCGCGGGGCGGTCTCGAGCGATCGCCCCAAGGTGCTGTGCGTCAACACCTCCCCGCGAGTCCTGGAGTTCGTCGCGTCGGCGGCCGCGCCGGAGCTCGTCCGGGTGGGGGCGCCGTGCCCCGACCACCTGGTGCACACCAAGCGCCTGCCGCTCTGGGTGCCCTTCGATCCGGCCATCGACGACGCCGCGGCCCTCGTCGAGCGCATCCGCGAGCTCGCACCGGCGTACCGCGACGCCTACCGGGCCTACGTCGAGCGGTTCGGCGACGCGGACACCGTGCCGGCCGACCCGGACGCCCGGATCGTGCTGATCCAGAACGTCGGGCTCGTGGGCGTGGGGACGTCGGTCACGGCAGCCCGCCTGTCACGCGACCTGTACCAGCGCGCCATCGAGGTGATGGCCGGCGCGAGCGCGGTCAACCGGTTCGTCTCGCTCACGGCCGAGGAGAGCTTCGCGGTCGAGTACTGGCCGCTCGAGCTCTACAAGCTCTCGTTGGCGCCGCCGCCGGGCGAGCTCCAGGGAGCCGTCGCGCTGGTGACCGGTGCCGCGGGCGGCATCGGGCGCGCGATCGTGGAGTCGCTGGGCGCGCTCGGCGCCTGTGTGGTCGGGTTCGACCTCGACGCCGACGGCGCCGGGGAGGCGGTCGCCGGCCTGGGCGAGCGCGGGGCGGCGCTGGGCGGCGACGTCACGAGCGAGGAGGCCGTCCGGGCCGCCTTCGCCCTGGCCGCCGAGCGCTTCGGCGGCGTGGACATCGTCGTCTCGAACGCCGGGGTCGCGTCGAGCGCCGCCATCGAGGACACCACGCTCGCCGAATGGCAGCGCAACCACGCGGTGCTCGTCACGGGGTACTTCCTGGTGGCCCGCGAGGCCTTCCGGCTCATGCGCGGCCAGGGGCGCGGCGGATCGATCGTCTTCGTCGCGTCCAAGAACGCGCTGGTGGCCTCCCGCAACGCGTCGGCCTACTCCTCGGCCAAGGCGGCCGAGCTGCACCTGGCCCGGTGCCTCGCCGAGGAGGGCGGGGACGCGGGGATCCGGGTCAACACGGTCAATCCGGACGCCGTGCTCCAGGGCTCCCGCATCTGGGACTCGCGCTGGCGCCAGGAGCGCGCCGACGCCTACGGCATCGCGCCCGACGACCTCGAGGAGCACTACCGTCGTCGCACGACCCTCGGCGTCAACATCCTCCCCGCCGACATCGCGCAGGCCGTGGTGCACTTCGCCTCGCCCGCGCGCTCGGGCAAGAGCACCGGCAACCTGCTGAACGTCAACGGCGGCGTCGCCGCCGCCTACGCGAGGTAGGGGGGTGGGGGCGGCCCCGCCACGGGTCCGAGTCGCCCTGCTCATCACGTGCTTCAACGACACGCTCTTCCCCGGGGTGGGGCGGGCGGTCGTGGAGCTGCTGGAGCGCCTCGGATGCGAGGTGGCGTTCCCCGAGGAGCAGACCTGCTGCGGCCAGATGCACGGCAACACCGGCTATCGCGACCAGGCGCTCGACCTCGCGCGCCGCACCGCGCGGGTCTTCGCCGGCGAGGAGCTGATCGTGTGTCCCTCGGCCTCGTGCGCCGGATGGCTTCGGGAGCTGGCCCCGCGCCTGGCCGCCGACGCCGGCGATGAGCCCCTGCGGGCGGAGCTGGGAGGGCTGGGCTCGCGCCTTCGCGAGCTGACCGAGCTGCTCGTCAACGATCTCGGCGTGGAGGACGTGGGCGCGTCGTTCCCCCACCGGGTCACCTACCACCCCACATGCCACTCCCTCCGCGCGCTGGGCGTGGGCGAGCGCCCGCGCCGCCTGCTCGGCGCCGTGCGCGGGATCGACCTGGTCGACCTGCCCGAGGGCGAGGAGTGCTGCGGGTTCGGCGGCACCTTCGCCCTCAAGAACGCCGACACCTCGATGGCGATGCTCTCCGACAAGGTCGGCCACGTGCTGCTCGACCGGCGCCGAGGTGTGCGCCTCGGCGGACACCTCCTGCCTCATGCACATCGGCGGCGCGCTTCGCCGCCAGCGCACCGGCGTGCGCACGATGCACCTGGCCGAGATCCTGGCCGCCCGCGAGTGACCGCGCAGGGATTCCCCGCCGCGGCCCGCAGGGCCCTCGCCGACGGCCAGCTGCGCGTGAACCTCGCCCGCGCCACCGGCACCATCCGGGCGCGGCGGGCGGCGGCCGTGGGGGAGGTGGAGGACTGGGAGGAGCTGCGCGCGGCCGGCCAGGCGATCAAGGCGCGCACGATGGCCACCCTCCCCGAGCTGCTGGAGCGGCTGGAGGAGTCCGTGGCCGGCGCCGGAGGGATCGTCCACTGGGCCCGCGACGCGGCCGAGGCCAACGCGATCGTGGCCGGCATCGCGCGCGGTCACGGGATCTCGGAGGTCATCAAGGTCAAGTCGATCGCCACCGACGAGATCGGCCTCAACGACGCCCTCGCCGCCGAGGGGATCGCCGCCGTCGAGACCGATCTGGCCGAGCTCATCAACCAGCTCGCCGGCGACTGGTCGTCGCACATCCTGGTCCCCGCGATCCACCGCAACCGGGCCGAGATACGCCGCCTCTTCGAGGCGACGATCGCCGCCGGGCGCACGCTCTCCGACGAGCCGGCCGCCCTCGCGGAGGCGGCCCGCCTGCACCTGCGCGAGAAGTTCCTCTCGACCCCCATGGCCGTCAGCGGGGCGAACTTCGGGATCGCCGAGACCGGGACGGTGTGCGTGGTCGAGTCCGAGGGCAACGGGCGCATGTGCACGACGCTGCCCGAGGTGCTCGTGACGGTCATGGGCATCGAGAAGCTGCTCCCGGAGTGGCGGGACCTCGAGGTGTTCCTGCAGCTCCTGTCGCGGTCGGCCACCGGGGAGCGGATGAGCCCCTACACCTCGATGTGGACGGGGGTGCACCCGGGCGACGGGCCGCAGGAGTTCCACCTGGTCCTGCTCGACAACGGCCGCACCGACGTCCTCGCCGACGAGCTCGGGCGTCAGGCGCTCCACTGCATCCGGTGCTCGGCGTGCCTCAACGTCTGCCCGGTCTACGCGCGCACCGGCGGGCACGCCTACGAGTCCGTCTACCCCGGGCCGATCGGGGCGATCCTGACCCCCATGCTCGCGGGACTGCACGCGGCCCCGACGCTGCCCTTCGCCTCGTCGCTCTGCGGAGCGTGCCTCGAGGTGTGCCCGGTGAAGATCGACATCCCGACCGTGCTCGTGCACCTGCGCGGCCGCGTCGTGCGCGAGGAGAGGGGGCGCCTCGACCCCGAGCGGCTCGCGATGGACGCGATCGCAGCGGCATTCCGCTCGCGGGGGCGCTACGAGCGCGCCCAGCGGCTCGCCCGGCTGGGGCGCGGGCCGGTGGCCGAGGCCCTGCTGGGGCGCTGGACGGCGATGCGCGAGCTGCCCGAGGTGCCCCGCGAGAGCTTCCGGGAGTGGTGGCGTGGCCGACGCGCGGGCTGAGGTGCTCGCCCGGGTGCGCCGCGCCCTGGGCGGAGCGCCGGACGTGCCCGACGTGCCGCGCGCCTACCGCGGCGCGGGAGAGGCAGGCGTCGCCGACCCGGTCGCCCTCTTCTGCGAGCGGGTCGCCGAGTACCGGGCGACGGTCCATCGGGTGCCGCCCGGCGACGTCGCGGCCCTGGTGACCGACCGCGCGCTGGCGCTCGGCGCGCGAAGGATCGCGGTGCCCCCCGGGCTGCCGTGGCAGCCACGGGACCCGGAGCTCGTCGTCAACGATCCGCCCCTGTCGGCCCGCGCGCTCGATGGGATCGACGGCGTGCTCACCGGCTGCGCCCTGGCGATCGCCGACACCGGGACCATCGTGCTCGACGGCGCCGGTACCTCCGGGCGCCGCGCCCTCTCCCTGGTGCCCGACCTCCACCTCTGCGTGGTCGATGCGGCCCAGGTGGTCGCCGGGGTGCCCGACGCGATCGCCGCCCTGGCCGGAGCGATCGCGACGGGGCACCCGCTGACCCTGATCTCGGGGCCGTCGGCGACCTCGGACATCGAGCTACGCCGGGTCGAGGGCGTCCATGGTCCGCGCACCCTCGAGGTGATCGTCACCGCCTGAGGGATGGCCGTTTTACCCCGACGGGGCTTGCGCCACGCGCGGCTGTCGGCGAGCCTCCCGGCGTGGGACTCTTCCGCCGCAGGATCACCGAGGACACGAACCTCGAGGAGATCTCCGACAAGCGGCTGCTCGAGGAGCACCGGCGCCGCGTGCTCGCGGCCACCGACTCCCACGGCGGCGTTGCGGTGGGGGCGACCTTCGGGCTTGCGTCGGACATCGAGGACGTGCTCGACCGCCGAGGGGTCAGCTATCCCAGCGCGGAGGAGATCCTCGGCGGGAGTCCCGACGGCGGCTGAGCCTGCTCGGCTGACTCAGGGCACGAGCCTGATCGGCCGGATCACCGGTGGCGCGCTGCGCTGGCCGGGGCGGCTCCGCGCCCCGAGGGCGTAGCCCACGGCGAAGCGCAGCGGGGTGCGGACGTTGAACGTCTTGGCGCGCCGGGGCACCAGGATGCAGGTGGTCCTGCGGCCGGCGGCGGCGAAGACCACGAGGCGCTGGCCGAAGAGACGGACGCTCCGCCGGCCGCTGAAGATCGTGACCAGGACCCGGGCGGGGCGGGTGCTCGACACGGCGACGCGCACGCACTTCGACAGCTTGAGGGAGCGCAGCGAGATCCGGGAGGGCGCCGTGACGGTCGCCGGGCCGGCCCGCACCTGCCGCGGGCTCGGGATCTCGTTCAGCAGGTCCGGGACCAGGGCGAAGGGCGGGCTGATCGAGGTCCGGGTGACCCGGACCTGCCGCCCGGGGGTCAGTCGCAGGCCGCGCAGCGACGTGTTCGTCGGCGTCACGTCGACGGACCCGCGCACGTTGGACACCGTCGTCTGACCGCGTCGCGGGTCACGGGTGACCCGCGCCCGGCCCCTGACCTGCACCTGGGTCTCCGGAGTGAGGGCGAACGCGGGGGCCGTGCCGTTCTCCACCGCCTGCGTCCCGGAGCCGGCGGACGAGTCGATCTCGGCCGCTCCGCACGTGTTCCCGAACTGGGGGTTGAGGAGGCCGCCGGCGCCGGGGACGACGCTGCCCTCGTACTGGATGGTCCCCGCGCCGAGGCCCTCGTCGGCCGCGTTGCCGCAGGACTGCACCTGCGACGTCGCCTGCATCGTGACCTGGTTGTCCTGGGAGTCCTTCGCCTCGACCTCCGCGTCGGATCCACCGATCACGAAGATCTCCTCCCCCGGTTGGACGACGTCTCCCTCGCCGAGGACTCGCACCGCGCCCGTGCCAGTGTTCCTCGCCCGCACTCGGACCCCCGTGCCCTCGATCGAAGTGATCCGCACCCCGGACTGCGGGCCCGGCGTCGGGGTCGGCGTGGGCGAGCCCGAGCTGTCGAAGTGAGCCTGGAACTCCGCGACTCGGTAGTGGTTGCACGGGCCGGTGAGGTTGGTGCTGCAGGTCCCCGACGTGGTGACCGGGGAGAAGCCGATCCGGAGCCCGGTCGCCTGGACCGTGTCGAACGCCAGGGAGGCGAAGCTGTTGTTGTGGTTGTCGCCGGAGACCGTCCCGTCGCGGTTGACCGCGCTCGCGGTCAGGGGCTCGGCCCCGAAGAAGCCCTCGTTGAGGTTCCCGTTGGTGAGGTTCGGGACGTTGCTCCACGAGCGCGAGACGAGCGGGCCCGAGCCGGTCGTGTACTGGATGACGAGGTTCTTGGCCCCGGTCGCGGGGATGCCGCCGGTCTCGTTGGTCTTGAAGATCCGCAGGCGGTTGACCTGGCTCGAGGCGAAGGCGATCGCGAGGTACGACGGAGCGTCCGTGTTCAGGGTCTCCGTCGTCCACGTGAACGTCGCCGTGCTGCCGTCGATCGCGTTCGAACGGCGGGTCGTTCGAGAAGCGCGGGTGCGGGAAGGCCTCGGCGCTGGTGGCCGGGATCTGCACCGCGGCGGCCGGGACCGCGGCGGCGAGGAGCAGCGCGGCCAGGACGAGGGCGAGCACCCCGGCGGGGAGCGCGAGCGACCTCTGGCGACGCCGGAGCGGCAACGGGTCCGCCTGGACGGGATCGGCGGGGAAAGCCGCGAAAATCTACATCTGGGCGCGGCCGCCGCGCAACGCCCCGGTCGGCCAGGTCGCGGGGCGCGCGAGGAGTAGCCTCCCGCCCGGCGGTCAGCCACGGCCGCCGTCAGCCACCTGGGAGGCCCGTATGTGGTGGGGCATGGGATTCGTACTGGCGGTCATCTGGATCACGCTGCTCGTGGTCCTCGGGGTGAGCACGCTCCGGAACGGCCACACCGCTCTCTTCATCATCGGCATCTTCATCCCGCTGCTCTGGGTCTTCGGGGCCATCATGCCCCCCACCCAGAGGGCGCTCGAGCGCGGCGCCTGAGCGCATCCCGGGCTCGGCTGAGAGTCGCCGACACGACTCTCAGCCGGTTGGCCCGCAGGCTCCTCGCCCTCACGACCCCCGGGGCGCGACGAACCGGATGGTCGTCTTCGGGCCGAGCTTCGAGCGGCCCTTCTCCACCGACACGATGCGGAGCGCTCGCGCCGCGAGCGCGGCCATGTGCGCCTTCGCGTCGAGGGGCACGATCACGGCCCTCGCCCTGCCCGGACGGACCGAGTAGGCGAGCCGACCCAGCGGGGCGGCCCCGCGGAGGGTGAAGACCCGCAGCGAGCCGGCACAGGGCCTGCGAAGCACCGTCGGGCAGACGAGGCGCACCCGCACACCGGTCCTCCTCACGGCCGGCGGTCGCACGGTCATCCGCACGTTCGGCCCCTCGTCGACGGCGCCGCCGAAGATGATGTCCCGCGGCAGGGCGGGCGAGCGGAGGAGGATGCATCGCGGGATGGTGCTGCGCCCGATGATGCGGCGCAGGTCGATGAGGTCGACGTCCTCGGTGTTCGCGCCGGGGCCGCCGTTCGGGCAGGCGTCGACGAGGCCGTCGCGGAGCATGATCGTGTCGTCGCCCTCGCCGCCGAAGGTGGCGTCGTCCGTCCCGAGGCCTCCGATCAGCGTGTCGGCGCCCCCGAGCCCCTCCAGGCGGTCCGTCCCGCCGGCGCCGTCGAGGGTGTCGTCCCCCCCGCTTCCGGTGAGGGTGTCGTCGCCGCCGGTGCCGATGACCTTCTCGACGTCCGGGCGCACGTTGTCCTGCTCGGCGCCGCTCCCGTCGTTGCTCGCGCCGTCGAGGGTCACGGTGACGGGGGCGTGGGAGGCGTAGGTCACGGTGTCGAGGCCGGAGCCCCCGGAGATGTCGTCGGCCTCGCCGGCCCGGCCGGCGTCGATGGTGTCGTCGTCGGGGCCGCCGTCGATGGTGTTCACGCCATCCGAGCCGGTGCGGCCGATCGTGATCTCATCCTCCCCGGCGCCGGCGTTCACCGTGGCCTCGAAGCCCTCGGTGCCGAACTCGTCGTCGCCGTCGAGCAGGTCGACCTGAAGGCGCAGGATGTCGTTGGTCGGGCAGAAGACGCTGTTGTCGTTGGCCGGCCCGTTCGGATCGCCGAAGCCCTGGCAGCCGGGGCCGGCCTGCATGTCCTGGCCGCCGCCGCTCACCCTGGTCGTCGGACCGAGAGCGTTGCTGCCGGCGGCTCCGAGGGAGACGTCGTCGTCGTCGTCGCTGGCGGTGATCGTGAGGGTGCCGCCCTGGAGGGACACGTTCACGACGGCCGCCGCCGTCGCCGGGACCATCAGGGCCGCCGCGCCCACGCCCACCAGCACCACGAACGCACGCCGCATGTGAGGTCTCCTCGCCCGGGGGCGCCGAGTCTCCTACGTCGTGGGTCCGCAGGGCAATACGCGTGACTACCGCGTCCCGGAGGCGGTCGGGACGAGCTCCTCAAGCGGAACCTCCGGGTCGCGCAGGCGGCCGGCAGCGACCGGCGCGCGCGAGCGGATGAGGGCCTGGATCGGGTCGGTGACGTCCCAGACGTTGATGTTCATCCCGGCCGCGACGCGCCCGTCCGCGAGCCAGAAGGCGATCAGCTCGCGGCTTCCGAGATCGCCGCGGAGCACCACCTCGTCGGACCCGCGGGCGAGTCCCGAGTACTCCATCCCGACGTCGTACTGGTCGGAGAAGAAGTACGGGATGCGGTCGTAGGGCTCTGCGCGCCCGAGCATGTTCCGCGCCGCCGCCGGCCCCTGGTTGAGGGCGTTGGCCCAGTGCTCGACGCGCACGCGCCGGCCGTAGAAGGGGTGCATGGCGTTCGCGACGTCGCCGGCGGCGTAGACGCCGGGCGCGCTCGCCTGCAGGGTGGCGTCCACGAGCACCCCGTCGTCCACCGCGAGCCCCGCGGCCTCCGCGAGCGCCGTGCGCGGGGCCACGCCGACGCCGACGAGGACGGCCGCGCAGTCGATCGTGCGCCCGCCGGCCAGGCGAACGCGCTCCACCCGGCCGGCGCCCTCGATCGCCTCCAGGCCCGCGCCCGCCAGCAGCTCCACTCCGTGCTCGCGGTGAAGGTCCGCGTAGAGTCCCCCGACGGTCGGTCCGAGGACGTTCTCGAGCGGCACCGCCAGCCGCTCCAGGAGGCTCACCTCCATGCCGAGCTGCCGCGCCGAGGCGGCCACCTCCGAGCCGATCCAGCCGGCGCCGACCACGACCAGGCGGCCGCCCGCGCCGAGAACCGCGCGCAGCCGCTCGCTGTCGGCCAGCGTGCGCAGGTAGAGGACGCCGTCGAGGTCGGCGCCCGGCAGGGCCAGCCGGCGCGGTTCGGCCCCGGTGGCGAGCAGCAGACGGTCCCAGGGCAGCCGCTCCCCGCCGGCCAGCGTGACCGTGCGGCCGGCGGTGTCGATGGCCGTCGCGGCCGCCTCGGTCCGGAGCTCGATCGCGTGCTCCTCATAGAAGCCGGCGTCGTGCGCGTAGACCTTTTCGCGCCCGACATCGCCCCGCAGGTAGTCCTTGGAGAGCGGCGGACGCTCGTAGGGGCGCTCGGGCTCGTCACCGACCAGCGTCAGGGGGCCCTCGTAACCCTCCTCGCGCAACGTCTGCGCCGCCTTGGCACCGGCCAGGCCGCCGCCCACGATCACGATGTTCCGGGGCTCTCTCACGACGTCTCCTCTGATCTGGGGCGAAGGGGAGCCAGGATGCGGCCGGCCAGCGGCGGCGGGCAGCCTCGCTCGGTGAGCTCGATGAGCGCGTGGAGGTCGTACCGGGCGTCCCGGGCGAGAATCTCCGCGAGGGGGGGAAGGAACCCCGCCCTGCAGAGCATTCGCCGGCGCCAGTCCACGATCGGGTCCTCTGACGTGCGCGTGTGCGGACCCTGGGCGTTCATACAGGGTCAGTGACCGCCGGCTCCGAAGTCTTACCTCCGGCCGTCCGCGCCCCGCCGCCCGATCAGCTCGAAGAACTCCTGCCGGGTGCGCGGATCCTCGCGCAGGCGGCCGCGCAGGGCGGAGGTGGTGGTGAGCGCACCGGGCTGACGCACCCCGCGAAGGCTCATGCACATGTGGGTGGCCTCCATCACGACGCCCACCCCTCGTGGGCGCAGGGTGTCCTCGAGCCAGTCGGCGACCTCGCCGGTCAGCCGCTCCTGCACCTGAAGCCGGCGGGCACGGTGCTCCACCAGGCGGGGCAGCTTCGACAGCCCGATGATGCGGTCGCCGGGCAGGTAGCCGATGTGGGCGACCCCGACGAAGGGCAGCAGGTGGTGCTCGCACAGCGACGAGAACGCGATCTCGGAGACGATCACGAGCTCGTCGTAGCCCCCGTCGTTCGGGAAGGTGGTGGCCTGGAAGGGCTCGGGGCGAAGGAGCTCGGCGAAGGCCGAGGCGACCCGGCGCGGCGTGTCCCGGAGCGCCTCGGTGCCCCGGTCGACCCCGAGGGCGTCCAGGAGGTCGGCCACCGCCCGCTCGGCGCGCGGCCGGTCCACGCCCGGGGAGGGCGCCTCCCGCAGCATCACCTCGCCCGGGCGATGGCCGTTCGCGTGGCTCACGCGGGCCGGTGGACCTTCGGGATGGTCGGGGTGGGAGTGCGGTCGAACGGGCAGGCCTGGCGGATGAGGAGGATTCCCTCGGCGATCATGGTGCGCTCCTTCGGGTCGGGGTCTCTGTCGTACCGGGTGAGTGTCGTCGCGGCGCCCGTCCCTTACCTGGCCGGAGCGCTCCCGGCCAGCGTGCTGAGCGGAGGACGCCGCACCAGCTCCCCGCCGGCCTCCTCCAGGACGAAGCCGTCGTCGCGGCGAGCGGGCCGGACGTAGGGAGTGGCCGTGGTCAGGCGCACCGGCGCCCGTCCCTCCTCCGCGAGACGGTCCAGCACGGCCTGGGCGATCTCGTGACCCATCCGCCCGAGGGCGACGGTGGACTGGTGGCGGTGGTTGCGCCGTCCGAGGTCCACCTGCGCGAGCGCGGCGAGGCCGAGGCGGCGCCAGAGGTCCACCAGGAGACCGACCTCCACGGCGTAGCCGGTGAAGAACGGGGTCCGCCGCAGGATCTCCGTCCGGCCCGCGGCGTCGCCGGCGAGCGGCTGCACGAACCCCGCCAGCTCGGGGTAGAAGAGGTTGATCAACGGACGGGCGCAGATCTCCGTGACCCGCCCGCCATCGTCCTGGCGTCCGTGGAGGTCGCGGCGGTAGAACGCCTTGACGTAGTCGATCTCGGGGAAGCGGAGGAGGGGTCCGAGCAGGCCGGGCACGAACGCCGCGTCGAACGGCTCGACGTCGGCGTCCAGCCACACCACCAGATCTCCGCTCACCACCGCGAGGCTCTTCCAGAGCGCCTCCCCCTTGCCCGGCTCGGCACGGAGGCCCGGCAGGACGTCGTGCGCCCGGACGACCTCCGCGCCGGCGTCCGCGGCCACGCGCGCGGTGGCGTCGCGGCTGCCCGAGTCGATGACCACGATCTGGTCCACCAGCCCGCGGGGCCCCATCCACGCGGCGCGCACCGCCTCGACGATCGCCCCCACGGTGCCGGCGACGTCGCGGGCCGGGAGGGCGACCGACACGCGGATGCCCTGGGAGCGTTTCCGGGCGATGAGGTCGGCCGGGTCGAAGCCCGCCCCGGCGAAGGTCCGCCGGCGCAGCCACTCCTCGCGGGTCATCTCCTCCGGCCGCGTCCCCGGGGGTGTGTCGAGGACGGCGGCCGGCGAGTGATCGCTCTCGAGGACTACGGCGTCCCCTCGCCGCCGACGAGGGCGCGGAGGCTCGCGTGATCCTCCCGGCAGGCCGGGCAGCCGACCAGGTGCGCCTGCATCCCGGGGATGGCCGCGTCCGCGTCGCGGCCGGCCAGCTCGAGGTCGACGTAGTGGTCGAGCTTCTCGAAGCACTCCTCGCAGCCGATCTCCGGCCGGCCGGGCCCGAGGAGCGCCAGCAGCGCCTGAGTGAGGTCCGGTCGCTCCATCAGTGGCTCCTCTCCAACCAGTCGGGGGTCACACCGGATGCCGCAAGGCGGGCGCGCAGCTTGCGGCGCGCGTCGTGCAGCGTCTTGTAGAGCGCCCCGCGGGTGCTGCCGAGGCGCTCGGCGAGAACGTCGATCGGCACTCCGTTCAGGGCGAGCGCGACGAGCACCTCCCGCTGGTGCGGGGTCAGGGTCTCGCGGATGGCCTGCTGAAGGACCTCGAAGAGCTGTGCCTGCTCGGCGTCCTGGTGCGGCGTGGGCCCGGCGGTCGAGAAGAGCGCCCACGCCTCGGGCTCCAGGGGCACCTCCCGCCCCTGCCACGCCCGCCGGCGCAGCTTCACGGCGGCCTCCAGGAGGGCGAACTTGTAGGCCCAGGTCGTGAAGCGGCTGTCGCCGCGGAAGTCGTCGAGCCGCCGGAGCACGCTCATCAGCGCGTCGTCGGCGGCCTCCATGGCGATGTCGGGGAGCTCGTCGCCGCGCAGGTGCGGGAGCGTGGGGCGACGGCGGGCCACCTCGAACCGGGCGGCGCCGAGGAGAAGGGCGTGCAGGCGCGCCACGGCCCCGTCGTAGACGGCGCCCTGCGCGCGGAGCCCCCGGAGCCATTCGCGCGAGTCGGGGTCGAGGTGCGCGGTGCTCGGAGCCGGTCTCACGGCGCGCGAGTGTACGGCGGCGGGTGCGACTCCGGGGTTGGCGGTTCGCATGACCGGTTGGTGTCGGCCGGAGCGGGTTCCTTACCGACCCTCCCTGGAGATGCCATCGCCGTGACCCTCGTCGTACGCCCCGCCCGGGGCTCAGGCCGTCTCGACGTCGTCCCGGTAGAGCTCGTAGGCGGCGGAGTACTCCATCACCCGGGCGACCTCGTCGATGAGGTCGTCCGGGTAGCCGGCGCGGCGCAGCAGGTGGAAGCCCATCTCCATGCCCGAGGTGATGCCGCCGGCGGTGACGATGCGGCCCGCGTCCACGACCCGGGCGCGGCTGATGCGGCACGCCGGCGCGATGTCGGCGAGACGGTCGATCGGCACCTTGCCGCTCGGGCCCGACTCCACTCGGTCGGGCTCCTTGCGGTTGGTGGCGGGCAGGCCGTCGAGCAGGCCCATCACCCCGTAGATCCACGAGCCGGTGCAGACGCTGGTCAGCAGCGTCGTCTCCGGGCAGCTCGCGGATGAACTCGTGGAGCCGGCCGTTGTGCATCTCCTGGCGCGTGCCGAAGCCGCCGGGGATCAGGAACGCGTCCATGGCCGGGCGGTCGGTGAAGCTGTAGTTGGGAAGCACGGTGAAGCCGGCCTGGGCCTGCACCGGACGCCCCGAGTCGGCGATGAGGAAGGCCTCGAGCTCGGGATCGAAGCGCCGGGCCACGGAGAAGACCCCGTGGGGCGCGGCGAAGTCGACGATCTCGGCGTCCTTGAAGACGTAGATGCCGAGCCGGAACCCGGCGATGCGCTCGCTCATCAGCTCTCCTCGATCGTGGGTGTGGTGAGGATCCGGGCGGCCGCGGCGCGCGCCCGAGCCGCCGGAGCCGCGTCCTTCTCGATCAGGGCCGACACGATCGCCCCCTGGACCAGGAGCAGCAGCGCCGCGGCGTCGCCGGCGGGGTCGGCGGCCCCGGCATCGCGCAGGATGTCCTCGAGGTCGGCGCCCAGCAGGCGCTCGTGATCCTCCACCGCGGCGCGCGCCGGATGATCGGGGTCGGCGATCTCGGCGGCGGCGTTGATGAAGGCGCAGCCGCGGAAGTCGTCCGAGGCGAACCACTCGCCGAGCGCGTCGAAGACGGCCAGCGGCCGGTCGGCGGGCCGCGGGGCCAGGCGCTCGACGGCGCGACCTCAGCCAGTCGCGCCAGCGGCCGTCCCGCCGGCGCAGGAACGCCACCACCAGCTCGTCCTTGGAGCGGAAGTGGCGATAGAGGGTCGCCTTCGCCACGCCGGCCTCGGCGACCACGCGATCGACGCCCACGGCCCCGATCCCCTGCCCGTAGAAGGCGGCCGACGCGGCGTCGAGGATGCGCTCGCGCGCAGCGGGTTGGGAGGTGGCCGGGGCGATGGCAGGAGTAAACAGACCGGTCTGTCTTGTTTCAACCGGTCGCCGGGTCTTTGGGCGGACTGAACGCCGGCGCTGGAACGCCTCCTGGGGGGTCTGACGGGCCGTCCATGGCCCTTTCAACCAGCGCCGGCTGCAGTAGCGTCGGCGGAATGTCCTGGTGGGACCGCAACCTGGTCGAGCCCGAGAAGCTTCCCCTGCTTCTCCTGATGGCCGCGTTCATCATCACGTTCCTCGTCACCAGGGTGGTCACCCGGGCGATCCGGGCGGGCAGGGGTCCGTTCCGCGACGTCGAGAGCGGGGACGTCCACCTGCACCACTCCACGCCCGGGATCATCCTGCTCACGATCGGCGCCGTCGCCGCCGTGGGGGTACCGGGCGACGGCCCCTGGCGGAGCCTCGCCGCGATCGTGATCGGGATCGGCGCATCGCTGGTGTTCGACGAGTTCGCGATGCTGCTCCACCTCCAGGACGACTACTGGCAGGCCCAGGGCCGTCAGTCGGTGCAGGCGGTGGGCCTGGTCGCCGCCTGCCTCGCGTTCTGGGCGATCGGCTTCGCCCCCTTCGGAGTGAACGACATGGGGGGGCAGGAGCTCAGCGTGCGCTATGGGGTGCTCGGCGCCGTTGCGCTCACGGCGATCGCGGTCGTGGTGTGCGCGCTGAAGGGGAAGTACCGGCTCGCGCTGGTGGCGGTGTTCCTGTGGCCGGTCGCCGCGATCGGGGCGCTGCGCCTGGCGCGCCCGGGATCGTGGTGGGATCGCCGGCGCTACGCCGGCTCGCCCGGCACACGGGCGCGCGCACAGGCTCGCGCGGCCGCGTTCGACGACCGCTGGCACCCGATCTGGAGCCGCCTCGGGGACATCGTCGCCGGGGCTCCCGACCCCTCGGGACCGCAGTAGCCGCAGCGTTTCATCGCCGCATGGACGGGTACGCCCTGTGGTGAACCCATCTGGGAGGTTTCATGATGCTCGCGCTCACGCACGATGCCACGACCGCGATCCGGGACCTGATCTCGTCGGCGCCGCTGCCCGACGGCGGGGGCCTTCGCATCGCCACGACCCGCCACGACGACGGCCGCGCCGGCCTCGCGCTCGCGCTGGTCGAGCAACCGGGCGACGAGGACCAGGTGGTCGAGGCGGACGAGGCGCGCGTCTTCCTCGAGCCGGCGGCCGCCGCGGCGCTGGAGGACAAGACGCTCGACGTCCAGACGGCGGGTGCCGAGGGCGTGTCCTTCGTGATCACGGATCAGGACGTGTAACTCTCCCCACGCGAGATGGCTCGGAGCAGCGGATCCGTCGTAGCGTTGCGGATCTGACTGCGTACGCTGGCGACGGTCCCCTCAGGTGGAGCGTCGCCGGCGACCGAGCCGAGGGAGACGCTCGCCATGGCCGTGAGGGTGAATTTCCCGCCGACGGTCGCCTTCCGGACGACCGGCACGACGATCCGGACCGACGACCGGACCCTGCTGAAGCAAACGGACGGCGACACCGTGGACGTCCAGCAGCCGGTGCGGATGGTCTCGGTCAACACCCCTGAGAAGTCGGGCTACGCGGGCTCACCGGCCATCTCCCAGCCGAAGCTCGACCGCTGCCGGCAGCGCCTCGAGGCGGGCCTCTTCCCCATCCCCGACGCCCTCTCCGAGTACCTGGCGGCCAAGCTCACCCCCGACGCCGCGAAGCGGCACATCGACGCGGCCAACCAGGCCGGCGCCGAGCTGGAGGCCGCGCTCGAGGTGCGCCTGTCGTTGCCCGGCGGCAAGCGGCGGAAGCTGGCCGTCATGCCGACCGGCGCCTACCTCGATGAGAACGCGCGCCTGCTCGCCTACCTGGCGCCCTGGTACACGAAGGCCGAGCTCCCCCCGAGGGACGATCCGCGCCGGGAGACCTTCAACCTGCAGCAGGTGCGCAACGGCTGGGGCGCGTTCTTCCCCATCTATCCCTCACTGCCCGGCAACGACGACATGAACCGAGCGATCGAGGCGGCGCGGATCGCCTGGGAGACACCCCTCGGCGCCCGCGCCGAGTTCGGCGAGGATCTCCTCCTGGCCTACGAGTACCGGGCCTGCGTCAAGCTGGCCGCCGATCCGACGGACCCGGACCCCGCGGAGCTGACGGAGGCCGCCTTCCGGCGGCACTGCGTGGACCTGCGCGACCTCACCCTGCGGGGTCGCTTCGACTGGTCGGACGTGCCCGGGTGGGCGCGGCTCTGGATCTGGGAGGAGGACCTCGAGCAGGCGCGCATCGATCTCGGGCTCGACGGATGAGCGGCGCGCCCGAGTGACTCCCCCAATGCCTACGCGATCGTGACCTCGTCGGAGAGGTACACGTCCTGCACCGCGTTCAAGAGCTCCACACCGTCCGCCATCGGGCGCTGGAACGCCTTGCGGCCGGAGATGAGGCCCGCGCCGCCGGCGCGCTTGTTGATGACCGCCGTGCGGACGGCCTCGCCCAGGTCGCTGGCGCCCGACGACGCGCCGCCCGAGTTGATGAGCGGGATGCGGCCCATGTAGCAGTTGGCGAGCTGGTACCGGGTCATGTCGATGGGGTGGTCGGTCATGAGCTCCGAGTAGACCTTCGGATCGGTCTTTCCGAAGGCGAGGTCGGTGAAGCCCGGGGCCGCCGTCTCGGGGAGCTTCTGCTTGATGATGTCGGCCTCGATCGTCACGCCCAGGTGGTTGGCCTGGCCCGTGAGGTCGGCCGCCAGGTGGTAGTCCGGACCGCCGTTCTTGGGGCTGAAGGCCGAGTTGCGCATGTAGCACCAGAGCACGGTCGCCATCCCCAGCTCGTGCGCGGCCGCGAAGGCGGTCGAACACCTCCGTGATCTGCCGCTTCGACTCGGGCGAGCCGAAGTAGATCGTGGCGCCCACCGCGACGCAGCCCATCTCCCGCGCCTGCTTCACCGACCCGAACATGATCTGGTCGTAGGCGTTGGGATAGGACAGGAACTCGTTGTGGTTGATCTTGAGCATGAACGGGATGTGGTGGGCCCAGCGGCGCGAGGCCAGCCCCAGGGCGCCGAGCGTGGTGGCCACGGCGTTGCAGCCGCCCTCGACGGCCAGCTCGACGATCTTCAGTGGGTCGAAGTAGTCGGGGTTGGGCGCGAAGGACGCGCCGGCCGAGTGCTCGATGCCCTGGTCCACCGGCAGGATCGAGAGGTACCCGGTGCCGGCCAGGCGCCCGTGGCCGAACATGGACGCCAGCGACCGCAGCACGGGGTTGGGCCGGTCAGAGAAGGCCATCACCTCGTCCACCCAGCCCGGACCGGGGAGGGTGAGGCGCTCCGCGGGGATGGTGTGGCACCGGTGCGCGAGGAGGCTCTCGGCCTCGTCGCCCAGGAGCTGCTCCACGGACGTGCCGCCTACCGTCGTCGCCACCGCCGACCTCCTCCAATCGCTGCCCGGACGCCGATCCTACCGGGGTCGGGCCGCCCGGGCCGGGCGTCGAATCAGAAGAGCTCGGGGACGAAGGTCTGGTCGGTGAGCGGCGGGCGGACGTAGCCCGCGTCCGCCTGGCGCGGGGGCAGGGTGATCGGGTCCGGCGTGGTGTCCTCGTAGGGGATCAGGGAGAGCAGGTGCGAGATGCAGTTGAGCCGCGCCCTGCGCTTGTCGTCGGCGTTCACCACGTACCAGGGCGCCTGCTTGATGTCGGTGTGGATGAACATCTCGTCCTTCGCGCGCGAGTAGTCAACCCACTTCTCGCGCGACTTGAGGTCCATCGGGCTCAGCTTCCACCGTCGCATGGGGTCGGTGGCCCGGGCCTGGAAGCGCCGCTCCTGCTCGTCGTCGCTCACCGAGAACCAGTACTTGACGAGGATGGCGCCCGAGCGCACCAGCATCCGCTCGAACTCCGGGCAGGAACGCATGAACTCCTGGTACTCCTGCTCGTTGCAGAAGCCCATCACCCGCTCCACGCCGGCGCGGTTGTACCAGGAGCGGTCGAACAGGACCATCTCGCCGCCGGCGGGAAGGTGCGCGGCGTAGCGCTGGAAGTACCACTGGGTCTTCTCGCGCTCGGTGGGCGTGCCGAGCGCCACGACGCGGCAGACGCGGGGGTTGAGACGCTCGACGATGCGCCGGATGACCCCGCCCTTGCCGGCGGCGTCGCGGCCCTCGAAGACCACCACCACCTTCAGCCCGCGGGCCTTGATGTACTCCTGCATCAGCACCAGCTCGCGCTGGAGGCGCGCCAGCTCCGCAGCGAACACCTTCGCGGGAAGCTTGGGCGGGCGGCCCGCCCCGTCGCCGCTCGCCGGTGCCTTGGCGGCGCGCTTGGACTTCGCGTCGGTCTTGCCCATGGACCCCCTCCCCGGTGGGAAGGATCACTCTCGCGCCATCCGCCCGGGCAGGCAAGCGCCGGGTGCTGACAGACGGGCCGCGCGGTCGGGATACCATCGCGTCGATGGACGACATCTCGGCCCTCAGCTATCCGGTGGCCTTCGCGGCCGGCTTCGTCTCGTTCGCATCGCCGTGCGTGCTCGCCCTGGTACCCGGCTACCTCACGTTCATCTCCGGCGTGTCCTTCGACGAGCTCGGCTCGCGCACCCGGGACGTCATGGCGCCCACCCTCGCGTTCGTCCTGGGGTTCTCGCTGATGTTCACGGCCTACGGCGCGAGCGCCGGTCTGGTGGGCTACTCGTTCACGCGCGACCAGGATGTGCTCAACCTGATCGCCGGGAGCCTGCTGATCGTGACGGGTATCGCGATGGTGGCGTTCCCGCGTCTGGGCGTGCTGCAGGCCGACCGGCGGCTCGCGACCGCCCGGCGGCCCACCACCCTGGTCGGGGCGGGGCTGGTGGGCGCCGCCTTCGCGGTGGGGTGGACACCGTGCATCGGCCCCATCCTCGGCAGCATCCTCACCTTCGCGGCGCCCACCGGCTCGCCCGGGCTCGGCGCCACCCTGCTGTTCACCTATTCGCTGGGGCTCGGCATCCCGTTCCTGCTGTCGGGGCTGTTCCTGACGCGCGCCATGGCCACCTTCCGCTGGCTCCGCGACCGCTGGACCTACATCAACGCCGGCGCCGCGGCGGTGTTCGTGGCGATCGGCTTCCTGGTGGCCACCGGACGCTTCGAGGTCATCACCCAGCAGCTCTCGGACGTCGGGTTCTCCGGCATCTAGTGTCCCGAGTCAGGATGCCAGCCAGGTGAGGATCCTCTCGGTGGTGGGCAACCGGCCTCAGTTCGTGAAGGCCGCACCGCTCTCGCGCGCGCTGCGCCGACGGGCCGACGAGGTGCTCGTGCACAGCGGTCAGCACTACGACCCGGAGCTCGCCGACCTGTTCTTCGACGAGCTGGGGGTGCCCCGCCCGGACCACGCCCTGGAGGTGGGACCCGGGAGCCCGCTGACCCAGACGGCGGTCATGCTCCAGCGGCTCGAGCCGCTGATGGTCGCCGAGGCTCCGGACATGGTGCTGGTCTACGGGGACACCACGACGACGCTCGCCGGCGCCCTGGCGGCGGCCAAGCTGGGCGTGCCGCTGGGCCACGTGGAGGCCGGCCTGCGCTCGTTCGACCGGACCATGCCGGAGGAGCAGAACCGCCTGGTTGCCGACCACCTCTCCCAGCTCCTCCTGTGCCCCACCGAGACCGCGGTGGACAACCTGGCCCGGGAGGGGATCACGGCGGGCGTTCACCGGGTGGGCGACGTGATGCTGGACGCCAGCCGCATGTTCGCCCCGGCTGCCGCGGCCCGGCCGGGTCCCGCGGCACTCGGGCTGCCGTCCGGGGGGTACCTGCTGGTGACGGTCCACCGGGCCGCGGCGACCGACACCACCGAGGCCCTCGCGGCGCTCGTCGCCCTGCTCGAGGCCGTCGACGAGCCGGCGGTGTTCCCCGTGCACCCGCGCACGCGCCACAAGCTGGAGGCGGCGGGCATGTGGGAGCGACTTGCGGCCCATCCTTCGCTGCGCCTGTCGCCGCCCGTGGGCTACCTCGACTTCACGGCGCTCCTGATGGCGGCGCGCGCCGTGGTGACCGACTCCGGCGGGGTGCAGAAGGAGGCGTACTTCCACGGCGTCCCCTGCGTGACCCTCCGCGACACGACGGAGTGGGTGGAGACCGTGGAGGGCGGCTTCAACACCCTCGTGGGCATGGACGTCGCGCGGCTGCGGGCGGCTCTGGGCGACCTGTCGATGCCCGCGGAGCGCCCGCCCTTCTACGGAGACGGCGACGCCGCCGAGCGGATCGCCGACGCCGTGCTGGCCGCAGGGAGGGGTGGCTGACCCCCGGTGTCCTCGGCACTAGATCTCCAGGTCGAAGGGGCTGGGCTCCATGGTGCGGTCGTGCTCGCTGCCGGGCCGGGGGGCCTCGAAGATGGGCGCCGTGCCGAGCCGCGGAGTGAGGGCATCGGGACGGATGAGGGCGTAGATGCGGGTCTCCCGCTCGCGCTCGGCGGCGGCCCACTGGCCGGCCTCCCGCCAGTCGACGGCCCCCAGGCTGCCGAGGAGGCCGGCCACCAGGCCGGCCATGATCCCCCCGCCGCCGGTGAAGCGGTCGAAGATGAGCAGGGCGATGATCCCGGTGAGAACGATCCCGGCCAGCCGGAGGCGCCGGTCCCGGGAGTTGGCGAGCGTCTCGTGGACGGAGGCGCGGGGGGGCGGACCGGCGTCCCGCAGCCGCTCGACGATGCGGCGACCGCTGGAGAGCGAGGCGACGAAGAGCGTGGGGAGGGCCACGGCGGCGGCGGCGAGGCCGGTGGCCCCCGGCCGGGTCGGCTCGTCCAGAAGCCAGGTGCAGAGCCAGAAGAGGGCGACCACCAGCGCCGTGGCCACGGCCGCCTGACCACGCCAGCGCGTCTCGTCGGCCACGCGCACCAGCCGGGGCAGCCCCGCGAGGACGGACTCCGGTCTCAGGTCGTGTCCTTTCGGTCGCGGTCCCCGGTGGCTACGATAACCGGCCGTTGATGCGCGCGACCTCTCTCCTCCCGGCCACGACGCCGCCCCCGCCCGCCTGACCACCACCGCTCCCCGAGTCGGCGTGGTCGGCCTCGGCTACGTCGGCCTGCCGCTCGCCGCCACCTTCGCCGAGGCCGGCGTGCCGGTGCTCGGCCTGGACGCCGTCCAGTCGAAGGTCGACCAGGTCAACGGCGGCGTGTCCTACATCGAGGACGTGGCCTCGGAGCGCCTGGCGCCGCTCGTGAGCGCCGGCACGCTGAGCGCCACGGGCTCGTGGGACGCCATGCGGGCGGTGGACGCGATCCTCATCTGCCTGCCGACCCCGCTCACCGAGCATCGCGAGCCGGACCTCTCAGCCGTCCTCGGGGCCGCCGAGAGCCTCTCGTCGCGGCTGCGACGGGGCCACCTGGTGGTGCTGGAGAGCACGACCTACCCGGGCACGACGCGCGAGGAGCTGGCGCCGGTGCTGGAACGCTCGGGCCTGCGCGCCGGCCGGGACTTCCACCTGGCGTTCTCCCCCGAGCGGGTCGACCCCGGGCGCCTGGACTGGACCACCCGCACCACGCCGAAGGTGGTCGGGGGGCTCACCCCCGAGTGCACCCGGCGCGCCATGGACCTGTACGCCACGGCCTGCGACACCCTGGTGCCGGTGGCGAGCCCGGAGATCGCCGAGCTCACCAAGCTCCTCGAGAACATCTTCCGCAGCGTCAACATCGCCCTGGTGAACGAGCTGGCCATGCTCTGCGACCGGATGGGGATCAACGTGTGGGAGGTCATCGACGCGGCCGCCACCAAGCCGTTCGGCTTCATGCCGTTCCGGCCCGGCCCCGGGCTCGGGGGCCACTGCATCCCGATCGACCCCTTCTACCTCACCTGGAAGGCGCGCGAGTTCGACCTGCACACCGAGTTCATCGAGCTGGCCGGCAAGGTCAACTCCCAGATGCCGATCTTCTGCGTCGGGAAGGTGGCGCGCGCGCTCAACAGCCGCCGGAAGGCGCTCAACGGCGCTCGCGTGCTGGTGCTCGGGGTGGCCTACAAGGCGAACGTGAACGACACGCGCGAGAGCCCCTCACTGCGGATCATCCAGCTGCTGCGCGCCGACGGAGCCCACGTGGACTACCACGATCCGCACGTCGAGAGGCTGCCGCGGGAGGGGATGGCCAGCGTGACGCTGGACGCCGCGGCGCTGGCCGCGCACGACGTCGTGGTGGTGGTGACGCCGCACGACGGGATCGACTGGGAGATGGTCGCGGAGGAGGCGTCGTTGGTGGTTGACCTGCGCAACGTGGTCCCGGACACCGACGGCAAGGTCTGGAAGCTCTGAGGTGAGCGCGCCCATCGAGGACCGCGCGCCCGTCTCGGTGGGCGTGGTGGGCATGAACTACTGGGGCCCGAACCTGGCCCGGAACTTCGCCCGCGTCCCGGGATGCCGGCTCGCGTGGGTCTGCGACCGCGACGCCGAGGTGCTCGCGCGCCACCGCGACTCCTATCCCGCGAGCCGTTTCACGGCCGACTACGACGAGCTGCTGGCCGACCCGGACCTCGACGCGGTGGTCATCGCCACCCCGGTGCCCACCCACGCGCCGCTCGCCCGCCGGGCCCTCGAGGCCGGCAAGGACGTGTTCGTCGAGAAGCCGCTCGCGGTGACCGCGCGCGACGCCAACGACCTCGCCGCCCAGGCCGACGCGCGCGAGCGCGTGCTGATGGTCGACCACCTGCTCGTGTTCCACCCGGGCGTGCAGGCCGTGAAGGACCTGATCGAGGACGGGACCCTGGGCCGGATCTTCTACCTCTACGGCAACCGGCAGAACCTGGGCATCGTGCGCCCCGACGAGAACGCCCTCTGGAGCCTGGGGCCCCACGACATCTCCGTGATGCTCTGGCTGGTGGGCGAGCGGCCCTCCGAGGTGGCGGCGAGCGGCGAGAGCTATCTCCAGCCGGGCGTCGAGGACGTGGTCTTCGGCCGCATCCGCTTCCCGTCCGGGATCATCGGCCACCTGCACCTGAGCTGGCTCGACCCCCACAAGATGAGGAAGATGACCGTGATCGGCTCCGAGAAGATGGTGGTGTTCGACGACATGGAGACCGAGCGCAAGGTCACCATCTACGACAAGGGCCCGATCCCCCGCACGGAGACCTACGGCGAGTACATCAAGGTGCGCTCGGGCGACATCCACATCCCGAAGGTGCCGGTCACCGAGCCGCTGCGGCTGGTGTGCGAGCGCTTCGTGCAGGCGGTGCGCGACCGGCAGCCGACGCCCTCCGACGGCGCGGCCGGCGCGGCCGTGGTGGAGGTGCTGGAGGCCATGACCGAGTCGCTCGGGTCGTCGGGCCGGCCGGTGCGGCTGGGCGCCGAGGTGGGCGCATGAGCCGCGAGAACCTGGTCCTGGGCGATGGGGTGGTGCTGGGCGAGGACGTCGAGATCGGCGCCAACGTGGTCATCCACGACGGCACGGTCATCGGCGACGGCTGCGTGATCCAGGACAACGTGGTGCTGGGCAAGCAGCCCCGGCTGTCGGCGCGCTCCACCAGCAAGCGGGAGCCCCTGCCGCCGCTGCGGCTGGAGGCCGGCGCGGCCGTGTGCAGCGGGGCCCTGGTCTACGCGGGGACCGTGATCGGCCCGGGCGCGATCATCGGCGACCTGGCATCCGTGCGCGAGCGCTGCGTCCTGGGAGAGGGGGTCGTGGTGGGCCGGGGCGTGTGCGTCGAGAACGACGTCCCGATCGGCGCCTTCACCAAGATCCAGTCGAACTCGTACATCACGGCCTACTCGGTGCTCGAGGACCACGTCTTCATCGCGCCCTGCGTGACGACCACCAACGACAACCTCATGGGCCGCACCGAGGCCCGCCACGCCCAGATCAAGGGCGCCATCATCCGCCGCGGCGCGCGCGTGGGGGGCGGCGTGGTGATCCTGCCGGGCATCGAGATCGGCGAGGAGGCCTTCGTCGCCGCCGGGGCGCTGGTGACCAAGGACGTCCCCGCCAAGAAGCTCGTCGCCGGCTTCCCGGCGCACGTGTGGCGCGACGTACCGCCCGAGGAGCTGGTGGACGCCCAGGGCTGAGGCCCGGGGGCCCGCTCTCCTACCGGACGACCACCCGCGCCGCCGCGCGGCCGCCGTAGATCACGTAGGGCACGGGGACCGTGAGGCCGTCCGAAGGGACGTCGGCGTCGTCGTCGGGCCCCAGCAGCCGGACCGCGTCGTGCCGGTCGTCGGTGGCCCGGCGCACGCCGGCCACGAGCCGCTCGACGCGACTGCCCGTCGCGCGGTTGGCGAAGCGGTTCACGCGAGCGATCTCCGCCCGCCGGACCGGGGTGCTGGCCCCGAGGTTCTGGGTGAGGTCGGCGGGGAACGGGTCGAAGCCGTCGGACGACTTGGGCACCACCCGCAGGGCGACGCCACCGGAGCCCAGGTCGGACGGGATGCGCACGGGCACCCGGACGGTGCGCGCCGTGTCCCGCCACGGCTGGACGCGCAGGCTGAGGACCGCCCTGCCTCCCGCGGTCACCCGGCGCGGCCGCACGCTCGCTCCGAGGATGCGCGCGGCCCGCACCCCGGGCTGGATGCGCTCGTCCACCCGGATCGCCGAGATCGGGATGTCGCGGATGCTGTTCTGGCCGAGGATCGACACCAGCCGGGCCGCCTGGCCGCTGGCCAGCGCCACGACGTCCCCCGCCGAGGCGTAGACGTTGCGGTAGGTGAGCGGCTTGGGCAGCGCGGGGCTGGAGACGGACACGCGCACGGTCGCGGTCCCCGGCCGCATGCCGTCGCGCACCCGCACCGCCGGCTCGTCCTGCAGCAGGCCGGCCATGATCGGCAGGGTGCGGTCGTCGGGGGCGATCGTCGCGGTCACGGTCGACTCGGTGCCGCGGGCGGTGTCGCGCGCCGTCCCCACCGCGTCGACGCCCTCGACCGGGCCCACCATGCCGGTCACCCCGTCGAAGCGGTCGGCCACGATCATCCCCTGGAGGGAGCCGGGCTCGGCGAAGATGTAGCTGGTGCTCGTGATCGGGGCCGGGATGACCTCGTAGACGTAGCTGTCGCCCAGCAGGAACTTGCTGCGGCCGCCGCCGAGGAAGGGGTGGCCGAAGGCGAGCAGCTTGGGGCCGTCCACGTAGGTGACCGTGCCGATGGCCCCGAGGGCGATGTCGCCCCCGGCCAGGAGCACCGACATCGACGCGCCGGGCTGCAGCGGCACGGGCGGGCGGGTGGTGCGCGGGCCGATCGACGCGAGCTGGATCCCCGACCTCTCCAGCGCGCGCGAGAGGGGGCCGACGAGCCGCGGAGAGGCTCCCGTGACGGTCCAGCGCGCGAGCGGGTAGGTGCCGATCAGGTCCGGTCGCCGCCGCTCGAGACGGACGGCGGCGGCCCGGTCGCGCACCCGCACCATGCGCCGGGCGGCCCCGGTGGACGCCTCCGGTCGCGACAGGGCCCGCTGGCCCGACGAGGAGTCGATCATCTGCTCGATGGGCGTGAGGCCGATGAGCACGTTGGCCTCGTCGCCGGTGCCCGTGGCCACGGCGCCGATCACGCGCGCGACGCCGTCGGCGCCGGTCACGTAGACCGGGCTGCCGCTCATGCCCTGCGCGACCCCTCCGGTCGAGGCGATCAGCGGGCCCTCGGCGCGGGCCAGGATCTGGGTGCCGCCCGGGCCGTCGGTCGACCGCTGGATGTCGATCACCGTGACCGGGAAGCGCACGATGTCGGTCCCGCGGACCACGGTGCGCGCCTCGCCGACCATCCCCGGGTGGACCTCCGAGAGCGGGAGGATCGGGTCGGCGGCGGCCGCGTTCCCGGCGGCGGCCGCGAGCGCCGCCAGCGCGGCGAGCGCCGGCGCCGCGCTCCTGCGGAGCCTCACTCGCCCACCAGGCGCGCGGCCTGAGCCGCGGGGAGCTGTCGCCTGGTGACCGTGAACCACGTGTCCCGGAGGCCCAGCTCTGCGCGCATGGTGGTGCCCGTCAGGACCGTCTGGCTCCCCGACTGCGTGGTGATCTGGGCGTCGAGCACGCGGGGCGACACCCCGCGGCGCAGGACGGTCACCTGCGTCACGGGCCCGTCCAGGCCCAGGCGCCGGCCGAGGCCCGCCGGGCTGAAGCTGGGCGGGTCGGGCCACACGTGGTACGGGGAGATCTCATCGAAGGGATCGGGCACGCTCACCAGGTAGGGGCGCGGCGTCCCGCCGCGGAAGACGTTCTGCACGTCCTCGGTGCGCCCGCCCGAGGTCGAGAAGAAGTAGGTCGTGATGACCCTCCCATCGTACGTGACGACCGTTCCGCGGGTGGCCCTGACCGCCCGCGTGGTGCGGGGGTCCTCCGCGGACACGCCGCCGTAGACCTGGCTGCGGTCGTCGTCGAAGACGTCGTAGGTGGCGGTGGGGGTCATGGTGGCGAGGGCGTAGCTGCGCGCGGCCACGGCCTGGGCCACGAGGGCCGCGAACGCGTCGTCGCCCCAGTGGGCCGGCATCTCGCGCGGCACGACGCCCTTGACGTAGACGTCCAGGCTCACCACGTTCACCAGGTCGAAGCCCCGGCCGGTGGGGACGGCACGCAGGCCGCCGCGGTAGCGCCGGGCGGCCTCCGGCTGCGTGGGGCCCCAGGCCACCCACCCGCCGGACGTCCGCGCCTGGACGCGCACCGGGCCGGTGAAGACCGCCACCCGCCGCCCCTGGCGCACCAGCGCGAGCCGCCCGCCGGACAGCGTGGTGATGCGGTAGACGACCCCGGCGCGCAGGGGGGTGACGCCGCGCCCGTTGAGGCGGGCGCCGATGGCCCGCCAGGCCCCGGGGCTCCAGACCGTGGCGCTGCGGCGGCCGGTGGACAGCAGCACCCGGACCGGGCGCTGGGGGACCACCGACAGCGACGTGCCGCGGTAGTAGTGGCGCAGGATCTGCGCTCCGCTCCACCCGGCCAGCGCCCGGCCGCGCGCCCCGTACTGGGACATCCCCACGCCGTGGCCCCAGCCGTGCCCGCTGAACGTGAAGACCGTCGCCTGCCCCGCCTGATGGGAGGCGGGCGACGGGGAGGTGGGTGGGGCCGGTGGGGCCCCTCCGGAGGGGGTCGGAAGGGCGAGCGCGGCGAGCGCGGCGCCCAGGCCCAGCGTGGTGAGGGGTCGGATCATCGGAGGGCGGCCCCGCACGGTAGCGGAGCGCGGCCGAGCGGCCACGATCCCGGGTCATCTCAGCCGGTGGTCTCGACCAGATACCCGGCGGCCAGGCGGATCCCTTCCGCGATCGCCGCCCCGGTCGAGGCCCCCAGGCGTCGCAGGTCGGCCAGGGCGGCCTCGGGCTCCGGCCCGCCGAGCAGCCGGTGAACCGGCTCGGGGGCCGCTCCCCGCGCCGCCAGCGCGAGCAGGGTGGCCGACAGCGCCCCGGTCCGGGAGCCGGCGTCCGCCGGGCAGAGCGCGCTCACCAGCCGCTCGATCGCCTCCGGGGCGAGGCCGGCGGCGGGGCCGAGCGCCCGCACGGCGACGGCCGCGCCCCCCAGCAGGTCGTCGCCCTCGGGCGTGAGGCCGGGGCCGCGTCCCAGCAGGCGCTCGCCGGCTCCGGCAAGATCGATGGCGCGCGCGCTCACCCGTTGCCCGAGCCACGCCTCGAGGGCCCGCACCTCGGGGCGGCCACCGGCGAGAGGGGCCACGACCGGGTCCCAGGCCGGGGGGTGCCCGGGATCCCATGCCACGGCGAACGGCGGGTCCGGCGCGTCCGCGGTGATCGCGTTCGGCATTCGCGGAACGCCGGGCGCGGAGACCGTCACGACGACGCCGTCCAGGTCGAGGTGCAGGGCGCCGCGCCCCCCGCCGCGCACGCGCAGTGTGCGTGGGCCGTCCAGCAACTCGAGCACAGCGGTGGACACCGCGTCGGCGCGCACGACCGGTGGCGCCCGGCGGGCGTCGCCGGGGCGGTCGCCGCTCCGTACGAGGAGCTGGGCCCCTAGGTCCTCCAGCGCTTGACGCCCGACGTCATCGCCACCATCCGCCGCTTGATCCCCCACGGGATCACGGAGTAGACCGGGGCGAACACCGAGCGCCAGAACCAGCCCGCGGCCGCGTGCGGGGCCGGAGAGCCCGCCCGGGCGCCCAGGCGGCGCATGGAGGCCTCCATCAGCGCGCGCTCGCCGCTCGACCGCATCCGCCGCGGCAGGCTCGGCTTCGGCGGCAGGGCGGCGGGGTGCTGGCCCGGCCGCGCGCCGGGAGTGCCCACCTTGCTCAACGCGTCCGCCAACGCCGTCTCCCCCGCCTTGCGCGCGGTGGACCCGGGGGGCGCCGGCGGTGCGGCGGGAAGGCCGCCGCTGCCGTGGAGGGCGACCTTGTCGTGCCCGAAGTACTCGCGCAGGGCCTCGGGTCGGCTCGAGATCGCTCACAGCTGCGCCATCCCGTTCTGGGCCGCCACGGAGAGCGGCTCGTAGAGGGCGCCGATCGGCGGCGAGTAGACGTTCTCCATCCAGGCGAGGTCCTCGAGCGTGGCGCCGCGCTTCAGCGCGAAGGCCAGGAAGTCGGCGCGCTCCTTGATGCCCTCGCCGCCCACGAACTGGCCGCCGATCAGCTTTCCGGTGCCCGGGCTCGGCGAGGAGCTTGACGCGCACCTGCTGCACGCCGGGGTAGTAGCGGGCCCGGCTGATGCCGTTCGCCGTCCCGACGACGTACGGGATGCCCAGCGAGGTGGCCAGGTGCTCGCCGAAGCTGGCCCCGCCGATCTGGACCTGTCCGCCGACCATCCCCCAGGGGATGTTGACCGGGTCGTACCGGCGGTCGCCGCCGCCCGCGTTCGCCCCCGCCACCCGGCCCTGCTGCATCGCGTGGGAGCCCGTCAGGCCCTGGACGGCGACGCCGGTGAGGTTCTGGGGCATCTCCACGCAGTCGCCGGCCGCGTACACGCTCGTCCATCGAGGTGCGCATGCGCTCGTCGACCACGAACGCGCCGGTGGAGCCGACCGTGAGGCCCATCGAGCGCGCCGAGGGTGGTCTCGGGCTCCTTGTGGGTGGCGATGACGCAGATGTCGGCCTCGATCTCGCCCTCGCTGGTGACCGACGGCGCGCAGCTTGCCGCCGCTGCCCTCGAAGCCCTTCAGGCCGGTCGCCGAAGTGGAGGTCGCCCCGAGCGCCGCGAGGCTCTCCTGCACCGGCTCGGCGATCTCCGGGTCGGCGATCTGCGCGAGGAGCCACGCGTTCTCGTCCACCAGGTGGGTCTCGATGCCGCGGTGCGCGAGCGCGGTGAGCATCTCGACGCCGAGCGGGCCGGCCTCCAGCACGACGGCCTTCTTCACGTCGTTCAGGGTCTCGTTGAGCTCCATGCCGCGCCGGATGTTCTTGACGAAGGTGAGCCCTCGAGGTCGTTCCCGGGGACGTCGGGGAGCGTGTAGTTCCACCCGGTGCAGATGATCAGCGTGTCCCAGGGGATGACCTGCGCCGTTCGCGGTCATGGTCCGGGCGCCGGCGTCGACATCGGTCACCACGGTCTCGCGGCGCAGGTCGATGCCGGCCTCCTCGTAGTTCTCGGGCCCCGCCAGGAAGAGGCGCTCGAAGTCGGGGATCTCCCGGCCGAGGACGTAGGGGATCCCGCACGGCGAGTACGCGACGTCCTCGTACTCGGTGCAGACGATGACGGTCGCGTCGGGGTTCGTGCGCTTGGCCATCGACGCCGCGCTGATGCCGGCGGCGCCTCCGCCGATGACGCAGATGTTGCGAGCCTCACCCATCCGTGTGTCCTCGAGTCCTCGGGGCCGAAAGCGCGGAAAGGGCGACGCTACCCGATGCCCTCCCCCAGGTGGTAGGGATCTCGGGCGGAGTGGCGAGCGTGTTCGTGACCCAGCAGTAGCGCTTCGCCATCTCCACCGCGGGCGCGAGCTCGCCGGGCGGGGTGGAGGAGCGCACCCAGAGGTCGTAGCGGCCGTGGCGCGGCTCGCCCAGCGCCCGGTGCGGCTGCACCTGCACCTCCAGGTCGTCGCAGATCGATGCGCTGCTTGCGGGCCGCCCACGCCACGGCGATGCAGAAGCAGGAGGCGAGGGCCGCGACCACGAGCTCGGTGGGCATCGGCCCGGCGTCGTGGCCGCCGAACTCCGGTGGCTCGTCCACCCGGATGGCGTGGCCGCGGCCGGAGACGTCGGCCGCGAGCCCCCCGGTCCACTCGGCGGTCCAGACCGCGTACTCGTGGTCGTCACGCAGCGACACGGACGACCTCCTCGTAGACCTGCTCGTGCGCCGCGGCGGCGGCCTCCCAGGTGAAGCGCGCGGCCGTGGCGCGACCGCCGGCCGTCAGCCGCTCGCGCAGGGCGGCGTCGCCCATCACCTCCGACAGGGCCGCCGCGAGGCGCGCCGGGTCGCCGGCCGGCACCATCCGGCAGTCGCGTCCGTCGCGCAGGATCTCGCGCAGCACCGGCAGGTCGCTCACCACCGCCGGCAGCCCGGACGCCTGGGCCTCCAGCACCACCAGGCCGAAGCCCTCGCGCTCCGAGGGGAAGGCGAAGACGTCGGCCGCCCGGAACAGCGCCGGCATGCCCGGATCGGGGATCGGGCCCAGCACCGCCACGTCCGCGGCGGCCGGCGGGTGGGCGCCGCGGTGCACGCGCAGGCCCAGCCGTTCGGCGTCCTCGATCCCAGCCCTCGCGGTAGTCCGCGTAGTCGAAGAGCGTCTCGCCCCCGGCGATCGCGAGCAGGGCGCCCGCCCCCAGCGCGCCGCGCGCCCGCGCGAACGCCTCGAGCAGGGCGCGGCTGCCCTTGCGCGGCTCGATCCCCCCGATCGCCAGCACCGTCGGCCGCGCGCCCCAGCCGAGCCGCGCCCCGGCGGCGGCACGGTCGAGCGGGCAGCGCGGCGAAGCGCTCGCCGCCGACCCCGTTGGGGATGACGTGCGCGGTCGACGCCGTGATCCCGCGCGATCGCGTCGGCCCAGTGGGCGCTGACGCAGACGCGGTGGTCGACGTCCTCGATCGAGGCGCGCTGGCACTCGACCAGCACCGGGTCGCGAAGTCGTCGACGTGGTGGATCGTGCGGACCACGGCCGGCACGAGCCCCTCGTCGCGCAGGGCGAGGAGCGACCGCGCCGACAGGCAGTCCTCGGCGTGGTGGACGTCGGCCGGCCCCGCGGCCCGCAGGCCATCCGCCAGGACGTCGGCGTAGCGCAGGATCCGGTCCCGCACCGTCTCGCCGGGACGGCGCTCCACGGGCACCAGGCAGGCGGTCACCCGCGGCTCCCGGAAGAAGGCGGCCCCGTCGGCCGACAGCGCCCACAGCTCCACGTCGTGCCCGCGGTCGCCGAGCGCCTCGGCCAGCGAGAGCGCGTGGACCACGCCGCCGCGCGGCTTGGTCGAGTAGGTGACCAGCCGGATTCTCACCCGGGCACCGGGCGGCGGTCCGCCGCCCCGAGGGACCTTCGATACGGTGCGGCGGTGCGCGGATCGGATGAACGGTGAAGGCTGCGGTCTGCGAGCGCTACGGGCCGCCGGAGGTCGTGCGGATCAGGGAGGTGCCGACGCCGGTTCCGGCGGACGGTGAGGTCCTGGTGGCCGCCCTTGCGACGACGGTCAACTCCGGCGACGCCCGGGTGAGGGCGCTGCGCGTCCCCCGCGGACTGGGCCTGGCGGTGCGGCTGAGGTTCGGCGTGACCAGGCCGAGGCAGCCCATCCTGGGCTTCGACGTGGCCGGGCGGGTCGAGGCGGTGGGGAGGGCCGTCGGCGGATTCCAGCCGGGCGACCGGGTGGTCGCCTCGCGCGGGTTCGACTTCGGCTGCCACGCCGAGTACGTGGCCGTGGCCGAGAGTGGGGCGATCGCCGGGATCCCCGAGGGCCTGAGCGATCAGGATGCCGTGGCGCTCTGCTTCGGCGGCACGACGGCCCTCGACTTCTTCCGGCGAGGGGAGCTCGCTCCCGGCGAATCGGCGCTGATCAACGGCGCCTCCGGTGCGGTCGGCACCATGGCCGTGCAACTCGCCAAGCACCTCGGCGCCGAGGTGACCGCCGTCTGCAGCGGCGCCAACGCGGAGCTGGTCACCGGCCTCGGGGCCGACCACGTCATCGACCACACGACGGAGGACTTCACCCGCGACGGGCGGCGCTACGACGTGATCATGGACTGTCACGGCAACGCGCCCCACGCGCGGGTCAAGGGTTCGCTGAAACCGGGCGGGCGGTTCCTGCTGGTCGTCGGCGATCTCCGGCAGATGCTCGCCGCGTCGCGGCAGAAGGCCGTGATCAGCGGCAGCAGCGCCGCGATCACCGCCGACAACCTTCGGACCCTCATGTCGCTCGCCGAGCAGGGAGTGCTCACGCCGGTGATCGACACGGTCCTGCCGTTCGCGCGGATCGTCGATGCGCATCGCCGGGTCGACGGCGGCCACAAGGTCGGCAGCGTCGTGCTCACGTTCGGACGGGACGGCTGAACCGGTAGGGGACCTCATCCGGCGATGGCGGCGGCGAGCCGCGCGGCGGCGGCGTTGGTGGGGGCCAGGCGGACTCCGGCCTCGGCCAGCGCGGCCTCCTGGCGGCTGCGCACCTGCGGGTCGTCCTCGGTGCCCAGCACGTAGCCCACCACGGCGAGCTGAGGGCGCGCCGCCAGCGCCTCGCGGATGACGGGCGCCAGCACGCCGGCGGGGTCGGGGTGGCCGGCGTAGCCGAGCACGACGTCGATCAGCAGGACCCCCACCTCGGGGTCGGCCGCCTCCTCCAGGATGCGCTCCGCGCGCGCCTCGGGGTCGATCATCGGGTGGGGGCGCCCGCGGGTGAACTCCTCCTCGCCGAGATCGAGGCACGCGTGGCCGCGCGGCTCCCCCTCGAGGCGCCGCGCGCGCCCCGCCGGGGCGTTGCTGGACACGTCCCCGAGGCGCTCGGCCAGGATCGCGGCGGCCTCGCTGCAGAGCGTCCCGCCGGAGAACAGCCCGCGCACCGCGCCGCCCGATGATCCACTCGGCGCGCGGCGGGCCGGGGGCCTGCGACGGGTGGCCGGCGAGGCGCGCGGCGGCCAGGGCCGCCTCCTCCAGCGTCTCGGCCAGGTGGACGCCCTCGACCGGGTCGACGCCCCCGCCCACCATGCACGCCGCGGCCGGCAGCCCCGTGCCGGCCAGGGCCCTCAGCACCCGCTCGGCGACCTCCGGCGAGGGCGGCTTGGAGACGCACAGGATGACGCCGGTCTCCTCGTCCGAGGCGAGGCGGGCGATGGCGTCGAGGGCCGTGATCGCCCCCACCTCGTCCGTGAGGTCGCGGCCGCCGGTCCCGTAGCAGCGGCTGATCCCGGCGCCGGCCCGGTCGACCAGGACCGTGACCTCCTGAGCCCCGGTGCCCGCGGCCGCCACCACACCCGACCGCGCCGCGCCGCGACGACGTTGGCGAAGCCGAGCGCGACCCCGTCGATGATCGCCGTGCCCGCGCCCGGGCCCATCACCAGGAGGCCCCGCTCGTGGGCGCGGCGCTTCAGGGCGACCTCGTCCTCCCGCGAGACGCCGTCGCTGAACAGCAGCACGTCCATGCCGGCGCCGAGCGCCTTGTGGGCCTCGAGGGCCGCGTACTCACCGGGCACCGAGATCACCGCGATGTCGCCCTGCGCGCGCGCCAGGCTGCGCGGCGGACGCGGGCCCGAGGCGCCCGGCGCGCCTCCGGACGGGGCCGCGTCGAGGACCTCCTCCGCGGCGGCGAGCCCGGCATCGGCCTCCGCCCCCCTGCACGGCGAGCACGAGGTCGTCGGGGCCCGCCCCCTCGATCCCCGGCGTCGGAGAAGCCCAGTCGACGCGGCCTCCTCGCGGTTCGCGGGGGTGCCCATGAAGCACAGCGCGCGCTCGACGCCGTCCACGCTCTCGGCGGCGCGGGCCGCGGCCATCATCTTCGCGCTGTCCGCCCAGCGGCCGGCCCGGACGCGGATCGCGGTCACGTGGCCGTCACCGCGCGTCCCTCCGGCCCGGCGAGCAGGGGCTCGGCCTGGGCGCCGAGCGCCTCGTCGTCGGTCTCCGCCGCGCGCAGGGTGGATGCGCGGCCCCCCTCCACCAGCACGGCGCCCGGGCGCAGGTGGATGAAGGGGGACGCCTGCGCCATCGCGTAGGCCCCGGTCTGGCCGATCCACACCAGGTCGCCCACGCGCAGCGGCGGCAGCGGCACCTCGCGGGCGACGGCGTCGTGCTGCAGGCAGAGCGGCCCGAACAGGTCGGTGGCGCGCTCCGCACCGTCGCGCGGCTCGGCGGGGTGGACCGGCGATCGCTTCCACAGGACGCAGGGGACCTGGGTCACGCCGGCATCGACCACCACGGCGCCGCGCCCGCGCCGGGCGACCACCCGCACGAGCAGCCAGCCCGCGTCGCGGATCAGGGCCCGGCCGGGCTCGAGGATGATCGGCGGGGCGTCCGGACCGAGGGCCGCGCGCGCCGCGTCGAGATGGCCCGCGAGCCCCGCGGCCGCCGGCCACCCGCCGCCCAGGTCGAGCCACCGGATGCCGCCCACGCGCTCGGCGGTCTCGCGCAGCCGGCCGGCCGCGTCGGCGAAGCGCGCGACGGGCACCGGGTACTGCACCGTGACGCCGTGGATCGGCGGCCCGGAGGACGGCAGCGGGCCGAGCTGGTAGGCGCCCAGATGGATGTGCAGGCCGGTCAGCGGCAGGCCCGCCCGCGCGAGGATCGACGCCGCCGCGGGGGCCATGCGCGCCGGCACCCCGAAGCGGTCGCGGCCCTCCCGGTCGGGCGGGACGAGCCGCAGGCCGACCCGGGCCTCGGGGGCCGGCGTGGGCCGCGAGGCGGGCGATCTCGCGCACCTGCTCCGCCCCGTCGGCGACGACCGTGGCGCCCTCCGACAGCGCCCGGCGCAGCTCGTGCGGAGGTCTTGAGGGGTCCGTTGAAGACGATCTGCGACCCCGGCACACCCGCCCGGCGGGCGACGCGGTACTCGAACCCCGAGGCCACCTCGGCCCAGCATCCCGCCCGGTGCAGGCGGGCGACCAGGCCCATCAGGGGGTTGGACTTCACCGAGTAGGCGATGGTCGCGGCCGGGCCGGCGACGGCCTGGAAGGCGTGGGCCTCGGCCTCGATGCGCGCGCCGTCGAAGACGTAGAGCGGCGTGCCGAAGCGCTCGGCCAGCTCCCCGGCCCGGCCTGGCGGGCGCGGGTCGAGCGACCGGATCACGCGACCGCCCGGGCCGTGAGGCGCGGCCACACGCGGCGGCCGACCCGGGTGACCTCCTCCAGGTGCGGATAGCCGGAGGCGATCACCAGATCCACCCCGGCCGTCCGGTACTCGTCGAGCAGCGCGGCGACGCGGCCGTGCGAGCCCACCAGCGCGGTGCCCGCGCCGCCGCGCACGGCCCGGATTCCGGCCCACAGGCCGGGCGACACCCAGCCCTCGTCGTCGGCCGGGATCGCGTTCATGCGCGCCTGCCCCTCGCTGTCGAACTCCGCGTACTCCGAGGCCCGGTCGTCGCGGACCTCGGCCTCGCGAGATCAGTTGGCGGGCGGCCTCGATCGCCTCGGCGCCGCCGCTGCGGGCGATGAGGTGGATGCGCAGGCCGAAGCGCAGGGGCCGCCCGCCCGCCCGGTCGCGCATCTCCCGGATCCGCTCGCCGATGCGGTCGGGGGGCTCGCCCCACATGAGGTACGTGTCGGCCACGCGGGCGGCCAGGGCCTTCGCCGCCTCGCTCGCCCCGCCCAGGTAGAGGGGCCCGGGGAAGCGCTCGCGCAGGGCGTCGGCCAGCTCGCCGAGGCGGGCGTAGCGCTGGTCGTGGTCGAGCGGCGGAGCGCCGTAGCCGGTGTCCGGCCCGCCGCCGGCCACCAGGTTGATGGCGATCCGCTCGGGAGCGATCGGACCACAGCGTCTGCGCCTGGTGGGCCGCCAGCTCCGGCCGGACCGCGGCCGGGTTCACGGCGACCAGCAGCCGGATGCGGCGCGTCATCGTCGCGAGCGCGGAGGCGGTCGTCCAGCTCTCCATGAAGCGGGCATCGGGCGCGAAGGAGTCGTTGACCGATCCGGTCGGGATGAGGATCTCCTGTGCGCCGGCGTCCTCGGCGGCCTGCGCCACGGAGGCCAGGTAGGCGATCTCGGGCGCACGCTCGGGCTGCCGGGTTCCCAGCCATCGCCCATCGCCCTCCGAGGGGCAGTACCAACCGAGAGCGAGCACCCGGAGGATGCTACCGAGCCCGGGCGCCGGTTAGGGTCGGACGATCGTGCCGGCCTCGCTCGTGATCATCGAGAGCCACGACCTCGACACCGGCGAGCGCATGCGCGACGTCTTCGAGGTGACCCCGGCGCCCGAGCCGGGCCGCGAGCGCGCCGTGCTCGCCGAGGTGGTCGCGGGCATCCACCCGGGCGCCATCGAGCGGTCCTACGCCGATCGGCGTGGGCACCTTCCGCGACGGCCGGAGGGAGATCAGGGCGTCGCTCGAGGCGTCGGACGGCGCGACGCCCGGCGACGCCCCCGAGCCCGAGCCCGATCCCGCCCAGGAGCGGCTCTTCGACGCCTAGTGTCCGCCCGCGATGACCGCGGCGATCCGGCGGCCGCGGTCGGTGTCGTAGGAGCGGAAGAGCTCGACGACCGCGTCGCGGTAGACGCCGCTCGCCGCCTCCTGGCACGCCTCGGGGAAGGCGACGGCGAAGCGCTCGAGCGCCGCGGGTCGGGATCGCTCAGGTTGAGGCGGATGGTCGTCGTGGCGCCGACCTCGCCGAGGCCGTCGCCCGGGTAGACGGCCACGTGGCGCCTGCAGAGGGCCACCGTGAGCTCCTGCGCGCTCGCCCCGGTCTCCGACACGTCGACGACGCACGAGAAGCCGTAGGCCGGATCGATCACCGGGCGGGCGATCTCGCGCAGGCGCACCAGGTTCCGCCGGATGACCTCCTCGCCGCGCCGCAGCCACACGCCGTCGCGCAGGGCCGCGGCCGCGCCGACCTGGGCCAGGCGGTTGGTGTTGAGGCGCACGGCGGCGATCTTCACCTGGAGGCAGGCCCGCACCAGGGCGGGCGGGCCGCCGAGCGCCCCGATCCGCGCGCCGGCCATGCCGTACCCGTGGGCGAGGCCGCTCGCCACCAGCACGCGTGGCGCCGGGGTGCTCGGCGGCGACCGCGGCGATGGGGTGGTGATGCGCCCCGGGGTCCACGCGGTGGGCGGAGTGGGTGCGTGTCGGCCAGGATCACCACCCCGCGCTCGGCCGACAGCGCGCAGCAGGGCCGCCAGCTCGTCGCGCGTCTGGACCGTGCCGAACGGGTTGACCGGGTCGCAGACCACGACCATCCTGGTGCGCGGGGTGAGGGCGGCGGCGACCTCGCCGGGGTCGAGCCGCCAGCCCCCGGCCGCGGCCGAGGCGCACCCAGACGGGCTCCGCCGCCGGCCAGCCGCAGCGCCGGCACGAAGTGGAAGTAGCCGGGGTCGGTCACGATCACCTCGTCGCCGGGATCGAGGCAGGCCAGGGCGGCGTAGCCGACGCCGGCCTGGGCGCCCTCGGTGCCGATCACCTCGAAGCCGTCGTCGCGCGCCCGGCCGAGCAGCTGCTCGGCCATCAGGTCGCGCAGCCTCTCGTCGAGGTCGGGCGAGTAGGGGCCCACGTGCTCCTCGTCGACCGCCGCCCGCATGGCCATCGAGCGCCGACGGGGACGGGCCCAGGTGGTTGGCCATCCACCCGAGGTCCGCCCACTCGGTGCGGTCGAGGGCGATCGCGCCGTCGCGGTAGATCGTCGGCGGGATCCCAGCCCAGGATGCGGTACGCGTCGCGGTAGGTCATGTAGTTGCCGAACCCCTGAGGGTCCTCGAGGAGGGCGCGGGCGCGGGCCGAGACGTGGGGCATCGCGTCGCCCCTCGGAGGTCGCCACGTGAGGACCGAGCGGCGGGCCATCAGGCGACGATCCGGGTCCCCGCCGTCCCGGCCAGGGCCTCGGCCGCGCGGTCGAGCGACGTGATGATGGCGTCGCGCCCGCCGGCCTCCACGAACTGGATGGCCGCCTCGACCTTCGGACCCATGCTCCCGGCGGGGAACTGGCCGTCGGCCATGTGAGCGCGTGCCTCGTCCAGCGTGAGCGTGTCCACGGGGCGCTCGCCGGGGCGTGCCGAAGTCGAGCAGCACCTGCTCGACGCCGGTGAGCAGCAGCAGCGAGGTGGCCCCGACGAGCCGGCCGATGAGCGCGGCCGCGAAGTCCTTGTCGATGACCGCGTCCACGCCCGACAGGACGTCCCCCGACCCGGGTCACCGGGACGCCGCCGCCGCCGCAGGCGACCACCACCTCGCCGGCGTCGAGAAGGCTCTGGATCTCCTGGGCCTCCACCACCTCCACCGGCTCCGGCGAGGCGACCACCCGGCGCCAGCCGCGCCCGGAGTCCTCGGCCACGTGCCAGCCGCGCGCGTCGGCCAGGCGCCGGGCGCGGCCCTCGGAGAAGAAGGGCCCGATCGGCTTGGTGGGGCGGGTGAACGCCGGGATCGTCGGCGCCGGACGACCACCTGGGTCATCACCGCGGCCACCGAGCGCGGGCTGCCCGGCGGCCGCCAGGGCGTCGCCGATCGCCTGGGCCAGCAGGTAGCCGAGCTGGCCCTGGGTCATCGCCCCGAGCACGAAGAGCGGCTGGGGCGGCACCTCGCGCGCCACCGCCTCCTGGGCCATGGCGAGCGCGCCGACCTGGGGCCCGTTCCCGTGCACCACCAGCAGCCGGGCGCCGGTGGCCAGCATCGCGAGCGCGGTGTCCGCGACCGCACCGGCGCGCTCCTCCTGGTCGGAGAACGCGCCGAGGCCGCTGGGCGCCAGTGCGTTGCCCCCGATGGCGAGCACGACGGTGTCGCTCACTCCACAACCTCCCGCCGCACAAACCGGCCGGGTCCGCATATTGGTCTGGGCGCACCTTGCGCCGCCCTCGCACGGCAGGGAGGATCGTACCTTGCGACAGCGGTGGGCCCGCGGCGGGGCCAAGACGTCCCCGCCCGCGCGTCACCACGACCCGGAGGGAAGATCGTGGCGAAGATCGAGGGAATGAAGCCAGAGGCCGGCCAGGAGCTCTACGACGTGTCCGAGAAGGTTTTTCCGGACATCAAGGCCGAGCCGGGCGAGGAGGCATGGATCTTCATGCACACGGTGCCCTACGAGGGATCGGTCGGTCTGGTCAACCTGCTCACGGCGACCCGCCTGGGCCGCAAGGGCTTCAAGGTGAGCCTGGTGCTCTACGGGCCGGGCGTGCTCATGGCCTCGGGCACGCGCGGCTACCCGGCCGTCGGCCAGGAGGCCTTCCCCGGCCACATGGCGATCAACAACCAGATCAAGACCCTCCTGAGCGAGGGCGCGACGGTCTACGCGTGCCGCTTCGCCATGGGCGCCCTCTACGGGTTCCGCGAGGACGACCTGATCCCGGGCGTCACGGCGTTCAACCCGCTCGACGTGCTCGACTCGGCCCTGACCGCGTGGCGGAACAAGGCCTTCCAGCTCAACACCTGGACGGTCTAGGACGACCGCCGGGACCGACGACGCGGGTGAGCGAGCGCGACGGAGATCGAGCGACGGTGGCGCCTGGGGGAGGAGCGTCTCTACCCGGTCGCCACGGTACGCCCCGACCTCTACGAGGCCGTGATCGGCCTCGTGCGCGCGCTCGTCGACCACCTGGAGACCGTGCCGGACGTGGACGCCCTCGTCGTCACCTACCGGACGGCCGACCGTGACGCGGAGCTGGCCGACGCGGGCGTCGAGCGCGGGCGAGCTGAACGCCCGAGATCGACCTCGACCTGGTGCGCGACGCCGCCTACCAGATGCGCTCGCGCGAGCTGGCGCAGCGGGCCGCGATGGAGCGCACCGAGGCCGCGATCCGCCGCGCCCGCGCCGGCGGGGCACACGACCGTGACGATCTGGAGCGAGGGCGAGCAGGAGCTCTGGCCGCCCTACCGGCGCGTCGAGATGTCGCTGCGCAGCGGCCGCGCCGTCTCGATCCAGACCCTGATGGACGCCGACACGATGATGCCCCGCTACGCCGTGGAGGCGTTCGCAGCTCGACCCGGAGACCGGCGAGGCGTCCTCGCCCGACCCCATCGTGCCGCGGCGCGAGTACACCGACCCCGACATCTGGCGCGCCGCGGCCGAGGAGCTGCGCCAGAGCCTGCTGACCACCTGAGCGTTACGGAAGGAGCCGCGTGTCACTGCCCGACGGGATCAAGCGGAACGTGATCGATGGTCACAGCCACATCGGCGAGATCGAGGCGTGGCCCTTCTACGGGATCGACTACCCGGTGAAGCCGATCGTCTACGACTTCCCGCGCACGAAGGACTTCCTGAAGTTCATGGACCAGTACGCCATCGAGCGCAGCCTGGTGATGTCCAACTACGGCATCCCCAAGCCCGAGCAGCCCTTCTCGCTGAACCCCGTCGTGATGGAGGCGGCGACCACGAGCGACCGCATCCGCGGCCTGCTGTGGGTGTCGTTCCTGCCGCGCGACCGCGAGAACACGCTCGAGGCCCTCAAGCACTGCGGCGAGGCGGGGATCGTGGGGCTGAAGACCACCTTCCTGCTGGGCGGCAACCCGAACCCGGCCGAGTGGGACGAGGAGACCAAGGAGATCGCCGACCTCTGCTTCGACGCGGCCGAGAAGCACGACTACGTCTTCCACTTCCACACGTCGGCCGGCGGCAACAGCGACATCAACAACTTCATCCCGATGGTCGAGGCGTACGGCAAGCGCTGCAAGATCCACCTCGTCCACTTCGGGGGCGGCGTGAGCGGCCACATCAAGCTGGTGCCGAAGTTCCTCCAGTGGGTGAAGGACGGCTACAAGGTCTACACCGACACCTCGTGGGCGATCGGCTTCGGCGCCCGCTGGCTGCTGGTCGAGATCGAGAAGCAGGGCATCGGCGGCGACCGCGTCATCTTCGGCTCGGACGAGCCGTGGTCGGACTTCATGGGCGAGTACTGGAAGATCGAGGGCGCGCCGGTCTCGGAGGAGCTGAAGCGGATGGTCTTCGTGGAGAACTTCGAGAACCTGCACAAGGGCGCCTGGTGAGCACCGCCAGCCCGCCCGACCTGCGCACGCTGGCGGTCGAGCTCCAGTCGCTCGGCGTGCGCACGACCCACGGCGACGAGCGCCCCGGGTCCACGCGGGCGGGCGGCGCCGGGCCGTCGGACGCCGGCTTCATCTGGATGGACGGAGCCCCGCTGACCGTGCCGGTGCACGGCGACTACGTCGCCTCGTCCCCCTACGAGCTGGTGCTGAACGGCTCCGGGCGGGCCGGGACGCTCCTGCGCGACGGCATCGAGGTGGGGCCGGTGCGGATGCACCCCCGCCCGAAGATCTACGACCTCCAGACGGCCGACGGAGTGCCGTACTGGAAGATCGCGCTGATGCACCTGGACAGCATGGCCTCGACCGTCTTCCAGCGATGCGTCTACTGGGGGACCCAGGAGCAGTGCCACTTCTGCGCCATCGGCACCAGCCTGGCCAACGGCCGCACCGTCCCCACCAAGACGCCGGCGCTCCTGGCCGAGGTCGCCGAGGCCGCCGCGCGCCTGGACGGGGCGAAGGACGTCACGCTGACCACGGGCACGCCGAACCGCCACGACCGCGGGGCGCCCTACATGGCGCGGTGCGCCGCGGCCATCCGCGAGTCGAGCGGGCTGCCCGTCCAGGTTCAGATCGAGCCCCCCGACGACTTCGGATGGTTCTCCGAGCTGAAGGACAGCGGCGTCGAGGCGCTGGGGCTGCACCTCGAGGTGTGGGACGAGGAGGTGCTCGCGCGCGTCGCCCCGGGCAAGCACGCCCAGGGCCGCGACCACTACCTCGCGGCCTGGGAGGCCGCCGTCGGCGTGTTCGGCCGCGGTCAGGTGTCCACCTACTTCATCCTGGGCCTCGGCGAGACCCCCCGAGTCGGTGATGGAGGGCTGTCGCGCGGCCATCGACCGGGGCGTCTACCCCTTCGTGGTGCCGCTGCGGCCGGCGCCCGGCAGCATCGTCGCCCACGGCGTGCCGCCCTCGGCCGAGTACGTCCGAGAGGTGTACGAGCAGGTGGCGCCGCTGCTCGCCGAGGCCGGGTTGATGAGCCAGGACGCGCGCGCCGGGTGCGTGCGCTGCCAGGCCTGCTCGGCGCTCAGCACCTTCGAGCGCGCGTTCGGGGGCGGCCGGGACGGCATTCCGGCCGCGGACCGGTCCGCGGCATGAGCCTGCGGGATCGGGCCTCCTCCCTCGAGGTGCGGGTCGCCCGCAGCGACGAGGATCTGGCCGCGCACCACCGCGTGCGGCACGAGGTGTTCGTGCGGGAGCAGGCCATCTTCGCCGGCGACGATCTCGACGGCTGGGACGAGGGGGCGGTGAAGGTGATCGCCGCCATCGGGCCGCTGGTCGTGGGCGCGGTGCGCCTCTACCCGCTCGACGAGGCGGGCCTCTGGAAGGGCGACCGGCTGGCCGTGCTGCGCGACGCGCGCCCCCTGCGCGCCGGGGGGCCGCTGGTGCGCTTCGCCGTCGAGACCGCGGGGCGGATGGGCGGCTCGCGCATGATCGCGCTCATCCAGAGCCGGAACGTGGCCTTCTTCCGCCACCTGGGGTGGACGACGCTCGGAACCGAGACCTCGTTCCGAGGCGCCAGCCACCAGGAGATGACGATCGCCCTGGCCGGCGCGTCCCCCGAGTTCGCCCCGACGGGCTACGCCTGGACCCTCGGGGGCGCGTAGACCGCGCTCAGGCGGGTGTGTGCCGGACCGTCCGCGAGCCGCCGCGCTTGACCCGGTTGGCGCGGGGCGGCGAGGACGGGCCCGAGGGCGCGGGGCGCGTGCGCGCCGGCCCGAAGGCCGACCCGCGGCGGCGCGAGCCGTAGACGACGCGCGGCGCCGGCGCGGCGTACCCGGTCTCCGCCCAGCCCGCCTCCTGCCCCAGGTCGCGCGCGATGGCGCCGACCAGGGCGGCCTGGTCCGGGAGGACGAGCGTGGCGGCGCGGCCGGTGCGGCCGGCGCGGGCGGTGCGCCCGATGCGATGGGTGTACGAGTCGCGGTCCTCGGGCGGGTCGAAGTTGATGACGAGGCCGATGTCGTCGAGGTCGATCCCGCGCGAGGCGACGTCGGTGGCCACGAGCACCCGCGGCCTGCCGTGGGAGAACTGCGCCATGGTGCGCTGACGGGCGCCCTGGGTGAGGTTGCCGTGCATGGCGGCGGCCGCGACCTCGTGCCGCTTGCCCAGCGTCCTCGCCAGGCGGTCGGCGCCGTGCTTGGTGCGGCAGAAGACCAGCACCAGGTCGTCCTCGCCCTCGATCAGCTGCACCAGCGCGTCGTGCTTGGTGGCGGGCGTGCACGCGACGAAGGACTGCTGGAGGCGATGGCCCAGCGACTCCAGCTCGGGCTCGTGGCTCACCTCGAGCCGGGCGGCGTCATGGCTGAACTCCTCGGCCAGGCGGCCGACGGCGCCGTCGAGCGTGGCGGAGAAGAACATGGTCTGCCGCTCCGTGGGCAGGCGCCGGACGATCGCCTCGACCTGGGGCTTGAAGCCCATGTCCAGCATTCGGTCGGCCTCGTCCACGACCAGGACCTCCACGTCGCCCAGGTTCAGCATGCCGCGCTGGCAGAGGTCGGTGAGGCGCCCGGGCGTGGCGACCAGCAGGTCGGAGGACGCGGACGCGCTTGGCCTGGGCGTCGAGGCCCACGCCGCCGTAGCAGACGGCCACGCGCAGCTTGCGGGCGGCGGCCAGCGGGGTCAGGTCGTCGGCGATCTGGGCCGCGAGCTCACGGGTGGGGGCCAGCACGAGCGCCGCCGGCCCGCGGCGACCGCGGCTGAGGCCCTCGATGATGGGCAGGCCGAAGGCCAGCGTCTTGCCGGATCCCGTCGGCGAGCGCACCAGGACGTCGCGCCCGGAGGACGCCACCGGGAGCACGAGCTCCTGGACGGGGAACGGGGTGGTGATGCCGGTTAACGCAAGCACCGCGGACACGCGGTCGCTGACGCCGAGATCGGCGAAGGTGGTGGGGTTCAAATGCACTTGCTCCTTGCGGACGATGCCGCGGCTTGGTCGGGAGACCGCCATTCGACCGTCCGCCGCGGTGTTTCCGGAGCGTGCGACCCTCTCCCCAGCGGACGACCCGATGCCGTCCGCGCCCGGGACGTCAGGCCTGCCCCTGAGGGACCCGGCCGCCGCGCGCCTCCCGAGACGGCGTACGCGACCCGTGGATCATAGACGGTTCTGGGGCGGGCGCATCCCGGTCAGCGATTCGCGGCCGAGGTCCCAGACCGGCTCCTCGCCGCCGTCGTGGGAAAGGCGCAGGACACCCGTGTCGTCGAGCGTCCCCACCCGCGCGGCCGCGAGGCCCTGTCGCGCGGAAGCGCTCGGTGAGGGCGGCGGCATCGCCCACCAGCAGGAATCCGTACGAGGGGAAGGTCACCAGCCAGCGGTCGAGCGGCATGCCGGAGGGGATGGGCAGCGCTCCGACGTCGAGCGCACAGCCCAGGCCGCCCGCGCTCTCGCACAGCTGCAGCAGCGAGCCGGCGACGCCCGGCATCGAGACGTCGCGGGCCGCCCAGGCCTCTCCCGCCTCGGCCACGTCGGCCAGGAGCGCGAGGTCCGGAGCGGCCCGCTCCCGGCGGCCGCCGCGCAGGTGGCTGAAGAACGTCCCGCCCGCGCCCACCATGGTCTCCCCGTCGAGGCAGACCACCAGGGTCACCTCCTCCCCGGCGCGGGCGTTCCGCGCGGACGAGGGGCGCGCGGGCCCGCCCGGCCGCGAAGGTGGACAGCGACGGCATGACCCCGTCCTCCACCGTCGCGTGACCCCCCACCACCGGCACCTCGTAGAGGTCGGCGCCGATGCGCAGGCCCTGCAGGACGTCCTCGGCCAGGCGGCGGGAGCCGGCGACGATGCAATCGAGCAGCGCGATCGGCCGGGCGCCGCTGGCCGCCAGGTCGTTGAGCACGGTCACCACCCCCGCGACGCCGGCCACCCGGGGCTGGCCGGCGACGAAGGGCGGCCAGACGGCCTCGGCCGCCAGGACCAGGTGCCCGTCGCCGTCGGGGAGGACCGCCGCGTCGTCGCCGTCGCCGCCCAGGATCGAGGCCACGGCCGCCAGATCGCGCTTGCCGCGCAGCCCGGGATGCTCGCGCACGGTGCGCGCGAGGCGCGCGAGGTCGAGGGAGGGGCTCACCACCTCACGCTACCAACGGCCCCGTAGGATCCCCCGGTGAGCGAGTTGCGGATCGTCACGGCCGGCCTCGACCTGATGGCCGACGCCCTGCGCGAGCAGCAGGCCGACGTGCTCGCGCTCGACTGGCGGCCCGCCCGCGGGCGGCGACCCCGACGACGTCGCCGTGCTCGACGGCGGCGTACGGGGACGAGCGGGTCGAGGCGGGCAACCGCCGGGCGCTGGCGCAGCTGCAGGAGGCCCGCCCGATGATCGTGGGGGCGGGAGCGGCCGGCGACCTGATCCCGGGCCTCGAGGGGCGCATGGTGCTGCACGCCGGGCCGCCGGTGGAGTGGGAGCTGATGTGCGCCCCCCAGCGCAACGCGGTGTGCGGCGCGGTGGTGCTCGAGGGCTGGGCGGCCTCGACCGGAGGATGCGGCGCCGATGGTCGCGCGCGGCGAGGTGCGCATCGCGCCCGCCCACTCGCTGAACGCGGCCGGGGCGATGACCGGGGTGATCTCACCGTCCATGGCCGTGCTGGGCCGCCCGCGACGAGGTGGGCGGCGGCGTGGGCTACAGCCCGTTCAACGACGGCCCCGGCGAGGCGTTCTGGCTCGGCGTGGGCTCGCCCGAGGCGATCCGGCGCCAGCGCACGATGGCCGATGCGGTGGCGCCCGGGCTTCGCGGCCGCGCTGCGCGCGGAGGGGCCGATCGACGCGCTCGCCCTCTGCGCGCAGGGCATCGCGATGGGCGACGACTGCCACATGCGCCACCAGGCGACGACGATGCTGCTGCTGCGCCAGGTGCTGCCGGCCCTGGCCGAGCGCGCGCCCCGCAGCGTGCTGCCCACCGCGCGGCTGCTCGCCGCCAACGGGCACTTCGCCCTGACCGTGACGATCGCGGCGGCCCGCGCGGCGCTGGCGGGCATCCAGGGCACGCCGGCGTCGAGCCTCGTGGTCTTCATCAGCCGCAACGGCATCGACGCGGCCGTGCAGATCGCCGGGCTGCCCGACCGGTGGTTCCCGGCGCCCGCGCCCATGGTCGGCGACGCGCTCTACCGCCCGGGATTCTCGGACGCCGACGCCGCCCCCGACATCGGCGACTCGGCGCTCGTGGAGTGCTTCGGCCTCGGCGCCGCCGCCAGCGCCGCGAGCCCGTCCGTGGCGGCCTTCCTGGGCGGCGGCGTGGCCGACGCCGTCGAGCGCACGCGGGAGATGGCCGACATCTGCGTCGGCGTCCAGCGAGCGGCTGCGGATGCCCACGCTCGACGGAGAGGGGACGCCCCTGGGCGTGGATGCCCGCGCCTGCGTGGACGTCGGCGGCACCCCGCTCATCAACACGGGCATCCTGCACCGCGTGGACGGCGGCCAGATCGGCGCCGGCATCGCGCGCACGCCGCTCGAGCCGATCCGCGACGCGCTGGCCGCGCTGGTCGGACGACCTGGCCGCCTGATGGGCGACGAGTGGGACGCGGGGACCTACCAGCGGGTCTCCGAGCCCCAGCTGGCCTGGGGCGGCGGGTGGTGGACCGCATCGCGCTGCGCGGCGACGAGCGCGCCCTCGACGCCGGGTGCGGCACCGGGCCGGGTCACGCGGCTCCTGGCGGAGCGGGTGCCCCGCGGCCGCGTGCTCGCGGTGGACGGCTCGAGCGCGATGGTCGAGGAGGCGACCGCGGCAGCTCGCCGACCTCGGTGACGCGGGTGACGGTGCGCCAGGCCGACCTCGCTCGAGCTGGAGGTCGACGAGCCGGTCGACCTGATCGTCTCGACCGCCACCTTCCACTGGATCCTCGACCACGAGCGGCTGTTCGCCCGCCTGCACGCCGCCCTGCGTCCCGGCGGGCGCCTGGTGGCCCAGTGCGGCGGGCGCGGGCAACATCGCGGCGCACGCTCGCCGCGGCCAGCGCGGTGGCCGCGCGCGACGCCCTACGCGCGAGCGCGCTCGCCGGGCATGCCGCGAGAGCTGGATCTTCGCCGGCCCGGCGGCGACCGTCGCTCGGCTCGAGCGCGGCGGGCTTCGACCGGCGCCGCGGCGTGGCTCGAGGAGGCGCCGGCCCGCTTCCCGACGTCGAGACGGGCGCCGAGTTCCTCGCGACGGTCGTCCTGCGCCACCACCTGGAGCTGCTCGCCGGACGATCTGCGCGCCGGCTTCGCGCGCGAGGTCGCCGACGCGCGCTGCGGCGGCCCGGCGGCGGCGTCGACGCTCGACTACGTGCGGCTGAACATGGAGGCACGACGGGCGCGTTGACCGCCCTGGCGGGCGCCGGCGCGCTCGCCGCGGCGGCCTGGCTCGCGGTGCTCCTGCACCCGGCCCGGCCCTGGGACCTGCGCCCCACCGACGAGGAGGGCGGGGAGGCGCCCGAGCCCGCGGCATGGCCCTCGGTGGCCGTGCTGGTCCCCGCGCGCAACGAGGCGCGGACGCTCCCGCAGACCCTTCCCGCGCTGCTCGCCCAGGACCTCCCCGGCCCGTGGAGCGTGGTGCTGGTGGACGACCGCTCGGCCGACGGCACCGCCGCGGCCGCGCGGGAGCTGGCCGCGGGCGACCCGCGGCTGCGAGCGGTTGACGGCGCCCCGCTGCCCGAGGGCTGGGTGGGCAAGGTCTGGGCGCTCGAGCAGGCCCGCCGCGCCGCCTGCGCGGGCCCCGGCGCGGCGCCCGAGCTGCTGCTGCTGACCGACGCCGACATCCGGCACGCGCCGGGCTCCCTGCGACGGCTCGTGGCGGAGGCGGAGGCGCAGCGGCTCGACCTGGTGAGCCGGATGGCGCGGCTGCGCTGCTCCTCGCGCGCCGAGCGGCTGCTGATCCCGCCCTTCGTGCTCTTCTTCCTGCTCCTCTACCCGCCGCGCTGGGCCAACCGGGACGGCGGCCGGGTTGCCGCGGCGGCGGGTGGGTGCATGCTCGTGCGCCGCTCGGCCCTCGAGGCGGCGGGAGGGCTCGAGGCGATCCGGGGAGCCCTGATCGACGATCTCGCCCTGGCGCGGGCGGTCAAACGATCCGGCGGACGGGTGCGCCTGAGGCGGAGCGAGGGCGATCGGTGACGAGCGTGCGCGCCTACGACGGCGTGGGCGACGTGTGGCGCATGGTGCGGCGCAGCGCGTTCACCCAGCTCCGGCGCTCGTGGCTCCTGCTGGGCGCCACCCTCGTGGCCTGGCGCTGCTGTTCGTGGTGCCCCCTGCCGCCGTGGCCGCCGGTCTGGTGGCCCTCGCCAGCGGCGACGGCGACGGGTGGGCGCCGCTCGCGGCCGGCGCGGTCGGCCTGGGCCCTCGCGGCCGATCGTGGCCCTGCCGGCCACGCGCGCATTCGGCCTGCGGCCCGCCGTGGGCGCTGACGCTGCCGCTGGCCGGCGCGCTCTACGGAGGGATGACGCTCGACTCGGCCCTGCGCGGCCCCGGGGGAGGCTGGCGCTAGTTGTCGGTGATCTGTCCAGCCCTATGTGAAGAGCAGGACCCCGCCGAGGGCGAACACGCCGACAAGGAACACCACCGCGAGGGCGATCGCCACGACCTTCATCGTCCGCTTGTGCTGCTCTTGGTCGAAGAGCATTCCGCGGGACCTTACCCCAACGGGCGGGCCGAGCCTGGGGGTCGCACAGGGGAGACAGCGGTGAGGCGCCGGGAATAGGGTCGGTCCAAACCCGGCTTGGAGGAATCCCCATGAGCATCGTCGTCCGTTTCACCCCCACTGCGATGACCGCCGAGATGTATGACGAAGCCGGTCGGATGCTCGAGGAGGCAGGGGAGAAATTTCCTCCCGACGGGTGCGACTACCACGTCTGCTTCGGCCCGGAGGGGAACCTCGTGGTCAGCGAAATCTGGGACTCGCGGGAGCAGCTCGAGGCGTTCGGCGAGCGCCTGATGCCGATCCTGGCCAAGGCCGGGATCGAATTCTCAGGCCCGCCGCAGATCTTCGAGGCCTACAGCATCGCCAAGAGCTCGTCGGTCTGACGAAGGGCGGGTGGGCCCGTCTGTGGGCTCATCTCGCGGGAGCCCGGGAGCTTGCTCGGGATCCAGGAGCGGCCACAGGGTCGCGGGCACGGCGCCGGCGCCACTCAGGGCGGACGCCTAGCGGCCCCCGTACTGCTCCTCGTAGTACCGCGGTACTCGCCGCTCTTGATCGGCTCCCACCAGTCGCGCCGGTCCCGGTACCACTCCACCGTCGCGGCCAGGCCCTCGTCGAACGCCGATGCGCGGCTCCCAGCCGAGCGCCCGCAGCCGCGCGGTGTCGAGGGCGTAGCGGCGGTCGTGGCCGAGGCGGTCCTCGACGTGGCGCATCAGCGAGGCGTCGCGCCCGGTGAGCGCGAGGACGCGGCGCGTGATCTCCATGTTCGGCTGCTCGTTGCCGCCGCCGACGTTGTAGACCTCGCCGGCGGCGCCGCCGCTCCATGGCGGTCCAGATGCCCGCGCAGTGGTCGTCGACGTGGATCCAGTCGCGCACCTGCATGCCGTCGCCGTAGACCGGCAGCGGCAGGCCGTCGAGGGCGTTGGTCACGAAGAGCGGGATCAGCTTCTCGGGGTACTGGCGCGGCCCGTAGGTGTTGGAGCCGCGCGTGATGACCGCGTCGAGCCCGAAGGTGCGGTGCCAGGCGAGCACCTGCAGGTCGCCGCCGGCCTTGCTCGCCGAGTAGGGGCTCGAGGGGCTGATCGGGTCGGTCTCCCGGAAGGCTCCGGTGGGGATGGAGCCGTAGACCTCGTCGGTCGAGACCTGGACGAAGCGCCGCACGCCGGCGCGCCGGGCGGCGTCCAGAAGGACGGCGGTGCCCACGACGTCGGTGCGGATGAAGTCCGCCGGGTCGAGGATGCTGCGGTCGACGTGGCTCTCGGCGGCGAGGTTGACGACCGCGTCGACGCCCTCGATCGCCTCGGTCACGGCCGCCGCGTCGGCGATGTCGGCGTGCACGAAGCGGTAGGCCTCGTCGTCGGCCACGTCGGCGAGGTTGGCCGGGTTGCCGGCGTAGGTGAGCTTGTCGAGGTTGACCACCTCGGCTCCGCGCGCCAGGGCCAGGCGCACGAAGGCCGACCCGATGAAGCCGCAGCCTCCGGTCACGAGCAGCCTCACGGCGCGTCCGCCCCGTCCAGGTAGTCGGCCAGGGCCTCGCGCCAGGGCCGCAGGCGCGGCGCGCCGGGGCGGGTGACCGCGAGCGCCGACAGCGCGGGCCGGGGGGCCGGGCGCCCCAGCTCGGCGGTGGTGATCGGGCGCACCCGGCAGTCGAGCCCGGCCTCCTCGAAGACGGCGGCGGCGAGACCCGCCCAGGTGACCGACCCGCCGCCGGCCGCGTGGTAGACGCCCGGCGGCTGCTCCAGCAGGGCCTCCAGAGCCGGTCCGAGCTCGCGCGTCCAGGTCGGCGAGCCCTCCTGGTCGTCCACCACGGCCACCTCGTCCCGCTCCGCGCCCAGGCGCCGCATGGTGTCCACGAAGTTGCGCCCGGCGGCGCCGTAGAGCCAGGCCGTGCGCGCCACGCGCGTGCCCGGGCACAGCGCCCGCGCGGCCCGCTCGCCCGCCAGCTTGGTGCGCCCGTAGGCCCCGAGCGGCGCCGGGCGCGTCGTCCTCGGCGTAGGGCGCGCCCTTGCGCCCGTCGAACACGTAGTCCGTCGAGCGGCAGCACCAGCGCCGCGCCCACCGCGGCGGCGGCCCGGGCGACGTTGGCCGCCCCGCCCGCGTTGATGCGGCCGGCCTCGTCCTCGCGCTCCTCGGCGCCGTCGACGTCGGTGAAGGCCGCGAGGTGGAAGACGGCCTCGGGCCGGCAGCCCTCGACGCAGGCCCGCACCGCGTCCGGGTCGGTGACGTCGACCTCGAGGTCGACCGCGGTCACCTCGTGGCGCCCGGCCAGCTGGTCCACGAGGTCGCGCCCGAGCATGCCGGCGGCGCCGGTCACGAGCACCCTCAAGCCCCTAGACCAGCCCGATGGCCGATGAGTCGCCGACCATGAACCGGTAGGCGCGCGGCTTGCGTCACGCTGCGGACGATGGTCACGTTGCGCCCGATGAGGCTGCTCTCCACGCGCGCGTCGAGGTCCTCCACGCGGCTGTCCTCCAGCAGGATGCTGTTCTCCACCTCGGCCCGGCGCACCACCACGCCCGCCGAGATCGCGGTGTAGGGGCCCACGTAGGCGTGCTCGATGAGCGCCCCCGCGCCGATGATGGCCGGCCCGCGCACCGAGGAGGAGGCGACGCGGGCGCCGCGCTCCACCACCACGCGGCCCTCCATCGTGCTGTCCACCACCTCGCCGTCGACGCGCGTCTCCAGCACGTCCAGCACGAGGCGGTTGGCCTCGAGCATGTCCTCCAGGCGCCCCGTGTCCTTCCACCAGCCGGTCACCTCGTGCGGCTCCACCGAGAGCCCGCGGTCGATGAGGTGCTGGATGGCGTCGGTGATCTCCAGCTCGCCGCGCGCCGAGGGCCGGATCGCCTTCACCGACTCCATGATCGAGGGGGAGAACATGTAGACGCCCACCAGCGCGAGATCGGAGCGCGGCTCCGCGGGCTTCTCCACCAGCCGGACCACCTGGCCGTCCTCGAGCTCGGCGACGCCGTAGGACTGGGGGTCGGGCACCCGCTGGAGCAGGATCAGGGCGTCGCTGGCGCCGGCGCGGAAGCGGTCCACCAGGGCCGTGATGCCGTCGCGAAGCAGGTTGTCGCCCAGGTACATCACGAACGGCGAGTCGCCGAGGAAGTCCTCCGCGGTGAGCACCGCGTGCGCCAGGCCGAGCGGGGCCTCCTGGGGGATGTAGGTCACCCGGATCCCGAGCGCGGAGCCGTCGCCGACCGCCGCCTCGATCTCCGCCCGGGTCTCACCCACCACGATCCCGATGTCCGTCACGCCGGCCGCGCGCAGCGCCTCGAGGCCGTAGAACAGGACCGGCTTGTTCGCGACCGGCACGAGCTGCTTCGCGCTCGTGTGGGTGATCGGCCGCAGGCGCGTGCCGGCCCCCCCGGAGAGCACCAGACCCTTGAGCGCGGCGGGCACGGCGGCAGGCTAGCACCGGCCCGCCGCGAGGCTGGACCTCGGGGCCACCGCTACGATCGCCCGGTGGACCGGAACGAGTGGCTCGCGCGACGCACCTACCGGGGCGGTGACTTCGATCCCGAGAGCCTCGCCGCCCGCGCCCGCGAGGGCGGCCTCCGGATCTCCGTGTGCCTCCTCGCGCTCAACGTGGAGGACACCGTCGGGGCGATCGTGGCGACCCTCCGGGAGCGGCTGGTGCGCGAGGTGCCCCTGGTGAGCGAGATCGTCGTGATGGACAGCCGCAGCTCCGACGCCACGGCGCGGATCGCCGCCGACGAGGGCGCGCGCGTGGTGCAGGACGACGAGGTCCTCCCCGAGCTCGGCTCCGGGCACGGCAAGGGCGAGGCGATGTGGAAGAGCCTCGCCGTCGTGTCGGGCGAGATCGTGGTGTGGCTCGACGCCGACGTGGTGGGCTTCGACCCGGCGTTCGTGACCGGCCTCGTCGGACCCCTGCTGCACGAGCCCGAGGTGGGCTACGTCAAGGCGCTCTATCGCCGCCGGCTGGGCGAGGAGGACGACGCCGGCGGGCGCGTCACGGAGATCTGCGCCCGCCCGCTGATCAACCTCTTCTACCCGGAGCTCGCCGGCTTCGTGCAGCCGCTCTCCGGAGAGGCGGCCGGGAGGGTCGAGCTCCTGCGCTCGGTGCCCTTCTTCAGCGGCTACGCCGTGGAGATGGGCCTGCTGATCGATCTCCACCGCCAGGCCGGCCTGGACGCGCTGGCCCAGGTCGACGTGGGCGACCGGACCCACGTCAACCAGCCGACGGCGGCCCTCGGGATGATGGCCTCGGCGATCGCCCAGGCGGTCCTGCGCCGGGTCGCGGAGGAGGGGCGCGGGGTCGCGGAGGCCGTGAACGGCACCTACGCACGGCCCGTCCGCGCGAGCGGCGGCTACGTCCTGGGCGAGGTCGACACCCGGCCGCACGTGCGGCCGCCGATGGCGGAGGTGGCCCGGGTCAGCCGGGTGTGACGGTGGGCTGGGCCACCGGCTGCGCGCACTCGCGCGCCACCGCGTGCCATGCCCCCACGGCCGCCCGAGCCCGGCGCACGCGCGGGCGCGGCGCCTTCGTCCGCTCCGCCAGGGCGAGCACCTGCGCGGCGGGGCGGGCGGTGGGGCATCGGCCCCACGTGCCGGCCAGATCCTGAGCCCGCGCGATGAGCGCGTCCCCGGGCGCCGGGGTGGCGGCCCCGGCGCCGGGTATCGCGAGGGATGCGAGGGCGGCGATTCCGACGGCAGCGATGACGAGACGATTGGCCACGACCTCAGCCTGGCCCCCGGCCTGTCACCGCCCCCGGGGGGTCAACTAGGGCGGACCTATACTTTCGGCTAGGTCGGCGCCGGGATCGGTCACGGCCGCGCGAGGTAGTAGGCGTTGACGGGGTCGTGCTCGAGCCGGACGCCGTCGCGCGGGCCCTGGCGGTGTGCGCAGTCGGAAGGGCGCCTGGCCGAGCGGCTGAGCGGCGACCCCCTCCAGCGCCTGCTGCTGTTCGTCGGCCCTGCTCGAGGAGGACGCCGGCGCGCGCCTCCGCCACCGAGTCCGGCTGCCTGTTCGCCTCGTTCCTCTACGAGCGCCAGCTGGTCGACGGGGACACCAGGCGGCTGATCGCCGACTCGATGCGGCTCTGGCGCGACCGCCTGTCGGCGATGATCCGGGCGGCCGCGGAGATGCACCCTCCGGCGCGGGAGATCGACGCGGACGCGCTCGCCGACCAGCTCCTGACCGTGGTCGAGGGCGCCTTCGTGCTGTCGCGGGCGCTCGACGACCCCTCGGTGGTCAACCGTCAGCTCCGTCAGTACCGGGACCACCTGGAGCTGCTCTTCCTCCGCTGACGGCGCGCCCCCAGAGCGCTCCGATCGCGGCGGCGGCGGCGGCGAGGTCGGCCTCGGTGGCGGCCAGCGCCTCGTCGAGCGGGCGGACGCCGCGCCCCACGGCGAACGCCGCGGTCAGGCCCATCCGCCGCACGTCGCCCGGCCCGAGCCCCACCTCACCGCAGAGGGCGACGCACGGGACGCCCGCTCGCTCGCAGGCCGCCGCCACCGCGGCGGGCGCCTTCCCGGCGCGACTGGTCTCGTCGAGGCGTCCCTCGCCCGTGATGCAGAGGTCCGCGCCGCGAAGCCGCTCGGCCAGGCCCACGGCCTCCAGCACCAGCGGCGCGCCCGGGGTGAGCTCGGCGCCCAGCAGCGCCGCGAGGCCCCCGGCGGCACCGCCCGCCGCGCCCGCGCCCGGGAGCGCCTGCAGGTCGATCCCGGTCGCCCGCCGGACCGCGCCGGCCAGGACCGCGAGGCCGGCGTCCAGGCGCTCCACGGCCTCAGGGCCGGCCCCCTTCTGCGGCCCGAACACCCGCGCCGCGCCGCCCGGGCCGTGGAACGGGACCTCCACATCGCAGGCCACCTGCAGAACCGTGTCCTCGAGCCGCGGATCGCGTCCCGAGAGGTCGATCTCGGCCACGCGGGCGAGGTCGGCGCCCCGGCCCTCCACCTCGCGGCCCCGCGCGTCGAGTGCCCGCACCCCGAGCGCTTGCGCCAGGCCCAGGCCCCCGTCGGTGGTCGCGCTGCCGCCGAGGCCCACGATCACGCGGCGCGCGCCCAGGTCGAGGGCCGCGCGGATGAGCTCGCCGGTGCCGGCCGTGCGTGGTGGCCTCGGGATCGCGCTCCTCGGGCCGGAGGCGCTCGTAGCCCGAGGCCTGGGCCAGCTCCACCACCACGACCCCGCCGGGGAGCTCGCCCAGGGCCGCCTCGACCGGCCGGCCCAGGGGATCGGACACGATCATGCCGCGCCGCCGCCCGCCCGCCGCCGCGACGAGGGCGTCGAGGGTTCCCTCCCCCCCGTCCGCCACCGGCGTCAGGCGGGTCTCGACATCCCCCGCGAGGCGCAGTCCGGCCCCGATGGCGCGCGCCGCGGCGGCCGCCGACAGCGCCCCCTTGAAGGGCGCCGGGGCGACCACCACCACCGTCACGGGTGGAGGGGCCAGTCGAGCTCGAGGAACGCCAGCAGGTCGCGCCGCCACACGCGGTCGTCCGTGGTCGACTCCCGCAGCACGGCCAGGAGGCGCGCGTCGTCGCCCACCGGCACGCGGAAGGGACAGGCGGGGTCGAGGGCGGCGGCCACCACGGCCGCGGCGACGTCCTGCGGGGTGGTGGGGTGGTTCTTCCGCCAGCGGCGGAAGGCCGCGCGGAGCTCGGCTCCGAGGGCGAGGTAGGGGCCCTCGCCGCGGGCGAGCGCCCCGGTCGTGACGGTCGCCTTCGGGAAGTCGGTGTCCACCATGCCCGGCTCGATCAACGCCACCCGGATGCCGAACGGGCCGCCCTCCACGGCCAGCGCCTCCCCGAGAGCCGAGAGGCCGTACTTGGAGGCGTGGTACATGCCCAGCAGGGGGTGGGAGATGCGCGCCACCGATCGAGGACACGAGGACCACCACCCCGCCGCCGGCCTCCCGCATCGGCGGCAGGGTCTGCTGGAGCACCGCCACGGCCCCGAAGAGGTTGGTCTCGAACATCGCGCGCACCGCGTCGAGGTCCACCTCCTCGACGGCGCCGAGCACGGCATAGCCCGCGTTGCTGACGACGCAGGCGAGGGCGCCGCCGGCGTGCTCGTGGGCGGCGGCGACGCCCTCCACGACGGACTCGGGATCGGCGACGTCGAGCGCGACGATCCTCAGCTCGGGCCGCTCGGCGTAGGCCGCCTGGGCCCCCGCGACGTCCCGCACGCCCGCGACCACCCGCCACCCCTCGTCGAGGAACGCCTCGGCGGTCGCTCGCCCGATCCCGCGCCCGGCGCCGGTGACCAGGACGGTGGTGGTGCCGCTCACGAGTGGAACGCTAGTGCACGACCGGGGGTGCCGCGGCCGAGTCCTCGGGCTGAGTGCCGGTGGCCCGCGACAGGGGCAGGCTGAGGGTGAACGTGCTGCCCTCGCCCAGGACCGACTCCAGGTCGATCGCGCCGCGGTGCGCGGCGGCCAGACCGCGGGCGATGGCCAGGCCGAGGCCGGCGCTGCGGCCCTCGCGCGACGGGTCGCCGCGATAGAAGCGGTCGAACACGAAGGGACGGTCCTCGGGCGAGATGCCATCCCCGGTGTCGCGCACCGCCACGGTCGCATGGGTGTCGTCGGCCCCGACGACGATCTCCACCCGGCCGCCGGCCGGCGTGTGGCGCAGGGCGTTGTCGAGCAGGATCAGGATGATCTGCTCGACCCGCGAGGGGTCGGCCGCGACCAGCACCGTGCGCCCGCCCGCCACGCGCGCCCCCAGGGAGACTCCCGCCCGCGCGGCCAGCGGCACGCGCGGAGCCACGATCTCGGCCACGAGCTCGGGCAGGTCCACCTCCTCGATCTCGAGCGGGACCGCGCCGGCGTCGAGGCGCGCGAGTTGAAGCTGCTCCTCCACCAGCCGCTCGAGCCGGGCGGTCTCCTGGCTCATCGACGCCAGGAACTCGCGGCGGTGGCGCTCGCTGACCCCCTCGCCCTCCAGCAGCTCCAGGAATCCCTTGAGCGCGGCGATCGGAGTCTTGAGCTCATGGGAGACGTTGGCCACGAGGTCGCGGCGGGCCCGCTCCAGACGGCGCTGCTCGGTGACGTCGCGCAGGGTCACGACCACTCCGGCGTCGGGCTCGCGCGACAACCGGGCGGCGTGCAGCTCCAGCTCGACGCCTCCCGGCAGGCCGATCTCGCGGCGGTCGATCGCCTCCGCCTCGGGGCGGCGGGCGGCCAGGACGGCGTCCAGGATCGGCGCGGGCAGGCCGTCGAGCGGAAGGCGCTCGGCGCCCTCCGGGAGCCCCAGGTAGCGATTGGCCGCGTCGTTGGCCAGGGTCACCGTGCCGTCGGGCGCGACGGCGATCACGCCCTCGGCCAGCGACGCCACCATCGCCCGGTCGCGGTCGCGCTCGTCGGTGATCTGGCCCACCAGCGACTGGATGCGGTCGGCCATCCCGTTGAGGCTCTCGCCCAGGGTCACCAGCTCCTGGGGCGCGATGCGGGCGCGGGGCGCCCGCGCGGCGAGGTCGCCGCCGGCGAGGGTCGCGGCGGTGCTCGCGAGGCGCCGGATCCGGACGCCCAGCACCCGGGCGATCGCGACGCCGGCCAGGCACGCCAGGCCGAGGACGGCGATCATGGCCAGGATCACGCGGCGACGCACGACCGCGGTCTCCGGCGCCACGCCCTCCAGGCGTCGCGCGACCATCACCGCCGCCTGGCCGTAGGCCGGGACCGGCGTCGAGGCCACCACCCCCCGCCCGCCGTCGAGGGTCCCGGCGAACCGTCCCGCCCGGAGCGGCAGCGCCGCCACCACCTCGGCCTGCTCCGGCGCGTAGGCCACGATCGGATCCTCGAAGATGACGCCGGGCGAGACGAGCCCGCTCGGCCGGTAGAAGAGCTTGACCTCGCCGCCGAGCTCCTCCTGGAAGCGGTTGGCGAGCGCCTGGATCTCCTCGGGCCCGTCCTCCGGGCTGATGCTCTGCCGGGCGGCCATCTGGTCGAGAGCACCCGAGAGGACGCGGCTCTCGGCCTCGGCCCGGTCGTTGCGGACGCTCGACTCCAGGGTGGGGAGCACCACGAGCAGCACCGCGAGGCTGGCGACGATGCCCACGGCGAGCAGGGCCGCCACGAGCCAGCCCTGCAGGCCGAAGGTGCGCCGCGGGGTCACCCCCGACCGTCCTCCCCACCGAAGGCGTATCCCACGCCGCGCACCGTGCGGATCAGCACCGGGGCCGACGGGTTGCGCTCCACCTTCTGGCGGAGGTGGCGCACGTGCACGTCCACGCTGCGCAGGTCACCGTAGAAGGTGCCCTTCCAGAGGTGGTTCATCAGCTCCTCGCGCGTGAAGACGCGGCGCGGGGAGCTGGCCAGCTTGTGGAGGATCTCGAACTCGGAGTAGGTGAGCGACAGGTCCTCGTCGCCGCGGCGGACGGTGCGGGCGACGGAGTCGATCTCGATCTCCCCGGCCCGCAGGGGAGCCGAGCGATCGGGCTCGAGCCGGGCCCGGCGCAGGTTGGCCTTGACCCGCGACACCAGCTCCCGCGGGGAGAACGGCTTGGTCACGTAGTCGTCGGCGCCCAGCTCCAGGCCGAGGACCTTGTCGAGCTCCTCGCCTCGGGCCGACAGCATGATGATCGGGATGTTGCGCTCGGCGCGGATGCGCTTGCAGACCTCCAGCCCGTCGAGGCCGGGCAGCATCAGGTCGAGCACCACCAGGTCGATCGGCTCGCGCTCGACCACCCCGAGGGCGTCGTCGCCCCGGGCGGCGGTGATCACCGAGAACCCGGCGTCGCGCAGCGCGTACTCGACGATGGTGCGGATGGACTGCTCGTCCTCGACGACGAGGATGCGGTCGGACAAGCGGCGAACCTCCCGGGGCCTGCGGGGATGGTAGCGGCGCGCCCCGCGGCGGCCCGCCGCCTTCCCGGAGCCTTAACGACCGGACGCTACCCTGCCCCGGATGCCGCGCCTCGGACCACCCCGCGAGACGCCGTACCCCGGGGCCCCGCCGCCGCCGCGGCGCCGCCCGCCGCGATGGCTCACGGCGTCGCTGATCCCCGCGGTCGTCGGAGGGGCCGTCGCCCTCGGCGGGGCCGCCCTCACCGGGAACCTCGGCGGGTCGGAGACCGTGGTCGCGCGCGACCCCACCCCGCTCCCCGTGTCACTGCCCGCCGCGGCGGCGGCGCGGGCCGAGGAGCCGCGCGACACGACGGCGCGCGGGGCGGCCCCTGCCGTGCAGGCGGTGGTCGCCCAGAGCTCGCCCGCCGTGGTGAAGGTGACGGCCGGCGCAGGCGGCGGGGAGCGGCTCGGCTCGGGCTTCCTCGTCGATTCCCGCGGGCGCATCCTCACCAACGCCCACGTGCTGGGCTCGGCGAAGAGCGCCACCGTGACCTTCGACGACGGCACCGAGGAGCGCGCCGAGGTGCTCGGGCGCGACGAGAGCACCGACCTGGCGGTGCTGAGCGTCGCCTCCCTGCCGCGGGGCGTGCGGGCCCTGCCGCTCGGCGACAGCGACGCCCTGGTGGTGGGCGACCCGGTCATCGCCATCGGCAACCCGTTCGGCCTGGAGCGGACCGCCACGACGGGGATCGTCTCGGCCCTGAAGCGCATCATCAGCGCGCCCAACGACTTCGAGATCCAGAACGTCATCCAGACCGACGCCGCGATCAATCAGGGGAACTCGGGTGGGCCGCTCCTCGACGGCCGCGGCCGCGTGATCGGGATCAACTCCCAGATCGCCTCGGAGAGCGGCGGCAACGACGGCATCGGGTTCGCCGTGCCCATCGACACGATCCGGCCCGTGGCCGACTCCATCATCGCCACGGGGACGGCCGAGCATTCCTGGCTCGGCGTGACCGGCCGCGCCGTGACGCCGGCGATCGCGAAGGATCTCGGCGCGCCCGACGTGCGGGGGGTCGCGGTGGTGGAGGTCGACTCGCGCGGCCCCGCCGCCACGGCCGGCCTGCGGCCGGCGACGAGCCCTCCCGGCGCCGACGTCCCGCGCGGCGGCGACCTGATCGTGGCCGTCGACGGGCGCGCGGTCGAGGACATGGCCGACGTCAGCCGCGCCGTCTCGGCCCGCGCGGTCGGCGACCCCCTGACCCTCACCATCCTGCGCGACGGGAAGCGGACGACCGTTCGCGTGGTGCTGGCCGACCGGCCCGGCGACGTCGGCGTGACGCCGGAACCCTGACCGGGGGGCCCGCCGCTAGCGGCGGGCCGGGACGCGCACCTTGACGCCGGTCGCCCGCGAGGCACGGGCGCGCATCTGGCTGGTGCCGAGGAAGCGCGCCCTCACGATCACGGCCTTCGCGGACCGGGTCCTGGTCCTCGCCGGCCGGACGGTCGCGACGTAGCGGCACGCGCCGCGCACCCTGCGCAGGGGCACGGTGCGCTGGGCGACCACCCTCTTGCCGACCGTCGCGCTCACGCGGACGCGGCCGGTGCAGCGCGGCACGGGCCGCACCCTCGGCAGCAGCAGTCGGCCCTCGGCCCGGATCCGCGAGAGGGTGCCCCGCCTCGGCACACGCGTGACCGTGAGGCTCAGGCTGCGCGGGAGGGGCCGCAGGCGGCGCGCGATCCCGGGCGTCGCGGGAACCGTCAGGACCACGACGGCCCGGTCGTCCTCGGCGACCCCGTTGCCCGGCGTGGAGGTGGGGTCGAACACCGACGAGGATGCGACCTCGGCGGCGAGCGGGATGCTGCCCGCGGTCCCCGCGCGCGCCACCAGCCGCAGGGTCGCGGCCTGGCCGGGCGCGAGGGTGCCCACGTTCCAGCGGCCCGTGCCGCCGTCGAAGCCGCCGGGGGCGGCCGACAGCCAGGAGACGCCGGCCGGCGCGGGGATCGACAGCGCGACGGCACCGGTCGCGTCGGGACCGGAGTTGGCGACCGTCAGGGTGAGGCCGACCGAGGTCCCGAGGGACGGCCGCGCGTCGTCGGCGCCGAGGCCCACGGTGAGGTTGGCCGCGAGGGGCGGCACGGTCCCGCCCATCGGGACGGGTCCCTCGGTCGCCGGCGTCTCGTCGTCCCCCACGTTCTGCTCGTCCCCGTAGCCCAGGCGGCCGCTGCCGCCGAAGCCCCAGCAGCGCAGCGTCCCGTCGTCGAGCGCCGCGCAGGAGTGGGAGAAGCCCGCGGTGATCGCCCGAGCGCTCCGGCCGGAGCCGAGGTTCACGGGGCCCACGGCATCCGGCAGCTCGGTGTCGCCGATCGAGTTGGTGTCGCTGTATCCCAGGCGGCCGCTGCCGCCGAAGCCCCAGCAGCGCACGGCGCCGTTGTCGAGCACCGCGCAGTTGTGGGCGTCGCCGGAGGCGATCGCGGTGGCGGTGCGCCCGGCCCCGATGTGGACCGCGGGCGCGGCGGAGGCGCTCGTGATGTCGCCCGTGCCGCCGTAGCCCAGCCGCCCGTTGGCTCCGAAGCCCCAGCAGTGGACGGTGCCGTCGTCCAGGATCGCGCAGGTGTGGCCCGTCCCCCCGGACACGGCGACCACGCCGCGCCCGCCCACGTTCACCGGGCCGACCTGGCCCGGCGTCTCGTTGTCACCCACGTCGGCGGTCCCGCCGTAGCCGAGCTGACCGCTCGCGTTGAAGCCCCAGCAGATCAGGCCGGCGTTGTCGAGGATCGCGCAGGTGTGGAACTCGCCCGCGGCGATCGCCCGCGCCGTGCGGCCGGGCCCCAGGTTCACCGGGGGCACCTGGCCGGGGGTCTCGTCGTCGCCGACCGAGGCCGAGTTGCCGTTGCCGAGGCGACCCGCCGCACCGTTGCCCCAGCAGCGGACCGAGCCGTCGTCCAGGATGGCGCAGGTGTGCGAGGCGCCCGCCGTGATCGCCCGGGCGGTTCGCCCGGGCCCGAGATCCACGGGGGGCGCGGCGGCGGGCGTGAAGACGTTGCTCCTGTTGCCGTAGCCGAGGCGCCCGTTCTCGCCGAAGCCCCAGCAGCGCACCGATCCGTCGTCCAGGATCGCGCAGGTGTGGAAGTCCCCGGCCACGATGGCGCGGGCGTCGCGCCCGGGGCCGAGGTTGACGGGGCCGGCGGCGGCGGGCGCGAGCACGTTGGCGTCGCTGCCGTAGCCCAGGCGCCCCGCGACGCCCTTGCCCCAGCAGCGCACCGAGCGGTCGGCCAGGACCGCGCAGGTGTGCTCCTCGCCGGCGTCGATGTACCCGGCCTGCGCCGAGCGAGCGCCCGACGACGCCTGCTCAGCCGAGGCGCGAGAGACGAGGGGGCTGAAGAGGCCGACCAGGACGACCCCGAGCACGGCCAGCAACACCCACCGGGCGAGGGTGTGGGTCACGTGGACTCTTCGTACCACAGTGGTACGGGGCACGTCACCATCCATGGCCAGCGGTCTCCGACTCCGGCGGACGAGCCGCCGAGCAGCAGCCTACGCACTACAATCGACGGCCGTGCCGGACCCGCTCGTGATCCGCCCCGCCGAGCCCGGCGACGCGGCCTCCATCGGGGCGATCTACGACGAGGCCGCGGCCAGCGGTCTCGCCACGTTCGCCACCGGGCCCCACCCCGCGGAGGAGCGGCGCGCGTGGCTCGCCGCCCGCGGGACGAGGGCGCCGGTGTGGGCCGGCGTGATCGACGGCGAGGTGGTCGCGTGGTCGGCGCTCGCCCCGTTCTCCCATCGCAATTGGTACGCGGGGGTGGCGGAGTACACGGTCTACGTGTCCGCCCGCCATCAGGGCCGCGGCGTGGGGCGCCGGATGCTGAAGGCGCTGGTGCGCGACGCGCCGGCGTTCGGCTACTGGAAGCTGGTCGGGATGATCCTGCCCGAGAACACCGCGGGGCTGGCCCTCGCTCGCGGGGAGGCGTTTCGGGTGGTCGGAACCCATCGCGCCCACGCGCGGCGCGAGGGGCGCTGGCGCGACGTCTCGATCGTCGAGCTCCACCTGGAGCGCGATGCCACGGGCAACGCCCCCGAGGGCCTGCCAGAATCAGACGGGCCGCGAGCCCGCGACAAGGTGACGCAGATGGCCAAGGCACGTACCCGCCGTGACGCCCCGCCACGGCCGGAGACCGACCTCATGCGAAGCATGTTCGAGTCGATGTGGCTCATCCGCCGCTTCGAGGAGCGCGCGGCCGAGGAGTACATGAAGGGCCGCATCGGCGGCTTCCTGCACCTCGCGATCGGCGAGGAGGCCGCGGTCGTGGGCTCCATCGCCGCCCTGCGGCCCACGGACCCCATCACGTCAACCTACCGCGAGCACGGCCAGGCGCTCGCGCGCGGGTCCGAGCCCGGCGCGGTCATGGCGGAGCTCTTCGGGCGCTCGACCGGCCTCTGCGGCGGCCTGGGCGGCTCGATGCACCTCATGGACAAGGAGCGCCACTTCTACGGCGGCTACGGCATCGTGGGCGGGTCGATCCCCCTGGCCGTGGGACTGGGCCTGGCGATCGCCTACCGCGAGGAGACCTCGGTGGCGATGGCGATGTTCGGCGACGGGGCGGTCAACCAGGGCGTCCTGGCCGAGTCGATGAACATGGCCGAGCTCTGGAACCTGCCGGTGATCTTCTTCGTGCTGAACAACCAGTACGGCATGGGCACGGCGGTGGAGCGCGCCTCCGCCGAGACCGACCTGTTCCTGCGCGCCGAGGCGTTCGGCATGCCGGCGCGGCAGGTGGACGGCATGGACGTGATGGCCGTCCACGCCGCGGTGTCCGAGGCGGCCCGACTGGCCCGCGACGAGCGCCAGCCGAGCATGATCGAGGCCATCGCCTACCGGTACCGGGGCCACTCGATGAGCGACCCGGACACCACGCGCGAGGGGTCCGAGAAGGAGCGCTGGCAGGCGCGCGACCCGCTGGTCACCTTCGAGCGCGTGCTGCTGGGGGAGGGGGTGCTGACCCGCGAGGAGGCCGACGACGTACGGCTGCGGGCCGAGGAGGCCGTCGCGGCGGCGGCGGCCTTCGCCGAGGAGAGCCCCGAGGTGCCCGAGTCGGAGCTGGCGCGCCATCTCTACGCGCACCCCTGGAGCGACGACCCGCGGGGCGGGGCGGCGATGCCGGGAGGGTCCTCGTGACGACCGCCAAGCCGCGGCCCGCGAGCGGGGCCACGACCGACGGCGCGAAGCCGGTCTCCTACCGCGAGGCGCTCACCCAGGCGATGCGCGAGGAGATGGAGCGCGACCCCGACGTCTTCATCATCGGCGAGGACGTGGGGCAGTACGAGGGCGCGTTCAAGGTCACGCGCGGCCTGCTGCGGGAGTTCGGCGAGCGGCGGGTGGTGGACACCCCGATCTCCGAGGCCGGCTTCGTGGGCATCGGCATCGGCGCCGCCATGGCCGGGCTGCGCCCGGTGATCGAGCTGATGACGGTCAACTTCTCGATCGTCGCGATGGACCAGATCATCAACAACGCCTCCAAGGTGCGCTACATGTTCGGCGGGCAGGTCTCGTGCCCGATCGTCATCCGCATGCCCGGGGGCGCCGGCCACCAGCTGGCCGCCCAGCACTCCCACTCGCTGGAGGCGTGGTACTCCCACGTCCCCGGCCTGAAGGTGGTGTGCCCCGCGACCCCCCACGACGCCAAGGGGCTGCTGAAGGCGTCGATCCGGGACGACGACCCGGTGATCTTCCTGGAGAGCGAGGGCCTCTACGCCAAGAAGGGCCCCGTCGGAGGGGCCGACGAGCTGGTGCCCCTGGGCCGCGCGGCGGTGCGCCGGCGCGGCGACGACTGCACCGTCGTCGCCATCTCGCGCATGGTCTGGACCGCCCTGTCGGCCACCGACGCCCTGGCGGCGGAGGGCATCGAGTGCGACGTGATCGACCCGCGCTCGCTGCGCCCGCTGGACCTCGAGACGATCGCGGCCAGCGTCCGCCGCACCGGTCGCGCGGTGATCGTGGAGGAGGGCTGGCCCGAGTGCGGGGTGGCGGCCAACCTCGCGGCCCGGATCTACGAGTCGTGCTTCGACTGGCTCGACGCGCCGGTCGAGCGCGTGAGCGCCGCCGACGTGCCCATGCCCTACGCGAAGAACCTCGAGCAGTTCGCCCTTCCCTCGCCCCCCGACGTGATCGCGGCGGTGCAGCGGCTGGTGGGCGCGAGGGGGAAGGCCTGACGTGGCGGAGCTCCTGATGCCCAAGCTGAGCGACACGATGGAGGAGGGCACGGTCCTCCAGTGGCTCGTGGGCGACGGCGAGGCGGTCGCCAAGGGCCAGCCGCTGGTCGAGATCGAGACCGACAAGGCAACGATGACGGTCGATGCGCCCGAGGAGGGAACCCTCCACGTGATCGCGGCCGAGGGCGACGCGCGCGCCGTGGGCGAGCCGATCGCCGAGATCGGGGGGGCGGGCGCCGCCGCTCCGGCGCCCGCGACCCCCGAGCCCGCGGCCGACGCGGTGGCCGAGGAGGCCGCCGCCGCGCCCGGCGCCGGTACGGCGGCCGAGGTCTCCGAGGAGGACTCGTCCACCGGCATCCCCACCGCCGACGACGGCACCGCGTCGGAGATCGGCGCCGAGCTCGGCTCGGGGGAGACCTACCCGGGCGCGAGGGAGGCCGACGAGCCCGAGGGAGCCGAGGACCCCGGCGAGGTGGTGGAGGCCCAGAGGCCGAGGAGCCCACGCCGGCGCCCGCGCCCTCGAACGGAGGGCGGACCAAGGCCTCCCCCCTCGCGCGGCGCCTGGCGGGCGAGCTCGGGGTGGACATCGCGACGGTGCGCGGCACCGGCCCGGACGGCCGCATCGTGCGCGCCGACGTGGAGGCCGCGGCCCGGGGGGAGGCCTCATCGGTGCGGGCGGCGGCTCCCGCCGCGGCCGCCCCCGCTCGCGAGGCGCCCGCCCCGAGCGCGCCGGCGCCTCGACCGGCCGCCGCCCCCGGCGAGCGCATACCGCTGTCGCGCCTGCAGCGCACGGTGGCGCAGCGGATGGTCGCCTCCACCACCGAGGCGCCCCAGTTCACGCTCCAGCGCGATGTCGATGCCGTCGAGCTGCTCGCCCTCCGCCGGCAGCTCGTGGAGGCGGCCCCGGAGAACGAGGGTCCCAGCGTCAACGACCTGATCGTGAAGGCCGTGGCGATCGCCGCCGCCGAGCGGCCCGAGGCCGTCAGCCGGTTCGACGGCGACGCTCTCGTGCGGCCGTCGGGGATCCACGTGGGCATCGCCGTGGCCGTGGACAACGGGCTGCTCGTGCCGGTCATCCGCGACGCCGACACCAAGGGGGTCGGGAGGATCGCCGCCGAGGCGCGCGACCTGGCCGCGCGGTGCCGCGACGGCACCATCCAGCCGCAGGAGCTCGAGGGCAGCGTCATCTCGATCTCGAACCTGGGGATGTTCGGCATCGACCGCTTCACCGCGATCATCAACCCGCCGGAGACGGCGATCCTGGCCGTGGGCCGGGCGGCTCCGCGCGCCGTGGTCCGCGACGGCGCCGTGGTGGCCCGCGAGACCATGACCCTCACGCTGTCCATCGACCACCGCGCGGTCTACGGCGCGGACGGCGCCCGCTTCCTCGGCCGCGTCACCGAGCTGCTGGAGCGCCCGGGCGCGCTGGTCCTCTAGGGCGCGCGATGCGCCCGGGGCTGCTGGTCCGCAGCGAGCTGGTCGGCTACCGCGAGGCGTGGGAGATCCAGCGCCGGCTGGCCGCCGCGCGGGCCGCCGGGGAGATCCCCGACGTCCTCTGGCTGCTGGAGCATCCGCCGACGTACACCTACGGCCGCCACGGGCGGCGCGAGGACCTCTTCCTGGACGACGCCCCGCTGGCCGCGGCCGGGGCCGAGGTGGTCGCGACGGACCGGGGCGGGCAGATGACCTGGCACGGCCCCGGCCAGAGCGTGCTCTACGCGATCTGCGACCTCCGCCCCGCCCGCCGGGTGCGCGGCTTCGTGGAGGCGATGGTCGAGGCGATGCGCGAGGCGGCGGGCGTTCCCGGCGCCGCCGGAGGCGACGACGCGATGGGCCTCTACGTGGACGGGCGCAAGCTGGGGAGCGTCGGCATCCGGGTGCAGTCGGGGATCACGACGCACGGGCTCGCGCTGAACCGCGACCCCGACCTCGACTGGTTCCGGCTGATGTCCGCCTGCGGCGCGCCGGACGTCGCGGCCACCTCCATCGCGGCGGAGGGCGGCGACCCGGCCCGCGAGCGCGTGGAGGCCGTCCTGGCCGCGGAGCTCGCCCGAGCGCCTGGGCCTGGACCTCGAGCCCGGGTCCCTCGACGCTGGTCCCGGCTCGCTCGCTCGTGCCCTAGAGGACGCGGGAGAGGAAGCGCCTGGTCCGCTCCTCCCGGGGGGCGGTGAGCATCTGGTCGGGGTCGCCCTGCTCCACCACGGCGCCCTCGTCCATGAACAGCACCCGGTCGCCCACCTCGCGGGCGAAGCCCATCTCGTGGGTGACCACCACCATGGTCATGCCGCCCGCGGCCAGCTCGCGCATCACGTCGAGCACGTCCTGGACCAGCTCCGGGTCGAGGGCGCTCGTGACCTCGTCGAAGAGCATCGCCTCGGGCTCCATGGCCAGCGCGCGGGCGATCGCGACGCGCTGCTGCTGGCCGCCCGACAGGCGGGAGGGGTGCTCGCCGGCCTTGTCCGAGAGCCCCACCCGGGCGAGCAGGTCGCAGCCCGCGCGCCCGGGCGGCGGCCGCGCTCATGCCGAGCACCTTCATCGGGGCCAGGGCCACGTTCTCGAGCACCGTCTTGTGCGGGAAGAGGTTGAACGACTGGAAGACCATCCCCACGCGGCGGCGGAGGTCGTCCACCCGCGCACCCGGCGCGGTGATCTCGTCGTCCCCGAGGTAGACCCTCCCGGCCGTGGGGAGCTCGAGCAGGTTGAGACAGCGGAGCAGCGTCGACTTCCCCGAGCCGGAGGGTCCGATCACGCACACCACCTCTCCCGGCGCCACGTCCAGGTCCACGCCGCAGAGGACGGTGTGGTCCCCGTAGCGCTTCACGAGGCCCTCGGCCCGGATGGCGCTCACGGGGCGATGATCTCGCCGCGGCTGGTGCGGCGGTGCTCGCGCGCGATGATCCGGTCGAGGAGCCAGATCAACGGGAGCGTGAAGATGAGGTAGTAGATCGCCGCCACGACGAGGGTGCTGGAGTTGAAGGTGACCGCCTGGGCCTCACGGGCCACCGATACCACGTCCCCCACCGCGAGCACGCTGACCAGCGCGACGTCCTTGGTGAGCGCGATGAAGTCGTTCATCAGCGGCGGCAGCACGCGGCGGACGGCCTGCGGCAGGATCACCAGGCGCATCGTCTGGCCCTGGCTCATCCCGAGCGTGCGCGCCGCCTCGGTCTGGCCCCGGTCCACCGAGTCGATGCCGGCGCGGTAGACCTCGGCCACGTAGGCCGCGTACACCATCCCCAGCCCGATGAAGCCGATCTGGAACGGGGTCAGATCCTCGATGACCGGGATCGGCAGGAACGGGAAGCTGCCGGCCATCAGCAGGAGGATGAGCAGGGCCGGCACCGCCCGGAAGAAGTTGATGTAGGCGATCGCCAGCCCGCGGACCACGCGCCCGCCGATGCGGGCGCCCCGCGTCCGCGCGCCCGCGCCGGCGCGGCGCAGCACCGCCAGCACCAGCCCCAGCGTGAGGCAGATGACCTCCGCGAGGAAGGCGATCTGCAGGGTGACCCAGAACCCCCGCCCGAGATCGCCCAGATAGGGCCGCGCCTGGTCCCAGTCGAAGTACTGGTTGAGGATCTCATCCACGGCGCGGCCCCTGCCCCGGAACGGCTACTCCGCCGGCGGCGCCTCGTTGAACCACTTCATGTAGATCTGGTCGTAGGTGCCGTCGGCCTTGATCTTGGCGAGGCCGGCGTTGAAGGCGTCGCGCAGGGCCGTCTTGTCCTTGGCGAAGACCAGCCCGTACCCCTCCTGGGTGGGGATCCGGGCCGCCACCTTGAGCTGCGGCTTCTGTGAGGCGGCGTACGCCGAGATCGCGAAGTCGTTCGTGACGCCGTCCACGCGCCCCTGGGCGAGGGCGTTGAAGGCGTCGTCGATGATGTCGTACTGCTTGATCGTCGCCCCGGGCACGGTGGCGGCCAGGTCGGCCCCGGTCGTGCCGCGCTGAACCCCGATGGTCTTGTCCTGCAGCTGGTCGAGGCTGGTGATGTCGGAGTCGGCCCGGACCATCAGGGACTGGTCGGCGGTGAAGTAGGGGTCGCTGAAGTCGACCTGCTTGGCGCGCTCCGGCGTGATCGAGAACGAGGACGCCGACATGTCGAAGTTGCCCTGGCGGATCTGCAGGATGATGGTGTCGAACCGCGTCTTCACGAAGGTCACCTTCGTGACGCCGAGGCTGGGGGCGATCGCGTTGACCAGGTCGACGTCGAAGCCGATGACGTCGCTCGAGCCCGGCTCGGTGAACTCGAAGGGCGCGTAGGGGATGTCGCTGGCGACCGACAGCTCGCCCGGCGTCTTGAGCCCGAGGTCCGCGGCGGCGGCCGGGGTCGAGGCGGTGCCGCCCGCCTCTCCGTCGTCGTCATCGCCACCGCAGGCCACGGCGCCGAGCGCCAGGGCGAGAATCAGCAGAACCGCCAGCAACCTCCGCATTTCGCCTCCTCGTGGGAATGGTCCCGCAGACTACGGATCGGCTCCGCTTCGCGTCCGCTCAAACGCCGCCGTCGGAACGACTCCTGGGGGGCCTACCGGCGACGCCGCCGGCGTCCGTTGATCCATGCCGCTTGTAACCGGCGGCGGCTGTGTGCCCAAGCCCGGGATCAGGGCAGCAGGGACTCCCACGCGACGATCGCCGCGGCCACCAGCGCGTCGTCGGCGGGGTCGGCGCCCGCGGCCGCGACGGCGGCGGCGAGATCCTCCGGGTCGACCTCGAGCGGCTCCGCTCCGGGCAGCGCCTGGCGCAGGGCCTCGGCGAGTGCCTCGGGGTCCGCGGGCGCGCTCCTCAGAAGAGGTTGACCGCGGCCGCGCCGGCGAGGATCAGGATGATGCCGCCGTAGCCGATGTACCCGCTCGCCAGCAGGAGGACGGCCAGCGCCACGAGCAGGACGGCGAGCGTCGCCCACGACGCCTTCGTGAGCCCTCCGGCGCCGAGCTCCCAGCCCGTCTCGGGCGGGCGGGTGGGTCGGCGGGGCTTCTCCCTCTCCGTCGTGGGGCTCACGAGACGTGACGTTAGCGCCCCATGGGGGGGCGCGCACACCGCCCGCAGGGCTAGCCTCGGCCGTGGACGCCGCCGAGGAGGACGCGATGCCGGTCGAGGTGGGCCGGGAGGCCCCGGATTTCACGCTCAAGAACCCCGCCAACGAGGACGTCACGCTCTCGTCGTTCCGCGGGAAGAGGAACGTCGTGCTGGTCTTCTACCCGGGGGCGTTCAGCAGCGTCTGCACCCGGCAGCTCACCCGGATCAACGAGCACGGCGACCGCTACGCCGAGGGCGACGCGCAGGTGATCGGCGTGTCGGTGGACAGCCGCCACGCGCAGGGCGCCTTCGCGAGGGAGCTGGGCCTGACCGACACGATCCTGCTGGCCGACTTCGAGCCCAAGGGCGAGGTGAGCCGGGCGTACGGGATGTACAACGCGGAGCGGGGCGTCTCGACGCGCGGCACATTCGTCATCGACAAGCAGGGGATCGTGCGGGGCGTCTCGCTTCCGGACGCCCCAGGGGAGATGCCGGACGAGGAGGAGTACTTCCGTACGCTTGCGGTCTGCCCGGTGTAACGGCCCTCAGCGGGCCCCCGCCAGCTGCCCGCATGCCGCGGCCACGTCGGCCCCACGGGAGCGGCGCACCGACGCCTCCAGGCCCGCCTCGGCCAGGGCGTGCAGGAAGACCTCCCGCCGGTCGCGAGGGCTCGCACGGTACGGCCCGTCGGTGGGGTTGTACTCGATGATGTTCACGTGGAAGCGGCCGTCGCGCAGCAGGCCCGCCAGGCGGCGTGCGTCGGCGGTGGAGTCGTTGACGCCGTCGAGGAGCAGGTACTCGATGAACACCCGGCGCCCGGTGCGGTCGCAGTAGCGCGTGCAGGCGGCGATCAGGCTGGCGATGGGGTACCGGGCGTTGATGGGCATCAGGGCGCTGCGGGTCTGGTCGTCGGCCGCGTGCAGCGACACCGCAAGCCGCACGGGCAGGGGGTGCGCGGCCAGCCGCGCGATGCCCGGCACCCATCCCACGGTGGAGATCGCGATCTTCCGGGCGGAGAGGCCGAGCCCCTCGGGGGAGTTGATCGCGGCGCACGCCTCCAGCACGGCGTCGAGGGTCTGGAGAGGCTCCCCCATCCCCATGAACACGGCGTTGGTGAGGCGCGCCCCCTGGGACGCGGCCTCGGCGGCGGCGAGAACGGCCTGATCGAGGATCTCGGCGGGGGTCAGGTCGCGCCCCGCCCCCATGGCGCCGGTGGCGCAGAACCGGCACCCCAGCGCGCAGCCGGCCTGGCTGGAGACGCAGATCGTGCGCCGTCCGGCCGCGTGGGCGATGAGGACCGCCTCCACCACCGCGCCGTCGGCGGCGCGCAGGCTCCACTTGACGGTCCCGTCACGCGACACGACGCGCCCCTCGGGCGTGAGGGTCCAGAAGGGCAGCGTGTCGGCCAGCCGGCTCCGGAGGGCCGCCGGCAGCACGGTGACCTCGTCCCATCCACCCGCGCCGGCCCGCTGGGCCTGCACGGCCTGGCGGGCGCGGTAGGAGGGCTCGCCCCAGTCGGCGAGCACGCTGGTGAGGGCGGCGCGATCCACCCCTGAAGTAGATCAGCTTTCGCTGCGGAGGTACGCGGGGCTCGCCCCCCTCGGCGATCAATCCCGATCGGGAATCGGCACCCGCGCCGAGGAGCAAGCGCTAGAGAAGGGCCTCTGCCAGGCGTCGCAGCTCGGAGGGCACGTCGCCTCCGGGCTGCACGGCGAGCTCGGTCACGCCGTCGCCGGCCAGGGCCTCGGCTCTGGCGCGCAGCTCCGCCGCCGTGCCCGTGAAGGAGAAGCGGCGCGACGTTCTCGGCCGTCACGACCGCCTCGTCCTCCGGGAGCGTCAGCTGCACCAGGTGCCCGCGGTGCAGGACCTGGTGGCGGCGCTCGGGCGGGTACGCCGCCGACACCGCGGCGACGTAGCCCTCCGCCTGGGACCTCAGAGCCGGATCGAGGCCCTCGAGCCGCCACGGCTGCTCGGCGAAGGCGTGGAAGGCCACCGCCACCACCGGCCCGACCGCGGCCCGCAGGCGCGGCGAGTCGAGGGGCTCGCCCTCCTCCGCCACCGCGCCCACGGCGTGCACGACCAGCGGCAGGTCGTCGCCGATCCCCTCGCGCAGGCGCCCGAGGCCGCCCGGATAGAAGATGCCCGTCATCGCGCCGTCGCCCAGGCGGCGCGCGAGGGCCTGGGCCCGCTCGCCGCGGCAGGAGACGTAGAGCGGCACCTCGCCGGCGCCCTCGGCGCCGGGCACGGGCATGGCCGCGATCGGGCGCTCGCCGTCGGGGTGGTGGCGCTCCTCGCCGGCGAGCAGGCCCCGCAGGTCGAGGACCTCGCGCTCGAGCCGCGCCAGGCGCACCGGCCCGATGCCCAGGGTGAAGCGGCCGGTGAAGCCGGCGCCCACCGCGGCCCGCACGCGTCCCGGCGCGAGCGCCGACAGGGTGCGCAGGGCCGCCGACGTGGCGGCCGGAGTTCGCAGGCCCGGCACCACGACCCCGACCCCCAGCCCGATCCGCGTCGTGCGATCGGCCGCCCGGGCGAGCGTGGCGAACGGGTCGTGGTAGAGCAGCGGCGAGTCGTAGCACCAGACGGAGGCGAAGCCGAGCTCCTCCGCCAGGGCGATGTGGTCGGGGCGTGTCCCGAACGGGAGCCAGGAAGACCCCGATCCGCGGCCGCGCGCTCAGCGGGTCACCGGCGCGTCGAGGGAGGGCGGAGGGGCGACCGGCGGGCTCGTGCGAGCCCAGGCGCGGCATGCGCGACGCCGCCGCCGCGCCGGCCAGCAGGAAGACGGCCGCCACCAGGAGCGCCGTGCGAAAGCCGTCGGCCACGAGGTCGCGCCCCGACGGGGCCACCTGGCCGAGGGCGCGATCCAGGCCGGTGGACAGGTAGGCGTGCAGGATCGCGCCGAGGAGGGCGGCGCCCAGGGCGCCGCCGGTGTAGCGGCTGATGTTGGGCAGGGCCGACGCGACGCCCAGCCGGGCCGAGGGCACGTCGTGGATCGCGGTGGCGGTGATGGGCGCGGTCGACACGGCGAGGCCGCAGCCGAAGCAGATCGAGGCCGGGCAGGACCGCTCCGTAGCTCTGCGAGGACGACGCCAGCGCCATCCAGACGGCTCCGCCCGAGGCCGCGAGGAGGCCGGCGGTGGCGAGACGCTCCGAGCCCACCCGGCCGATCCAGCGGCCCGCGATCGGGGCGACGACCATGAAGGAGGCCGCGACCGGCGTGATGCCGAGGGCGAGTTGCACCGCGCTGAATCCGAGCACGGCGGTCAGGTAGAAGGGCAGCAGGATGAGGGTGCCGAAGAGGGCCGCCGAGGAGGCCATCGCGGCGAGGTTGGCGGTGGCCGCGACCGGCGGCGGAGCAGGCGCAGGTCGATCATCGGGCTGGCTCGCCCGGGACTCGTGCCACACGAACAGCGCCAGCCCGGCCACGCCCACCGCCGCGGAGACGAGGGTGGGGGCCGAGGTCCATCCCCAGGCCTCGCCGCGCGACAGCGCCACCAGCAGCGAGAAGAGGCCGACCGCGGCGAGCGCCGCGCCCGAGCAGGTCGAAGTCGCGGTCGGCATCCGGCGGCCGCAGCTCGACCAGGACGAGGAAGGCGCCGGCGAGCACCAGCGCGCCCATCACCGGGCTGAACCAGAAGACGCTGCGCCAGCCGAAGCTCCCCACCAGCACGCCCGCGATGTTCAGCGCCAGCACCGGGGCCATCCCGAGCACCCCGCCCATCACGCCGAGGGCGCGCCCCGCGCTCACGCGGGCCGAAGAGCTCCGCCGCGTAGGCGTACGCCGTCGGCGCCATCGCGCAGGCGCCCACCGCCTGGAGGATGCGGAACGCGATCAGCGAGGGTGCGTTCCACGCGAGGGCGCAGAGGATCGAGCGCGCCGCAGAGCACGATCACGCCGGTCACGAAGACGCGGCGGCGGCCGTAGAGGTCGCCCGCGCGGCCCGCCACCGCGAGCAGCGTGGCCTGGGTGACGAGGAAGCCGGTCACGACCCACGAGATCGTCGGGACGTCCACGCCCGAGGTCGGCCGCCATCGCGGGCAGGGCGATGTTGACGATGCTGACGTTGACGACCGAGAGCATCATCCCGCTCGCCACGACCATCAGCGCCATCCAGCGCCAGCGTGGGTGGGCGAGCAGCCGCGCCCGGAGCGCCACGACGCGTGCGGCGGCGCGGTCCCTCACCCGCTGAGTGTAATCGCGCGCGTGGAGTAGTCGAACCGTGGCCGACTCGGGCGAGAAGCTGTGGCGCTACGCGAGCCTGGCCCGGCTCTGGTCGTGGAGCCTGATCGTCGTGGCCGCCGCTTCTGCTCGGGCTGTCGGTGGCCATCCAGGCCGGCGCCGACGATGGCCTGTCGGGCCGCTGGTTCGCGGCGGCCCTCGGGATCGCGGGCCTCAGCGGGGTGATCCTGTTCCCGTTCTTCCGGGTGTGGCTCCGGAAGACCGCGCTGCCGTCGGTGCGGCTGCCGCAGGCCGTGCGGGCCACCGGACCGCGCCGGCTCGAGGCGAGCCCCCGCGACTGGCGGCGCTGGGGGCTCTTCACCGGCGTGGTCCTGCTGGTGGGGGGAGCCGCGATGCTGGTCTTCCTGGTCGGCGTGCTCGGGCGCGGGGGCACCGCGGAGGGCGTGGTCGTGGGGATGCTCGCGGCCTGGGGGGCCGCGACCCTCGAGGACGCGCGGCGCATCCGGGCGACCGAGGAGGCGGAGGGGCGTCGCTACTACGCCGCCTGCCGCCGCCCCACGGGCGTGGGGGGCAAGCTGGTCTGGCTCCCGCGGCGCGCCGCGAGCGGGGCGGGCGTCGCCGCGCCGGGACCCGTCTGAGCTAGTCCTCCGGGAGCTCTCGCAGGAGGTCGCGGAACAGACGGTCCGGCCGCTCGGCGTAGAGCTCGGTGCGGCCGCATTTCACGCAGGTCTCCGCGCGCATCGCGCTCACCTGGCCGGAGGCCATCGCCGAGCGCCGGCGCTTGAGTGACACGATGCCGGAGAGCGACCGTGTGCTCCACCGGTCCGCCGACACTGGTTACAGGTGTTCGGGCACGGTGGTAACCTATACCCCTGTGGGTATGAGTGGGACCGAGGAGGAGGGCTCCTTGGCGGACCTCCACGACGTGATCATCATCGGCGGCGGCCCCGCCGGCTACACCGCGGCGATCTACGCCGCGCGCGCCAACCTGTCGCCGCTGGTGGTCGAGGGCTTCGGCGCGGGTGGGCAGCTCATGCTGACGACGCGACGTCGAGAACTACCCGGGGTTCCCCGACGGGATCCAGGGCCCGGAGCTGATGCAGCACATGCGCGCCCAGGCCGAGCGGTTCGGCGCCACGCTGGTGGCCACGGACGTGAGCCGCGTTGACCTCTCCTCGCGCCCCTTCGGCGTGTGGATCGACGACGAGGAGCACCGCGCCAAGAGCATCATCATCTCCACCGGCGCCACGGCGCGCTGGCTCGACCTGCCCAGCGAGAGCCGCCTGCGCGGCTTCGGGGTGTCGACCTGCGCGACCTGCGACGGCTTCTTCTTCCGCGACAAGCAGATGGTGGTCGTGGGCGGCGGCGACTCGGCGATGGAGGAGGCGCTGTTCCTGGCGCGCATGGCCTCGTCGCGTCACGATCGTCCACCGGCGCGACGAGTTCCGCGCCTCGCGGATCATGGCCGAGCGCGCCATGGCCAACGACAAGATCCACGTGCGCTGGAACGCCGCCGTCGAGGAGGTCGTCGGCAACGACGTGGTCGAGGCGGTCCGGGTGCGCGACACCGTGACCGGCGAGCTCGAGGACATCCCGGCCTCGGCGATGTTCGTGGCCATCGGCCACGACCCCAACGACGGGGCTGTTCGCCGGCCAGCTCGAGCTGGACGAGGCCGGGTACGTCGTCACCGACGGGACGCGCACGAGCGTCGAGGGCGTCTTCGCCTGCGGGGACGTGCAGGACACCGTGTACAAGCAGGCGGTCACGGCGGCAGGCAGCGGCTGCATGGCGGCCATGGACGCCGAGCGCTGGCTCGAGGGCCAGGGCGACGACACGACGGCGGAGCCCGCGGGGGCCCTCGCCAGCCGAAAGGACGGGGACTGAATGGCGGACGACCTTCTCGAGATCACGGTGGACAACTTCCAGGGCACGGTCCTGGACAACGAGAAGCCGGTGCTGGTCGACTTCTGGGCCGAGTGGTGCGGCCCGTGCCGGACGATCGCCCCGGTCGTGGAGCAGATCGCGAAGGAGCGCAGTGAGACCCTCGTCGTGGGGAAGCTGAACGTCGATGAGAACCCCGCGATCGCGCAGCGCTACAACGTGAACGGCATTCCGTTCATCGGGCTCTTCGAGCACGGCCAGCTGGCCCGCCACGCCGTGGGCGCCATGCCGAAGGCGCAACTCGAGCGCGCGCTCGGCCTGGAGTAGCGGCCGATGCCGAGCTACGACCTGGCCTGTACCGGCTGCGACCATCGCTTCGAGGCGTTCCGCCAGGGCTTCCTGCGCGACGAGGATCGGGTCTGCCCCGACTGCGGCGCCGCGGAGGCGCGGCAGCTCTTCACGGGGTTCGTGACCTCCCGGCCCAGCGGCGGCGATGCCGAGCCCCGGGTGGTGGGCTTCGGCGGCGCGGGCTGCTGCGGCGGCTCCTGCGGCTGCGGTTGAGGACGCGGCCCCATGGCCACCGTCTCACCCTCGCCTGACCAGCTCGTGGTGCGCCTGCGCCGCGCGGAGGGTCAGCTCCGGGGCGTGCAGCGGATGCTCGAGGAGGGCTCCGACTGCCAGCAGGTCCTGATCCAGCTCGCGGCCGTCAAGGCGGCCGTGGACCAGGTGGGCCTTCACCTGATCTCCGAGCGACTGCGCTCGTGCATGCTGGACGGAGGAAGCGACTGCGCCGAACAGTTCGACGACGCGGTCGCCACGTTCCTCCGGTACGCCAGCCTGCGCCCCTGAGAGCCGGCTGACAGCCCGAACCGATCGGGCCGCGGTTCGCTCGTCCCTCGTCGCGGAACCATTTCCCGATCGGGAATCGGGGAGAGCAGCAATGGATCCACGGACGCCGGGGGCGTCGCTGCGGGCCGCCCCCCAGGAGTGGCGAGTCGATTCCCGATCGGGATTCGTCTGATCTTCCCGATCGGGATGTTGTCGAAGGTGGCCCATCACAGAGCCGCCACCCGGGCGGCCGCCCCGTTGCGAGGGGCCGCCGCCTTGGCCCGCGCCAGCGCCGAGCGCCGAAGCGCCTGGCAGACCGACAGGGCCACCCGGTAGCCGGCGTCCGACTCCGAGCCGGTCAGCAGCATCGTGCCCGCCGGGCGCCCCGAGAGGGCCCGCACCAGGCGCCGGGGGCGCTCGGAGACGATCATCACCGGCCGCTCGTCGGCGGTCAGCCCCTCGGCGAGCTCTCCCCAGTCGGCGTCCTCGCCGCGCAGGTCGAGCATCACGATGTCACCGCTTGCCGGGGCGGTGCGGTCGTGGCGGGCCTCGGCGGCCATCACCACGTAGCCCAGGCGCGTGAGCGTCTGGCACAGCGCCGATCGTCCGACCCCCTCGGGTCCCAGGACGAGAATCTGCATCGCTTGCATCGGACGTACCCCAATCTCTCTCGCGAAGTGTGTGCGCCGCCTATGTGGGCGCGGGACGCGGAGTGCCCGTCCCGAGGCGCACCTCGGGTGGGGCAGGGGGGTACTTAGCCGGGTCGGCGGACCGCCAGGCGATGCCCGGCCTGGGAGCGCAGAAGGCCCCACAGGACAAGGCGCTCTCCGGTGCCCGGGCGCGGGGCCAGGGCGAAGGCGAGGATCACCGCGAGCTGGACGAACAGGAACAGGGTGCTCTGCAGCGGCAGGCTGCCGCTGCCCGGAAGGACGTAGCTGGCCAGCACCGCCAGGAGCGAGGAGCCCACCGGAGCGGGTCCGCCCTGGGCCTCCAGGCGCATGTCGAACGGGCTGGGACCCGGCTGGGCGGGCGCGCCGAAGGCGGCCGTACCCTGATCGCGCGGGCTGGGCGCCGAGGCGATCTCATTGGATCGCTTCAGGCTGATCGGGTCGTGGAAGCCGGCGCTCTCGATCGTCTTGTCGGCCAGCGGACCACTCGGATCGGCCGCGCCGGCCGGAGTGACCAGGACCGGCTTCGCCGGGCCACCCAAGACGGAGGTGGGCACCGCGTCGGCGACCCGCGGGTTCGCGGGGGGCGCGACGGGAAGCGCGATCGACCTGTCCACGGCGTCGGTCGCGGGAGACACCACATCGGGGACGACCGGGACGGCGGCGGCGCGGTCACGCGGCACGTCGGGGATCGTCGGAAGCGTGGGTGTCAGCTCCGGCAGGAGCGGAGCGACGACCGGCAGCAGCTCGGCCAGCGGCGGAGCGATCGGAAGGACCGGCAGCGGCAGCTCCTCGATGAGGGGAGGAGCAGGCGTGACCGGCGCGGGACCACTCGAAGGCGGTGGCGCGGGCTGGGGGGTGGGGGCCGGGACGGGCTGAGGCGCCGGGGTCGCGACCGGCGGTGTCGGCGCGGGTGCCTCGGTGGCCGGGGTCGGAGCCAGCTCGGGAGCGGGCTGGAACCCTGGCGGCGGTGCGGGCTCGGTGGTCGCCGGAGCGGGCTCGTCGGCGGGTGCCGCGGTCTGCTCGGGCGCGGGGGGCTCGGTGGAGCCCGTCGTCTCAGCCGGCTCCTGGGTCTGCGCGGCCGGCGGGTCGGCGACGGCGGTGGAGCCCTCGGTGGGCTCCGCGCCGGCGGCCAGTGCCGGGATCGCGAGAGCCAGCAGGACACCGATGACGAGCGCACTGAGCCAGGCGGCAGGGCCGAGGCTGGGACGTGTGCGCGAGGAGGTCATCAGGAGATCGCCGGCGTCACCGCATCGTCGGATCGCTGGACGGAGTCGTCCAGCCGTGCGGAACATACACCGAATCGGTGTTTCAAGCACGGTTCTGGCGGTTTTTTCAATCCTCTAACAACCGACCAGACGCCGGAGGTTGACGAGTGAGCGGACGCGCGGACAGGGCGCGTCCGGATGCGCGTCCGAGCGGTCGATCAAAATCCCCCGCACGCCGGCCCCTCGGGCACCCGCGCAGTCGTATTCCGGGTGGTCCCCGCAGTGGATCGCGCGCGCGGGCATCACCCCAAGGAGGGACAGCGCGTGGGCGAAGATCGCGGGGTCGGGCTTGCCAACACCCACGACGGCGCTCACGGCCACCGCCTCGAAGCGCCCGGCCACCCCCAGGCCGGCCAGGACATCGCCCAGGCTCACGTCCCAATTGCTGACCACGGCCAGGCGCAGCCCGGCCGCCGCCAGATCGTCGAGGGCCGGGAGGGCGTCGGGGAGCAGCTCGAAGCGCAGGCTCTCGACCAGGATGTCGGCCAGGCGCGCGAGGGGAGGGACGTCGGGGCCGAGCCCCTCGGCGAGGGCGCGCGCGCAGTCGAGGCGCAGGGCCGCCAGCGAGGCGGCGTCGCGCCCGCGGTCGTGGTGGCGCCGGTAGAACCGGATCTCGCCCGCCAGCGCCGCCTCCACCCGCTCCGCCGGATGGCGGTGGCCCTCCGCCGCCAGCCGGTCGCGCAGACGCGCCCCCGGGTCGCGCAGCTCCACCAGGGTGCCGTAGGCGTCGAGCAGCACCGCCTCGACGGGCGACCCGCCCCGCCGGGCATCCGGATGGCCCACGCTATGATCCCGGTCGCCGTGCGGCGATCGGAGTTCGCGGAATGCGTGTGACGCGCCGGCGCATCGTCTGGACGGTGGCCGTCGTCGTGGTTGCGGCGCTGGCGTGGGCCCCGGCGGTCATCGCCAACCACCTTGCCGATGGGCCCGGTGGCGCGGAGGTCGGTCGTGCGAGGCTGGATCGCGGATGGGAGTTCGTCTATCACGCCGTACGGCTTTCGCGGGGCGCGCAACTCGGCACGGATGACTCCGCGCTCGAGCGAGCGCGCGAGCGGTGGGCCGGCCCACCGGCCGTCGCCCGGTCGGTGCGCCTCGTGTACATGGACGGCCCCTTCACCGTGCCCGTCCCCGAGGGCGGGGCGCAGCCCGATCCCGAGCGCCGGACGGCGGTCCCGCTGTCGCGCCTGGGCTGGGTCGTGCGCGGGCCGGTCCGCGGGGGCCCCGAGCAGGTGATCGGCCTGCTCGACTACGCCTCGGGCCGGGTCGCCTGGGACATCCGCCCGCTGCCGGGGACGGCCGCCCGATGAGCGACCTGCGACGGCGCCGGCTGCGGCGCCGGAGGCGCGCGACCGCGCAGGCGCTTCAACCTCGTGCTGATCGTGGCCGGGTGCCTCGTCGCCTTCGCCGGCGCCTTCGTGCTCGTCTCGGCGCTCGCCGTCCACTCGGTGGGGGAGAACCTGCGCACCGGAGCGCTCAAGGAGATCCGGCTCGGCCAGAACACGCGCATCTACGACAAGAACGGGAAGCTGCTCGGGATCGTCGCGGGCGTCACCAACCGGACCGTGGTGCGCAGCCGGCGCATCCCTCAGGTCGCTGAAGGACGCCACCGTCGCGATCGAGGACAAGCGCTTCTACGACCACGAGGGCGTGGACTACTACCGCCTCGTGGGCGCGGCGCTGCGCGACCTCGAGAGCGGGTCCTCGGCCCAGGGCGGCAGCACGATCACGATGCAGCTCGTCAAGAACCTCTACGACCCGCAGGCGGGGCGCACCATCTCGAAGAAGATCGAGGAGGCGTACCTGGCGTACCAGTACGAGAAGAAGTACACGAAGGACGAGATCCTCACCCAGTACCTGAACGGGGTCTTCTACGGCCAGAACGCGGTGGGGGTGCAGGCCGCCGCGCTGACCTACTTCGACACGGACGTCTGGAACATCACCCTTCCGCAGGCCGCGCTGCTCGCGGGCCTGCCCGCAGGCGCCGAGCGCCTACAACCCGTTCACGAACCCCGAGCAGGCCCGGGCGCGCCGCAACGTCGTGCTCGACCAGATGGCGGACCAGGGCTACATCAGCCGCGAGACGGCCGAGCGGGCGAGGCGCGCCGGACTAGCGCTGAAGCGCGGAAAAGCCTACAAGCGCAAGCGGGAGGAATACTTCTTCGAGTACGTCCGCCAGGTGCTGATCGACCGCTACGGCGAGAACGAGGTCCAGCGCGGCGGCTTCCGGGTCTACACGACCATCGACTCGAAGCTGCAGACCGCGGCGCGGACGGCCATCAAGGAGAACCTCTACTACGACGACGACCCGGCGTCGGCCGTCGTGATGATCGACTCGAAGAAGGGCTACATCCGCGCGATGGCCTCGAGCCAGACCTTCAGCCAGGAGAACCAGTTCAACCTGGCGACCCAGGCCGAGCGCCAGCCGGGCTCGACCTTCAAGACCTTCGTGCTGACGCGGGCGATCATCGACGGGATCAACCCCTACACGACCCTCTACGGCAGCCGGCGCCTGAACTTCATCGATCCCGAGTACGGGCCGAATCGACGTCAAGACGTACTCGAACAGCTACCGCGGGGCGATCCCGATCGCCTCGGCCACGCTGAGCTCGGACAACACGGTCTACCAGCAGCTCACGCTGGACGTGGAGCCCCGAGAAGGTGATCGACACCGCCTACGACATGGGCATCTCCAAGGACCGCAAGCTCCCCGACGTGGCCTCCATCGGCCTCGGCGCCGGCGAGGTGACGCCGCTCGACATGGCGACGGCCTACGCGCCGCTCTCGAACGGCGGGCTACCGCGTGGCGCCTCAGGCGATCTCCAAGATCGTCACCCCGGACGGCACGGAGGAGGTCTTCGCTCCCAGAGCGGACGCGGATCTTCTCGGACGGCGTCGCCTACGAGGTGAGCAGGATCCTGCAGGCGAACGTCACCGGCGGCACCGGCACCGGCGCCCAGATCGGGGTGCCCGTGGCCGGGCAAGACCGGCACCACCGACGACTTCTCGGACGCCTGGTTCGTCGGGCTACACGCCCCAGTACTCGACGGCGGTCTGGGTCGGCTACCCGAACCAGAACCGCGGCTCATGTACAGCGTGCACGGCATCGCGGTGGCCGGCGGGACGCTTCCCGGCCTCGATCTGGGCCGACTTCATGCGCGTGGTGATCGCGCGCTACGGCGAGTCGGGGTCGTTCCCGCTGCCGACGACCCGGTGTCGTGGTCGCCCTTCTCGAGCGACTTCACGCGCGCGGCCGGGCTCGCCAACTCGACGCGCTCGGCGGCGTCGGCTCGTCGTCGGCCTCGACCGGCTCGACCTCCATCGCCCCGAGCACGGGCATCCAGCTCCCCCAGCCGCCCGCCCCGCCGAGCGTTCCCGCATCGCCCTCGCCCTCCCCGTCGCCGGCGCCCAGCCCGGTCGCGCCCGCGCCCTCGCCCACGCCGCCCGCGCCCACGCCGTCACCGCCGACCGTGGCGCCCACGCCCCCGCCGCCTCCGGCCACCACCCCGCCCGCGCCTCCGCCCACAACCCCGTAGCGGTTCCGCCGACGATCCCGGGTAGGATTCGACCGGGCGGACGTGGGGGAACTCCCCCGAGGGAGAAGGTGGTGGACAGGCTGTCACGAATCGCCCGCCGAACGGTGGGCATCGCCGGTCGGCCGCTCGGAGCCGGTGTGCTGGCGGCGGCCCTGGCCCTCGCCGTGATCGCCTTCGGCCCGCCCGGCGGCGACCAGGCCGCCCACCTCTACCTGACCCAGGCCTGGCGCGACCACGGCTGGCAGCTGTGGGACAACTTCTGGTACTCGGGCCGCTACGCGCAGGTGAACTACAGCCTGCTCTTCTACCCCCTGGCCGCGCTGGCCGGCCTCACGACGGTGGTGGTCGGCCTCCTGCGGGGCGGCCGCCGCCGCCTTCGCGGCCCTGGTGCGGCGGCGCTGGCCGGCGCTCGCCACCGGCCCGGCCGTCGCCTTCGCCCTGCTGGTGCCGCTGGGGGTCGTGGCCGGCACCTTCCCCTTCCTCCTCGGCCTGGCCATCGCGCTCGGAGCGCTCCTGGCGCTCGCGGCCGGCCGGCGGGCGCTGGCGCTGGTCGGCCGTGCTGGCCACCGCGCTCGCCCACCCGCTGGCGCTGGCGTTCCTGCTGGTCGTCCTGGCGGCCGTGGCGGTGTCGGCCCGAGGCTGGTGGCGCTCGCGCGGCAACGTCGCGCTCGCGCTGGGCACGGTCCTCGTCGCCGCGGGCCAGGGGGTGCTGCTGCGCGGCTTCAGCACCGACGGCGCCGACTACCCGTTCGACCCCAAGGACGCTCTCGCGATCGCCGCGTTCTGCGCGGTGGGCCTGGCTGCTGTGCGCGCGGCCTGCCGGACCAGCGCCCGGTGCGGGCGCTCTTCGTGGGCTACGCGATCCTCGGCGCGGTCGCCTTCGCGATCTCCTCGCCGCTCGGCGGCAACGCGGTCCGCCTGCTGCTGCTGATGGGCGTCCCGCTGCTGCTGCTGCCGCTGGCCGCCCGGGGCTTCCGGCCGCGCCGCCTCGCCATCGCGTGCATCGCGGCGATCCTTCTGTGGCAGGCACTGCCCGCCGTCGCCGGCTGGCGGACCGCGGCCGAGTCGCGAGCCCAGAACGAGGAGCTTCTGGTACCCCGTGATCGCGTTCCTCGACAACCACTCCGACCCCGACCACCGGGTGCAGGTGGTGGCGACCGCGGACAACTGGGAGGCCTTCTACCTCGCGCGGCGCGGCGTGCCGCTGGCCCGCGGCTGGTTCCGCCAGGACGACTTCCCCGCCAACGCGGTCCTCTACGGGAAGCTCACCCCGCAGCGCTATGACACCTGGCTCCGCCGCACGGGCGTGCGCTACGTCTTCCTGCCGGACGACCCGCTCGACTACAGCGCGCGGAACGAGGCCGCGCTGCTGAGCTCGGGCACCTCGGGCCTGCGACGGGTGGCGCAGCATGGGCGGCTGGACCGTCTTCGAGCTCCCGCGGGCGACCCCGATCGCCACGCCCGCCCGCGACGTGTCGGTGATCTCCCTGACCTCGAACACGGTCACCCTGCGCGTGCGCCGCCCCGGCGTCTTCCGCCTGCGCCTGCGCTACACGCCCTACTGGCGGGTGGAGCACGGCTCCGCCTGCGCCGCTCCGCGCAAGCCCTGGGGCACCGAGCTGCGCGTGCAGCGGCCGGGTCTGGTGCGCATGGCGTTCGACGTGCGGCTGGGGACGTTCGTGGGCGCGGTCCTCGGAAGCGACGGGGGCTGCGGCCCGGCCGTCTACGGCCCGCGCGTGCCCTGGGCCCCGGTGCCCGACGGGCAGCCGGGGGCTCCGGCCTAAGGGCTGAACAGCGCCTCCGGCCGGCCGCCGGGACGAGCGGCCACTACGGGGGGCCCTGCCTCGGTGCCCACTGGGGGCCTCCGAGGGTCCAGTCGAGGCTGTTGTGGAACTCGTTGACGAAGAGCGCCCAGACGTACCAGCCGATGATCGACGCCACACCGAAGAAGGCGCTCGCGCGGTAGACGGTGAGCATCACGTCGTCGCTGGCCTTGGTGCGCAGCCACAGCCAGAACGTGTCGCGCGGGACGACCTCGCGATGGAAGTACTCCGACGTGAAGTCGCGCCATCGGAACGCGAGCCAGCCGGCCCAGAACAGGTCCCACACGCCGCCCAGGGAGGTGTAGTAGGCGATCGCGTCGGTTCTGCGGCCCACCTGGCCGACGTACTCCCAGACGTCGAGGTGCGCGTGCCAGGTGCTGAACGGGAAGAAGAGCATCACGCCCACCGAGTCGAGCGTGTCGGAGAGGACGTGCGCCCAGGCGCCTATCAGGAACGAGAAGGCCCACATCCGGTTGCGGCTGACCAGGAAGATGATCCCCGCCATGACGACGCCGAAGGCGAGCGAGTGGGTGAAGCCCACCCCGGGCCACCCGCGGTGGAGCTGCACGGGGTCGTCGACGATCTTGGCGTCGCCGGTGTAGTCGAGGCCGTAGACGGCCCACTTGGTGAAGAGGTCCGGGGAGTAGGAGCCGAACAGGCACAGCGGCAGGCTGATGAGGCCGGGGAACTTGGACGCGGAGGAGGTAGGGCTCGAGATCGTGGGCGGCCCAGCTCACGGGCCGGGTCCCGGGTCGGTGGGCGTGCGGCCGAACAGCCGGCCCGCGAGCCAGGTCACGGCGAACACGAACGGCACCGACTCCCAGAAGCCCAGCAGGAAGAACGGCTGGAAGAAGACGCCCAGGCCCGCGTAGATGAGGACGGCCGCCGTCCAGTAGGCCACGGCCCAGCGGTCGCGCGGGGTGGAGGGGCGACGGGGCACGGCGCGGAATCGTGGACGCTTGCGATGCCGGACACAAGGGGCGACGCTCGCGCGGTGCCTCCCTCCCCGCTGCGCATCGTCACCTGGAATCTCTTCCACGGACGCGACGGGCGTCCGGGACTCGGGCGCCACGTGCGGCCTCGACGCTCCTGGGGCGTCCGGTGGACGACGGCACCCACGTCCACCTGAACCGAAAGCTGACCGACCTGATGGCGCGCCGCATCGCGGCCTGGGCGCCCGACGTCTGCGCGCTGCAGGAGGTGCCGACGGGCGGGATCTCGGCCCTGGTCGCCGTCACGGGCATGCGCGCCGTGTGGACCACCACCGGCCCGCTGATCGGACCCGCCCGCCTGCGCGACGCCCTGGCCGCGCGCAACCCCGACCTCTGGCGCACCCACGAGGGCAACGCCAACGTCCTGCTGGTCGGCGCCGCGCCTCGAGGTGGTGGCCGACGGCCTCCGGTCGCGGCGGCTCAACCCCTTGCGGACCGTCGCCCGCGCCGCCCGCGACCTGCGCCTCACGCGCCGGCGAGCTCGCGCGCTACCTGCCCGAGCCCCGCAGGGTCGTGCTGGCGCGCCTCCGCCCGCCCGGCGGCACCGGCCTGGTGGTGGGCTGCGTGCACTGCCACAACGCGCGCAACCCGGAGGTGGTGGGGCGGGAGATCGCACTCGCCGCCGCGATCGTTCGCGAGGCGGCGGGAGAGGGTCCGGCGGTCCTCGCGGGCGACCTCAACGTCCGCCCCGACCACTCCGCCCTGGCCGCGCTCGCCGCGGACGGCTGGCATGGCGCGACGCTCGACGCCGGGTCCGGGATCGACCGCATCCTCTCCCAGGGCCTGCGCGTCCTGGAGGGGCCGCGGGCGATGCCGCCCTCGGAGCGCGAGGTGACGGTCTCCTTCGGCGGGCTCACCCGCCGGCTGCTGCTGTCGGACCACGACCCGGTGGTCGCGACCCTGGAGGTTCCGCCCGCTACGGGGAGCGCATCGTGAGCTGGGCCACGAGCAGCGCGATCACCACGACCGCCACCCCGGCCCACCGCAACGCCCTCCCGCGCTCGGCCCCGAGCCAGTCCGCGAGCGGCCACATGAGCGGGAAGGCGAGCAGGCCGAAGCGCGCCATCGAGGTGATCGTCCCGCTCGAGAGCGGCAGCGCGATGACGGCCGCCGAGTAGGCCACCCAGGGCGAGCGCAGCCCGCCCTCGCTGCGCCACAGGCGCACCAGCAGCCAGACGTAGAGGCCGAGGAACGCCAGGTCCCGGATGGTGGCGTGCCACGCGGCCCCGCCGGTGCCCGAGACGATGTGGTCCCACCCGGCGGAGATCTCCGAGGGCGCCGCGGTGACGAGGCCGATGCCGAGCTGCCCGCGGTCCCAGGCCCGCTGGGCCTCGAAGGGGAGCAGGGCCGAGCCGCGCGCGACCGCCATCCATGCCAGGAACGCGGCCAGGGCCACGAGGCTCGGCACCACCGCGAGCGCCACCCGGCGCACCCGCCCCGCGGCCGGGCCGCGCAGCGCGAGCAGACCCGCCAGCAGGCCGACCAGGATCCCCGTGGGCCGCGCGAGGGTCGCGACGGCGGCGGCGAGGCCGGCCAGGCGCGTGCCGCCCCCGGGTGCCGGCGAGGGCGGCGCCGAGGGCGCACGCCAGGACGATGCCCTCGGTGTAGGCCAGCGAGGCGTAGGCCGCGGTGGGGAGCAGGGCCAGGGCCCAGGTCGCGCGCGGCCGCGGCCTGCCTCGCCGAACCGCGCGACGCTCAGCGACGTGGAAGCCCAGGAGCGCGGCGAGGAACGCGAGGTTGGAGATCACCAGGGCCGCGATGAACGGGTTGAGGCCCGAGCGCCAGCGCCGCCGCCATCACCCCGGGCAGCAGCGGGAAGAAGGCGAGGTTGGTGAAGACCTCGCCCACCTGGCCGACGTCGTGCGCGTAGCCGTGGCGCGCGACGTCGAGGTACCAGGTCGTGTCCCAGCCGCCCGAGCATGGCGAGCGCGTCCGGGACCGCGGGGTCGACGCCGCGCTCCGGCACCCCGAAGCACCAGGCTGGCCGCGACGCCCAGCAGGATGACCAGGGCCCGCGAGGCCGCCCACGCCACGAGCGGCGTCCTCCACCCCGGCTCGGCCCGGACCGGGCTGCGGGCGCGGCGATCCTCACCGGCGCCAGCCCGCCACGGTGAGGAGGGCGCCCAGCGCCACCAGCGCACCGGCCACGATCGGGGCCACGATCGCCGCGGGCTCGAGGTCGATCGCGGCCGCGAGGGTGCGGTCGGACCCGCCGTCGCGGACGACGAGGTGCACCGGCGGGTCGGCTCCCGCCCGGATCGCCCAGACCATGGCCAGGCCCCCGGCCACGATCGCCAGCGGCCCGGCCCACCGCGCCACGGGGCCGCCGGCCCCGGCGCGCGCGGCCAGCAGGGCCGCCCCCGCGAGGACGGCGAGCGCGCCGAGGACGCGGCAGCAGCCACAGCTCCCCGGCGGCCGCGAGCCCGGTGGCCACGACCCGCCCGCCGGGCCCGTGGGCCGAATACCACGCCAGCGCCGGCAGCACGGCCAGCGCCCCGCCCAGCACGATCAGCGGCGCACCGGCGGCCCGGGACGTCACCGGGGCTCCACGACCGGATCGACGCGCCGGAACACCATCACCCCGTCCTCGTCGATCACGATGCGCATGTCCGTGCGGGCAGCGGAGCTGCGCCAGGAGCGGGGCGAACCGGATCCGGTCGAGCCGGTCCGCCACGTACGGCCGGTGGCTGTCGACGATCGACCCACCGCGCGTCGGCGACGACCGGGAAGGTGAAGATCCGCTCGCGCTCGGAGAGGTGGGCCCCCGAGCAGGTTGCCGGCCGACACGGGCACGCCGTCCGGGATCATGGCCACGGCGCGCTCCAGCACCGCCGCGTGGTGGTCGACGTCGTACTGCTCCACGCGCTCGTCCGAGCCGATCGCCGGGACCGCGTCCCACCACGGCAGCGGGCCCTGGACCACGCCCGCCAGGAGCACCACCCCCACCCACGCGGCGGCCACCCCCCGGTCGTGGGAGAGGAGCCGCGCGAGGCCCGCGGGCCGGCGTGCGCGGCGCAGCCGGGCCAGGCCGAGGATGGCCGAGGCGACCAGGAACGGCACGATGACGGCGACGTACTGGAACTCGATCGAGTACTGGGGGAACCAGTCGGCCAGGATGTTGATGAGCAGCTCGGGCAGCGCCCCGGCCGCGAGGAGGGGCGCGGCCAGCGAGCAGGAAGGCCAGGGGGATGAGGAGGGCGCCCAGGTAGCTCAGGCGGTCGTACGACCCCGCCAGTTGCACGGCCTCCCAGGGGCGCGTGAGGAGCGTGTGCGCGATCCCTCCCCCGTCCGGGCCGAGCGATTCGTAGCGGTCGACGAACTCCGACCCCTGGCCGGCGTTGAAGTGGGGGATCACCACCAGCACGGCGATCGCCACCCACGCCAGCGAGGCGGCGGCCAGGGCGGCGCCGTACCGGCGCCCGAGCCCCCGGACCGCCATCCAGAGACCGAGCATCGCCAGGGCGAGCCCCACCTCCTCCTTGGTGAGGGCGGTCGGGACCGCGAGGGCCGACAGGAGCACGTAGCGGCGCTCCTCGGCCGCCCAGATGCAGAACATCAGCAGGGGCGCGGCGAGCGTGACCGGGTGGAACTCGGTGAGCGTCGCCCACTGGAGGGGCGGGTAGAGCAGGTAGACGGCGGCGGCGGCCACGGCCAGGCGGTCGTCGCCGAGCCAGCGCCGTCCGAGCCAGAAGGCCGGCAGCGCGCCGGCGGCCACGATGACGGCCTGCGCGACCAGCAGCGCCTCGGGGAGCACGCCGCGTCCAGGCGAGGGGCGTGAACAGCACCAGGATCGGGTCAACGTGCGCGCCCAGGCGCGACGAACTGGTCGCCCAGCGATGTCGGTGGTCTCGAGCGGCCGTCCCTGGGCCGTGCTCCAGACCGCCTGGACCATGTTCCCGAGGTCGAAGCGCCCGGTCCAGAACGCCCGCTGACGAGCGATCGACAGGTAGGAGAAGAGCCCGGCGTACACGGCCATCATGGCCCAGACCGCCGCCTGCGGAGCCCGCGGCCTGCGGACGGCCCACCCGCGCGCGGCCGAGGGCGCGAGGGCGGGACCTTGGGCGTGGGGACGCCCGGGGCCGCGACGCTCACCGGTGGCGCCGGTCCACCAGCACGACGGCGGCGATGAACGCGAGCTCGACCAGGGTCATCACGAGCCGCGTCCCCACCGAGAGGGCCACCGCCACCCCCGTGGGCACGTTCTGGGCCAGCGCGAGCGCGAAGGCGCCCTCGCGCACCCCGAGCCCCGAGGGGAACAGGAACGCGATGATCGAGACCGCGAACGAGAGCAGGAAGGCGAGGCCCACGAAGGCCGGGCTGCCCGCCTCGGGGCCGGCGGCCGAGCGCACCAGCAGCCAGACGCCCGTGCAGAGCAGGAACGCGATGACCGCGTACCAGCCGATCAGGGCGGCGAGCGGGCCGGGGCGCCAGCAGCACGCGGCAGCGGCTCCCGCCGGACCTTCGTCAGCAGCCCACGCCGACATCGGCCCGAAGATGCGGGGGTGCAGCACCACGAGGCCGAGGGGGAGGAGCGCGAGCAGCCACAGCCTGAACCGCCCCCGCGGTGCCGAAGAGGACCACGAACACCACCGAGCCGGCCGCCGCCACCCCCAGCGTGAGCAGCTGCTCGTAGACCGTCGCCGCCACGGTGACGCGGCGCGGGCACGCCGTGCTCGTAGCTCGATCACCACCCGGCTCACGCACCATCAGGAACGTTCCCGGGGACGTACCGGCCCAGCAGCGAGCGCGCCCAGATCGAGAGCGTCACGCGGGCGGGGGGCCCGTCGGAGTGCAGGCGGTCCACGATCGCGCCGTAGCCGACGCCGCTCGCCGAGGTAGAAGAGCCGCGATCACGATGACGCCGAGCGAGAGCACGACCGGCTCGAGGTCCCAGTCGTACTCGGAGACCGTCGACCAGCCGTCGACCAGCGCCCAGCCGAGGAAGCCGAGCACCAGCACGCCGGCGGCGAGCCCTCCCCAGCGCCGCACGGGCCCGCCGACGGGCGGCCGACGGCTTCGCTCGACCTACTGGTCACCGCGGCGCGCCACCGCGAGCAGGCCGTGGTAGCCGGGGCGGCGGCCGACGAACGCCGTGTCGATCTCGAGGGCGGCCCGCACCAGCCGGGCGGCGAGCCTCGGCGGGCCGCCGCCCGCCGCGCTGGCCGTCGCCGGCCGCGAGGCGGCGGCGCAGGACGCGGCGGTAGACCTGGCGGTGGTAGAGGCCCGTCAGCGGGAAGCCCCATCCGGCGACCTCGACGGACGTCGAGCCCGGCGCCCTCGAGCAGGCCGGCCAGGCATCGGCCACGGTGTAGCGGCGCCGGTGGCCCGCCCAGCGGTCGGTCCAGTCGTAGCGGTACGGGTTGGCCGGGACGGTCACGATCAGGAGGCCCCCCGGCCGCAGCACGCGGTGCAGCTCGGCGGCGGCGGCCGCGTCGTCGTCGAGGTGCTCCAGCACCTCCGCGCAGACCGCCGCGTCGAAGGCGGCGTCCGGGCAGGTCCAGGCGCTGGAGGTCGCCCCGCAGGACCGGGTTGCCGGCCGCGCGCCGCGCCCAGGCGCGGCCCGCGTCCAGTCGCAGAGCTCGCTCGCTGGCGTCCACCGAGGTCACCCGGAGGCCCGCCTCGACCATGCGCAGGGTCAGGCTCCCGGCGCCGGCCCCGGCGTTCAGGACGGCCGGGCCGGGCAGCGCGGGCAGCAGCCGGCGCATGATGAGCGACTCGCGGTAGGCGTGGCGCGGGCCGAAGAGCTCGGGGCTCTCGCCCCAGTCGTGGACGCGGTCGGTGGTGGCCATGCCGGGGAGGTTAGAGCGATGCGAGCGCGTCCCGCAGCCGCGTCGCCACCGCGGCGGGCGCCCCGCGCTGGAGGTAGGCCGAGCGGGCGGCGGACCCGATCGACGCCCGCAGGGCCCGATCGCCCGCCAGGCGCGCCAGCGCCGCCGCCAGCGCAGGGGCGTCGCCGGGCGGCACCAGCAGGGCGGTGCGCCCGTCGTCCAGCTCCTCCCGCGCGCCCGGGGTGTCGCCGGTCACCACCGGCCGCCCGGCGGCCATCGCCTGCCACACCTTGTTCGGCACCACCCGCGCCGCCTTGTCGCTCGTGCCGAAGACCCCGAGGCAGATCGCCGCCCCGGCCACCGCCGCGCCCAGCTCGCTCGTAGGGCACCCAGCGCTCCCAGGCCAGGCCCGCGGGGCGGTCGCGGCGCGAGCTCGGCCTCGAGCCAGGGCCCGAGCTGCCCGTCGCCGATCAGGCGCAGCGGCGGCGAGCCGGGCGCCCGGGCCGCCTCGATCACCGTCCCGACGCCGTGGAGCGGGGCCAGCTTGCCGTAGAAGAGCGCGTGGGGCGGGCCGTCGGGCTCGGGCAGGTACGGGAAGCGGTCGGGCTCGGCGCCCACGGGGACCACCACGATCCGCTCGCGCGGCACGTCGAAGCGCTCCACGAGCCAGGCGGCGCCCGTCTCGGTGTCGGCCATCACCAGGTCGGCGAGCCGCAGCGAGAGGCGGTCGATGCCGGCCAGCGCCGCGGCGCTCGCGCGGTCCGCACGGCCGCGGTCCCCGGCGAGCGTGTCGGACAGCGAGATCATCATGTCGACCACCAGCGGGACCCTCCGGGCCCGGGCCACGCACCAGGCCGGCACGGCGTCCGGCTGGGCCGGGTAGCCGGCCACGACGGCGTCCACCCGGCGCTCGCGCGCCACCTCGCGGGCCAGGCCCGCCCCAGGCCCGCGCGTAGCCGAGGCCCGCGCGCGCGAGCGGCCCGGGGCGCAGGAAGGCCCCCGCCTTGTGCCGCTGCCGCTCCCAGACCGGCCGGTGATGCTCGACCACCTCCACCCCGATCTCGCGCAGCCCCCGCACGAGCACCCGCGCGCGCGGGTAGTCCCGCTCGTAGGTTCCGAGCCACATCACGCGCACGACGAGCCGCCCGGAGCGCTCAGCGGATGACGCGCTCGACCCGCGAGCGGGCCTCGTCGTCCTGGGGTCGCAGGTGGTACCGCTGGATCATCTCGCTCACCAGCCCGATCGTGAACAGCTGGACGCCCACCACGATCAGCAGCACCCCGAGCAGCAGGAGCGGCCGGTTGCCGATGCCCTCGCCCGTGAGCCGCAGGATCGCGAGGTAGGCGCAGATGACGATGCCGACGGCGATGCAGCAGCATCCCGAGCGCCGCCGAACAGGTGCATCGGGCGCTGCCGGAAGCGGCCGACGAAGAGGATCGTGAGCAGGTCGAGGAAGCCGCGCACGTAGCGCTCGAGGCCGTACTTGCTGCTCCCGAAGGCCGCGCGGGCGGTGGTTGACCGGCATCTCGCTCACCCGGAAGCCCTCGTTGGCCGCCAGCACCGGGATGTAGCGGTACTGGTCGCCGGTGAGCGCCAGGGAGCGGACGACCTCGGCCCGGTAGGCCTTGAACCCGCAGTTCAGGTCGTGCAGGCGGGACGCCGGACATGCGCGACGGTCACGCCGTTGAACACCCGGGACGCCGCGCGCTTGCTCCAGGAGTCCTGGCGCTCGCGCTTCCAGCCGCTGACCAGGTCGGCGCCGGCCTCGAGCTCGGCCAGCAGCCGTGGGATCTCGGCCGGGTCGTCCTGAAGGTCCCCGTCGATGGTGACGATGGCGTCGCCCGCGCCTCGCGGAAGCCCGCCATGAGGGCCGCGGCCTTGCCGAAGTTGCGCCGCAGGCGAACGACGGCGATCTCGGGCTCGGCGGCGGCCAGGTCGGCGAGGACCTCGGACGTGCCGTCGGTCGACCCGTCGTCCACGAACAGGACCTCGGTCCGGCGGCCGAGGGTCCGGAGCACCGCCAGCAGCTCCTCCGCCAGGGGTCGCACCGACTCGCGCTCGTTGTAGACCGGGATGACCACCGAGACGAAGGCGAGGCGTGCGGCCACCGGTTCCGACTATAGCCGGGGGGCGGAGGCGACCCGGCGGCGGGGCCGCGCGGTGGCGCGGCCCTTGCGGGCGCGCAGCAGGACGTGCCGGGTCATGGTCCACACGCAGGCGATGACCAGCGTCGCCGCGATCGGCCCCACCGCCCCGCGCGCGCCGCCGGTGGTGGTCACCACCAGGTACCACGCCGCGAAGATCGGGTTGGAGTCGAGGTGGCCCGACATGTTCAGGATCAGGGCGAGGATCGGCAGGGCGGCCACGACGGCCAGGGCGAGCAGGTGCCAGGGCCGCCGCGCGGCGGGGGCCACCGCCGCCGCGTGCGCCGCGGGGAGGGCCAGGACCAGGGCGAAGGGGCTCACGATCCACAGCACGCACCAGCACGACGCCGAGCGCCACCAGCGCCGCGGTGCCCTCGGCGGCCCGGGTGACGTCGAGGCGGCGTGCCCGCCGTCCCGTCCACACCGACGCGAGCACTCCGGCCGCGACGGCCACCACCAGGCCCAGGGCGGCCGCGGCTCCGAAGCGGGCCTCGGCCGGAAGGGGCGGCACCCCCGCCGCCGGGCGCGGGAGCAGGCCGCCCAGGGCCAGCAGGTAGGCGACCGCGAGGGCCCCGAGCAGCGGGAGGGCCCGCAGGGCGACCGCGCGGATCCCGGGGACGAGGGGCACGCGGGCGCGGCGCAGCCCCGCGGCGGCGTCGACCGCCAGCGCCAGCACCGGCAGGGCGAGGAGCAGCAGCGCGAGGCGCGTCGCCGTGGGCCGCAGGCGCTTTCCCGCCAGCTCCAGGCCGCCGTCGGCGCTGGGCACCCGCGCGGTGGAGTCCAGGGCGCCCAGGAGGTCGTTGGCCGCGTTCGCCACCAGCTCCATCCGCTCCGCCGTGGGCGCGGGCGCCGGGGAGAGCGGGGAGTCGGGCCGGCCGGAGAGCGTCACGGCGGAGAGGCCCAGGGCGATGGCGGCGCCCTGGTCGCCGAAGGTCTGCGGCACGGCGAGCCCGAGGAGCTGGTCGACCAGCGACGGGCTGGCGTCGGCGCGCCCCCCGGCGCGCCCGATGGCGCGCTCGGCGAAGGGCGCGAGCCCGGCGGACTGCCGGTCGGTGCGCCCGCGAATCCAGACGTGGACGCGGTCGCCCTGCGCATCCCCCGGGCCGTCCAGGACGATCGCCGCCTCCAGCGGGAACGACGAGAAGCGGCGCAGGAACCACCGGGTGCCGGCGTTCCCCACCGTGTTGCCGTCGACCGAGACGAACAGGTGGGGGCGCTCGTGCCGCGTCGTGGCCGAGGCGCGCGCCAGGCGCAGCATCACGGCCGTGGCGCTGGCCCCTCCCGAGACGCCCGCCGGGGTGTCACGGGGCGCGAGGACCACGATGCCGGGCAGCGGGCGCAGGCCGCCGGAGCCGGGGACGACGAGGTAGACGTTCCGGAGGGAGACGCGATCGCCGTCCGCGTTGGCGACCAGGTCCTGGGTCTGCACACGGCCCGCGCCCCCGGGCACCTGGGCCAGCTGCCCCTTCACCCATTGGGCCGCCTGCAGGTCGGCGTCGGACCCCGCCGGGCGGTCGGGCGCGATGGCGGTGAGCTGGTCCGAGAGCTCCAGCGTGCCCTGCCCGTCGATGTCCGACGGCAGCACCGGCTCGGCGCCCCGTGTCGGGGGTCTCCAGGGTGAGCAGCGCGACGATGAGCGCGACGCCCGCGACCAGCCAGCAGGTGCGATAGAGGCGGACGTTCAGCACGGTGAGCGACCGCCGAGGGCGCGGCGGTGGAGGGTAGAGTGTCGCACGAATCGGGCCGGCCCTGGGCCGGCGTCGCCGCCCCGGGGGTACCGCACGTGATCCGAAGCGTCAACGTCGGGCGCAAGTCGCTGGCCGACTACCACAGCATCGTCTCGCGCGATCTGATGGCCGACATCCGGGCGCTGGCCGGCCCGCTCGAGGGAAAGCGCGTGCTTCACGTGAACGCCACCAACTTCGGCGGCGGCGTCGCGGAGATCCTCTACAGCCTCGTCCCCCTCATGAACGACGCGGGGCTTGCGGCCGAATGGAAGTTCATGTTCGGGCGGGATGACTTCTTCCACGTCACCAAGACGATCCACAACTCCCTCCAGGGGGACCCGCGCGAGCTGACGGACGAGGACAAGGCGGTCTTCGAGAAGTACAACCTGATGAACGTGGGCGGGCTCACGGACGACTATGACTTCATCGTGATCCACGATCCGCAGCCGGCCGCGTTCCGGATGCATGCCGCCGACAACGGCGCGAAGTGGATCTGGCGCTGCCACATCGACCTGTCGAGCCCCAACCCGCAGGTGCTCGACTTCCTGCTGCCGATGCTCGAGGGCTACGACCTGTCGGTGTTCCACATGGCGCAGTACATTCCGCCGGGGGACCGCGTGCCGGACCCGGTCGTGATGCCGCCGGCGATCGACCCCCTGTCGCCGAAGAACATGTCGCTCTCCCCCGAGGACGCCGCCTACATCGTCGACCAGTTCGGCTTGGACATCGAGCGGCCGCTGATGCTGCAGGTGTCGCGGTTCGACCCCTGGAAGGACCCGCTGGGGGTGATCGACGCCTACCGGATCGTGAAGGAGCGGTTCCCCGAGCTCCAGCTCGCCCTGGTGGGGTCGATGGCCAGCGACGACCCGGAGGGCTGGGAGTTCTTCCAGCGCACGATGGATTACGCCGGCGACGACCAGGACATCTACATCCTGTCGAACCTGAACAACGTGGGTGCGGTGGAGGTCAACGCCTTCCAGACGCACGCCGACGTGGTGCTGCAGAAGTCCATCAAGGAGGGCTTCGGCCTGACCGTCACCGAGGCGCTCTGGAAGGCGCGCCCGACGGTGGCCGGCAACGTGGGCGGCATCCCGCTCCAGATCGCGGACGGCCAGACCGGCTTTCTCGTGAGCTCGCCCGAGGAGGCCGCCGCGCGCTGCATCGAGATCCTGAGCGACCCGGAGACCGCGCGGGCGATGGCGCGCCGCGGCAAGCAGCACGTGCGTCACGATTTCCTGACGCCGCGGCTGCTGCGCGACTGGCTCGGGATCTTCACGCGCCTCTCGGAGGGGTGAGCAGGCTGTGGGACGTCGCAGGGCGCCGCTGATCCTGGTCTCCAACCGCGGCCCCCTGACCTTCTCGCGCGGGCCGGACGGCGAGCTGCGGCACGAGCGGGGCGGAGGCGGCCTGGTCACGGCGCTCCTGGGGCTCACGGAGCACACGCCCGCCCTGTGGATCTCGGCGGCCATCTCGGAGGCCGAGGAGGAGATGTCGCGGGTGGCCGGGGGCGGCAGCTTCCCCATGCCCGACCTCGGCGTGGACACGCGCGGGCGCTTCGTGACGATCGACCCCGAGACCTACCACGACTACTACAACGTGGTCGCCAACCCCATGCTCTGGTTCATCCAGCACTACCTCTGGGACCTGAGCAACGCCCCCGACATCCGCCGCGAGGAGCTGCTGGCCTGGGAGCACGGCTACCTCGCCGCCAACCGCGCGTTCGCCGAGGCGGTCAACGAGGAGCTGGAGGAGGACCCGGAGCGGGTCGTGATGCTGCACGACTACCACCTCTACACGGCCCCCGAGACCATCCGCGAGGCGCACCCGAACGCGTTCCTGCACTTCTTCGTGCACATCCCGTGGAGCCAGTCGGACTACTGGCGCATCCTGCCCAGCAGGGTGCGCGAGGCGATCCTGCGCGGGATGCTGGCCAACGACATCATCGCCTTCCACACCTGGCGGTACGGCCGCAACTTCCTGCTCTGCTGCGAGGAGCTGCTCGACCTGCGGGTCGACTACGCCCGCAGCCAGGTCCGCTGGCAGGGGCGCGACGTGTGGGTGCGCTCCTACCCGATCTCGGTCAACGCGCCGATGTTCGAGGAGCTCGCGCGGAGCCCCGAGGTGAAGGAGGAGGAGGGCCCGATGCTGCGGCGCCGGCGCCAGCACCTGATCGTGCGCGTGGACCGCACCGACCTCTCGAAGAACACGCTGCGCGGCTTCAAGGCGTACGACATCTTCCTGGACCGCCACCCCGAGTTCCACGAGGACATCACGTTCTTCGCCCTCCTTCAGCCCTCGCGCCAGGACGTGGACGAGTACGTCGAGTACCTGGCGAGGATCCGCGACGTGGTGAGCCACATCAACACCAAGCACGGCAACACGGACTGGATGCCGATCGACCTGCGCATCGAGAGCAACATCCACCGGGCCGTCGCGGCCTACAAGCACTACGACGTGCTGCTGGTGAACCCCATCTACGACGGGATGAACCTGATCGCCAAGGAGGCCCCGCTCGTCAACGAGCGGAACGGGGTGATGATCCTGTCCGAGAACGCCGGGGCGCACGAGGAGCTGGGGTCCTTCGCGATCACGATCAACCCCTTCGACGTGGAGGCCCAGGCCGAGGCGTTCCACATGGCGCTGACGATGCCGGTGGACGAGCGCGCCGGCCGCCTCGAGGAGATCAAGCGGATCGTGCGCGAGAACGACGTCGGCAAGTGGCTGTCGGCCCAGCAGGAGGACATCGCGCGCAAGCGCTCGGCTGACCGGCGCCGGTCGCAGCGGGCCAAGGCGTGAGCGCCGACGAGCTGACCCACCTCGACGCCCGCGGGCAGGCGCGGATGGTCGGGGTGGGCCACAAGCCCCCGGTCGCGCGGCGGGCGGTGGCCGAGGCGGTGGTGCGGATGGCGCCGGCCACGGCCCGCGCGATGTCCGACGGCGAGCTCCCGAAGGGCGACGCCGCCGCCGTGGCCCGCGTCGCCGGGATCATGGCCGCCAAGCGGACGCCCGAGCTGATCGCCCTGTGCCACCCGCTGCCCATCGAGCGCGTGGGGATCGAGGTGGCCATCGACGCCGAGGCCGGCGAGGTGCGCATCACCGGCGAGGTCGAGACCATCGCCCGCACCGGCGTCGAGATGGAGGCCCTGACGGCCGTGTCGGTGGCCGCGTTGAACGTGTACGACATGGTGAAGGGCATCGACAAGGGTGTCGTGGTGGAGGGGATCCGGCTGCTGGAGAAGACGAAGGCCGCGCCGTGAGCCGGACGGCCCTGCGGGTGGTGGTGATCACCGTCTCCGACCGCTCGGCGGCCGGGGAGCGCGAGGACCGCTCCGGCCCCGTGCTGGTCGAGGCCGTCGAGGCGTCGGGGGCCGAGGTGGTGCTGCGGGAGGTGGTGCCCGACGACGAGCACGGCCTGACGACGCTGCTGCAGACCCTGTGCGACGCCCCCGCCTCGCCCGACCTCATCCTCACCACCGGCGGCACCGGGGTGGGCCCGCGCGACCGCACGCCCGAGGCCACGCGGGCGGCCTGTCAGCGCATGGTGCCCGGCATCGCCGAGACCCTGCGCGCCCGGTCGCTGGCCGTGACCCCGCACGCGATGCTGTCGCGGGGCGAGGCCGGGGTGCGGGGCACGACGCTGATCGTGAACCTGCCCGGCTCCCCCGGCGGTGCGCGCGACGGCTGGGAGGTGGTGGCGCCGGTGGCCGGCCACGCGTCCTCGCAGCTCCGGGGTGGAGACCATCCCGCGGGACCACCCGCGCCCGTTGGAGCGCCCCCACCCGGAGAGTAGTTTGCCGCCATGGCGGCGAGCCCGGGCCTCGAGCTGTCGGCGATGGGCGCGGTGCGCCCGCCGGCCGACGCCGTGGTGAAGGCGGCCCAGCGGCGGGAGCAGCAGGGCTTCGACGCGATCTGGTGGGCGGACCACCTGCTGCACTGGTTCCCCCTGTCCATCTGGACGCCCGACCTGGTGCCGCAGGCCGCGGCGGGCCAGCGCAGCCCGCACGTGTGGTTCGACCCCGTGCCCGTGGTCGCGGCCGCGGCGGCGGCCACGCGCGAGGTGCGGCTCGGGATCGGGGTGACGGACCTCGTGCGGCGCCACCCGGCGTCGCTCGCCCAGACCGCCCTCACCCTGGACCACCTGACCGGCGGCCGGTTCGTGCTCGGCGTGGGTGCCGGCGAGGCCCTCAACCTCTCGCCCTTCGGCCTCGCCAACGCCCGCCCGCTCAGCCGGCTGGACGAGGGCCTGGAGGTGATGCGCCTGCTGATGACCGAGGACGAGCCGATCGACTTCGAGGGCGAGCACTTCCGGCTCCGCGGGGCGACCCTCGGGCTGCGGCCGCTGGGCGACCGCCCGCCGCCGGTATGGGTGGCCGCCCACCGGCCGCGCGGCCTGGAGGTCGTGGGCCGGCGCGCCGACGGATGGCTGCCACTCGCCACCGATCCCGGGCAGTACGCCGGGATGCTCGCCGCCGTGCGGGCCGCGGCGAGCGCCGCGGGGCGCGAGGCCGGCGCCGTGACGCCCGGCCTCTACGCACGGATCGTGGTGACCGAGAGCCGCGAGGCCGCGGAGGCCGCCATCGACGGCTCCCTGCTGATGCGCTTCATCGCGCTCACACGCCCCGCCGAGGCCTACACGGCGCGGGGCGCCGAGCACCCGCTGGGCGAGGGGGCCTTCGGGCTCACGTCCTTCCTGCCCACGGGCTACGACCGCGAGCAGGCGCTGGCGCTGGCCGCGGCCGTGCCGGTGGAGGTCGTGCGCGACAGCGTCGTGTACGGCACGCCCGACGAGGTGGCCGCGACCATCGCGGAGTTCGTCGCGGTCGGCGCCCGGCACGTGCAGCTCACCAACATGACCCCGCTCGCGGCGCCCGAGCTCGCCGCGTCCAGCGAGGCGCTGCTGGCCGATGCCGTCGCGGCGCTCCGCGCCGAGGCCCCGGCGGTGAGGTGAGGGCTCGCGGGGCGGTCGCGTGCGCCGTGGGGCTGGCGGTGGGCCTGGGCGTCGCGGGACCGGCGGGGGCGGCGACGCGCACGATCACCCTCGACGGATGGTTCGACCACGCCGCGGCCTTCTCGGGGGCCAGCCTGGTCGTCAGCGAGGCCGCCACCGTGCACGTGGACCCGCGCCGGATCGCCGGGTCGCCGCCGGGCGCGGCGCCGTTCGACTACTACCGCGCGGAGACCTCGCGGGTGCGGCTGAACGCGGCGCGAACCCGCTTCGCGGGGACGCTCGAGACGCCGGTCTCGGTGCGCACCAGCATCGCCGCCATGGGGTCGGGGATCCTCGCCCCCGGAGGGGCGGGCAGCTTCGTGGCCGCGCCGAGCAGCCGCCGGGCGGCCACGCCGGTGATCTGGTGCTGCGACCCCGAGGGCGTCGAGACCGTGGTCGAGAGCGACGGCCGCGCCGGCGCGCCCGTCACGCTGGCCGCCACCGTGGACGGCGGCCGCGTGCGGTTCCTGCAGGCGCGGGCCGACGGGGGCGCCGTCCTGGTGGGGGTCGACCCCGTCGGCCTGGGGGAGCGGCGGACCGCCGTCGACGTGCCGGTGCGCACCGGCGCCGGGCTGGCCGCCCTGGCGCCGGGGCTCCTCGCGTGGGTCAACCCGGCGGCGCCGGCCGTGCTCGCCCGGGCGCCGGCGGGCGACGCCGGGCTGGGCGGAGTGGCCGTCACGGCCCTCCCGGGTCCGGCCGTGCGGGTGTGGGCGTCCCGGGGGCTCGTCGTGGTCGCCGCGCGGGTGGGCGCCGGCGTGCGCCTGATCCGGGTGGACGTCGCGACGGGCGCCGCCCGCGGCGTGTGGAGCGGCGCCCGCGTGCCGCGCGTCTCGGTGGGCGGCGGCGCCGTGGCGGTGGGCGACGGCCGGCGGGTGCTGGCCTCCCGCTCCGGGGTCCTGCGGCCCGTGGGCCGCGGGCGGGGGCCGCTGGCCGCGGTGGCCGTGGACGGCCGCCGCGTGGCCCTGCTCGAGCGCGTCCGCGCGCGGGGGGCCCGCGTGACGGTCGCCCGCCTGAGGCCGGTGCCGTGAGGCTGCTCGCCGCCGCGCTCGTCGCGCTCGCGGTGATGGCGGGTACCGCCGCCGCCGCGCCGATCGCCTCGCTGCAGGACGACGCCCTGGTCAACGTGCGGGGACCGGCCCTCCAGGCACGGCTCGACGCGCTGGCCGCCACCGGGACCCGGGTGACCCGGGTCAACGTGCTGTGGCGGGAGGTGGCCCCGACGCGGCCGGCCGACGCGCGGAACCCGGCCGATCCCGCCTACGACTGGAGCCGCTACGACGAGATCGTGCGCGGCCTGTCGGCGCGCGGGATCTCGGTCATCCTCGACTTCTACCTCACGCCGGCGTGGGCCTCGCGGAGCGGCGGGCGCAGCGCCGCCCCGCGGGCGGCCGACGGGGCACGCTTCGCCGGCGCCATCGCGCGGCGCTACTCGGGCGCCTTCCCGGACGCGACCGGCGCGCTCCTGCCGGAGGTGCGCCACCTCGAGGTCTGGAACGAGCCCAACCTCCCCGGGTTCTGGGCCCCGCAGTGCCGGCAGCGCGCGGGCCGGGCGGCGCTGGTGTCGCCCGGCGCCTACGCCGCGCTGCTGGCGGCCGCCTACCGGGAGATCAAGGCCGCGAACCCGCGCTCCCAGGTCATCGGGGGCGCGGTGGGGCCCGCCGGGCGGACGCCGCGCACGTGCAGCCCCGGCGAGGGCGGCGCCGTCGGCAGCCTCGACTTCACCCGCATGGTGGCGCGCGAGGGCCCGCCCATCGACGCCTGGAGCCTGCACCTCTACCCCATCGGATCCCCGTTGAAGGCGTTCTTCGTGCCATCGTGGAGCACGCTGCCCCAGGTCATCCGGGAGGTCGATAGGCTTCGGCCGGGCGCGCCGATCCACGTGACGGAGACGGGTTACCACACGTCGTACAACCGCTTTCACCGCTACTTCGTGAGCGAGGCGCAGCAGGCCGCCTGGCTCGATGAGACGCTCGCCGCCGCCGCCGCCCAGCCGCGCGTGGAGGTGGTGACCTGGTTCAACTTCCAGGACAACCCGCTCTGGACCGGCGGGCCTCCTGCGCGGGGACGGAACGCGCAAGGCGTCCTACGACCGCTTCGCCGCCCAGGCCCGGGCGTTCCCTCCGCCGGCGGGGTGGGGCCCGTGAGCGAGGCCGGCGAGGAGCGCCTGGACCAGGTGCAGGCCTACTACGACCGCCTGGCGCCGCGCCTGGTGGCCGTGGAGAGCCGCAACTGGCACCTCCAGAGCCGGATGTCGCTCGTCCTGGAGACCATCGACCGGTACGCCGTTCCGCAGGGCCGCGTTCTGGACGTGGGGTGCGGCACGGGGTTCCTGCTCGAGCGCCTCGCCGAGCGCGGGTTCTCCGGCACCGGCATCGACCTCTCGCCGGAGTCGGTGGAGCACGCGCGCAGGCGGCTGGGGGAGATCGGGGCCTCCGAGCGGCTCGACGCCCAGGTGGGGAGCGCGTACGAGCCGCCCGCGGGGCCCTACGACCTGATCGCGCTCACCGACGTGCTCGAGCACCTGGAGAGCCCGCGCGCCTGCCTCGCCGCCCTGCGCGGCGCAGCTCGCCCCCGGCGGCCTCCTGGTGATCTCGACGCCCAACCGGCGCAGCCTCTCCGGGGCGCGGCGCTGGCTGGCCGAGGCCGGCATGCCGGGCATCCGGCTCAACCTGGCACCGGTCGACAACTGGCAGACCTGGACGGACCTCGAGAGCCACGCGGCATCGGCCGGCCTGGTCCCGGTGTCGCGGCGGGGCATCTTCTTCCGCCCGGGCGGTCGCATCGGCTCGCAGATCGGGCGGCTGTACCGCTTCTCGGGCCCGCGCCGGGCGGAGCTCGCGCTGTCGCGGACGCCCCTGGGCCGCTTCGGCTTCTACATCTGCCTGGGGTTCCGGGCCATCGCGTGACCGGCCGGGGGGCCCGGTGAGCGACCGGGCGCGCCACGCCGGGGTGATCGTCGCGATGGCCGCGCTGTTCGTGCTCGCGCTCGGCATCTTCGTCCTGCCGTTCGCGTTCCCGACGCCGCCGCCGATCGTCAGCCGCTTCCAGGCCACCCTGCTCTTCAGCCCGAACGACGACGGGCGGCGCGACGACGCGCGGGTGAACATCCGCCTGCACGAGGCGAGCACCCTGTCCGTCGAGATCCAGCGCGACGGCACGCGCGTGAAGCTGCTGCTGCCGGAGGCCCCGCGGCCCCGCGGCTTCTCCAGCACCGAGTGGGACGGGGCCGGCGACGACGGGCGGGCGCTGCCCGACGGGACCTACGCCATCAAGCTGCGCGCGCGGGCGGGCGACAAGCAGTTCAACACGACCCGCAACATCGTCATCGACACCGTCCCTCCCGAGCCGAGGTCGCTGACCGTGGAGTCGGCCACGCTGGCGGGCCGAGGACCGGGCGAGTGCCGGCTCGTCTTCACCGCCGCAGACCCGGGGTCGCTGGTGCTGGAGGCGCTGCGCCCGGGCGAGACGACGAGCCTGCGGCGGCTGGGCCGGCGGCCGGTGCGCGCGAAGGGCGTCGTGCGCTGGTCGTGGGACGGCCACACCGCGGCCGGCCGCCCCGTGCACGCCGGGGCCCTACGTCCTGCGGGCGTCCTTCTCGGACGCCGCCCGCAACGTGAACGTCCGCGAGCGCACCTGCTGGGTCGGGTACCTCGCGGGCCGCGCGATCCCCACCCACCCCGCGCCCCGCCAGACCGGTCGGGGTGGCCCTGCGGACCAGCGGCGGGGACCCCCTGCCCGACTCCACGCCGGTGACCCTCACCCTGCGCCGCCGGACGGGGGTGCCCGGCGTGAGCGGGGCCGATCCGCTGGGGCCGCAGGTGGGCGTGGGCGCCCGCGGACCGCTGGGGAGCGTCCGGGTGCGCATCCCGGCCGGGATCAACCCGGCCGCGCTCTGGCTGGTGGCGCGGGCCACCGGCCGGCAGGCGGGCACCGCCCTGATCCGCCTGGGGGACCAGCCGTGATCGAGGCCGCCCGCGAGGTCGCCGCGGTGGCCGCCGCCGCCGGGGTCGTGGGACTGCTGGCACCCCTGCCCGCGCTGCGCTCGGAGGCGCAGCGCGCGGCCGCCCTGGCGGTGATGCTCGTGTCGTGGGGGATCCTGCTGGCGAGCCTGGTGCCCGAGGACGACGCCCGCGCCGGGCTCGACCGGGTCGACTCGCCGGCGGCCGCCGGCGCGGCCGCGGCGCTCGTGATCGCGGCGCTCGTGATCGCCGTGATCGCCGTACGCGTCATCCTCGCCCGGCCCACGGTCTGGTTCGTGCTGCTGGGCATCGCGCTGCCGATCCGCGTCCCGGTGTCCCTCGGCAGCCAGGAGGGCAACCTGCTGGTGCCCCTCTACGCCGTGGTGCTGCTGGGCCTGGCGGCCTGGATCTGGGGGCGCGTCCGCGGGCGCATCGCCGCGCCCGCGCCGGAGGGCCCCGCGGCGGTCGCCGGACCGCTGGCCGCCTTCGTGGCCTTCCTCCTGGTGTCCACCCTCTGGAGCACCGACCCGGACCAGGCGGCGGTGAAGGCGGTGTTCTTCTACCTGCCCTTCACGCTGCTCTACCTACTGGCGCTGGCGTGGTGGCCGCGCGGGCGCGGGCTCGCCGCCCTGGCGATCACCACGATCGCCGGGGGCGTCATCGCCGCCGGAGTCGCCCTCTTCCAGTACGCCACCCGCGAGATCTGGTGGAACGAGACGCTCCAGCAGGCGAACGTCTACAGCCGCTTCTTCCGGGTGAACGGCATCTTCTTCGACCCCAACATCCTGGGCCGCTACCTGGCCCTCGCCATCCTGGCGGCCCTGGCGCTCGCCTGGGTGCGCCGCCGCCCGCTGGAGCTGTGGATCCTCGCGCTCGCCGTGCCGGTGATGGCCGCGGGCATGGTCGTGACCTTCTCGCGCTCGAGCACGCTGATGCTGATGCTCGGGCTGCTGCTGCTGGCGGTCCGCGCCGTGGGGCCGGTGAAGGCGCTGGCCGCCGCCGCGGCCCTCCTCATCGTGCTGGGCGGCGCGGCGGCGGCGACGAGCGGCAACATCCGCCACGCGGCCACCAGCGGCAACCGGCTGGAGCGGGTCAGCGAGGGCCGCTTCGACCTGGTGCGCGGGGGGCTCACGATCTGGCGCGCGGACCCGGTCGCCGGCGCCGGCCTCGGAGCGTTCGAGCAGCGCTTCGAGGAGACCCTGACCCCGGTGGAGCAGCGCCGGGTGCGCGTGGTCATCTCCCACAACGCGCCGGTCACGGTGCTGAGCGAGACCGGCGTGATCGGCTTCGCCCTCTTCCTGATCCTGGTCTGCGGCACGGGCTGGGCGGCCGTCCGCGGGTCGTCGCGGGAGGGCGACATCGGGTGGGCGCGGTGGACTCTGGGCGCGATGCTCGCGGGGCTCCTCGTTCACAGCCTGCTCTACGCCGCGCTGTTCGAGGACCCGTTCACCTGGGTCATCGCGGCCGCGGCCGTGGCCCTGGCCGGCGCACGCCCGGCGCTGGTCGAGGCGCCTCGTCCCACCGCTCCCCAGCCGGTGCCGGTACCGTGACGGCCTCCGCCCCGCGGGTGCTGTGCCTCAGCAACATGTGGCCCGGCGCCGACGACCCCGACTACGGCTCGTTCGTCGCGGACATGTGCGACGCGCTGCGCGCCCGCGGCCTCCCCGTCGAGACCGTGGTGATCGACCGGCGCGCCGGCGGGCCGGTGCGCACGCCGGCCAAGTACGGGGGCCTGGCGGCCCGCGCCGCCCGCGCCGCCCGGCGGGCCGACGTGATCTACGCGCACTACCTCTTCCCCACGGGCGCCGTCGCCATGGCCGCCGCGGCGGGCGCGGGGGGCATCCCCTACGTGCTCACGGCCCACGGCCAGGACGTGCGCAACCTGGAGCGGCCCGCGCTGCGGCGGGCCACCGCCCCCGCGCTCGCCCGCGCCGCCGGGCTGATCGCGGTGAGCCACCACCTCGCCGAGGCCCTGCGCGCGACCGGCGTGCCGCTGCCGCCGGTCCACGTGATCGACATGGGCGTCGACATGGATCGCTTCGTCCCGGCCGACCGGGGTCAGGCGCGCGCCCGCCTGGGGCTGCCGCCCGCCGGACCGCTGGTGCTGGCGGTGGGCGGCCTGACGGAGCGCAAGAACCCCCTCGGCCTGCTTCAGGCGTTCGCGCGGGTGCGGGCGCGCCGCCCCGGAGCGCGGCTGGCGCTGGTGGGCGACGGCCCGCTGGCCGCCGCGGTCGATGCCGGGGTGCGGCGCCTGGGGCTCGAGGGGGCGGTGACCCGCCCCGGCGCCGTGGCCCATCGCGAGGTCCCGGACTGGATCGCCGCGTGCGACCTCTTGGCCATCGTCAGCCGGGTGGAGCCCCTCGGCGTCGCGGCCCTCGAGGCCCTGGCCGGCGGCCGGCCGGTGGTGGCGACCCGCGTCGGCGGGGCCCGGGAGGTGGTGCCGGATCCCGGGGCCGGCCGGCTGGTCGATCCGCTCGACCCGGCGGCGATCGCGTCGGCCATGCTCGCCGTGCTCGACGAGCCGCCTCCGCCCGAGGCCTGCCGGGACGCCGCCGGGGCCCACGCGCTGACGCGGCAGGCCGGCCGGGTGGCCGAGGTGCTCGAGGACGCCGTGGCCGCGAGCCGGGAGGGTGCCGCGGAATAGGGGGCGGGCCGCGGCCCCTGCGCTACGCTGCGCGGCCGATGGCGACCTCCGAGGCCCCCGCGGCGGCCACCCCTCCGGCGGCCCCCCGCCCCCTGCGGCCGGCCGCGATCGCGGTGGCGATCGGCGCGACCGCGGCGGGGGCGCTCGCGGTGTGGCAGCCGCTGCTGGGCCTCGGCGCGGCCCTGGTCGTGCTGCTCGCGACGCTGCTGCGCGGCGTGCCCGTGCGGCGCCTGGCGCCCCTGCTGGTGGTGCTGACCGCGCTCGCGGCGATCGCCGGCCCGAACCTGGCCGCGCCGCCGGCGCCCGGGGTGTTCCTGTTCCGGATCCTGATCGTCCTGCTGGGCCTCGGGCTCGTGGGCTACCTGCTGATGGACGGAGGGCTCGCCCTGCCGGCCGGGTCTGCCGCGCCCCGCCGGGATCCTGGGCGTCTGGTTCCTGTGGTCGGTGCTCTCGCTGGGCTGGGCCGACGACGAGCTCGCGGCCCTGCGCTGGACCAGCTTCATGGCGATGATGATCGGCCTCGCGATCGCGATCGCGATCATCTGCCGCGATCGCCGCCGGGCCAAGATCCTGCTCTGGTCGCTCCTCGGCGCCTTCGTCCTCGCGTGCCTGATCGCGCTCGCCGAGGTGGCCACCGGCTACCACCTGCCCACCTTCCGGCAGGGGCGCGAGGGCCGGACCGGCCTGATCGGGGTGGGCTCGCTGTTCGGCAACCAGAACAACTTCGCGGTGTTCCTGAGCCTGGCGCTGCCGTACCTGGCGGTGCTCCCGGTGGTGTACCGCGACGTGCGGCTGCGCATGGTCGGCATCGCGGGCGCGGGCGCGGCGCTCCTCCTGATCCTGGCGACGGGCAGCAAGTCGGGGCTGCTCGCGGCGGGGCTCGTGATCCTGGGGCTGCTGCTGCTGGTGGGGACGGACCGCCGCGAGCGCGGCCGCCTGATCGTGGCCGGGGCCATCGCGGCGCTGGCCGTGGCGCTGGTGTTCACCGCCATCGGCGGCGGGGGGCCGGTGAAGCTCGACGAGCGCACGGTGACCAAGCTGGACTTCGGCCTGCTGGCGGACCAGCTCCAGACCCAGGAGGGATCGGGCGGCGTGCGGGCGTCGCTGCTGGACGACGGCCTGCACCTGGTGGCCGACACCAACGGCCTGGGCGTGGGCGCCGGCAACGCCGAGTCGCACGTGCGGAGCCTGGCGAACTTCCCCGGCGTGGCGAACCTGCACGACTGGTGGCTCGAGGTGCTGGTGAACGGCGGGGTGGTGGGCTTCGCGCTCTACCTGCTGTTCTACCTCACGCTCCTGCGGCGCCAGACGCGCGCCGCCCGGCGATCGTCGGACCCCCTGGTGCGCTACATGTGCCTGGCGGGCACGCTCGCGCTGGTGGGGTGGATCATCGGGAGCATCGGCCCCTCGACGGCGATCCACTTCGCGCCGATGTGGATCGTCTTCGGCCTCGGGATGGGCGCGCTGGTGCTCGCGCGCCGCGAGGCGCAGGCCCCAGGCGAGGGGGGGCCGCCATCCGGGTCCTGATGCTCAGCCACATGTACCCGAGCCCGGTCAACCGGACCGCGGGCATCTTCGTGCACGAGCAGGTGCGCGCCCTGGTGGGGCTGGGGCACGACGTGCGCGTCGTCTCCCCCACGGGCTGGGCGCCGCCCCTGCTGCCGCGCTGGCGGACCCATCGCGAGGTGCCCGCCACGGACGTCATCGACGGCGTGCCGGTCCTGTACCCGCGCAAGCTGACCCTGCCCGGGGCCCGGCTCGGGCATCGGAACGCGGACGCGATGCTCTGGGCGGTGGGAGGCCCCCTGCGACGCGTCCACCTGAGATGGCCCTTCGACGTCGTCCACGCGCACATGCTGGTGCCCGACGGCTGGGCGGCGGCCCGGGCCGGGGCGCGGCTGGGGGTGCCCGTGGTGGCCACGGCCCACCGCGCCGACGTGCTGGACGTGCCCGCGCGCGGCCCGCGGGAGGCCCGCCGGGTCTCGGAGGCCGTCGAGGCGATCGACCAGGTCTGCGCGGTGAGCGCGATGATCGGGGCGGCCGCGGAGAGGCTCGGGACGCCGCGGCGTCCGGTCGCGGTCGTCCCCAACGGCGCCGACACGCGCACCTTCACGCCCCGGCCGGCCGCCGAGGCGCGCGCCCGCCTGGGCCTGCCCGACGACGGCCCGATCGTCAGCTACGTCGGCAAGCTCGTGCCCCGAAAGGGCGTGGACACGCTGGTGGAGGCGATCGGCCTGCTGGCGCAGCGTCCGCAGGGCGCGCCCCTGCTGGTGGCCGCCGGCATCGGGGAGATGCGCCCGGCGCTCGAGCGGCGGGCCGCCGAGCTCGGGATCGCCGACCGGGTCCGCTTCGTGGGCAAGATCGGCCACGACGACGTGGGCTGGTGGATGTCGGCCGGCGACCTGTTCGTGCTCCCGTCGCTCAGCGAGGGCCTCCCCACGGTCGTGTGCGAGGCCATGAACTGCGGCCGCCCCGTGGTGGCCACGGCGGTGGACGGCACCCCCGAGATCGTGCGGGACGGCGCAGACCGGCCTGCTCGTGCCGCCCTCGGACGCGCCCGCCCTGGCCGACGCGCTCGGCCGGGTGCTGGACGACCCGGACCTGGCGCGGCGGATGGGCGAGGAGGCCCTGCGCGTCGGGCGCGCGACCTACACCTGGGAGGCCAACGCGCGCCGGATGACGGAGATCTACGAGGCCGTGCGCGGGTGAGGCGCCCGGAGGCCCTCGGCGGCCGGCCGGCCGCCGTCGTGCTCCAGGCGTCGGGTCCGAACGCCCTGGGCATCGTCCGCAGCCTCGGCCGCGCCGGGGTTCGCGTGATCGCCTGCGATCACGACCCGCGCGCCCTGGGGCTGCTGTCGCGCTACGCCACGCCCGGCCCACACGGCCGATCCGCTGGCGGAGGCCGGCGCGTTCGTGGACGACCTGCTGCGCGTGGCGGAGCGGGAGCCGGGCGCGGTGCTGTTCGCCACCCACGACGAGGCGATCGCCGCGATCGGGCCGCGGGAGGCCGAGGTGGACGCCGTCCTGCGCCGGCCCTGGAGCCCCTGGACGGCCATGCGGGGGATCATGGACAAGGGCCATCAGCACGCCGCGGCCCACGCGGCGGGCTTCCCGGTGCCCGCCACGATCGAGCCCCGCCGACGAGGCCGACCTGGCGCGCGTGGCCGGCCGAGCTGCGCTTCCCCGATGATCCTGAAGCCGCGCTACGCCCCGGAGTTCCGGCGACGGTTCCGCGCCCAGGTGCTGGAGGCGGACGACGCCGAGGGCCTGCGGCGGGCCTGGGAGCTGGCGGCGCCGTACCGCCCCCAGGTGTCCGAGGTGATCCCCGGCGGGACGACTCGCGCCTGTGGACGCTCGGGAGCTACCGCGACGTCGCGGGCCGCCCGCTGGCGTCGTTCACCGGCCGCAAGCTGCGCCAGTGGCCGCCGCGCTTCGGCACCGCGCGCGCGGCCGAGTCGCGCTGGGACCCCGGGCTCGCCGCGCGCTGCCACGGCCTGCTCGACGCGCTGGGCTTCCACGGCATCTCGCAGGTGGAGGTCAAGCGCGACGACCGCGACGGGCGCGACTATCTGATCGAGGTCAACCCGCGCTCATGGCTCTGGGTGGGCCTCGCCACGGCGTGCGGCGTCAACCTGCCGTACGCCTGCTGGCTGGACGCCGTCGGGCGCCCGCGCACCTGGCCCGCCGGGCATCGCAGCGGGCGGCGCTGGATCCTCGCGAGCAAGCACCTGGCCGGCAGCGCCCGCGAGGTGCGCCGCGGGGAGTGGACGCCTGCGCGCCTTCCTGTCGTCGCTGCGCCCGCCGATCGCCGACGGGGTCATCGACCCGCGCGACCCGCGGCCGGCGCTCGCCCTCTACTCGCGCATCGCGCGCCGGCGCCGTGCCTGAGCTGCGGCTGAGGATGGACGGCGCGCGCGCCGCCTTCGCGCCCCGCGCCCGCTGGGTGCTCGAGACGCTGGCCGAGGCGCTCGGCGCCGCGGCCGGTGTGGACCGACGGCGAGGCGGACCTCGTCTACGCCCCCGACCCCCCCGCCTCGGGCCTCTGGATCCCCGCCGACCTCGCCGCCCAGGCCTTCTTCGAGGGGAACCGGCCGTTCCCGAGCGCGTCGGTCGCACCGCAGCCGCGACCTCACCCTGCTCTTCCCGCCCACCCGGCCCGAGCGGGCCGATCCCGGGCGACCTGGTCGCGAGCGCCTTCTACCTCCTGGCCCGGTGGGACGAGCTGTGCGTGCCCGAGCGCGACGAGTTCGGCCGGCTGCCGCTGGCGGCCAGCTCCTTCGGGCGGATCGCGGGCCTCGACCTGGAGGACCCCCCGGTGGAGGGCTACCTCTCCGCCCTGCGGGCCGGGCTGCGCATCCCGCCCCGCCGCTCCTGGAGCGTCGCCCTGACGCACGACATCGACCGCCTGCGCCGGCGCACCCCCCGCGGGCTGGCCGGGATCGCCCGCCGCCGCGGGCCGCGCGGGCTCGCCGCCGCGCTGGTGGGCCCGGACCCGTGGGACAACGTGCCCGACCTGCTGGAGAGCGCCTGGCGACGGGGGGTGCGATCCACGGTCTTCCTGATCGGGCGCAACGCCCACCGCCTCGACGGCACGCCGCGGCGCGTGTACGAGCGCGACCGGGCGGCGCTGGCCGCCGCCGTGCGCGCCGCCGGGCGGGGAGGTGGGGCTGCACGCGGCCTTCGCCTCCTCGGAGGACGGCGAGGCCCTGGCGGCCGAGCTCGCCGCCCTGCGGGCCGAGGCGGGGCCGGTCGCCGGCGTCCGCTTCCACTACCTGCGCTTCCGCTACCACGAGACCGTGCGCTGGCTGGAGCGCGCCGGCGTGGAGTACGACTCCAGCCTGGCGTTCAGCGAGGCGCCCGGGCTTCGCCGCCGGTATCGCCCGGCCCTTCCGGCCCTACCTGGTGGGCGAGGAGCGTCCCGCGGCCCTGCTCCTGCTGCCGCTGGCGGTGATGGACACCGACGCTGCACTCGCGCCTGGGCCTGGCGGCCGACGACGCCCGCGAGCGGGCCCTGCGGGTGCTGGACGTCGTCCGCCGGGCAGGAGGGCGGGCGGCCCTCCTGTGGCACAACACGTACCTCGCCGACGACCGCGCGCCCGGGCTACGGCCGCGCTCTGCGAGGACCTGCTCGACGAGCTGACCGCGCGCGGGGCCGCCCTGGGCCCGGCGGGCGCGCCGGCCGCCCCGGCCGAGGCGGCGCGCCTGGACGGCGTGCGCGCGGTGCACCTCACCACCGTCCACCGGCCCCGCGACGTGCGCATCTTCCACAAGGAGGCGCGGGCCGTCGCGGCCGCCGGCGGTCGCGCGGGGTGGTGGCGCCGCGCGACGCCGCTCGCGCCGGGCCCGGCGGCTCGCCGCCGGCTGGCGCCTGGCGCGGCTGGCGCGCGCGCGCGACGCCGACATCTACCACGTCCACGACCCCGAGCTGCTGCCCGCGGCCCTGTGGCTGGCGCGCGTCAGCCGGCGGCCGGTGGTCTACGACGTGCACGAGTACCTCGGCCAGACCGCCCGCACCAAGCGGTGGCTGCCCGGCCCGCTGCGGCTGCCGCGTCGCCCTCGCCGCCGAGCGCGCGGAGCGGCTCGGCGCCCGGCGCCTGGCCGGGGTGGTCACGGCGAACGAGGACCTGGCCGCCCGCTTCGCCGCCGCCGGGCGCGCGCGCCGTGAGCGTCACGAACTCGCCCTGGTCCGACGCGTTCCCCGAGCCCGCCGCCGATGCCCTCCGAGCCGGACGTGCTCTACGTGGGCGGGCTCGGGCCGCTGCGCGGCCTGGAGGTGATGCGGCGCGGCGTTCCCGCTGGTGGCGGTGCCGGGCGCGCGCCTGGTGCTGGCCGGGCCGGGCGACCCGGGCGTCCTGCCCTCCGGGCGCGGTGCCACGTGGGCACGGTCGATCACTCGGAGGTGCCCGCGCTCCTCGCGGCCGCGCGCGTGGCGTGGATCCCACTGCAGCGCCACGGCAACTACGATCGCGCCGTGCCGACAAAGCTCGTGGAGGCGATGGCCGCCGGACGGCCCGTGGTGGCCAGCGACCTGGGACGGATGGGCGCGCATGGTGCGGGACGCCGGGTGCGGCCTCGTCGTGCCGCCGGACGACGCGGAGGCGCACGCCGCCGCGCTCACCCGCCTGCTCTCGGACGCCGGCGAGGCCGCCCGAATGGGCGCGGCCGGGCGGGCCGCCTTCGTCGACGGCCTCGGCTTCGAGTCCCAGGCGCGCGCGCTGACCGCCCTCTACGCCGAGGTGCTCGGGCGGTGAGCCGGGTCCTCTACGTCTCCCAGTACTTCGTGAGCGCCGACCAGCCCGGCGGGGTGCGCCACTGGCAGCACACCCACGCGCTGGCCCGCGCCGGGCACCAGGTGACCGTCGTGACCTCCTACGTGCAGCACAAGGAGCGCACGGTGCCCGAGCGCTACCGGGGGCGGAAGGTGGTGCACGAGGACGGAGGACGGCCTCGACGTGTGGCGCACCTACTCCACACCGGGCTACGGGCGCGACCTGCGCTCGCGCGTGGCCAGCTACGGCACCTTCGCGCTGGTGGTCGGCGGTCGCGGGCGCGCGCGCGCCGCGCCCGGACGTGGTGGTGGCCTCGTCGCCCTCCCTGCCCTCGGCCGCCGCGGCCGCCGCCCTGGCCCGCGCGCGCGGCGCGCGCTTCGTGCTGGAGGTGCGCGACCTGTGGCCGGACTCGGCGATCGCGATGGGCCTGGTGCGCGACCGGCGCACGATCGCGCGTCGCCCGGCGCTGGAGGCCTACTGCTACCGCCGCGCTGATCGCATCGTCGCCCTCACCGAGGGCATCCGCGACGGGATCGTCGCCCAGGGCGTGAGCCCGGCGAGGATCACGCTCATCACCAACGGCGTGGACCTCGAGCCTCGCCGCCCGCGAGCCGGAACGGCGACGGCTCCGCGGCCGACCCGGCGGCGGTGCCCGACGGACGCCTTCGTGGCGATGTACGTGGGCGCCCACGGCACCTACAGCTCGCTCGAGACCGTGCTCGACGCCGCCGATCACCTGCGCGACCGCCGACGTGCGGCTGGTGCTCGTGGGCGGCGGCGACCGCAAGCCGGCGCTGGTGGACGAGGCCGGAGCGGCGGCACGCTCGACAACGTGACCTTCGTGGACCCGGTGCCCAAGCGCGAGGTGCCGGCCTGGCTCGCCCGCGCCGACGCCTGCCTGCTGCCCTACCAGGACAACGCGCTCTTCGCCGGCGCCCTGCCGAACAAGGCGTTCGACTACCTGGGCGCCGCGCCGGCCGATCGTCGCCGCCGCGCCGCGCGGCGAGCTGACGCGCATGGTCGAGCGCGCCGGCTGCGGGGTGGCCGTGCCGCCGGAGGACGGCGCGGCGCTGGCCGGCGCGATCCGGTCGCCTGGCCGCCGACCGGGCGAGGGCGCGCGCCGGATGGGCGAGAGCGGGCGCGCGCTACGCGCTCGAGCACTACGACCGGGCGGCCCTGGCCGCGCGCTTCGTGGCCACGGTGGAGTCGATTGCCGACCGATAGCCCCCGCGCTGGGACCGCGGACCGGTCGGAGGGCGCGCCAAGCGGGCCACCGACCTGGCCCTGGCGGTGCCCGCTGACGCTCGCGCTGGCGCCCGCCCTGGTGGGCATCGCCATCTGGGTGCGCCGCGACTCGCCCGGGCCCGCCCTCTTCCGCCAGCGCCGCATCGGCTACGCCGGCCGCCCCTTCACCCTCCTGAAGTTCCGGACGATGGTGGTGGGCGCCGAGGGCATGGGCGCCGGGCTCGCGGTGGTCGCCGGCGACGACCGCATCACCCGCGCCGGCCGGGCGCTGCGGCGCCTGTCGCTGGACGAGCTTCCCCAGCTCCTGGAACGTGCTGCTGGGGCGACATGAGCCTGGTGGGCCCGCGCCCGACGGTCGAGTCGCAGGTCCGAGCTCTACGACGACCGCCAGCGGCGGCGGCTGCTGGCGCGGCCGGGGGTGACGGGGCTGGCGCAGGTGAGCGGCCGCAACGCCATCCCCTGGTCGGAGCGGATCGAGATCGACGTCGGCTACGTCGACCGCTGGAGCCTGCGCCGCGACCTGGCGATCCTGGCCCGCACCGCGCTCGTGGTGCTGGGGCGCGAGGGCACCTACAAGGGCGAGCGCGGCGGGTTCGACCTGTCCGGGCCGGGGAGCGCCGATGGCTGACGTGACCGTGCTCCTGACCTGCGCCGGACAGCGCGTGGACATCGTGCGCGCCTTCCGCGCGGCGCTCTCGGCGGGCACGCACCACGGCCGGGTGCTGGTGAGCGATCTCGACCCGCTCTCGCCCGCGCTGTTCGCCGCCGACGAGGTGGTGGAGCTGCCCGCCGTGGCCGACCCCGGCTACGGCGCGGCGGTCGCCGCGGTCTGCGCGGCGCCACGGCGTGCGCGCGGTCCTGCCGCTGACCGACCTCGACCCGGTCCTCCTGGCCATGGCCGCGCCGCTGATCGAGGCCGCGGGGGCCCGCGCCTTCCTGCCGAGCGCCGAGGTGGCCCTCGCCTGCCAGGACAAGTGGCTGTGCCACGAGCTCCTCACCGCGCGGGCGCTGCCCTCGCCCGAGACCTGGCTGCCCGAGGCGGCCGACCCCGCGACCCTGCCCTACCCCGTGCTGCTGAAGCCGCGCCTCGGCTTCGCGGGGCGCCACATCTACCGCTGCTCCGACCCCGACGAGCTGGCCTTCTTCCGCCGCTACTCCCCGGTGGAGAGCGTGGTGCAGCGCGCCCTGCCCGGCCGGGAGTTCAGCATCGACTGCCTGGGCGACCCCGACGGGCGCGCCCTGGGCGCGGTGCCCCGGGCCATGATCCAGAGCAAGGGCGGGGAGCAGATCAAGGGCGAGACCCTGGACGACCCGCAGCTCGTGGAGGTGGGGGTGGCCGCCGTCGAGGGCCTGGCCCTGGCGGGCCCCAGCACCGTCCAGTGCTTCCGGGACAACGGGGCCATCCTCGGCATCACCGACATCAACACCCGCTTCGGCGGGGCCTTCCCGCTGCCGCAGGCGGCCGGGGCGGGCTACGTCGAGATGATCCTGGGCATCGCCGCCGGCCAGCGCCCGGAGTCCCGCGTGGGCGCCCACCGGCCCGGCGTCGTCATGACCCGGTACCTGGATCAGACCCTCCTGCACCGCGAACCCTCGGGTCTCGCCCCCCTGCGCGCGGATCGCTAGGGTCCCGCGGACGTGGATCGCGAGATCACCCTCCGGGACTACGGCCGCGTGCTGTGGAGCGGCCGCTGGCTGATCCTCGCATCGACCCTCGTCGCCGCGCTGGTCGGCCTGGTCCTCACCTTCCTCACCACCACCACCTACGTGGCGAAGGCGGAGCTGTACCTGGGCCAGGCGACATCGGTGTCGGGCACCCCGGTCTCCACGCCGACCACCAATCCGGCCACCGCCCCGAGCGCGCTCACCGGCGACCAGCTCATCAACCAGGTCGCCAAGGAGCTGGGCGTGACCGCCCAAGCGCGTCCGGCAGGGCGTGACGCTGACGGCGCCGCGAGCGCCGGGCGGCTCGGTGGGCAACCAGCCGACCATCGCCACGATCACCTTCGAGGACGAGAGCCGCGACATCGCGCGGCGCGGCGCCAACGCCTACGCCGAGGCCGTCCTGACGCAGGCCAAGGCCTCCTCCGCCGACCTGGTCAGCACCTACGAGCAGGCCGTCTCGCAGGCCCGGTTGGACGTCGCCCGGCTGCAGAACGAGATGGCCCGCTATCGGACCGAGCTCCTGCAGACCCCCGGCGGGGACCGGGGCCTCGCGCTGCAGTCCGCCCTGTTCAGCGCGCAGAGCCAGCTCTCGATCTCCCAGACCGAGCTCGCCGAGCAGCGGCTGAACCTGGTGAAGGAGCGCCAGATCGGCCAGCCGGCCATCATCTCCCTCGCCGAGAGCCCCAGCTCCTCGAGCAGCCTCCCCAACCGCGCCCGCACCGTCATCCTGGCGGCCGTCATCGGCCTGCTCGTGGGGGTGATCGTGACGTTCGTGTGGCGAGGCAGCCCCGCGGGGCGTGCGGGGCGCGCGTAGGGCAGCCGCGGCCGTGGTCGCGCCGGCGCTCGCGCTCGCGCTCGCGGCGGGGTGCGGCGGGGGCGGGGGCGGCGAGCCGACCGGCGCATCGGCGCCGCTGTTCGACGGACCCCCGGTGGCCGTGAGGGTGGCCGACGGGGACACCGGGCAGGCGGTGGGCGGGGTGGAGGTGAGCGGCCTGCGCGGGGGGGCCGTGATCGCCCGCGCGACCTCGGACGCCGACGGGCAGACGACCCTGCCGCTCGGGGTCGGGGTGGTCACCGCCGCCCCCCCGCGATACGCGCCGGCCCGCACCCGCGTGCGGGAGGGGGCGGCCGAGGTCGCCCTGTACGACCCGCGGCTCCAGAGCCCCCAGTACGGCGGCGGGCCGGCCCGCGACCGCCACGTGCCGGGGGTCCGGGCGGGGCCGCCGAGCGGGCGCCCGGCCTGGACCTTCGAGTCGCGCACGCTGATCGAGTTCCCGCCCTCGGTGCGCGACGGCCTGGTGGTGTTCGGGAACAACGCCGGGCGCGTCTACGCCCTCGACGCCGACGACGGGGAGCTGCGCTGGGCCCGGCGCCAGAGGGGCGAGATCGCCTCGACGCCGGCCATCACCGAGGACTCCGTCTACATGGCCTCGATGGACGGCTCGCTGGTCCGCTACGGCCTCGCCGGAACCACGCTCTGGACGTTCTCCACCTCCGGCAGCCCGATCGAGAGCTCGCCCCTGGCGGTGGGCGGCCTGGTCTACGTGGGGGCGCACGACGGCCGCCTCTTCGCGGTCGACGGGGAGACCGGGCGGGCGCGCTGGACCTTCCAGGCCCCCGCCGCCATCAAGGGCAGCGCCGCGCTGGCCGGCGGCCTCGTGGTGGTGGGCGACTACTCGGGAGAGGTCCACGCCCTGGACGCGCGCAGCGGCGCCGAGCGGTGGACCTACTCGGGCGGGGTTCGCTTCTACGGGGGGCCCGGGGTGAGCGGCGACCACGATCGTGATCGGCGACGTGGGCGGCGCCGTCATCGCGCTCGACGCCCGGGACGGGTCGGAGCTGTGGCGCCACTCGACCGGCGGGGCGTTCGTCTACTCCAGCCCGGCGATCGCCGGCGGGACGGTCTTCATCGGCTCCTACGACGGCATCCTACGAGCGCTCGACCTGGCGTCCGGAGCGGTGCGCTGGAGCTTCGACGTCGGCGGGCGCATCTCCGGCTCGGCCACGGTGGTGGACGGCGTCGTCTACGTCTCGAGGCTCTACGCCCCCGGTCAGGCCCGCCGCACCTACGGCCTCGACGCCGCCACGGGCGCGGTGCGCACGGAGACCGACGACGGCCGCTACTCGCCCGCGGTGGGCGCCGGGCGCACCCTGTACCTGGTGGGCACCCGGATTCTGCGTGCGTATCCCGCGCCCGACGCCGTAAGGCGCTCTGGATCGGGCTCGGCGCGCTGCGCGCTGGTCCTGGTCGCGGCGGGCATCCTCGGCCTGGGCCTGCTCCGCGGCTGGTTCGACTCCGGCAGCGTCGAGGGGACCACCGAGGGCTTCGAGCCGGCCGAGGCGCCCGCGCGGGCAGAGCGACGCCGGGTCGTGGCCGGAGTTCGGCTTCGACGCCCGGCGCACCCGCGCCAACCCGGCGCTCGACCTGGCCCCGCCCTTCCGGCGGCGCTGGACCTACGACGCGGGCTCGCTGCTGGAGTTCCCGCCGGTCCTCGCGGACGGGCGCGCCATCGTGGGCACCAACGCCGGCCTGGCCCTGGCCGTCGACCTGGCGAGCGGCCGCGAGCTGTGGCGGGTGGAGCTGCGCGGGCGGGTGGCGTCCTCGCCCGCCATGGCCGGCGACCTGGTCCTGTTCACGACCAACCGCGGCGACGTGCTGGCCCTCGAGGCCGCCACCGGACGCCAGGTGTGGCGCCGGCGGCTGGGGTCCGCCGTCGGAGTCGTCCCCGCTCGTGGTGGGCGGGTCGGCGTACGTCGGGACGCTGTCCGGGCGGGTCGCTGCGCCTCGACGCTGCGCACCGGCGGCGTGCAGTGGAGCGGCGAAGGCCGCGGGCGACGTGAAGGCCAGCCTGGCGCTGTCGGGGCCGAACGTGGTGGTGGGCGACTACGCCGGGCGCGTGACCGCCTTCCGCCGCACGGACGGGCGGGTGGTGTGGCGCACGACGAGCCCCGGCGAGCGCCTGCGGGGGCCCGGGCGCTTCTACGCCGGGCCGGCGGTGGCCTACGGGCGGGTCTACGTCGGCAACGTCAACGGGCGCGTCGTCGCCCTCGACGAGGACACCGGCGAGCATCGCCTGGGTCCGCGTGCTCGGCGACTTCGTCTACTCCAGCGCCGCCGTGGCCGAGCGGCGCGTCTACGTGGGCAGCTACGACCACCGCTGCGACGCGCTCGACGCCGTCACCGGGCGGGTGCGGTGGAGCTTCGACGTGGGCGAGCGCATCTCCGGCTCGCCCTCGGTCATCGGCGACCTCGTCTACGTCTCGACGATCGCGCCGGACCCGAGCGACGGCCGCACGTTCGCCCTCGACGCCGCCACCGGGCGGCGCGTCCTGACCTTCCCCGACGGTCGCTACAGCCCGGCGGTGGCGATCGACGGGCTGCTGGTGCTGACCGGCGTGCGCACGCTCTACGGCCTGACGCCCCGCGGATGACCATCGGCCGGCTCGCCCGGGCGGCGGCGATCGTCGCCATCTTCGGGCCTGGTCTCGCGGCTGCTCGGCTTCGCTCCGGGAGGTGGTGCTCGCGGGCGCGTACGGCACCTCGGCGCAGACCGACGCGTTCGTCAACTCGCTCCTGATCGTCAACTCGTTCGCGGCGGTCCTGCTCTACACGCTGGTGACGCTCGATGATCCCGGTCTTCCAGCAGCGAGCGCGGCCGACGCGGGCGAGCGAGAGCGCCTGGCGGCTCGTCGTCGGCGCTCGCCGGCGTGGGTGGGCGTCGTGCTGGTGGTGCTCGCGTCGCTCGTGCGCGATCTGGCCGGAGGTGCCGGCGGCGCTCTTCCACCTCGACCCCGAGCGCGCCGCAGATCTACCGCGGAGCTCATCCGGATCATGTCGCCGGCCCTCGCCCTGCAGGGGTTCTCGGCGATCTTCACCGCGATGCTCCAGATCCACGGCCGCTTCGCGGGGCCGGCCGCGGTGGGCGTCGCGTTCAACCTCGGGATCATCGGGGCGATCGCGATCGGCCAGGGCAGCGATCGGCATCGAGGCGGCGGCCTGGGGCGTGGTGATCGGCGCGACGGCTCCAGGTGGTGCTCCAGCTCCCGCAGTTCTGGCGCCTGCTGCGCGACGGCCCGCGCGCGGCCCGCCTTCCGCACCCGCGGCTCGGGTGGTCGGCCCTGCTGGCGCTGCCGGTGCTCGGCGCCTCGGTGCTGCAGCAGGTCAACAGCTTCACCGACAAGCTCTTCGCGTCGATCGCTCGAGGCGGCCGCGTCGCCGCCCTGAACTACGCCAACGCGCTCGGTCAGGCGCCCCGGGTCGCGCTGCTGCTGCCCCTGCTGACGCCGCTCTTCCCGTTGATCGCGCGCCTGATGTCCGAGCGGCGCGAGCGGCGAGGCCCTCAGCGCCTTCCGGCGCGTGGCGGGCCTGCTCGGCGCTGGTGGCCATCCCGATCGTGCTGCTGATGGCGATCTACGCCACCGAGGTGACCCAGCTCGCCTTCCAGCGCGGCCAGTGCGACGCGGACTGCGTCTCGGAGACTCGGCCGGCCGCTGCTCTTCTACGCGCTCGCGCTCTGGCCGGCGTTCGCTGTCGCTGCTGCTCAACCGCACCCTGTCGGCCGCCAACCACCAGCGCGACATCCTCTGGACCACGCGTCGCGACCGTGACGATCACGATCGTGCTCGATCTGCTGCTGCTCGGGCCGATGGAGCAGTCCGGCCTGGCGCTGGCGTCGACCATCGGCGTCTACGCGAACGCCGTGATGCTGATCGCGCTCCTGCGGCACCACTTCCCCAGCCTGTCCCTGCGCGACCTCGGCGCGCCGGCAGGTGCGGGTCCTCGCGGCCGGGCTCATCGCGGCGGGGCGTGGCGCTCCTGCCGACCTGGTCCTGCCGTACCGACGACCTCGCCTCGCTCGAGATGCTCCCGGTCCGCCTGACCGCCAAGACGGCCCTGGCCGCGGCCGCGCGTTCGCTCCTGGCCGCGCGCGTCCTCGCCCGGTGACGAGCTCGCCGAGGGCGGCGGCGGTCCATGCGCGCCCTCGTCATGCGGCGCCCACGCCCGCCGGTAAGCTGACCGCCGTGCCGACGTCCCTCGTCACCGGCGGCGCGGGCTTCCTCGGCTCGCACCTGTGCGACCGCCTCCTCGCCGGAGGGCCACCGGGTGATCTGCGTCGACAACCTCGACACCGGGCACGCTCGAGAACATCGAGCACATCCGCGAGCCCGGCCTTCGGCTTCCACCAGCACGACATGATCGAGCCACCTGGAGATCGACGAGCCGGTCGACTACGTCTTCCACCTCGCCTCGCCGGCCAGCCCGATCGACTACCTGCGCCTGCCCCTCCACACGCTGAAGGTGGGCTCCTACGGCACCCACAACGCGCTGGGCCTGGCCAAGGCGCCACCGGGCGCGCTTCCTGCTGGCCTCCACCACCGAGGTCTACGGCGACCCGAAGGAGCACCCCCAGCAGCGAGAGCTACTGGGGGCACGTGAACCCGATCGGCCCGCGCGGCGTCTACGACGAGGCCAAGCGCTACGCCGAGGCGCTCACGATGGCCTACCACCGCCAGCAGGGCGTCGACACGCACATCGTGCGCATCTTCAACACCTACGGGCCCGCGGATGCGCCCCCACGACGGGCGCGCGATCCCCACCTTCCTGCGCCAGGCGCTCGCGGACAAGCCGCTGACGGTCTTCGGCGACGGCGACCAGACGCGCTCGTTCTGCTACGTCTCGGACCTGATCGAGGGCTTCCTGCGCCTGATCGACTGCGACCACCACGAGCCGGTCAACCTCGGGCAACCCGGGCGAGTTCACGATCCTGGAGCTGGCCGAGGTCATCATCGCGCGTGACCGGCAGTCGCGTCGCAGATCGTCTTCGAGGCGCTGCCCCAGGACGACCCGACGGTGCGCCGGCCCGGACATCACGCTGGCGCGCGAGCTGCTGGGCTGGGAGCCGACCGTCGAGCTGCGAGGAGGGCCTCCGCCTGACCCTCGCGCGGCATGGGCGCGGGAGGCCCCGCTTCGCCGGCTGAGGCCGGCCGTCCCGGCCGTCGCGGCGCGGGGCCTCGCCAAGCGCTACGGCGGCCTGCACGGCGGTCGACGGCATCGACCTGCGCGATCGACGCCGGGGAGTGCTTCGGCTTCCTCGGCCCGAACGGGGCCGGCAAGACCACCACGATGCGCATGCTCTCCTGCCTCGCCCCGCGCGACGGCGGCGAGCTGGAGGTGCTCGGGCCTCGACCCCGACGCGCGGCCGCGCGAGCTCAAGCGGATGCTCGGCGTCGTGGCCCAGGACACCACGCTCGACCTGGAGCTCACGGTGCGCGAGAACCTGCTGGTCTACGCGCGCTACTTCGACGATCGCCGCGCGCCGAGGCCGCGCGCGCGCGCCGACGAGCTGCTGACGCTGATGGCGCCTCGACGACCGCGCCGGACGACGCGGTGGACCGCCTCTCGGGCGGGATGCGGCGGCGCCTCCAGATCGCCCGCGCGCTGATCAACCGCCCGCGCCTGGTCCTGCTCGACGAGCCGACCACGGGCCTCGACCCGCAGGCGCGGCACGCGGTGTGGGAGCGGCTGCGGCTGCTGCGCAGCGCGGGGCGCGACGCTCGTGCTGACCACCCACTACATGGACGAGGCCGCCCAGCTCTGCGACCGGCTGGTGATCATGGACCACGGCCGCGATCGTGCGGGCCGGGCGCGCCGGCGGAGCTGGTGGCGGCGGAGGTCGGGCCGCGAGGTGCTGGAGCTGCGGGTGGCCCCCGGCGACGTCGCCGGGCTGCTGGCGGCCCGGCCGACGGCGGCGCGCGGCCACGAGGTCGACGGGGACCTGCTGATGCTCTTCTGCGACGACGCCGAGGCCCTGCACGCCCGCAGCGCGCGCGGCCGGGGCTGCCGATCCGCGCTCCAGGCCGCCCGCGCCGCCGGCCTGGAGGACGTCTTCCTGCGCGCTCACCGGCCGCCGCCTGCGCGACTGAGGCGACGGCTCGCTAGGCGCGGTGCTCCGTCGCTCGTCGTCGTCGTCGCTCGGCCCAGGCCTCCCGGGCCCACAGCGGCGGACTGCCCGAAGCGCGGCGGCGAGGAGGATCCCGAGCGCCGTAGAGCACGATCTGCGGGATCATCAGCAGCAGCATGCTGAACGGGTCGCCGCCCGGCAGGATCGCCGCCAGCGCGGCGATCACGCACGATCGCGATCCGCCAGTGGCGGACGTAGAAGGCCGCGCTCGAGGTCACGCCGATCCGCGCGAGCGCCAGCATCGCGACGGGCACCTCGAACATCAGCCCGGACCCGAGCATCAGCGTGGTGACGAAGCCGAAGTACTCGCCGGCGCGCACCTGGGTCTGGAAGGTGTCGCCCCCGAAGTCGAGCAGGAACTCGAGGGCCACCGGCAGCACCACGAAGTAGCCGAACGCCACGCCGGCGACGAAGAGCGCCGACGCGCCGGCCACGATCAGCGAGCATCCGCCGCCGCGACTGGTCCTGCACGGCCGGGATGACGAACGCGTAGAGCTGGTAGAGCCAGATCGGCAGCGCCACGAGGATCGCCGCCCAGAAGCAGACCTTCAGCATCGTGAAGAACGGCTCGGTCGGCGACAGGGTGATCAGCCCGCTGTCCTGGTAGCGCTCGGGCAGCGGCCGCTCGAGCAGCTCGAGGAGCTGCTCGTGGAAGCCGTAGGCCACGCGCGAAGGCCACCACCAGGGCGACCAGCCGGAGACGATCAGCCGGTTGCGCAGCTCGTCGAGGTGCTCGACGACGCTGAGCCGGTCGTCGCGCCCGACGCGCTGCAGCCTCGTGCCGCTCAGGCGGCCCATGACGGACGGGCACCCCCTCGAGGCTCAGGTCAGGCGTCGGCGCGCGGCGGGGCGGGTGGCGCGCGGCGGCGGCGTGTCGCCCGGCACCACGATCGCCCTCGAGCACGTCGTCGTCCTCGGCCGTCGCGGCGGCGGTCGTGGCCGTCGTCGCGGCGGCGGCCGGGCGGGCCGGCTCGCGAGCGCCGCGCCGGCGCGGGCCTCCGTCGTCCAGGATCGCGCCCGGAACTCACGGATGCCGCGGCCGATGCTGCGGCCCATCTCCGGCAGCCGCTTCGGCCCGAAGACGAGCAGCGCGATGACGAGGACGATCAGGATCTGGATCGGGGAGATGTCGAACACGGCAGACGGCCCCTGCAGGTCGACGCCCCTCGGCCCCATAGGTTGGCACACCCTCGGGCCGATCGGGCGCAGCGGCGAGCCGGCGGCGGGTCTGGCTAGCGTGGGCCGCCGTGATGGCCGATCCGATCGCCGACGCGGTCGTGCGCCAGATGCGCGACGCGATCATCGACACCGACCTGAAGCTGCTCGACGGCGTCAACACGCGGCTCGAGCTGGTCGCGCGCCTGCGCGCCTACAAGACCGCACAGGGCATGGACTTCGTCGACCCGGCGCGCGAGGAGTGGATGCACCGCTACCTGCAGGGCGCCAACCGCGGGCCGCTCAGCGACGAGGGGCTGCACGAGATCTACGGCCACCTGCTCGAGCTCACCAAGCGCGAGACCGCCGCGAGCGGGCTGAGCGTCAGCCCTCGGTGAGGAAGTCGTCGGGGCTCACCTGGTCGAGGAACTCCTTGAACTTCTCGACCACCTCGTCGGTGTCCTCGACCTCGTGCTCGAACTCGATGCCGCTCTCCTCGATGACCTTGTCGGCGGCGAAGATCGGGGCGTTGCTGCGCACGGCGAGCGCCAGCGCGTCGCTCGGGCGCGAGTCGATCTCGATCTCGCTCGCGGCCGCGCGGAGGGTGATCAGCGCGTAGAAGGTGTTCTCGCGCAGCTCGGTGACGGTGATCTTGCTGATCTCCGCGTTCAGCTCCGAGACCACGTCGTTCAGCAGGTCGTGGGTCATCGGCCGGGGCGTCTCGGCGCCCTGGAGCTTCATCAGGATGGCGGCCGCCTCGGCGTGCCCGATCCAGATCGGCAGGAACTTGTTCCCGGCCACGGTCTTCAGCAGGACGATCGGCTGCTTGCCGACCATGTCGAAGCTCACTCCGTAGATGACCATCTCCTGCACGGATCCATTCGGATGAGGCGCGGGCCATTATCGCCGGGTCCTTCCGGGCCCGGGCGGCGGCCTTTGCCCGGGCTCCGGCGGATTGCTAACCTCCGGCCGATCGCGGGCGGGGCGATTAGCTCAGGTCGGTTAGAGCGCATCTCTGATAAGGATGAGGTCCCTGGTTCGAGTCCAGGATCGCCCACTTCCCATGCGGCCGAACTCCACCGAGAGGCCGCGGAGGATCCGCCGCCAGTGACGACCGAAGCCGGGACCCGAGGCATCGCAGGAGGCGAGGCGCATCAGCTGTCTCGTCGTCGACGATCACGCGATCGTCCGGGAGGGCCTGCGCCGCGTCCTGTCCCAGCTCGAGGACATGGTCGTGGTGGGCGAGGCCTCGTCCGGCGAGGCGGCCGTCGAGCTGGTCGCGCGCCGGCGCGCCGGAGGTCGTGCTGATGGACGCGCGCATGCCGGGCATCGGCGGCGTCGCCGCGACCCAGCGCATCGTCGCGGGCCATCCGGACGTCCGCGTCGTGATGTTCACCGCCCACGCGGAGCAGGACCTGCTGTGGGAGGCCCTCGACGCCGGCGCCCAGGGCTTCGTGCTGAAGGACTCCGAGAGCGCCGCCCTGGTCGGGCGCCATCCGCCAGGTCGTCGCCGGCGACCCCTACGTGGACCCGCGCCTGGCCCCGGATTTCCTGCGCCAGCTCGCGCGGCCGCGGGCCGGCGGGGTGCTGAGCGCCCGCGAGCGCGAGATCCTCCAGATGCTCGCCGACGGCTTCTCCAACCGCGAGGTGTCCGAGCGCCTGGTGGTGAGCGTCGAGACCGTCAAGACGCACGTGAAGCACATCCTCGCGAAGCTCGAGGCCGAGCACCGCACCCAGGCCGTGGCGATCGGCATTCGCCAGGCGCTGATCCGCTAGTGCTCCGCCTCGAAAGTTCGTTGTGATTCCGGCCGCGAAAATCCGGCGGGCCAAGGAAGCAGGGAGCTCGCATAGCGGTACCTATTCGGGCGACCGATGACGCCGGATCCGCGATGATTTGCAGCCCGTCGGATCGCAACATGACTTTCGGGGCGGAGCACTAACGATGCCCCCACCCTCCGACGCTCGCGACGTCGTCCTCGACGTCGTGGCGATCGTGGGTGCCGCGGCGGAGCGGGGCGGCTCGGCCGAGTCCACGTTGGAGACCGTGCTCGACCGCGTCGCCGAGGGCTTCGGCGCCCGCCTGGCGGCGATCTACGTCGCCGGGGCTGACGGGGCCCTCGCCCTCCGGGCCGTGCGACCCGCCACGGCCCCCCCCGCCGAGGCGCTGAGCCCGGACCGCCAGCCGGCGCTCGTGGCCGCCCTGGAGGCCGGCCGCGACGCCGTGGGCGGCGGCGTCCCGGGCGCGCCCCGCGAGCTTGCCATCAGCGGCCTGGACGGAGGCGTCGTGGTGCCCGCGCGCGCCGGAAGCGTGACGGTCGGCGCCCTGGCGCTCGTACTCCCCGACGGCCGGGCGATGAGCGACGAGGAGCGGGTCAGCGCCCGCGCGATCGCTCAGATCCTCGCAATGGAGTTGCGGAACACTCAGCTTTTCGCCGGTATGCGGGATCGGGCTCGCGAGCTCGACCGGCAGGTGCGGCAGCTCGCCGCCCTCACCGAGGTGGCGCGGGGGGTGGCCCGCGTCGCTGGACGAGGCGCGACGCCCACCGCACCATCGTGTCCCAGGCCCGCCGGCTGGTCCGGGCCGATGCGGCCGTGCTCGTCCTGCGCGACGCGGCGGACGACGTGGCGATGGCGGCGCATGACGGCGCGGGCGGCGAGGTGCTCGCGGCGGCGGAGCGGCTGGCCGTCGAGGCGGCCGAGGGCGGCCCGCTGCGGCGGGTGCGCGAGGTGGCGGTCCCCGTGCCGTCGGCCGACGGGCGCGACCAGGCCGTCGGCGCCATCGCGCTCGCCCGCACTCTCCGGCGATCCCTTCGACGGGGACGACGCTCGAGCGTCTCGGAGGGCTGGCCGACCAGGCCGCCGTCGCGCTCGCCAACTCCCGCCTGCTGGCCGACCTGCGGCGCGAGCAGGACGAGCGGCGGGCCCTGGCCGCGGCCCTCGTGCTCGCGCAGGAGGAGGAGCGGCGGAGGGTGGCCGAGGACCTGCACGACGGGCCGGTCCAGGAGCTGACCGGGCTCGGCCTGATGCTCGACGCGCTCGCGCGGGAGCTGGGCGGCGACACGCCCGCGGCGGCGGTCGACGTGAGCCGAGCGGCCGCGTCGGCGCGCGAGTCGGTGAGGGCGCTGCGGCGCGCCATCTTCGACCTGCACCCGATGGCGCTGGAGGAGCTGGGCTTCTCGGCGGCCACGCGCGCGCTGGTCCAGCGCCTCGAGTGGCGCGGGGTCGAGGTCGTCCCTGGACCTGGCCGCCGCGGACGTCCTCTCCGAGACGCAGCGCACGGTCGCGTTCCGCATCGTCCAGGAGGCCGTGGCCAACATCGTCCGTCACGCGGACCCCGCCACCGTGACGATCGACGCGCGCTCTGGACGCCGAGCACCTCGTGCTCGAGGTCAACGACGACGGGCGGGGCTTCGACCCGGACCACGACGTCCGCCGCATCGACGACGGCCACCTCGGCCTCGCGGCGGTGCAGGAGCGCGCCGCCCTGATCGGCGGGCAGGTGCACCTCGACTCCGTGGAGGGCCGCGGGACGACCCTGCGCCTGGCGCTCCCGGCCGCGGCGCCGCCTCCGGCCGGCTGAGGCTACTCGAGCCGCTCCAGCGCGGCCTCGAGGGCGTCCTCGTCGGCGAAGCGCAGCTCGACCACGACCTCGCCGCCGCGCGGTCGACCGCACGCGCACGGGCGTGTCGAAGGCGACCCCGAAGCCCTCCAGCGCCGCGTCCTCCAGCGCGGTCGGCTCCGGGCGGCGCGCGGCGGCGCGGGCGCTCGGCCGCCTCGCTGCGGGCGAGGTCCTCGGTCGCGCGCACGGTCAGGCCCTCGGCCGCCGCGCGCTGCGGCGACCCGCAGCCGGCGGGCGGGCCCGTCGGCCATCAGGATCGGCGCGGCCGTGCCCCTCGCTGAGGATCGCCGTCGCGAGATCATCTCCTGAACCGGCTCGGGCAGCTCCAGCAGACGCACCAGGTTCGAGATCGGCGGGCCGGCTGCGGCCCAGGCGGCCGGCCAGCTCGCGCGTGGCTCTGGCCGAAGTCCTCGATGAGGCACGCGCACGCGTGCGCCGTCTCGATCGGGGTCAGGTCCTCGCGCACCAGGTTCTCGACCAGCGCGAGCTCGAGCCGCTCGCGCGCCGTCCACGCGCGCGCACCACGACCGGCACGCGCGCGAGCCCGGCGAGGCGCGCGGCGCGCCAGCGGCGCTCGCCGGCGATCAGCTCGTGGACGCCCGCCGGGCGCCGGGCGGCGCGCACCACGACCGGCTGCAGGACGCCGCTCGCCCGGATCGAGGCCGCGAGCGCCTCGAGCGTGTCGGCGCTCGATCGCGCGCCCGCGGCTGGTCGGGGTTGGGCTCGATCGCGTCGAGGGGGAGCTCGGCGAGCCGGCCGCGGCGCCCGCGGCTCGCGCTCGCCGTCGCCGAGCAGCGCCGCCAGGCCGCGGCCGAGGCCGCGGCGGTCGCGGGCCGGTCTCAGCCACGCGCGGCCACCTCCTTCGCGGCCTCGAAGTAGGCGTCGGCGCCGGCGCAGTGGGGGTCGTAGCGGATCACGGGCTCACCGTACGACGGCGCCTCGGCCAGGCGCACGTTGCGCGGCACCACCGTGCGGAACGCGAGCTCCGGGAAGTGCTTGCGCACCTCGCCGATGACGTCGCCGCTCACCCGGGTGCGCACGTCGTGCATGGTCATGAGCATCCCGGTCACGCGCAGGCCGGGGTTCAGCGTGCTGCTGCACCGCGGCGACGGTCTCCATCAGCCGCGAGAGGCCCTCCAGCGCGTAGTACTCGCACTGCACCGGCACGATCAGCCGGTCGGCGGCGGCCAGCGCGTTGATCGTGAGCAGGTCCAGCGACGGCGGGCAGTCGAGGAAGACGTAGCGGTAGCGCTCGCGCGCGGGGGCGAGCGCGGTGGCGAGCAGGCGCTCGCGGCCCGCGCGGCCGGGCAGCTCGACCGCGGCGCCGGCCAGGTCCGGCGACGAGGGGACCAGGTCGAGGTTCGGGACCGCCGTCGGCACCACGGCCTCCTCCACGGGCAGGCCGTCGAGCAGCACGTCCGCCGTCGTGGGCCGGTCGCGGCCGCTGACGCCGAGGCCGCCCGGTCGCGTTGGCCTGCGGGTCCACGTCCACCAGCAGCACGCGCGCGCCGGCCTCGGCGAGGCAGGCGGCCAGGTTGACCGCGGTGGTCGTCTTGCCCACGCCGCCCTTCTGGTTGGCGACGGCGTAGATCACGCGCGCCGCCCAGCGGGCGCGGCGGCGCGGCCGGGCCGGCGGGGAAAGCGGCGCGGGGTGGCCGCCGTCTTGCGGAAGAGCTGCAGCCGGCGGCGGGCGCCCGGGAACGGGCTCGCTGCGGACCGGCGCGCGCGGCTCGAGGCCGAGCTCACCGGCGGCGCGGGCGGCGGCGGCGTCGACCTCGGGGTCCGCGATCGGTCGCCCCGCCAGACGACGCACCGCCCCGCCGACCGCGACCAGCGGGGCCGCGAGCTCCAGCGTCACCGGGAGCGGCCCGAGCGCCCGCGCGGTGGCCAGCGGGGTAGCGCTCCCGCTCGGCGCGACGCCAGGTGCTCGGAGCGGTCGGCCACGACGCGCACATTAGGGAAGTCCCGGCGGACGCCCGGCGCAGCCAGTCGGCCTTGCGCCGCTCGCTCTCGACGAGCGTCACCGCCATCTGCCGGGCGGGCCGCGCGAGCGCCAGCCCCGGGAAGCCGGCCCCGCTCCCGACGTCCACGCCGGCGCTCGCGCCGGCCACCTCGGGCAGCGCGAGGCCGGCGAGGCTGTCGGCCAGATGCCGGTCGATGCCCTCCTCCAGGCCCTCGATGCGCGGTGAGGTTCTGCGGCTCGAGCGCGATCCGGTCCAGCAGGGCGACCAGGGCGCCCGCCGCCTCCGGGGAGAGCGCGACGCCCATCGCGCGCGCGGCGCGCTCCACGAGGCGCCGGGCGCGGCGCCGATGTTTCACGTGAAACCGGAGGAGCGGGGCTCGGCACGCCCACCTCGCGGTCCCTACTCGGCCGGCTCGACGATGATCCGGCGGCGGGGCTCGTCGCCCTCGCTGCGGGTGACGACCTCCGTCGCGGTCCTTGAGCGCCATGTGCACGATGCGCCGGTCGTGCGGCGTCATCGGGTCGAGCTCGATCTCCTCACCGAACTCGACCGCCTCCTGGCGGCGCGGCTCGGCCAGGTCCTCGAGGGCGGCGGCGCGGCGCGCCCGGTAGCCGTCGGCGTCGAGGGTGACGCGGCGGCGGGACGCCGCCCTCGGCGCGGCTCGCGATCTGCGCAGAGCAGGTACTGCAGGGCGTCGATGGTCTCTCCGCCCTTGCCGACGAGCGCCGCGGTGCCCTCCCCGTCGACGCGCGCCAGGAGGTCGCTCTCGTCGTCCCCCTGCTCGACCACCACCGTCGCCTCGATCCCCATCCCCCGCACCACCGCGTCCAGCGCTCGCGCCAGGGCGTCCGCGCCGGCACCGCCGGCCGGGATGGCGCCATCGGGTTCGGTCATCGCTTCTTCTTCTTCTTCTTGGAGCGCGTGGCGCTCGCGGGGCGGGCGGGACGCGACGGTCCCTTCGGCGGCGGGCGGCGGCGCGTGGTGCCCGATCCGGACCGCTCGGCGGGCGCGGGCGCCTCGGGGGCGGTCTGCGGCTCAGGCGCCTCGTCCGGCGCGGGGACCTCATCCGGCTCCGGCGCCTCGTCGGGCTCGGGGGCGTCTCGCGCCTCGGGCGCCTGGATCCCCTCGGGCGCCGGGCGCTCGCCGGCCCGGTCCTGCTCGGCGGCCTCGGGCTCCGTCTCGCCGGGCGCGTCCCCGCCGCCGTTGCTGCTCGCCTCGCCCGCCGGCTCCTCCGCCCGCCAGCGCCGGCGCTTGCGCGGGGTCGGCCGGGCCGCGGCCACGGCCTCCTTCTCGGCCTCCGTCGTCTCCTCCACCGCGCCCTCGGCGAGGGCGGCCACCCCCGCGGGCTCGGCCTTCGGCGGCGTGCGCGAGCCCTTCTTGGCAGGTGGCGGAGCCTCCGCGGGGTCGGCGAGGTGCAGCCCGATGCGGTGCCGCATCACGAGCTGCTGGCCGGCGGTCCAGAGGTTCGTGGTCATCCAGTAGAGGACGAGGCCCGCCGGCACCGGGAACTGGAAGACGAAGAACACCACGAACAGCGGCAGGAACCGCATGATCCGCCGCTGGGAGTCGGGCATGTTCGGGGTGGCGGAGAGCTCGGTCGACAGCAGTTGCGACAGGGCGTAGATCGCCACGATCACGAACGCCCCCCAGCCGATGTCGGTCAGCTGCTCGCGGACATCCGGGATGACCCACATGAACGACACGTCGCCGCCGCTCACGGTCGCGTCCTTCGCGAACTCCTGCAGCACGTAGTAGAGCGCGATGAAGATCGGCAGCTGGGCGACGAGCGGCAGGCACGAGGAGAAGGGGTTGATCTCCTTCTCCTTGTAGAACGCCATCAGCTCCTCGTTGAGCTTGGCGCGGTTCCCCTTGTACTTCGCCTGCAGCTCCTTGAGCTGCGGCGCCACGGCCTGCATCCGCCGCATGGAGCGCGTACTGCTTCACCACCAGCGGCAGCAGGCACAACCGCACGATCACGGTCAGGACGACGATCGACCAGCCGTACGTGAGGTTGACGTTCTCGTGGAGGAAATCGAGAAGCGCGCGAAGGGGATCCTCGAGGAGATCGAGGGGGTTGCTCACGCCCGGAACACCCGCTGGTCGCGGGGATAGTCCACGCCGCCGTGGCTCCAGGGGTTGCAGCGCAGCAGGCGCCAGCCGGCCAGCACCGTGCCGCGGAGGGCCCCGAACTCGCGGATCGCGTCGACCGCGTAGGCCGAGCAGGTGGGGTGGTACTTGCAGCGCTGCCCGAGCAGCGGCGAGATCCCCCGCTGATAGGCGCGGATCGGAGCGATCAGGATCGTCCTCACGACGGCGCTCCGGAGTCCGACGTCCCGGCGGCGCGTCCCAGCAGCTCGGCGAGCCGCGCCCCGAGGGCGGCCGAGCCGCGCTCCTCCAGGTACTCGGCGGCTCCGGGGCGCGCGATCACGACCACGTCCACTCCCGGGGGCAGCCCGTGCGGCCAGCGGCGCGAACTGCTCGCGCAGCACGCGCTTGACCCGGTTGCGCTCCACGGCGTCGCCCACCTTGCGCGACACCGAGAGCCCGAGGCGGGGCGGGGAGCCGGCAGGGCGGTCGTCGCGCGCGAAGACGTAGACCACCAGGTGCCGGCCGGTGGCCGAGCGCCCTCGCCGGTAGACGGCGTCGAAATCGCCCGAGCGGGTGATCCGCGCCCGGCGTCGTGGTGCGGCCCCGGGGGCCGTCGCGGGGGCCTCAGGCGGAGAGTCGCGCACGGCCCTTCGCCCGGCGGCGCTTCAGCACCGCCCGGCCGGCGCGCGTGCTCATGCGCACCCGGAACCCGTGGGTCTTCTTCCGCTTGCGCTTGTTTGGCTGATAGGTCCGCTTCACGCGCGCAGCACTCCTAATTCGGCGGTCGGGCGTGGGCTCGCTGTCCGCGCAGGGGCCACCCCGCCTCGGAGTGGCGCAGCATATCAAAGGGACCCCCGGCCGCCGGGCCGGGCGGCCCGTCCTCCACAGGTGTGGAAAGGGGTGTGGAGAACCGGCGTATCTCGCCTGGCGAGAGGGATCCCACGGAGGTCCGCGACGGCGCCTCGCGGACGCGTCGCGCGATTTCGCCGCACCGTCGTGTGTTTGTTTTCCACAGGCTCCCACGGGGCCTATCGCCGCCCCTCGGCCGCGGGTTAGAGTGCCCGCCCCTCACCCGCTCAATGTCCTCGAGCCCTCGCCCTCACACCCACCCTCGCGCCCGCCCAGCCGCTCTCCGCGGCCTCGGTCTCGGCGCGCCTCTCCGTCTATGCCGGCCCCACCGAGGCGCCCTCGGTGGACGAGCTGCGGGACGAGGATCCCGCGGGCCTCGTCGAGGCCCTCTGCGACGCGGTCGGCGACCGGTCGCCCCTCCCCGCCCCGGCGATCCGCGAGGTGGTGGAGAACCTGGTCCACGCCGGCTTCCGCGACGCCGTGGTCAGCATCCTCGACGGCGGCTTCACGGTGCGGGTGAGCGACCACGGGCCGGGGATCGACGACCCCTTCCGCGCTCTCCAGGCAGGTTTCTCGACGGCCGGTCCCGAGGCCCGCGAGCTCGTCCGCGGCGTCGGCGGCGGCCTCCCCCTGGCGGCCCGGCTGATGGACGCGGGCGGCGGGCGCCTCGAGCTGGCCGACAACCTCGGCGGCGGCGCGGTCGTGACGCTGTCCGCGCCCGCCCCCGACCTTCCCGCGCCCGAGCCGGTCTGCTCCGAGGCCGCCCGCGTCATCCTCGCGCTGCTCCTGGAGATCGGGAGCGCGCGCCCCGCCCGCCTCGCCGAGGAGCTCGACCGCTCCCGCGCCGAGTGCGGCCGGGAGCTCGCCACCCTGCAGCACCGAGGCCTCGTCGCCGTGGAGCCCGGCGGCGCACGCCGGCTCACCGAAGCCGGCGAGGCCCTCGTGGCCACTCTCTTCTGATCCCTCCGCTCCCTCCCCGCCCCGCCCTCTCCCACCGCTGGAGCCCCGGCCATGTCAGCTCTCACCGCCCCGACCCTCGAGCGCGACGCCGTCTGGAAGGAGGTCCGCGAGCGGCTGCGCTCGACGCTCAACAGCCAGACGTACAAGTTCGCCTTCGCGGGGGCCCGGCCCCTCTCCCTCACCCACGACCGCCTCGTGCTGGGGGTCAACACCGAGCTCCTCCGCCAGTGGATCCACCAGCGCTATCTGCCCCTGCTCCGCGACGCCCTCTTCGAGGTGCTGCGGAGCGGACCTCCAGGTCGAGGTGCTGGTGGTCAAGCCGGCCGAGGAGGAGGCGCCCGCCCCCGCGGCGGGCCCCGCCGTCGCGCGCCCCGAGCCGCCGCCCGCCTCGGTGCCCCCGCGGCGCCCCCTGGGCCTGCAGCCGCGGTTCACGTTCGAGGCCTTCGTCACGGGGCCGTCCAACCGCTTCGCCCAGGCGGCCGCCCTGGCCGTGGCCGAGGCGCCCGGCGCGCGCCTACAACCCCTTCTTCGTCTACGGCGGGGTGGGGCTCGGCAAGACCCACCTCCTGCACGCGATCGGGCACTTCGTCGCGGTCAACCACCCCGAGCTCTCGCTCACCTACGTCTCCGTGGAGACCTTCACCAACGAGTTCATCAACGCGCTGCGCGACGGCGGGATGCGCTCCTTCAAGGACCGCTACCGCTCGACGGACATCCTGCTCATCGACGACATCCAGTCGCTGCAGGGGCGCGAGCAGACGCAGGAGGAGTTCTTCCACACGTTCAACGCCCTCCACGACAGCGGCAAGCAGATCGTGATCTCGTCCGACCGGCCGCCGAAGGCCATCGCCACCCTCGAGGACCGTCTGCGCAGCCGGTTCGAGATGGGCCTCATCACCGACGTGCAGCCGCCCGACCTGGAGACGCGCATCGCGATCCTCCAGAAGCGGGCGCGGGCCGACCGGTACGAGATCCACGATCCGGAGGTGCTCCCGTTCATCGCGGGGCGCGTCTCGACGAACGTCCGCGCCCTGGAGGGCGCCCTCACGCGCGTCGTCGCCCACGGGTCGATCTCCGGCCGCCGCGTCACGGTCGAGCTGGCCCACGAGGTGCTGGAGGACCTCTTCCCCGCCGGCGAGGGCATCATGCGCATCGAGGTCATCCAGGGCGAGGTCTGCCGCTACTACGGCGTGGCGCTGAACGAGCTCACGAGCGACAAGCGCACCCGCCGCATCGTGGGCCCCCGTCAGGTGGCGATGTACCTCAGCCGGGAGCTCACCGACTCCTCCCTGCCCGCCATCGGCCGCGCCTTCGGCGGCCGCGACCACACCACGGTCATGTACGCGGTGCAGAAGGTGGCGAACCTCATGGGCGACGAGGGCGAGGTCCTCACCGCCGTCAACACGCTCACGGGCCGCCTCACCGGACGCCAGCGGTGACGGTGGAGGACCCTCGGGAGGGCCGGTGCCGCCCGTCCACCGTTCCCCCCGGGGGCGGCCGGCGGGCGGCGCGCCTGGGGAGGGGTGGGGAGTGGCGACACGCGTCCGGGCCCTTCGCCCACCGGCGAGCGCACACCCCGAAAACCCTCCGGTGCGGGGGCTCGCCGGGATCTCCCCATCGTCCACACGCCCTACTGCGGTGACGACGTTCTCACCCTCTTTCTTTCTTCTCTCATGGAGGGCACGTCGCCGGCCGTGGAGAACGGCCGCGCCGGGCCCGGCAGGCTCGCGACGAGCGCCGACGCTCGTCCTCGGCAGCCGTTAGGGTCGCGGCGTGCGCCTCGTCTCGCCCAAGGAGGAGCTGGCCGGCAAGCTCGCGATCGCGGGCCGCGTCGCCTCGGCCAAGAGCACGATCCAGATCCTCTCCCACATCCTCCTGAGGGCGGACGACGGCCGCTGCGAGCTGGCCGCGACGGACATGGAGCTCTCCCTGCGGGTCCCGCTGGGGGCGCACGGTCGAGCAGCCCGGCTCGGTGGTCCTCCCTCGCCTGGCGGCCGACATCGTCCGGAGCATGGCCGACGGCCCGGTGACGCTCGAGCACCGCGACAACGAGGGCGTCGTCGCGATCTCGGGAGGCGGATCGTCGTTCTCGCTCAACTGCCTCCAGGCGGGCGACTTCCCCGAGCTGCCGCCGGACGAGGGCAGCGGCCTCTCCCTGCCCGCCGACCTGCTGGTGGACACGGTCGAGCGCGTCGCCCGGGCGGCGTCGCGCGACGAGACGCGCCCGGTGCTGACCGGCGTGCTGCTGCGGCTGGGACCCGAGGGTCTCACGATGGTGGCCACCGACTCCTACCGGCTGGCCGTCCGCCAGACGCCCCTCGAGGCGCCCCCGGCCGACGTCCGCGAGGCCATCGTCCCCGCCCGCGCGCTCGGGGAGGTCGCCCGCCTGGCCGGCGCGGTGAAGGCCGACGCCGTGGAGGTGGTGCTCACCGAGACCCAGGCGACTGTTGCGGGTCGGCGACTTCCGCCTCACGAGCCGCCTCATCGAGGGGCAGTTCCCCGACCACCGCCAGCTGGTGCCCGACGCGTTCGAGCACGACGTGGCCTTCGAACGGGCCGAGCTGCTGGGCGTGCTGGCGCGCATCGGCGTGCTGGCCCAGCGCAACACGCCCGTCCGCCTGGCCTTCGAGCCCGGGAGCGTGACCGTGTCGGCCGTCAGCGACCAGGTGGGCGAGGGGCGCGAGTCCCTCCCGGTGTCCTTCTCGGGCGACCCGCTGGAGATCGGCTTCAACGTGGAGTTCCTGCGCGCCGGGGTCGAGAGCGTGGTCGGCGACGAGGTGCGGCTCGGGCTGATCAGCCCGCTGCGACCCGGCCTGTTGCGCGGAGCGAACGATGACTACCGCTATCTCCTCATGCCGATCCGCCTCAACGCCTGAGCGCGCCCGGGCGCGCCTGGACGGCGCGGCGGCTGGAGCGTCGCCGACGTCCGGTGCTGGCGGCGCGGCTCGCTGGAGCTGCCGGACGGGCTGGTGATGGTGGTGGGGCCGAACGGCGCCGGGCAAGACCTCGCTGGTGGAGGCGGTGGTCCTCGGGTGCCTCGGGGTCTCGCCTCGCACGGCCCGCGAGGCGGAGGTGGTGCGCCGCGGCGCCGAGGCCCTCCACGTCACCCTGGACCTGGACGGGCCGCGGGGCCGCGCCGTGCGCGAGATCGGCTTCGCCCCCGGCCGCGGGCCGCCGGCTGCGGCTCGACGGGGACCCGGTGCGCTCCCTGGCGACGTGGCGCGCGCGCGCGGTGCTGGTGTTCCTGCCCGACGAGCTGCGCGCCGTGAAGGGCCCTCCCGCCGCCCGCCGGCGGGCCCTCGACCGGGTGTTGGAGGCGGCCTCGCCCGGCTTCGCGGACGACCTCGGCGGACTACCAGGGCGCCCTGGCGCAGCGCAACGCCCTGCTGCGGCGGATCCGCGCCGGCGCGGCCTCGGAGGCCAGCCTGCCCGCCTGGGAGGCGCCGATCGCCGCGGCTCGGCGCGCGGGTGGCGCGCCGCCCGCCGCGCGGGCGTCGGCCGCGCTGGCCGAGCCGTTCGCGGCCTGGCTCGAGGCGCTCGGCGGCGGGCCGGGAGGGCTCCTGCGGCTGGAGCCGTCGCCGTCGACCCTCGCGCGAGGTTCCCGAGGCGGACCTCGAGGAGGCCCTCGCGGCGGCCATGATCGAGCGCCGGCCGCGCGAGATCCAGGCCGCCCAGACGCTGTCGGGCCCGCACCGCGACGACCTCTGGATCGGCGTCGGCGACGCCGACCTGCGCCGGGAGGGCAGCCAGGGCGAGCAGCGGACGGCCGCGCTGGCGCTGCTCCTGGCCGCGCGCGATCATCTGCGCGCGCGCGCCGCCCGGCCGATCCTGCTGCTCGACGACGTGCTCAGCGAGCTCGATCCCGACCGCCGCCGGCTGCTGCTGGAGGCCGTCCGGGACGGGGGCCAGACGATCGTGACGAGCGCGGATCCGGCCGCCGCCGCGGCGATCGCGGCGCCCTCCCGACGGCCTGCGTGCGCGTGGAGGACGGCCGCGTCCGTGGCTGAGCGCCCGCCGCCACGGCGCCGGCACCGGCGCGAGCCCCTGACGGCCGGCGTCGGCGGTCGCGCGCTTCCGGCGCACGGGCGGGCGGCCGGCCGGGGACCGAGACCGGCGCCGCGGCGGCGGCCTGGGCGGACGTCGTGGGCGCCGCCGCGGCGGCCCACAGCGTCCCGGTGCGCCGGACGCCGCGCCGGCGTGCTCACCGTCGTCTGCTCCAGCGCCTCGTGGGCTCAGGAGCTGACCATGCGCCGCGACGACCTGCTCGAGCGCCTGCTCGCCCGCGCCCCTGACACGGGCGTCACGGCGCTGCGGTTCTCGGTGGCGCGACCACGCCCTCGGGGCCGCACCGGAGGCCCCGCCGCCACCCCGCCCCGCCCCGCGCCCGAGCACCGGCGGAGGCGGCCCTCGGGGCCCGCGCGGCGGCGGGGCTGGCCGACCGAGCGGCTGCGCGATCTGGTGGCGCGCGCGGCCGCGGCCTCCGCGGCGCGCCGAAGCGCCCTCCTCGGACAGGTGAAATACCTGCAAATAGGGACGTAAAGAGGCGGAGACGGCGGGCCGGGGTGCTACCATTCTGTGTGATCGAATCGAGGAGGCACCAGATCCGACCTGCGCCCGACGTTCCGTCGGCCATCACGCACTACGACGCCGAGGACATCACCGTCCTCGAAGGGCCTGGAGGCGGTACGCCGCCGACCCGGCATGTACATCGGGTCCACGGGACCGCGGGGGCTTCACCACCTCGTCTACGAGGTCGGTCGACAACAGCGTCGACGAGGCGCTCGCCGGGCTACTGCGACCGCGTCGAGATCACCCTCAACCCCGATGGCTCGTGCACCGTGTCCGACAACGGCCGCGGCATCCCCGTGGCGCGCGATGGCCGACCAGGGGGGCCGCAGCGCGCTCGAGGTCGTGATGACCGTCCTCCACGCCGGCGGCAAGTTCGGCGGCGACGGCTACAAGGTGTCCGGCGGCCTCCACGGCGTCGGCATCAGCGTGGTCAACGCGCTGTCCGAGTCGCTGATCGCCGAGGTGCACCGCGACGGCGGCGTCGTTCGTGCAGCGCTTCGCGCTGCGGCGATCCCGCTCGGCCCGATCGAGCGGGTCGGCGACGCCGCGGACACCGGCACCACGCATCACCTTCCTGCCCGACCCGGACATCTTCGAGGAGCCGGACTTCGACTTCGAGACGCTCGCGCAGCGCCTGCGCGAGACGGCCTTCCTCACCCGCGGGCTTCGATCGTGCGCCTCGACGACCGCCGCGGCGAGGGCCGCGAGGTCGAGTACCACTACGAGGGCGGCATCCAGGACTTCGTCCGCCACCTCAACGAGACGCGCGACCCGGTGCAGCGCGACGTCGTCTACCTGGAGGCCGACGGCCCCGAGGGCAGCCTCGAGGTCGCGCTCCAGTGGACCGCCGCCTACAACGAGTCCGTCTACACGTTCGCGAACAACATCAACACGCACGAGGGCGGCACCCACCTCACCGGCTTCCGCACCGCGCTCACGCGCACGCTCAACGACTACGCGCGGGCGAAGGGGCTCCTGAAGGAGAAGGACGACAACCTCGAGGGCCCGGACACGCGCGAGGGGCTCACCGCGATCGTCTCGATCAAGCTGCGCGAGCCGCAGTTCGAGGGCCAGACCAAGACCAAGCTCGGCAACTCCGAGATCACGGGCTTCGTGAACGCAGACCGTCACGCAGCGGCTCTCCGAGTACCTCGAGGAGCACCCGGTCGAGGCCCGCGCGATCTGCGGCAAGGCGATCAACGCCGCCCAGGCGCGGCAGGCCGCCCGCAAGGCGCGCGACCTGGCCCGCCGCAAGGGCGCCATGGACTCCACCAGCCTGCCGGGCAAGCTCGCCGACTGCTCCGACCGCGATCCGGCCAACACCGAGCTCTTCCTGGTGGAGGGCGACTCGGCCGGGGGCTCGGCGATCATGGCGCGCCAGTCGAGCTTCCAGGCGATCCTGCCCCTGCGCGGCAAGATCATCAACGTCGAGAAGGCCCGGATCGACAAGGTCCTCTCGAACAACGAGATCCAGGCCATGATCACCGCGATGGGCACCGGCATCGACGAGGACTTCGACCTCGCGAAGGCCCGCTACCACAAGCTCATCATCATGACCGACGCCGACGTGGACGGCGCCCACATCCGCACGCTCATCCTCACGTTCCTCTTCCGCCACATGCGCGGCGCTCATCGAGGAGGGCTTCGTCTACATCGCGTGCCCGCCGCTCTACAAGGTCAAGCAGGGCAACCAGGAGCAGTACATCGAGAAGGAGCTGGAGCTCGAGGACTGGCTGCTGGAGCGCAACCTGGGCGACCTCGTGCTGGAGGACGCCGAGGGGCGCGCCGTAGGGCTCACCAAGGCCCGCTACCAGCGCTTCCAGCGCGCCCTGAAGGAGCACGAGGCGTGGGCGGGCAACCTCCGCGCCACCTACGGATCCGAGGTCATCGACTTCCTCCAGGTCCACGACCTGGTGGAGGCCGAGCCGGGCGAGGACCTCGACGCGCTCGCCGCGGCCGTCGCGGAGGCCTCCGACGAGCGGGCGACGCTCACGCGTGGAGGGCGTCGACCCCGCCGCGGGCGAGCTGCTGGCCCGCTCGGTGCTGACCAGCACCGGCGAGGCCCGCACCGTCGCCATCCCGCTCGCCCTCCTCGCGCTCCCGCGAGCTGTCGGGCCTGCGCGGCGCGCGCGCCCGGCTGCGGGACCAGGTGGGCACGGCGCCGTTCCGGCTCACGCGCGGCTCGCGCTCGCGCACGCCCGCCAGCTACGAGGCCCTGCGCAACGCGGTGCTGGAGCTGTGCCGCGAGGGCGTCCAGCTCAGCCGCTTCAAGGGCCTCGGCGAGATGAACAGCGAGCAGCTCTGGGAGACGACGATGGACCCCGAGCGCCGCATCCTGCAGCGCGTGGTGATGGAGGACGAGCTGACCGTCGGCGAGCTCTTCGCCAAGCTGATGGGCGAGAAGGTGGAGCCCCGCCGCGCGTTCATCGAGGACAACGCCCGCAGCGTCCGCTTCCTCGATGTGTAGGACCCGGGGGGAGTAGGTAGTGGCGATCGACCGACACGGGCGCATCGAGCCGCGCGAGCTCGAGCGGGAGATGAGCTCGTCGTACCTCGAGTACGCGATGAGCGTCATCGTGGGCCGGGCGCTGCCGGACGTGCGCGACGGGCTGAAGCCCGTGCACCGCCGCGTGCTCTACGCGATGCACGACATGGGCCTCCAGCCCGAGCGCCCCTACGTCAAGAGCGCCAACATCGTCGGCCGCGTCATGGGTGAGTTCCACCCCCACGGCGACTCGGCGATCTACGACACCCTGGTCCGCCTGGCGCAGGACTTCTCCTCGCGCTACCCGCTGGTCGACGGCCAGGGGAACTTCGGCTCGAGCGAGTTCTCGGCCGCGGCCATGCGCTACACCGAGGCCCGGCTCTCGCGCCTGGCCACGGAGATGCTCCGCGACATCGACGAGGACACGGTCGACGACACGCCGACCTACGACGACCGGCGCAGCGAGCCGGTGGTCCTCCCCTCGCGGGTCCCCAACCTGCTCATCAACGGGTCGTCGGGCATCGCGGTGGGCATGGCCACGAACATCCCGCCGCACAACGTGGGCGAGGTCATCGACGCCGTCGTGGCGACGATCGACAACCCGGCGATCGAGGTCGAGGCCCTGATGCGCCACATCCGCGCGCCCGACTTCCCGACGGGGGGCATCATCGTGGGCCGCGCCGGCGTGGTGGAGGCCTACCGCACCGGCCGCGGCCGCGTGGTGGTGCGGGGCCGGGCCCACAACGAGCCGCTGAAGCACGGCCGCAACGCGATCGTGTTCACCGAGCTGCCCTACCAGGTCAACAAGGCCGAGCTCATCCGCAAGATGGCCGACCTCGCCAACGACAAGGTCATCCCCGAGATCGCCGACCTGCGCGACGAGAGCGGCCGCGACGGGGTCCGCGTGGTCATCGAGCTGCGCCGCGACGCGGTGCCGATGGTGGTGCTGAACAAGCTCTACAAGCACACCGCCGTGCAGAGCACGTTCGGCGTCAACGCGATCGCCCTGGTCGACGGCGTCCCGCGCACGCTGGGCCTCAAGGAGATGCTCGGTCACTACCTGGCGCACCAGAAGGAGGTCGTGACCCGGCGCTCGCGGTACCGCCTGGCCCGCGCCGAGGCCCGCGCCCACATCCTGGAGGGCCTGCTCACGGCCCTGGAGCACCTGGACGAGGTCATCGCGCTGATCCGCGGCGCCGCCGACCCCGAGGACGGCGCGCGAGGGGCTGATGACCCGCTTCGACCTCAGCGAGCTCCAGGCGCGCGCGATCCTCGACCTGCGCCTGCAGCGCCTGACCCAGCTCGAGGCCGGGAAGATCCAGGCGGAGTACGCCGAGCTGCAGGAGCGCATCGCCGAGCTGCGGGCGATCCTGGGCGACGAGGCCCGGGTCTACGCCCTCATCCGCGAGGAGCTGCTCGAGATCCGCGGCCGGTTCGCCGACGAGCGCCGCACCGAGGTGGTCCCCGGCGAGGGCGACATCGACCTCGAGGACCTGATCGCCGAGGAGGAGATGGTCATCTCCATCTCCAACGGCGGCTACGTCAAGCGCCTGCCGGTGAGCGACGTACCGGTCCCAGGGCCGCGGCGGCAAGGGCCTGCGCGGGGTGCGCCTGAAGGACGAGGACTACATCGAGCACCTCTTCATCGCCTCCACGCACCACTACCTGCTGTTCTTCACGAACACCGGCAAGGTCTACCGCCAGAAGGTGCACGAGCTGCCCCAGGGCGCGCGCGACTCGCGCGGGCCGCCACATCGCCAACGTGCTGGCGCTGCGCGAGGGCGAGGAGGTGCGGGCGGTCTTCGCCACTCGCGACTACAGCGAGGGCAGGTACCTGATCCTCGCCACGCGTGACGGCATGGTCAAGAAGACCGAGATGCGCAAGCTACGACACCATCCTGCGCGAGGCCGGCCTGATCGCGATCCAGCTCGCAGGACGACGACGAGCTGGTGGGCGTGCAGCTCACCGACGGCGACGAGGACCTGCTGGTCGTGTCGGCGCGCGGCCAGGCCGCCCGCTTCCACGAGGGCAAGGTGCGCCCGATGAGCCGCGACACGCGCGGCGTGCGCGCGATGAACCTGGACGAGGGCGACCGGGTGCTCGCGCTCTGCGTGGCCCGCGACGACGAGGACCTGCTGGTCGTGACCGGCAACGGCTACGGCAAGCGCACGCCCGATGTCGGACTACCCGCGCAAGGGCCGGCCCACGAAGGGCGTCCGCACGCATCAAGGTCACCGACCGCAAGGGCGAGCTGATCACGGCCCGCCCCGTGCGCGAGGGCCAGGAGCTGCTCCTGATCTCCCAGATGGGCCAGGTCATCCGCATCGAGGTGGACTCGATCCGGCGCACCGGCCGGTCCACCGAGGGAGTGCGCGTGATGAACATCGCGGAGGACGACCTCGTCTGCGGCGTGGCCTCGGTGGTCGAGCCGCAGGAGGTCCTCGGGGATGACGAGGAGGCCGAGCCGGACCCCGGCGGCCCGCCGGCCTCCGACGGACATGGAGTCGCCACCGCCCCTGGGGTAGCCTCAGCCGGTGGCCGACGACGCCCCCTCGCCCACCGAGCGCCGCCGCCCGACGGCCCCGAACCGCTTCCCGCGGGGCCGGGGCGGGAGCCGGGCCAGGGGCCGGGCTGGCGCGTCGAGGGCGGGCCGCCCCCGGAGGACAAGCCGCCCGAGGGACGTCGCATCCCCCGCATGCCGGGCAGCCCCCGGATCTGGTGGATCCTGGTCGCCCTGCTGGCGCTCAACTGGTTCGTGGTGTCGCTCATCCCCGACCGCGAGAGCCGCATCGACGTCCCCTACACGGTCTTCCGCGAGCAGGTGCAGGCCGGGAACGTGTCCGAGGTCACCTCGCGCGGCGACACCATCCAGGGCACCTTCAAGAAGGAGGTGACCTACCCCGCCGACTCGGACAAGAAGGACACCGACTTCGAGACCGAGCGACCGGCCTTCGCCGACGACGGGCTCCTGCAGCTTCTGATCGACCAGGACGTGGTGGTGAACGCCAAGCCGGTCGACGAGGGCCGGCCGCTCCTGCAGACGCTGCTGCTCTCGTTCGGCCCGGTCATCCTCCTGGTGCTGCTCTTCGTCTTCCTCGCGCGCCGCGCCGGCGGAGCCGGCAGTGCGATCTCCGGCCTGGGGCGCTCGAAGGCCAAGCGCTACGACGCCTCGGGCACCCGGGTCACCTTCGAGGACGTCGCCGGGATCGACGAGGCCGAGGACGAGCTGGTCGAGATCGTCGACTTCCTGAAGAACCCCGACCGCTACCTGCGCCTCGGCGGCCGGATCCCGCGCGGCGTGCTGCTGGCGGGACCGCCCGGCACCGGCAAGACGCTGCTCGCCCGGGCCGTCGCGGGCGAGGCCAACGTGCCCTTCTTCTCGCTCTCGGCCTCGGAATTCGTCGAGTTCATCGTCGGCGTGGGTGCCAGCCGCGTGCGCGACCTGTTCACCCAGGCGAAGGCCACCGCCCCGGCGATCATCTTCATCGACGAGCTCGACGCCATCGGGCGGGCGCGCGGCGGATCGGCCTCGCTGGGCGGCAACGACGAGCGCGAGCAGACGCTCAACCAGATCCTCACCGAGATGGACGGCTTCAGCGGCACCGAGGGCGTCATCGTCCTCGCGGCCACCAACCGGCCGGAGATCCTGGATGCCGCGCTGCTGCGCCCCGGCCGCTTCGACCGGCGCGTCACGGTGAGCCCGCCCGACCGGGACGGGCGCGCCGCGATCCTGCGGGTGCACCTGCGCGGCGTCCCGCTCGCCGACGACGTCGACGTCGACCAGATCGCCCAGTCGACCCCCGGCATGGTCGGCGCCGACCTGGCCAACCTGATCAACGAGGCCGCGCTCACGGCGGCGCGCCGCAACCACGACCGCGTTCAGGCGAGCGACTTCACCGATTCGCTGGAGCGGATCGTGCTGGGGGCCGAGCGCCACATCATGATCTCGCCGGACGAGCGCGAGCGCACGGCCTACCACGAGAGCGGCCACGCGCTGCTCGGGATGCTGAGGCCGGGGGCGGACCCGGTGCGCAAGGTCTCGATCGTGCCCCGTGGGAGGGCCCTCGGGGTGACCTTCCAGGCGCCCGACGCCGACCGCTACGGATACGGGGTGGAGTACCTCCGCGGTCGGATCGTGGGCGCCCTCGGCGGCCGCGCCGCCGAGGAGATCGTGTACGGCGACGTGACCACCGGGGCCGAGTCCGACCTCGAGCAGGTCACGAACATCGCCCGGCGGATGGTCGGGCGATGGGGGATGTCGGAGGTGATCGGCCCGATCTCGGTGCTCCCGGGCCCCAACGACGAGCCGCTGTTCCCCGGATCCCCCGGCCAGACCTCCTCGCACACCATGCAGCTCGTGGATGAGGAGGTGCGCCGGATCGTGGAGGAGTGCCACGTCGAGGCGGTACAGCAGCTGCGCGAGAACCGGGAGCGGCTGGATGCGCTGGCCCACGCCCTGCTGGAGCGGGAGACGCTCGACGAGGCCGACGCCTACGCCGTGGCCGGCGTCGAGCGGGAGCGCGCCCCCGCCACCTGAGCGCCGGCCTCACCCAGACGATTGATTCCTCAGTCGTCGTAGGCGACGGTGGAGCCGTGGACACCGCAGAGCTGGAATGGATCGCGTGGACCAACCCGATCACCACCGCGTTCGGCGCGGAGGTCGCGGCCTCGGACCTGTCGGGCCGCACCGTGGCGTGTCACCAGCACATCCTGCCCGAGAGCATCTGCATCTTCGGCCCGCTCCTCCAGGCCGGGGCCCGGGTCCGAATGGCGCCGTGCAACCCGGACAGCACCGACGACCGCATCGCAACGCACCTCGCCTCGATGGGCGTCGAGATCCGCGCCCACGCCGGCATGTCCGCCGCCGAGTACGCCGACGCACTGGCGTGGCTCGCGAGCGAACCGGCCGACGCGCTGTGCGACATGGGCGGTGAGCTGATCGCGACGACGGCAGCAGCGGGCCACCGGCCCGCTGGTGCGCTCGAGGCCACCACGACCGGCTTGCACCACCTGGCCGGCCTCGACATCCCATTCCCGGTCCTGGACTGGAACGGGATCGCGCTCAAGGAGCTCATTCACAATCGGCATCATGTCGGCGCCGAGACCTGGCCGGCGTTCACGGCGATAACGGGCCTGTCGCTGTTCGGCCGCGAGATCGTCGTGGTCGGGTTCGGCCCCGTCGGTCAGGGCGTTGCGCTGCGCGCCCGCGATCTGGGCGCCAACGTCACGGTGGTCGACCTCGACCCGGTTCGGTTGATCCAGGCGCAGCACCACGGCTGCCGCGTCGCCGACTTCGATGACGCCGTTCGTCGAGCCAGCGTGGTCGTCACCGCGACCGGTTTCGATGGCGTGGTCGGAGCGGCACAGATCGAGCGCCTCCCCGACGGCGCGATCCTCATGAACGTCGGCCACAGCCACCGTGAGATCGACGTCGACTGGCTGGATCAGCACCCCCACACCGACCTGCGTCGACATCTCGAACGGTATGAGGTGAACGGCCGACGCGTGCATCTGCTCAACCGGGGCAGCCTCGTGAACCTGGCGGCCGGTCTGGGCACTGCGGCACCGCAACTGTTCGACCCCTTCGCGGCGATCATGCTGCTCGGTCTCGACGCGATCCTCACTGGGCGTATCGCCGACCTACCCGCGGGTGTGCAGCGGTACCCCGCCCAACTCGAGACCAGAGTCGCTCGAGCCCTGGTCGACAGCACCTGCGATTGAGGTGACACACCAGGAATCAATCGTCCGGCCGGGCTTCGGCCTTTGTGCGCAGACGCCGGGCCGTCGTCTCTGAGGAGACCGCCACCGACATCACCCCCGCCCCCAGCTCGAGGCCGGCGAGGGTTCCCAGGCGGGGGATCATGTCGATGTGCCAGTGGAAGCGCTCGGTCCCGCCCGGCCGCCGCTGGTGGAGCCACATGTTGATCGCCTCGGCGTTCAGCCGGTCGCCGATCGCGGCGGCCTGCCGCACCAGCTCGGCGGCGACGGCGCCGGCGTCGAGGCCCTCCGCCCAGTCGGGCGCGTGGCGGGCCGGGGCGATCCGCAGCGTCCCGGAGAGCGGGGGCACCTGGGGGCACCAGGCCACCAGCCCGCCGCCCGCGCGCACCAGCCGCTCCCCGGCACCCGCGATGTCCGCGCACACGGGGCAGACCGCGGCCTCCTCGAAGGCCCGCTCCCGCGCGACCAGCCGCGGCGGGGCGAACGGCAGGCCCATGATCTGGGTGTGGGTGTGCTGGAGCGACGCGCCGGCCGCGGCGCCCTGGTTGAGGAACAGGAAGGGCCACAGCCCGCGCGGGTCGGCGCCGACGGCGGCCAGGCGCTCGGCCCAGACGCTCACGGCGCAGCTCGGCCTCCTGGGGCTCGAGGTCCGCCAGCCGCACGACGTGCCGCGGGCTGTTCAGCACCACCTCGTGCACGCCCTCCTCGGGCGCCAGCGCCGGGAACTTGTTCGGGATCACGCGCACGAGCCACCCGGGGGAGTCGGGTCGGCCCCCGCCGGGGCGGACCGCGAACACCTCGGGGGGCGTCTGGTCCTCGTTGCCGGGGCAGAAGGGGCAGCCGAGCGGGTTGGAGGGCGCGCCGACGTCGTGTGGGCGCGCCGCCCGCGCCGGCGCCATCAGCACCGGCTCGCCGGTCAGCGGGTCCCAGGCGACCGGGCTCAGGAGGCCTTCCGGCGGCGCGCGGCCGGCTTCTTCGCCGGGGCCTTGCGCGCAGGCTTCTCCCCGCCGCCCTCGACCTTCCTCAGCCGCGACTGCTCGATGTCCAGCTGGTCGTCGGCCTTCTTCGCCTTGGAGCGCCCGCGCGAGGCCGGCTTCTTCGGGGCGGGCTTCTCCTCCGCGCCGTCCTCGCCGTCGTCGACGCCCCCTCCGCTCGCGGCGAGGCTGGCCTTGAGGGCGGCCATGAGGTCGATGACCGGCGCGGGCTCGGCCGCCTCCTCCGGCTCGGCGACCTCCTGGCCGTCGGCCTTGGCCTCGCAGGAACTCCAGCAGCGCCGCGCGCGTCTGGTTGGGGTAGGCCTCCGGGTCGAACGGCTTGGCGAGGCCCTCGACGAGCTGCTCGGCCATGGCGAGCTCGTCCTTGCGACACCTCGACGTCCTTCGAGCCGGTCGACGATCTCCTTCTTGTCGCGCAGCCGGACGTCCTCGGGGTAGTAGAGGGTCTGCAGCGCGAGCATGCCGTCCACGGGGCGCAGCAGCACCAGGTGCTCCTTGGTGGAGAGCACGAACCGGCCCATGGCGGCCCGGCCGGTGTCCTCCATGGCCCGGGTCAGCAGCGCGTAGGGGCGCTCGGCGCGCTCCTGCGGCTCGAGCCAGTAGGCGCGCTCGAAGAAGACCGGGATCGACCTCGGAGAGCTCGACGAACTGCAGGATCTGGATCGTCTTCTCCTGGCGGGCCGCGAAGCGCTCCAGCTCCGAGTCCTCGACCGGCAGGTAGCGGCCCTTGGACACCTCCCAGCCCTTCACCGTGTCGTCCGGGGTCGACCTCGACGTCGCGGTCGGGGTCCCAGCGCTTCTGCTTGACGGGCTGCCCCGTCGCGCGCGAGAGCGTGCGGAAGCTGACGTCGCTCCGCTGCTGCGCGAGCCCCACCGACACGGGGATCGTGACCAGCCCGAAGCTGATGAAGCCGTTCCAGATCGCGCGCACCGCTCGCCTCCCGAGATCGTTCCCTCTTATCGTATACCCCGGGCCTGCCGTTTCGCGCCGCCACCGCGCTGAGCGCCTCGAGCATCTCGACCGGGAACGGCAGGATCAGCGTGGTCGTCGTCTCCGAGCTGCCGATCTCGTTCATCGTCTGCAGGTAGCGCAGTTGCAGCGCCCCCGGCTCGCTGCGGATGACCGACGCGGCCTGGGAGAGCTTCTCGGAGGCCTGGAACTCACCGTCGGCGGCGATGATCTTCGCGCGCCGCTCCCGCTCGGCCTCGGCCTGGCGGGCGATCGCGCGCTGCATGGTCGAGGGCAGCTCGACGTCCTTCACCTCGACGACGCCGACCTTGACGCCCCACGGCTCGGTCTGCTCGTCGATGATCGTCTGCAGCCGCTCGTTGATCTGGTCGCGCTCGGACAGGAGCTGGTCGAGGTCCACCTGGCCCAGGACGCTGCGCAGCGTGGTCTGGGCGATCTGCGAGGTGGCGACGAGGTAGTTCTCGACCTGGACGATGGACCTGGCGGCATCGACGACCCGGAAGTAGGCGACCGCGTTCACCTTCACGGTGACGTTGTCCTTCGTGATCACCTCCTGCGGCGGGACGTTCAGGGTGATCGTGCGCAGGTCGACCTTCACGGCCTTGTCGATGAACGGGATCAGGATGAAGAGGCCCGGGCCCTTGAGGCCGATCAGGCGGCCCGAGCCGGAAGACGACGCCCGCGCTCGTACTCCCGCGCGACCTTCACGGCCGCGAACAGGAACAGCAGCCCGAGGATGAGTAGAACGATCACTGTGTAGGCGGCGGCCATCGCGGTCGTCACTCCTCTGTTTGCTCGACGGTCACGCTCAGGTCATCGGTGTTCACTCTAACGACGCGTACCGACTGCCCCGCCGGGATCTCGACGCCCGCCCGCGCGTGGGCGCGCCACCGCTCCCCGTTCACCATCACCTGGCCCCCGGCGGGGCCCACCGCGCGAGCGCACGGTCCCGAGCTCGCCGAGCAGCTCGTCGGCGCCCGCGACGACCGGCTGGCGCCGGGCGCGCATGACCTTCATGGTGGCGGCCGCGAAGCCCGCACCGATCGCCACGGACACGACCACGACGACCCACAGCGACGGCCTCTGAGCGGGGTCGTCGGAGTCGAACAGGAAGGCGCCTCCCAGCGCGAGCGCGACGACGCCGCCGGCGGCGAGCGCCCCGAATCCCCCGACCTGGGTCTCGGCCACGAGCAGGCCCACCCCCAGGAGGAGGAGCGCGATCCCCGCCCAGCTGAACGGCAGCACCGTGAGCCCGGCGAGGCCGAGGATCAGGCAGATGCCGCCGATCACGCCGGGCAGGATCGCGCCGGGGTGGAAGACCTCGAACGCCAGCCCCCCCAGGCCCAGCAGCAGGAGGAAGAACACCAGGGTGGGGTCGGTCAGCACCTGGAGGCCGCGCAGGTACCACGGCAGCGCGTCCGTCTCGATCGGCGCCCCCGCGGTCCGGATGGGCCCGGCCCGCCCGGGCTGCCCGTCGAGCCACGCCACGAAGTCCGCCACGGTGGGCTGGATCACCTCGGCCACGTTCTGGTCCACCGCCTCCTGGGCGGTCAGGTTGAGGGCCGACAGGACCATCTCCCGGTAGGCGCTCCCGTTGCGCCCGTGCTCCTCGGCGAGCGCCTGGATGAACGCCGCCGAGTCGTTGCGCACCTTGGCGTCCAGGTCCTCGCCGCCGCTTCCGATGGGCGTGGCCGATCCGATGTTGGTGCCGGGCGCCATCCCGAGCTGGTCGGACGCCGCCGCGATGTAGGCGCCCGCGGAGCCGGCGCGGGCTCCGGAGGGCCCGATCCAGACCGTCACGGGGACCGGGGACGCGCCCATGTCCGAGACGATGTCCCGCATCGAGCTCACCAGGCCGCCCGGCGTGTCCAGTTGGATGACGACCGCCGACGCGCCGTCGTCCGCGGCCGCGTCCAGCCGGCGGCCCACGAACGCGGCGGAGACCGGGTCGATCCCCCCATCCAGCTCGATCACCCGCACCGGGCCCGGTCCGCCCTGGGGGTCCTGGCCCGCCGCGCCGACGCTCATGGCGGCCAACGCCGCCAACAGACCGACCAGAAGGGCGCGGAAGGCGGGCATTCTCGGGAGCATCCGAGGATATCAGCGGCCCTCGGAAGGGCGGTTCGGGACCGGGCCGATGGGCTACGATCCCGCCGGTCGTGCCCGATCGCACCCCGAGCCTCCCGGCCCCGGCGGACCTGCTGCCGCACCGCCCGCCCTTTCTCCTCGTGGACGAGGTGCTCGATCTCGTCCCGGGGCGCTCGGCCCGCGCGCGCTGGTACGTCGACCCGGACGCCTATTTCTTCGCCGGGCACTTCCCGGGCAACCCCATCCTGCCGGGCGTGCTGATCGTGGAGGCGCTCGCCCAGACCGGCGCGCTGGCCGCGCTGGCCGAGCCCGACTCGGAGGGCAAGCTGGCCCTCTTCGCCGGCATCGAGCGGGCCCGCTTCCGCCGCGTGGTGCGCCCCGGCGAGGAGCTCGTGCTCGAGACCCGGCTCACGCGCCGCCGCGGCCCCCTCGGCGCGGGTGAGGGCGAGGCGAGCGTGGAGGGCACGCTGGCCTGCGAGGCGTCGCTGCGCTTCGCCCTGGTCGACGCCGCGGACGTGGTGGCGTGATCGTCGCCATGTTCCCGGGGCAGGGCGCGCAGGTGGTCGGGATGGGCCGCGCCCTGGCCGAGGGCTACGAGGTCGCCCGCCGCACCTTCGAGGAGGCGGACGACGTGCTCGGCTACGCCCTCTCGAGGATCTGCTTCGAGGGCCCCGCCGAGCGCCTCATGGAGACCGACGTGTGCCAGCCCGCCCTGGTGGCGACCTCCGTGGCCGCGTTCCGGGTGGCCTCCGATGCCGGCCTGCGCCCCGGGCTCGTGATGGGGCACTCCCTCGGCGAGTACTCGGCGCTGGTGGCCGGAGGGGCCCTGGGCCTGGCCGACGGCGGTGCGCCTCGTGGCCGAGCGGGGTGCGGCCATGCTCGAGGCCGGGCGGACCTCGCCGGGTGCGATGGCGGCGGTGATCGGGCTCTCGCGACGACGACGCCCGGGCCCTGGCGGAGGAGGCGGGCGACGTCTGGCCGGCCAACTTCAACTGCCCCGGCCAGGTGGTCGTCTCCGGAACCGTTGCGGGCGTCGACCGGCTCGTCGGCCCTCGCCGAGGGCCGTTCGGTGCGGGTGATGCGGCTCGCGGTCGACGGCGCCTACCACTCCCCGCTCATGGCGCCCGCGGCCGCGCGGCTGAAGCCGGCGCTGGAGGCGTGGGACCCGGCCCCGCCCGTCCCGCCCTTCCTGTCCACCACGACCGGGGTCGTCGAGCCACCCGAGCGGCTGCGCGGAGATCCTCCTCGCCCAGGTGACCTCGCCCGTGCTCTTCGGCGATGCGGTCGAGGCGGCCCTCGCCCTCGGGGCGGAGCGCTTCGTGGAGCTCGGGCCCGGCCGCGTGCTCTCCGGCCTCGTGCGCCGCGTCCGCCGCGACGCGCCGGTGGTCAACGTGGCCGAGCCCGGCGACGTCGACGGCCCTCGCGGCGGTCGGCTGATGCCCGTCGCGCTCGTCACCGGCGCCAGCCGCGGCATCGGCGCGGCCTGCGCGCGCGCCCTCGCCGCGGCCGGCTACGACGTGGGCGTCGGGCTACGCGTCCGACGCGGCCGGCGCGGCGGCCACCGCGGCGGCGGTCGAGGAGGCCGGGCGCGCGCGATGGTCCACGCGCGCCGACGTCGCCGACGAGGGCGCCGGCGGGCGGCGATGGTGGAGGCCGTCGAGGAGGCCCTCGGGCCCGCTCGACGCCGCTGGTGCTGAACGCCGGCATCACCCGCGACGGGCTCGCGGTGCGGATGGGCGCCGACGACTGGTCGGCCGTCATCGACACCAACCTGTCGGGCGCCTTCTACACCGCCCGGCCCGCCCTGCGCGGCATGCTGCGCCGCCGCTCGGGCAGCATCGTGGCCGTGTCGTCCATCGTGGGGCTGATCGGCAACGCGGGCCAGGCCAACTACGCCGCCTCCAAGGCCGGGATGATCGGGCCTGGTGCGCGCGCTGGCGCGCGAGGCCGGCGGCCGCGGCGTGCGCGTCAACGCCGTCGCGCCCGGGTACATCGCGACCGACATGACCGTCGGCGCTCTCCGACGAGCAGCGCGACGGCCCTGCTCGCGTCCACCCCCCTCGGCCGCCTCGGCGAGCCCGAGGACGTGGCCGCGGCCGTCGCATTCCTGTGCTCGCCGGAGGCCTCCTTCATCACCGGCGCGGTGCTCTCGGTCGACGGCGGGCTGGCGATGTCGTGAGGCGACCGGCGGCGGCGAGTCGTCGTGACCGGGCTCGGCCTGGTCACCTCGCTCGGCATCGGCCGGCGAGGAGAACTGGGCCGCGGCCGTGGCCGGGCGCAGCGGAGCCCGGACCGATCTCCCTCTACGAGCCGCTCGACACCGCGACCACGATCGCGTGCGAGGTCGACGGGCTTCGACCCCACCGACTTCATCGACCACCGCGTCGCGCGGCGGATGGACCGCTTCGCCCAGCTCGCGGTGACGGCCGGCGCGCCTCGCCCTCGAGGACGCCGGGCTGACGGTCACCGACGGGCTGCGGCCGCGGACCGGGGCGCTGGTCGGGCAGCGGCATCGGCGGGCTCGAGACCTTCGTCGCCCAGACGGTCGTCGCCGAGCAGCGCGGCGCCGACCGCGTCTCGCCGCTCTTCATCCCGATGGTGATCGCCAACATGGCGGCGGCCCAGGTCTCGATGGAGCTCGGGCCTGAAGGGCCCGCTGTCCTGCGTCTCCACGGCGTGCGCGTCCGGGCAACCACGCGCTCGGCGACGCGACCGAGATCATCCGCGCGCGGGCGGGCCGACGTCATGCTGGCCGGCGGCGCCGAGGCCAGCATCACCCGCATCGGGCGTCGCCGCCTTCAACGCGATGCGGGCGCTCTCGACGCGCAACGACGACCCGGCGGCGGCCAGCCGTCCGTTCGACATCGCCCGCGACGGCTTCGTGATGGGCGAGGCCGGCGCCATCCTCGTGCTGGAGAGCCTCGAGCACGCCGAGCGGGCGCGGGGCCGAGCCCTACTGCGAGGTGCTGGGCTACGGCCTCACCGGCGACGCCCACCACCTCACCGAGCCCGACCCCACCGGCGACGGCGCCCGCGGCCGCGATCACGATGGCGCTCGACGGACGCCGGCGATCGCCCCCGAGCGAGGTCGACTACGTCAACGCGCACGCCACCTCGACGCCGGTCGGGCGACCCCAGCGAGGTGCGCGCCCTGCGCCGGGCGCTCGGCGACGAGGTCGCCGCCCGCACCCTGGTCTCGTCGACCAAGTCGATGCACGGCCACTGCCTGGGCGCGGCCGGCGGCGTCGAGGGCGCGCTCACCGCGCTCACGATCCGCGAGGGGGTCGTGCCGCCCACGATCAACCTCGACGACCTCGACCCGGGCTGCGTGGGCGTCGACCACGTCGCCAACGAGGCGCGCGACGGCCGACGTCCGCGTGGCCATCTCGACCGCGTTCGGCTTCGGCGGCCACAACGCGATCCTGGTGCTGGGCCGCCTGGAGGACCGGTAGACGCCGCCGGCCGGTTGCCGCGGCCTGCGGGCGACGCTCAACCGCGCGAGCACCCGCATCTACGGACCGCGCCGCGGCCTGGAGGGCCTGTCGTGGGTCGCACGGGGAGCGCATCGCCATCGGCAGCGTCCCGGTGGGCGACGCCGTGCGGCGGCTGCCCGAGGCCGGCGTCACGCACGTCGTGAACTGCCGGGCCCAGCTCCAGACGCGCATCTCCCAGGACCTCTGGGCCGAGCGCGAGGTGTTCGGCGCCGATCACGTCGTGCGCGGCCCCGATGTGGGACCACGGCCGCGCGCAGCCCCCGGCGCCTCTGGGCGCCGGCGGCCCGCGCGGCGGCCGGCTGGCTCGCCGACGACCCCACCGCGGGGGTGCTCATCCACTGCCAGCAGGGGCGCCGGCGGTCGGCGATGGTCGCCTACGCGGTGCTCCGGCTGCGCGGTCACGATCCGGACGACGCGCGGCCGATCTGGTGCTCGCGAGCCGCGCTCCCGCCCGGCTGGTGCCGGCCTACCGGGCGAGCGTCGAGGATTGGCTCGCCCACCTCGACGACCCCCTGCCATAATCCGTGAGCGTGTCCAAGCGCCCGATCACCGTGTCGGTCGACCGCTGCGCCGTCGCCGGCCTGCCGACCAGCCCGCCCCCCGCCGTCTTCCCGCCGACGAGCGCTCCTGCCCGCGCTGCCAGAGCCACTACCGGGCCGAGGAGATGCGGCGCAACCTGCGCGTCTGCCCGACCTGCGGCCACCACTTCGCCGGTCTCGGCGCGCGAGCGCATCGACCAGCTCGCCGAGGGGGCGCCCTGGCAGGAGCTGTGGCCGGAGCTGCGCGCCGGCGACCCGCTCCAGTTCGTCGACCTCCAGCCCTACCCCGACCGGGTCGAGCGGGCCGAGGCCAGGGGGCACAACGAGGCGCTCGATCGTGCGCCGAGATCGCCGATCCGCGGGCAGCCGGCTGCGTGGCGGCGGTCATGGACTTCTCGCTTCCTCGGCGGGAGCATGGGCTCGGTGGTCGGCGAGAAGCTGGCCCGCGCCTGCGAGCGCTGCGTGGAGCGCGGGCTGCCGCTGGTCGTGGTCACCGCCTCGGGCGGAGCCCGCATGCAGGAGGGCGTGCTCGCCCTGATGCAGATGGCGAAGACCGTCGTCGCGTTCGAGCTGATGAACGACGCCGAGCTGCCGGTGATCGTGGTGCTGGCGCACCCCACCACCGGCGGCGTGTGGGCCTCGTTCGCCTCGCTGGGCGACGTGACCTACGCCGAGCCGGGCGCGCTGATCGCGTTCTCCGGCCCGCGCGTGATCGAGCAGACGACGCGCGAGAAGCTGTCGGACGACTTCGGGCGCGCCGAGACCCAGCTCGCCAACGGACAGGTGGACGCGGTGGTCGACCGGCGCGAGCTGACGAGCCGCATCGGCGGGTGCTGGCGATCCTCCACCGCCCGATCGGGGCTCGACCCGCCGCCGGCGGTCACCTGGGCCGCAGGACGCCGTCGACCGCGTGACCGACGTCGCCAAGGGCATCGGCCGACCAGTCGCGCCGGCTGGTCGCGAAGGTGCGGAAGCCGGGCGAGGACGAGGAGGAGGAGCGCATGAGCGTGGCCGCGCGGCGCGGCGGGCGCTTCGTGCGCCGGCTGGCGCACCGTCTGACCGGGACGCCCGAGACGAGCTCGGCGATCTGGGACACGATCCAGCTCGCGCGCCATCAGGACCGGCCCTACCCGCTCGACTACATCGCGCGCCTGTGGCCCGAGTTCGAGGAGCTGCACGGGGACCGCCTCTACGGCGACGACCCCGCCATCGTCGCGGGCATCGGCCGCGGCGCGGACGGGCCGGTCGCCATCATCGGCCACCAGAAGGGCCGCGACACGGCCGAGCGCACCTATCGCAACTTCGGCATGCCCGGCCCCGAGGGCTATCGCAAGGCCATGCGGGTGATGGCGATCGCCGACAAGCTCGACATGCCGGTGATCACGCTCATCGACACCCCCGGCGCCTTCCCCGGCGCGGGCGCGGAGGAGCGCGGCCAGGGCGGGGCGATCGCGCGCAGCATGCAGGCCATGCTGCGGCTGCGGGTGCCGGTGATCGCGGTCGTCATCGGCGAGGGCTCGTCGGGCGGCGCGCTGGCGCTGGGGATCGCGGACCGGGTGATCATGCTGGAGAACTCCACCTACTCGGTCATCTCGCCGGAGGGCGGCGCCGCCATCCTCTGGCGCGACGCCGGCAAGTCGCGGCAGGCCGCCGCGGCGTTCCAGCCCACCGCGGCCAACTGCTACCGCTGGGGCATCGCCGACGCGGTGGTCCCGGAGCCCCCGGGGGCGCCCACCGCGATCACGACGAGGCGGCCCGGCTCCTGGCGGGCCTACCTGGCCCGGGCGCTGCGTGACCTGCGCGCCATGCCGCCGGCGGAGCGCCGGCGCCTGCGCCGCGACCGCTACCGGCGGATCGGCGCCTTCCGCGAGGTGGCGGTGGGCGATCCCGCGGCGATGGCCGCCGGGCGGTCCGAGGGCTCCTCCAACGGCGGGGTTCCGTCGGCGTAGTCGCCGGGCGCGGCGGTCGTGTCGGGGAGCGAGTGCGACAGGCGCAGGGCGGCGCCCAGCAGCTCGCGATTGGTCTGGGGCTGCTCCGCCGGGACGCCCACCTTGGCGGCGAGCTCGCGATGCCATCGCCGGACCTCGGTGCTGGGCCGCCGATCGGGATCGACGCGCACCATGTCGAGTACGAGGGCGATGAAGCCCCGAAGCGCTGCCCGTGGTTTGGGGCCGTGAGTCATCGCGAGCCTCCGTGCTCGGCGGTGTGACGGACGTCGTGTTCCGCTGGTCCTGATGTCGGCGCGAGGTGCCGGAACTTGAGGGTCAGGGGACCCGCCGCGCCTCGTCCCGGGGGTCGAGGATCCGCAGGACGGGGCCGGGCCCGACCTCCAGCAGCTCGTGGCGCCCGAGGACCTCCCCGTCCGCCTGCACCCACGCCGGGCTCTCCGCCCGGACGGCGAGCGTCCGCGCGCACGGGCCCGCCCACCAGCGGCTCGCGTCCCACCGGCAGCGGCCGGCCGAGGGCGGCGAGCGCCGCGAGGCGCGCCAGCTCGTGCGGCCGGGCGCGCGTGATCCCCAGCCATGCCAGGGTTCCGTCGAACGAGGCTCCGGGGACGAGATCCAGGGGCCGGGGACCCGAGTAGGTGTAGGGCGAGCCGCAGGCCACCAGGGCGGCCAGCGCATCGACCTGCGGTCCGTCGTCGGCCCATGCCGCCAGCCGCGGCGCGCGGCGGCGTGCCCGTGGTGACCACGGCCGCCGCCAGGGCGAAGCCCAGCCACCGCAGGCGCCGCTTGAGGCCCGGGCGCGACTCGATCCACTCGACCGTCGCGGCGTCGAGGCCCATCCCGGCGTTGATCACGAACACCCGGTCGCGACCGTCCGCCCGCAGGCGCCCGAGCCGGGCCTCGCGCTCCGCCCCGGCCGCGAGCGCGCGCCGTCAGGGCGGCGAGCGCGCGGTGCGGGTCGTTGGGCCAGCCGATCGCGCGGGCGAAGACGTTGGCGTTCCCGCCGGGCAGGGGCGCCATCGCGACGGGCCCGCCCGCCAGCGCCCCGGCCACCTCGGCCGCCGTGCCGTCACCTCCCAGCGTCACCACGACGCGGGCGCCCTCGGCGACGGCCTGCGCCGCGAGGCGCCCGGCGTCGCCCCGGCGCCGGGTCACGAGGGTCCACGCGAGGCCGTGGCCCGCGAGCGCCCGGACCGTCTCGGCGCGCAGATGGCTGCTCGTGCTCACGGCCACCGGGTTCACCACCAGCGCCACCGGGCCCAGGGGCGGTCATTCGGCCTCGGCGAGGGTCAGCTCGAGGCGGGACAGGTAGGCGGCGAGGAGCAGGTCCACGGTTCCCGGGGCGTCCGACATCGGCGCGTGGCGCGCGCCCGGTATCACCACCATCTGCGCCATCGGCAGCTCGTGCGCGAGCTCCTCGCCGAGCCACACCGGTACCAGGTGATCCTCGGCCCCGTGCACCAGGAGCACCGGCACCGCGCAGCGCTCCGAGCCGGCCGCGGAGGTCCACCGAGCGGCACGCCGCGTAGTCGGCCGCCATCCCGGCCGGCCCGCAGGCGTCGATCGCCTCGCGCGCCCGCCGGGCGGCCGGGGAGGCGGTGTCCGTGATCGAGCCCTCCACCAGCCGCTCCCGCTCGGCGTCGAAGTCGGCGCCCAGGCGCTCCAGCGCGCTGTCGGGCACCGGCAGGCGGGCCCCGGCGCTCAGCACCACGAGGCCGTCGACCAGGTCCGGGCGCGCGAGGGCCGTCGCCAGCGCCACCGCGCCGCCCAGCGAGTGGCCCACCAGGGCCCGCGGGCCGTCGATGCGCTCGAGGGTCTCGGCGATGCCGCCGACGAGGGCGTCGAGGTGGTCGAGGGCCGCGCCGTCGGGGTGGCCGGGCAGATCGAGCGCGACCGAGCCGGGGAAACGGGGGCTCTGCAGGGCCCAGCCGCGATGGTCGCCACCGGAGCCGTGGATGAGGATCGCGCGCGGAACGGCCACGGTCGCTGATGGTAGCCTCAGCCGGTGGAGAACCTTCTCATCGCCTGCGATTTCGACGGCACGATCACCGAGCGGGACACGCTCCACCTGATCGTCGAGCGGTTCGGCGAGCGCGGCCTCTGGGACGCCATCGAGCCCCGGCTGCGGGCCGGCGAGCTGACCGTGCGAGGAGGCCATGCAGCAGCAGTTCGACTCGGTGCGCGCCACCCCGGACGAGGTGGCCCGGATGGTCCTGGCCGAGGCCGGCCTGCGGGCCGGGTTCCGCGAGCTGGTGGACTGGGCCGCGGCGCGGGGCCACCGGCTGGTCGTGCTCTCGTCGGGCTTCCGCACGGTGATCGACCCGCTGCTGGCGCACTGGGGCTTCGCCGACCTGGACGTGGCGAGCAACGAGGCCCGCTTCTCCCCGCGGGGCTGCACCCTGCTGTGGGCCGACCGGGGCGGGCCCTGCGAGCTGTGCGGGCGGCCCTGCAAGCGCCACGAGCTGCGGGCCCGCGCCGCGGTCCGCGCGGGTGGTCTACGTCGGCGACGGCATCTCGGACCGGTGCGTCGCCGGGATGGCCGACCTCGTCTTCGCCCGCGCCGACCTCGCGCGCTTCCTGACGGCCGACGGCGTGGCCTTCGTGCCCTTCGAGGACTTCGTCGACGTGCGCGAGCGGCTCGAGGCTCCCTCCGACCCTGGCCGCCTGATGCCGTGGCGTGAGGTCCCCCCGGCCGCGGCCTGGGGAGAGATGGAGGAGCGCGTGCTCGCCTTCTGGCGCGAGCGCGACGTCTTCCCCCGCAGCATGAGGCAGCGCGAGGGCCGGCCGCCGTTCGTCTTCTACGAGGGTCCGCCGACCGCGAACGGGCGCCCGGGCGCCCACCACGTGCTCTCGCGCGTGTTCAAGGACATCTTCCCGCGCTTCCAGACGATGCGCGGGCGCTTCGTGGACCGCCGCGGGGGGTGGGACTGCCACGGGCTCCCGGTCGAGATCGAGGTGGAGAAGCGCCTCGGGATCTCCGGCAAGCCCCAGATCGAGGCCTACGGGATCGCGGAGTTCAACGCCCTCTGCCGCGAGTCCGTCGTGGCCTACCTCGACGAGTGGGAGCGCCTCACCGAGCGGATCGCGTTCTGGGTCGACACCGACCGCGCCTACCGCACGATGGACCCGGACTACATCGAGAGCGTCTGGTGGAGCCTCGCCGAGCTCTATCGCCGCGACCTGGTGTACCGCAGCGACAAGGTGGTGCCCTACTGCCCGCGCTGCGGCACCGCGCTCTCCAGCCACGAGGTCGCGCGTGGGGTACATGGACGTCGAGGACCCGTCGGTGTACGTCCGCTTCCCGCTGAAGGACGCCCCGGGCGAGTCGCTGCTGGTGTGGACCACGACGCCCTGGACGCTGCCCGCCAACCAGGCCGTGGCGATCAACCCGAGCGTGCGCTACGCGGCGGTCGAGCACGGCGGACGAGACGCTGATCCTGGCCGAGCCCCTGGTGACGCAGGTGCTGGGGACCGAGGACGCCCGCGTCGTCCGCACCATGGATGCCGACGAGCTCCTCGGGCGCGAGTACGAGCCCCCGTTCCCCTATCTGGAGGGAGCCCACCGCGTGGTGGAGGCCGCCTTCGTGACCGTCGAGGACGGCACCGGCATCGTGCACATCGCCCCCGCCTTCGGCGAGGACGACATGGCCACGGCCCGGGCCCACGGGCTGGACGCCCCCAACCCGGTGGGCCCGGACGGCCGCTTCTCCGAGGTCGTCGCGCCCTGGGCCGGCCGCGGGGTGAAGGACGCCGATGCGGACCTGATGGCCGACCTCGAGGCGCGCGGGCGCCTGCTGCGCGCCGAGGTCCACCGCCACTCGTACCCGCACTGCTGGCGCTGCGGCACCCCGCTCCTCTACTACGCCAAGCCCTCCTGGTACATCCGCACGACCGCCGTGCGCGACCGCATGGTGGAGCTGAACTCGCGCATCGGCTGGCACCCCGAGCGCGTGCGCGACGGGCGCTTCGGCCGCTGGCTCGAGGGCAACGTGGACTGGGCGATCTCGCGCGACCGCTACTGGGGCACCCCGCTGCCGCTGTGGCGCTGCGGGACGTGCGACCGCGTGGACGCCGTCGGGTCGTTCGCCGAGCTGCGCGAGCGCGCCGCCGCGCCGGTGCCCGAGGACCTCGACCCCCACCGGCCCTACGTCGACGACGTGCTCCTGACCTGCGGGTGCGGCGGGGAGATGCGGCGCGAGCCGGAGGTCATCGACGTCTGGTACGACAGCGGGGCGATGCCGTTCGCCCAGGACCACCATCCCGTGCGGGACGGGCGGCGACCTCTCGGGGCGGCTGCCGGCCGACTTCGTGTGCGAGGCGCTCGACCAGACGCGGGGGTGGTTCTACTCGCTGCTGGCCGAGAGCACGCTGCTCTTCGACGAGGCCGCCTACCGCAACGTCGTGTGCCTCGGGCTGATCCTCGACTCCGAGGGCCAGAAGATGAGCAAGACCCGCGGCAACGTCATCGAGCCGTGGACGGTCATCGACCGGCAGGGCGCCGACGCCTTCCGCTGGTACCTGCTCGCCGGCCAGAGCCCCTGGGAATCGTTCCGCTTCAGCCTCGAGGCGGTCGACGACGCCAAGCGCCTCTTCCTGCTGACGGTGTGGAACACCTACTCGTTCCTGGTCCGTACGCGGCCCTCCCCGACGGCTGGAGCCCCGGCGGCGCGGCCCCGGGCCCCGCCGCCCTGCGGCCCATCGACCGGTGGGCCCTGTCGCGCCTCGACGCCACCCTCGCGGAGGTGACCGAGCGGCCTCGAGAACTACGACGCGACGGGCGCCGGCCGTGCGCTGGACGCCTTCGTGGACGACCTCAGCAACTGGTACGTGCGCACCTCGCGCCGGCGCTTCTGGGGAGGCGACCGCGGGGCGGGATCGGACGACGCCCACGCCGCCTTCGCGACCCTTCACGAGTGCCTGGCGACGCTGGCCCTCATGCTGGCGCCGTTCTGCCCGTTCGTGGCCGAGGAGATGCACGGGAACCTGGTCTCCGCGCACGATCCGGACGCGCCCGAGAGCGTCCATCTGGCCGACTGGCCCGCCCCGGGCGACCGCCACGACCCCGACCTGGAGGCGGCGATGGCCGCGGCCCGCGAGGTGGTGACCGTGGGGCGCGGAGCGCGCTCCGAGGCCCGTCTCAAGGTCCGCCAGCCGCTCGCCGAGGCGGTGGTCGCCTGCCCGCCCGCCCTCGCCCGGTCCGTGGAGGGCCTCGAGGACCTGATCGAGGACGAGCTCAACGTCCGGCGCGTGCGGTTCGTGACGGACCCGGGGGAGCTGGTCGAGGTGACCGTGAAGCCGAACTACCGCCGGCTCGGCCCCCGGTTCGGCCGGCTGATGCCCGACGTCGCGGCCGCGGTGGCCGGCCTCTCCGGAGCCGAGGCGGCGCGCGCCCTGGACGCCGGCGAGGAGGTCGAGATCACGGTCAACGGCGGCAGGGAGCGCCTCGGGGAGGACGACCTGCTGCGCGAGGCGCGCCCGGCCGCCGGCTACGCCGTGGGCCAGGACGCCACCCTGGCGGTGGGCCTCGCCACCGAGATCACCCCCGCCCTGCGCCGCGAGGCCCTGTCGCGCGAGGTCGTGCACGCGGTGCAGGGGGCCCGGCGGGCGGCGGGCCTGCGCGTGGAGGACCGCATCCGGCTCCACCTCGACGGCTCGGGCGAGCTGCGCGAGGCCATCGAGGAGCACCGCGACGCGATCGCGGCCGAGACCCTGGCCGTCGGCCTGACCGTGGGCCACGGGGCCCCGTTCGCCGGGCTGCGGCACGAGGAGCACATCGTCGAGGGGGAGCCGCTGGCCCTGCGGCTGGAGCGCGTGGGATGAGCGGCCGCCGGGCGGGGAGGCGCCTGCTCGGCGCCACGCGTGGCCGGTGCGCTGCTGCTGATGGCGGGCGCCGCCGCGCCCGCGGGCGCCACCGTCACGGTCTTCTTCCCGCGCGGGGAGCAGGTGGTCGCGGTCCCGCGTCCCGGCTCGACCGCCGAGGACGCGCTGCGGGCCCTGCTGCGCGGCCCCACTCCGGGCGAGCGCCGGAAGGGCTTCCGCACCTACATCCCCAAGGGGACCGCGCTGCGCGGGGTCGGGATCACGGGTGGCCGCGCGATGGTGGACCTCGGCCCCAAGATCATGCAGGGCACCGACGGGGAGGGGCTGAACGCCCGGCTGGTCCAGGTGATCTACACGGCCACCGGCATCCGGGGTGTGACGTCCGCCAAGGTCTTCATCGCGGGCGGGACCGTGCTGGGCGTCTTCCCCGGCATCGACGCCAGCGTGCCCCTCACCCGCGACGCGCTCGCCACGCCGTCGGCGCCCGTGCCGGCTCCGGTGAGCCCGAGCTCCGGAGCGGCCACCCCCGAGGTCGCCGCCCTGCAGACGCGGCTGGCCGCGCTCGGGTTCCTGCCCGCCGATGCGGTGGACGGGCGGCTGGGCCCCCGCACCACCGCGGGCGTGATCGCCTTCCAGAAATGGGCGCGGCTCGGTCGCGACGGCGAGGCCGGCCCGGCCACCCAGGCCGCCCTCGCGACGGCCGCCCGGCCTCAGCCGCTGCTGCGCGGCGGCCCCGGGCGGCGCGTCGAGCTGCTCCTCGACCGCCAGCTCGTGCTGGCGATCCAGGACGATCAGGTCGTACGCGCGCTGCACGTCTCCAGCGGGGCGGCCGGTACGCCCACCCCGCCCGGGTCGTACGCGGTCTTCTCCAAGCAGGTGCGCTCCTGGTCGGTGCCCTTCCAGGTCTGGCTGCCGTATGCGTCCTACTTCGTGGGCGGCATCGCGTTCCACGAGTACCCCGAGGTCCCGGTGCAGCCGGCGTCGCACGGGTGCGTGCGCGTCACGTCCTTCGACGCGCGGTGGCTCTTCGACTTCCTCTCCGTGGGGACCCCGGTGCGGGTCCTGTCGCGATCGTGAGGCCGCGCCGCCTGGCCGTGGCCCTCGCGGCCCTCGGGCTGGCGCTGGCCCCGGCGGCCGCATCGGCCGCGACGCCGCCCACCGCGACCCCCGGCACCCTGACCGTGGGCCTGAACATGCCGAGCGACGGCTTCCAGGTGGGTGCGGTGCGGGGACGCGAGGTCGTGGCCGCCCGCGGGCTCGAGATCGACCTGGCCCAGGCGATCGCCGGGCGCCTCGGCATCGCGACGCTGAGGTTCGTGCAGGAGCCCCGCTTCGCGGAGCTGTTCGCGCCGGGCCCCAAGGCGTTCGACTTCGCGCTGGCCCAGGCCACGATCACCGACGCCCGCCGCGCCGGCGTGGATTTCAGCGTGCCCTACCTCCAGGCCGACCAGGGGGTCCTGCTGAGCCTTCAGACGCTCGCCCGGCCGGCATCGATCGCCGACCTGCGCCAGATGCGGCTCTGCGCGCAGGGCGCCTCCACCGGCGCCGACCTGGTCACGACCACCATCCGGCCGGTGCGGCGGCCGCTCCTGCCCGGCAGCGTCACGGTGCTCACCCGCGGGCTGCGCAACGGACGCTGTGAGGCGGTGGTGTTCGACGCGCCCAGCCTGGCCACGCTGCGAACCCAGGTCCCCAACCGCTACGGCCCGCTGGCGGGCGTCATCCGCACCGGCGAGCGCTACGGGGCGGTGTTCGCCAAGGGGAGCCGCCTGCGCGGGCCGGTCAACCGCGCCCTGGCGGCGCTCGCGAAGGACGGCACCATCGCGACGCTTCAGAAGCGCTGGCTCACCGCGGACCTCGCGCGGCTGCCGGTCCTGCGCTAGGCGCTAGGCGCCGCCGCCGCCCCAGGTCGCCGCGCGGGCTCCCAGCAGCACGTCGGCGTCGGCCCGCAGGCGGCTCCAGACGCGCTCCTCGTCGAGCTCGAGCTTCTGGATGATCTCGGGCAGCCGCAGCACGGTGCGGGGGTCCTCCAGGCGCAGCCCGACCACCTTGCCGTCGCCGCGGACGACCGTGACGCCCTCCTCGACGACGGTGGTCTCCATGTCGGCGAACGGCTGGACGTGGCCCAGGCTGAAATAGATCGGGGGCATGCGGATCCTCAGGGGTCGAGGTGGGCGGCCACGGCGCGCTCCAGGCGCGGGGCCTTCACGGCGCCCGCGATGCGCTCCACCGGCTGCGCCGCCCTTGAACAGGATGAGCGTCGGGAGGGAGAGGACGTCGTAGCGCCCGGCTGAGCGCGGGTGCTGGTCGACGTTCAGGGTCGCGACCGTCAGGCGGCCGCCGTAGCGCTCGGCCAGGTCGCGGACGACCGGCTCGAGGGTGAGGCAGGGCCCGCACCACGGGGCCCAGAAGTCGACCAGCACCGGGGCGGCCCCGCCCAGCACCCGCGCGTCCCAGTCGGCGTCGGTGACCTCGACGAGCTCGGGCGCGCTCACGCGCGGATGGAGATCGGCATCCCGATCGTGACCTGGTCGTAGAGCTTCTCGACGTCGGGGATGTGCATCCTCATGCACCCGTGGCTGGCCGCGGTGCCGACCGAGTAGTCGGCGTAGGTGCCGTGGAGCCCGATCGCCGGCGCGCTCGTGCCGATCCACCGGGTCCCCAGCGGGTTCCCCGGCCCGGGCGGGATGCTCGACAGCTCGGCCGCCCAGGGGGAGGCCGGCGGGTACCAGGCGGGGTCGACCTGCTTGTCGTTGATCTCGTACTCGCCGGTGGGCGTGGGATAGGCGGGCTGCCCGATGGCGATCGGGAAGGTCATGGCGACCTTGCCGTTGCGGATCAGGCGGACCTTCCGCTGGCTCAGGTTGGCGACCAGGCGGCCGACCATGGCCGTGCGCATGCGCTTGTCCACCACCCCGGTCCTCGGGGTCTTGTAGCGCTTCTGATACCGGACCACGGACTTCTCGGTGACCTTGTCGAAGACCCCGGTGACCTTGGCCTTCTTCGGGTACACCTTGGCCTCGCGCAGGCGCTCCTGGAGGGCCGTCACGTCCTTGCCGCGCGCGCCGGCCGCCAGGTCCGTCGCCCCGAACTCCTCCGTGCTGTTCACCAGGACCACGGTGGTCGTGCGCGCCACGTTGCCGGCCCGGTCGCGGGCGGCCACGGCGATCCGGTTGCGCCCCTGAGAGAGGGTGCCGACGGCCATGGCGAAGCGCCGCCCGTCCACCTCGAGGGTGCTCGCCGGCGTGCCGGCCGCCTCGGCGAAGGCCGGGTCGGCGTCGTCGGGCGAGGTCGCGCTCGACCCCTTCGCGGTGGCCACGGTCTTCCCGTTCACCGCGGCGGAGAAGGTGAGGGCTCGGGGGTTGTCCGTGCCGGTGGTCCCGTAGACCAGGGGCTGGTCCGTCTCCGTGAGCTGGGCTCCCTTGGCCGGGGCGCTGATGGCGAGCTCGGGAGCGGTGGTGTCGACCCTCAGGGCGCGCCGGCGCTCGGTGGTGTTGCCCGCGGCGTCGGCGGCGGTGATGGTGGCGGTGACGCGACCCTCGGGGAGCCGGGCGATGGCGCTCCAGGCGCCGTCGCCGCCCGTGCGCGCTCCCGCCTTGCCGCCCGTGAAGGCCACGGAGACGGCGGCCCCCGGCTCCGCGCGCCCCTCGAACCTCACGGCCCGCCGGGCCCGCAGGGAGCCCGGGTCGGGGGACGCGACCGTCAGCTTCGGCGCCGCGGTGTCGACCGCGAAGCTCCAACTCCGCGAGACGCTGGGCGCGAACAGGTTGCCGCTCGAGTAGCTCACCCTGACCGCGTGCTCGCCCTCGGTGAGCTTGCCGGCGGCCACGGCCACGCGGCCGTCCTGGGAACGGGCGCGACCGGTGACGTCCACTCCGTCGACCATCACGCGCAGGTCGCCCAGCCGCTCGCCGGAGTCGACGGCGAACGAGATCGTCGGACGCACCTGGGACACCGCGCTGCCGGGGGCGGGCAGAGGGGCGTCGACCCCCGGTCGGTCGAGGAGCTGGAGCGCGGCGAAGACCGCCGCAACCACGACTGCCAACGCGACGATCGCAAGGGTGATCCAACCCCCTCGCCGCGAGCCCAGAGCCTGCACCAGCTGACCTCCCGAGGACGTGCGGAACCCTACCACCGGCGTCGGCGTCCCCCCGCGTTCCGGGGCCCTCCGCAACTTGCCCCAAGATTCATCGGCGGAGGGGTGAATCCCTTTACGGAATGCTCATGGAGCCACCGACGATCGCTCACACCGGTGGCCGAGATTCGGGGCGTGACAACCGACGAGCGCATCGCTCTCCTGCTGGCGGCCTCGATGCTGGAGACCGGTCTCCCCGCCGAGCCGCCCGACCGGGTCGAGGAGGACGACGCCCTGGAGGTGGCGCGGGCCCTGGCCCGGGGCCTGTTGCGGGTGTCGGAGGACCCCGACCGGTCGCGGCAGATCGTGAACTCGCTGCGTGCCGCCGCCTCCGAGGGCGTGGGGGCCGCCGCCCGCTGACGGCGAGGACCGCGCGGGCCGTCCTGGTGTGATTCGCGGCGTGGACGAAGGCGCGGCCCGCGGGCCCGCCTCGCCTCGCCCCTTAGACTCCACGGGGTGTCCCGGGAGCCACCGACCAACCGCGAGGTCGCGGACCGGCTTCAGTTGATCGGGGACCTGCTCGAGCTGGAGGGAGCGGTCCGCCACCGGGTGCTGGCCTACCGCCGCGCGGCGGCGCGCATCCGCTCGACGACCGGCTCCGTGGCGGAGATGGCCCTGGCCGGCCGCGCCACGGACCTGCCCGACATCGGCGCCACCCTCCAGGCCAAGATCGTCGAGCTCACCGAGACCGGCGACATCGCCGCCCTCGCCAAGCTGCGCGAGCGCACCCCGCCAGGGCTGGCCGCGGTCGCGCGGCTCGACGGCATCGGGCCCAAGCGAGCCGCCGCGCTCTTCTCCGCGCTCGGGGTCACCGACCTGGACGACCTCGCGATCGCGCTCGAGGAGGGGCGACTGCGAACCGTGCCGGGACTCGGCCCCGGAACCGAGGAGCGGGTGGCCGAGCAGCTCGCCCGGCGCGCGGCGGAGGGGCTGGACGACGAGGAGGAGCGCGTGCCGGTGGGCCGCGCCCTGCCCCTCGCCGAGGAGGTGGCCGAGGGCCTGGAGGCCGCCGTGCCGGGCGCCCGGGTGGAGATGGCCGGCAGCCTGCGCCGCGGGCGCGAGAGCGCGCGCGACATCGACCTGGTGGCGGCCTGGGAGCGGCCCGCCGAGCTCCAGGACGCGCTGGCCGCCCTCCCGGCGGTGCAGCGGGTGCTCTCCCGCGGTGAGGCGAGCATGTCGGTGGCGACCCATTCGGGCGTGCGGGTGGAGCTCGCGGTCGGCCCGCCCGCGTCGTTCGGCAACCTGCTGCAGCACGCCACCGGCTCGGCCGCGCACAACATCCGGCTGCGCGAGCTCGCGGTGCGCCAGGGCCTCTCCGTCTCCCAGCACGGCATCGCGGGGCCCGGCGACGAGGTGGCCGTGCACGCCGACGAGGACGGGGTGTACGCGGCCCTCGGCCTGCACCTCATCCCCCCGGAGCTGCGCGAGGACCGGGGCGAGATCGAGGCGGCGCAGGCCGGCCCCCTTCCGGTGCTGGTGACCCGCGCCGACCTGAGGGGCGACCTGCACTCACACACCCGCTGGAGCGACGGCACCGAGTCCGTCGCCGCCATGGTCGCGGCCGCCCGGGCGCGCGGCTACGCGTACCTGGCGATCAGCGACCACTCCCAGAGCCTGGCCATGGCCGGCGGTCTCGACCCCGACCGGGTGCGGCGGCAGTGGGAGGAGATCGAGGCCGAGGACGCGCGACACGACGACATCCGGGTGCTGAAGGCCACCGAGGTCGACATCCTGGCCGATGGCCGGCTCGACTTCGACGACGAGCTGCTGGCCGGGTTCGACTGGGTCACCGCGAGCATCCACTCCGGGTTCTCGCAGAGCGCCGACCGCCTCACCGCGCGGGCGGTCGCGGCGGCCGAGAGCCCCTTCGTGGACGTCATCGGCCATCCCACGGGCCGGATGCTGGGCCGTCGGGCGCAGGCGCCCATCGACCTGGTCCGGCTCACGGACGCGGCCGCCCGGGGCGACACCTTCCTGGAGGTGAACGCGCAGCCGCGCCGCCTCGACCTGGATGCCGAGATGGCGGCGGCCGCCCTCGCCGCGGGCGTCCGCCTCACGATCGGATCGGACGCCCACTCCGGCGACTCCCTCGACCTGATCCGCTTCGGGGTGAGGGTGGCACGGCGCGCCGGGGCGACCCCGGACCGCGTCGGCAACACCTGGACCTGGGAGGAGCTCGCCGCCCACCGCGCCGCCCGTCTGCGGACGGCCGGCGCGGCTCAGTGAGCGAGGATCTCGAGCGCCGCCAGCGCCCCCGAGGGCCCGGCGACCTCCACGTCGGCGGCCTCCCGCACCTCGGCGGGCACCTCCTCGCTCGTCACGGCGACCGCCACGGCGACGTCGAGCGCCCCCTCCTCCCGCAGCGCCCGCAGCGCCCGCCAGCCGTCCGCGTCGGTGCGGTCGTCGCCCACGTACATGGCCCGCCGGGCCCCGCTTCCGTCCAGCAGGGCGCGAATCGCCGTGCCCTTGTCCACCGCCACCGGCGGGCGCACCTCGAGCACCTCGCGTCCGCCCGTGGGCACCAGACCGTGCGCGCGCGCGTCGGCGGCGATGGCCTTCAGCAGCAGGTCGGCCGCGACCGGGTCCGGGGCTCCGCGGGCGTGGACGGTGATCGTGGCCCCCTTCGGCTCCATGCGCAGCCCCCCCTCGGCCAGCCGCTCCGCGGGCCAGCGCGCGGCGAAGCCCGCGATCGCGGGCAGGTGCTCGGCGACGCCCGGCGCCAGCCGGGGCCTCTCGCCCGGGCCGCGGAGCTCCATGCCGTGGTTCCCCGCGTAGGCGCAGCCGTCGATCCCCACCATCCGTTCGAGGTCGGCCAGCCCCCGGCCGCTCACGAAGCCGAGCAGGCCCATCCGGTCGCGCAGCCGCAGCAGCAGCTCACGGGCCCCGTCGAGCAGCCGCGCGTCCTCGTAGCGGGGCACGATCGGCGCCAGCGTGCCGTCCACGTCGCACAGCACCGCCGATTCGGACGGCTGGGCGCGCAGGGGCTCGAGGGCGGCCCGGACCGGGTCGGAGACGGTCACGGCGCCCGACGCTAGCAGGGCGCCCGACGCTCGCAGGGTCGCGACGCTCGTGGCGGTGGGGCTCGCGGCGGGTCTCTTCTCCGCTCTCTTCGGCGTGGGCGGCGGGCTCATCGTGGTTCCGCTGCTCATCGGCCTGCTGGCCTACGACGCGAAGGTCGCCACGGCGACCTCCCTCGCCGCGATCGTCTTCACCGCGGCGTTCGGGACGCTGAGCCACGGTCTCCTCGGCAACGTCGACTGGGGCATGGCGCTGCTGATCGGGCTGCCCGCGATGGTCGGCCTCCAGCTCGGCCTCGTCCTGAAGGACCGGATCTCCTCCGCCACGCTGACCTACGGGTTCTCGGTCGTGCTGCTGGCGGCGGCCGTCAGGGTGGCGGTCGGATGATCGCCCTGGAGGTCGGCGCCGTGATCCTCCTGGGGGTCGCCGCCGGTGCGGCGGCCGGCCTCTTCGGGGTGGGCGGGGGGATCGTCTTCGTCCCCACGCTCACGATCGTGCTCGGCCTGGCCCAGCTCGAGGCGGAGGCGACCTCGCTGCTGGCGATCATCCCGGTCGCGGTCCTGGGGTCCTGGCGGCAGACCCGCGCGGGCACGGTGCGCTGGCGGGACGCCACCACGATCGGGCTGGCGTCGCTCGCCACCGCCGTCGCGGGCGCCCTGATCGCGGACGCGGCGCCCGAGAAGGCCCTGCGCATCGGCTTCGCGGCCCTGCTGGCGCTCACCGCGATCCAACTGATCCTGCGCGTACGGCGCACGAGTCAGACTCGACCGAGTTTGTAAAGACTTGTGGATCGGCGGTTTTCGCGGAATCGATCTCCTGTTAGACCACCGCCGTGCACGCGCAACCCCCGGCGTGGCAACACCGCCGCGCGCGTTCGATGAGCCGCCTCGTGTGGGCGGTCCTCATCCTGGGCGCGTTCGGGGCGCTGCTGTTCCGCGCCGGCCCCGCGGCGGCCCTCGGGATCGACGCCTCGGTCGCCGGGGTTGACGTGGGCGTCGAGGTGAACATCCCGACGGCGCCCGCGATCGCCGAGGCCGCTCCGGGGCCGGCCTCGGCCCCGGCTCCGGCACCGGACGCTCCGGCGCCGGCCGCGCCGGCTCCCGAGGCGGCGGCGCCGACGGCCGCGCCGCCTCCGCGAAGCGCTCCCGCCGCCCCGCGCGCCACTCGCCGCGCGGCCGCCGCGCCGCGCACGACCGCCGCGGTCATCACCCCCGCCGCGCCCGCCCCGGCTCCCGCCGACGGCGCTCCCACCGCCTCTGACACGACGCGTCAGCCCCTCACGGCCGCGGTTTCCCCGGTCCTGCGAGGGGGTCGACCGGGCCGCCGCCCCGCTGGTCGATGCGGCCGCGCCGGCCCTCGTTGGCCTCGCCGCGCCGCTGATCGCCGCGGAGGGCGTGATCCCGCCGCTGGCGGGCCTCCCGCCGGTGCTGGACGGCCTCGTGAGCGGCCTCATCCCGGCCCTCCCGCCCGCACTGGGCCCGTTCGCCGGGCCCCTCGGACCGGTCGGGGACGTGCTCCGGGGCCTCGTCCCGACCCCCGGCGCCCGCCCGGTGAGGCCCGACCCCATGGCTCCCGCCCCGGCGATGCCCGATCCGATGGCCTCCGCGGGCGCGGCGGCGCGTCCGCCGGCTCCCGCCGCCCTGCCTCAGCCCCGTCCGCCGCGTGATGCGGCCCCCGCCTCGGCCGTCTCGCCGGCGTCTGCGGCGCGTTTCACGGGCGGGCCGGTCTCGGCGCCGGCCGCGCGCGCCGGGAGCCCGCCCGCCGCGGCATCGCCCGCGGCCCCGCCGCGCCCCGGCCCGGCCGCCCCGGCAGGGCCCGGCAGCCTCGGCGCGGGCAGCCTCTCGGGCGGGCCGTCCGGCGGTCTCCTCCTCTTCCTGTCGGCGATCCTCGCCGGCGCTCTGGCCCTCTGCGCGCCCGGTCTGGCCGGCCGGCGCCGCGGGCCCCCGGGGCTCATGCCCCGCCTCCTGATCGTTCTCTCGCCCGAGCGACCCGGCTAGGGACGGGTCCCCGCGCGCACACCGTCTGCTGCCGCTCGCGGCGGCAGGACGGCGGACCGCGCATACCCGTTCCCAGTCGTATCGCACACAAGGAGAACAACGATCATGAAACGCCACTTCATCGTGGCCGGCGTCAGCGCCCTCTGCATGGCGCTCGCCCCCACGATGGCGTTCGGCACGGAGAGTCCGCCGCCACCCTCGACGGTGACGCAGACGAACAGCGCTCCCGCCGACGCCACCGCCGGCAACGCGAACACCTCCGGACAGCTCATCGGGCAGTCCGGCGGCGGCTCGCAGTCGGCCGACCAGACCGCCGTCAACACCCAGGTGATCCCGATCGCGCTCGCGCCGGCCACCTCGGTCCAGACGCTGCCGGTCAACCTCAACCTGCCCGTGCGGATCGCCTCGCCGGGCGACAACGGCGACGTCAGGCAGTCCAACTCCGCCCCGGCGACGGCCGAGGCGACCAACGCCAACACCTCCGGCCAGCTGATCAAGCAGTCCGGCGGCGGCGGCGGCGACAAGAAGAAGGACGGCGGGTCCGGCCAGACCGCCAGCCAGACCGCCATCAACACCCAGGTGGTCCCGATCGCGGCCGCTCCGGCGACCACGGTCCAGACGCTGCCGATCAACGCCAACATCCCCGTGCGGATCGCCTCGCCCGGCGACAACGGCTCCGTGAAGCAGTCCAACAAGGCGCCCGCGGACGCGGACGCGACCAACGTCAACGGCTCGAAGCAGGCGATCGGCCAGGACGGCGAGTACGGCGGCGGCTCGCAGCGCGCCCGCCAGACGGCCATCAACACGCAGCTGCTGCCGATCGCGTTCGCTCCGGCGACCTCGGTCCAGACGCTGCCGATCAACGCCAACGTGCCGATCCGGTTCCTCTCGCCCGGCGACGATGGCCAGGTGAAGCAGTCCAACAAGGCGCCCGCGGACGCGGACGCGAGCAACGTCAACGGCTCCCGCCAGGCGATCTGGCAGGGGTCCGGGAAGAAGGGCAACGGCTGGACCGGCGGGGGCGGCTCGCAGTCGGCCCGCCAGAAGGCCATCAACACGCAGCTGCTGCCGATCGGGTTCGCTCCGGCGACCTCGCTGCAGACGCTGCCGGTCAACGCGAACGCGCCGATCCGGTTCCTCGACGAGCTGCCGCGGCTGCCCGTCGACCCGTTCACGGCCCTGGCCGATCCGGTCGGGACGGTGGGCGGCGCGCTCCCCGTGAACCCGCTCGCGCTTCTGGCGAGCCCCACGGACGCCCTCGGCGCCCTGCCTCTGGGCGCGGTCACGGGACTCCTCGGCGGCCTGCCCCTGGGCACGGTCACCGGGCTGCTCCCTGCGCTTCCGGTGGGCCTCATCTAGCCCCCCGGAAGCCCCGGTGACCTGCCGGGATGGACACGCTGCCGGCCCGACGGGGCCGGCAGCACCCCATCCCCCGCGTCATCTCGATTGCGGAATCACTCCAAAAGCGCAACCAAGCCTTAGTGCCCTCGAAGCCGGGGCCGCGTCCCCGCTACGGGGCCAGCAACGACTCCGCCGCACCCCGGCAGGCGTCGAGCACCGGTGAGGCGAACACCGCGAGCGCCAGCACGGCCACCCCGGAGGTGACCGTCGCAAGGCCGACCGGCCCGGGCACGCGCAGCACCTTGCGCGGCTCGCCCTCGAGCGGCGTCAGCCACGTGACGCCGACCACGCGCAGGTAGTAGCCCAGGCTCACGATGCTGCCGAGGGCGCCGACGATGGCCAGCCATGTCATGTCGCCCTCGACGGCGGCTCCGAACAGCAGGAACTTGCCGATGAACCCGCTGAGGGGCGGGAAGCCCGCGAGCGAGAGCATGGAAACGGTCATGACCACCCCCAGCACCGGCCGGGCGCGGCCGTAGCCCCGCAGCGCCGCCAGGGTGTCGCCGTCCTCCACCTCGCGCTCGCGGATGATCACCACCGCGAAGGCCGCCATCGTCATCGCGCCGTAGGCGAGCAGGTAGTAGAGGACCGCCTCGGCGCCGTCGATGGTGCCGACGGCGACGCCGATCAGCAGGTAGCCGGCCTGGGCGATGCTCGAGTAGGCCAGCAGGCGCTTCATGTTGGTCTGCACGAGCGCGGCGATGTTGCCCACCACGATGCTCGCCACGGCGATGGTCGCGATGGCGGCGCGCCAGTCGGGCTGCAGGTCGGGGAGGGCGCCCGAGAAGATCCGGAGGAAGGCGGCGAAGGCCGCGGCCTTCGTGGCCGTGGACATGAAGGCGGTGACGGTCGTGGGCGCGCCCTCGTAGACGTCCGGAGTCCACATGTGGAAGGGGGCGGCCGAGGCCTTGAAGGCCAGTCCGGAGGCGATCAGCGCCATGGCGGCCACCAGCAGCGGCTCGTCGCTGAACGACGACTGGCCGAGCGTCTCCCCGATCACCGCGAGGCTGGTCGATGCCGGTGGCGCCGAACAGCAGCGTCAGGCCGTAGAGAAGGATCGCGGCGCCGACCGCGCCGGTGATGAGGTACTTCAGGCCGCTCTCGAGGCTGCGCTCGCGCCACACCTCCAGGGCGCAGAGCACGTAGAGGCTCACGGACAGCACCTCGACCCCGAGGAAGATGGAGATCAGGTCGCCGGCGCCCGCGACGAGCATCATCCCGGTGGCCGAGATCAGGATCAGCCCCACGAACTCGCCGCGGCGGTCGACCGCGGCCGGCTCCCGCCACGCCAGCAGGATCGTGAGCAGGGCCGCCGACAGGAAGATGATGTTCATCAGCAGGCTGAAGCGGTCCGCGCGCAGGCCGCCGCTGAAGGCCTCCTGGCGGTCGCCCCACAGCACGACGGACATCACGATCGCCGCGACGATGCCCGCGATGCCGACGGCCGCCGGGCCGTGCCGGCGCACGGCGCGGCCGGGGAGCAGGCCCGCGCCCATCGCGAGGACGGCGGTGCCCGCGGAGATGATGAGCGGGGTGGCCGCGACCACGTTGAGCTCGCTCACGGCGCCGTCCCCGGCTGGGCCGCGCCGGCCGCGGAGTCGTCCTCGTCGCCCGGCAGCGGCTCCGCGTAGGCCGGCGGGTTCCGGGGCACGGCCGCCCGGATCTCGTCGGCCGGGCGGCCGGCGGCCACCTGCGCCGGGGCGATCGTCCTCTCGAGCGTCCTCGTGGTGGTGTCCACGATCCCGTTGGGCCACAGCGCGATCACCAGCATCGCCGCCACCAGGGGGAGCAGGTAGGCCAGGTCCCGCGCGCGCAGCTCGGCGGCGGCCGCCGACCCGCCGCGCGGCGGCCCGTTCATCGCGCTCTGGTAGAGGCGCAGCATGTAGACGGCCGCGTAGATGATCCCGATGCAGGCGAGGGCGGTCAGCCAGAGGTGCTGGCGGAAGACGCCGGTCAGGATCAGGAACTCGCCCGCGAACGAGTTCGACCCGGGGATGGCCAGCGAGGCCATGGCGACGATCAGGAAGACGCCGGCCAGCCGCGGGGCACCCGCCGCGAGGCCGCCGATGTCGTCGATGCGGTCGTCCGGCTCGGCGCGGTTGATGATGCCGACGATGGCGAACGCGGCGGCCACGACCACGCCGTGGTTCACCATCTGGAGCACGGCGCCCTGCGACGCCTGGATGTCGAAGGCCATCACGCCCAGCGCGATGAAGCCCGAGGTGGGCGAGGCTGGAGTAGGCCACCAGCATGCGCATCGTGGGCGCGCGCCAGGCCAGCAGCGACCCGTAGACGATGCCGACCACGCCGAGCACGGCGATGGGGATCGCGAGGTTGTCGGCGCCCTCGGGGAACACGGGCAGCCCGATGCGCAGGAAGCCGTAGACCCCGGCCTTGCTCATCACCGCCGCCAGCAGAACGGTCACCAGGATCGGCGCCGCCCGGTAGGCGCCGGGCAGCCAGCCGTGGAAGGGCCAGAGCGGCAGCTTGATCGCGAACGCGATCGCGAAGCCGGCGAAGAGCCAGGTGCTCTGGGTCTCGGTGAAGGCCACCCCGACCAGATCCCGGATCACGAAGGTGAACTGACCGGTCGCGTCGCGCGCGATGAACGCCGTGGCCAGGATCGACACCAGCATCAGCAGGCTGCCGACCATCGTGTAGATGACGAAGCGCGTCGTCGCGCGCCCCCGGCCCTCGCTCCCCCACATCCCGATGAGGAAGTAGAACGGGACGAGCATCGCCTCCCAGAACACGTAGAACAGCACCAGGTGGCCCGCGGCGAACAGGCCCAGCAGGCCGGTCTCGGCCAGCAGCAGGAGCCCCAGGAAGGCCCGGGGGCGCTCGGGCGGCCGCCAGCACGCGGCCCCGATCACCAGGAGGAAGATGACGGCGCTGAGCAGCAGCAGCCACAGCGAGATGCCGTCCACGCCGACGTCCCAGGACAGGCCGACCTGCTCGGCCCATCCGACGTGGTCGACGAACTGGAGGGCCCCGGAGTCGGGATCGAACAGCCCGACCAGGATCGCGGTGAGCACGAGCGTGCCCCCGGCGGTCACCAGGGCGTGGATGCGCGCCTGCCGGGAGCCGGCCGGAGCCTCCGGCACGGCCAGCATCGAGAGCGCTCCCAGCAGCGGCAGGAGCACGATGGCGGAGACCCAGGGCACCGCCGCCTACCGCAACGCCAGGACGAAGACGACGCCCACGATCGCCGCCCCGGCGACCATCGCGAAGGCATAGGTGCGCACGAGGCCGGTCTGGGCGGCCCGCAGGCCACGGCCGGCGTCGGTGAGCGCTCGCGCCACCCCGACGAGCGGTGCCCTCGACCACCGGGAGCTCCACGTCGCGCCCCAGCACGTCGCCGAGGTCGCGGCCGGGCTGGACGACCGCCTCCTCGTAGACGTCGTCGAAGCGGTACTGGTCGGCCAGCAGCTCGCGGGTGCGCGGCAGGGCGCCCGCCAGGCGCGTCCGCCGGCCCGGGTCGGCCACGAACAGCCACCAGGCGAGGGCGATCGCCGCCAGGGCGAGCACCACGCTGACCACGCTCACCACCACCTCGCCCGTCACCGTCGGCTCGAGCAGCGGATCGACGGGCAGCGACCGGCTCGAGCCAGTCGTCCACCAGGTGCCATCCGCCCGGCACCTGGATGAACCCGCCGCACCGCCGTCAGCACGGCCAGCACGGCGACGGAGACGGACATCGGCCAGCGCGAGGGGCGCGGGGTCTCCACGTCGTAGCCGCGCTCCGGCTCGGGGCCCCAGAAGGTGCGGAAGTAGAGGCGGAACATGTAGAAGGTCGTGATCCCGGCCGCCACCAGGCCGACGATCGCGAGGGTCACGCCGAGGCTCCCGGCCTCGAGGGACGTCGCCAGGATCTCGTCCTTGCTGAAGAAGCCCGAGAAGGGAGGGACGCCGGCGATCGCCAGGCATCCCACGAGGACGCCGACGTTGGCGAGCGGCAGGTACCGGCGCAGCCCGCCCATGCGGTCCAGGCTCTGCTCGCCCGGCGAGCGAGTGGATCGACGATGCCGACGCCCAGGAAGAGCAGGGCCTTGAAGAAGGCGTGCGTCCACGAGGTGGAACATCGAGGAGTCGTAGGCGCCGAGACCCGCGCCCATGATCATGTAGCCGATCTGGCTCACGGTGCTCCAGGCGAGGACGCGCTTGATGTCCTCCTGCACCAGGGCGATCGTGGCCGCCACCAGCAGGGTCACGCCGCCGACCACGGCCACGACGTCGCTCGCCGAGGGCGCGAGGTCGTAGAGCACGTTGCAGCGCACGATCAGGTAGACGCCGGCCGTGACCATGGTGGCCGCGTGGATCAGGGCGCTGACCGGGGTGGGGCCCTCCATCGCGTCGGGCAGCCAGGTGTGGAGCGGGATCTGCGCGCTCTTGGCCGCCGCCCCCACGAAGAGCAGGAGCGCCACGGCCTCGGCCACCCCGGTGCCGTCGCCCAGCCCCTGCGGCGCGGCGGCGAACACCTGCTGGTAGTCGAGCGTGCCCAGCTCGCGCACCAGGAGGAAGGCGGCCAGGACCATGCCGACGTCGCCGATCACGTTCACGACGAACGCCTTCTTGGCGGCCGCGACCGCCGTCGGGCGCTCGTAGTAGTAGCCGATCAGCAGGTACGAGGCGAGGCCCACGAAGGCCCAGCCCGACGATCAGGAAGAGGAAGTTCGCGGCCTCGACCAGCAGCAGCATGGAGAAGACGAAGAAGCTCATCTCCGCGAAGAAGCGCCGGTAGTCGCGGTCGTGCTCCATGTACTCGGTCGCGTAGAGGAGGATCAGCGACCCGACCCCGGTGATCACCAGCATCATCAGCACCGAGAGCGGGTCGATCTGGAGGGCGAGGTCGATCTTCAGGTCGCCGGACTGGACCCAGGTCCAGAGGCTGGTGACCTCCAGGCGGTCGCTCGGCGTCGCGCGCCAGCAGGAGCCCGAAGATCACGACCGTCAGGACGAAGCCGATCGCCGGCAGCCCGACGCCCATCGCGCGGGTGATGCGGCGGTCCGGCTCGTGCGGCCACAGCGACAGCACGACGGACCCGAGCAGGGGCAGCCCGAGGACGATCCAGCCGAGGGCGGCGATCAGCGCGGGTCGCCCTAGCCCTTGAGGCGAGGTCATCTGGTCGACGTCGAGGGCCAGGCGCTGGCGGAACACGGCGACGACCAGGCCGAGGCCGATCACGACCTCGGCGGCCGCGACCACCATCACGACCAGGGCGAAGATCTGCCCGTCGGTGACGTCCCAGTAGCGGCTGAAGCCGACCAGGGCGACGTTGGCCGAGTTCAGCAGCAGCTCGACGGCCAGCAGCAGCAGCAGCGGGTTGCGGCGGGTCATCACGCCCAGCAGCCCGAGCAGGAACAGGGCGCCCGGACAGCGCCAGGTAGAGCACGAGCGGGACGCCGCCCCCGCCGCTCATCGCCCGCCCTCCGCGCGGATGGCGCGCTTGGCCAGCAGGACCGCCCCGACGGCCGCCACCAGCAGCGCCAGCGAGGTGGCCTCGAACGGCACGATGAAGTCGTCGATGAACGCGCGCCCGATGGCCTCGCGGGCTGCCGATGTCGCCCACCGGCTTCGGGTCGTCGCGCACGCCCGGCAGCTCGATCGTGGTCAGCACCACGACGCCCTGGACGGCGAGGCCGATCACCGCGAGCCACGCGAACGACCGTGTAGCGCCCCAGCCGGTCGCCGATCTCCGCCAGCGGGCGCTCGCCCAGGTAGGCGATCACGAACAGGAACAGCACCACGATCGCGCCGGCGTAGACGATCACCTGGATCGCGGCGACGAAGGGGGCGGCCATCAGCAGGAACAGCACGGCCACCGACGAGCAGCGTGCCGATCAGCGCCACGGTGGCGCGGAAGGGGCCCTTCAGGGTGATCACCATGGTCCCGCACACCAGCGCCGCCGCCGCCGCGATCGCGAAGACGATCTGCTCACCCACGGCTGCCACCCTACCCGCGGGGCACCTCGGTCGCGCAGGGGCACCGGCTTGGGGTGCGGGGCGAGGAGCATGTCCTTGTCGTAGAGGAGGTCCGCCGCGGGTCCGCTCGGACATCTCGTACTCGTCCTCCAGCGTGATCGCGTCGAACGGGCACGCCATCTCGCAGTAGCCGCAGAAGATGCAGCGCGCCATGTTGATCTCGTAGATGCGGGCGTAGCGCTCGCCGGACGAGACGCGGTTCTCGGGCGTGTTCTCCTCGGCCACCACCCGGATGCAGTCGGCCGGGCACGCGGCCACGCACAGCGAGCAGCCGACGCACTTCTCCAGCCCGTTGTCGTGCCGCCACAGGCGGTGGCGCCCGCGGAACCGCGGGAAGACCGGCGTCTTGCGCTCGGGGTAGCCGATCGTCTCCGGCTTGCGCAGCATCTGCCGGAAGGTGACCGCGAAGCCCTTGAGGGAGTCGTCGAGCGCCATCGTCCCCCCTAGTTCGCGAATCCGAGGGCCGACGATGATCGCCGTGACCACGAGGTTGAGGGTCGCCAGCGGCAGGAGCACCTTCCAGCCCAGCTTCATCAGGCGGTCGTAGCGCAGGCGCGGCAGCGTGGCGCGCAGCCAGATGAAGAGGAACAGCAGGCCCGCGATCTTGATCGATCAGCCACAGCCAGCCGGGCAGGAGCGGGCCGGCGAAGCCGCCCAGGAACAGCGTCGCCCCGAGCGCCGAGATGATGATCATGTTGATGTACTCGGCCAGGAAGAACATCGCGAACTTCAGGCCGCCGTACTCGGTGTGGTAGCCGGCCACCAGCTCGGACTCGGCCTCGGGGAGGTCGAAGGGCGCGCGGTTGGTCTCGGCCACGGCCGCCACCACGAAGATCGCGAAGCCGAGCGGCTGGAAGAGGATGTACCAGACCGTGTCCCGCTGGGCGTTGACGATGTCCACCAGCGACAGGCTCTGGGCGAGCATGACCACGCCGATCACCGACAGGCCCATCGCCACCTCGTAGGACACGAGCTGGGCCGCGGTGCGGGCGGCGCCGAGCAGGCTGTACTTGTTGCCGCTCGCCCAGCCGCCCAGGATCAGGCCGTAGAAGCCCAGACCGCTCAGCGCGAACAGGTAGAGCACGCCGACGTTCAGGTCGGCGCCCACCAGGTTGACGGTGTGGCCGAAGATCTCGATCGGGTCGCCGAACGGGATCACCGCCACGGCCGCCACGGCGGCGAAGACCGAGATCATCGGCGCGATCTGGAAGAGGAAGCGGTTGGCCCCGCGCGGGACGAAGTCCTCCTTGAAGATCAGCTTCACGACGTCGGCCAGCGGCTGGAGGTAGCCCACCGGGCCCGGCGCGGTTCGGGCCGTAGCGGGCCTGGAAGCGGCCGATCAGCTTGCGCTCCCACAGCAGCGTGTAGGCGAAGCCGGTGACCAGCACGAAGACGACGACGACGGCCTTGATGAGGATCATGAGGAAGGTCTCGTCCACTAGACCGCCCGGGCGATCTCGACGTGCACGGACGCCGCCGTCGGCGGGCAGCAGGCGCTCGACGCCGGCCCCCGGGGACGCCGACCGCCACGAACGCCGCGCCCTCGGGGTGGGCCGCGTCGATGCGCAGCGGCAGCACGCACTCGCCGTGGGCGGTGTGCAGGCGGACCCGGGTGCTCGCCGGCGCAGCCCGCGACGGGCGGCCTCGGCCGGGTGCAGCGACGACCTCCGCTCCGGTCCGCACGCCCGCGAGCGCCGGCGACCGGTGGGCGGTCGCGTCCCCGAAGATCGGGCGCGTGGTGACCAGCGGCAGGCCTGCCCTCGGGCCCGGCGCCGTCGGAGCGTGGCGACCGTGGGCGAGACCGGGCGGTGGCGCCCTGATCCGCGCCGCCCGAGACGCCCGAGGACGTCGTAGTCGAGCCCGGCCAGGCGCCGGGCGGGCGGCCGCCGCGGCGGCGAAGGCCTGCGCGGGGGTGCGGTAGGCGCGGCGGGGCCCCGAGGCGGTGCGCCAGCGCGATCAGGATCTCCCAGCCGGGAGCGGCACCCGCGGGCACCGACGACGACCGGCGCGCAGCCGCTGGGCGCGGCCGTTCATCGACACGTAGACGCCCTCGCTCTCGTAGGGCGTGCCCGCCGGCAGCACCACGGTGGCCGGCTCGGTGAGGGCCGACTCGCGTGGATGCCGATCGCCACGCTGGGCGCGCACCCGCCCGAGGGCCCAGCCCCAGTCGGCGGCGCCGGGCCCCTCGGTCGGGTCGGCGTGGACCGTCAGGATGCAGCCGAGCTCGCCCGGCCTGCGCCGCCTCGAGCACGCCCGAGGCGGGGAGGCCCGAGCGCCCGCAGGCCCGCGCCGTTGACGTCGGCGCCGAGCTCGAGCTGCGAGGCGCCCAGGCGCGCGATCGGGCCGCCAGCGCGGCGGCGCCCGTCGGGCTCGGCGGCGAGGTCGACCTCGTCCCAGAGCACGACGACGGGGACGTCGCCGGCCTTCTCGGCCTCGGCCGCGAGCTGGGCCGCGCCGGCCGCGCCGATCCCGCCCGGGGCGATGCGCACCGCCAGGCCGAGGGCCTCCAGCGCGTGCGGGCGGGGGCCCACGGTCACGACGCGCGCGCCGCGCCGGCGCGCCTTGCGCACGCGCAGCTCCACCACCGGCTGCTGGTTCGCCGGGTCGCCGCCGACGATCACGACGAGACCCGCGCGCGTCGATGTCGCCGAGCTGGGCGGCGGGCAGGGCGCGCAGCGGCGCGAGCCCCCCGCCGGGGAGCCCGAGCCGCTGCACCGGAGCTCCGCCCAGCGGGCCGGCCGCCAGCTCCTGGGCGAGGAAGCCCTCCTCGACGGTGGCGGTCGGCCCCACGCAGGACGCCCACCGGCCCGGCCTGCCCGAGCACCAGGGCGGCCGCGTCGACGGCGTCGTCCAGGCTCACCTCCCGCGTGCGGCCCGCGTCGCGGATGATCGGCTGGGTCAGGCGGTCGGGGGCGCGGTCGGCGTCGTAGGCGAAGCGGCCCTTGTCGCAGAGCCACCCCTCCTCGACCGTCGTAGTTGGGCTCGGGCCGGCCGGTGACGCGCCCGACCGCGCCCTCGCGGCCGGTGAGCTCCGTGTTGCAGCCCACGGGGCAGTGGCCGCACACCGACGGGGTGTTGTGCGATGTCCCACGGCCGCGCGACGAAGCGGTAGGGGATGCTGGTGAGCGCCCCGACCGGGCAGAGGTCGATGACGTTGCCGGTGAAGCGGCCCTCGTACTGCTCGCCCGTGAAGGTGGCGATCTCGCTGCCGGCGCCGCGGTCCTCCATGGTCAGCGCCCCGTCCTCGGCCACGTCCTGGCTGAAGCGCACGCAGCGGAAGCACGAGATGCAGCGCTCGCGGTCGAGGGTGATCAGCGACGACAGGTCGAGCGGCTTCGGGAAGTGGCGCTTGGTCTCCACGAAGCGCGTCCGCCCGGGGCCGAAGCGGAAGGTGCGGTCCTGCAGCGGGCACTCGCCGCCCTTGTCGCACACCGGGCAGTCGAGCGGGTGGTTCTCGAGCAGGAACTCGAGCACCCCGTCCTGGCCGTCCACCGCCGACGTCGGAGTTGGTGCGCACCACCATGTCCGGCTGCACCGGCGTGCTGCAGGCCGTCTGCAGGCCGCGCATGCCCTCCACCTCGACCAGGCACATCCGGCAGGCGCCGATCGGCCGGCGCCCAGGCGCGGCTCGTAGCAGAAGACCGGGACCTCGACGCCGTGGGCGAAGGCGGCGTCCACCAGCATGGTCCCGGCGGGCGCCGAGCACCCTGCGGCCGTTCAGCTCGAACGGCGACCTGCTCGGCGGTGACGAGGTCGACCGGGGCGTAGTCAGCCACCGACGGGCACCTCCATCATCGGGCTCCGGGCGGGGATCGCCGCCCTCCTCGATGGCGCGCACGAAGTCGTCGCGGAAGCGCCGGACGGCGCTGCGCGACCGGCAGGATGCCGGTGTCGGCCAGGGCGCACAGCACCCGGCCGTCGATCCGCTCGGCGAGCGACTCGATCAGCTCGAGGTCCTCCATCCGGCCCTCGCCGTCGACGATGCGCTGCAGGATCCGCTCCAGCCAGCAGCGTCCCCTCGCGGCAGGGGGTGCACTTGCCGCACGACTCGTGCCGGTAGAAGTGCGCCAGGCGCAGCGTGGAGCGCACGATGCTAGCCGGAGTCGTCCATCACGATGCAGCCGGCGCGAGCCCAGCGAGGTGCCGGCGGCGGCGAGCGACTCGTAGTCGAGCGGGGTGTCGAGGGCCTCCGCGCCCACCACGTTCACGCTCGATCCGCCGACCCACGCGGCCTTGAAGTCGTGCCCGGGGCGGAAGCCGCCCGCCACGTCGTAGACCAGCTCGCGCAGCGTGGTGTCGTTCATCACGATCTCGTAGTTGCCCGGCCGCATCGACGTGGCCCGAGACGGAGAACACCTTGGTGCCCGTGCTCTTCTCGGTGCCCATCGCGGCGTACCAGTCGGGGCCGTGCTCGACGATCGGCGGCAGCGCCGCCAGCGTCTCGACGTTGTTGATCAGCGTCGGCGACGCGTAGAGGCCGGCGACGGCGGGGAAGGGCGGCTTCAGCCGCGGCTGGCCGCGCTTGCCCTCCAGGCTCTCCAGCAGGGCCGTCTCCTCGCCGCAGATGTAGGCGCCGGCGCCGCGGTAGAGGGTGATGTCGAAGTCGAAGTCGAAGTCCAGGACGCCGCATGCCGAGCAGGCCGGCCGCGCGGGCCTGGGCCAGCGCCGACGTCGAGCACGCGGGCCTGGTGCTCGTACTCGCCGCGGATGTAGATGTAGCCGCGCGCCGCGCCGATCGCGTAGCCGGCGATCGTGATCCCCTCCAGGAGCTGGAAGGGGTTCGTCTCCATCAGCTCGCGGTCCTTGAAGGTGCCGGGCTCGCTCTCGTCGGCGTTGCACACCACGTAGGCGGGCAGCGCCGAGTCCTTCGGGATGAAGCTCGGCCTTGCGGCCCATCGGGAAGCCGGCCCCGCCGCGGCCGCGCAGGCCCGAGCGGCGGAAGGCGTAGAGCGACCTCGTCGCGGTCCATCTCGGCCGAGCGCCTTGCGCAGGCGCCTCGTAGCCGCCCGCGCGGCGGTAGCCGGACAGGTCCGTCAGGGGGTCGTCCCGCCTCGCGCTGGCGGTAGATGACGTTGCGGACGGGCAGGGCCGCCTACCTCCAGAGCCGGTCGGGGCGGGGGGTCGAGCGCAGCTCGTCGAGCAGCGCGTCGGCCGTCCTCGAGGGTCAGCGGGCCCACGGGTCTCCTCGGCGTCCACCTGCAGGCAGGGCGCGCGGTCGCAGTAGCCCAGGCACTGGGCCTCCTGCACCGTGATCGCTCCGTCCTCGGTCGTGCCGCCCTCGTGGGGGAGCCCCTCGCGCTCGCAGAGGTGCTCCAGCAGCTCGTCCGAGCCGCGCAGCATGCACGACAGGGTCACGCACACCGACACCACCCGCCGCCCCGTCGGCTGCAGGTAGAGGCGGTCGTAGAACGAGGCGACGCTCTCGACGTAGGCCGGCGAGAGCTCGATGGCCTCGGCCACGGCCGCGAGGTCCTCGGCCGTCAGGTGGCCCTTCTCGGTCTGGGCGTACTTGAGCGCCGGCAGGATCAGCGACCGCGAGTCGGCGAACTCGTCGCGCATCGGGTCGATGTAGGCGCGGATCTCCTGGGGCGTCACCAAGGGCCTCCTCGCCGGCCGCCTCTTATCGGCCGGCCGATGCTCGTCGGCGTCGTCATCGGTCGACCCCGCCCATGACGTTGTCGAGCGAGCCGATCATCGTGATCAGGTCGGCGAGGTAGCCGCCCTTCGCCATCGGCCGCAGCGCCTGCAGGTTCACGAAGCTCGGGTCGCGCATGTGCACCCGCCGCGGCTTCGGCGAGCCGTCGGCCACCACGTAGCAGCCGAGCTCGCCGCGCGGGCTCTCGACCGTCGCGTAGGCCTCGCCCTCCGGCACCCGGAAGCCCTCGGTCACGAGCTTGAAGTGGTGGATCAGCGCCTCCATCGAGGTCGCCAGCTCGCGCGCGGGGCGGCAGCACCACCTTGCGGTCGTCGGCGATGTGGCTGCCCTCGGGCATGCCGTCGAGCGCCTGGCCGATGATCCGCACCGACTCGCGCATCTCGCGCACCCGCACCGAGTAGCGGTCGTAGGCGTCGCCGCTCGCCCCGAGCGGCACCTGGAAGTCGAAGTGCTCGTAGCCCGAGTAGGGCGCCGTCCTTGCGCAGGTCGAGGTCCACGCCGGCGGCGCGCAGCGCCGGCCCGGTCACGCCCAGGTCGATGAGCTGGTCGGCGGGGAGCACGCCGATCGCCCTTGGTGCGGTCGAGCCAGATCGGGTTGCGCGGAGAGCAGCTCCTCGTACTCGTCGATGCGCCCGGGCATCTCGTCGATGAACGCCCGCAGCCGGGTCTCGAAGCCCGGGGGCATGTCGTCCGCGCAGCCGCCCACCTGGAAGAAGCGGTGTTCATCCGGTCGCCCGGCGATCATCTCGCCCAGGTCGAGGGCCTTCTCGCGCTCGCGGTAGGTGTAGAAGAAGACCGTGATCGCGCCGAGCTCGAGGCCGCTGGTGCCGAGCCACACCAGGTGGCTCGTGATGCGGTTCAGCTCGGACATGATCACGCGCAGGTACTGGGCCCGGTCCGGCACCTCCAGGTCCAGCAGCCGCTCCACGGCCATCGTGTAGGCGTGGATGTTGAAGAACGAGGCCAGGTAGTCCATCCGCGTCACGAGCGTGATGCCCTGCCAGTAGGTCTTGTTCTCGCACTGCTTCTCGATGCCGGTGTGCAGGTAGCCGATCACCGGGTGGAGGTCGCGGATGACCTCGCCGTCGAGCTCGGTCACCAGGCGCAGCACGCCGTGGGTCGAGGGGTGCTGGGGGCCGAGGTTGATGACCATCGGACTGGCGCGAGCCGGGCTCCGACTCGTCGGCGGCCTCGACGCTCGCGAGCGCCTCCTGCGGGGTCAGCGCCTCGGCGCCGGCGATCGCCCGCTCGGTCTCGGTCAGGTCGCGCCCCTCGCGGCGGGCGACCTCCAGCGCCTCGCGGGCCTCGTCCTCCGGGGATGGAGGTGCTCTCGCCGCCGAGCGTCGGCGCTCGATCGGCGACCTCTAGACGGCATCGGTGAACTCCACCTCCTCGCCGCCGAGCGGGTAGTCGCGGCGCAGCGGGTGGCCCTCCCAGTCGAGCGGCATGAGGATGCGGGCCAGGTCGGGGTGGCCCGGAAGCGCACCCCGAACATGTCGTAGACCTCGCGCTCGTGCCAGTTGGCGGTGGCCCAGACGCCGGTCACCGATCGGCACCTCGGGCTCGCTGCCCGGCCCACACGCGCAGGCGCAGGCGGGCGCCGTTCTCGAGCGAGAAGCAGGTGGTAGGCCAGGCGGAAGCGCTCCGGCTGCTCGGGGAAGTCGGCGCAGGTGAGGTCCGACAGCAGCACGAACGCCAGGGGCGGCGCCCGCGACGAAGCGCGCGACGTCCGAGCAGCGCGCCGCGGTCGACCTCGATCGTGAGCTCGCCCGCGTGCTCGTGCTCGTCGACGACCGCGCCCGGGCACGGCCGCGTCGATCGTGGCGCGGACCTCGCTCACGCGGGCGACCGCGGCCGCTCGCGACGCATGGTCGGCCGCGCTCGGCGAGCCCGTTCGCCCCGATCTTGCGCTGCAGGATCAGGATCCCCTCGATCAGGCCCTCGGGCCGCGGCGGGCAGCCCGGGCACGTAGACGTCCACCGGCACGACCTTGTCCACGCCCTGCACCAGCGCGTAGTTGTTGAAGACGCCGCCGGTGGACGCGCACGCGCCCATCGAGATCACCCACTTGGGCTCGAGCATCTGGTCGTAGATGCGGCGCAGCACCGGCGCCATCTTCTGGGCGACCCGGCCGGAGACGATCAGCAGGTCGGCCTGGCGCGGCGAGGCGCGGAACACCTCGGCGCCGAAGCGCGCGATGTCGTAGCGCGGGGTGACCGTGTGCATCATCTCGATCGCGCAGCAGGCCAGGCCGAAGGTGGCCGGCCAGATCGAGTTCGAGCGCGCCCAGGCGAGGGCCTTGTCGAGCGTCGTCGTGAGGAGGCTCTTCTCGAACTCGCGCTCCTCGACCTCGCGCAGGTCGCGGTCGATGTCCGAGTCGGTGCGCGGCGCGCGCTCGATCGGGCTGCCGGGCGGCGGGATCAGCGCCATTCGAGCGCCCCCTTCTTCCAGATGTAGACGAGCGCCTCGACGACGGTGAAGACGAAGACCAGCAGGACCACCAGGCCGACGATCCCGTCGTCCCGCAGCACGACGGCGATCGGGTAGAGGAAGGCCAGCTCGATGTCGAAGACGATGAACAGCATCGCCGTGAGGTAGAAGTCGATCGAGAAGCGCTGCCGCACCGGCGCGGAGGGCAGGATGCCGCTCTCGTAGGGCATCGCCTTCGCCGCGTTGGGCCGGGCCCGGACGACCTTGCTCAGCGCGAAGATCGCACCGGCCACGACGAGGCCGCCGGCGAAGTAGATCAGGATGGGCAGGTAGTCGGAGAGCTCCACGGGCCTCTCTCGGACGAGGTCGAGGGCGCGCTGGGGGCAGCCTTCCACAGCCGCACGCTACCAACGCCCCACCCGCCACCGCATCAATGTGACGATGCGCGCGCAACCGCGGTCCTCGCGGACGCCGGTGTAGCGTGCGGGCGTGATGGACCGCCTCGACTACTTCGCGCAGCTCGTGCAGGAGGACCCCACCGTCGCCCGGGCCCGGTTCGGCTACGCCAACGAGCTGCTGCACGCGGAGCGGTGGGAGGACGCCATCGTGCAGCTCCGCGCCTATCTGGAGCTGGCCGAGGACGAGGGCAACGGCTGGCAGCGGCTGGGCGAGGCGCTCACCAAGGCCGGCCGCCCCGACGAGGCCGCCGACGCCTACCTGACCGGCATCGACCAGTCGCTCAAGCACGGCCACACGGGGATGGCCGACGACCTCCGGGCCGCCATCGAGGCGCTGTGACGGCGCGCCGCGTACGCGTTCTCCCCCCGCGGCGCGATGCGGATGTGGCAGCGCAACGTGACGGTCGGGCGCAAGACCCTCCTCACCACGCTCACGCCCCGGTTCCTCGAGGCGATCGCCTACCTGGCGATCATGGGCCTCGGGCTGGGCACCTACCTGACGAGCGTCGAGGGGATCGACTACGTCGACTTCATCGCGCCCGGCGTGGCGGCCTCCACGGTCATGTTCGGGGCGATCATCGAGACGACCTACAACTCGTTCGTGCGCATCCACGTGCGCAGGGTGGTCGAGGCCGTCGTCACCACGCCGCTCTCGTTGGCCGACGTGATCGTGGGCGAGTACCTCTGGGCGGCCACCCGGGCGGTCGTCTACGGCCTCGTCTTCGTGGTGGTGATGGCGGCCTTCGGCCTCGTCCACACGCCGATGGCGCTGCTCCTGCCCCCGGTGTTCCTCGATCGGCGCCCTGACCTTCGCGGTGCTCGGCATGGCCTACACGGCGATCGTGTCGAGCATCGAGCACTACAACATCCTCTTCACCGGGATCCTCACCCCGATGTTCCTGTTCTCGGGGATCTTCTTCCCGTTCTCGGGCCTGCCCGACTGGGCCCAGGCCGTGGGCTGGTGCCTGCCGCTCTCGCACCTGGTCGCCGCGACCCGCGACCTCACCCTCGGCGGGGCCGGGCTGGGAACCCTCGGAGACGTGGCGTTCCTCGTCGCCGTGCTGGCGCTGCTGTTCCCGTTCCCGGCGGCCCGGCTGCGCCGCACGCTGCTGCGCTGAGGCCGGGCTCCGTCTAGGAGGCGAGGCCCGCCGAGACGCGGGCGACCCCGGTCGCCTCGGCGGCGGCGCGCACGGCCGCCGCCACGTTGGGCACCAGGTGCGCGTTGAAGATCGAGGGCACCACGTTGACCTCCGAGAGCCCGCTGTCCTCCGCCGCGGTCTCGGCGATGGCCGTGGCGGCCGCGAGGGTCATGGCCTGGTTGATCTCGGTCGCCCGGCAGTCGAGCGCGCCGCGCCAGATCCCCGGCGAGGCGAGCCCGGAGTTGATCTGGTTCGGCACGTCGGGGCGGCCGGTCGCGTAGACGCGCGCCACGCCGGCGGCCTCCTCCGGGAGGATCTCCGGGTCGGGCATCGCCAGCGCCAGCACCACCGGGTCGGGGGCCATCGCGCGCACGTCGTCGGCCGACAGGAGCCCGGGCGTCGAGAGGCCCAGGAACGCGTCGGCGCCCCGGAGCACGGAGACCGCGTCTCCGCTGACCCCGTCGGGGTTGGTGTTGGCGGCCACCCAGGCCAGATCCCCCTCCAGGTCGTCGCGGCCGGCGTGCACGGCGCCGCGGCTGTCGCAGGCCACGACACGGCCCACCTCGGCGGCCACCAGCAGCCGCACCACGGCCTGGCCGCCCGGCCCCAGGCCGGCGACCACCACCGAGGCGTCGGCGAGGCGCTTCCCGGCGACCGACAGGCCGTTGGAGAGCGCGGCCAGCACCGCCGCCGCGGTGCCCTGCTGGTCGTCGTGGAACACCGGGATGTCCAGCCGCTCGTCCAGCAGCCGCTGCACCTCGAAGCAGCGCGGCGCGGAGATGTCGCTCAGGTGGATGCCCGCGAACACCGACGAGCACAGCGCCACGGCCTCGGCGATCTCGGCGGGATCGCGCAGGTCCACCGGCAGCGGGAACGCGTCGATCCCCGCGAGCTCGCGCAGGAAGACGCACTTGGCCTCGAGGGCCGGCAGGGACGCGAGGGCCCCCAGGTCGCCCTGGCCCACCACCGAGCTGCCGTCGCTCACGACCATCACGCTGTTGCCCTTGATGGTGTAGTCCCAGGCCTGCTCGAAGTCGTGGTTGATGGCCATGCACACCCGGGCGACGCCCGGCGTGTAGGCCATCGAGAGGTCGTCGCGGGAGGCCACCGGCACCCGGTTCCGCATGCCCACCTTGCCGCCGGCGTGCGACAGGAAGACCCGGTCGAAGACCGACTCCACGACCACGCCCTCGACCGCCTCGACGGCCGCGCGGATCTCCTCGCCGTGGGCCTCGTCGCGCGCGTACACCGAGATGTCCCGCGTCACGGTGTCAGAGCTCGAGCGGATGATGTCCACGCCCCCCACCTGGCGCGCCCGCGTCGCCGATCGCGGCCAGTACCCGCCCGAGCATTCCGACCTTCGCCGGGATCGCGGCGCGGACGCTGAGGGAGTAGTTGGCGTGGGACATCGGCGGAACCTCGGATCCGGGACGACGGAGCCGCCGGAGCCTACCGGCTCGCGGTGCTCCGGCGAGCGGCGGTCAGCGCCGGGTGCGCCGGTAGATGGAGCTGCCCGCTCCGGTCAGGACGAGCGCCACCCCCAGCCCGGTGAGCGCCAGGAACGGCCAGGGCGGCCCCCCGTTCTCGTCGGGCTTGCGCGGCTCGGGCAGCTCATCGGTGGCCGGCGTCGCCGCGGGCGCCACGATTCCGGCGCTGCGGGGGGAGTCCGACCCCTTGGCGCCCAGCAGGCGCTGGTCGAGGGCGTCCTGCACCGCGTCGGCGAAGGAGCCGTAGTTCGCGTCCCCTCGGGTCGAGGCCAGGGCGGCGCGCAGGTCCCCCGTCGAGTAGTGCCCGTCGATGACGCCCTCGTTGGCGTAGTCGGCGTAGATGTCGAGGGGCGAGGTGGCCAGCGCGGCGCCGGCGCCCATGGTCAGGAGGGCGCCCAGCGCGCAGAGCACGGCGAGCCGGCGGATCCAGGGCATGGCCCGAGGGTAGTGCGGGGCGGCGGGGATCGGAAGGACGCTGCGAAAAACCCACACAACTTCAGCCGGCGTCGGTTGAGCCACGGCGCGGGCGCCGCGGCGAGACCCCCCAGGAGGCGATCCGACGCCGGCTTTGAGTCGCAGCCGCCGCCCGCGTCGTCCCCTGCCCGGTCCGCTAGCCTCACCGCCCGTGCGGGTGCTCATCACCGGCGCCACCGGGTTCGCCGGGCGTCACCTGTGCTCCCACTGCCTCGCCCTCGGGCACGAGGTGCACGCGCTGGTGCGCCCGGGCCGCGAGGAGGCCGCTCCGGCGGGCGTCGCCGCCCACCCCGCCGAGCTCGGCGATACCGCGAGCGTGGCGGCCGCGCTGGAGGCCGCCGCGCCCGAGCGCCTCTTCCACCTGGCGGGCGCCGTCGTCGGTGGGCCGCTCCTTCGCGGAGCCGCTGGCGACCTGGCAGGTCAACCTGGACGGCACCCTCGCCGTGCTCGAGGCGCTGCGCACCGGCGCGCCCGAGGTCCCGCGCCCTCGTGGTCACCAGCGGCGAGGTCTACGGCAGGGTGCCCCCGGGCGCCCTGCCGGTCGGAGCCGACACGCCGCTCAACCCGGTCTCCCCCTACGGCGCGTCCAAGGCCGCCGCCGACCTGGCGACCGCGCAGTACCGCGCCGCCTACGGCCTGCCGGCGTTCCGGGTGCGCGCCTTCAACCACATCGGCCCCGGCCAGGACGCGCGCTTCGTGCTGCCCAACGTCGCCCGCCAGATCGCGCGCGCCGAGCGCGACGGGCTGCCCGAGGTGGAGGTGCGCGTCGGGCAACGTCGACACGCGCCGCGACTTCACCGACGTGCGCGACATGGTGCGCGCCTACTGGCTCATCCTGGAGCGCGGCGATCCCGACGCGGTCTACCTGGCCTGCAGCGGCGCGCTCCACCCCCGTGCGGGAGCTCATCGAGGGACTGGCGCCGCCTCGCGCGGATCCCCGTGACCTTCACGCTCGGACGCGGGGCTGCGGCGCGAGGGCGAGCAACCCGACCTCTATGGTTCCCCGGAGCGGCTCCGGGAGGACACGGGCTGGACGCCCGAGATCCCGATCGACGACGACGCTGGCCGACACGCTCGACTGGTGGCGCGAGCAGGTGAGCCAGGAGGAGGACTGAGGACCACATGCCCCGCGCGCTGATCACCGGCATCACCGGGCAGGACGGCTCGTACCTGGCCGAGCTGCTGCTGGACAAGGGCTACGAGGTGTGGGGCATGGTGCGCCGCTCGTCGACCGAGTCGTACGAGCGCATCGAGCACATGCGCGACCGCCTGAGCTTCGTCCAGGCCGACCTGCTCGACCAGCCCTCGCTGACGGCGGCGCTGCAGACAGGCCGAGCCGGACGAGGTCTACAACCTGGCGGCCCAGTCGTTCGTGCCCACGTCATGGACGCAGCCGGTGCTGACCGCCGAGTTCACCGCCGTCGGGCGTCACCCGCCTGCTCGAGGCGATCCGCCAGGTCGAACCCGGCCGATCCGCTTCTACCAGGCCTCCTCCAGCGAGATGTTCGGCCGGGTGCTGCGAGACGCCCCAGAACGAGAACACCCCCTTCTACCCGCGCAGCCCCTACGGCGTGGCCAAGGTCTACGGCCACTACATCACCGTCAACTACCGCGAGTCCTACGGCCTCTTCGCCTGCTCGGGGATCCTCTTCAACCACGAGTCGCCCCGCCGCGGCCTCGAGTTCGTCACGCGCAAGGTCACCGACGGCGTGGCGCGCATCAAGCTGGGCCTGGCCGAGCACGCTCACCCTCGGCAACCTCGACGCGCGGCGCGACTGGGGCTTCGCCGGCGACTACGTCGACGCCATGTGGCGGATGCTGCAGCAGGACGAGCCGGAGGACTACGTGGTCGCCACCGGGGTCACCAACACGGTCGGCCGCCTGGTGGAGCTCGCCTTCGCGCACGCCGGCCTCGACCAGGACGAGCACGTGCGCACCGACCCGTCCCTCATCCGCCCCGCCGAGGTCGACCTGCTGGTCGGCGACGCCACCAAGGCCCGGGAGAAGCTCGGGCTGGGAGCCGACGGTCGACCTCGAGGCGCCTCGTGCGCGATGATGGTCGACGCCGACCTGGAGCGGCTCTCGGGCCCGGGGGCCGCGCCGCGCGGGTGAGCGACCGGCGGCCGACCTACCTGGCGCTGCAGGCGCTCGGCGCGCGCTACGCGGAGCACGGACGTGCGGCGGGCCCCCACCCCGCCGAGGACCTCACCCGCCACGAGCTGAGGGTCTTCTCGCAGAACGGGGAGGACGGCGTCGTCGAGGCGATCCTGCGCCGCGTGGGCTACGGCGCGCCGAGCTTCGTGGAGTTCGGCGTCGAGGCGGGTGCCGAGGGCAACTGCGTCTTCCTGGCCGACGTGCTGGGGTGGCCGGGGCTCTTCATGGAGAGCGACCCCGGCGCCTTCGCGGCGCTCGCCGCCAAGTACGCGGCGCGCCCGGAGGTGCGCACCGTCCAGGCGAGCGTGCGGCCCGACAACGTCGAGGCGCTGATCCGCTCCGCCGGGCTGCCGGACGAGCTCACCGTGCTGTCCATCGACGTGGACGGCATCGACTACTGGATCTGGCGGGCGCTCGAGCTCCGGCCGCGGGTGGTGGTCGATCGAGTACAACGCCCACCTGCCCCCCGATGCCCTGCTGGTGCAGCCGCTCGAGCCCGAGGTCGCCTGGGACGGGACGGACTACTTCGGCGCCTCGCTCGGGGCCCTGCGCCACCTGGCCGAGGCGAGGGGCTTCCGGTTCGTCCACACGGACCTCGCCGGGGTCAACGCCTTCTTCGTGCGCGAGGACCTCGCCGAGCCGTTCCTGCCCGACCACCTGGTCCCGGTGCGCGCGCCGAACTACTTCCTCTCGGGGACGGGCCACCCGCCCCACCGCGGGGACCGGCGCTACGTCGACCCGTGCGCCTGAGACGCATGCGCCGGCGCCGCGGCGCGACCCTCACCGCGGGGCCCGCATCCGCGGATCGGCTCGAGACGCCGGAGATGCGCCTCGCGGGCCTGGAGATGCGCGAGGGGCGCGCCTGGGTCGAGGTCGAGGTGAGGACCAGCCCGGCGCTGGCGGCCCTCGGCCCCGCCTGGTCGGGAGCGACGGTCTGCGTCGGGTCCCACTGGCTCGACCGCCGCGGGGCCATGCTGGCCTTCGACGGCGCCCGCTCGGACCCGCTCGATCTCGGCCTCCTGGAGCTGGCGCCGGTGCGCCGGCGGCTCTCCCTGGATCACCGGCGACCCCGGGGCGGTGAGCGCCTCCAGATCGACCTCGTCGCCGAGGGACTGGCCTGGGGCCAGCAGGTCGGGCTCGGGATGCTCGAGCTCCAACGGCCACGCGAGCCCGCGATGCCCGCCGCCCGGGCCGCCGCCGCGGGTCCATCGCCCCCGGAGGAGGCTGCCGCCGCGACGCGCGAGTGGCTGTCGGCGGCCTGGCCGCGGGGCGCCTCCGAGTCGGAGATGGCCGCCTACGTCGGTGCTGACCTCGCCCGCTTCCTGATGAGCGTCCAGCTCGTCGCGGACCCGGGCCGGACGCTCGAGATCGGCGCGAACCCCTACTTCATCACCCGTCTGCTCGCCGCCCGCCACCCGGACGCGGATCTCACGCTGACCAACTTCTTCGGCACCGGCGGGACCGCGATCGACCAGGAGGTCGTGGACGCCGCGGGGAGCGTCGTCGCGGTCTTCCACTCGGACCTCGTCGACGTCGAGACCCAGCCGCTCCCCTACCCGGACGGCAGGTTCGACACCGTGCTCCTGTGCGAGGTGATCGAGCACATGGTGACGCGACCCGGTGTTCGCGCTGCGCGAGATCCACCGGGTGCTCGCCCCGCGGGGGAGGCTGCTGCTCACGACCCCGAACGTCGCCCGGGCCGCGAACCTGCACCGCCTCGCCCAGCGCCAGGGCGTCTACGACCCCTACTCCTCGTACGGTCCCCACGGCCGCCACAACCGCGAGTACGCCGCCGAGGAGCTGCACGAGATGCTGGTCCGCAACGGCTTCGCGATCGAGCGCTACCTCACCCGCCCCGTGCACGACGTCCCGGACCCCGGCCCGGAGTGGTTCGCCGCCGCGGACGACGACGGGGCGGGGGACTACCACTTCGTGGTCGCCGTGCGCGCCGCGCCGAGCGAGCCGTTCCGTGCCGGGCTGGCTCTACCGCTGACGGCTCAGGCGCCGGGACCGAGGTCGTGGTACCGCTGGGAGTCGATCCGTCGCAGGCGGCCGAAGTCGCTGCTCGCCGCGGAGGACGACGCCGGCCTCGGCGTCCGACCATGGGTCCCAGGGCGCGCTGATCAGGCGCCCCGTGATCCCCGCGCCCTCGTCGCTCAGCAGGAAGGCCACGAGCCCGGCGGCCACCTCGGGCGGCGTGGCGTCCTGCAGTCGACGCTCGGTCTCCTCGTAGTAGGGGCCGACGTCGCCGCGGTCCTGCGCCAGCGTCGTCTGGTGGATCCCCGTGGCGACGAAGCCGGGCGCGACGGCGTTGACGCGCCAGCCGGGCTCCTCGTCGGCGAGGTTCTCGGCCAGGCGGACCGTGGCGACCTTGGCGAGGGCGTAGGCGGTGAAGCGGGGGAACGCCGCGGTCGCGCCGCCGCCCGAGAAGAGCACGACCGCCGGCGCCCGCGCCGCGTCGAGCAGCGGGGCGCAGGCCTGGACCACTCGCAGCGTGCCCACCAGATGCTCGTCGAGGGTCGCGGCCAGGGCGTCGAGGTCGACCGAGCGGGTGGGGCCGACGGGCTCGAGACGTCCCGCCGCCAGCACGAGCCCGTCGAGGGCCGCTCCGAGCGCCTCCCGCGCCGCGGCGGCGAGGCGCACACCGCAGTCGCGATCTCCCAGGTCGAGCGGCGACGGCCGCGGCTCCGCGCGCCGCCAGCGCCTCGAGACGGCCGGGATCGCGGCCGGTGGCCAGCACCCGGTCGCCGCGCGCGAGCAGCGCGTCGACGACCGCGCCTCCGAGGCCGCCCGTGCCACCCACCACGATGACGCTCCGCGATCCAGTGATGAGCCGGACCCTACCCCGGTGCGAACGGGCGAATCGCCGCGGGCCGGGTGCGCCCGGGCCGGAGAACCGGCGTTCGCGACACGCCTGGTATAGCTTGCGCCCCCGTGTCCTTCGCAGCCCAGTACCTCCGGGAGGTCTCCGAGATCTCGGCGGGTCTCGACGCCCCCGCGATCGACGCGATCGCGCAGGCCCTCGCGGACGTGCGGGACGCAGGGTGGGCGCCTCTTCATCCTGGGCGCCGGCGGCGGCGCCGGGCACGCCTCGCACGCGGTCAACGACTTCCGCAAGATCTGCGACCTCGAGAGCTACGCGCCCAGCGACAACGTCTCCGAGCTCACGGCGCGGGTGAACGACGAGGGCTGGGACGACGGCCTACTCGCAACTGGCTGCGCGGCTCGCGGCTCCGCGCCGACGACGCGATCCTCGTGTTCTCGGTCGGCGGCGGGTCGCGGGAGCACCAGCGTCTCCATGAGCCTGGTCAACGCGATCGAGCTGGCGCGCGAGGTCGGGGCGCTCGTCGTGGGCGTGGTCGGCAAGGACGACGGCGCCGCGGCGACCCTCGCCGACCACTGCATCGTCGTCCGTGGCGCTCCCGCCGAGCGCCTGACGCCCCACACCGAGGCCTTTCAGGCCGTGGTCTGGCACCTGCTGGTCTCGCATCCGGCGCTCGCGATGCGCGCCGGCACCTGGGAGGTCATCGGCCGAGGCGAGGAGGCCCCGGCATCCTGAGCCCCTCCGCCGACCGGGCCGTGTTCCTCGATCGCGACGGCATCATCAACGAGCTGGTGCCGAATCCCGCGACGGGCGACCACGAGTCGCCCTACCGCCCCGAGGACGTGGCGCTCACGGCGGGCGCCGTCGCGGCGATCCGGGCGCTGCGGACCTTGGATGTGCCCCTCGTGGTCGTGTCCAACCAGCCCTCCGCCGCCAAGGGCACGGCCGCCCTGGAGGATCTCGCCGCCGTGCACGACGCCGTCATCCAGCGGCTCGCCGAGGCCGGCGTGTGGGTGGACGACGTGCGCTACTGCTTCCACCACCCCGCAGGGCGTCGACCCGGTGCTGGGGCGCGCGTGCGAGTGCCGCAAGCCGGCCCCGGGGCTGCTCCTGGACGCGGCCGCGGCGCTCGGCATGGACGCGGCCGCGCTCGGGCGCTCCTGGCTGATCGGCGACTCGGACGTGGACGTCGAGGCCGGACGACGGGCCGGGTGCCGTACAGTCCTCGTGGAGGAGCCCCACTCGTCCCATCGCCGGCACGGAGCGACGGCCGATGCCCACGCCGCCGACGTGCTGGAGGCCGCACTGCTGGTCGCGGCCGCGCTGCCCGCCCACCTACCCGGCGAGGAGACCCGATGAGCATCGATCTCTCGACCATGACCACGAAGATCTTCGCCGACGGCGCGGACCTGGAGAGCCTGCTGAGGCTCGCCCAGCAGCCGCACATCCGCGGCTTCACGACCAACCCCACGCTGATGCGCAAGGCCGGGGTGAGCGACTACGCGTCCTTCGCGCGGTCGGTGCTCGAGCGGATCACCGACCGGCCGATCTCCTTCGAGGTCTTCTCCGACGACGCCGACGGCATGAGGAGCCAGGCCCGGGAGATCGCCTCCTGGGGTCCCAACGTCTACGTCAAGATCCCCGTCACCAACACGCGCGGGGCGCCGATGACCGACCTGGTGCGCGAGCTGTCCGCAGTCGGGCGTGCAGGTGAACGTGACCGCGCTGATGACCGTGCCGCAGGTCGCGCGGATCGCCGCGGCCCTGCGCGACGGCGCGCCGAGCAACATCTCGGTGTTCGCCGGGCGGGTCGCCGACACCGGGCGCGACCCGGTGCCGATGATGACCGAGGCCCTGGCGGCGATGGCCGACGCCCCCCGCGCCGAGCTGATCTGGGCCAGCCCGCGCGAGGTGCTGAACATCATCCAGGCGGACCGAGATCGGGTGCCACATCATCACGGTGACCCACGATCTGCTGGCCAAGCTGCACCTGCTGGGCAAGAACCTCGACGAGTACTCGCTCGACACGGTGAAGATGTTCCACGACGACGCCGCGTCGGCCGGCTTCGCGCTCGAGCCGGCCCAGGTGAGTGGTTGAGCACGGCGGCGGCGGAGGGGGCCGCGGCGGACGCCGGCAGCGCTGACGTGTCCGGCGGGACCTGCGCGGTGTGCGGCGCCCCGATGGCGCCCGCGGGCCACGTGCAGGGTGCGACGATCCCCGGGCCCTACCGCCTCCTCCGATGCGGAGCCTGCGGCTTCGCCGCGGTGGCCGACCCGCCCGACCCGGCCCGGGTCTACACCGACGACTACTACCGCGGCGCCGGCGCCGACCCCCTCGTGGACTACGAGTTCGAGGCGAGCGCCCCCGCGCGCACCATCCGGCGGTACGAATGGAGGGGCATCGCCGCCCGCGTCGGCGCGCTCGCCCCCGTCGGCCCGGCGACCCGATGGCTCGACGCCGGCTGCGGTACGGGCGGCCTGGTGGCGTACCTGCGCGAGCGGGTGGGCTGCGACGCGGTGGGCCAGGAGGAGGGATGGGCGCTCGACCGCCTGCGGCGGGCCGGCATCCCCGTCGTGGACTCCGGCGACCTGGCGGAGCTGCGCGGGACGTTCGACGTGGTCACCGCGATCGAGGTGATCGAGCACGTGGCCGACCCGGTTCCGTTCCTGCGGAGCCTGCGCGACCTCCTGCGCCCGGGCGGCCTCCTGTTCCTCACCACCGGCAACGCGGCCCCCCACCGGGACGATCTGGCCGGCTGGAGCTACGTGGTGCCGGAGATCCACGTGAGCTTCTTCGAGCCGCGCACGCTGGAGCGGGCGCTGATCGCCGCCGGCTTCCGCCCGGCCTACCCCGGCTTCGGCCCGGGGCACTCCGACATCATTCGCTTCAAGGTGCTGAAGAACGTGGGGGTGCGCACCCGCTCGGCGTGGGAGCGGGCCCTGCCGTGGCCGCTGATCTCCCGCGTCGTGGACCGCCGTCACCGCGTGTCCGCCCACCCCGTGGGGTACGCGGCGTGAAACGCGCCCTCATCACGGGCGGCGCGGGCTTCATCGGCAGCAACCTGGCGGATCGTCTGATCGCCGACGGCCACGAGGTGGTGGTCTACGACGACTTCAGCACCGGTCAGCACCGCTTCCTGGAGTCGTTCACCGCCTCGCCCCGCGCGACCGTGGTGGAGGGCGACGTGCTCGACGGCGCCGGGCTGCGCGCCGCGATGGAGGGCTGCGACACGATCTTCCACCTGGCCGCGAACGCCGACGTGCGCTTCGGCCTCCAGGATCCCTCCCGCGACTTCGAGCAGAACACCGTGGGCACGTTCACCGTGCTGGAGGCGATGCGCGCGGCCGGAGTCGACCGCATCCTCTTCTCGTCGTCCGGGTCCGTCTACGGCGAGCCCGAGGTCGCCCCCACTCCCGAGGACTGCCCCTTCCCGGTCCAGACGTCCCTCTACGCCGCGTCCAAGCTGGCCGGCGAGGCGCTCATCCAGGCCTACTGCGAGGGCTACGGCTTCACGGGGGTGGTGCTGCGCTTCGTCTCGGTGCTGGGGGAGCGCTACACCCACGGACACCTCTACGACTTCACGCGCGCCCTTCGCGAGGACCCGAGCGTGCTCGTGGTGCAGGGCGACGGGCGCCAGCGCAAGTCGTACATGTACGTGGGCGACTGCATCGACGCCGTCGCGATGCTCGCCCGCCGCCCCGACGGCGCCGGCACGTCGTCGGTCTTCAACCTCGGCACGGACGAGGTGTCCGACGTCAACACGTCGATCCGAGCGGTCTGCACCCACCTGGGGGTGGAGCCGCGGCTCGACTACACCGGCGGCACCCGCGGGTGGATCGGCGACAGCCCGCTCATCCATCTCGACTGCTCGCGCGTGCGGGCCCTCGGGTGGGCCCCGCGGCTGACGATCGCCGAGTCGGTGCAGCGCACCCTCGACTGGCTGGCCCAGAACGAGTGGGTCTACGGGTCGAGGGCGCTCCGATGAGCGTGATCTTCACGCGGGCGCCCCTCCGGATCTCGCTCGGCGGGGGCGGCACCGACCTGCCCTCGTACTACCGCGAGCACGGAGGTTTCCTGATCGCGGGAGCGATCGACAAGTACATCTACATGCTCACCCACACGGTCTTCCAGCAGCGCTTCCGCCTCAAGTACTCGGAGTTCGAGGAGGTGGACCGCCCCGAGGAGATCCGGCACCCGATCCTGCGGGAGACGCTCTGCCGCCACTGGAGCGGCAGCCCGCTCGAGATCGCCTCGGTCGCCGACATCCCGGCGGGCACGGGGTTGGGGTCGTCGGGCGCGTTCACCGTCTGCCTGCTGAAGGCCCTCCACCTGGGAGGGCGCATGTCGAGCGCCCCGGCGGCCATCGCCGAGGAGGCGTGCCACATCGAGATCGACGTGCTGGGTGAGCCCTCGGGCAAGCAGGACCAGTACGTCGCCGCCCACGGGGGCATCTGCGCCTACACGTTCAACCCCGACGACACGGTCGACGTCGAGCCGCTGCGCCTTCCGGCGGAGACGCTCGAGGGGATGAGCGACGGCTTCCTGCTCTTCTTCACGGGCGAGACGCGCAAGGCCACCGACATCCTCGAGGACCAGGACCGGCGCACCCGCGAGCTCGACGCGACGATGGTGGCGAACCTCGACCGCACCAAGCAGATCGGCCTCGACAGCCGCGCGCTGCTCGAGTCGGGCGACCTGATGGCCTACGGCGAGCTGATGCACGAGCACTGGCTCAACAAGCGCGCCCGCTCGGCGGGCATGTCCACGGGCCGGGTCAACGACCTCTACGAGCGCGCGCGGGCCAACGGCGCGGTCGGCGGCAAGCTGGTCGGGGCCGGAGGCGGCGGGTTCCTGCTCGTCTACACGCCCGAGCCGGGGCGCCTGCGCGAGGCGATGGCCGGCGCCGACGCCCCCGAGGTGCGCTTCGGCTTCGACTTCCACGGCTGCTTCGGCCAGGAGTACGCATGAGCCTGCGGGTCGGCATCGTCGGCTGTGGCCTGATGGGCCGGAAGCGCGCCGCCGCGCTCGGCGCGGACCGGGTCGTCGCGGTCTGCGACGCCGATCCGGCCCGGGCCGGCGAGCTCGCGGCGGCGACCGGCGCGCGCGCCGTCCCCGACCTCGACGCCGTGCTCGCGGAGGCCCCCGACGCCGTGATCGTCGCGACCACCCACGACGCCCTCTCCGACGCCGCCTGCCGCGCGCTCGCCGGCGGGGCCCACGTGCTGGTCGAGAAGCCCGCGGGGCGCACCGTGGCCGAGGTCGAGCGCATCGCCGACGCCGCCGCCGCGGCCGGCCGCCTGGTGAAGGTGGGCTTCAACCACCGCTTCCACCCCGGCATCGCGCGGGCGATCTCCGAGGTGCGCGCCGGCCTGCACGGCGAGCCGATGTACATGCGCGCCCGCTACGGGCACGGCGGCCGGCCGGGCTACGACCGCGAGTGGCGCGCCGACCCGGCGATCTCGGGAGGCGGCGAGCTGCTCGACCAGGGCATGCACCTGCTCGACCTCAGCCACTGGCTGATGGGACCGCTGCCGTTGCACTCCGCGCTCCTGCGGACGAGCTTCTGGGACATGCCGGTGGAGGACAACGCGGTCCTGACGCTCGGCGCGCCCGGCTCGAGCCGGGCCCTGGTGCGCGTTCCACGTGAGCTGGTCGGAGTGGAAGAACGAGTTCGCGATGGACATCTACACCCGCCACACCAAGCTCGCGATCTCCGGCCTCGCCGGCTCGTACGGGCCTCAGACGCTGCGCATCTGGCGGATGCGCCCCGAGATGGGGCCGCCCGACCTGGAGGAGGTCGCCTTCCCGGCCGAGGACCGCTCGTGGGCCGACGAGTGGTCCAACCTGCGCGCCGCGATCGCGGGCGACGACGTCGAGCTGCTCGGCGACCTCGTCTCGGCCCGGTACGGCCTGGAGTGCGCCGAGGAGGCCTACCGCCGCACGTCCGCGACGGTCGGCGGGTGAGCGTGGCCGCCCCCGACTCCGCACCCCTGCTCGCCGGCCTGCGCCCTCCGCCGGGCCACGCGGCCGCGCCGGCCTTCGCCGCCGGCTGGCGGGTCGACGGCGACGGCGCCGCGGCCCCCTTCCTCTCCTACCTCGCGGGGTCGGAGGCCGTCGGCTGGTCGGCCGACCTCGAGGCCCTGCACGAGGGCTCGAGCCGGGAGCACCCGATCGACGTGCTCACCCGCGAGGCGGCCGTCGCGGCGCTGCGCGGCGCGGGCCTGGGGACGGCTCCGGCGCTGCTCGACGTGGGCTGCAGCTCCGGCCACCTGCTCGGCGACCTCCGGGCCGCCTGGCCCGGGGCGGCGCTGGCGGGCGTCGACGCCGAGGACGCCGGCCTGGCCGGCGCCCACGCCCGCGTGCCGGACGCCGCCCTGATGCACGCCAGCGCAACCGACCTGCCGCTCGCCGACGGCGTGGTCGACGGGCTGGTGGCGCTCAACCTGCTGGAGCACCTGCCCGACGACGTCGCCGCGCTCGCCGAGTTCGCGCGCGTCATGCGCCCCGGCGCCCGGGCGGTCGTCGTGGTGCCCTCCAACCCCCGCCTCTACGACTACTACGACCGCCACCTCCAGCACGAGCGGCGCTACGCGCGGGGAGAGCTGGCCGGCAAGGCCGGCTCCGCCGGCCTGCGCCGTGTCGGCGGGCTCAGCCTCGGGAGCGTCGTCTACCCCGGCTTCTGGCTGGTCAAGACGCGCAACCGCCGCCTCGATCCGACCCCCCAGGAGGCGCGCGAGCGCGTCGAGGCCGACATCGCCCGCTCCTCGCGCTCGCCGCTGGCGCGGTCGGCCTTCCGCCTGGAGGGGGCGCTGCTCCGCCGCGGCCTGCGCCCGTCGCGCGGCATCCGCGAGGTGCTCGTGCGTGGAGCGCCCGGCGTGACCGCCTACCTCGTCACCGGCGGCGCCGGCTTCATCGGCAGCCACGTCGTGCGCCGCCTGGCGGCCGACCCCGGCGCGCGGATCACGGTCTTCGACAACCTCACCTCGGGCCGTCCGGAGCATCTCGAGGGCCTGCTCGACGACGGCCGGGTGGAGATCGTCGAGGGCGACCTCAAGGACCTCGACGCGATCGCCGCGGCCATGGCGGGCGCGGATCACGCCTTCCACTTCGCCGCCAATCCGGACATCGCCAAGGCCATGGCCGATCCCTCGGTCGACTTCTGGGAGGGCACCTTCCTCACCAACAACGTGCTCGAGGCCATGCGCCGCGCCGGCGTGCCGCGGCTGACCTACGCCTCGGGCAGCGGCGTCTACGGCGACGTCGGCGACGAGCCGGTCTACGAGGACATGCCGCTGCGCCCGGTCTCCCCCTACGGGGCGTCGAAGCTCGGCTGCGAGGCCATGATCCGGGCCTACTGCCACATGTTCGAGATGCGGGCCCTCGCGCTGCGCTTCGCCAACGTGGTCGGGCCGAACCAGACCCACGGCGTCGCGCACGACTTCATCCGCCGCCTGCGGGCCGACCCGACCGCCCTCGACATCATGGGCGACGGCACCCAGAGCAAGTCGTACGTCCACGTCGACGACGTCGTCGAGGCGCTGGTCGGCCTCTTCCCCCTCGGGAGGTCGCGATGGAGATCGCCAACGTGGCCACCGAGGACTACCTCACGGTCAGCGAGATCGCCGACATGGTGGTGGAGCGGCTCGGCCTGTCGGATGTGGAGTATCGCTTCGGCGAGGGCTCACGCGGATGGAAGGGCGACGTGCCCGTCGTGCGCTTCGACAGCAGCCGGGCGCGCGCGCGCGGGTGGAGCAACCGGCGCACCTCACGCCAGGCGATGGCCGCGTCGATCGACGCGATGATCGCCCAGGTCGAGGCGGAGGAGGGCGCGCGTGGCTGATCGTCCCCCGGTCTCCGCGGGCGACACCGACTTCGACGACTGGAAGGACCAGTACGCCGACGCCATCGTGCGCACGGTGCCCTTCCTGCCCCAGGACCACGACTTCTACATGCGCACGAAGGCCGAGGACTTCCTCGAGACGGCCGAGGAGCGCCTGGGGCCGGTCGAGGCGGTGCACGCCCTGGACGTGGGGTGCGGCATCGGCCTCATGCACCGGCACATCGCGCGGCGCCTGGCGCGCCTCGACGCGGTGGACATCGCCGAGGGCACCCTCGAGCAGGCGCGGGCAGCGAACCCCGGGGTCGAGTACCGGCTGTACGACGGCCGGCGGCTCGATCACGACGACGCCCAGGTGGACCTCGCCTTCGCGATGGGCGTCATCCATCACGTGCCGCCCGCGGGCTGGACCGGTTTCCTCCGCGAGCTCGTGCGCGTGACCCGCCCCGGCGGGCTGGTGATGCTGGTGGAGCCGAACCTGCTCAACCCGATCTGCCGCTTCGGGGCCTCCCGGTGCGAGTTCGACCAGGACGCCACCTTCCTCCGGGCGCCGCGCCTGCGCCGCATGATGCGCGCCGCCGGCCTGCGCGACGTCCAGGTCCGCTACATCCTCTTCGTCCCCATCCCGTTCCCGGGGCGGCGCGCCATCGAGCGCCGGCTGAGATGGCTGCCGATCGGGGCGCAGTACATCGTCTCCGGCCGGGTCACGAGCACACCGTGACGTACCTGGACCGCGAGGAGGCGCCGCACGTCGCCGAGGCCGTGGAGCCCGTGCCCGGCTACGTCTCCATCGTCACCCCGTGTCTCAACGAGGAGCTGACGGTCGGGGAGTTCGTCGATTGGTGCCACGAGGGCCTCGAGCGGGCCGGCGTCGAGGGCGAGGTCGTGATCGTCGACAGCTCGACCGACCGGTCGGCGGAGATCGCCGAGGCCCACGGGGCCCGCGTGCTGCGCTTCCCCAAGCGCGGCCTCGGCAGGGCCTACATCGACGCCCAGCCGCTGTTGCGCGGCGAGTGGATCATCATGGGCGACTGCGATCTCACGTACGACTTCCGGGAGATCAAGCCCTTCGTGGACCAGCTCGCCCAGGGCGAGGAGTTCGTCATGGGCAGCCGCTTCCGCGGATACATCGAGCCGGGCGCGATGCCCAAGCTCCACCAGTTCTTCGGCACTCCGCTCACCACCTGGATCCTCAACCGGATGTACGACGCGGGCTTCAGCGACATCCATTGCGGCATGCGCGCCATGACCGCGGACGCCCTGCGCCGCATCGACCTCCAGAGCCAGTCGTGGGAGTACGCCTCCGAGATGGTCATCAAGGCGGCCAAGCTCCGGCTGCGCACCGCCGAGGTCCCGGTGCGGTTCTACACCGACCGCGAGGGCCGCGAGAGCCATCACAAGCGGGAGGGGTGGTGGTCTCCGTGGGCGGCGGGCTGGCGGAACCTCAGCGTGATGCTGCTCTACGCGCCGGACTTCTTCCTCGTGTGGCCGGGACTCGCGATGCTGGTCCTCGGGCTCCTGCTCTCGGGGGCGCTGGTCGGGGGCCCCATCCATCTCGGCGGCCTCGGCCTCGACCTCCACTCCATGCTCCTCGGGCTCGCGCTCAGCCTCCTGGGCTACGGGGCGCTCCAGCTCGGGGTGCTGGCGCGGGTGCACTACAACTTCGACGCTCGCTTCAGCGAACGGCTGCTCGCCACGATCACCATCGGGCGGGGCACGCTGGTGGCCGCGGCGCTCATGGTCTCCGGCCTGGTCCTCGACAGCATCCTGCTCGCGGACTGGATCAGCAACGGCTTCCGCCTGACCTCGCTCTCCTACGTCGGCGTGCTCGGGCTGCTGCTCATCGTGCTCGGGTTCCAGACCTTCACGTTCACGATCCTGCTCCAGATGCTCGGGCGCCGGGGGGCGTCGCGCCGGCCGTGAAGCCCTCCGGCGGGCTCGACTAGAGTGCCCTGGTGCAGCAGGGTCAGAGCCGCGGAGGCGGCCTCGTGAGGCGCCTCGAGCCGCTGGTCGGGGCCCTCGCCCAGCGACTGTTCCCGGTCGAGTTCCAGCCGCCGCCCGTGGGTGCCACCCGGCGCCTCGTGGCCCGCACGGGCTACTTCAAGCTGCGCACGCTGGTGGCCGCTCACGGCGATCGCATCCCCGATGCGCACCTCTATCAGCCGCTCTACTCGCCCTGGCTCGGCGATCCCGACTTCGAGCTCGTGCACGCGGCGACCGCCGGGCGCACGCTGGTGAGCCGCGACCGCTGCTACGTGCTCTGGCGGACGCTTCAGCAGGGCCTGAACCTCGAGGGGGACCTCCTGGAGTGCGGGGTCTTCCGCGGCGGCACGGCGCTTCTCGAGGCCACGACGATGCGCCAGGGAGGCGACGAGCGCCCGCTCCACCTGGTGGACAGCTTCACGGGGATGCCCGACACCGCCGACGGCGGCGACCGCTTCCGGGAGGGGGACTTCGCCTCCACCTCGGTCGAGGACGTACGGGCCGCGCTCGCCCCGTTCCCGTTCGCCCACGTGCACCAGGGCTTCATCCCGGAGATCCTCGAGGAGCTCCCGATCGAGCGTCTGGCCTGGGCCTACATCGACGTGGACATCTACGCGGCGGTGCGGGACTCGCTCGAGTACATCTACCCGCGCCTCGCCGTCGGAGCGTCGGTCGTGCTGGACGACTACGGCTTCCCGAGCTGCTCGGGCGTCCGGAGGGCCATGGACGAGTTCTTCTCGGTCCGGCCGGAGGTGCCGCTGTGCCTTCCGACCGGGCAGGGACTCGTCGTCAAGCTCCCGTAGCGCCTCTGTCATGCCGCACGCAAGCCCTCCCGCGGCCGTCGCGATGACGCGCTCCCCCTCGACCGCCGCCGCCATCGCCCGATCGCTCCGGTCCGCCGTCGTCCTCGGGACGACGGCCATCGTGCTCGCGGTGGGGGTCTTCTACTTCTGGACCGCCGCCACGAGCCCCGACCCCGGGCGCAGCTATCACTCGCTCCTCGCCGAGAGCTTCGAGCACGGCCGGGCAGACCTTCCCATCAGGCCCGCGCCGGAGCTGCTCGCCCTGCCCGACCCCTACGACCCGGCCCAGAACCTGCCGTACCGGCTGCACGACGCGTCGCTCTACGACGGCAAGTTCTACCTCTACTTCGGCCCGGCGCCGGCGGCGCTCATCTTCCTGCCGCTGCGGATCGTGGGTGTGGAGGCGACGGACCGCTGGGTGGATCCGGCGCTCGCCCTCGGCGCCTTCGCCGTCTCCGCCGCGCTCCTGCTGTTCCTCATCGCTCGCTACCTGCCGCGCACCCCGACGGCGTGGCGGCTGGTGGCGGTCGCGGGCCTCGGGCTCGGGAACGTGGTCCCCTTCATGCTGCGCCGCCCGGAGGTCTACGAGACCTCGATCGCGGCGGGTCTCCTGTTCCTCATGCTCGCCGCCCTCCTCCTCGTCGTCGGCGCGCTGCGCGAGCGCCCCTCGCTGCCGCTGATCGCGCTCGGCAGCCTGTCGCTCGGGCTCGCGGTCGGCTCGCGGGCGAACATGATCCTCGCCGCCCCGCTCCTCGTCTGGGCGTGGTGGCGCGTTCTGGGACCCCGCGCGGGATGGCGGTGGCGCCGCGCCGCGCGCGTGGCCGTCGCCGCGGGGGGGCCCTTCGCCGCGTGCCTGCTGCTGCTGGCGCTGTACAACGTCGTCCGGTTCGGCTCGCCCACCGAGCTCGGCGTCACGTACCAGCTCGCCTCACAGGCCAACGCGCACGAGTTCGACTACTTCGATCTCTCGCGTCTCCTCCCCGGGGCCTGGTTCTACGTTCTCCAGCCTCCGGACATCGGGCTCGACTTCCCGTTCATCACCCTGAACCCGGAGTACCCGGGGACCCTTCCGGCGGGCTTCTTCGTCGAGCCCGTCGCCGGCGTGCTCGTCGTGGCGCCGCTCGTCGCCGTCCTCCTCGCCCTCCCGTGGCTGGCCCGGAGTCCCGACGCCCGGACGCGGGAGCTGGCGGGCTTCGTCGCCCTCCTGGCGGTCATCTCGCTGCTCCTGCCCCTGCCGTCCCTGGTCGGATTCGGCGGCGCGACGGAGCGTTACGAGGTCGACTTCGCCAGCCTCCTGATCATCGGGGCCTCGCTCACCTGGCTCTGGCTGGCCGACCGCGCGCGGCGGCGACGGTCACGGCGCTGGGCCGTGCTGGGAGTCGGGACCGCCGCGATCGCTGTTCTGCGTCACCGCGAACCTCGCCTTCAGCGTCGTCGGCTACAGCGACGGACTCCGGGTCTCGCAGCTCGCCACGTACGCGCGCATCGAGCGCGCCTTCTCCTGGATCCCGACCCTCGCGGCCACGATCCGCGGTGAGCCGGTGCTCCTCGAGACGGGGCCGCGCGAGGCCACCCTCCGTGCCGCCACGGTTCAGATCGCGGCGCCCGGGTCGGGTGTCGTCACGTTCCGCGCGAGGTTCCTCACCAACCCCGAGATCCCCCGCGGCTCGCGCATCGTGATCCGGGTCCGCAGCCTCGGCGGCACCTCGGATCCCATCCCGCTCGCCGGTGGGGAGACCACGGTGCGCGCGGACGTGCGCCGCGGCCTCAACAACCTGCAAATCGTCTGGTCGTTGATCTACTACGCCGGACCGGTTCCGGCGACCGGCGTCCCGCCCCCGGGGCTCGGGATCCGCGAGGCCGAGGTCGTCGCCTGGGATCCGGGGGGGAAGGCCACCCCGGCTAGTACGATGGGCGGCGCATGAGCGAGACCACCGTCGCCACCGGCCGCCTCGCCGGCCTCCTCGACCGGCTGCCGAAGCCGATGATCGTGTCGAAGTTCGCCCTCACGGGAGTCCTGGTGGGTGCGACGCACCTCGGCCTCGTCAGCCTCATGGCCCTCATGGGCGTCCCCATCCAGGCGGCGTTGGCGATCGCCTTCATCCTCGCGCTGTCCCTGCATTTCACCCTCAACCGCCAATGGGTCTTCGCCGGCGGCTCGGGATACGCGCTCCACTTCAGCCAGCAGGGGCGCCGCTATCTGGCCACGGCCGCGCTGTCGTACGTCTGCACCGCCATCGCGGTCGCCGTGCTGCCGGGGATCCTGGGGCTGCCGGAGCTCGCGGTCTTCTTCCTCGCCGCCGGGGTGATGGCCTGCGTCAGCTTCCTCCTCCTGAGCGTGTGGGTCTTCGTGCCGGCCCCGGACCCCGCCGCATGAGCAGGTCCATGGTCTCCGTGGTCGTCCCCTGCCTCAACGAGGAGGACAACGTCGGGCCGCTCTACGAGCGCCTGCACGCCACGCTGGTCGCCGCCGGCGTTGACTACGAGATCATCTTCAGCCTCGATCCGTGCTCCGACGCCACCGAGGACCGCATCCGCGAGATCCGGCTGGTCGATCCGCGGGTCAAGATGCTCCGGCTCTCGCGGCGCTTCGGTCAGCCCGCCGCGACGATGGCCGGCCTGCGCATGGCCTCGGGCGACGCCTGTGTGGTCATCGACTGCGACCTCCAGGACCCACCCGAGCTGATCGGCGAGATGATCGAGCGCTGGTCGGAGGGCTTCGACGTCGTCTACGCGCAGCGCCGGTCCCGAACCGGGGAGACCGTGCCGAAGAGGATCGTCGCCGCACCTGGGCTACCGGGTCATCCGCCGGGTCGCCGAGGTGGAGATCCCGCCCAACACCGGTGACTTCCGCCTGATGAGCCGCCGGGTGGTGGATGAGGTGCTGCGGCTCAACGAGACCCACGGCTTCCTCCGCGGGCTCGTGGCGCTGGTGGGATTCCCCCAGGCGAGCGTCCTCTACGACCGCGACCCGCGCGCGACCGGCACCACCAACTACAACCGGTTCACCGGCTCGGTCCGCATCGGGCTCAACGGGATCATCGGATTCTCCCGCTACCCGCTCCAGATCATCACCTGGATCGGCTTCATCACGTTCGCATTCGCGATGGTGCTCACCCTGGTCTACCTGGGCCTGAAGTTCGCCGGGGTGGACATCGCCTGGGGCAACCCGACCCTGGTCATCATCATCTCGTTCTTCAGCGGCATCCAGTTGCTGAGCCTCGGGGTGATCGGGGAGTACGTGGGCCGCATCTACGACGAGGTGAAGCGGCGCCCGATCTTCGTCGTGGACGCGCTCGAGGGCTTCGAGCGTCCGTTGGCGACGCTCGATGAGGGCCCGGTCGGAAACGGAGATCTGGCGGAACGGCACCCCGCGGCCGGCGGCGCGCCCCGCACGAGCTAGGGCGGGGGCGATGGGCTCAGTCCCGCCGATGGCCATCCTCGCGGGTGGGCTCGGCACCCGTCTCGGCGTCGTGGCGGCCGCGCGGCCGAAGGGCATGGTGGAGGTGGCCGGCCGCCCGTTTCTCGAGCACGTCCTGGACCGGCTGGCGCGCGGGGGCGTGGACCGGGTGGTCATCTGCCGCGGTCACCTCGGTGAGGTCATCGAGCGCGGCCTCGGCGATGGGGAGCGCTTCGGCCTCTCGATCTCCTATTCGGACGAGGGCCCCGACCCCATCGGGACCGCCGGGGCGCTGCGCCGGGCGCTGCCCCTGCTCGGTGAGCGCTTCCTCGTGATGTACGGGGACACCTACCTGCAGGTGGACTACGCCGAGGCGGCGGCGGCCCACGAGCGCTCCGGCCTCGCGGCCCTCATGACGGTGCTGCGCAATCGTGGCCGCTGGGGCCCGAGCAACGTCGTCTACGCGGCCGGCCGCGTGTCCGCCTACGACAAGCACCGGCCGCCGCGGGGGGCGGAGTGGATCGACTACGGCCTGCTGAGCCTGTCGGCCTCCGCTCTCGCGAGCGAGGACGAGCGCGAGCTCTCGGACACCCTTTCGCGACTTGCGGCCCAGGGCGCGCTGGCCGGCCTGCCGGTGCGCCGCCGGTTCTACGAGATCGGCACGCCGGAGGCGCTGGCCGAGACCGACCGGTACCTGGCCCGGCAGGATCGAGCAACCCGGCCCCGTGCGACCGGCGGGCGGATCATCGCGGGGTGACGCGCAGCCCCTGGACCCGGAGCATCAGCATCCGGGGATCCGGGGGCGGCGCCGGGGCGGCGCCGGGGCGCGCGTCGAGCGTGACCGTGGTCGCCGAGGCGGGGGGCAGCTCGAGATCCATGCTCACGGGAGTCACCCCCGCCGCCGCCACGCGCCGCTCCACGGTCCGTCCTCCTGCCGACAGGACCAGGGTGCGGGCGCGCCCGTAGCTGCCGACCTCCATGTGCAGGCGCGCCCTGCGCGCCGCGGCGTCGCGGTTGGCGACCACCAGCTCCGCGGCCCCCGACGTCCAGGCGAACACGGCCCGTCCATCGTCCTCGGGCGGGTACCAGGCGAGACCGTAGGTGGTCACGTCGAGCGCCGGCGCGGCCTCGAGGGTGTACACGCCGTTCGTCCACACCGGCGTGCGCGGAGACGCCACGGGCTGGGGCCGGGTGGTGAGGACATGGGTCCACGGCATGGCCGGCCGCCACTCGGGGAGGCCTCCCGAGCTCAGGAACGAGGTCGTGCTGCCGAGCCCGACCGCTTTCAGCCCGGGCGCGCGGCCGGTGAAGTAGGCGGCCATCATCCGGAACTGGGAGGCGCGCTCGTCGTGCGCCGCCCCCTCGGCCAGGATCGTGGACCCGGGTGGGAGCGCGTCGATCGCGTGTCCCATCTCCACATCCGCGGCTCGGAAGCCCGTCGCGCCCTCGTCCGAGGCCTGGAGGGTCTGGCTGGTCACCGGGATCCAGATCGCGACCATGCACCCCAGCGCCAGGACCCGCGCTCCCCGGGCGCGCGGCCCACCGCTCGGCAGGAGCCCGATCACGGCGAGGCCCGCCAGCACTCCGCCGCCGAGGATCAACGCCTTGTAGACCTGGTAGGGGTGCTCCTCGATCCAGTGGTAGCGCAGCACGGCGGCCCCGGTGGTCAGCAGGGCGCCGCCCGTGACCGCGATGCGCACCAGCTCGGATCGCTCCGGCCGGCGCCACGGGGCGCAGGCCAGGGCGTTCACGACGGCGAGCAGGATGAGCGCCGCCAGGACCGACCACGCGAGGGGCGCCGCCGGGACGATCGACGACGCGCTCGCGGCTCCGAGGAAGAACGACGCGTAGTCCGCGGCCGAGAAGAAGTCGATGAACACGCCCGTGATCGGGGTCGAGTCCAGGACGCGCAGATTTCCGAACACCCGGGAGACCTGGATCGGGGCGAGAACAGCCACCGCGACGCAGAGGACCGCCACGAGGAGGGCCGCCCGCCCGGCCCGCGCTGCGATCGAGGGACCCGAGACCCGGCGCAGCCCACCTGCCTCCCACCGCGGCTGCGGGGGAGCCAGGATCGCGATCGCGACCACGGGCAGCGCCAGCCACGGTCCCATGGCGGGATAGACCCCCACCACCCCGGCGGTCGCCAGGCCCGCGACGAGGAGCTCCCTCCACGCGGGCTCGCGCGCGAAGCGCACGAAGGCGCCGACCGCGAAGGGCCACAGGCAGATGCTCACGAACTGGGTGGTGAAGTTCTCGGCGAAGGGGAGGGCGGCGAGGGGCGTCGCGGCCGCGAGGGCCACGAGCGCCGCCTCGCTCGGCTCGAGGCGGGAGCGCAGGCCCAACGCCAGCATCGCCCAGCCGCCCACCCCGGCGGCCAGGCAGACGGCCGCAGCGGCGTTCACCACCTCGAACCCGTCGCGCCCGAGCAGCGTTGCGAGCAGGGCGGCGAAGTGCTCGAAGCCGAACGAGAAGCTCCGGTCCATGGTCGTGGACGGAACGAGCGTCAGCGGGTCGGCGGCGCCGAGGTTCGCCACCTCGCGCGGGAACGGATGGTCCGTCAGCCAGTCGACCAGCGTGGCGTAGGCCCAGCCGTCGTAGTTCGTGGTGGCGATCGTCGTGGCGAAGCCCTGGGCCATGGTGGGGATCAGGATCAGGGCACCGACGAGGGTCCCTCCGCCGAGGACGACGCCCTCGGCTCGAGTGGGGCGCAGAGCCCGGCGCAGCGCCCCGGAGAGGGACCCCTCGGCCTGGTCGCGGCGCACGCGCCACAGCGCCACGCCACCACCCGCCACCACGATGCCGAGGGCGATCGGTGAGGCGCGGTCTCCGGGCAGGGCCGCGCCGAGCGGATAGAGGAGGGCGATGAGGGCGCAGAGCCCGAGCGGCAGCGTCTCCACGCCCACCCAGCGTCCGCGGGGGCGCAGGAGCCCCCCCACGACGACGCCGGTGAGCAGGCACAGCGCGAGGCCGGCCAGGTAGATGCCGAGCACGGACAGCATCAGGGGGTCACGAACGCGCCGGCGCTGCCGGCGACGGCCGGCTCTCGCGGCGTGCGTCGTCGCCCGGCCGGGTGCCGGCGGGCGCGGGCACGACGCGCAGGGCCTGCACCCGCAGCATCAGCTGCCGAGGGTCTCCCGGAGGGCCCGGCCGGGCGCCGGGCGTGGCGTCGATGGTCACCGCGGTCGCCGAGCGGGCGGGCAGGCGGAGCGGGACATCGACGGTCACGAGGTCCCAGGCGGGGAGCCGGACGTGTCGCGCCCCGGTTCCCGTCGTGATGGTCAGGATGCGGGGTCGCGCGTAGCTCCCGACCGCCATCCGAAGCCGCGCGTCGCGCGCTCCGCCCCGGTTGGACACGACCACCTGAACGGCTCCGGACGTCCACGCGAAGGTGACCCCGTCCTCCTGCTCCGGCGGATACCAGTGCGTGCCGTAGGTCGTGACGTCCAGCACGGGCGCCGCGCTCAGCGTGTAGACGGCATTCGACCAGACCACCCGCCGCGCGCCCTCCACGGGCTGGGGCCGTGTGGCGAGCACGTGCGTCCACGGGCGGCTCGGGATCCAGTCGGGCAGGCCTCCGGGCGCGAGGTAGGTGGCCGTGGTGCCGAGCCCGGTCGCGGTGTGGTGGGGGGCGTCCTCGCCGAAGTAGGCGGTCATCATGCGGAACTGGAACGAGCGCTCGTCGGGCGCGGCGCCCTCGGCGAGGACGGTCGACCCCTCGGGCAGCGCGTCGAGGGCGCGGCCCATCTCGACGTCTGCGGCTCGGAACCCCGTCCCCGGCGCGACGGACGACTGAAGGTTCTGGCTGGTGATCGGGATCCAGATCGCGGCCGTGAGGCCGAGCGCCAGCAGCCGCAGCGGGGCGGCGCCCGCCCCCCTGCGCGGGAGCAGCCCCACCACCACGAGGCCCGCCAGCACCGCCCCGCCCGCGATCAGCCCCTTGTAGACCTGATAGGGGAGGTCGTCGTTCACTCCGTAGCGGATCACGATCGCCGCGGTGGTCACGAGCACGCCGCCGGCGATCGCGACCAGGCGCCAGCGCTCGGCGGTGCGCAGACGCCTCGGCGCGAGCGCCAGCGCGAAGGTCGCTGCGAGCACGATCAGCCCGGCGAGGGTGGACCACGCCAGCGCTGAGCCGGGGACGAGCCCGAACACCGAGACCGCTCCCACGAAGAGGGCGGCGTAGGCCTCGAGGGAGAAGAACGACGCGCTGGCGTTGATCGGGAGGCCCTCGATCTGGGTCAGGTTCTGGAGGGCGCCGGCCACCTGGATCGGCGCGATCAGCGCGACGGCCGCCGCCAGCGCGGCGATCAGCACGGCGGCCCGGCCCACGCGGCGACCGAGGCCCGGCCCGGCGAGCCGGCTCAGGCGCGAGGAGGCCCACCACGGCGCATCGGGCGCGAGCAGGGCGACGGCGACCACCGGGAGGACCAGCCAGGGCGACACGGCGGGGTAGACCCCGATCACCGTGCCGCACCCCAGCGCCGCGAGCAGCAGTGTCCTCCACCCGGGCTCGCCGGCGAGTCGGACGACCATGGCCATCGCGAACGGCCAGAGGCAGAGCGCCACGAACTGGGTCGTGTAGTTCTCGACGAACGGGGTGACGAGCACCGGGCTCGCCACGGCGGCGGCCGCGAGGGCCGCGGTGGCCGGACGCAGGTCGCGCCCGAGGGCCCGGGCCAGCGCGGCCCAGCCGCCGACCGCCGCGGCCAGGCCGACCGCCGCCGCGGCGTTGACCACCTCGAAGCCCTCGCGGCCGAGCAGCGTGGCGAGCATTGCGGCCGTGTGCTCGAATCCCACGCCGAAGTGCAGGCGCGAGGTCGTCCACGGCACGAGCGTCAGCGGCTCGGCGATGTTGGGGCTGATGTCGACGGGCATCGGGTCGTGCTGGAGCCAGTCGACCAGGGTCGCGTAGCCCCAGCCGTCGTTGTTCGTCACGGCGATCGTCGTCGCGAAGCCCTGGTCGATGGTGGCGGCCAGGAGCAGCCCTCCGGCCAGGATGCCGGCGCCCAGCACCACGAGCCCGGTCGCCCCCGGCCACAGCGCGGCGGCGAGCGACGTGCCCGGCTCCGCCCGCCGCAGCCGCAGGACGACGGCCACCGCGAGGCCGGCCACGATGATGGCGAGCACGACGGGCGTCGCGATCGTGCTGCCGGCCACCCAGCCGATCGGGTAGAGCAGGGTGACCAGCACGCAGAAGCCGAGCGGAATCGTCGCGATCCCCGTCCAGGGCCCTCGGGGTCCGAGCAGCCCGGCGAGTGCGAGGCCCGCCATCAGGCAGAGCAGCACCCCGACGCCGTAGATGGAGAGGGTCGCGATCACGGGGCCGCGCCGCCCGCCGGGCTCGCGAGGGCGAGCGCCTCGAGCCAGACGCCGCGCACCCGCTCCCAGGAGCACTCGGCCGCCACCCAGGCCGCCCCCTGGCGGCCGATCGCGTGGGCGAGGGGCGCGCTGCGGGCGAGCAGGTCGAGCATCACGAGGTACTCGTCGCCGTCGGCGTACCAGAGCCCGCCGCCCGAGCGGCGCGACTGGCCCACCAGCACCGGCGACGCCGCGTTGGCGAGCGTCGGCCTCCCATGGCTCCAGGCCTCGAGCTGCGCCAGCGAGAGGCTCTCGTAGGGGGACGGGACGACCACCGCGACGGCACCGGCGAGCGCGTCGTGCTTGACCTGCTCGTCCACGAAGCCCAGCCGGTGCAGCCAGGGATGCTCGGGAAGAGCGGCGTCCCCGCCGCCCACCAGCACCAGGTCGGGGCCGTCGGGCGCCGCGCGCCGGTAGCGGGCGTGGTGCTCCACCAGGTCGCCCACGCCCTTCGACAGGTCGATCCGCCCGGCGCAGAGCACGTACGGCCTCGCCACCCCCAGCGCTCGCAGCCGGGCGGGGTCCGACGGCGGGGGCGGGTCGAGGCCCCATCCGGCGACCCGCGCCCGGTCGTCGCCCACGCCGAAGCGCGCCCGCCCGAGCTCGCGCTCCTCCGGGGTCAGGAAGACCAGCGCCCGCGCGGCGTCGAACACGCCCCGGAAGATCGACAGACGGGCCGGCGGCTCGTCGTGGAGCGTGGGCACCAGCAGCGCGCGGTCGCGCACCGTCCCGATCCCCTCGGCGGTCGTGCGGTAGAGGTAGGTCACGAAGGCGACCGCGTCGTAGGAGGCCCCCTCCTCGCGCAGGTGGGCGACCAGCCCGGGGGCGTCCGGGCCCTGGGCCTCCATCCAGCGCCGCCCGAGCTCGGCGTCCTCCGGGGCGGCATAGGCCCGCGCGCTGAGCGCGTCGAAGGCGGCGAGGTCGCGCGGGCGGCCCACCGGGAAGCGCCGGACGCGCACCCCCTCGACCTCCTGCTCGCCGGGCGGGTAGTGGTCGGCCCAGGTGCGGTAGTCGAGGGCGCAGGTGGTCAGGACGGTCAGGTCGAGGTCACCCCGCAGCAGGCGCGCGATCCGCCGCGCGAGCTGCTCCGCCCCGCCGTTCACCTCCTCCCCGTAGCGCTGCACCACGAGGGCGACCCGCGACGGCGTGCTCACGCGGCCCCCAGCAGGGGGGCGAGCGCCGCGCGCAGGGCCGGCACGACGGCCTCCCGGCGCAGCTCGGCCAGGCGCAGCGCCGCCGCGGCGGCCAGGCCCTCCCGGGTGGCGGGCGAGCCGACCACCTCGGCGAGCGCCTCGGCGGCGAGCGGGAGCAGGTCGGGCGCGTCCACCACGACCCCCGCTCCCCCGAGCGTCTCGGGCACGGCGGCCGCCGCGCGGGCCACCACGGGCACCCCGTGGGCGAGCGCCTCGACCACCGGGGCGCAGAAGCCCTCGTGCTCGGACATGCACAGGTAGGCGTCGGCCGAGCCGTAGAGGCGGTCGCGCTCGGCGAGCGGCACCCGGCCGGCGAAGCGCACGCCGCCGCAGCGGATGCGCGCGACCAGCTCGTCCAGCGCCGCCCGGTACGACGCGAAGCCCTCGTCGCTGCCCACGAGCGTCAGGGTGGCGTCCGGGGCGTGCACGCCGCGGTAGAGGGCGAAGGCGCGCACCACGTCCTCGATGCGCTTGTTGGGCACGATGCGGCCCACCGTCAGGATGGCGGGCGGCGAGCCGGCGGGCCGCGGGTCGGGCGCCGCGGCGGGCAGGTCGAGAACGAGCGGCACGACCCGCGCCTCCCCGAGCCCGGCCTCGGCCAGCTCGCGCGCGTTGAACGCCGAGTCGGCGATCAGCGCGGCGGTTCGTCCGGCCAGCCGAGGGAGCGCCGCCCGCCCGCGGTCGCACGCGTCGGCCAGCGCGCGGCTCCACGGGCGCAGGAGGTCGCCCGGGGTGACGTTGTGGTAGCAGACGGCCAGCGGCGCCGGCGCGGCGAGAGCCTCGTCGACGACCCGGCTCCACACCGAATAGTGCAGCACCAGCCCCTCGGCCCGGCGCAGCTCGGCCGCGCTGCGGTCGACCCGCCGTGCCCGCCCCTCGAGGGCCGGGTGGACGTGCTCGGCGATCACGAGCCCCTCGACGCCCCAGTCGCGCAGGATGCCCTGCCAGGCGAGCGCCTGGTCGGTCACGGCGTCGCCGGGCGCGGCCGCGGCGATGAGCTGGTGGACGCGCATCAGCCGGCCAGCCGTCCGGTCACCGCCTCGAGGCGCTCCCAGACCGCCGGCCAGCCGTACTCGTCGAGCACGTACGCCCGCCCCCGGGCGCCCATGCGCTCGCGCTCGGCGGGCTCGTCGAGCATCCGGGCGACGGCGGCTCGGAAGTCCCCGTACGAGGCGAAGGTCATCCCACCCCCCGAGCGGCCGACGTGGTCGGCCATGACCTCCGAGCCCGCGGCGACGATGGCGGGCGTGCCCTCGAGCCACGCCTCCATCAGCACCAGCGACAGGCTCTCCATCTCGGAGGGATTCACCAGCGCCAGCGCCCCGGCGTAGACGGCCCGCTTGGCGTCGTCGCCGACGTAGCCCAGCTCCACCACCCGCCCGCGCGCGGAGGCGGGGGGCCGGTAGCCGCCGCGCCCCATCAGCACCAGCGCCGGCGCGTCCGGCCGCTCGCCCGCGAGCGTGAGGACGTGCTCCACCGCCACGTTCACGCGCTTGCCCTCCTCCAGCCGGCCGGCGTAGACGAGGTAGGGGCCGAGGCCGGCCGTCGCCGCGGGTGGCTCCGGCGGCGGGCCGTCGGGCGGGTCGAAGCCGATGCCCACCACGCCGCCGTCGCGCACCGCGTAGAGCCGGCGCGCCAGGCGCTCCTCGCCGGGCGCGTTGAACAGGCAGCCGCGCACCGCGCCCACCACGTCGTGCACGATCCGCAGGTGGGCGTAGGGCTCGTCGTGCAGGCACGGCAGCAGGGCGCTGCGCTCCGGAGCGGCCTGGGCTCCCCAGATCGTGGTGCCGAAGAGGTACGGCGCCAGCACCCGGAGGTCGTGGTCGGCGTCCTCCAGGAACTCCTGCAGGCCCGGCGACCAGACGCCGTGCGAGAGCCATTCCAGCTGCTCGGCGTAGCCCGCTCGCCCGCCGACGACGGCGGCGTGGAGCGCGTCGTGCCGGCGCGGGTCGCGCGGCCCCACGGGAAAGCGGTGCACCCGCACGCCGTCCTCGTCGCTCGTGCCCGCCGGCAGCGCGTCGGCCCAGGTGACGTGGTCGACCGCGCAGGTCGTGGCCACCTCGCAGTCCCAGCCCATCGCCGCGCAGCGGGTGGCGAGGGCGCGCACGAGCGTCTCCGCGCCGCCCACGATCCCGCGCCCGTAGCGCGGCACCACCCACAGGATCCGCATCAGCGGCTAGCGCCGGGCGACGACGGCGTAGTCCTGCCAGCCGTAGATGATGCCGTTGAGGCGCTCGGCGATGTCGTCGACGTGGCGCGCGAGGGGGTCGTCGCCCGGGGCGGGGGCGGGCAGCCGGTCGGTGTCCGGCACGGGCGACAGGCGCAGGATCTCCACCTGGGCGAAGCCCGCGCTCTCGCAGAGGAACGCGAGCGTGTCCGGGTGCACGGGGCGCAGATGGGTCGGGTCGCGGTGGAAGTTGATCGATCCGGCGAGCAGGGACTCGGGGTTGGGCGTCTCCAGGATCAGCACCCCGCCCTCCTCCAGCGCGGCGGCCGCCGCTCCCACCAGGCGCGCCACCACGGCCGGGGGCATGTGCTCGACGACGTGGCTCGCCACGATGCCGTCGACATCGCCGGGCGCGAGGCCCTCCACGTGCGCGACCGCGTCCTCGCGCCGGATCTCGAGGCCCTTCTCGGCCACCAGGTCCACGAAGTCGGGCTCGGTGTCGACCCCGTAGGCGCCCACCCCGGCGTCGCGCAGCATCTCCAGCAGCTCGCCGCGGCCGCAGCCGAGGTCCACCACCCGCCGGCGCCCCGCGAGCTCCGGGCGATAGACCTCCTGGCGCTCGCGCACCGTCGCCTCGCTGCCGCGGAAGCGGGCCTCGAAGGCCAGGTAGTCGACCCCGCCGTCGCTCGCCGCAGCAGGAGCCGGGGCGGCGGCGGAGGAGCCCGCGGCGGGCGCGGCCTCGCGCCGTTCCCGCTCCAGGCGGGCCAGGCGCACGGGCAGCTGGAGGCGGTCGAGGGCGATCTCGAGACCCTCGATGCGCGAGAGCAGCCGGGCGACGTCGGCCTGCACCCGCTCGCGGACGTCGGCCTCGGCCTCGATCGCCGCCTGCGCGGCCGCGTCGACGGCGGTGATCTCGGAGTCGGCCTGGCGCGCGAGGTCGTCGAAGGGGTGCACGGTCAGGCGCATCAGCACCTTCTTGACCGCCGTCAGCGGCCGACCGATGAGGGGCTTGGTGGAGTACGCGAGCTCGGGGCGGAAGCGCACCCGCGCGACCGGCGGCGGAGCCACGAGCCGCTCGCCGCTCAGGTCGTCGGCGTAGCCCCCCTCCGCGCGGGCCCGGGCGACCCGGCCGCGCAGATCCTCCACGAGCGCCTCGACGTCGATCACGGGGGGATCAGCCATCGAGCGCCACCCGCTCCCCGGCCGCCCCCCGGCCGGCGGTCACCGACCAGGCGCCCTCGACGGCGACGATGCCCACCCCGAGCGCGCGGGCGAACACCGAGAACTCCGTCCGCCGGTCGATCCAGTGGTAGATCTCGCTCTCGTCCTCGGACTGCACCGCCACGGTCAGCAGGAAGCGCCCCTCGTGCAGCGGCAGGCGGTCGACCGCGAAGGTGATCGTGCCCTCCCCCTCGACCGACTCGATCGGGTGGGTGCTGCGGTGGGTGTTGGTGCCGTAGCAGAGCGCCCCGTCCACCGAGCGGATCTCGAAGCCGAAGACCGGCGCGGGCACGGGCACGGGCGCGGCGAAGTCGATGCGGATCTCGAGCGGGCCGCCGCTCGGGAAGCGGTCGCTCTCGCCCTCGGCGCCCACCAGGCGCACGCCGGTGATCGTCACCCGCCGGGTGCCCCACTCGTCGGCCGCGTCGGCGTGGCCCTCGCCACGGGCGGCCTCGCCGGCGCGCACCAGGCCGCGCCGGTAGGTCGTCAGGACGTCGGCCGGCGATCCGTCGGCGGTCACCTCGCCGTGCTCCAGCAGCACGGCGCGGTCGCAGACGCGCTCCACCGCCTCGGCGTCGTGGGAGACGAACAGCACGGTCCCTCCGCCGCGGCGGTACTCGAAGATGCGGCCGAGGCACTTGCGCTGGAAGGCCTCGTCGCCCACCGCGAGCACCTCGTCCAGCAGCAGCACGTCCGAGTCGACGTGCGATGCCACCGCGAAGCCGAGGCGCGTGTACATGCCCGACGAGTAGGTGCGCACCGGGTTGTCGATGAAGGACTCGAGCTCGGAGAACGCGACGATCGCGTCCATGCGCGCGTCGACCTCGCGGCGCGAGAGCCCCTGGATGGCGGCGTTCATGTAGACGTTCTCGCGCCCGCTGAAGTCGGGATGGAAGCCGGCGCCGAGCTCGAGCATCGACGCGACGGCGCCGCCCACCTCCACCGTGCCCTCGTGCGGCGGGATGATCCCCGCGAGCAGCTTCAGCAGCGTGCTCTTGCCCGAGCCGTTCTGGCCCACGATGCCGAGCGACTCGCCGGGGGCCACCTCGATGTCGACGCCCCGCAGCGCCCAGAGGTCGGTGTGCGAGGAGCGGCGGCGGCGCATCAGCGTCTCCTTCAGCGTCGCGTTGCGCTCGTGGAAGATCCGGAAGCGCCGCGAGAGCCCACGGGCGCGCACCTCGCCCGGGCGGACGGCCACGCTCAGAGCTCCACCGCCATCTCGGGCTCCAGGCGCCGGAAGACCAGCACCCCGACGATCGCGCAGACCGCCGTGGCGACGCCCACGTAGACGAGCTGGCCCAGCGACGGCCACTGGCCGAAGAAGGCGACGTCGTGCACCGACTCGACCAGCGGCGTCAGTGGGTTCCCGTAGCGCAGGACGTTGATCGCGATCTCGTTGCCGGAGACGTTCTCGGGAAGCTGGTCGAGCGAGTAGAAGATCGGCGTCAGGAAGAACCAGGGCAGCAGCAGCGCCCCCAGGATGTGCTGCACGTCGCGGAAATAGACGTTCAGGGCCGAGAGCGCCAGCGCCAGGCCCGCGGTCATCACCACGAGGCAGACGATCAGGACCGGCAGCAGGATCATCGTCGTCCGCGTCGTCGGGCTCGAGGATCAGGTTCACCGGCACGAGCACCGCCACCATCGCCCCGAAGGTCACCAGATGGCTCATGGTGCTCGCGAGGGGCACGATCGACCGCTCGAACGCGACCTTCTTCACCAGGTTGGCGCTCGCGACGATGCTCGCCGTGCCGGCCTCCAGCCCCCCGGCGAAGAACACCCACACGCTCAGGCCGGTCAGCAGGAACGCCGCGTAGTGGTCGAACGCGACCGCCGTGAAGATCAGCGAGAACACCAGGGTGTAGGCGCCCATCATCACCAGGGGCGTCACCAGGGACCACAGGATCCCGAGGACCGAGCCCTTGTAGCGCTGCCGCACCTCCCGGCGCAGCATGCTGGCGAACAGCTCGCGCTGCTGGACGACCGCCGCGATCACCAGCGGAATCTAGCCGATCCCCTTGACGCCCCTAAGCGCGGGGGCACGTCTAGATTAGGCCGGTGACCCCCGCGATCCCCCTCACGTGAGGGCGCTTCCGACCCGGTTGCCCGGCCCCGTGGTGGTGGAGCCGGTCGTGCACCGGGACGCGCGCGGCTTCTTCCACGAGAGCTTCCGGGCCGACCGGATGGCCGAGCTCGGCGTCCGCGAGACCTGGGTGCAGGACAACCAGTCCCGCTCGGGCCGCGGCGTGCTGCGGGGGATGCACTTCTCGGTCGACCCCGGTCAGGCCAAGCTGGTGCGCTGCGCCCGGGGGCGGATCGTCGACGTGGTCGTCGACATCCGGCGCGGATCGCCCACGTTCGGCCGCTGGGAGGCGGTCGAGCTCGACGACGAGGCCTGCGCCAGCTCTACGTCCCGCTCGGCTTCGCGCACGGGTACTGCGTGGTGAGCGAGGTGGCGGACGTCATCTACCGCTGCTCCGCCTACTACGACCCGCGCTCGAGCGGGGCTTCGCCTGGAACGACCCCGACGGTCGGCATCGCGTGGCCGCTCGAGGATCCCGAGCTCTCCGCGCGGGACCGCGACGCCCCCCCGCTGGCCGACATCGCGGATGCGATCCCCTTCGCCTACCCCGGCTGAGAGCCGCCGCCGGCCACCAGCTCGCACAGGCGCAGGTAGGAGTCGGCGCAGGCGTCCCAGGAGAAGCGCTCGGCCGCGCGGGCGGCGGCGCGGTCGCCCAGCTCGGCCCGGCGGGCCCCGTCGGCGATCAGGCCGCGCAGCGCCTCGGCCAGGGCCGCGGCCCCGCCGGCCAGCGGGAAGCTCGCCGCCGCGTCGCCCACCACCTCCAGGTTCGGCCCGTGGTCGCTCACCACCAGCGCGGCGCCGGCCGCCATCCCCTCCACGATCACCGGGTGGGTGCCGCCGACCTCGGTGGGAGCGCACATCACGCCGCAGCGGTGCACCAGCTCGCGGTAGCCGTCGCCGAAGACGTAGCCCGGGAAGATCACCCCCGGCCCCGCCGCCGCCTTCAGCCCGGCGATGTAGTCGCGGGCGTAGGGGGCGTCGCCCACCACCACCAGCGGCCAGTCGGTCCTCAGCATGCGGTGCGCCTCCACCAGCAGGTGCGCGTTGTTCTCGGGCACCAGGCGGCCCACGAACAGCAGGAACCGGCCCGGGCTCCACGCCCGAGCTCGCCGGCACCATCCGGCGTCGCCGGGATCGGGCAGCTCGGCGCCGTAGGGGATCGCCGCGATGCGCCGGCCGTGGCGCCGCTCGTAGGCGTCGGCGACCGCCTCGGAGTCGGTCACCGCGACCGTCGCCGCCGAGGGGGCCAGCCGCTCGGCCAGCCGCAGGTACGCCCGGGCCGGCCGCGACCACTTCGCGCGCTCCGAGTCGAGCCCGTCGATCTGCAGGATCGCCGGGATCCCCGCCAGGCGCGCCAGCGGCGCGGCGGGGGCGTTGCCGGCGATGAAGTAGATGCGCCACGTCCGGCCGCCCCCGCACCGCCAGGTGCGCGGTGCTCAGCAGGGTGTGGGTGAGCGTGTCGAGGTGCTTGCTGCTGGATCGTCGGCAGGTGCACCAGCCGGGCCCCGGCGTACGTGGCCCGGCGATCGGTCATGTGGGTCCGGCAGTAGACCGTCACGTCGTGCCCGCGGGCGCTGAAGCGCTCGGCCAGATGCTCCACGGCGGTCTCGAAGCCGCTGTAGGCGGCCGGGATGCCACGGGTCCCCACCATCGCGATCCTCACGGCGCCGCCTCCCGCGCCGCCGCCCACGCGGCCGCGCCCATGGCGGCCTGGGTGTAGCGCGCCGCCCGCGCGGGCCCCGCGGCGCGCAGGCGCGCGGCCTCGTCGGGGTCGAGCGCCCGACGCAGCCCCTCGGCGATGGCGCGCGGGCTCGGCTCCACCAGGATCGCCGCGTCCCCCGCCACCTCCGGGATCGCCCCCCGGTCGCTGGCCACGACCGGGCTGGCGCAGGCCATCGCCTCCACCACCGGCAGGCCGAAGCCCTCGTAGAGGGAGGGGTAGGCCGTCACCGCGGCGGCGCGATAGAGGTCGGCCAGGGTCGCGTCGTCCACGGGCCCGAGCCAGCGCCCGCCGGCCTCGGCCGCGATCCGGGCGCCTCCCGGCCCCGGCTTGCCCACCAGCGCCAGCGCCAGGTCGGTGCCCTGGGCCCGAAGCGCGCGCACCGCCGCCCCCAGCGCGCCCAGGTTCTTCCGCGGCCCCAGATCGCCCACCACCAGGCAGTAGCGGCCCAGGCCGAAGCGCTCGCCCACGCGCTCCGCGGCGCCGGGGGCGGGCGTGAACACCGCTGCGGGATGCGGGCTCACCACCCGTATCTTGGCGCGGTCCAGCCGGAGCGCGGCGGCCACGTCGCCGGCCGCGGTCTCGGACAGGGCCAGGACCACCGCCGCGCGGCGCGCCGAGCGCGGCACCAGCCCGCGCAGCACCATCCGCGCGCGCGATCCCGAGCCACTCCGGGTTGGTCATGAAGGTCGCGTCGTGCACGGCGAGCATGGTGGGGCACGGGCTCCATCCGGGCGAGACGTAGGTGAACACCGCCACGTCGGCGGCCGCGTCGGCCAGCGCCCGCGGAGCCGCCCGGGCCAGCCGCGGCACGTCGGCCTGGGGCACCCCCAGCGTGGCGCCGAACCTCTCCAGCGCGCGCGCCCCCTCCGGGGTCGCCACCAGCGACGCCATGCGGTCGCCATCCCCCGCGGTCGCCGCCATGGCGGCCAGGAGGGTCACGGCGTAGCGGCCGTTGCCCGCGTCGCCCGCCGCGGCCTGGCCGACCATGTGGCAGTCCACCACCACCAGGCTCACGCGGCGGCGTCCCGGTGGGCGTCCGCCACGGCCTCCGCCGCGCGCCGCCACGAGAAGGTCGCCGCGCGCCGGATCCCCGCCTCGGCCCGCGCCTCCCGGAGGGCCCCATCGGAGGCGAGCGCCCCGATGGCCTCGGCCCACGCCCCGGGGTCGTCCGCCGGCAGGTAGGCCGCCGCGTCCCCGCCCACCTCCCGCAACGCGGGCGTGTCGCTGGCCAGCACGGGAACCCCCGCCGCCATCGCCTCCAGCACCGGGAGGCCGAACCCCTCCTTGCGCGAGGGCACGAGAGCCGCGAGGGCCCCCTCCCGCACCGCGGCCAGCCGCCCGGGGGAGAGCAGCCCCATCCACTCCACCCGGCCGTCCGCCCCCGCGCGCTCGGCCGCCTCGCGCAGCCGGTGCAGCCGGCGCGCCGACCAGGCCCCGGCCATCACCAGCCGGATGCCCGGGCGCGCCCGGGCGATCGCGTGGACCGCAAGGGCCGCGTTCTTGTGCGGCTCGATCGCCCCCGCGTAGAGAACGTACGGGCCCGGCGGCACCGGGCCCACCGCGTCCGCCGCCTCGGGCGGCCCCCACGGCACCACCCGCACCCGCGCGGGGTCCACGCCCACGCGCTGCACCACGTCGCCGGCGGTCTCCCGCGAGGGGGTCAGCACCAGCCGCGCCGCGGCGAGGCGGCGCAGGAAGTGGCGGTACGCCAGCGCCTGGCCCGATCGCCCGGCCCCGGCGAGGTACTCGCGGGAAGAACGAGGGGATCAGGTCGTGGCAGGTCACCACGGTGCGGCCCGACGGCACCAGCGCCGGCTGCACGGCGTGGAACACGCCTCCGGCGGCCAGCCGCCGGGCCGCCCGCTCCCCCACGGCCACCGGCCAGGGGTCGGGGACCCGGTGGAGCGGCCACGCGGGCCACGACACCGTCCGCGCCGCGAAGCCGTGGGGCACGTCCTGCGAGCGGCGCACCAGCAGCACCGGCCGCTCCTCGGGGGGCAGGGCCCCCAGGCCGGCGATCAGGCCGCGCACGGCGGTGCCGATCCCCCGCGCGGCGTGCCCGCCCGCGAGGGGCGTGGCGTCGAGCAGGGCCGGAGGCGTCATCGGGCGCAAGAGCCTATCCGCCCCGCGTAGACTGCCGCCGTCCCCACGGCCTCGAGGTGCGCGGAATGGCCATAGGCGAGGCGATCAGGCGGTGGCGATCGGGCTATGGACGGCTGTGGCTCCCGCGCAGCCAGCAGGAGGCGCGCCGCCAGATCCTGAACGACGACGACCCCGACGCCTTCGAGCGCTCGGGCCGCGAGGCCGCCGAGGCGCTCTCCGCCCATTTCGGCCCGGAGGACACCGTGCTGGACCTGGGATGCGGGGTGGGCCGGGTGGCCCGCTACGCCGCTCCGCGCTGCCGCACCCTCTGGGCGGTCGATGCCTCGCCCCTGATGCTCCACTACGCCCGCCAGCGGATGGTGGGTACCACCAACGTCCGGTACGCGCGCTGTCGCGGCACGACCATCCCCGACATCCCCACCGGCGCGATCGACTTCGCCTACTCGCTCCTCACCCTGCAGCACGTGGAGCGCGAGGACGCCTTCCTCCTCCTGCGCGAGCTGGGCAGGGTGGTCCGGCCGGGCGGGACGATCCACGTCACCTTCCCCAACCTCCTGTCGGACACCTATCTGGCGGCGTTCGTCGCCTACGCGGACGAGGGCAAGTCCACCCACCGCGCCCGCGCTCGCTTCTACACCCCCCAGGAGGTCGAGCGGATCCTCCCCGCCGCGGGCCTGGCCGTGGCCGCCATCGACGCGGGGGTCGAGATCGCCGCCCGCTGCACCGTCCCGGGCTGAGCGCCCACCGCTCGCCGTCGGCGCCTCACTCGTCCGTCACCACGACGGGGAGGCGCCGCGCCGCCGGGCGCGCCGCGGTGCTAGCCGAGCCTGACCCGGATCACCCGGGAGCGCGCGGGCAGGAGCGGCCATCCCACCTCCGCGGGCACGACCACGCGCATCGGGATGGTCAGGCCGCGGATCCCGAACCGCCACGGCACCGAGAACGTGCCATCTCGGTGGATCCGGGCGTTCACGACCGGCCGCCACGACGTGCGGACGGGGTCGAGCCACTCCAGCACGACCCCCTTGCGCGATCCCAGCCCGATGTCCCCTGGCGCGGGCTGCAGCCGGCCGGTGAAGAGCACCTCGGTGCCCGAGGTGGCGACGGTCGCGGAGGCGGAGAGGCTCACCTCGGGCCTCACCTCCAGGCGCACGTCGGCCGAGGGACGGGCGGGCAGGAGGCGCCGGCGGCCCACGGGCACTCCCACGCGCAGGGGTCCCCCCGCCTGGGGCCGCGCCCGGAGCCGGAAGCGTCCGTCCCGGCCGGTGAGTGCGCGCCCCACCAACCGCCCGCGGTGTCCGCGGGCCTGGATCTCGGCGCCCACGATCGCGCGGCCGCGTCGATCGAGCAGTCGCCCGGACACGACCACGACTGCGCCGGTCGGGACACGGCGGACGAGGGTCGTGCGCCCGCCGGTCCGCTCGACGCGGGCCCGCTCGACCGCGAGCACCAGACGCGCATCGCGGAAGCGCACGAGAGGAACGGCCGCGGTCGTCCCGCCACCGTTCCCGGTGAGGCGAACCGTGGCCGAGCGGACCGCCACGTTGCCGGCGGCGTCGGAGATCGCCAGGCGCAGCGGTTGAGCGCCTCCGGGGAGCGCCGACACGTCGACGAGCATGGCGCCGGGGCCGTCGGGCGCGTCCTCGCTCGCGATCGTCCGCCACGATGACCCGCTCCGCCACTGCACGCTCGCCTTCGCGACGCCGGCCAGCGGGTCGTCCGCGGTCCATGTGATCGACAATTGACCCGAGTCGGTCGGGGAGAACGTCGAGCTCGCGATGACGGGCGCGGTGAGGTCGACCTTCACGACGACGCGTCGTTCGGCGACCAGCCGGGCCGCGAAGGGTGCGCCGTTGCGGGCGACGACGCGCATCAGGTGCCGGCCGTCCGCCAGGCCCGGGAGCACCACCGTTGCGATCCGTCGGCCGGCCGACCCGGGGCTCGTGAGCGCGCGGACCCACTGGCCGCCCTCGCCGGCGTCGGCCGCCGTGTTGAGGTCGAACTCGATCGGTGCGAGGCCGAGGGCCGTCTGCAGGTTGTCGGTCGCGGTGAGGTCGATCTCGACGCGGTTCACCCACTTCGTCGGCGCGGCATGGAGCTCGAGTCTGGGAGGGGTCGTGTCCACGACCACACGGTCCGGGCCTGGGACGATCACCGCGTTGCCGGCGCCGTCGGCGGCCCGGATCCGCCAGGCGTGGACGCCGTCCGCGAGCGCGGGAGTCGCCGTGAGCGACTGCGAGCCCGCCCCGGTCGCGCGGCCCGCCTCGATCCAGGCTCCGGACACCGATCCGTCTCCGGCGGCGTTCACCTCGGCCTGGCTGAGGGCGGCACCGCTCAGGTTGTCGGCGACCCTCCATGCGAATGCGATGGCACCGGGCGCCCCCGACGAGGACGCCGAGAGCGCGGACACGGTGGGTGCGGTCCGGTCGACGTGGATCGCGCCCGTGGCCGACCCGCCGCCCGTGCCGTCCCCGTCGGCCCTCACCTCGACCCCGTGCACGCCGTCGCCGATCCCGTCGAGCGCGAGGGTGACGTCGTGGTCGCCCACCCCGGGCGCTCCGGTCCAACGGGGTTGGCCCGCGATCAGGACGCGCTGGGCGGCGACGCCGTCCCCTCCGAAGTTGTCGCTCGTGGTCCATTGCACCCGAACGGCACCCGAGGCGGCGTTGATCCAGCCGGAGGTGAGCGCGCGCAGGATGACCGCCGGCGGGGTGAGGTCCCGCACCAGGACCCGTGGGTTGTCGATGAAATAGCCGCGCGCGTGCTGCGCACGAATCTCGACCTGCGAGAGCGCCAGGTGGACATTGCACTGACCGCCGGGCAGCCGGACGTCGTAGGCGCGGCCCAACTCGGGTGACTGAGGGAGGCCGGTGTCGCCCAGGGACCAGAGGGTCTGCCGGTTACCGGTCACGAGCAGCGCGAGCGAGCTCGGTGCCTGCGTGCGGAGCGCCCCGAATTGCACGGCGTGGATCTCGCTGCCGGCGACGGGGCACACCCAGTTCATCTCCCACTGGTTGCCGCCGCCGGCGGGGTTGAGCGCCGGCGCCTGGATCTGGAACTGCCCGCCCGCCAGCGGGATCGCCGAGAACTGAGGGGTCACCGCCCACGGTCCGGCGCCCACCGGGTACAGGCTGCCCTCCACCGCCCCGGCGGCTCCCGGGCCGAGCACGAGCGCGGCGCCGGCGAGGACGCCCGCCATGCGGAGTCGGCGGGTCATGGGCCGAACTCGATGGCGACCTCGGATGGGGACGACGCCGGAGCCGCCGGAGCCGCCGGTGGCGGGGACGCCGCGGGCCTGGAGACCGCCACGCGCGGCGTCGACCGCGACGGGTCCGCGGGCTCGGGGACCGGGTCGGGATGCCTCGGGAGGGAGATCGTCGCCTGCCGCGGCTCTCGCGCCCGCCGGGTCGCCAGGGCGGCAGCCGCCTGACGGCGCGCGGCGGCGAACGGGGCGATGGCCGCATCGTCCCGCGTCGGCGAGGCCTGTGGGAGCGCGACGACGCCGGCGGTCGTCGACGTCGCGGGCGCCCGCAGCGCTGCCACGGGGGGCTCCGGGGCGGCTGGGCGCGCGACCGTGTCGATGACGAGGGGTGCGCCGGCGGCCCCCGCCACGGCCACGGCCGCCGTGCCGGCCCCGACCTTCGCCAGAGCCGAGCTGGGTATCTCGAGCATCATCTGGACCACGCTCCCGGCACGGACCGTCGAGCCGGTCGCGATCCGGTCCCACCATGCGAGGGCCGGGCTCGGGTCCGGGGTCCGGAGGAAGGCCTCGCCGGTGAGCAGCGCGACCGGGACGAGGTTCGCCAGCCACTCGTTGGACTCCCGGCGGTCCCGCAGACGCGCCCGGCAGGGACCGCAGTGGCGGACGTGACGCGTCACCGAGCGCCGCTCGCGGGCCGCCGCCTCGCCCTGGGCCACCCGATCGATGGACGGACCCATGCGCTCGCACACCTCCCCGGAGGCGAGCCGCACCTCCCAGCTGCGCAGGCTGGCGCGACCCTCCAGCACCGAGCGCTCCACCTTCCGGCGCGAGTACCCCGTGACCTCGCCGATCCGCTCATAGCTCGCGCCCGCGCTCTGGAGGATCAGACAGGTCCGCTGCGCCTCGGTCAGCCCGGCGAGGCCGTCCTGGATCGAGCGGTACCGCTCCCGCCACTCGGCGAGGGCGTCGAGGGCCATGCCGTCCGCGACCCGGTCGGCCACCGTCTCCGCCACGTCGATCTCCATCCCCGGCGACTCGCGCCGGCGGGTCCGGGCGACGGCGAGCGCCTCGTGCCGGAGGACCGTGTGGAGCCAGGCCATGTACCGGGGGCCGTCGGTGACCGGTGCACGTGAGAGCGCGATCTCCATCGTCCGCTGGTATGCGTCCTCGGCGTCGTGGAGCGAGCGGGTGTAGCGGGCGGCGAACCGGATGAGGCCGGGTGCCTTGCCCATCGCCAGGCACGCTGCTCGGCGGCGTTCGTCCGAGGTGGGCTCTGGGAGCGGAGGGTCGGTCATCGGCGGCCCACGCTATACCCAAACCTCATAAAAACTGATGGTTCGATCGCACGACTATCCATCGGGGGAGGCACGTCATCCCAGAGGGACGAGCACAGGGCCTTTCCCCCCCTCTCGGGCGCAGGCCTGCCCGACGAGTCCGCTATTTGCGGCGTCAACTCCGAAGGTTCGTCCCGGTAGGCTGCCCGTCGGATGGCGCCCCACGTCCACACGCAGACCTTCCGCGTGGTCATGTCCGAGGTGGACGTCGCGCAGATCCACTTCACCGCGGTGTACCGGTGGATGGACCGGGGCTTCTCCGAGTGGCTGGCCGAGGTCGGGCACCCGTTCACGCGGATCCTCGAGGAGGGGCCCGGGGTCCCGATCGTGGACAGCCGCTGCCGTTTCCTCGGCCGGATCATGCTCGACGACCTGATCGACGCTCCGTACCGAGGTCGGCGGGATCGGCCGCACCTCGTTCCGCACCCGTCACACCTTCACGCGCGGCGAGGAGGTGGTCGCGCGCGGGGAGCTCGTCCACGTCTGCGTCAACCGCGCGACGCGCGAGCCGGTGCCCGTGCCCGGCTGGCTGCGCGAGGGCGCGTCACCCGACCCGGACGTGCCGTTCATCGACACCTAGCCGGCACGCTTCTGTCGCCTCCCCGCCTGGAGAGTTGACGGGAGCCGGCCGGATCCTCTCGACACGTGACGACCGCGGCCGAGAGGTGCTCGATGGAGCCGAAGACCTATGCGTGGATCCTGCCGGGGCGGCTCGCCGTGGCGGAGCGCCCGGGGCGCGGCGGGCGCATGCATCGTCGCGAGCTGCGGATCGCCGAGCAGGCCTGGTGGCGGGAGCAGGGAGTGGTCGCCGTGGTGTCCGGCATGCGCTCGCGCCACGCGCTGGCCGAATACGCGGACGACGGGCTCGCGGTCCGCTGGCACCCGTTGCGGGACCCGGACCAGGCGCGCCAGGAGCTCCCGCTGCTCGTGGACGCCGTGCAAGGAACTGCTCGACGCCGGGCCCGGCGCCGTGCTGGTGCACTGCGATCTCGCCAACGAGTGGCTCGCCGCGACCGACGCGGCGCTGCGCCTGGGACTGGGACTCGCCCGCACGCCGCGGGCCGCGCTCCGGGCGGCGGCGGCGGACGGGCTGCCTGTAGGGTCTCTCGCGGCGTCGATCGTGGGCCGCCCCACGTCGGCGGCGGCGTGAGCCGGGTGGTCGGCGAGGCGCGGCCGCGCGCCGCCGCCTTCCCAGGGAGACCGCCCAGATGAGCCCGACCACGACTGCGCCTCCGGCCCCGCCGCCGGGCCGGCGACGCGCCGAGTACGGCCTCGCCGGAGGCGCCCGGCGACGACCGGCGCCCGCCCCTCGTGCTGGTGGACGGGCGCATGGCGCGCCGGCGCCGCACGGGGATCGCGACCTACGTCCACGAGCTGCGGCAGGTGATGGAGAGCAACCCGGCGAGCGACCTGCGGGTGGAGTGGGTGTTCGGCCCCCCCGGGCTGCCCCGGCTCGGTCGCATCACGTCCTCGGAAACCTGTTCCTCGACCTGCTGTGGCTCCACGTGCTGCTGCCCCTCGCGGCGTGGCGCCGCCGCGCGGCGGTGCTCCACGCCCCGGTCAACTGGGGCCCCTGGTGGAGCCCGTGCCCGACCGTCGTCACGCATTCACGACCTGCGCTGGGAGCGCGTCCCCGAGGCCTTCCCGGAGAACTTCCGCCGCTACGCGCGCATGTTCGCGCGACGCTCGGCACGCCGGCGCGCCCGGCGTGTGATCGCGGTCTCCGACTCGACGGCTCGCGACCTCCAGGAGCTCTACGGGATCCCGCCCGAGCGCCTCCGGGTGGTGCCGAACGGGGTCCACCTCGACACGCGTCCGCCGGGGCCGCGGCGAGCCCTTCCTGTTGAGCGTCGGGATCCTGCGAGCCGCGCAAGCGCATCGGCGCGCTCGTCGAGGGGCACGCCCGCTACTTCGCGAGCGCGCCCGGCGGACCCGCCCGCCCTGCCGGCTGGTCGTGGTCGGAGGGCCGGGCGGCGACGAGGACCGCGTGCGCGCCGCCGCGGGCCCCGGCTGCGAGATCCGGGGCTTCGTGCGCCGCGAGGAGCTGCTCGACCTCTACCGGCGGGCGACGCTCCTGGTCTATCCCTCGGCGTACGAGGGCTTCGGGCTCCCGGTGGTCGAGGCGATGGCGCACGGGTGCCCGGTGCTCTGCGCCCGCAACTCGGCCCTGGTGGAGGTGGGCGGCCGCACGGCGATCTTCCTCGACGACGTCACGCCCGAGGGCATCGCCGAGGCTCTCACGTGAGGTCCTGGCCGACCGCGAGGCGCTCGCGCGAGCGCGGGGAGGCGGGCCGGCAGGAGGCCGCGCGCTACTCGTGGACGGCCGCGGCCACCGCCACGCGCGACGTCTACCGGCAGGCCCTTCGCCGATGACCGCGGGGGCGGCGCCGGCCGGCCTGGCGGCCGCTGTTCGCCCACAGCTACCGGCTCGGGGTGGCGTGGGCGGTCCGGGGCGCGCGCCGGGTGTCGCTGGCCGCAGCCGCGGGCCGGCCTCTACCGGCTGCTCGTCCCGCTGGAGCCGTGGCGCTACTACGAGTTGGCCCGGGTGGCGGCCGAGCCGTTCGACGGCGACTGCCTCGACGTGTCGAGCCCGAAGCTCCTGGCCAGCCTGCTTCGGCGCCAGGGGCGGCGGGCGGTGGGTGGCGATCGACCTCCTCCCCGACGAGATCGCCCGCTGGCGGGCGCTCGACCCCGGCGCTCGACCTGCGCGTGGAGGATGCGCGGGCGCTGTCGTTCGGGGACGCCTCGTTCGACGCGGTGGCGTGCGTCTCGGTGATCGAGCACGTGCCGGGCGACGGCGACGCCGGCGCGATGGCCGAGATGCTGGCGGGTGCTGCGGCCGGGCGGGGTGCTGCACCTCACCACCAACGTGGCGCCGCGCGTCCGCGCGAGGTCCGCACCGAGCGCCCGGTCTACGGCGAGGCGCCCGACGCGGCCGACGATCGGGGCGACGGGCGCCTTCTTCGAGCGCCACTACACCGAGGACGACCCTGCGCGAGCGCCTCCTGGCGCCTGCCCTGGCAGGAGGAGGCTCGGGAGTACGTCCGCGAGCGGCGCCCCGTGCACGAGCGGTTCTTCTCGGCCCGGCCGTGGTCGTTTCTGGCCGGGGGGCTGCTACCCCTGGTCTGTGCGCGCAATTTCGCCGCCATCCCCGGGCCCGGCGCCCTCGCGCCGGACGAGCACGGCGTGGTCTATCTGCGCCTGCGCCGGCCCGGGTAGGCCACGCGCGAGCCCGTGAGGAGGAGGGGACCGGCTCGTCGATCCACCCTCCCGGCCGTGGCCGCCGCGGCCGTGCTCGCCCTGGCGAGCGGGTGCGGCGATGCGGGCGAGAACTCGCCGCCGCCCGGGGTCTCGCCGGTCGCCGGGATCCAGGACGCCCGCCTCGCCGACCCCGCCGTTGACCCCGAGCCGCGGATGCGGCGGATGGCCGAGCTCGGGGCGACTCTGGTGCGCGTGGACCTGCGCTGGGACCGGGTGGCGGCGCGGCGTCCGGCACATCCGCGCCGCCCGGGTGACGCAGCGTACGACTGGCGCCAGTACGATCGCGTCGTGCGCGCGGCCAACCGGCACGGGATGAGCGTCATGATGACCATCTGGGGAACGCCCCGCTGGGCCGCCGACCGGTCGGTCCCGGTGGGCGGGCGCTTCCCGCCCTCGGCCGTCCGGCCGCGGGATCCGGCCGACGTCGGACGCTTCGCGGCGGCCGCCGCCCGCCGCTACGGACCGCGCGGCGTCCGCCTCTGGGAGGCCTGGAACGAGCCGAACCTGCCGCTCTTCCTGCGCCCGCAGTACGCGCGCCGCGACGAAGGGTGGGCGCCGGTCTCGCCGCGCCGCTACGCGCGCATCCTGAGCTCGGTCTACCGCGAGATCCACCGGGTGCAGCCGTCGGCCCGCGTGGGGGGAGGGGTCACGGCTCCGGTGGGTGATCGCTGCCCGCAGAGCTGCCCGAACGACCGCGACGACCGGGTGCCGCCCGGCACCTTCCTCGAGGCCCTGTCGGAGCCCGGGGTCCGGCCCCCCATGGACGCGGTGTCACACCACCCCTATCCGCTCACCCCGCCGCGCGAGAGCACCCCGGTGCGGGCGTCGTACATCGACCTCTACGGCCTCGACCGCCTGCGGGCCGTGCTGGACGCGGGCTACCTGCGCGACCGGCCGGTGTGGCTGAGCGAGATCGGCTTCGCGACGGCGGCCACCCCGGAGTATCCGCTGAGCTTCGGCGAGGAGGAGCAGGCCCGCCTGCTGTCCGACGCCTACCGACGGGTCAGGGCCGTGCCGCGGGTGGAGCTGGTGAGCTGGTACCTGCTTCAGGACGATCCGGCCTGGCGGTCCGGCCTGCTGCGCCGGAATGGCAGCGCGAAGCCCGCGGCGGCGGCCTTCTCACTCCCGGCGGCGCCGACCAGATGGGCGCCGGTCGCGCCCGGCGATCCCGTGCGCGTGGTGGGGCAGGTGCGCGGGACGAGCTCGTCGGCGGGGACGGTGACCCTCGAGCGCGGCCAGGCCGGCCGATGGGCGCCGGCCGCCACGGCCGCGCCCGGCGCCGACGGCAGCTTCGCCGCGGTGGTCCGCCCGTCCGCCACCGGGCGCTACCGCGCCGTGTGGAGGGCGCGGGAAGGGGGCGCGGTGCGGGTGGGGAACCCGTTCCGGGTGGCGGTGAGCCCGTGACCACCAGCCCCACCCGCCCCCCGGCCGGCCCGCTGCCGCCCGTCGCTCCGGACGAGCGGCGGCCGGCGCGGCGCGACGCGCGCTTCGTGCCCCTGCTCGTGGGCCCCGCGGGCTCGGCCGCCGTGCGCCGGCTGCTGTCGCTGACCATTCTCGTGGCGATCGACCTGACCGGGTGCTTCGTCGGGATCTACGCGGCCCTGGCGCTGAAGCTGGTGCTGCAGGGAGACCCGGTCGACTCGGGCGCGATCTGGGCGGTGGAGCAGAAGGCGCTGCCGGTGGCCGCCGCCACGATGATCCTGATCTTCGCCAAGAACCGGCTGTACGGGCCGCGCGAGGTGCGCGGCGGCCCGGCGGCGATCGTGTCGTCGGTGACCCTCGCCACGGTGCTGGTGCTGGGAGTGGTGCTGCTGGCCGGGTGGCGCTTCGAGACCTACTACATCTTCTACTCGTCCTGGATCCTGATCTGCGTCTGCGTGGTCGCCCTGCGCGCGAGCTACGAGAGCGTCACGGGGCTGGCCCTCGACGCGCTGCACTTCGAGCGCCGCGCGCTGCTGGTGGGCGCGCCGAACCTGGTCGCGACGATCGCCGAGAGCCTCGAGCGCTCGAAGAGCCGCCGCGGGGTTCCCTACCGGGTGGTGGGGCGGCAGCAGCTGTCGCCCGGCGTGGACCGGGAGGGCGCGGTGGGCCTCGCCGCCGAGCTGCGGCGGGCGCTCGACCCGGCGCAGGTGGACGAGGTCATCCTCACCGGCTGGGCCGGGGACGACGCGCCGGTGATCGAGCTTCTCGACGTGTGCCGACGCCGCGGGCTGCCGGTGCGCCTGGCTCCCACCACGGCGGAGCTGCTGTCGCACTCGCTCCAGGCGGTCCCCGCGCCCGGCCTGCCGCTGTTCGACCTCCATCCGCCGGTGCTCGGGGGCACGGCGTTCCTCGCCAAGCGCGCCTTCGACCTCGTGATGGGGTCGCTGATGGGGATCCTGGTGGCGCCCATCCTGGGCGCCGCGGCGCTGGCCATCCGGCTGGAGGACGGCGGTCCCGTGATCCACCGCTCGCGGCGCGTGGGCGTGGAGGAGTCGGAGTTCAACTGCCTCAAGCTGCGCACGATGCGCGTGGGCGCGGAGGGCGAGCAGGAGCACCTCGAGGAGCACAACGAGGCCGACGGGGCGCTGTTCAAGATGCGGGAGGATCCGCGCGTCACCCGGGTCGGCCGGTTCCTGCGGCGCTTCTCGCTCGACGAGCTCCCCCAGCTCTGGAACGTCCTGCGCGGGGAGATGTCGCTGGTCGGCCCGCGGCCGCTGCCGGTGCGCGACTACGAGCGCCTCGACGCCCTGCACCGCAAGCGCTACCTGGTGCTCCCGGGCCTCACCGGCCTGTGGCAGGTCAGCGGGCGCAGCGACCTGTCGTTCAACGAGCTCGTGCGGCTCGACTTCTACTACATCGAGACCTGGTCGATCTGGCTCGACCTCACGATCCTGGCGCGCACGATCCCGGTGGTCCTGCGGCGCCGGGGGGCCTACTGAGCACCGGCCCGGACGGGCCGTCCTCCGGCGACCCGGACCCCGACGAGCTGCTCCTGCGGCTGCGCCGCGCGGCGGGTGATCCGCCCCTGCCGCCGCTGCGCCTGGCGGACCCCGCCCCCTCGGCCCGTCGCGGGCCGGCGGGCCGGCTGGTGTCGGGGATCCGCGGCGCGGTGCTGCGCCTGATCGCCCCCGCGATGGCCGACCTGCTCGCGCAGATCGAGCGCGACCGCCACCGCCAGCGCGCCGAGATGGAGCGCCTCGAGAGGCGGGTGGCGGAGCTCGAGCGGGAGCGCGCCCGCCCGGGCTCCTGATCCGGGCGATGCGGCTCTCGTTCGTGGTGCAGCGATACGGCGCCGAGGTGGCCGGCGGCGCGGAGGCCCTCTGCCGCTCGACGGCCCGCGCCCTGGCCGAGCGGGGCGACGAGGTCGAGGTGCTACACGACCACCGCGCGCGACTACCTCACCTGGGAGCCCCACTACCCGCCGGGCACGGAGCGCGACGGGGCCGTGGTGGTGCGGCGCTTCACGGCCGACCCTCCCGACCCGCGCCGCTCGGCCGAGCTGGTGCGGCGCCTGGCGCTGGGCGCGGGCGACGATGGCGACGAGGCCGCCTGGGCGCGTCGCCCAGGGACCGGTGGCGCCGGGCCTGCTGCGGGCGCTCCGCGACGGCGCCGGCCGGGCGGAGGCGGTCGTGCTCGTCACCTACCTCTACGCCACGACCCAGCTCGCGATGCCCCTCGTGGCCGACCGGGCGGTGCTGGCCCCGCTGGCCCACGACGAGCCGATGCTGCGCTTCGGGCTCACCCGCGGCCTGGTGCGATCCGCCGCCGGCCTGGCCTTCATGACCCCGGAGGAGCGGCGGCTGGTCGACGACCTCCACGGCGTGGGTCAGCGGCCCGAGGCCGTGGTGGGGGCCGGGCTCGACCCCGCCCCGCCCGGCGACGGCGAGCGGGCCCGGGCCGGCCGCGGCGCTGCCGGCGCGCTTCGCCCTCTACCTGGGCCGGGTGGACGTGGCGAAGGGGGTCGACGCGCTCGTGCGGGCGCACGACGGCTACCGCCGCAACGGGGGGTCGCTCGGCCTGGTGCTGGCCGGACGGCCCGCCGGGGACCCGCGGCTGCCGGACTGGGTCGTGACGACGGGCTTCGTGGACGAGGCGACCCGGGCCGACCTGCTCGACGCGTGCGAGGCGGTGGTGCTGCCCTCGCCCCACGAGAGCCTCTCGCTGGTCGCCCTGGAGGCCTGGCGGGCCGGGCGGCCGACGCTCGCCACGATGCGGTCCGAGGTGCTCGCGGGGCAGACGGCCCGCTCGGGCGGGGGGCTGCTCTACGGCGATGCGCTGAGCTACGCCCGCCAGCTCGCCCGGCTGGCCTCCGACCCCGCGCTGCGCGAGACGCTGGGGCGCACCGGCGCGACGTGGGCGGCCGAGCAGACCTGGGACGCCTGCGCCGGCCGCTGGCGCGCGCTGCTGGAGCGGGTCGCCCGGCCGGCGGCCGGGGCGCTCAGCGGATGAACCCCATCTCGCGCTGCCAGGCGCGCAGGGTCGACCAGGCCAGCACGAGGCCGGAGTAGCGACCGGCCGGGGCCACCCGCCGGAGCACCTCGCGCGGGGTGGGGCGGCGGCCGGCGAACCACTCGCGCGAGGCCACCCGCAGCGTTGCCGAGTCGATCGACGGGCGATCGAAGTGGCCCATCAGGAGGAGCAGGAACCCGGAGGTGGCGGGACCGATGCCCGCCAGCCGGCGCAGGCCCGCCTCGGTGCGATCGGTGTCGCCTGCCGCTGAGTCGCCGTCGATCTCGGCCAGGGTCCCGTCGATGGCCGACCGCGACGCGGCCACGATGGCCGGCCCCCGGTACCCGACGCGCGCCTCGGTGCGCAACCAGTCCTCACCGGCCCGCAGGACGTCGGCGGGACCGGGGAACGCGCCGCCGGGTCCGAGCGACGCGATGCGGTTGATGGCCGTCACCGCCTGCGTCCAGGTGGTGTTGGTGCCGCAGATCCCCTTGACCACGTCCTCGAACAGCGAGCCGCCGGCGAGCAGGCGCCCGCCCCCATACGCCGCCAGGTCGCGCGCCAGGCGCCGGTCGACGGCGCGCACGGCCTCCGGGAAGCCGGTGAGGTCGGCGTCGAGCTGCAGCATGCGGGTCACGCGCGGCGGCCACCGCGGGCCGCTGCTCGGGGCCGAGCGGCGCGGGCGCGTGCACCCGCACGCCGTCCTTGGCCGCGATGGATGCGGAGCGTGCCGAGCGGCTCCACCCGCTCCAGCACCTGGGCGCCCGGGTCCCAGGAGAACGGCGCCGTCTGGAACCAGCCGTGGCTCACCGCCACCGCCGCGAGCCGGAACGGCGCCCTCGCGCGTCCGAGGGTGCGCTCGGCGGTCACAGCAGCGGCAGGTAGCGCTCGAGCTCGTAGGGGGTGACCTGCACCCGGTAGTCCTCCCACTCCTCGCGCTTCAGGTCGACGTAGCGCGAGTGGATGTGCTCGCCGAAGCACTTCAGCAGCAGCTCGCTGGCCGCGCCGAGCTCGATCGCCTCGCCGAGCGACTCCGGCAAGCGCTCGATGCCGGCGCGCTCCCGCTCGTCGTGGGTGAGGTGGTAGAGGTTCTTCTCCATCGGCGGCGGCAGCTCGTAGCCCTTCTCGATCCCCTCGAGCCCGGCGTGCAGCAGCGCGGCGAAGGTGAGGTACGGGTTGCAGGCCGGGTCGGGGCAGCGCAGCTCGGCGCGGGTCGCGCTGCTCCTTTCCAGGGTGGTAGACCGGCACGCGCACCAGGGCGGAGCGGTTGCGCCGGCTCCAGGCCACGTACACCGGCGCCTCGTAGCCGGGCACCAGCCGCTTGTAGGAGTTCACCCACTGCGCGAAGACGCAGCGAGATCTCGCGAGCGTGCCGCAGCAGCCCGGCGATGAAGCCCTTGCCCGTCGGCCGACAGGAAGTACTCGTCGTTCGGCGTCGAAGAAGGCGTTCTGCTCGCCGCGGAAGAGGCTCTGGTGGATGTGCATGCCGCTGCCGTTCTCGCCGAAGAGCGGCTTCGGCATGAAGGTGGCGTAGCAGCCGTGCTTGTGGGCGATCTCCTTGACGATCGTCCGGTAGGTCATGACGTTGTCGGCCATCTGCAGCGCGTCGTCGAAGCGCATGTCGATCTCGTGCTGGGACGGCCCGACCTCGTGGTGCGAGTACTCGATCTCGATCCCGATCTCCTCGAGCGCCATCACGGTGTCCCGGCGCAGGTCGCTGGCCGCGTCGAGCGTGGTCAGGTCGAAGTAGCCGCCCCTGGTCGAGCACCTCGGTGCCGTCGGAGCCCTGGAAGTAGAAGTACTCGAGCTCTGGACCGAGGTAGAAGTGGTCGAAGCCCATCGCCTTCGCCCGCTCCAGCGCGCGCCGCAGTACGTAGCGCGGGTCGCCCTCGTAGGGCTCGCCGCCGGGCACCCGGATGTCGCAGAACATCCGGGCCACCGAGCGCTCCTGGGGCCGGTAGGGCAGGACGGCGAAGGTGCCCGGGTCGGGCATGGCGATCATGTCCGACTCCTCGATCGCGTTGAAGCCGGTGATCGAGGATCCGTCGAAGCCCATTCCCGTCTCCGAGAGCGCCCTCGCACCTCGTCACGCGTGATCGCGAAGCTCTTGAGCTGTCCGAGGATGTCGGTGAACCAGAGGCGGATGAAGCGGACGTCCCTCTCCTCGACGGCCGCGACGACCTCTTCGTTGGTCACGACTGCTCCTTCCAGTCCGGGGACGGTACGCCGGCCTAGGCTCCCAAAACCAGTGCGGCCCCGTCCACGCAGGCGATGGACGGGGCCGCATCCGCGCGGGTGAACCGTCGGACTACCTGATGAAGAGGATCTCCGAGTACTTCGGCAGCGGCCAGAGGTCGTCGGCGACGGTGCGCTCGAGCGTGTCGGCGACCTCCCGCACCTCGGCCATCGCCGGCAGGATCGTGTCGCGCTGTAGGCCGCCTCGGACATGAGGTCGTCGTGGGGGTGGTCGACGTTGGCCTTCTGGAGGGTCTTGATCTTCTTCGCGAACGAGGTGATCAGGCTCGAGGTCTCCTTCGCGAGCGCGGTCAGACCGGCCTCGTTCAGCATCGTCAGGTGCTTGACCGCGGCGGGCAGGAGCATGGTGGCGGCGATGTCCGCGGCCGTCTCGGCCTCGATGTTCACCATCACCACGTACTGCTCGAGCATCACCTCGTAGCGCGCGTGCAGCTCGCGCTCGTCGAGCACCCCGTAGTTGCTGAACACCGCGACGGTGTCGTCGGAGATCAGCGCCGGCAGGGCCTCGGGGGTGGAGCGGAGGTTGGACAGCCCGCGCTTGGCGGCCTCGGCGTGCCACTCCTCGGTGTAGTTGTCGCCCGGCGAAGATGATCGCCTGGGCGTCCTTGTAGCTCGCCGCGATCACCGAGGAGACGGCCTTGTCGAGGGTCTTGGCGCTCTTCTTGCCGCCCATCGCGGCCTCGAGGTCCTCGCAGAGCGAGTCGATCGACTCGGCGATGATCGTGTTCAGCACCGTGTTGGGGAGGCTGGGCGACTGGCTGGAGCCGAGCGCCCGGAACTCGAACTTGTTGCCCGTGAAGGCGAAGGGGCTGGTGCGGTTGCGGTCGCCGGTGTCCTTCGGCAGGAACGGCAGCACCGGCGTGCCGAGGGCCATCAGCTCCCGCGCCGCGCTCGTGGCCGGCTTCCCGGACAGGATCGCGTCGAAGACGGTCTCCAGCTCGGCGCCGAGGAAGATCGAGATGATCGCCGGCGGCGCCTCGTTGGCCCCGAGCCGGTGGTCCTGGCCGGCGCCGGCGATCGACGCCCGCAGCAGCTCCTGGTGCTTGTAGACCGCGGAGATGACCGCCGCGGTGAAGAACAGGAACGGCAGGTTCTCGCTCGGGGTGTCGGTGGGCTCGAGCAGGTTGCTGCCCGTCGTCCGTGCCCATCGACCAGTTGTTGTGCTTGCCCGAGCCGTTCACGCCGGCGAAGGGCTTCTCGTGGAGCAGGCAGACCAGGTCGTAGCGCCGCGCCACCTGCTGCATCAGCTGCATGCAGAGGAGCTGGTGGTCGGTGCCGACGTTGGAGCTCTCGAAGATCGGGGCGACCTCGTACTGACCCGGCGCCACCTCGTTGTGGCGGGTCTTGATCGGCACCCCGAGCTTGGCCAGCTCGAACTCGGTCTCGAGCATGTAGGCGAGAATCCGCTCGGGGATCGAGCCGAAGTAGTGGTCGTCGAGCTCGTGGCCCTTGGGCGGCTTGGCGCCGAACAGGGTGCGGCCCGTGTTCACCAGGTCGGGGCGCTCGTAGTAGAACTGCTCGTCGATCAGGAAGTACTCCTGCTCGGGGCCGATCGTGGTGAAGACGCGCGTGGTGGTCGTGTCGCCGAAGAGCCTCAGCGCGCGCAGCGCCGCACTTGTTCAGGGCCTCCATCGACCGCAGCAGCGGGATCTTGGTGTCGAGGGCCTCGCCGGTCCACGACGCGAAGGCGGTCGGGATGCAGAGGACCGCGCCGTTGGGGTTCTCGAGGATGAACGCCGGGCTCGTGGGGTCCCAGGCGGTGTAGCCGCGGGCCTCGAAGGTGGCGCGGATGCCGCCCGTCGGGAAGCTCGAGGCGTCGGGCTCGCCCTTGACCAGCTCCTTGCCCGTGAACTGGGCGAGGGCCGTGCCGTCCCCGACCGGCGCGAAGAACGAGTCGTGCTTCTCGGCGGTCGAGCCGGTGAGGGGCTGGAACCAGTGGGTGAAGTGGGTCGCGCCCCGCTCGAGCGCCCAGTCCTTCATCGCGGCGGCGACCGAGTCGGCGAGGTCGGGGTCGAGCGCGGCCCCCCGGTCGATCGTGGCCTGCAGCTTGCGGAAGGCGTCCTTGGGCAGACGGGCGCGCTGCGCGCCGGGGCCGAACACGTTGGCTCCGAAGACGGCGGCGCCGGGAGCGGTGAGGTCACCGGTGCCGATCGAGCCGTTGGAGCTCCATTGGGCGGCGGTGACGTTCTTCTGTCGCAGTCTCGGCATGGCGCGGAGGGCCCTCCTTGTCGGTCTCGGGCGGCGATGGATTCTACGCACGGCGCGGCGCGCGCGGCTTTGTGACGATGGGCCAAACGCCGGGCCGGATCTTTCGCCCGGTGGACAAATCCGCTCGCACCCCCCCGTCGCGCGCTTGAAACCCGCTTCCCATCGCCCCATGCTGCGTCCGGTGACGACCCGATCCCGGTCCCGAAGGACCTCGGCGCCGCCCGGCGGAACGCCGCTCTCAGACCTGGCCCTGGTGCCGGCGCTGGCCGGCGCGCGCCTCGTGCCCCCGGACGCGTCCCTCGACCGCCCGGTCTCGGCCCTGGTCCTGCTGGACGCCGACGCGCCCGAGGAGCCCGGGGCGCTGCTCGTCTGCCCGGGGTCGCCGCCGGAACCCCTGCCCGCCGGCTGCGCGGGGGTGGTCTGCCGGACGGCGCCGGTCGAGGCCCTCGACGTCCCGGTCCTCGTCCTTGCGCCGGGCGCCGCCTGGGGCGCGGTGATCGCCGACCTCTCGGCCGTCCTGCTGGGCGGCGGCGGGCTCGCCCGCGGCGTGGCCGCCCGCAGCGCCCTGCGGGCTCCGCTCATCGAGGGCCGTGGCTTCATGGGCCTCGCCGCGGCCGCCCGGGAGCTTCTCGGCGCGCCGGTCGCGATCCTCGACGAGTACCTCGACCTGCGCGGCTCGGACGGTCTCGGCGAGGACCAGCAGGCCTTCCTCGCGGCGGCGGTCCAGCGCGCGCGGGGGCACGGGCCCGCGTCGGTGATCGGTCCGTTCATGGAGGAGGAGATGACCGACGTCAGCCGCGCGATGGTGGCGGACGCGACCGGGGCGATCGGGGTGCTGATGGCGTGGGTGCCGCCGCCGCTGTCGCCGCCCGGGGAGGCCGTGATGGCCGAGCTGGCCGAGGCCTGCGCCCTCGAGCGGGCGCGCGAGGAGGTCCGCACCGAGACCGAGTCGCGCCTGCGCGGCGACCTGGTGGAGGAGCTGATGGCCGGCGAGGTGGTCAGCCGCGAGTCGCTGGTGCGCCGGGCCCGCCACCTGGGCGCCGACCTCTCCCGCGGCGCCGTCGCGCTGATCGGCAAGCTGCAGGACCCGCACACCGAGGGCCGGGTCATCAGCGACCCCCGCCTGGTGCGCCGGTTCATGCAGCAGGCGCGGGCGGCGATGGACCTGCACTGGCCCCGCGCCCTGGTGGACTGGAACGACGGCCGCCTGCTGGCGCTGCTCCCGCCCCCCTCCTCCACCCCGGAGGACGCTCCGCGCGACGAGATCGAGTCGGCCGCCTTCACGCTGGGGCGCCGCCTGCTGGCCGCCACCCGCGAGACGGTGCCGGGCCTGGTCCTCACGCTGGCGCTGTCGCGCTACACCCCGGAGCCCGAGCGCCTGGGCGCGGCGCTCGACGAGTCGCGGCTGGCGCTCTCCATCGGCGAGCGGCTCGGCCGCCAGGGCGAGGTCGTCACCTTCGAGGAGACCGGCACCTACAAGCTCCTCTTCCAGATCTTCGCCGACCGTCCGGAGGAGCTCACCTCCTTCTACGACCAGACGCTCGCGCCGCTGGTGCGCTACGACGAGCAGTACCAGACCGAGCTGGTCGGCACCCTGTCGACCTACCTGGGCAACGACTGCAACCTGGCGGCCACGGCGAGCACCCTCTTCACCCACCGCCACACGGTGCGGTACCGGCTCGACCGCATCGCCGAGCTGTCGGGGCTCGACATCGCGAAGACCGACGACCGCGAGAAGCTGTCCCTCGGCCTCAAGGCGATGCGGCTCCTGGGCCGCCGGGTGGCCACGGTGGCCGAGCGCCCCCGCCGGGGCACCGCCCGCCGCTAGCGCGCCCCGGCGCCGGCTCCGAGCGCTCCCCGCAGGATGCGGTGCAGGTCGTGGGCCAGCGGCCCCGGCCGCCCGTCCCCCACCGGCGCGCCGTCCACCTCCACCACGGCCAGGGCCCCGGCGACCGCGTTGGTGAGCACGATCTCGCGCGCGCCGCGCCAGTCGTCCTCGGAGGGGGCCTCCTGGCGCACCGGCACCGACTCCAGGACCAGGGCGCGCGCGATCCCCCGCACGAGGCCCGCCGCCGGCGCCGTGAGCACCTCGCCGTCGACGGCGCAGAAGGCGTTGCAGAGCGCCGCCTCCCCCAGGCGGCCGGAGGCGTCCAGCATCAGGGCGTGGCCGGCGCCGGCGGCGGCCGCCCGCCGCTGGGCGCGGCGCGGGCCGGCGTAGGAGAGGCTCTTGTACTCCGCCCCGGCGTCGCCGGGGCGCCACGCGCCGCGCACCGAGATCGCGCGCACGGCCGGTGGCGTCGCGGACAGGGGCTCCTCGGGCGCCGCCTCCACGAGCAGGGTGGGGCGCGGGGTGGCCGTGAGCCGCACCCGGCAGGACCCCCCGCCGATCGCGGCCAGCGTCGCCGCGACCGCCGTGCGCGCCTGCTCGCGTCCCGGCATGGGGCTCAGGTCGAGCGCCGCCGCCGCCTCGGCGAGCCGGTCCAGGTGGCGCTCCAGCAGCGCGACGCGCCCGCGCTCGGCGCGCATCGTCTCGAACGCGCCCTCGCCCCAGCGCACCCCCGGGTCGTCGATCGAGAGCGCCGCCCCGGCGGGGTCCACCAGGCCTCCGTCGAGCCAGACCACCCGGTGTGTGAGAATGCCCGCCGAGTCCCCGGTCGAAGGAGTCGATCCGTGCCGCACGCGGCTGACGGTACCAAGGGCACGAGGAGGGTCGCATGAGGCAGACGATCGCGTTCCAGGCCACCGGCTTCGATTGCTCGCCGGTGCAGGTGGAGGTCGAGGACGACGCCGAGGAGGTCGACGAGTCGGCCCTGCCGGTGGCCCTGCTGGCCTTCGAGAGCGGTCCCAACGTGGTGCTCACGCTGCCTCTGGCCACGAGCGACGGCGAGAGCATGATGAACGCGTTCACCCAGGCGGAGCCGTACCGCCAGGAGATCGCCGACGCGGGCAACTGGCAGCCCCAGCCGTCCGGCCTCCCCGAGGGCCTGTTCTGGGCGCTCCAGCCCAGCGTCGTCGGCGTGTCGGTGACGCCGCCCCAGCAGACCGCCGAGGGCCTCGTTCCCCACTGGACCCTGGCGTTCGACGACGAGGACGGCAGCCAGGTGCAGGTCGCCGTCAGCGACGCGATGTGCGTGCAGATCGTGCGGGCCCTGGCGCAGGTCGCCCACGGCGAGCTGGAGGCCCCTCCTCAAAACGAGGAATAGGCACCGGGTATCTGGTATTTTGCGCCCTCCTGTCCGACCGGGGGGAGCCGGGGCATGAGCGCGACGGAGTGGAGAGAGCGGCTGGCGGAGCGGATGCCGCCCGACCTCGCCGAGGAGATCGACATCTTCGAGGCGCAGCTGGAGCTGCGGCGCCAGGATCGCATCGAGGAGCGGGTCTTCGCCGAGACGCGCCTCCGCCGCGGCGTCTACGGCCAGCGCTACGACAACGGCCAGCGCCACGACGGCGTCGCCAGCCGGCGCCTCGCGTTCCCGGCCGGCGACCTGACCAAGGGTCCCGAGACGCTCTGGGACGCGCCCGGCATGCTGCGGATCAAGATCCCGTACGGCGGCGTGCACCCCCGAGCAGCTCGACGTGATGGCGGAGCTGGCGGAGGAGTACTCCGACGGCATCCTCCACATCACCACGCGCCAGGACGTGCAGCTCCACTACGTCCACATCGACGACACGCCCGACCTGATGCGCCGGCTGGCCGCGGTCGGCATCACCACCCGCGAGGCGTGCGGCAACAGCGTGCGCAACGTCACCGCGCTGCCCGCTCGCGGGCGTCTGCCACACCGAGGCGTTCGACGTCACGCCCTACGCGGACGCGCTCTTCCGCTTCCTGCTCGGCCACCCGGACTGCCAGGACTTCGGGCGCAAGTTCAAGATCGCCTTCTCCGGCTGCGCCGGCGAGGCCTGCGGGCTCGTGATGATGCACGACTTCGGCGCCATCGCCCGCACGCGAGGTGGTGGACGGGCAGGAGCGCCGCCCTTCGAGCTCTACGTCGGCGGCGGCCTCGGCACCACGCCGCACCAGGCGAAGCTGCTCTCCGAGGACGCCCCGGAGGAGGAGCTGCTGCCCGCGGTCCAGGCCATCGCCCGCGTCTTCGGCCGCCTCGGCGAGAAGCAGAACCGCAACCGCGCCCGCATCAAGTTCCTGGTCGCCAAGCTCGGCATCGACGAGTTCCGGCGGCTGGTGGACGAGGAGCGCGCCGATCCTGCCCCACGACGACCGCTGGACCTCCTACCTCCCCGGGGTCGAGCGCTTCGACGAGAGCCCGACGCGCCAGCCCGTGCCCCTGAACGGCGCCGCCGCCCCCGAGGGCTTCGCCGAGTGGCTCGCCACCAACGTCTACCGCCAGCGCCAGCCCGGCTACGCGGTGGCGACGATCGCGCTGCCGCTCGGCGACCTCGTCGTCCGACCAGACGCGCGCGCTCGGCGATCATCGCCCGCCGCTACGTGGGCGACACCGTCCGCACCACGGTCGAGCAGAACATCGTGCTGCGCTGGGTGAGCGAGGCCGACCTGCCCGCGCTCTACGCGCGAGCTGCGGGCGATCGGCCTGGGCGAGCCCGGGCGCCGGCACGATCGTCGACGTCACGTCGTGCCCCGGCACCGACACCTGCAAGCTCGGCATCGCCTCCTCGCGCGGGCTGGCGGGCGAGCTGCGCACGCGGCTGGCCGCCACCGCGATGGAGCTGGACGAGGCGGTGCGCGGCCTGCGGATCAAGGTCAGCGGCTGCTTCAACTCGTGCGGCCAGCACCACGTGGCCGACATCGGCTTCTTCGGCAACAGCCGCAAGATCGACGGCTACACGGTGCCCCACTTCCAGGTGGTGCTGGGCGGCCAGTGGCGCGAGAACGCGGGCGTCCTACGGCCTGCCGATCGGCGCCGTGCCCTCGAAGCGCATCCCCGAGGTCGTCGAGCGCGATCACCGGCCGCTTCGTCGCCGAGCGCGAGCTCGGGCGAGAGCTTCCAGGACTACATCGCCCGCCTCGGCAAGAAGGAGCTGGGCGCGATGATCGCCGAGCTCAAGGTGGTCCCGGCCGACGAGGTCGACCCGGCGTCTACACCGACTGGGGCGACGCGCGCGAGTTCACGATCGGCGACCTCGGCGTCGGCGAGTGCGCCGGCGAGGTCGTCTCGCAGCACCGACCTCGAGCTCTCGGGCGCCGAGAGCATCGCCTTCGACGCCCAGGTGGCGCTGGAGGACGGCGACCTCGCGCGCGCCGACGAGCGGGCCTACGCGGCGATGGTCGCGGGCGCCCGCGCGCTGGTGCGCACGGAGAACCCCAACGTGCCGGACAACGCCGACACGATCGTGCGCGAGTTCAAGGAGCGCTTCTACGACACGGAGCGCTTCTTCGACCGCTTCGCCAAGGGCCGCTTCGCGCGCCCGCTCTTCGACCGCCACGCCGAGCCGCCCGCGACGCACGAGGCCGAGGCCACGCGCGTGCTGGTCGAGGAGGCGCAGCTGTTCATCGACGCCGTCCACGCGTTCGAGATCCGCGAGGCCGGCGCGCAGTCGGCCCTGGTCTAGGAGCCCGGCGATGGCCACCAGCACCCTCGACGACGCCGTCCGGATCGGCGTGAAGCTCTACGCCCGGGACCCGGAGCGCGTCGACCCGGCCCGGTTCATCCCGCTGTTCCACGGCTGGATCCAGCACGGCGCGGTCGACGGGCTGCCGATCGACGTCGCCGACTACGCCCACGTGCACCAGGGGCCCGGCGTGATGCTGATCGGCCACGAGGCCGACCACGCGATCGATCTCGGCGAGGGCCGCCCGGGGATCCTGTACCAGCGCAAGCGCGAGCCCGAGGGCACGCTCGAGGAGCGGATCGAGGCGGCGCTGGCGGCCGCCGACCGCGCGGCCGGGCAGATCGAGGCCGACCCCGAGGCGGGAGGGGTGGAGTTCGGGCGCGACGAGATCCTGGTGCGGGTGCTCGACCGGCGCGCGGCGCCCAACGACGAGGCCACCGCCGACGCGCTGCGTCCGGCGGTCGAGGCCGCCGTGGCCGCGGCGCGGCCCGGCCGCACCGCCACGATCGAGCGCGTGGACGACCCGACCGGCCCGCTGGCGCTCAGAATTCGTCTGAGCTGAACGGCGGCGGCTCGTCCTCGTCGTCTCGGTGGGCCCCGAGGAGCACTCGCGTCATCGCGGCATGCTCGGCGAGGAGCTCGTCGAGGCTGGCCCCGACCTCTCGGTCGGTCACCCGCGAGCTCCCCGCCTCGGCGGCCGCCAGGGTCGCCGCCCGCAGTAGCTCCTTGAAGAAGGATGCGGTCATCCCTTCGGTCCGCTCCACGATGCGGTCCGGGTGCTCGATGCGGGCGTCCAGGCCGCGCGAATAGAGGTCCAGCAGTCGGCCCCGCGCCGCCGCATCGGGGATCGGGATCTCGACCGCCAGGTCGACCCGCCCGGGCCGCAGGGCGAGCGCCGGCTCGAGCACCTCGGGGCGGTTCGTCGTCAGCACGAACGCGACGTCCGCGTCGTCGTCCACGCCGCTCATCTGGTTCATGAGCTCGAAGAGCACCGGGCCCCCGGCGCCGTAGGGCCCGTAGGACCGCTCCTCGGCCACGAGGTCCACGTCCTCGAGGACCACGACCGAGGGTGCCAGCCGCCGGGCCAGGTTCCCAAAGGCCTCCACCGCTCCCAGGCTCCCGCCCGACAGCACGATCACCGTGGCGCCGGTCGCGCGCCCGATCAGGTGGCGGACCGTGTGCGTCTTCCCGGTTCCCGGCGGGCCCCAGAGGAGGAGGCCTCGACCGAGGTGCCGACCCGCACGCACCAGCGCCTCACGATGCCGAGTCGGGCCCAGCAGGTGCCGCTCGATGCGCTCCAGGGCGCCATCGGGCAGCACGAGCTCCTCGGCGCCCACATCCGGCCGCGGCATGAATTCGATCCGCCCGCCGCCCTGGGGCGTCACGCCGACGGTGATCAGCTGACCCCGGTGCACGTCGAGACGGTCCATCTCCGACCGCAGGTCGGCCAGGAACGCGTGCGCGCCGGCGGGGTCGTGCGCGACGGCCTCCACGACGAGTCCCGATTCCATGGGACCGCCCCCGCGTCTGATGAACAGTCCGAGGGGACCATCGGGCCGCGACATGAGGACGACGACGAAGTCGAGGCAGGCCAGGGTCTCGTCCGGGCCCACGGGGACGTTGACGTACTCCACCGGCCCCACCGGCCAGTGCCCGCCGGAGAGGAAGTCGCTCAACGCGAGCATCCCGTAGCGCCTGCCCTGGCCGCCGACCCCGACCATCCGGGCGCTCCATCCGGGGCGGCCGAGCGCCGCGTCGAGGGCGAGCTGCACGTTGGGGAGCTCCCACTCGCCGAGCTCCTCGGAGATCACGGGCAGAAGCTCATCGGTGCCCAGGTGGGCTCGGAGGAGATCACCCACGTTCGGCTCCGTCGCCGGATCGGGATCCTCCTGATAGCGGCGGAGCGCCCGGGCCAGGCTCTGGAGGGGCTCCCGGTCGTCGGGGTCGAACACGATCACCGCGTTCACCGTCCCCACCTCACCCCATCCGGACGAGCTATGCGGCGACGGGCTGGGGCTCCTCCACCGAGATGCTGCGGATCGCGGCCATCAGCTCCTTGGGCCGCTCGACGGCCACGTTGTGGCCGGCCTCCGAGACCAGCGTGAAGCGCGCGTTGTGGATCCAGGCCGACAGCTCGCGCTGGACCTCGGCCGGGACGGCGCGATCGGCGCCGCCGGCGAGCACGATCACCGGCGCCTCGACCTGGGTCAGCGCGCCGCGCCAGTCGGGTCGTGTGCCCATCGCCTCTGCGGAGAGGGCAACCCCCTCCGCCCCCCGGCGCTCGCGCAATGCACGCGCCATGCGCATCCAGCGGTCCTGGCCGTCCTGGTCCTCGCCCCGCGGGCTGACGCCCGAGACGACGAGGCCGGAGAGCAGGCCGGGGTGGCCCAGGGCGAGCGCGAGGCCGGTGGCCCCGCCGAGGCCGACGCCCAGCAGGACCGCACCGCGGCCCTCGGCGGCGACGAGGCGCGCCACGTCGGACGCGAAGTCGTCGATGCTCCAGGGGCCGTGCGGGGTGGGAGAGGCTCCATGACCGCGCAGGTCCGGGGCGACGATGCGATAGCCGCGCGCCAGGGGGGCGAGGGCATCGATCATGGCGTCCCCGGTCTGGCCGAGGTCATGCAACGCCACCAGCGGGGTACCCTCACCCTGACGGTGGACGGCGAGCTCGATGGCGGGGGGCAGCGACGGCATCCTGGGCACTCCTCTTAACCACTGTGATAGACGTTCACCGGTGAGAATACGCCCGCCCCGCCGCCCCGTCAAACAATGACGCAGACGTCGCCATTCCTCATGCTGGCCGGGCGCCCAGCGCTCGATTTTTGCAATACCCGTTTGGGAGGAAGGGAACTCCTGGGCCGTCCCTCCGACCTGGAGCGGTGGCTGGTCGAGACCGGTCTCGCCGAGGAGCGGCCGGTCGTCTCGCCGCCCGAGCTCGACGCCGCACGGACGCTGCGCGACGGGCTTCGCCCCGCCCTGCTGGGCGCGGATCGCCGCGAGGTGGCCCGCCTCGCCGAGGGCTGGCTCGAGGGGGCGCCGATCCGGCTCTGCGTGGAGGAGGACACGCTGCGGCCGCGCTTCGCGCCGGGTGCCTCCAGCTCCCGCTGCCTGCTGGTCGTGGCGGTCCTCGACGCGCTCGACCTGGTGCGCGAGTCGCCCGACCGCGTGCGCGAGTGCGCCGACCCGGCCTGCCCCGTGCTGTTCGTGGACACGAGCCGCAACCGGAGCCGCCGCTGGTGCTCCATGGAGGGCTGCGGAGCACGGGCCAAGGCGGCGACCTACTACCGCCGCCACCGGGTGTAGGGAGCCGGTCGTCGCTCTGGGGACGGCCGTCGTGGTGGGCACCGGCGCGATGGCGCCGGAGATCGCGGCCGCGTGCGCGGCCGCGGGGATGTCCGTGCGCATCGCAGGGCGCTCGCCCGAGCGCGCGGAGGAGGCCCGCCGGCGCGCCGTGGAGCTCGGCGCCTCCGCCGAGGCGACGGCGATCGAGGCGCCCGCCTTCGCCGGCGCCGACCTGGTGCTGGAGACCGTGGTCGAGGACCTGGAGGTCAAGCGCGCGCTGCTGGCCCGCATCGAGCCGTGGTGCGCGACCCAGACGATCCTCGCCACCAACACCTCGAGCCTGCGGATCGCCGACATCGCCTCGCCGCTCGCCCGGCCCGAGCGGCTCGCCGGGCTCCACTTCCTGAAGCCGGCCCACCTCACCGCGGTGGTCGAGGTGGTCCCGGGCCCGGGCACGGCGCCGGGGGTCGTCGACGCGCTGGTGGAGGTCGCCGCGCGGATGGGCAAGGCCCCGCTGGTGGTGCGCGCCGACGCGCCCGGCTTCATCTGGAACCGGATCCAGTTCGCCGTGCTGCGCGAGTGCCTCCACATGCTCGAGGCCGGGATCGCCGACGCCGCCGACATCGACGCCGCGGTGTCGGACGGGCTCGCCCCGCGGTGGACGGCGGCCGGCCCGCTGGCGACGGCCGACCTGGGCGGCCTCGCCACCTTCGCGCTGGTCGCGGCGATGCTGCAGCCCCAGCTGTCGGACGCCCACGAGGTCTCGCCGGAGCTCACCGGGCGCGCGGCGTCCGGTCGGCCGTTCGCCGAGTGGACGGCCTCCGACGCCGCCGCGGTGGCCGAGCTTCGGGCCGCGGCCCTCGCCCGGGGCCGGGAGATCGCGGAGCGGCGGCGTAGGCTCGGAGCGTGATCCGGCTCTCCGCGCACCTGAGCACCCTCTTCCCCGATACGCCCGAGCTCGGCCGGCCCGCGGTGGCCCGCTCCGTGGGGTTCGCCGCGGTCGAGACCTGGTGGCCGCCGGCCGCCGACCGCGACGCGTGGGCCGCCTCCGTCTCCGCCGCGAGCGTGCGCGCCGTGCTGGTGAACGCCGACGGGGGCGACCTCGCGGCCGGCGAGCGCGGCTTCTGCACCGCCGCCGAGCGCCAGGACGACGTGGTGGCATCCGTGCGCGACGCGATGGAGCTCGCGCGGGCGTGCGGCGGCGACACGGTCAACCTGCTGGCCGGGCGCATCGACCCGGCGATCCCCGAGGCCGCCCAGCGGGCGGCCGCGCTCGCGGCGGTCCGCGCCGCGGCCGACGAGGCCGTGCGGCTCGGCGGGAGGGTGGTGATCGAGCACCTCAACGAGCACGACGTGGTGCGGCCCCTGCTGCCCACGCCGGCCGCCGCCGCCGCCTTCGTGCGCGACGCCGATCACGAGGGCGTGCGCCTGCTCTTCGACGCCTACCACGCGCACCGCGCGGGACTCGATCCGATCGAGGCGGTCGGGGAGGTGGCCGACGTGCTCGGGCACGTCCAGTACTCCGACAGCCCGGGGCGCGGAGCGCCCGGCACCGGCGAGATCGACCTCGGGCGGCTGGTCGACCGCCTCGGCGAGCTGGGCTACGACGGCCACGTGGGCCTGGAGTTCACCCCGGCCGGCTCCACCCTGGGGTGGCTGCCCAAGCTGGCCCCCGCCTTCCGCCGCGGGGCGACCCTCGGTTAGACGTCCACCCGCCGGGCGAGGAAGCCCCTCACCGCCGCCGTGAACGCGGCCGGGGCCTCGAGCGCCGTGAGGTGCCCGGCGCCCGGGATCACCACCAGCTCCGCGTCCGGCAGGCCCGCCACCAGGACCTCCGCGAACGAGAGCGGGGTCAGCGTGTCCTCCGACCCCACGATCACGAGCGCCGGGACGTCCATCGCCGGCAGGTCCGCGCGCCGGTCTCCCCGGCCGGCCAGAGCCTCCAGGGCCCGCGCGATGCCCTCGGGCTCCTGCTCGTCGGCCATCGCCCGCGCGGCGGCGAGGCTGGCGGCGTCGCCCGGTGCCACCAGGCGCGGGACGAAGCCGTCGAGGAACGGCCCCGGTCCCTGCTCCCGCACGGACCGCGCTCCCGCATGACGACCCTCCTGCGCCTCGGGGGTGTCCGGCTCGGCGCGGGTGTCGGCCAGGACCAGGGCCGCGACCCGCTCCGGATGACGGGCCGCCAGCGCGAGGGCCGTGTAGCCGCCCAGCGACAGGCCGCACACGACCGCCCGCCCTCCGGGCACCTCGGCGGCGATGCGCCGCGCCACGGCGGAGGCGAAGCCGTCCACGCTCGGGGCCTCCTGGGGCGGCGCCTGCCCCAGCCCCGGGAAGTCCGGCGCCATCACCGCCCGGTCGCCGCCGAGCGCCGCCGCCACCGGGTCCCAGACGCGCGCGTCGAGGGGAAACGGATGGAGGAGGACGATGGGAAGCGCTCCGGCCACCCGTCGAGGGTACCTCCGACCCGACGCGAAGTGCGCCGGGGCGATACGGTGTGCCCGTGGGGACACACGCTCCGCTCGCCACCGTCGGTCCCGAGCGGCGCCGCCAGGCGAGCTTGGGCGGCCTGGTTCCGAGCGCCGCCGTGGCCCGCGAGGGCGACACGCTGGTGATGGTGCTGTGCGTCGAGCTCCACTCGGAGGGCGCCGTGCTGCCGATGCTCGTGCTGTCGGACGCCCCCGGGCTGCTCGGCTGGGACCCCGTCCACGGGCTGTCGGTGCGCGACGACGCGGGACGCGAGTACGAGATCGCCTCCCTCGCGCAGCAGGCGGGACTGGGCGCCCTCCAGACCGCGATCTGGATCGAGCCGGCGCCGCCGCCGGACGCCCGGCGCCTCCAGGTGGAGGTCACCGGGCTGGTGCGCACGTCGGTCGCGGGCGGCGGCGCCGGGGTGGAGCGGCCCCTCCACGGCGGGTCGTGGGACCTCGAGATCGATCTGGTCCCCCCGCGCACGGCCGTGCCGATGCCCGACGAGCCGGGGGAGCAGGTGGGCGTCGGACGGCCCGCCCAGGTCCCGGCGCGGACCTTCGGCGGCTTCTCCGACCTCGTGCCGATCGGCCAGGCCCGTGTGGTCGATGGAGCGGCCGTCTGCCTCTGGGCGCTGGAGCGCTACAACGACCGCTCGGTGCTGAGCGTCGGCGCGCTGGTGGAGGAGCCCCTGCGGGTCGGGCCGATCACCCCGGGCGCCGGCCGGGTGGAGGTCTGGGACGATCGCGGGCACCGCTACCAGGTGGCCGCCATCCACGGGGCCGCCCGCCCCGGGTGGAGCGAGACCAGCCTGGAGGTCGTCCCGCCGGTCGATCCCGAGGCCCGCGCCCTGGGCGTGCGGCTGGTCGACCTGCCCGGAGAGGGCGAGCCGCCCCGTGGCCGCGAGCCACTCGACGGTCCCTTCGCTTTCGGGGTCGCGCTCCCGCCGCAGTCGTGAGCGTCGCGCCCCCCGCGGGGGCGACGTGGGTCATCCTGCCCACCTACGACGAGGCCGAGAACGTCGAGGCCATGCTCGAGGCCGTGCTGGCGAGCCTGGACGGCGCCGGGATCGCGGGCCGGGTGCTGGTGGTGGACGACGGCTCGCCCGACGGCACGGCGGACCTCGCGGAGGCCGTCGCCCGCCGCGAGCCGCGCGTGGAGGTGCTGCGCCGGCCGGACAAGCGGGGGATCGGGCCCGCCTACCGGGCGGGGTTCCACCGCGCCCTCGCCGCGGGCGCGGAGCGCGTCGTGGAGATGGACTGCGACTTCTCCCACGACCCGGCCAAGCTGCCCGACCTCGTGGCGGCCACGGCCGGGGCCCACCTGGCGCTCGGGTCGCGCTACGTCCCGGGCGGCGGCGTCGCGAGCTGGGGCCCCCTGCGGAGGGTCATCAGCCGCGTGGGCTGCTGGTACGCCCAGCGCATCCTCGGGGTGGAGGTGCGCGACCTGACCGGCGGCTTCAAGTGCTTCCGCCGCGAGGTGCTGGAGGCCATCCCGCTCGACGAGGTCAGCGCCGCCGGCTACGGCTTCCAGATCGAGATGACCTACCGGGCGCTCCTCGCGGGCTACCGGGTGGTGGAGGTGCCGATCGTCTTCCACGAGCGCCGCCGGGGCCAGTCGAAGATGACCCGCCGCATCGTCTGGGAGGCGGCCGTGCTCGTGCCCCGCCTGCGGCGGCGGTTCGGGCGGCCGTCAGCCGGCCCGCAGGGCGGCCTCGGGGTCCCGGGGGTCGAGGCGCCGCACCTCCCGCCACGCGGCGACGGCGCGCGGGTCCTGCCCGAGGAAGATGGCGAGCGCCCGCCACGAGGCGGGATTGTCCGGCTGTAGCCGGGTGGCGCGCTCGTAGGCGCCCAGGGCGCGCGCGGGCTCCGGGGGCTGCAGGTCCGAGCGCGCGGCCGCGCGCAGCAGCAGAGGGCCCAGGGAGAGCGGGTTGGACGCCTCCGCCCAGCGGGCCAGCTCGAGGGCGTCGTCCGGGCGGCCGTCCGCCAGCGCGTCGCGCCCGTCGGCCACGGCGCGCGCCGACCACCAGGGCAGGGCGGCGCTCGCGACGGCCGCCACGGCGAGCGCCGCGAGGGCACCGGCGGCGACCGGGCCGGGCCGCCGCCGCCGGTCGGGGGTCGTGGAGGCGGCGGCCAGGACGACCCCCGCGGCGGCGAAGGCGGGCACGGTGAGCGCGGGGACCGCCCAGGACCAGTCGACGGACGCCTGCAGGGCGAAGGCGGCCAGGATGGCCAGGGGCAGGCCGATCTCGGGCCCGGTGGAGCGCGCGACCGCGCGGACGACCGCCCAGGCCACGGATCCCACCAGCACCGCGAGGAGGGCGAGCCCGGGGATCCCCAGCCCCGAGAGGAACCGCATCGCCACGTCGTGGGGCTCGCGGGTGTCGAGCGCGTCGTCGCCGGTCCGGCGCTCCTTCAGGTGCACCAGGGCGAAGCCGCCCGCTCCCTGGCCGAGCACCGGGGCCTCGCGGAAGCCCCGCCACGCCTCGCCCCACCAGGCCTTGCGCTGGTTCCCGCTCGTGTTCACGAGCCGCCCGGGGTCGTTGGCCACGGCGTCCCCGCCCTCGCCGCGGAACTCGGAGACGCGGTCCCCGGTCCAGTCGCGGGCGGAGGGCGTGGCGGCCGCGACGGCCACCCCCACGAGGAGCAGGGCCGCGCCCACCGCCAGCACGGCCCGCGGCCGCACCCGCTCGAGCCCGACCCGGCCCGCGACGCGCTCGAGGCCGGGGGCCAGCGCGGCCGCGACGACCACACCCACGGCCAGGCGCCATCCCAGGCCCGCCCCGGCCTCCTCGCGCAGGTCCACCGGGACCCGGTCGGCGTTCAGCAGCGAGTTGGAGAGGGCGTACGCCGCGGGCCAGGCGGCGCCCACCGCACCGGCGGCGAGGGCTGCGATCGGGGGCACGCGCCGGGGCAGGAACGCCAGCATCACGCCGGAGGCCATCGCCAGGGCCAGGACCCCGCCGCGGGAGTACGTGAGCAGCACCGTCACGATCATCAGGGCGAGCCCCCCGGCGGCGACGGGGCTCCCCCAGCGGCTCCGCCCCGCCAGCCACAGCAACCCCGGGGCCGCCATCGCGGCGATCAGCGCGAGCGCGTTCCAATAGCCCACGGGCTCGGCGAGCCGGGCCAGGTCGCGGTCCGATCCGAGCGCGCCGGGCACGACCTTGATCGCCAGGGCGATGACCACGGGCAGCAGCGCGCCGGCCGCGATCCCGAGCCCCAGCCACAGCGGCGCGCGCGGCACCAGCGCCCCGAGGGACAGGCCCAGGGCGAGCGCGGCGAGCGCGATCGCCGCGCGGTTGGCGTCGATCCACGCCAGGTCGGGGGCCGCCGCCCAGACGATGGAGAGGGCCGACCAGGCGGCGATGCCCGCCGCCGCGGCCAGGGCGGCGAGGCTGAGCGGCGCGCGCAGAGCGCCGCGGCCCCACGCGAGCGCCACGGCGGCCACGGCGAGCGGCCCGCCCAGGGCGAGGCCCAGGAACGCCGCCGTCGGGCCCGCTCCGCCCAGGCCGTCGCCCGGGTCGATGCCGCCGCCGCCGGCCGCGAGCAGCGCCCACCCCGCGAGGGCGGCCGCGCCGATGGCCACCGCCGCGCGCGCGGCCCGGTCCGGCTCTGCCGAGCCGCCTTGTCCGCCCTCCGGGCCGCCGCTACGATCCGCGGCGCCCTGGGGGTGGACGGCCCCCGTCTTCCTCACCGGGTGGCTGCCCTGCTCCGACGTGCCCCTGCGCTTGTCGTCATCCTCGGGTTGGCCCTCCTCGCCCTGCCGGGCACCGCGCTGGCCGACGGGCGGGACATCCTGGCCGATTACGAGGATAACGGTCGGATCGACCGGTGCTACACGCGGGCGGAGTTCCGCGACGCGACGCGCCTCCTGCGCGACGACCAGCGCCAGTACGGCAACGCCGCCGACGCCGTCCCACAGGCGGAGATCACGAACGTGGCCCGTCCCGGCGAGCGGTGCGGTGCATCCCGCACGGCGCCGGCGGCGGCGGTGGACGACGGCTCGGGCCCCAGCTCGGCGCTGTGGCTCGGAGTGGTCGGCGTGGTCGTCGTCGGGGCGGTGGGCGGGGGAGTCTGGGCCCGTCGCGGCCGCGGCGACGAGCCCGGCGAGTAGGCGCGCATGAGAGGTCTCATCCGCGAGATCCTGCTCCCCCTGTCGCTCGCGATCGGCTTCGCGTTCGCGGTGCAGGCGTCGGTCGCCAAGCCCTACGAGATCCCCACGGGCTCGATGGTGCCGACCATCCAGAAGAACGACCGGATCATCGCCAACCGCCTGATCTACCGGTTCCGCGACATCGAGCGCGGCGACATCATCGTGTTCGACCCGCCGCCCTCAGCCACGCGGTCGTGCAACGTCACCGGGGACATCCCCTTCGTGAAGCGGGTGATCGGCCTTCCGGGCGACGAGGTGGTCGTGCACGAGGACGGACCGACGGTCGTCAACGGCACGCCGCTGATCGTCGACCAGGCGCTGCCCAACCCGCCCCAGCGCGGGGGCCGGGCCGAGCGCACCTTCGAGGTCCCGCCCGACCGCCTGTTCGTGCTCGGCGACAACCGGGGCGGCTCGTGCGACTCCCACGAGTGGATGCCCGACCCCTTCGTCCCCGAGGACAACGTCATCGGCCAGGCGGAGATCGTCTACTGGCCGCTCCGGCACCTGGGGTTCCTGGACTGAGAGAGCGGCTTCAGGCGCTCTTCGTCAGATCAGCTCGGCGGGCGGGATGTGGTGGTTGCCCTTGAACAGGTCGCTCGGGTCGTAGAGCGCCTTGACCTGGCGCAGGCGGGCCCAGGTGCTCGGCGTCGAAGAAGCCGCTCGCGTCGGTCGGCTCCCGACGAAGTTCGGGTAGTCACCCGCTGCGGTAGGGGAGGACGGCCCGCTCGACCGACTCGAGGTACGCTCCTGCGCGGTCGCCGCCGAGGCCTCGTCCTCGGGAACGCCGAGCGCGAGCAGGCTGAACGTCGCCCGGCAGGGTCGCCCGCGCCCCGGCGCCCGGCGACCGGCGCCCGAGGGCGCCGCCGAGCTGGCGCAGCTCCACCATCGCGAGGGGCGATCCGGACTCCGGGCCCGACCGCCGCCACGAGGTCGTCGACGCCGGCGCTCGGCAGGTCGCTCAGCAGCGCGGTGGTGCTCACGAAGGGCAGCGGATCGGGCGGGTCCATCGCCATGTCGCCGAGCGCCGCGGGCGGCACCATCGCGAAGGTGTCCATGGCCGGGCCCAGGTCGCGCACGGGCCGCAGCAGCGCGCGGCCGTCGGCCTCGCTGCCGAGGAACGCGCCGTAGACGACGGTGAACGAGCCGCCGCGCACCGGCTCGGGCACGTCCGGCGCGTCCGGGAACTGCAGGAGCGACGCCCACGTCATCATCTCGTCCGGCAGCGTCGGGGGCGAGCTCGCTCCAGGCGTGGAGGACCTCGCCGGCTCGCTCGAAGGGGAAGAACATCACGCCCGCGTAGAGCTCCTCGACCGGGTAGACGTCGAACTCGATCGCGGTGACGACGCCGAAGTTGCCGTTGCCGCCGCGAAGCGCCCAGAAGAGATCGGGCTCGTGCTCGGCGTCGACGCGCGCCGCGCGCCCGTCGGCCGTGACGAGCTCGATCGCCGTGACGCTGTTCGCCTGGAGGCCGTACTTGCGGGCGAGCCAGCCCATGCCGCCGCCCAGCGAGTAGCCGGCGATGCCGACGTCGGGCGACGAGCCGTGGAGCGCGGCCAGCCCGAGCTCGGAGAGCCGCGGAGACGACCCGCTCCCACTTCACGCCGGCGCCGACCCTCACGCGCCGGGCGCCGGGGTCGATGGAGACCTCCTGGAGCTCGCGGACGTCGACGAGGAGCGTGTCCTCGAGCGAGCCGAGCGCGTCCGCGTTGTGCCCGGTGGCCTGCGGCGCGACCCGCAGCCCGTCGGCGCGGGCGTGGTCGACGGCGGCGACCACGTCGCTCACGTCGCGGGGGAGCGCGATGGCGGCGGGCCGAAGGTCCGTCGTCAGGTTGAAGACCTGCCGCGTGGCGTCCCAGTCGGGATCCGACGGGGTCACGACGCGCCCGGTCATCTGCGCGGCCAGGTCGGTGAAGGGGGTGGTGGTGAGCATCTCTCAGTTCCTTTCGTTGAACAGGGTGTTCACTGATCGGTGTGCTACGGTAACATCGAGTGAACACCGTGTCAACCCAAACTAGGAAATACGAGCTGAAGGCCCGCGCGGAGAGCCAGCGCGAGACGCGCGACCGGATCGCGCGAGGCGGCCGCGGAGCTGCACGAGGAGAAGGGCGTCGCCCACACCACCGTGGCCGAGATCGCCCGCCGCGCCGGAGTCACGCGCCTGACCGTCTACAACCACTTCGCCGACCTGAGCGAGCTGATCCCCGCCTGCTCCGCCCACTACATGGCGCTGCACCCGCTGCCCGAGCTCGACGGCGTCCTCGCGCTGGAGGACCCCGGCGAGCGCGTCCGCGCCGTGCTCGCCCGGCTGTACGGCTGGTACCGCGAGACCGAGCCGATGTTCGGCAAGCTCTTCAGCGACCGCGCCTCCGTGCCGGAGCTCGATCGGTTCCTGGAGCAGAACATCGATCGCATGCAGGCCGAGCTCGCCGACGACCTGGCCGCCGCCTTCGCCGCCCGCGGCCGGCGGGCGGAGCGCCTGAGCGCGCTGATCCGGCTGGCGCTCGACTTCTGGACCTGGCACCGCCTCAGCCGCGAGGGCCTCGACGACGACGCGGCCGCTGAGCTGATGGCCGCCGCCATCGCCGCCCACTCCGCGTAGCACCGACCTGAACCGATGCGGTTCGATTCCGATCGGGATCGAGCTGCCCCGCAATGCGCGTCGAAAGACGTGGGCCCGCCCCCTTTGCATCTCCTGTCACTTGTGGAAGGATGCGCCTCCACCACGCTGAATATGGTGTGGTGCCCGTCCACGAGACACCAGGGATAGCGTTTTCACGTGATCTGCCCGTTTTGCGAGAATCCCGAGCACCGCGTCGTCGAGTCCCGGGTGGCCGACACCAAGGACGCCATCCGGCGCCGGCGCGAGTGCCAGGGCTGCGGCCGCCGCTTCACCACCTACGAGCGCTGCGAGGAGATGGCGCTGGTGGTGGTGAAGAGCTCCGGCGAGCGCCAGCCGTTCGACCGGGAGAAGCTGCTCCACGGGCTCCAGCGCGCGTGCCACAAGCGGCAGGTCTCGACGGCCTCGCTCGAGATGGCCGTGCGCGACATCGAGGGTGAGCTGCGCAACCGGCTGCGGCAGGAGGTGCGCAGCGCCCAGATCGGCGAGCTCGCGCTGCGGCGGCTGAAGGAGATCGACTCGGTCGCCTACGTGCGGTTCGCGTCGGTCTACCGGGCCTTCGCGGACGTGGAGGAGTTCGAGGACGAGCTCGCCCGCCTCGAGCGCGAGCCGCCCCTGCCGCGCGGCCAGTTCCCCCTCGACGAGAACATCTTCCAGACACTCGACGCCGGCCCGATCACCTCCCCTCGCGCTACCCTCAGGGCACTGCCCGGAGGGCGGGGGGAGCTGCCGGCGCGCCCCGATCCCCAGGAGGCAACCGATGGCGACTGACGCGCCGCCCACGATGACCGATCGCGTACTTGGGATCCCGCGTCGCTTCACGCGACCCGAGGTGCACCCCTACGACGAGATCGCCTGGGGCGTGCGCGACACGTCGATCGTCGAGCCGCCCCGGGACGGGCGTCCCGAGCGCGTCGTCTTCGACCAGCGCGACTGCGAGTTCCCGGTCGAGTGGTCGGACACCGCCGTGCGGATCGTCGCCTCCAAGTACTTCCGCTACGGCCAGGACGACCCCCGCCGCGAGCGCAGCCTGCGCCAGGTGATCGACCGGGTCGTCGACACCATCCATCATCACGGCGCGGCCGGCGGCTACTTCGCGGACGCGGCGGAGGGGGAGACCTTCGCCCAGGAGCTGCGCCACATCCTCGTCACGCAGCGGGCGGCCTTCAACTCGCCCGTGTGGTTCAACTGCGGCGTCAACGCCGCGGTGCGCGAGTACGACGAGGACCGCATCCTCGACGTCAACGACCCGCCGGTCGGCGCGGACGAGCCGCGGGTCAACCAGGCCTCGGCGTGCTTCATCCTGTCGGTCAACGACACGATGCCGTCCATCCAGCGGTGGATCGCCTCCGAGTCGGAGATCTTCCGCGGCGGATCCGGGGCCGGGGTCAACCTCTCGCGCCTGCGGGGGGACGGCGAGCCGCTCTCGAACGGCGGCCAGGCCTCCGGGCCGGTGAGCTTCATGCGCTGGGCCGACTCCGGCGCCGGCTCGATCAAGTCCGGCGGCGGTACCCGCCGCGCGGCCAAGATGGTGATCCTGGACGGCGACCACCCGGACATCCTGGAGTTCGTGCGCTGCAAGGCCCACGAGGAGGCGAAGGCCTACGCCCTGGGCGAGATGGGCTACGACCTCGGGCTGAACGGCGACGCCTGGCGCTCCATCCAGTTCCAGAACGCCAACAACTCGGTGCGCCTGACGGACGACTTCTTCCACCGCGCCCAGGCCGACGAGCCGTGGCAGACGCGGACGGTCGCCTCGCGCGAGGTGCGCGACGAGCTGCCGGCCCGCGAGCTGCTGCGCGAGATCTCCGAGGCCGCCTGGACCTGCGGCGACCCCGGCGTGCAGTACGAGGACACCATCCAGCGCTGGCACACCAGCCCCAACGCGGGCCGGATCTCGGGCTCCAACCCGTGCAGCGAGTACATGCACATCGACGACTCGGCCTGCAACCTCGCCTCGATCAACCTGATGAGGTTCCTGGACGAGGACGGCACGTTCCTGATCGACGACTTCCGCCACACGGTCCGGGTGGTCCTGACCGCCCAGGAGATCGTCGTGACCCCGGCGAGCTACCCCACCAAGAAGATCGGGGACAACGCCCGCGCCTTCCGTCAGCTCGGCCTGGGCTACACCAACCTGGGCTCGCTGCTCATGTGCCAGGGCGTGGCGTACGACTCCGACGACGGTCGCGCCTGGGCCGGGGCGATCACGGCTCTCATGCAGGGCGAGGCGTACGCCCAGTCGGCGCGCGTCGCCGCCCGGGTGGGCGCCTACGACGGCTACGCGGCGGACAAGGAGGCGCAGGACCGGGTCGTGCGGATGCACCGCGACGCCGGCCTCGACCTTCCCGCGACCGCCGTCCGGGCCAGCTACGCGCCGGTGCGCGCCGCCGCCGCCGAGGCGCTCGACGAGGCCGTCGCCCTGGGGCAGTCCGAGAAGCCGCTGGGTGCTCCGGGCTACCGCAACGCCCAGGTCAGCGTCATCGCCCCCACCGGCACCATCAGCTTCATGATGGACGCACAGACCACGGGCATCGAGCCGGCGATCGGGCTGGTGAGCTACAAGACCCTGGTCGGCGGCGGCTTCATGAAGCTCGTGAACACGGACGTGGAGCGCGCGCTCACCGCGCTCGGCTACGGGGAGGAGGATCGCACGGCCATCCTCGCCCACGTGGACGCCACCGGCTCCATCGAGGGCGCGCCGGGACTGGCCGACGAGCACCAGCCGGTGTTCGACTGCGCGTTCGGCGTCGCCGGCGGGCGCACGATCGGCCCGGTGGGGCACGTCCGCATGATGGCGGCGGTGCAGCCGTTCATCTCGGGCGCGATCAGCAAGACCGTCAACCTCCCGACCTCGGCCACCGTCAACGACGTCAGCGACATCTACACGCTGGGCTGGCGGCTGGGGCTGAAGGCCATCGCGATCTACCGCGACGGCTCCAAGCGGGTCCAGCCCCTCTCCACCACCGACGGCACGAAGGCCTCCGCCGGAGCCGCCGCGGCCGAGGTGGCCGCCCCGGTGCGCCGGCGCCTGCCGGACGACCGGGCCGCGCTCACCCACAAGTTCAGCGTGGGCGGTCAGGAGGGCTACATCACCGTGGGCCTCTACGACGACGGAACGCCCGGCGAGGTGTTCGTCAAGATGAGCAAGCAGGGCTCCACGGTCTCCGGCCTCATGGACTCGGTGGCCATCGCCTGGTCGATGGCGCTCCAGCACGGGGTGCCGGTCGAGAGCCTCATCTCCAAGTACATCGACCACCGCTTCGAGCCCTCCGGGTTCACCGAGAACCCGCGCATCCCCATGGCGCGCTCGGTGGTGGACTACCTGGCCCGGTGGATGGCCTCGAAGTTCCTCTCCGAGCAGGATCAGCGGATCGCCGGCGTGCTGCCCCTGGTGGAGACCGGGGAGGAGGCCGCCGAGGCGCCGGGGGTCGAGGCTCCCGACGACCAGCTCTCCTTCGGTGAGGTGGCCGCTCCCAACGGGAACGGCCACGGCGCCGAGGCACCGCCCGAGCGCCCGCGCCTGATGCTGACCAGCACCGGGCAGATCTGCTCCTCGTGCGGGAGCGCCGACATGGTCCGCGCCGGCACCTGCCTCACCTGCCGCACCTGCGGCGCCACGAGCGGCTGCGGCTGAGGGGGAACGGCACCCGGACACCGGGCGGCGCCCGGTGAGGGTCGTGGTGGTCGGCGCGGGCGTGGTCGGGCTGAGCCTGGCCCGCAGCCTGCGCCGCCGCGGTGTCGAGCCGGTGCTCCTCGAGCGGGCGCCGGCCGGGGCGGCGCCGGTACCGCGGCCCTTCATGCCCTCGTACCACGCCTACGACGCCCTCGACGACGCGGGCGTGCTCCCGGAGGTCCGCGCCAACGCGTGGGAGATCGCGCCGCGCGGCGACGGCGTCCCCGTCGCCCTCGCGTCCTCGTTCGTCCGGGTGAGCGCGATCCTCGCCGAGGGCGTGCCGGTGCGGCACGGGCAGGAGGTCATCGCCCTGGTGCGCGAGGGCGACCGCGTCGTGGGTGTGCGGGTGCGCGACGAGGCGGGCGAGCGCGACGAGCCCGCGGACCTCGTGGTGGCCTGCGACGGCGTGCGCTCGCCGCTGCGGGAGATGGCCGGCATCTCGGCCGAGCTCCGCCTGGCCGAGGGCGCGCACCTGTCGTTCATGAGCCCGGCCCTCATCGACCGCTCGTTCACCCTGTGGTACCAGGCCGACGGCCGGCAGGTGGGGCTGGTGGGCTGGCCGGAGGGCTCGGCGGGCTGGTGGGACATCGACCGGTGCGGTCGCGAGGCGGCCCTGGCGCCGGGCCTCGACGCCTTCCGCGCCGCGTTCGCGAACCTGATCCCCGAGGCCGCCCCGGCGCTCGCGGCCCTCACCTCGGTCGACCAGCTCGTCTACCGCGAGATCCCCGAGGTGCACTGCGAGGAGTGGTGGGTGCCCGGGCTCGTGGTGATCGGCGACGCCGCCCATGCCGTGGGCCCGGAGTCGGGTCTCGGCGCCAGCCTGGGCTTCGGGGACGCGCTGGCCCTGGCCATCGCCATCGAGCGCCACGACCGCGACCCCGACGCCGCCTGCCGCGACTACGAGCTGTGGCGCCGGCCGATGGTGCGCCCCTACGAGGAGATCGGGGCCGCCGGCTCGCGCATCGTCCGCGGCGGCGAGAAGCCCCCGGAGGAGCGCTGGCCGCCGCCGGGTTGAGGGGCGGCCCCTAGGGAGCGTCCACCGTCTCGTCGCGCCGCCACATCGGCGCCTGGCCGAACCGCGCCGAGAGCGCGATGCCCACGGCGTAGAGGAGGATCTGCGGGATCATCAGGAGGAGCATGCTGAACGGGTCGCCGCCGGGGAGGATGGCCGCCAGAACGGCGATCGCGACCAGGGCGACGCGCCACTGGCGGCGGTAGAGGCCGGCGCTGGCGACGCCCATGCGCGCGAGGGCGGCCATGGCGATCGGCACCTCGAACATCAGGCCGCTGGCCAGCAGCATGCTGGTGGCGAAGGCGAAGTACTCGCCGGCGCGGAGCTGGCTGTTGAAGTTGTCGCCGCCGAAGCCCACCAGGAAGTTGAGGGCGACCGGCAGGACCACGGCGTATCCGAAGGCGACGCCGGCCATGAACAGGCCCGACAGGGCCGTCACGATCGCGAGCGTCACCCGGCGCGACTGGTGGGTCACCGCCGGGATGACGAACGCGTAGGCCTGGTAGAGCCAGACCGGCAGGGCGACGAGCACGGCGGCCCAGAACGTCACCTTCAGGACCGTGAAGAAGGGCTCGGTGGGGGAGAGCGTGATGAGCGGCCCGGCGTCGTCGGGCAGCGGCCACGTGAGGATGTCGAGCAGGGAGTCGTGCACCGCGTACATCCCGGCGAAGGCGATCACGAGGGCGAGGACGCTCACGATCAGGCGGGTGCGCAGCTCCGCGAGGTGCTCGGAGAGGCTCAGGGCGTCGTCGGGCCGCGCGCGGCGCGGCCCGAGTCGGGCGGTCGTGGCCATCGCGGCGGGGTCCCCGAGCCCGCTACGAGGAGGGGCTGATCGGCTGGCCGGAGGCGGCCGCCAGAGCGGGCTCCTCGGTCTCCGAGGGCTCCACGGCCTCGGCGATGAGCTGCTCGGAGGTGGGCTCGCTCGTCTCGACGGCGGGGCCGGCGAGGTGGGCGGTGTCGTGGTCGGGGGCGTCGCCGGTCACGGCGCCGCGGAAGTCGCGGATGCCCTTGCCCAGGCTGCGCCCCAGGTCCGGCAGGCGCTTGGGTCCGAAGACGAGCAGGGCGATGCCCAGCACGATGATGATCTGGATGGGGCTGAAGTCGAACACGGTGAAACCTCTTCCGGTCGGGGTGATGCCGGCGGCGCGCCGTGAGGCCCGCCGCCGGGATCGGGGTCGGCTCTACGCCTTGATGAAGCCGCCGGCGACCGCGAGGACCTGGTCCATGCTGCGGGCCGGGTCGAACGCGTTCGGGGCGGGGTTCACGCCGAGGATCTGACGGATCCAGGCCGCGTGACGGGCCTCGACCGAGTGGATCGAGAGCGCCGCCTGGATGACCGGGACCTGCTTGAGGCGCGGGCCCTGGCCGGCGTACGCCGACACGCCCAGGTCCTCGATCGCCATCGCGGCCTTCTGGAAGGAGGCCTGGTTGGCGGTCGCGCCGCCGAAGTCGAACGCGGGCGACTTCACGGCCGCGCTCTTCAGGACGCCCTGGAGGGCCTTCACGTGGGCGGCCTCGTGAGCGCCCGCGACCGTCGCGAACCGCGCGGTCTCGCCCTTCAGCCCGGCCTTGGCGCGAGCCTCCTTGTAGAACGCCGTCTCGAGGTACTCGAGGGTGAGCGCGTAGTTCAGGATCGCGACGTCCTGCTTCTTGGACGGGGCGCCCAGGGCGAGGGCGGGCAGGCCGCCGAAGACGACCCCGCCGGCCACGAGCGCTCCGCCGCCGATCGCGGCCTTCTTGAAGAAGTCGGCACGCGTGCTCGCGCCCTCCGGGTCGACCGCGTTCGCGGCCTCCTGGACGGCACCGTCCTTGTCGAGCATCTCGAGCGTGATCAGATCGGACACGAATCCTCCAGGGCTGGTTTGGCAAACAGGGGGGCATACGGCTCCGGGCCGACGGCGGATCACCGGCCGGCCACGGACGCGTCCGGACGGGCCGGGCGGTGATCCGCGGCAGGCGCAGGCGCGTAGGCGAGGTCATAGGCCGGGCCACGGCCCCGAGAGGTGACGTGCATGACCATGACCACCAGCCGAGGCGAGTTCCTCAGCGCCGGCATGAGGGGTGGACTGGCCCTCGTCGCCGGAGGATCGCTCCTCGCGGCCGCCTCCGGGCCCGCCGTCGCCCAGCCGACCGGGGACGTCGCGATCGCGAAGCTGGCCGCGACGGCCGAGCTGCTCGCCATCGACTTCTACGGCAGGGCGATCCGGCACGGCGCCTTCGCGGGCGACGTCCTCGCCTACCTGGAGGCCGCGCGCCAGAACGAGAAGGACCACTACGACGCGCTCGCCGCCGTCATCGGGTCGGGATCCCCCGCGGGCATGAGCTTCCGGTACGCCGCCGGGACCTTCGCCTCCCCCGCGAGCATCGCGGCGACGGGCGTCGCCGCGGAGACCGCCTTCGTCGGCGCCTACCTCGGTGCCGTGGAGGCGTTCGAGGACGACGACCTCAAGGCCGCCGCCGGGTGGATCGCCGCCAACGAGGCCCAGCACCTCGCCGTGCTGAAGCGCCTCGCCGCGGGGGGCGCGCTGGTCCCGAACCCCTCGTTCCCGGAGAGCCTCACCGCCGCTCAGGCGCTCGCGGCCGTGACGCCGTTCCTCGCGCCGTGATCCGCGTCGACCGCGCGACCTTCCTTCGCCGGGGCGCCACGGGAGGTCTCGTGCTGGCCGTGGGCGGCGTCGTTCTCGCCGCCGCCGCCTGTGGCGACGACGACACCGCCGTCTCCACCTTCACGCCCGCGCCTCCCGCGGCCGGAGAGGTCGACGACGTCGCCATCGCCACGCTCGCGGCGACCGCGGAGCTGCTGGCGATCGACTTCTACGGCATGGGCATCGACTCGGGACTGTTCACGGCCGACGTCCTGGCCTACATGGGCGCGGCCCGCCAGAACGAGCAGGATCACTACGACGCGCTCGCCGAGGTCCTGGGCGCGGAGGCCCCGAGGAACCTGGCGTTCACCTACCCCGCCGGAACCTTCGGGACCCCGAGGAGCGTCGCCGATCTCGGCACGGCGCTCGAGACGGCGTTCGTGGGCGCCTACATGGGCGCGATCCCGGCGCTGGAGGACGACGGCCTGAAGGTGGTCGCCGCCCGGATCGGCGCCAACGAGGCCCAGCACCTCACGACCTTCACGTCCCTCGCCGCGGGGGCGCTGGTGCCCAGCCCCTCGTTCCCCAAGGTCCTGACGGCGAGCGAGGCCACCACCGCCGTGAGCGCCCTTCCTGGGATAGCGGGACCGGCTGGGGTCAGTCGATCCCGGCCCGGGTGCGCACCGGGATCCCGTGGAGGCGCGCGAGGGCCTCCGCGGTGCCCCGCCGGGTGGCGTCCTCCACGCTGGCGCGGTCGAGACCGGCCTCGATCAGGCGCTGTCGCAGGTCCCCCTCGCGCGCCTGGCGGAAGAACAGGAACGTGATCGCGGTGAAGGCCAGCAGGCAGTGCAGGACCATCATCACGGTGCCCGAGTTGGCCTGGTCCTCCAGCGGGTCCACGCCCCACGCGGCCGCGGCGGCGGCGTGCGAGTCGTAGAAGGCCGTTCCCGAGAACCAGTAGACGTTGGCGATCGCCAGGCCCAGGAACCAGACGCCGTTCATGTAGACGACCTTCCACCCCGTCCCGAACCAGTCCGGCGCGGGCAGCGACTCGACGACCGGAGCCCAGAGGAGGAGGCCGAAGGCGAGGAAGGAGGCCTGCTGCACGATCCAGAGCGCCCCGTTCTCGAGCACCGCGCCGTGGACCGCGGGCAGCAGCCACACGATCGTGGTCAGCGCCCACAGGGGGAAGGCCACGATCGGGTTCTGGATCCGCTCGATTCGGCGGCGCCACCGCTCCGGCAGGTGCGCGAGCAGCGAGGCGGGCATCCCCAGCAGCAGCAGGAGCGGCGCCACGGCTCCGATCAGGGTGTGCTGCAGCATGTGGGCGGTGAGGAGGCCCTGCTGGGCGATCCCTCCGAGCGGCGAGCACACGGCGGCCAGGATCAGGGCGAGGCCGGAGTAGAAGGAGACCTGGCGTAGCCGCGAGACACCACCGAAGCGACGCGTGAGGCCCCAGTAGAGCGCCGCGGCGATGAGGATCGCGGCCACCTCCACGGGCGGCACCGCCCAGAGCTGGGAGAGGGCGGTCGTCGTGTCCGCCGACGGTGCCGAGTGGCCCAGGTGCCGCGTGCCCCCGGCGCTCGCGATCGCCGAGAGGGCGATCGCCAGGGCCAGGAATCCCGCGCCCACGATCAGTGGCAGAGGCCGTCTCACCCCCCGATCGTCGCACAGGGACCAGACCCGGAGGGGTTCCCGGACACGGACGGGGCGGGGCATCATGGGCTCGTGCGCCGAATGTCACCCACCACCGCGCTCGCCCTGCGGCGTCTGGCCGTGGCCGGGGGTGCGGTCGCCGCGTCGCTGGTGGCCCATTGCGCTGCCGTCGGCGACGTGGCCATCACGCCGTCCGCGCCGGTCGTCTGGATCGGGCTCCTGGCCGGGGTGACCCTGGTGGGCGGGCGGCGCCGCTGGCGGCGGCGTGGATTCGGGCCGTCGCTCCTCTGGATGGTCTCCGCCCAGGCCGCGGTGCACGTGGCCATGAGCGGCGCGCCGTGGGCCTTCGGGCTCGCGCCCCATCACGAGCCCGGCCTCGGCCTCGGGGCGGCCGTCGTGGTGGCGCACGCCGCCGCCGCACTGGTCCTGGCGGCCCTGGTCACCTGGCTCGAGGCCGGCCTGGAGCGGGCGATGGCCGTCGTGCGGCGTGTGCGGCGCTGGCTCGCCGGTCGCTCCCCTGCACCCGCGGCCCTGCGCCTCGCGGCGCTCGCCGGCGGGGCTCCGCGCAGCCGGCCGCCCGGGCGGGCCTCGTGCCGGGGCCCACCCGTCCTCTGCTCGGCGTGACGGCCGCCCGGAGGCTCGCTCCGGGCGATGTGCTCACACGATCGGAGAGACGAATGTCCGCACGAACGATCGCGGCCGCTCTGGCAGCGGCGCTCTGCCTGGGCGCCGGCGCCACGACGGCGCTCGCCCACACCGAGGTCCGGTCCAGCTCCCCGAAGGACGGCGCGACCATCGCGCGGCTCCCCGCCAGGGTCGTCCTGACCTTCGCGGAGCCCATCTCGCGGGTCCGCCTGGTGGTGGTCAAGCGCAACGGCAAGGGGAAGCTTCGCCAAGACCGTTCGCGCAGGACCCGCGCGACGCGCGCCGGGTGCTCGTGACCCTGAAGCGCCCCGGCCTGAAGTGGCAGGCCGGCCGCTACCGGGTCAACTGGCTGATCACCGCCACGGACGGCGACTCGGTGAACGGCGTCGTCGCCTTCCGGGTGGTGCGCCCCTGACGCCGGCGCCGGGCTGCCCGGGCTGTCGCGCGCTCAGGCCGCGCGGCAGTCGGGGCAGCGCCCGCGCAGGGTCACGTCGTGGCCCTCCACGGTGTAGTCGGAGGCGTCGGCGCTGCCCTCCAGCGCGCGCTCGAGCGCGGCGTCCTCGAACGGGCGCACGGCGCCGCAGTCGACGCAGACGAGGTGGTGGTGGTGCTCGCCGCCGGGCAGCGCCGGCTCGTAGCGGGCCACCCCTCCGCCCAGGTCGATGCGGTGCACCAGGTGCAGGCTCGCGAGCAGGTCGAGCACCCGGTAGACGCTCGCGATCCCCACGCGGCGGCCCTCGCCGCGAAGCTGGTCGAAGATCTCCTGGGCCGAGCGGCAGCACTCCTGGTGCGCGAGCGACTCGATCACCGCTCGCCGTGCGCCGCCGGACCGGTGACCCGCCCCGGCCACGCTCGCGAGGGCGTGGTCGGCCCAGCGCCCGGCGGCCTCGTCGTCGGGCCGGTGGTGGTGCGGGCGTATCATCGGGCGGCATGGAGCGGTCGGGGACAGAGACGGTGTGGCGCCGCCTGAGCGCCGACGGACTGCGCCGGACCCCCCAGCGCGAGGCGATCCTGGACGCCCTGAGCGACGCCGGCGAGGCGCTGCCTCTGCCGGTGCTCCTCGCCCGCGGCCGCCGCCGCGCGCCGGGCCTCGGCGAGCGCACGGCCGAGCGCACCGTGGCGCTGCTGGTCGACCGCGGTGCGGTCGACGCGATCACGCGGACCGGGGGCGAGGTCGTCTACCGCCTGTGCGGGAGGGGCCACCACCATCACCTGGTCTGCAGCTCCTGCGGCGCCGTGGCCGAGCTCGACCAGTGCGACATCGCGGGATGGGCCGCCGACCAGGCCGAGCGGCAGGGCTTCCTGGTCGAGGGTCACGAGGTGACCGTCCACGGCGTGTGCGAGGGCTGCCGGGACTCCTCGGGGACGGCCCGGCCGGCGCTCAGCGAGCGGCGCCGTCCGTCGCGGCCTCGAGGGCCAGCGCCACGACCAGCGTGACGAGGGCGACGCGGGCCGCCCAGGCCAGGGCCTCGGCGCCGCCCGCCTGAGGCCGCCCCGCGGGGACGAACTCCCGCAGCGCGGTTGGGATCGCGAGGGTCGTGAGCATGGCCGCAGTGTGACGGATGCATCGGACCCCATCAGTGATCGTGGTGCCGGTGGACGGGATCCATCACCATCTCCGATCCGCCCGGGAGCTCCGCCAGGACCAGCCCGAAGGTCTCCATCAGGGCGTCGCGCGTGAGCACCTCGCCGGGCGGGCCGCAGGCCACGACCCGGCGGTCCAGGAGCAGCGCGTGCTCGGCGCCGGCCGCATCGCCCACGTCGTGGGTGCACACCACGGCCGCCGCGCCCCGCGCGCGCTCCTGCGCCAGGGCCGCCTGGAGCAGCTCGCGCCCGGCCAGGTCGAGGCCGGACGTGGGCTCGTCGAGCACCACCAGATCCGCCTCCCAGGCCAGGGCCCGGGCGATGTGCACGCGCTGGCGCTGTCCGCCCGACAGGCTGCCCAGCGGCTCGTCGGCGAGGGCGGCGATTCCCATCCGGTCCATCCCGGCCTCCACCAGCAGGCGGTCGCCGCGGGTCAGCCGCCTCGTCAGACCGCGCGCGGCGAAGCGCCCCATGGCCACCACGTCCCGTGCGCGCAGGGGCAGGACGTGGCCGGTGGCCTGCACCTGACCCAGATAGGCCACCCGGGCGGGCGCCGCGCCGGGGGGTCCGCCCAGCACCTCGATCGTCCCGGCCACCGGGTCCAGGAGGCCGGCGACGGTCTTCACCAGCGTCGACTTCCCCGAGCCGTTCGTGCCGAGCACCGCGAGCATCTGCCCGGGGAGCAGCCTGAGGGAGAGGCCGGACACCACCGGCCGTCCGTCGTAGCCGACCCCGAGCGCGTCGGCCCGCAGCGCGCAGGTCACGCGGGAGCCGCCACCAGCGGCCGGCGCAGTGACTGGATCGTGAGAACGACGAAGAAGGCGGCCACCTCCACCAGCACGATCGTGGCTCCCGCCGCCAGGTCGTAGTGGTAGGAGAGGAGCAGCCCCACCGCCACCGACAGGGCCCCGAGGATCGCCGCGCCCAGCATCATCGCGCCGATCCGGCGCGCGACCAGGGCGGCGGTGGCCGGGGGGGCGACGAGCATCCCGAACACCAGCAGGGTCCCGACGGTCTGGAACGACACCACCACGGTCACCGCGACCATCCCCAGCATCAGCCACTCGTACAGGCCGGGCGAGAACCCCGCCACACGCGTCTGCTCCCGGTCGAAGGCGAGCAGCTGGAAGGGGCGTGCGCACACGACCGCAACGACCCCCACGAGCACGGCCGCGGCGAGCTGCACCCAGATGTCCGACCACGCGATGCCGAGGACCTCGCCGAACAGGATCCGGGTGAGGTCCCCCGTGAACGAGTCGGACCGCGACACGATCACGACGCCGAGGGCCAGCATGCCCACGAAGAGCAGGCCGATCGCGGTGTCGCCCGAGAGGCGCGAGCGGCGGCGCACCACATCGACCCCCGCGATCATCAGCGCCGCGCCCACGAACGCCCCTCCGATGCCGGGCAGACCCAGCAGCAGGGCCCCGGCGATGCCCGGGAGCACCCCGTGCGCCAGGGCATCGCCGATGAAGGCCAGGCCCCGGAGCACCACGAAGGTCCCCACGATCGCGCACGCCACCGCAACGAGCACGCCCGCGACCAGCGCACGCATCATGAACTCGTTGTCGAGGAACGGATCGAGGAGCGGGCCCACGGCTCAGCTCGGGGCGTCGACGCGGAGGGCCCGGGTGATGCCGCCCGCGAGATCCCTCATGAAGGTGACGTAGGAGCCGTCGTCGGGGAGCGTGTGCGTGGCGAGCTCCACCACGCGTGCGCCGGTCTCGTCGGCCACGGCGTCGGCCACCCCGGGAGGGGTGCCGATCTCGTTGAAGATCACCGACACGTCCTCGTCGCGCACCTGGTCCGCCAACGTGGCCAGCTGGCTCGACGAGACCTGGGCCTGCGAGCTCAGGGAGGGCAGCACGGCGCCCACCAGGCGGAAGCCGTAGCGGTCGGCGAAGTACCCCAGCGACTCATGTCCCGTCACGAGCTTGCGCCGCTCGGGGGGGATGCGCGCGACCTCGGCGGCGATGTCGGAGCTCAGGGCCTCGAGGCGCGTCTCCAGCGACCGGCCGCGGGCCGCCACGTCGATGCCGAGCGCTCCCCGCAGCTCGGGCACCAGGGCGCGCACCACGTCGCGCATCGCCAGTGGATCGGTCCAGATGTGGGGGTCGTCCGGGCCGTGCTCGGCGATCTCCTCGGCATCGTCGGCCCCGAAGGCCAGGAGCTTCACGTGATCGGTGGCGGTGAAGATCGGCGTGCCGTCGTCGCGCGCCTGGCCCAGCGCGTCCTCGAGGCCCTCCTCGAGCTTCAGGCCGTTCTCGACCACCAGGTCGGCGTTCGCCAGGCGCTCGACGTCCTTCGCCGAGGGCTGGAACTCGTGGGGATCGGCGCCGTTCGGCATCAGCACGTGCACGTCCGCGGCGTCGCCCACCAACTCCGTCACGACCGAGCCGAGGACCGTCGTGGTCACCACCACCTGCCCCCGGCCGCCGGCCGCGTCGTCGCCGCCGCATGCGGCGAGCAGCGGCGCCATCCCCGCGAGGAGCGCCACGACGGCGATCGCGATCCATCTGCGTGGTCCCACCGCCGCGCCCTCCCGGAGGAAGCCGGGCCCGCCGGCGCGGACCTCAGAGCGCGCAGATGATAACCAGTCTCACAATCACATGGCAATGACGCCCGGCGTCAGCCGGGGCTGTGGGCGGGGATCCGCTCGCTCGGAGCGGCGTCGGCCGGGACCGGCTCCTCGTTGCGGGGCGACCGGACGCCCCGCAGCCCGATGAAGGCCGTCATCGCGGCGGCGAACGTCAGCGCCGCGCCGACCCACATGGCGCCGTTGACGCCGGTGACGAAGGCCTCGAAGGCGTTCTGCTGGGCGGCCGGCCCCGCGATCTGCCCGATCACCCGGCCCTGGCCGCCGATGACCAGGTCCTCGAGGCTCGCGGCCGGGCCCTGCGCGCCCGCCGGGAGCTGCGCCACGTCGTCGGCCCACGAGCGGCTCGCCAGGGTCGCCCCGACCGCGCCGAGCACCGCCAGCCCCACCGCGGCGCCCACCTGCCGCGCGGAGTTGATCACCCCCGAGGCCACCCCGGCCTTCTGGGGATCCACGGCCGCCATCGCCGTGGCCGAGGTGGTGGGCATCGTGAGGGCGAGCCCGGCGCCCATGATCACGTAGAACGGCCAGATCGCGTTGTAGCTCGAGTCGACCGTGATCTGGCTGAGCCCGACGAGGCCGCGCGGACAGCATCAGCATGCCGGTGGTCATCAGCTGGCGCGGGCTGAAGCGCGTCTGGAGCCGCCCGGCCAGGGGTGCGATGAACATGATCATCCCGGTGAGCGGGAGGGCGGCGAGGCCGGACTTCTCGGGCGACCAGCCCTTCACGTTCTGGAAGTAGAGGGTGATGAAGTAGACGACGCCGAACAGCGCCAGGCCCACGAACACGACCAGCACCACGGGCGCGCTGAACGCCGGCCGGCGGAAGAACTCGAGGGGGACCATGGGGCTGGCGCTCCGGGCCTCCCACGCCACGAAGGCGACGAGCGTCGCGATGCCGGACACGAGGAACCCGATCGTGTAGGCCGAGGCCCAGGCGTGCGCGTTGGTCTCGATGAGCCCCCACACGACCAGGAAGAGGCCCACCGTGATGAGGCCGATGCCCGGCAGGTCGAGGCTGAAGCTCGTGGGGTCCCGCGACTCGGCCACCGCCCAGAGCGTGACGAGCGCTCCCACGATCCCCACGGGCACGTTGATCCAGAAGACGGCCGACCAGTTGACGCGCTCCACCAGGACACCGCCCAGCACCGGGCCGATGGCGAGCGCCAGCGCGGAGATGCCGGCCCAGATGCCGATCGCGGTCCCGAGCTCCTTGCGCGGAAAGGCCGCGACGATGATCGACAGCGTCAGCGGGTTCATCAGCGCGCCCCCGACCCCCTGGCCGGCGCGGAACGCCACCAGCCACTCGGCCGTCGGCGCCAGCGCGCAGGCGGCGGACATGCCGGTGAAGATCGCGAGGCCGACCAGGAACATCCGCTTGCGCCCGAAGCGGTCGCCCAGCTTGCCGCCGAGCATGATCAGCACGGCGAACGCGAGCACGTAGGCGTTGATCGTCCACTCGAGCGTCGAGGGCGCGGCGTCGAGCTGGCGCTGGATCGAGGGCAGCGCCACGTTGACGATCGTGTTGTCCAGCATGATCAGGAAGAGGCCGAAGCACATCGCGGCCAGCGTCAGCCACTTGTGCCCCTGGGCGCGGGACGTCATCGCGCCTCCTCGGAGGTCGGGGGAGCGGACGGATCCGACGGCTCCAGGATCCGCACCAGGGTCTCGGCGATGGGCCCCAGCCGCCGCAGCGCGCGGTCGCCCTCGGTGGCGCACGTGAACGCGCCCAGGAAGCTCAGGCCCGCGAAGAGCGCCCTGACGTGCTCGGGATCGACGTCGTCGCGCAGCCGGCCCGAGGCCTGGCTGCGGCGCACGGCGGCGCCGACGATCTCCGCGAAGCCGTCGCGGATGCGGTCGAGCGTCGCGCGCACCTCGGGCTCGTCGGCCATCGTGACCGCCAGCGAGCGCAGCTTGAGCGAGTCGGGCACGTGGGGCTCGGTCACCCGCTGCCCCAGGGCCCGCGCGATGCTCCCGAACGGATCGTCCCGATCACGGTCCGCCGCCTCCTCCAGGCGGCGCTGCATCCCCGCGGCCTGCTCCTCGAGCACGGCCAGGAAGAGCGCCAGCTTGGAGGCGAAGTGCTGGTACAGGACGGCCTCCGAGCAGCGCGCCTCGCGGGCGATGTCGGCCGTGCTCGTGCCGTGGTAGCCGCGCTCGGCGAACAGCCCCCGTCCGACGCTCAGGAGGCAGGCGCGCCGGCCCTCCCGGCTCATCCGGGTGCGCGGGACGATGGGGTCGCCGAGGGTCGTCACACCCCCACGTTAACAAGTGAGCGTTTACTCAGTAAAGGGGGTGGTTGCCGGAGAACACAGCCGCCGGTGTGGTTCCTCTAATCTCCGCCGGGTGTCCGGCGCCGCCCTCGTCGCGAGCATCCCCGCCCCCGACGTCCGCGACATCACGCTGGGCCCGCTGGAGATCCGCCTCTACGCGCTCTGCCTGCTGGCGGGGATCGCCGCGGCCGTCTGGATCAGCATGCGCCGCTGGCGCGCCGTCGGGGGCGACCCGGACCTGGTTCTCGAGGTGGCCCTCTGGTCCGTCCTCGCCGGCCTGGTCGGCGCGCGGCTCTACCACGACATCACGAGCTGGGACGAGGTCGGCGACGAGTGGTACGGCCCGATCGCGATCTGGCAGGGCGGGCTCGGGATCTGGGGCGGCGTGCTCTTCGGCGTGGCGACCGGCGCGCTCGTCACGCATCTCCGCGGGGCGAGCGTGCTCAAGATGATGGACGCCGCCGCGCCCGGGATCCTGGTGGCCCAGGGCATCGGGCGGCTCGGCAACTACTTCAACCAGGAGCTGTTCGGCGGGCCCACCGACCTGCCCTGGGCGCTCGAGGTCGACCTCCAGCACCGGCCCGAGAAGTACATCGACGACACCACGTTCCACCCCACCTTCCTCTACGAGATGCTGTGGAACTTCGGCGGGGCGGCCCTGATCGTGTGGCTGGGCCACCGCTTCCGGCTGCGCGCGCCCGGGGTCTTCTGCCTCTACGTGATGGTCTACTCGCTGGGCCGCATCTTCTGGGAGCAGCTCCGCGTGGACCCCTCGAAGATGTTCCTCGGCCAGCGGCTCAACTTCTACGTCGCGCTCGCCCTCTTCCTTGGCGCGGTCGTCGCGTTCGTGTGGAGCGTGCGCCGCGGGCCGGAGCCCGTCGATGCCCCGGCACCGATGCGGAGCCCGGCGCCGGCGCCGGCGCCGGCGCCGAGCGTGCCGCGCACGCCGGGAGGCTCCCGGGCCCGGCCCACCAAAGCACGCAGGCGCCGAAAATAGCCGGCGCCGCTAGTCCGCGGCGGCGCGGAGGGCCGGCGACGCCGGCAGCCCCAGGGGCCGCTCCGCGAACGCCTGCTCGGCGTCGACCTGGTAGCACGTGTTCCGGCTGGAGTCCCCCAGCGTGGAGTCGACGTACTCCTGGACCTCCTCCACCGAGCCGGCCTCCCACAGGCAGGTGACCGCCGACCCATCCGTGCTCGGGTAGAACTGCAGCACTCGCACGCCGGCCGGGGCGCCCTCGTTCCTGACGAGCCTCTCGCCACGCGAGAACGCCGTCCGCCGGTCGCCGATCCGGTGATGCACGACCACGTACATCGTCGCCCTCCTTCGCTCGAGTCACGGGCGATGGCGACGCTACGGGCGCGGCCCCGGCCGGCGCATCGGCCGGATTCACCAACCGCGGGGATGGGCGGCGTGGTCAATTCGCGACCGGCCGCGACCTCAGACGAGATCGTGCTCGAACGCGAACGCGGCCGCCGCCGTCCGGGACGAGACGCGGAGCTTGGCGAAGATGTTCTGCAGGTGCCGGGCCACCGTGCGCTCGCTGATGACCAGCGCCGTTGCGATCTCCCGGTTGGCCTTCCCGGCGGCGACCAGCCGCAGCACCTCGAGCTCCCGCGCCGTCAGGCCGTGGGCGTCCGCCGCCACGGTCTCGGCCGGTGAGAGCGTCGACCCAGGCGAGGGCGGGCGCGGCTCCCAGTCGAGCGAGGACGCCGCGAGCCGCCTCCAGCTCGAGCCCGGCCGTGTCCTCGTCTCCCAGCGACCGGCAGGTGACCCCCAGCAGCGCGCGGGTCCGAGCGACCTCGTACGGCGCGTCGAGCTCCTGCCACGCCTCGCATGCGCCGCGCAACGCGCCCAGCGCGGCCCGAGCGTCGCCCCCGGCGATCGCCACCGCCCCTCGCGCCTGGGCGGCCCACGCCTCCAGCAGGTCGGTGCCGTGCCGCTCGGCGATCTCGTCGAGCTCGCGGCTGGCGCTGCGCGCGGCCTCGAGATCGCCGACGGCCAGCATCATCTCGACGTATGCGGGCAGGAGCCCCGCGCGCGCGAGCGGCCGGGTCGTCTCGCCCACCGCGCGGCGGATCGCCGCCGCCGCGGAGTCGCCGTCGCCCTGCGCCAGGCGCAGGAGCGCCAGCCCCGGCTGCGGCTCGCGCCCGAGCCCGCTGGCCGCGCGGTAGGCGGCCTCGGCCTCCTCGAACTCGCCCTGGAGGCGGTGCAGCTCGCCCTCGCCGTAGGCGCCGTGGCCGAGCGCCCGCCTGTTCAGCGCCCCCTCGGTGAAGCGCTCGCCCAGCCGGCGGAGCTCTGCCAGCGCGTCCACGCCAGGAGCCCCCGAGCGTCATGAGCTGGGCGCGATGCACGAGGCAGAGGCCGTTGTGCGCCACCATCTCGGGCTGCTGCGCGCACCAGCGCGTCAGGGCGGCGGTCCACTCCCGCGCCCGGCGCAGCTCGTACGCGCTCTGACAGAAGGCGATCGTGTTGCAGTAGACGATCCCGGCGACGATGGGTGACAGCTCCCCGGTGGTGACCGCCACCATCGTCTCGTCCACCAGCCGCAGGCCCTCCTCCGTGCGACCCTGCCTGACCATCGCATGGCCTTTCTCCATCAGGCCGATCGCGACGAGGTCCCGGTCACCGAAGCGGTCGCCGATCTCAGTGATCTCGACCGCGGTCGCGCCCGCGGCCTCGTGCTCACCGGCCATCAGATGCTCGAGCAGTGCCGCGATCAGGACGTATCCCCGCTCGACGCAGTCGCGCCGCTCGCGCTCGAGCAATCGCCGAGCCCGGGCGAACCATCCCCTGGCGGGCCCCGTCTCCCCTCGGAACAGGAGGTTGTGGCCGATCCACCACGCGCACCGCACGGCGCGCAACGGCTCACCCTGCTCCAGAAAGGCGCGATGAGCCCGCTCGAGGCTCGCTCACGTAGTCGTCGTCACGGCCGAGCATGTAGCTCGCCCTCGCCAGCAACTCGAGGTCCGGCGCGTCCAGCGGCGCGGTGCGATCGGCGGCCGTCAGGGACTCGTACGCGCCGACCCACTCGCGCTTGGCATAGGACTCGCGACCCTTTTCGAGCTCGGGCACGGCACTGGTGAGTATCGTCCCCGCGCGCGGTCGCGACCACGGCGGACCCGGATGCCGCCGCTAGGCCCCGTCGTCGGGCATCCGCTCGCCGGCCTCCACCCCCACGTCGATGCGGTTCTCCGGCGGCGCCAGCGGGCAGCTCCAGCGCGGGTCGTAGGCGCAGGACGGGTTGTAGGCGTAGTTGAAGTCCAGCACCAGCCGTCCGCCGTCGCGCCGGTCCCGAGGTCGGCCCCCTTCACGGTGTCGAGCAGGTAGCGGCCGCCGCCGTAGGTCGCGCCGCCGGCCAGGGCGTCGCGGAAGGGCAGGAAGAGGCCGCCCCCGTACCCCTCGAGCCAGTAGACGGCCAGCGACACCTCGCGGCCCTCGAGCGAGGGGTGCACGCTCCCGATGCGCGTGAAGCGGGTGGGCTCTCCGGTGCTGGTGGGGATGACCAGCTCGGCGCCCGAGTCGTCGGGCACGAGCGCGGCCTCGACCCGCATCCGCGGGTTGTGGGCGAAGTAGGGGAGCCCGGTGAAGCGCGCCCGCTCCTCGGCGGGCAGGGGGCTCTGCGGGTGCTCGCGGAAGAGCCCGTCGCGCGCGGCGCGGAACTCATCGCAGGCCCAGGCGTCGCCGCCCGCCTCCCGCACGCGGGCGTACATGGCGAGCACCCGTCGCTTCCAGTCGGCCAGCTCCAGGCGCGGGTGGGCCACGTCAGAGCGGACGGGTGATGGCCCCCTCCGACGCGGAGGAGACCAGCCCCGCGTACTTCGCCAGCACCCCACGCGTGTAGCGGGGGGCGGGCGGGGACCACTCGGCCAGACGGGCGGCGATCTCGTCGTCGGGAAGGTCCAGGCGCAGCTCGCGCGCGTCCACGTCGATCACGACCGTGTCGCCCTCGCGCACGACGGCGATCGGGCCGCCGCGGAACGCCTCGGGCGCAACGTGGCCCACCATCAGGCCGTGGGTGGCTCCCGAGAAGCGCCCGTCGGTGACGAGGGCCACCTCGTCGCCGATGCCCTCGCCCACGATCGCGGCCGTGACGTGCAGCATCTCGCGCATCCCCGGACCTCCCGCGGGGCCCTCGTAGCGGATCACCACCACGTCGCCCGCGCGGATGAGCCGCTGCTTGACCGCGGCGAAGGTCTCCTCCTCGCTCTCGAAGACCCGCGCCGGACCGACGTGCAGGCGCCGCTCGTGCCCGGCCAGCTTCACCACGCAGCCCTCGGGAGAGAGGTTGCCGTGCAGGATCGCCAGGCCGCCGCTGGGCGACAGCGGCGTCTCGATCGGCACCACGACCTCCTGTCCGGGCGCCTCGTGCGCCTGGTCGGCGATCTCGCCCAGCGTGCGCCCGTCGACGTTGCGGGCGCCGGCGTGCACCAGGTCGCGCTTGGTGAGCTCACGGCTGACGAGGGCCACCCCGCCGGCCTCGTGGAGGTCGGTCGCCACGAACCGCCCGCCCGGGGTGAGGCTCGCCACGATCGGAGTGCGTTCGGCGATCGAGTCGAAGTCGTCGATCGCCAGGTCGATGCCCATCTCCCACGCGATCGCCAGCAGGTGCAGCACCGCGTTGGTGGACCCCCCGCTCGCGGCCACGCCGGCGATGGCGTTCTCGATGGCGTCGCGCGTGATGATCTGGGAGGGCCGGACGTCCTCCCGCACGAGGCGCATCACGAGCTCCCCGGCCGCGACCGCGGCGGCCTCCTTGCTCGGGTGCAGGGCGGGCACCCCGTTGAGGCCGGCCGGGCTGATGCCCAGCAGGTCGAGGGCCATCGACATCGTGTTGGCCGTGAACTGGCCGCCGCACGCGCCGGCCCCGGGGCACGCGACGCTCTCGAGGGCGTGGACCTCCTCGGGCCCCACCTTCCCGGCCGCGTGGGCCCCGACCACCTCGAAGACGTCCTGGATGGTCACGTCGCGCCCCTGGTAGCGCCCGGGCGCGATCGAGCCGTTGTAGAGGACCAGCCCGGGGATGTCGAGACGGGCGAGCGCCATCGCGGCCGCCGGGATCGTCTTGTCGCAGCCCACCAGGCACACGAGCCCGTCGAAGAGGTGCCCGCGCGACGCCAGCTCGATGGAGTCGGCGATCACCTCTCGCGACACCAGCGAGCAGCGCATGCCCTCGGTGCCCATCGACACCCCGTCGGACACCGCGATGGTGTTGAGCTCCATCGGCGTTCCGCCCGCGGCCCGGATGCCGCGCTTCACGTGCTGGGCCAGGTCCCGCTGGTTGAGGTTGCACGGCATGGTCTCGATCCACGTCGTGGCGACCCCGATGATGGGCTTGGCCAGGTCCTCGTCGGTGAAGCCGGTCCCCTTCAGCATCGCCCGCGCCGGGGCGCGGTCGGGGCCGTCCGTGATGGCGGCACTGTGGCGCTTGGCCGGATCGCTCGGGCCGTAGGGATCGCTCGCCACGGCGCGCCTACTCCTCGTCGTCGGCGGGGCGCGCCTTGGCCGCGAGGGAGGCGAGTGTGAAGAGCCCGAAGAGGATGCCCATGATGAACGGGAGGTAGCCCGCCTCGCCCTTGTCCTCCCAGCCGACCCACAGCAGGAGGCCCGTCAGCACGACCAGCAGCGCGAGCATCCAGGCCGGCAGTCCCCTCATCACCCACACTCCCGTTCGATCGACGGGGACATGGTACCGGCGGCGCCGGGCCGCGGGTGCGGCCAGCCCACCCTGGTAGTCTCCCGCGCCATGTCGGCGGAGCACGTGGAGGTCCACGTCGAGAAACGTGGAGACGGGACTCTCGTGCGGGTGACGGGGGTCCTCGACGCGCTCGCGCTGCCCGAGGTGTCGCGCGAATTGACCGATGCCCAGCGCGGCCAGGGCCCGGTCTACGTGGACCTCGAGGGCGTCACCTTCATGGACAGCCGCGGGCTCGGGGCCCTGCTGGCGGCCAACGAGCGCGCCCGCGAGGGCGCGCCCCCCGGTGCACATCCTCAAGCCGTCGCAGGCCGTGCAGCGCCTGCTCGACGTCTCGGGCGTCCGCGGCGTGCTGGTCGAGATCGAGGAGATCCCCGGCCGTAGGGCGGGGCGCCCGGCGGGCTGGGACAGCCCGGACGCTCGCGCTTGACTTTGGGGGGGCGCGCCAGCAGAGTGCGTCGCGCTTATCGTTGCGATAAGCTGAGTTGATGGACGGGGCGCCGTCGGCCAACGGCGCTCCGACCATCGACGGCCCACGGCATCCCACTTCTCCACCCCTGTCCGCTGGAGTGAGCGTGATCGCACCAACCCCATCCGCGCGCGCTCGCCGCGTCGCAGAGGTCCCCGGCGCCCGCGGGCAGGAGCGGCAGGACCGGCTGCCCGCCATCGCCGGGCTCGGCGCGGGCGGCCACGCCAAGTGCGCCGTCGAGGCCATCCGCTCGGTGCTGCGCTACCGGGTGGTGGCGCTGCTCGACTCCGACCCCGCGCTCCAGGGCCTCACGGTCCTCGGCTGCCCGGTGGTCGGAGGCGACGCCCTGGCGGCGCTGCGCGCCCAGGGGGTGGAGCTGGCCTTCGTGGGAATCGGCGGCGCCGGCGACGTCTCCCCGCGCCGCGCGGGGGCGGTCCTGCTGCGCGAGGCCGGCTTCCGGCTGCCCGCGATCGTCCACCGCTCGGCGAGCGTCGCCGTCTCCGCCGTACTCGAGGAGGGCGCCCAGGTGATGGCCGGCGCCATCGTCAACGCCGAGGCGCGGATCGCCCGTGACGCCCTCGTGAACGCGGGCGCCATCGTGGGCCACGACGTGGTGGTGGGCGAGTGCTCCCACATCGCCTCGGGCGCACGGGTGGGCGGCGCGGCGATCGTCGGCGCGGGCGCCCACATCGGGAGCGGGGCCGTGATCCTCCAGGGCCGTATCGTCGGCGAGGGCGCCGTCGTGGGCGCGGGGGCGGTCGTGATCGACGACGTCGAGCCCGGAGTGCGCATCGGGGGCGTGCCGGCGCGGCCGCTGGCGTCCCGGCGGGCGGCGCGATGAGCGAGCGCCTCGACGTGCACCAGCACCTCTGGCCCGAGCCGCTCCTGGCGGCGCTCTCGCGCCGCTCCCGCCCGCCGCTCCTGCGCCGCTCCGGGGCCGGCTGGATCCTGCGCATCGCCGGGGAGCCCGAATGGCCCGTCGATCCGAACGACCACGATCCCGTGCGCCGGGCGCTGCTGGTCGAGCGCGACGGCCTCGACCGTGCGGTCGTGGCGCTGTCGAGCCCGCTCGGCATCGAGGCCCTGCCGGGCGACGAGGCCGAGGAGCTGCTCGCGGCCTACCACGCGGGGACCTCCGCCCTGGGGCCCCGGCTGTCGGCCTGGGCGGCCGCGGGCCTCGACCGGCCCGATCCGGGGGCCCTGGCCGATCGCCTGGACGAGGGTTTCGTCGGCCTCTGCCTGCCGGCCGGCGCCCTGTGCGGCCCCGAGGGCGCGGCTCGCTGCGCGTCCTTGCTCTCCATGCTCGAGGAGCGCGGGTCGCCGCTCTTCGTGCACCCCGGCCCGGCCCCGTGGAGCGCTCCCCCCTCCACGGGGCAGGGCTCCCCCGGCTGGTGGCCCTCGCTGACCTCCTACGTCGCGCAGATCCACGCCGCGTGGCTGGCGTTCCGCGCCTGGGTGCGCCCGGCGCATCCCCGGCTGCGCGCGTGCTTCGCCATGCTGGCCGGCCTGGCGCCGCTCCACGGCGAGCGTCTCGGCTCGCGCGGCGTGTCCTTCGGCGCGGAGGACCCCGGCGTCTTCCTCGACACGTCGTCCTACGGCCCGCGGGCGATCGCCGCGGTGGCCGCGGCGGTGGGCCGGGACCACCTGGTCTACGGCTCGGACCGCCCGGTCATCGACCCCGTCCGGCGACCCCTCGGGGACCTCGGCCTCGACCCCGACGACGTCGGCACCGCCCGTCTCTTCGCCCCCCAGGAGGTGCTCGCGTGATCGCTCAGCTCGACGCCCTGCTCCCGCCGGCCGCCCCGCCCATCGGCCCGGACGACCTTCGCGCCCTGGTCGAGGGGCTGGCCGGGAACCCCGCCCTGTGGACGCCTCGTGTGCGCCACGACCCCGGCTCCCGGATCTTCGAGCTCCTGTGGAGCGATCCGCGCGTGGACGTCTGGCTCATCTGCTGGAGCGGGGAGGATCACGACACGGGCTTCCACGACCACGACGTCTCCTCGGGGGCGTTCGCCGTCGTCCAGGGGGAGCTGGTGGAGGAGCGCCTCACCGTGGGCGCCCCGGTGCGCCGCCGCCTGCGGCGCGGCCAGTCGCTGTCGTTCCCTCCCTCGCACGTCCACCGCGTGCAGGGGGTCGGGACGATCCCCGCGGTGTCGATCCACGCCTACTCCCCGCCCCTCGTGCGCATGGGCGTCTACGGCGTCGCGCCCGACGGGACCCTCCGCCGCGAGGCGGTCGGCGCCACCCACGAGCTGAGGGCGCAGGGGCCTCCGGCTTGACACGCCCGGCCCTGCCGAGGACCCTCGTCGTTGATCGCGACGATAAACCGGCCTGATGATGAGGACGCGATGCTGTTCCGCCAGGTTCTGAACGACGACCTCGCCTGCGCGTCGTACGTGGTGTCGTGCGGCGGCGAGGCCGTGGTCGTGGATCCGCGGTGGGACATCGACGAGTACCTGCGCCTCGCGGAGTACCACGGCTTCCGCATCGCGCACGTCGTCGAGACCCACGTCCACGCCGACCACGTGTCCGGCCGCGGCCGCCTCGCGGCGGCGACCGGGGCCACGATCCACCTCCCGGCGGGCTGCGGCGCCGCGGACCCGCACCGCGTGCTGCGGAACGGCGACACCATCCGGGTGGGCCGGACGGAGCTGACCGCGCTCTCCACCCCGGGCCACCGGCCCGAGCACACGAGCCTGGTCGTGACCGACCTCGCCCGGTCGCCGCGCCCCGCCGCGGTGCTGACCGGCGACTCGTTGCTGGTGGGCGACGTCGCCCGGCCGGACCTGGCGGTGGAGGCCGCGGCGGGCGCCCGCGACCTGTTCGCATCCCTGCGGCGGATCGCGGCCCTCGGTGACGACGTGGAGGTGTGGCCCGCCCACATCGGCGGGTCGCTCTGCGGCGGCGGAGCCCTCAGCGGACGCACGGTCTCGACCGTGGGCCAGGAGCGACTGGCCAACCGCGCCTTCGGCCTCGCGGACGAGGACGCGTTCGTGACGTCCCTGATCGAGACCCTGCCGCCACGACCCGCCAACGTCGCGCACGTCGTCTCGCTCAACCGCCACCCGGACGCACCCTCCGACGCGCCGCCGGCGCTCTCGATCCGGCACGTCCGGCGCCTGGTGGCCGAGGGTGCCGTGCTCGTCGACGGCCGGCCCGCGGCCGCATTCGACACCGTCCACGTGCCCGGGGCGATCTGCCTCCCCGCCGACCGGCCGGGCGTGGGAACGCGCGCCGGGTGGGTGCTGGCGTCGCGTCCCCCCATCGTCACGATGGGCCGCGACGAGGCCGAGGCGCGCCGCCTGGCCCGCCTGCTGCAGGCGGTCGGGATGGACGACGTGCGCGGCGTGCTGGCCGACGGCATCGCCGGCTGGCGCGGGGCGGGCCTGGGCGTGGCATCCACGCCCGTCGTCGAGGTGGACGACCTGGCCCGGGCCCTCGATCGCGGCGAGGTGGCGCTCGTTGACGTGCGCGACCCGGACGAGTGGGACGCCTGCCACGTGGGCGAGGCGGTCCACCTGCCGCTCCCCACCATCACCACGGCCGCCCTGGAGGCGCTGGATCGCGCCCGCCCGGTGGTCGTGGCGTGCGCCACCGGCGTCCGCAGCGCGGTGGCGGCCAGCATGATCGCCCGGCTCGGCCATCCCGACGTGCGGCGCGTGGCCCGCGGCGGCGTGGCGGAGCTGGTGGCGATCCGGCCATGACCACCCTCCCCGACCCCCTCGACGAGACACCTCCCGACGAGACCCCTGTCATCTCCCAATCGGAGGAACGATGAGCACAACCGACCGACTGCTGGACAACGCCCGGACCTATGCCGACGGGTTCGACAAGGGCGACCTGCCGCTCCCCCCCGCCCGCAAGGTGGCGGTGGTGGCGTGCATGGACGCCCGCCTGGACCCCCAGAAGGTGCTGGGCCTCGCGGAGGGCGACGGCCACGTCATCCGCAACGCCGGCGGCGTGGTCACCGACGACGCCATCCGCTCGCTCGCGATCTCCCAGCGCCTGCTGGGGACCGAGGAGATCATCCTCATCCACCACACCGACTGCGGGATGGTCACGTTCTCGGACGACGACTTCCGGCGCGGCATCCAGGAGGACGTCGGCGTGAAGCCGCAGTGGGCCGCCGAGGCCTTCCCGGACGCCGAGGAGGACGTGCGCCAGTCGATCGGGCGCATCCAGGCGAGCCCCTTCATCCCCCGGAAGTCCAGCGTGCGCGGCTTCCTGTACCACGTGGAGGACGGGAGCCTGCAGGAGGTGAGCTGACCCGCCCGGCCCGGCGCGTCACCTCCCGCGCAGGCGGTGGAGGTGGCGCCGGGCCAGGGCGTCCCCCCGCGTCGAGCTCCCGCGTCCACCTGGAGCCGACGGCAGCGCGGGGCCGCCGGAATGCTGGCAGCATCCGCCGCTTCCGCGGCTCAACGCCCGAGCGCGCCGCTAGATGCCGCCGCCGGCCTCCGTGAAGAGCTTCTCCCTGGTGGGGCGCACGAAGACGGTCGATCCCGGCTCCAGGGCGAGGCTGTCGGCCTCCTCGCGCGTGACCTGGGCGGAGATCTCCGCGCCGTCCTCTCGCTCGAGCTCCACCCGCACCTCGAAGCCGAGGTGCACCAGCCGCTGCACGGTCGCCCGCGAGGTGGTGCCGTTGGGCTCGGCGCGCAGCTCGAGGTCGTGGGGGCGCACGTACGCCTCGCCCATGCGCGTGGTGGGACCCACGAAGGTCATCACGAACCGGTTGACCGGGTGCTCGTAGACGTCGCGGGGCGAACCGACCTGCTGGATGGCGCCGTCGTCCATCACGGCGATCCGGTCGGCCACCTCCATGGCCTCCTCCTGATCGTGAGTGACCAGCACGGTGGTGGTGTGGACCTCCTCGTGCAGCCGGCGCAGCCAGCTGCGCAGCTCCTTGCGCACGCGGGCGTCGAGCGCGCCGAAGGGCTCGTCCAGCAGCAGCACCTTGGGCTCCACGGCCAGGGCGCGGGCGAGGGCCATGCGCTGGCGCTGGCCGCCCGAGAGCTGGTTGGGGTAGCGGTCCGCCATGCCCTCGAGCTGCACGAGCGAGATCAGCTCGTCCACCCGGTCGCGGGTCTCGCCCTTCGAGCGCTTGCGGATGCGCAGGCCGAAGCCCACGTTGTCGCGCACCGTCATGTGCTTGAAGGCCGCGTAGTGCTGGAACACGAAGCCGACGCCGCGCTTGCGCACCGGCACGTCGGTGGCGTCCTCGCCCGAGATGATCACGGTGCCGCTGTCGGGGACCTCGAGGCCGGCGATCACCCGCAACAGGGTTGACTTGCCCGACCCCGAGGGGCCGAGCAGCGCCGTGAGCGAGCCCCCCGCAACCTCGAGGCTCACGTCGTCCAGGGCCAGGAAGTCCCCGAACCGCTTGTTCACGTTAGATACCGTGATTGCCACGGGAGCCTCCCTTGCGGTTGAGCAGGTTCATGCTGATCACGACGATGACGGCCAGCATGAGGAGGACGACGGAGGCACCATAGGCGCCCACCTGCGCGTCCGACCCGAGCTGGTCGTACTCGGACTTCACGAACAGGGTGAGGGTCTCGGTGTCGCCCGAGACGCGGCTCGACACCACGGCGACGGCGCCGTACTCGCCGAGCGCCCGCGCGGTGGTCAGGATGACGCCGTAGATGACGCCCCAGCGGATGGCCGGGAGCGTGATGCGCCAGAAGGTCTGCCACCCGGTGGCCCCGAGGGTGGAGGCGGCCTCCTCCGAGTCGGTCCCCACCTCGCGCAGCACCGGCACCACCTCGCGCACCACGAAGGGCAGGCACACGAAGATCGTCGCGAGGATCATGCCGGGCAGCGCGAAGACGACCTGGACGCCGGAGTCGGACGCGTACTGGCCCAGCCAGTCGTTGGGCCCCCAGACGAGGATGATGCAGAGGCCCACCACCACCGGGGACAGGGCCAGCGGCAGGTCGATCAGCGCGCTCACGAACGAGCGCGCGGGCACCCGGCGGCGCACCAGGATCAGGGCGGTCAGGACGCCGAAGATCGCGTTCAGCGGCACGACGACCGCCGTGATGATGACCGTGAGCTTCAGCGCGTTCAGGGCCTCGGGGCTCGTCACCGCCTCCCAGAAGGTGCCGAACCCGTTCTCGAACGCGCGGTAGAAGACCAGCGCGAGCGGCAGCACCAGCAGCACGGTCAGGTAGGCCAGCGCGATCGTGCGCAGCCCGATGCGGCTCGCCGTGGACGCCGCCTGCGGGCTAACGCGCATGGCGCGACCACCAGCGCTCGAGGAACGACAGCAGCAGCAGGGACACGAGCGAGATCATCAGCAGGGTGACCGAGATCGCCGCCGCCGACGCCTCGCGGTCGCCCTCGATCAGCTCGACGATGTAGAGCGAGGAGACCTTGGTGTCGAGGGTGCCGGCGATGAGCACCAGGGAGCCGAACTCTCCGAGGGCCCGTGCGAACGCCAGCCCGATGCCGCCCAGCATGGCGGGGATCAGGTTGGGCAGGATGATGCGCCGGAAGATGGTCGGCGGGGTGGCGCCGAGCGAGGCGGCGGCCTCCTCCATCTCGCGATCCAGCTCGATCAGCACCGGCTGCACCGAGCGCACCACGAAGGGAAGCGTCACGAGCAGGAGGGCGACGACGACGCCGGTCCGGGTGAAGGCGATGTTCACGCCGACCGGGCTGTCGGGGCCGTACATGGCCAGCAGCACGACGCCCGCCACGATGGTGGGCAGGGCGAAGGGCAGGTCGATCAGCGAGTTGACGACCGACCGTCCGAAGAAGCGGTCGCGCACCAGCACCCACGCGATGACCGTGCCCATCACCGCGTTGATGGCCACCACCACCAGCGAGATGCCGACGGTCAGCTTCAGCGACGTGAGGGCGCGCTCGTTGGTGATGGCGTTCCAGAAGCCGTCCCAACCGTTGTCGAACGCCCCGGTGATGAGGGCCGCGAACGGGATCAGCACGATGATGCTCATGTAGATCACGGCCACGCCGATGCCGAGCGGGGCGCCGAAGCGCCCCGCTCGGTCGGGGAAGGGAACGCGCGGCAGGCGCGCGGTGACGCCGTTACTCAGTGGCAATCCCCTGACCCTGGAAGATCTTGGTGATCGAGCCGTTCTCCGGGTCGAAGAACTCGCTCTTCGCCGTCTTCCAGCCGCCCAGGTCCTCGATCGTGGCGAGGTCCTTCGGGGCCGGGAAGTCGAAGTCCGCCGCGACGGCCTTGTCGACCGGCCGGAAACCGTGGTCGCCGAAGATCTTCTGGCCGGCGGCGGAGTTCACGAAGTCGAGGTAGGCCTGGGCCTTCTCGACGTTGCCCGTGTTCACCACGGCGGCCGGGTTCTCGATCAGCAGCGTCTGGTCGGGGATGGTGTAGTCGATCTCGTCCCCGGCGGCCTGCGCGGCGAGCGCCTCGTTCTCGTAGGAGATGAGGACGTCGCCCTGGCCGGTGTCGAACACCTGCAGCGCCTCGCGGGCGCTGGCCGGCTGGACCGGCACGTTCTGGAACAGGGCATCGACGTACTGCAGCGCCTCGTCGGGCGTCTTGCCCAGGTCGATCTGCGCCTGGTAGGCCGCGAGGATGTTCCACTGCGCGGCGCCCGAGGTGAACGGGTTGGGGGTGATGACCTCGACCCCGTCCTTCGTGAGGTCGTCCCAGGTCTTGATGCCCTTGGGGTTGCCCTTGCGGGTGATGAAGACCACGACCGAGTCGCTCACCATGCCCTTGTTGGGACCGGCGTTCCAGTCGGCGTCGACCAGGCCCGCGTCGACCAACCGCGTCATGTCCGGCTCGAGCGAGAAGACGACGTAGTCGGCGTCGAGGCCGGCCTCGACCGCCCGGCTCTGCTCGCCGGAGGCGGCGTAGGACTCCTTGAACGTCACGCCCTCGCCGGCGGGGGTCGCCTGGAAGGCCTTGATGAGGTCGGCGTTGACCTCGCGCGCCACCGAGTAGCCGACGACGGTCAGCTCCGTCCCGCCGTCCCCGGACCCGGCCGTTCCGGAGGACGCCGAGTCGTCGTCGCCGCAGCCCGCGACGAAGCCGAGGGCGGCCACGAGGGCGATGAGGGGGACGAGGACTTTGAGTTTCTGACGTAGGATCAATCCACACTCCTTGGTCGGACAGGGGCCAAGCGGGTGAAGTCGCGCCCTCCTCGTGGCCGCGAGGGGGGCGCGGTGCCGTTTGGACGAACCGGCAGAATTCAGCGATGAGAGGGCACTAATCAGCGCTGCTTATCTGGCCGATAAGCGGGCGTAGCATCGTTATCCGCGGCCGCGATGTCAACCCGCCCCGCCGCCGTCTACGCTTCGGGGCGTGAACGAGGACTATCTCGGCGCGGGCGGGCGCCTCGAGGGAGGGCCCGCGGAGGAGCTCGTGGCGTCCGGCTACGCCCACGAGATCGCCGACGCGCCGCGCCTGGCGCCGTGGCTCTCGCTGGCCGACCTCGCCCACGCCGTGGCGCTCGTGGAGGGGGGCGGCGTGGTGGGCCAGGAGGCCCACGCCCTGCTGGGCGGCCTGCTCGACCTGGACGAGATCGCGCCGGCCGACTTCCCGTGGCGCCCGGAGCTCGGAGACGCGTTCAACTCGCGCGAGCGGGCGCTCACGGCGCGCGTGGGCGCGTCCGCCGCCGGCTGGCTCAGCGCGGGACGCGCCCGGCGCGAGGCGTTCCGGGTGGCGCTGCGCCTGATCGCCCGCTCCGGGACCCTCGACCTCCACGACGCGCAGCTGGATCTGGCCGTGGCCCTCGTCGACCACGCCGAGCGCCACGCGAACGACCTCGCCGCCGACTACACCTACCTCCAGCCGGCCCAGCCGACGACCATCGGCCACCTGCTCCTGGCCTACGCCTATCCCGCGCTGCGCGACGCGGGACGCCTGCGGGCCGTGCACGCCTGGCTCGACCAGGGGGTCGCCGGGGCCGGCGGCAGCGCCGGATCGCGGTGGCCCCTCGACCGGGCGCGCCTCGCCGAGCTGCTGGGCTGCGCCGGCGTGGTCACGCACACCAAGGACGCGATGTGGCAGGCCGACGGCTACGTGGAGCTGGTCGCCGCCATCGCGACGGCCGCCACCCACGGCTCGCAGCTCGGCCAGGACCTGGAGATCCTGGCCAGCCAGGAGTTCGCCGCCGTGAGCCTGGCCGACCGCCACAGCCGCGCCAGCGCCCTGATGCCGCAGAAGCGCAACCCCTACGCCCTCGCGGTGATGCGGACCCAGGCCGGCATCGCGTCCGGGGATCTGGCCGGGCTGCTGACGACCCTGCACACGGGCTCGGCGCGCACGGACCACTTCCACCACCTCAACGGGGCCGTGCCGCGGCTGCTGGACCAGGCCGTCGCCGTGGCGCGTCTGGCGGCCGAGGTGGTGGCGGGCCTCGAGATCCACGCCGAGCGCTGGGAGCGCGCCGCGCGCGAGGGCTTCACGGCCGCCGCCGACGTGGCCGACGCCCTGGCGGTCGAGGCCGGGCTCGACTACCGCACCGCGCACCACGTGGTGGGCCGGGCGGTGCGCGAGCTGGTGGAGGAGGGCCTGCCCCCCGATGCGCTCACCCCCGAGCGCCTCTCGGCCGCGGCGGAGGCCGCGGGAGGGGGCCCCGTGGCGATCTCCGAGGCGGCGCTCGCCGATGCGCTCGACCCCGCCGCCTGTGTGCTCGCCCGCCGCCAATTGGGCTCCGCCGCGCCGGGTGAGGTCGCCGCGATGATCGCCGACTGCCGCGAGCGGACGGACGAGGCCCGCGCGTGGAGCGGCGCCGTCCGGGAGCGCGCCCTGGGGGCCCGCGGCGAGCTGATCGCCACGGCCCGCCGGCTGGCCGGGCGCTGACCTCGGCGGCCCTCGGGCCGCCGGCCGAACCGTCCCCCTCTGTGCGCGGCCGATGCCCGTGCGGTTTTCTGGACCTTTTGGCGGCTTCAACCCCCGGATGGGGGATGGCGATTTCTCACGGCAGCCCCCAGAAAGGTGCGGTTGACACCGGAGCCGTCCCTCGATTACAAAGGCTAACCTACAAAAAAGTGTAATCCCGGAACCCCGCACGGAGGCGAGCGCCGAACCGATGAGGACACTTCCTGAGACGAGGATTGAGCGCATGGATGACCAGGACGTCGATCGACCTGCGCTCCCCACCCCCGTGCGTGCACCGGAGGACGCCGGTCCGGCGCCCGACGAGCTGCTGGTTCCGCACGAGGCGCGCGCGCTGATCCGGGCCAGCTCCGCCCGCGCGGCGACCGGCCTCCGCAACCGGGCGCTGGTGGCCGTGATGTACCGGTCCGGGCTGCGTCCCGGAGAGGTGCTCGCGCTCACGATCAAGGACGTGGACCTCGAGGCCGGGACGGTCGCCGTCCCCGCCCGCAAGGGCGGTCGCCCGCGCGTGACCGGCCTCGACTCACCCACTCGCGAGCTCATCACCGGATGGCTGGAGCGTCGCGCGGAGCGGCGCATCTCGGCCGAGCGGACCCTCTTCTGCACCCTGGCCGGCGAGCCGCTGAAGGCGGCCTACGTACGCGAGCTGCTGCCGCGCCTTGCGCGCAAGGCCGGCATCCACAAGCGTGTGCACCCCCTCGCCCTGCGCTACGCCAACGCCGCGGAGCTGGCCGAGGAGGGCATGCCGGCCGCCATGATCGACCTCCATCTGGGGGTCGCGCCCGCCGGCGGGGCGCGCCGCTACCGCCGCCCCGTGAGCCAGGACGAGGTCGTCGCCGCGATCGCCGCGCGCCGCTGGCGCCTCTAGTGGAGCGCGCCCGCCTCCTGAGGTGATCCGGCGGGTGCCCTGGGCCGTAATCTGCAGGAATGGGCGACCCACTCCCTCCGGCGCTCACGCGCCTGGCCGACGAGGATCTGCTCACGCTCGTCGAGCGGGGGGACCCTGATGCGTTCGAGGTCATCTATGAGCGTCACTCGCGCGTCGCATACTCGCTGGCGTTCCGGCTGCTGGGCGACCGCCAGCTGGCGGAGGACCTGGTGCAGGACGCCTTCCTGGCGGTCTGGCGCGGTGCCGCCGGCTACGCCTCGGCCCGCGGCAGCGTCCGCAATTGGATGCTCTCGATCCTTCACAATCGAGGGGTCGACCGGTTGAGGACCCTGGGCGCGATGTCGCGCCGCCAGGACGCCCTGGAGCAGATGGAGCTGAGGCGTCCGGACGAGCCGGACGCCGCCGACCTCGCCATCGGCCGCGCGCTCGCCGGCACGGTGCGCGACGAGCTGCGCGAGCTGCCGAGCGAGCAGTTCGAGGTGCTGCGGCTGGCGTACTACGGAGGCTTCACCCACCAGGAGATCTCCCAGATGCTGGAGCTGCCGCTGGGCACGGTGAAGAGCCGGATGCGCCTCGGCCTCGAGCGACTGCGCCGTGGCATGGGCGAGGCGGGGGTCGCGACGGCATGACGAACGAGCACGACGTCCTCCACGACCTCCTCGCCCCGGTGGCCCTCGGCGCCGCCGAGCCGTCGGAGGTGGCCCGCGTCGAGGCGCACGCCGCCGACTGCCCGATCTGCCGCGAGGAGCTGGCCGGGCTCCGCGACGCCGCCGGGGTCCTGGCCGTGGCCGTGCCCCAGGAGGAGGCGCCCCCGGCGCTCAAGGACTCGATCATGCAGGTCGTTCGCGCCGAGGCCGCCGAGCGGGCGGTCCGGGAGGAGCCCGCGCCCGCGCCCGCCCCGCGGCCTCGCCGTTCCCGGTGGCTCCCGGGGCTCCGCCCCTGGCCGGCGCTGGCCGCCCTCGCGGCGGTCGCCGCGCTGCTCCTGGCGTGGAACATCGCCCTCCAGGTCGGGGACGACGGCGGGGGCGGCCCCGAGGTGGCCACGCTCCCGGTGACCGGCACCGCCGCGGCCCCCGGGGTGACCGGCCGGATGATCTACGTGCCCACCGAGGACACCGCCGTGATGCGGCTGGAGCGGCTCCCCGCGCTCGACCCGGGCGACGCCTATCAGCTCTGGGTGCTGCGGGACGGCAGAGCCCGTTCGGCCGGCCTCTTCGAGCCGACCGGCCCCGCCCAGGCCCAGGGAGTGGCCGCCGGCGTGGTGGGCGCGGACGGCCTCGCCGTGACGGCCCAGCCCGCCACCAGCCGGGACGTCCCGGAGGGCCCCATCCTGGTGCAGAGCTCGCTCTAGCCTGGGTAGGTTGCGGCGGGTTGACCCGATGGGTCAGCAAAAACGCTGGTCTTTCGCATAGTGGATCGGGCATCGGCTCTCAGGGATACCTCCGGTTACGTCCCCCCGGCGGCGGGCGGCGACGAGTCAACCCACAGGGACGGAGCGAGCGATGGAACAGCGTCTGGACCTGCGCCGAGCGGATCTCCTGCGAGGGGTCCTCGTGGGCGGCGGCGCGCTGCTCGCCGGGGCCGGGGCGGTGGCCGGCCTCGGCCGGCTCGCGGACGCCGCGCCGTCGGCGGAGCAGGACACGCGCATCCTGAACGTGCTCCTCGGCCTGGAGCACGTTCAGCTGGCCCTCTACGAAGAGGTTCTCGACAACGCCGTGCTCACCGGCGCGCTGCGGGAGTTCGCGAGCGTCGCCCGGGACCACGAGCGGGTGCACGTGGACACGCTGCGCCGCCTGCTCGGCGCCAACGCCGACGACCCGCCGCCGCTCTCCTTCGGCGACGCCACGACCGACCCCGGGGCGTTCGCCGAGGCGGCGGCCGAGATCGAGGACCTGAGCGTGGACGCCTACAACGGCCAGGTCGCCAACCTCACCCCCCGCGCGCGAGCCGAGAGCGCCCGCGCCGTTTCGGTGGACGCCCGCCACGCCGCGTGGGTCCGCACGATCGACGGCCGCGAGCCGGCTGCCGAGGCCGTCGATCCGGGGCTCCCGGCGGCGGAGGTCGCCCGCGCGCTTGAGGACACCGGGTTCGTGGACGGAGGCACGCCATGAGCGCGCACGAGATCGACCTCGGCGCGATCGACCCCTCGGGCGCCATCGCCGAGGCGGCCCATCGGGTGTCTCGCCGCGGCTTCCTGGCCGGGGCCGCGGGCGCCGCGGCCGTCGCGGCAGGGCTGCCCGGAGCGGCGCTCGGGCAGGAGAGCCGGAAGACGGACATCGAGATCCTGAACTTCGCGCTCACCCTCGAGTACCTGCAGGCGGCGTTCTACACCGAGGCGGAGCGCCTGAAGGCCCTCGACGCGGTCGGCGCCGAGGCCGCGAAGAAGATCGGAGCGGTCGAGCGCGCCCACGTCACGGCGCTGCAGCGCGCGCTGGGCGACGCCGCGACGCTGGGCCCCCTCTTCGACTTCCAGGGCGCGACCGAGGACGACGATGCCTTCCTGCGCACGGCGGTCGCCTTCGAGGACCTCGGCACCGCGGCGTACAAGGAGCAGCTCACGCACATCTCCACGCCCGCCTACATCTCGGCCGCGGCCTCGATCCACACCGTCGAGGCACGGCATGCCGCCTGGATCCGCTACATCGCGGGGGTTCAGCCGGCGGTGGAGGCCCTCGACGATCCGGTCACGGATGCCGAGGCTCAGCGGCTCGTGGCCGGGACCGGGTTCACCCGCCCCCGGCCGCGCACCACCGCCCGCACGCCGCCGCCGTTCACCGGGTGAGCGGCAGCGGTGCGCGGAGCGGGCCGGCGCCGGCGGATCGTCGCGGCGATCACCGTGGCGGCGCTCGCGGGAGCCGTCGTGGCGGCCGGCCTCGCCCAGCGCGAGGGGGGCGCCTCCGCCCCGCCCTCCGCGCTCTCGGGCGCGAGCGCCCTGCCCGAGCCCACCCCCTCGGGCCTCACGATCCCCGACCCGCAGCCGCTCCCCGATCAGGCCCATACGGCGGTGTGGGCGCCGATGCGCCGCGCGGTGGTGGCGACCGAGCGTCCCCGGGTCGGATCGGCCGAGGTGGCCTCGGTGGACGAGCGCACCCCCGAGGGCACCGTCAACCTCGTCCTGGTCGTCGGGCGGGCCACGGACGCCGCCGGTCGCGTCTGGCTGAGGGCGCGCCTCCCCGCGCTTCCGGCCGGGGCGATCGGCTGGATCCCGCGCGATGCCGCGGGCGGCTACGTGTCCGTCGATACGCGGCTCGTGGTGGACCGCGCGGCGCAGACCCTGACCCTGACCAGGGGCGGGCGGGTCGTCATGACGGCGCCGGTGGGAGTGGGGACCGCCGACGCGCCGACGCCCGCCGGGGAGTTCTACGTGCGGAACAAGCTCACCCGGTACCGCAGCCCGGCATACGGGCCGATCGCCTTCGGGACCAGCGCGCGCTCGCCGGCGCTCACCGACTGGCCGGCCGGCGGCTTCATCGGCATCCACGGCACGAATCAGCCCCAGATCCTTCCGGGGCGCGTCTCGCACGGGTGCATCCGCCTGCGCAACGGCGACATACTGAGGCTCGCCGGGCTGATGCCGGTGGGAACGCCTCTGACGATCGTGTGACCGGATGATGCCGCTTGCCCATCACCAGCTCCCCGCGGGCGCCACGATCCGCCGCCGGATCGCGGCGGGCGCCGTGGTCGCGGGGCTGGGCCTGGCCGTCGGGCTCCCCTCGGGGATGGCGCAGGACCGTCCCGCGGACTCGCAGGTGCTCACCGAGCGGTTCCCGCTGGACGCCGAGGAGACGGCCCCGCAGGCTCCGGTGGCGCCCCCGGCGAGCGAGCCCGCGATACCGCCCCCCGCGCAGGCGACGCCTCCCGCCCCCGCCCCCGCCCTCGAGCCGGCGGCCCCCGGCGGGCCGGCGGACGACTCGGAGGACGACTCGATGATGCTCGTGGCCATCATCGCCGCGGCCGTCGGCCTGCTCGCGCTCGGCCTGGTGGGCGGCATCGCGCTCCGCCGGCGGCGGTTGCGCAACTCCGAGCCACCGATCCCCCCCCGCCGCCGCTCACGAGCCCCGGACGGCCGCGCCGGGGCGGCCGCCATGGAGGCTCGCTTCCGGCCGCGCGGGGACGATCCCGAAATCGATGCCCTGAACGCCCGGTTCAGTTCCTCGGAGGTCCCTCCCGTGCCACAGCCCGAGATCGCTCCCACCGCTCCATCGCCCGCCCCGGCCCCTTCGGCCGCTGAGCCGCGTCCGGGCGGCGATGCCGCTCACGAGGCGCCCCCCAGCCGCGTCCGCCAGCGCCGCCTCAGGCGCCGCGATCCCGTCGTCGAGCCGGCGCCGGCTGCCGCGGCGCCCCCCCGCACGGATCCCCCTCCCGCCACGCCTCCGGCCCCGGCCCCCGACATCACGCTCGTCGAGGCCGCTCCCGGGGGGCCCACCCCCCGGCCGCGCGTCCACGACGACGACGCGGAGCCGCCCCTGCCCGACATCACCCTGATCGGGGGGGCCAACGGTGACGGCGGGCGCCGCGATGCGCTCCCGGGGCTGGGGGACGACCCCGTCGAGCCGCGTCCCCGGCCCTCCCTCGACGAGCTTCCCGACATCACCCTGGTGGAGCCGCCCCCGCCTCCGCCACCGACCCCGCCTCCCCCACCTGCCTCGTCGCGCCGCCGCCCGCGGCGCGACGAGGGCAGCGAGGCGCTCCTCAGCCGCTTCCGGGTCCGCCGCCGCGACGCGGGGGCCGAGGCGCTGGCGTCGCGCATCCGGCCGTCGCCCGAGGGCGACGCCCCGCCCCCGCCCCCCGCTCCCACCCCTCCGCCCGCCGAGCCGCCGCGGGCGGCTCCCGCCCGTCGCGTCATCGACCCCGGGTCGGCCGCGCTCGCGGCCCGTATCCGCCCCGACGTGGCCCAGCTCGACGCCGCCGCCCGGGCACTCCGCAGCCGTACGCCCCGGCGTGAGGAGTCCGAGAGGCCGGAGGTCTTCTGGTCGGCCCGCGAGCGCGCCCAGACCGAGCTCCAGGCCGCGGCCGAGGCCGCGGGCTCAGCCCCGCCACAGCCCCCGCCGCCTGAGCCCGAGGACGAGCCCGTCGTGAGCCCCGAGCCTCCGTCGCTGCCCTCCGCGGTGCTCGAGATCGCGACCCCCCGTCACACCCCCGCGGCCGCGGCGGTCCCGGTGGCGGTCATCCACGGCGTCCGCTCGGCGCTCAAGGCTCTCCGGTCGGGATCCCGGGAGGAGGACCCGGACCGCGACTAGCTCGACGCCGGCCCGTACTGTGGCGGGGTGGCCGACTACTACCTGGTCGAGCGTGCGCGCGGTGCCGCGTGGGATCACTCGCGGCGACGGCGCGATCAGGCCGGGTGGGACGAACACGACGCCTGCCGCCCGCTGACGAGGAAAAGCCCCGGCGTGCCGGGGCTTTCGTGAATAGCGGAGGAGGGACTCGAACCCCCGACACGCGGATTATGATTCCGCTGCTCTAACCAACTGAGCTACTCCGCCCGGGCCGAAGAGGGCGTCGTGAGAGCCCAGTAGCGGATTCGAACCGCTGACCCCTTCCTTACCATGGAAGTGCTCTACCGGCTGAGCTAACTGGGCGAGGCCTCGGCCGAGTCTACCGAAGGGCCTCGCGGGGGCGGAAGGCCCCGGCCCGGCCGGGGGCACCTCCGGCCGAGGTGGCCTATCGTGAACGCATCGGCCGGTCCCGGGTCTCCGGGGCCGGCCGTGGTGCGTCATGGCTCACGACCTCGTCACACATCACACGCGGGCCGACACGGCCCGGGAGCGGCGGCGCCTCTGGCGGACGCAGCGGTTGTTCGCGGCCGCGGTCGCGGCGGCCACCGTGGGCGGGATCTGGCTGTCGGCGATGAGCGCCGGCGCGGCCGGCGCGGCGGCCGCGATCGTCGCCGGGCTGGCCCCGACGGCCGTGGCCACGCCCCTGGCCGCGTGGGCGGCGGGGCGGGTCTCGCGCCGGGCCCTCTTGTGGGGCGCGCCGATGGCCGTCGCGTCGCGGCTCTGGCGTGCGAGGTGGCGTCTCCGGAGGTCGGGGTGGGCGCGGTGGTGGCCTGCGTCGCCGTGGTCGGCGCCGCGCGGGCGGCCTTCGACGGGGCGACCGCCGACCTGCTGCACCACCTCACCCACCCCGAGCGGCGCATCGACGCCTGCGGGGACCTGACCGCCCGCTTCGGCGTCGGTACGGCGGCGGGCGCGGCGGGCGCCCTGCTGGTGGGCCTGGTCGCGGGGCCGCACGGGGCGATCGCGCTGGGCGGGCTCCTGGCCGCGGCGGCGTCGCTGGTGGCCGTCCGCCACCACCCCGACATCGACCTTCGCCCGCAGCCCGCGCCGCTCTCGCGCACCCTCGCGGCGGCGGTCCGGGTGGTGGCCCACGACCGGCTGCTGCGACGCATCGTCGTGACCGGAGCCTGGAGCACCGCGGTCGGCGCGGCGCAGGCGGCGGTGCTGATCGTGTGGCTGCGCGACGACGTGGGCCTGCGCGGCGCGCTCGTGCCGGCCCTCCTGGCGGGCTTCGCGGCAATGCGCATCGGCCGCCCGCTGGTGCTGCGACTCGCGGGGCGCGCCCGGCCGGGGACGGTCCTGACCACGGCCCTCGCCGTGCAGGCCGCCGCCTCCCTCGCCGCCTACTCGGCGCACGGCTCGCTGGGCGCCGCGAGCGCGTATGCGCTCAGCCTCGCGGCCGGCGCGTCCCTCGGGATCCTGGTCAACCGCGCCCTGGCCGCCTCCTCGCCCCCGGACCTGGCGCCGGCCGTGGGCCTGGCCTCGGGCGCCGCCTGGGCGCTCGCCGCCTGCGCGGGCGCCGCCGTCGGCGCGTGCCTGGCGGCCGGCCTCGGCCTGGCGGAGACGCACCTGGCGCTGGCCGCCCTGGCCATCCTGGGCGCCGCGACGGTCGCCACGCGGGCGGCCGCGCAGGTGCTGGTCCCCGCCCGCCGGGGCGTGGGCCCGCGCTAGCCGCGGACCAACGCCGAGCCGGGGCCCGGGGCTACTCGACCACGCGCCAGAACCGAGCCTCGAACGGCGCGGGGTCGCGCACGGAGAGCTCGTGATCCACGGCGACCTGCAGGTGGCCGAGGGTCGCCAACCGCTCGAGGACGGCGAGGAAGAACTCGGGGGTCACGTCCTGCTCGCGGTCCTGGACCCGCTCGTAGAGAACCGACTCCCTCACCGGCTCGCGCGCGGCCCGCAGCAACTCCAGGACGAGCCGCTCGACCCCGGGCTTCGCATCATCCATCGCCCCTCCGATCGTCGATGCGGACAACCCGGTGATGGGGGGAGGAGGATTCGAACCTCCGTAGGCGTAGCCGGCGGTTTTACAGACCGCTCCCTTTGGCCGCTCGGGCATCCCCCCGGGTCTCGAGCAGGCGGAAGGGTAGCACCGGCGCGCCCGCTTCCCGGACCGGTTGCGCGGGGGCCTACGCCTCCGCGGCGGAGGGGCCCACGGCGGCGGGCTCGAAGCGATAGCCGACGCCGTAATGGGTCTGGACGAAGGTCATGTCCGCCCGCGCCGCGGCCAGCTTCTGGCGCACCTTTCGCACGAAGACGTCGACCGACCGGTCGCCCCGCATCATCTCGTAGCCCCACACCTCTCGGTAGACGCGCTCGCGCGGCACGGGCTTGCCCTCGGCGCGCGCCAGGGCGTAGAGCACCTCGAACTCGCGGGGGGTGAAGCCCACCGGGCGTCCGTCCACGAAGGCCTGCACCTGCTCGGGGTCGATCAGCAGGCCGGCGACCTCGATCGGCTCCCCGCCGGGCTGGCCGCGGTGCGACTCCACGCGCCGCAGGTGCGCCTGCACGCGGGCGAGCAGCTCCTTCATCGAGAAGGGCTTGGTCACGTAGTCGTCGGCGCCCATCTCGAGGCCGTGGACCCGGTCGAACTCGCTCGTCCGGGCGCTGCAGACGATGACCGGCACCCGCGGGTCCTCGCGGCGGAGCTCCTCGGCGACCCGCCAGCCGTCCACCTGGGGGAGCATCAGGTCGAGGATCACGAGGTCGGGGCGCTGCTGGCGGAAGAGCCGCAGGCCCTGGCCGCCGTCGCCCGCGCGAAGGGCGCGGTAGCCCGCCCGCTCGAGTGCGTAGGCGATCGAATCGGCGATCGCCTCGTCGTCCTCCACGATCAGGACGGTCTGGGGCGCCGGCACCGGGCCAGTCTAGCCCACCCCTTCGGGGGCGGTCAGCGCCGACCGTGGCGGTATCCTCCGCCGGTGACGATGGCGGACGCCGAGGGCGAACGGCCGTGACAGCTCCGGTCCAGGGGGAGCGCTACCGGCTCGACGAGCTGATCGGCCGCGGCGGGATGGCGTCCGTGTGGCGGGCGACCGACACCGTGCTGGGGCGCCCCGTGGCGGTCAAGCGGCTGCACCCCGGCCTGATCGCCGACGAGGAGCAGGCCGAGCGCTTCCGCCGGGAGGCCCTGCTCGTCGCGCGCCTCTCCCACTCGAACCTGGTGCGCCTGCTGGACCGGGGGGAGGACGCCGACGGCCCCTACCTCGTGATGGAGCTGGTGGACGGCGAGAACCTGAAGAGCCTCGTCCGCCGCGAGGGCGCGCTTCCTCCCGAGGAGGCGGTGCGCATCTGCGTGGAGGTCGGCCGTGCCCTGGCATACGCCCACGCCCAGGGGGTGGTCCACCGCGACATCAAGGCCCAGAACGTGCTGATCACCCTCGACGGGGGCGTCAAGCTGACCGACTTCGGCATCGCCCGCCTGATGGAGCCCGGCGGGGAGCCGGGCCTCACGCGCACGGACATGCTCGTGGGGAGCGCGGACTACCTGTCGCCGGAGCAGGCCGACGGCCGCCCGGTCGACGCGCGCACGGACGTCTACTCGCTCGGAATCGTTCTCTACGAGTGCCTCACCGGCCGCCTGCCGTTCCCGGGCGAGGGCTTCGTGGCGGTCGCCATGCGCCACTGCTCCGAGCCGCTGCCCGACCCTCGCGCCCTGGCCCCGGCGGTCCCCGGGTGGCTGGCCGCCACGGCGCAGCGGGCCGCGGCCAAGGACCCTGCGGACCGTTACCCGGACGCCGCCGCGCTGGTCGCCGCTCTGCTCTCGCACGACGAGCCGGCCACGAGCGGCACGGCGGTGATGCCCGCGCTCGAGGGCGACACCGAGCGCCACCGCCGGCCGGGCCGCCGCCGGGCGCTGTGGGTGAGCTCCCTCGTCGCCCTGGCCGCGCTGGGCGGGATCGCGGCGATCGTCGTGCTCGGCCCCGGTGGCGGCGGGGAGGCGGAGCCCGCGCCGGCCGCCGCCGGGCCCCTGACCGTCGCCTCGGTGCGGGACTACGACCCGCTGGGCGACGACCGTGAGCGGCCGGACCTGCTCCCCCTCGCCACCGACGGCGACCCCTCGACCGCCTGGTACACCGAGAACTACCAGGACACCCCGGAGCTCGGAAACCTCAAGGAGGGCGTGGGGCTCGCGCTGACCCTGCCGGCGCCCGCCGTGGCCACCGAGATGGTCATCGACTCGCCCACGCCCGGGAGCCCGCTTCCAGGTGCTGGGGCCCGGAAGCGGGATCGAGCGGGAGACCCTGGCCCAGGGGACGCTGGCCGGCGGCGAGCAGGTCGTCCGCCTGGCGAGAGCCGCGCCGTCGAGCAGCTACGTGCTGTGGTTCACCTCGCTCGTGCCGGACGACAAGGGCGGCTACTGGGCGGGGGTGGGGCAGGTCCGGCTGCGGGGTGTGCCGAACTCGCAGTGACGTGAGCACCTGGGACGAGAGCCTGCGTGACCTGGACGAGCGCCTGGCCGCGCAGGGCGGCCGGGGGCGCCGCCTGGGCCCTCGGACCCGGGCGGCCTACGCGAAGGACGCCCGCCGGGTGGCCGGCTGGCTGTCCGAGCGGGGTCTGCCCGGCCCCGAGGCCGTGACCGCCTCGGCCATCGAGGCGGCGTTCCGCGGGCTGGAGTGGTCGCCGGCCACGCGCGCCCGCGCGGTGACCGCCCTCCGCGAGTGGCTGGGCCCCCACCATCCCCCCGGGCGCTCGCCGGCGGACCTGGTCGACCGGCCCCGGGCCTCGCCTCCTCCCGTGCCGCGCCTCTCCCAGGCGGACGCCGCCGCGCTCGTCGAGGGCGTGGGGAGCGGCGGTGCGGAGCCCGCCACCCCGACGGTCCGCGCCCTCGCGCTGCGCGACCGGGCGCTCATGGAGGTGCTCTACGGCAGCGGGCTGCGCCGCCAGGAGGCCTGCGACCTGGTGCTCGCCGGGCTCGACTTCGAGCACGACTCCCTGCGGGTCGTGGGCAAGGGCGGCCGCGCCCGCACCGTGCCGCTCACCGAGCCGGCGGTCGCCGCCCTGCGCGCCTGGCTCGCCCACGGCCGCCCCCGGCTCGTCTCGGGACGGGTACCCCCGCCGGCGGCGCGGGCGCCCGTGTTCGTGTCCCGCTCCGGCCGCCGGCTCGACGGCTCCACGGTCTATCGCGTCGTGGCGAGGGCCCTGCGCGCCTCGGGCCGCGCGGGCGGCCCGCACCTGCTGCGCCACGCGGCCGGCACCCACCTGCTCGAGGGTCCGGGCGGCGTCGGGGGTGCGCATCTGCGGGTGGTGCAGGAGGTGCTCGGCCATGCCAGCCTCGCCACCACCCAGCGCTACACGGCCGTGACCACGAAGTCGATGCAGGCCGCCCTTCGGCGCGGCCATCCACGCGGATGAGCGTCGCGGTCGATCCCGAGGGCCTGGCCCACCTGGTGAGCGCCTTCCTCGCCACGCGCGAGAACGCCAACACCCGCGCCGCCTACGCCCGCGACCTCGCCGCGCTCGCCTCGGCCCTGGGCGCCGAGGCGCCCGGCGCGGGCGGCCCCGGCTTCGGCATCGAGGACGATCCGTCCGCCCGCGCCGCCGCGCACCAGCTCGCGGGGATCCCCCTCGCCTGGTGGCAGCGGTGGCGCGACGGCCTGCCGGGGCGCCTCACCACCCGCCGCCGCCGCGTCGCGGCCGCGCGGGCGTTCTGTCGCTGGTGGGCTCGCGCCTTCGGCCTGGAGAGCCCGGTGCGCGGCCTGCGCCCGCCGGCGGCCGCGGGCGAGGGCGGGCAGGAGGCCATCGGGCGCGAGGTGGTGGCCCTCTCGCCGGCCGCGGTGCGCCGCATGTGCGAGGTCGCGCTCCGCCCGGGACCGCTCGGCGCCCGCACGGCGGCGCTGATCGAGGTGCTCTACGGCTGCGGTCTGAGGGCGAGCGAGGCCGCGGGGCTGGACCTCTCGGCATGCCATCTCGACGACCCCGACGACCCCTTCCTGCTCGTCGAGGGCAAGGGCGGGCGCCGCCGGGCGGTGGCCGTGCCCCGCGAGGCGCTCGCGAGCCTGCGCGCCTACCTCGCGGTGGGGCGCCCCGAGCTGCGGGCGCGCGACCGCCATCCCCGCGCCGACCAGTCGCGCCACCGCGACGCCGACGCGGTCTTCCTGAGCACCCGTGGGCGGCGCCTGGGGCGCGCGGCCGTGTGGCGGATCGTCGTCGACGTCGCCGACCGGGCGGGGCTGCGCGCCGACGGCGCGCGGGTGTTCCCACACGCGCTGCGGCACTCGTGCGGCACCCACCTGATCCAGTCGGGGGTGGACATCCGCTACGTCCAGGCCCACCTGGGCCACGCATCGCCGGTGACGACCGAGATCTACACCCACGTCACCGCCGCCCACCTGCGCGAGGACTTCGACCGCGCCCACCCCCGGGCGCGCCGCGCGGCATCCTCGTCCTAGCGCCGCCGCCGGGTGAGGCCGCGCCCCGGGTGCCACGAGTCGATCAGCATGTGGTCCGGCGGGTCGCCCAGCTCCACGACCGACAGCTCGAGGATGTCGGCCCGGAAGAGGTGCGACGGCCCGGCGGGGACCCTCTCGCCGTTGATGCGCGCGATCACCCCGGGGTCGGTGATCTCCTCGACCCGCCCTGCGATCTTGGCGTCGCCGTGCCACTCGGGGGGGCTCACCGAGCCGCTGTGGAGCGCGAAGCGGGGGTCGCGCCGCAGGTCGAGGGCCTTGACGGCGCCCCACATGCTCCCCAGCCAGATATCGCCGTCGATGAACTCCATCTCGATGCCGCTGATGCGCGGGGAGCCGTCGCGCCGAAGCGTCGCGATCGTCTTGTGGACGAACACGTCGAAGTAGCCGCGCGCTCGCGCGGCGAGCTCGGGCGCCTCCCCCTCGACCTCGCTCCAACGGGCCACGGGGGCGAGGCTATCGCGTGACCCGCACGATGACGCTGGCGCGATCGCGCAGGCCGTCCCCGATCAGGACGGCGCTCACGCGGTAGAGGCCGGGGCGCGTGTCGGTGGGCAGGCGGATCAGGAGGCTGCCCGGGGTGGGGCCGGTGAGCTTGCGGATGGCCCGCAGCGCGCCGCCGGCGCGCGGGGCCACCGTGACCACGGCGCGGCCGGGCCGGGCGATGGCCAGGCGCACCCGTCCGGTGCCCGCGACCGTCAGCGAGAGTCCGCCCGGGGCGGGGACGGGGTAGTCGCCGCCGGCCACCGACACGGTGGGCGCCGCCCGGAAGCTGCGGTACTGCTGGGCCCACGCCCGCCCGGCGGCGGCGTCGCGCAGACCGTAGGCGGCCGGCCCGTTGGCCAGCATCTGCCGCCCGGCCGGGGTCGAGCGCGCCCGCGCCCACAGCTCGTGCTGGCCGATGCCCCCGTCGACCCCCAGCATCAGCCGCAGCTCGCCGCGGCCGGCCGGCCAGCGAGCGAGCCAGCGGGTGGGATGGGTCGCCATCTCCCGTGGGGGGAAGGCCGAGAGGTTCCCTCGGTAGGTCAGCAGGTAGGTGGCGCGGCCGCGGCTCATGGCGTTGACCAGACCGGCGAGGGCGGGGTCGAGCGGCCGGCGCGGGTCGGTGCGTCCCACCCGCTCCACCAGCGCGGGCGAGGCGTAGAAGACCACGCGCTGGGCATCCCCCCCCAGCTGGTCCATCGCCCCCGCCAGCGCGGCGGCGCCCGCGGGGCTCCAGTGGGACGGCGTGATCTCGTCCACCGCCACCAGGCCGCCGACCGCGGGCTGGCGCCAGCCCGCGCGCAGGCGGGCGGCGATGGCGCCCGCCCCGAGGCCCGCCAGCTCGCGGCCGCTCACCTTGCCCACCGTGCGCGCGGGCGCCCAGCGCGAGTCCGGGACGATCGGGGCCTGTCGCAGGGTGCCTCCTCCGACGCCGTCGTGCACCGTCCTCGCGGCCTCGGCGGGCAGGTACAGCAGGGGAGGATCGGCCGCGCTCGCGAGGGCGGGCGTCGTCGCGAGCACTGCGCCGACCGCGACCATCGTGAGGCGCCGCCGGACGGAGGGGCACATCTTCCGCACGAGCGCGGCATCATCCCAGGAAGGGGCGGGTGTTGCGAACCTCTTGGGTTCAGCTACTCGGCTTGGCCGTCAGCGTGAGCACTCCGACGAGCGCCGCGAGCAGGCAGAGCGCGGCCAGACCCACCACGATGGCGGCGATCGCAAGGCCTCGGCCGGCCCCATGCTCGCCCGAGGCCCGGATCTCTCCCAGAGCCAGCGTCCCCAGCGCCACGCCGAGCGACGAGCCGACGATGACGATGATGCCCGCGACGCTGAGCGCGAAGGCGAGCAGGGCCTTGCCCGACGCCCTGGTGCGCTCGACCCGCCCGCTCGGGGCGTCGTCCTCCGCGTCCTCCTCCTCGGCGGCGGCACCCTCGTCGACGGGTCGCGGGGCCAGCGCCAGCGTGCGGAACCCGACCAGCATCACCGCCACGGCCACCATGGCCACCCAGAAGGCCACGGTCAGGAGGCCGCCGCCGGTGAGGAGGCTCACGTCGGCGTCGGGCGCGAGCTCGCTCGAGGTGCGGCCGTTGTACACGACCAGCGCGCAGGCCCCGGCGAGCGCGGTCGCCAGGCCGAGCCCCGCGAGCCAGAGCCACTGACGGGGCCGGAAGGCGGCGACCACGAGCGCGATTGCGATCAGCACTGCGAGTCCGCCGACCCCGCCTGGCGTCTCGAGGATCTTCGTCACGCCGGCTGCGTCACGCGAGGGCCCCTCGACCAGGTCCCACTGGGGGGCGATCGCGGCGATCACGCAGGCCACCGCGCCGAGCCCCAGGCCGGCCCGGATGGTGGTGACGCCCTCCTCGCCCCAGCCCGGATCCGCCATCCGGGGCACCCTACTCACTCGTCGGGGCCGCCGATCCGCCCGTCGTCGTGGAGTTGGCCGAAGCGCGCCTGGAACCCGCGCGAGTGGACCTCGCGCACGATCCCGGTCACGAGCTCGGCCCGCTCGTCGCGGTCCATCTCCTCCAGCTGCCGGACCTGCTCGGCCGACGCGCGCACGTCGCCGACCTCGGCCAGCGCGCGCAGCGGGTCCTCGATCAGGGCGTCGCGGAAGGCCAGGTCGGCCACGGCGCGCGTCCAGATGTGGGTGGGGTCGGGGTCCTTCATGCCGTCCTCCTCGCGGGCAAGGGGATCGTGACAGGCCGGATGCCGGCCGAGCCCACCTCCAGCACGCCGACCGAGGGCGTCATGGCGCCGGGGCCGAGCTGCCACCGGAAGCGCCGCACGGCGCGGTCCTCCACCCCGGCGAGGCCGGTCCGCGGGGCCACCGCGCCCTCGAGGCTGCCCCACGGGCAGACGGCTCCGGGCGAGAACACCAGCACACCGCCCACCTGGGCGCACGCCGGCTCGTGCCAATGGCCGTAGACGACGCAGTCCACGGGCCCGAGGCGGCGCGCCAGCGCGCGGTGCAGCCCGGCGCGGTAGCCCAGGTCGCGCCCGGCGAGCACCGCGGCCGTGATGATCGACGCGTCCACCAGCTTGCGGCGAACGCCGTGGACGATGCCGATGCGGTGGCCGCCGGCCACGACCACGGCCGTCTCGGGCAGGGCGAGCCCGTCCAGGCGGTCGTGATCGCCGCGGACGGCCACGACCGGCGCCACCCGCTCCAGGTCGTCCAGGACCGAGGGGACGCTCAGGTCGCCGGCGTGAAGGACGAGGGCGCAGCCGTCGAGGGCCTCCAGGACCGCCTCGGGCAGCTCGTCCAGGAACTCGCCGACATGGGTGTCGGCGACGACCCCCACGCGGAGGGTGCTCATCCCAGGAAGCGCCGCTCGCCGGCCGCCCGGGCGAGCGCCAGGTCGACCAGCCGGTCCACCAGGTCCGCGTAGCCGACGCCGCCGGCCTCCATCAGCGCGGCGTAGACGCTCGTGGGCGTGAAGCCCGGGATCGTGTTGAGCTCTGAGAGCAGCACCTCGCCGTCGTCGGCGACGAAGAAGTCGACCCGTGCCAGTCCGGCGCACTCCACCGCCTGGAAGGCGCGCAGCGCCAGATCGCGGGCGCGCTCGGAGACCTCGGAGGGCAGGTCGGCGGGAACCTGGAGCCGCATCCGCCCCGCCTCGTACTTGGTGGCGTAGTCGTACCAGTCGCCGTCGTAGAGCACCTCGCCGACCGGCGAGACGACCGGCTCGGGCTCGCCCAGCACGCCGACCTCCACCTCGCGGCCCGTGATCGCGCGCTCCACGAGCGCCTTGGGGTCGTGGGCGAAGGCCAGCTCCAGCGAGGCGTCGAGGTCGGCGGGCGCCGGGACGGGGCTGATGCCGACGCTCGATCCGAGGCGGGCGGGCTTGCAGAAGGCCGGGTAACCGACGGTGGCGGCCACCCGCGCCCGCGCGCCCTCGGGGCCGTCGGCCCACTCGTCCACGGTCACCGTGCAGTGCTCCGGTGTGGGGATGCCGGCGTCGCGCAGGAAGGCCTTGAAGAGGGCCTTGTCCATGGCCAGGGCCGACGCCGCGACGCCCGAGCCGACGTAGGGGACCCCGGCCGTCTCCAGCGCCCCCTGCACCCGGCCGTCCTCGCCGTGGGGGCCGTGGAGCACGGGGAAGACCGCGTCGAGCGGGCGGGCGGCGCCGCCGCCGTCGAGCGAGATGAGCAACGGCGTCCCGTCGGAGCCGGGGACCACCGCCACGGGCTCGCCCTCCACGCTCCAGCCGCCCTCACGCGAGATCAGCACCGGGATGACCTCGTATCGGTCCGGGTCGAGAGCGGCCACCACCGCCGCGGCCGATGCGAGCGACACCTCGTGCTCGCTGCTGCGGCCGCCCATCAGCACCGCCAGGCGGCGGCTCATCTCTTCTCGCCGCCGTCGTCCGGCGGTTGACGAACCCGCTCGTCGCCGGAGGTTTCGCCCGACGGGCCGTTGCTGACGGTGATGACGACCGTGCTGCCGGGGGCCACCGGGGTGCCGACGGCCGGGCTCGTGTCGATCACCGTGCCCGCAGGCTCGTCCGAGTCGGCCGCGTCGCTGGTGACGTTGAACCCGGCCTGCTCGAGCTTGAACCGGGCGTCATCGGCGCTGTTGCCGATCACGTTCGGAACCGGCACGTTGGCGGGGGCGACGGCGACGGTGATGTTGACCGCCGTGCCCCGGGGCCGCGACGCGTTGGGCGCCGGATCCTGGCGCACGACGATGCCGGGCTCGAACGAGGTGCTCGGCGTCGTGCTGACGGTCCCGACCGCGAACCCCCGGTCCACGAGGAGCTGCTCGGCCTCGCTCTGCGGGCGCCGCCGGACGTCCGGCACCTGGAGGTTCTCCGGACCGCTCGAGACCACGATGGTCACCGTGCTGCCGCGGGTGGCCTGCTGGTCGGCCTCGGGGTTCTGGCGGATGACGGTCCCCTCCTCCACGTCGTCGCTGGCCTCCGGCGTGACCTTCACCTCGAAATCCGCGCGCGCCAGCTCCGCGCGCGCCTCGTCCTCCTGGTCGCCCACCACGTCCGGGACGGCCGTCTGGCCCGGTCCGCCGCTGACGACGAGGATGACGGTGTCGCCCTCGCTCACCACCTGACCGGCGGCCGGATCGGTGCGGATGGCGGTGCCCACCGGCACCCGGGCGTCCTCCACCGACTGCTGGGTCACCTCCAGGCCCGCGTCGCGAAGCGTCTGCTCGGCCTCGGCCGCGCTGCGCCCGGCCACGGGCGGGATCGTGACCGGCGTCCCGTCGTCGCCCGACAGGAGCGCGAACGCTCCCCCGGCCACGATGGCGAGCAGCACGAGGATCCCCACGATCAGCGGCCAGCGCCGGCGCCGCGGGGGCGCGGGCGGCTGCCGGGGCGGCGGCGGGCCGACGCGCGTCTGGCCCGTGACCGGGTCCGTCACGCGGGTCTGCGCGGTGGGTGGACCCGACGCCGGCAGCACGCGGGTGGTGCCGCCGCTCTCGATGGCCGCCCGTGCCTCGCCCAGCGCGTGGCTCATCTCCTCGGCCGTGCGGTAGCGCTCGGACGGGCGCTTGGCCAGCGACCGCAGGACCACGTCCTCGAGCACGATCGGGATCGCTCCCTCCAGCGTCCGCGGCGGAGTGGGCGGGTCGTTGATCTGCTTCATGGCCACGGTCACCGCGCGCTCGCCGTCGAACGGCACGCGGCCCGTGAGCATCTCGTAGAGCACGATCCCGACCGCGTAGCAGTCGCTCGCGGCGGTGACCTCGTCCCCGCGGGCCTGCTCGGGCGAGAGGTACTGAGCCGTGCCGATCACCGATCCGGCCTCGGTCATGCCGCCGTCCGCGCCGGCGCGCGCGATGCCGAAGTCGGTCACCTTCAGGTGGCCGTCCTCGGCCACGAGAACGTTCTGGGGCTTCACGTCGCGGTGGATGACGTCGCGGCGGTGGGCCGCGCCGAGCGCCGCGAGGATCTGCTGGGCGTAGTCGATCGCCTCGAGGGGCGGCAGGGGCGCCCGGGCCCGGATGACCCGCTTCAGGTCGGGGCCGGACATGTACTCCATGACGATGTAGTAGCTGCCCTCGGCCTCGCCGCGGTCGTAGACCGCCACGATGTTGGGGTGGTTGAGCCCGGCGGCGGCCGATGCCTCGCGCCGGAAGCGCTCCACGAACTGGGGGTCGGACGCGTAGGGGTCCGACAGCACCTTGACCGCCACCTGGCGGTCGAGCAGCCGGTCGTGGGCGAGGAAGACGCGCGCCATGCCGCCGGCGCCCAGCTGGCGCCCCAGCTCGTAGCGCTCGCCCACCAGGTCTCCGGGCTGGAGGCTCATGGCCGGGCCTCGATGGCGGCGCGCATCACCTGGGCGGCGATCGGCGCCGCCACCGTGCCGCCCTCGCTCGGGGTGTCCTCGACCACGACGGCCACCGCCACCGCCGGGTCGTCCGACGGCGCGAAGCCGATGAACCAGGCCTGGTTCTTCTCCGGGTCGTCGGTCTCGGCGGTGCCGGTCTTGCCCGCCACGGTCACCCCGGCGCTCGACAGTGCGGCGGCCGTGCCGGTGCCCTCGCGCACCACGTCCTCCATCATGTCGGTCATCGCGGCCGCGTTCTCCGGGCTGGTCACCTGGCTGATCTCCTGCGGGTCGGCGCGCTGCACCACCGAGCCGCCGCGGTCGGTGATCCGCTCCATCAGCCGGGGCGCCATCAGGGTGCCCCCGTTGGCGATGGCCCCGGCCACCATCGCCATCTGGAGCGGGGTCACGGTGAGCTGCTCCTGCCCGATCGCGATGCGCGCCGTGTCCTCCCCCTCCTGGTCGTTGGGCAGGATCTCGTCGCCGCTGCGGCGCCCCGAGACCTGCACGTCGGGGAGGTCGATGGGCGGCCGCTCGCCGAAGCCGAACGCGGTCATCGTGGCGCCCAGACGCTCGGGGCCGAGCACGTCGCCGATGGTCGCGAAGGTGGTGTTGATCGAGAAGGTCAGCGCCGTTTGGAGGGTGTGCCGCCCGAAGCTCTGGTTTCCGAAGTTGCGGATCGGCCCGCCGGGAGTGTCGTACACGGATCCCCCCGGGAACTCGGTGTCGGGCTGGTACACCCCGCTGTCGAGAGCGGAGGTCGCGGTGACCACCTTAAAGGTCGAGCCGGGCGGGTAGCGGCCCTGCACCGCGCGGTTGAGCAGCGGCGAGCCCTGCTGGGCGGCGATCTCCGGGAAGTCCGACGCCACCTTCGAGAGGTCGAAGCCGGGCGTCGACGCCATGGCGATCACCTGCCCGGTGCGGGGGTCGAGCGCCACCACCGCCCCGCGCTGGTCGCCGAGCGCCTCCTCGGCCGCCTCCTGGACGCGCGTGTCCAGCGACAGCCGCACGTCCGCGCCGGCCTTCTCCTTCAGGTTCAGCCGCTGCAGCAGCGGCTCGGTGCCGAAGCTGCCCGTGAGGTACCGGTTGTACGTGGCCTCGATGCCGGTCTTGCCCTCGCGCTCGGAGCTGTAGCCCACCACGTGCGCGGCCAGCGGCCCCCGCGGGTAGACCCGCTCGAACACCTTCTGGCCCTTCACCCGGCGCTCCCGCGTGGTGGCGAGCACCTGCCCGTCGGCGGAGACGATCCTGCCGCGGTCGATGAGCCGCTCGGCCTGGAGCGTCTGGGCGTTCCCCGGGCGGTCGCGCAGGTCCGACGCGTCCACCACCTGCCAGTAGCCGAGCATCAGCAGGAGCAGGGCGATCCCGCCGGCCATCACGAGGTAGAGGCGGCGGATGGACCTATTCATCGTCGTCCTCGGTCGCCGCGCCGCGGCGCCGTCGCGGCGGGGGCGCCCCCGCCCGCGAGCGGTGGCTGATCACCAGCAGCAGGGCGACGATCCCGAAGTTCGTCACCACGCTCGAGCCCCCGTAGCTCATGAACGGGAGGGTCACGCCGGTGAGGGGGATGAGCCGGATCACGCCGCCCACGATCAGGATGGCCTGAAGGCCGAGCGTCACCGTCAGCCCGCCGGCCAGGAGCTTCGAGAACCCGTCGGTGGCCCCCGACGCGATCACGAGGCCGCGCTGGATGAGCACCAGGAACCCCAGCAGCAGCCCGACCCCGCCCACGTAGCCCAGCTCGGTGGCGACGGCGGAGAACATGAAGTCGGTCTGCAGCAGCGGGACCACCGGCGAGCCGTCCTCGCGCACCAGGAAGCCCTTGCCCAGGCCGGGGCCCACGACCCCGCCCTGGGCCATCGCGTAGAGCGACTGGACGAGCTGGAAGCCCTGCCCGCGCTCGTCGCCGAAGGGGTCGAGCCAGTTCTGCACGCGGTCCTGGATCCGCGGCACGACCGTGTAGACCACCACCGACCCCGCCAGGAACAGGCCGAGGCCGAAGCCCGTGTAGGCCACCCGCCCGGTGGCCAGGTAGATCATCGCCAGGAAGACGCCGAGGAACAGCAGGGCGGTGCCGAAGTCGTTCAGGATCGCCACCAGCCCGAGGCAGGCGACCAGGAAGAGCAGCACCGGGCCCAGCGCCGCCATGGGCGGCACCGGCACGCCCATCACCCGGCGCGTGGGGATCGCCAGCAGCTCGCGCTTGTCGCGCAGGTAGGCGGCCAGGAAGATCACGATCAGCACCTTCGAGACCTCGCCGAGCTGGACGGTCTGGCCGCCGCCGATGTCGATCCACAGCTTCGCCCCGTTGATGCGGGTGCCGAAGACCATGGTGATCACCAGCAGGCCCACCCCGGTGAGGCCGATCAGGTAGCGGTAGCGCTCCAGCACCCGGTGGTCCGGCAGGAGCAGCAGCACCGCGATGAACACCGCGCCGCCCACCGCGACCCACACCGCCTGGTCGGCCGCGAGGGCCGGGCTGATGCGGTCGAGCTCCACGAGGCCGATCGCCGTGAGCACTCCCACCGTGGGGAGCAGGTAGGGGTCGGCCTGCGGGGCACGGAAGCGCAGCGCCGCGTGCATGGCGAGGAACACCAGCACCACTCCGCCGGCCCCCGGGAGGGGGCCCAGATCGAGCTCGTCCGTGCGCGCCGTCGCCACGGAGGCCATCCCGACCAGGCCCAGCAGGGCCGCCGGGATCAGGAATCCCAGCTCGCGCGCCCGGAGGGTCACGGAGCGGAGGTCTCGGGGGTCGCCTCACCCGCGCCGGGCGCCGGGGGGCGCACGGGCGGTGGCTCGATGGTCGGGACGGGGGGCAGGCCGTAGCGCCACACCAGGTCGGCGGCCCGCCGCACGGCGTCGCCCTGACCCTGGGTCCACGACGACGACAGGACCTCCGGCTGCTCGGCCCGCACCGCGGCCGCGCTGACGCCGGTCTCCTGCCACGGCGACTCCAGGTCGAGGCCGGCCACCGACACCGGCAGCCCGTGCATCACGCGCACGGTGCCGTCGGGCGCCTCCTCGAGCGTGTAGTTGCGGCTCGCGACCCAGGCGAGGATGCCGGCCGCGGCCACCACCACCACGAGCGCGCCCACCACCACGCCCCGCGCCCGTGAGCGCCGGCGGGGCACGGGCTCGAGCACGCGCGGCGGGCGGGTGGTGGGGCTGGCGTGCTCCATGCCGGCATGCCCGTGGACGCCGCCGAGCACCCGCATCTCGGTCGTCTTGGCTCCGGGCTCCCGCCCCTCCGCCAGGGGCGACTCCGCGGTGCCGCCGGACTCCGCCGGCACCGGCCCCGCGCGGGCCAGGACGACGGTGACGTTGTCCGTCCCCCCGGCGGCGTTCGCGCGCTCCACCAGGGCCTCGGCCGCCTCGCGCAGGCTGGCCGCCGCGGCCAGGACGCCCGCGATGTCGCGCTCGGGCACGTAGGACGAGAGGCCGTCGCTGCAGAGCAGCACGACGTCGCCGTCGCGCAGCGGCTCGGAGACCGTGTCGGCGACCACCTCCGGCTCGGCGCCGAGCGCTCGCGTGATGACGTTCCGGTGCGGATGGTGCTCGGCGTCCTCGGCGGACAGGCTGCCGCGCCGCACCAGCTCGGCGACGACCGAGTGGTCCTGGGTGAGCTGGCGCAGCTCCCCGTCGCGCCAGAGATAGGCGCGCGAGTCGCCCACGTGCACCACGTCGAGGCGGTCGGCCGCGAGCATCGCGGCGGTGAGGGTGGTCCCCATCCCCGCCTTGTCGGGGTCCTCGCTCGCCATCCGGCGGATCGCCCGGTTGGCCTCCTGCAGCGCCCGGCGCACGTCGTCGGCGGTGACCGGCGCCGCGAGCTCGGCCACGGCCTCCACGGCCATCTGGGCGGCCACCTCCCCCGCCAGCGCCCCCCCCATGCCGTCGGCGACCGCGAGCACGCCGGGGCGCGCCAGGGAACGGTCCTCGTTGTGGCGGCGCACGCGGCCCGTGTCCGACAGGTGGGCCAGCTCGACCAGCGCCAGCTGGCCGTCCGGAGTCGCCTCCGTGCCCAGGTCCCTACTCCTCGTAGCGGAGGGTCGTCTGGCCGATCCTCAGCGTGTCGTGCACCTTGAGCTGAGCGTCGTGCTCCACGCGCAGGTCGTTCAGGAAGGTGCCGTTGGTCGATCCCAGGTCCTCGACGAAGTGGTACGCCCCGCGGCGCAGGATGCGCGCGTGCATGTGGGAGACGAAGGCGTCGACGATGGAGAGGTCGGCCCCGTCGGAGCGCCCGATCGTGATGCCGCGCTCCAGCGGGATGACCCTGCCCTCCTCGAGGTCCGGGGAGGTCTCCACGACCAGGCGCGGGTCGAGGTTGAGCGAGAGGTCGAGGCGCTCGTCGTCGATCTCCAGCGCCGGGGGCAGCACCACGGGCGGAGGGACCTCCAGGGGAGGAGGGGTCTCGAGCGACGAGGGCGCCGGGGCGGCGGGCGGGACGACGGCCGCGGGCGCGGGTGCCGGCGCGGAGGCGGGCGACACGGTCGGGGACGCGTCGGCGGCGTGCGGGGGCGGGGCGTTCGGGCGCAGCTGGCGGCCGGCGCTGCGCACCACGGTCCAGACGAAGGCGTACAGGAGCACCAGGAACACGACCTCGGCGACGATCAGGCCGGTCTCGGTCACGTCCCCGCCGCCGATCGCAGCTCCACGGCCATCTCGGTCGTCCCGATCACGACCGTGTCGCCGTCGGCGAGCGCGTGCCGCTTGACGACCTCGCCGTTCACCTCGGTGCCGTTCGTGCTCCCCATGTCCACCAGGAAGTAGTCCATGCCGATGTGGCGCACCTCGGCGTGCACGCGGCTCGCGTTGGGGTCGGCCAGCACGATGTCGCAGTCGCGGCTGCGCCCCAGGGTGGACACCCGCTTGGTCAGGCGGTGGCGCGCCGGCCCGATCACGAAGGTGAGGACCTCCTCGGTGAGCCCGGCGCCGCGCGCGTCCTCGGCGGAGATGACCTGGGTGCCGCTCACGCCCTCGAGCGGCTGGTAGGGCCGCGGCGGAGGCGCCGGCGGAACGGGCACGGGCACCGGCGGCGCGGGGGCCTCGGGCGCCCCCGCCTCCTCGTCCGCCGCGGCCTCCTCGGCCGGCGGGGGGTCGGCCATGCGGCAGGCGATGCCGAACTCGCCGGCGCGCAGGTCCTCGTCGGTGGTCAGCGTGACCACCGCCGGAGCGACCAGCGACAGGCCGTTGCTGCGCGCGTGGGAATCCAGGTAGGCGGCCAGCTCGGTCACCAGGGAGTGCTCGTAGGAGGCGAAGCTCTCTCGGTCGGACGGGGCCAGGTAGACCGTGAACTCGTTCGGCACGTAGACCCGCGAGACCGAGATGGTCTTGTGGTCCTCCATCTCGCGCCCGAGCTTGCGGGCGAGCTCGACGGGTTGCAGGCTGCTCCGGAACGCCCGCCGGAAGCCGCGCTCGAAGAGGCCCTCGATCTTCTGCTCGATGTTGCGCAGGAGGCTCATGCGGTCGGACTGCGCAGGGTAGCGGACGCCCTCGCGGCGCCGCGCCTCCCCAGGACCCGCCAGGGCCGAAGGGCCCAGGCCACCACCACCAGCCCGGCCGGCAGGACCGCGCCGAGGGCGTTCACCCCCGCCGTGGCCACCGCCACCATCGACCCCGCCACGAGCACCACCCAGATCGTCGCGGCCACCGCCCGCGGACGGCCCGGCCGGGCGCGCAGCACCAGCGGCACGCACATCGCGCCGACCACCAGCGCCAGGGCCTGGAGCAGCGCCTCGGGGTGCGCGGCCAGGGGCTCCCACAGGCGCCGCGCCGCGACGGCCGGCGAGCTCTCGCCGTCGAGGTTCTCCACGCCCGGCGGGACGTAGTCGCCGCCCGCCATCAGCCCTCCGGCGCCCGCGCCGACCTGCCACACGAGGGTGGCCGCGACGCCGGCCATCGCCACCCACAGGCGGTCGCGCCAGCGCGGCACCAGGCCGGCCACCGCCGCGTAGAGGGGGCCCAGACCGAGGGCGAACAGCACCGGGCAGGCCGCCGGGAGCAGCGTGAGGCGCCCCGTGCCCCAGCCGATCGCCAGCGTGGCCAGGGCGAGCGCGCCCAGCAGCACCGCGGCGCCGGGGCTCACCAGCCCCACGAGCACCGATCCGGCCACGATGCTCGCGAGCAGGGCGGCCCGCGGCCGCCACGCGAAGGCCACGGCGGCCAGGGCGATGGCGGCGGCCCGCGGCCCGGGCTGCTGCCAATTGGCCGCGCCCGACTCGGCCAATTGGCCGCCCGCCGTCCAGAGGGCCACCGCGGTGAGCGCGGCGCCGCCGGCGGCGCTCGCAAGGCGGGGCAGCATCCGGCGCGCCCGGGCCCGGGCGCTCGGGACCCCCGAGAGCACGCCGTGGAGCTCGTCGGCCAGGTCCACCGCGCTCGGCCGGGCGGCGGGGTCGTGCCGCAGGCCCGCGTCAACCGCGCGGCACAGCCGGGGAGGCAGGTCCGGCCGCGCGCGGGAGAGGGGCGGCACGGCGCCCGACGCCGCCCGCCGTGCGGTGACCGCCGGCGACGGGGCGGCGACCGGGTTCGCGCCGGTCAGGCCCTCGTAGACGACGAGGCAGGCGGAGTACACGTCCGAGGACGGCCCGGCCGCCTCCCCGCGCGCCTGCTCGGGCGCCATGTAGGCCACCGTGCCCACCACCGAACCGGTCAGCGTCAGCCCGGCCTCGCCCGACAGCCGCGCCACGCCGAAATCGGAGAGCCTGGACCGGCCGCGCCGGTCGATGAGGATGTTCGCGGGCTTCACGTCACGGTGCACGACTCCCGCCCGGTGGGCGTGCCCGAGCGCGGACAGGACCTCTCCGCCGATCCGCACCACCTGGGTGGCGTCGAGCCCGCGCGGCTCGCGCAGCAGCTCCAGCAGGGACGGCCCGTCCACGAGCTCCCACACCAGATGGATGCTCTCGTCGTCCTCCCCCCAGTCGAGCAGGGCGACCACGCCCGGATGGTCGAGGCGCTCCGCCGCCCGCACCTCGGCCCGCACCCGCGGGGCCAGGTCGAGCTCGGCCGGCACGGACTTCACGGCCACCTCGTCGCCCGTCGCCAGGTCGCGCGCCCTCCGCACCACCGCCGTGGCGCCGCGGCCGATCGTGGGGCCCAGGACGTAGCGGCCCAGGACGGGCTGCGGGGATGTGGCGCGCGAGGTCACGAACAGGCATCTTCCACGACCCGCGCGCCCATCCCTGCGACGGCCGGTCGATGCGGGGACCCGTGGTAGCATCCGCCGTCCCTGACCGGCAGGAATGCCTGGGCGAGTGGTGGAATTGGTAGACACGCTAGGTTCAGGGTCTAGTGCTCTTATGAGCTTGGGGGTTCGAGTCCCCCCTCGCCCACCTCCACCCCGCCTCTCCCACCCGGTGCGGACCGCCCTCTCCCGACCAACCATTCGCGGGTAGCCGTGGCCGACTACGACGACGACCGCCCCGATTTCGACGCCGCCTTCGCGGACGATCCCGGCGACGAGCCGCCGAAACGGCGCCGGGGGTTCTCGCGCCGCGGCCGCGGGGCCGAGGACACCGAGGGCGTCGAGGACCCCGACGTCATCGAGGACACGGCCAGCACCGGCGAGGTGCCGCGCTCGGGGCTGCGCCGCTTCGCCTCGAGCACCCCGCCCTCCGAGGACGACGACTTCGACCATCTCGAGGAGGAGCCCGGCGGCGCGCCCCCGCCACCCCGGCGCTCGTCGAGCGCCTCCCGGCGGGGTGGCCGCGGCGGCGGCCGTCCCCCGCGCCGCCCGCCGCGCGGCGGCTCCCGGGCCTCGGGGGGCGGCGCCTCGGTGCTCCAGAGGCCGCGCGGCCGTCTGATCCTCGCGATCGCCTTCGCGGCGATCCTCATCCTGGTCGTCACGCTCGTCGTGCGGGACTGCCAGCGCAACCAGCTCGAGGACCAGTACACGTCCTACCTCAACGGCGTGGCGAAGCTCGTGAACGACTCGGCCCAGCAGGGCCAGCAGCTGCGCCAGATCCTCGCCAACCCCCGCGGCGAGCGGCCGCCGCAGCTGCGCCAGAAGATCCAGACCCTCTCGCAGAAGGCCGGCGGCCTGGTGGACCAGGCGGAGACGCTCGATCCACCCGACTCCCTCAACGAGGCCCAGAGCAGCTTCGTGACCACGCTCGAGTACCGCGTCACGGGCCTCAGCACCCTCGCCGCCAACCTGCCGACGATCCTCCAGCGCAACGACGTCGACTTCCAGGCCAACAGCATCGCGGGATCCATGCAGCGCTTCCTCGCGAGCGACGTGATCTACCAGGACTCGTTCGCCGGCCCGGCGGCCCAGGCGCTGGAGGAGGACGACTTCACCGGCACCCCGGTGCCCAAGGCGCAGCCCTTCCTGCCCAACCCGGCGCTCGCCGCCAACGAGGGCGCGCGCACGCTCCTGCCCAACCTGAAGCGGCGCACGGCGCAGTCGGGGGGCGGCGGGGCCGCCAGCGGCACGCTGCGCGGCACCTCGCTGGTCTCGACCGAGGCGCTCCCCTCGGAGACGCGGCTGACCCCGGGCTCGCTCACCAGCGTCCAGGGCGGGGGTGACCTCAAGTGGCGCGTGACCGTGGAGAACGGCGGCGATTTCGACGAGTCCAACATCGTCGTGACGGCGACCCTGTCCTACCCCGACACTCCCAACGAGCCCGACTCGAAGCAGGCGTCGATCGAGTCCCTGGGGCTGGGCGAGAGCACCACCGTCGAGATCCCCGGGCCCTCGACGCCGGTCTTCGGCGAGCAGGGGACCCTCCGCATCGAGATCCAGCCGGTCTCGGGCGAGAGCAGCACCGACAACAACGCGGCCGAGTACCCGGTCAAGATCACCATCTGATGGAGGTCAGCGTCTGGGTCGCGGTCGCCGCGGGCGTCCCCGGGGTGATCGCGCTGGTGGGTGTCCTGCTGCTCTGGATCTCCCAGCGCCGCAGCCGCGCTGCGCAGCGGGTGCTGCTGCCCGACGGGACGTCGGAGGGGCTCATCGATCGCCAGGCCGTCCTGCAGCGGGCCATGGGGCGGCTGGAGGAGGGGCTGCGCGACCTTCAGAGCCTGGTGGAGCGCCAGGGCGAGGTCACCGAGCAGAGCCTGCTCACCACCCTGCGCTTCCAGGGGATGGTGCGGTACGACGCCTACCGCGACATGGGGGGGCAGCAGTCGTGGTCGATCGCGCTCCTGGACGGCAACCACAGCGGCGCGGTGGTGACGTCCCTCCACGCCCGCGACCACGCCCGGGTGTACCTGAAGGAGCTGGTGGAGGGCACGCCCGGGCAGCGCCTCTCGCCGGAGGAGGAGCGCGCCGTGGCGCTCGCGCTCGGTCGCCCGGCGCCGCCGCCCCCCACCCCGCCGGCCGGCGAGGCCGCGGCCGGGCCGGACCGGGAGCCCACCGGCGAGCTCGAGCACCCGCCGGCTGAGGGGGAGCCCCCGGCCCCCCGGCCCGACGCATGAGGGTCGGCTATCTCGGACCCCCGGGAACCTTCGCCGAGGAGGCCCTGCTCGAGCTGACCGGCCCGGCCTCGGACCTGGAGGCCGTGGCCTATCCCTCGGTGGTCGAGTGCTTCCGCGCGGTGCGCGAGGGCGAGGTCCCCGAGGTGCTGGTGCCCATCGAGAACTCCATCGAGGGATCGGTGAACCAGACCCTCGACCAGCTCGTGGCCGGGGAGGTCGCGCTGCGCATCCGCGCCGAGGTCGTCCACCCGGTGCGGCACCACCTGATCTCCCGGGCGCCGATCGCCCCCGCCGACCTGAGCCGCGTGCTCTCGCACCCGCACGCCACCGCCCAGTGCCAGCACTGGCTGCGCGCCCACGCGCCGGGCGCCGAGATCGTGGCCGCCAACTCCACCGCCGACGCCGTGCGCACCGTGAGCGGGGCCGACGAGCCCTGGGCCGCCATCGGCACGCTGCGCGCGGCCGATCTCTACGGCTGCCTGGTCATCGCCCAGGACATCGAGGACACCGAGGACAACTCCACCCGGTTCGTGCTGCTGGGCCGGGAGCCCGCTCCCGCGGTCGGCCCCGGACGCTTCCGCACGTCCATCGTCTGCGCGCTGGAGCGAGACCGCCCGGGGGCGCTGCTGGCGATCCTCCAGGAGTTCGCCATGCGGGCGGTCAACCTCAGCAAGCTCGAGAGCCGTCCCACCAAGACGGGGCTCGGCCGTTACATCTTCTACATCGACATCGAGGGCAGCCGGGAGCGCGACCTGCCCGTGGACGCGGCCATCACCGCGATCGAGGAGCAGGGCGTGGCGCACGTCACTTTTCTGGGCTCCTACCCGGCCGGCGGCGGGTCTGGCTAAACTCCCCCCGGGCTCGGTGGCGGGTGGCGCCGACACCAACGGCCCACTCCCACGCGAACGTCGAGGAGCCGATGGCCCAGCAGGTTCTCGTGCTCAACGCCACCTACGAGCCCATCAACGTGTGCTCGCTGCAGCGTGCCGTGGTCCTGGTCCTCAAGAACAAGGCCGAGGTGCTCGAGCGCGCGGCCCGCAAGCTGCGCAGCGCGACGATGGCGCACGCCTACCCGCTCGTGATCCGGCTCGTCTACTTCGTGCGCATCCCGCGCCACGAGTCGCGGAAGATCTCGCGCCGCGCCGTGTTCGCGCGCGACGGATACACCTGCCAGTACTGCGGCGCGGGCTCGCACCTGACCATGGACCACGTGGTGCCGCGCTCGCGGGGCGGGCGCTCGTCGTGGGACAACGTCGTGACCTCCTGCGCGTCGTGCAACCTGCGCAAGGGCAACCGGCTGCCGTCCGAGATCAACATGCACCCGCGCACCAACCCGCGCGCCCCGCGGCCCGACATCTTCATCTCCGTCGCCGCCCCGCGGCAGCCGAAGTCGTGGCTTCCGTACCTCGGGGACGGGGTCGCCGCCTGACCGCCTGAGGAGGACCGCCCGGCCCCGGCGCGAAGGTGGACGGCGTGACCGTCGTCCGCATCGTCTCCGGGCCGCTGAGCGGGGTGAGCCTCAAGGTGACCGACCGCAGCCTGTCCGAGCGCTGGCGCATCGGATGGCGCGGCCGCCGCCGCCGTCGGCGCACGAGCGAGATCATCACCAGGATCGTGCCCGCCGAGCATCCGGGAGACGCCCGCCGAGAGGGCTGAACCCGGGGCTATCCCGGGCTCGCGGGCGAAGCGCACGGGCACGCCGCCGGTGACCGACCAGACCGTGGCGCCGTCCTGCGCGAGCGACATGTCGAGCCGCGAGGAGTCGCGTGCGAAGCGCATGTTGGGCGGGTCGCCGCGCAGCCCGACTCCATCCATCCGCACTGCCGGGGCGGCGTCGGCGGCCTCCATCGGAGTCGGGCGGTTCGTGGTGGGCGTTTGGGAGGACGAGGAGGCCGTCGAGGAGGATCCGCACCCGGCGGCGAGCACAGCCGCAAACGCCACGGCGGCGCCCGCCATGCGCAAGGGTCCGGCCGAGGTGCGGGACCGAGGACGCTCCGCCACGGTGTGCGTCCAGGCCTCTCCACTCACCCTGTGTCCGGCCCCTCCCGGGACCGGGCCCGGAGGTGGCGGATGTAGACGACCAGCCCGAGCACGCCTGCGCCGAGTGCGGCTCCGATCAGCCCCCACGCCCAGTCGGGCAGGGCATCGGATTCCGACGACTTCGACTGGGCAGCCGCCGCCCCCGCGGCGGCCCCCGCGGCCGCCGGCGCAGCGCCGCCCGAGTCCTCGGCGCTCGTCACCGTGACCGTCTGCGCCTGCTCGGTCACCGTCTGCGCAGGAGCGGTCACCGTCTCCGTCGGCCCGGCGACGGTGGTGGTCACCGTCTCGGCCGGAGCGGTGACCGTGACCGGGGTCGAGGGCTCCACCTCGGTCGCCGCGGGAGCGCGGTCGGGCGACGTGACCGCCGGCGCGGCGGGCCGCGTCAGGTCGGCGACGTCGGTCCCCGCGCCGGTGAGGCCTCCGGACACCTCCTCCTCACCGCCCGAGCCGCACGCGGCGAGGAGCAGGCAGCCGGCGAGCGCGAGGGTCACGAGTGCAGTCCGGCTCATCGCGCCTGCCCGCGCTGCCTGTGAAGCGCCCAAGCGCGGCGCCGGTCTACCGCGTGGTTCGCGTCCATCTCGAGCTCGATGACCATCGCATGCGCCTCCAAGGAGGGCTTCGCTCGGGCTGGCGATGAGGCTGTCAACCTTACCCGCCCTCAGGGGCGGCGGGGTCGACGTCGTCGCGGCGTCGCCGCGCGGTGATCAGCCAGGAGCGCGAATCGAGGACGACGCCGCGCTCGTCGCTGTGGTGCGCTGCGAGCATCTCGCGCAGGCGCTCGACGGTACGGGCCGCCTCGCCGTCGCTCAGCCTCGCGAGGGCCGCGCTCGTGTCCTGGAATCCCCGCACGAACGCGAGCGCGGCATCGAGGTCGTGTCCGTAGAGGACCGGCTCGTGGACGTCTTCGAATCGGACGTCGTCGAAGCCGGCGGCCTCGAGGATGCTCGCGGTGGCCTCCGCCTCGCCGAGCGAGAACGGGTCCGCGCCCAGCGGCGGTGGCCGCGCCGCGTCGCCCAGCGCGGCGTCGATCGCCCGCGCCCATTCGTTGTGCTCGCGTCGCTGCCAGACGAGCAGCACCAGGCGCGCCTCGGGTCGAAGGGCGGCGGCGATGTTGGCGAACGCCGCCGGGGGATCGGAGAAGAACATCGTCCCGAAGCGGCTGATGGCGACGTCGAGGCCGGCGGGGTCGAAGCGATGCACCTGGGCGTCGCCCAGCTCGTACCGGACATTGTCGAGCCGTTCGGCCGCCGTGACCTGACGGGCGCGCTCGAGCATGCGCTCGGACACGTCGACGCCGAGAACTCGGCCCGGCGCCGCGGCGCGCGCCGCCTCGCGAGTCGTCAGCCCGGTTCCGCAGCCGATGTCGACGACCTCGTCGCCGGGGCCGATCCCGTAGGCGGCGCGAAGGTGCTCGTGGTGAGCGCGCAGCTCGGCGTCGTAGTCCAGGCGGGTCGGCGCGGTCACTGACGCGATGCTATGGACTGGGCAGCGCGCCGGCGATCACGTCCCCGAGCAGCGGCCCAGGTGGCGCTCGGCCCGCGTGCCTCGCAATGTCGCCGCCTCGTGGACCGCTTCCGCTTCGCGTGCGACTTCGGCGTCTCGTACCGTTGCCGCGTGCGCTCCGCGCTCTACATCCCGCTCTTCGACGAGCTTGCAGACCCCGCGCTCGTCGCTCGCCTCTGCGTCGAGGCCGAGGAGAGCGGCTGGCACGGAGTCTTCGTATGGGACCACGTGCGCTGGCGCGAGCCCGTCGTCGAAGTGGCCGACACGCAGATCACCCTGGCCGCGATCGCCAGCGCGACCGAGCGCATCCGACTCGGCCCCATGGTCACCCCACTCGCGCGGCGCCGTCCGGTCAAGGTGGCGCGCGAGACCGCGACCCTCGATCGGCTCAGCAATGGCCGGCTCACGCTCGGCGTCGGCCTCGGCAGCGACCGGTTCGGCGGCGAATACTCGATCACCGGGGAGGAGCTCGACGAACGAAAGCGCGCACGGATGCTCGACGAGTCGCTCGAGATCCTCCAGGCCGCCTGGTCTGGAGAGCTCGTGGAGCACCGCGGCGAGCACTACACGGTCGACGCCATGCGGTTCCTGCCGCGGCCCGTGCAGCGCCCAGGCGTGCCGATCTGGGTGGCGGGGTTCTACGGCAGGCCCAGGCCATTGCGCCGGGCGGCCCGGTACCAGGGCTTCTTCCCCGTCAACCTCGAGCACCCGGACCAGCTCGCCGAGATCGCCGCCGCCCTCGCCACGCTCCGCCGACAGGCCGGAAGAGACCCAGCCGAGACCTACGACATCGTCGCCTCCCTTCCGCCCGGCGCCGACCCGGCGCCCTACCGCTCGGCGGGCGCGACCTGGTGGGTGGTCGAGTTCCCGGCCGAGGGGGCCACGGTCGACGGAGTGCGCACGGTCCTCCGCGAGGGCCCGGCACCACCGTAGAGCGCTGGGACTGACGTTCCGTCCGGCCGGCGCCGGCAATGGCCGTACGATCGCTTGGAGCGCCCACGACGATGAGTTCTCGTCTCGCGATCGGTCACGAACGGCGAAGCACACCGCAGAAGGAAGGAGAGCCCGATGTCGAGCCTGAGGGTGGACCTCATCACCGATCATCGTCGATCGCTCCGGCCCGACGGTCTGACGCCATGCTGATCTACTCGATGAGCGTCTCGGTGGACGGCTTCATCGCCGACCGCGAGGGCGCGTTCGGGTGGTCGATCCCCGACGAGGAGCAGTTTCGCTTCCACATCACGCAGACACGCGAGCTCGGCGGCTTTCTGTGCGGCCGCAGGCTCTACGAGACGATGCTGGTGTGGGACACGGATCCGGCGCTGCGCGACGACGAGCCCGGGGCCGCGTTCGCCGACGTCTGGTGCGCGATCCCGAAGGTCGTCTTCAGCCGCACGCTCGACAGCGTCCAGGGCAACGCCCGGCTCGCCGAGGCGTCACTGGCCGAGGAGGCCGCTGCGGCGCTCGACGCGACCGACAAGGATGTCGCGATCGGCGGCGCCGGCCTGGCCGCAGCGGCGGTCGAGCTCGGCCTCGTCGACGAGCTGCGCATGTTCCGCTATCCGGTCGTCGTCGGTGGCGGCACGCCGTTCCTGCCGCCGGTCACCGAAGACGTCCCGCTCGACCTGATCGAGACCAGGACGTTCGGCTCGCGCGTGATCTACGAGCGCTACCGGCGCGTCCGCGATGACTCGGACTGACAGCGCGCCGGAGGCCGGCGTGACTCTCGGAGCAATTCGGCCGCCCAGGGGTGGCCGGGCCAGCAGCCGCGGCAGCCGCTTGCCGCGCCGGACCCTGTTGTACGCTGGCGCGATCGGTGCTCCTCCTCTCTCGCTGCGCCGGTCTCTGAGGGGGGTGTCGAAAGTTCGGCGGGAGGCGGCTCGCGTCTCGCCCACAGATCCGTACAGATCGTCCTACGCGGACGGAACAGAAGACTGAGATCCCCTACGCTCAGGGGTTCCGTCACAGATTGCCCTCGTAGCTCAGTGGATAGAGCACAGGTTTCCTAACGCTGATTCCGGTCCCGTGACGGTTCCGACAGGGTGTGACATCGCCTCCCCATGCGGGGACAGGGCGTGACCTCGGATGACGGCTCCTGGCCCACAGAGCCACCCACAGGCCCCCCTGACCCACAGAAACGGCTCCTGACCCACAGGGGCCGCCGGGCAGGCTGCGGCCCCGTCACGTCGTAGTAGCGCATGCGCGCGAGCGCACCGGGTCGTCTCGAAGGTGTCGCCGGCGGTGAGCGCCGGCTCGCGTCAGGGGCGGCGGGTGTCAACGTCGTAGCGGCGTCGCCGCGCCGTGATCAGCCAGCAGCGCGAATCGAGGATGCTTCCCTGGCATCGGCACGCCTCGGCTGAGCTGGCCTATCGTCGCTTTCTGACCGAGGTCTGGGCGGCACCGGGCCAGCGTTCCTCGGACCAGAGCGGGACCAGCCCCGGGCGATCGTCAGGGAGCCGTCCTCGACCACGTGCCGGGACGTGGCCGCACGCTTAGGCCCATGACGTGCGCCGGCGAGCTCGCGTTCGCGATCTCCGCTCATTTCTGACGAAGCTCGACGACCACCCCGCCGGGGACCGACACGAGCCGGGGGCCTCGGTGGTCGAGGTCGATCGAGAGCGTGCCAGTGGGGAACCGGATGCCGTGGACCTCGAGCGAGCGCACGTTCGGCGGCAGGGCTGGGTCGATTGCGATGCGGCCACGAGGGATGTCAGGCTCGAGCCCGAGCAGAGTCGTGGCGAGGGCCAGCGGCACGCCGGCGGCCCAGGCCTGCGGCCGACAGGCGTTCGGATAGGGGATGGGCACGTCGTCGGCCCCGCGGCGATGGCCGCCGAACAGCTCGGGGAGCCGGCCGTCGAAGTGCCGGGTTGCGTCGATGATCGCGGCCGCGAGGCCGAGGCCCGCCTCGTCGAGGCCGTAGCGCCGCAGCCCCTCGCACGCGATCGCCGTGTCGTGCGGCCAGACCGAGCCCGCGTGGTAGGAGATCGGGTTGAAGCCCGCCATGTCCGAGGACAGCGTGCGAAGGCCCCATCCGCTGGCCATGGCCTCGCCGGCGAGGTGGGCCGCGACCTCGCGCGCCTCGTCGACGGAGGGCACGTCGCACCAGAGCAGGTGCCCCATGTTCGAGGCGGCTGAGGCGACGGGCCGCTTTCGGCCGTCGAGCGCCAACGCGAAGAAGCCGGGCGCCCCTCCCTCACCCGGCAGCCAGAAGCGCTCCCGGATCGCCGCCCGCAGCCGCTCGGCCTCCTCGAGGAGGTCCGCGGCCGCCGCGTCCTCACCGAGCCAAGCGAGGGTCTCCGCGAGCTCGACACGGGCGCGGTAGGCGTACCCCTGCACCTCCACCATGGCGATCGGGCCGTCCGCGAGGGTGCCGTCGGGGAACTGGACCGCGTTCTCGGAGTCCTTCCACGACTGGTTGCGCAACGAGCGCTCTCCGTGCGGCGAGTACTCGAGCAGCCCGTCGCCGTCGGGATCGCCGTAACCGCGCATCCATTCGAGGGCGCGCCACGCCGCAGGGAGCAGTGGCTCCAGAGCGGCCCGGCTCTGCCCCCAGCGCCGAGCGACCCCGAGCAGCATGAGGAACAACGGCGTGGCGTCGACGCTCCCGTAGTAGGGACGTGCACCGCCCGCGGTGCCGCTTCCGAGCCAGGCGCGCCGGGTGAGGCGCACCTCGTGGAGGATCTTGCCCGGCTGCTCGTCGTTCGCGGGGTCGTCACGACGGCCCTGACGCGCAGCCAGGCCGTGGAGGGTGTCCGTGAGAGACACCGGATCGAACGCGCGCGCCTGGTGCCCGGCGATCAGGCTGTCGCGACCGAAGAGCGCGACGAACCACGGGATGCCGGCGGCCAGCAGGCGCCGCATCGGATCGAGCGCGTCCGGGATCTGCAGCGCCGACCGGTCGAGCGCGCTGCGCCGGCACGCCCGCCCGAGCGACGGCGGGTCCGTGCGCACGCTGACCGGCGGGTCGGTGCGCCGCCTCGTTGCCCCGAGGCGCGGAAGGCCGTCGGCGCCGCCTCCTGTCGCCCGCACCGACAGCCGCACGCTCGTCGAGGCCCCGCCCCGCAGCTGGAGGTTCCACGACGCGCGGTCGGAGGTGAGCCGGCTCGGGGGCGGCTCGAGCGCGACGGTGGTCTCGAGTGAGCCACTGGTGTCGGTGAACAGCAGATGCCCGTCACGCACCTCGCCCGGCCGCTCAGCATGGTCGAGTTCGCCTCCCAGGCGCAGACCGCGCACCTGAAAGATGTCCGCGAAGTCACACCCGATGTCGATCGTCAGCTCGAGGGAGGCTGCGCCGGTCCCCCACAACCGCAGAACGAGCTCCTCGTCCATCCCTTCGGGTACCACCGAGCGCCGCCGCTCCACCTCGAGTGGGGCATCCGGGCCCAGGCCCGCAACGCTCGCATACGCGTGGAAGCGCGCCGACGGGGGGGCCACCATCCCCGTGATCAGATGGGCGGGAACCTCGCCGGCCACCCTGGCCTCGAGGCGGCTGAGGTGACGGGTGTCGCGGACGAGAAGGCCGAGCGGACCGGGGCCCATATCACCCCACCGATCGGACAGCGCGAAGCTGAGCCCGTTCACGAGCGTGACGGTCTCGGTCAGCGGCGCGATGCTCGAGGTCGCCGCCGGCCGCCTCTCCGCGCTCATCGGGGACCGGAACGGCTCGCGCGCGCCCCACGCAGCAAGGGCGCCATCACCCGCTCGTAGCCGTCGGCCATGACATCCGCGGAGAACGCTCGCGCGACGTGCTCCCGGCACGAGCGGCGGGAGATCGAGAGCGCCTCCCCGAGCGCCCGGGCGAGGGCCGGCGGATCCGGGCGGATCACGCCGGAGACGCCCTCGGCGACGACCTCCGGCACGGAGCCGCATGGTGTCGCGAGCACCGGGGTTCCACAGGCCATGGCCTCGATCATGACCATCCCGAACGGCTCGGGCCAGCTGATGGGGAACACCAATGCCGCCGCTCCGCCGAGCAGCGCGTACTTCTCCTCCGGGCCGATCTCGCCGAGCCACACCACGCCGGGGCCGATATGGGGAGCGACGGCGCTCTCGAAGTAGGCGATCTCGTCCGGCTCGCGGCACTTGGCCGCCATCACGAGCACACGCCCGCAGCGGCGCGCGACCTCGATGGCCTCCCGAGCGCCCTTCTCGGGAGCCATTCGGCCGAGGAAGGCCAGATGACCGCCGGAGCCGTCCCCGAATGGCACGCCGTCCAGATCGATCCCATTGGAGCAGACGCCGGCGAACGGCAGGTCGGGCGCGAGCGCGCGTTGGGCCTCCGAGAGCGCGACCATGCGGACGTCGGGCGAGTGGCGGACGAGCGCGCGGTAGGTCTCCAGGGCCATGCCCTCGAGCGGCCCATGGGCCACGTGGATCACCGGTGGTCCGCCGTCGCGTCCCAGCAGCAGCGCCCCGAGCGCTCCCGAGTGGTCGAGGATGAGATCGACGTCCCTCAGCTCCTCCACACCGGCGAGGGCGTGGTAGAGCTCGGCTCCCGTCAGGCCGATCGTGTCCGGCACCTGCGCCAAGGGACTGACCAGCGTGCCGCCGGGCAGCCGCGATCCCGGCGCCGCGACGAGCTTCACATCGTAGTCCCGGGCCACCAGGCGCTCGCAGAGCAGCCCCACCACCTGCTCGATACCACCGTAGGACACCGGCGGAATCGGTATCCAAGGGGGCGCCAGGACCCCGATTCGCGGACGTATCCGGGTCGAGATCACGGGGAGGCCGACATCAGTCTGATCGCGTCGAGCAGCCCTCGCGCCGTCCGAGGCGGCTCGGACGCCGGTGCACCGATCTCAGCCGCCAGGGACGTGAGCCATCGCGCGAGGGGATCCGGCACCCCTGCCACCGGAGAGGACATCACAAGCTCCCATGCCGCGCCGCCGAGGGCGCAGATGTCCGCCCTCACCACGGCGCGTGGGCGGACTCGCGCCGCGGCTCGGTCGCGGAGCCAACCGGGCGGGTCCTCCGTCGTCCGCGCCACCGGGGCGCCCATGCCCGGCGGGTCGAGAAGTCGCAGGGCCACCAGGACGTCCCCCGCGGGGTCCACGTCGCGTCGAAGCTCGGCGACGCGGAACCCGCGAGGACCCCTCGAAGGAAATGCGATCTCGACCGTCGCGTCGCCGCCGAGCTCGAGCAGGGGCTCGGTCAACCGGATCAGCAGACCGAGTTCCGAGGCGTCTCGCACGAACCCGGCGGCGCTGGCTCGACCCCGCGTGAGCGAAGCCGACATGGCCAGCGGGATCCTCGGAGCGCGCCGCCGCTCGGAGACCGACGGCTCGACGACGGTCGGCATCCCTACGCCGTGCGCCTGTGCTGGCCGCCGGTGACGGCGCGGTAGATCAGCAACAGGATGATCGCCCCGACGATGGCGGTGAGCCAGGTCGAGATGTCGAAGAACTCATCGAGCGGATCGGCGTCGAAGAGCGCACCGGCGACGAAGCCGCCGATCAGGGCGCCGGCCACCCCGATCAGCATCGTGACGATGATGCCACCCGGATCCTTTCCGGGCAGAAGAGCCTTGGCGATGATCCCGGCCAGCAGGCCGAGGATGATGAACGCGATGATCCCCATCGAGATGCTCCGTTCGTTCGGGTGGTCCCGGGACGTTTCCCCGGGTGGTCGGTCGGCTGGCTACTCCGGGCGCGTGTGCGCGCCCCGGAGCAGCCACTGCTTCATCGGCGTGGCGCCTGGTCGGGGCCGGTCCGGTCCTCGAGACGCTCGCCATCGGACCACCTGCGCAGGCGCACGCGGCCGGCCGAGCCCTCGCTCGAGCGGAGGGCGGCCGCGCGGTGACGTCCTGCGTGCCGCCGCCGGGCGTCCGGTCGTCGGCGCCGGGCTGGCCGGCGGCGCTGTCGTCCGTGTCGTCGGCCGCCCGGTTGGCGATCCGCGTCTCGGGGGTCGGTCCCTCGGTGGTGTCGCGGACGTCGTCGCGCCCACCGTCGGGGTGACGGGTCTCGGGCGTCGGACCGCGCGAGAGGTCCTCGCCGGCGAGCCGGTCGCGTCGCTCGTCCCAGTCGCGGACGCCGTGGCCGTAGTGCGAGCCGAGCGCGCGTTCGCGGTCGTAGTCGATCTCATCGTCGTCGCCCAGCGGGGGAGCGCTCTCGAGCTGCTCTCTCGTGTAGGCGACCCGGAGGTCGTCGTCGTCGGCGAGAGTCATCCCCTCGACGGGAACGACGTGCCGCTTGCCGGAGAACAACCCTTTCTTGGTCTCGACGTAGATCGGCGTGCCGTCGACATCGACCAGCACGTCGTCCACCTTGCCGAGCTTCTCGCCGTCGGAGTCGTAGACCGTGCGGCCGTGGAGTGCCTCGGGTCGTGCGTGGGCAACGTCCATGGTGTTTCCCCCTTCTGATTGCGTCTTTGGTCCTGCAGGACGCTTGATACACCTACGCCATTTATATGAAACCTCTTGGCCTTATGTGGTATTCCCTGACCCACCTAAAGGCCCATCACTCTCTACTGAGGCACAAAGTGGTACGGTCCGTGTCAGATGATCCACTCGGCGCCCGCGCCGAGAGGGGAGGCGCGTGGACGACGGACGCGGAGTGCAGGACAACCCCGGCGAGGGACGCCGGCGGCGTGCAGACGCTGAACTGAACTACTCCCGCATCATCGAGGCCGCGGTGCTGGCCTTGCGGGACGATCCCCGGGCCACGATCGACGAGGTCGCCGCCCGCAGCGGCGTCGCCCGGGTCACCATCTACCGGCATTTCGGCTCGCGTCGGAAGCTGATGGCCGCTGCCGAGCGCCATGCGCGCGAGGAGGCGGACGCGAACGAGCGCGACGCTCTGCGGGCGGCGGGCGAGCTGTCGGGTGGGCCCACCTCCTTGAGCGTCGTCGATATCCTGAACAAGGTCCCGCCGCACCTCGTGGGCGACCAGATTCTGGCCGAGGCCCGCCGTCTCGACGGCGTGTCGTCGGCTGCCCTGTACCTGGTGGACATCGACGGTTCGGGGCTGCTGCTCCTCGCCGGCTCACCCGAGTTCCCCGCGAAGCTGCCCGCCCCGTTCGCCGTGGGACCCGAGCTGCCGCGCGCGGGTGTTCCCGGCCTGCGGCGCCAAGTGGAGGAGCTCCTCCCCGGGGTGGCGCTGTCCCCGCTCTACCTGCGTGGGCGGGCCATCGGCGTGCTCGTCGCGCTCGGTGCGGCCGAGGAGCCGCTCGCCGAGCTCGCCCGTCAGGCGGCAGCCGCGGTGGAGCTGGCCAAGCCCTACACCGACGTCCTCGACATGGTGCGCCGGCGCAAGGACATCAGCGCGGCCTCGGAGATCCAGCAGAACCTCCTGCCGCCGCGCATCGGGCGGCTCTCCGGAGCCACCGTCGCCGGCAACGTGCTGCCCTGCTACGACGTCGGCGGCGACTGGTTCGACTACGTGGACAACGCCGACGGCGGCTGGCTCGGCCTGGCGGACGCGATCGGCATGGGTCCCAGCGCCGCGGCGCTGGCGTCGATCGCGCTCGGGGCTTTCCGCGCCGCTCGACGGAACGGCGCAGACCTGATGGAGGCGGTCGGCTACATGGACGAATGCGTCACCGCGGTCGGGGGCTCAAGTGCTCCGGTGAGCGCGGTGATCGGCCGCTGGCACGGGCCGGCGAGCACCTTCACCTGGATCAACCGCGGTCACCCGGCGCCGCTTGTGATCCGGGCGGACGGACGAGCCGAGCGCCTCGGGCCCGCCGAGACCCCGCAGCTCGGGACGGAGAAGGGGTCCGCGCCCGAGCCGGAGCGGCGCCAGCTGACCCCGGGGGATCGCCTCATCCTCTTCTCGGACGGGGTCAGCGAGCGGGAGACGCGCTCTGGGCGACCGTTCGGGCACGAGGGCATCGCCAACGCGGCGGCCTCCGCCTCCGCGATCTCGGTCGCCGGAACGGTCAAGGCCATCGAGGAGGCGATCATCGCCGCATCGGACGCGCCGCTCTCCGACGACACCGCCCTCATTGTTCTGGCGCCCATCGTCCCCGATCCACCCCAGAGCGCATAGGGAGCGCGGACGAGGCGAGTCGGCCGTGCCGATTCTCGATGAGCCGTGGCGCATTTCGGCGAACGGCTGCCAAGGAGCTGCCCGGCGTACAGCGCACACACGAGGCGCTCGACGCGCTCGACCAGCCGGCGCCCGCTCCCCGGGGAGCCCGAGAGCCTCAGCCACCCGTACCTTCAGCAAGCGCGAAATGCGGCGGGAACTTTCGGCAGGAGTGCGGCGAGGGGAGCGGCATCTGCTCGGACGTGAGCCTCGACCAGGTCGCGGGAGGCGCAGATCACCGTCTGACCAGACACCCTGTGACCCCGGGTGACGGCTTCGGACCCACAGGGCGCCCACAGGCCCCCTCTGACCCACAGAATCGGCTCCCTGACCCACAGGCCCCCGGACATGCTTCACGGTGCACTCCGTGGGACCGTCGTCAGGACCACGGGAACGGCCCTCACGAAACGCGGCAGCGACCCGACGACTTCTGAAACGGCTTCTCCGTGACGAGGGCGACGGGTGGCTTCATCCTTCCGAGGGCGACGACCGGGTCAACTCTTCGAGGTCCACGACCGCGCTCAGCAGGTCGGGCGCGCGGATCTCCATCAGCTCGCCGCGACCGAGAGCGCCGAGTTCCATTCCGGCGCTCAGGCGCACCGCCTGTGCGTTGACCGCCGCCTCGAAGAGGCGGCGCGCGAAGCGGGCGTTTCCGAAGGTGGCGTTACGCTCCCGGGCCTCGAACAAGCCGGGCAAGAGGCCCTCGCCCTCGCGGTCGAGCCGGTACTCGTGGTCGGCGCACAGGTCCAGGAAGATCCTCGCGAGCTCCTCCGAGGTGTAGTCCGGGAAGGCGATCTCGCGCGCGAAGCGGGAGCGCAGACCGGGGTTCGACTCTAGGAGGTCGTGCATGAGGTCCGGGTAGCCGGCGACGATTACGACGAGCCGGTCCCGGTGGTCCTCCATCCGCTTCAGCAGGGTCTGCACCGCCTCGGGTCCGTAGTCCCAGCCCTGTGCGCCCTCGCGCACGAGGCCGTAGGCCTCGTCGATGAAGAGGACTCCGTCGACCGCGCTGCGGACGACGCGGTCGGTCTTCAGAGCGGTCATGCCCACGTACTGGGAGACGAGGCCGGCGCGATCGACCTCAACCATGTGTCCCTCCCGCAGCAGGCCCATCGCGCGGTACATGCGGCCGAGCAGCCGCGCCACCGTCGTCTTGCCCGTGCCCGGGTTGCCGGTGAAGACGAGGTGCTGGGCGGCGTCGATCCCGGCCAGGCCGTGCTCGCGCCGGCGCGCCTGCACCTGCAGGAAGGCGACCAGCGCGCGCACCTGGCGCTTCACCGGCTCGAGCGCCACGAGCCGGTCGAGCTCCGCCAAGAGCTCGTCGAGCCGCTCCGGATCGGCCGGTGGCGGCTCCTCCGCTCGGCGGGGATCCACCGTTCGCCAGAGGCGGTCGCTGAGTCGGCCGAGCTCGCCGGTCCGGATGCGCTCCTCAAGGCTCTGGAACGCTCGCTCGACCTCGTCGAAGGCACGCGGGCGTCGGTGTTCGTTCTCGTCCACGACCCCATGATCCCACTGTGGCTGGAGCGCGGCCGCGCCCTACCTCGCGAGTTGAAGACCGCCGGAGTCGGGCTGTCAGCGGGCGTGGGCGCGTCCGCGCCCATCCTCGAGGGGCGCAGCACCGGTCCCCAGCGCCGCGGTGCGCCAGGGTCCGTCGTCAGATGAGGCCGAGCGTGCAATGACCTCCCGCCGGTCGGTGGGCCCCCGGAGACCCGGTACGATGGCCCCCCGTGGAGACTTCTGCGACCAGCCCTGCCCCAGGCGAGCGCCTCCTCGAGGCTGGCGAGACCATCGAGGCGGTCGAGTCCGTCGCCGAGACCCCCTACGCACGGGATTATCGGTGACAGATTGCCCTCGTAGCTCAGTGGATAGAGCACAGGTTTCCTAAACCTGGTGTCGCAGGTTCGATTCCTGCCGGGGGCATCGGCTTGTCGTGCGGGATGTGGCCTGTGGGCTCGGCCCGCGGACCGAGTAGAGGCTCGTGAGGAGGCCGCCTGGCCTCCGATTCCCGGCGGCGATCAAACCTCGGAGGGCTACGGATACGGCCCGCTCGGCAGGGGGTCGGGTCCCGGCTCGGTGCCCCTCGTCTGGCCGATCGCAGCACCCAGCATCGGGAAGACGAGCACCGACAGCAGCCCGGCTCCTACGAGGGCGGCGGCGTTCTCGGGCAGCATCACGCCGGTCAACAGGCCGATCCCGGTGATCGCGACGATGAGCGGCAATCCGGTGGCGGCGTAGAGCGCGAGCTGGAGCGGCTCGCGGCCGGGCAGCCGTGAACGGAAGACCACGAACACCGAGAGTCCTCGCACGGCGAGCAGGAGGACGAAGAAGACCGCGAGCCGCGCGGGACTGTCGATGATCGACTGCACGTCCACCTGCATTCCCGACACCACGAAGAACGCGGGGATGAAGAAGCCGAAGGCGATCCCCTCGATCTTGCGCTCGAGCCTCTCGTCGCCTCGGGGAAGCGTGACGCGGAGGACCACGCCGGCGGCGAAGGCGCCGAGCACGACGTCGAGCCCGAGCTCTCCCGCCAGCACCAGCAGCGACACCAGCAGCAGCATCGTGATCCTCACCGGGGTCTGCGAGGAGCTCTCGGACCCGAGCTGCACCAGGTCCGCGACCCGGCGGTCCTTCAGCCATCCCGTCGCCCGCGACAGGAGCAGGGCGATCAGCCCGAAGCCGAGGAGCAGCGCGAGCGACTCCCAGGCCCCGCGGGCGCTGAGAAACACGGAGATCGCGACGATCGGAGCGAACTCGCCCACGGCCCCGTTCGCGAGCGTGGCGCGCCCGAGGCTCCCACCGGTCGCGCCGGCGTCCCGGAGTATCGGTAGCAGCATCCCCAGGGCGGTCGTGGTCAGAGCGATGGCGACGGGCAGGAAGGCGTGGACGAAGCCCGAGGCGGCGAGGATGCCGACCACCACGAGGGAGGCGGCGATGGAGAGCAGCCACGCCGCGGCCGCGGCCGCCCCGTCCCTGCCCCGCAGCACCGAGAGGTCGAGCTCGAAGCCCGCGACGAAGAAGAGGAACCCGAGGCCGACGTTGGAGATCAGCAGGACCGCCGAGTTGGTCTGGGCCAGGTCGAGCACCTCCGGCCCCACCAGCGTCCCCAACACCAGCAGGAGCACCACCTCGGGGACCCTCCGCCGGGGGACGGCGGAGACGATCAGCGGCACGACCGCCGCGATCAGGACGATGACGAAGAGGGAGTCGAGCCCCTCAGGCAGCTCCATCGCGCGCGCTCCTCCCCGGCCTCTCGTCAGCCGAAGCCAAGGCGGTCCGGAATCGAGGCGGTCTCGAGGAAGGCGGCGGGAAGCTCGGCCGTGGCCCCGGCCAAGGTCCTGCGGCGGATCGCGTTAACGGCGTCACGACGAGAACCCTCGACGAGATCCTCCAGAACGCCGTAGGCGGCCAAGAGGCGGCGGATCACCTGCGGGGAGCCCGCTCCGTAGAGGGCGATCTCGGTGTATCCGAGCGCGACGAGGCGGCCGAATCCGGGCTCCGGGATCCCCACCCGCACGGCGCCCGCGTCGTCGGCGTACCACCCGCTCGGATCGGGGCGCGTGGCGATCGTGGTGAGCAGGTCGGTGATGCGGTCAACTGCCTGGACGGCCGTCGTGGGGTCGTTGATGGCCGGCGAGAGGGCGCGGCTGGCGATGTCCACGAGCTGGCGGAGGCCGAAGCCGGGGTCCTGGATCAGCGTCCTCTCGCCTCCCCGCAGGAAGCAGGTGGAGATTCGCGCGCGCCACGCCGCGTCGTCGGAGGACCAGTGGACGCGGGCCATGGGAGTGCCGAGCGCCAGGTACTCCCCCGGCTGCACGAGCAGCTCGATCCAGCCCCCGGCATCGGCCGCGACCCTGGTCAGTCCCCACACGTCGATCGACATGATCACGCCCGACCGGGTCTCGTTGCGCACCAGGGCCGGCGTGGGGTGCGGCACCGGCGCGGGCGCCTCGTCGTAGGCGGCGGCGGGGGGCACGAAGCGCTCGACCGCGGTGCGCCCATCCGCGGTGACCGTGGCCAGGAGGTACTGCACCCGGAGCAGGCGCACGATGCCGTGGCAGAAGGTGATGAAGGCCGCGAGGGTGGCGAGCATCGCCACGTAGAGCGCGAGAAGAGTGACCGTGGGGACGCGGACCGCGGACCCCTCGCGCACCTCGACCAGCGCGTTCAGCGCGAGGACGAGCGTGCCCAGGAAGACCCCGAGCGTGACGTGCGTGAGGGTCGACCGCACGAAGACGCGCACGACGCGGGGCGAGTACTGCCCCCCCGCGAGCTGGATCGCCACGAGCATCGTGGCGAAGACGACCCCGGTGAAGGTCAGCATGCCGGCCACGACCGTGGCCGCCAGCGTCTCGGCATCTCCTGGCGTGGCGCCTGGCAGCCAGGAGTAGTCGAGCGGCTGGTGGCGGTCGATCCAGAGCGTCAGGAACGAGAGCCCCATCGCGCCGACCACGAAGAGCGCGGGCACGAACCACATCGACAGCACCACGCGCTCGCGGAAGTTCAGCCAGCGAATCGGCGAGCGCTCCGCACGCCGTACGCGGACGTTCCCCCCCTCGCCCGCGGTCGTGGGGATCGGGCGGCGGGGGATCGAGGCGTGCACGGCGCCAGTATCCCGGCCCGATCGGCCGCGAGGAAGGCCGGGGGCATCACAGCCTGGATGCAGTGCGCCTCTGTCCACGCCGGACGAGCCGGGCCCCGTCGAGGACCAGGGCAGGGAGGGGGGTCAGGCTTCGTCGGCTCCGTCGACCTCCGCCCCGACCAGCACGACGAGAGAGCTCAGCCACAGCCAGAGCAGCACCACCACGATCGACGCGAGCGCGCCGTACGTCTTGCCATAGCTCGCGAAGCTCGCCGTGTAGACGGCGAACAGGGCCGACACGACCAGCCATCCCACCGTGGCCACCACGGCCCCCTTGGTGACGAAGCCGAGCCGACCGCGAGCGCTTCCCCTGACCGAGAAGCGGTAGAGCAGGCCGACGCCGGCGATCATGAGCACCGCGAGGATCGGCCAGCGCAGGACCTCGAACGCGACGCGCGCGGCATCTCCGAGCCCGGAGTCCTCCAGCAGCGGAGGAACGGCGGCGACCAGGAAGATCACGATGCCGATGAACACGATCGCGCCCGAGCGTCAGGAGCAGCGCCTTGCCCTTCTTCACGACGAACCCCTTCGGCTCGTCCCGCTCGCGCGCGACATGGATGCCGGTGATCAGCGCCGCCATGCCGCCCGACGCGCTCCACAGCGCGAGGAGGATGGCGATCACCGCCGTGATCGACACGCCCCTGCTGCTGGCGTTGACGATCGACGTGAGCTGAAACACGAGGAAGTCCTGGACCTCGGCCGGCAACGATCCGCCGAGGTCCTCGACCTGGCGCGTGACGTCCTCCGGGCTGGACACGAGCCCGTAGATCGAGACGAACGCGATGAGCATCGGCACCAGGGCCAGGAACGCGTAGAACGCGACCCCGGCCGCCACCAGGGTGAGATTGTGCTCGCGGATGCGCTCGGGCAGCTTCGCCGCTGATGCCGTGATCGCCACCGTCCCTGGAGTCGAGCAGCAGTCGGACCACGTGGTCTGCCCCGGTCCTCGACGAGCATCCCGCACACGATGATGCCGCGCAACATCCCGACGTGCGCCACGGGGTAACGTGTGCGCCAGGTCCGTCATCATGAATCGCGCATGAACAAGCCGCGCATCTTCCTCGGGTCGTCGGGCAAGCAGGCCAAGCTGCTCAAGGCGATCACGCGCGGACTCGAGGACGTCGCCGACGTCGAGCCCTGGACGACCACCTTCAACCCGGGGAGGTCCACCCTCGACCGGCTCGTCGAGCTCTCCCAGGAGGTCGATTTCGCCGCGTTCGTGTTCGCCCAGGACGACTGGACCACGACGGATGCGTCCCAGTCCGGCCAGGCGTCGCCGCGCGACAACGTGGTGTTCGAGGCCGGGTTGTTCGGCGGCGCGCTCGGCATCCGGCGCACGTTCATCCTCCACGCGAACGGCTCGAAGCTGCCGACCGACCTGCTCGGGCTGACGTCCGTCCGCTACGACCCGGCCACCAGCCCGGCGGAGGTTCGCGCGATCAACCAGAAGCTCCGCAAGGCGATCGAGGCCGAGGGTCGCCGCGGGCCGGTCGAGGGGCTGTGGTGGCAGCTCTCGCTCACCATGCGGACCGAGGACGAACCGTCGGCGGTGAGTCTCCTGCGCGTCTCGCGGGACCGCGACGGCGGCCTGAACGTGATGGGCCGATCCTGGCAGGAGGACGGCACCCTGTCGGCCCGCTACTGGAGCGAGGCCGCGAAGGAGCGCAGGGATCCGGCCGGCGTCCTCTACTTCTGGAAGGGCGAGCGCCCTCGGCACCCGAATGCCCCGCAGCTCGAGGGCACCGGCGAGATCAGGCTCGAGACCGCCGAACGCGCCACCGGGTATTGGACGACACGGTCGGATCGCGACGCCGCGCTGAACGCCCGAACGGCCGGCGTCTATCTCCGGGCCGACCCCTCAGACCTCGAGGTGCTCGACGGAGGGAACGAGGAGGAGCGGGCCCGGCTCATCGCGCAGCGCCTCCAGGAGTGGAAGTCGGCCGCGAACGCGTTCTGAGCTCCGTGCTGTCCCGGGCGACGCTACCTGCGATCTCCCTCTGAGGGCTCGGAGATCGCCTCGACGAGCTGGCCGGTCTTCTTCTCGTTCTCCCGGAGTGCGATGTCGGCCTGGGCGACGATGCCGACGAGCGTGCCGTTCTCGACGACGGGCAGCCGCCGGACCTGATGGCGGGCCATGAGCTGGACCGCCTCTTCGATGTCCTTGCCGGGCTCGACGCTGATGAGGTCGCGGGAGTAGACGTCCCCGACCGACGTCGCGCCGGGGTCTGCGCCCTCGGCGACCACCCTCGTCGTGATGTCCCGGTCGGTGATCACTCCGACGAGCGTCTCGTCGTCGGTGATGGGGAGCGACCCGATGTCCTCCTCCCGCATCAGTCGCGCGGCCTCGACCACCGAGGCCGACGTCCCGATCGAGCGCGGATTCTCGGTCATCACGTCGCGAACGGTCTGTGCCATCGTGCCTCCTCTCTCTTTATCCGCGATCCTAACCCGACGCGACCAGGGCCTTGACGGGTTGCTGTTCAAACCCGAGCCGAGATCTCCGGCCGTCGTTCGGGAGGTGGTCAGGGAGAGGGTTAGGCGAAGACGGTGGTCCAGTCGTTCTTGACGCTGACCACGGTCCACCCCTCGTCGGCGGCCTGGTCCAGCGACTTCTCGGCGCCCTCGGGCTCGCTCGTGACGATCAGCGGTCCACCTCAGGTGTCACCGGCCGCTGAGTCGCCGCCGCCGCCGCGGCCGGGCCGGGACGTATGTGTTGTCCCCGCCGCGCGTCTCCTCGTTGCCGGCGGTTTCGATCGCCGTAACGCTGTTCGCGCCGCCGTTGTGCCACCGCGGGCCGAGAGGGCGCCGCTCGGGACAAGCGGGCCGTGTAGTCGAACTCGCGCTCGGCGTCGTCGTGCAGCACGAGCAGCCGGAGGGCCGGATGGCGGAACAGCATCTCGGCGAGGGCGAACTCGCGCGCGGTCAGCTCGACGGTCCGGTCCCGCCACCTGGGCTCGCCGGGTGCGCAGGTCCAGGCTGGCGTCGCCGGCGCGGAGGACGGTGGGCTCGTCGCGCCCGGTCGCCCCGCAGGCGCACGCGGACGCGCGCGAGGAGCTCCTCGAAGCGGAACGGCTTGGTCACGTAGTCGTCGGCCCCGCCCTCGAGGCCCTCCACGGTGTCGCGCACTCCGTCGCGGGCCGTGAGCACGATGACGGGCACGCGGCTCGCGCCCGCTCGCGCAGCCGCGCGCAGCACGGCAGGCCGTCGAGGTCCGGCAGGCCGAGGTCGAGGATCACGAGGTCGAAGCCGCCACTGCTCGCCAGCGCGAGCCCGCGGGTGCCGTCGCCCGCAACGGTGGTCGCGAAGCCGTTGGCGCGGAGCCCCTTCTCGACGAAGGAGGCGATGCGCTCCTCGTCCTCGACGATCAGGACGCTGCTCACCCCGCCCCTGTCCCCGGCCCGTCGTGAGGCGGATCGACCGGCACGACGACCGTGAGCGTTGCGCCCTCGCCCGAGCCTGCTGTGGAGCTCCACCGTTCCGCCGTGCGCCTCGGCGATCGCTCTGACGATCGCGAGCCCCAGGCCCTGCGCCCTCGCGCGCGCGGGCCCGCGCCCCGGCCGAAGCGGTCGAAGACTCGCTCGCGGTCCTCCGGTGGCACGCCCGGGCCCGTCGTCGCGCACCGAGAATCGCGCCGTCGCCCTCGGTCGACCGTCGAGGAGATCGCGATCACGGCGCCGTCGTCCGTGTGCTGCACGGCGTTCTGCGCGAGCTGCACGAGCGCCTGTGTCAGCCGCTGCCGGTCGGCCACGATCGACGCCGCGGCCCACGCCGGCGAGCGTGCCAGTGCGCGCTCGCGCGAGGGCCGTCGCCTTGGCGAACACCTCCCGCGAGAGCGCTTCGACGTCGACGGTCTCGCGGTCGAGGAAGTCCGGCCGCTCGGCCTTCGCGAGCGTCAGCACGTCGTTCACCAGCCGGCCCATCCGGTCGAGCTCGTCCATCACGAGCGCCAGCGTCTCACGGCGCTCGTCGGGGTCGTCGTCCATCAGCTCGAGGTGCCCGCGCACGATGGTGATCGGCGTCCGCAGCTCGTGGCCGGCGTCGTCGAGGAAGCGGCGCTGGGTCGCGAACGCCGACTCCAGCCGGTCGAGCATCTCGTTGAACGTGCGCGCCAGGTCCGCCACCTCGTCCTCGCCCTGGACGGGGATCCGGCGGCTGAGGTCGGTCTCGGTGATCTGGTGGGCCGTGCGGGTGACATCGCGCATGGGGGCGATCACGCGCTGGGCGCCGCGCCAGGTGAGAAGGGCGCCGATCAGCAGCACCGCCACCCCCACGCCCGCGAGCGCCCCGGTGATGGTGTCGAGGTCGCCGCGTCTCGAACTGGCGGAAGATCGCGACCACGAACACGCCCCGGGTCTCCCCCTCGGCCCGCAGCGGCACGGCGAGGAACTCGATCTCGCCGCCGGGGGTCGAGACGTGGCCCGCGGTCGGCCCGCTCGATCGAGCCCCATCGGCGCGCGAGCTCCGGGTCCTGGTCGAGCCGGTAGGGCACCACGCGCGCGCTGCGCAGGTACGGCTCCCCGTTGACGAAGGTCAGGAAGGCCTCTCCCCGCGGCGGGGACGTTGCGCTCCAGGTAGAGGTCGAAGATCCGTCGCACCCGCTGGCCGAGGGGGCGCCCGGTCTCCGGGTCGTCTCCGCCCTTGAGACGCTCGAGCTCGGCGACCTCCTGGCTGAGCGCGGCGTCGATGCGGTCGTCGATCTGGGTGACGATCACCTGGCGCGCCACCAGGATGGATCCCGCCGTGGCGAGCGCGAGGAGCACGACGTAGCGCACCAGCACCCGCACCCGCAGGCTGGCGAGCCAGGCGCGCGAGCCGCGGCGGGCGGGGGAGGCGGGCCGCTCATCAGCCGTCGTCATCGTCGTCATCGTCGTCCATGTCGCCCCGCGGGCGCGGTCAGCTCGATCGGGGGCGGGACGGGCACCGAGCCACCGCCGAAGGCGAGCGCGACGATCGCGGCCGCGAGGCCCACGCAGAGCGCGGCGAGCGCCCATACGGCCACGCTTCGGCGCATCAGGATCCGCTGCGGCGCGTCGTGCCAGAGGTCAGCGCGCCGGCCCGATCACAGGCGCCTGCACTGGTCCTCCTTGTTGCCTCCCACGGTGTTGGCGCCGCCTGTCGGGGCCGGCCGGTTCTCCTTGCACTGGAGGTTGCCGTTCACGCGATTGCGCCGGAACGTCTGCCTCCCGTCGTTCTCGAAGGACTGCAGGTCGCCGGTGATCCTGTTCCTACTCACGTTGGCCGTCCGGCCCTGCGTCAGCTGCACGCTCCCGCCGACCCGGCTGAGGACGAGCGTGACCGCGCGGTGGTTCTCGGCCTGCACGTTGCCGACCACGCGGACCCTGTGGGCCACCAGCCCTGCGCCGCTGCCGATCACGATCGTCCCTTTGACGGAGGTGCCCGTGAGGGTGCACCTCGCGCCGTCGGGGACCCGGAGATTGTCCACCGTCTCCGCGCCGATCGACCCGCGGCAGACCCGCTCCTCGGCCGACGCCGGGCCGGTGGCGGCGAGACACCCGCACGCCGCGCCGGCCGCGAGCGCTGCTGCGATCACCCTTCTCATCGTGTCCTCCCGTCGCCAGACGCCGGGGCGCGAGGCTCGCCGATGGGCGTGAGCCGGCCATGAGAGGAGCGTGAGATTCCTCTCACACTCTGGCGTGGCGCCCGCGCCCGACGTTCGCCGAGCGACCGGGTACGCGATGCCGCAGGGTCCAGGCCCTGGATGACCGGGGCTGGGCGGCGGTTGCCCGGACACGGTGCGAGGGGTCGCCGGGCACGACCGTCGCGGCGACCCCTCAAACGCTCCGTATTCGGTGCCTGCGCTCGGGCGGCCTTGTTCGTGAGCGCCTTCGCGAGCACCTGACTTCGTGGGGTTGGCGGACGGTCCCCGTCACCCCGATCTCAGGGAGTGGAACCGTCCTGTATCGCCGCATCCAGAGGCGTCACCTCCCTGCGGCCGCTGCGCCCACGCGGGCGCGGCTCGTCTGGCCGCGTGGTCGTCGCCGACCTGCGGTGCGCCGCTCCACGGCGCGCGTTGGGAGGGCGGGCGTGGTGCGTATGCCGTCCCGGGCGCCTGCTCTCGAAGGCCACGCTGCGCCGTTCGGCGTCTCCGTACCCCGGGGCTCCTCAGCCCAGAGGTGGCGGTGGGTGCGTGTCCGACCCGCTGGCGTTCCGTGCATCCCGTTCACGTCCCGATCCCACGGTGCGAGCGTGCAAGCGGGTGGGACTCGGTCGTCCACGACGCTCACGCTCTGCGAACCACACTGGCCCTCCCCCGCCTGCGGGTCAATGACCGCCGAGCACGTTCTTTCGTCCAAAACCCCCATCCTCACGGCAGACCGCGGCTCCGTCGAGAGCCCATCGCCCGGCTCGGCAGCACGGCGGGTACTGTCGCCCTCGATGGCCAGCCTCGTCCTCGGACCCCTCCTGCGCTACGTCGGATCGACACAGGCCACCGTATGGGTGGAGACGGATGCGCCCTGCGAGGTGGCGGTGCTGGGACACACCGCCCGCACATTTCACGTCGAGGGCCATCACTACGCCCTCGTGGTGATCGGCGACCTCGAGCCGGCCTCGGTGTCGCCCTACGAGGTGCACCTCGACGGCGAGCCGGTCTGGCCCCGCGACGAGGAGCGCCCCCCGAGCGCCATCCACACGAGGAACCACGAGAGGCAGGCACGGCTCGTGTTCGGGTCGTGCCGGGTGGGTGCGCCGCAGCGGCCGCCCTACACGCTTGCCACCGACGAGCATCCCGAGGGTTTCGAGGTGGACGCCCTCTGGGCCCTCTCGCGGCGACTGCAGGCGCGACGGGAGCAATGGCCCGACTGCCTGCTGCTGCTGGGCGACCAGGTCTACGCCGACGAGGTCTCGCCCGAGACGCGCGCCTTCATCCGGAGCCGCCGCGACGTCTCGCAGCCGCCGGGCGACGAGATCGCCGACTTCGAGGAGTACACGCGGCTCTACCGGGAGGCGTGGAGCGATCCGGACATCCGCTGGCTGCTGTCGACGGTGCCGAGCACGATGATCTTCGACGACCACGACGTTCACGACGACTGGAACATCTCCGATGCCTGGGTGCAGGAGATGCGACGCAAGGCCTGGTGGGAGGAGCGGATCGTGGGCGCCTTCATGGCGTACTGGCTCTATCAGCACCTGGGCAACCTCTCTCCCCCGGAGCTCGCCGAGGAACGACTGGCCGCGGAGCTGCAAGAGGACGAGGACGGCGGCCCCCGGCTGCGCCGATTCGCACGCATGGCCGACCGCGAGTCGGCGGCGAGCCGCTGGGCGTTTCACCGCGACTTCGGCAGTTCCCGCCTGGTGGTCGTCGACTCGCGCGCGGCGCGCGTCCTCACGGGCGGCCAGCGGCACATGGTCGATGAGGCCGAGTGGTCCTGGATCGCCGAGCACGCCCGTGGGAGTTACGACCACCTCATCATCGCCAGCACGCTGCCGGTCTTCATGGCCAAGGGCATCCACTACCTGGAGGCCTGGAACGAAGCCGTGTGCGCCGGCGCCTGGGGCGGACTCGCGGCGCGCGCGAGCGAGAAGCTGCGCCGCGCGCTCGACCTCGAGCACTGGCCGGCGTTCCAGCGTTCCTTCGCCACGATGCTCGAGCTCATCGACCAGCTGGCCCGGGGCGACGGCGGGACGCCTCCGGCGACCATCACCCTGATCGGCGGCGACGTGCACACCGCCTACATCGCGGAGGTCGCGTGCGGACCCTCCCAGCGAAGCCGTATCCACCAGGTGGTCTGCTCGCCGTTCCGGAACCCGCTCTCGGCGAGCGAGCGGCGCATCATCCGGCTGACCAACACGACGGCGGCCGCCGCGGTCATGGGGAGGCTCGCCCGCCTGGCGGGGGTCGAGCGGCCGGCCGCCGACTGGCGCTTTCTGAGCGGCCCCACGTTCGACAACTCGGTCGCGGTCCTGGAGCTCGACGAGCGCGCGTCCCGGGTCACGATCAGCCGCAGCGGCCCCGAGGACGAGGAGGGACCGACGCTCTCGCTGCTGCACAGCCGCGTGCTGTCATCCGGCTGATGCGGCGTGGGCCGCGCTCGGCACGCAGACCTCGACCGCCCCGGGCTCGACCACGAGCCGCAGCGACTTCACCTTCTTGCGCTCCCCGCCGTCGATCTGGTACGGCACCTTGCGGTCCAGCTTGATGCGCACGATCCGTGCTGTGGTCGTCTGCGCGTAGGGGGACTCGCTCGCCGTCCCGAGGGCAGCACGCGCGAGGGTCCGCAGCCACTGCCAGGCGCCGTCGGCCGTGACGACACCCACCGCGAGGCGCCCGTCGTCCGGACGCGCCTCCGCGAACACCTCGAGACCTCCGAAGAGCTTGCCGACGTTGCCCAGCAGGATGCAGCTCGCCTCGCCGCGAAACCACTCCGCGCCGTCGACCTTGATCGTCGCCCCGAACGGGTTGCACACGCAGGTTCTTGGCGCCCGAGACCAGATAGGCCGCCCGCCCGAGGCGCTCCTTCAGGCGACCGTCCGCGCCGGCGATCAACCGCGCGTCGAAGCCCGCTCCCGCCATGACGGCGAAGCCCTCGCCGTTCACGCGCCCGACGTCGAGCTTGAGCCGCTCCCCGGAAAGGCCGACCTCCACCGCCCCCTCGAGGTCCTTCGGGATGCCGAGGTTGGAGGCGAGGAGGTTCGCCGTCCCCGCCGGGATGATCGCCAGGGTCGCGTCCGTGCCGGCCACCACGTCCACGCATCGCTGCACCATCCCATCGCCGCCCCAGGCGAAGATCAGCTCGACTCCTGCGTCGAGCGCCCGCCGCACCTGCTTCGGCGCCTTGCGGCTCTTCGGCACGACGCTCCAGAAGGGATCGACCACGCCATGGCGCTCGAGCGCTCGCCGCAGCTCAGGAAGGCCGCCGCCGAGGGTCTTCCCCCCGTGCGCGATCACGCCCACCCGTGTCACGTCGGGGCACCGACCCGCGATCGGGGCCAGGCAGCCCGGAGACGCTCGCGCGCGGCCTGGCCGTAGGCTCGGGTCGCGATCAGGGCGACGAGCAGGGCGCCGACGCCCACGAGCGCGCCGGCCCCCACGTCGGTCGGATGGTGCATGCCGCGGTAGAGGCGGGAGAGGGCGACGACGGCCGGCAGCAGGATGGCGAGCATCCAGCAGAGAGCCGAGACCCGGCGTGTGCGGTGGGCCGAGGAGATGAGCAGCGCCAGGCCGCCGTAGACGACGACCGATGCCGCGACGTGTCCGGAGGGGAGGCTCTGGTCCACCGGGAGGTCGTCGAGGCGGATCACGTCAGGTCGCTCCCGGGGCACGAGCAGGCTCGCCGCCCGATAGGTGACGAGCTCGACCGCGATCGCTCCGAGGATGAACGCCACCGCGCGGAACCGGCGCCGCCAGAGCAGCACCAGCACCGCCGCCCCGACCACCGCGGGTATCACGGGGGCATCGCCGATCGCGGAGCCGACGGCGGAGGCCGCGTCGAGCCCGGACGACCGGCGTGCGGCGAGCCACGTGTTGGCCTGCTCCTCGGCGCTCAGCCCGGAGGACGGGAGAAGGCCCTCCACCAGGATGTGGCCCAGAGCGATTGTGAGGCCGGCGAGCAGAAGGTAGCCGAGCACCAACAGGGCCGCGAAGACCAGCGCGGGGTGCTGTCCCTGCAGGAGCGCGGCCAGGCGGGTCGCCAGATCGCCACGGCGAGCCTCGAGCACCGGGATCGCGTTCTCCCTCCCTCCCACGAGAGCACGGCGGGTGGGCCGCAACCGGCGACCGACGATCTGCTGGGGCGGCCGGCAGGCCGCGAGCTCGTGGGAGCGATCGGAGCCGTGTTCTTGATCGTGGCCGGCTATCAGGCGTACCTCGCCATCAGTCGCCGCTTCCTCGACGACGCCAAGACGAACGAGATGAGCCGACCGGTGCTGCGCGCCTACACGGCGGTGGGGACGACGGGCCTCGCGGCGCGGGCGATCGCGTTCGGGTTGATCGGCGTCTTCTTCATCAAGGCCGCGGTCGAATACGACCCTCACGAGGCCGTCGGGCTCGACGGCGCCCTGTCGCGCCTCACGACGCACGCCTACGGCCCCGCGTTCCTCGCAATCGTGGCCTGCGGTCTCATCCTCTTCGGCGTCTACTCGTTGGCGGACGCGCGGTTCCGCAAGATCTGAGGGGCCGGGCCCGCCCGTGGCCCGGCGCACGCATCCCGGTCCGGGCCCAGCCTCCGAGGGGCCAGGCGGTGGGTGACGGACGCGCGCCGCTCAGGGCTGCGGTCGCGACGCGCCGGGGAGCGCGTCGCCGGGGTTCTCCAGCGGTGTCCTGGTCTCCCTCCCCCTGACCTCCTTCTCCGCACGGATGAAGGGCTGTGCCAGCTCGTGGTTCGCTCCGATGTCGGCGATGGCCGCGTGCAGCACGACCAGGGCCGCTCGCTTCCAGGTGGTCGTCCGTAGGGAGGCCTGCCTCCGCTCTCCGGTCTTGCGCCGGTCCCGCAGGGCCAGCACGTCATCCTCGGTGAACCGGCGATGCCCGCCCGGCGTCCGCCAATGGGGCAGCTCGCCCGTGTCGGTCCAGATCCGGATGGTGGCCGGCGCGACCCCGAGGATCGCTGCTGCCTGAGGAGTGGTCATCTCAGAGGGCATGGCCACGTTATCGGCACCGAGGCCTGCCACCGAAAGCCCACTCCCGCGGAGGGTTCAGGCGCTCACCGTGTCGAGAACCTGGAGCAGCTCGTGCGCCGCGAGCTCGACCTCCTTATGGCGCCATTCCGCCGCCCGGTAGACGCACGCGATCAGGGCGGAGCGATGGACGCGGCGGAGATCCCCGTAGACGAAGGCGTACCTCGCCTTGGTCTCGTCGGTGGCACCCTCCGTGAGCCCGAGGTGCCACTCGGCGTACTCCTGCCAGGAGTGCGAGTCCAGGTAGGCGTTCTCGTCGTCGGCGCGCGGCTGCACGTCTCCCCAGTCGCTGTCGAGGACGTACTGGCGGGCCTCGATGCGGCGACGCGCGCGCGCCACGGCGCGATCGTTGACCGAGTAGGAGGCCATGGCGGCAGTCTGCCCGAGGGAGCCGACCGCCGCCGCCGCCATCCATCACTTCGAGGGCGCGTACCCACCTCTACCCGCTCGGACCGCGGGGACTCCCCCGTCGGGGGACGACGCGCCCGCGGGGGCGGTCTACGCTCGTGGTCGACCAAGGACGGGGATATGGGGCTGCTCCAGGACCGCATGAACGAGCACGCCCACGACTGCGAGGTCGCCTTCGGCCTGCTCGAGCGCGCCCCGTGGGACGACGACGAGCTCGCCAGCGCTCGAGGTGCAGGCCGGCGACCTCGACCGAGAGGGGCTCGTCGCCGAGGGCAAGGTGCTGGCCGCCGCGCTCCGGGCGGGGGGCGAGCCTCCGAGCCTGGACGAGCTTCGGTGGTGGCACCGTCGCACCCGGGTCTGCATCAAGGCGCTCAAGGAGACGGACCCCGAGGCGGTGGCCTCGTACATGAGCGGTCTCGAGTCCGATCAGGACCGCTGGCTGATCCGGGGCATGTAGGGACGGCTGCGCACGGGTCGCCGGACGCGGGCCGGGAGCTAGCCTGAGTGGCGTGATCCGGACCGTGATCGTCGGAGCGGGGATGACGGGCCTGACCCTGGCGAGGCTCCTCAGGGCGCGCGGCCAGGAGCCGATCGTCCTCGAGCGGGGACCCGCGGGGGCGTACCAGCCGCGCGCGTTCATGCTCGGCTACCAGGGCTATGAGCCCCTGGAGGAGCTCGGGATCCTGTCGCGGCTGCGGGAGGCCGGGCGCGATGTGGCCCCGCGGGCCGATGGGACGCCCATCGGGATCGCGGTGGACGTCGGGATCGTGATGGCGGCGCTCGCGGAGGGGGTGCCCGTGGCGCACCGGGAGTCCGTCGTCGACCTGCTGCGCGACGGCGATCGGGTGGTGGGGGTCGTGACCGAGGGGCCCGGCGGCACCTCGCGCGTCTCCGCCGACCTGGTGGTCGCCTGCGACGGCCGGGCGTCACCGGTGCGCCGGATGGCCGGCCTCGAGGCCAGGGTCCACCCGCTGAACGACGCGTACCTGTCGTTCCTGTCGCCGGTGGCCCCGCGTGAGCTGTTCGGCTTCCGCTACCTCTCGGACGGCGGGATGGTGACCATGCTCGGCTGGCCCCAGGGCTCGTCCGGGTCGCGGCGCATCGACCCGATCGGCGAGGACGCCGCGAAGGCGCCGCCGATCGAGGCCTTCCGGCGCAACTTCTCCGAGCTCATGCCCGAGGGAGCCGAGGCGGTGGAGGGCGTGCGCTCCTGGGACCAGGTCCGCTACGTCGAGCCGCGCCTCCTGCGGTGCCCGCAGTGGTGGTCGCCCGGCGTCCTGGTCATCGGCGACTCGGCCCACACCTTCGGCCCCGACACCGGTGTCGGGGCCGGCGTGGGCCTGCAGGACGCCCATGCGCTGGCCGAGGCGCTCTCGCGCCATCGGGACTCCGACTCCGCCTGCCGGAGCTACCTCACCTGGCGCGAGCCGGCGGTGCGTCCGCTCGAGGCGATGGACCCCGCCTGGGAGCGGATTGGCCAGATCCGCAACTCGGCGGATCGACCGCTCGCCGAGGCCTGGCCGCCGCTCTCCTAGGACGGGCCGGTCCGGGACCGGGAGGGCTCATCCTTTGGGCCCCATCCGCCGAGATTCATCAGGTGACCGCTCAGCGTCCCCACCCCCTCCACGCCCTCCTGCGCGCCACCCGGGATCCGCGGAACCAGGCGATGGCCCTTCTCGCCACCCTCACCGGGCGGCGCGGGCGCAGCCATGCCGAGGAGCAGCGCGCGCTGCGACGCCTCGCGACGGCCGTCGCGGCCGAGAGGCCCCTCGAGGAGATCTTCCGGGTGGCCGCCCAGGAGGCCGCCACGCTGGCGGGCTCGCGGCTCGCCCTCGTGACCGTGGTGGACGACGCCGGATCCGAGGTCGTGGCCGGTGCCTGGCCCGAGTCCGCGCGATCGCTGCCGGCGGAGGTCATGGCCGCCAACGTGAGCGTCCCGGTGCTGGTCGACGGCCGGCTGTGGGGCTCCGTGTGCGCGGTCGAGAGCGGCACCGCCGGGTTCGTCCCCGACGCCCGCGAGCGCCTGGTCCGCGCGGCCGAGCTCGTGGAGCTGGCGATCGTGAACGCCGAGGGGCGCCGCCGGCTGGCCGAGCAGGCGTCCAGCGATCCGCTCACCGGGCTCGCGAACCACCGCGTCTTCCACGAGCGCCTGCAGCAGGAGGCGGCGCGCGCCCAGCGCCACGACCGCCCGCTCGCCCTGGCCGTGTTCGATCTCGACCATTTCAAGCGCGTCAACGACACCCACGGTCACCAGACCGGCGACTGGGTGCTGCGCGAGGTGGCCGGCCGCCTCTCCGTCCACGTGCGCAGCGGCGATCTCCTCGGACGAGTGGGTGGCGAGGAGTTCGCCTGGCTCATGCCGGAGACCGACGACCTCGCGGCCTTCGGCGTGGCCGAGCGCGCCCGGGCGTCGGTCGCGACGCTGGCGCTGGGTGAGGTCGGCCGGCTGACGGTCTCGGCCGGTGTCTCCGACCTCAGCCGGGCGACGAGCGCGCTCGAGCTCTACCGATTCGCCGACCAGGCCCTCTACCTGGCGAAGTCGCACGGGCGCGACGTCACCTTCCGCTACTCGCCCGAGGTGGTCGCGAGCGCGGAGGCTCTGCGCTCCGGCAACGATCCCGGCGCCGCCCTGGTCGCGCTGGAGTCGCTCGCGCAGGCGGTGGACGCCCGCGACTCCCAGGAGAGACGGCACTCCGAGTCCGTCGCCGGGCTGGCCGAGCAGATCGCCCTCGCGGCGGGCTGGACCGTCGCAGCCGCGCGCTCCCTGCGGCAGGCGGCGCTGCTTCACGACGTGGGCAAGATCGGCGCGACCGACGACATCCTGTTGAAACCCGGCCCGCTCTCCGCCGACGAGCGCGCGCGCATCGCCCTGCACGCGGAGCTGGGGGAGCGGATGGCGGGCGGCGTCCTGAGCGACCTCCAGCTCTCCTGGATCCGTGGGCACCACGAGCGGTGGGACGGCAGCGGATACCCCGATGGGCTCGCCGGCGACCAGATCCCCGAGGGCGCGTGCTTCATCTGCATCGCGGACGCCTGGGACGCGATGACCAGCCCGCGGCTGTACGCATCGCAGCTCTCGTCCGAGGAGGCCCTGGTGGAGGTGCGCCGCAACGCGGGGCGCCAGTTCTCGCCCGCCGCCGTCGAGGCCCTGTGCCAGGTGGTGCGGGCCGGCGACGGGATGACCTCGTCCGATCCCCGCTGAGGGCGGCCTATACGCCGGCGTTGGAACGCCTCCTGGGGGGTCTGACGGGCCGTCCATGGCCCTTTCAACCAACGCCGGCTAGGGACTGAGTAGCATCCGCGGCATGGCCGCGCGGCGGGTGGACGTGGGCGAGGTGCGCCTCGCCGTGACCGAGGCCGGCGACGGTGAGCCGGTGGTGATGCTGCACGGCTTCCCCGAGCTCGCGCGCTGCTGGCGGCACCAGGTCGCCGCCCTCGCCGGCGCCGGGTACCGCGCGATCGCCCCGGACCTGCGCGGATACGGCGGCTCGGACCGCCCGGGAGCGGTGGACGACTACACCGCCCCCAAGCTCGCCGGCGACGTCGTGGGGCTCATCGACGCCCTCGGGTACGAGAGCGTGCACCTGGTGGGCCACGACTGGGGCGGCGGCCTCGCCTGGGGGCTCGCCGGGCGGATGCCCGAGCGGGTGAGGTCGCTCACGATCCTGAACGCCCCGCAGCCGGCCGTCTCCGCTCGCCTGCGCGTGGAGGACGAGCGCACGCGCGCCAAGAGCTGGTACATGCTGCTCTTCCAGTTCGCCGGCGTCGCCGAGACCTGGCTCTCGGCGGACGACTGGGCCAACCTGCGCGGCTTCGTCTTCGACAACGCCGCCCCGGGCGCGTTCCCGCCCGAGGAGCGGGCCCGGCTCACGGAGGCGCTCGGACGCGATGGCGCGCTGACCGCGGCCCTCAACTGGTACCGGGCCAACATGCCGCCGTCCGCCTGGCTGCGGCCGCCGCCCGACCCGGCGCCCGTCTCCGTTCCCACGATGATCATCTGGGGCGAGGCCGACACCTACATGGACCCGGTCCTGCTGGAGCGGTCGGCCGAGACGGTCACCGGCTCCCTGCGCGTGGAGCGGCTGCCCGGCGTGAGCCATTGGGTCCAGGAGGAGGTGCCCGACCGGGTGAACGAGTTGATGATCGACTTCCTCGGCGACCAGGCGAGCTGAGCCCGGGGCGGGAGGGTCAGCCCTCCCTGAGCCTGCGGCGGTCGAGCTTGCCCGAGGGCAGGCGCGGGAGCGCCTCCAGCACCGTCACGCTCTGGGGCGCCTTGTGGGGCTCGAGCGCGCGGGCCACGTGGCGGCGGAGCCCGGCGGCGAGCTCGTCGTCGTCGCCGGCGTCCTGCGCGAGCACCACGAAGGCCGCGGGCCGGGTGAGCCCGTCGGCTCCGGGCAGGCCGACCACAACCGCCTCGGCGACGGCCGGGTGGGTGAGGAGCGCCCCCTCGACCTCGACCGGGCTCACCCATCGCGCGTCGACCTTGAAGAGGTCGTCCGAGCGGCCGAGGTGCCGGTAGACGCCGTCGACCTCGGACATCGTGTCGCCCATGCGCAGCCACGGCCCGTAGACCAGCTCGCGGGTCTCGGCCACGCGGCGCCAGTAGCCGGTGGTGTTGGAGGAGCTGCGGATCCACAGCCGGCCCGGCTCGCCCGGCGCCACGCGCGCGCCGTCGTCGTCGACGAGCCGGATCTCCACGCCCTCCACCGCCCGGCCGAGCGTGCCCGGCAGCGGCTCGCCCGGTCGTGTCGAGATGACGATGTTCGAGCACTCGGAGCACCCGAGCCCCTCGATCAGCTGGAGTCCCGTCACCGCGCGCAGCCGCTCCCCCACCGAGGGCGGGAGGCTGTCGCCGGAGGAGACGGCCAGGCGCACCGTGGCCAGGGCGCCCTCGTCGGGGTGGCGCTCCAGGAACCGTGCGATCTGCGACCAGAAGGTCGGAACGCCCGTCAGCACGGTCACCCGGTGGCGCTCCACAAGCGTCAGCACCGAGCGGGGCGTGGGCAGGGTGCCGGCCGACAACACCGCCGTGGAGCCGCTCCCGATCACCCGGAAGAACCCGTTCCCGAAGCCGAGCGAGGTGAACAGGCGGGCCATGGAGTGGCAGCGGTCCTCGGGCGTCAGGGCGAGCACCTCGCGGGCGTAGGTCTCGATGCCGGTGCGCAGGTCCTGGTGCGCGTGCATCGCGCCCTTGGGACGGCCCGTGGACCCCGACGAGTAGACGAGGTAGCCGAGGTCCTCGGGATGCACCGGCCGCACCGGCCGGGGCTCGCCCTCGTCGAGCGCGCCGGGCTCCACCCGCGTCACGCCGGGGACGGCGGCCTCGGGGGCGCCCACCAGCACCGAGGGCTCGCAATCGTCCAGGACCACCGCCAGGCGCTCCGCACCGGCCGCCGGGTCGAGGGGCACGGGGACCGCTCCCAGCCGCGCGGCGCCGAGGAACGCCGCGAGCCATGGCCGGCCGTCGCGCAGCGCCACGGCCACGCGGTCGCCGGGGCGCACCCCGGCCTCCGCCAGGGCGCCCGCGGCGCGGGCCGAGGCGGCTGAGAGTTCGGCGAAGCTCCACCCGCCCTCGTCGTCGATCGCGGCCGGGTGATCGGCGAGCTCCCCCTCGGCGTGGCGCTCGACGACCAGGCTCACCAGGTTGTCCCTCGCGCTGCCGCGCGCTCCCGGCCGAGGCGCCGGAGCCGCCGCAGCCGGCGGGAGGGTGGCCTCGGCCAGGGCGTCGAGCGCCTCCAGGGGCACCCGCGACGGCAGCACCAGCACCGCGTCGGTCACTCCGGCGCGACCGTGCGCCGCGAGGGTCTCGCGGAGCTCCTCGGGTGAGCCGACGATGCCCGTCCCGCGCAGCCAGCGCAGCAGCCGCGGGGGGGTGGTGCCCAGGGTGGCCGCCTCGCCGCTCAGCCAGGCGTGGGCCTCGTCCTCGGAGCGGACCGGGAGGGCGAACGTGTAGAGCGCGCAGGCCAGCGGCGGCCGGCCCGCCGCGAGACGGGCCTCCTCGGCGACGGCCAGGCGGCGCGCCACCTCCTCCGGCTCGGCGAAGGCCGCCACGATGCCGTCGGCGCGCTCGCCGGCCAGGCGCAGGAGCCGGGGGCGGTGGGCGGCGAGCCAGATCGGGGGGCCGCCGGGCTGGACCGGGGGCGGCTGGTTCGGCGCCCCGGCGAGGACCCCGGGCACGTCCGTGCCCTCGGGATGGTCGAACATCGCGCGCATGACCTCCAGCGCGTCGCGCAGCCCCTCGGTGCGCTCGCCGGGGCGGCCGAAGGGGACGCCGTAGGCGCGGTGCTCGGGCACGTCCGAGCCGGCGCCCAGGCCCACCACCAGGCGACCTCCGGACACCACGTCCAGGATCGTCGCCATCTTGGCGGCCAGCGGTGCGGGCCGGTAGCTGGCCGACAGCACCGCCACCCCGAGTCGCGGGCGCTCGGTGAGCGCCGCGAGCGCCGAGAGCGTGACCATGGCGTCGAAGGCCGGCTCGTCCTTCACCCGTCCCGGTGACTGGAGGTGGTCGTTCACCCACAGGCCGGCGAAGCCCCGCCGCTCGGCGCGGAGCGCGAACGCCCGGATTCCGCCCCAGGTCGATCCGTACTGGGGCACCCGGACCCCGATGGCGGGTCCGCTCATGGCCGGGGTGTTACCCCGGACCGAGGACGACCACCACCTGGGCCCCCTCCGGGGCGGCCTCCGACAGTGGTCCGGAGCCGGGAAGCTGGCGCACCTGCTCGAACTCGAGGTCCGTGGCCACGCGCTCCGCGGCCGGGCGCTGGCCCGCGCGGAAGTACACGACCGACGGCCCGGTGGTGCCGGACGGGGCGTTGCCGGCGGTGACGCCCTCGTATCCGAAGCTCTCGGCCTGCGCGGCCGTGTCGCCCGCGAGGCCGGCGGTGTCGGTTCCGTTCAGGACGGCGAGGCCCACGTCGGCGCGAGCCGGCGGAGGGGCCGGGGCCTCGGCCGCCGTGGTTCCCGGCGGGGCCGTCGCCGTGCCCTGGGTGGTGGTCCCCGCCGCCGCGCCGGATCCGGATCCGGCGCCGGGGCTGCTCGCCTCCAGAACGGTGGTCGGACCGTCGTCGCCGCGCAGCACCCACCCGCCGACGAAGCCGATGATCAGACAGGCGACGACCAGGGCCGCCGGGCGCGCCCACGCGCGGCCTCCGGGCGGGCCGTGCTCGGTGACGCTGTCGGGATCCGTGGCCATCCGCGCGTGAAACGCTAACGCCTTTCTCGGCCGACATGGGAAGCGGCCGGGCCCGGTGATAGAGTGCCGTCCGGTCGCGCCCTGCCCGCGCTGGCCGTCGTTCTCGGAGAGTGGCTCCCACGCCGGCCCGAGGACGACCCGAGCGGTTCGCGACCCACCCTCGCCGGACCACGGCCCCTGGTAGCTCTGCCTGCCCGGAGGTCGCACGAGATGCCCGACGGATTGCCCTCCACGACTGAACGTAATGCCGCGATCGCGCCCGGCGAGGCCCTTGCGCGCGCGCTCGCCGATCCGTCGGCGGCCTGGCCGGACGTGGTCCTGCGGGACCACCAGATCGAGGCCCTCGACGAGCTGGCGGGCCGGCTCACCCATGGCGTCACCCGCACCTGGGTGGACGCGCCCACGGGGTCGGGCAAGACGATCATGTTCCTCGCCCTGGCCCAGGCGCTCGGCGGCAGCACCCTGGTCCTGGTGCCCCGGCGCAACCTGGCCGACCAGACGGCCGCCGCGCTGGCGCGCCACTTCCCGTCGATCCCCACCCACCCCGAGGGTCCCGAGTCGGCCGGGCGGCCCGGCGTGAGCATCTGCACCTACCAGGCGGCCCTTCGCCATCAGGAGCGCATGGACTGGGACTCGGTGACGCTCCTCATCTGCGACGAGGCGCACGCCACCCTGGGCGCTCAGACGCGGCGTCTGCTGGACCGGGCGACCAACGCGGTCGCGGTGGGCTTCACCGCGACGGGCGCGACCACCACCGGGCACGTGGAGCAGGTCTTCGGTCCGGTCGCCGCCACGCTGGACCGCCTCTCCGCGATCGAGCGCGGCATCCTCTGCCCGCTGCGCTCCCTGCGCGTCGAGCGGGCGGTCGACCTCTCCGACGTCGCCAAGGTGCGCGGCGACTTCGACCAGGCGAGCCTGGGTCGCGCCCTCGACCGGGCCATGTGGCACCGCGCCTGCGCCGAGGTGTGGGTGGAGCACTTCCAGCCGCTGTCGATGGCGGGCGTCGCCTACACCGCCACCGTGGCCCAGGCCCACGGCCTGGCCGACGAGATGACCGGGCGCGGGGTGCGCGCCGCCGCCGTCTCGGGCCAGACCCCCGCGCGGGAGCTGCAGCGGGTGCTCTTCGACTTCGGCTCCGAGCGGATCGACGTGCTCTGCAACGCGGACCTCCTCACCGAGGGGTGGGACGAGACCCGGGCCTCGGTGGTCATGCACCTCGCCCCGACCACCTCCGAGCGCGTCTTCGTGCAGCGGCTGGGACGGGTGATGCGCCCCGCGCCCGGCAAGGAGGCGGTCTCGGTCGAGTTCCTCCCCGTGGGGGACCCGATGGGCGTCCAGACGAGCCACGAGGTCTTCGGGCTCGGGTGGTACAAGCCACTCGGCCGCGTGGCGGGACCTCCGGAGAGCGGCGAGCGCAGCAAGCTCGCGAAGGCCGCCGCGCTTCTCTCCGAGCGCGAGGGCGAGAAGGCCAAGCTGGTCAACCCGGCCGCCGCCCCGGGGCTGATCGCCGCCGGGCTGGCCGATGGCGGATGGCGGGCGGCCGACCCCTCGCTGCTGCCGGACACGCTCATGGAGGAGTGGGTCGAGGCCGCCGCCGCCGACGTGACGGTGGACGAGCTGCTCGACCGCATCGCCGGCGGGGTGGATCCCCTGGCCGCGGTCCCCTGGTGGGCCCTCACCGGGCTCGTGGCCCGGCGGCTGCACGACGGCGCCGACCAGCCGCTCTGGCGCACCTGGGCCACGGCCCTGCTGGTGCAGCCCGACCTGCGGCGCGCTCTGCCCGACGGCGTGCCCCGCCAGGTGCTCGACCGCCTGCGGATGACCTCGCGCGAGCGGCTGCGCGCGCTGTGGTGGCACGCCGACCAATCGGGGCACTGGGAGCGGCTGGCCACCCTCGAGCAACTCGGGCGCTCGGGCGACCGCCGCCGTCGCTGGTCGGCCCTCGAGGAGGCCTCCGCGTGGGCCCCGAGCTGGGCGTGGGACGTCTCGCGCGGGCTGGCCGACGGCACCCGCCCCGGGCGCAACCAGGAGGTCGCGCGGATCGCCGCCTGGGAGGCGCACCACCTGATCTCGAACGGCGGGGAGCTGGCGCTCATCGGGCTCTGGCTGCGCGCCGCCGGGGAGCCGCCGCCCGAGCCGATCCCTCCGCCCGAGGGGAGCGAGCCCGCCCTGCGGCTGGGCCAGGCCGCCCGCCTGCTGGTGATGCTCGGGCCCGGGGACGTTCCCGCCCGCAGCGAGCACCTGCGGCTCGCGGGCCGGGCGGCGGCGACGGCGGGAGGGTGGGCGCAGCTGCGCGGCCTGCTCGACGCCATCGACCTGTCGAGCGCGGATGCCCGCCGTGCGCTGCGGGCCGCCGTGGGCGCGATGCAGCCCAAGGCGCTCCTGTCGCGCCGCGCATGGAACGCCTTGCGGGCCCGCTTCCCGCGGTTGCCGGAGCCCGAGGTCGTGGGCGTGGGCGAGCAGCGCCGGCGGGGCACGGGCGAGGACGGCACCGCGTCCCGTCCCCGCCGCCGCCGCCGGCGCCGCCTGCGGTCCGCCGGTCCCGAGGGCGCTCCCGCGGCGAGCGCCGAGGCGCCCCAGCGCCGCCCCGAGGATCGACGCGACGGCGAGACGCCCCCGCCCGTCGCCGAGGGCGCGGTGCCGGCCCGCCGGCGCCGTCGGCGCCGCCGCCGGTCGCGCTCCGGCAACGGGGCGGAGGGCGCCGCGCCCGCCGCGCCGGAGACCCCCGAGGCGTGAGCACCCTCGGCGATCGATCCCAGGTCGTCGCCGATGAGCTGTGGGAGCTGGTCCGCCGGCTCGCCGGCCGGGTGGCGGAGCTGGAGGAGGCCGACGCCGTGGGCGAGCTGGACGAGGACGGCCGCGCGCGCCTGGACGGCCTGCGCATGCGGTGCGCCCGTGCCGCGGCCCGGGCCGGCCTGGCCGACGAGCTGAGCGACCGGGTGACCGAGGTCCGCGCCCAGCGCGAGAGGGCCGCGAGGATCTAGAGGCGTTGCTCGCGGCGCGGCGAGCCGCGTTTCCCCCTGAATCCTTAAGAGGTCACTAACGCCCTCCCCGCCGATGCGCGATACAACCTGAGTCGTGAGCGCCGACCTGCCGCCCCTCGACCCCCGGGCCCGCACCGAGGAACTCCCTCCGCTGGCCCCCCGGCCGGAGCGCGGGGCGGGGCTCCCGCCGCTCGACCCGTCACCTCCCGCCGCCGGCCTGCCGCCCCTGGGGGGCGCGGCCGGGCCGCCGCGGGCTCCCGATCGCCCGGCGCCCCCTCGGCGCCGGCGCGGCCCGCGCGGGACGGGCCGCCTCGCGGCCCTCGGGGTCGCGCTGCTCGCCGCGGGCGCCGTCGGGGGCGTCTCGGCGAGCCTGATCACCGGCGGGGACGATTCCCCGCCGGCGACGGCGGAGGTGGCCGCGACCACCACCACGCCTCAGCCCTCCATCACGGGCTTCGACGAGGACGACCTGTCGAACGCGGTCTCGAGGGTCTCGTCGACCGTGGTCCTGGTGGAGACCGACGCGGGCAGCCAGGGCAGCGGTGTCATCCTCGACCCCTCCGGCCTGATCGTGACCAACCAGCACGTGGTCCGCGGCGCGACCTCCGTGACGATCCTGACGGCCGACGAGCACCGCGTCGCGGCCGAGATCGTGAAGACCGACGATCGCCAGGACCTGGCCATCCTGCGCCCGCAGACCCCGGTGGGCCGCGGCGCCGAGCTGGCAGAGGAGCCCGACGGCGGGCTGCGCATCGGCCAGAGCGTGTTCGCCATCGGGAGCCCGTTCGGCCTCCAGGGGACCGTCACGGCCGGCGTCGTGAGCACGATCGGCCGCACCAACGACCAGGGCATCCCGATGATCCAGATCGACGCCCCCATCAACCCGGGCAACTCGGGCGGCGGCCTCTTCGACCTGCGGGGGCGCCTCGTGGGCATCCCCTCCTCGATCCTCGCCCCGATCCCCGGCAACGTCGGCATCGGGTTCGCCATCCCGGCGAGCCGCGTGGCCGCGATGGTGAGCGACATCCCGTGACCGACCCCAAGGAGACGACGATCCCGATGGACCCACACGACGACCGCACCGGCATCGAGCCGGCACTGGTCCCCAGCCCGTTGGCCTCGCCGCGCGAGCGCATGGAGGCGGTGCTCTACGAGCTGCGCCGGGTGGTGGTGGGCCAGGACCGCCTGCTCGACCGCGTGCTGGTGTCGCTGCTGGCGCGCGGCCACGTCCTCCTGGAGGGCGTCCCGGGACTGGCGAAGACGCTCACGCTCGAGACCGTCGCGCGCGTGTGCGGCGGGAAGTTCAACCGCATCCAGTTCACGCCCGACCTGGTCCCCTCGGACGTGGTGGGCGGCCAGGTGCTCGACCGCAACGGGGACTTCACCACCCGGCTCGGCCCGGTGTTCGCGAACTTCGTCCTCGCGGACGAGATCAACCGCGCCCCCGCGAAGGTGCAGTCCGCTCTCCTGGAGGTCATGGCCGAGGGCCACGCCAGCATCGCCGGCGAGACGCACCCCACGCCGCGGCCGTTCTTCGTCCTCGCCACCCAGAACCCGATCGAGAGCGAGGGCGTCTACCCGCTGCCCGAGGCCCAGGTCGACCGCTTCGCGATGAAGCTGGTGGTGGGGTACCCGAGCGTCGCCGACGAGGAGGAGATCGTGCGGCGCATGGCCTCCGATCCGCCCCAGCCGCGCCGGCTGCTCGACGCCGAGCAGATCATCGACCTCCAGCAGGCCGCCGACGCCGTCTTCGTCGACCACCGGGTTCGGGCGTACGCGGTGCGGCTCGTGAACGCCACCCGCAACCCCGCCTCCGAGGGCCTGTCCGACCTGGAGCCCTACCTGGACCTGGGTGGCTCTCCGCGCGCGTCGCTGGCGCTGGTGCGGGGCGCCCGCGCCCTCGCGGTGATCCGCGGCCGCACCTACGCCATGCCCGAGGACGTCCACAGCCTGGCCCACGACGTGCTGCGCCACCGGGTGGTGCTGTCGTACGAGGCCCTCGCGGCCGACGTGAACCCGGACCAGGTGCTCGACGCGATCGTCGACGCCATCCCCAAGCCGGCGGTGGACCTCGGCAGTGGCCGCTCCGTCGCCTAGCAGCCGCCCCTCGCCCGAGGCGGTGCTGCGGCGGGTCGAGCTGCGCATCGCGCGGCGGCTCGACGGCCTGCTGCAGGGCGAGCGGCGCGGTCGCCGCCCGGGGCCCGGAGGGGAGCCCAGCCTCACGCGCGCCTACGAGGACGGCGACGACGTGCGCTGGGTTGACTGGCCGCTGAGCGCCCGTGTGGGCGAGCCGATGGTGCGGGTGCCCGAGATCGAGCCGGTGCTGACCGCCTGGGCGCTCGTGGACTGCTCTCCCTCGATGGCCTACGGCAGCGAGGTGCGCACCAAGCTCGAGCTCGCCCGGGAGGTGCTCGGGGGGGTGGGCGTGGTGATGCGCCGCCGAGGTGACCGGCTGGGCGTGGTCGCCACCCGCGGGGGCGACCTCGACCTGGTGCGGCCGCCGCGCGCCGACCGCCGGGGCCTGGTGGCGGCGCTGGCGGCCGTGGATCGGCTGCCGGAAGCCGGCTCGGAGACCGCCGGCGGGCGCACCGACCTCACGCGCGCCATCTCGTCCCTGGGGCGCATCGCCCGCCACCGCGGCGCCGTCGTGATCATCTCGGACTTCCCCCTCCAGCCCGGCCTCGAGCGCGCCATCGGCGGGCTCGGCCGCACTCACGAGATCATCGCCATCGAGGTGCGCGACCGGCGCGAGCGCGACCTGCCGCGCGTGGGGCCCGTGGAGCTGCGCGACCTGGAGACCGGCCGCCGCCGGCTGGTGGACACGGCCGACCCCCGGTTCCGCGACCGCTTCGCCGCGGCCGTGGAGTCCACCGACCGCACCCGCGCGGCGCTCCTGGCCCGGGCCGGAGCCCGCCACGCCATCGTGAGCACCGGCGAGGACTGGGTGCTTCCCCTGGCGCGCACCCTCGACCGTCCCGTCCGCCGCCGCCGGATCGCCTCCGCGTGACGTTCCAGCAGCCGCTCTTCCTGCTCGGCCTGCTGGCGGTGCCGCTGGCGCTCGCCGCCGTGCTGTGGTGGCGCCGCCGCCGCCCGGCCGCCGGAATCCCCCACCCCGACCTCGACGTCATCGAGGCCGCCTCGCCCGGTCCGCGGGCGCGCCGCCACCTGCCGCTGGCGCTGGGCCTGCTCGCCCTCGCGGGGCTGGCCTTCTCGCTCTCGCGTCCCGAGGTTCCGCGTGAGGTCCCCCGGGAGCGCGCGACGATCGTGCTGGCCGTGGACGTGTCGGGCTCGATGGCCGCCGACGACGTCGCGCCCTACCGCCTGCGGGCGGCCCAGGAGGCCGCCCTGACCTTCGCCGACGAGGTGCCGCGCCAATTCCAGGTGGGCCTGGTGAGCTTCTCGGGGCAGGCCAACCTGCTCGTGGCCCCCACCACCGACCGCGCGGTGCTGCGCCGCGCCATCGACGGCCTGACCCCCGACGGCGCGACCGCCGTCGGCGAGGCGGTCGTCGCGTCGCTGGACGCGATCCGTGCGGTGCAGAGCGCGGGGGAGGACGGGCGGCCGCTCGAGTCCGCGCGCATCGTGGTGCTCTCCGACGGGGCGACCACCGTCGGCGTCGCGCCCCGCCTCGCGGCCGACGAGGCGAAGCAGGCGGGGGTGCCCGATCTACACGGTCGCCCTCGGCACCGCCGCCGGCATCCTCCCCAACGGGCAGCCCGTGCCGCCGAACCCGCAGGAGCTCGAGGAGATCGCCGGCGTCACCGGCGGATCCGCCTACAGCAGCGAGGACGCCGAGTCGGTGCGCCAGGTGTACGAGCAGCTGGGCTCCTTCATCGGCACCGAGCGGGTCCGCTCCGAGGTGACCGCGTGGCCGGCGGGCATCGCGGCCGCCCTGCTGGTGCTGGCCGGCGCGGCGGCATGGCGGATGGGACCGCGGCTCTCGTGAGCTTCCAGTCGCAGGCCTGGCTCTGGGCCCTCCTCGTGCTCCCCGTCCTCGCCTGGGGGCTCGTGGCCTGGCGGCGCTCATCGCGCCAGGCCGCCGCCGCGTGGTCCGACGCGCGGGTGATGAGCGTGCTGCCCTCCCGGCGCACCCGCACGCTGCGCGCCGCCGCGGCCGCCCTGGCCCTCCTGGCGGTGGGCGCCGGCGTGGTCGCCATGGCCCGCCCCTCGGTGGACGCCACCGACCAGCAGCGGCGCAGCACGGTGATGATCACGCTCGACGAGTCGAAGTCGATGCTCGCCACCGATCTCCAGCCCAACCGGCTGAGCGCGGCGGTCGACGCCGCCCGCCGCCTGGTGGCCGAGGCGCCGGAGGGGACCGCGTTCGGGCTCGTGACGTTCGCCGACCGGGCATCGGTGGTGCTCGCGCCCACCGACGACCGCGAGCGCATCCGCGCCGCCCTGGACGGGATCGGCGACACCCGGGAGGGGACGGCGCTCGGCGAGGCCGTCTCCGTCTCGCTCGGTGCCCTCCGCACCTCGGGCGCGATCGCGGACGAGCCGCCCGCGGACCCGTCCGAGTCGGCCGGCCGCGTGCTGGTGCTCACGGACGGGGCCAACTCCATCCGGCGCGCCACCAGCCCCGGCGCGGCGGCGGAGCAGGCGTCCGCGGCCGGCGTCCCCGTCTACACCATCCTTCTCGGGGACGACCCCGGCCGGCCGGACCAGCCGCTCCCGGCCGAGACGCTGTCGTCCATGGCCACGCGCACGGGCGGCATCTTCGCCCAGAGCACGACCTCGACCGACCTGCAGGCGGTCTTCGCGGACATCGGCTCGATCGTGGCCCCGACCCCGGTGCGGCGCGAGCTGACGGTGTGGGTGGCGGCCCTCGCGCTCGCCCTCCTGGCCCTGGCGGCCCTGGTGGCGGGGCTCGCGCGGCCCCGCCGCCGCGACGCGCCCCCGCGGGCCGCGCCCGCGCGGTAGGAGGCCCGGCGCTCCGCGCTCCGGCACTCGCCGTCCTCGGGGCGGCGCTGGCGGCGGCCCTGGCGGGGCCGGCCGCGGCGGCGGAGCGGCTGCCCGATCTCGAGCAGGAGGTGCCCCGCGATCTGGGGGTGCGCGCCGTGCGCGGGGACGCCGGAGTGGTCCACGTGCTGGGCTTCCGCTCGGCGGTCCGCAACGTCGGCGACGGACCGTTGATCGTGCGCGGCGCCCGGCGCAGCCGCGCGGCCGCGGCCATGGAGGCCCGCCAGGCGGTCCGGCTCACGGGCGGCGGGCTGGTCGAGACCCCGGGGGCGGGTCGCCTTCGCTACGTGCGCTCGCCGGACCACTCGCACTGGCACCTCTCGCCCTTCCAGCGCTATCGGCTGGTGCGGGCGGACGGCGCCGAGGTCGCGCGCGACCGCAAGAGCGGCTTCTGCCTGGGCGACCGATACGTGGCCGACACGTCCCTGCCCGCCGCCCCGCCTCGCGAGGTGTTCCGCAGCCGCTGCGGCCTGGGCGCCCCGCGGCTCCTGAGCCTGACCCAGGGCATCTCGGTGGGGTACGGCGACGACTACGCCGCCTACCTGGAGGGACAGTCCCTGCGCCTCACGGGCTTACGATCCGGTCGCTATTCGCTGGTGCACCGCGTGAACGAAGGCGGCCTCCTGCGCGAGAGCCGCGTCTCCAACAACGCCGCCTCGGTGCTGGTGGGGCTCTCATGGCGCGCCGGACGCCCGACCGTGACGGTGCTGCGGCGCTGCCCGGGCAGCGCGCGGTGCGAGGTGCCCCGGACCTGAAACCCGATCTGCAACGTTGCAGGTGGAGGTTGTGGCAGCTTTGACTGCCACGGCGGCCTTCACGCGGCGGCTCTCGGGCTTCAATCTGCGCGGCGTGGGATGAAAAGCGCAAGGCTGCGCGCGGCGACGGGAAGGTCCGGCAGATGAGACGAACGGCTCGAGGCGGCGTGTTGCGGGTGGGGCTCCTCGCGGCGCTGGTGATGCTCGCCATCCCCGCGGTCGCGTCGGCCGTCGGCATCGCCCTCAACCGCACGCCGGCGCCGCCTCAGGCGATCCAGCGCGGCGTCGGCACGGAGCAGTTCGAGTTCTCCGTGACCTACGACACGGTCGCCGACCGCGTCGTCGACACCATCACCGACCCGAACGGGCTCGTTGCGCAGCAGCAGGCCCAGAGCATCGCCGGCCAGCCCGGACCGGCCAACGGCACGCGCCAGTTCGCCCCGGGCGCGGGCGCCCCCGTCGGCCGCTACAAGGCGTCGGTGGACTTCTACTCGGCCCCCGGTCCCGCGATCGAGGCCCAGGCGCTCGTCGTCTTCGACGTCGCCGACAGCCTCGGCACGCTGCAGCTGGTGAAGTTCGAGGACGTGAACGGCGACGGCGTCCGGCAGGCGGGCGAGCCCGGCGTGCCGGGCTGGGTCTTCCGCCTCACGAACCCCCAGGGGAACCCGAGCGTCGGCGCAGACGGGTGCCGACGGCACCGTCACCATCCCCAGCGTCCCCGCCGGCGTCTGGCAGGTGGCCGAGGTGGTCGATCCGATGTGGGTGGCCATCACGCCCGCGACCGGCACGGTCACGGTCCCGACCGGCGGCATCGGCACCTTCACCGCCGGGAACGCCCGCCCCGCCCCGATCAGCGGCGTGGTCTACATCGACACCAACAGCAACGGCATCCGCGACGCCGGCGAGGTCGGGCGTCCGGGCGTGCGCCTGGACCTGGGCGGCACCCGCCCCGGCGGCGTCGCCGTCCCGGCGCAGACCGTGCTCTCGGGCAGCGACGGCAGCTACGTCTTCCCCGGCCTCCTCCCCGGCACCTACACGGTGGGCATGAGGGTTCCGGGAGGTCTCACCGCCACCACGCCGCGCACCATCGGCGGCATCGGGATCCTGTCGGGCCAGGGGAGCCCGAACAACAACTTCGGCCTGGTCGGCCCGGGCGCCAACATCACGGGCAGCCCGCGGCCGGACATCGGCATCAACAAGGCCGGCCCGGCCACGGCCAGGCGCGGATCGACGTTCACCTACACCATCGCCGTGCGCAACCGGAGCAACTTCACCGCGCGCAACGTCGTGGTGACCGACCTGCTGCCGGTGACGCTCACGCTGGCGCGCGACATCACGAGCTCGAAGGTCCGTCTCGTCAACGGCGTCATCACCTGGACCATCGGCGACATGCCCCCGAACGCCCTGCGCACCCTGCGCGTGCCGGTGAGGGTGAGCCCGACCGCCACGGGCAGCATCCGCAATACGGCCACGGTGACCGCCGACGGGCTGCCGCCCAAGCGCGACACCGTCACGACGCGGGTGCTGGGCCCGAAGCCGGTCGCCCGTGCCGGAGGCGTGACGGGTTGATGGGGTGGCGCTCGAGGCCGGCGGCCCTCTGGGCCGCCGGCGCGGCCGCCGCGTGCGCGATCGCCGCGGGCACCGCCACCGCGGCGAGCCCCGTGGTCCCGGTCGCCAGCCGTCCCACCACCACCGAGGCCTGGACCGCGCGCGTGCTCCTGCCGGTGCACACCCGGTCGGCCCCGAGGGAGGGCGCGAGGAAGACCGGCAAGCTGTCGGTGCACGCGCCCTACAACGGCGGTCCCCAGGTGCTCCTGGTGCTGAACGCGAGCCGGGACGATCGCGGCCGGGTCTGGTATCGCGTCCGGCTGCCGAAGCGCCCGAACGACGCCGCGGGCTGGATCCCGGCCGAGGCGGTCCAGGTGAAGCGCACGCCCTACCGGATCACGGTGCGCCTGGGCGCGCGCCGGGTCGAGCTGCTGCGCAAGGGCAGGGTGATCGACCGCTGGACCGTCGCGGTGGGCACGCCGGCCAACCCGACCCCGGTCGGGACGGTTCGCGATCAGCGAGATCGTGAAGCAGGCCCGGCCCGGCGGGTTCTTCGGCCCCTACATCCTCACCCTCACCGCGCACTCGGCGAACCTGTCCGACTTCGACGGCGGCGACGGGCGGGTGGCGCTGCACGGCACGAGCCTGCCCAACCTGCTCGGCCAGGCCGTGAGCCACGGCTGCGTGCGGCTGCCGAACCCGGCGGCGATCAGGCTGGCCAAGACGGTCCCCGCCGGCGCCCCGGTTGACATCCTCTCGTAGCCTCCTGCGCGGCCGCCGGAGCCGCTGAGGGGCCGTCGCCGACTTGACCGAGGTGGCCGCGGCTTACTAGTTTCAAACGGCACGTTCTCAGGGCAAGGAGGTCCTCGTGACCTGGTCCCCGCCTGCCCCGGCGGCAGGTGCGACCTTCGCACCGCCCCGTCCACACCCCGCGGCCCCCCGCCCCGGAGGCCGCTGCTGATGGCCGGCGTGGCGTTCGAGCACGTGGGCAAGGTCTATCCCGGCGGCAATCGCGCGGTGACCGACTTCACCCTCGAGGTCGCGGACAAGGAGTTCGTGGTCCTGGTGGGTCCCTCGGGCTGCGGCAAGACGACCGCCCTGCGGATGATCGCCGGCCTCGAGAGCGTCACCGAGGGCGTGGTGAGGATCGGGGACCGGATCGTGAACCACGTCCCGTCGAAGGACCGCGACATCGCCATGGTCTTCCAGAGCTATGCGCTGTACCCGCACCTGAAGGTCTACGACAACATCGCCTTCGGCCTGCGCCTGCGGAAGGAGCCGAAGTCGGAGATCGACGCCCGCGTGCGTCAGGCGGCCGACACCCTCGGGCTCACCGAGTTCCTCGATCGCAGGCCGGGCGCGCTCTCGGGCGGCCAGCGCCAGCGCGTGGCCATGGGCCGCGCCATCGTGCGCCGCCCGCAGGTGTTCCTGATGGACGAGCCGCTCTCGAACCTCGACGCCAAGCTGCGGGTGCAGATGCGCGCCGAGATCAGCCAGATGCAGAACGACCTCGGCGTGACGACGCTCTACGTGACGCACGACCAGGTCGAGGCCATGACCATGGGCGACCGCGTGGCGGTCATGCGCAAGGGCCATCTCCAGCAGGTGGACACGCCGCAGGAGGTCTACGACCGGCCGGTCAACCTGTTCGTCGGAGGCTTCATCGGGAGCCCCTCGATGAACCTCGTGGAGGCCCGCATCGACGACGGCGAGGGCGGCGCCCTCGTGCTGGTGCTCGGCGAGCAGCGCCTGGCGCTGGACGGGGCCGCGCTGGAGGCGCGGTCCGGCGATCCGTCACTTCACGGGCCGGACGGTGGTGCTCGGCATCCGGCCCGAGAGCGTCGAGGACGCCGCCGTCGCGACCGACGCCCCGGCCGACCGCCGGCTGCGCGGCACCGTGGAGCTGCGCGAGGCGCTGGGCTCGGAGATCGTCGCCCACGTCCGCGTGCCCGGATCGGTGCCGGCGCAGACGGAGGACGTCCGCGAGCTCGCCAAGGACACCGGCGCCCCCGAGGGCGGGGTGCGCGAGGCCGGCGACGGCGCGCTGATCGTGGGCCGCCTGTCGGCCCGGTCCCCGGTGCAGGAGGGGGAGCCGGCCGAGCTGGTGGTCGACACCTCGTCGCTGCACTTCTTCGACCCCGATTCGGGGCTGGCCATCTATGACGAGGTACCCAAATCCCAGGAGGTGGAGGGTGAAGGCACGAGCGAGGACGCGCTGGTCGCTGCTGGCGCTGCTGATGGTGGTCCTGGCGATGGTGATGGTCGCCGCCGCCTGCGGTGGGGACGACGATGACGACGCGGCCGACACCAGCGGAGGGGGCGCCACCGAGGAGCCGGTAAGCGGCTCGATCAGCGTGACCGGCGTCTGGACCGGCGATGAGCAGCAGGCGTTCCGCGCCGTCATCGACGGTTTCACCGCCGACAACCCGGACGCCACGGTCAAGTACCAGGGAGCCGGCGACAACCTGCCCACCATCCTGGCCACCGCGATCGAGGGCGGAAACCCGCCCGACATCGCGACGGTCGCGCAGCCGGGGACCATCCGCGACTTCGTCACCCGTGGCGCGCTGCAGCCGATCGAGTTCGCCCGCGCGGACGTCGAGGCCAACTTCGATCAGGGCCTGGTCGACCTCGTGACGATCGACGGCCAGCTCTACGCCGTCCTCTTCAAGGCCGCCAACAAGTCGCTGGGTTGGTACAACGTCCCGGTCTTCGAGGACGCCGGCGTCGAGCCGCCCGCGACCTTCGAGGAGCTCGATCAGGCGGCGCAGACGGTCAAGGCCTCGGGCGTGACCCCCTTCGCGGTGGGCGCCGACATCGGTTGGCCCCTCACCGACCTGTTCGAGAACATCTACCTGCGCACGGCCGGGCCCGAGATGTACGACCAGCTCGCGAGCCACGAGATCCCGTGGACGGACCCCTCCGTGATCGAGGCCCTGGAGCAGATGCGGGTCATCATCGGCCAGTCCGACAACCTCGCCGGCGGCACGCGCGCGGCCGTTCAGACGTCCTTCGACCAGACGGTGCCGCTGGTCTTCGGCGATCCGCCCGAGGCCAGCATGCTGTTCGAGGGCGACTTCGTCCGCACCAACATCAACAAGGACACCGCGGCCGAGGCCGGCACCGGGTTCGGCGTGTTCCCCTTCCCGTCGGTCAACGGCTCGCCGCCGGGGGTGGTCGGCGCCGGCGACTTCGCCGTGATGTTCAACGACTCGCCGGTGGCCCAGGCCTTCATGCGTTACCTGGCCACCCCCGAGGCGGCCGAGATCTGGGCCGCGGAGGCCGGCTCCCTGTCGGCCAACAAGAACCTCGACCCGAGCGTCTATCCCGACGACATCACCCGCACGATCGGCGCGGCGGTGGCCGAGGCGGAGAGCTTCCGCTTCGACCTGTCCGACCTGCAGCCGGCCGCGTTCGGGGCCACCGCGGGTCAGGGCATGTGGAAGCTGTTCACCGACTACCTGCGCGACCCCAGCAACCCACAAGCGATCGCGAGCCAGTTGGAGGCGGCCGCGAAGAAGGCCTACCAGTAGTCCATGGGGTCGGGCGCCACCGCGGCACCCCCTCCGGCACCGGCGCCGCCGGGGCCGGGGGGGGTGCGTAGCGAGCGGGTCCGCCAGTACCTGACGGCGGGTGCGTTCCTGGCGCCCGCCGTCCTGCTGCTCGGGGTCTGGATCGTCTACCCGACGATCCGCACGGTCATCCGCAGCTTCTTCGACCGTGCCGGTGACACGTTCATCGGGATCGACAACTACCAGACGTTCTTCTCCGATGACGCCCTTCTCACCTCGGTCAAGAACACCGCCATCTGGGTGGGCGTGGTGCCGGCGCTGGTCACGGCGATCGGCCTCATCTTCGCGGTGCTCACCGAGCGCATCAGCTGGTCCGCCGCGTTCAAGCTCGCCGTGTTCACCCCCATCGCGATCTCGTTCTTCGCCGCGGGGGTGATCTGGCGGGTGATGCTCGAGATCAACCCCGACCAGGGGGCGGTGAACGCGGCCATCGCCGCCGTGTACGACGAGGTGAGACCGCCCGGGCCCCTCACCGGGGCCCAGCCCTCGAATCCCGTCGTGCAGGGGGAGGGCCAGTCGATCACGCTGCGCGACCCGGTCAGCCCGGGCGGGACGGCGCTGCTCGGCCTCACCGGAATCCGCTCCAGCGAGGTGCCCGAGGACGCCGAGCAGGCGGTACGGCCCGAGCGGGTGGCCGGCGGCATCGCGGGAGTGGTGTGGCGCGACTTCAAGCCCGGCGGGGGCAGGCCCGGCGTCGTCGAGCGGGACGAGCTGGGGCTCCCCGGGGTGACGGTCGAGATCCGGGGCCCCGAAGGCTCCCAGACCGCGAAGACCAACCCCGACGGGAGCTTCGTCTTCGAGGGCATCCCGCCCGGCGACTACCGCGTGGTGCATCGGCGCCGACACCTTCCGCGCGGGCTTCGACGGCGTCGCCTGGCTCGGAGCAACGCTCATCACGCTCTCGATCATCATCGCCTACATCTGGATCTGGGCGGGCTTCTCGATGGTGGTGATCGCGGCCGGCCTGGCCGCGCTCCCGCGCGACCTGCTGGAGGCCGCTCGCACCGACGGCGCAAACGAGTGGCAGGTGTTCCGCCGGGTGACCGTGCCGCTGCTCGCACCGGTGCTCACCGTGGTCTTCATCACCATGGTCATCAACGTGCTGAAGGTGTTCGACATCGTGCTGGCCGTCGCGCCCGGCTCGGTGCAGGACGACGCGAGCGTCATCGCGGTCTCGATGTGGCGCGTGGCCTTCACCGGCCAGACCGACTTCGGCCTCGGCTCGGCGATCGCGACCTTCCTGTTCCTCCTGGTCATTCCGGTCCTGCTCTTGAACATCCGTCGCTTCCGGAGGGAAAGGTGACCACCACCACCGCCAAGGGACCCGTGCTGCGCGAGCGTGAGGGAGTCGCCGCGAAGATTCTGCGAGGCGCGGCCCGCGCGCCGCTCAACATCGTGCTCATCGCGATCGCCCTGGTGTGGATGATCCCGACGCTCGGCCTCTTCCTGACCTCGCTGCTCTCGGCGCAGGAGGTGAGGGAGGGCGGCTGGTGGCGTGTCTTCACCGATCCCAGCCTGGCGACGCTCGACAACTACCAGGCCATCTTCGACAACCAGGACATCACCGGGTCCCTGTGGACCACCGCCTGGATCGCCATCGGCGGCACGGTGCTGCCCATCGTCGTGGCCTCCCTCGCCGCGTACGCCTTCGCCTGGCTCGATTTCCCCGGGCGCGACTGGCTCTTCGTCCTGGTCATCGCGATGTTGGTGGTGCCGATCCAGATGGCGCTGATCCCGCTGTTCCAGCTCTACAACGACATCGGCATCTTCGACACCATCCTCAGCCTGATCCTCTTCCACACGGCCTTCGGGTTGCCGTTCGCGGTGTTTCTGCTGACCAATTTCTTCGCCGGCATCCCCCGCGAGCTGTTGGAAGCCGCCCGCATCGACGGGGCGTCCGAGTTCCGCATCTTCCTGCGGGTGGTGCTGCCCCTCGGCCTGCCCGCGATCGCCGCGCTCGCGATCTTCCAGTTCCTGTGGACCTGGAACGACCTCATCGTCGCGCTCACGATGGCCCGCGAGACTCAGCCGATCACCGTGGCGATCTTCACTCAGCTGCGCCAGTTCGGCTCGAACATCGACCTGATCGCGCCGGCCTCGTTCGTGTCGCTGGCGATCCCGCTGGTGCTCTTCTTCGCCTTCCAGCGCTACTTCGTGCAGGGCCTGCTGGCGGGTTCGGTCAAGTAAGAAATTAGCCGGCGCTGGTTGAAAGGGCCATGGACGGCCCGTCAGACCCCCAGGAGGCGTTCCAGCGCCGGCGTTGAGCCGTCAGGGGCGCGACCAGCTCCGCGCCGGGTGCCTGACCTCGACGCTCGGAGCCGATCTCGCGCAGGCCGGCGGCGATCTGGATCGCGCAGCCGGGGTTGCCCACGGCCACCACCGGGGCGCCGGTGGCGGCGATCGCCTCGGCCTTCTGGCGCCGCAGCTGCCCCGACATCTCGGGCTGCAGCACGCTGTAGAGGCCGGCCGCGCCGCAGCAGCGCCCGGCGTCGCCCAGCTCCACGCAGCTCGCGCCGGCGTCGCGCAGCATCGCCCGCGGCTCGATGCGCTGGGCGTGCAGGTGGTGGCAGGCGTCGTGCACCGCCACGGTGCCGAGCCCGCGGTCGACCGGCACGAGCGAGATCTCGATCAGGTCGCGCGTGCGCTCGGCCACCCGCTCGGCGCGCTGCGCCCACACCGGGTCGTCCGCCAGCAGCTCGCCGTAGGCCTTCACGTGGGCGCTGCAGCCGGAGGCGTTCACCACGATCATCTCGGCGCCCTCCAGCTCGGCGACGCGCTCGCGGGCCATCCGCCTGGCGGCCTCGGGCTGGCCGTAGTGCATGGCCAGCGCTCCGCAGCAGGCGCCGCTCGGGGTGCGCTCGGCCCGGAAGCCCGCCGCGGCCACGGCCCGCATGGTGGCGCGCTGGGTGGGGCGGAAGGCCACGTCCATCACGCAGCCGGAGAGCACCTTCGCGGTGGGGCCCGAGCCCAGCGACCGGGGGATCGGCTCGAGCAGCTCGCGCAGGCTCGCCGGCGGGGTGCTGGCGCGCTGTGCCGCGGGCGCCAGGCGGTCGAGCCGCAGCGCCCGCAGGACGCCCAGCAGCCAGCCAGCCCCCATCACGAGGTGCCGGTGCGGCAGGACGCCCGCCAGGCCCAGGCGCTTGACGCCCCGCGTCGTGACGGCCCGGGTGGGCTCGGCCTGGGCGCGCGCCGCCTCGATCATGCGGCCGAACGGCACGCCGCTGGGACAGGCCGCCTCGCAGGCGCGGCACGCCAGGCACTCGTCCATCATCGTCGTGAACGACGCGTCCACCACGGCGTGTCCCTCCTCGACCGCCCGCATGGCCGCGATGCGGCCGCGAGGCGAGGCCGTCTCGCGGCCGGTGAGCCGGAAGGTGGGGCAGTGCGGCAGGCAGAGCCCGCAGGCGACGCACTTGACGACGTCCTCCTCCGCCGGAGCCGGGACCGAGGCGTCCCAGTTCGAGGTCACGCCCACGGCACCATTCCCCGGTTGAGGACGCCGGCCGGGTCGAACGCGTCGCGCAGCCGCCTCATCAGATGGACGCCCGGGGGCTCGGGACCCCAGGGATCCGCCCGCAGGTCGTCGGGGCCGTCGATCACGACGGCGTGCCCACCCAGCTCGAGGGCCCAGGCCCGCACGTGATCGACCTCGCCGGGCCTCTCCACGGCGACCAGGCAGGTGCCCACGCCGAGCCGGGCCTCATAGGCGAGGGCGGCGCCCTCCAGGCGCTTGGCCAGGTCGCCCAGGCGCGGCGGCGGGACGCCCGCCTCCACGATGCCACGCCCCTCGGGCCCCTCGGGAGCCTCGGGGAGGGGCGTCATGCCGTCCGGGGGCCGCACGTCGTCCGCGGGCCCGGCCAGCTCCACGGCCAGCCGGCCCGGCGCGAGCAGCACCGAGGCCGGCCGGCCCGGGCCGGTCAGCGCGCGCTCGGCGGCGGCGAGCCGCTCCGGTAGCGGAGCCTCCATCCCGAACCACCCCTCCGCCGCTGGGATGGGCCAGAGCTTGAGGGTCGCCTGCACGATCACTCCCAGCGTGCCGAGGGAGCCCACGGACAGCCGGCAGAGGTCGAAGCCCGAGACGCCCTTGACGGTGCGTCCGCCTGCGGTCACGAGGCGCCCGTCGCCGGTGGCGAGGACCACCTGCAGCAGCGAGTCGCGCACCGCGCCCGAGCGGAGGCGGCGGCGCCCGCTGGCCGCCGCGGCCAGCACGCCGCCCACGGTCGACCCGGGGCGCACCTCGGCCTGGGGCCAGCACTGGCCGCCGCTCGCGGCCAGCTCGGCCAGCTCCACGACCGGCAGCCCACCCCCGATGGTCAGCGTGAGGTCGGCCGGCTCGTGGGCGACCACGGCCCGGAGCCCCGCCGTGCGCAGCTCGCGGTCCGGCGCTTGTCGCGGACGGCCGCGGCGCGACCGCGTGCCGCCGCCCACCACACTCACGCTCTCGCGCGCCCGGCTCGCCTCCGCCAGCGCGGCGGCGGCCTCCTCGGGCGTGGAGGGCGACAGGACGGCCGTCACAGCCAGGTGCCGGGCGGCAGCGACCCGGCGTCCAGCATGAGCTCCCCGCATCGGCTGCCGATGGGCAGCACCTTGTGGGGGTTGAGCCGGCCCTCGGGGTCGAAGGCCTCGCGCGCCCGGGCCTGCGCGTCGAGGTCCACCGCGGAGAAGGTCAGCGGCATGTAGTCGCGCTTCTCCAGCCCGATGCCGTGCTCTCCCGAGAGCACCCCTCCCACCGCCACGCAGGCGTGGATGATGTCCTCGCCGGCCGCGTGCACGCGCTCCACCTGCTCGGCGTCACGCCGGTCGAAGGCGATCAGCGGGTGCAGGTTGCCGTCGCCGGCATGGAAGACGTTCATCACGATCAGGTCGTGCCGGGCCGCGATGCGCTCGATCTCCTCGAGCACCTCCACCAGGCGGGTGCGCGGCACCACGCAGTCGTGGAGGTAGTAGTTCGGGGCGACGCGCGCCACGGCGCCGAAGGCGCTCTTGCGCGCCTTCCAGAAGAGCGCGGCCTCGGCGGCATCGCGCGCCACGCGCACCCGGCCCGCCCCGTGCGCGGCGCCGACGGCCTCGACGACCGCGGTGTGCGAGGCCACCTCGGCCGGCGTGCCGTCGACCTCGACCAGCAGCACCGCCGCCGCGTCGACCGGCAGGTCGGCGTGGACGAACGCCTCCACGGCGATCGTCATGCGCTGGTCCATCATCTCCATCGCCGCCGGGATGACCCCGGCCTCGATGATTCCGCCCACGGCCTCGCCCGCGGCGCGCACGGTGGGGAAGTCGAGGAGCATGGTGCGCACCTCCGCCGGGGTGCGCATGAGGCGCACGAGCACCTCGGTGACCACGCCGAGCGTGCCCTCGCCGCCCACGACGAATCCCCTCAGGTCGTACCCGGGCGGATCGGGGGCCGTCCCGCCCAGCCGCAGCACCTCTCCGTCGCCGAGCACGATCTCCATCCCGAGGACGTGCTGGGAGGTGACGCCGGATGCCAGGCAGTGGGGGCCGCCCGCGTTGGTGGCCACGTTGCCCCCGATGGAGCAGGCCTGCTGGCTGGAGGGATCGGGCGCGTAGTGCAGCCCGAGGTGGCGCACCGCCAGGGACAGGTCGAGGTTCAGGACCCCCGGCTCCACCCGCGCGCAGGGCACGGCCTCGTCGACCTCGAGGATGCGGTTCATGCGCGCGACCGAGAGCACGATGGCCCCGTCGAGCGGGACGGCGCCCCCGCAGAGGCCGGTGCCGGACCCGCGCGGCACCACGGCGACGCCCAGCTCGGCGGCGAGGCGCATGCAGGCGGCCACCTCGGCCGTCGTCTCGGGCAGCACGACGAGGCCGCAGTCGCCCTCGGCGATGGATCCGTCCCGGCCGTAGATGCGGCGCTCGAGCGGATGGTCGATGACGCGCCCCGGATCGAGGATCTCCTCGAACCCGCTTCGCAGCCCGGGAGCCGCAAGCCTCGCCATCGGCCGAGGCTACCGCACCTCGGAGAGGATCGCCCCCGCCGCCCGCTCTCCCGCCTCGATGGCCTCGATGACCGCCGCCCCGGGCGCCACGTGCACCCCCTCGAGGCCGTTCAGCCACAGGGCCGGGGCCCGCACGGCCGGCACCTGGGCGAGGTCGGCCTCGGGGTATGCGCGCGGCAGGCGCACCACCTCGAGCAGAGCCGCGTCGGAGGGGTCGTCGAGCCAGCCCAGGGGGTCGCCGAGAGACGCGGCGCACCACGCCCCGAGCTCCTCGTCGGAGAGGCCCCAGACCGGATCGCCGCCCTCGGCGCGGCAATAGCACTCCAGCCCGATCACGGTGCGGCCCGGGGGCGCGAGCTCCGGGCTCCAGTTGACCGGCTCGAAGGCCCGCGAGAACGGCACCCGGGGGTCGTCCACCTGGATCCACGGCTCGATCGTGAGGCGCTCGAGGGGCAGCACCAGGTAGACGATGCACACCGCGCGCATGCGCACGGCGCGGGTCGTCGCCCCGGGCGGGGCCGGGTCGAGCAGCCGCGCGGCCGCGCTCGGTGGGAGGGCCACCACGGCGTGCTCCGCGCGCACCTCCCAGGTGCCGTCGGCGGCCTCCACCAGCGCGCCGCTCATCCGTCCCTGCGGCACCTGCAGAGCGCGCACCCGGGCTCCCAGGCGGACCCGGGCGCCGGCGGCGCGCGCGGCGGCGGCCATGACGTCCATCAGCTGGCCGATGCCGTGGGCCGGGAACAGGAATCCGTCCGGCGCGGCCTGATCCTCCAGCAGGCGAACGGCCCGCTCGCCGGGGATGCGCTCGAGGGGCAGCCCGTCGACCTTCTCCAGGTAGGGGCGCATCACCCGGTCCACGAACCCGATGCCGAAGCGCCAGCCCAGCTCGCCCGCCGCCGACACGTCGTGCGGCCCCGGCGGCTCGGGCGTCTCGGGGCGCTGGTCGAGGTACCGGCCGCGCACCACCCGACCCTCACGCACGCACGACACCGGGCGGTCGACCCAGCGCAGGTCCCCGCCGAGCAGCTGCTCCAGCCACTCGCGCCGGTCGGGGGCGTTCACGAACGGGATGTGCCCGCCCAGGTCGTAGCGGAAGCCCTCGCGCTCGCGGGTCACGCAGAGCCCTCCGGGGATCCCGCTCTCCTCCACGAGCATCACGTCGGCGCCACCGCGGGCGAGCGCCAGCGCGGCCCCCAGGCCGGCGGGGCCCCCTCCCAGCACGAGGGCGTCGGTCATGGACACGAAGACACCTCAGCCCACCGGACCCTTCTCGTCAAACGCGCGGGACGTCCGTCCCCGCCGCCACCCGGGTGGGCGGGCTATGCTCGGGCGCGGTGAACGGCCAGGTGACATGACGCTGCGCATCTTCTCCCTGGCGCTGATCATCGCCCTCGCACTGCCCGCGACCGTGGGCATCCTGAGGCTCGCGCGGCAGGCACGCGATCCCCAGGACACCGCGGGGCGCCGCCGGCTCGAGGCCCTCTGGGTGGTGGTGCCGGTCGCCCTGCTGGCGGCGCTGATCGCCTTCGCGGCCACGGCGGGGTCATGAGCACCGGCGCGCTCGCGCCTCGCGCGGCCGCGCGGCCGCTGTCGGTGGCGGCCGACTACGTGCGGCTGACCAAGCCGCGGGTCATCTCGCTCCTCCTCGTGACCACCGCCGGCGCGATGTGCGTGGCGGCGGGCGGGGTGCCGGACGGTTGGCTGCTGGTGTGGACGCTGGTGGGGGGCTACCTGGCCGCCGGGGGCGCGAACGCGATCAACCACTACGTCGACCGCGACATCGACGGGCGGATGGCGCGCACCACGTCGCGGCCCGTGGTGGCCGGGCGGGTGGCGCCGGCGCGTGCGCTGACCTTCGGCATCGGCCTCGGGGTGCTGAGCGCGCTCGTCCTCGGGACCATGGCCAACTGGCTGGCCGCGGCGCTGGCGATGCTCGGCCTGGCCCTCTACGTGGGCGTCTACACGCTCTGGCTCAAGCGCACGACGGTGCACAACATCGTCATCGGCGGCTCGGCCGGAGCGGTGCCGCCGCTGGTCGGCTGGGCGGCCGTGACGGGGGATCTCGGCCTCTCGGCCTGGCTTCTCTTCGCCATCGTCTTCTACTGGACGCCGCCCCACTTCTGGGCGCTGGCCCTGATGCTGAAGCGCGACTACGCCGCCGCGGGCGTGCCGATGCTGCCGGTGGTGCGGGGCGAGGAGGAGACCAAGCGGCTGATCCTGCTCTGGAGCGTGGTCATGGTGGCGGTCTCGCTCCTGCCGGTGGCCTCGGGGGCCGCCGGGTGGCTCTATCTGGGCGCGGCCCTGGTCCTGGGCGCCGTGTTCGTGGTGCTGGCCGCCCTCCTGGCGCGCGACGAGGGGATCGGGTGGGCGCGGGCGACCTTCCACTACTCCCTGCTCTATCTGGCGCTGATCTTCCTCGCCCTCGTGGTCGACGCGGCCTGATCCCGGGATGGGGCGCGAGACCCCCTACGGCGCGCGCGGTCCGGCCTTTCTGCTCTCACCTCTCGGGATCGTCTTCACGACCGTCGTGATCGACCTCGTGGGGTTCGGGATCGTGCTGCCCATCCTGCCCCTGTGGGCCGAGACGTTCGGCGCATCCCCCACCCAGATCGGCCTTCTGACGGCCTCCTACGCGGTGATGCAGCTGCTGTTCGCCCCGGTGTGGGGGCGGCTCTCCGACCGCTACGGCCGCCGCCCGGTGATCCTGGCCTCGCTGGCCGGGAGCGCGGTGGCGGCGCTCCTGATCGGGCTCGCCGGAACGCTGCTGGTGCTGTTCCTGGCCCGGATCCTGCAGGGGGTCGCCGGAGCGTCCTACGCCGCCGCCCAGGCCTACGTGGCCGACGTGACGGAGGCCCGCGACCGGGCGCGCGGCATGGGCATGATCGGCGCGGCGTTCGGGATCGGCTTCGTGCTGGGCCCCGCCCTCGGCGCCCTCTGCTCGGTGGTCGACCGGCGCCTTCCGTTCTTCGTGGCCGCGGCGCTGGCGGCGACGAACCTGCTCATCGCCCACCGCCGCCTGCCCGAGTCGCGCCGCGCCGGTGGGCCGGCCGCGCCGGCGCCGCGGGTCAGCCTTCTGCGCCGCGCGCTCTCGCGCCGCGAGCTGGGCCCGTTGCTGGCCCTGTCGTTCATCGCCACATTCGCCTTCGTGGGCATGGAGTCCACCTTCGCCCTCTTCGGCGAGCACCGCTTCGAGTACGGCCAGGTGGAGATGGGGCTCCTGTTCACCTTCATCGGGGTGCTGGCCGCGCTGTCGCAGGGGGTGCTGGTGGGGAGGCTGGTCGAGCGCCGCGGGGAGACGCCCGTGATGATCGCGGGGCTGGCGGGCACCTCGGTGGCGCTGCTCGTCGTGGCCGTCGCCGAGAGCCTGTGGCTCCTGCTGGTGGGGCTGGCCCTCCTCGCCGTGGCCTCGGGACTCGTCTTCTCCACGACCACGGCCCTCATCTCCCTGGCGGCGGGGGAGCGCGAGCAGGGAGCGGTCCTCGGCCTCACGGCCTCGGTGGGCGGCGCGGCCCGCATCGCCGGGCCGGTGGTGGCGACCCTGCTCTTCCAGCACTCGGGCGTGGCCACGCCGCTGGTCGTGGGGGCGGTGCTCTTCGCCCTCTGCGTGGCGGGGGCGGCGTGGACCGTCAGGCCCAGTCGGTCACCAGCCGCGGCGGCGTGACCAGGGTCTGCATCACCACGCAGTAGCGCTCGGTCTTCTCGGCCAGCGCGCGCAGCGCGTCGGGCTCCGCGCCCGGGGCGTCGATGTCGAAGCGCACCCGCACCTCCTCGAAGCCCACCGGGACGTCGCGCCGGGTGCCCAGCGTGCCCTGGAGGTCGAGGTCGCCGTCCACGGTGACCCCGATCCGCTCGACAGGGATCTCCATCGCGGCGGCCACCATCTGGCAGGTGATCTGGGCGCATGCCGCGAGCGCGCCCAGGAGCAGATCCCCCGAGCAGGCCGCTCCGCCCGGCCCCCCGACGCCGGCATGGGCCTCGGCCGCCTGGATCGCGCGCCCCACCTCCACCGAGCAGGAGACCGGCGTGCCGGTGGGTGCGCCCACCGCGGTCAGGGTGATCCGGGAGCTGCCGGGATCGGCCCGGTAGCCGTCCTTGAGGGGCTTCTGAAGCGTGCGTACGTCCATCCCGTCATCTCCTTCGCGGGCGTGGCCTGAGCACCCCGCCGAGGGACGTCTGACCCTCGGAAAGCACTCACTCGGCCGGGTTTCCAAGTGATAGCTTGCCGCCGTGCTGAGGAGTCGTCACACCGTCCCCCTGCTCGTTCTGGCGGTCGTGATCGGAGGAGCGACGACGGCTGTCGCCCTCCTCATCGACTGGCTCCCTGAGCAGGCCTCGGAGCAGGCCGAGCGGGTCGACACCCTCATGTGGTTCGTCGTCTGGGCGTCGGTCGTGATCTTCACCCTGGTCGCGACGGTCCTCGTCTACTCGGCCTTCCGCTTCCGCGCGGAGCCCGGCGACGAGAGCGACGGACCGCCCATCCACGGCAACACCAAGCTCGAGATCGTCTGGACCCTGGTGCCGACGTTCCTGCTCGTGGTGATGGCCGTCTGGGCCTACCTCGTCCTCTCCGACAACGAGGCCCTCGCCAGCGACCGGATGGTGGTCGACGTGACCGCCGAGCAGTTCGTCTGGAGCTTCACCTACCCCGGCGGGCAGATCGCCTCGGGCGACCTGCGCCTGCCGAACGGGCGTCAGGTGGTGCTGAAGATGCGCTCCAAGGACGTGATCCACGACTTCTACGTCAAGGAGTGGCGGGTGAAGGAGGACGTGGTTCCGGGCATCACCACCCAGGTGATCGTCAATCCCGACCGGACGGGGACCTTCCAGGTCATCTGCGCCGAGCTGTGCGGCGCGGGCCACAGCGTCATGCGCACTCGCGTGATCGTGATGGAGCCCTCCGCCTACGAGGCCTGGCTCGCGCAGGCCCAGACCACCGTCGCCGCCCAGGCGCCCCCCGCCCAGGCCCCGCCGGCCCAGGGCTCGACCACCGCCCCCGCCGAGGGCGAGACCACCGCGCCCGCCGAGGGAACCACGACCGCGCCGTGATGAGCTAGCCGAGACAAGCCATGGCCACCACCACCCCCCACGCACCCAGCAGCCCCGGCGGGCACGTGCACCACATGGACCCGCGCCCGCTCTCCTACTGGTGGAAGCGCACGGTCCTGTGGAGCGTCGGCGGCGTCCTCTTCGCGTTCGCCCTGGTCTGGCTCCTGCGGAGCCTCTTCAACAACACCCCGACGTGGGAGCCCGAGGTCTACACGGCCGCCGCCGCGTTCATCGGGTCGGTGGCGTTCCTGATCGGGATCGGCTGCTTCGACTACTGGTGGCGCTGGATGACCGGGCGCCGGGTGGACCCCGAGGACCACTCGATGCACGGGGCCCAGAGCTGGCGCGACTACTTCAAGGTCAACACCGACCACAAGGTCATCGGGACGCAGTACCTCGTGGTGGTGTTCTTCTTCTTCGTCATCGGCGGCATCTTCGCCGAGCTGGTGCGGGCCGAGCTCGCGACCCCCGACCAGACGCTCGGGAGCGGTCAGACCTACAACGGCCTCTTCAGCGTCCACGCGACGCTGATGATCTTCCTCTTCGTCATCCCGGCGTTCGCGGGCCTCGCCAACTACGTCCTCCCGATCATGATCGGGGCGAAGGACATGGCGTTCCCGCGCCTCAACGCCCTCTCGCTCTGGATGCTCATCCCGGGCGGCCTGATGATGGCGATCAGCCCGCTCTTCGGCGCCTTCGCCACCGGCTGGACGGCCTACGTGCCGCTGGCCAACCAGGGCGGCACCGGCCAGACCCTCTTCGAGGTCGGCGTCCAGTTCGCGGGCGCCAGCTCGATCGCCACGGCGATCAACTTCCTGGTCACCATCTTCACCATGCGCGCGCCGGGCATGACCGTCTGGCGCATGCCGCTGCTGGTGTGGGCCAACGCCACCACCTCGGCGCTCGTGGTCTTCGGCACGCCGTTCATCGCCGGCTCCCAGTTCATGACCCTGTTCGACCGGGTCATGGGGACGAACTTCTTCGACCCCACCGAGGGCGGGGACGTCGTGATGTACCAGCACGTCTTCTGGTTCTACTCGCACCCGGCCGTCTACATCATGATGCTGCCCGGCTTCGGGATCGTCAGCGAGGTCATCGCCACGTTCTCGCGCAAGCCGATCTTCGGCTACCGGGCGCTGGCGTTCTCGACGGTCGCGATCGCGGTGCTGGGATTCGGCGTCTGGGCGCACCACATGTTCGTCAGCGGCATGGCCCCCTGGCTGCGCGTGCCGATGATGATCACCACGATCATCATCGCCATCCCCACCGGCGTGAAGGTGTTCTCGTGGCTCGGCACGCTCTGGGAGGGGAAGATCCACCTGAAGACCCCCATGCTCTTCGCGATGGGGTTCATCGCCACGTTCGTGATCGGCGGCCTCTCGGGGGTGATGCTGGGCACGATCCCGGTGGACATCCAGGTCACCGACACCTACTTCGTGGTGGCGCACATCCACTACGTGTTCGTCGGCGGCAGCGTCTTCACCATCTTCGCGGGAGTCCACTACTGGTTCCCGAAGATGACCGGGCGGATGTACAACGAGCGCCTCGGCCAGATCACCTTCTGGCTGTTGTTCATCGGCTTCAACGCCACGTTCCTGCCGATGCACTGGCTGGGCATGCATGGCATGCCGCGCCGGGTGGCGGCCTACGACGACCGCTTCACCACCCTGAACCAGGTCATCAGCGGCGCGTCGCTGATCATGACCGTCGGGGTCCTGATCTTCTTCTACAACATGATCACGTCGTGGCGGAGCGGCCCGCCGGCACCGTGGAACCCGTGGCGCGGGCGCACGCTGGAGTGGCTCGTCTCCTCGCCTCCGTCGCTCTTCAACTTCGAGGCGACCCCTCAGGTGGTCGGCGGCCCCTACCAGTACGGCGTGCCCGGCGCGCGGCACGCGGTGGTCTTCGCCCCCGAGGAGATCGGCGGCGAGCTCACCGAGACCGAGAAGCGCACGATCCTGGTCATCGCCAACCAGACCGTGGCCTCGAGCACCCTCATCGACGAGATCCGCCGGCGTGCCCACGAGGGCTTCTGGCGCTTCACGATCGCCGTGGCCACCGAGGGCGGTGACCGGGCCGCCGCCGAGAGGCGGCTGCAGGTGACGCTCTCGGTGCTGGCCGAGGCCGGCCTGGACGCCAGCGGCACCGTGGTCGAGGGTGACCCGTTCGCCGCCGTGGAGGCCGTGACCAGGGACGAGGACATCCACGAGATCATCCTCGCGACCTACCCGACGGGCAGCTCCGCCTGGATGGACGACGACGTGCTGGACCGCCTGCGCAAGGCCACGGGCCTCGGGGTGACCCGTGTGGTCGTGCGGCCCGAGGAGGCCCGCGAGCCGCTGGCCCGCGCGGGCGTGGCGCAGGTGGCCGTGATCGCCGACGAGGCGCTCGGCGCGGTGGGTCTCGCCGCGGCGCTGCGCGAGCGTGCCGACCGCGGCGCGATCGCCGTCGTCCTGCTCGCGCCGATGGCCCTCGAGGGACCGGGCTGGACCGACGAGGCCGAGTCGCTCCGCGTCGCCACATCCGAGCGCGTCCGCGCGGCCATCGACGAGCTGCAGGCGGCCGGGATCCAGGCCCGCGGCGAGGTGCTCGACGGCGACGCCGCCGAGGCCGCTCGCGTGGCGCGGGCGGCGTACTCGGCCGACACGGTCCTGATCGTCGCCACCCGCGGCAGCCGCCTCGACTCCGACGAGGCCCTCGCCGCGGTCCAGGCCGCCGCCGCGCGGCGCGACCGTGGAGCGCGTCGTGGTGGACGCCGAGGCGCCGGCCTCGCCGGCGGGGAGCTAGTTGGCCACCACCGAGCCCCCGGTCCAGACGGTCGCGCCCCCGCCTTCCCGGGGGTCCCAGATCAGCTCGGGCGTGCTGTGCATGGTCTTCTTCATCGGCTCCGAGGTGATGCTGTTCGGCTCCCTCTTCACGGCCTACTTCTTCGTCCGGTTCAACATCTCCGACCAATGGCCGCCGCTCAACGCCGAGGGCGAGCCGTTCGAGCTGCCCAAGGTGATCACGGCGGTGAACACCGCCATCCTGGTGTCGTCCAGCTTCACCATCTGGTGGGCCGAGCATCGCCTCCGGCACGGGGACCGCAAGGGGCTCGCGCGGGGCCTCCTCGTCACGCTCTTCCTGGGCGCGACCTTCCTGATCATCCAGATCAACGAGTACGTCCACCTGGGCTTCACCCCGCACGACCAGGCGTTCGGATCGACCTTCTACGTCCTCACGGGCACGCACGGGCTCCACGTGTTCGTGGGCCTCACGATCCTCACGCTCTGCTACATCCGGGTGGTCAAGGCGCACGACTTCACGCCCACCTGGGCCACGCCCCTCCAGGCCGGGAGCATCTACTGGCACTTCGTGGACGTGGTCTGGGTGCTGCTGTTCGTGCTCGTCTACCTCATATGAGCGTCGGCATCCGCTCACGGCGGCGCGCCGGGATCGCGGCGGCGCTGGCCCTCGGCCTCGGCTCGCTGGCCCTCACGGGCTGCGGCGGGGACACCACCGCGGACGTCGCCGCCGGGAAGCAGACCTTCTCCAACCTCTGCGCGAGCTGTCACACGCTGGCCGACTCCGGCAAGCCGCCGTCGAACATCGGCCCGAACCTCGACGACGCCTTCCGCGCGTCACGCCAGGTGGGCATGAGCGACGAGCAGTTCGCCGGCCTGGTCAAGGAGTGGGTCAACCTGGCCCAGCCGCCGATGCCCCGCAAGCTGGCGACCGGCCAGGACCTCGAGAACGTCGCCGCGTACGTGGCCTCGGTGGCGGGCACGGACCCGGAGAGCCCGCCGCGCCCGGCCCCCGAGCCGACGCCCCAGGTGCCGCCGAACGACCGCCAGCAGCTCGACCCGGCCGGACCCTGAGCGGGAGGCTCGCGGGCCGGCGGGCGATCGTGACCGGCGCGTCGCGCGGAGTGGGCCGCGCCGTGGCCGAGGCGTTCGCCGCGGAGGGCGCCCGGCTGGTGGTGACGGCCACGCGGCGCGAGCACCTCGACGCCGTGACCGCGAGGATCGGTGAGGCGGGCGGCGAGGCGCACGCCCTCGCGCTTGACCTGGCCGACACCGCCGCCGTGCGGGCCGCCGCAGGCGAGGCCCTCGCGGTCCTGGGACGCGTGGACGTCCTGGTCAACAACGCCGGCCTGCTGGGGGAGCGCCGGCCGCTGGCCGACTACCCGCTCGACCTCTGGGAGCGCGTCCTGGCCGTGAACGTCACCGGCACCCTGGCGCTGATCCAGAGCGTGCTCCCGGGCATGTCGCACGGGGCGGCGATCGTGAACGTCACGTCGGGCGCCGCCGGCCGTCCCTCATGGGGCGCCTACGCCATCTCCAAGCTGGCCCTCGACGGCATCACGGCCATTCTGCGCCAGGAGCTGGCGGACCGCGCGATCCGGTGCGTGGGCGTCAACCCGGGGCCCGCCCGCACCGCCATGCGGGCACGCGCCTATCCCGACGAGGACCCCGCCACCGTGCCGCACCCGTCCAGCCTCGCGGAGCCGTTCATCGCCATCGCGGCGGGCGCCGACCCGGGCCCGCACGTGGAGGCCGCGCAGTGGACCGGGCGCTGACCGCGGCGCCGGGGCCGATCCCGCTCCTCGCCCCCACGGACGGGTGGCGCGAGGTGCCGATCGAGCCCGTGGACGAGCCGCTCGTGGCGGTGGCGGAGATCGGCCCCCGGGTCCATGACGACCCGCGCTACCACGCCATGGGACTTCCCGGAGCCGTGCCGTGCGGGTGGGTGCGCGAGGGAGTGGCCGAGCGGCTGGCCGCCGTGGCCGGCGGGCTGCCCGACGGCCGGTCGCTGGTGGTGTGGGACGGCTACCGCCCCATCGAGACCCAGGCCGCCCTCTACCACGCGTACGTCGAGGAGCTGGCGATGATCCACGACGACTGGCCCGCCGAGGCGCTCGAGGTGGCCGCCTCCCGGTACGTCACCCCGCCCTCCCGCGCCCTCTCCGCTCCTCCGCCCCACCTCACGGGGGGCGCGGTCAACCTCACCCTGGGCGACGGGGACGGCCGGCCGCTCGACCTGGGCACGGGCTTCGACGCCTTCGTCCCGGCGGCGGGCGCCCGCGCCCTGGAGGAGACGCCGGGCCCGGTGCGCGACCTGCGGCGGACGCTGTACTGGGCGATGGCCGGCCAGGGCTTCACGGCCTACCTCGAGGAGTGGTGGCACTTCGACTACGGCAATCAGTTCTGGGGCCTGGCGACGGGCCGGGCGGCGTGTTACGCGGGGGCGCGGGCTCCGGCGCGGTCCGGCTGAGGGATTCCCCTCATGCGCTCCGTGGTGTCCATGCCTAGGGTCGCGTGAGCGAGCCAAGGAGGTCGGCATGGAGCCAACCCGCAGACAGGTGACCACCACGTCGGGCCGCGAGGCCGCCGCGAGCGGCTTCCTGCCCGGCCCGCCCGGATGGGAGGACTACCGGGAGGCCCGCGAGCGGTTCCTCAGAACCCTGCAGATCGATTCCCTCAACCGGCTGCTGACCCGGCCCGAGACCGACGCCGGACGGTTCCGGGGGGCGGACGGAGCCCGATGATGCTCGCCGGCGTCGTCGCCCGCTACGTCGATGCGTGGAACGAGCACGACGCCGAGGCGTGCGGGGAGTGCTTCGCCCCACAGGGCGAGCGGATCTGGCTCATCCTCTCGCCGTCGCACCTGCGCGGCGATCCCTTCCCCCGTTTCAGCGGGCGCGCCGAGGTTGCGGGCGCGATCGGCGACTTCATGCGGGCCGTGCCGGACCTGCGGGTCGACGTCACGGCCCTCAGCGAGGGAAGCGACGACCGGGTCTGGACCGAGTGGCGCCTCACCGGGACGCACCTCGAGGACTGGGGCGACTGGACGGCCGGAGGCGAGCCGGTCAACCTCCAGGGCGTGTCGATCTTCACCGTGGGGGCCGACGGGATCGCCCTCGAGCGCGTCTACTGGGACACGCTCTTGCTGACCAACCCCGGGGTGGTCCTGATGCGGTAGCTCACCCGCCCCCCGGCTCGTGCGGGGCGTCGTCCTCTCGGGCGAAGCGGCGCGCGAGCTCGGCGCGCGACCGCAATCCCAGCTTGCGGTACACGCTGCTCAGGTGGCGCTCGATGGTCTTCTCGGAGAGGAACAGGCGGGCGGCCGCCTCGCGGTTGGTGAGGCCCCGCGCCACGGTCCGGGCCACCTGGAGCTCCCGCGGTGACAGCTCGCCGTCGGACCGGGGACGTGCTGCGGGGGTGCAGAGGCATTCCGCTGGCCGCGATCTCCTCCCGGGCCTGGGCCGCCCACGGCACCGCACCCAGCTCGTCGAAGGCGGCAGAGCGCCAGCCCGAGCTGGGTCCGGGCCTCGATGCGACGCCCGGCGCGTCGCAGGCGGGCTCCGTAGAGCAGCTCCGTCCGCGCCCGTTCGAAGGGCATGGGCTGCCTCGCGTGGAGCGCGAGCGCCTCGCCGAAGTGGCGGTCGATGTCGTCGTCGATCAGGCCACGGCACCGGCGGGTGGCGGCGCGCGCCCACAACCCCGCCCGTGCGCTCGGCCTGCTCGGCCAGCGTCGCCAGCGCGCGGCGCGCGTCGGCGAGACGTCCCAACCGGGCGTAGGCCTCGACCAGGTCCGGCTGCCACATCACGATGGCGGGCTCGGCGAAGCCCGCCTCACGGGTGAGGTCGACCAGCGGCTCGAGATGGGTGACGGCGGAGGCCGGCCGGCCAAGCCCCTGATTCAGCAGCCCGAGAGCGAAGCCGCGATAGGTGGCGATCGATCCCAGGCCCAGCTCCTCGGCCAGCTTCGATGCCCGGCGCACGTTCGCCCGGCAGTCGTCGGCCCGGCCGAGCGCCGCCTCGATCGTGGCCAGGGTGATGAGCGCGAAGCCGAGGGACCCGTGCTGCCCGGTCTCCTCCAGCGACCGCACCGCCTCCGCGGCGCGCGCCTCGGCGTCGCGCCAGCGGCCGCGCCGGAAGTCCAGCTCGGCGCCGAACGCCTGGGGCGATCCGAGGAAGGCGAGGGAGCCTGACTCGCGCGCGCGGCCGACCCACCGCGACAGGTATCGCGCGCCGCGGTCGAAGTCGCCGAGCCAGGTCGTCGGCGTCAGCGACATCACCAGGCTCTGCCCCTGGGGGGTCAGCGGGTCGACCCCCTCCAGGAAGGCGTCGAGTGCGGCGAAGGCCTCCCGCGCCTCCCGCGCCCGGCCGGCGACCGTGAGCGCGCTCGCGTGGATGACGGCGACGTAGGGCGACCGGCCCCCACAGGCGGTCAGGATCTGGCGTGCCTCCTGAAGGCAGCGCAGCGCCTCGCCGCCCCGGCCGTCCATGGCCCGTGCCAGGCCGGCGCTGGCCAGCATCTCGGCCGCGACGATCGGATCCGCATCCCGTGCGCGATCCGGGCCTCGCGCACCAGCAGCGCGTGGGCATCGCCGGTGCTGGTCGTCATGAGGGTGACCAGGCCCCGCAGATGGGCGGTCTCGGCGCGGACGGACGAGTCCGGCCCCGCCCGCCAGAGCCGCTCGAGGAGGGACGAGCCACGGGCCGGCTCCCCCGCGGCCATCGCGAGCTGGGCGGCCCCCAGCAGGTCCCTGCCCGAGCGGACCGGATCCCGCGTGGTGGTGGCGGCCCGCTCCAGGAACGTCGCGGCGGTCGCGTAGCCGGTGCGCTCCCCGGCGCGCGCCGCCGCGGCCTCGAGCGCCGCCGCCACGAGGTCGTCGGGGCCGACGGCGGCCTCGGCCAGGTGCCAGGCGCGCTGCTCGAGGTCGCCGTCGCGGTCGAGGGCCTCGGCGAGCGCCCCATGCGCGTCGCGGCGGCGCGCGGGGTCCATCAGCTCCAGCACGACCGGCCGCAGGAGCGGGTGGCGCAGGCGCGCGACGTCTCCGTCCAGGACGAGGAAGCCCGCCGCCTCCGCGGCGACCAGGTCGCGGGTGCCTCCGCCGAGCCGCTCGAGCGCTGCGACGATCGCCCCGGCGGAGCAGCCGTCGCCGACGGCGGCCACGCCGAGCGCCCGCCGTGCTCCCGGGTCGAGGCTCTCCACGCGCCGCCGATAGGCCTCGACGATCGCCTCACCGGGAGGCAGGGGCTGCGGCAGCGTCACGCCTCCCGCGCGCTCGCCGCCGCTCAGGGCGCGGGGCAGCTCCACCAGTGCCAGGGGGTTCCCCCCGGCCAGGGCGAGGATCTCCCGCGCCACCGCCGGGGCCAGGGGCCTGGCGACGGTCACGGCCTCCAGCAGGGCTCTCGACTCCTCCTCGCCGAGCGGCGGGACCTCGTGGTTCTCGACCTCGGGCATCGGGAGCCGCTCGGGCGGGCGCTCCCGCGAGGTGACGAGCATCGCGATGGGCTCGTCCGCGATCCGGCGTGCGCAGAACACCAGCGCCTCGCGGCTCGGCGGATCCACCCAGTGGCCGTCGTCGATCAGGATCAGCACCGGGCCGTCGGAGGCGACCGCTCCCAGCAGGCTCAGCGTGGCCGCATAGGCGGCGTAGCGGTCGAGAGCCGCCGGGGGGCCCAGGGCGAGGGCCGCGCGCAACGCGGCCCGCTGGGCCTCGGGGATGCCGTCGATCCGGGCGAGCACCGGGCGCAGCACGTCGGAGAGCACGGCGAAGGCGAGCCGCGATTCCGACTCCACCCCCCCGGCCGAGAGGATGCGCAGGCCCCGCTCCCGTCCCTCGCGCCGCGCGTGCTCCAGGAGCGTGCTCTTGCCGATCCCGGGAGCGCCGCGGAGGACGAGAGCCCGTCCGCGTCCCGCGCGCGCGTCCTCGAGGAGCCCGTGGATGGCCTCGATCTCGTGTGATCGCCCGACCAGCACGGCGTGACCCCCCGGCGGCGCCTGCGGCTAGGTTGTCCCGACCCCCGAGCCGCCCACGGCCTCCAGCACGTCCGCGAGGGCGGTGGGTCGGTTGGTGACGATGCCGTTGACGTCGCACTCGATCAGGCGGCGCATCTCGTCCGGGTCGTCCACGGTCCACGCGAAGACCGCGAAGCCGTGGCGGTGCATGTGCTCGACCATCCCCTCGTTCACCAGCTCGTAGGGCACTCCCACGCCGGCGGCCACCGACTGGCTCACCGCGTCGCCCATGGCGAGGCTCGCGAGCGCGGCGGCGGAGTCGACGAGGTGGATCCGTGGGCTCTCGGGGGTGATCCGGTCGAGCTGCTCCCAGACCTCGGGGAGGAACGAGATGAACGTGACCGACTCGAGCATCTGGGCGTCGCGGACGGCCTGGACGGCCGGTCCGACGATGTCGATCTCCTTGATGTCCACGTTGACGCGCACGCGCCCGCGTGCCAGGTCGAGCACCTCGGCCAGCGTCGGGATGGCCTGGCCGTCGCCGGCATCCAGCGCCCGCGCCGCCACGGCCGTCATCTCCCGCAGCGCGCCCGATCCCGAGGTGGTGCGGTCGACCTCGGCGTCGTGGAGGATCAGCAGCGCGCCGTCGGACGTGCTGCGCACGTCGCACTCCACCACGTCCGCGCCCTGGGCGATCGCGAGCTCGAAGGCGGTGGGGGTGTTCTCCGGGCGCTCCGCCGACGCTCCTCGGTGGGCGACCTTCCACAACCGGCGCGACGTTCCCATCGGACGATCCTACGCCCGCTTCGGGAGCGGTGCCTATGGGCGGGAAGCCCCGTACGGCAGTCCGGGTAAGCTCTCCGCGTGACCACCTCCTCCGGGGCGGCGCAGCCGGCCGCGGGGCTCGGGCTCCTCCCCGCCCTGCTGGGGCTGGTGCGCTTCTCGCACACGATCTTCGCCCTGCCCTTCGCCTTCGCCGCGGCGATCCTCGCCCGGATGGAGGTGCCGCGCGCCGGCCTGCTCGGCTGGATCACCCTGGCGATGATCGGGGCCCGCAGCCTGGCGATGGCGCTCAACCGGCTCGTGGACGCCGACATCGACGCGCGAAACCCGCGCACCGCCGGGCGCGAGCTGCCGTCGGGGCGGCTGCGGCGCACCCAGGTCCTCGGCTTCTGCGTCGCGAGCCTGGCCGTCCTCCTCCTCGCCGTCTCGCAACTGCCGAGCGAGACCTGGGTGCTGTGGCCGATCCCGGTGGCCGCGTTCGTCCTCTACCCGTACACCAAGCGCTTCACGTGGCTGTGCCACCTCGCGCTGGGCCTCACGATCGGCCTGGCCCCCATGGGGGCGTGGCTGGCCGTGACCGGCGACCTCGGGCCCGCACCGATCCTGCTGGGGCTCGGCGTGGCCGCCTGGATCGCCGGCTTCGACATCACCTACGCGCTCCTGGACGTGGACTTCGACCGTGCCAACGGCGTCTACTCGATCCCCGCCTGCTTCGGTCCCGCGCGGGCCCTCTGGGTGACGCGCGTCCTGCACCTGGCCGCCGTCGCGCTCCTGGCGGGGGCCGGGATCGCCGCCGGCGCGGGCGCGGTCTACCTGGTGGGGGTGGGCATCTGTGCGCTCGTGCTGCTGTACGAGAACGCGATCGTCTCGCAGGGGGACCTCGAGCGCGTCCCCGCCGCCTTCGCCCAGTCGAACGGCCTGCTCGCGGTGGTGTTCCTGGCCTTCGTCCTCGCCGAGGTGACGCTGTAGGGCAGGAGGAGCTCGTCCGGGCCGAGGGCCTGGTGAAGCGCTTCGGCGAGCGCCGGGCGGTCGATCGCGTGGACGTCCGGCTCGCCGTGGGCGAGAGCCTCGCCGTGCTGGGGCCGAACGGGGCGGGCAAGAGCACCCTGCTGCGCATGCTCGCGACCCTGCTCCGCCCCGACGAGGGAACGCTCGCCGTCGCCGGCCACTCCTGTCCTGACGACGCCGGCCGGGCGCGGGCGGAGATCGGGTACCTCGGCCACGACCCCCTCGTCTACCTGGACCTGACAGCCCGTCAGAACCTCGAGCTCTACGCCGACCTCTACGGCCTCTCCGACCCCGGGGAGCGGATCGACGACGCCCTCGACCGGGTCGACCTCCTGGCCCGCTCCTACGACGCCGTGCGCGGGTTCAGCCGCGGCATGACCCAGCGCCTCGGCCTGGCGCGCACCCTCCTCCACGAGCCGAGCCTGCTCCTGCTGGACGAGCCGTACGCCGGCCTCGACGCCGCCGGCGCGCGGCTGCTGGACGGCGTGCTCGCCGAGGCGCGCCGGGATCGCGGGGTGGTCATCGTGACCCACGAGGTGGAGCGCGGCGTGGACCTGGCGGAGCGGGTGCTGGTGCTCCGCGCGGGGCGCGCGGTCCTGTCGGAGCCCACCGGGTCCCAGGACGGCGCCGCGTTCCGCGCGCGGTACGAGGAGCTGGTGGCGTGAGCGCGGCGAACCCGGCGTGGCGGCGGCAGCTGCGCGCCCTGCTGTTGAAGGACCTGCGCCTGGAGCTGCGGACGCGCGACACCCTGGTGGCGATGGTCCTCTTCGCGATCGTGGCGATGGTCATCTTCCAGTTCGCCTTCGGCTCGCGCGAGGACGACCTGAGCCGGTTCGCCGGGGGCATCCTGTGGGCCACCCTCGCGCTCACGGCCGTCCTCGGAGTGGGCCGCTCGTGGGTTCCCGAGCGCGAGCAGCGCGTGCTCGACGGGATCCTCGTGGCGCCGGTCCCGCGCCTCGTCCTGCTGGTGGCGAAGGCCGGGGCGATCATGGGCTACCTGGTGGCGGTGGAGATCGTGGCGGTGCCGCTGCTCGCCGTCTTCTTCCTGCGCGGGTCGGTCCCGGCGGACCTCGCGCTGATCGCGGTGGTGTGCCTGCTCGCCGACGTGGGCATCGCCGTGCTGGGCTCTCTGTACGCCTGTCTGTCGCTCTTCGCGCGGGCCCGCGAGCTGCTCCTGCCGGTGCTCCTGCTGCCCTCGCTGCTGCCCGTCGTGATCGCCGCCGCGGGCGCCACTCATGCGGTCTCAGCAGGGACGAACGACCTGGCGGAGTACCGGGGCTATTGCCTGTTCCTGGGGGTCTATGCGGTAATCTTCGGGCTTGTGGCCTATGCGACGTACGACCACGTCTTCGATGACTGACGCGCGTCCTGCCCGGCTCCTCGCGATCACCGGGACGGTCACCGCGGCGCTGACCGCGCTCGCCGTCTTCGGCGTCTTCTTCGTCGCTCCCGAGGACGCCGACCAGGGGATCATCCAGAAGATCTTCTACTTCCACGTCGCGATCGCCATCACCTCGCTGCTGGCCTTCGGGGTGGGGTGCGTGGCCGCGATCCTCTACCTGCGCTCGCGCGAGGAGCGGTACGACGAGGTGTCCTCCATCTCGGTCGGGATCGGCCTGGGCCTCGCCGTGCTCGTGGTGATCACCGGGTCCATCTGGGCGAAGGCCTCGTGGGGCACCTGGTGGGTCTGGAGCGACCCGCGCCTGGTGACCTTCCTGATCGTCCTCCTGCTCTACGCCGCCTACTTCGTGCTCCGCTCGTCGGCCGATGGCGAGCGGCGCTTCCGGTACTCGGCGATCTACGCCGTCGCCGCCTTCGCGTCGGTGCCGCTGTCGTTCTACTCGGTGCGGGTCGCGCGCTCGTTCGTGCACCCGGTGGTCTTCACGCAGAGCGGCGCGAACATGCCCGACTCGATGCTCGTCTGGTTCGTCGTGAGCCAGCTGGCGGTGATCGGCCTGTTCCTCACCGTCCTCCAGCTCGAGCTGATCCAGCGGCGGGCCGACAAGGCCCTGCGCCGGGCGAAGCGGGGCCTCGAGGCCGCGCTCTCGTGAGCGAGGGCGCCAAGTACGTGGTCGCCGCCTATGGCGTGGTGCTGTTCGCTCTCGTGATGTACGTCGTCGCCATCGGGATGAAGGCCGGGCGCATGGCGCGCGAGGCCGAGCTGCTCGCGCGGCTGGTGGAGCGCCGTGTCGAGCGCGAGCAGGGCGGCGAGCCGGCGGACGCGGAGGACCTGTCCGCCGCCGACGCCCGGGCGACCCGGCCGTGAGCGGCAGCCGCGTCGCCCCCGCCCGCCCCGCGGGCCCCGGCAAGGTCTTCTACCCGATGTTCGTCGACCTGGAGGGCCGGCGCTGCCTGGTGGTCGGCGGGGGCCCGGTGGCCACCGAGAAGGTCGAGAAGCTGCTCGACCACGGCGCCGTCGTGCGCCTGGTGTCGCCCCGCCTGAGCCCTCGGCTGGAGGAGATGGCGACCGCGGGAGACGTGGCGGAGCTCCACCGGCGGGCCTACCGGACCGAGGACCTGACGGACTGCTTCCTGGTCATCGCCGCCACGAACCTCGACGCCATCAACCGGATGGTGTGGCAGGACGCCGAGGCCCGGAACCTGCTGTGCAACGTCGTGGACGTGCCCCCGCTCTGCAACTTCATCGTGCCCTCGATCGTGCGGCGCGGCGAGCTGGCCCTGGCGGTGTCCACCGGGGGAGCCAGCCCGGTGGTGGCCAAGCACATCCGCCGGCAGCTCGAGGTGGCCTACGGTCCCGAATGGGGCACGCTCACGGCGCTGTTGCGCGACCTGCGCGACGAGCTCAAGGAGCGCTACCCCGACATGCCGAGCCGTCGCGACGCGGTCGAGCGGCTGATGGAGACGGATGTCGTGCGGCGCCTGGCCGACGGCGACCAGGACGGCGCCCGCGACCTGGCGCGGGCCGTGCTCGAGATCGGGGTGGTGGCGTGACCCTCCTCGTGCTCGGGCTCTCCCACAAGACCGCTCCCGTGGAGCAGCGGGAGAAGGCCGCGCTCACCGAGCACGGGATGCGCACTCTCCTTCGCGAGCTGCGCGACGACGAGGCCGTGGCCGAGGTGGTGGCGCTGTCCACCTGCAACCGCACCGAGATCTACGCCGCCGCCGTGGACCCCGGGGCGGCCGAGGACGCGGTGGCCCGCAGCCTCGTGGCCCACTCCCACATCTCCCCGGACGAGCTGGCGTGCGCCCGCTACCTGCTGCGCGACGATCGCGCGGCGGCCCAGCTCTTCCGCGTCGCCTCCAGCCTCGACTCGATGGTGGTCGGGGAGAGCGAGATCCAGGGGCAGGTGCGCGCGGCGTGGGACGTGGCCACCGAGGAGGAGACCGCCGGTCCGATGCTCAACCGGCTGTTCCGGCAGGCGCTGGAGGTGGGCAAGCTGGTGCGCACCGAGACGCGCATCGCCGCGGGGCCGACCTCGGTGTCGGCCGTGGCCGTGGAGCTGGCCGAGGAGGTGCTGGACGACCTTCCGGGGTGCTCGGTCCTCGTGATCGGCGCCGGACGCATGGCCGAGGCGACCGCGATGGCGCTGGTGCGCCACGAGGTCCGCGAGGTGGTCGTGGCCAACCGCACCGTCGGGACCGCGCGCGAGCTGGCCGCCCGGGTGGGCGGCCGCGGCGTGGGCTTCGACCGGCTGGCCCAGGAGCTCGAGGCGGCCGACATCGTCATCTCCTCCACCGACGCGCCGCACGCCATCCTGCGCCGCGCCGATCTGGAGCCGGTGGTCACCGCACGCGCCGCCGACCGCCCCATGGTGATCGTCGACATCGCGGTGCCGCGTGACGTGGAGGCGTCGGCGGCCGAGCTGGAGGGCGTCTGCCTGTTCGACATCGACGACCTCGAGCGAGTGGTCGAGGCCAACCTCAACGGCCGGCGCCTGGAGGCCGAGCGCGGCGAGGGCTTCGTTCTGGGCGCGGTCCAGGGCTTCTCCGCATGGCGGCGCGGCCTGGCCGCCGGGCCGGCCATCTCGTCGCTGCGGGCCCGCGCGGAGGAGATCCGCCGCGCCGAGCTGGGGCGCCTGGAAGGTCAGTGGGACGACCTCTCGCCCGCCGATCGCGAGCGGCTGGAGGGCCTCACCAAGGGCATCGTCAACAAGCTCCTGCACGAGCCCACCGTCCGGATGCGGGCGGCGGCCATCGACGGGGACGACCTCCGGCACCTGGAGAGCCTGCGCCACCTCTTCGGCCTCGAGGCGCCCGCCGGTTCCTGATCGACTCCGGCGCGGAGTCGCGGTGCACCTGATCCTGGCGACGCGCCGCTCGCCCCTTGCGCTGGCCCAGACCGAGCTCGTGGCCGCCTCGCTGCGCGCCGCCGGGCACGAGACCGAGCTCCTCCCCCTCACGACCACCGGCGACCGCTGGAGCGCCGAGGGCACCGGCGAGGCACCCGACAAGGGCCTGTTCGTGAAGGAGCTCGAGGAGGCGTTGCTCGCGGGCAGGGCCCACCTGGCCGTCCACTCGGCCAAGGACCTGCCGGCCGACCTCCCGGGCGGCCTGGACGTGCTCGCGGTGCCGGCCCGCGAGGACCCGCGCGACGTGCTGGTGGGGCCGCCCGGCGGGCTCGCTGCGCTGCCGGAGGGCGCCCGCGTGGCCACCGGGAGCCCACGGCGGGCGGCTCAGATCCTGGCGGCCCGGCCCGGACTCGTCATCGTGCCGATCCGGGGCAACGTGGGGACCCGCCTGGAGAAGCTCGCGCGCGGCGACGCCGAGGCGCTGGTCCTGGCCGCCGCGGGCCTGCGCCGCCTGAACCTGCGGCCCGAGGGCGCAGAGCCCCTGGCCATCGACCTCTCCACCCCCGCCCCGGGCCAGGGGCTGCTGGCGGTGGAGGGACGGACCGGCGACCCCGCTCTCGCCGAGGCCGTCGGGGTGCTCGACCACCCCGAGGCCCACGCCTGCCTGCTCGCCGAGCGCGCGTTCCTGCTCGCGGTGGGCGGAGGGTGCCTGGCGCCCGTCGGCGCCCTGTGCGAGCCCGACCAGGGGGCCCTGAGAATGACGGCCTTCGCGGGGTCCGCCGACGGCTCCCGGGGCGAGCGGGCGGTGCGATCCGGCCCCGCCGACGACCCCGAGGGCCTGGGACGCGAGGTCGCCGCCGCGCTGTCCCCGGTGCGCCGGTGAGCGGCATCGTGCACCTGGTGGGCGCCGGCCCCGGCGACCCCGGTCTGATCACGGTCGCGGGCCGCGACGCCCTGGAGCGGGCCGACGTGGTGGTGCACGATCGTCTCGGAACCGAGGAGCTGCTCGGGCTCTGCCGGCCGGATGCCCTGCTGCTCGACGCCGGCAAGGCGCCGGGGCGGGCCGCGATGAGCCAGGAGGAGATCAACGCCGCCCTGGTGGAGCACGGCGCCGCGGGGCGGCGGGTGGTGCGTCTGAAGGGCGGCGATCCGTTCGTGTTCGGCCGGGGGGGCGAGGAGGCGCAGGCCCTCGCCGCCGCGGGGATCCGGTTCGTGGTGGTCCCGGGCATCACGAGCGCGATCGCGGCCCCGGCCTACGCCGGCGTTCCCGTGACGCATCGGGGCGTGGCGACCTCGTTCACCGTCGTGACCGGCCACGAGGACCCGGCGAAGCCGTCGGAGCAGACCGACTGGGCGGCGCTCGCCCGCGCGCCCGGGACCATCGTGGTGCTCATGGGCATGGGGCGCCTGGAGGCGATCGCCGAGGCGCTGATGGCCGGTGGCCGCCCCGCCGGCGAGCCGGCCGCGGCCGTTCAGTGGGGCACCACCGCCCGTCAGCGGAGCGTCGTGGCCACCCTCGGCACGATCGCCGAGCGGGCAGGCGATCAGGGGGTGGGCTCGCCGGCCGTGGTCGTCATCGGGCCGGTGGCCGCGCTGGCCGACGAGATCGCGTGGCGCGAGCGGCGGCCCCTGTCGGGGCGGCGCGTGGTGGTCACGCGGGCCCGCGCCCAGGCCAGCGAGCTCTCGGACCGCCTGCGCGAGCTGGGGGCGACGGTCGTGGAGCTGCCCACCATCCGCATCGTCCGCCTTCCCGACGGGCCCGGGACCGGCGACGTCTGCGCCCGTCTGGGCGCCTACGGGCTGGTGGTCCTGACGAGCGTGAACGGGGTCGACGCGCTGTTCGAGAGGATGGCCGACCGCGGCCTCGACGCCCGGGCGCTGGCATCCGACGCCACGGTCGTGGCGATCGGTCCGGCGACCGCCGAGCGCCTCGCCGCCCGCGGTGTCCGGGCCGGCGTCGTGCCCGAGCGCTTCGTGGCCGAGGGGGTGCTGGAGGCGCTCGCCGACCGGCCCATGGCCGGGGTGCGCGCCCTGGTCGCGCGGGCTCGCGGCTCGCGGCCCGCCCTCGTGGAGGGCCTGCGCGACCGCGGCGCCCGGGTTGAACGAGCTGGAGCTCTACGAGTCGGTGGCCGAGGACGCCGATCCGGGCGACGTCGAGCGCGCCCTCGACGCCGACTACCTGACCTTCACCGCGTCCTCCACGGTGCGCGCCTTCCTCGGGCTGCTCAGCGCCGGGGATCGCGAGCGGCTGCGGTCCGGCGCGGGTCCCCGCGTGGTCTCCATCGGACCCGTCACGAGCGCCACCGCCCTCGAGGAGGGGATCGGGGTGCACGCGGAGGCCGCCGAGCACACCATCCCGGGCCTGGTGTCGGCGCTCCTGGCCGATGCGGGCGCGCCCGTGGGGTGATCGTCGTGCGCCCGATGGTCGCGCTCCTGACCGACTACGGGCCGGGCAGCGAGCACGTGGGCGCCCTGCACGCCGTGATCGCGGCGCGGTGCCCGGAGGCCGACCGGGTCGACCTGGCCCACGACATCCTGCCCGGGGACGTCCGGATGGGTGCTCTGGTGCTGGCCCGGATGGCGCCGCTCCTGCCCGCCGCGATCCACGTGGCGGTGGTCGATCCGGGCGTGGGGACCTCGCGCCCCATGGTCGCGGTGGCCCTCGGCGAGGGCGGGTTCCTGGTGGGGCCGGACAACGGCCTGCTGGGCCCGGCCGCGCTCGCGCTCGCCGCCCGGGCCGCCGTGGCGCTCGAGCCCCCGCCCGGGACCCCGGCGACGTTCCACGGGCGAGACGTCCTGGCGCCGGCGGCCGCCCGCCTCGCCGCGGGCACCCGCCTGTCGGAGCTCGGCCCGCCGGTCGATCCCGCCGCCCTGCGCACCCTGGAGCTCCCCGCGTCCCACGCGGCGCCGGGCCGGCTCACGGCCGCGGCCGTGGGCTCGGATCGCTTCGGCAACGTCCAGCTGATGGCGGGCGCCGCGGACCTCGGCGCCGCCGCTCTGGCGATCGGAGACCGCGTCGAGGTGGACGCCGGCCGCGGATGTCACTTCGCCACGGTGGCCCGCACCTTCGCCGACGTCCCGCCCGGTGCGCTCCTGGTGTACCTCGACAGCCACGGGATGGTGGCCGTGGCGGCGAGCGGCGGGGACGCGGCGGCCCGGATCGGCGTCGCGCCCGGCGCCCAGGTCGTCGTCAGCCGCTCACCAGAGTGAGTTCTGGAGGCGCCCGGCCTCCAGGTCGAGCAGCGCCCGCTTGCGCTCGAGCCCCCCGGCGTAGCCGACCAGGGCTCCGTCCGACCCCACCACGCGGTGGCACGGGACGATGATGGGGATGGGGTTGCGGGCCATTGCGCCCCCGATCTCACGGGCGCCGCCGGGGCGGCCGATGGCCCGGGCGATCTCTCCGTAGGAGGCGGTCTCGCCGTAGGGGATGGCGCTCGTCTCCCGCCACACGCGCAGGTCGAAGTCGCCGCCCGCCGGCGCCAGCGGCAGGTCGAATGCGCGCCGCGAGCCCGCGAAGTACTCGCCCAGCTGATCCAGCGCCTCCGCCAGCGCGGACGGGTCGTGGAGGGCCGGATCGAGCTCCGGCCGCAGGTTCGGCAGGCGGAGCGCAGTGACGCCGCGCTCGTCGCCCTCCAGCACGAGCTCTCCCAGCGGGCTGTCGATGGTCGCCCAGGCTCCGGTCACGGGTCCTCCCTTGGATGAGGGTACTCATCAGGAGAACGACCGGGAACGCCGGAACGTGAGACGCGCCGCGCGATCGCGCGCGCCAGCGCCTCCGCCACGCCGGGCGCGTGGGCCAGGAACAGGGACGGCTCCACCAGCTCCAGCTCCAGCAGGAGCGGCTCGCCGTCGTCCGTGAAGACCACGTCCACCCGGGCGTAGAGCAGCGGCGCCTCCTGGCCGGGGATCGCGGCGAGCGCCTTCCGGGCCACCCGCCGCTCGGCCTCTCCGGCCACGGCCGGGCGGATGTCCTCCTCCACGAACAGCCCGCCCACCGTGACGAGGCCGGGCATCAGCATCGGCCCCTTGCGCACCGTGTGGACCATCGCTCCGTCCAGGTACACCAGCGCGGTCTCGCCCCGGCTCTCCACGGCGCTCAGATACGGCTGGACCATCGCCGTGCGCCCGTCGGCGTGCAGCCGCGCGACGTGGGCCTGCGCCTCGGCCCGTCGCGCCTCGGGGTAGCGGTCGGTGTCGATCGAGCCGGCGGAGACGGTGGGCTTCACCACGACCTCGCCCTCGGGCCAGGCGACCGGCTCCCCCGGCGCCGCGATGGCGGTGGGCACCACCGGCACCCCGGCGCGCTCCAGGTCGAGCAGGTACCGCTTGTCGGAGTTCCAGCGCAGGACCTGCGGCGGGTTGGCGAGCGGCACGAGCGCGGCCACCCGCTCCGCCCAGTCCAGCAGCTCGTCGCGCCGCCGCGTGTAGTCCCACACCGAGCGCACGACCACCAGCGCGAACCCGGCCCAGTCGACCCCCGCGTCGTCCCAGTCGACCACCCGATGGGACACGGCCGCCTCGTCCAGCGCGGAGACCAGCGGCGGCAGGTCGTCGTCGAGGTCCCGGGCGACGGCCGCCGTGACGATCGCGACGGTCAGCCGCCCGCCCCCGGCCCGTCGATCGGCAGCCGCACCTCGAAACGGGTGTCGCCGGGGTCGTCGTCGATGCTCAGGATCACGGGCTTCTGCTCGCTCATGGGGCGCTCCCCGCGGGCGCGGCCTCGCGCAGGTCGGGCGGCGGACCGGTGATGGCGCAGGAGGTGACGGGCTCGACGTGGCAGACGCCGGCGTCCTCGGTGCGGATGGTGGCGAAGGCCAGCAGCCCTCCGGCGGCGCAGAGGACGGCGCTGATCAGGACCCCATTCTGGAAGCCGTCGTTGAACGCCGAGGGGTCGAGGTAGTCGGAGCCCCCGATCCCCGCCGCCAGGGGGACCACGGCCACGGCCAGCAGGCTCGCCACACGGGCCACGTCGGTGTTGATGGCCGAGGCCACGCCGGCATTCTCCTCGCTGGCCGCCCCGAGCACGGTGGCCGTGAGGGGGGCCACCACCAGCGCCAGGCCGAGCGAGAACACGAGGATCGCCGGCAGGATGTCGGACACATAGCTCGCGTCCGGGCCCACCCGCACCATCAGTGCGAGGCCCACCGCGGCCACGAGCGGGCCCACCGTCATGGGGGTCCGCGGGCCGATCCGCTGCGACAGCCGCCCCGCGCGCGACGACAGCAGCAGCAGCACGATCGTCAACGGGATCAGCGCCGTCCCCGCCTCCAGCGGGGTGTAGCCCGTCACCACCTGGAGCTGGATCGGGAGAAGGAAGAGCGCTCCCGCCAGGGCCCCGTAGACCACGAGCGTCACGAGGTTCGCCGCCGTGAACAGGCGCGACGAGAAGATGCCGAGCGGGATCATGGGATGGGAACTGCGGATCTCCACCAGGACGAAGGCGGCCAGCGCGGCCAGGCCGGCCACGCCGAGGACCACCGTGGCGGGCTCGGTCCAGCCGCCGGAGGGGCCCTCGGTGAGCGCGTAGGTGACGCCGCCGAGCCCCAGCGCGGCGAGGGCCGCCCCGGCCAGGTCCAGCCGCTGGGCCGCGCTCGGGTTGCGCGACTCGGGCACGTGACGGGCGGTCACCCACACCACCACCACGGCCAGCGGCAGGTTGATGAGGAAGATCAGCCGCCACGAGACCGATTGCACGAGGTATCCGCCCAGGAACGGCCCGATCGCGGCGGCCACGCCGCCGAGCCCGGACCAGGCCCCGATCGCCGCGCCGCGATCCTCCTGCTCGGAAGCTCGCCTCGATCAGGGCGAGGCTCCCGGGCGTCAGGAGGGCCGCGCCCACGCCCTGGAGCGCCCGGGCGGCGATCAGGACCTCGATGGTGGGGGCGAGGGCGCACAGCCCCGAGGCGATCGAGAACCAGACGACCCCCCACAGGAAGACCTTCCGCCGCCCGAAGCGGTCTCCCAGCGATCCGCCCAGCAGCAGCAGTCCCGCGAGGGTCAGCGCGTAGGCGTTGACGGTCCACTGGAGCCCCCCCAGCCCGGCGTCCAGGTCCTCCGCGATGGCGGGCAGGGCCACGTTGACCACCGTCGCGTCGAGGAAGGCCATCCCCGATCCCAGCACCGTCGCCACGAGCACCCAGCGGCCCGCCGCCGACGCGTAGCGCACCTCTCCCGGCGCGGGGGCGGACGATGCGGCGGTGCTCACCCGTGGGGTTCTACGCGATCCCGCGCGGCGCGCGCCGTGCCCGGGCGGCTAACGTCAACGGGACCGCGCCGCCGGGCGCGACCGGCGAGGAGGATGAGCGATGGACGACGAGGCCGTCATGGGACGCATCGAGGAGCTGGTGGCCGAGGAGCACCGGCTGCTCGAGAAGGGCGACGGGGGCGAGATGACCGACGTCAACCACGCCCGCCTCAAGGAGGTGCAGGTGGGCCTCGACCGCTTCTGGGACCTGCTGCGCCAGCGCCGGGCCCTGCGGGAGTTCGGCCGCGACCCGGACGAGGCCAGCTCGCGCGACGAGGGGACCGTCGAGGGCTACCTGAACTGACGACCCCGGTCGAGTCGATGGCCGCGGTCCGCATCGTCGAGTACACCGACCCGGCCTGCCCCTGGGCGTACAGCGCCGAGCCGAGCCGGCGCCGCCTCGACTGGCTCTACGGGGACGACCTCGAGTGGGAGGTGCGCCTGGTGGGCATCAGCGAGTCGCCCGCCCACTACGAGAAGCTCGGCATCACGCCGGCGAGCCTCGCGGAGGCCTTCCGCCGCATCGCCCACGAGCACGGCATGCCGATCGACACCCGCGAGAAGGAGCGCATGGCCGCCAGCGTGCCGGCCTGCCGCGCCGTGGTCGCGGCGCGCCTGAACGCCCCCGAGCGGGCCCGGACGCTGCTGCGCCGCCTGAGGGTGCGCAACTTCTCCGGCGAGCTCCTGGACGAGCCCGAGACCATCGACGCCGCCGCGGTCGATGCCGGCATCGACCCCGGCGACCTCAGGCGATGGAGCGAGCAGGAGGCCACGGCCGCCGCCCTCGCCGACGACATGGCGGCGGCCCGGCGTCCCATGCCGGCCGCCCGGGTCCTCGACGAGAAGCTGGCCAACTGGTCGGGAGGCCGGCGCTACACCTGCCCCTCCTACGAGATCGTGCGCCTCGCCGACGACGTGCGGATCTCGGTTCCCGGCTTCCAGCCGTTCGCGGTCTACGACGTCATCACCGCGAACCTCGTCCCGGGCCTGGAGCGCCGCGACCCGGCAGGCTCGGCCGAGGAGGTGCTGCGCTGGGCCGGGACCCCGCTGGCCAGTGTGGAGGTCGCCGTGGTGCGCGATCAGTCGCTGGAGGACGCGCGCGAGGAGCTGGGCCGCGTGGCGCGCGAGCGGCACGTGGGCGCCGACGGCTTCTGGACCCTCCCGGACTAAGCGGAGGTACTGGATCAGCTCGACCAGGTTGCCCACGGGATCGCGCACGAACAGGCGCTCACGGTCGAGGATGCGGTTGGCGGCCTCCGTCACCTCGGCGCCCGCCCCCTTCAGGCGCTTCCGAACGATCGCCAGGTCGTCCACCTCCAGGCAGAAGTGGTGCTGGCGGGCCGGATCGGGGGCGAGCTCGCTCGGGATGAAGTGCAGCTCCACCGCCTCGTCGTCCGTGGCGAACCAGATCCAGCCCAGATCGGCCACCTCCGGCGGCACCGGGGTGGCCGGGAGGCCGAGCACGACCCCGTAGAAGTCGCGGATCGCCGTCTCCTGCCCCGGGGGGAAGGTGACGGCGGCGTGCTGGAGGCGGGCCACCCGGCCAGCCTACCGGCGGGTGGCGCGGATCCGCCTCCACATATGATCGGGACGTGGAGATCGGCGTCTACTCGTTCGCGGACACCGCCCCCGACCCGCGCACCGGGCACCTCGTGAGCTCCGAGCAGCGGCTGCGCGACCTGATCGACGAGATCGAGCTCGCCGACCAGGTGGGTCTCGACGTCTACGGCGTCGGCGAGCACCACCGGCCCGACTTCGCCGTCTCGTCTCCGGCCGTGGTCCTGGCCGCGGCGGCCGAGCGCACGGTGCGGATCCGGCTCACCAGCGCGGTGACCGTGCTCAGCTCCGACGACCCGGTGCGCGTCTTCCAGGACTTCGCCACCCTCGACCTGCTCTCGGGCGGCCGGGCCGAGATCATGGCCGGCCGCGGCTCGTTCATCGAGTCGTTCCCCCTCTTCGGCTACGACCTCGACGACTACGACGAGCTCTTCGCCGAGAAGCTCGACCTGCTGCTACGCCTGCGCGACGCCGAGCGCGTGACCTGGTCGGGGCACCACCGGCCCTCGCTCGACGACCGGGGCGTCTATCCGCGGCCGCTCCAGGAGCCCCTGCCGATCTGGCTCGCGGTGGGCGGCACCCCCAACTCGGTGGTCCGGGCGGCCGTCCTCGGCCTGCCCCTGGCGCTCGCCATCATCGGCGGCATGCCGGAGCGCTTCGTCCCGCTCATCCGCCTCTACCGCGACGCCGCGCGCGAGGCGGGCTACGAGCCCGAGGAGCTGCCCGTGGGCATCAACGGGCACGTCTACCTGGCCGACACCTCCAAGCGCGCGGCCGACGAGCTCTACCCGTCCTACGCGGCCGCCATGAACCGGATCGGCCGGGAGCGGGGCTGGTCGCCGATGACCCGCGAGCAGTACGACGGGATGCGCGAGCCGCGCGGGTCGCTGGCGGTCGGGAGCCCCTCCGAGGTGATCGAGAAGATCCTCTACCAGCACGAGCTGTTCGGGAACCGGCGCTTCCTGGCGCAGGTCGGGGTGGGCACGCTGCCCCACGACCAGGTGATGCACGCCATCGAGCTGCTCGGCACGGTGGTGGCGCCGGCGGTGCGCGCGCACGTCAACGCCCCGGGGGTGACCCCGAGGCGTTGAGATGGAGCGTCCTGCCGGTGCTGCGCGAGGGGGCCTGAGGCCCTACCAGGTGCAGCCGGCGCCGCAGGTGCGGGTGACCGTGCCGTCCGCAGCGTGGGTGAGCGTGTAGGTCTTGGAGCCGGACGTGGCCGCCATGCTGTAGGTCGTGGCGGTCGAGGTCAGGATCACGACCTCGTTCTTCGGGACCGCCGAGGCGGGCGTGGTGGCGGTCGTGGCCTTGTAGGCGATCGAGGGGTTGATGGCCGCGAGGGCCGTCACCGCGAGGGCCGGAGTGGTCGGGTAGGTCTGAGCGTCGGTGTACGACGACTCCATGGCGACGGTGGCGTCGCGCACGAGGGCGGTCGCGGCCGCGCTGTTGGCCTTGTCCTTCTGCCCGATGAACTGCGGGATGGCGATGGCGGCGAGAATGCCGATGATGAGCACGACGACCAAGAGCTCGATGAGGGTGAATCCATCGTGACTCCGGGCCCGGCTCCGAAGCCGGTTGAACATGTGGATCCTCCGTAAGGTGGTTGTTGCGCGCCGGAGATGCCCACGTGTTCGCACACCTCTTTTGTCGCTATGGGGGTCATCGGCCCCCCGCAGGGCGACTTGAGGCGCGGGTCCCGGTGCTCAGATCAGGGAACGGGGCCGGGCAGGCCCAGGTGCAGGCGAAATCGGGGGATTGCGTCCACCCGTGAGCCGGCCGGACCATGACGCCGTCGTCGTCGGCTCCGGCCCGAACGGCCTCGCGGCGGCCATCACGCTGGCGCGCGCGGGACGCTCGGTGCTGGTGCTGGAGGCCCGCGAGACGGTCGGCGGCGGCTGCCGCTCCGCCGAGCTCACGCTCCCGGGCCACCTCCACGACGTCTGCTCGGCCGTCCACCCGCTCGCCGCCGCCTCCCCCTTCTTCCGCTCGCTCCCCCTCGCCGACCTGGGCGTGGAGCTGGTCCAGCCCTCCGCGGCGCTGGCCCATCCGCTCGACGACGGCACGGCGGTCACGCTCGAGCGCTCGGTGGACCGGACGGCCGACGGGCTCGGCACGGACGCGGCGGCCTACCGCCGCCTGATGGCGCCGCTGGTGCGTGACGCCGAGGCGATCCTGGCCTCGGTGCTCGCGCCGCCCCTGCGGCCCCCGCGGCACCCGATCGCGCTGGCGCGGTTCGCCCCGGGCGCCCTGCGCTCGGCCACCGGCCTGGCGCGCCGCTTCTCCGGCGATCGCGCGCCGGCGCTCATCGCGGGCCTGTCGGCCCACTCGATACTGCCCCTGGAGGCGCCCCTCTCGGGTGGGTTCGGGCTGGTGCTCGGCCTGCTCGGCCACGCGGTGGGATGGCCGGTCGTGCGCGGCGGCTCCCAGCGGCTGGCCGACGGCATGGCGGCGCACGTGCGGGCCCTCGGCGGCGAGATCCTCACCGGCCACCTGGTGACCTCGCTCCACGACCTCCCGCCGGCCCGGGCGGTGCTCCTCGACGTCACGCCCCGGCAGCTCCTGCGCATGAGCGGGCCGCCGCTGCCGCCCGCCTGGCGGCGCCGGCTGGGCCGGTACCGCTACGGCCCCGGCGTCTTCAAGATCGACTGGGCGCTCGCCGGCCCGATCCCCTGGCGCGCCCCCGAGTGCGCGCGGGCGGCGACGGTCCACCTCGGAGGCACGATGGCCGAGATCGCCGCCGCCGAGCGCACCGTCGCCGCCGGGCGCCACCCCGACCGCCCCTACGTGCTCCTCGCCCAGCAGACCCTGGTGGATCCCAGCCGCGCGCCCGCGGGCCGGCACACCGCCTGGGCCTACTGCCACGTCCCGAGCGGCTCGGCCCTGGACATGACCGAGGCCATCGAGCGCCAGATCGAGCGCTTCGCGCCGGGCTTCCGCGACCTGGTGCTGGCGCGATCGACCCGCCGCCCCGCCCAGATCGAGGGCGAGAACCCCAACTACGTGGGCGGCGACATCAACGGCGGCGTCGCCGACCTGCGGCAGACGATCGCGCGGCCCGTGGCGCGGCCCACGCCCTACGCGCTCCCGCTCCCCGGTCTCTACCTCTGCTCATCCTCCACGCCCCCCGGGGGCGGCGTGCACGGGATGTGCGGCCACTGGGCGGCCCGGGCGGCTCTCCGCCGGGAGCTCGCCTAGCCTCCGGCGCCGCCCGCCTGGATCGTGCGGACGTGCGAACGGCCCTCCGAGCGGCGAGCGCCCGGAGGGCCGAGACACCGCGTGCGGGCGGCGCGGCTAGGAGACGACCGAGACGATCGTCCAGACCGCCATCTGCGCGATCGCGAGACCGCCGATCACGATGGCCGCGATCGCCATCTTGGAGCCGGCGCCTCCGCTGAGCCGGCGGCGGGCGGAGATGCCGAGCAGGATGGCGGCGACGCCCAGCGGCAGGCCGATCCAGAGACCTCCTGACGGTAGGTCCCAGGCGATGGTGGAGCCCGGGATCGAGAGGATCGCGAGCAGGAGGGCGAGCCCTGGTCGAGGGCGAGCCCCGGTGGGCGCGACGTCGACGGCGGGGCGGGTGGCGGTGCTCTCCATGGTGCTTCCTTTCGGGTTCACGGTGCGAAGGTGATGGTGGTGACCGAGTTGCGCCCGGTCTCCTTGGAGACGAGGACGCCGCGGGCGTTCGCGTAGGCGCCGGTTCCGCCGGTGATCGCGCCGGTGGTCGTGGGAATCGCCGGGGCGACGGTGGCCTGCAGGGTCAGGGTGCCGTCGCGCAGCACCATCACCCCCGCGCAGGTGAGGACCGACTTGCGGAAGTCGCGCGCGCCGGTGGTCGTGACGCAGTCGACGTGGAGCCTGCCCACCACCTTCCCGGAGGCGTCCGCCAGCGGGTTGGTGAAGACGATCAGGTCGCCCTGCGGGTTGGACTGCTGGTTCTTGGTCGGAGTGTTCCTGATGTGGGCGAAGGTGGACCCGCGGTCGAGCTCGGTCAGGGTGAGGGTGCCGCTCGCCGGGCCCTGGGCCACGGCGCCCGAGCCGAGGACGGCGGCGGCGGCCACCGCGGGAAGGGCGATGCACAGCGCGAGTCGCGAGGTGCGCATGCTGCGTTCCTTTCGAGGGGTTCAGCGGACCCCTCGAAGCTATTCGCGGCCATGGACCCGCCACATCGTCGCCACCACCGGACCGCGCCGCGGCCAGCACCTCTCGTGGGGCGAGTGCTAGCGCGTGGGGTCGGCGGCGCGCAGGTACGCGATCACCGCCAGCACGCGGCGGTTTGCGCCGTCGCTCTCGGGCAGGTCGAGCTTCATGAGCACGCTGCGCACGTGGCCCTCGACCGTGCGCTCGGTGAGCGTGAGGCGGCGCGCGATGCCGATGTTGGTGAGGCCCTCCGCCATCAGGGAGAGCACCTCGCGCTCGCGCTCGGTCAGCGACGCCGAGGCCGTCCGCGGACTCGCCCCCGACGAGCGACGCGACGACCTGCGGGTCGAGCGCCGCCCCGCCCCGCGCGACCCGCTCGGCCGCCTCGAGGAAGTCGGTCACGTTCAGCACCCGGTCCTTCAGCAGGTAGCCGAACCCGCCGCGCGAGACGAGCCCGACGGCCCCCGCGGCCTCGATGTGCTGGGACAGCACCAGCACGCCGACGTCCGGGTGGGCGTCGCGGAGCCACTGGGCCGCGCGCATGCCCTCGTCGGTGAACGACGGCGGCATCCGCACGTCGACGACCGCGAGGTCGGGCTGATCGCGGCCGATCGCCGCGCGCAGCTCCTCGGCGTCCTCGACCGAGGCGATCACCTCGTGCCCCGCGTCCTCGAACAGCCGGCCGAGGCCCTCGCGCAGGAGGGCCTGGTCCTCGGCGATCACGACCCGCACGGCAGCTCCGCGGTGACGACGGTCCCCCGGCCGGGCGGGCTCACCACGGTCACCCGACCGCCCAGGGCGGCCACCCGGTCGGTGATCCCCGACAGCCCGGAGCCCTCGGACGGGACCGCGCCGCCCACGCCGTCGTCGCCCACCGAGACCACCAGGCTGCCGTTCTGCCGCTCGGCCCGGAGCACGACGTGGGAGGCCCCCGCGTGCTTCGCCGCGTTGGCGAGCGCCTCGCTGGCCACGAAGTAGGCCGCCGTCTCCAGCTTGTCCTCGAAGCGCTCCTCGGTCACCTCCACCCTCGTCCGGAGCCGCGAGCGGGAGACCAGATCGCCCAGCGCGCGCGCCAGCCCGTCGTCGAGACCGGCCGGGCGCACGCCCCGCGCCAGCTCGCGCAGCTCCGCGATCGCGCGCGCGAGCTCGTCGACCGTGGAGTCCAGGGTTCGCGCCGCCGCGCTCTCCGCGGGGAGCTGCCCCTGAGCATGGCGGAGGGCGAGGCCGATCGAGACCAGCCGCTGCTGGGCCCCGTCGTGGAGGTCGCGCTCGAGCCGGCGCCGCTCCTCGTACCCGGCCGTGACGATGCGGGCCCGCGATTCCTCGACCTCGGCGAGCTGCCGCCGCGCCTCGACGCCCAGGCGGGTGATCTCGATGGCAAGCCCGGCGGCTCCGATGACGCTCTCCAGGAGGTCGGGACGCTCGCCGAGCGCCGCGTCGTGCACCACGGTGGCGAGCGGGATCGTGCCCCGGCGGACCGGCGTGCGGGCGCGGTCCGGTCCCAGGGCGACGTCGACCTCGCGACCCGTCGCATCGACCTCGACCTCACCGCCGGGGAGGCGGAACAGCAGTTGCAGCCCGGGATCGCCGAGGGCCTGGGCCAGGACGGCCTCGGTGGCCTCGGGCGCCGCGCGTCCCTCCCACAGGTCCGCGAGGAACCGCTCCACGGTGCGCAGTCCCTCGTAGCGCGCCCGGTCGAAGCGCCGGTCCACCAGGAGCTGGGCGCGTTTGCGCAGGGGTCCGAAGAGCAGCGCGACGGCGAGGGTCGCGGCCGCCGTCGCGAGGGTCGAGCCCGAGCCGATGGCCACGCCCAGGGACAGCGAGACGGCGGCGAAGACCGCCGCGAGGACGGCGCTCACCACCGCGTAGACCAGCGTGCGGTTGATCAGCCGGTCGATCTCGTAGAGGCGGTAGCGCATCACGGCGATGCCGATCGCCGCCGGGACGGCCACGAACGCGACCACGAGGGCGGCCTCGGTGGCCGGCCCGCCCCCGCCGTCGCCCGTGATCGCGATCTCCACCAGGCAGGTGACGACGGCGGCGGGGATCAGCACGGCGGCGAACGTGAGCCACTTGAGCTGCTGGCGCTCCACCCCGGACGCGCGCCGGAACCGGGTCCGTACGGCCAGGGCGCCGGCCACCAGGCTCGCCAGGGCCCCCAGGCCGGTGACGAGGAACGGGATGCCGATGACCGACTCGGAGAGCTCCGGGAGCGGGCTGGAGACGTGGGCGTATTCCCCGCTGAAACGCTCGGCGGCGAGGAACGACAGGACGATCAGGACCGTGTAGGACGCCGTCGCGGCGATGGCGTAGGGCCGCCAGCGCGGCGAGGGGAGCCGGCCGTCGGGGAAGAGCCAGGCGATCGCCGTGACGAAGACGAACAGCAGCGGCCACGCCCGCTCGTTGAAGAGCACCGCCCACGCGCCTCCCGGCATCGCGCCCGGATCCTCGAGCACCGAATAGCCGGCGTACCCGTCGGCGATGCCGAAGGCGGTCAGCACGAGGCCGTTCGCGAGCAACAGCCAGCCGATCGGATTCGACCCGCGGCGGATCGCGAGCGCCAGCCCGACGCCGCTCGAGGAGAGGATCGCCACCACCCAGCCGGCGATCGCCCACGGGCCGGTCCCGTGCCCGCCGGCCATGGCGTCGAGCCAGATCGCCCACGCGAGGCCGCCCGCCGTCGCGGCGACGACGACCCAGGGCGCGATCCTGAGGGCTCGCATCCGGGCCATGATCGCCCTCTCGGGGCGCCGCGGCAACGGTGCTACCACCTGCTCGAACCGATCCGGGTGCCGATCGCCGGCCACGGTAGGCTCGCATCGACCTGACACTCAGATCCAGGACGAGCGGATCGAAGAGCCAAGGAGTCTTCCCGTGTCGCGACTTCAGGCACCCCAGCTGGTCACCAACAGCCGGATGCTCTACTTCACCTGGATCCCTGCGGATCCAGACGCGGTGCGCGCCCTCGTGCCGAAGGGGCTCACGCCCACCGACCGCGCCCAGTGCTTCATCAACCAGTACGTCGTCGACTCGGACGATCAGACCTCGGGCTTCAGCGCGTACTCGCTGACCTACGCCGGCGCCGACCTGACGGGCCAGGACACCCCCGACGGCGCCATCCCCGGCCGCTGGTGGACGCACTACTACAACTCGAACGCCGAGATGCGCGAGTACGTGTCCGAGCGTGGCGTGCCGGCGGAGCCGGGCGAGACCACCCTGGAGATCGCGGACGGCGTCCTGACCGCCACCACCTCGGCCGACGGCGTGCCGGTGATCCGCACCCGCGCCCGCGTGGGCGACGAGATCGCGGCGGTGGCCAAGGGGCAGCTTCGCTACATCACCGACATCGACGGCACGCTGACGAGCGGCCTCTACCCGTTCAACCTCGGCGCCGTCCAGCCCTGGGAGGTCGAGAGCTTCGAGTTCCTCGAGGCCGACCACCCGGTCTCGGCCCTGCGCCCGGCGGATCCCCTCGAGGTCACGTGGGGCTTCTACTCCCCGAACTCTTCCTTCTGCTACCCGGGCGGCGTGGAGCCGATCAGCTGAGTCGCGGAGCGCCGGCCGGGTCACCCGGCCGGCGCCGGCTCAGAACTGCGTTGCGCCGATCCGACGCGCTCCCACGCCCGACAGGTTCGTCCCCTTTGGGTGATGAGACGCAGCGGGCCGGCTGACAGGGTCGCGCGACACGCCGATTCCGGGAGACACCCCATGCCCGAGAGGCCGCAGCCGCCGCGCGACGCACTGCCGGTTCCCGACATCACGCCGGTCGGGCTCACCACCTACGACGCGAAGGACCCGGACACCGCCTTCCCGCCGATCGAGCCGCTGCGTCCGCCCGAGGGAGCCCCCAACGTCCTGATCGTCCTGCTCGACGACGTCGGCTTCGGCGCCTCGAGCGCCTTCGGCGGCCCGATCAACACGCCGAACGCCGAGCGCCTCGCGAAGACCGGCCTCAAGTACACGCGCTTCCACACCACGGCGCTCTGCTCGCCCACGCGCGCGGCCCTCCTGAGCGGCCGGAACCACCACACCGTCGGCATGGGCGGCATCACGGAGATCGCGACGTCGGCCCCCGGCTACAGCTCCGTGCGCCCGAACACCTGCGCGCCGCTCGCGGAGACCCTGAAGCTGAACGGCTACTCGACGGCGCAGTTCGGCAAGTGCCACGAGGTGCCGGTCTGGGAGACGAGCCCGATGGGCCCGTTCGACAACTGGCCCACCGGGAGCGGCTTCGAGTACTTCTACGGCTTCATCGGCGGCGAGGCCCATCAGTACTACCCGGCGATCTACGAGGGCACGGTCCCGGTCGAGCCCGAGAAGACGCCCGAAGAGGGCTACCACTTCATGGCCGACATGACGGACAAGGCGATCGTCTGGATCCGCCAGCAGAAGGCGCTGATGCCGGACAAGCCGTTCTTCGCCTACTTCGCGCCGGGGGCCACGCATGCGCCGCACCACGTCGCTCCTGAGTGGGCCGACAAGTACACGGGCGCCTTCGACGACGGGTGGGACGCCCTCCGCGAGCGGACCATCGCCCGCCAGAAGGAGCTCGGCGTGATCCCGGCCGACGCCGAGCTGACGCGGCGCCACGAGGAGATCCCGGCCTGGGACGAGATGCCCGAGGAGCTGAAGCCGGTGCTTCGCCGCCAGATGGAGGTCTACGCGGGCTTCCTGGAGTTCACCGACCACCACGTCGGGCGGCTGCTCGATGCCGTCGAGGACCTCGGCGTCCTCGAGAACACGCTCGTCTACTACATCGTCGGCGACAACGGCGCCTCCGCCGAGGGCACCCTGAACGGCACCTACAACGAGATGATCAACTTCAACGGCGCCGCCGCGCTGGAGACCCCGGAGTTCATGATCGAGCGGCTGGACGACTTCGGCGGCCCGGACTCGTACAACCACTATGCGGTCGGCTGGGCGCACGCGATGTGCGCGCCGTACCAGTGGACGAAGCAGGTCGCCTCGCACTGGGGTGGCACGAGGAACGGCACGATCGTCCACTGGCCGGCCGGGTTCACGGCGCGGGGCGAGATCCGGAGCCATTTCGCGCACGTGATCGACGTGGCACCGACCGTGCTCGAGGCGGCCGGCCTCGCGGAGCCGACGTTCGTCCACGGCGTCCAGCAGACGCCGCTCGAGGGCGTGAGCATGGCGTACTCGTTCGACGACGCCGGGGCCGCCGAGCGCCACACCACGCAGTACTTCGAGATGTTCTGCAACCGCGGCATCTACCACCGGGGCTGGACCGCGGTGACCCGGCACGGGACGCCGTGGGTGCTGGTCGGCGGCGAGAAGCCGGCACTCGACGACGACGTCTGGGAGCTCTACGACACGACCGCCGACTGGACGCAGGCGAAGGACCTGTCGGCAGACCACCCGGAGGTGCTCGCCGAGCTCCAGCGGCTGTTCCTGATCGAGGCCACGAAGTACAACGTCCTGCCGCTCGACGATCGCGTCGCCGAGCGCATCCTCCCCGAGATCGCCGGGCGGCCGATGCTCGTGCGGGGCGACCGGCAGCTGCTGTTCGGCGGCATGGGCCGCCTGTCCGAGAGCTCGGTGGTCAGCATCAAGAACAGGTCGCACGCCGTCACCGCCGAGATCGAGGTGGCGAAAGGCGGCGCGCAGGGCGTGATCATCGCCCAGGGCGGCAGCATCGGCGGCTGGAGCCTCTACCTGAAGGAGGGCAGGCTCCGCTACTGCTACAACCTGCTCGGGATCCAGCGCTTCTACGTCGGTGCGAGGAAGAAGGTGCCCGCGGGCACGCACCAGGTGCGGATGGAGTTCGACTACGCCGGGCCGGGCATGGGCAAGGGCGGCGACGGTCACGCCTGTACGTCGACGGCGTCAAGGTCGGCAGGGGGAAGGTCGCCGCGACCGCGGCGATGATCTTCTCCGCCGACGACACCTGCGACGTCGGACGCGAGAACGGCTCGCTGGTCGCGGACGACTACCCCGTGCCGAACACCTTCACCGGCGAGGTGAACTGGGTCGAGATCGACGCGGGCACGGCCGCCGAGGACGCCGACCACCGGATCGACCCGGACGAGCTCTTCCGGGTCGCGATGGCGAGGCAGTAGCGCTTTCCCCGGACGGGGAGCGTAAAGCTCCCCGTTGGAGGGGTGGCGCCGGAGCCCGGCCGGGCGCATGATCGACCCCCGGGAAACGGAAAGGAGCGCGCCATGGTGCGCCGCGCCACATGGCTTCTCGCCTCGGTCCTCACGGCCGTCGTCGGCCTGTCGTGGGTCTCGTCCGCGGCGGCGCTCCCTGCGAACCCCTGGACGGGGAATTGGTTGCGCGACGCCGCGGAGTCGCCGGCGCCGCCCAACCAGCTGTTCACGCTCACCCAGACCGGCTCGAGCGTCACCGGGACCTACGCCCACTGCGGGGGAGGGACGCTGACCGGAACGGTGTCGCCCGACGGCGCCAGCCTCACGGTCTCGTTCCTCAATCCGCCGGGCGTGCCGAACTGCAGCGGCGACGGCACGGCCACGGCCACCCTCGCCATGCGGCCCGACGGACTGTTCTTTCAGGGCTCCGGAGTGACCGGCTTCGGAAACGGCTTCACCCTCACGGCGCGCTATCAGGGAGGCGGGGTCGAGCCGCGATCCACGCAGCCGCGCCCGATCTGCCCGGGGGGCCGCTTCGCCGGACGCTGGGTGAGGCCGGCCGGCGACATCATCTCCTTCACGCAGAACGGCTCCGTGCTGTTCGGCAGGGGGCTGACCTCCCCGCAGACGATGAGCGGGACGGTTTCCGGCGGCACGGCCCGCGGCACGTTCACGATCCCCGACGGCAGCGGGCCGTTCACCCTGACGCTCGCGCCCGACCTGCGCACGCTCACCTACAACGGCGAGACCACCGGCGGCGACCCGGACGGCCCCTTCACCTGGACCTTCGCGAGCTGCGACCCCGACACCGTCGCCGACCCGGTGGGCGCCGACCTGGGGCGTGTGATCCCGAACCCGCAGGTGGTGCGGGCCGGCCCGACCACCATCGTCGCCCCCGGCACGATCTCGATCGGATCGTTCGTGCGCTCCAAGTGCGTGCTGGTACGGGTGGCGAGCCAACGCCCGGCCCGGGCGCTGGTCTCGATCTTCAGCGGACGGCGGAGCATCCGCCTGTTCGGCCAGCGACTGGTCGTCTTCCGCGTGCCCGGCGCCAAGCAGGTGTGCATCCGCGTCCCGTTCCGGGCGCGCACCTTCAACGTACGCACCCCGCTCGCCGTGGCCCTCGGCTACGCCGCCGGTGCGACCGCGCGCCCGGGCCAGCGGAGGACGCGGCCCACCATAAAGCCGATCCGCCTGGTCCCGTGATGGAGGCCGGCCAGTGTGGACCGAATGCAGCCCACATGGACCCTCCGAGGGCTCCTCCACAGGGCCGGCCGACCATGCGGAGGTAGCGGCGGACCTCGCCGGCGTGGTAGCTACGACCCCGAAACCGGAATGCCCCCGACGAAGGCCCGCAACGCTCGGTGGAGAACCACAGGGCGTGATTCACGTGGAAAGGGAAGGAATGCCCCGCCGCCAACGCCGCACCGCCCTCGCTGCGACGGTCGCCCTGGCCGCTGCCGCGGCTCTGGCGGCCCCCTCGCTCGCGACGGCGACGAACGTCAACCTCGAGGCCACCTGCCAGATGCGGGACGGCCGTGTCGCCGTGGTCGCCGTCTTCACCGATAGCTCCTGGCCCACCGGCTCCACCATCACCGAGACGATGGCCCGCGACGGCGCGACCTTCTACACCGCCACGCTCCGTCGTCCCCTCGCCGAGCGTGTGAGCGATGAGGGCTACTCGTTCCCCGAGCGCCGCGAGGTGATCGAGTTCCTGCCCTTCCCCGGCGCGACCGTTCGGGTCTCCGGCACCATCGCCGGGTTCCTCCCCGGCTCCCTCGGCGCATACCGCGAGGTCACGCTCGACCGGGTGCTGGCATGCCCGGAGGTCCTGCCCACCCCTGCGCCCACGCCGGGGCCCGAGGCGACGCCCTCCTCCTCGAGCACGGGTCTGTGACCGGTGAGGTCGTCCCCGAGGGGGGACGAGGGCCGGAGAGGTCGGGGGTCTATCCCCGGTAGCCGATCCGAGTCCGCCCCGGTGTGACCGGGTTGGCTCGGGGACGGACCTTGCCGGGGCGACGGCGGAGGTGTCGGAGCAAGCGGATCATTCCTTCATCCTCGGCACGGGAACGGAATGCATGAACGTTGCGCGGGGACCACGACCGATCCGCACCCCGACACCGCCATCCGGTTGCTGGACGCGGCCGACAGCCATGACGCCCCGCTGCTCGAGCACCTCACCCGCCTCAAACGACGTCTACACGGCCGCTGAGAGCGGGCTCTGGCGCGACGGCGCGGCGCGCACGACCACGTCCGAGGTGGCCGAGCTGGTCGCCGCCGGGCAGATCGCCGTCGCCATCCGCCGCGGCCGGATCGCCGGCAGCGTGCGCATCCACGACGTCTCCGACGACACGAGCGAGTTCGGAATGCTCGTCGCCGCCCCCGACCAACGCGGCACCGGCATCGGCCGGGCCCTCGTCGACTTCGCCGAACACCGCAGCCGCGAGCGCGGACGGCGGGCGATGCAGCTCGAGCTGCTCCTCCCGCGCACGTGGCGGCACCCGGACAAGGAGTTCCTCACGTCCTGGTACCAGCGGCGGGGCTACCGGCGCATTCGCACCGCGAACATCGACGACGCCTACCCACACCTCGCGCCGCTGCTGGCCACACCGTGCGATCTCGCCGTCCACGAGAAGCCCCTGCGGCCCTCCGCTCGCTGACCCGCGACGCCGTCGCGGTCGCCGGCGGCCCAGCGCTCGGACGAATGCACGTCGCCACCCTTCCGTCGCCGGGTGACTTGGGGCACGATGACGGCATGGGACGCATCCGACGGGGCTGGGAGCTCACCAAGACGAGCTGGGGCGTGCTGCGCTCCGATCACACGCTGGCGGCCTTCCCCGTTCTCGGGGGCGCGTCGGCGCTCCTGCTCGCGGCGGCCTTCGGGCTCCCGGCGGCCCTGCTCTTCAACGACGACTCCAACGTCCTCGCCGTCATCCTGGCGGCCGTCGGGATCTATCTGGTCAGCTACGCAGCGGTGTTCTTCAGCGTCGCCCTGGCCGGCGCGGCTGCACAGGTGCTCGACGGTCAGGACGCCACCGTCGCGAGCGGCGTCGCGGTGGCGCGCACGCGCCTGTCGGCCATCGCCGGCTGGGCGCTGATGATCGCGAGCGTGAACATCATCATCCGGGCGCTCCAGGAGCGCCTCGGCCCCGTCGGCGACCTCATCCTCGGAGGTATCGCCGTCGCGTGGGGCCTGGTCACCTTCCTCGCGATCCCGGTGATCGCCCTCGAGAACACCGGTCCGATCGAGACCCTGCGCCGTTCGGCGGGGATCTTCCGCGAGCGCTGGGGGGAGCAGGTCACCGGCCAGTTCTCGATCGGCGGCATCGTGCTGCTGTTCACCTTCCTCCCCGCGATCGCCCTCGTCGCGATCGGCTTCGCGGTCGGCAACGGGGTGCTCCTCGGGGTCCTCATCGCGGTGGCGGTGGTCCTCTTCATCGTCGGGGCGATCGTCAGCGCCGCCCTCAGCCAGATCTTCGCGGTCGCCCTCTACCGGTACGCCATCGGCCAGGGCGCGACCGGGGCCTTCACCGAGGACGTCCTGGCCAGCGCCGTCCGCCCCCGCACTCGGCGGGGCACGATCTAGGACGTCCCGCGGCGCGCGTCCTCGCTCGCGGCGCCCGCCGACGCGTGAAGCCCTTGGGAATGGCGGGACCCAGACTCGAACTGGGGACACCACGATTTTCAGTCGTGGCGGTCAGCGGGGCTGGGAAGCCGAGTGCGGGAGCGGCGCGCGCGAGCTCCGTCACGAGGTGGGCCGCGCGCACGCGGCCCATTCCCGACTTTCCTGCTGCAGAGGGAACGCCGTTCGGGACGCCGCCGTCCCAGGTGGCGAACAGGAAGCGCATAAGACCGCCTACGGTGTAATCGAGGCGGCGCTCGTGACGCGCCTGCACTGAAGCAGGTGGAGCGTCTCGCCCGCGAATGCCCACTCGAGGTCGCGAGCGCCCGAGAACGCGCGCCCGCAACGCTTGGCGAGGTGAGCGAGCGCCGCGAGCCGGCCGTCGTCGAGGCAGAGCGCTCGAATGCGTTCGCCCGAGATCGCGACCTCTTGCGTGCCTCCCTCGGGCGCAAGCGTGACGGCGAGATCCTTCTCGCCGGCCACCCGCTCGAGAACGGTGCCGTCTCGGGCGACACGGAAGCGATCCGGCGTGACGAGCCCGGCCACGACCGCTTCGCCGAGGCCCCAGGCCGCTTCGACCACGAGCTCATCGGCGCCATCGAGCGGGTTTCGCGTGAAGAGGACGCCGGCGCAATCGGCATCGACGAGCTCCTGGACGACGACGGCCATGCGGGGCGTCCCGGTGAGCCCGAGCCGGCGCCGGTATGCGAGCGCCGAGTCCGAGTGGGCAGAGCGCCAGATCGCCTCCACTGCATCGATCCCGTCTACGGCCGAGCGAAGATTGAGGCAGGTGAGGTGCTGGCCGGCGAAGCTCGCCTCCTCGGAGTCCTCGCCAACCGCCGACGAGCGGACGGCGAGTGGAGCCTGGAGGAGCGGCCATGCGCGCTCGAAATCGGCGATCGCGGCCAGCGAACCGGCCGCGATCGCCCGTACGAGCTCGACCGAGAGTGCCAGCCCCCCTGGAACAGGGAGCCCTGCGCCGACGGCCGCCGCGAGCTGCGCCGCCTTGCCGCCGTAGAGGTCGGCGTCGAGGCTTTCCTCGAGGGGCGCGAGCCTCACGAGACGACCTCGACCTCGCCCACGGCGCCGTCCACACGAACGAGGGCGCCGTCCGGCAGCACCCGGGTAGCGTCCGTGCAGCCGACCACTCCCGGGATTCCGTACTCGCGCGCGACGATCGCCGCGTGCGAGAGCAGGCCGCCGCGATCGGTCACGATCGCGCCGAGCAGTGGCAGGACGATGTTGAAGGCAGCCGTCGTCGAGTTCGTGACCAGCACATCCCCTTTCTGCAGGCGCCCGAACTGGTTGGGCCCCTGGATGATCCGCGCCGTTCCCTCATGGACGCCGGGGCTGACGCCGAGGCCGCGCACCCGTGCCGCCTCTGTCCGCGGCTCAGGCGCGAGGAACATCGCCTGGACGGCCGCGCCGATCGCGCGCTCGAGGCGAGCGGAAGCAGGCGGTAGCCACTCGGGCGGAAGCGGCAGCCCGGGCTCCGGCCCGAGGAAGGGCGGCGCGTCCCTGTAGCTCGCCTCGCTCCGGTAACGGGCACGCTCCGCCAACTCAGCCGGCGAGGGCCCGTCTCCCGAGACGACGAGTCCCTGCAGCTCTCCGTAGTCCGCTTCGACCAAGTGCTCGGGCAGCTCGATGCGCCCCTCTTCGGCGAGCCGCTCTCCGCCCGCCAGGATCGCCCGCCGCATGATCCCGATCCCCCAGAGGCCGAGGTACGTTCCGCGCTCGTCCCGAAGCCGGTAGAGCGCGCGTGCCTCCCCGAGGAGCTCATCGAATTCGTCGCGGTGTGCCGACGGGACGACCGCCCGCACCGCCGCGGTGCGCTCCTCGAGGCGTTCGGCGCCCGGTCCTGCTGGTAGGGGCTCGAGCGCGGTACGCATCGTCTTCACGATCAGCCCGGGGAGCTCGATCACATTTGGATCGCCGACGTCCTCGCCGTTCACCGGGCGATAGCCGACCCAGTCGACGTAAGCGGCCGCCGCTGCGCCGGTCTCGCCCGGGCGCCCTCGGAGCTTCGAGAGGAGCTCCGCGGGCTCCTCCTCCGACTCGAGGATGACCGTGGCCTCGCGATCTTGGTGCACCGCCTCGGCGAACCGCTCGAGGTCGTCCGCGGCCCCGAGCGGGTCGGGCGTCGTTCCCTGCATCAGCCCGAGCAGCTCGGCCGGCGACTGCCCCGTCCACTCCTGCGCATGCACGACGAAGTCGCCGATCGGCAGGAGCGCCGGGACGGTATAGAGATACTGGAGGTAGCAGCCGCGCTTCTGGTTCTCGCGGCACCTGTCGATGTACGCGAGCAGCTCGTCGGTCGGCAGCGCGCGCGGCTCGATTGCGAGCAGCGCCAGATGTTCGCGAACAGCCGCCGGCTTCGTCTCTTTATCGAAGCGCTCGAGGTCCTCGCGCCAGAGCTTGCGCTCGAACACGCGGGCGCTCGTCTCCAGCCGCCGGCGGATCTCCGGGTCCGTTCGCGAAATCTCGTCCCAGATCTCCTTTGGCGGGTGCTCGACCGCTTCCGGCGGCGCGCCAACCGGACGGGGGCTGAAATAGGGAAAGCCGTTGACGAAGGCCCAGTCGAGGTACTCGAGCAGGCTTCCGTAACGCAGGAAGCCCTCGCCGAAGCCGCGGATGAACTCCGGCACGAACAGCTCGGCATGGAAGCGAGTCGCCGGCCGGCTGAAGTGGGTGGGATCGAGGAACCACGTCCCCGGGCCGGGCGGTGCGAAGGTCTGTTCGGTGACGACGGTCATGTCTTTTCCTCCTGCGTGACCTCTCGGATGCTGTCCGGATTGCGGTTGAGCTCGTCCACGAGGACGCGCACGGCCCAGGCGGCGGCTTTGCCCGCCTCGACCCCGTCGAGGCCCCACTGCTCGCGCATCGCCTGCCAGGCGGGGGCGCTCACGAGCAGGTAGAGGACCGCGATCGCCCGCAGCCGCTCCTTCGGCTCGAGTTCGCCCGTGAGCTCGCTCATCGCGCGCTCGAACTGCCGCTGCCGCCTGTGGCGGGTGCGCTCCCGGACGGCACGAGCGGCCTTCGAGTTGAGCATCGCCTTGACCAGCGGCTCGCTCTCGTCGTACGAGCGGTAGAGCTCCAGCACGAACTCGGGGAGGCGGTCGGCCCTCTCCGGGTAGGAGTGGAGGTGGATCCTCAAGCTCTCGTCCACCCACTCGGCCCAGGCGTCGAAGAGCGCCTCTCTCGTCGGGAAATGGCGGTAGACGGTTCTCAACGAGACGCGTGCGCGGCGGGCGACCAGCGGGATGGTCACCTCCGCGGTCGTCGGATCGGCGAGCACCTCCGTGACAGCGCGGAGGATGCGCAGGCGGGTCTGCTCCATCTGCTCGGCCCGCAGCGGGCTCTCGTAGGCTCGCGCCTCTTTCATGACATGAAGACGATATTCCAATACACATTATGATGTCAAGAATATTCGCAGGCGTGTCGAGCAAGTCCAAACCAGCCATGGATCCGAGCTGGTGGCCCGCCGAGCCGGCCGGACGAGCCGCTCTCCAGGCCATCAATCCACCAGCGCCGGTTTCGGCCCCCCGTCAGTTGGAAGGACGCTGCGCGGCGTGCTGATTCGGAGATCCCCGCATGGTCTCCCGCATGGTCCGCGTCGCCCCCGCATGGTCCCGCATGGTCCTGAGGCGCATTTCGGGACTTCGAGGGCATCGACCGCAGGCACAAAAAAACCCCGCACCAGCGGGGCTTTCGTTGATGGCGGGACCCAGACTCGAACTGGGGACACCACGATTTTCAGTCGTGTGCTCTACCAACTGAGCTATCCCGCCGCGCCGTCCCGCTCGGGGACGGGCTGAAACGCTAGGGCCCGCCCCGGGGCGATTCAAGCCGGAGCCCCGGCCGCTCTAGAATCCGGCGGATGGCGAGTCGAGGCCACGTCCTGGTGGTGGACGACGAGCGGGCGATCCGCCGGCTGCTGCGCCTGTACCTCACGGACGCGGGCTTCACCGTGGCCGAGGCGCAGGACGGGGAGGCGGCGATCGATCAGGTCCGCCGTGGCGGGATCGACCTCGTGCTGCTCGACCTGATGCTCCCCGGGATGGACGGCTTCGAGGTCTGCCGCCGCCTGGAGGAGATCTCCAACGTGCCGGTGATCATGATCACCGCGCGCGGGGACGAGGCCCATCGCGTCACCGGCCTCGAGCTGGGCGCGGACGACTATGTCGTCAAGCCCTTCTCGCCGGCCGAGGTGATCGCCCGGGTGCGCGCCGTGATGAGACGGGTGTCCGCGCCGCCGGATCCCCACCGGGTGCTGCACGCGGGCCCGGCCGAGATCGAGCCCACCGGCCGCCGCGTGACCGTGGGCGCGCGCGAGGTGGATCTCACGCGCCTCGAGTTCGACCTCCTGGCCGAGCTGGCCGCGCACCCGCGGGTCGTCTACACCCGCGAGCGCCTGCTGGAGAAGGTCTGGGGCTATCAGTCGGGGGTCGGCGGCAAGACGGTGGACGTCCACGTGGCCAACCTCCGCCGCAAGCTCGGCGAGGACATCGGGATCGTCGCCGTGCGCGGTGTCGGCTACAAGCTGGAGCCGGTCAGGTGAGGATCGGGGCTCTGATGGCGAAGCTGCGTCCGCGCAGCATCCGGGCGCGGATCGCGGTGGCCATCGGCGTCGCCCTGGTCGTCGTGTTCGCCGTGGCGCAGCTGACCTTCGGCGCCTACGTCAACTCGCGCTCGCGCGCGGAGGTGGAGAAGACGCTCCAGGTGCAGGCCGACGCGATCGCGCGCGCCGTCCAGCGGGCGAGCCCCGACGACCGCATCCGGGTCGCCCGGCAGGCCGACGACTTCATCGGCGACACCCGCATCGTCGTCACGGTGGCCGGCTCGGTCGTGCACTGGAATTTCCCGGTCTCGGACCTGGAGGCCACCGCGACCGCGCGGCGCGGGGACGTCGCGGTCCTCCTGGAGCGGCCCGATCCCTCGGCCGGCGCCTTCCGGAACTGGGGCGCCTACGCGATCATCGCGCTCGGCCTGGTGGGCACCGGCGTGCTGATCTGGCTGCTCTCGGGCGATGTGGCGAGGCGCCTGCGCCGGTCGGTGACCAGCCTGGCCGACAGCGCCGAGGCCGTGGCACAGGGGCATCTGGACGTGCGCGTGGAGCAGACCGACGACGAGCTCGGCCGGCTCGGACAGGCGTTCAACCGCATGACCGCCCGCCTGGAGGCCGCCGACGCGCGCCAGCGCGAGTTCCTGGCCGACGTCGCCCACGAGCTGCGCACCCCGGTCACCGCGATCGAGGGCTTCGCCACCGCTCTGGCGGACGGCACGGCCGCGAGCCCCGAGGACCGCGCCGAGGCGGTGGGCTTCATCCGCGCGGAGGCGGCCCGGCTGCGCGAGCTGGTGCGCGATCTCCAGGAGCTGACGTGGCTCGACCTCGACCCCCCGGTGCGCTCCGAGCCGGTCAACCTGGCCGAGGCCGCGCGCGTCGCGGTGGCGCGGCTGGAGCTGGACGCCCATGTGAGGGGCGTGACGCTCGAGGGCCCGAGCGGCGCTCTCATGGCCCAGGCCGACCCGGCGCACGTCGAGACGATCCTCACCAACCTGGTCGCCAACGCCCTCGCGGCGACCGGTCTCGGTGACTCGGTGCGGCTGACCACGCGAACCGAGCCCGGCATGGCGGGCATCGCCGTCACCGACAGCGGCAGCGGGATCGCGCCGGAGCACCTGCCGTACATCTTCGACCGGCTCTACCGCGTGCAGTCCGCGCGCGACCGCGATCTCGGCGGGTCGGGCCTGGGACTGTCGATCGTCAAGCGCCTCGCGACCCTGCTCGGCGGGCGCGTGAGCGTGGAGAGCGAGCTCGGCGCCGGCTCCACCTTCATCCTCTGGCTGCCCGCGCACGCCGTCGCGCCACCCCGCCGGAGGATAGGCTCGAAGCCCAGCCCCTAGACAGAAAGAGGCCCCGGTGGCCCAGCGCCGCTACCTCCTCGCCGAGGACGCGATCCCCCGCCAGTGGTACAACGTCGCGGCCGACCTGCCCTCGCTGCCCCCGCCGCCGCTGCACCCCGGCACGGGCCAGCCCGTGGGCCCGGACGACCTCGCGCCGCTCTTCCCGATGGCGCTCATCCTGCAGGAGGTCTCGGGGGAGCGCTGGGTGCCCATCCCGGACCCCGTGCGCGAGATCTACTCGATGTGGCGGCCCACCCCGCTCCACCGCGCCCTGGGCCTGGAGCAGGCGCTCGGCACCACCTGCCGCATCTTCTACAAGTACGAGGGGGTGAGCCCGGCGGGGAGCCACAAGCCGAACACGTCGGTGCCCCAGGCGTTCTACAACCGCGAGGAGGGGGTCACCCGCCTCGCCACGGAGACCGGGGCGGGCCAGTGGGGCTCGGCCCTCGCGTTCGCCTGCGAGCTCTTCGCCCTGGAGTGCAAGGTCTACATGGTGCGGGCCTCGTACGACCAGAAGCCCTACCGCCGCTCCATGATCCGCACGTGGGGCGGCGAGGTCGTGCCCAGCCCCTCCCCCGACACGGCGTCCGGCCGCGGAATCCTGGAGGCCGACCCCGCCAGCACCGGCAGCCTGGGCATCGCGATCAGCGAGGCGGTGGAGGACGCCGCCACGCGCGACGACACCAAGTACGCGCTCGGCAGCGTGCTCAATCACGTGCTGATGCACCAGACGGTGGTGGGCCAGGAGGCCCGCGAGCAGCTCGCCCAGGCCGGCGCCGAGCCGGACGTGATCATCGGCTGCGTGGGAGGCGGATCCAACTTCGCCGGGCTCGCCTTCCCCTTCCTGGCCGAGAAGGCGGCGGGCAAGGAGATCCGGATCGTGGCCGCCGAGCCCGCCGCGTGCCCCACCCTCACCCGCGGGCGCTACGGCTACGACTTCGGCGACACGGCCAAGATGGCGCCCCTCCTGGCCATGCACTCCCTGGGACACGGTTTCGTGCCGCCGGCGATCCACTCGGGCGGCCTCCGGTACCACGGGATGGCGCCGCTGGTCTCCCACCTCGTGCACACCGGCCTGGTGGAGCCGCGCGCCTATCACCAGAGCGAGTGCTTCGCCGAGGCCGTGCGCTTCGCGCGGGCGGAGGGCATCATCCCCGCCCCCGAGCCCTCGCACGCGTTGCGGGCGGTGGCCGAGGAGGTCGATCGCGCCCGGGAGGAGGGCGTCGAGCGCACGATCCTCTTCAACCTCTGCGGCCACGGGAACTTCGACATGGGGGCCTACGACGCGTATCTGACGGGGGAGATGAGCGACTACGAGCTGCCCCAGGAGGCGCTCGACAAGGCCGCCGCCGAGCTGGCCGACCTACCAGCCGTCCCTTAGTAGCTGTCCCAGCGTAAGCCGGCCCTCTTAAGCGGGGCCGGCTCGACGCCATCTGCATCCTGGCGGATGCAGATGCGGACCGGCGTCACCGGCTGCGCCGGGGACGGCCGCCGGGACAAGCGCCTCAGTCCGGGTGGCGCTCCTTCACCCTTAGTAAGGGCTGCGGGAGGGCGGGTCCGCGTCGCGGCCATGCCCGCCCCCGCTCTTGCGACGCCCGCGCCGCTGGCTGGCGGCCACCCCGCCCAGGATCACGAGGCCCATGAGCAGGTAGGGCACTCCGAAGAGGAGCCGGTTGTCGTCGAGGGCGATCAGGAACAGCAGCCCGCCGACCGCGAAGATCGCGCCGATCGCATAGGAGAAGAGGACGCCGGTGGGGCTCACGACTCGTCACCGAAGTGGGCCTGCAGCTCGTCGATGACGAGCGGCACGAGCTCGTTCCAGTCGGCCTCGTCCTCCTTCGTGATGCTCACGAAGTTCGAGACCATGAACACGTTGGTCACGCCGTCGAGGGCGAACAGGCGAGCGCCGAGGGGGGACTCGGCGGGGTCCGAGCCCGCGCGGAAGGTCTGGCTGCGCCCCTCGACCACGGGGCGGTCCAGGGTGAACTTGACCGCGTTGGGGTTGGGGGTCGCCTCGGGGAAGACGTCGATCATGCCGGCACCTCGGGATGGTGTGCGCCGTCGGTCGGCGACGGTCTGTTCGCCCACTAGGCTACCGGGGTGCCCGCCTCGGCCGACGCCTCCGCCCGCCTGGCGCACCTGCTGCGCGAGCGGGCCCTGGTGCGCGAGTCGGTGGTGCTGTCGTCCGGGCGCCGCGCCTCGTGGTACTTCGACGCCCGCCAGGTGCTGCTCGATCCCGAGGGCGCGGCCCTCGCGGGCGAGCTCGGCTGGGCGGCCCTCGCGCCCGCGGCGCCGCGGGCCGTGGGAGGCCTCACCCTCGGCGCCGATCCGTTGGTCTGCGCGGTGAGCGCGGCGGCCTGGGCCGGCGGGGAGCGGGTGACCGGCTTCTTCGTGCGCAAGGAGGCCAAGAAGCACGGCCTCCAGCAATGGATCGAGGGGCCGTTCATCGAGGAGGGGACCCCGGTCGCGGTCATCGACGACGTCCTCACCAGCGGCGGCTCCCTGGTCACGGCCGTGGAGAAGGCGCGCCAGGCGGGCGGGGTCGTGGTGGCCGCCCTCGTCGTGATCGACCGGGGCGAGGGGGGGCGTGAGGTTGCCGAGGCGGCGCTCGACGGGGCCCCGCTCCACTCGCTGTTCGTCGCGGACGAGCTGCTCCAGGCGGCGCCGGCCCCGACGTGAGCCCGGCCGCCACCGCGGGAGAGGGCCCAGACGCCGTCGTGCTGCGGGTGTCCGGGCCCACGGCGGCGGTGTGGGTGGACGGTGAGGAGCGCGAGGCCCGGATCGTCCCCCAGCTGGCCGGCGGTCCGCCGGTGGCGGGGGACCGGGTGGAGCTGCGGGTCCACGAGGGTGACGAGCCGGCGGTGGTGGCCATCCGCCCCCGGACGACCATGCTCCAGCGCGGCGACGGCACGGAGCGCCGCGCCCGGGTGCTGTTCGCGAACGCCGATCTGCTCCTGGTCGTGGCGTCGGCGACCAAGCCGCCCCTGCACCCGCGCCTCATCGACCGGTACCTGGTGGCCGGGGAGCTCGGCGGGATGTGGCTGGCGATCGTCGTCACGAAGGCGGACCTGCCGCACGACGAGGCGGAGCTCGCCGAGATCATCGACCTCTACCGCGGGATCGGGTACCCCACGCTCCTGGGCTCCGCGAAGAGCCCCGAGCTGCTCGAGGAGACGCGGGCGCTGATCGACGGCCGCACGGCCGCTCTGGTCGGCCACTCGGGGGTCGGGAAATCGACCCTCACGAGCGGTCTCACCGGGGTTCCCCGGGCCACCGGCGCGGTGAGCGCCAAGAAGGGCACCGGCCGCCACACGACCAGCGATCCGCGCCTCATCCCGCTCCCGGGGGGCGGGGGGGTGGTCGACACGGCCGGAGTGCGCACCTTCCACCTGCCCCGGATGGACCGGGCCGACCTGGAGGCAGGCTTCCCCGAGATCGCCGAGGCCGCGGCCGGATGCCGCTTCCGCGGGTGCGCCCACGACGGCGACGCGGGCTGCGCCGTGGAGGGCGCCGTCAGCGATGAGAGGCTCGACAGCTACCGCCGGATGCTGCACGGGCTCGCGTGATTTTCCCGTTCGGACTCGTGTACTCGCCTTGACCCGGCCCGCGAACACCCCGTAAGTTCGGGCGACGCGGCAAAGCCGCGGCCGTCGAGTGCGCCCAATCCCGCTGGAGGAGTTTCATGAGTCGTCCACGCCGTTTCCTGCCCCCCATCGCGGGTGGCGCGCAGAAGACGGGCTGGGAGGCCCTCGACAAGTGGGTCGGCGACAGCAGCTCCGGCGCGACTCCTGCGCCCGAGGGGTCGGCTCCCGCGGGCGGCGGCAAGACCGGCTGGGAGGCCCTGGACAAGTGGGTCGGCTCCGGCTCCGGCTCGGGCTCCGCCGCGGCCCCCGCGGCCGCGGCCCCCGCGGCCGAGGCGTCGGCTCCCAGCGGCAAGACCGGCTGGGAGGCCCTGGACAAGTGGGTCGGCTCCGGCTCCGGCTCGGGCTCCGCCGCGGCCCCCGCGGCCGCGGCCCCCGCGGCCGAGGCGTCGGCTCCCAGCGGCAAGACCGGCTGGGAGGCCCTGGACAAGTGGGTCGGCTCCGGCTCCGGCTCGGGCTCCGCCGCGGCCCCCGCGGCCGAGGCGTCGGCTCCCAGCGGCAAGACCGGCTGGGAGGCCCTCGACAAGTGGGTCGGGGACGGCTCGACTCCGTCCGCCGAGACGAGCGCCGCCAACGGCGGGGCGGGCGCCGAGCAGCCGGTGGCCGCGGGCGCGTCGACGGCCGCCGAGGGCGGGGGCGGCCTGATGGGCTTCCTCAAGCGCCTCTTCGGCGGCAAGTAGGCACCTCCGGATCCCGTCCCAGCCGGCATCGCGTGGCGTGAGCGCCATGGGAGGCGCTCGGCGCGCGCGCCCGCGCGCAGGACGGGCCCGTCCGTGGCCCGGGTACTGAAGGAGCGCTCGGCCGGTGGGGTGCTGCTCGTCCCGTTCGGCCAATCGTTTCTCGTCGCGCTCATCTCGCTGCGGGGCGGCGGCGTGCTCGCACTCCCCAAGGGGCACATCGAGGAGGGTGAGGAGCCTCCCGAGGCGGCCGCCCGGGAGACCCGCGAGGAGACCGGTCTCAGCGGCGTGCTGATCACGCCGCTCGAGGAGATCTCGTACTTCTACTGGTCGCGCATCCAGCGGGCGCGCATCGCCAAGCGCGTGGCCTTCTACCTCTTCCTCTACCGGTCGGGCTCGCCGGCGCGGCACGACGCCGAGGTGGAGGGGGTGCGCTTCATGCCCGTCGACGACGCCCCGGCCGCGCTCAGCTACCCGGGGGAGCGGCGCGTCATGGAGGGCGCCCTCGCGTGGCTCCGCACGGCAGGTGACCTCAGCGCCGGGGCGAAGGAAGAGCCCCGACGGGGCACCGAGCCCCATACGCCCCTCTCCGCGTTGCGAGGCAGCCCGTGTACGCCCTGAACTTCTACTCGCCGCTCTTCGTCGATCAGCTCCGCAAGGGGCGCAAGACGGCCACCATCCGGCTGGGCGACAAGTCCCACAAGTACCGCAAGGGCCAGCTGGTCTGGGTCACCGTGGGCCACCGTCACGGGCCCCGCCAGCGGATCTTCACGGCCATCATCGACGAGGTCGATGTCAAGCCCGTGCGCGAGCTGACACAGCGGGAGATCGAGCGCGACAACCCCGAGTTCCGGCTGGTGGAGGACACCCTCCACTTCCTCTCGCACATCTACTCGCGCGAGGTGGCGCTGGACGACACCGTGTCGGTGATCCATTTCTCCGAGATCATCGAGTTTCCCTCGCTGAAGTAGGCAGTCCGGCGCGAGAGTGCGATAACGGCGCTTGAACCCGGGCACCCCCGCTGGCTACTCTTGGCACTCACAACCATTGAGTGCCAATCACGGGGGAAGAGCTGTGAACTTGCAACCCTTGGGTGACCGTGTGGTCGTCCGGTCCATCGAGGCGGAGCAGGTGACCGCGAGCGGGATCGTCCTTCCGGACACCGCCGCCGAGAAGCCTCAGCGGGGCAAGGTCCTCGCCGTCGGCGCGGGCCGGTTCGAGGACGGTCAGCGGATCCCACCGCTGGTCGCCGAGGGCGACGAGGTCATCTACTCCAAGTACGGCGGCACCGAGGTAACCGTGGACGGCGAGGACCTCCTGATCCTCCGTGAGTCCGACATTCTCGCGAAGGCGGTCTGAGCGTGGCGAAGCTGATCAAGTTCAACGAGGACGCCCGCCGGGCGCTGGAGCGCGGGGTCAACACCCTCGCCGACGCCGTCAAGGTGACCCTCGGTCCCAAGGGCCGCTACGTGGTCCTGGACAAGAAGTTCGGTGCCCCCACGATCACCAACGACGGGGTCACGATCGCCCGCGAGATCGAGGTCGAGGACGTCTTCGAGAACCAGGGCGCCCAGCTGGTGCGCGAGGTGGCCACGGCCACCAACGACGTCGCCGGCGATGGAACCACGACCGCCACGCTCCTGGCTCAGGCGATCGTGCGCGAGGGCCTGAAGAACGTGGCCGCCGGCGCCAACCCGATGGGGTTGAAGCGCGGCATCGAGGCCGCGGTGGACATCGTGGTCGGGGAGATCGGAAAGCAGTCCAAGGAGGTCTCGGGCAAGGAGGACATCGCCCGGGTGGCCGCCATCTCATCGCGCGACCGCGCGATCGGCGACGTGATCTCGGACGCGATCGAGAAGGTGGGCAAGGACGGCGTGGTGAACGTCGAGGAGGGCCAGACCTTCGGGATGGAGCTCGAGTTCACCGAGGGGATGCAGTTCGACCGGGGCTACATGAGCCCCTACATGGTCACCGACCAGGACCGCATGGAGGCCGTCCTGGATGACCCCTACATCCTGATCAACGGCGGCAAGATCAGCTCCGTCCAGGACATCCTGCCGCTGCTCGAGCAGGTGATCGGCCAGGGCAGGCCGCTCCTCATCATCGCCGAGGACGTCGAGGGCGAGGCCCTGGCGACCCTGATCGTCAACAAGCTGCGCGGCACCTTCACCGGGATCGCCGTCAAGGCCCCCGGCTTCGGCGACCGGCGCAAGCGCATGCTCGAGGACATCGCCATCCTCACCGGCGGCGAGGTGATCGCCGAGGAGATGGGCCTCAAGCTGGCCAACACCCAGATCTCTCAGTTGGGCCGGGCGCGCAAGATCGTGATCGCCAAGGACACCACCACGATCATCGACGGCGCGGGCTCCTCCGAGGAGATCAAGGGCCGGATCAAGCAGATCAAGGCCGAGATCGAGACCACCGACTCGGACTTCGACCGCGAGAAGCTCCAGGAGCGGCTGGCCAAGCTGGCCGGCGGCGTCGCCGTGGTCAAGGTCGGCGCGGCCACCGAGACCGAGATGAAGGAGAAGAAGCACCGCGTGGAGGACGCCCTGCAGGCCACGAGGGCGGCCCTCGAGGAGGGCATCGTCCCCGGCGGGGGCGTCGTGCTGATCAACTCGATCCCCGCGCTCCAGAAGCTGAAGCTGACCGGCGACGAGGCCACCGGAGCCGCGATCGTGCGCCGTGCGCTCGAGGAGCCCCTCCGCCAGCTGGCCGAGAACGCCGGCCTGGAGGGCAGCGTGGTGGTCGGCGAGGTCAAGGGCAAGAAGCCCGGCATCGGCCTCAACGTCGACACCGGCGAGTACGTGGACCTGGTCCAGGCGGGCATCATCGACCCGGCCATGGTCACCCGCTCGGCGCTTCAGAACGCGGCCTCCATCGCCAAGAACATCATCACCACCGAGGCCGTCGTGGCCGACAAGCCCGAGGAGGGCGGTGGCGGCGGCGGGATGCCCGACATGGGCGGAATGGGCATGTAGCCGGGTCGCCATCGACCGGCGTTTCGCGACGGGGCCCGCACGGGCCCCGTCGCCGTTGACCCCCTACCAGTAGCGGGGGGCGGCCACCTCGGCGCCGCAGCGGCAGCGGCCGTCACGCGGCTGGGTCATCGCATCGCACGCCTCGCACCGCACCCACATGCCGTTCAGCCGGTGGGGTGACCAGACGCCGGTCTGGCCGACTCGCGCCAGCCCGGGGCTGGCGAAGAAGCGCTCCATCGCGGCCGTGTGGGCGGGGCTCTCCCGCAGGTACGCCGGCGCATCGACGTCCTCCCAGGCGGTGATCGTGAACATGCGGTCGCCGGCCCTCACGCCCAGCCAGCTGATGAAGCCCGGCTTCTCGAGCAACTCCAGGACGGAGTCCCGGGTGCGGTCGCCCACCTCCTGGCGCTCCTCGTCGGAGCGCACCTCGAGCACCGTCAGGCTCACGGCGCCGGGCTCGGCGCCGGACCTCGACACGTATGTGCAGATGCCGAAGGAGAACGGCCCGACGGCGACCGGCTGGACGATCACCTGCAGCCCGAGCTGCTCCGGGACCGCCCGCGTGTCGAAGTAGCCGACGACCGACCGCACGCGATCGTCCTCGATCGCGATGAAGTCCGCTCCGGGCAGCCTGACCGTCCTGCCGCTCGGAGGCAGGCCCTGGAAGGAGCCGTCGTTGGTGCCGGTCATCACCCACTGGGCGGCGACCGTCCCCGCCCCGCACTCCGCCGCGGACACGATCTCGAAGGCCAGGTCCGGGAAGCCGGCGAACAGCCCCCGGGCGTACTCGCCGGTGGCCGCCGGCCCGAGCCCCTGCGGCACGGCGGGGTCGGTGTAGGTCCCGTCGGGCACGAAGGTCGCGGCGATCGCCTCCGGGTCGCGCCGGTTCCACGCGTCGAAGTACTGCACGGCCACCTCGAGCGCCTCCACGATCCACCTCCCCATCCGGGATTTCTGGACGCCGCCGCGAGCCTACGAGCGCGGTGCCGTCCGGTCGAGGGGGCCCGAACCGCGCGCCTCGGAGCGGCTCCCCGGCCCGTAGGATCGGCCCGCGTGCCGGGCCCCCTCGATCACCGACGCCGCTCGCTCGTCTTCTGGACCGCGACCGGCCTCATCGCGGTGGACACGGTCCTGTTCACCATGGTGGTCCCCGCATTGCCGGAGTTCGCCGATCGCTACGGCTTCTCCACGCCGGTGGCCGCCCTGATCTTCGCGGCGTTCCCCGTGGGCCAGCTGATCACCGCGCTCGGGTGCATCGGCTTCGTGGAACGCGCAGGGCGGCGGCCCGCCATGATCCTCGCCGCGGTGCTCCTGGCCGCCGCCACCCTGGCCTTCGCCCTCTCCGTGGGGCCCGCGACGCTGGCGCTTGCCCGCCTGGTGCAGGGCCTCGCCGCGGGCCTGGTGTGGACCGCGGGCCTCGCCGCGATCTCCGACGTCACGCCGGTCGACCAGCTGGGCCTGCGGATCGGCCTGGCCGAGACCGCCGGCGGGGGGTTCGGCCTGATCGGCCCGCTCGTGGGCGGAGCCCTGATCGACACGGTGGGCACCAAGGCCACCTTCGCCCTCGCCGCGATCCTGCCGGCGATCGCCGTCGTCCCGGCGATCGCGATGCCCGAGACGCGGCGGGCATCCGGCGACCTGCCGCGCCTGGGACCGGCGCTGCGCCGGCTGGTCGCGGTGCCGAGGGCGCGCGTCGCCTTCTGGTCGCTCGCCTCGGTGGCCGCGGTGCTCGCGCTGTTGGAGCCGCTGCTGCCGCTCGACCTGGCCCGCCGGCTGGACCTGTCGTCTCTGGGCATCGGGCTGGTGTTCACCGTCGGCCTCGTCGCCTACTTCGCGCTCGTGCCTCTCGCAGGGTGGGTGTCCGACCGCCGCGGCCGGCGCGCGCCGCTTCTCGTTGGAGGCGCCCTGATGGCGGCCGGCCTTCCGCTGATGGCCGTGGGACCGCCCGTCGTGGTGGCGCTCGCGTTCGCCTCGGTGGGTGCCGGCATGGCGTGCATGAGCGCGCCGAGCGGGCCGCTCATGGTCGAGGCCGTCGACGAGGCGGGGATGGTCGGGCGATACGGGCTCAGCTCCGCGCTGCTGACGGTGGTCTTCGCGCTGGGATACACGCTCGGCCCGCTGGTGGGCGCCGGCGCCAGCGCCGCGCTGCCGTTCACCGCCACGATGGCCATCGCGGCGGTGGGGGTGGCCCTCGTCGCGCTCTGGATCGCGCGCGCCCTCCCGGCGGAACATGCGCGGGCCCCGGGTTTGGCCCGCGGGCCAAGGGGAGCGGATGGGGGCCCCTGTTAGCGTCGTTCCCACGGGGACGAGGAAGGGGGGTTCGCCGCGCCACTGTTCACGGACTACGCCGTCGACGGGTTCTTCGACGAGATGTTCGAGGCCCCGGATCGCCCGAGGGCCGAGTATCGGCGCCTGTACTCGGGTCTCAGCACCCTCCGCCCCTCGGCCTTCGCGGCCCGCAGCGCCCTGGTGGACCGGGCCTACCTCAGCCAGGGCATCACGTTCGACCACGGGGGGCGTGAGCAACCGTTCCCGTTCGACCTGCTCCCGCGGCTGATCCCGCCGGGTGAATGGGAGCACCTGAAGGCCGGGCTCGCCCAGAGGGTCCGGGCCCTCGACCTCTTCGTGGGCGACATCTACGGCGAGCGGCGGTCGATCGCCGACGGCGTCGTGCCGAACGCGCTCGCCTCGACCTGCGAGGGCTACGTCCGCGCGATGGCGGGCGTCGAGCCGCCGCTCGGCCGCTTCGTGCACGTGGCCGGCATCGACCTCGTGCGCGACGACGACGGCACCTGGCGGGTTCTGGAGGACAACCTGCGCTGCCCGTCCGGGCTGTCGTACGTGATCCAGAACCGGGCCTTCATGCGCCGCGCCTTCCCCGAGGCCTTCGGCGACCACCATGTCGAGCCCGTCGGCCACGCTCCCTTCCTGTTGCTGTCGGCGCTGATGGCGGCCGCCCCAGAGGGCCGCGAGTCGCCGCGCGTCGTGGTTCTCACCCCGGGGCCGGCGAACGCCGCCTACTACGAGCACGCCTTCCTGGCCCAGCAGATGGGCGTGGCGCTGGTGGAGGGACGCGACCTGACCGTGCGCGACCGGCGCGTCTACCTGCGCACCACCGCGGGCCGTGAGCGGGTGGACGTCATCTACCGGCGCATCGACGACGGCTTCCTCGACCCGGCCGGCCTGCGCTCCGACTCGCTGCTGGGCGTGGCCGGCCTGATGCAGGTCGTGCGCGAGGGCCGGGTGGCCGTGTGCAACGCGGTCGGCACCGGCGTGGCCGACGACAAGGCGATCTACGCCCACGTGCACGACATCATCCGGTACTTCCTCGGGGAGGAGCCGCTGCTGGAGCAGGTGCGCACCTACCTGCTCGAGCGGCGGGAGGACCGCGAGCACGTGCTCGCGAACCTCGACACCCTGGTGGTGAAGGCGGTCAACGGGGCCGGCGGCTACGGAATGCTCATCGGCCCGCACGCCACCCCGGGCGAGCGCGACAAATTCGCCAAGCGGGTGCGCGACAACCCGCGCGGCTACATCGCTCAGGAGACGATCCGGCTCTCGCGGGCGCCGGTGCTGGTGGGCGACCGCTTCCGCGCCCGGCACGTGGACCTGCGCCCGTTCGTGGTCTACGGCGAGCGCCCGGTGGTCGTGCCCGGCGGGCTCACCCGGGTGGCCCTGCGCGACGGCTCGCTGGTGGTCAACTCCTCCCAGGGCGGCGGCAGCAAGGACACCTGGGTCCTGAGCGGCGGCGGATGACCAGCTGATGCTGGCCCGCGTCGCGCAGACGCTCTACTGGACCGCGCGCGACCTGGAGCGCGCCGAGGGCTTCGCGCGCCTGCTCGAGGTGAGCCAGGCCGCGGCGCTCGAGGGCAACGCCTCCAACGGGGCCGGCGGGCGACTGGTGTGGGAGCCGCTCGTCAGCATCGCCGGCGACCTGGAGGGCTTTCTCGTCACCCACCGCCGCGCCGACGAGCGCAGCGTGCCCTGGTACCTCACCTTCGGCCGCGACAATCCGGACAGCATCATCACGTGCCTCAACCGGGCTCGTGAGAACGCCCGGAGCGTGCGCGACCGCCTGCCGAGCGAGGTGTGGGAGGGCATCAACGACGCCTGGCTGGAGCTCGCCGAGTGGCCCCCCGAGCGCGTCGGCCGCGACGGCGTCTACCCCTTCTGTCGCGCCGTGAGGCGCTCGGGCCACCTCATCCTCGGGCTGGTGGAGCAGTCCATGCGCCGCGACGAGGGCTGGCAGTTCATGCGGCTCGGCCGCTTCCTGGAGCGCGCCGAGCGCTCGGCGCGCCTGGTACGCGCCCGGCACCTGGCCAGCGTCGAGGGCCCGGCGACCGACGCCCTCGACCTCCACGGCTGGCGCGCGCTGCTCGGAGACGCGTCGGCCCACGAGGCCTATCTTCAGGTGGACGCCGCCGCGCTCTCGCCCGAGTCGATCAGCCGGTTCCTGATGCTCGATCCGCGCTTCCCGCGATCGGTGGCCTTCTGCCTGTCCGAGGTCGAGTCGGCCATCGAGGACCTGGTGGCGGTCGACGCGATGGCGCCCGACCCGGCCCCCCTCCTCCTCGCCCGCACCGCGCGCGACATGACCGAGTCCGCCGCCCGCAGGCCGTGGGGCGGACTCGAGGTGGGGGACCTGCTGGACCGGCTGCTCGCCCGCTGCGAGTCGATCGATACGGCGTTGGCCGAGTCGTGCTTCATCCCGGCCTACGAACGCGCCCCCGTAGGACAGCGTGCCCAGGCTTCACGCCAAGCACAGAACTGAGATCCGCTACGCCGGCCTGGTCGGCGAGAGCGTCAACGAGATCCGCCTGAGCCCCTCGGACAACGGGCGCCAGCAGGTGGAGTGGGCGCACGTGCGCATCGTGCCCGGCGCGGAGTTGTTCGGGCACCGCGATGTCTACGGCAACGACGTGCGCTGGTTCCAGCTCGTGGACCCGCACGAGTCGCTGGTCGTGGAGTCGGAGGCGGTGGTGATCACGCGCCCCGCTCCCGCGCTGCCCACGTCCGCGTGGGGGATCGGCTTCGCCGCCGTCGCCGACCCCGATTACCTGGACACGATGGCCGAGTTCCTGGCCGGCTCGCCCCACGTCCGGTGGACGCAGCCCATCGGCGACTTCGCGGACGCCCTCGGCCTGGATCAGGACCAGGGCGTGCTGGCCTGGGCCCGCGCCCTCGAGGACGCCGTCAACACCCGCATCGTCTACACGCGCGGCGCCACCCAGGTGGACACCCCGATCGAGGAGGTGGTCGCCGTCGGTCGCGGTGTGTGCCAGGACATGGCGCACCTCATGATCGCCGTCTGCCGGCGCCACGGCGTGGCCTCGCGCTACGTGAGCGGCTGGCTCCACCAACCCGGCAGCGCGGGCCCGGGCGAGAGCCACGCCTGGGTCGAGGCCGCCATCCCCGGCCTCGGCTGGGTCGAGCTCGACCCCACACACCCCGCGCCGCAGCACGAGCGCTACGTGCGCCTGGCCACGGGGCGCGACTACAGCGACGTCCCCCCGCTGAAGGGCAGCTATCTCGGGCCGGCCACCGAGGGGATGACCGTGACCGTCGAGGTCAAGGAGCTCCCCTAGCCCCGGCGCACCGGGGGCCGCCGTTCCCGGTCCCCTCGTTGGAACGGCGGCCCCGACGTCCTCGGGTTCTCCGGTCTCCGCGCGCCTCGCCCTGGCGGGCGATTCCGGCGCGGGCCCGCCGGATCGTTGTGTGGGTGGGTGCGGGCGAACCCACCGCGTCGTTTCAGCCGGTAGATCCGCCCTTTCTCGCTGCATCCAAAGGCGTCACCTCCCCGCGGCCAGCTCGCCCGTGCCGGCGAGCTTCGTGCCGCGCTTCTTGGGATCGCCCCCCCGTCGTCCGCGAGGGCCCACGCGCACCTCGTGACCGACAGGGGCCAGGGAACCGGATCGGTGGGACGGGCGCCCGTCCCAGCTCGTCAGATGAGCCCGCGCTCGGCACATGCGTGCCCCCGCTCGGATGCTCGGCCGCGTGAGGCCGGCTCTCGAGTCAGTGGGTGCGGTGCTCACCTTCAGCTGGTGGCGCTGCATGCGGTCCACGATCCGGTCCGACGCTGCAGATCGGGAATTGCCACCGATCCCGTTCGAAGCTCGGTGACCTCTCCCGTGCATTGACCTTTGCACTCGCTCCGACGACGGTCAAGCCCCGTCCGGGGGATCGCGACGGCCCCGGATCAGTGGCTGTGGATCACCTGGTCGATGATGCCGTACTCGCGCGCCTCGTCGCTCGTCATGAAGAAGTCGCGGTCGGTGTCGTTGGTGATCCGCTCGAACGGCTGACCCGTGTGCTTGGCGAGGATCTCGTCGAGGCGGCGACGGGTGTCGAGCGCCTCGCGCGCGTGGATCTCGATGTCGGTCGCCTGGCCGCTGAAGCCGCCGGAGAGCTGGTGGATGAGGATCCTGGCGTTGGGCAGCGCCATCCGCTTGCCGGGCGCGCCGCCCGCGAGGAGGGTGGCGCCCATGCTCATGGCCACGCCGCAGCAGATCGTCGCGACGTCGGGCTTGATGAACTGCATGGTGTCGTAGATCGCCAGGCCGGCGTAGACCGAGCCCCCCGGGGAGTTGACGTAGAGCGAGATGTCCTTGTCGGGGTCCTCGCTCTCCAGGTGCAGCAGCTGGGCCACGATCAGGTTGGCGATCTGGTCGTCGATCGGCGTCCCGAGGAAGACGATCCGCTCGTTCAGCAGACGCGAGTAGATGTCGAAGGAGCGCTCGCCTCGCGAGGTCTGCTCGACGACCATCGGGATCAGGGGGCTCATCGCGGGGACCCTACGCCTCCAGGCGCGTGATGTGCCCCGCGTCATCCAGGACGAGCCGGTGCTCCCGGTCGTCCACGCTCTCCGCCGCCCGGTCGCGCACCCGCACGGTGAGCACCACGGCCGGCGGCTCGAGCCGCGCGCGCCGGAACGCCGATCGTCCCGGCGGGGTCGTCGCGAGGACACCGGCCAGGTCCGCGTCCGCTCCGTCCACCCGCACCTGCGCCCCCTCGGCGAACAGGGCCGCGTAGCTGTCGGGCCCGGTGTTCAGCGCGCCCACGTACGTCTTGCCGAGCTGGCGGGCCTGGTCGTAGGTGATCACCGGCTCACGATGAGCACGAAGACGATGTAGACGACGGCCAGCAGCCCCACCCCGGCGAGCGCCAGCCGCCACGGTCCGGACGGCGCCGCCGCGGGGGCGCGCGCGGTCCGGGGGCGGTTGCGCCCCCTCCACCGCTCGAGTGCCCAGGCGGCGCCCGCGGCCCCGAGGAACGCGATCGTCACTCCCCCCGGGCCACGCACGTAGGCCCACGCCGGGAGCAGCAGCGCGAGGATGAGGAAGAAGGTGGGGATCCCGATCATCAGCGAGCGGCCGACGATCCCCGTGATGCGCTCCAGGTTCTCCCGGAAGCGCTCCTCCTCGGGATCCTCGAAGGGGCCGGGGTCCTGCGCAGGGGGCGCCGCCCGGGGGTCCTCGCCCAGAACGAGTTGCCCCTCCAGGGGCGGCCCCGGGGGCACCTCCGGAGAATCAGAAGGCGTAGCGCTCCTCCTTCCAGGGGTCGGCGCTGTTCGAGTAGCCCAGCCGCTCCCAGAAGCCCGGCGCGTCGTGGTCCAGCAGCTCCAGGCCTCGGAGCCACTTCGCGCTCTTCCAGAAGTAGAGGCTCGGCACGAGCAGGCGCAGCGGCCCGCCGTGCTGGGGCTCCAGCTCCTCGCCGCCGAACCGGTAGGCGAGCAGCACGTCGTCGGCCCGGAGGCGCTCCAGCGGGACGTTCGCGGTGTAGCCCTCCTCGGAATGGGCGACGGCGTGGGTCGCTCGCGGCGTGACGCCCAGCCGCTCCAGCAGGGGCCACAGGGCCACGCCCTCCCACAGCGTGTCGAGCTTGCTCCAGCTCGTGACGCAGTGGATGTCGGTGGTGACGCTCACGGTCGGCAGCGCCCGGAACTCATCGAGGCTCCAGCCGCCCTCCTCCTCGACCTCTCCCCAGATGCGGAAGTCCCATCCGGCCGGCGCCTCGCGATAGGGGACCGATCCGGCGTGGAGCACCGGGAAGTCGCGCACGAGGTGCTGTCCGGGCGGGAGCCTCCGGCGCTCCTCGTCGCTGATCCGCCGGTTGCGCAGGAATGCCACCGACCCCTCCTGGTCGATCGATCCGAATCGGATAGTACGCTGGAGGCGTGGCGCGTTACCCCCTCATCGCGCTGCTGTCGCTGGCCCTGTTGGTGGGCTGCGCGGAGTCCGCGCCGGCGTGGCAGGAGTTGCCCGACGCGCCCGAGGCGCGCACCGAGGTGGTGGGCGCGGCGCTCGGCGCCCGGGTGGTGGCCGCGGGCGGCCTCACCGCCGACGGGGCGGCGTCGGCCCACGTGGACCTCTACGACCCGGCGCGCGAGCGCTGGATCCGTCTTCCCGACCTGCCCGAGGCCGTGCATCACGCCATGGCCGCGACCCGCCGCGACCGGCTCTACGTGGTCGGCGGCTACCGGCGCGCGTCAACCGCCGACGAGATCTCGCGGCGCGCCTGGGTCCTCTACGACCGCCGGTGGCATGCGCTGCCGGCCCTCCCCGAGGGACGCGCCGCCGGTGGCGCCGCGATCGTGCGCAACCGGCTCTACGTGATCGGCGGCGTCGGACCCGGCGGGCTGGCGCGCTCCTCGCTCTACCTCGACCTGCGCACCCTGCGCTGGCGCGCCTTCCGCGGCCTGCCGGTGCCGCGGGAGCACCTGGGCGTCACGGCCCTGCGCGGGCGGGTCTACGCCGTGGGCGGGCGCACCGCCGGCCTGGAGACCAACACGGACCACGCGGACGTGTACGACACGGTGGCCCGGCGCTGGTCGCGGCTGGCCAACGCGCCCACGCGCCGCGGCGGCAACGGGGCCACGGCGGCCGGCGGGAAGGTGGTGGCGCTGGGGGGCGAGGGTCCCGACGGCACGATCCGCGAGGTGGACGCCTACGATCCCGAGTCGGGCCGCTGGCGCACGCTGCCCCGCAGCCCGAAGCCCCGGCACGGCGTGGGAGTGGTGGGGATCGGCCGCACGGTCTACCAGGCCCTCGGAGGCCCGAAGCCCGGCCTCACGGTGAGCAAGACGCTCCTCGCGCTCCGCGTCCCCTGGGGGTCAGCGTGCGCGGGCCGGAAAACGTGGCCCGGCGGACGCCAATACGGCCTGGCCGGCCGCATGCGGACCGGCGGTCCGCCTTGGCGGGGCTCGCCGGGAAGGCCACCCCCCGGCCACGTCGCCGCGTCGAGGAGGAGCTTCGGGAAGAAGTAGGTCAACTTCTGCGGCATCGTCTCGTCGGCTTCCGCGACCGCCGCCACGTCCGCCTTGGGGATGGGCCGGAGGATGAGGGCGGCGGCGGCCTCGCCGGTCACGACCCGCCGGGCGGCGTCGGCCGCGTCCTTGGCGTAGCTCAGCACGCCCTCATGGCTCAGGGCCGCCTGGTCGGAACCGAGGTGCGGGAGCAGGATCTCGCTCTCGATCACGGCCACGTCCAGCCGCTCGCCCGGCGTCGCGCCCTCCCGGGCCCGCCCGGTGAGGAGGTGGGCGCCGGAGGGCAGCAGCAGCCCCAGGGCGGGTGAATCCTGCGGCGCCTCGGCGAGGGCTGCCAGCAGCCCGTCGAGGCCCTCGACGGGCTGCGAGCGGAACGCCCCGTCCGCTCCCTCGGGCCACCGCGTGAGCAGGCGGTGGGTGGGCAGCACCACCAGGCCGTCGTCGTCGAGGGCGGTCAGGCCCATCAGCACGCGGTCGTGCGGGCCCTCGCCGGCTCCCTCCGCCCTCCGCTCGTCGCGGTAGGCGAGAGCCGTCTCGTACCGGTGGTGGCCGTCGGCGATCAGGATCCAGCGCTCGCGGAGCGCCTCGGCCACGCCGGCGTGGGCCGCCGGGTCGTCGATCGTCCAGAGGCGGTGGACCGTGCCGTCGTGGTCGGTCACCGTCGCCTCGGGGGGGCCGGCGGGGGCGGTCGCCGCCCACGCGGACCCCTCGGGGTCGGGGTAGAGGCCGAAGATCGGCGACAGGTTGGCGCGCACCGCGCGGGTCAGGCGCAGCCGGTCGGCCTTCGGCCCCTCGTGGGTCCGCTCGTGGCGCCGCACCACGCGGTGCTCGTAGGGCTCCAGGCCCACCACCCCGAGGATCGTGCGCCGCTCGCGCGGGATCCCGTCGTCGAGGGTGAAGGACTGCGTCCACGCGATCAGGCAGGGCGCGTCCTCGCGCCCGAGCACCCCATGATCGATCCAGGAGGCGATCATCCCCGCCACGTCCTGGTAGTCGACCTCCGGCAGGATCAGGCGCACCGCGTTGTACGGGCTCGCCGCGAGGTAGGCGCGCCGCTCCTCCGGAGAGATCACGTCGTAGGGCGGGGAGACCAGGTTTCCCAGGGGGCCGGCGGCCGCGGCGTACCGGAGCGCGCGGAAGGGGCGGACGTCGGCCACGGGGCGCGATGCTACCCCAGTGGGGCGTCCGGCCGCCGGGCTACCATGACCGGTCCCGTGCTGGCCGACCTCACCTCCGAGCAACGCGCGGCCGTCACCCATCCCGGCGGTCCCGCGATCGTGCTCGCGGGCGCCGGCGCCGGCAAGACGCGGGTGCTCTGCCACCGTCTCGCGTGGCTCGTCGACCAGGGCGCGTCCCCCACCGAGATCCTGGCCCTCACCTTCACGCGCGAGGCCGCGGTGGAGCTGCGCGCGCGCGCCGAGGACCTCATCGGCGGGAGCCACGAGACCCTGCGCGTCACCACCTTCCATGCGTTCGCGCGCGAGCTGGCCCGCGTGCACGGGGTGGAGCGCGGCCTGCTGCCCGACGTGGCGGTGGCGCGGACCGAGGACCGCATGCTCATGCTCCTCGATCGCATGGACGAGCTCGACCTGCGGGTCCACGACCTGCGCGGCGACCGGGCCCGCCTCGTGGCCGACCTGGTGGAGCGCATCGACAAGTGCCGCGACCAGCTCGTCACCGCGGAGCAGTACCGCCGGTGGGCGGAGGAGGCGGAGCGCTCGGCGGGCTCGCGGTCATCCGCCCATCGCGCGCGGCGCGAGGTGGAGATCGCGCGCGTCCTGGAGACCCACGACCGGTGGCTGGAGGAGGAGGGCCGCGAGGACTTCGGCCTGTCGATCGTCCGGGCCCTGGAGCTGCTGAGGGGCCACCCCGACCGGCTGGAGGCCGCCCGCTCGACCGCTCGCCACGTGCTGGTCGACGAGTTCCAGGACACCAACCACGCCCAGGCCGAGCTCCTCTACCTGCTCGCGGGCGACGCCGCGAGCCTCGTGGTGGTGGGCGACGACGACCAGGGCATCTACCGGTTCCGCGGAGCGTCCGCGAAGAACATCGCCGACTTCCGCCGGCGCTTTCCCGACGCCGCCCAGTTGCGCCTGGAGGTGAACCACCGCTCCACCCAGCCGATCCTGGACGCCGCCGCGGCCGTGGTGCTGCCGATCCCCGACCGCGCCCCCAAGACGATCGCCGCGCTGCCGGGGGCCGTCGGGCCCGATCCACGCTTCTGGCGGGCCCCCGACCCCGACGGCCAGGCCCGGGCGGTCGCGCGGGAGATCCGCCGGCTGGCCGCCGACGGGGTGCCGCTCGAGGAGCAGGCCGTGCTCATGCGCGCCGTGCGGCTGGAGGCGCGGCCGGTGACCGAGGCGCTCGAGCGCGCGGGGATCCCTCACCAGGTGCGCGGAGGATTCGGGCTCTTCGAGCGCCGCGAGGTGCGCGCGGCGGTCGCCTGGCTGCGCGCCGCGGCCGACCCCTCCGACGCTCAGGCGCACCTGCGGCTCGCCTCGGACCACCGGCTCGACCTGCCCTGGACGGCCGCGGCCGACGCGGTCTCGGCCGCGGCGGCCCGCGGGGCTCCGGTCGCCGGAGCGCTGGCGGGGGTCGCCCGCGAGGCCGGGGCCCAGGAGCTGATCGCCGCGATGGAGGAGGCCGGGCGCGCTGCCGCGGCGATGCCCCCGGCCGACGCGCTGCACGCCGTCATCGACGTCTCCGGGCTCCGCCGGGAGGCGATCGCCGCCGGCGGCGGCGAGGGCGCGGCGCGGCTGGCCGGTCTGGCGGCGCTGGAGCGCCTGGCGCGGGAGATCGCCGAGTCCGAGCCGGCTCTGGATTCGCGCGGCCTCGCGGCCAGGCTGGCCGGCCTCGCCGAGATCGGCTTCCGGGGCGAGTCGGCCGCGCCGCCCGAGCGCGTCGGTGTCCAGGTGATGACCGTCCACCAGGCGAAGGGCCTGGAGTTCGACGCGGTCTTCGTGATCGGGATGGTCCGCTCGAGCTTCCCGGGATCGGACCGCGGCGGCGTCGACATCCCCGACGCCCTGCTGCCCGAGGTCCTCCCGAGGGGCCGGGACGCCCACCTCGCCGAGACGCGGCGGCTGGCCTACGTCGCCATGACGCGCGCCCGGCGCCATCTGGTGCTCGCCGCCTTCGAGGCGAACGCGGCGGGCGTCTCCCAGGCCCTCTCGCCCTTCTTCGAGGAGGCCCGCGCCGCGACGGGCGCCGACGTCGAGGAGGTGGGCGAGGCGCCCGAGCGCGCCCTGCTGGCCGGCATCGCGGAGCGCCACGCGGCCTTCGAGGAGGCCTCGCTGCGGGCCGCGTCGGCGGTCGCCGCGCAGGAGACGGACGCCGCCGCCCGCGTGGCGGCGGCCCAGGAGGCGGCCCGGGACCTCATCGATGCCCGCGCCGCGGCGCTGCGTCCGGCTCCGCCGCCGGAGCCCGTGCCCGCGCCGGCGCGGCCCGCCCGCCCCGGCCTGGAGCTCAGCCCCAGCGCGGTCGAGGCCTACCGCCTGTGCCCGCTGCGCTACCGGTTCGCGATGGTGGACCGGGTTCCGGTGCGCCCCAGCCCGGCCCGGGCGATCGGCGTCGCGGCGCACGCGGCCCTCGAGGCCCACTACCGGCCGGGCGGCACGGCGGGCGACGGCGAGCAGCTCGTGCGGCGGTTCGCCGCCGCGCTGCGGCGCGAGGGGGTGGCCGAGGGCGCCGAGGGCCGCCAGGCGCTGGCCCGGGCCGGCGAGGCCCTGCCGGCCTACCACGAGCGGATGACCCGCAGCCGCGTCCGCCCGGTGGCGGTGGAGCGCGAGTTCACGCTCGCCGTGGGCCCCCATCGGGTGCGCGGCCGCGTGGACCGCGTCAACGCCCACCCGGCGGGCGGCCACCAGCTCGTGGACTACAAGACCGGCAAGCCGCCCGGGCCCGGGGCGGGTGGAGATGACGACGACATGGTGATGCGCCTCTACCTGGCCGGCGCCCGGGCCGCCTGGGGCATCGAGCCGCGCGGGGCGACGGTCGTGCACGTGCTCGACGGCGACACGCGCGGCGTCCACCCGGAGGCGGCCGAGCTGGCGATCGCGCAGGACATGGTGCGCGACGCCGCCGAGGGCATCGCCGAGGGCCGCTTCGAGCCGCGCCCGTCGTGGGCGTGCCGGTCGTGCGACTTCGCCCTCATCTGCCCGGCTCAGGACCGATGACGCTGCTCTCCTCGATCGAGTCCGGCGGCCCGCTCGAGGGCGTCTACGCCGTGCGCCGCAAGGAGCGGCGGCTCTCGCGGCAGGGCAGGCCCTTCCTGGCGCTGACGCTGGTCGACGCCAGCGGGGCCATGCCGGCCGTGGTGTTCGACGAGCCCGACTACTTCGCCGGCCAGTTCGAGGAGGGCGACCGGGTGCGGGTGACCGGCCGCGTCACCGAGCGCGACGGTCGCCACCGGGTGGTGGTCAGCCACCTGCGTCCCGCGGGGGACGAGGCGCAGGCCGAGGATCTCCTGCCGCGCAGCCACCGCGACCCCGACGAGCTGTTCGGCTTCGTGCTCCACCTGGCCGACGAGGTGGCCGATCCGGGGCTGCGGCGTCTCCTGGACGCCCTCACCGGCGATGCCGACCTGGCGCGCGCCTGGCGGGCGATGCCGTGCACCCGCTCCGGCCACCACGCCTACATGGGGGGCCTGGTGGAGCACACGGTGGGGGTGGCGTCGGTGGCGCAGGCGCTGGCGGTCTGGCACCCGCGGCTCGACTCCGACCTGCTTCTGGCTGCCGCGCTGGTGCACGACATCGGCCACGCGCGCGCGTTCCGCCTGGGCGCCACCTTCGAGCTCACGGACGAGGGGCGGCTGCTGGGGCACCTGGCGATCGGCCACGAGATCGTGGGCGACGCGGCCCGCGGCGCGGGCCTGACGCCGGTCCGCCGCGCCGAGCTCCTGCACGCCATCGACTGGCACCACGGGCCGCCGGCCGGCCAGCAGCCCGGAGCGGCGAGCGCCGAGGCGCTGGCGCTCTGGCGCGCGAATCAGCTCGAGACGTCCGTCAAATCCCGCCTCGAGGGGCCCGGGGCGGCCGATACGTAGGGAAAAAGCGGCGTTCGTGCGTGAAAACCCCCCGAACGTCGCGTCGTGGACCCCGCAGGGTGCGGGATACGGTTTCGGCGCTCGGCGTCCGACGAAGCTCATGTGACGCCTCCCCGAGCGGACACCCACAAGGGGGACACGGCCATATGAATCGCACTCTCGCCCCGCGACGACTCGCGCGGCGCTCGGCGGTGCTCGCGGGGGCCATCGCGCTCTGCGCGGCCGGCACGGCTCACGCCGACATCACCGGAAAGGTCACCAACGCGGGGGGCGTTCCGATGCCCGACGTCCGCGTCGAGGCCGACGAGCCCGACGGCGGCTTCGCCGCCTCCGCCTCGAGCGACGCCAACGGGGACTTCCGGATCCTCACCGCGGATCTCACCGGCAACACCGCGCCGTTCACCCTCAAGGCCACCTACTTCGACTCCTGCAAGCCCTCCGGCGCGACGAGCCTGGCGTTCGCCTCGCCGCCCCTCGCCGACGGCGCGGTGCAGAACGTGGTGCTCGACGCCGCGTCGTTCTGCTCGTCGAGCTTCGTCTCGAGCACGCTGCCGCCGGCCACCGGGAACGCATGGCCGGAGCGCGGCCAGGTGCTCTCCGCGCCCGGCGGCGTCACCTACCTGCGCGTGCTGGCGCCGTTCTCGGCCACCGGGCTGACCACGTCGCTCGCCGACGGCACGGTGGTGGGGACCTCCGAGGACGAGGACGTCGTCCCGGTCACCGCGCCCGCGGCGGGCTACAACGGTCCGCTCAACCTGACCTACACCTTCAACACCGTGGTGGTGACGCGCCAGATCGCGACGCTCGTCGCCGGGAAGGTCGTCAACCCCAACCCGCCCAGCGGGGTCACCGACCTCGCGGCGATCGTCAACATCTCCGGCAGCATGTCGGGCAACGACCCGAGCTTCCGCCGGCGCGACGCGGTGCAGCTCCTGGTCGACCTGGCCGGCCAGGGCGACCGCGTCGTGGCCACCGCGTTCGACGACGAGGCGAGCGAGATCTTCCCGCGGACGACGATCGCGGGCGAGGCCTCGAAGAACCCGCTGAAGCGCCTCGCGCGGCAGCGGATCATCAACGACGGCGGGACCGACTACAACGACGGGCTCGCGGCGGGGTTCAACGCCCTCGCGGCCGACCCGCTCAACCCGCAGGTGCCGAAGGCGGCGATCTTCCTCACCGACGGCGCCCACAACTCCGGCGACTACAACAACGCCCACCTGCGGTTCGCGTTCAACGGCACCGGGCGCACCTGGCCGATCTGCGTCGTGCAGCTGGGCTCGGGCTTCTCCGCGGTCAACACCGCGCGCCTCAAGCGGATCGCGACCGAGACCGGCGGCGTCTTCGCCAGCACGCCGTCGAACACGCAGCTGGAGAACCTCTACTTCCAGTGCCGCGGCCGCAGCTCGGGGGCGACGACGCTCCTGAAGCGCACCAGCACCTTCAAGATCGGCCAGTCGCGGCTGTTCACCCGCACGGTCAAGAAGGGTCAGCGGCAGGCGACGTTCTTCGTGAGCTTCGGCGTCGGCAAGTACGGCCTGCAGCTCACGCAGCCGGGCGGACGGGTCCTGAAGCGCAGCGCCGGCAAGGCGATCCGGCTCGTGCGCGGCAAGACCTTCGCGTTCTTCCGGATCCAGAAGCCGAAGGTCGGCAACTACACCCTCAGGGTGACGCGCCTGGCCACCGGCGGTCCCACGGACAAGGCCACGACCACCATCACCGTCCAGAAGCGGCGGTAGCCCGATCGCGGACGCCGCCCCTCTCCCGGGAGGGGCGGCTCACCGCCCGCCGACTGCCATCGCGTCGGTCGAACGCCGGGCCCCCGGCAGGCCGGCGGTCCGGCTGCCGTCCACGAGGCCGATGACCGAGCTGAAGAAGCTCACGAACCGGTTGTCGAGCATGACCGTCATCTGGGAGCGGCCCACGAAGGTCCGCGGGTTCCGCGCGCGGGTGTTGACTCCCCGGTTCACCACCCCGAAGATCCCCCAGCGACCGTCGGCGAAGCGGGTGAGCACCGGAGCGCCGGACGATCCGGCGGTCATCTCGGAGGGGAAGTAGACCCAGGTGCCGGAGTCGAGGCCGTTCGCCGGGGTGCCCACCTGCCACGAGCCCGTGCCGTCGAAGGGGCCGTCGTAGGAGTACTGGTCGGATCCGAAGTAGCGGGCCGAGGTGCGGAAGATGCCGGCGGCGGGGTACCCGTCGATGTGGATCCGGGCGCCGGGGTCCAGCGTGATGCCCGTGTGGGTCGTGAACGTTCCCGTGAGCTCGCCGGGCGCGCGGCCGCGCGAGTCGGGGGCGATGACCTGGATGCCCCAGTCGAGCCCGCGGTCGCCCTGCTGCCATCCCAGCGGGACGTAGTTCTGGATGACGTTCCACACGCCGTGGCGGCTCGTGGGACGGCCCCGGGAGTCGATCGTGTTGCCCGGGATCACGGTCATGCTCGCGGCCGGGAAGCCCCGCTCACGCGACCCCGCCTCACGGCCGTTGTCGTAGAGGCAGTGCGCGGCCGTCAGGAAGAGCCGGGGCGCGATCAGCGCGCCGGAGCACCATCCGTCGAAGGGCGCCCGGTTGATCGCGCGGTTGTGGAGGTAGGACCGGCCGACGGCGAGCCCCGGCATCGGCTCGAAGCCGCCGCGCGTGCGGCCGGTGGCGCCCGCGCCCACGGTGCAGCGGACCTTCGCTCCGGGGCGCTTGACGCACGTCTTCGCGATGTTCACTCCGCGGTGGAAGCGGCAGGTGCGCACGCGACCCTGGATGACGCACGTCCGCACCGTCGCGGCGGCGCGCGTGGGCGGCTTGGCGGCGCGCGCGCCGCCGCCCACCACGGTCGGGTCGCCCGCCGCGTCGGGGCTCCCCACCCCTGCGGGGTTCACGGACTCGGGCGGCGCCTGGTAGCCCGGCTCCTCGGCGACCGCCACTCCGGCGGAGAGCGCGAGCGCGGCGATGGCAATGAGAAGAAGCCCTGCGGGACGCATCGGTCACCCTCACCTGGGGGATCGACCGGCCCGACCGTAGGCCCGGTCGCGCCGCGACGTCAAGCGCGCCGGTGACCGGATACGCGGGGCGGGAGACGGCCGTCAGCCTACACTCCGCCGGGCACCGGAGACCGCCGGTCCGCCCCGGGCTCCAGGAGCTCGCGCACCTCCTCCCACTCGACGGCGCTCTGGCGTCCCGACTCGAACTGGCGGGCCAGCTCCGCGTGCACGCGGAGGAGCTCGGGATCGTCCTTCGCCAGGTCGCGCCCGGTGTGCTGGCGCACCACGAAGATCAGCCCGGCGACCCCCGAATCGCGCCGTGAGGCTCACCTCCAGCGGCCGCCCCAGGAGGCGGGGCACGTCGAACGGCGCGTACATCCACCAGAACTTGTTCAGCCCGTCGGCGTGGATGCCGGCCCGCGTCCGGTGGGCGTCCCGGCCGAACAGCGGATACGTCGGCGGCCAGCGGTCGTCCCAGCTCGCTACAGCTCGCGGGCCATCTCGTTGAGCGCCGTGAAGTCCGGGAGCGGGTCGCGCATCAGCCCCATGCCGATGACGTGCAGCAGCACCGCCTCGAGCGGGGCGTTGCCCGGTGCGCTCGCCGGTGCCGAGCAGGGTGCCGTTGACGACGGCGCAGCCCGCCTGGATCGCGGCGAGGCAGTTGGCCACGACGAGGTGGGTGTCGTTGTGGGGGTGGAACTCCAGGTCCTCGGCCGCGATGCCGAGCTGCGCGGAGCCGGCGGATCCAGCGCGGCACCGAGCGCGGCGCGGCCACCGTGTCGAGCGGCAGGCCGAGGCCCATCGTGTCGCAGACGCGGAACTTCGGCGCGCATGCTCCGGACCGTGGCCGCCGGCCGCCGCGATGACCGCCTCGGCGAACGGCAGCACGAACTCCTCCGGCGCGCGCGTGGCGTCCTCCAGGTGCAGGCGCGGGCGCAGGCCGGCGTCCAGCACGGCGCGCACGGCGTCCAGGTAGGTGCTCGCCGCCTGGCGCCGGCCGCCGGGCCGGAACTTGTGGAAGGTGTGGTAGTCGCTCGCCGAGGCGAGCATCCCGGTCTCGCGCACGCCGAGGCTGCGCGACCAGCTCGGCGTCGCGGCGGGTGGCGCGGATCCAGGTCGTCGGCTCCACCGGGGCACCGCCGCGGTGGCGCTCGAGCGCCGCCTCCAGCATCCGGCGGTCGGCCGGCCGGTAGACGAAGAACTCGGCCTGGCGCACCGCGCCGCTGTCGCCGGTGAACGCGCACATGAGGTCGTAGATGGCGCACGCCCGCCTCGACCGTCAGGGGCAGGCCGCCCTGCTGGCCGTCGCGGTGGGTCGTCTCGGTGGTCCAGGCCGCGGCGGGCAGGCCCGTGGGCGGCTCGGTCCAGTCGTAGCGGGGGAATCCGCTCTGCGGGAAGGCGGCGGGGAAGAGGTCCGGCGCCTCGGGGTCGGTGATCGCGTCGATGTCCATGACCTGACGGTAGGCCTGTATCTGGACGACTGTCAATCTTGACGAGTATCATCAATCAATGGGCGCCGCCGACACCGACCTGCTGACCGCCGAGGAGGCCGCCGAGCACCTCGGCGTCTCCCGGGCGACGCTCTACGCCTACGTCAGCCGCGGCCTGGTCGCATCGGAGCCCGGCCCCGGCCCGAGCCGCGCGCGCCGGTACCCGCGGGGCGCGCTGGACGAGTTCCGGGGGCGCCGCGAGCGCAACCGCGACCGCGAGCTGGTCGCCCACGGCTCCCTCCACTGGGGCCTGCCGCTGCTCGATTCGGCGCTCACGCTCATCCAGGACGGCCACCTGCTACTACCGCGGCCGCGACGCGGTCGAGCTCTCGCGCTCGGCCGGCTTCGAGGAGGTCGCCGCGCTCCTGTGGACCGGCGACGAGCGCGACGCCGCCGGGCTCTTCCCCGGCGACGGGAGCGCCGCGGGGGAGCCAGAGGCGGCCGAGGTCCCGATCGCCACGCGGCTGTCCGAGCACCTGGTGGCCGCGGCCGACCGCACCCTGGTGACGCTGGGCTCGCCGCCCCAGGCGACGCTCCGCGCGGCGGGCCGGGCGGTGGAGGGCCTGTTCGCCGCGGCCGGAGCCCATGGGTGACGGCCCGCTCGCCGAGCGCCTGGCACGGGGGTGGCGGACGGACGCGGTCGACGACCTGCGCGCCGCGCTCGTGCTGAGCGCCGACCACGAGCTCAACGTCAGCTCGTTCACGGCGCGATGCGTGGCCTCGGCGGACGCCCGCCTCGAGCACGTGCTGCTGGCGGCCCTCTGCGCGCTGCGCGGCCGGCGCCACGGCGGCCTCCTGGAGCGCGTCGAGGACCTGCTCGACCAGGTGGACCGGGACGGGGCGCGCGCCGCCGCCGATCGCGCGATGAGCGACGGTGCCGAGCTGCCCGGGTTCGGCCATCCGCTCTACCCGGAGGGCGACCCGCGCGGCGCCGAGCTGCTGGCGCGGGCAGGGCCGGACGCCGCGGTCGACGAGCTCGCGACCCTGGCGCGCGATGAGCTCGGCCTCCTGCCCACCCTCGATCTCGGCCTCGCGGCGATCGCCCGTGCGCGCGGCCTGCCGCCCGGCGGCGCCTTCGCGCTCTTCGCCCTCGGCCGCTCGGCCGGCTGGGTGGCCCACGCCCGCGAGGCATGGGCCGACGAGCGCCTCATCCGCCCGCGCTCTCGGTACGTCGGCCCCCTGCCATAGGTCGAGCGAAGAGGCCCGCGCGACCGGGCGGACCTACCTAGTGGCGATGCCCGCGCCGCAGGCCCGCGACCGTGAAGGGTGTCGCGCTGTTGGCGAAGTCGGCGTTCACGACGAGGTACAGGCCGCGCGCGCGGTCGACCGTCGAGGGCCCGTGGAGCGTGTCGCTCTGCAGCGTGTCGATCACGCTGCCGCGCCGCGCTCCGTCGCGCAGCTTCACGAACGAGAGCTGTGCCGGCGGCCCGCCCTGGACGACGACGAGTCGCCCGCGGTCGAGCAGGAGCCCGTCGCCGCCCGGCACCGAGACCCCTGCGACCTCGTCGATGGCATCGACGGCGGACCCTCCCGCGGCCAGGCTGATCCGGAAGAGCTTGCCCGTGTTGCTCTGAACGACGACCAGCCGGCTGCTGCCCTTCGCCACGATCCCGTTGAGGTTGAACCCCGTCGTGTATCCGACCCCGGACACGTCGATCGCCTGCGGCGTGCCCCCGCCCCCGCGGACCTGATCCGCGGTCACGTGCCACAGGATCGGCCGGAGGGAGTCGGTGACGTAGACGTCTCCGCGGCGGGTCACGACGAGGTCGTTCAGGAATCCGCCGGTGCCGGTCTGGAACGTCGCGACCGGCTGCTTCGTGGCGAGGTCGTAGACCGTGATCGCCCCCGTCGCACCGCCCGCCACGTAGAGGAGCCCGCGGCGGACCTCGATGCCCACCGCCGCCGCGCCGGCGGCGCCGGGGATGAACGGCGCCACGGTGTCGCTGCCGAGCGTCCCCCGGTAGATGGCGCCATCGGCCGTGATCGAGACGAAGAACGCCCTCGAGCGCCTGTCGACGGCGATGCCCTCCGGGTTGCCGGCCGGATCCGGCTGCAGCGTGAAGACACGGTCGTCGCGCTTCCCGGGATCGTGCGCGAGCGCGACCGTGGCTCCGGCCGCCACCAGCGCGACGGCCATGACCGCGACGACGATGCGCCATGCGTTCTTCACGTCATCCCCCTCTACGGGACGGCGACGCGACCCTCGCACGCGGGGCGCGCGATGGCCAACGCGGCGGTGCCACCACGACATGAGGCCGCTTCTCAGACGTTGAAGCGGATCTGGAGGACGTCGCCCTCCTGGACCACGTAGTCCCGGCCCTCCATCCGCACCTGCGCCGACTCGCGCGCGCGGCTGAACGACCCGGCCGCCACGAGGTCGTCCCAGGCGATGACCTCGGCGCGGATGAACCCGCGCTCCATGTCGGAGTGGATGCGCCCGGCGGCCTCGGCGGCGTTCGTGCCCCGCCGGACCGGCCACGCGCGCGCCTCGGGCGGCCCGGACCCGGTGAAGAACGTCACCAGGTCGAGCAGCCGGTAGCCGGCGGCGACCACCGCGTCGGCCCCGCGGACGTCGCCCAGCTCCAGATCCCTGGCCAGCTCCGCGGCCTCCTCCGGCTCCATCGCCGCGAGCTCGAGCTCCATTCCGACCGGCAGCGCCAGCGCATCCGCGCCCTGGGCCGCCGCGTGGGCCGCGAGGCCCTCCGGTGGCGTCAGGTCGTCGTCGGTGTTCGCCAGGTAGAGCACGGGCTTGGCGGTCAGGAGGCCCATCTCCGCGGCGATGGCCCGGGCGGCGTCGCCGGGGGCCAACCGTGCGGGCCGGCCGGCGTCGAGCTCCGTCGCCAGGACCTCGAGCGCCGCACGCTCGGCCGCCGCCCCGGCCTCGCCCACCCGCGCCCCCTTGCGCACCCGCTCCAGCCGCCGCTCGACCTGGTCCCGGTCGGCCACCGCGAGCTCCAGGTCGACGGCCTCGGCGTCGGCCAGGGGGTCGATGCGGTCCTCCGGGTGGGGGACCTCGGCGTTGGCGAAGGCCCGCACCACGTGAACGAGGGCGTCGGTCTGGCGGAGCTGCCCCAGGGCGGCCCCCCCGAGCCCCTCGCCGGACCCCGCGCCGGCGGCCAGGCCCGCGATGTCGACCACCTGCACCTGGGCCGGCACCCGGCGGGGGATGTCCTGCGCGTCGGCGATCGCGTCCAGGCGCGGGTCCGGCACGTCGGCCATCGCGCGCGCCGGCTCCCGGGTGGTGAACGGATAGGGCGCGATCTCGGCCTCCACCCCGGTCACCAGGCTGAAGAGAGCCGTCTTGCCCGCGTTGGCCCGCCCCACCAGGCCGAGGTCCACCCGCGCCCCGCCCGGCTAGGAGTCGCCGAAGCCCACCCGGCCGGGGGCCTCGCCCGGCGGCAGGCGCACGTAGACGAGCTCCACCGGGTTGACCCAGAAGACGCCCTCCTCGGACGCGATCGAGCGCCAGGTGTCCGCGCCGGCGCTCAGGGCGGTGGTGAGCTCGTCGCCCACCGCCTCCTCGACCGTCAGGCGCAGGACGGTGCCGCCCTCGAACCCCAGCTCCAGTCTCCGCGTCGCCACGCCGGCGAGTCTACCGGTGCCCGGCCGGACCGGCCTCCACGAGCTCGGTCAGCACCCCCAGTGCCGAGCGGGGATGGACGAACGCGACCTGGTGCCCGCCCAGGCCGCGGCGCGGGTGGGGGTCGATCAGCTCGGCGCCGCGCGAGCGCAGGTCCTGGAGCGCGCCCTCCAGGTCGGGCACCGTGAACGCCACGTGGTGGAAGCCCTCGCCGCGGGCCTCCATGAAGCGCGCGATGGCGCTCTCGGAATCGAGCGGCGCGATCAGCTCCACCTGGCCTCCCTCGCCCCCGCAGAGCACCGCCTCGACGCCCTGCTCCACCATGACCTCGCGGAGGACCTCCGCCAGGCCCAGCGACCGCTCCAACTCGGCGAGCGCCCGGTCGAGGTCGGCGACGACGTAGCCCACGTGGTGGAGTGGGCCGAGCACGGCGGCTAGCCCACCCGCTCCAGGCGCGGGTTGGGGTGCTCCTCGCGGCCGACCTTCGCGCACGGGACGCCCTCCACGCGCACGACGTCGGCCGTGTAGTCGTTCCGGCCGTCGAGCAGCGAGGTGCCCACGCCGTAGGCGTCCACCGGCACCGCGGCCTCCTCGAACTCTCGGATGCGCTGTGCGTCGAACCCGCCCGAGGCCACGATGCGCACCCCTCGGTGGCCGGCGTTGTCGAGGGCACGGCGGACCTTCCAGACGAGCTCGGGCACCACGCCGGTGGGGCGGAAGCGGCCCAGCTCGTGCCACAGCGACCGATCGACCATCGTGCTGGAGGTGTCCAGCCGCACGCCCCACAGGCGCGGGCCGAGGGCGTCGGCCACCTCGAGCGCGGTGCGCACCGAGTCGTTCTCGAAGTCCACCAGCACGGTCACGTGCAGCTCGTCGGCGAAGCGGTCCGCGAACTTGCGCGCGGCGAGCACGGTGTCCCCGCCGTACGCGGCGATCAGGCCGTGCGGGACGGTCCCCATCCCCTTGCCCCCCCACCACGACGCCTGGGCGTCGGTGGAGACCCCGATGGCCCCGGCGATGTGCGCGGCCCAGCCGTCGCCGGTCTGCACCTGCCAGTGGTCGAAGCGGGCCGGGAAGTAGAGGATCGGCTTGCCGTGCGCGGCCTCGACCACGCTGCGCACGTTGCGCCCGATGAGGGTGCGGCGCGCGAGCACCCCCAGGTAGAGCGTCTCGAGGTGGGCGAACAGGCTGTAGTCGCCCTGGATCGTGAGCACGGTCTCCCACGGCTCGATCGCGTCGCCGTCGTGGAGGGCCCACACCTCCAGGCGCTCCCAGCCGTCCTCCCACCCCCCGTCCGGCTGCCGCCGTCCGGAGCAGAGCTTCAGGATCGCCAGCGCCTCGTCCACGCCTCCCAGCACCGAGTGCTCGCGCTGGAAGACCTGCATCAGCACGTCGGGGCGGTGGGCGTCGCTCTCGAGCACCTCGCGGGTGAAGGTGAAGTAGGCGTCGCTGTAGTAGCCGTCGCGCATCTTCTCCACCGGCAGCTGGAAGGTGGCCGGGTCCAGCCGGGTGCGCCGCTCGGTCCTCACTGCGAGCCCCCCTCGTCGTCCTCCGGCAGCCGTGCCGGACGGGTTGACCACAGCAGCCCCACGCCGATCGCCGCAAGGGCCGCGATGGCGATGGCGATCACGCCGAGCCAGATCGCGGCGCCGGAGTCGTCGTCGTCGCGGCCCGCGACGGCCGCGGGCGCGCCCGGCACCGCGGTGCCGGCCGCGACGATCTCCATCCGGGCCGCCGGGCCGGGAGCGGAGGGCCCGGTCTCCTGGGAGGTCCCGCCCTCCTGCTCGGGCGGCCCGGTCCACGGCTTCACCTGGCCGTCGGCGTACGTCTGGCGCACCTTCCAGGCCACCGTGCCGGTCTCGAACGGCGTCGCGAGCATCGTGAAGTCCGCGAACCGGCCGACGCCGATCGTGCCTCCGCGGAACACCACCCCGCGGTAGCGGCCGTCGGTCGCGAGCTGCGGCCGCACGGTCCAGCCCGGGGGAGGCACGCCGAAGCTGTACACCGTCACCTGGCTGGGGAACTGCACCTGGACCGCGGTCGTCGGGAGGTTGCGCTCGGTCGGAACGCGCACGGTCAGCTCGAGGGCCACCCCCTGCTCCACGCGCGCGGGCAGCACCTCCACGTGCGCCGTCGCCGGTGCCACGGCCGCCAGCGAGGCCACCAGCGCCCCGAGCGCGACCCGAGCCCTCACGCGCGCAGGGTGTCGGTGAGGGCGTCGAGCATGGCGACGTAGATTAGAGCCTGCGCCCGATCGGTCAGCGTCATCCGGTAGGTGAAGGCCATCGGGCCCTCCGCGCGCGCGTCGATCGTCAGCCGCGTGCCGTCAGGCTCGGGCTCGAGCAGCGTGCGGGTGGTCGCCCGGAGCCCCAGCGCCCGCGCCTCCCAGGCGATCTCCCGCGCGGGCTCCACGACCGTCAGCCGCGGCCGCGTGTAGAAGTCGCGTCCGCGGGGGTGGCGAAGCTGCAGCTCGAGCAGGGTGCCCGCGGCCAGTGGTCCGTCCAGGCGCGCGGCCAGGCAGTGCGGGTTCCAGTCGGGCCAGCCGGCGAAGTCGGTCAACCGCTCCCAGGCCGCCGCCGGCGCCGCCGGCGCGACCACCGTCACCGTGACGCTCAATCAGGCCGCGGTCGCCGGGTCGGCCGCCTCGGCCCGCAGCAGGGCCTCCATCGCCGCCCGCCCCACCAGCAGATCGCCCTCGCTCGGCTCCCGGGTCGCGAAGCCCGACTGCATCGCGTGGCCCACCCCGTGCACGACCCGCGAGACGGGGTGCTCGGGCCGCCGGGCCGAGAACGCGAACACCTCGACCGCGCAGCCGATGCTGAGCGCCGCCACCACCGAGCGGCCCCCGATGGCGCGCCGCCCCAGCAGCTTGCGCGCGACGGTGTTCCCCACGGTCGTGGAGACCAGGAGCGGGAAGGATCAGGTTGCTGCCGCAGCGATCGTGCTCCTTGGCGTGGTCGGCGGCCTTGGCCACCTCGTCCGCGCCCCCGGCCTCGTAGGCCGCGATGCTCTTGTGCTCCACCGCGTGCCACACGGCCGCGCGCGAGCCGCGCAGCGTCACGAGCGCGGGAGCCAGGCCCGCCACGGCGCCCACCGCCTCCTGGGCCAGCACCGACCGCAGCCGCCGCCGGGCCAGTGCCGCGACCGCCGACGCGCCCACGGCGGCCATGATCGCGCGCCGGTCCTCCATCGCGAAGCGGGCCTGCGGCAGGCCGCGCCGCACGGAGGGGAGCACCGCGAACGCCTCGCCCAGGCGCACGAGGCCGCGGACCAGCGGCAGGTCGCCCAGGGGGCCGGCGCCCAGCAGGCGCTTGCGGCCCGAGGCCACGATCAGCCTCCCGTCATCGCCCCGGACGGCGGCGGCCCAGTGGCGCGGGCCATGCACCAGGAGGCCGTTGGCGAGGGCCATCCCGCCGAGGCGGTTGCTGCGCGGCGGGTCGGCCATGAGACCAATGTAGCTGAGACCATGCGGTTGATGGCCCTCTTGAGCGGGGCCATCAAGCGCGCCCGGACCGCCTGGCCGGCGGCCCGCGCAGACCGGCGCACCGGCTTCGCCGGGCTGGCGCCGGGAAAGACACGAGAGCCGATCATTCTGTGGCAAGTTCTCGCTTGTCCCGGCGGCCGTCCCCGGCGCAGCCGGTGACGCCGGTCCGCAAATGCGCTCGGCCAGAGCGCATTTGGCGTCAGGCCGGCCCCGCGTAAGAGGGCCGGCTTACGCTGGAGCAGCGATGGCCTCCGCCTCGATCTCGACCCGCCACCGCGGGTCCAGGAGAGCCACCACCACGACCATCGTGGCCGCCGGCCGCGCCGCGCCGAAGGCCTCGCCGTGCACGGCCGCCACGGCGCCGGCGTCGGCGGCGTCGGTGAGGAAGACGCGCGTGCGCACCACGTCCTCGAGGCCCGCCCCGAGCTCGGCGAGGGCCTCGCGCACGATCTCCACGCACCGGCGCGCCTGGGCGGCCGGGTCCGGGTCGCAGGAGCCGTCCGGCCACACCGGGGCGGTCCCGGACACCAGCACCCGGTCGCCCACGCGCACCGCCCGGCTGAAGCCGATGGTCGCCTCGAAGGGCGAGCCCGACGAGGCGCGCCGCCGCCCCCCGCTCACGACCGCGTCCGGCGCTCCTCGAGGCGCCGCTCCGCCGCGAGGCGGCCCGCCGCCGGGTCGCTCGTGTCCACGAAGGACATCATCGCGGCGATCGCTCCGTGGCCCGCCACGTCGCGGATCAGGCGGTGCATCTCGCGGGCCACCCATCGGTACGACTCGTGGCCCTGGGGCTGGCTGCGCAGCTCGATCAGGTGCATGGCCTCGCGCGCGTTCATGGTCATCGTGAACCGGATCCTGTGGGCCAGGGTCACGGCATACGAGGCCTCGGCCGGCATGTCGGTCACGAGCCGGTCGTAGAGGCTCGCGCAGGCCCTCTGCGCCGCCGCGTAGGCGTCGCCGGCGCCCGCCGCCGCGACCTCGTCGGGAACCGCGTAGCCGAGCGCGGGGGTGAGCGGCTGCGCCTGGAGGCTCAGCATCCGGTGGCGCTGGAGGTCGCGGTAGGCGCCGTAGTCGCAGACCACCTCGAAGGCATAGATCGTGGCCTCGAGGGCACGCCCGGGCCGCTGGCGCCGGTCGTCGCGCCGGCCGGCCCACGCCGAGAGGGCGGCCTCCCGCCGGTCGGCGTCCAGCGTCGCGACGTGCGCGCGCACCTCGCCCAGGTCCCGCCCGCTGGCGGGCCACAGCGCCTGCGCCAGGACGCGGGCCTCGCCGTCCGGGTCGAAGTCCACGAGGCGCACGGCCGGCCCGTCCTCGCGGTCGGCGGAGGGCAGCAGCAGGCCCGACGCCAGCTCGGCGGCCGTCGCCTCGCTCGCGCGCATGTAGGCGCCGTGGGCCACGCCGCGGTCCGGGCGGTCGACGCGGGTCAGGAACGCCGGGATGACCTTGCGCAGCTCGCGCAGCAGGGACGCGGCGCAGTCGCGCGCCTCGGGCAGCGGGTGGGCGCCCATCCGGATCAGCATCGCCTCGTAGGCCTGACCCGAGGCGAAGACGCCCACGTTGGCGGTCGTGGCCGCCGGCAGCAGCCCGCGCAACAGGTCGAGGGCCGCGGCGCGGATCGCCCGGTCGCGGGCGGGGGCCGGCACCGCCGGGTCCGCCGGCACGCGCGCGCCCACGTGCTCGACCAGCCGCGGCAGGAGCTCCGCATAGGCCTCGAAGGCGCCGTCGAGCGTCGCCGTGTAGGCGGGGCCGTGCTCGGGGTGGGCCATCACCGCCGCGGGCCGGTGGTACCGGAACCGTCCACCGGGGCGGTCGGTGTAGGGGATGTAGCGGGTCAACTGCTCCAGGTAGCTCGCCAGACGTCCCCACTGGAGCACCTTGGTGAGCAGGTTGGACGCGCCCTCGACCGCGACGTGGGCGCCGCCGAGCTGCGCCACCGAATCGTCGCCGTACTCCGCGAGGACGCGCTCGTAGAGGGCCTCGGCCCGTGCCTCCCCCACCGGCGCAGAGCCGGAGACCGGACCGCCCTGGGGCTCGTCTCCCCCGAGGAACTCGTCCAGCAGCAGGCGGCGCAGCGACTTGGGGCTGCGCGAGTAGCGCGCGAAGAGGGCGCCCTTCACCACCTCGGGGAGGTTCGTGAGCGCGAAGACCGGGCCCGTGGTGTCGGTGACGTAGGGGGCCACGCGCTCGCGCTCGCGCTCGCTGAGATCGTGTCCGGCCACCCCGCCCCCGATCGCTTCCGGCTTTGCTCGGGACCACGTGACGGGCATCCTAGTGCGGTGCCCCGCCCCCGTACCCTCGTCGCGACCCTCGCCGCGGCCCTCATCGCCCTCGCCTGGGCGGCGTCGGCCGCCGCCGAGCCCCCCTCGGTGCTCGCGCGGGTGGCCCCGGACGTCGCCGCCGAGCGGCTCGGACCCGCGGCGCGCCCCGCGCTGCCCCCGAGCGTCGTGCGCCGGATGGAGCGGCGAGCCGGCCGGGCCCTGCCCGAGCTCCGCCGCTGGTACCGGGTGCCGGCCGGAGACGCGGCGGGCGCACGGCGGCTGGCCCGGACCCTCGACGCCCGGCCGGGGGTCGCCGCGGGCCTGGCCGTCCGCCTGGCGCCGCCGCCGACCATCTGCCGGATTCCGCCCGCCGGGGGCTGGCCGCTCGTGAGCCCCGGCGCGCCCACGCCGGACCTGACCCCGTTCCAGGACCATCGCGCCGGGCTCGCCATACCGCCCGGTGCCGCCGGGGCGGGCATCACGATCGCCGACATCGAGTACGACTGGCGCCCGAGCCACGAGGAGCTGGCTCCGCGCTCCCTGCCCGCGCCCGTCGGACCGGCCGGAGGGCTCGACCCGAGCTTCCTCGCGAAGGAGCACGGCACCGCCGTGCTCGGGCTGCTGGGGGCCGCCGACGACGGCCGGGGCGTGAGCGGGCTGGCGCCCGCCGCGGCGCTGCGGCCGCGCGCGCCGTTCTCGGCGGCCGGCGCCTACGAGCTCCAGGCGGCCATCGCCGCCGCGGCCGACGGGCTGCGGCCGGGCGACGTCCTCCTCGTGGAGCAGCAGATCCTGGTCAACGCCGACCCCTCTCCCACGGTGCAGCGCCTCGTGCTGGCGCCGGTCGAGGCCGACGCCTTCGCGCGCGACGTCATCGCCGCGGTCGCCGCCGGGGGCATCGTGGTCGTCGAGCCGGCCGGCAACGAGGGCGTCGATCTCGCCTCCCTGGGGCGCCCGTGGCTGTCCGCCGGCCCCGGCGAGGCCGGCCACTCCGGCGCGCTGATGGTCGGCGCGGGTGGCTCCGCGGCGTCGCCGAGCGGCGACCTGCGCACCGCGCTGCGCTCCAACCACGGCCGCCGCGTGGACGTGCAGGGCTACGGCGAGGGGGTCGTCACCGCCGGCTACGGAGAGGGCTGGAGTCCGCCCGGCGACCGCGCGTACACCTCGTGCTTCGATGGCACGTCCAGCGCCGCCGCCACGGTGGCCGGCGCGGTGGCGGTGCTGCAGGGCATCGTGGAGGCCGCGGGGGGAGCGCCCCTGACGCCCGCCGCCGTGCGCGCGCGCCTGGTGGCGACCGGGCTGCCCCAGCCCGCGGGCGAGGTCCAGCCGATCGGCCCGCGGCCGCAGGTGGCCGCCGCGGCGGCGCTACCGCGCCCGCGCCCGCGCCCTAGCGCCTACCAGGAGGCGGTGGACCCACTCGTGTCGGTCTGCTCCATCGGCCAGACCTCGGGCAGGTCGATCTCGAAGTTGCCCTCGGCGTCCGCGTGCCTCTTGTGCCACTCGGTGAAGTTGGGGATCGAGAAGCCCACGACGCGGAAGTTGGTGCGGTCGACCCGCACGATCAGCTCGCGCTCGGGGTCCATCACCGCGAGCGCGGGACTGGGGATTCCGTAGGAGCAGTGGTAGGCGTCCTTCACGGCGTCGTAGCGCGTCATCGAGTCGGCGGGGGAGTAGGTGCCCGCCCCCACGGCCGAGGCCGGCCCGTCCGGCGGCCCCTCGGGAGGTGTCCCTCCGGGCCCCTGGCCGGGTGGTGTGGGCGGCGTGGTGCTCATCGGTCTCCCTCCAGCAGGCGTTGCGCGATCGCTCTCACGTCCTTCCCGTCGGCCCGGCCGCCCATGCGGGGCATCGCGGCCTTCATCACGCGCCCCAGGTCGCCCGGGCCGGTGGCCCCCTCGGCCGCGATCGCCTCCGCCACGATGGCGGCGATCGCCTCCTCGTCCATCTGGGCGGGCAGGTAGGCCTCGAGCACGGCCAGCTCCTCCGACTCCCGGTCGACCAGGTCGTCGCGCCCTCCGGCGCGGAACTGCTCGATGGACTCGCGGTGCTGCTTGACCAGGCCGCGCAGGACCTTGGCCGCGGCCTCGTCGCTCAGGTCCCCGCGCGCCTCGATCTCCGCGTTCTTCAGCGCCGCCCGGGCCCGGCGGATCGTGCCGAGGCGCAGCTTCTCGCCCGCCCGCATGGCGTCCTTCTGGTCGCTGTCGAGCCGCTCGGCGAGCGCGGTGGGGTGGTCGGGCATCGCATAAGCCTAGCCCGCGGACCCCCGCCTGCGCCGTCCGTCGAACGGGCGGTCCAGGAGCCAGAAGAGCGCCAGGGCGAGGGCCGCGGCCGCGGGGATGTACCAGGGCCATGGGCCCATCAGGTCGAGCAGGCTGTCCTGCCGTGGAGGATGGCGCAGGAACATGTAGTTGCCGCCGGTCGCCAGGCTCCCGATCGCGGCGAGGACGGTGACGCCCAGACTCCACGCGAAGACCCGGGCGACCGCGCCGGGCCGTGGGGTGCGCCGCCGGCCCCACGCCAGGAACACGGCGGCCACGACCACTCCCGAGTGGGCCACGACGAACCACCACCAGCGGTAGTCGGGGAAGCCCTGGCGGAGGTCCGGCGTGAGCAGCGCCTGCACCGTCGCGGTCAGCGCCCAGAAGTACGTGAGCTCGAAGGCCAGCGCGCTCGGTCGCCAGAGGGCGATCACCGCCGCGATGGTCGCCGCGTCGGTCAGGTGCAGCGGCAGGTCGGTCCGGGCCGAGAGCCCCTGGTCGAGCGCGAGGACGACGTGGAAGACGATCTCGTCGAGCACCAGCGCAATGGCCAGCGCGCGGCCGGCGAGGTCCACCCACGGCGCATCGGGTGTCCGCCGTGCCGCCAGGCCCAGCCCGACGCAGGCGAGCGCCGTGACGAGCAGGACCGCCAGGTGCTGCGTCGAGAACAGCTCCACCGCGCCCGCTCCCCCCAGCCTAGAAGGGCTGCTCCTCGTCGGCCAGACGGGCCCGCAGGCGGCGCAGGCGCTCCGCGAGCTCGCCCTCGGCCCCTCGATCGGTGGGGTGGTAGAAGGTCACGCCCTCGAGCTCCTCGGGGAGCAGCGACTCGTCGAGCACCGCGTCGGGGTGGTCGTGCGGGTAGGTGTACCCCGTGCCGTGGCCGAGGTTGCGCGCGTTGGCGCGGCTGGCGTCGCGCAGCGCGATGGGCGGCCGCCGCGCGCCCTCGCGCTCCACGCGGTCGAGCGCCGCGCCGATCGCCCGGTAGGACGCGTTCGACTTGGGCGCCAGGGCGATGTAGGTCGTGGCCTGGGCGAGCGATATGCGCGCCTCGGGCAGGCCCACGAACTCCACCGCGCGGCCGGCCGCCACCGCCACCTCCAGCGCCCGTGGGTCGGCGTTGCCCACGTCCTCGCTGGCGGCCACGATCAGCCGCCGCGCGATGAACTTCGGGTCCTCGCCGCCGCTCAGCATCACGGCGAGGTAGTAGATGGCCGCGTCCGGGTCGCTGGCCCGCAGGCTCTTGATGAAGGCGGAGATCGTGTCGTAGTGAGCGTCGCCCTCGCGGTCGTAGACCACCGCCCGCCCGCCCGCCGCCGACTGGACCGCCTCGAGGGCGATCTCCGCGCCGTCCGGCGTCCCGGCCGCCGCGGCCTCCAGCAGGTTGAGCGCCCCGCGCGCGTCGCCGCCGGCGCGGGAGACGATCGCCGCACGCGCCTCCTCACCCAGGCCCACCCGCCCGCCGAGGCCCCGCGGGTCGGCGAGCGCCCGGTCGACCACCCGGCCGATCTCCTCGGCGCCCAGCGGCTCCAGCACCCAGACCCGCATTCGCGACACCAGGGCCGCGTTCACCTCGTACCAGGGGTTCTGGGTGGTGGCCCCGATCAGGGTCAGGAGCCCGTCCTCGACGGCGGGCAGCAGCGCGTCCTGCTGGGCCCGGTTGAAGCGGTGGATCTCGTCGAGGAACAGCACGGTCCGGGTGCCCGCCGCCAGCCGGTCGCGCGCGCGGGTCATCACGGCGCGCACGTCGGCGACGGTGGCCGACACGGCCGACAGCTCCTCGAATGCGGCCGACGTCGCGCCGGCCACCACGCGCGCGAGCGTGGTCTTCCCGCTGCCGGGGGGTCCGTAGAGGATCATCGAGGGGACCCGGTCGCCCGCGATCGCCTCCCGCAGGGCCCCGCCGGGCCCGAGCAGGGCCGGCTGGCCCACCACCTCGTCCAGCGTCTCGGGGCGCACGCGCGCGGCCAGCGGCCTCGTCTGCGACAGGCGCCCCTCCACGGCGGCCGCGAAGAGGTCGTCGCCGGGCGGCGGGGTGCGGGGCGGCGTCACGCCACCCGCCCGGTCGCGCGCTCGGGCAGGAACGCGGCGAGCGCGGCTGCGAGGAGCGGCAGCGCCGCGATGCCCCAGATCGCCGTCTCGCGGCCGGCGGCGTCGGCGATGGCGCCGAACAGCGCGAGTCCCGGGGGCGCCGACCCGATCGCCCCGAAGCCGATCATCAGCCCCGCGGCGAGGGCCAGGCGATGCGGCAGATAGGCCTGGCCCATCGCCACGGTGACCGAGAAGGACGCCATCAGGACCGCCCCCGCGGCGGCGAAGGCGACGAGCCCGGCCGGCCCCTCGTCCACCAGGAAGAGCGCGATGAGCGGGCTCACGAGCGGCATGCTCCACAGCAGCATACGGCGCCCGCCCACCCGCTCGGCCAGCGCGGCGCCGACCAGAGTGCCGGCGGCGCCGGCGCCCGAGAAGGCCACCACGGCGAAGCCGGCGGCCTGATCCGAGAAGCCGCGCTCGTTGGCGAGGAGCAGCGGCACCAGCGCGAGCAGGCAGAACATGGTCCAGGTGCGCAGGCTGGTCACCACGAGGAGCAGCGCGAGCGCCCGCCGGCTGGCGGCGCTGGCCACGGCCCTCACGCCGTCGCGCGTGGTGCGCGGCACCAGCGGCACCGCCAGCCGGGCGCGCTGGTGGTGGAGCCATGCGGCGACGATCAGGCCGGGCACCAGGAAGGTGAGGGTGGCGCGCTCGTCGAGGAGCGGGATGAACAGGGCCGCCAGGAGCGGGCCGACGGCGAAGCCGGCGTTCCCGCCGACCATGAACCACGCGAGCCCGGTGGCCGAGCGCCCGCCCGAGATCTGGTTCGCCACCCGGGCGGCCTCGGGGTGGAAGGCGGCGATGCCGAGCCCCGATCCCACCACACAGCCCAGCACGCCCAGGTAGCCGCCCGCCAGGCCCGACAGCGCGAGCCCGGCGACCGCGACGGCCACCCCGCCCCAGAGGAAGACGAACGTGGGGCGCCGGTCGGCCAGCAGCCCGAAGAACGGCTGGATGGCCGAGGAGACCAGAAGCGAGGCGGCGAGGATCAGGCTCGCCTGCAGGTCCGACAGGGCGTAGAGGGCCGTGAACACCGGCAGCAGCGCCGGCACGGCGCCCACCGTGGCGTCGATCACGAAGTGCCCCGAGGCCAGCATCACGAGGCCGCCCCGGTCCATCGCCGACCCGTCGGGGCGCGCCGCGGCCGCGGCGGGGACGGTGCTGCTCATCCGCGTACTCTAGGCGGATGCCGGGCGGGCGCCCCATCGCGGGCCGCGACGTGCACGCGGCCCTTCGCCAGGCCGGCGCCCCCCGCGGCGCCGAGGCCGCCGTGCTGCGCGAGATCCCTCCGGACCGGCTGTTCGAGAGCTACGAGGACCTGCGGGCCGCCGTCCCGCCCGAGCGGCTCGGCCTCACCTCAGGCGCGCACGCCGCCCTGTTCGGGCCCCTTTTCGGGGAGTTCGAGTGAGGGCTCCTCCAGGACGTCGTCGACCACCTCCAGCATCTCGTCGAGCGTCGCCTCCCTCTGCCGCCACCAGCCGGGGTCCACGATGAGGTCGTAGCAGCGGGCGGCGACCAGCCCGAACCCCATCGCCGACACGCCGAGCACCACCACCGTCAGGCCGCCCGCGTCCACGCCGAAGAGCCCCGTGGGCGTGTCGAGGCGCGCGTCGGCGATCGGCGCGAAGACGAGGCCGAGCACGAGGAAGGTCACGAGGCCCAGGCCCACGCCCTGGATCGCCCAGTGGCGGCGCACGAGGCGCACCACGAGGCCGTAGACGATGAGGAGCACGATGGCGCCGACCAGGGTGGCGTAGAACCCGGTCGGACCGGCCGTGTCGCCGACGACCCCGAGGGCGCCCTGGTTCCCGCTCGTCTCCTCCGCGGTGCCCTTCACCATCGTCCCGAGCACATGGTTGAAGTCGAGGTCCGTGTGGCCCTTGCGGAACGACCCCTGGACCATGATCAGGAAGACCACGCTCCCCATGACCGAGGCGACCAGGACGCCGACGACGAACCGGCCCATCGAGCGGGCGCGCGACGCCGGGTCGCTCACGGCTCCTCTCCGGCCTCGTGCGGGTTCGCCCGCAGCCACGAGATCCGCAGGAAGAGGTCGCGGTCGCTCACGTCCTGATCGAGGTCGAAGGCCTGGCCGCAGAGGGGGCATGCGGTGAAGGGCTGGAACGACGGGATCCCCTGCTCGTCGGTCGCTCCGGTGGGGATCAGGAGCAGGTCCCCCCAGCAGTCCTCGGTGGGGCAGCGGGTGCGGCCGTCGATGTTGGCGAACGCGCTCTTCGCGAGGGTGGGGCGCATCGTCGTCACCCGGGCATTGTCCTCGCCGACCTCACTACACTTCTTGAAGCGTTGACCCGCCCGGCGGCCCGGCGGACCGTCCGGGGACGGGAAAAGGTAGAATCCCCCGGTAGAATCGCCGGTTACAAGATTCCTCAGGGAGATGTCATGGCGCGCAGCTATCAGGATCTCCTCGCAAAGGCTCGCGAGCAAGTGCCGGAGGTTCAGGTCGCCGATCTCGCCGCCCGGCGCGAGGCCGGCGACTCCCCGGTCGTCATCGACGTCCGCGAGCAGGCCGAGTGGGACGAGGGCCACATCCCCGGGTCGGTGCTCATCCCGCGCGGGAACCTCGAGAGCCGCATCGCCGGCGTCGCGTCCCCGGGGCAGGAGATCGTGCTGAGCTGCGCCTCGGGCAACCGGTCGCTGCTGGCCGGCACCACCCTCCAGGAGATGGGCTTCGAGAACGTGTCGAGCCTGGCGGGAGGGTTCCAGCGCTGGAAGCAGAGCGGCCAGCACTGGGAGGTCCCCCGCACGCTCACGCCCGAACAGCGCTCGCGCTACAGCCGGCACACGCTCATCCCCGAGATCGGCGAGCAGGGCCAGCTCGAGCTGCTGGGGAGCAGGGCGCTCCTCATCGGGGCCGGCGGCCTGGGATCGCCCGCGGCCCTCTACCTGGCCGCCGCCGGTGTGGGCACCATCGGGCTGGTCGACGACGACGTGGTGGACGCGAGCAACCTCCAGCGGCAGATCATCCACACCACCGATCGCCTGGGCATGCTCAAGGGCGAGTCCGCGCGGATCGCGATCGAGGCGCTCAACCCCGACGTCACCGTCAACGTGCACCCGTTCCGGGTGGACAAGGAGAACGTGCTCGACCTGATCGCCGACTACGACGTCATCGTGGACGGGGCGGACAACTTCCCCACGCGGTACCTGCTCAGCGACGCGTCGCTCATGGCCCGCAAGCCCCTCATCCACGCGAGCATCCTGCGCTTCGAGGGCCACGCGTCGGTGTTCCTGCCCTACGAGGGGCCCTGCTACCGCTGCCTCTTCCCGGAGCCGCCGCCGCCCGACCTGGCGCCGTCGTGCGGGGAGGCCGGGGTGCTCGGCGTCCTCTGCGGGGTGATGGGCAGCATCCAGGCCAACGAGGCGATCAAGGTGATGCTCGGAATCGGCGAGACCCTCGCCGGCCGGCTCCTGATCTACGACGCCCTCGCGATGACCTTCACGGAGCTCAAGGTGCGCCGCGATCCGGACTGCCCGGCCTGCGGGCCGAACGCGCAGCTCGAGTTCCGCGACTACGACGCCTGGTGCGCCGGCGTCGGTGGCCACTCGGTGGCCGCCGCGGGGGCGTGAGCCTGATCCGCATCCCCCCGGTGCTGCGCCAGGCCACCGGGGGTGAGCGCGAGATCCAGGTCTCGGGCTCGACCGTCAGTGAGGTGCTGGACGCGCTCTACGAGAAGCACCCGGACGTCCGGACGCGGCTTCAGTCGGACGACGGCGAGCTGCACAAGTTCGTCAACGTGTACCTCAACGACGAGGACGTGCGGCTGATGTCGTGGCTCGACACCGAGGTGTCCGACGGCGACACGCTCCTGATCCTCCCGGCCATGGCCGGCGGCAGCGGGTGAGCATCGGCCTCGCGCCGCCGCCTGCGGCGGTCTCGCCCGATCTGGTCGCGACCATCGGCAACACGCCTCTGGTCGAGCTGAAGCGCATCACGCCCAACCCCGACGTCCGGATCCTGGCCAAGCTCGAGAGCAGCAACCCGACCGGCTCGATCAAGGACCGGACCGCCCTCTCGCTGATCGAGGACGCGGAGGCCCGCGGGGCCATCAAGCCGGGCGACACCATCATGGAGCCCACGTCCGGCAACACCGGTATCTCGCTGGCCATGATCTGCCGGGTGCGCGGCTACAAGCTCGTGGCCGTCATGCCCGAGAACGTCACGGCCGAGCGCCGCCAGCTGCTCACCCTGTACGGGGCCGAGATCGTGCCCACCGACGGCGAGTACGGGTCGAACGGCGCGGTCGAGGTGGCCACGCGCCTGTCATCGGAGAACGGGCTCTTCATGCCGTTCCAGTACGGCAATCCGGCCAATCCCCGCGCCCACTACGAGGGCACGGCCGCGGAGATCGTGCGCGACTGCCCGGAGATCGACGTGTTCGTGGCCGGGCTCGGCACGGGTGGGACGCTGATGGGGTCGTCCCAGCGTCTCAAGGAGCACCGCACCGACATCAAGATCATCGCGTGCGAACCACTGCAGGGCGATCCGGTGAGCGGGCTCCGGAGCCTGGACGACGGCTTCGTGCCGCCGATCCTCGACCTCGCGCGGCTCGACCGGAAGCTGCTGGTCTCCAACCGCGACTCCATCGTCATGACGCGGCGCCTCGCCGACGAGGAGGGGATCTTCGCGGGCGTGTCCTCGGGCGCGGTCATCCACGTCTGCGCCGGCCTCGCCGAGCGGCTGAGCCGGGGAACGATCGTGGGCATCGTCTGCGACGGGGGCTGGAAGTACCTGTCCGCCGGCATCTGGACGAGCGACGTCGACGAGGTCGAGGAGACCCTGGACCACGGGATCTTCTGGTAGTCAGTGCCCCGCCAGACGACCTTCGCCCGGTTCTGGCGGGCTGCAAATCATCGCGGATGCGGTGTCCTCACCTCGGCCGATAGGAACCGCTATCGGCCTCGGTTGCGTCCTTGCCCCGCGGGATTTTCGCGGCCAGAACGCGACCTCAGTCGCCTGACACGGCACTAGTTGAGGTTGCCGCGTCCCCTGGCGCAGGAGCTGGTCGCCCATGCGATCGCCGACCTGCCCAACGAGTGCTGCGGGATGATCTCGGGCCAGGGCTCGGACGCCGCCCTGGTCCATCGCGCCGCCAACACCGAGGCGAGCCCGTTCATGTACGTCATGGACCCGCAGGAGCAGCTGCGGATCATGAACGAGATCGATGCGGCCGGCGACGACCTCGTGGCGATCTACCACTCCCACACCCGCTCGGCGGCCTACCCGTCACGCACCGACGTGGACCTGGCCTTCTTCGCCGAGACCCTCTACCTGATCGTGTCGATCGCCGACCGCGACGCGCCCGAGATCCGCGCCTTCCACATCACCCGCTCGGCCCCCGAGGGAGAGCAGATCGCCGAGGAGCCGGTGGAGGTCGTCTGAAGGCCACGCGGGCGCGGAGGCACCGCTCCATCTCCACGTAGGCCGTGCCGGGTCCGCCGGTGCGGGCGCAGACGGTCCACCTGCCCGGTGTCAGCTCCACCGCCCGGCTCACGAGGCGCTTGCCCGCGGCGCGGCGCAGGACCCGCTCCAGCGAGCGCCCGCCGGGCCCGCGCAGCGCCAGGTGCCCGTGCGCGGCGGGGGTGGCGACCGATGCGCGAAACCTCTGCCGCTCGCGACCGCGGCGCGGGCGGATGCGCTCGAGCGTGATGCGCACCGAGTTCTCGCGCGCGCCCGTGGTGAACGACCAGGCGTGGTTGCGTCGCACGCCGGTCTCGGGCGAGAGCAGCAGGACCTCGGCCGTGTAGAGCACCGCGGGTTGCAGCGGCGCGACCGGGATCAGGATCGCGCCGGCCGGCAGGTACATCGTCAGGCTCGGGTCGCTGCGGGAGTCGATCACCTTCAGCGGCACCGGCCCGCCGGGCCCGCGCAGGACGGCGTCCTCGACCACGAACGGGTGCTCGACGGCGCTCGCCGGGCTCCCGTCCTGCGCCGCCTCCCCGACCGCGGCCCACGGACCGTCGGGGAGGACGTAGAGGTGAGGCCCCGTCGTGGTGCCCTGGGGCAGCCCGACGAAGTCGCCCGGGACGAACGGCAGCTCACGGGCCGTCTCCTGGACGGGTACGTCCTGGGCACCGCGTCCGGGGAAGGTGCGCACCACGTCCTCCGCGGGCACGGTCACCTCGCCCGGCTCGGGCGTCGTCCAGACGCAGACGTAGCCGCCGTAGTCGTCCGCGCCCGACACCGACAGGCGCGGATTGAGCATCTGCATCAGGTGGATCGGCGCCTGGCGGAACGTGACCCCGGCGCTCCAGGGGCCCCCGGCGGTCAGCACGCTGCGCGAGGCGGCCTGGGCGCCGAGCAGCGTGTAGCCGGGCAGCCGGGGGTCCTCGCTGTGCCCGACCGTGTGGTTCTGGACCATGTAGCGCGTGTGGAGCGCGCAGCCGCGCGAGCGCTCGGGGTCCTCGGCGATCGTGCCCGGAAGGCCGTTGGCCGCGCGCATCTGGTTCAGGTCGGCCAGGATCTGGGACCCGGTGGCGGCTCGCGCCCCGGCGGCTGCGCCGAGGCAGGCGAGGAGGGCGCCCAGGGCGACCAGCGTTCTTCCGCGGGGAGGCGACGGCACCCGCGGAATACCACGGATCACCCTCCGGGGGCAACTCCCCGAGGGTCTAGTGTCCTGAGCCGCTGGTTCGTATGCAGGCTCCCGAGCGAATCTCCAGCGAGACAAGGACGCAGATCCCCCGCAATATCGGGAATATTGTGGGGGTCGAGGACGCTGTATCGCATGAGATGCAGCCGGGAACTGCCACGCAATCAGCGGCTCAGGACACTAGGGGAGGGCCGCGGGCCCTCCCTGAAACGTCTGCTAGCTCGTCTCCGAGTCCGCGCCCACCGGCTCGGCCTTGGGCGCCGCGCGGCGGGTGCGCCGCTTCGGCTTGGGGGCCTCGTCGGTCGTCGATCTCGGCCGGAGCCTCGGCCTCGGCCTTCGGCGCGGCCTTGCGGGTGCGCCGCTTCGGCTTGGGGGCCTCGTCGGTCGCGATCTCGGCCGGAGCCTCGGCCTCGGCCTTCGGCGCGGCCTTGCGGGTGCGCCGCTTCGGCTTGGGGGCCTCCTCGGCGTCGGCCTCGCTCCCGGCATCGGCCGGGGGAGCGGGCTCCGAGACGGCCTCGGCCGCCGGAGCGGCCTCGGCCTCCGCGGGTGCCGTGGCACGGCGGCGCACGCGGCGCCTGCCGGGGACGGCGGGGGGCTCCTCCACCGCGGCCGGCGCGACCGGAACGGCGACGGTCTCCTCGCCCGGGAGCTCCGCCGGGGTCTCGTCCTCGGTCGCGGAGATGCGACGCCGGCGGCGGCGCCGCGGGGCGGACTCATCGTCCTCGGCCACGGCCTCCGGGACGGCCGGCTCCTCCAGGGCGACCGGCTCGACGGGCTCGAGGGCCTCTGCGAGCTCGGTCGGGTCGAGAGGCTCGAGGTCGGCGACGGTGGGCTCCGGGTCGGCAGCCGCGCGGCGGCGGCGGCGGCGCGAGCTGCGCGAGGGCGGCTCGCCGTCGGCTCCCATGTCGCTGGCCTCCGCCAGCTCGGGGACGTCCTCGCCCACCTCGGGGCCGAGCATGATCATGTCCTCGTAGGAGATCGGCTCGTCCAGCGGCGGCAGCGTCCCCAGGTCGAGGTCGGGCGTCGGGGTGACGACGACCTCGAACACCTCGGCGTCACCGTCGCCGTCGGCCTCCACCTCGTCTCCCGTCGCCGGCTCGGGGCTCGCCGGGTCGGCGCGCCTGCCCCCGCGCCGCCGCCGCCGCCGCCCGTCGCCCTCATCGGTCGCGCGGTCGGGGACGGGTGCGCCCGCGGCCGCCTGCGGCAGCGGCGGCGCGGCCCCCCCGGCCAGCTCGACGCGGTAGGTGCCGCTGCGCGGGTCGGTCTCGATCCGCACGATGCCGGCCGTCGCGGCCTCCTCCAGGAACTTCGAGAAGGTGGAGAAGCCGTGCTCGCTTTCGTCGAAGGCGGGGTACTTACGGCGCATGGAGTCCTTGACCACGCTCGCGAGCGGCCATTCCGTGCCCTCGCGCTGCAGCGCGGTGAGGGTCTCCTGCAGGAGCTGGAGCGGGTTGAGGCCGCCTCCGCCCGAGCGGCGCGGCGTCGAGCCCGCGGCCTGGGCGGCCAGGAGGTCGTAGAAGATGAACTCGTCGCAGTTGGCGATGAGCAGCTCGCTGGCCGACTCGCGGTTGCCGACCCCGATCACGCGCTTGTTCAGCTCGCGCAGCTTGCCCACGAGAGGCGTGAAGTCGCTGTCGCCGGAGACGATGACGAAGGTGTCGACGTGCTCGCGGCTGTAGGCGAGCTCCATGGCGTCGACCGCCATCTGGATGTCGGCGCGGTTCTTCGCGCCCTCACGGGCGGAGGGCATCTCGATGAGCCCCAGCCCGGCGTTCTGCAGCTCGTGCCGGGCGTCGCGGTAGCGGCTCCAGTCCGCATACGCGCGCTTCACCAGCACCCGGCCCTTCTCGGCCAGCCGGTTGTTCACGAGATGGATGTCGAAGTCGCCTCGTCCTTTGGCCCCGGGCCGGGCCATGTTCTCGAAGTCAACCAGCACGGCGAGAGAGCTCTCGCGCTCGGTCAATGGGTCCTCCAGAAGTCTTGGTGGGGCCGCCGCAGACGGCGGCCGGGTCAAGCGGCGTAATGCCGAGTGCCCGCGCGTACGCAGGCACCGCGATGGTACCAGCCCTGGCAAACCGTCCCGATGGCGTCGCGGGAGGCGCCGTCGTCACTAGAATCGCCTGAGGAAGAGATCGGCACCGGTAGGTGCGGAACCGCGTCAAGGGACAGCCCTCAATGACCACGCAGCAGACGACGGCGACCACTGAAGGCTCGAACGGGTCCGGCGCCGAGACCCTCACCATCACGGACAACCGCACGGGCGCCACCTACGAGCTCCCGATCGACGATGGAACGATCCGCGCCACCGATCTTCGCCAGATCAAGGTAGGCGACGACGACTTCGGGCTCATGACCTACGACCCCGCCTTCATGAACACCGCGTCCTGCCGGAGCGCCATCACCTTCCTCGACGGCGACAAGGGCATCCTGCGCTACCGCGGTTACCCCATCGAGCAGCTGGCCGAGAGCAGCTCGTTCCTCGAGGTCGCCTACCTGCTGGTCTACGGCGAGCTGCCGTCCCAGACCGAGCTCGACGGGTGGATCCACGAGATCACCCATCACACCTTCGTGCACGAGAACGTCCGCACGTTCATGCAGGGCTTCCGCTACGACGCCCACCCGATGGGGATGCTGCAGTCCAGCGTCGGCATGCTCAGCACGTTCTACCCCGAGGCCAAGGACCTCACGGACGCGGAGAGCAACGACCGGCAGATCGTGCGCCTGATCGCGAAGATGCCCACCCTCGGCGCCTTCGCCTACCGGCACGTCACGGGCAAGCCGTTCGTCTACCCGAACAACGAGCTCTCCTACTCCGAGAACTTCCTCTCGATGCTGTTCACGACCGGCGTCCCGAAGTACACGCCGGATCCGCGGATCGTGAAGGCCCTCGACGTGCTGTTCATCCTGCACGCCGATCACGAGCAGAACTGCTCCACCAGCGCGGTACGCAGCGTGGGCTCATCGCAGGTGGATCCGTACTCGGCCGTCGCGGCCGGTGTCAGCGCCCTCTACGGGCCCCTCCACGGCGGCGCGAACGAGGCCGTGCTCCAGATGCTCCGCCGGATCCAGACGGTGGAGAACATCCCGGCCTTCATCGAGGGGGTGAAGGACGGCAAGGAGCGGCTGATGGGCTTCGGCCACCGGGTCTACAAGAACTTCGACCCGCGGGCGACGATCATCAAGAAGGCCTGCGACGACGTCTTCGAGGTGACGGGCGTCAACCCGCTCCTGGCCATCGCCGTCGAGCTGGAGAGGATCGCGCTCCAGGACGACTACTTCGTCAAGCGCAAGCTGTACCCGAACGTGGACTTCTACAGCGGCCTGATCTACGAGGCGCTCGGGATGCCGGCGGACATGTTCACCGTGCTGTTCGCCATCGGCCGCACCCCCGGCTGGGTCGCCCAGTGGCGGGAGCTGATCGCCGACAAGGAGCAGAAGATCTCGCGGCCGCGGCAGGTGTACGTGGGCGCGGACGAGCGGGACTACGTCCCGATCGGGGACCGCTAGGAGTTCGAGGAGGCGCTGGTCGCGGTCGTGCGCTGCGCCGCAGTGCGCTCCGCCACCGCGTCCAGCAGCGTGACCAGCAGCTCGAGCTCGCGCTCGTCGAGCGCGTCCCAGAGGCGCTCCATCAGCTCGCTGCGGCCCGGGAGGGCATCGGCCGCCACGGCCACCCCCCGGTCGGTGACGTGCGCCTGGACCATGCGCCGGTCGCTGGGGTGCGGGATCCGCTCCACCAGGCCGGTCCGCTCCAGCCCATCGACGAGCTTGGTCACGTTGGGGCGCGTCACGCCGAGCTCGTCACCCAGGGCGTGGAGGCACGCGCGCCGGTCCTGGCGGCAGCAGAGCACGTCCAGGACCTCCAGCTTCGCGTCGGAGAGGCCGTAGCCGCCGGCGTGGCGGTCGAGCTGCCGCCCGGCGGCGCACGCCACGCGCTCGAGCGCCTCGGTCGCGAGCCGGGCGAGCTCCGAGCGGTCCGCTCGCGGCACGGTCGTTTCCAGGTTCATCGATTGCGGACGGTACCACCGCGCCCCCGAGCGCGGTCAAGGTTCAGCCCGGTGCACTAGGCTGTCCGGGTGGCCGATCCCCAGGAGCAGATCCGCCAGGCGGTGCGCGACATGCGCCAGGAGCTGACGCGCGCCTTCGAGTCGGCCGGCAACATGGCCCGCCAGGCGGTCGACGACGTTTCGCGTCTCGTGGGCGAGGCCCCCGGCATCAACCGCCTCCGCCAGCCGTCCGATCCGGACTCCCCGGCCCAGCTCATCCGCGAGCTCGCACGGCTGCGCGAGGAGGGCCTGGTCAACGACGAGGAGTTCGCCGCCAAGAAGGCGGAGCTCCTGGCTCGGATGTGAGCGCCCCCGAGGGCTGGAGCCAGCTCCTCGAGGGGCTGCGGCCGCACGTCTCCCCCGAGTGGAGCCGGCAGGCGGCGGAGCACGGCGGCGTGGGCTGGGTGCGCCTGATCCTGCTGGTGGACGCGCACCACCAGCTCTCCACGCCGCGCGTGGCGGAGAAGGTGGCGATGACGATGGCCGACCTCGCCGCCCCCGAGCGCGAGAACGAGCGCGAGGGCTGGGAGGCGCTGCGCGAGAAGGCGCAGGAGGAGCGGTTGGAGCTGGTCGCCTCGCTGGTGGACACCGCGCCCTCGCTGCTCTCCGAGGAGCTGATCCCGCTCTTCTCACGCTCGATCGAGCCCTCCCCCCCGATGTAGTGGCGGCGGGCGGGCATCCCAGCGATGCCGATCGCGAGGCGGCCGCGCGGCCCGTGCTGGAGACCGTCCTGGCGGCGACGAGGGCGGGCGACCGTGAGGCCCTGGCCGCGTGCTACGCCGAGGACGCCGTCTGGCTGGACGCCGAGGGAGCCGCCCGGGGCCGCGACGCGGCGGCCGGCCGGCACGCGGCCGCCGCGGCCGGCGCCTCCGAGTGGGCGGCGCTCCAGCAGAAGGGCGCCCACGCGGTTCTGAGGTGGACCGGGGCGGGCACGGAGCGAGGCGCCATCGTGGTGGAGGTGCGCCGGGAGCGGATCATCTTCGCCGCCACGGCCTGAGGACACGGCCCGGCAGGCCTGGTCGCCTTGATAAAGGTTAGCTACTATCCTTTATTAAGCGACCGACGAAGGAAAGCTTGTGCGCGGCCGGCTCGTCTCGATGCGGTGGACCCACGACCCGGCGGTCTACGCCCCGCCGCGGTATCGGCGCGCCTGCGCGTACGAGGCGTTCGAGCCCTGGCCGCTGGTCGGCGAGGCGTTTCCCCTCCCGGCCGAGACGACCGGGATCGTCTCGGAGGCCGAGCGGGCGATCGCGACGCTCAACTCAGCCCCGCAGCCCGCGCTGGCGCCTCTGGCGCGCCTGCTCCTGCGCACCGAGTCCATCGCCTCCTCGAAGGTGGAGGGACTGCAGGCCGATCCCCGTTCACTCGCGCGGGCCGAGGCGCGGGGCGACCTCGGGGGCGGCGTCGGAGCCGAGGTGCGCGAGGTCCTCGCGAACATCGACGCGATGCAGCTCGCCGTGGAGGAGACGAGCGGGTCGCCCCGCATCGGCCTCGGGGAGATCCGCCTCATCCACGAGGCGCTGATGGGCACGGGCCCCGACTCGCGCATCGCGGGCCGCGTCCGGACCGCGCAGAACTGGATCGGGGGGAACGACTTCAACCCGTGCGGCGCGGCCTTCGTGCCCCCTCCGCCGGCCGCCGTCGGCCCCCTGATCGACGATCTCTCGGCGTTCACGGAGTCGGACACCCTGCCGCCCCTGGTGCAGGCGGCCATCGCACACGCCCAGTTCGAGACCATCCACCCCTTCGCGGACGGGAACGGCCGCACGGGCCGGGCGCTCATCCACGTCGTCCTGCGCCGCCGGGGCCTGACGCCCGCATTCATCCCGCCGATCAGCGTCGTCCTCGCCCGCCGGCGCGACGCCTACATCGAGGGACTGGTCGCCTTCCGGGAGGACCGGGTGTCCGACTGGGTCGACCACTTCGCCGCGGCCGCGGCCGAGTCGGCACGCCTCGCGACCTCCTATCTCGCCGCGGTCGGCCGCCTCCAGGAGGGCTGGCGCGAGCGCCTGCGCGCGCAGGCCGCCCCCCGCTCGGGCGCCGCCGCCTGGAGCCTCATCGAGATCCTTCCCGCCCACCCCGTCGTGACCGTGGCGATCGGGGCGGCCGCCACCGGTCGCACCCGCCCGGCCGTCAACCAGGCGGTGCGGATCCTGGAGGCGGCCGGCGTCCTCATCCCCCTGACGACGGGGAGGCGCAACCGGGCCTGGGAGGCGCAGGGACTGCTGGAGCTCCTCGGCGACCTGGAGGCCGGCGGGCCCGCGTGAGGCCCTACCCGCCCAGCAGCCTCAGGGCGGCCGGCGGGTAGAGGGCGCGAAGGCGTCCACCGCCGGGGCGGAGGGACTCGACGTCGAGGATGGCGAGGCTCCCCTTCTTGAAGTCCACCATCCCGCCGCCCGTCAGCTCGGCGACGATCTGGGAGAGGTCCGGCTCGTGACCGCACACGAGCGGGGACTCGGCGCCGGGGTGGCCGAGGAGCGCGTCCTCGAGGTCGCCCAGGCGCATGCCCGGCCGCAGGCGGGGATCCTCGACCGGCGTGCCGCCCAGCGCCTCGCAGACGATCTCCGCCGTCTGGCGGCAGCGGACGAGCGGGCTCGTGAGCACGAGGTCGGGCGCGATGCCCAGCGCCCGCATCCCCCGCGCGGCGCCGCGCATGCGCTCGGCCCCCTCGGGCGTGAGCGCGCGCGGCTCGTCGCGGCCGCCCGTCGCGGGGCCGGCGTCCTCGGCGATCCCGTGACGGACCAGGTGGAGCGTCAGCGGCGTGGCGTCAGTCGATCATCTGGTAGGCGGGCAGGGTCAGGAAGTTGACGAAGTCATCCGAGGTCGAGATCTGGTCGAACAGCACCGACGCGGTGTCGAAGTAGGAGTGAAGGCTCTCGGGGTACTGGCCGTGGATCTTCTCCAGCTCCTCGGCCAGGATCGTGCGGAAGAGCTCGGGGTTGACCTTACGGCCGTCGTCGAGCACCCCTCGCGGGCTGTGGATCCACTGCCACACCTGGCTCCGCGAGATCTCGGCGGTCGCGGCGTCCTCCATCAGGTTGTTGATGGGCACGCAGCCGATGCCGTTGAGCCAGGCGCCCAGGTACTGGACGCCCACGCTGACGTTCGTGCGGAGGCCGGTCTCGCTGATCGGGCCCTCGGGCACGAACGTGACCAGGTCCTTGGCCGTGATCGTGACGTCCTCGCGCTTGCGATCGATCTGGTTCGGGCCCTTCATGACCGCGTCGAACGCCTCGAGCGCGATCGGCACCAGGCCGGGGTGGGCGACCCAGGTGCCGTCGTGGCCGTCGCCGGCCTCGCGCTCCTTGTCGGCCCGCACCTTCGCGAGCGCCTCCTCGTTGGCGACCGGGTCGTTCTTGATCGGGATCTGGGCGGCCATCCCCCCGATCGCATGGGCGTCGCGCGCGTGGCAGGTCTTGATCGCCAGCAGCGAGTACGACCGCATGAAGTGGGTCGTCATCGTCACCAGGGCCCGGTCCGCCAGCACGAAGTCCGGCTGGCTGCGGAACTTCTTGATGACGCTGAAGATGTAGTCCCAGCGGCCGCAGTTGAGGCCCGCCGAGTGCTCGCGCAGCTCGTAGAGGATCTCGTCCATCTCGAAGGCGGCGACGATCGTCTCGATCAGGACGGTGGCGCGGATCGTGCCCCGCGGGACCCCGATCGACTCCTGGATCACCAGGAAGATGTCGTTCCACAGGCGCGCCTCGAGGTGGCTCTCGAGCTTCGGCAGGTAGAAGTACGGCCCCGATCCCTTGGCCAGCAGGGCCGCGGTGTTGTGGAGGGTGTAGAGCGCCAGGTCGAAGATCCCGCCCGACACCGGCTCCCCGTCCACCAGGACGTGCTTCTCGGGCAGGTGCCACCCCCGCGGACGCACCAGCAGGGTGGCGATGGTGTCGTTGAGCCGGTACTCCTTGCCGTCCGGGTTGGAGAAGGAGATCGACCCGTTGACGGCGTCGCGCAGGTTGATCTGGCCCTGGATGAGGTTCTCCCACGTGGGCGTGTTGGAGTCCTCGAAGTCGGACATGAAGACCTTCGCGCCGGAGTTGAGCGCGTTGATGATCATCTTGCGGTCGACGGGGCCGGTGATCTCCACCCGCCGGTCCTGCAGGTCGGCCGGGGCGGGGGCCACCCGCCAGCTGCGGTCCTCGCGGATGTGGGCCGTCTCGGGGAGGAAGTCGAGCGTGGCCCCCGCGTCGAGCGCCGCCGCCCGTGCCTGGCGCGCGGCCAGGAGCTCGCGCCGCCGGGGCTCGAAGGTGCGGTGGAGCCTCGCCACGAGCTCGAGTGCCTCGGTGGTGAGGATCTCCGCGCCCTCGGGTGAGACCTCACCCAGGATCTCGATTCCCTGCGGGGGGCTGATCGTGCTCATGGCTCGGAATGCCTTTCGTCGCTCGTCGCGTGTGCGCGCCCGAAGGAACGGGCGCCCATGGGCGCCCGTGGAGAGGTGGGTCGGTCCGGGCCCCGCTGGACCTCCGGAGACTAATGGACCGGCGTCGTCTCGGCGCCGGCTAGGACACCCCCGGTGTCTGGGCCGCGAGCACCGACGCGACCACCACGATGGCCAGCGACAGCGCCAGCTCGGCCTCGGCCATCCGGCGCACCAGCAGCAGGGTGGGCCGGTTGGGGCGCCTCACGCGCCGCAGCGCCGTGACGATGCGCCGGTTGGAGAAGGCGAGGAAGGCGATGGGGCAGAGAAGGGCGAGCTTGTAGAGGATGCTGCGCCCGAAGCCGGTCTGCCACAGCTCGGCCGGGTCGTTCAGCTCGCCCACCGCCCGCACGACGCCGGTGAGCACGGCGAGCCCCACGGCCACGAGGGCGACCTTCGAGAACCGGGCGAGCACCGCCGAGGCCAGCGCGGGGCCCCCGTCCGGCGCGATCTTGGGCAGCCGGAGATGCACCAGCGCGACCAGGGCGAGGCCCGCGATCCACACCGAGACGGCCACGATGTGCACGAGCTGGGTGCCCACCTGCAGGGCGGGGAAGGAATCCACGCTGGCGTGCCCCTGGGAGGCGATGCCTCCGAGCACCGCGAGCAGGAGGCCTCCCATCACCAGCCCGGCGACCCGCGAGCCGGCCGCCGTGGGCGGCCTCGGAGCGGCCTGGTTGCCGTACTCGCGCAGGAACTGGAACGCTCCGATCGCGAAGAGGGCGAACAGCAGGCCCCCGCGCAGCTGCACCAGCGACCCGAACCGGGTGTCGCCGAGCACCTGGCTGATGCCGGTCGCGTCGCCCAGGGTCGTCAGGACGCCGGTGCCCAGCACCGTCGCGCTCTGCACCACCAGGAGGTAGCCCTCGGCCAGCATCGCTCCGATCGCCAGCACGCCGAAGCCCACCCAGAACATGTCGCGTCCCCAGGCGAGCGCCGTGTCGCGCTCTCCCGGCGGCACCCCCTGGGCGCGCCGGAGCCCCGGCGCCCAGACGAGCCAGCGGAACGCGAGCAGGCCGATGAGCCCGCCCAGGCCCACGATCTCGAGGAACCGCGAGCTGGTGCCCCACACGCCGGTCTCGGTGGGCCCTCCGGATCCGTTCCCCGAGAAGTACGGGTCCCCCGGCGCCTCGCCCACGCCGAAGACGAGCAGGCCCGGCACCACGTGCGAGTCGGCGCCGAGGATCTGGTAGCGCACCGTGTAGGTGCCGTCGGGCAGCCCCGGGCGGAGCGGGATCTCCACCACCCGCTTGTCGGGGGTCACGAGGCCCGGGCCCGAGCTGACCGGGGCCCCGGAGGAGTCGACGACGTCCAGATCCTCGCTGCGCAGCAGCTCGACCGGCTCGTTGAAGCTGATCGTGACGCGGCCGGGGGCGGCGTCGAGCGTGGCTCCGGCCGGAGGGCTGCTGGCGGTGATGTAGGGGTGGCCCAGGGCGGTGCCGCTCGCTCCGAGGAAGGCGGCGACGGCGACGAGGGCGAGGAGCGCGCGGCGCATCCGCCGATGGTACTGGCGGACCTCGCGAGAGGAGCCGAGCGCGGTCGGCGCGGATGGTACGGTGCCGCCGTGCCCGAGCTCCTCGCCGGCACGACCGGCCTCGTGGTCGGCGTGGCCAACAAGCGCAGCATCGCGTGGGCCATCGCCCGAAAGCTCGACGAGGCGGGCGCGCGCCTGGCGCTCACCTACCAGAACGAGCGCACCGAGGGCGACGTGCGCAAGCTGGCGGAGACGCTGCGCGGCTGCGACACGGTGCTGCCCCTGGACGTGCAGGACGACGGGCAGCTGGCCGCCGGGGTGGCCGGCGCGGCCGCCGCGCTGGGCGGCCTCGACACCCTGGTGCACGCGGTGGCCTACGCGCGCCCGGAGGATCTCGGCGGGCGCTTCGTGGACACCGGCCGCGAGGGCTTCCACCTGGCCCTCGACGTGTCGGCCTACTCGCTCGCGGCCCTGGCGCGCGAGGCGGAGCCCCATCTGCGCGCGCGCGGCGGCGGGTCGATCATGACGCTCTCCTACATCGCCAGCGAGCGCGCGGTGCCCGGCTACAACGTCATGGGGGTCGCGAAGGCGGCGCTGGAGTCGATCGTGCGCTACCTGGCCTGGGACCTCGGCGATGGGGGCATCCGCGTGAACGCGATCTCCGCCGGCCCGGTGCGCACGCTGGCCGCGCGCGGCATCCCGGGGTTCGGCTCGATGGCGGACAAGGCCTCCGAGCGCGCCCCGTTGCGCCGGGACATCACGGCCGACGAGGTTGCGGACGCCGCCCTGTTCCTCGCGTCGCCCCTGTCGGCCAGCGTCACCGGCGAGACGATGTTCGTGGACGCCGGGTTCCACGCGATGGGGTTCTGACCGGCCGCCGCGGGGGCCTGGTGCGCATCGGGGTGGTCGCCGACACGCACGTCGGCGAGAACCTGCCCGAGCTGCCCGGCGAGGTCTGTGAGGCCCTCGCGGGCGTCGACCTGATCCTGCACGCGGGGGACATCATCGACCCGTCGGTGCTCGACATCCTGCGGCACCGTGGCGCCGGTGGTCGCGGTGCGCGGCAACCACGACCGACGCGAGGCGCATCGCGACCTGCCGCGCGACGTGCTGGTGCGCGCGGGCGGGGTGCGCATCGGCCTCACCCACGGCCACCGCCGGGCCGCGGTGGAGTTCCCGACGATCCTCGTGGGCTGGCGGCCGGGCGCACCTGCCGCCTCGGGTTCGAGCGCACCATGCTCCGCCGCTTCCCGGGCGCCGACTGCGTGGTGGTCGGTCATCTCCACGAGCCGATCCACCGACCAGGTGCGGGGCGTGCTGTTGTTCTCCCCCGGCGCCGTCTTCTCGGCCGAGCACGACCCCGGATTCGACTGGGGCGACCCCGCGCGCGATGGCCTATCGCCGCTACCGCCGCTGCCTGCCGCCCGAGGCCCGCCGGCCCGCCGTGGGCCTGATCGAGGCGGAGCGCGGGGCGCTGCGGGCGCGGGTGATCCCCCTGCTCCGCCCGATCCGGGCGGTCGCGTGACCGACCGCGGGTCCGCCACCGGAGCTGGGCGAGGTGGAGGTCTTCTTCCGCCGCAACGGCCTGCCCCACCTGGCCGAGTCCCCCGACTTCCGCGAGGACACCCTGCGTCGCCTGCGCCCGGTCGCCGTGGCGCTGGCCGTCGCGGCGATCGTGCTCGCCGTCGTGATCGACCTGTCGTGGTGGGAGCGCGTGCTGGTGATCGGGCTGCCCATCCTCCTCGATCGGGGCGCTCTCGTACAGCCTCGTGAGCTTCGGCGTCCTCGCGCTGATCGCCCACCAGGGCCGCCCCGCCCTCGAGCGGGCTTGAGGGCGACGACATCAGTCGCGATCCGGGCCCTGCCGCCGCTCCTGGCGGTGCTGCTGTTCCTGTCCCTGGCCCAGGAGACCTGGCGCGCCTTCGGCCAGCTCGAGGGCTGGCGGTTCGGCGCGGTGCTCGTGGGCTTCGGCCTCCTCTGCTCGATCATCCTGATCGCGGGGCTGCACCGCGAGCGGAGCGCCCTCTACGCGCCGGTCCCGGGACCCGAGCTGGAGCAGGCCGCACGGCTCACCCCCGCGGCCCCGCTGGTCGACCGCCGGCGTCGCTCCGGCGGCGCCCCCGCTCGATCGGCTCGCCCGGATCAACGTGGCCGTCTCGCTCTTCGTCTCGCTCGGTGTCCGCGTCCTGGCGGTCGGGGTGGCCGTCGGCGTCGCCTTCATGGTGTTCGGCCTGCTGATCGTCAACCGGGACGCTCACGGCGGAGTGGGTCGGCGAGCCCCCCAACGTCCTCGTGGACGTGAGCATCTCGGGCCGCGAGGTGATCGTGAGCGAGGCGCTCGTGCGGGTGGCGGCCATCCTCGGCGGCTTCGCCGCTCTCTACTTCGTGGCCGTCGCCCTCGGCGACAAGCGCAACCGCGAGCAGTTCCTCGACGACGAGCTGGACCGCATCGGGCGGGTGATGGCCGCCTGGTCCTACTACCGCGGGGCCCTCGCGGCCCGGGCTACGGCCGCGCCAGCCCCGGAAGCTCCCGCGTGACCAGGCCCTCGGCCACGTACCACTCCGCGGCCCGCCGCAGCGACTCCTCGATCGGCGTGTAGACGAGCCCGAGTTCCCGGGTGGCCCGCGAGCCGTCGTAGCGGTGCCCGTGCAGGATGGTGCGCACCATCTCCCGGCAGACCGGCGGGCGCCGGCCGCGCACGCGCGCGGCGCCCTCGACGGCCCCGGCCATCGCCATCGCCACGGGGGGCGGGAGGCGCCGCGGATGCTCCTCGCGTCCGGCGATGCGTCCGAGCAGGGCCACCGCCTCGCTCACCGTGAGGGTGACGCCCGAGAGCAGGTAGCGCTCACCGGCCACGCCGCGGGCCTCGGCCAGCAGGTGCCCGCGCGCGCAGTCGTCGACGTCCACGATCGACAGGCGCGAGTCGACCACCATCCGCAGCCTCCCGTTGAGCGCATCGATCAGGATGCGGGCCGTCCCGCGCGTGCGCCCGGGCCCCTGCACCGACGCCGGGTTGACGCAGACCAGCTCCACGCCGGCCTCGGCCGCGGTGGCCAGGGCGACCCGCTCGGCGCAGTGCTTGGAGCGCTCGTAGCGGGAGAGGAAGCGGCCGCGGTGCGGCGACCACTCGGTGCCGACCGTTCCCGCCTCCTCGCCGATCACCGCCGCCGACGAGGTGTAGACCACCCGGCGCACGCCCGCGGCGCCCGCGGCCGCCACGACGTTGCGGGTGCCGTCGACGTTGGCCCGGTCGAGCTCGCTGGGATCGCGCAGGCAGAAGCCGTTGACGCCGGCCACGTGGTAGACGACCTCGGCGCCGGCCAGGGCGGGCGCGAGCGACGCGGGGTCGAGGATGTCGCCGCGCACCGGCTCGGCGCCCGCCGCCCTCAGCGCGTCGGCCGAGGCGTCCGAGCGGGTCAGCGCCCGCACCGTGCGCCCGTCGGCGAGCAGCCGGTCGAGCACGGCCCGGCCGACGAATCCGCCGGCGCCGGTGATGAGGAGGGGATCGGCCATCAGGGTCCGCGCAACCGTAGCCACTCGGCGCCCGCCACCTGCTCCCCTCGCCGGGAGAGGCTCAGGGTGCGGACGCCCCCACCAGAGAGCGGACGGCGGCGGCGTCCTCCAGCTCCAACGCGCGCCGCGCGAGGTCACCCGCGGCGGAGGAGTCGAGCTCGCGCACCCACGCCTTCACGAGCGGGACCCGCCGCGGCCCCACGCTCAGCTCGTCGACCCCCAGCCCCACCAGCAGCGGAACGGCCTGAGGGTCGGAGCCGGCCTCGCCGCAGACGGCCACGCGGCAGCCGTGCGCCCGGGCGGCCTGCACGACGCCCTCGATCAGGCGCAGCACGGCGGGATGAACGGGGTCGGACAGGCGCGCCACGCCGCCGTTGCCGCGCTCGGCGGCCATCGTGTACTGAACCAGGTCGTTGGTGCCGATCGAGAGGAAGTCGACCTCGCGCGCGAGCGCGTCCGCGCGCAGCGCGGCCGCGGGGACCTCGATCATCACGCCCAGCTCCACCTCGCCTGCGGGCAGGCCGTCGGCGGCCAGGGATGCGCGCGCCTCCTCCAGGAGGGCCATCGCCGTCCGCAGCTCCCCCACCTCGCTGACCATCGGGAACATCACCGCGAGCGGCACCGCGGCCGCGGCCCGCAGCGCCGCCCGCAACTGGGTCACGAGGAGCTCGGGACGCGCCAGGGACAGCCGCAGGCCGCGCACGCCGAGGAACGGGTTCTCCTCCGGCGCGAGCCTGGCGAAGGCGAGCGGCTTGTCGGCGCCGGCGTCGAGCGTGCGCAGGACGGTCCGCCGGCCCTCCATGAGCGCGCCGATCTCCCCGTACGCGCGCGCCTGCTCCTCCTCGTCCGGCGCGGCGGCCCGGTCCAGGAAGAGGAACTCGGTTCGCAGCAGGCCCACTCCGTCCGCGCCCCGGGCCACGGCCTCCGCGGCGTCCTCCGGCCCACCGATGTTCGCCGCCACCTCCACGTGCCGGCCGTCGAGCGTGACCGCGGGATCGTGGGCGCGCTCGCGCGCCGCCGCCTCGCGGCGCTCGCTCTCACGGCGGGAGGCGGCGAAGCGCTCGGCCGCCGCCTCGCCGGGGTCGACCACCAGCACGCCGCCATCCCCGTCGAGCAGCAGCGGGACCCCGTCCCCGATCTCGAGGGCGCGCCGGCCGAGGCCCGCCACGGCGGGCACGCCCAGCGTCCGGGCGATGATCGACGCGTGGGAGGTGGGCCCGCCTCCGGCCGTCGCGATGCCCGCGACGATCGCCGGGTCCAGGGTGGCGGCCTCGGCCGCGCCCAGCTCGTCCGCCACCAGGATGCCCGCCTCCACGGGACCGGACGGCCCGCGCGCCCGTGAGCCGGTCGAGCACGCGCCGGCCGACCTCGAGCAGGTCGCCCGCCCGCGCCCGCAGATACTCGTCGTCCAGGCGCTGGTAGCTCTCGGCGGCCGACCGCACGGACCCGTCCCAGGCCGCCGCGGCGCTCCGCCCGTCCGCGATCGCGCGCTCGGCCGCGCCCACCAGCTCCTCGTCCTCGAGCAGCAGCGCCTGCGCGTCGAGGATCTCCGCGGTCTCGCCGCCGGCCCGCCCGGCGCCCGTGTCCCGCGCCGCGCTCAGCTCGGCCTCCACCGCCGCGAGCGCCGCGCGCAGCGCCGCCGCCTCCTCGTCAGGCGACCCGGCGGGCTCGTCCCGCACCGGCTCGGCGCTCCGGCGGGCCGGTCGCGCGGGGCCGGCCGCACGACCCGGAGAGGCCGGAACGCCGCGCAGCTCCTCGCCCGCTCCCGGCGGCGGCGCCGTGGCGGGCGGCGGCGCCTCGGGGGCGGGGGGCGCCGGCGGGGCCGCCCCGTCCTCCTGCTCGCTCACGATGCCCGCCACCGCCTCGAGGGCGGCCGGCGCGTCGGGGCCGCGGGCGAGGATCCGCACCTCGTGGCCGCGCAGCGCCCCCAGGGTCGAGAGGGCCGTCAGGCTGCGCCCGGCGGCGGGCCCGCGCCCGGCCGTGAGGTTCTCCAGGCGCACCTCGGCATCGAGCCCCGCGACGGTGCGCACCACGGCGGCCGCGGGGCGCGCGTGCAGGCCGTGCGCGCCGCCCACGGTCGCGGTGGCGCTGAGCCAGTCACCCGGGTCGTCGTCGGGAGCCTCGGGCGGCGCGTCGGCGCCGTCCGGCCCGCCCAGGTGGGCCTGCTTGCCCGCCAGGCCGCGCCGCGCCTCGTCGGCCACGTCCGCCAGCGACCCTCCGGCCCGCGCCGCCGCCGCCGCGGCCACGGCGCCCTCCACGAGGGGCGCCTCGCACAGCAGCACGCGCTCGCGCTGGTCGTCCGGCAGGAAGTCGAGGGCGGTCTCGGCGCTCAGCACGGCCGAGCCCAGGTCCATCAGCACCAGCGCGCCGTCGCCGGCCCGGTCCGCGCGCTCGATGGCCGCCAGGACGCGCATCGCGTCGGTGCCGATGGCGCCCTCCGGATCGTCGAGGCCGCCGGCCGCCTCGATCGGCACCTCGTCCCCGCCCATCTCCCGGGCGAGCTCGACCACCCCCTCCGCGAGGCGGGCGCTGTGGGAGACGATCACCAGCCCGACCATCCGCCCGCCCCGCCTCCGTCAGCCGAGCCCGTAGGCCCGGTGGAGCAACACGATCGGGTGCACCGAGGGGACGCCGGTCGCCTGGGAGATCTGCCAGCGGCAGGTCTCGGAGTCGCAGACCGACAGCTCGGCGCCCGACGCGCGCACCTGGTCGAAGAGCGACGCCCCGACGGTCATCGCGATGTCGTACTTCTCCACCTTCAGCCCGTAGGTGCCGGCCACGCCGCAGCACACCGCGTCCACCTGGCGCGCCTCGAGGCCGGGAACCAGGGCCATCAGGTCGAGCGCCGGCGTGCCGATGCCGTGCCCGCGCTGCTGGCAGGGCGCGTGGTAGGGCACGGACATCTCGACGGGGGAGAAGTCGGTGTCGAGCTCGCCGCGCTCGTGCAGCATCACCAGGTACTCGCAGATGTCGTAGAGATGCTCGCCGACCACGCGCAGGTCGTCGTCCTCGACCCCGAGGATCTCGCGGGCCTCGCGCTTCAGCATCAGGCCGCAGCTCGTCGAGGTGGCGACGATGTCGTGGCCGGCCCGCGCGTAGGGCGCGAGGCGGGCGGCCAGGCGGCGCACGTAGCCGCGGGCGTCGTCGAAGACGCCGTTGCTCTGCAGCGGCAGGCCGCAGCACCCCTGCTTGGGGATGATCACCTCGAGCCCGTTGCGCTCGAGCACCTCCACGGCCATGTGCCCGGTGTCGGCCTCGTAGTAGTCGGCGCCGCAGCCGTGGAAGTAGACGACCGAGCGGGCGACGCGCCGGGTGTCGGGCTTGCGCCGGTGGCCGGTCTTGCGAGCCCAGGCGTGCAGCGTGTGCCCGGTCCACGTCGGCATGGGCGCGCGGCGGTGGACGCCGATGGCCCGCTCCAGGAGGAAGCGGGCGGCCCGGTTGCGCATGACGCGGTTGGCGATCGGGGCGACCGGGGTGCCGAGGCGCCCGGTCGAGCGTCGGCCGTGCGATCAGGCGGTCGCGGAGCGGGACGCCGTGGTCCTCCTTCAGCGCCGCCCGGGCCTGGGAGTTGATCTCGGCGATCTTCACGCCCTGCGGGCAGACCTGGGTGCAGATGCCGCAGCTCGAGCACAGGTCGAGCGAGTGGTCGGGCGAGGGCCCGGGCGCGCGGTAGCGCTCGGCCTGGGGGCCGACGTACTTGGGACCGGGGAAGAGCGGCGTCGCGGCGGCCACGGGGCAGTACGTCTCGCAGATCGTGCACTTCACGCAGTGGTCGAGCGAGTCGCGCATCAGCTCGTCGAGCGTGTGGCTCATGTCTCCTCCAGGATCGCAGACGCCGCCCGTCACCGCTCCCGCGATGGCGATGCCCTCGCCGGACTTCTCGCGCCACGGCTCGGCGCCCGCCACGAGCAGGCCGATCGCGTGGAGGTTCGCCCACACCGGGGTGCGCCCGGGTCGACCGGCCGCATCCGCTCGTCCACGACGAGGCCCGCCCGCATGAGGGGCTGGCGGTCGAGATGGCGCGGGCTGAGAGCGCGCTCGTCCCCGGCCGGGCCGGCCACCGGCAGCCCCGCGACGGTCTCGCGCAGCGCTCCGCGCGAGTCGAGCTCGATGCCCCCGGACGCGAAGCCCCCCGTGGCCAGCACCAGCGCGTCGACGGGGAGCGCCTTCGTGCGGACGGCGTCGTGCACGAGCACCGCGCCCACGCGGCCGTGCGTGCCCTCGATGCCGACCGCCGACGGGCCCAGCACCAGGTCGCCGCCCGCCGCGCGCAGCGCGCCGACCAGCGTGCGCTGCAGCCGCATTCCCGGCACCGATGGCGGGATGGTCGGGATCTCCGCGACCGGCGTGCCGAGCTGGTCCTGCAGGTCGCGCCACGCCTCGAGCGGCCGCTGCAGGCCGAGGACCGCGGGGAGGGCGACGAGCTCGCCGGGCTCGAGCCGCGGCCGCAGCTCGCGCGCGAGCCGGGTGCGCTCGGCCGGGTCGTCGAGCGCCCGCGCGTGCACCTGCGGAGCGACGTCGGCCCAGTCCGCCCGGCCCGACCAGCCGATCTCCATCGGCCGCGCCTCGACCGAGACCCCCGCGGGGAGGTCGGCCCGCGCCAGGTTGTCGGCGAGGAGGGCGGGGAAGAAGTCCTTCAGCGTCCGCAGGCCGACGACGGCGATGCGCATGCTCCCCTCCAGCCGTCCGGCCGCGATGGCGGCGGGCGCCAGCGCCGTCGGGCGCGCGACGCCGAGGGCGGTCGGCAGCAGCATGTTGCGGCCCGCCTCGCCGGCGTGGCCGAGCTCGGCGGTGACCTCGCCGAACCAGTCGAGCGCCGCGCCGAGCGGCTCGGGGGCGAGGCCGGCGTACGGGTGCTCGGGGTTCTCCTCGACCAGGCGGGCGACGCCCTGCGCCGTGTCGTCGACCCGCTCGGGCGCGTAGCCCAGGACGTCGATCGTGCCCGGCGACAGGTGCAGCCCGCCGGCGCCGGCGGCCACCACGGTCACCCGGGCGCCCCCCTGCGCCAGCCGGATGCCCGCGACCAGCCCGGCCAGGCCGGCCCCGACCACCACCACCCGCGTCATACCGGGCGCTCGGGCATGCCCACGGGGAGGTGCTCCACGTCGAGCGTGCCCTGGAAGATCCAGTCGTCGAGGCACGCCTGGCGCATCTGGTCGCCGTAGAGGATCGGCTCGAGCCCCATCCAGCGGTGCTGGAGGAACATCAGCAGCAGCCCGTCGGCGCGGTCGGCGTCGGCGTCGCCGAGCTCGTGGAGGATGCCCGTGGCGCGGTACGTGCAGAAGCCGCCCTGGCACGGGCCCATCCCCAGGCGCAGCGTGCGGCGGAGGTCGTCGAGGTTCACGCCCGGCCGCTCCGCGGCGGCCTCGACCAGCCTCCGGCGCGACAGCAGCTCGCACTCGCAGATGATCTGGTCGTCGCCCAGGTCGGCCTCGCGGGCCTCGAGGCGCGAGCCCAGCCAGTAGGTGGCGCCGTCCTCCGAGCCGGGCAGCACCTCCTCCGCGGTCCTGCAGGCGCGCGGCTCGCCGAGCTGCTCGCACATCGCGTCGACGACGATCTTCGCCATCAGGCGGTAGGTCGTCAGCTTGCCCCCGGTGATCGTGAGGAAGCCGGAGACGTCGTCGCGGCTGCGGTGGTCGACCATCGCGAGGCCCCGGCTCATGTGGCGGGTGTCGTCCGTGCTCTCTCCGGCGCGCTCGTCGGTGAAGAGCGGCCGCGCGCCGGTCCAGACGTGCAGGGCGCGGGTGTTGCGGAAGCCCGGCACGATGACCTCGCCCGCGTCGAGCATCTGCTGCACCTCGTCGCGCTCGACGTGAAGCTCGTCGGGGTTGTCGGCGTGGACGTCGGTCGTGCCGATGACGCACACGGTGCGGATCGGGACGATGATGTCGCCGTCGCCGGGCGGGTCGCAGCGGTTGACGCACGTCGAGACCAGCCGGTGGTTCATGGCGATCATGATCCCCTTGCCCGGCACCACCGTGACGCCGGGGCAGCCCGCCATGTCGGCGATCTGGCCGGCCCAGACGCCGCCCGCGTTGATCGTGAACGCGGCCTCGATGCGCACGTCGCCCCCGCCGCGGTCGTCGCGCGCGATGGCGCCGGCCACCCGGTCGCCGTCGCGGAGGATCTCCGTGACCCAGTGGTAGGTGAGGATCTGCGCGCCGTGCTCGCTGCGCCGACCGCTCGTTGCCCCAGAGCAGCTTCCAGGCGTCGACCGAGGCGTCCTCCACGGCGAAGGCGCGGGTGATGCCGGGGTTGATGCGCGGCTCGCGGGCCAGCGCCTCGCGGGACCGATCTCCTCCACGGGCACCCCGGCCGCGAGGCAGCCGGCGAGGAACGGGTCGGCGTAGGCGGGGTCGTCGGCGGGGGTCGTGACGAAGAGGCCCGCCCGTGTCCTCGATCGCCTCCGCCGCGATGCGCCGCAGGATGGCGTTCTCCTCCGCGCACTCGGTGGCCGACTGGGGGTCGGAGACGACGTAGCGCCCGCCGGAGTGGAGCAGGCCGTGGAAGCGGCCGGTGGTGCCCTGGCCGAGGTCGACGCGCTCGAGCAGCACGGCCCGGAAGCCCCGCATGGCGGCGTCGCGCACGACCCCGAGGCCGGTCGCGCCGCCGCCGATGACGAGGACGTCACATTCGAGGTGTCTCGATCAGCCGCCGCCCTCGTCCTCGACCCAGTCGAACGACTTGGTCACGGCCTTCTTCCAGAACCGGTACTCCGTCTCCCGCTGGGCGGCGTCCATCGACGGCTTCCAGCGCTTGTCCTCCACCCAGTTCTCGCGGAGGTCCTCCACCTCGGCCCACATCCCGACCGCCAGGCCCGCGGCGTAGGCCGCCCCGAGCGCCGTCGTCTCGGCCACGGCGGGCCGGATGACGTCCACGTCGAGGATGTCCGACTGGAACTGCATGAGGAGGTCGTTGGCGACCATGCCGCCGTCCACCTTGAGCGACTCCAGGTCCACGCCCGAGTCGGCGTTCATGGCCTCCACCACCTCGCGGCTCTGGTAGGCGGTCGCCTCCAGCACGGCGCGGGCGATGTGCCCGGCGGTGACGTAGCGCGTGAGCCCGGCGATGACGCCGCGCGCGTCGCTGCGCCAGTAGGGGGCGAAGAGGCCGGAGAACGCGGGCACGAAGTAGACGCCGCCGTTGTCCTCGACGGTCATGGCCAGCTCCTCGACCTCCGGCGCGGCCTTGATCATCTTGAGGTTGTCGCGCAGCCACTGGACCAGCGCCCCGGTGATCGCGATCGAGCCCTCGAGCGCGTAGACCGTCGTCCGCGTTCGCCGATCCGGTAGCCGGCCGTCGTGATGAGGCCGTTCTTCGAGGGCACGGCGTCGGTGCCCGTGTTGAGCAGCAGGAAGTTCCCGGTGCCGTAGGTGTTCTTGGCCTCTCCCACCGCGAAGCAGGTCTGGCCGAAGAGCGCGGCCTGCTGGTCGCCGAGGTCGCCGGCCACCGGGACCCCCTGCGACCGCCGGGAGCGTCGCCTCGCCGTACACCTCGCTGGAGCCCTTGATCTCGGGCAGCATCGCCCGCGGAACGCCGATCGCCTTCAGCAGCTCGTCGTCCCAGTCGGACGTCGCGAGGTCCATCAGCATGGTCCGGCTGGCGTTGGTGACGTCGGTGATGTGCAGCCCGCCGTCGGTCCCGCCGGTCAGGTTCCAGATGACCCAGGTGTCCATGTTCCCGAACAGCAGGTCGCCCGACTCGGCCCTGGCGGCGGCGCCCTCGACGTTCTCGAGGATCCAGCGCACCTTGGGGCCGGAGAAGTAGGTGGCGATCGGCAGGCCGGTCTTCGGCCGGAAGCGGTCCTGGCCGCCGTCGGCCATCAGCTTGTTGCAGATCTGGTCCGTGCGGGTGTCCTGCCAGACGATCGCGTTGTAGACGGCCTCGCCGGTCGTCTTGTCCCACACCACCGCGGTCTCGCGCTGGTTGGTGATGCCGATCGCGGCGAGCTCGTCCTTGGCGATGCCGGCGGACTTGAGGGCCTCGCCCACCACCTCCTCGGTGCGCGCTCCAGACCTCCGCCGGGTCGTGCTCGACCCATCCGGGCTTCGGGATAGATCTGCTCGTGCTCCTTCTGGGCGATCGAGACGACGTGTCCGCCGTGATCGAAGATCATGAAGCGGGTGCTCGTCGTTCCCTGGTCGATCGCTCCTGCGTACTGCGCCACGTCAGGCCTCCGATCCGAATGGCTGTCAGTCGCTCCATGCCAGCGCCGCGCAGCGCACCAGGAGGGCGCTCGAGGTGGCCCCCGGGTCCTGGTGCCCCGCACTGCGCTCGCCGAGATAGCTCGCCCGGCCCTTGCGGGCGACGAGCGGGATCGTGGCGCGCGCGCCCTCCTCGCCCGCGTCCGCGGCCCGCCCGAGCGCCTCGGCGAAGGCCGCGCCTTCGTCGAGGGCGCCCCGCAGGGCCTCGGTGGCGGGGATGAGCGCGTCGACCATGGTCTTGTCGCCCGGCTCCGCCTTGCCCCTCGCGCGCACGCCGGCCAGGCCGGCTTCGAGGCACGCCGCCCACTCGAGCGGCGTGAGGGCGCTCCGGGCCCGCCGCCGAGCCGAACTGCAGGAACAGGGTGCCGTAGAGGGGGCCGCTCGCGCCGCCCACCTTCGAGATGAGGGTCATCGCCACCGAGCGCGCCAGCGCCGGGACGTCCTCCGGCTCGTCGACGTCGAGCGCGGCCACGACGGCCGTCATCCCGCGATCCATGTTGATGCCGTGGTCGCCGTCGCCGATCGCCTTGTCGAGCTCGGTCAGCTCGACCTTGTGCTCGGACACGGCCGCCGCGAAGTCGCGGATCCAGCGTGCGACCTCGGCGGCGGTGATGTGCTGCCCGTCGGGGCTCCCCGCGTCGCTCATGCGCCCCAGCGCAGGCCCGGCGGTGCGGACCGGCGCGTCCCAGAGGCGCGTGAGCTCGTCGTCGAGGCGCAGGAGCGTGATCGAGCACCCCGCCATCTCCAGCGAGGTGATGTACGGGCCGACCAGGCTGCGCGTCACGTCGACCCCGCGCTCGGCGAGCAGCGCCCGCAGCTCGTTGTAGACGATGTACAGCTCGAGCAGCGGCGTGCCTCCCATTCCGTTGACGAACGCCAGGACCCGGTCGCCCGACGCGAACGGCAGGTCCTCCAGGATGGGGTTCGCGAGCATCGCGACCACCTCGTGCGCCGACGCGAGCGGCACGCGCTCGCGTCCGGGCTCGCCGTGGATGCCGATGCCGATCTCCATCTCGTCGTCGCCGAGCTCGAAGGTCGGGCGTGCCCGCCGCGGGCACCGTGCAGGACGTGAGCGCCATGCCCATGCTGCGGCCCTCGGCGTTCACCCTCCGGCACAGCTCGGCGACCTCCGCGAGCGGCGCGGCCCTCCTCGGCCGCCGCGCCCACGATCTTCTCGGCGAGGACGGTCACGCCCACGCCGCGACGGCCGGCCGTGCAGGTGCTGTCCTGCACGGCCACGTCGTCGTCCGTGACGACGGCCTCGACCTCGATGCCGTCAGCCCGGGCGAGGTCGGCGGCCATCTCGAAGTTGAGCACGTCGCCGGTGTAGTTCTTGACGATGTGCAGCACGCCGGCCCCGCCGTCGATCGCCTTCGTCGCCTCGTACATCTGGTCGGGGGTGGGGGAGGTGAAGACCTCCCCCGGGCAGGCGGCGTCGAGCATTCCCATGCCCACGAAGCCGCCGTGCATCGGCTCGTGCCCTGAGCCGCCCCCCGACAGGACGCCGACCTTCCCCGAGACCGGGGAGTCGGCACGCACGATGTACGCCGGGTCGTAGTTGACCCGCACGATGTCGCCGTGCGCCGCCTCGAAGCCGCGGAGCGATTCCGCGACCACCGCGTCCGTGCCGTTGATGAGCTTCTTCATCATCTCGTCCTCCACGATCTCGCCGCGGCTCTCGACGCCGGTTGAGTCCGGTGCGTGCCGCGCTCTGAGGACGTACGAGATGCCGTGAACTCGTAGACGAGGGCTCCGATGATGGCCCCGATGCATGGTGCGACGATCGGGACCCACCAGTACGCGGTCAGGACGCCCCCGGTGTCGCCGGGGAAGGCGGCCTCGCCCCACCCCATGAACCAGGCGAGGATCCGCGGGCCCAGGTCACGGGCCGGGTTGATCGCGTAGCCGGAGTTCGCGCCCGTACGACATGCCGATGGCGAACACGGCAAGACCGATGATCAGGGGCGCGAGGTTGGCCTTGGGGGGCAGGTTCATCAGGTCGACCACCGCGAAGACGAACAGGAGGAGGAAGGCGGTGCCGGTGATCTCGCTGATGACCGGCCCCCAGTAGTCGCCGAAGTAGCCCGCGGGGCCGGTGACGAATATCCCGACGGTGCCTCCCACCATCGCGGACGATGTCGTTCTCCAGCTCGTTGGCCTGGATCGCGTCGCGGTAGTTGAGGTAGACGAGCGCCGCGCCGGCGACCGCGCCCGCGATCTGGGCGATGATGTAGCCGGGGACCTTCCTCCACGGGAAGTCGCGGAAGGTCGCGAAGGCGAGGGTCACCGCCGGGTTGATGTGCGCCCCGCTGATGCCCCCGGCCACGTAGATGGCGAACGTGACCGCCATCCCCCATCCAAAGGTGATGAGAAGCCAGTCGCCGTCGGTGGTGATCCCCTCCCCGCGACCGGATCCCGGGAGGCCGACGACGTACATCGCCACGACGCCGCACCCGAAGGCGATGAGGACGAAGGTCCCCAGGAACTCGCTGAGGTAGTCACCCCAATCGGTCCGGCGCCACGCGGCATTCGGTCCGAGGACGCCGCCCCGGTCCGCTGCTGGTGCCTGAGTTGCCACGCCGACCTCCTGTCGTCACGAGGGGTCGGCGGCGCCCATGACGGCCGCGGGCCCCGTCAGGTTGTGTCGATCGGCACGAGCCTCTTATACGGCCCCCGGGGGTGTCAAACAGGGCCGCGCGACCCTCGGTGGATTTGGCGTTCCGTGCTGACAGAGCTCAGGCCCGGCGGGGTCGCCAGAGGTCGATCCGCAACTCCTGGCCACGCACGAGACGCATCAGGTTCCCGCGGTGGAGGACCAGGACGGCGACCGCCGCCGACGCCCACGAAGACGACGCTCGACCAGTGGTATCCGAGCGCCCACGCGAGCGGCGCCGCGACGACCGCGCACGGTCATGCTCGCCACCGAGGTGTAGCGCGTGGTGATCACGATCAACGCCCACGCCGCGATCAGGATGGCGGCCGCGAGCGGCATCAGGCCGATGAGCGCTCCGCCGCCCACCGCCACGCCCTTGCCCCCCTTGAAGCGCAGCCACACGGGGAAGATGTGGCCGGCCATGGCGGCGCCGGCCGCGACCGCCGGCCAGGGCTCGCCCGTGAGCGCCTTCGCGATCAGCACCGCCGCCGCGCCCTTGCCGATGTCGGCGGCCATCACCGCGATGCCCGTTCCCCGTCCCAGGGTGCGGAAGACGTTGGCCGCTCCCGAGGTTGCCGCTGCCCACCGTCCGCAGGTCGATGCCCCGGGCGCGGCCCGCCAGGTAGGCGAAGGGGATCGAGCCGAGCAGGTAGGCGATGACGATCGCGGCGAGCGCGTTCACGGCTCGGCCACCGCGTCGTGGGCCGCGGTCGGCTTGTTGGAGAAGATCCGCCAGCGCGCCACCAGGAAGTAGTGGATCCCGCTCAGCACCGTCAGCACCAGGGCGATGCCGAGCAGGACGTCCTCGGTCGTCGCGCCGATGCCGGGGACGATGATCGCCCCCAGGGCCACGTTCTGGCTCAGGGCCTTCGCCTTGCCGAAGCGGCCCGCGGAGATGATCACGTTCTCGGAGGCGGCCACCAGCCGCAGCCCGGTGACCGCGAACTCGCGGGCGATGATGACCATGGCGATCCAGGCGGGCACCTCATGGGTGTCCACCAGGCACACGAGGACGGCGGAGACCAGGAGCTTGTCCGCCAGGGTGTCGAGGAAGGCTCCGGCCACCGTCACCTTGCCGGCGGAGCGGGCCAGCCATCCGTCGATCGAGTCGGTGAGGCAGGCGAGCGCGAAGATCGTGAAGGCCCACCAGCGCGCGCCCGGGATCTCGGGGACCAGCAGGAAGACCATCAGCGGTGGTATCGCGACGATCCGGACCGCGGTCACCCAGAGCGGCCCGTTCATCAGACCCGATCGCACCCGGGCAGCATAGACCCGGTCGGGCGCCCCCCTGCGGTCCGGGCTCAGCCGGCCTCGCGCGGTTGGCTAGGCGTGGGCGGCATCGTGCAGCCGCTCGCCCGGCTCCACCGGGTACCAGCACGCCGCCGTGTGGCCCGGCTTCATCTCGACCAGCGGCGGACGCTCGGTGCGGCACCGCTCGGGCACGCCCTCGCCCCCGGCCACGCTGCGCGCCTTCGGGCAGCGCGGGTGGAACGGGCACCCCGGCGGGGGGTTGGCCGGCGAGGGGACGTCGCCGCTGAGCACCACCCGGTTGCGGGCCGCGCCCTCGTGGCCCTTGGGCACGGCCGAGAGGAGGGCCGCCGTGTAGGGGTGGCGGGGGTCGTCGTAGAGCGTGTCCGAGCTCGCCAGCTCGACGATGTGGCCCAGGTACATCACCGCGATCCGGTCGGACACGTGACGCACCACTCCGAGGTCGTGCGAGATGAACAGGTAGGTCAGGTTCAGCTCGTCCTGCAGATCCTTCAGCAGGTTGAGGATCTGGGCCTGGATCGACACGTCGAGGGCCGAGACGGGCTCGTCCGCCACGATCAGCCGCGGGTTGAGAGCGATGGCCCGGGCCACGCCGATCCTCTGGCGCTGGCCGCCCGAGAACTCGTGGGGATACCGGTTGAAGTGCTCGGGGTTCAGGCCGACCCGCTCCATCAGCCCCTGCACCGCCTTGTGGCGGTCGCCCTCGATGTGGTGGATGGCGAAGGGCGCGCCGATGATCTGCCCCACGCTGTGCCGCGGGTTCAGGGAGGCGTAGGGATCCTGGAAGATCATCTGCATCTCGCGGCGCAGCGGCCGCAGGGCGCCGCTCCTGAGATGCGAGATGTCGCGGCCGTCGAAGCGGACCGCTCCCTCGGTGGGCTCGAGCAGCCGGGTGACCAGTCGAGCGGTCGTCGACTTGCCGCACCCCGACTCGCCCACCAGCCCCAGCGTCTCCCCCTTCCGGATGGAGAAGCTCACGCTCTCGACCGCGTGCACGGAGCCGATCTGGCGCTGGAAGATGACCCCCTTGGTGATGGGGAAGCGCTTGACGAGGTCCTCCACCTCCACCAGCGGCGCGCCGTTGGTCGCCGGCGCCGGCGCCGGGGTGTGCGCCGAGGTCGTCACCCGGTCATGCCGCGGCCTCGGCGAAGCGCGCCCGGCGCTCTGCCCAGAGCCGCACCTTCTCGGTGGAGGAGAGGTGGCAGGCGTCGGGGTGCCCTGTCCCGCTCGCATCGGTCAGGTCGGGTCGGTCACGGTCGCAGGGAGCGAAGCGGTGGGGGCAGCGCGGGTGGAAGGCGCAGCCGGGCGGCACGTGGATCAGCGACGGGGGAGCGCCCTCGATCGGCAACAGGCGCTCGACGCGCACGTCCGGCCGCGGGATCGACTCGAGCAGGCCCCACGCATAGGGGTGGCGCGGCTCGCGGAACACCTGGTCGCGGGTCCCGATCTCCACGGGGCGCCCCGCGTACATGATCATCACCTCCTGGGCGACGTCGGCGATGACGCCCAGGTTGTGGCTGATCAGCACGACGCCGATGCCGAGCCGCTCCTTGAGCTCACCGATCAGCTCCAGGATCTGGGCCTGCACGGTGACGTCGAGCGCGGTGGTGGGCTCGTCGGCGATCAGGAGGTCCGGCTCGAGCACCAGCGCCATGGCGATCATGGCGCGCTGGCGCATGCCGCCCGAGAACTCGTACGGGTACTGGCGGGCGCGCTGCTCGGGCGAGGGGATGCCCACGTTCTTCAGCGCCTGGACCGCCATGTCGCCGGCCACCTTCTTGGACACGTCGCGGTGCGCGCGGACGCCCTCGGCGATCTGGTCGCCCACCCGGTACATGGGGTGGAGCGAGGTCATCGGATCCTGGAACACCATCCCGATCCGGTCTCCGCGCAGCTTGCGCAGTTCCCCGCTCGGCACGGTCAGCAGGTCGATCCCCTCGAAGAGGATCTCGCCGCTGACGTCGGCGTAGCGCCGGTCGATGAGCCCCATCACGGTCATGAAGGTGACGCTCTTGCCGGAGCCCGACTCGCCCACGACCCCGAGCGTGGATCCGGACTCGAGCGTGAACGACGCCCCGTCCACCGCCTTCACGACGCCGTCCGCCGTGGTGAAGTGCACGCGCAGGTCGCGCACCTCCAGGAGCGGGGTGCTCATTTGTAGCGCACCCGCGGGTCGAGGTAGGCGTAGACGATGTCGCTCACGAGGGCGAGGAAGGCGACCGCGAAGGAGGCCAGCACCACCACCGCCAGAACGCCCGGAAGGTCGCCGGAGTCGGTCGAGATGAGCACGTAGTTCCCGAGGCCGGGCATGTTGAAGACCGTCTCGGTGACGACCGTGTTGCCCACCAGGATGGCGAGGTCGATCCCGAGCAGCGTCACGATGGGCGTCAGCCCCGTCCGCAGCCCGTGGCGGACGACCACCTGCCGTTCCCGTAGGCCCTTGGCCCGGGCGGTGCGGATGTAGTCCTCGCTCATCGTGTCGATCATGTTGCCGCGCACCACCCGGGCGTAGATCGCCGCGAACAGCAGCGCGAGCACCGACCAGGGCAGGATCATGTGCAGGAACCAGTCCGTCGGGCTGTCGGCGAAGGGCACGTACCCGGTGCCGGGCAGCCAGCCGAGCTTCTCCCAGAAGATGTAGAGCGCCACGAGCCCGAGCCAGAAGACGGGCGCCGAGACTCCGATCAGCGCGAAGCCCATCGAGACCCGGTCGGCGGCCGTGCGTCTCTTGAGGGCGGATAACACCCCGATGGGGATGCCGATCAGCAGCCAGAGGATGCATCCGCCGATGGCGATCTGCAGGGTGATGGACGTGCGTTTGATGACCTCGTCGCGCACGGGCGAGCGCGTGTTGTAGGACAGGCCGAGCCCCGGCCAGCCGTACTCGTCGCCCAGGACGAGCCGCTTCACGTAGAGGCCGTACTGCACCGCCACGGGCCGGTCGAGGCCGAGCTGCTCCCGGACCTCGGCGACCAGCTCCGGCGTGGGGTTGCGCCCGGCGAAGGCCACGGCCGGGTCCGTCGAGGGCAGGACGAAGAAGATGGTGAAGGCCACCAACGTCACCGCGAGCACCACGACGATGACGTAGACGAGCCGTCTGATGATGTAGCCGATCATGGGCGTGGACGCGGAGCCGGCGGGCCGGGGCGACGCCCCGGCCCACCGCGACCGCTAGTCGGTCAGCTGCCTCCTCACTTCTGGAGGGCGGGGTCAACCGCCACCTTGGCCAGGGCCATCTCGGTTCCGAACTGGTCGTAGTCGTACTGCGTGACCGCCGGACTGATCAGGTCGATCCCCGTGGCGTCCATGAGCGGGACCCACGGCGTGATCGTCTCCATGATCTTCTTGTCCAGGGCGACCCAGCAGTCGGTCCGCTCCTGGTCGGACAGCACCGAGCAGGCGTCGATGTCGGCGTCCACGCTCGGCGGCGGGCCGCTCGCGGGGATCTTCGCCCCGACCTCCTTCGCCTTGGCGGGCGTCAGCCCGACGAGGGAGAAGGCGGTGTTGCCGTCGGCCAGGATGTTGCGGCCGTCGAACAGCACCATGTAGGTCGACGGGTCGGCGTAGTCCTTGCCCCACCCGTTGCCGGAGCTGATCGGGATCTCACGCGCGGGCCGGCCCGACGCGTCGTTGACGGCCGAGCGCGAGGCCTCGCGCGTCTCGAGCTGGACGCCGATCTTGGCGGCCGACTGCACGATGATCGGCGAGTGCGTCGACCACGGGGCGAAGTTGCGGTTGAGGTGAACGATGCCCTTGCACTCGGGGGCGTCGCAGAGGCCGTCCTGGTCGGTGTCGTAGGGGGACTGCTTCATCTCGGCCTTGGCGGCCTCGACGTCGCCGGCGAAGGGCGGCTTCTGGAACGGCGTGTAGTTCTCAGCCGTGAGCTCCGGCAGCAGCGTGTCGGGCAGCAGGTCGGTCGGGGTGTGACCCTGGACCGGTCCGCCCCACGCGCGCTGCACGCCCTCGAGGTCCATCACGAGGTTCATGGCCTTGCGCACGTGGATGTCGTCGAATGGCGGCACGGCGAGGTCCATGTAGGCGAACCAGATCCGGTCGCCCGAGTTGACCCGCAGCTGCTGGCGGATCTCCGGGTCCTGGAGGAACTTGCGCAGCGTGGCGTTGGTGGGCGTCTCGAAGGAGCCCTCCAGCTCACCGCGCTCGATCTTGTCGAAGATGTTGTCGACGTTGGTGTTGACCGTGATCTCGAACCGGTCCGGGTTGCTCTGGCGGATCGAGGTGTCGTCGGTGGCGGGGTCGTAGTCCGGGTTGCGCACCAGCGTGAGGCCGGTGTTGGGGTTGAAGCCCGAGATCGGCTTCTGGGCGGCGCAGCTCGAGAAGTCGAGCTTGTCGGCGCCCTCGATCATGTACGGGCCCGAGCGTCACGATGTAGCGGCCGTACTCGGCGGCCTGGGTGTGGCACTTCGCCACCTCCTCGGGGATGGGCGCGGTGGCCGGCATCGCCAGGCGGAAGAGGAAGTCGCCGACGGGCTTGGTCAGCGTGAAGGTGATCGTCTTGTCGTCGGGCGTCTTGATGCCCGAGATGGTCTTGGCCGTGCCGGCGGTGAACTCGGGCAGCCCCTTGATCGGCTGGTAGTAGTTGGCGTACTGGGCGCCCACGCTGGGCGTCGCGAGGCGCTGGAACGAATAGGCGATGTCCTTGGAGGTGATCGGCCGGCTCACCGGCGGGCCGAAGGTGATGCCGTCCTTCAGCGTGAAGGTGTAGGTGAGGCCGTCCGCGGAGGGCTCGGGGATCTCGGTGGCGAGGTCGGGGACAATCTCGTTGCCCGCGGTGCCCGCCGTGAACCTGTTGCTCACAAGAGTGCGGAGCATGAGGTTGCTGTAGATCATCCAGTCGCTCGCGAAGTACTCCCCCGAGGGGTCGAAGCCGGAGCTCTGAGCGAAGTCGGTGTTGGCGATGCGAAAGGTGCCGCCCTTCGCGACCGTGCCGAGCGTCGGCGGGGCCGCCGAGCTCCTCGAGGACGGCTTCGATGTCGTTGGAGGCGCCACCGCCGCCACCAGAGGTGTCCGCGGCCTCGTCGTCGTCCCCGCCGCATGCGGCGAGTCCGAGGGCGACGGCGGCTGCCAGGGCGAGCAGCGCGGGCCAGATGAGCCAGCGGCGTTTCATGTGGTTCCTCCGTGGTCAGTGATCGTTGGGATGGTTCGGCACGGCCCGCCGGGCGTCGCCGGCGGGGGGTGTGTGGAGGGCCGCGACCGGATCACCGGTTGGCCCTCGGGTCGAGAGCGTCGCGCAGGCCGTCGCCGAGAAGGTTGAACGCGAGCACCGTGAACAGCAGGAAGAAGCCCGGGAAGAGCCAGAGCCACCACGTCACGTCGAACGAGTCGAGCGAGTCGCTCACCATGTTCCCCCAGGAGGGCTGGTCGTCCGGAACGCCCAGGCCGAGGAACGACAGGTAGGCCTCGAACAGGATGTTGCCCGGGATGAGCAGCGAGGCGTAGACGATGATCGGCGAGACGAGGTTCGGGAGGATCTCCCGGAACATGATCCGGATGTTGCCCGCGCCCATCGAGCGCGCCGATTCCACGAACTCCCGCTCGCGCAGCGAGAGGGTGTTGCCGCGCACGAGGCGCGCGACGTAGGGCCAGGTGAACAGCGAGATGATCACGATCACCAGGCCCACCCCGGGCTTCAGCGTCCCGTTGAGGCATCCCTCCTTCGACGTCGAGCAGGCCGCCACGATGCCGATGGCGAAGAGCAGGAGGGGGACGGACAGGATGATGTCGATGATCCGTGAGACCAGCGAGTCGGCCCACCCCCCGAAGTAGCCGGCGAGCACGCCCACGATCACCCCGATGAAGACCGCCACGGCGGTCGCCGCCACTCCGACGATCAGGGAGACGCGCGTCCCGTAGATCGTGCGGACGAAGACATCCCGTCCGCTGTTGTCGGCGCCGAAGAGGAAGCCCGACTGCGGGCCCTCGGGGATGCCGAAGATGTCGGTCACCTCGCGCTGGAAGAGCTCGTTGGGCCCGTGCCCGGTGATCGCCGCGAACGCGGGGGCGAAGATCGCGACCAGCACCAGCAGCGCGATGAACGCCAGGCCGGCGAGGGCGAAGCGGTCCTGCAAGAAGCGTCCCCAGAACAGCTGCCAGGGGGTCTTGCCGACGATTCGCGCCTCGTCAACCTCGGGGGCGGGTGCTCCCGGGGCAGCGGCCGTCTCGGCGGCGGTCGTGCTCATCCCGCGGTGGCCACCCTCGTCGTCACGGGCGCTGCGGTGGGTACGTCGGCGTCATTGGTCCGCGACCATACCCCTGCTTGTGGCAGATTGCACGAGGGTGGTCGGGGGCAAACGCCAAGACCGCTTGAGCTTAAAAGTCCAGGTTTTCGGGGGTTTCGGCCGGGCGCCCCGTCATTCGCGGCGGCGCCTTCGCCACGTGACCAAAGCGATCCCCGCGATCAGCAGCACGACGCCGATGGCGGCGCCCCAGCGGACCTCGCTCGGGCGCTGGTCGCTCAGAAGGGTGATGAGCGCCGCGCCGACCAGCAGCGCCGCCGTGATCGCCTGGATGCGCTTGAACGGTCGCGGGTCGGGCAGACCGGGGCCGTCCTCATGGCGGTGAGGCTCGGGCGTCGTCATCGTGCGACCGTACCGCAGCCGAGCGGAGGACGGGTCAGGCACCGCCTCGGGCGGCGGCGGCGTGCCGCAGGTAGGGCGCGGGATCCACGGCCTGCCCGTGCACGCGGGTCTCGAAGTGGAGGTGCGGGCCGGTGGAGTGCCCGGTGCTCCCCCTCCTGCCCACGACGTCTCCCTGGGCGACGGGCCGCCCGCGGGCGACGGTGACGGCCGACATGTGGGCGTAGGCCGTGCTCAGGCCGCCCGGGTGGCGGATCACGACGATCCTGCCATAGCCCGCGTTCCAGCCCGCCGAGACGACCACCCCGGAGGCCGCCGCCCGGATCGGCGTCCCGATCGGGCCACCGATGTCCACGCCCTCGTGCAGCCGCCCCCCGCGAGAGCCGAACGGCGAGGTCTGTGTTCCGGGGACCGGGCGCATGAGGGGCTGCTCGATGTCGCGCAGCACCTCGCGGCGCGCGGACAGCCAGCGCGCGACGTCGCGCCAGCGCCGGCGCGTCTCCGCGGCGTTCCCGGTACGACGGGCCGCGGCGAGGCGGTTGAGCCCCAGGCGCGCGGAGGAGCGGACGACGTCCGCCCGCGTCGAGGCGCCGCGCGGCCGCGCCGCCGCCGGACCGCGGACGCGCGACCTCAGCACCTCGTGGCGCGCGTCGAGGAAGGCGGCGACGTTCTCGAGCGCGCGTTCGCGGGAGACGAGCCGTGGAAGGGCCACGGGCAGCGGCCCCCGCCGCGTCGCCGTCAGCCCCAGTCGGGCGGCGCTGCGCTCGGTGCGCCGCTCGAGCGCGCGGATGCCCGCGCCCACGGCGGCGGGCTCGGGCGCCACCTGAGAGGCGACCGGCTCGACGGCCCCGAGGGGTGCCGGGTGGGCCGCCGCGATGCTCACCGCGGAGACCGCCAGCGCCAGCCCGAACAGAGCTCGCGTCCGATCTGTCGACCGCGGTTCCATGCCCCAGGCATCGGCGGTCCCCGTGCGAACCGCGAGCATCGGGGCGCCGACGCGGTCGGTGCGAGACCGCGGTCGCTACCCGGGCTTCCCCCGGCGCTCGAGCTCGTTCCGGGCCTCGCCGATGCGAAGGTGCACGGCGCCGCGCTCGGCGGAGAGCGCGCGCTCGTCGCGCGTGAGGGCTCCCAGGTACTCCTTCAGCTCCGACCCGGAGAGGATCCCGAGGTCGGCGGGCGCGATGACGTGGTCCGGGGCCCGCAGCCGATGGCGCGTGCGGGAGTCGCCGACCCACAGCTCGAACCAGACACAGGTCTCGCCCTTGAGCTCGACGCCCCAGCGATCGGCGACCTGGTCGACGAGGTAGAGGCCGCGCCCACTCGTCTGGCGCCGTCCGGGACGCTCTCGCACCGGTGAGAAGCCGGGACCGGGGTCGGCGACCTCCACGCGCACGGAGCCGCGCGGCCGGGCGATGCGCACCCGGATGAGGTCCTCGGGGTCGAGGCCGGCGTGGCGCAGGCTGTTGCCCACCAGCTCGGTGACGAGCAGGGCCAGGTCGTCGCGCGCCGGCCGTGAGAGGTCGTCGAGGCCCTCCACCATCTCCCGCGCAGCGGCCAGGGCCTCGCCCTGAGCGGCGAGCTCGCGGACCAGCTCGGGAGGGGCCGTGCGCGAGGCGCGCTCGGGCATGCTCCTCCTTCTACTCCCCGGGGCGGCCCTCCGCCACCGGCGCGAGAACGGCGCGATGCCGCGGGGGCGGACGGTCGCAGCGTCTGCGGAGTTGCCCCAGGGGCGCCAGAAGGTGGAGAATCTCGTGGCTGCCGAGATCTCCGCAGGTCTCGGCTCGCCTCGAGACGTGAAGCATCACGACGCCCGTCCGACCCGGCGGGCGCACGGGTTGCTCTCTCTTCACCGTCCTCAGCGGACGCCGAGGAGACTCCATGCCGATCGAGAGCGCGGGACAGACCGACGAGGTGCATCTGCCGGCGGCCGGCGGGCCGTAGCGGGCACCAGTTCCTCGAGCCGCCGCCCATCCGGTCATCGCGTGGCGGCGGCTCGAGGCGCGGGGGTGGAAGGAGGTCGTGTGCGATTCAGGGACAGCCCGGAACGCGGACGCTGGGCGCGCCCATGCCCGGAGGATCAACACGGCGGCGTGGGAGATCACCCGCGCCGAGCGCATCGATGGGACGACCGCCGCGCTGGCGCTGGCGGGCGAGTTCGACCTGGCCGCCTACGAGCCCGTGGGCGATGCGCTGCGGGCCCTGGAGGGCGGGGGCGCCCGGTTGATCGTCATCGACCTCGAGCACGTCAGCCTCGTCGGCAGCGTGGGCATCCGGTTCCTGGTCGAGGCCCAGGAGCGTGCCGAGCAGGGTGGCTGGGCGCTCGTGATCGTCGCCCCGCGAGATCCGAAGGACGACCTGCTCGCGCTCCCCGGCGTCGATGACGAGCTCAACATCATCCGCCGCCTCCCCCGGTAGGTCTCTCCTCACTCCGCCGCAGGCGGGAGCGTCATCGACGCCTTCAGGGAGGTGAGCGGCGTGTCCGGAACGGTGACCAGGCCGCGGGTCGGCCGGTCGAGGTCGAACGTCACGAACAGCAGCATCGTCACGAGCGCGGCGGCGACCAGCACCGTCACCGGCCCGCGGCTCAGGAGGGAGAGATAGAGGGCGAGCAGCCCGAGCGCGACGGCCGCGGCGACCACCTCCAGCAGCAGGACGGTGCCCGGCACGCGGTTGTTGAGCGCCGCGATGCGGACCGTCTGCTGGTCGATCATCTCGTTGAGGCTGTCCACGTAGAGGCGCGGCGCGCTCGCGACCGGGGCGTCGTCGAGTGCCTGTCCGGCGAGATCCCAGAGCCGGCGCTGGAGCACTTCCTGGGCCGCGGCCGTCCTGCGCATTCCGGCGCTGCCCGGCACCTCGTGCGAGAGCTGGATCGCCGCGTCGGTGTACTGCCGCAGGAGGTCGAGCGATCGTGTCCGGACGGGCTCGGCCAGCGTCTGGGCGCGGAGGTAGGTCGTGCCGATCGCGTTGGCATCGTCAACGACGGCGGCCCGGCGGGTCTCGTACCGTCCGATGGCGAGTGACAGGCCGAAGGCGAGCAGCAGCGCGACGATGCCGAGCGTCGCCGCCTGGAGGGTGCCGAACGGCTCGCGAAGCGACTCCCCCCTCCTGCGCAGGTGGTGACCGGCGACGAGGCCGGCGACGGCGGTGCCGACGATCGCAGCGGTGAGGATGAGGGCCAGGGCCCAGCTGCTCAGGGAGAAGAACACCGGGGCATCCTGCCAGGGCCGGCGGACAGGGAAGTGGACGGCGTCCAACGAGGAGAGCCCCGTGGGAACGGGGCTCTCGCCGACGGGAGTGACGGGACTCGAACCCGCGGCCTCCGGATTGACAGTCCGGTGCTCTAACCAATCTGAGCTACACCCCCACGCGCGCCGGGACGGAGGGGAGGTGGGCGGTGACGGGATCGAACCGCCGGCCACCTGCGTGTAAGGCAGGCGCTCTACCGCTGAGCTAACCGCCCGCACCGCATCGGCGAACGTGCACGATACCAGCGGCCGGGCCGCGCGTCGTAGGCTGCGCGCATGGACGACGCGGGCCTGCGGAGCTGGCTGGACGCGTACGAGCGCGCGTGGCGGACCCCCGGCACCGCCGCCCTCGCGGACCTCTTCCACGAGGAGGCCGTGTACCTGATGTCCCCGCTCGCCGAGCCGGTCGTGGGCCTCGACGCGATCCGGCGCCTCTGGGAGGAGGAGCGCTCGCCGGACGAGGAGTTCACGATGACCAGCGAGCCGATCGCGGTCGAGGGCGACACCGGGGTGGTGCGGGTGGAGGTCCGGTACCAGCGCCCGCGAGCGCGGCGCTTCGTGGACCTGTGGATCGTGAGCTTCGCCCCGGACGGCCGCTGCCGGCGGTTCGAGGAGTGGTTCTGGGATGACGTCGAGGCCGGGCTCGCCGGCGCGGAGCCCTCCTAGGCCCGACCGGTTGGGCTATGCCGTGGGCAGGCCGAGCTGGGGTGCGATGGGCTGCAGCGCCTCCACCACGTTGGCGATGTGGTCGTCGAGCTCCAGGCCGATCAGCTCGGCGCCCGCGTAGACCTCGTCCCGGTGCACGCCCGCGGCGAAGGACGGCTGCTTCAGCTTCTTGCGGACCGACTTCGGCGTGAGCCCCTCGAGGCCGGTCGGCCGCACCAGACCGCACGCGTGGACGAAGCCCGACAGCTCGTCGCAGGCGTAGAGGGTCCGCTTCAACGGCGTGTCGCGCGGGAGCCCGAGGTGGTCGGCGTGCGACAGGACGGTCTCGATCAGCTCCTCGGGGTAGCCCTCCTCGCGCAGCAGCGGCGCCCCGTCCTGGGGGTGCTGGTCGAGGGTGGGGTGGATCTCGTAGTCGAAGTCGTGAAGGAGGGCGGCGCAGCCCCAGAACTCCTCGTCCTCCCCGCCGCGCCGGGCGTAGGAGCGCACCGACGCCTCCACCGCCAGCGCGTGCCGCAGGAGCGACTCGCTCGCGGTGTAGCGGGTCAGGGTCTCCCAGGCGCGGTCGCGGGTCACGTCCATCACGCGCGCACGATATCCGCGAGGGGCCGCGACAGGTCGCCGCTCGGCGCCACGCGGACCGCCTCGAGGCCGAGCCAGCCCGCCATCGTCTCGAGCTCCTGGGCCAGCTCGGCGGCCACCTCGGCGGTCGCCTGGCCCGGTTCCGCGTGGGCGCCCTGCACGAGGAGCGCCGATGCGCGGCGATCGGCCTTGAGGTCGACGCGCGCCACGAGGCGGTCGCCGAGCAGGAACGGCAGCACGTAGTACCCGTGCTCACGCTGCGCCGCGGGGGTGTAGATGCCGATCCGGTAGCGGAAGCCGAACAGGCGCTCGGTGCGGGCCCGGTCCCAGATCAGGGAGTCGAACGGCGACAGCAGCGCCCGCCCGCGGATCCATCGGGGCAGGTGGGCCTGCGGGTGCAGGAACGCGGGCTGCCTCCAGCCGCGGACCCGCACGGGCACCAGCCGCCCGGCCTCGGCGAGCTCCGCCACCAGCGGCCGCGCCCTGGGCACGTTCAGGCGGTGGTAGTCGCACAGGTCGCGCGCGGTGGCCACGCCCAGGGAGCGGGCGGCCAGGACCAGCAGCTCGCGCTTGGCGTCGTCCTCGGCCGGAGCCGGCAGGGCCAGGACCTCGGCCGCGATGACGCGCTCGGTGAGGTCGTAGAGCCGCGCGAAGTCGGACGGGCGGCGGCGGGCCGTGACGGCGCCGGTCCAGAAGAGGTGCTCGAGCGCACGCTTGCCCTTGCTCCAGCCCCACATGGAGTCGGTCTTCGGTCCGGGCGCCGAGAGCTCGCCGGCCGTGAGCGGGCCCCGGGCGCGCACCTCCTCCAGCACCGCCTGGACGTAGCCCGGATCGTCCTGTCCGATCGATCGGATCCCGCCCCAGGCCTCGTCCAGGCGCGTCGCCCGCCAGCGCAGCAGCGGCCACATGGCCATCGGCAGCAGCGAGGCCTCGTGGCACCAGTACTCGAACAGCTCGCCGCCGGCGGTCATGCGCGGCAGGGCATCCCGCGGGTGGGGACCCAGGCGCGCGAACAACGGCAGCTCCTGGGAGCGCACCAGGACGTTGACCGAGTCGATCTGGATCAGACCGACCCGGTCGAGCACCCGCCGCACGTGCCGCCGGTCCACCCGCCCGGCGGGCCGCCGGTCGCCGAGGCCCTGCGCGTGGAGCGCGATGCGCCGCGCCTGCGACGCCGACAGCTCGGCCCTGGCCGCTGCCCCGCCTCGCTAGGGCTGCATGAAGCTGTAGAGCTCGTAGATGGTCATGCTGGGCGGGGTGGCGTCCCCGCCTGCGTCGATGACCACCTCCTTGATCGCGGGCATCAGGCGGTCCTGCTGGAACCGCTCGAAGTGCTCGCGCGACTCCCAGACGTCGAAGATGCGGAAGCCCCCGTCGGGGAGCGCTCCCGCCGTGTGGACGATGCACCCCTCGGGCGGATTCTCCCGCGCGCCCATCCGCTCCGTGATCGCGTCGTAGTTCGTGGTGTCGTGACCGCCCTCCGCCCACTCCTGGGTCACTGCGACCGGCATTGCTCACCCCTTCTCTCGGCGGCCCCGAGCCGCGATGTGCGATGGGCGTGACTCTCTCCCAGGGCCGGACCGGGCGGCAACCCCCGGGTCAGGCGGCGGCGACGCGCACGAGCACCTTGATCGCCCGCCGCTCGTCCATGGCGGCGTATCCCTCGGGCACGCCGTCGAGGTCCATCACCACGTCGAGGACGGGTGAGGGATCGAGCCGTCCCGCGAGAACGTCGTCGAGGAGCTCCGGGATGTACCCCCGCACCGGCGCGACCCCGCCGATCAGGCGCACGTTGTGCTGGTGGACGGGCAGGAGGTTGACCGCCTCGGCCGGCACGCCCACGTGGCCGACCACGCCGCCGGGGCGGGCGGATCCGATCGCCGTGGCGAAGGACGCGGCGGTGCCCACGCACTCGAGGACGTGGGCGCCGCCGCCGTCCGTGAGCTCGCGCACCCGCTCGACGGCGTCGTCGCCGCGCTCGGTGACCACGTCGGTGGCGCCGAACCGGCGGGCGATCTCCAGGCGGTCGGGGTGGTGGCCGAGCGCGATGATCCGCTCGGCGCCCAGGCGTCGCGCGGCGAGCACCGCGCACAGGCCGACGGCCCCGTCGCCCACGATCACCGCCGTCGCCCCGGGCGTCACCCCGGCAGACAGCGCGCCGTGGTGGCCGGTCCCCATCACGTCGGTGAGCGTGGCGAGCGCGGCGGCGAGGCGGTGGTCGGAGAGGTTGACCTCGCCGGGCAGCGGCACGAGGGTCCCGTCCGCGAGCGGCGCGCGTACGGCCTCACCCTGCCCACCGTCGTTCTTGCCGCCCCAGTAGCCACCGGTGCGGCACGAGGTCTGGAGGCCTTGCCGGCAGTAGTCGCAGGTCCCGTCCGAGAAGGCGAAGGGGGCGATCACCTGCTGGCCGGGCCGGATGGCGCGCACCTCGGCTCCGACGGCCTCGACGACGCCCATGAACTCGTGTCCGGTTCGTCCGGGGCGGCCGTAGATCTCCAGGTCGCCGCGGTAGGGCCAGAGGTCGCTCCCGCAGATGCAGGCGTGGGTGACGCGCACGAGGGCGTCCGTCGGCTCGCGCAGGGTCGCGTCCGGCACCTCCTCCACCCGGACGTCGCGGGGCCCGTGGTACACGGTCGCTCTCAAGGCCGGCTCCCCTCGGAGTGTGCGGGCCCGAGCAGCGGGCCGAGCCCACTATGCCGAAGATCCCCGTCGCGCAGCCCGCTCTCGGCGCTAGGCCGGAGGCGAGCTTCCGGGCGGCGGGAACATCGTCATGCCGTGCTCCTCGGCCAGCGCGAGCACCCGCTCGATGAGCGCCGGGGAGGGGGGTCCGTCCGGGGCTCCGCCCAGCAGGGCGTCGGCGGCGACCATGAACGCCTCGATGGCGCCCGGCGGCGAGAAGACCGTGACGTACCGGGCGGGCGCGGCGGAGAGGTTGCGGATCGTGTGCGGCGTCCCCCCGGGGATCGAGACGGCCTCCCCCGGTCCCAGCGCGAGCGTCTCGGAACCGCGGAACGCGGTGAGCCCGCCCTCGACCACCACCACGAGCTCGGCCGCGTCGTGGGCGTGCATCGCCGGGGGCCCGCCCCCCGGGCGCATGGAGACCTCGATGGCCGTGAACGCACCGCCCGACTCGGCGGCGGTCGCGAGAAAACGCAGCCGGTCACCCATCACGAGGAGGGTCGTGCCCGGGCGTGGCGGGTCGGTCATCGTCGGCTGCTCCTGGCCGGCACGGGGGCGACCCTAGGTCCTTCCCGAGTGCCGGGTCAACGCGTGGGCGGCGAGAGGGCGACATGGTCGCCGGGGCTTCGACCCCGCCTGCCGCGGGTATGACCGGCACATCGCGGCGCGGCGCCGCGGGCGACGGAAGGCTGCGGACATGGCACACAAGGGACTCGACGTCTACCTGAACGACCACCTCGCGGGCTCGATGATGGGGCGCGAGCTGGCGGGGCAGCTCGCGTCGCAGAACGAGGGCACCCCGCTGGGCGAGCGAATGGCCTCGATCGCGACGGCGATCGAGGCCGACAGTGACGTCCTCAAGGATCTCATGGAGCGTCTGGGCACCACCGCCAACCCCCTCAAGCAGGGCGTCACCTGGTTCACGGAGAAGGTCGCCCGGCTCAAGCTCAGCGGAGCGACCACGGGCGACCGCGAGCTCGGGACCTTCCTCTCGCTCGAGACCCTCTCGCTCGGAGTGGAGGGCAAGCGCGCTCTGTGGCAGGCCCTGGCCACGATCGCCGACGAGGAGCCGGCCCTGAAGACCATCGACCTCGACGATCTGATCCAGCGGGCGGAGACCCAGCGCGTCGCGCTCGAGAAGGAGCGGCTCGCGCTCGCGTCCGTGGTGCTGAGGGAGGACGAGGACTAGGTCGAGGCCGAGCCGCGGGCGGAGCCCCTCACGTCGTCGCGGCCGCCTCCAGGGCGCCCGACCGGCGGAACAGCAGGATGCTGACCGCGATGATCCAGAGGAGGGTCAGGATCAGGGCGACGAAGTCGGCGAACGGGATGAAGAGGGCGACACCCAGCACGAGCGCGGTCCACCCCAACCATGCCGGGAGAGCCGCCCGGACGCGGGGGATCATGCATCCTGCGGCGCCGAGCATCATCACGCCGAACCCGGCGTTGAACCCCAACCACGTGCTCCCATCGACCGCGTTGAGAGCCTGGACCGCCTCCGCCGACGCCTCATTGTCGGCAGCGTCGGCCAGGGCGAAGTGAACCAAGGCCGCGACGAGCAACACGGCCCCCGTGAGGACGCTGCCCGCGATGAGGACGTGCTGCCAGACCGGCCGCCGCTCCGCGCCCTCAGCCGCGGCGGTGGTCGCGAGACTGACCGCGAAGAACACGAGGAACGGAACGGAGAGCGCGAACACGAAGGCGGCCACGCCCTGCCGCACCGCGTGGTCGTCATAGAACGACAGGATCTCTGCGGCCGAATCGTCGGTCGTCGGCGTATCTCCGCCCAGGCCGACGATCGCGAGAAGCGCGAGGACCACGAACACCACTCCGCTGAGTGGAAGCGCTCGCCGGATATCCATTGATGACTCCTCTGAGGTCGTCGCGGTGACAGCGTGGAGACTTTCCGGCGATTCAACCCCGCCGTGACCCCGGCGGGCAAGGGCCGGACGCCGGGCTCGGCGGGACTCGACCCGCGACGAGGCCTCTGGGAGGATGGCCATGTCGCTGGGAAGGGATCTTCGCCACCGTGTGCGTGCGGCATCCGCGCTTCCGGGCACTCTCGGGGGACGCGCAGAGTCTCTATGTGATCCTGATCGTCATGGGGCGGCACGTGCTGCGGACCATGGTCGAGGAGGCCCCGACGATGCAGACTCCTCGCCTCGCCGCGGCCCTGGACGAGCTCTACGCGGCCGACCTCCTGCGATCCGAGGAGGGCGTGGTTCTCATCGACGACCTCAGGAACGACGACATCGGGCCGCCTCGCTGATGGACGATCAGGAATCGACGCTGCCGATCACCTCTCCTGAGCTCCGGGGCCACCGCCTCTTCGCGGCGGTCTACGACCGGCTCGGGCGCAAGGCCGAGCGGGGCTGGATGGGCGACCGGCGGCGCGAGCTGCTGGCGGGCGTCCGTGGCAGGGTGCTCGAGATCGGCGCCGGCACGGGCGCCAACCTGCCCCACTACGGCCCGCTCGAGGCGCTGACGCTCGCGGAGCCCGACCCGGCGATGCGCCGCCGGCTCGCGCGCAAGCTCGCGGCCCATCCCACACCGGTGCGCGTCCTCGCCGCCCCCGCCGAGTCGCTCCCGGTGCCCGACGCGAGCGCCGATACCGTGGTCGTCACGATCGCGCTCTGCTCGGTCGCCGACCAGGCCCGCGCGCTCGCCGAGGCCCGCCGGGCGCTCGTGCCGGGCGGCCGGTTCCTCTTCCTCGAGCACGTGCGCGGGGAGGGGCGGCGGGGGCGCTGGCAGGACCGGGCCGAGCCGCTCTGGAGCCGCCTGTTCGCGGGCTGCCATCCCAACCGCGACACGCTCGCCGCGATCCGCGAGGCCGGCTTCGAGATCGAGGAGCTCGTCACCCGCGACGACGGGCCGGCACCGGCCCTCGCGCGCCCGGTCGTGATCGGCACCGCGCGGACCCCCTCCCCCTGACCCCTACGTCGCCGCCGTGGCCGGCGAGTCCGGCGCGGGCTCGGCCTCCTCGGATGAGCGGGCTCCGCGGACGAGCGCCCGCGGGCTGTCGAGCACCAGGCCGCGGCGACGCAGGCCGGTGAGGCGCGGCTCTCCCTCGGTGAGGCCGACGAGGGTGGCGTAGTCCGGGCGCCAGCCAAGCGTCAGCACGCGGCCCGCGATGGCCGCCCGGCGACCGTCGATCTCGTGGCGGACGCCGCCGTGACCGGGCTCGACCGTCAGCGTCAGACGGCTGCCGATCCCGGCGACGAGCGGGGGGCAGACACCCCCATGGGCCGCCAGCGGCGTGACCGCCATGCCCTCCGCTCCCGGCGCCAGGATCGGTCCTCCTGCGGCCATCGTGTAGGCGCTGGAGCCGAGCGGCGTGGCCACGACGAGCCCATCGCCGGCGACCCTGGCGTACAGCACGCCGTCCACGCTGACGGAGACGAGGACCTGCCCCGGTCCGTCGCGCATCACCGCAAGGTCGTTGATGGCGACTGCGCCGCGCGCCTCGTCCCAGCCGATGTCGAGTCCCGGGACGCCGATGGGCGCCCACCGGCCGGCGGCGACCTGCTCGAGCGCCCACGACACGCGGTCGGCGGGCACCGACATCAACACGCCGACGCTGCCGCAGGCCACGCCGAGCACCGGACGCGAGCTCGGGACGCCCGCGTGCAGCGCCGTGAGGGCGGTCCCGTCCCCTCCGAGGGCGAGGAGCACGTCGCAGGCGGCGGCCTCGACCGGGTCCGCAACCCGGCGCGTCTGTCCGGGCACAGGTACCTGGCCGACCGTCACACCATGCGCGGACGCCCAGGCCCCGATCTCTGAGAGCACCGTCTCGAGGGGACGGGTCGGATGGACGACCAGACCCATCCGGCGGAACGCCGCCCTCTGGGGATCCGTCCGATCCGAGCGGCCCGAGGGGTGCGAGGGCTCGTCCATATCCCGCATCATCGCCCATTCGCGGGCGCCTCCGACGGCGGCCTTCAGCCGGTCGTCCGCCCTGGGAGTGCCGGATCCGCCCTCGTGCCGACGACCTTCCACGCGGCGCTCTCCGGCTGCGCCGGGGCCGGTTCCGGGCGGACGCCGAGGTTGGCCCGCTCCGCCTCGTAGACGTAGGCGTCGAGGCTCACCCGGTCCCCATCCGCGTACGAGGTCGCCGGTCCCCACTCGGGGTAGGGCTCGAACACCGGGGGCAGGTCCTCGACCGCGCGCCCGACCACCGTCCACGCGGCGGCGCTCGGCAGATCGGGATCGAGCTCGGGCTCGTCGGCCTGCGTCCTCCACTTCGCCTCGTAGAGGAAGCCCGCGTGTCGGACCTGATCGCCGCGCAGGTAGACCACGTCATCCGACCAGCGCGGCGGGGTCGCCGCGTCGGCCGCCGTCCGGCCCCGCGCGTCGCTCGGCAGCACCGGGCCGACGTTGCGCCACGGGGTGTCCCACGCGTTCTCGGCCGGCGCGTCAGGGCGGTCCTCGCGCGTCCACCACTTCGCCTCGTAGACGCTGCGCTGCCAGACGACCTTCTCCCCCTCCATGTACGCGCGACTCGCGCGCCAGATGGGATATGGGCTCGCCTGCGGGTCGTCTCCGACCCGCCCACCGGCCTCCGCCGGCCCATCGGGTCGCGTGGTGCGGACCGGAGGGGAGCCATCGACCCGTGCGAGGAACGTGCGCGTGAACTGAAGCGGCTCCTGTCCGACCCCGCTGCACGTCGGCAGCACCTGCCAGCCGCCGTCATCCTGCGCGCCGCACTGCTCGTCCCGGTTCGCCGACCAGACGGAGACACGGCCCAGACCGACCTCGTCGGCGAACTCGGCCAGGGCGGCCGCGTCGCCGAGCGAGAAGACCTCGTCCTCGACGTCGTTGCGGCCGATCATCGCCGTGGCGCCGAGCCGCTCCCAGAGCTGCTCGGCGCTCAGCGCCTGGCCGGCCCGCCGATATGCGGAGGCCAGCTGCGCGTGGGTGGCGCGCACGGCGCTCATCGCCGCCTCGCCCATGGTCATGTCGCTGGGCTTGCTCCCGCCGAAGTCCATCGTCATGACGTTGACGCCGGCGAGGTCCACGCCCGCACGGAGCATCTCGTCGACGACGCCGAGCGCGTTGGGGGGCAGCCCGTCCGGAGTGACCGGGAGGGTGAGCCACACCTGCAGCGGCCGGTCGGGCACCGCGTCATCCTGGAGGGCTCGGATCACATCGGCCCGCCGCCGGTTCGCGGCGGCATCGTCGAGCGCGGCGGCCTCGATGTCGAGATCGATCATGCTGGCGTCGTACCGCCGCACGACCGCGCGGTAGGCCTTCGTGAGAGCGAACTCGTCCGTGCACCCCACGGCGAGCTCGGAGTTGACGACGCCGCCGAACCCGATGACGACGTCACCCCCGCGCTCCCGCACCCGCGCGATGCGCCGTTCGAGGTCGAGCTCGCCGGCGGCCCCGTCGAGGTCGTACTGCGTGCCCCACGTCGGCGTGCACGGCTTCCGGGGGTCGGAGACCACGAAGCCCAGCACCGTCCTCGCCGCGGGGCTCGCGGCGGAGTCCTCGAACGGGTGAGACGGGACGAGGGTCACGTCCGCGTAGGGCGCGAACCAGGTGCCGGACGGTCCCGCGGTGATGCGGTCGACGGCGCGGTCCGCCCGCTGCCAGCCCAGGAAGCCGAGCGCGACCAGGCCGCCGACGATGACCAGGACGCCCAGGACCCGGAGCGGCGAGAGCCGCCGGCCCGACGAGGAGCTCACGTGCGAGCGACGGAGTCGGAGCTCAGGCCGATCTCGATCCGGTAGTCGTCGCCGTGCCGCGTGATCGCGAGGCTCGAGCCGGGTGCCAGCTGGCCGATCGCACCGGCGAGGGCGTCAGCGAGCGCGCGCTCCAGCTCCCCCGCGTCAACGCGCGGCCCGGAGGCCCCGGCTGGTGCGCCGTCACCGTGACCGTTCGTGTGGGGAACGCCGTTGCCGTTGAGGACGCCGCGCGGAATGTCGTCGATGGGCGCCTCGGTCCGGAAGGAGATCTCGCCACGCCCCACGGGCTCCTGGTCGATGGCGGCGAGCGCGGCGGCCATCGCCGCCCCCTCACCCGGCAGCGCCGTCCCGTGTGAGCCGTGGTAGAGCACCGTGACCCAGTCGGGCGCCTCCGGCGCGGGCGGAGCCGGGCGACGCGACGTGTACATCCGCGCATGCAGGTTGACGACCAGGTCGGAGATCGAGTGCCAGAGCCCGTAGTAGGCGACGATCGCATACAGGGCCAGCACGCCGTTGAGCGCGGCGAAGGTGGCGTGCCACCAGTTGCGGATGTCGATGTCGTCCGCGAGCGTCAGGAACGCCCAGACGATGATCACGTAGGGGACCACGATGTAGAAGAAGGGCGCAACCGTCCGCGTGCGCACCTTCGGGGTACGGGCGAAGACCACCTTCTGTCCGCCGATCGCCTGGGCGATCGACTTCAGCGCGCCGACCGTGTTGATCGGGAGCAGCATCAGGTTGAGCCCGTAGACGCCCAGCACGTCGCGCCGTCGATAGCCGTTCCGGTGCAGATCGGTGGCGAGGGCGGCGAAGAAGGGGAGGGCGGCCATGAGCGCCCAACCCGAGACCAGCGAGTCGTTGAACGGGTAGAAGAGCAGGATGACCAGGCCCAGACCCGCCCACAGGACCCCCATGAGGTAGGAGAGCCTGAGGAACCCCTCGAGGAGCGTCGCGCCGATCCGCTTCCGGACCCTCATCATCCTGAAGACCTTCGGCATGATGAGGAGGCCGCCGTTCGCCCACCGCTCGCGCTGGACGCACAGCGCGCCGAAGTCGGGCGGCGTGGCGCTGTAGCTGAGCCGCTCGGGGTAGTTGTGGAGCTGCCAGCCGCGGAGGCGCAGGTCGAGCGTCGACTCGCTGTCCTCGGTCAGCGTGCGGTTCTGGATGTACCGCCGGACGGTGAAGCCCTCGTGCGCCTCTTCCACCATGATGTCGTCCAGTGCGGCCTTCCGGAGCACCGCGCTCGCTCCCACCCAGGAGGTCGCGCCGAAGCGGGTCATCCCCTGGTGGACGATGTGCTGGACGTCGGTCGTCCCGCCGGCGATGCGCTCGAGCCGGGTCGGGGCGCCGCGGTAGGCCGAGTACGGCGTCTGCACGACCGCGATCCTGCCGTTCTCGGGTTGCTGCATGAAGGCGACGAGGCGCAGGCAGTACTCGGGCAGCAGCATGCTGTCGGCGTCGAGCGTGAGCACGTACTGGGGATCGGGGATGTCGAGGTCGGATTCCCCGCCGGTCACCGGAAGGAGGACCCTGCCGCCGGCCGTCTCGCGGATGCGATGGCGGGCGCCCATCAGCCCGATGTAGCTGTTGAGGTTCGTCGCCTTGTTGGAGGCGTGGGAGAGCGACGCGAAGGTCTTGCGCTCGAACGAGGTGACCTCCGCCCGGAAGATCCAGGCGAGCCGGCGGTACAGCTGGCGCACGCGAGTGACGCTGAGCTCGGCGCCGTCCGCGGCCGCCTCGCGCAGTGCCTGGGCGTCGACCGCGAGGTCGTTCGCCAGCCGCCCGAGGACCTCGTCCACGAGGAACGCGTCCGTGTGGTCGACGACCTTCTCGCCGTCGGCGGTCCCGCGGAGCCACGCGGCGGCCTCGTCGTACGTCTGGGCGAGTCGCACGAGCTCGCCCGGAGGGACCGAGACCCTCGAGCCGAGGATCGACTCGAAGGCGTGCAGCGCGGCCTCGAAGCGCGCCCGAGGTGCGCTCAGGAGCGCGTCGATCTCGCCCGGGAGCGCCCGCGCGGACTCGAGGAGCCTGGTCTGCTCCGGCGTCGTCGGATTCGGCGGGTCGTCGATCAGGAGCGCGACCCGGATACCGGGGTACTCCTGGAGCGCGGCCGAGAGGAGCGTCTGACGCACGACCCTCGGCTCCTCCCGGTACGAGGGCACGATGACCGTGAGCGTCGGGTTGTCTCGCTCGAAGGCGTCGTCGATCAGCTTTCGCGGGGTCCTGCGATGCGCCCTGATCCGTGAGATGTAGCCCAGCCGGGCGATCAGATAGCCGCTGGCCGACGCGGTGAGCGTCGCGATCAGGACCAGGAAGACCCACGCCTCGGCGATCCCGAGCGGCCCGTGCTGGTCCGGGTAGACCCGCACCCACTCGACCATGTAGACGACGAAGCCGGCCAGGGTGATGAGCAGCAGGGCGCGCGCCCACGTCAGCTCAGCGCCACCGGGGTACCGGTCCACCACGGGGAGCGCCCCGGTCCGCCGCTCGCAGCCGAACTGCCGCTTCAGCTTCCGTGCGCGCCTCGGCGCCCGGCGCCTGCGCGCCGCGCGCGAGGCGGTGGCGGGATCCCCGCCCGAGGTCGCCGGCGTCGCGGCGATCCTCACCGGAGACCACTGGGTGTCGCCGATCCTGACGCGCTGGCTGTCGGTGCCCTTCGCCATCAGGGTCGCCGCTCCGGGATCGCGGCGTGGGAGGCCGTCCCGGGCGTGGCCCGCCGGGAGTCCGCCGTGCTCGATGCCTCCGCGCGGGCCGACGGCCTCGCGCGCGCTCTCACCATCCGCGAAACGCCTCCCGCGTTTGAAACGCTCCGAGCGACCGGCTCGGAGGGGCCGAGCGTACGTCTGCTCGATCCAACAGAAACCTCAACGAACGGGTAGTTCCTCGGTCGCAGCGGGTGGCGGGAGGCTAGGACTCGCGCGACCGGGCGGTGCGGTTGACCTGGCGATGACGGTCCGCGGGTGACCCGTCTTTCGGCGAGGCGCCGCGCCCGGCGAGATTAGGCTGGCGCGCGTGACCCCGCCGCGCGCGTCCGCCGCTGGAGCTCGCCGACGCCGCGGTGGCCGGCGTCCGCGACGATCCGGCCGGCCGGCTCCGGCTGATGCGGGCGCTCTACGAGAGCCGGCCCCCCGGCTCGCGGCACCTGCCCTACCGGCGCGCGATGACGGCGTTCATGCGCTGGCAGCTGCGCCGCGGCCTGCTCGAGCCGGCCGGGGCGCCGCGCCCCGGCAGCCAGTGGTGGCGCGCCCTCAACGAGGCGGTCCTGCGGGACATCGCCGAGTCCCGCCACCTCGTGGCGGGGGCGCCGGGCGGCGCCTCCTCGCCCGCGGTGGAGGCCGTCGTCGACTTCATCCGCCGTCCGTCGGCGGCGCGCTGGTACCGCGCCCACAACGTCTCCATCGTCCGCGCCTACCTCGCCAACGGCGACCTGGCCGCGCGGGAGGGCCGGGTCGAGCGGTTCTTCCTCAACGTCGTGCTCCTCCGCGTCCTCTACGCCCACGCCCTCGTCGCGGCGCCCCGGCTCGCGCTCGGATGGCTGTCGCCGGTGGCGCCGGTGCTGGGCGACCCCCGGGTCGGCACGACCGGAATCTTCCTGTCGCTCTCGCGGGTGCTGCCGAACCGCTACCCCCTGGGCGACGACGTGGCCCCCTTCGTCGCCGGCGAGAACGGGTTCGGGCGACTGCTCGACTACGGGATCATCCAGCCGCGCCTGCGGGCGCTCTACGACTGGTCGGCGCGCGGAGCTGGGTCAGCCCGAGGCTCGCGGGGCTGCTCGTCGGGGACATCCCCGCCTACGCCTGGGACCCCGCCCAGGCCTCCGACTGGACGCCGCCGCCCCGCGCGCTCGCCCGGCTCGCCCGGCGGGTGGTCCCCGCCGGGCCCGACGGTTCCGGGCGCCCCTAGGCGGCGGGCGCGGTCATTCCCCGCGATCTTCCACCGAGCTCGCCGAGCCGCGCCGCGCTCGTTGCGTCCATCGGCACGAAGGTCTCGATCGCGAGGCTTGCCGCCGTCACCTCCAGCGGCGCCCCGAGGGTGGCGATCACGGTGAAGAGGCTGACCTCGCCGAGGGGTGTGCGCAGGTCCAGCGAGACCACGGGCTGGGTCGCGGGGCCGGCCGGCGGATCGTCCGGGAGATAGGACTCGACCTCCTCGACCAGCTCGCTGAGGGCCGGATCGGCATCCTCGCGGCTCCTTCGCCTCAGCCGCTGAATCAGCGGCGCGCTGCAGGCCGCCGTCATCGACGAGATCCTCGGCAGCCCGCCCGGGTGCACCGCGAGGCGCAGCAGGTTGATCGGGGGCTCGAGGAGCTCGGGGTCGACCCCGTCCCAGAGGAGCGACGCGGCGCGATTCGCCTCGATCAGGTTCCAGAGCCCGTCGACGATCAATGCCGGGTTCGGCTCGTACGCCTCCAGCAGCCTGCTCAGCGATTCCCGCAGGGGCTGCATGACCTCGCCGTCGTAGGGCTGCTCCAGATAGGGAGGAGCGAAGCCCCCTGCGAGCAGCAGGCGGTTGCGCTCGGCGATCGGCAGGTCGAGGTGCTGGACGAGATGGATGAGGAGCTGGCGGCTCGGGCGCGAGCGGCCCGTCTCGACGAAGCTCAGGTGCTTGGTGGAGAGGTTCGCGTCCAGCGCCAACTCCATCTGCGTGAGCCGCCGCTGGGTGCGCCAGAAGCGGATGAGCTCACCGACGGTCTGCGGCTCCCTCTCGGTCTGGACCACCACCGGGCCAACGCTAGCGCACGCCCAGATCGGCTCGATCACCTCGAAGGCGAGGACACCTCCCTTACATGGGAGGTAATCGACCCGCCGCCGTTCGTCGGCGACTGTGACCGCCACGAGCGACGATCAAGGAGGTCACCACGATGAGCGAGGCAAGTGCGCCCCCCGGGACCCGGACCACGGCGGCAGAGGAGCTGGCGGATCGATACCTCGCGCTCTGGAACGAGCCCGATGCCGACCGGCGCCGGCGGATGATCGCCGAGCTCTGGACGGAGGACGGGAGGCATGTCCTCCAGCCGCCGCAGGAGATCCGCGGGATCGCGGCGCAACCCGGGATCGGGCTGACGGCGATCCTCGAGGCACGGGGATACGAGGAGATCGAGGCCCGGGTGGCGAGCGCGTACGAGCACTGGGTCGGCTCCGAGGGGCTCAGCTTCCGGGGGCGCGGCGACGCGGAGCGACTCGGCGACGTCGTCAAGTTCCACTGGGAGGCCGTCTCGCCGGACGGCGAGGTGACGGCGGTGGGGCTCGTGTTCTTCGTCCTCGGCGCCGACGGCCGGATTCGACGCGACTACGTGTTCATCGAGAGGTGAGCGTTCGCGAGCCGAGGCACTCCGGCGAACGGCGGTGAGAGGCGGCCCGGGGCGGTAAGAGGCGGCTCCGACCAGCGTTGACTAGTCCATCAAGGCCACACCGCCGCCGCTGGCCTCTTGGGGCGCGCTGCTGAGAGGCGTTGCCCGCGCGGCCACTAGCCCCTAGTGGCGCGGACCGTCGGGAGCCAGAGCTTTCATGATGGTCCTCGGCGCCAGCTCGGCCGCCTGCTCGGATGAGAAGAACCCTTCATCAACGAGCCTGAGGGTGGCCAGGAGGATTCCCGCGATGAGTCGGTTTATCCACTCCTCTTGCAGGTCGGCTCGGATTGCGCCATCTCGCTTGGCCTCCGCAATCAGCGCCCTCCAGGAGTCCCGGCTCTTGAAGTGCTCGACTCGAGAGAACTCGTCCCAACGCTCGAGAAGGAAGCGCGTGCGGTCACCCAGGAGCACGTTGCGGCGCTGGATGCGCTCGATCTGCTCCGCGGCCGTTCCTCCCTCCGCCCGAGACTCCACGTGCGCGGCGTCGAACTGGTCGATCATCGTTGCCCAAAGGGCGTCGATGAGATCCTCGCGGCGCGCGAAGTGTCGGTGGACGGTGGAGCGGTTGATGCCCACGACCTGAGCAATCTCTTCCAGGCTCGCGCGCGGCCGCTCGGCCAGCACCGCGAGCGCGGTCTCAAGGATGGCGGCCTGAGTGCGCTTGGAGTCAGAGCGCAGCGGTAGCGACGTTCCCGACGAGCGCGTAACGACCACCCCTGATTGTGGCGAACGCGGGCGCAGGGTCCGCGCGCTCGACTGAGTAGGAAACCGCGAAAACTCTACCAATACCTGCCGCCAGACCGGCCGCTGCCTTCCTTGGTCGTCACTTCTGCAACTTGCAGCAGATTTGTGGCACTTGCATCGTACTCGATGCGAATAATAGCGTCGCAACCACCGTCGCGACGATGCGGCGGCGCGTCTTTCAGAGGACGCCCATCGGCGCGTCTCGCGCAACACAGAAGGGGGACACTTGCCTAGTCCACCCAGTAACGAGGACCGTTCGGGCCGTAGAGGCCCAGGCGCCCTTCGCAGATATCTGACAGGCGGTGGCCGTGTCCGTTCGGTCATCACCCTCGTCGTGGTCGGGGGCGCCGCCGCGCTCTTTCTCACGGCCGCGACTGGTGCTTTCGGCACACAGGACAGTCCCGACACCAAGACCAACTCACGATGCATCGCTGGTGGATGCCCGGCGCCCAATCCCTTCGGGTACCCGCTCGGCGCGCAGACCATCTCGTCGTCAGTTCTGGCTCTGCCCTCGCCCCCAAAGACGAGCGAAGAGGTCTTCTACTCCCACGGCACCCCTGCGGGGGCGACAAATGCCCACCCGACGGCCGGGGCGGTGTTTGGGGAGGGCTCCGATATCTTCGCCCTCTCAGCCGGGTCGGTCTTCGGGATCAGCCCAAGCTGGCCCCCAGATCTCCAGGCATTGCCCATCCCTCAGGGGGGGATTTTTCCGTTCGTCCTCCGGGACGCCAGTGACAAGCCGATCGGCTTTGGAGCCGAGATGGAAATGCTCCCGTTGCCGGGGACTACGAAGAACAACACCCACACGAGCGACTGGATCGTCAGCATCCCGGGTCGCGGGGTCCTCTTTCTCAACTCGAATGACAACACCGGGTCTCCGGACCTCCCTACGACCACGCGTCCGGATGGCTCTGTCGTCGCGGATACGACCACGGGCCCGGCGCCGGGGGGAACGGTCGCGGGGTGATCGTCGGAGGGTCAGGAGAGATTCGCGAACCGAACCGGAACCTGGGACGAGTTGGACATCCAGAAGCCGGGGTACCCGGCGCTCGGCACCTTCGAGTTCGAGATGCACGTCTACTGGGACCAGAAGCCCAACAAGAAGAAGTAGCGGGCCAAGCGCGTAGCGGTTCAACAGGGGGTCTTCACGTGTCCTCGACATGGGAAGGCCCCCTTGGTGCTGCCCGCCCCGAGCCGGCTCAGTTCAAGAGATCCTCGCGCTCGCTCGCCTGTACGCCTCCGAGGGAGAGGTGCGGGAACTAGTCGGCTGGCTCGCCTTGCGGAAGGGGCGAGCCCAGGCCCTCGCCGGGGACCGCCAGGGCGATGCCCCCAACGGGATTCGAACCCGTGCCGCCGCCTTGAAAGGGCGGTGTCCTGGGCCGCTAGACGATGGGGGCCAGGAGTCTCAGAAAAAGCAGAAGGGCCCGGGACGGCGGTGCGCCGGTCCCGGGCCCCGGTGGCAGCAGGGGTCTGGCTGAGGGGCGCGTTTGCACACCCCCCTAGCTGCCGTTGCGCATAGGGGGCACGCCCCTAGCTACTGCCACCTCCACTGGTGCTATGCAATAGGACCACCTCCTTTCCGTGGTGAGGACACGATAGCCAGGCGGGCGGCCGTCGGTCCAGCGAGGGGCGGGGGGCCATTCGACCCCTCGGAGCCGTAGGGTCCAGCGGGATGGCGAGCGTCAACCTGATCGTGATCGGCGGCGGCATGGCGGGGATGAACGCGGCCGCTCGGGCGTCCGAGGCCGAGGCCAGCGTCGCGCTGATCGAGCGCGACCGGGTCGGGGGCACCTGCCCCCTCCGCGGCTGCATCCCCAGCAAGGCCCTCATCCGCAGCGCCGAGATCGCTCACGAGGTGCGCACGGCCGCCGAGTACGGCGTGCGGGTGGCGGGGGTCGAGGTGGACATGGGCGCGGTGATCGACCGGGTCCAGGCGATCGTGGAGGTGGGGGCTGCCGGCGCGCGGGCCTACCTCGAGTCCCTGCCCGGCGTGCGGATCGTGACGGGCGAGGCGCGCTTCGAGGACGCCGGAGTCGTGTCCGTGAACGGCGAGACGCTGCGGGCGCCGCGCGTGGTCGTGGCCACCGGCGCCGAGCCGACCCTGGTCCCGATCCCCGGGCTGGCCGAGACGCCCCACCTCACGAGCGCCGACGTGCTGCGGCTGCGCGAGCTGCCCGAGCGGCTGCTGGTGATCGGGGCCGGGGCGATCGGGCTGGAGCTGGGCCAGGCGCTCGCGCGCCTGGGCGCGCGGGTGACGCCTGGTGGAGGCGGCGCCCCGGCTGCTGCCGCAGGGCGAGCCCGAGGTGGTCGACGCCCTGGGCGAGCTGCTGGCCGGGGAGGGCATCGAGCTGATGGTGGGCGCCACGATCGAGCGCGCGTCGACGCGCCCGGACGGCGGCCCGCGGCTGACCGTGACCCACGAGGGGCGCACCCGGGAGCTCGACGGCGACGCGCTGCTGCTGGGCGCCGGCCGCGGGTCGGCGGTGGCGTCGCTGCACCTGCCCGCCGCCGGCATCGAGGGCGACCCCAGGGGGCTGCCCGTGGACGCGCGCCTGCAGACCTCGCAGGCGGGCCACTTCGCCGCCGGCGACGTGCTGGGGCCTCCGTTCGGCCAGTTCACGCACGTGGCGCGACGGCTCGGCCGGGAGGCGGCCGAGAACGCCCTGGGCGCCGATGCCCACGACGTCGACCGCGATCCGGGCCCGAAGACCATCTTCACCGACCCGGAGCTGGTGTCGGTGGGTCTCACCGAGGCACAGGCGAAGGAGGCGGGCCACGAGGTCGGGGTGGGCACGTGGGAGTTCTCCGGTGGCAAGGCCCGCGCCTGGGGGCAGGAGCGGGGCCTGGCGAAGGTGGTCGCCGACCGCTCGTCGCGCCGCATCCTGGGCGCGCACATCCTGGCCTACCACGCCGCCGACCTGGTGCACCCGGTGGTGGTGGCGATGCAGGCCGGCAGCGCCGATCCGCTGCTCGACGCCTTCCACGTCCACCCCACCCTCGGCGAGATCGTCCAGAAGGCGGCGCGGACCGCGGTCGGCTGATGGGCGGCTGGTTCGTGGTCAACGTGGCGGATGCGACGGCGATGGCCCACTCGAAGGCCGGGGCGGCCGTGCGCTTCGAGGACGGCGACGATCCGTTCCCCGAGCTCGGGGTCAACATCCGGGTGCTCCAGCCGGGGCAGCCCAACGGGCTCTACCACTCCGAGAACTCGCAGGAGGACTTCCTGGTGCTGGGCGGGGAGTGCCTCGCGATCCTGGACGGCGAGGAGCGCACGCTGCGCGCGTGGGACTTCGTCCACTGTCCGGCCGGGACGCCGCACGTCTTCGTGGGAGCGGGGGAGGGCCCGTGCTGGATCCTGATGGTGGGCGCACGGCGTGCGGACCGGACCTACGTGTACCCCGCCGACGAGACCGCCGCGCGGCATGGCGCCGCGGCCGATCGCACGACATCCGACCCGCGCGAGGCCTACTCCAAGTGGGCGGCCGTGTTCGAGCCGACGCGGATCCCCTGGCCGCCGGCCTGACCGTTCAGCGCGCGGCCGCCCGGTCACGGGTCCGCCTGCGCGCCACCCCGGCAACGTAGCGGCGCCGCAGAGGCCCCGGCAGGAAGCGCCCGATGGCCTTCATCGCGAACGTCATTCGGCGAGGAAACGCGATCTCGGCATCGCCTCGCTCGAGGCCGTCGGCGATGATCCGCGCGGCCTCCGGTGCCTCGATCAGGAACGGCATCTCGAAGTCGTTGTGGTCGGTGAGCGGCGTCCGCACGAATCCGGGCGCCACCACGGTCACCTCGACGCCGGTGTCCTCGCCCTGGAGGTCCGCGCGCAGGCTGTCGCTCATGCTGATGAGGAACGCCTTGGTGGCGCCGTAGGCGGCGGCCATCGGCAGCGCGGCGAAGCCGGTGACGCTCGCGACCACCGCGATCCGGCCCGACCGGCGGGCGAGCATGTCCGGCAGCACCGCCTGGATGCAGTTGACCGTACCCATGATGTTCACCTCCACCTGGGGGCGGAAGAGGTCGGCCGTGAACTCCGAGGGCCGCACGGGGCGGTAGGTCCCGGCGTTCAGCAGGGCGATGTCGATGGGGCCCGTCGCCGAGCGGATCTCCTCGGCGACGCGCGTCATCTGCTCGGCGTCGGTTGTGTCGCCCGGGTGGGCGGAGATGCGCGGGTCGGCGGAAGCGAGCTCGGCCAGCGCGTCCGCACCGCGCGCCGTGGCGGCCACGCGTGCGCCGCGCCGCGCGAGTTCCCGGGCCACCTCGGCGCCGATGCCCGACGACGCACCCGTGATCCAGATGACCCTGCCGTCCAGGGCCACGGTCAGAAGGTCACCCGCGCGACCGGCTCGGTCGGCAGGCGAGGGTTGAAGGGGCGGGTCAGCACGAGCTGATAGTCGTGCAGCGCCCGGGTACGGAAGCCCGCCTCGCAGAACGCCAGGTAGAACTCCCAGGTGCGCACGAAGCGCTCGTCGTAGCCCAGGGCGAGCACGGCCTCGCGGTTGGACAGGAAGCGCTCGCGCCACTGCCGGAGGGTTTCGGCGTAGTGGAAGCCGATGTTCTCGACCCCGTGCACGATCAGCTCCGACGACCTCGTCATCGCGTGGCTCATCGCCTCGAGGGAGGGGATGAGGGCGCCCGGGAAGACGTACTCGCGGATCCAGTCGTTGCCCCGCCGGTAGCGGTCGTAGCGCTGGTCCGGCACTGCGATGGTCTGGATGCAGGCGATCCCCTCCGGCTCCAGCAGGCGGTCACAGGCGCCGAAGAAGACCGGCAGCTCGCGGTGGCCGATGGCCTCGAGCATCTCGATGGACGCGATGTGGCTGAACCGCCCCTCGAGCGTGCGGTAGTCCTGCAGGCGGATGTCGACGAGGTCCGCGAGGCCAGCCGCCTGGACGCGCTCGCGCGCCAGCGCCGCCTGCTCCTGTGACAGGGTCAGGCCGGTGACGCGGGCACCCCACTCGCCGGCCGCGTGCAGGGCGAACCCGCCCCAGCCGCAGCCGATCTCCAGCACGTGGGAGCCCGGCCCGAGGCCGAGCTTCTCGCAAATGCGGCGGTACTTGGCCTCCTGCGCCTGCTGGAGCGTCATCCCGGCACGCTCGAAGAACGCGCACGAGTAGGTCCACGACGGGTCGAGGAACAGCTCGTAGAGGTCGTTCCCCAGGTCGTAGTGGTACTGGATGTCCCGCCGGGCGCCGGGCAGGCCGGAGCGCGCCGGCAGCCGGGGGCGGTGCCGCAGGGCTTTGGTGAAGAGCCGGCCCGGTCGGCTGGTACGGGCCGACTCGGCCGTGAGCGCCAGGATCTCGAGCAGCCCCACGAGGTCGTCGCAGCGCCAGTCGCCGGCGGCGTAGGACTCGCCGAGCGCCAGCCGCCCGCGCGTGGCCAGCCGCCGCCACAGGTTGCGTGAGCGCACGACCACTTCGACGGCCGGGCCCGTGGAAGGGTCGCCGCCGCGGTGGACGCTGCCGTCGGGCAGGGGCACCGACACCTGGCCGCGCGCTGGGTGGGCGAGGGCCCACATCGCCAGGCGGCGGGCGGCGGGCGTGAGCGGTGATCGGACGGCCGGCGGCAGCGGGCGCAGCGCGCCGCGCCGCGAGGGCGCGCGGGCCGGCGCCGGGGGCGACGGCGCGCGGCGGGCCGCGATCCCTCGCCGGGGAGAACCGCGGCTTGCGGTGGAACGGGACCCTCTTCATCGCGAGCTTCACCGCCTGCCAGTGGATGAGGCCGATGACCTGCTGGGACATCAGCGGGTAGCGGGTCAGGGCCCGCGCGAGCGACGCGTTGGTGAGGGGCCGGCGGCGCCCGGTCAGCTCGGCCCAGAACGGCCGGGTCGCCGTTCTCGATGATGCCGACCCCCGCGTGGATCCGCTCCCCCGGCTCGGTGAACGAGAAGCGGTAGGTCTGGTCCATGCCGAAGAACGGCGAGACGTGCATCCGCTTGGCGTGCTCGTAGACGCGCCGGGCGCCGTGCTCGACCTGGTTGTCGGACGTCAGCAGGTACGGGTGGCGCTCGCCGAAGGTGTTGCCCACCTCGGCGACGATCGCGGTCAGCGTCGCCGCCGGCCGCGTAGCAGTAGAAGTAGCTGACCGGGTTGAAGACGTAGCCCAGCAGGCGCAGGTTGGTGAGCAGCACGACCCGCCCGCCCGCCGAGGTCGATGCCGTTCCGGCCGAGGTAGGCGAGGAGGTTCTCCTTGACCGGCCGGCCGGCGAGGCCCAGGTGGTCGCCGTCGCGGAAGCGTCACGACGTTGCGGCGGTTGTAGCCGAACAGGCGCAGGCGCCGGTCGAGCTCGGGCAGCTCGTCCAGGTCGAGCGCGTAGAAGCACACCGGGTAGCGGAAGACGTTGCGCGCGGGCGCGGTGCGGGCGTGCAGCAGGGTGCCCTCGTAGAGCGCCGACCTCACCACGGCGCCCCCAGCCCGCGCGGCGGCGCGCAGGCCGGACGCGAGCCCGTCCTCGTGGAAGCCGAAGCCGTGGTAGGCGCCGCAGAACCAGGTGCGCCGTCGGCCGTCGAGCTCGGGCAGGCGCTCCTGCGCGGCGAGCGCCTCGAAGGTGTAGAGCGGATGGGCGTAGTCGATCCGCCGGATCACCCGATCCTCGGCGATGCGGTCGTCGCGGTTCAGCGTCACGCAGTAGTGCTCCGGCTCGTCGAGGCGACTGGAGCTTATTGAGGTGGTAGGTCACGGTCGGGCGCGCGAGGGTGAGCGGCAGTCGGCCACCTGGTAGTTCCACGCGGCCCGCGAGCCGGAGCGCCGGCGCGGGAGCAGGCGCGCGTCGGTGTGGAGCACCGTGCGGTTGAGGGTGGTGCGGAAGGCGCCGAGCACGGCGCGCTCGAGGTCGTCGGCGTCGGCGAGCATCGCGAGCGCCTGGGGCGCGTGCGTGGCGATGACGACGGCGTCGAAGCGGTGGCCCGCGTCGTCGGCCGTGCGCACCTCCACGCCGTCGGCGTCGCGGGGGACCGACCGCACCTCGGCGCCCAGGCGCAGCCGCTCGCCGAGCGGCGCGGTGATGGCGTCGACGTAGCGGCGGCTGCCGCCGACGACGGTGCGCCAGGTGTGCCGGCGGAAGCCCAGCAGGCCGTGGTTCTGGAAGAAGCGCACCGCGTACGAGGCCGGGAAGGCGAGGGTCTGCGCCGGGGCGGTTGACCACAGCGCCGACGCGAACGGCACCAGGTAGTGGTCGCGGAAGGAGCGCGAGTAGCCCTCGATGCGCACGAAGTCGTCGAGGGTGCTGCGCGCGTGGCGCTCCTCGAGCGCGGCGCTGGCCGGTGCGCAGGAAGCGCACGATCTCGGCGAGCAGGCGCGGCGAAGCCGGGGCGCACCAGCGCGCGCGGCTGCGGCCACAGGCGCACGGCCGAGTACTCCAGGCCGCGGCGCTCGCAGACTCACGGAGAACGACATCCGCGAGTCCTGCACCGCGACGCCGAGCTCGCGGAAGAGCCGCGAGAGCCGCGGGTAGTTGTGCTCGTTGTGCACCAGGAAGCCGGTGTCGAGCGCCGAGCTCGCCGCCGCCGGCGCGCGGAACGGTGACGGTGTGGGCGTGTCCGCCCGGCCCGCGCGTCGCGCTCGAAGACCTCGACGTCGTGCACCCGGGCGAGGGCATGGGCCGCCCCGAGCCCGGCGATGCCGCTGCCGATGACCGCGACCCTCACGGTCGCTCGCTCCATGTCGTGGCGATCGCCGGCACCTCATCCGTATACGGTCCGAGCCTCGTAGACGGATGAGGGGCCCGCGCACGCGGACCCTCGCCCTACCCTGCCCACCACGGATGGAGGACATCATCCACGTGACCGAGGCCGACGGCCCCCGGGCCGCCCATCGCAACCGTCCGCCCGAGCACCAGCGTGTCCGAGCCGGATCGTCACCCTCGTGGCGGTGCTCGTGCCACCGCTCGGGGTCGCTCGCGGCGATCGGGCCTCCTCTGGGAGGTCGCCGTCAGCCCGGTGGACGTGGTCCTGCTCGTGGCGCTCTACATCGCGTGCGGCCTGGGCATCACGGTGGGCTTCCACCGGCTCTTCTCGCACCAGGCCTTCGCGACCACGCCCGCCGTGCGGGCCGTCCTGGCGATCCTGGGCTCGATGACCGTGCAGGGGCCGGTGACCCAGTGGGTGACCGACCACCGCAAGCACCACGCGCTGTCCGACCGCGAGGGCGACCCCCACTCCCCCCACGGCGGGCGCGAGGGGCTCTTCGGCGGCCTGGCCGGCTTCTTCCACGCGCACATGGGCTGGCTGGTGACCACCAAGGGCATGGAGCGCGGGCGGCGCTACGGGCGCGACCTCTACGACGATCGCGCTGATCCACGCCGATCGACCGCCTCTACATGCTCTGGGTGGTCGCTGACGCTGGCCATCCCCTTCGCGGTGGGCTACGCGGTGGACCCGACCTTGGAGGGCGGGCTGACCGGCCTGGTCTGGGGCGGCCTGGTGCGGATCTTCCTGTTCCACCACATGACGTGGAGCGTCAACTCCGTCTGCCACACCTTCGGCACGCGGCCGTTCGAGACCGACGACGAGAGCCGCAACAACTGGGTGATCGCGCTTCCCCACCTTCGGCGAGGGCTGGCACAACAACCACCACGCCTTCCCCGGCTCGGCCATCCACGGCCTCGGGCGGCGCCAGGTGGACGTGAGCTGGTGGACGATCCGCGCCCTCGAGCGCGCTCGGCTGGGCCTGGAACGTGAAGGTGCCCAACGCCGAGCGCATCGCCCGCCGCGCGGCCCGCTAGCCGCGCCGCCCAGACTCAGACCTGACTCTCGGCCCGGAAGCGGGTCAGCTCGTCGCCCACCAGCCGGGCCCAGGTGCGGGCCCGGGGCGCGGGCACGCGGGCGCCCGCCGGGGCCCGCGGAGGGCGATCGGGTGGATGGCGCCGCGGATGAGCTGGTAGCCGGCGTCCACCCCCAGCGCGCGCACGCGCTCGTACCCCGCCCGCGAGCTGCTGCGGGCGGACGCCGGGAACGCCGGGCAGCCAGCCGTCGAGGGAGCCCTGGATGACGGCGAGGCGCCGGCCGCGCAGGCCCTCCACGGACAGGCGCTCGGGGATCCACGGGGCGAGGCCCACGACCGTGCGTCACCGCCGGGTGGCCCGCGACCGCGATCGAGACGCCGCCCGCCCATCGAGAAGCCGAGCATCAGCGCGCGGCGCACCGGACGGGCTCGGCGACCTCGTCGAGCGCCGCGCGGGCGTCCTCGATGCACATGTCGAGGCGCTTCCACGACTTCACCCGGTAGCGCACCTCGTGGAACGCGAGCGCCGGGTGCTCGGGCGCCAGGCGCCGGACGAGCCACTCGATCGACGCGCTCCAGTCGCCGGGCTTCAGCGTTGCCGGTGCCGCCGTTCACGCACACCACGGCGATGCCCGCCGGCCGGGCCGGTGCGGCGCATCGCGGCGCCGCTCGCGAGCGGCGACACCCTCCTGCGCGCAGGAGGCCCGCGACGCCGAGGCCGCGAAGCCCGAGCGTCATCGCGAGCACGGCCGGCCGGCCGCGGCCGTAGCGGGCCGCGTCCGACAGGTCGAAGCCGATCCTCAGGGCGATGGGCAGGCGGGCGTCGGATGCGGCCACCAGGAGCAGTCCGCTGCCGAGGTCGCGGATCCCCAGCGCCCGCACCTCCGAGGGGGTCGAGCCGATGAGGGCGGCCATGCGCTCGCTGCGCCCGAGGGCGAGGCCGGTCCAGAGCGCACAGCCGCCGGCGAGCGCGAGCGCCCACGAGCGCTGGGTGAGGGGGACCACGAGACCAGGATACGGAGCGGGTCCGGGATCCGATCAGGAGCGGTCGATGATCACCGGCGTGCCCGGCTTGGCGTAGTGGGCGGCCCGCGCGAGCTCGAATGCGCCGAGGATGACGCAGCCGTTGCTCGAGGGGCGGCCGATCCGCGCGGCGCCCCCGCTGCCGGTGCCGTGGATGCCGATGAGGGCCGGGCCGCCCATGAAGGTGCGCAGGGTGGGCGAGTGGGCGGTGAGGGCGACCGTGAAGTCGCCGTAGATCCCGCGCCACGCGCCGGGTGTGACCACGGCGTCCTGGATGGCGAACCGTCCCACGGGCGTCGGCGTCCCCGCGCGGCCGATGCCGGCCGGCCACGAGGCCACGCGCCGCGAGCCGCGCCAGATCTCGAGCCGGCGCGATCCGAGGTGGACCTCGAACCGCAGCTGCGTGCCGGTGAGGCGCAGCGAGCGTCGCGGCACCCAGCCCGTGGTGCCGTTCGGACGGATGGGCAGCTGCACGCGGACCCAGGCGCGTCCCGCTCGGTCGTGCCGGCGGCCGGTGACCATGAGCCACTGCGCGCCGCGCGACCACTCGGCCACACCGGTCAGGCGCATGACCCGACGGGCGTCCAGGCGCGGGGCCGCGCGGGCGGTCGCCGGCACCACCACTCGGGCGACCAGGGTGGCTGTGCCGTCGCCGGCCGCCCGCGCATCCTGCGCCGGCACGACGGCGAGTGCGGCCACGAGGGCGAGGGCGAAACTCCAAATCCTCCACATGACATTGATGTCGTCCGGGAGCCGCGCGTCCTTGAGGAGCGCCGGTGGGGCGCCGCATCCGGCCCTGGGGGTCGAGGCGGGGCACCCCGGCGCCGATAGCGACACCGTGGTCGACTCTCTTCTCGAGCTCGTCGGACCCCTGTGGGGCCTCCGCACCGCGCGCTACGGCAAGCGCAGCCTGATCGCGCTGTCGCACGCGATGGAGGACCGCGGCCTGGAGTCGCCCGAGCACCGGCCGCTCGTGTTCGGGGGCTTCCAGCGCGCGCGCTTCTTCGCCCACGACGAGGCCCGCTACCAGGCGATCGCGCAGGGCAGCGCCATCTGCGTCGCCGCCGCCGGAGGCCTGAGGACGCGGAACGACGAGCCCCTGAGCATCCTCGGCGTCGGCCCGTCCGACCCCATGTGGCGCGATTGGGTGCTCGTCGTCTACGGCGGCGCGTCCCACGCCGCCGTGCTGGTCGCGCGCGACCTGCCGGAGCACGACATCGACGGCGTCCCCACCCGCGACCGGGTCTGCGACGCCGTCTGGAGCTACGACCCGGGCCTGGCCCACGCGTCGGCGCGGTGGGTGGGCACGTACCTGGCCGAGCACGATGCGGCCCTCGGGATGCGCTGGGCCGAGCGGCTGGCCGAGCTGCCGGCGCCGGCCGCGAGGCCCGACCCGGGGCTGGCGGCCATCGGGGGGCGCCTCGTCAACGCCATGGAGCGCCAGCTGGTCCGGGAGCAGGCCGACAGCCGTCGCCTGGAGCTCTCCTACGAGGCGACGATCGGGGCGCTCGCCCGCGCCGCCGAGGCGCGCGACCCCGAGACCGACGAGCACCTGGCCCGCGTGGCCCGGCGCTCGGTGGCCGTCGGGCGGGTGCTCGGGATGAGCCCCGCCGAGCTGGAGACCCTCCGGCACGGAGCGCGCCTGCACGACGTCGGCAAGATCGGGATCCGCGATGCGGTGCTCACCAAGCCCGGCCCGCTGGATCAGGGCGAGGTCGAGGAGATGCGACGCCATGCCGCGATCGGCGCGGGGATCCTCGAGGGCGTCGTCGGCCTGCGCGGCTGCGTGCCGATCGTCCGCCACCACCACGAGCGCTGGGACGGGAACGGCTACCCCGACGGCCTGGCCGGCGAGGCGATCCCGCTCGCGGCGCGGGTGGTCGCCGTGGTGGACGCGTTCGACGCCATGACGACGGACCGGCCGTACCGGCGGGCGATGTCGCCCGAGGTCGCCATGACCCACGTGCTCGAGGGCCGCGGGGGGCAGTTCTGCCCCCGGTGCGTGGAGGCCTTCGAGGCGATGCTGGCCCTGGAGGCGTTCGCCGCCGAGGCCGACCCGTCGGTCAGCGGCCCGTCCGCTGGATCCACGCGATCAAGTCGTCCAATCGGTGCGCCCAGAACAGCGTGAGCCCGCGGGCCTGAGCGCTCTCCAGCGTCGCCGGCTTGAAGACGCCTGAGAGGACGGCGGTGGGGACGACCTGGGTGTGACCGAACTCGCCGAGCCAGGTCGTGGCCTTGGCGGCGGTGTCGTTGATGCACCCGCTTGTAGGAGTTGATGTCCGAGTTCGACACCTTGCACTCGATCGGCATGCGCCGGCGGTCCGGGAGGCCCACGAGCAGGTCGGCCTTCCGTCCCCCGAACGTGGTCTCGGGCAGAACTCGCCCCGCCCGGGTGCGTCCTCGAGCGTGCGGATCGCCTTCCGGGCGGGCGACCTCGCGGAAGCCCGCGCCCCGCAGCGCGTCGGCGACCGATTCCTCCTGAAGGCTCTTCACCGCGTTGCGCCGCCAGGTGCGCACCTTCTCGGTGGCCATCAGCGAGGCGGTGGCCAGGGCCGCGGCGTCCCGCTCCTCGGCGCTCGGCACCCACCGCCCGGCCAGCCACGCGAAGCGGCGCCGGTCGAGCCCGGCGAGCACGGAGTCGACGATCCGGCGCGGCGGCATCCGGGGAGCTCAGCGCCCGCGTGGAGCAGCCGGGTCTCGGCGATCACGGCGAGGTCGGCCTCGGAGATGAACGGGCCCGGGAGGAAGCGCAGCGCCTCGAGGAAGCGCGGCTCGCGCACCACCTCCACCGCCCGCTCGCCGAGCTGCGTCAGGTCGACCGTGAGCTCGATCAGCTCCTCCACCGCCACGTGGTACTCGTCGAGCGTGCGCGTAGGTAGGTCGCGCGGCTCCTCGAACCGCGCCGCGGCGGAAGCTCTCGACCGCCCGGGCGATGTCGCCCTCGATCTCCTCGCGGCCCCAGCGCGGCGGCGGCTCGAAGGCGACGGCCACGGTCAATGCTCGCCGGCGAGCAGCAGGCTCGGGGCCGGGGACCAGGACGCGCTCCATCTCGCGGGGCTCGAACTTGGTGAGGCCGCCGGCGTAGGTGCGGCCGTCGTCCACCGTCACGGTGTCGCGCAGCGCGGCCGACCAGGCGCTCGACGGCCGCCTCGGGCAGCTCGAGGCGCGGGTACAGCCCGTGGGCGATGTTGATGTGCCGCGCCTCGGCCAGGTTGCGGGTGAACGCCGGCGGGCGCCGGGCCATGTAGGTGGCGAGGATCGGGGCCGGGGCGCGCAGGCCCACCGACCACCACGCGCGCCGCGCCCGGGCGATGTAGCCCTCGTGGGCGCCGACGCGCCGCGCGCCGGCTGAGGAAGCGCCGGATGCGCCGCAGCTCCGTGCCCTCGAACACGTCGAGGTCGGCCGGCAGGTCGACCACCAGGCGCAGGTGCTGCGCGGAGCTGGCGAGCGCCCGTGCCGGCCTCGAAGATCTCCCGGGCGCGGGTGATCGCGGGGAAGAGGACCTCGGGCGGGCAGGTCGGTGTCGCCGGGCCGCACGACCCAGGTGGCGTTGCGGCCGGTGACCGCGCCGCGGTGGACGCGGCAGATCTCGCCGAGCGGCGACGTGACCCTCGGGCGCACGGCGCGCGGCGCGCGGGTGAGCCGCGACCAGCGCCGGGCCTCGCGCAGGCGCTCGGCGTCCGACCGGCTCGCCGCCGCCGAGCGGCGCGAGCTCGCCGACGTGGCGCACCCGCCGCAGGCGCACCGACGCGGGTGGCCGCGTCGATCTGGAAGCAGGTGATCGCCGCGGTGACGGCCGCGTCCTCGAACGGCATGGCGGTGGGCTCCAGGATGTGGACGCCTCGCCGCCCATGCGGCCCGAGCAGCAGCTCGCGCACGAGCCGTCCGTAGTTCGTGTCCAGCCACTCGGACGAGGTGATGAAGGCGCCGCCGATCGCCCGTCCGGGCCCGCGCCGCCGTGGCCAGGAAGAAGTGGACGTGCAGCCCGGCCAGCTGGCTCGCCTCGAGCCCGTGCGCCCGCGCGGTGAGGGTGAGCCACTCCTTCCAGGCGGGAGCGATCTGGTGGTGGCGCACGTAGGGGGGGTTGCCCAGGTAGAGCGTGCGCCGTCGCCCACGCCCGGCGGGCTCGGCGGCGAGCGCCCGGTAGTCGGCGACCTCCACGCGGCCGCGTCCGGCGAGCCCGGCCGCCGCCAGGTGGCCGCGACAGACAGATGGCCGCCACCGGGTCGAGCTCCACCGCCAGGACCCGGGCCCGCGGGAAGCGGCGCCCGGCGGCCACCGCGAAGCGGCCCGATCCGGCGCCCGGGTCGATCACGCGCACCGGAGGGGGGCCGTCGGCGGCCCACGCGACCATCGACTCGACGATCGCGGGCGGCGTGTAGGTGGCCCCGTCCGGACGTCGCCGCTCGGGGCTGCGCAGGCGGCAGAACGCCTCGCCCAGGGGGTCGGCGCCCTCGGCGATGAGGGCCCGGACCTCACGCACGGGCCGCGCTCCCGGGCGCGCGGGGCTGCCAGATCCCGCACGAGCGCCGACTCGCGCTCGGCGACCACCCGGGAACGCTGCGAGCCCCCAGGGCGAGCGCCGTCGCGACCACCCGGGCTCCGAGGCGAGCGGGCTCGCGGGATCGGGACCGGGCACGGACGGAGTGTATGACGACCGGCGGACGCCGCCGTGAGGGGCGTCCGCCGCGACTAGACTCCGGCCGACCAGGGGGAGTCGATGCGCTGGAGAAGGACCGGAACGGACGACTCTGGGCTCGAGGACCGTCGCGGCCAGAGCCCTCGCGGCGGGATGCAGTTCCCGGGCGGGGCCATGGGGAAGGGCGCGGGCGGCCTCGGCATCGTGGGCGTGATCGTGGTCGTCCTGTTCGCCCTTCTCGGCGGCTCGGGCGGCGGCGGCTTCGACATCCCCAGCACCGGCCTCGACGAGTTGCCGACGCAGCCCGCCGCCACGGGCGACGAGGTGGCGAACGGGCCCGATCCCGACGAGGACCTGAAGGCATTCGTGGCGTTCGTCGTGCGCGACGTGCAGGACTCGTGGGAGATGGCCTTCACCGACGCCGGGCGCCAGTACCAACGCACGGTGCTGGTGCTGTTCACGGGTGGGGTCAACACCGGGTGCGGCTCCGCCTCGTCCGCCGTCGGGCCCTTCTACTGCCCGGCGGACCTCAAGGTCTATCTCGACCTGGGCTTCTTCCGGGAGCTGCGCGACCGCTTCGGGGCCCCCGGCGACTTCGCCCAGGCCTACGTGATCGCCCACGAGTTCGGCCATCACGTTCAGAACCTGCTGGGCATCTCCACCGAGGTGAGCCAGGAGCAGCGCCGAGACCCGGACAGCGCGAACGAGCTGTCGGTGCGGCTGGAGCTGCAGGCCGACTGCCTCGCGGGCGTCTGGGCGCACTCCGCCTACCAGGACAACCTGCTGGAGGAGGGCGACCTCGAGGAGGGCCTGGCCGCCGCCGCGGCCGTGGGCGACGACCGCTCCAGCAGCAGGCGGGGGGCTCCATCGACCGGGACAGCTTCACCCACGGGTCGTCCGAGCAGCGCACCACCTGGTTCAACCGCGGCTTCGAGGGCGGCGAGGTCGCGTCCTGCGACACCTTCTCGGGCGACGTCTAGCCTTCACCGGATGTCGAGCATCGCCGAGCTGATCGCGGCCGGGCGCACCTGGTCGCTGGAGTTCTTCCCGCCCCGGGATCCCGAGGCCGAGGCCCGCTTCCGGGCGTCCCTGGGGGACTTCGCCGACCTGGGCCCGTCCTTCACGTCGGTCACCTACGGCGCGCTCGGGTCCACCCGCGAGCGCACGCGCGACCTGGTGGTGGGGATGAACGCCGACTTCGCCTTTCCCACCATGCCCCACCTCACCTGCATCGGCCACACGCGCGCGGAGGTGGACGAGCTGCTCGACGCCTACGCCCAGGCCGGCGTGCGCGACATCCTGGCGTTGGGGGGCGATCCCCCGGCCGATGGATCGGAGCTGGGCGACTTCCGTCACGCGATCGAGCTGGTGGAGGTGGTGAAGGCCCACCCGGCCGGCTTCACGGTGGGCGTGGCCGCGCACCCCGAGCTGCACCCGCGCTCGCCCGACCGCGCGAGCGACCGCCGCCACCTGGCCGACAAGCTGAGCCTGGCGGACTTCGCCATCACCCAGTTCTTCTTCCGGGCGGAGGACTACTCGCGGATGCGGGACGAGCTGGCCGCGCTGGGATGCCACCGGCCCGTCCTGCCCGGCGTGATGCCCTTCGTGAGCGCGGCCGGCCTCCAGCGGATGGCCGACATGAACGGCACCGCGATCCCCCCCGAGCTGTCGCGGCGCCTGGAGCCCCTGGCCGACGACGCCGACGCGGTCATCTCGCTGGGCGTCGAGGTGGCGACCGGCCTCTGCGAGCGCCTGATCGCGGCCGGGGCGCCCGGCATACATCTCTACACGCTCAATCGCACGGGCCCCGTGCGCCGGGTGTGGTCGGAGCTGGGCCTGCAGCGGGTCGCCTGAGGGCCGATGGCGCACGGCGCCCTCGACCTGCTGGTCGTCCACGACGACACGCTCGGGATGCGCTTCGGCGGCGATCACCCCACCGATGCGCGGCGTCACCAGCTCGCCGTGGCGCTGTGCGCGGAGGCGGGGCTGCTCGACCGCCCCGGCGTGCGCCGGGAGCCCGGGCCGCCGGCGCTCGACGACGAGGGGCTGGCCCGCGTCTTCGCCCCGGCCTTCATCCGCGCCGTGCACCGGTACGACGAGACCCCGGTGCTGGCCGCGGCGCCCGAGGCGCGCCAATGGGGCATCGGAGGGGACAACAACGCCTACGAGGGGATGCACGAGGACTCGGCGCGCGCCTGCTCGGCGTGCGCCCGGGCCGCGCAGGCGGTGGTGTCGGGCGAGGCCCGGCGGGCGCTCGTGCCGTCCGGGGGCGCCCACCACGGCCTGGCCAACCAGGCGATGGGGTTCGGCATCTACAACGAGACCGCGATCGCGGTGCAGACGTTCCTGGACGCGGGCGTCGAGCGGGTCGCCTACATCGACCTCGACGTCCACCACGGCAACGGCACCCAGTGGATCTTCTACGACGACCCGCGGGTCCTGACCGTGTCCGTGCACGAGAGCGGGCGGTACCTGTTCCCGGGCTCGGGATTCGCGGCGGAGACCGGGGGCGCCGAGGCCCCGGGCAGCGCGGCGAACGTCGCCCTGCCGCCGTTCTGCGGCGACGAGGTCTACGAGCAGGCGGTCGACGAGGTGGTGCTCCCCGTGGTGCGTGCCTTCGCGCCGCAGGCGATCGTGAGCCAGAACGGCGTCGACCACCACCACGCCGACCCGCTGGCGCACATGCTGACCACGATCCCGCTCTACCCGCGCCTGTGGCGCCGGCTGCGCGAGCTGGCCGACGACGTCTGCCAGGGGCGGTGGGTGGCGCTCGGCGGCGGGGGCTACGACCCCTGCACGGCCCCGCCGCGCGCATGGGCGCTGCTCGCGGCCGAGATGGCGGGCGCGCAGGTGGGCGGCGACGTTCCCGAGACCTGGCGCACCCGGGCCGTGGCCGCCGGCTGCCCCGAGCCGCCTCCCGGCTGGCTCGACGATCCCGGGCCCCCGCCCGACGCCGACCGGGACGCTCGCGCCGCCGTCGAGGCTCGGGCCGCGATCGAGCAGAGCCGCACCGCGCTGCGCCGCTTCTGGCCCATCTGAGGTGACCGCGGCCCGCGCCGGTGTGCAAGGCTCGCGCGCGACGATGTCCACCATCTACGTCACCGGCCACCGGAACCCGGACACCGACTCGATCGCCTCGGCCATCGGCTACGCCGAGCTGCGCCAGCGGCTGGACCCGGGCGAGCAGTACGTGGCGGTGCGCCTCGGCGACCTGAACGCTCAGACCGCCTGGGCCCTGGAGCGGGCGGGGCTCGAGCCCCCCGAGTTCCTGGCCCACATCATGCTGCGGGCACGCGACGTGATGCGCCCGACGTTCGCGGCGGCGGACCACAACGCCTCGCTGCGCGACGTGGGCCTGGCGATGGCCAAGGGCGATCTCGACCTGATCCCCATCGTGGACGACGAGGGAGCGATCGCCGGCCAGGTCACCGTGCGCGACCTGGCCCGGCGCTACGTCAAGGAGTCCGGGGAGCCGTCGAGCTTCGCCGACCGGCCGGTGTCGGTGGACCTGATCGTGGAGGTGCTCGGCGGCGAGCTGCTGGTGCGGCCCGAGCGGACGCCTGAACGGCCGGCTGTGGGCCGTGACCGTGGACGTCGAGAGCATGGGCGCCACGATGGGCGCGAACGACATCGTGGTGATCGGCGCCCGCACCGACGCGGTGCGCCGGGCGATCGAGATCGGGGTGGCGCTGATCGTGACCCCCTACGACCAGCGGCCCGAGGCCGACGTGCTGGAGCTGGCGCGCCGCACCGGGACGGGCGTCGTGCTGTCGCCGCTCGACTCCTATGTCACCGGGCGGATGGTGTCCCAGTCGGTGCCCGTGCGCGAGGTGATGAGCCGCGACCCCCTCACCGTGGAGCCCGACGATCTGCTGTCGGACATCGCGGAGCGGATCAAGGACGTGGACTACAACGCCGCCATCGCCATCGACGACGACGGGCGGCCGGTGGGCCTGGTGAGCCGGGCCGACCTGGTCAACCCGCGCCCGCGCCGCGTGCTGCTGGTGGACCACGGCGAGCAGGCGCAGAGCGTGCGCGGCGTGGAGCAGGCGCACATCGTGGAGATCCTCGACCACCACCACATCGGATCGATCGAGACGACCTTCCCGGTGGCCGCGACCTTCGACCCGGTGGGCAGCACCGCGACGCTGGTGGTGGAGCGCTTCCGCTCGCACGGCCGCGAGCCGCGCCGGCCGACGGCCACGATGCTGCTCGCGGCGGTGCTCTCGGACACGGTCATCCTCAGCTCGCCCACGGCCACGGAGCGCGACCGCCAGGTGGTGCGGTACCTCGAGGAGCTCCTCGAGCTGGACGCCCACGACTTCGGCATCGAGATGTTCGAGGCGTCCTCGGACGTGGGCGACGTGCCGGCGTCGGAGATCGTCCGGCGGGACTCCAAGGAGTACGAGGGGCGCGCGGGACGGCGGATCAGCATCGCCCAGATCGAGACCGTCGGGCGCCTCGTGGGTCGCCGCCCGGAGCTGCTGGACGAGCTGGAGCGCGTCCGCCAGCAGTCCGGCTACGCGCTCTTCGCGCTGATGATCACCGACATCGTGGCCAAGGGCACGGAGCTGCTCGTGGCGGGCGACACCGCCCTCGTCGAGCGCGCCTTCGACGTGGCCGCCGTCGACGGCGTGCTCGACCTGCCGGGCGTGATGAGCCGCAAGAAGCAGGTGGCTCCCGCGCTGCTGGCTGCCGTCTAGGCGGTCCTCCGCTTCAGCGTCGCCGCTCCCAGCGCCAGCGCGGCCACGATGGCGCCCCCCAGGATCACGACATCCCGGGCGAACTCCGATCCCAGGGCCCCGTCGCCGCTCACCCGCGCGAGCGCGTCGTAGGCGTAGGTGAGCGGCAGGGCGTAGGAGATGCCCTCCAGCCAACCGGCCATCTCGTCCCGCGCCACGAAGAGGCCGCACAGCAGGAGCTGCGGCAGCACGATGGCGGGCATGAACTGCACGGCCTGGAACTCGGTCGTGGCGAAGGCGCTCACGAACAGCCCCAGCGACATCCCGAGCAGGGCGTTGCCGAGCGCGATCGCGATCAGGATCCACGGCGAGCGGGCGGTGTCGAGGCCCAGCGGTCCCAGCGACAGGCCGGCCAGGAGCGCGGTCTGCGCGACGGCGATGGCGCCGAAGGCCAGGGCGTAGCCGGCCAGCAGGTCGAGCTTCCCCACCGGCATGCTCATGAGCCGCTCGAGCGTTCCCGTCGAGCGCTCGCGCAGCATGGCGATCGACGCGACGATGAACATGACGATGAAGGGCACGAGCCCGATGAGCGGCGGCCCGATGCGCTGGAAGGTCTCCGGCTGCCCGTCGAACGCGTAGCGCAGGATCGTCAGCAGCACGCACGGCACCACCAGGAGCAGCGCCAGCGTGCGGGGGTCGCGGCGCAGCTGCGCCATGCACCCGGGCCGCGGTGGCGAAGGTCACGCGGCGTGTCATCGGACCACCTCCTCGATCTCGGTATCGGCATCGATCAGGTGCAGGAACGCCTCACCCAGGTCGTCGCATCCCGTGTCTCGGCGCACCGCGTCGGGAGTGTCCGCCGCCACCAGACGGCCCTCGCGCATCAACAGCAGCAGATCGCACTCGGCGGCCTCGTCCATGACGTGGCTCGAGACCAGGATCGTCGTGCCACGCTCCGCGAGTGCGTGGAAGGTGCTCCACAGCTCACGCCGCAGCAGCGGGTCGAGGCCCACCGTGGGCTCGTCCAGCACCAGCAGGTCGGGGTGTCCGAGCAGCGCCACCGCCAGCGAGACCCGCGAGCGCTGGCCGCCCGACATGCGGCCCGCCACCCGGCCGCCCTGGTCCTGGAGGCCGACCGTCCCGAGGGCGGCCTCGACGTCGGCGTCGGGGGCGCCCAGCACGCGCGCGAAGTAGCGCAGGTTCTCGCGCACCGTCAGGTCGCCGTAGACCGACGGCGCCTGGGTGACGTAGCCGACCCGGCGGCGCAGCGGGGGGCTTCCGGCCGGCAGGTCCAGGACCATCACCTCGCCCGACGCCACCAGCTGGGTGCCCACGATCGCCCTCATCAGCGTGCTCTTTCCACACCCGCTCGGGCCGAGCAGCCCGGTGACGCTGCCCTTCGGGACCGTGAGCGAGAGCCCGGGCAGGACGGTGACGTCCCCCCGGACCACCCTCAGATCCCTCACATCGATCGCATTCTGCATGTCTGCGCCTCCCGAGTCGCTTCCGCGTGACCGCGTCATGGACGAGCCTCGCCGCTGCCCGGCGGCCCGACATCGGGGAAACACCCTGATCCTGCACCCTTGACTTCGCCTTCGGGCGCGTCGCCCCCCGACGCCGCCCCCGAAGGCGGGGACGGCGTCGGGCGAAACTCCTAGGCCCCGCCCGCGGGCTGGGGCGGACCGGGGGGCCGGGGCGTGGGCTCCAGCTCCAGCGGCGTGTCGCCGCGGTGCTCGGGAGGGGGATAGCAGGGCTCGATGCGCAGGATCCGCGCGGCCCAGACCGGCATCCACCAGTTCCACCGGCCGAGCACGGCCACGAAGGCGGGCAGGAGCATGCTCCGCACGACCGTCGCGTCGAGCAGGATGCCGACGGCGAGGCCGGTCGCGAACACCTTGATGTCGGTCCCCGGGCTGGCCGCGAGGGCGAGGAAGGCCAGGAACAGGATCAGCGAGCCCGCCGTCACCAGGCGTCCGGTGCGCGCGATGCCCGCCACCACGGCGCGCTCGGTCGAGCCGTCGCGGTCGTACTCCTCGCGCATGCGGCTGAGGATGAAGATCTCGTAGTCCATCGAGAGCCCGTAGAGGAACGCGAAGACCATCAGCGGGATCCACACCGTCAGCGCGCCGGTCGGCTGGATGTCGAAGATCGACTCGGAGCCGTTGCCCTTCTGCCAGAACCAGACCAGGAAGCCCCAGACCGCGCCGATCGAGATGATGTTGAAGAGGATCGCCTTCAGCGGCAGCAGCAGCGAGCGGAAGACGCGGGCGAGCAGGAGGAAGGTGATCGCGATGATCACCAGCGCCACGTAGATGAAGTTGCCGTAGACGGCGTCGTTGAAGTCGGAGGTGCCCGGGTCGAGGCCGCCCACCAGGATCTCGCCCGGCTGGGAGGCGGCCGCCTCGCGCACGCGCTCGACCGTCGAGGGGCTGTCCGGCTCGCTGGGGAACACGTTGACGATCGCCGTGTCGCCCCGGCGCCACTGGTCGTCGTCGGGCGCCACGGCGCCGGCCACGCCCTCCACCTCGCGCAGCGCCTGCGCGGTGGCCGTGGGGTCGCCGCCCACCACCACGGCGTCGTAGGGGTTGATCACACCGGCGCCCAGGCCCGACGCCGTGAGGGCGTCGAGGCCCTCGCGGGCCTGCCCGCTCGACGCCTGTGAGTCGGCGCTCGGGTTGCCGGTCGAGAAGTCGGTCACCGGGATCAGGAAGATGGCCAGGATCACCAGCGCCAGTCCGCCGATCACCCAGCGACGGCGCACGACCAGGCGCCCCCAGGGCACCCAGCCCTGGCCCGTGCTCGCGATCCGCCGGCTGAAGCCGATCCGGTCGAGCCGCGGCCCGATCGAGTCGAGGATCACCGGCAGCAGGGTGATCCCCACGAGGACGCTGATCAGCGGGATCAGCATGCCGGCGAAGCCCATGCTGCGCAGGAACGGAATCGGCAGCACGGCCAGCGCCAGGAGGCCGATCGCGACCGCGATGCCGCTGATGATCACCGCCTTCCCGGCGTGCTCCATGGACTCGATCACCGAATCGCGGTTGTCGCGGCCGCCCGCGTGCTCCTCGCGCCAGCGCATCACGATCAGGAGCGCGTAGTCGATCGCGACCCCCAGCCCGATCAGGGCGATCAGGAACTGGACGACGATCGAGACGTCGGTGGCCTCGGCCAGCGGCCAGAGGACCAGGAAGGTCGTCGGGATGGCGATGGCGGCCATCAGGAGCGGCACCAGGGCCATCAGCGAGCCGAACACGAACGTGAGCACCACCAGGGCCCCGACGCCCCCGAGCAAGACCTCGAGCAGCAGGCTCGGCCCCCCGCTCTCGTCGTCGGGGGCGATCAGGGCGTCGAACCCGGTGATCCGGACCGGAGCGCCCTCCACCTGGACGCCCGCCGCCGCCTCGCGCATGGCGTCGAGGGCCTCCTTGGCGGGCTCGAAGGCGACGGTGTCCGACGGCGGATACCAGACCACGCCGAAGGTGGTGCGGCCGTCCTCGGAGACGAACACCCGGTCACCGGTCGAGGCGAAGTCGGCGGACCGCGAGCCGGGCACGGCCGCGGCGATTGCTCCGAAGGCCTTCCGCAGCTGCTCGCGCACGCCCGGCGACTCGACCGTGGTGCCCTCGGGGAGCTGCACCACCGGGACCAGCGGCCCGGAGACCCGGTTGCCGCCGTTGCCGTACTGGGCGTAGATGAGGTCGGCCGCATCGGAGCTCTCGCGGCCCGGCAGGTCGAACTCGGTCAACAGCGCGTCCGCCGACGACTGCGTCGACGCGAACGCGACCACCGCGATCACCAACCAGCTCAGGAGCACGGTCTTCCGATGCTCCAGCACCCAGCGCGTGAACGCCCTCATCCCTCACCCTCCATCTCGAACGGGACCGGGTATCAAACCACGACCCTCGGACGGTGGGCGAGGGGCACGGCCGCGGGGCAGCCTAGCCCCCGGCGCAGCGGTCCCGCTTCTCCATTCCTCCGGTGTTGAGAGCGGGTCAGGCGGTGGAGCGCTGCTCCCTACGCGCCGCGTGCGCCCCCTCGGCGAACGCCTCGACGATCTTGGCGCAGAACGCCGGCAGGTCGCCGGGGTCCCGGCTGGAGACCAGGCCCTGGTCGATGACGACCTCCTCGTCCACCACCCACCTCCCGCCTGCGTTGCGGATGTCGGTGCGAAGGCTGGGGTAGGAGGTCAGGGTGCGGCCGCGGACCACGCCGGCGTCGATGAGCGTCCACGGGCCGTGGCAGATGACCCCGACGGGCGTGCCCGCCTCGAAGAAGCCGCGGACGAAGTCGAGGGCCGGTCCGTGCATGCGAAGCTTGTCGGGGTTGGCCACCCCGCCCGGGAGGATGAGGCCGTCGTACTCGCCGGCGCTCGCCTGCGAGACCGGCCGGTCCACGGCGAAGGTGTCGGCCGGGTGGATGTCGCCCCGCATCGCCTGGATCTCGCCGCCCTCGATGGACAGGAGCTCCGTCCTGGCGCCGGCGGCCTCGACCGCCCGCCGGGGCTCCTCCAGCTCCGATTGCTCCACGCCGTCGGCGGCCAGGATCGCGATCGTGCGGCCCTTGAGCTGATCGGACATCCTCCACCTCCCTGGTCGTCTGGCGTGCCCCATTCGTCTACCCGCTGAGGGCGGCGCGATAACGCGTGCTCAGGCTCCGAGGCGAGTCCTCGAGCACGAGCGAGAGATGCCGCCCCGGCCATCTGGTCTCCTCACGGGTGCGACTGACCCACGGCTTCTCCCCCGGGGCGGCCGGTTCTCACGCGCCCGGCCGCGCTATCCCCCGGCGAGATCCCGGAGCCCCGGCACCTCGGTGCCGGCGAGCAGATCCTCGGCGACGTCCGCCACCCGCCGGCGTTCGGTGCGGGCCGCCCCGCGGAGCGCCGCGAACGCCGCGACCGCGTCGAGCCCGTGCCGGCCCATGAGCATCCCGACGGACCGCTCGATGGGGACGCGCCGGTCGAGCGCCCCCTGCAACTGCTCCACGATCCGCTCGTTGCGGCGCGCCGCCACGGCCGCCATGAGGACGCCCTCCAGGATGCGGTTGTAGGCCTCCACGGCCGCCACGTCGCCCTCGTCCCAGGCGTACGGCTCCGAGCGGTAGACGTTGAGAGAGCCGACGGGCGCCCCGCCGATCCGGGTGGGCACGCCCAGCACGGCGCGCACGTCGCTCGTGGCCAGCCGCGTCGCCAACCGCGGCCAGCGGGCGTCCTCCCGGAGGTCGCCCGTTCGCACGGCCCGGCCCATCACGACGCATTCGATGCAGGGTCCCTCGCCCGCCTGCGCCTGGGCCGTCTCGAGCTCTCGCAGCGCGTCGTCGGTCGCCAGCGCCGTGAGCAGCGCGCCGCCGGCGTCGAGCAGCATCAGGCACACGCCCGACACCCCGAGGATGCGACGGCCCGCCTCGACCACCCGCTCCAGGGGCTCCTCGGTCGTGCCCGCCCGGCCGACGGCGTCCTCCAGCGCGGCCAGACTCTCGCGCAGGGCGTTCCGGTCCACGCCGCCCCGCCCGCCCGGCTCGTCCCGCGGATCCCGTATGTCGAGCGCCTCCCGCAGCCCGAGCAGGTCGATCACCCGCCGGGCGGGGCCGTCCCCGAGCACGAACGAGAGGTGGGTGCCGCGGCGCTTGGCCTCCTCGCCGGCCGCCAGCAGCAGGCGCACGCCCGTGCTGCCCAGGAACGTGACGCCGCTCAGGTCGACCGACACGCCCGCCTCGCAACGGCTCACCGCGTCGTGCAGCGCCCCCTCGATGCGGGCCGCGTCCTCCAGGTCGACGTCTCCGTGGAGGGACACGGAGATGTGCCCCGCCGACTCGTCGACCGACATCCGCAGACCGGGCCCCGGTGCAACCAACGCCACTCCTTCGCGACGCGGTCCGCGGGGGTCAGGGCGGACACTTCATGAGACGTGCTCAGAGAGATTGCCACCACCGGCCCCGGAGCCGCAAGAGGGCCGTGTCCCTCGGCAGTTCGGGTCGTAGGGCTCGAGCTTGCCGAGGGCGTCGCGCACGGCCTCGTCGGCGGTGCCGCCGAAACCCTCGACGAAGCGGTGCTCGGCGCGGATCTGAACGTGCATCCCCGGCATCGGTTGCGCCACCGGCCCGGCAGGGGGTGTCTCGCCGGCGGTGAGGGGGCCGGGGCCGATGACCTGGAAGCCGCGCTCGCGCAGGCCGTCCAGCTCGCGGGCCATCTCGGGGCTGAGGCCGCTCATCTGTCCTCCTTCAGGCGTCGGGAGGGGGGTGCCCGGCGCCGCGCGGCGGGAAACCGCCCGTTTTCCGATGGACGGCGAGCGGGTACCGCTAGAGGAGTGGAGCCGAACGCCGCCGGCCGTGCCCCCTTGGAGCCCGTCTCAGCCACGGGGGAGGGGCTGCGCGAGGAGCCCGTCGTGGCCGTCGAGCTTCCGGCCGTCCCCGGGTCGCTCGCGCTGGTTCGTCAGGTGCTCGCGGGCGTCGCGGAGGCCGTGCACGTCCCGGACCGTGCCCTCGACGACCTGAAGGTGGCGGTCACCGAGGCGTGCACCAACGTGGTGCTGCACGCGTACGAGGGGGTGGCGGAGCAGGGGCCGATGCTCGTTGAACATCTGGCATCGGGCATCCCGGCTGGTCGTGCGGGTGAGCGACGCGGGGACGGGGATGGTTCCCCGGCTGGACCGCCGCACCTCCGGGCTCGGCCTCGGCCTGCGGCTGATGGCGATGCTGACGGCCGAGGTGAGGATCGTCACGAACCCCGGCCGGGGGACCGCGGTGTGGATGACGTTCGACCTCCCGTGAGCGCCCCCGCCGCACGCCCCGCGCCGCCAGGGCGCACGCGCTGCCGGCGCTGAGGCACAGCTCCGACGGCGAGGTGGGGTTCACCCGCCGGCGCCAGGGCCGCGGTTGGCGCTATCTCGACGATCGCGGCCGGACGATCCGCGGCTCGCGGCGCGCGCGGATCGAGGCGCTCGCCATCCCGCCCGCCTGGCGCGACGTGTGGATCTGCCGCTCCTCGCGCGGGCACCTCCAGGCCACCGGCGTCGACGCCGCGGGGCGCAAGCAGTACCTCTACCACCCGGCGTGGCACGAGGAGCGCCAGCGCGAGAAGTTCGAGCGCATCCTGCGGTTCGCCGACGGCCTGCCGAGCCTGCGCACCACGGTCGACGGACATCTGCGCAGGCGCCGCCTGACCCGCGAGAAGGCCCTCGCCACCGCGACCAGGCTGCTCGACCGCACCCACATCCGGGTCGGGACGGAGGAGTACGCATCCGAGAACGGGACCTACGGCCTCGCAACGCTCCGCTCGCGCCACGTGCGCCTCGACGGCGACACGCTGATCCTCGACTTCGAGGGCAAGGGGGGCACCGGCCAGCATGCCGAGCTCACCGACGCCCGCGTGGCGCGGGTGGTCGCGGAGATGGACGCCCTGCCCGGATACGAGGTCTTCAAGTACCTCGACGAGGACGGCGACCCCGTGGACGTGCGCTCGGACGACATCAACGCCTACCTCAAGGAGCAGATGGGCGAGGACTTCTCGGCCAAGGACTTCCGCACCTGGGCCGGCACGGTGGCGGCGGCGGTCGCGCTGGACGAGGTCGGTCCGCTCGAGGGCGCGCGGGAGCGCCAGCGCGCGGTGGCGCGGGTCTGCCGCGTGGCCGCCGAGCTGCTGGGCAACACGCCGGCGATCTGCCGGGCGAGCTACATCGACCCGCGCGTGATCGACCACTTCCAGGACGGGGTCACGATGTCGTCGCTCATGGGGAAGGTCGAACGGGGTCTGGCCGCCGGCCACTCGGCCGAGGAGCTCGCCGTTCTGGCGCTCCTGCGCCGCGGACTCAGGGAGCGGGTCGCCGCCTGATCACCTCCCGATCGAGTCAGCGTTTGCGCGCCGATCGGCGCGGGTAGTGCCGCCACCGACGCGGGGCGGCGGCGTGAAGGGCGCCGCCCCGCGCTCGGGGCCGCCACAATGACCCCGCCGCAGCCACCCCCCTGGGCCTCACCCCTCCGGGCTCGCGTCGAGGTGCGCCTCGGGGACGAGCCCACCGCTCTCGACGCGCGTCCCGTGCCGACCCTCCTTCAGACGCTCCTCCGCCTGCGCGACAGCGGCGAGCCGCTCCTCGAGCTGGGCGACCTGCGCGAGCCCCTCGGACGTCGCCGCCGACTCCCTGCGGCACCGCTCGAGGGCGTCCTCCACCCGCTGGCGCTCCTCCCGCAGGAGCGTTCGCCAGCGCTCGTCGTTCATCTGCGCACCTCCTCGGTTCTGATCCGCCTACCCGATCTCGGAACGCCGGAAACGCCGATCTCCGCTCGTCACCGGATCGCCGCGCCGAGCGGCGCACCGGCGATCGTCTCGACGAGCTCGGCGAGCGAGCGGTGCACGGCGACGGCGCCGGCCGCCGTGAGCTCCTGCTCCGAGTAGCCGCCGGTCAGTACGGCCACGCAGGGGACGCCGGCGCGCCGGGCCGCGCGGCAGTCCCAGGTCGAGTCGCCGATCATGACCCCCGGACCGCCGCCGGCCCGGGCGAGCCCGGCCTCGATCACGTCGGGCTCGGGCTTGGTGGCGTCCACGTCCGCGCCGGTCACGCACGCAGTGATCACGTCGCGGGCGCCGAGGAGATCGACGTAGTGCTCGGCCTCCTCGGGCTTCGACGAGGTGGCAAGGACCACCGCCCGCCCGCCGCGCGCCAGCGCGACCAGGGCGTCCCGGGCGCCCGGAAGGGGCTCGATCTCGTCGATCATCTCCCCGTAGAGATCGCTCTCGGCGGCGCGGATCGCGTCACCCGCCTCCTGCTCGACGTCGTCTCCGGCGAGCGCGGCGACCATCTGGTCGCCCCCCAGCCCGATGTGGCGGTGGACCTCCCACAGCGGCCGCACGACCCCGTGACGGCGGAAGGCCCGGAACCACGCGAGGGCGTGCTGATAGTTGCTGTCAACCAGGGTCCCGTCGATGTCCACGAGCGCGGCCGGGAGGCCGTCCCGCCCGGTCATGCTCAGGACGGGAGGTCGTGCTCGGGCGAGCTCGGGCTGCCCGGGCCGGGCTCGTGGCCCGTGCGACCGGTCTTCCGCTCCACCTCGCGCTCGACCCGCCCGTCCTCCCGCTCGAGCAGGATCAGCGTCGAGAGGACCCCCACGACGAGCGCCAGCGCGCCCGCCAGCACGATCATGTAGCCCACGGTGGCGCCCATTCCGTCCGTCTCGAAGGGGCCGGGCACGAAGCTGAGGACCAGGCCGGCGACGGCTCCCACCACCGCGCCGATCGCGGCGAAGAGGAGAGCGCTCTGGGTGACGGTGCGGTTCACCCCGCGCCGGGTGCTCGGATCCTCGCCCTTCACGTGGGGCGTCACCTCTTGGACCGCGTCCGCCTCGCCCACCGCCTTGGCGATCGTCTCCTCCCGCGACTCCGGGTCGGAGGCCGTGGGGGGATGCGGGTCAACGTTCGCGGGATGCTGCTCGTGCTCGGCCATCTCCGCGGATCCTACCCGTCCCGTCCCCCGGCCAAACGCCTCGCGGCGGGCTGCTCCCCGACCACCATCAGCCGCGCCGACGCGGGTCCCTCGCCGAAGACCGTCTGGGTGCCGCACCGCCACAGGTGGCACGCCGTGCAGCCGGCGGCCCGCTCCCGGAGCTCGGTCAGCGTGGCGCGCTCGGGGATGAGGTCGGTCGCGGCGGTCACGATCCGGCGATACCCGCGCACGCCGTGTCTCATGCGCTTTCGCGGGGTTTTCGCGAGCGGCCACGGGGGAACCGAAGCGCCATGCGCGTGGTCATCACCGGTGCCACCGGCAACATCGGCACCAGCCTCGTGGACGCCCTGCTCGCCGACGAGCGCGTCGAGGCGATCGTGGGGATCGCCCGGCGGATCCCGTCCATCCGGCCCCCGCGCACGACGTGGACGGCGCTCGACGTGGGTCGCGACGACCTCGCCGCGGCCGTCCACGGCGCCGACGCGGTCGTGCACCTCGCGTGGACGATCTCGCCCTCGCACGACGCCCGCGCGATGTGGCGCACCAACGTGCTCGGCAGCCGCCGCGTGGCCGAGGCCGCGGCCGGCGCGGGCGTGCCGGTGCTCGTGCACGCGTCGTCGGTGGGCGTCTACGCTCCCGGCCCGAAGCACCGCGGCGTCGACGAGGACTGGGCGCGGACCGGGACGCCGACCAGCCTCTACGCGCGGCACAAGGCCGAGGCCGAGCGGCGGCTCGATCAGATCGAGCGGGCCGCGCCCGCCATGCGGGTGGTCCGCATGCGCCCGGCCCTGTGCTTCAAGCGGAACGCCGCCTCGGGCGTGCGCCGCCTCTTCGTGGGACCGCTGCCGCCGCGCGCCCTCATGCGCCCCTCCCGCATCCCCGTGGTCGCCGACATCCCCGGGCTGCGCTTCCAGGCGGTGCACACGGACGACGTCGCGGAGGCGTACCGGCTGGCGCTGACATCCGACGTGCAGGGCCCGATCAACGTCGCCGCCGAGCCGGTCCTCGATGGGGCCACGCTGGCGGACGCTCTCGGGGCGCGGACCGTGCGCGTCCCGCCCGGCGTGGCCCGCGCCCTGCTGGCCGCGACCTGGCGGCTGCGGCTCCAGCCGACGTCACCCGGGTGGCTGGACATGGCGCTCGGCGTGCCGCTGATGGACACGACCCGGGCACGGGCGGCGCTGGGATGGGCTCCGCGGCACTCGAGCCGCGACGCCCTCCGGGAGCTCCTCGAGGGCATGGCGGACCGCGCCGGCGCCCCGACCCCGCCCCTGGCGCCGGGGCTCCTTCCGTGAGGGCGGTCGTCTGGCACGGCCGGGAGGACGTGCGGGTCGACGAGGTGGCCGACCCCGTGGTCCGCGATCCCACCGACGCCGTGGTGCGGGTCACCTCGACGGCGATCTGCGGGTCGGACCTGCACCTCTACTCCAAGCTCTGGCCGGTCATGAGGCCGGGCGACGTGATCGGGCACGAGGCGATGGGGGAGGTCCTGGAGGTCGGCCCGGAGGTGACGAGCGTCGCTCCGGGGGACCGCGTGGTGGTGCCCTTCAACATCTCCTGCGGCGCCTGCTTCTTCTGCGAGCGCGACCTCTACTCCCAGTGCGAGACCACCCGCGACGAGGGGCCGCTCGCGCGCGCCGCCGGCCTGCTCGGACGCGGCAAGGGCGCCTCCCTCTTCGGGTACACCCACCTGTACGGCGCCGTGGCCGGCGGGCAGGCGGAGCTCCTTCGGGTGCCGCACGCCGATGCCGGCCTCATCCCGGTGCCCGAGGGCCCTCCGGACCACCGCTTCCTGTTCCTCTCCGACGTGCTGCCCACGGCGTGGCAGGCCGTGGAGTACGCCGACCCCCCGCGCGACGGCACCCTGGCCGTGTGGGGCCTCGGGCCCATCGGCCAGATGAGCGCGCGGATGGGGCTGCTGCGAGGGGTGCGGGTGATCGCCGTGGACCCGGTCGCGGAGCGCCTGGAGATGGCGGCCCGCCATGGCGTCGAGACCCTGGATTCACGAGGGGTCGATGACCCCGCCGAGGCCATGCTGGAGATGACCGGCGGCCGCGGCGCGGACTCCGTGATCGACGCCGTCGGGATGGAGGCGTCGGGCTCGCGGATCGACTCGTTCCTGCAGGCGAGCAAGATCCAGCTCGACAAGACCCACGCGCTGCGCCAGTGCATGAAGGCCGTCCGCCGCGGCGGGACCCTGTCCCTGTCCGGGGTCTACGGCGGCCCCATGCAGATGTTCCCGCTGGGAGACCTCTTCGACATGCAGGTCCAGCTGAGGATGGGCCAGGCCAACGTGCGGCGCTGGACGCCGGACATCCTGCCGCTTCTCACCGACGAGGACCCGCTCGGCGTCGATGACCTCGTCACGCACCGCCTGCCGCTGTCGCGCGCGCCCGAGGCCTACCGCATGTTCCAGCGCAAGGACGACGGCTGCGTCAAGGTCGTCCTCGACCCGGCCGGGTAGCCCCGGCCCCCCTGAGGATCAGGCGACCGGAAGGGCGGGGCGCGCGAGGGTCCTGGACGCCTCCGCGGCCGCGGAGACGCAGAGCCGCGTGAGGCGCGCCTCCTCCCTGGCTCCAGCGATCGGTCGGAGTGGAGAGGCCCACCGACCCCACCACCGCGCCGCGGGCGTCCCGCACCGGCGCGGCGACGCAGCAGCAACCGATCGCGAGCTCCTCGAGGTCGTGGCCCACGCCCGTCTCGCGCACGGTCCTCAGGTTGCTCTTGATGCTCCGGCGCCGGACGAGCGTTCGCGGGGTCAGGGCCGTGAGGTGCTGCTGCCCGAGGTAGTCGTCGATCGTGTCGTCCGGGCATCCGGCCAGGAGCACCTTGCCGAGGGCGGACGCGTGGGCCACACGGCTGAATCCGACCTCGAGCCCCCCGACGTGCAGCGTGCTCGACCCCTCGACCACCTCGGCGACGGCGATCTCGCCTCCGCGGAAGAGCGCGAGATAGGCGTCCTCCTCCGCCTCGGCCGCGAGGCGCTTGAGGGCGGGCCGAAGGGTGCTCACCACGTCGAGGCTCTCCTGGAAGAGGCGGGAGAGCGACGCGACCTTCCCGCCGAGGCCGAAGCAGCCGTGGCCGAGGCGCACGACGTAGCCGCCGTCCTCGAGGGTGTGGAGGACCCGGTAGCTCGTCCCCAGACTGATCCCGAGCTGCTGGGCGACCGCCTTGGCCGGGATCGGCCGTGGGGAGCTGGCGATCACCTCCAGCACGTCGAGGGCGCGCCGGACCGAGCTGAGCGAGTCCTTCGACTCCGGCTCGCGGGCGATGACCGTCGCCCGCAACGCGGCGCCGCGCATCCCGGCCCTGCCCCCCTCGGTCACCGGCCCCCCACGGACGACGCACCTTGCAACGATCGTCGCGAGCATACGATGGGAGGCCGAACCTGGCCAGTTCTCCGCATGCCGGAGTATTCGCCCGTCGCCCGGGTGGCCCGAATGCGGGCGAATGCAGGAAGCTCGGCCCCCGACTACGCCTTCAGGGGGGTCTCGTGTATCGCAGCGCTGCAGGTGACGAGTACTTCGTCGTGGATGCCCATCTCCACTACTGGGATGGCAGCCCGGCGAACCAGAAGAACAAGTACGGCGCGGGCTTCATCTCGTGCTTCTACGACTACCACTCGGGCCTCTCGCCGGCCGAGTACGTCTGGCCGCGCGAGAAGTACGAGAAGTACGACCAGGACACGATGATGCAGGACCTCTTCGTCGACGGCTACGACGACATCGGGATCCTCCAGTCCACCTACCTGTCCGACTTCTACGTCAACGGCTTCAACACGACCGAGCGCAACGCGATCATGAAGGAGAAGCACCCCGACCGCTTCATCCTCAACAGCGCCTGGGACCCTCGCGAGGAGGAGGCGGGGCTCGCCGCCTTCGAGGAGAAGGTCGAGAAGTACAAGATCAAGGGGGTCAAGCTCTACACCGCGTCGTGGCACGGTGACTCGCACGGGTGGAGCCTGAAGGACCCCTGGGCGGAGAAGTACCTCGAGAAGTGCGTCGAGCTGGGCGTGAAGAACATCCACGTCCACAAGGGGCCGACGATCTGGCCGCTCGACAAGGACAGCTTCGACGTGGCCGACATCGACTACGCCGCCACCGCGTTCACCGACCTCAACTTCATCGTCGAGCACGTCGGCATGCCGCGGATCGAGGACTTCTGCTGGATCGCGGTGCAGGAGCCGAACGTCTACGGGGGCCTGGCGGTGCTGATGCCGTTCATCCACCCGCGGCCGAAGTACTTCGGGGACGTGATGGCCGAGCTGCTCTTCTGGCTCGGCGAGGACCGGCTCCTGTTCTCCTCCGACTACGCCCTCTGGCACCCGAAGTGGCTGATCGAGAAGTTCGTCGACTTCGACCTGCCCGAGCAGACCACCGCGGAGACCGGCGTGTCGCTGTCGGTCGAGGCCAAGCAGAAGATCCTCGGGCTCAACGCCTGCAAGCTCTACGACATCGACCCGGTCGAGCACGGGGCGCGCCTGAAGGTCGACGAGTTCGGCCAGAAGGCGTCCACCGGCCCCGGCCCGCAGGCCGAGGGCGCGCTGGCCGAGGAGGTCAAGGCATGACCGTCAGCGTCGACGCCGTGTGGGAGGCGATCGACGGCGTGATCGACCCCGAGCTCGACCGCTCGCTGGTCGAGCTCGACTTCGTGCGATCGGTCGAGGTGGGGGAGGGCGACGTCCGCGTCGCCCTCCGCCTCCCCACGTACTGGTGCTCCCCCAACTTCGCGTACCTGATGGTGGGGGACGCCCACGAGGCGGTGGCGCGGCTGCCCGGCGCCGAGCGGGTGCGGGTCGATCTGGTCAACCACTTCGCCGGCGAGCGGATCAGCGAGTCGATCCAGGCGGGCCTCTCCTTCCAGGAGGCCTTCCCGGACCAGGCGGAGGGCGAGCTCCACGAGCTCCGCCGCAAGTTCCGCCTGAAGGCGTTCGTCGTGCGCCAGGAGCCGGTCCTCCGGGCGGTGCGGCAGACGCTCGGCGACGCCGGCGCGGTGGCCCTGCTCCTGGGCGACGGATCGCCGCCCGACGGGGTGGAGGCGACGGAATGGTCGGAGTACCTGCGCCGTCGCCGCGACCTGGGGATGGGGCAGGCGCCGGCTGAGCTGGTCTTCACCGACGCCCAGGGCGCCCCCCTGGCGGCCGACGGGCTCGACATGTACCTGCGCCTCGCGCGCTCGGTGCGCATCAGCCTGCAGTCGAACACCGAGTTCTGCACCGGCCTGCTCGCCGCGCGGTACGACGGCGAGGGCGGAGTGGAGACATGGCAGCAGCGGGAGGTGGTGGCATGAAGGCGGCTGTGCTCCCGGCATACGACGCGGCGCTCGTGATCGAGGACGCCCCGGCGCCCGAGATCACGGGCCCCTCGGACGTGATCGTGAAGATCGGAGGGGCGGGTCTGTGCCGCACCGACCTCCACATCATCGAGGGCGTCTGGAAGGAGAAGGTTGACGTCGAGCTCCCCTACATCCTCGGCCACGAGAACGCCGGCTGGGTGGAGGCGGTGGGCGATGGCGTGACGACCATCAAGCCCGGCGACGCGGTGATCGTCCACCCGGTCATCACCTGCGGGCTCTGCCAGGCCTGCCGCGCGGGCGAGGACATGCACTGCCTCAACCTGGCCTTTCCCGGCATCACGCAGAACGGGGGCTTCGCGGAGTACCTCCACACCGGGGAGCGCGCGATCATCAAGCTGCCCGAGGGCCTCGAGCCCAAGGCGATCGCCCCCTACGCGGACGCCGGCATCACCGCATATCGAGCTGCCAAGCGCGCCGCCAAGCGGCTCACCCCGGGCACCCGCTGCGCGATCATCGGCGTCGGGGGGCTGGGCCACATCGCGGTCCAGGTCCTGCACGAGCTGTGCGCGACGGAGATCATCGCCATCGACCGCTCGCCGGCGGCGCTGGCGCTCGCGGAGACGTGGGGGGCGCACTATCTGGTGAACGCCTCCGAGACGGACCCGGTGGAGGCCGTCAAGGAGCTGACCGGCGGGGAGGGCGCCCACGCGGTGATCGACTTCGTCGGAGAGGGCGCCGCGATCGCCCAGTCGCTCGGGATGCTGCGCAAGGGCGGGACGTACTGGGTCGTCGGTTACGGCGGCCAGCATCGAGGTGCTCGGCCATCGACATGATCTTCTCCGAGATCGCCGTCGTGGGCAGCCTGGTCGGCAACTACAACGAGCTGGCCGAGCTGATGGTCATGGCCGGCCAGGGGCGCGTCACGCTGCACGCGTCCGAGTACCGCCTGGACGACATCAACACGGCCATCCACGACCTCGAGGGCGGGCGCCTGCAGGGACGCGGGGTGATCGTCCCCTAGGGATCGGTCAGCGCAGCGGGGCCCCGCCCTCCACCAGGGCGCGGCCCCGCTCGTGGGGGAGTGGGCTCACGATGAGGCCACCCGGTCCAGTCGGTCGAGCAGGTAGCGGGGGTTGGTATCCGAGCGCGCGTGCGCCAGCCCGTGACGCTCCTCCAGCAGGACGCGATGGGCTCCTGCGCCGTCGAGCGGATAGTGCCGCACCGGGCCCCGCCGGTGCACGGCCAGGAGGGCGCCGCCGGGCGCGAGGAGGGCTCGCAGGCGATCGAGCGCCGTCCGCAGGAGCGGCGCGCTCCAGTAGTAGAGGACCTCGGAGCAGACGACGAGGTCGAAGGGGCCCTCCGGGATCGACTCGGGGACGCTGCGCTGCTCGACCCGCACGTGCGGGATCCCCGCGAGCCGCTCCCGTGCCCGCGCCACCGCGGTCGGCGAGCAATCGACGGCGAGCAGCTCGCCGCAGGGGGGCGCGAGCCGTGCCGTGAGCTCCCCGATCGCGCAGCCCACCTCCAGCGCCCGGCCGATGGGCGCGAGATCCTCGATCGCGGCCACGGTCGCCGCGTACTTGCGCTGCTCGTAGGCGCTCGTGCGGAAGTCCCAGGGGTCCTCGTCGGCCGCGTAGAGCCGCTCGAAGTACTCCGCGCCCATGCGCCTCCTCACCGGCGAGCCTCGATCTCGGCGGCGGCCCACCTCGGCGACCATCGGGTCGGGCCCGTCGTCGAAGGTGAGCGCGACGACGCCGGTCACACGCCGGGGCCGCCCGTGGAGGGCGGATCGGAGCTGGGAAACGACTCCTCGTCCTCCTCCTGAACGTCGTCCTTCTCGGAGTCGTCGGGGGAGGGCTGGTGCGGCGGCACGCCCGGCTCGCGGTCAGCTGGGGGCGCGTCCTCGGGGCGCGGGTCGTTCTCGGTGCTCACGAAGGCCTCCTGCGCGTGGCTGGGCTCGGGACACGGTGTTCCCGATCCCGCCACGGTCGAACCGCCTTCTCAGGAAGAGGGTCCCGAGCGGCGGCGCCTCTCCCACCGGCGCCGCAGGAACGCGAACACCAGCGGCAGGAGCATGAGCGCCACACGGCGCAGGATCCACGTCATGTCTCAACCCCCTCGGGTCCGCCGGTGATGGCCACGGTACCCGCCAGGACGTCCTCGGCAACATCGGCGACCCGGCGCCGGCTGCTCCGCGCGGCTCGCCGGAGCGACCCGAACGCACCGACCGCGTCGGTGTCGAGGCGGGCCATGAGCAGGCCCACGGCGCGCTCGATCACCACCCGCCGGTCGAGCGCCCCCTGGAGCTGGGCCACGATGCGCTCCCCCCGCCGCGCCGCGACGGCGGCCGCGAGCACGCCCTCGACGACCCCGGCGTAGGTGCCGATCGCATCCTGGTCGCTGTCGTCCCATTCGTAGGAGGTCTCGCGGTACACGTTGAGCGAGCCCGCCGGCACGCCCCCGAGGCGCGTGGGAACCCCGAGCACCGCCCGCACCCCGGCTCCGGCCAGCCGCGCCCCCAGCCGCGGCCAGCGCGGGTCGGTGATCAGATCGTCGGTGCGCACGGGCTCGGCGAGCACGAAGGAGTTGACGCACGGCCCCTCGACCAGGTCCTCCTGCGCCTGCTCGAGCGCCTGCGCGGCCGGGTCCGAGCCCAGCACGTACCGCAGCGAGCCGCCGTCGTCCACGAGCATCAGCCCGACGCCGCTCACCGCGAAGAGCCCGCGCGCGGCGCCCATCACCCGCTCGAGGGCGGCCTCCACCGGGATCGCGCCGATGTCCGTGGAGCCGAGGCCCTCGAGGCTCGCCGACAGCGCCCGCGGATCGATGTGCACCGGCTCGCCCCTTCCGTCGGAGGCGAGGATACGCCCGCCGGGCGACGCGTAACGGGCCCGGCATCGGGGAACATGGTGGTGGAACGACGAGTGGAGGACCCGATGACGACCGCATCGCTCACCATCGCTGTCATCGCCATCCTCATCGTCGGGGTTCTCGCCTGGAGGGCCTTCGGCGGGGCGGATGACGTCGCGCCGTTACGCGACCGGTGGCGTCGCCGGAGCCGAGGGTCTCCGCCCCGCGAGGACTAGGCGGCGTGCGAGCGCAGCGCGGCGAGCGCGCCGTCGAGCGCCGCGCGGAGCGGCTCGAGCGAGTGCATCGTCTGCGTCAGCAGCAGGCCGCCCTGGAGCGCGGCGAAGATCGCGAGCGCGAGGTGCTCGGGGTCCACGTCAGACCGGAGCGTGCCGGCGGCGCGCATCCGCTCGACGCCCGCGCGGAGGTGGCCGACCCAGCGGTCCATGTGGGCCGTGACCTCGGCGGCGCGGACCGGGTCGCGCCCGGCGAGCTCGCTCGCCAGCGCGCCGATCGGGCAGCCCCAGTGCGGCTGGGAGCCGTAGTGGGCGAGCACCGCGCTGCGCCAGCCCGTCCACGCGTCCCAGGTGTCGAGCGTGTCGAGCCACGGCCGCTGCGCGTCGAGCACGCGCTCGGCCTGGAGCTCGGCGAGCGCGTGCACGAGATCGCCCTTGCCGCCCGGGAAGTAGTGGAAGAGCTGGCTCTTGCTCGTGCTCGTCCCGGCGCGGATGTCGTCCAGGCTCGTGCCGCCGTATCCGCGGGCGAGCACCAGGTCGGCCGCCACCTCGACGATCCGGGCGCGGGTGGCCGCGCCCTTCGGGGTCAGCTTCGCCTGGGCGTCCATCCGCCGGAGGCTAGCTGAATGGACCGATGAGTCCAGCAACCGGCCCGCCGATTCGCTACGCGGGCGGATCCCCCACGGGGGGCCAGCGCTCCTCATCCGGGCGCTCCCCTCCACGGACCATCCTCGCGCCCGCCGCGCCGATCGCCTCGTAGGGCGCGACGACGGGCCGTCGCCAGAACTCGTAGTCGCGGCAGGCGGCGTCGGCATCCGACGCGCCGGCGACCGCGACCGCCAGCGCCAGCGCATCGCCGAAGCCCAGGCCGGCGCCGACGCCGGCCTCGGGGTCGATCGCGTGGGCCGCCTCGCCGACCAGCGCCACCCCGGGCGTCCACCACGTCTCGCATCGCACCTCGGTCACCTCGCGGTAGATCAACTGGTCGATGGACGTGACCCCCGCGAGCGCGGGCGCCGCCTCGGGGAGCAGTCGCGCGAAGCCGCGCCGATACGCCTCCACGCCGGGCGCGAGGGCGGCCTCGCGTCCGACCCGGTCGATCTGCCACCAGCCCGCCGACCCCTCGGGCCAGCCGAGCAGCCCGACCTGCCGGCCGTCGCTCTGGTACGCCATCCGGAAGGCGTCCTCGATGAGCACCGGGCTGCGGAAGGAGAGGGCCGCGCCGGGCGACGGGCGCACCTCGGCGGCGATGCCGGCCATCGTCCGCACGGGCGAGTGGGTGCCATCGGCTCCCACCACCAGGTCGGAGGCGATCTCGCGCTCCCCCTCGGGCCCGCGGACGCGCACCCCCACGACCCGGCCGCCATCGCGCAGCAGCGCCACCACCTCCTGCTCGTGGTCCACCGAGACGCCGCGGGAGATCGCCTCCAGCAGCGCCTGGCGCGCCACCGCGATGGCCACCGGCGTCCCGTCGGGCCGCGGCGCGATGTCGCGTCCGCGCGCGCGGACCTCCTCCATGGCCCCGATCTCGGTGAGCGCGTCGAAGGCCTGGAACGGCAGCATGATCGGGCCGGGGATGCGCCGGCCGCGGGGGAGCCGCTCGAGGACCACCGGGTCCACGCCGCGGTCGAGCAGCGCCCTGGCGAGGACAAGGCCGGCCATCCCGCCGCCCACGATCACGATCCTCACCGGCGAGCCCCTCCTGAGCGGATCGTCGCGATCCCCTCGCTCAGTCCGTCGCGGCGGCCTTCAGGACGGCGTCGATGAGACCGGGGAAGCGCTCCTCGAGGTCGTCCCGGCGCAGCCACGTGTAGCGCCGCGTGCCCTCGTCGCGCTGGGCGATCACGCCGGCGGAGCGGAGCGCCTTCAGGTGGTGGCTGGCCGTGGACTTCGTCACCTCGAGCTGGATCTGGCCGCAGGGCATCGACCCCTCCGGGTCACAGGCCAGCTGGCGCACGATCTCGAGCCGCACCGGATCCGAGAGCGCCTGCAGCACGGTCACCAGGTCGACGCCTGTGAGGTCCGCCTGATCCGTCGTCTGAGAGCCCATGGAGCCGTCCCGGTAATATTGTTTGACGCCCATCGAAGTATAAGGTACGGTGCCGGTCGAACAATACGGGGTTACACCGGCGGGCGCCACTCCCCCGGCCCGAAAGAACTCCCCACAGGAGCGGACACCGTGCGATCTCCGAGCTCGACCATGGTCGAGAGCGGTTCCACGCGCCTCGACCGGCGCGCGTGGGCCGTCCTCCTCACCCTCTGCGGCGCCCTCTTCCTGGACGCCCTCGACGTCTCGATGGTCGGCGTCGCCCTGCCATCCATCCGCACCGACCTCGCCATGTCCACCAGCTCCCTCCAATGGGTGGTGAGCGCGTACGTGCTCGGCTACGGCGGATTCCTCCTGCTCGGCGGCCGGGCCGCCGACCTCCTGGGGCGCCGCCGGATGTTCCTCATCTCGCTCGGCGTCTTCATCGTCGCCTCGGCCCTCGGCGGGTTCGTGGACGACGGCTCGCTCCTGATCGCCACGCGCTTCATCAAGGGCGTGAGCGCGGCGTTCACCGCGCCCGCCGGGCTCTCGATCATCACGACCAGCTTCTCCGAGGGCGCGCTGCGCAACAAGGCGCTCTCGATCTACACCGCGACGGGTGCGACGGGCTTCTCCCTCGGCCTCGTCGTGGGCGGTCTGCTGACCGAGGTCGGCTGGCGGTGGGTGTTCCTGCTGCCGGTCCCGGTGGCCATCGTCGTCCTGATCGCGGCGATCCGCCTGGTGCCCGACTCGGCCCCGCCGGAGCGCGGGCGGCGCTCGTTCGACCTCGCCGGCGCGGTGAGCATCACCGCCGGCATGCTGCTCCTCGTCTACACGGTGGTCGAGGCGCCGGACGTGGGCTGGGCGTCGCCGCTCACGCTCGTCTCGTTCGCCGGCGCGGCGGCGCTGTTCGCGGTGTTCACGGCGGTGGAGCGCCGGTCGGCCTTCCCGCTGGTGCGGCTGGGCATCCTGCGCTCGGCGCCCCTCGTGCGCGCGAACCTCGGCGCGATGGCCCTCTTCGGGTCGTGGGTCGGCTTCCAGTTCATCGCGACGCTCTACATGCAGCAGTTGCGGGGCTGGTCGCCCCTCGAGACGGGGCTCGCCATCTTCCCGGGCGGGCTGCTGGTGGCGCTGCTCGCCCCGCGGATCGGGATGCTCGTCGCGCGCTTCGGGATCGGCCGGCTGATCGTGGCGGGCCTCACCTCCGCCGCGATCGGCTACGCCCTCTTCCTGCCCATCGGGCTGGACTCGAGCTACTGGCTGGCGATCTTCCCGACCATGGTGCTCGCCGGCCTCGGCTTCGCCCTCGCCTACGGCCCGCTCAACATCGCCGCCACGAACGGCATCGAGCCGCACGAGCAGGGTCTCGCCGGGGGCCTGGTCAACACCTCGTTCCAGTTCGGCGGTGCGCTGGTGCTCGCCGTGGTCACGGCGGTGAACGCCGCCGCGGCCGGCCCGGGGAGCTCGCCCGGGTCGGTGATGGACGGCTATCAGGCGGCCGTGGCGGTCGCGGTCATCGCCGCGCTCCTCGGCGTCGTGGCCACCGCGGCACGGCGGCGGGCGCCCGAGCGCGAGGCGGCCACGGAGCTGGCGGAGGGGGGCGTCTGAACGATGGCGCGGGACCTCGGCTTCGATCCTCCCCTCAGTGGGTACCGGAAGCCCGAGGTCCCAGTCGTCGTCGGAGAGGAGGACGCCATGCCCCGGGGAAGCAGCCCCAAGCGCGAGCGCCAGTACGAGCACATCAAGGACAGCGCCAAGGCCCGCGGCGCGTCCACCAAGCGCGCCAAGGAGATCGCCGCGCGGACCGTCAACAAGGAGCGGGCGCGCTCCGGCGAGGCGAGGACCGCCTCGAAGACCTCGACCCAGGACATCTCGTCGGGTCGCCGGGGCGGGCTGCGCTCCGGCTCGAGCGGGCCGCGGGGCCGGACCCGCGATCAGCTCTACGCCGAGGCCAAGAAGCTCAACATCAAAGGGCGCTCGAAGATGAACAAGGAGCAACTGCGCCGAGCGGTGGACGCCAAGAAGTAGCCCCGGGCACTAGGGCCCGCCGCCCTCCCTCGGGCCGGCGGCGGGCGACCAGCGCCACTCGCTGACGTCCGGGTGGTCCGCGCCCACCTCGCGCGTGTAGGCGCGCATCCGCAGGCGCGTGTCCTCCATCCGCTGGCGGAGGCTCGCCGCCCGCTCCCCCAGCCCGGGGACGCGGTCGATGACGCCGATCACCAGGGAGAAGCGGTCCAGGCCGTTGAGCATCACCATGTCGAACGGCGTCGTGGTGGTGCCCTCCTCGATGTACCCGCGGACGTGCAGGTTGTCGTGGTTCGTGCGCCGGTAGGTGAGCCGGTGGATCAGCGAGGGGTATCCGTGGTGGGCGAAGATGACCGGCCGGTCGGAGGTGAAGAGGGCGTCGAACTCGGCGTCGGGGAGCCCATGGGGATGCTGGGTGTCCGGCTGGAGCCGCATCAGGTCGACGACGTTGACCAGCCGTACGCGAAGGTCGGGGAGGTGCTCGCGCAGGAGCCCCGCGGCCGCGACCGTCTCCAGCGTGGGCACGTCCCCCGCGCACGCCAGCACGACGTCGGGCACCCCGCCGTCTTCCGTCCCGGCCCAGTCCCAGATCCCGATGCCGCGCGTGCAGTGCAGCACGGCGTCCTCCATCGCCAGCCATTGCGGCGCCGGCGCCTTGCCGGCCACGATCACGTTGACGTAGTCGCGCGAGCGGAGGCAGTGGTCGGCCACCGAGAGGAGCGTGTTGGCGTCCGGCGGGAGGTAGACCCGCACGATCTCGGCCTTCTTGTTGATCACGTGGTCGATGAAGCCGGGGTCCTGGTGGGAGAAGCCGTTGTGGTCCTGCTGCCACACGTGCGAGGTGAGCAGATAGTTGAGCGAGGCGACCGGCCGCCGCCACGGGATGCCCCGGGTCACCTTCAGCCACTTCGCGTGCTGGTTGAACATCGAGTCGACGATGTGGATGAAGGCCTCGTAACAGGTGAACAGCCCGTGGCGGCCGGTGAGCAGGTAGCCCTCCAGCCACCCCTGGCACAGGTGCTCTGACAGGACCTCCATCACCCGCCCGTCCGGGGCGAGGTGGTCGTCGCCGGGCAGCGTCTGCGCGTCCCACGCCCGGTCGGTGACCTCGAACGCCGCGCTCAGCCGGTTGGAGGCGACCTCGTCCGGCCCGAACAGGCGGAAGTTGCTCCGGTTCGCGTCGATCCGCAGGACGTCGCGGACGAAGCCCCCGAGCACCCGCGTGGCCTCGGCCCTGGTCGCCCCCGGCGCGGAGATCTCCACGGCGTGCTCGCGGAAGTCGGGCATCGTGAGGGGCCGCAGCAGGAGCCCCCCGTTGGCGTGCGGGTTGGCGCTCATCCGCCGCGCCCCCCGCGGGTGGCAGGGCGAGCAGCTCGGGGGTGGGCGCGCCGGTCTCGTCGAAGAGCTCCTCGGGGCGGTAGGAGCGCATCCACGACTCGAGGATCGCGATGTGATCCGGGCGCTCGGCGAGCTGGGCGAGGGGCACCTGATGGGAGCGGAACGTGCCCTCCACCGGCACCCCGTCCACCTGTGCCGGCCCGGTCCAGCCCTTGGGCGTGCGCAGGACGATCATCGGCCACGCGGGACGCGGCCCGCGACCGCTCGTGCGCGCGTCGCGCTGGACCTGCCGGATCTGGACGACGGCCTCGTCGAGAGCGGCGGCCATCAGGCGGTGCACGACCGCGGGGTCGTGGCCCTCGACGACGATCGGCCGGTGACCGTAGCCCTCGAGCAGCCGCGTGAGCTCGTCCGTGGGGATGCGGGCGAGGATGGTCGGGTTGGCGATCTTGTACCCGTTGAGGTGAAGGATCGGCAGAACGGCGCCGTCGCGCACGGGGTCCAGGAACTTGTTCGAATGCCAGCTCGCGGCGAGCGGACCCGTCTCCGCCTCACCGTCGCCGACGACGCAGCAGACGAGCAGGTCCGGGTTGTCGAACGCCGCCCCGTAGGCGTGGGCGAGCGCGTAGCCCAGCTCCCCGCCCTCGTGGATCGATCCGGGCGTCTCGGGGGCGACGTGGCTCGGGATCCCCCCGGGGAAGGAGAACTGGCGGAACAGCCGCCTCATGCCCGCCTCGTCCCGGCTGATCTGGGGGTACACCTCGCTGTAGGTGCCCTCCAGCCAGGCGTTGGCCACGATGGCCGGCCCGCCGTGCCCCGGACCGATGACGTACATCGCCTCGAGGTCATGGGTCGTGATGACGCGGTTCATGTGGGCGTAGATGAGGTTGAGGCCCGGGCTGGTGCCCCAGTGGCCCAGCAGCCGCGGCTTGATGTGCTCCAGCCGGAGGGGCTCGCGGAGCAGGGGGTTGTCGAGCAGGTAGATCTGCCCGACCGACAGGTAGTTGGCCGCGCGCCAGTACGCGTCGATGCTTCTGAGGAGCCCGTCGTCGCTCGCGGTCACACGACGCGCCTGACCGCTCGGGAGATGATCACGTCCTCTCGCGCGTGCACCACCAGCACGCGGACGGGGGAGTCGGGTCCGGCGATGTCGCGATCGCCCGTGCCGGCCTCGTTCGCATCCCGGTCGATGTTCACGCCCAGGGGCGCGAGGCGCAAGGCCGCGGCCGCGCGCACCCGGGAGGAGCCCTCGCCCACCCCGCCGGTGAAGACGATCGCGTCGAGCCGCCCCAGGACGGGCAGCATGCCGGCCACCGCCGCGGCCAGGCGCCGGTCGTAGACGGCGAGCGCGAGGGCGGCCTCCGGGTCGCCGCTGCGGGCGCGGGCCTCGACCTCGCGCATGTCGGAGACCCCGCCGGTGAGGCCGCTCAGGCCGCTCTCGCGGTTGAGCAGGCGCTCGACCTCCTCGGCGGAGAGACCCCGGCGGAGCACCAGGTGCAGCGGAACCTCGGGGTCGAGGGCACCGCTGCGCGTGGCCATCACCAGGCCGTCGAGCGGGCCGAAGCCCATCGTGGTGTCGGCCGAACGCCCGTCGGCCACGGCCGTGGCGGATGCGCCGCCGCCGAGATGGCACACCACGAGCCTCAGCTCCTCGACCGGGCGGCCCAGGAGCCCGCCGGCCCGCTCGAGGCTCCAGTCCACCGAGAGCCCGTGGAATCCGTACCTGCGGATGCCCCACTCCTCCCGCCACCGCCGCGGCACCGCGTAGGTGGTCGCCTCCGCGGGCAGGCCGGCGTGGAACGCCGTGTCGAACACCGCGACCTGGGGCACCGACGGCAGCGCGGCCATCGTCGAGCGGATCGCCTCCAGGGCCGGCGCGTTGTGGAGCGGCGCCAGCTCGGTCAGGGCCTCCAGCCGGTCGACGACCTCGTCGTCGAGGACGGTGGGGGCGACGAAGGCGGCGCCGCCGTGGACCACCCGATGGCCGACCGCGATCAGATCGGCCGGTGCGTCGGCCGGGGACTCGACGGCGGTCCCGCGCTCGTCGTCGTCGACCAGCCCCAGCTTGATCCCCGTTGACCCGGCGTTGACGACGAGGACGCGGCCCACGCCGACGAGGTTAGCCCGACTCGCGAGCTTGTGCTCGCCCCCGGCGTGGGGGAAGTCGGCACGGAGAGGACCCGACCGCGAGCCTGGCCGCGCCGGCGAGGCGGAAGTCTCGGCAGGACCCTCACACGCCGGCGAGGGGCTGGGAAAGCGGGCGGCCGTGGAGATGTACGAGGTGGCCGTGGACGTCAGGGCCAGGACACCGTCGAGTCGCAATCGGGGAGGGACGCGAGTAACCTCGCCCCCAGGTTGGCGAGGTGCGAAGTGGCCCTCCCTGGCTGCACGGTTTGCACGAAACCGCCACGGTGCCCGCTCCGAGCAGGAGCGCGCGGCGCGTCGGCCGGGCTTCGGGAGTGCGCCGAGCGCACGGGAGATGCCGGTCTTCTTCCCCGTCGTCACCATCGTCGGCGAGGGGTGGCCGCACATGGAATCGATCGAGTCGGTACCGGCGGTGCCCGACCGCGGGCCGCTCACCGTGATCACCCGCGGCATCGTGCGGATGCACTCCGAGTACTTCGGCAAGGGACCCACCCGGGCGAAGACCGAGCGCGTCGGCCCCGACCTGGTGATCTGCGTCCTGCACGACGCGCTCACCCCCGTCGAGCGGACCCTGATCACGCGCGGCCGCGGGGAGCAGGTCCGGTCGCTGCGACGAAGCTTCCAGGACGTGATGGAGCAGGAGTTCCGCGACGTGGTCGAGCTGACGCTCGATCGCAAAGTGGTGGCCTTCATGAGCCAGGTCAGCCTCGATCCCGACATCGCCGCGGAGCTGTTCTTCCTGGCGCCGGAGAAGCCCGGGGACTCCGCTTAGGATCCGGGCGACGGTCCCGGTCCGGGGCTAGGGGTGGACCTCGACCAGCTGGCCGGTATCGACGTCGTAGACGAACCCCCGGACCCCGTCGCCGTGAGGGATGAAGGGGGAGGAGCGGACGCGCCGGATCGATTGGCGCAGGTTCTCCTCGCGATGGGTGAAGGACTCGATCGCGAAGGATGGTGCCATCCCGCTGAGCTTCTGGAGCTCGGCGCGGAAGCTGTCGTCGGTGACCTTCTCGAGCCCGCAGTCGGTGTGGTGGATCACCAGGACCTCACGCGTGCCCAGCCGCAACTGCGAGAGCGCGAGGGACCGGATCACATCGTCCGTGATGACGCCACCGGCGTTGCGGATGACATGCGCCTCGCCGAGGTCCAGGCCGAGGGCCGCGAAGACGTCCAGCCGCGAGTCCATGCAGGTCACGACGGCGAGCCGGCGCGAGGGGTTGACGTCGAGATGCCGGTGCCCCCGCCGGCGGGCGAACATGTGGTTGTTGAGAACGAGCTCGTCGATGACGCCCATGTCGCGACTCTATGATCCCCGGCTGCCCGCCGCCCAGCCCCCCGGCGACGCGCCGAGGGGGCCCGCGCTTAGCGCGCGGGGCGGCGGGGCACGAACGGGACGTGGGCTTCCCGACCGGCAGCGGTGGCTGGCGCGCGGACTTCGAGGCGATCGTCTCGGAGCTGGACTATCCGATGTTCGTCGTGACCACGACGAGCGGCGGCCGCCGGGCCGGCTGCCTGGTGGGCTTCGCCACGCAGACGAGCATCGACCCGCCGCGGATGCTGGTGGGACTGTCGCGGCGCAACCACACCTACCGGGTCGCGTGCGAGGCCCGGGCGCTCGCCGTCCACTGCCCGGGGGAGGATCAGGTGGCCCTCGCGGAGCTCTTCGGTGGCCGGACCGGCGATGAGATCGACAAGTTCGCCCACTGCCGCTGGTCGGAGGGTCCGGAGGGGCTCCCCATCCTCGAGGCCTGCCCCTCCTGGATCGTCGGGACGATCTCCCGTCGGGTCGACATCGGGGACCACGTGGGGTTCGTCCTCGATGCGGTCGCCGCGCGGCACGAGAGATCCGGTCCGCAACTGGGCTACCAGGCCGTCCGCCACCTGGAGCCCGGTCACGCCCCGTAGCCGGCGCTGGTTGAAAGGGCCATGGATCCACGGGCGCCAGGGGCGCCGGCCCGTCAGACCCCCCAGGAGGCGTTCCAGCGCCGGCCTTCAGACCACGCCGTCAGTCTGCGCTGGTGGTCTTCGTGTGAGGAGCGCCGACGGGCTTGCTCTCCGGCGAGCCGCGCTGGCGGAGGTACACGGCGAAGATCGCCATGGTCCCGACGGCGAGGAACTCGGACTGCCAGTTCTGGAGCGAGCGGTCCCAGAAGTCGGGCTCCGTCAGGTATGCGCCCCACGAGATCTCCGGCTGGTGGTGCGTGATCTGATCGTTGTTGAAGTCGCTCCAGCCGGCCAGCGACTGCGCGAGCCAGGACGTCAGGAAGATCGCTCCGAACACCAGGAGCAGCGAGTTCGAGTAGATGGCGGTGCGCAGGCCGCCGACGCGGGCCCACCGCGGCGAGTCGGCCCGCGCGGCGGCTCCCACCAGTTGGTCCGCGTCGGTCCCCCCGCCCTCCTCGCCGGGCAGCTTCGACTCCGACGAGCCCCGCTGGATGAGCCAGACCGTGCCGACGACGTAGAGCGTGAACTGCAGGAACTCGGACTGCCAGTTCTCCGCGGTCTCGACGGCGAAGCGCGAGGAGGTCAGGAACTCGGCCAGGGACGTGGGCGGCTCTCCGTGCTCGCGCTGCTCCTCGTTGTAGAGATGGTGTCCCGCGATGGCCTGTCCCGCGAGCGCCGCCAGGAACAGGACGAGGAAGAACAGCGACAACGAGTTGTCGCGCACGAACCCTCGTCGCCGTGAGGCCGTCATCGGCCGAGGACGCCGAGGGCGATGAAGTAGCCGAGGCCCCCGACGATGATGATCAGGTAGGTGGCGAAGACGACCCGCACGGCGCCCTCCGAGCCGGCGACCTAGGCCGGCTCGTCGGGGTCCTCTTCCGCGGCGAGGCGGACGCCGCTCTCGCGGACGCTCGCCAGGTGCCGCTCCTGGATCGGAAGGGCCCAGGCGACGAGATGCACGACCGCGGCGTCCCCCGCCGTCTTGGCCAGCGTCCCGAGGATCTCGACGTGAGCCACCTCGCCCGCCTCGGCCATGCTGAGGAACTCGAGCCCGTCGAGGCCCTCGGCGTCCTCGCCCAGGTAGGTGGACATCATCTCCTTGGCCTCGCCCTTCGTGGTGCGCGCCTTTCCGAGGATGGCCGTCTTCTTGCCGTCCTTCCCGCTCGCCACGTCCGTGCATCGCCTCGCGGTCTCGGCGGCCTCGTCGTGCATCCGTGCCAGCGTGTCGCTGATCTTCTTGTCGTCGATCAGCCGGCCGACCTTCTTGGTGGCGTCCTGAGCGGCCTGCGCCAGGCCGAGCACTTCACCGAGCTTGTCCTCGAGCTTCGTCAACTCCGCCATCGGTGCTCCTTCTTCGGGGTGGGCGGATGGTCCCTACCCTCGCCCCGACTCTCATGAACATCTCAGGAGGCTCTCGGAGGCCCATCAGGCCGGGCGCCTATCGTGGGCGGGCCGGAGCGCAACGACGACCCGCCGGACGCCGGCGGGGAGCGAGGAGGCGAGATGACGCAGGAACGCACCCCGCACGTCCACGAGGACGAGGTCCACGATCACGACCGGGGCCTGTCCTTCGACGTGTCGACGCTGATGACCCGGCGCCGGGCCCTCCAGCTCGCCGCCGTGGGCGGCCTCGCCGCCGTGGTCGGCTGCGGCGGCACCTCGTCCGGGGACGCCTCGACGACCACCGCGAGCTCCTCGGCCTCCGGCTCGACGACGACCGCGGCGGCGGGCGAGACCACCGAGATCCCCGAGGAGACGGGCGGCCCGTTCCCCGCCGACGGATCCAACGGGGTGAACGTGCTCACGGAGAGCGGCATCGTCCGCAGCGACATCACCTCGAGCTTCGGGTCGGCCTCGGGCACCGCGGCCGGCGTGCCCCTCGCCATCGCGCTCACGATCCTCGACGTGTCGGACGGGGGCACGCCGCTGAAGGGCGCCGCCGTCTACCTCTGGCACTGCGATCGCGAGGGCAGCTACTCGCTCTACTCGCCGGCGGCCGCCGGCGAGAACTACCTGCGCGGCGTGCAGGAGTCGGACGCCGGCGGCAGGGTCGCCTTCGCCAGCATCTTCCCCGCCGCCTACTCCGGCCGCTGGCCCCACATCCACTTCGAGGTGTATCCCAGCATCGACGAGGCCACGGCGGCCGGCACCAAGCTGGTCACCTCCCAGATCGCCCTGCCCGAGGACGCCTGCCGGCTGGTCTACGCCACCGCCGGCTACGAGCAGAGCGTCCAGAACCTGGCCCAGACCTCCCTGGCCACCGACAACGTGTTCAGCGACGGCTACTCGACCCAGCTGGGCACCGTCACGGGATCGGTGGGCCAGGGCATGACCGTGGCGCTCAACGTGGGGGTCTGAGGGCGCCTACCTCGGGTCGATCCTCGCGGCGAAGGTCTGAACGGCGATCTTGCCGTCGCGCACGAGGAAGGTGTCCGCGCCCAGCGGCACGTCGGACGACGCGCAGGCCGCGTGCCACGTGATGAAGGCCACCTCCCCCTCGACGTGCTCGGCGTCCATGATGAACTCGTAGGTCCCCGGGGCGAACAGCCCGCCGAAGAAGCCCGTGAACGCCTCGCGCAGCGGCCCGAGGCCCCTGATGGTCCCGTTGGCGGTCATCAGGAGCGACTCGTCGGTGTAGTCCTTCAGGATCTCGTTGACGTCGCCGGCGCCGAAGGCGGCGAGGTGATGGTGCAGGACATCCGCGGTGGTCATGGTCAGCGTCCCAGCAGGTGCTCGGTGAACCAGTCGGCGGCGGCGCCGGAGGCGTCGTCGAACGCGGCCACGTAGGCGTCGAAGTGCCCGTCGGGAAGGACCACGAGCTTCTTCGGCTCCCGCGCCTGCTCGAAGGCCTCGATCGCGAGGTCGGACACGGTCAGGTGGTCCTTGGCCGCCACCACCATCAGGAGCGGCGTGGGCGACACGTACTGGATGTAGGCCCCGGGCTCGTACTCCCAGAACATCTCCACGCTCCGCAGCGTCACCTCGTTGCGCCAGGAGGGCGCCCGGGTCGCGCCGGTCTCGGTGAACCAGGTGTAGGAGTCCGCGGTCGGCAGGGACGAGGGCGCCAGCGGGTCCTCGTCCACCACCGGGATCATCGCGGGCGGCTGGCCCGCGTAGCGGTTGGCGCGATCCTCGTCGAACATCGCGCCGACGGCGGCGATGAAGTCGGACCTCACGATGCGCCGGGCGTTGCGATGACCGCTGATGAGGGGCACCTGGCACGCCACGCACTTCACGCGGCGGTCGATGGCCCCGACCACCAGCACGTGCCCGCCCGAGTAGCTGGAGCCCCAGATCCCGATGCGGTCGGCATCGACCTCGGGCAGCGTGGACGCGTAGCTGATCGCGTCGCGGTAGTCGCGCACCTGCTCCCAGGGGTCGATCTCCTGCCGCGGCTCGCCGTCGCTGGCGCCGAAGTTGCGGTGGTCGAACACGAGCGCCCCCAGGCCGGCGGCGGAGAACGCCTCCGCGAAGCGGTCGAGGTACATCTCCTTCACGGCCGAGAACCCATGGGCCATGACGATGGTCGGTACCGGGCCCGTCGCCCCGTCGGGTACGTAGTGCCAGCCCCTCAGCATCACTCCCTTGGCATCGAACTCGATGTCGCTTCTCATGTGGTCTCCTTCCCCCGGGTGGGATCCGTCCGTCCCGACGACCCTATGGTCGACGGCGTCACGCCTGCACGACGTTTTCGCCGGAACCCGTCAGCGCGGCCGCCACCGCCGCCTGGCCGTATGAGATGCCCCCGTCGTTGGGCGGCAGGCGTTCGGGGATCAGGACGCGCAGGCCGGCCCGCTCCAGCCGGCCCGCCGTGGCGCCCAGAAGCCGCCGGTTCTGGAACACGCCCCCGCTGAGGACGACCAGATCGATCCCCGCGTCCTCCGCCGCCCGCGCGCAGGCCGCCGCCACCGCGGCCGCCAGGCCGTCGTGGACGCGCGCGGCGACGACGGCCACCGCCACCCCGCCGGCCAGCTCCCGGACCGCGGCGAGGATCGCCTCGCGCGGATCCAGGCCGTCCATCGGATAGGCCCCGTGCTCGGCCGGGTCGCAGGCGGCCTCCAGCTCGATCGCCGCCTGTCCCTCGTAGGTCACCCGCGTGCGCAGGCCGCAGATCGCGGCGACGGCGTCGAGCAGGCGGCCCGCGCTGGTGGTGACCGGCGAGCGCTCGGCGCGCGCCAGCCGCGCCACCGTGTTCCAGACCCCGGGCTCGACGCGGCCGGCGAGCCCCGCCGGGATCGCGGGCTCCTCCTCCCCGCCGGCCTCGGCCAGCCAGGCGCAGGCCATCCGCCAGGGCTCGCGGATGGCCGCCTCGCCGCCGGGCATGCGCACCGGCCGCAGGTGCCCCACCCGGCGCGCCTCGCGGAGGCCGCCCACCAGGATCTCCCCGCCCCAGATCGTGCCGTCGGTGCCGTAGCCGGTGCCGTCGAGGATCGCCCCCACGGCGGGGCCCGGCTCGCCCCACTCGGCGAGACAGGCCGCGAGGTGGGCGTGATGGTGCTGCACGGCGACCGTCTCCACCCCCTCGCGCTCGAGGGCGTAGGCGGTGGACAGGTAGCCCGGGTGCAGGTCGTGGGCCACGACCTCCGGCGCCACCGCGAAGAGGCGCTCCAGGTGCTCGGCCGACTCGCCGAAGGCGCGCAGCGTCTCCCAGTCCTCGAGGTCGCCGATGTGGTGGCCCACCCAGGCGCGGTGCCCCTTGGCCACGCAGGCCGTGCTCTTGAGCTGGGCGCCGCAGGCCAGGAGCGGCCGGCCGGCCGGGACCGGAAGGGCCAGGCCGGCCGGCACCCACCCGCGCGAGCGGCGCATCAGCAGCGGACGGCGGCCGGGCAGCGCGCGCACCACCGAGTCGTCCACCCGCGTATGGATGGGGCGGTCGTGCATCAGAAGCAGGTCGGCGATCGACCCCAGACGCTCCAGGGCATCGTCGTCGCGGTGGGCGATCGGCTCGTCGGAGCGGTTGCCGCTGGTCATCACCAGGGGCGTGCCGGCGTCGCCCAGCAGCAGGTGATGGAGCGGCGAGTACGGGAGCATCACGCCCAGGTCGGCCGAGCGCGGGGCCACCGACGGCGCCACCGGCGCGGCCGGGCGCCGGCGGGCCAGCAGGATCGGGCGCTCGCGCCCCGTCAGCAGCGCCTCCTCCGCGGGGCTCAGGCTCACCAGGACCCGGGCCGCGGCGGCATCGGGGACCATCACGGCGAAGGGCTTCTCCTCGCGGCGCTTGCGCGCGCGCAGGCGCGCGACCGCGTCCTCGTCGCCCGCGCGGCACGCCAGGTGGAACCCCCCGATCCCCTTCACGGCCACGACGCGGCCGTCGAGGAGGGCCGCCGCCGCCGCGGCGACGGGATCGCCGGGCACGGCGGTGCCGGCCGCGTTGACGAGCCGAGCCGCCGGTCCGCACGCCGGGCAGGCGATGGGCTCGGCGTGGAAGCGGCGGTCCGCGGGATCCTCGTACTCGGCCCGGCAGAGGTCGCACATCAGGAAGCCCGCCATCGTGGTGAGCGCCCGGTCGTAGGGGACGCCGACGACGATCGTGTAGCGCGGGCCGCAGGCCGTGCAGTTGATGAACGGATAGCGGTGG
>CAVRIV010000002.1:0-704764 GCA_963721335.1 Miltoncostaeaceae bacterium
GTTCGGCGACAGCCAGCACTCGATCTCCTGGCCGGCATCCCCATCCGCTCGGCGTAGCTCTCCACCTGATCGCGGCCGATCGGGCCGACGGCGAAGTAGCGCGCCTGCGGATGGTGCGGGTGAGGGCCGCTCACCGATGCCGCCGGCGGCGTCGGCCAGGTTCTCCGAGAGGGTCATGCCGATCTCGCCGGCGCCCAGCAGCTCGAACAGGCGGCGCTTCGGCAGGTGGTCGGGGCACGCCGGGTAGCCGAACGCCGGCCGGATGCCCCGGTACGCCTCCGCGATCAGGTCCTCGTTGCTGAGATCCTCGGCCTCGTAGCCCCACCCGCGCCGCACGCGTGCGTGCAGCATCTCGGCGAAGGCACTGGCCAGGCGGTCGGCGAGCGCCTTGACCATGATCGCCGAGTAGCGTCGTGGGCCCGCTCGTGCGCCTTCGCGAGGTCCTCGACGCCGATGCCGCTGGTCACCGCGAAGGCGCCCACGTGGTCGAGCAGGCCGGACTCGCGCGGCGCCACGAAGTCGGCGAGCGAGAGCTGGCTCTTGCCCTCGGCCTTGACGCGCTGCTGGCGCAGCATCGGGAAGCGGATAGGCTGCCGAGGAGCGGCCGGCGTCGGGATAGAGGACCAGGTCGTCGCCGTCGGCGTTCGCCGGCCAGAGCCCCGAGTAGACGCCGTTGGCGGTGATCGTGCCGGCGGCGATCAGCTCGTCGAGCATGGTGGTCGCGTTGTCGAAAAGGTCGCGCGCCGCGGGCCCGTGGCGCGGGTGGTCGAGCACGTCGGGGAACTTCCCCCGGATCTCCCAGGCGTCGAGAAGAACGTCCAGTCGATGTAGCGGGCGATCTCCGCCAGCGGCACGTCGCGCAGCTCCCGGCGCCCGGTGAGCGCGGGGACCGGCAGGTCGGCCCGGCTCCCACTCGATCGCGAGCCGCCGGGCGCGGGCCGCCTCATAGGAGTGCAGCGGGCGCTGGCGGCGGTTGGCGTAGACGTCGCGGCGCTCCTGCTCCTCCCGCACGTCGTCGGCGAACCCTCCGCGCTCGTCGTGGTCGAGCAGGCGCGACACCACCCCCACCGCGCGCGAGGCGTCGAGCACGTCGGTCACCCAACTGGCCGTAGGCCGGGGCGATCTTCACGGCGGTGTGCTGCTTGCTGGTGGTGGCCCCGCCGATGAGGAGTCGATGCGCCGTCTCGCGCGGCGCTCCATCTCGGCGGCGACCATCGCCATCTCGTCCAGGGACGGCGTGATCAGGCCCGACAGCCCCACCATGTCGGCGCCCTCGGCCTCGGCGGTGTCCAGGATGCGGTCAACCGGCACCATCACCCCGAGGTCGATCACGCGGTAGTTGTTGCACCCCAGGACCACGCCGACGATGTTCTTGCCGATGTCGTGGACGTCCCCCTTCACGGTGGCCATCACGATCGTCCCCTGGGCCTCGACGCTCTCGCCGGCGGCCTCGGCCCGCACGCGCTCGGCCTCCATGAACGGCTCGAGGTGCGCCACGGCGCGCTTCATCACGCGTGCGCTCTTCACCACCTGGGGCAGGAACATCTTGCCGTAGCAGAACAGGTACACCACCACGCTCATGCCGGCCATCAGGGGCCCCTCGATCACGGCCAGGGGGTCGCCGAGCGCGAGGCGCGCCTCCTCGGTGTCCTCCTCGATGTACTCGACGATGCCGTTCACCAGGGCGTGCTCGAGGCGCTCCTCGACCGAGCCCTCGCGCCAGGCCTGGCTCACCGCGCGCCTCCCCGCTGCCCCTCACGCGCTCGGCCAGGTCCACCAGGCGCTCGGTGGCGTCTGGGCGGCGGTCGAAGAGCACGTCCTCCACCGCCTCGAGCAGCTCCTCCTCGATCTGCTCGTAGACGATCAGCTGGCCCGCGTTGACGATGCCCATGTCCATCCCGGCGCGGGTCGCGTGGTAGAGGAAGGCGGTGTGCATGGCCTCGCGCACGACGTCGTTGCCGCGGAAGGAGAACGACAGGTTGCTGACGCCGCCGCTGATCCTCGCCCCCGGGCAGCGCTCCTTGATCTGCCGCGTGGCCTCCAGGAAGGCCATGGCGTAGCCGTTGTGCTCCTCGATGCCGGTGGCCACGGCGAAGATGTTGGGGTCGAAGATGATGTCCTCCGGGGTCACGCCGACCCGCTCCACCAGCAGGCCGTAGGCGCGCTCGCAGATGGCGACCTTGCGCTCGCGGTGTCGGCCTGGCCCTCCTCGTCGAAGGCCATCACGACCATCGCGGCGCCGTAGCGGCGCGCGAGGGCCGCGCGCTCGAGGAACTCCTCCTCGCCCTCCTTGAGGCTGATCGAGTTCACCACCGGCTTGCCCTGCACGCAGCGCAGGCCGGCCTCGATGACGGACCACCGCGAGCTGTGGACCCATGATCGGCACACGCGCGATGTCGGGCTCGGTGGCGACCATGTTCAGGAACGTGGTCATGGCGGCCTCGGAGTCGAGCATCGCCTCGTCCATGTTCACGTCGATGATGTTCGCGCCGCTCAGCACCTGCTCGGTGGCCACCTCGAGGGCGGTGCCGTCGTCCCCGGCGGTGATGAGCTCGGCGAAGCGGCGCGACCCGGTCACGTTGGTGCGCTCGCCGATCATCAGGAAGTTGGAGTCCGGCCGCACGACAGGGGCTCGAGGCCGGCGAGCCGGGTCAGCGGCTCGGGCGGGGGCACGCGCCGGGGCTCCACCCCGGCCGCGGCGGCCGCGACGGCGCGGATGTGGTCGGGCGTGGTGCCGCAGCAGCCGCCGAGCATGTTGACCAGCCCGCGCTCGGCGAACTGCGCGCAGCTCGCCCGCGGTCGTGTCCGGCGTCTCGTCGTACTCGCCGAAGGCGTTCGGCAGCCCGGCGTTCGGGTAGCAGCTCGTCCAGCACTTGGCCACGCGCGCGAGGTGCGCCAGGTAGGGGCGCATGTCGGCCGCGCCCAGGGCGCAGTTGAGACCCACGCTGAACGGCCGCGCGTGCGCGATCGTGATCCAGAAGGCCTCGATGCGTCTGGCCGGCCAGCGTGCGGCCGCTGCGGTCGGTGACGGTCACCGAGATCATCACCGGCAACCTGGTGCCCGTCTCCTCCGCGCACCTCGTCGATCGCGAAGAGCGCGGCCTTCGCGCCCAGGCGCGTCGATGATCGTCTCGACCAGCAGCAGGTCGGCGCCGCCCTCGATCAGGCCGCGCACCTGCTCCGCGTACGCCGCGTCCGGACTGGTCGAAGGTGATCGGCGCGGGCGGCCGGATCCTCCACGTCGGGCGAGATCGACAGCATGCGGTTGGTCGGCCCGATGCGCGCCGGCCACGAAGCGCGGCTTCTCGGGGGTCGCGCGCGGTCCACTGTCCGCCGCGGCGCGGGCCAGGCGGGCGGCCTCGACGTTGATGTCCCGCACCAGGTGCTCGGTGGCGTAGTCGGCCGGGCCACCGAGGTCGGCGCTGAAGGTGTTGGTCTCGATGATGTCCGCGCCGGCCTCGAGGAACGCGTGGTGGATCTCGGTCGACGATGTCCGGACGGGTCAGCGTGAGCAGGTCGTTGTTCCCCGCAGCGGCGTCGGATGTCCGGCCAAGCGCTCGCCGCGGAAGTCGGCCTCCTCGAGGCCGTAGCCGCTGGATCATCGTGCCCGTCGCGCCGTCCAGGATCAGGATGCGCTCGCCGAGCAGGCGGTCGAGTGTGCTCCGGACGTCGCTCATCCGGGGGAGGTTAGCGAGGCTCGTTGCCCTTGGACGTGAGCGCCCGCGCGACCAGCGGTCCGGCGAGGATGCCCGCGAGCACGATCCCGGCGGCCGCGTAGCCCAGGGCCTCGCTACCCCGCGTCACGGCCAGGATGCCGACGACGGTCGCGACGGCGCAGACGACGACGAGGCGGATCGTCTTCTCGGCGCGCGGCGACAGGCGCCGCAGGAACGCCGTCATTCAACCGCCGTCCCCGTCGGCCCGCGTCAGCACCACCGCCGCGTTGTGGCCGCCGAGGCCGAACGAGGTCGAACATGGCCACCCGGATGTCGGCGGGCCGCGCGGCGTTGGCGACGTGGTCGACCCCGACGCAGGCCTCGTCCACCTCGTGGAGGTTGAGCGTCGGCGGGATCAGGCTCTCCTGCAGCGCCAGGGCGGTGATGGCCGCCTCGAGCGCGCCGGCAGCGCCCATGCAGTGCCCGTGCATGGACTTGGTGGCGCTCACGGCGACCCGGGCGGCGGCCTCCTCGCCCAGGGCGTGCTGGAGGATCCGCGACCTCGGCCGGGTCGCCGGGCTTGCTCGCTCCGCCGTGCGCGTTGACGTGGTCCACCTGATCGGGGCGATGCCCGCGTCCTGGAGGGCGGCGCACGAGCGCACGGGCCTGGGGCACTCCGCTCGGCTCCGGATCCGTAGGTGGTGGGCGTCCGCGCTGGCGCCGTAGCCGGCCACCTCGCAGACGATGTGCGCGCCGCGCGCCACGGCGTCGTCCCACGGCTCGAGCACCAGCACCGCGCCGGCCTCGCCCACCAGGAACCCGTCCCGGTCGCGATCGAACGGCTGCGCCGCGCCCACGGGGTCGTCGTTGCGGTGCGAGAGCACCCGCATCGCGTCGAAGCCGGCCACGAAGAAGGGGGTGATGAGGCAGTCCGCGCCGCCCGCCAGCATCGCGCGCGGCGTCGCCGCGGCGGATGATGTCCGCGGCCGTCGCCGATCGCGTCGGTGCCGGCGGCGCAGGCCGTGCACACGGCCGTCACCGGGCCGCGCAGGCCGAGCTCGATCGACACCTGGCCGGCGCCCATGTTGGCCACGCTCAGCGGGATGGCGAAGGGCGAGACGCGGTCCGGGCCCCGCTCCAGCATCACCCGGTGCTGCTCCTCGCGCGAGATGGTGCCGGACCCGCCGTTGCCGATGATCGCGCCGATCCCCGCGCCGTCGTCGTCGATCGCCAGCCCCGCGTCGGCCACGGCGAGACGCGCCGCGGCGACCGCGAGCTGCGCGTAGCGGTCCATCCGCCGCGCCACGCGCCGCGTCCATGAAGTCGGTGGGGTCGAAGCCGTGCGCCTCGCAGGCGATCCGCACCGGGGAGTCGGTGGCGTCGAAGAGGGTGATCATGCCGGCGCCGGAGCGGCCCTCGGCCACGGAGCGCCACATCTCCTCGCGCCCGATGCCGAGCGGGGACACCACGCCGAGGCCGGTCACCGCCACGCGCGTCCGTCCGCCGTTCCTCACCCGTCCACCGCCGCGAGCGCCAGGACGGCGTTGTGACCGCCGAACCCGAAGGAGTTGGAGAGGGCCAGGCGCACGGGCGCGGTGCGAGCGCGCTCTCGCCACGTGGTCAACGCCCTGGCAGGCCGGGTCGAGCTCGTCGAGGTTGATCGTCGGCGGGATCACGCCCTCGCGGATGGCGAGCGCCGTCAGCACGGCCTCGAAGCCGCCGGCCGCGCCCATGCCGTGGCCGTGCATCGACTTGGTGGAGCTGACGGCGAGCCCGGCGGCGTGGTCGTCGCCCACGAGCCGGCGGATGGCCCCGATCTCCACCGGGTCGCCCGCGGGCGTCGAGGTGCCGTGGGCGCTGATGTAGTCGACCTCGCGACGGGTCGCGCCCGGCCTGGCGCAGCGCCATCTTCATGGCCTCCACCTGCCAGCGTCCGGACGGGTCGGGCTCGGTGAGGTGGAACGCATCGCTGCTCGCCCCGTAGCCGGCCACCTCGCACACGACGTCCGCGCCACGGCCGGCGGCGTGCTCCAGGCTCTCGAGCACCACCACGGCGGCGCCCTCGGCCGCCACGAAGCCGTCGCGGCCGGTGTCGAACGGGCGGCTGGCGAGATGGGGCTCGTCGTTGCGGCGCGAGAGGGCACGGGTGGCGTCGAGGCTGGCCATGCAGTACGCCGTGACGCCGGCCTCGGAGCCCCCGGCCAGCATCACGTCGGCGGCGCCCCGGCGGATGATCGCGGCCGCGTCGCCGATGCCGTGGTTGCCCGACGCGCAGGCCGTCACGCACGCACGAGGCCGGGCCCCGCAGGCCCAGCTGCATCGAGACGTGCCCGGCGGACATGTTCACGATGGCCATCGGCACCATCAGCGGGGAGGCCCGGTCCGCACCGCGCTCCAGCAGTCGCGCGGTTGTTGTCCTCGAAGGCCTCGCTACCGCCGTTGCCCGTGGCGATCACCGTGCCCGCGCGATCGCCGTGCCGCCGTTGATGCTGAGGCCGGCGTCCTCCATCGCGAGGCGGGCCGCGGCCACGGCCATCTGGCTCACCCGGTCCATGCGACGCGCCCCACGGCGGTCGATGAAGTCCTCGGGGTCGAAGCCGTCCACCTCGCACGCGATCCGGCAGGCGTGCCCGGTGGTGTCGAAACGCGTGATGGGGCCGGCGCAGGCACGGCCCTCGAGCGCGGCGCTCCAGGCGTCCCGCCACCCGATGCCGAGCGGGCTCACCATTCCGAGGCCCGTGATCACGACCCGCTGCCCGTTGTTCACAGGCGCAGCCCTCCGTCCACCGCGAGCACGGCTCCGGTCACGAACGCGGCGGCCGACGAGCACAGCCACGCCACCGGGCCCGCCACGTCGGCGGGCGCTCCGAAACGCCCGAGCGCGGTGGCCGCGAGCAGACGGTCGCGCTGCGCGTCGGCGAGCACGCCGGTGAGCCGGGTCGTGACGTACCCCGGGGCGACCGCGTTGACCCGCACCCCGGACGGCCCCGCCTCCCGCGCCAGGCTCCGGACCAGGCCCACCAGGCCGGCCTTCGAGGCCGCGTAGTTCGCCTGGCCGGCGTTCCCCTGCGAGCCGACCACCGAGGAGATCGCGACGACGCTGCCGGACCCCCGCCGCATCATGCCCCCCAGCACCGCGCACACCGCCTGCATCGTCCCCGTGAGGTTGATCTCGATCGGCGCCCGCCAGGCCTCGCCGGTCATGCGCACGGCCGGGCCGTCACGCGTGATCCCGGCGTTCGCGACCAGGGCGTCGAGGGGTCCGAGGGCCTCCTCCACCTCCCGCACGACCGCGGGAGCGGATTCGGGGTCGCGCGCCTCGGCCCGGCGCACGTGGGCGCGCCGTCCGGCCGCCGCCACCCGCTCGGCGACCCGCTCGGCGCCGTCGCGGTCCTCGGCGAACGTCAGCCCGACGTCGTAACCGCTCTCGGCGAGAGCGACCGCGCACGCGGCTCCGATGCCCTTGCTCGCCCCGGTGACGAGGGCGACGGGCACCCCTACCCGGAGCGCCCTGCGAGCGCCAGGAGTGCCGGGAGGTCGGACGGCTGTCCCAGGTGCACGGCCTCCACGTCGGGGCGGATGCGCCGGACCAGCCCGACCAGGACCCGGCGGTGGCCGAACTCCACGAAGGTGTCGGCGCCGTGGTCCAGCGCCGCGCGCACCGTCTGCGTGAAGCGCACGGGGGCGGTCAGTTGCTGGGCCAGCAGCGAGCGCAGCCGCTCGCCCTTCTCGAACGCGCCCGAGGTGGCCGACAGGAAGGGCAGCGAGGGGGTGCTGATCTTCACGCTCGTCAGCGCCTCGCGCAGCTTGTCCGCGGCGGGAGCCATCACCGACGAGTGGAAGGCGCCGTCCACGTCCAGGATCCTGGACTTGATCCCGCGGGCGTGCGCGAGGTCGAGCAGGCGGTCGAACGCCGCGGTGGAGGCCGGAGGCCACGATCTGGCCCGGGCAGTTGTAGTTCGCCGGCCAGACCTCGCCGGCCTCGACGCACATCGCCTCGACGTCCTCGTCGCTCGCGCCCAGCAGAGCGGCCATGCCGCCCGGGCTGGCGGCGGCCGCGTCGGTGGTGGCGTCGCCACGGGCCTTCACGAGCTGCAGCGCCTCGTCGAACGACAGGCTGCCGCAGGCGACCAGGGCGGAGTACTCGCCCAGCGAGTGGCCCATCGTCAGGTCGCCCTCGACGCCTGCCTCGCGCGCGACGCGCCAGGCGGCCACGGAGTTCGCCAGAATCGCCGGCTGGCAGTGCCGGGTGAGCATCAGCTCCTCGTGCGGGCCCTCGAAGCAGATGCGCGCGAGGTCGTAGCCGAGGACGTCGTTCGCCTCCTCGAAAGTGCGCCGCGCCACGGGGAAGGCCGCCGCCATCGCGCGCCCCATGCCGACCTGCTGCGCCCCCTGCCCAGGGAACAGCAGCGCGATCAGAGCCACGCCACCAAGCAGCGGAACCGGTTCAACGACCTCACGCCCGACTCCTCATGCGACGGGGGACTGACAGGGGCACAGGGAAGAACGATAGAGCGCCGGTCGCGCGACCGCCAACTCGTGGATGCGCACGGAAACCGACGGCCCCCGCCCCGCACATGCCACCATAGCGCACGTGCCTCCGCTGATCCCGCTCCGCCACCTGTTCGACAACCCGGAGCGGGCCGCGGCGCGCCTGTCGCCCGACGGCCGGCGCATCTCCTGGGTCGCCCCGCGCGACGGCGTGATGAACGTCTGGGTGCGCGACGTGGCGGGCGGGGAGGCCGTGCCCGTGACCCACGACCGCGACCGCGGCGTGCGCTCGTACCTGTGGTCGCGGGACGGGGCGCGCATCCTCTTCCACCGCGACGTCGGCGGCGACGAGAACCACCACCTGCTGGCGGTCGACTCCGCGGGCGGGGACCGCGAGCGCGACCTGACCCCCTTCCCCGGCGTGCGAGGGCTCCTCATCGCGGCTCCCCGCGCCACGCCGCGGCATGTCCTGGTGTCGATGAACCGCCGCGACCCGTCCGTGTCGGACGCCTACCGTCTGACCCTCGCCACGGGCCGGGCGGTACTGGTGGGGCTCAACCCCGGCAACATCATCGGCTGGGTCGTCGACCGGGAGGGCCTGGTGCGGGCGGCGCGCGCCCAGACCCCGGCCGGAGACTTCCAGCTGCTCGTGCGCGATCGCGAGGACGACGACTTCCGGGTCGTGGCCGAGTACGCCAACGAGGACGGCGGCCACCCCTTCGCCTTCACCGCCGATGGGACGCGCCTGCTGGTGGGGAGCGCCCGCGGCTCCGATCTGCTCCGGCTCGTGGAGCTCGACCCGGCCGACGGCTCCGAGCGCCTGATCGACGCCGACGACGAGGCCGACCTCTCCGGCCCGGTCCTGAGCGACCGCACCGGCGAGCTGCTCGGAGCCGTCTACCTGCGGGACCGGATCGTCATGCACGCCATGGACCCCGACCTGGCGCGCGACTGGGCGAGGGTGCGGGAGCTCCATCCGGGCGACCCGCACATCGCCGGCCAGAACGCGGACGAGACGGCCTTCATCGTGGCCTTCGACGACGACCGCGATCCGGGCGCGACCTACCTCTACGACCGCGCGGGTGGCGAGGCGGAGCTGCTCTACCGCTCCCGGCCCTGGCTCGACCCGGCCACCCTCGCGCCGATGCGCCCCGTGAGGATCGACTCCCGCGACGGCCTGGTCCTGCACAGCTACCTCACGCTGCCGCTCGACGTGGAGCCGCGGGGGCTCCCGGCCGTGCTGGTGGTGCACGGGGGCCCCTGGGCCCGGGACGCCTGGGGCTACGACCCTCAGGTGCAGCTGCTCGCCAACCGCGGCTACGCCGTGCTCCAGGTCAACTACCGCGGCTCCACGGGGTTCGGGAAGGCGTTCACCCACGCGGCCGAGCACGAGTTCGCCGGCCGGATGCACGACGACCTGATCGACGGGGTGGGCTGGCTCGTTGAGCGAGGGCATCGCCGACCGCGACCGGGTCGGCATCTACGGCGGCTCGTACGGGGGCTACGCGGCCCTGGTCGGCGCGTCCTTCACGCCCGACGTCTTCGCCGCCGCGGTCAGCGTCGTCGGTCCCTCGAGCCTGGTGAGCCTGGTGCGCTCGTTCCCCGCCTACTGGCGCCCGTTCCTGGCGAGCACCTGGTTCCGGTACGTGGGCGATCCGGAGGACCCCGAGCAGCGCGCCGACATGGAGGCGAGGTCCCCCCTGACACGCGTGGCGGACATCCGCTGCCCGCTGCTCGTCATCCAGGGGGCCAACGACCCGCGCGTCACGAAGGCCGAGTCCGACCAGATCGTGGCGGCGCTGCAGGGCCCGCGGCGTGACCGTGGAGTACCTGGTCAAGGAGGGCGAGGGCCACGGTTTCGTGAAGCCCGAGAACCGGCTGGAGGCCTACGGGGCCATCGAGCGCTTCTTCGCGACCCACCTCGGCGGGCGGGTCGGCGACTGACGCCGGGGGAGGACGCGGCCGGCTACCGCTGGGTCGTCCTCGCGGTGGGGATGACGGCGCAGGCGAGCATCTCGGCGCTCCAGCTCGGGCTTCCGGCGGTCGCACCGGAGCTCCGCTCCGAGTTCGACCTGTCGCTGGCGGCCACGGGAGCGCTCCTCGCGGCCTCGACGATCGGCGTCATCGCGACCCTCCTCGCCTGGGGCGCCCTCGCCGACCGGATCGGCGAGCGGGCGGTGATCTCGTTCGGGCTCGCGGGCGCCGCGGTGGCACTCGTCCTGGCGTCCCGCGCCGGCTCGGCCCTCGCGCTCGCGGCGGCCCTCGTCGCGGCCGGTGCGCTCGGCTCGAGCGCCAACGCCGCCAGCGGCCGGGCGGTGGTGTCGTGGTTCGCGCCCGACCGGCGCGGATTCGCGCTCGGCCTGCGCCACATGGCCACGCCGCTGGGCGGGGCGACCGCCGCCGCCCTGCTGCCGCTGGCGGCGCACCGCGGCGGCGTCGCCGCGGTGATGCTGGCCCTCGCCGGCGCATGCCTGGTCGGCTCGCTCGTGGCGGCCCTCGGCCTGAGGCGCCCGGAGGGGGGCGAGTCGGAGCTCGCGGCGGGCGAGTCCGGACCCCTGCGCGACCCCGCGATCTGGCGCCTGTCCCTCGGCAGCGCGAGCGTCGTGCTGGCCCAGCTCTCGGTGCTGAGCTTCCTCGCCCTCTACCTCCACGAGGAGCGCGGCTGGTCGTTGGGGGCGGCCGCCCTCGCGCTCGCCGCCGTGCAGCTCGGGGGGGCGCTCGCGCGGGTGGCCGCCGGCATCTGGTCGGACCGCCTCGCGAGCCGGATCCGGCCCCTCCGCACCCTCGCTCTCGCGGGTGCCGCCGCCCTCGCCCTCGCGGCCGCGCTCCTGTCGGGGCCCGCCGCCGGCGCCGCCACGCTCCTGATGGCCTCCGGGGTGCTGCTGATGGCCGGCAACGGCGTCTCCTTCGCGGCCGCAGCCGAGATGGCCGGGCCCCGGCGCGTGGGCACCGCGCTCGGGCTCCAGAACACGGTCCTGGCCGTGGCCGTGGCGATCGCGCCTCCGGCGTTCGGGGCGACGGTGGGGCTGCTGTCCTGGCCCGCCGCCTTCGCGCTCGCCGCCGCGGCGCCCCTGGTGGGCTGGATCGTTCTGGGCCCGCTGGTCGCGCGGAGCGCCGCCCGACCTGGCGCCCGACTGAGGCGGCCTTTCCCGGCGGCCGGCCCCGGCGCAGCCGGTGACGCCGGTCCGCATCTGCGCCCGCCAGGGCGCAGATGGCGTCCCGCCGGCCCCGCTCAAGAGGGCCGGCGTACGCTGGCAAATCACGCGGCGAGCATGTCCGCGGTCTCGGCGGAGAGCGTCCCCCCGTGAGGGTGCGGAGCCTCGTCGATGTGGCTCGCCCCGCCGGGGTCCTTGCGCACGTGGATCGCGGCTCCCAGCCTCTCGGCCACGCCGGGAAGATGGGTGATGACGCCCACCAGGCGGCCGTCGCCGGCCAGCCGCTCGACGCCCGCGAGGGCCTGCTCGAGCGACTCGGCGTCCAGCGAGGAGAACCCCTCGTCCAGGAACAGGCAGTCGAGCCGGCCGCCCGACTCGGCCGCCACGTCGGAGAGCCCCAGGGCCAGCGCCAGGCTCGCCAGGAAGCGCTCGCCCCCCGAGAGGCTCGAGACCGGCCGCAGGCGCTCGCCGCGGCGCATGTCGACCACCGCCATCGGATCCGGCTCCGTTCCGCAGAAGCGGTAGCCGCCGGCCGTGAGCTCCTGGAGGCGCGCGGAGGCGCTCACCGCCAGCCGCTCGCGGTAGCGCGCCAGCAGGAAGCGCGGGAAGGCGTTGGCGCGCAGGTCGGCCGCGACCTGCCCGTGCAGGCGGGCCTCGGCATGCGCGGACTCGGCCTCGGCTCGCAGGCGCCGCGCCTCCGCGGCCGCCCGGTCGAGGGCGGCCAGCCGCTCCCGGCACTCGTCGCGCGCCCGGTCGCACCGGCGCAGCGCCGGCCCGACGTCCTCGGGCGCCGCCACGCCCAGAGCCTGGCCGAGGGCGGCGAGCCGAGCGGCCTCCTCGTCCGCGCGCCCGCCGGCCCGCTCCGCGAGGGCGTCGCCGGCGGCGGCGGCGTCCAGCGCCCGCTCGCGCAGCGCGGCGGCGGCGGGGATCAGCTCGTCGGCCGGGAGGTCGTCCGCGGGCGCCTCGAGCCGCGCGCGGGCCGCGGCACGCGCTGCGGCGGCACGCAGGGCGGCGACCGGGCCGCCCTCCAGCGCGGCCGCCGCCGCGTGCATCTCGGCCACGGCGTCGGCGGTGTCCGTCGCCGCGGCGGCCGCGGCATCGGCCGCCACCTCGGCCGACCGCAGCTCCGTCACGGCCGCCGCCAGCGCCTCGGAGGGAACGGCGTGGGCCGCCCAGGCCCCGAGGCCCTCCCGGGCCCGCTCGACCTCGCCGGCGTCCAGCTCCACGCGCTCCACCTCGGCGGCGAGCCGCGCCCGCCGCGAGGCGAGGTCGCGCTCCCCGGCGGCCAGGCCCGCCTGACCGGCGGCGATCGCGGACCACCGCTCGGCGGCCCGCTCCGCCTCGTCGCCGGCCGCCTCCGGGATGCCGGCCATCCCCGCCTCCGCGAGCGCGGCCTCGGCCTCGGCGAGCGCCGCGGTGGCCCCGCCGGCCGTCGCCGTCGCGGCCCGGGCGCGCTCCTGGGCGGCCGCGTGCGCCCGCGCCGCCTCCTCGGCCTCGGCCCTCGCGCGCCGGAGCCCCTCGCGGGCGCCGTCGCGGTCGCCGGCGCGAACCGGCTCGCCATCGCCCACCGCGCCGCCGCACACGGGGCAGTCGTCGCCCGGCGCGAGCCCCGCGCGAAGGGTCGCCGCCAGGTCGTGGCGGTGAGCCTCGTCGTGGTCGCGCTCGGCCGCGGCCAGGGCCCGCGCCGCCTCCCCACAGCGCTCGGCGGCCGCGCCGGCCTCGGCGGCCCCACGGGCGCGAGCCTCCACGGCCGCCGCCTCCTCCTCGCGGCGCCGGTCCCGTGCCGCGACGAGGGTTGCCCGGGCCACGAGGCGCTCGTGCTCCGCCAGCGCCCGGGACAGGACGCGCGAGAGCTCGTCCAGCTCGGCTCGGCGTCCGGCGAGCTGGGTCTCGCGCTCGGCGATCGCGGCCCGCCGGGCGGGCAGGCCGTGCACCAGCGCCTCGGCGCGCGCGGCGCGCTCCCCCAGGGTCGCCAGCTCCGCCGCTCCGCCGCCGTGACGCTCGCGAAGGCCGTCTCGGGCCGCGGCCTTCCCCGCGGCGCGCGACGCCGCGCGGGCGCGCGCCCGGTCCGCCCGCGCGGCCTCCTGGCGCGCCGTCCGGAGGCGGGTCAGCAGCTCCCCGGCCAGGTCCCGGCCGGGGAGCTCCGCCGCCGCCGCGCGAGCGCCCTCGGCGGCGGCGCGCGCCTCCTGGGCCCCCGCCCGCAGCTCCGCGAGCCGGTCCGCCACCGGCCGCAGGGCCATGGCGGCGCCACGCCGCCCTGCGGCGTCCCGAGCGGCGCGGGCGGCGGCGATGCGCTCGCGGGTGCCGTGCGCGGGCAGGCGCGCGGCGTCCTCGGTCCGCAGGTCCGCCTGGCGCTGGGCGGCGGCGGCGTGCAGCAGCGCCGCCTGGCGGGCGCCCTCGAGGGAGGCGACGCCGAACAGCTCACGCAGGATCGCGTCACGATCGCGCGGCTGCGAGGACAGGAACTGGGCGAACCGGCCCTGGGTCAGCAGGACCGCGCTGGTGAAGGCCGCGAAGCTCATGCCGACCACGGCGGACAGGCGGCGCGCCACCGCCTCCTCGCCGGACACGGTCTCCCGGGAGGGGCCGCCGTCGGCCACCAGCCGCTCCAGCAGGTGGGCCGGCTCGGGGGCGTCCTTCCCGTAGCGGCGCGTGGCCCGCCACACCTCCCCGCGGGCCGAGAAGGTGAGCCTCACCTCGCCGCGCGAGTGGCCCAGGGTGAGCACCTCTCGCGACCTCGTCTGCTCCGGCGTGCGCCCGAAGAGCGCGAAGCAGACGGCGTCGAGCAGGGACGTCTTGCCCGCCCCCGTGTCCCCGGTGATGACCACCCGCTCGTACGGCCGCAGGTCGATCGTCGCGCGGTCGTAGCTGCGAAACGCGGTGAGCTCGAGCTCCAGGGGGCGCACGGCCGCTACCCGTCGTCCCCGGCCGCCATGGGGTCGGATCCCGCGAGCGCCGCGGCGAAGGCCGCCACCTGATCGTCGCCCAGCGGCCGGCCCTGCAGACGATGCCAGTCGGCGTAGAGCTCGCCCAGGCCGCGCTCCGCCGCCGCGCTCCCCGGCTGCGGGAGCGGGTCGGCGAGCGCGTCCGCGTAGAGCGGCTCGATCCGCAACGCGTCCGGGACCGTCTCGCGCACGCGCCGCACGACGTCCATGGCCGGCCCGTCGAGCTCCACCTCGCACGCGAACCACGCGTCCGGATGGGCCGATGCCAGGGCGGCGAGATCCTCGAGGGGGCCCCGCAGCCGCACCAGCGGCCGCGCGGCCTCCACCGCCACCCGGCGGGCCGTGGTGCGACCGGCACCGATCTCGACCAGGCAGGCGCCCTTGGGGTGGTTGTCCTCGCTGAAGTCCAGGGCCATCGGGCTGCCGCAGTAGCGCCCCGGCCCCGCGAAGCCGGTGAGCGCCTGAGGCCGGTGCACGTGCCCCAGCGCGAGGTAGTCCAGCTCGGCCGGCAGCGCGCCGGGCGGGACCGCGTACGTCATCCCCATCGTCAGCTCCCGCTCGCCGCCGCCCGCGCGGGCGCGCTCCACCATCAGGTGGCCCACGAGCACGGCGGCGCCCCCCTCGGCGCGGCGGCGCGCGACCGCCTCGGCGGCGTAGTCGTCGATGACGTCCGCCACCAGGTCGGCATAGCGCGACCGGGCATACCCCGCGCCGGCGCCCGCGTCGAGGGCGATCCGGCCCGGCTCCGGCCACGGGAGCAGGGCGGCGTGCAGCGGCCCGGCCGCCGTCGGCACGGTGACCACCGCCTCGTCCGCCGGGCGGACGTGCCCTGCCACGTGGATGCCCGAGGCCGCCAGGTGAGGCGCCAGGTGGCTCCAGAGGTCGGGGTCGTCGTGGTTCCCCGCCACCGCCAGGACGGGCGCCGTCTCGGCGAGCCGCTCGAGGGCCCGCAGGCAGACCCCGAGGGCCGCCGAATCGACCACCCGCCGGTCCAGCAGGTCGCCGCTCACCAGCACCGCGTTGACCGCCTCCTCGTGGGCCACCGTCGCGAGCTGGGCGAGCGCCGCCTGGGCCTCGTCCGCGCGATCGGCGCCATAGAGCCGCTTCCCCAGGTGCCAGTCGCCGGTGTGGAGGAGCCTCATGCGCCCTCCGGTCAGCCGAACTGGGCGATGGCCGGGACTCATGGCGAACGACTGTAGAGCGACGCCCGGACGCGCCGGCCGCTTGGTGGCGCGCTATCTTGCGCTCCGGGCGGACGCTGGTCCGTCGTCCCGTGGGTCCGAGGAGGGCGCGGCGTGAACAAGCGGTACATCGTGGGGGCGATCGTGGCCGCGGTCGTCGTGGTGGGCGTGCTCGTGGCCGTGAGCCTCGCGGGCGGCGACTCCAAGGAGGTCTCGAGCATCACGGGGGTCGCCGCGAACGAGCAGGAGCTGGCCGGCATCCCCCAGAAGGGGAACGTGCTGGGCGAGGCCTCCGCCCCCGTGACGATCATCGAGTACGGCGACATCGCCTGCCCGGGCTGCCAGGCGGTGTCCGAGAGCATCATCCCGGCCGTCATCGACCGCTACGTCCGCACGGGCCAGGTGAAGATGGAGTTCCGCCCGATCGCCTTCATCAGCCCGAGCTCCGAGCGCGGCGCCCTGGGCGTCGAGGCCGCGGCCCTGCAGGACAAGATGTGGACGCTGGTGTCGCTCCTCTACAAGAACCAGGGCGACGAGCGGGACGACTGGCTCACCGACGAGTTGCTCGAGGAGGCCGCTCAGAAGGCCGGCCTGGACATGGAGAAGTGGAAGGCCGACTACGCGGGCGACGCCGTCGCCGCCACCTTCTTCGAGCGCTCCAGCGCCGCGAGCGCCGACGAGGTCAACTCGACCCCCACCTTCATCGTGCAGGGCCCGCGGGGCGAGGAGCGCCCGGACACGCTGGAGGGATTCGCCGCCGCGATCGAGGCCGTCGGACCGCCGGCGTCGTGAGCCTTCGCGCTCCGAGCGAGGGCGCCCTGCGGATCGCGCTCGGGGCCGTGGCCGTCGCGGGCCTGGCCGTCTCGGGATATCTGACGGCGATCCGCGCGGCCGGGGACGATCCCGTCTGCGTGATCGGAGGCGGATGCCACACCGTCCAGCAGAGCGAGTACTCGGAGCTCGCCGGCATCCCGGTCGCGGTCCTGGGCCTGGTGGCCTACGCCACCCTGCTGGTCGCCGCCCTGCTCCCGGGTCAACTCGGGCGCGCCCTCGGGCTGTTCACGGCCGTCGTGGGGGTGGGCTTCTCGGCCTGGCTCACCTACGCGGAGCTGGTCCTGATCGAGGCGATCTGCGCCTGGTGCGTGGCGAGCGCGGTGCTGATCACGCTGGCGCTGATCCTGACGGCATGGCGGGCGGCTCGGGCGGGCTCGGACCCGGGAGAAAGCGTTGATCGGTCATCGCCAGGCCGCCCACCGCCAGAGCCGTCCCCGCGATCGAGCAGATGATGATCAGCGGGTCCGGCGCCGCCAGCTCGAAGAAGTCGCGCCAGCCCGGCAGGGACAGCACCACCAGGTAGAGCGCGAGCAGGGCGGCGCAGAGCGCCCCCACGGTGTATCCGCGCACCCTGCTCGACGACTCGAGCACGACGATCAGGTAGAGCCCGGTGACCACCAGCACCGTCGTCGCCACCGTTCGCGCGCGCAGCTCGCTCATGTCGATCAGGTTGATCGCGAGCAGGAAGCTCGCGACGACCCCGAGCCCCATGGCGGTGCCGGCGGGGATCGCGAAGCTCGCCAGATCGCGCAGGAAGCGGACGGGCCGCCAGGGTCCCGCGCTGGGCGCCAGGGCGAGGAAGAACGCCGGAACCCCGATCGTCACGAACGACGCCAGCGTCAGATGCCGCGGCAGGAACGGGTAGCTCTCCGACGACAGACCCAGCGTCAGGATCAGGAAGGCCGCCAGCACCGACTTCACCACGAAGAGCTTGGCCACGCGCTGGAGGTTGCGCAGCACCTTGCGCCCCTCGCGGATCATCGGGGGGATCGAGGCGAAGCCGCCCTTCACCAGCACGAGGTCGGCGATCCCGCGGGCCATCTGCGAGCCGCTGCCCTGGGCGATGGCCAGGCGGGCCGCCTTCAGGGCGGGGACGTCGTTGACCCCGTCGCCGACCATCGCGACGTAGGACCCGTTGGCCGCGAGGGCCTCCACGAAGCGCTTCTTCCCGTCGGGCGAGATGCGCCCGACCACCGTGGCCTCGCGAACGAGCCGGCGCAGATCGGCCTCGTTCTCGGGCAGCTCACGGCCGTCGATCGGGCGGGCCCGTCATGGGAATGCCCGCGTCGGCGGCGATGGCGGCCACCGTCGCCGGGGCGTCGCCCGAGATGACGCGCAGCTCCACGCCCTGCTCCAGCAGGTAGGCCACGGTCTCCCGGGCGTCCGGGCGCAGCTCCTCGGCCAGCACGACCAGGCCCAGCGGGCGCAGGCCCTCGGGGGGCGGAGCGTCGGGGGAGGGAAGCGTCAGCGGGACCCGGCCCTCGGTGAGCGCGAGCACCCTCCGCCCGGCGTGGGCCTCGGCCCGCGCACGGGCGTCCAGGCGCTCCCCCAGGTCGAAGTGCTCCGGCGCGCCGAGCACGAGCCTGCGCTGACCCAGGCGCACCCCGCTCCAGCGCCGCCGCGAGGAGAACGGCACGACCTCGGCCACGGACTCCGCGGTGCCCGGGATGGGCCTCGGCGATGGCCTCGAGGGTGCTGCTCCCGCCCGGCGCGCTCGCGGCGTAGCGGCCCAGCGTGGCGGAGAGCTCGTCCTCGTCCACGCCGTCGGCCGGCACCAGCTCCACCACCCGCAGACGGTCCTCGGTGAGGGTGCCGGTCTTGTCGAGGCAGATGACGTCGGCCGAGGCCAGCGACTCCACGGCGTTCAACTGCTGGCTGAGCGCCCCGCGCCGCGCCATCCGCCCCGTGGCGATCGCATACGTCAGGGCGGTCAGCAGCACGAGGCCCTCGGGGACGATCGTGACCACCGCGGCCACGGCCGTGGCCACCGACTCCCGGAAGGGGGTGTCCTGCTCGATCAGCGACCAGCCCAGCAGCAGCCCCAGCGGCACCATCGCCGCGCTCAGCAGCAGGATGAGCCGGTCCAGCGCCCGCTCCAGCGGCGACCGCGGGTGCCGGAACTCCCGGGCCTCGCCCACCAGGCGCTCGGCGTAGGTGTCGGCCCCGACGGCCTCCGCCCGGTATGCGCCCGACCCCTCGACGCCGTACGACCCCGCCCGCACGGAGTCTCCGACCCCCCGCGCGACGGGCTCCGCCTCGCCGGTGAGGATCGACTCGTCGAGCCCCAGCCCCTCGCTCCGCAGCACCCGTCCGTCGGCCACGACCTGGTCGCCCGCCTCCAGCAGCACCAGGTCCCCGGGCACGACCTGCGGCACGGCCACCTGGCGGGGGTTGCCGTCGCGCACCACCGTGGCCCGCGGCGCGACCAGGGCCGCGAGGCGGTCGAGGCTCCTCTTCGCGCGGGCCTCCTGCACGATCCCGATGCCCGCGTTGAGGATCAGGATCCCCAGGAAGATCGCGTCCCGCGGGTCGGCGAAGATCAGGGTGATGACGCCGAAGATCACCAGGACCACGTTGAAGACGGTCAGCAGGTTGGCCCGCAGGATGCTGGGCCATGAGCGGCTGGTGGGGGGGCCCTCGTACCTCCCCTCGCTCGGCCAGCCGGCGCGCGGCCTCGGCCTGTGAGAGGCCCTCCTGGGGATGGTCGCCGCCTCGGGGGCGGGAGGCCGCCGTGCGAATGGTCGGCTGGTCGGGGCTCAGACGGCCAGAGCCTCCGCGACGGTGGCGTTGACGACCTTCCCGTCGCGCACGTTGACGCCCGAGCGCAGAATCTCGAGCGAGCGCAGCGCGCCGGCCAGGCCCTCGTCGGCGATGCGCAGGGCGTAGGGGAGGGTGGCGTTGCAGAGCGCCCGGGTCGCCGTCACCGGCACGGCCCCGGGCATGTTCGCGACGCAGTAGTGCACCACGCCGTCCACGGTGAAGACCGGGTCGGAGTGGGTGGTCGGGTGGGTGGTCTCGATGCACCCGCCCTGGTCCACGGCCACATCGACGATCACCGAGCCGGGACGCATGAGCCGGAGCGCGTCCCGGCTCACCAGCCGCGGCGCGAGGGCGCCCGGCAGCAGCACCGCCCCGATCACCAGGTCCGCCGTGGGCAGGAGCTCCTCGATGGCCAGGCGGGTGGAGTGCAGCAGGGTCACCCGGCCGGGCAGGGTCAGCTCCAGCTCGCGCAGCCGCCCGAGGTCGGTGTCGAGAACGGCGACGTGAGCCTGCATCCCCGCCGCGACCACGGCGGCGTTGGTTCCCACGATGCCGCCGCCGATGACCACCACCGATCCCGGCGACACACCCGCCACGCCCCCCAGTAGGACACCCCGGCCGCCCTGGGGGCGCTCCAGGAAGCGGGCACCGGCCTGAACGGCCAGGCGCCCCGCGATCTCGCTCATGGGCGCCAGCAGCGGCAGTTGGCCGGCGCGGTCCTCCACGGTCTCGTAGGCGAGGGCGGTGGTCCCGGCGCGCCGCAGGGCGTCGGCGACGCCGCGGTTGGCCGCCAGGTGGAGATAGGTGAAGAGCACCTGGTCGTCGCGCAGGAACCCGAACTCCGACGGCTGGGGCTCCTTGACCTTCAACACCAGGTCGCACGCCCCAGGCCGCACCCGCGTCGCCGACCCGCGCGCCGACCCGCTCGTAGGCCTCGTCGGGGAGGCCGGAGCCGGCGCCCGCGTCGTGCTCCACCCAGACCTCGTGCCCGTGCCGCACCAGCTCGTACGCCCCGGCCGGAGTCAGGGCGACCCGGTACTCGTCCGACTTCACCTCGGCCGGCACTCCGATCCGCATCGATCCTCCCACCGCCGTCGGCCTCGGGCCCACTCTAATGCCCCGCCCCGGCGCCGCCCCGGCCGGCCGGACGACCGGCCCCCGGATCGTCCCGGGACACGGACCGCAGCAGCGCGATCGCGAAGCCGGCCGCGACCGCCGCCGCCAGGATTCCCAGGGCGAACAGGGCGCCCCGGCGCCGGGGGCGGCCCTCCAGGCGGAAGTCGGCGTTCTGGAGCGAGGCGGCGCGGGCGGCCTCGCGAGGGGCGAGGGTGTGACCAGGGAACGCGGCGAGGGTGGCGCGGAAGCCGTCCTGGGCCGTCCCCATGTCCAGGTTCCAGAACGCCCCCATGGCCTCGCGGAACGCCGCTGCCGCCGGGTCGGGCTCGGGCGCCAGACGCTGCGCGTCGAGCAGCTGCCGTATCTCGCTGGCGCTCTCGGCGACGCCCCTCGTCACGCCACCGTCCGTGAGCCGGAAGACGACCATGCCGTGAACGAGCCCGTGCCCGTCGACCACCGGGGCGCCCGAGTCGCCCCCCTGCACGGGGACGTTCACCGTGATCACCTGTCGCGGGGGCACGGCCCTCTCGAGCGTGGCGCTGCGGCCGAGCGTGCCGGCCCGCACGACGGGCTCGAGCTCTCCGCGGGTGCCGCCCCCGAACGCGCCACCGGAGCCGAAGCCGATCGTCACCACGGGCGTCCCGACGCTCGCCGCGTCGTCCAGCCCGAGGGTCGGCGCCCCCGGAGCCTCGATGCGGATCAGGGCGACGTCGGCGTCCTCGCTCGGCACGACCCGGCGAGCGCGATGGTCGCTCCTGCCGGCGCTCCCGCCGGGGTCGGCAGGGCGAACGCGCAGCGGCAGCACGCGGGCATCCACGTCCAGGGGCCCGATCCTCTTCACCAGGGCGTCCACGACCGCGTCGTCGTGCGGGCGGTCCTCGGCGATCAGCTTCTGCTGATAGGCGAGCCGGGCGATCGTCGCCTCCGCCGGCCTGGCCACGTGCCGGGCCGTGGCGAGCCAGCCGTCCGGCGCGACCGCGAAGGCGGTGCCGGCCTCCCGCACGATGCGCGCGGCCAGCGGAAGCCGGATCCGCTTCCCGTCCCCTCCCGTCAGGGCGTTGACGTGGATCGTCACATCGACCCGGTAGACGCTCGGCAGGGCGAGGAGCGCCGCCCGGTCGAGCGGGTCGGCGGAGAGGTCGTCCGGCACCACCGCGGCCGCCCCCGAGACCCCGAGGGACAGGCTCGCGGCGAGCGCGGCGAGCATGGCGATCCTTCGCACGGCCTCATGGTGACAAGTATGCGGTCGAGCCCGGAGCGCTCGGGGGCGGAGCTCTGTGCGGCTCACAATCCCGATTGGGATTCAACGAGCCACTCCTGGGGGGCGGACCGCAGCATCCATGCTGCTCTCATCGAATCCCAATCGGGAATTGGGTCCGCTCCAGGAGCGGCTCGTCGAATCACCGGAGATGATCCGCACCGCACGAACCGCGTCTCCGGGCTCATCCGCGTACTAACTCGACCTCTGGGGGGCCAGTTTCCTGGTGTTGCGGCGTAGTTTCGCCCGCGGCAGCTTCGGACGGGGGCGGGCGGATGGGGGTGGGCGCGCGGTCGCGACGTGTGGCGCTCCTCGCGTGCGCGGTCGTCGCCGGGCTGTCGCTCGTTCCCGGCGGCGCGACCGCGGACCCCCTGACGGGCATGGAGGACTGGCTCTCCCGGGTGGTGACGCCGGGCCTGGCGCCGCCGCAGGGCCCGATCCCCCCGATCGCCGTCATCGAGCAGGGTTTCGACACCCAGCACCCCGAGATGCAGGGGGGATGGGTGACCATGCAGCGCCCATCGCCGCGGCCCGATATGACGGACGAGCGGCAGGTCCAGGACTTCGCATCGTCCATCGCCCACGGCACCGCGATCGCGAGCATCATCGGAGCGCCGCGCGACGGCGTCGGCATGGAGGGGGTGCTGCCCGGCGCCCGGGTGCGCGTCTACGGCAACTCGCTCGCGTGTCGTGACATGGCCCTGGCGATCCGCCAGGCGGTCGACGACGGCGCCCGCGTCATCACCGCCAGCTACGGCTTCACCCGCGCGGGCGCCTGCCGCGCCCACCACGACGCCACCAGCTACGCCTTCGGCCGGGGCGCCCTGGTGGTGGCCGCCGCCGGCAACGGCCGGCCCGCCCAGCCCTCGATCCAGCCCGGGAACGACTACCACGTCCTCACGGTGGCCGCGCTCAACGGAGTCGACCAGCCGACCGGCTTCTCGTACCAGAACGTGTACGTCGATCTCGCGGCCCCGGGCGAGCGCGTGTTGGCCGCGACCCCGGTGTGGTGGGACACGCAGGACGGCGTCGCGGACGGCTACTCCCTCGTCGACGGCACCAGCTTCTCCGCGCCGGTGGTCGCGGCCGCCGCCGCCTGGGTGATGGCCCAGCGGCCGCAGCTCTCGCCGGACCAGGTGGCCGAGGTCCTGCGGCGGTCGGCACGCGACCTGCAGCGTCCGGGGTGGGACATCTCCACGGGTTGGGGCGCGGTCGACCTCGGCGCGGCCCTCCGCCAGGCGGCGCCCCCGACGGATCCCGACGAGCCCAACGACGACATCCGATGGCTCGACGGGAGCGCCGGCCTGCGCCCGGTCCCGCCCCTCCTGCGCCGGGGGCCGGACGAATCGATCTCCGCGCGCCTCGACTCCCTGAAGGACCCGCTCGACGTCTACCCGATATGGGTGCCGCCCCGCGGCGCGATCGCCATCACCCTGACGCCCCGGGGGATGCCCATGGACCTCTTCGTGTGGCAGCCCGGCACCAAGACCGTGCGGGGGAACGTGGGGTCGGTGACCAGCAGCCGCCGCCGCGGGCTGCGCCCCGACCTGGCGCGCATCGTCAACCGCAGCGCGCGCGGAGCGAGGATCTGGGTGGAGGTGCGCCGGGTGCGAGCGCGGGCGCTCGCCGGCAGCTACACCCTCACGCTGGAGCGCGTTCCGATCTCGTAGGCGTCGTGGTGCCCACGCCTTCCGGGCCCGGCGTACGCCGACGCAAGCTCAGTGCCGGAAATGCCGGCGCCCGGTGGCGACCATGGCCACCCCGGCGGCGTCGCAGGCGGCGAAGACCTCGTCGTCCCGGATCGATCCGCCGGGCTGGATGATGGCCTTCACGCCCGCCTTCACCGCGAGCTCGGGCCCATCGGCGAAGGGGAAGAAGGCGTCGCTCGCGAGCACCGCGCCGTCCACCGGGACCCGCGCCTTCTCGACCGCCAGGCGCACCGAGTCGACGCGGCTCATCTGCCCGGCCCCGACACCCACGGTCACGAGGTCGCGCGCGATCACGATGGCGTTGCTCTTCACGTGCTTGGCGACCCGCCACGCGAACAGCATGTCCCCCCACTCGGCCTCGGTGGGGCTGCGCTTGGTCATCACGGTCATGCGACTGCGATCCTCGCTCTCGGCGTCGCGGTCCTGCACCAGCAGCCCGCCCACCACCCGCCGCACGTCGCGCTCGCCGGGGTTCGTGCGCCGCCGCTCGCCGTTCAGCAGGATGCGCGTGTTGGGCTTGCGCGTCAGGGCGGTCAGCGCCTGCTCGTCGTAGCCGGGCGTGCACAGGACCTCGACGAACGTGCCGGCGAGCATCTCTCCCAGCTCGGCGTCCACCGGCCGGTTCACCACCACCACGCCCCCGTACGCCGAGATCGGATCGCAATCGCGCGCGCGCTCGTAGGCCGTGCGGACGTCGCTCGATATCGCCACCCCGCACGGGTTGCTGTGCTTCACGATCACGCAGGCCGGCAGCTCGAACTCGGCCAGCAGGCCGCGGGCCGCGTCGAGGTCGAGCAGGTTGTTGAACGACAGATCCTTGCCGTGCAATTGCTCCGACCGCGCCAGCAGGTGCGTGCGCGCCCCGCGCTCCGCGTAGTAGGCGGCCCGCTGGTGGGGGTTCTCGCCGTAGGAGAGCTCGCGCTGCCTGCTGAACCCGAGGATGAGCTCCTCGGGGAACTCGTCCTCGTCCGCCGAGAGCCAGTCGGCGATCGCCGCGTCGTAGCGCGCGGTGCGCTGGAAGGCCACGCCCGCGAGCCGTCGCCGCAGCGCCGGCGACAGCTCCCCCGCGCCCGCCTGGAGCTCCTCGATGATCTCGCGGTACTGGTCGGGGGACGTGACCACGCCCACCCGGGCGTGGTTCTTGGCCGCGGCCCGGATCATCGCGGGCCCGCCGATGTCGATCTGCTCCACCAGCTCGTCCTCGCCCACGCCGCGGCGCTGAACCCACTCCTCGAAGGGGTAGAGGTTGACCACCACGAGGTCGATCGGCTCGATCCCGGCCTCGCGCATCTCCCCCTCGTCACCGGGATGACCGGCCCGGCCCAGGATGGCCCCGTGGATCTTGGGGTGCAGCGTCTTGACGCGCCCGTCGAGCATCTCGGGGTACCCGGTCACCTGATCCACGGGCAGCACCTCGATGCCCCAGGAGCGGAGCGCGTCGGCGGTGCCGCCCGTCGAGACGATCGTCGTGCCGAGCTCCGCCAGCGCCCGCGCGAGCGGCTCGAGCCCGGTCTTGTCGGAGACCGAGAGCAGCGCCCGCGAGACCTTCACTCGACCTCCACCGGAACGACTTGTACCTGGCGCCGATCCCCTGGATCGCGACGCACCCTGCCGGCGGCGAAGAGGCGGACCACCTCGGGTACGAGACGGTGCTCCACGCCGCGAATCCGCTCCGTGAGCGAGTCCGCGGTGTCACCGTACAGCACCGGCACGGCCTCTTGGAGGATGGGCGGACCGCCGTCGACGAGCTCCTCGGCGTAGTGCACGGTCACCCCCGTGACCCGCGCCCCGAAGGCCAGGGCCTGCTCGATCGCGTGCAGCCCGGGGAAGGCCGGCAGGAGCGAGGGGTGCAGGTTGACCACCCGGTCGGGGAAGCGGTCGAGGAAGGCGCTGGTGAGGATGCTCATCCACCCGGCGAGCACCACGAGGCCGGGCGCGCTGGCCTCGACGACCCCGGCCAGATCGCGGTCGCGATCCTCGCGCGAGCGCCCGGCCATCGGCACCACCTCGGTGGGGATGCCCGCCGCCCGCGCCCGCTCGAGGCCGAAGGCGTCAGGGCGCGAGCCCACCACCAGCACGATCTCGATCGGCCCCCCGGGCCGGTGCACCGAGTCGATCAGGCTCTGCAGGTTCGTCCCGCCGCCCGACACCAGCACGGTCACCCGGAACGGCGGGGCCTCCTCAGGCAATGAGGACCCCGTCCCCCCCGGCGACCACCCGGCCCACCTCCCGGGCGTCGTCGAGGGCGGCCGCCGCGGCCGCCGCCGACTCCGGGGCCACCACCACGCACATGCCGAGGCCCATGTTGAACGTGCGCCACGCCTCCTCCTCGGCCACCCGCCCGGTGGCCAGGACGGCGGCGATCGCCGGTCCGGCCTCCCAGAGGGAGCGGTCGAGCGCGGCGGTGAGGCCCTCGGGCAGCGCGCGCGGCAGGTTCTCGGGGATGCCGCCCCCCGTGATGTGGGCGGCCGCCCGCACCTCGACGCCCGCCTCCGCGAGCCGTGCGAGCGGGTCGACGTAGAGCCGGGTGGGCGCGAGCAGCAGGTCGGCGTCCGCCCGAAGCGCTCCGTCGGCGACGAGGGCGCGCACCAGCGAGAACCCGTTCGAGTGCAGCCCCGACGAGGGGATCCCGATCACGACGTCGCCCGCGCGCACGCGGTGCGGGCCGAGCATCTCCGAGCGCTCCACCACCCCGCAGGCGAAGCCGGCCAGGTCGAAATGGCCGGGCGCATAGAGGCCCGGCATCTCGGCCGTCTCGCCGCCGGCCAGCGCACAGCCCACGGCCTCGCACGCCTCGGCGATCGAGCGCACCAGGGCCGCCCCCTCCTCCGGGTCCAGTCGCCCGACGGCCAGGTAGTCCAGGAAGACCAGGGGCCGCGCGCCGGTGCAGGCCAGGTCGTTGACGCACATCGCCACCAGGTCCTGCCCCAGGCCCTCCAGGCGCCCCAGCTCCTGCGCCAGCAGCAGCTTCGTCCCGATCCCGTCGGTACAGGTCACGAGCATCGGCTCGCGCATCCCCGGCGGGAGGGCGTGCGCCGCGGCGAAGCCGGTCTGGCCCCCGGCGACGAGGCCGGCGATCGCGTCGGTGTGCCGCCGCGCCGCGTCGAGGTCGACCCCCGCGTCGCGGTAGGACAGGGGGCCCGCCACGGCTTAGGCGGGCGCGGGGAGTGGCACGCCCGGCTCGAACCGCAGCTTCAACGAGGAGTCCGGGATCGGGATCGGGTACTCGCCGGTGAAGCAGGCGCGGCAGTAGCGCGACGACGGGCGGCCCAGGGCGCGCTGCAGCCCGTCCAGCGAGAGGTAGGCCAGCGAGTGCGACGCGGTGAGCGCGGCGATCTCCTCCACGGTGCGCCCGGCCGCCACGAGCTCGGAGCGGTCGGCCATGTCGATGCCGTAGTAGCACGGCCACAGGATCGGCGGGCTCGAGATGCGCATGTGCACCTCGGCGGCGCCCGCGTCGAACAGCATCGCGACGATCTGGCGGGTCGTGTTGCCGCGGACGATCGAGTCGTCCACCACCACCAGGCGCTTGCCCCCGATCACCGCCGGGAGCGGGTTGAACTTCAGCCGGATGCCGTGCTGGCGCATCGTCTGGTCGGGCTGGATGAAGCTGCGCCCCACGTAGCGGTTGCGCACCACCGCCTCGGCATAGGGGATGCCCGACTCCTGGGCGAAGCCGATCGCCGCCGGCGTGCCGCTGTCGGGCAGGCCCACCACCATGTCGGCGTCGGCGGGGCTCTCGCGGGCGAGCTCGGCGCCCATCGCCCGCCGCGCCTCCCACACCGTCAGGCCCTCCATCTGGCTGTCCGGGCGGGCGAAGTAGATGTGCTCGAACACGCACAGCCGGGCTCCCGCCGACGGCAGGGCCTGGCGGCTCCGCAGGCCGGTCGCCTCCAGGCGCACGGCCTCCCCGGGGCGCACGTCCCGCACGTAGGTGGCGCCGATCTGGTCGAGGGCGCAGGTCTCCGACGCCACGCACCAGCCGTCGTCGTCGAGCCGCCCGAGCACCAGCGGGCGCACGCCGTGGGCATCGCGGAAGGCCACCAGCTCGCGGCTGGACATGGCCACCACCGAGTAGGCGCCCACCAGGCGCTGCATCACGGCGCTGGCCGCGGCGAGCAGGCTGCCCTCCTCGGCCGCGATCATCGCCGCGATGATCTCCGAGTCCGTGCTGGCCCGCAGGTCGACCGAGGCGAGCTCCATCTCGGCGCGCAGCTCGCCGGTGTTGGTGAGGTTGCCGTTGTGGCCGAGCGCCACGATGTCGCCGCCGCGGGTCTGGGTGACCGGCTGGGCGTTGTCCCACTTGTTGGCGCCGGTGGTCGAGTAGCGCACGTGCCCGATGGCGGCGTCGCCGGTCAGGCTTCGGAGCGCGGACTCGTCGAAGACGGCGCTCACCAGGCCGAGGTCGCGCTGCACCGTCACGTGGCCGCCGTCGCGCACGGCGATCCCCGCGCTCTCCTGGCCGCGGTGCTGCAGGGCGTGGAGCGCGTAGAACGAGAGCCGCGACACGTCGCGCCCCGGCGCCACGACGCCGAAGACCCCGCACTCCTCCTTGGGGCGGTCGTCGAGCACGCCGGCCACCTCGGCGGGATGGCTCGTCGGCTCGCTCACGACAGCGCCTCCGGCAGCCCGCCCTCGTAGGCCTGGCGCGCCGCGTCGAGCGGCAGGCGCACCTCCCGGTCCCCGACGTGGATCACGGCGTCCGCGCCGCCAACGGTGCCCACGGACGCGATCCGGACCGGCATCCCGGCACCCAGATCGACGAGCCGGCCGGCGTCCTCGGCCCTCGCGCTCACCAGGATCCGCCCGCCGCCCTCGCCGAACAGCACCTCGTCGTCGCGCCTGCCGGGCGCGACGCGCAGCTCCGCGCCGAGGCCGCCGGCCAGCGCGCTCTCGGCGACCGCGACCGCGAGGCCCCCGCCCGACACGTCGTGCGCGCTGCGCAGGATGCCCTCCTCGGCCGCCCGGATCAGAAGCTCGATGGTGGCCACCTCCCGCTCCACGTCGACGTCAGGGATCCTGCCCTCCGTGCGCCCCAGGTACTCGGAGCCGTCGATGACGCCGTCGTCTCCGAGCAGCAGCAGGACATCGCCCTCCGCGTTGAACGCGTGACCCACGCTGGCGTCCGCGCGCTCCAGAAGGCCCATCATCCCGACCACCGGGGTCGGAAGGATCGCCCGGCTCGCGCTCTCATTGTAGAGGGACACGTTGCCGGACACGACGGGCACCCGAAGCGCCCGGAGGGCGTCGCTCATTCCCGCGATCGCCTCGGCCAGCCGCCAGCCCGTGGAGCCCTTCTCGGGGTTGGCGAAGTTGAGGCAGTCCGTGGCGGCCACCGGCCGCGCGCCCACGCAGGCCAGGTTCCGGGCGGCCTCCAGCACCGAGGCCCGGCCTCCGCCGCGGGGGTCGAGCTCGCAATGGCGCTCGGCGCAGTCGGTGGTGAGCGCGATCGCCCGGTCGGATCCGGGCAGCCGCACCACCGCGGCGTCGCCGCCGGGCCGGCGGATCGTGTTGCCCCCCACCAGGTGGTCGTAGCGCTCGTAGATCCAGCGCTTGCTCGCCAGGCTCGGGCGTCCCAGCAGCGCGAGCCACGCGCCCGCGAGGTCGGCCGGCTCGGGGAACGCGGAGAGGTCGAGCGGCTGCGGCGCCGGGGCCGGGGTGCGCGGCACCTCGTAGACCGGCGCCTCGTCCGCCAGGAGGCGGGCCGGGAGGTCGACGACCACCTCGCCGCCGGATCGCGCCACCAGGTTCTCGCCCTCGGTGACGGTCCCGATGGGGGTGGCGTCGAGGTCCCAGCGACGGCAGGCCGCCACCACCTCGTCCAGCCGCCCCGGCTCGACCACCGCGAGCATCCGCTCCTGGCTCTCCGAGACCAGGATCTCGGACGGCGCCAGGCTCTCGCGCAGGGGGACGAGATCCAGATCGATGTCGAGCCCCAGGCGTCCCTTGGCCGCCATCTCGCTGGCCGCGCTGGTGAGCCCGGCGGCGCCCAGGTCCTGCAGCGCGACGAACGCCCCCGCCCCGGCCAGCTCCAGGCAGCAGTCCATGAGCTTGCGCTCGGTGAAGGGGTCGCTCACCTGCACCGACGGGCGCTTGTCCTCGTCCTCGTCCAGCTCGGCCGAGGCCAGCACGCTCGCACCGCCGATCCCGTCGCGGCCGGTGCGGTTCCCGATCAGCACGAGCGGCGTTGCCCGGGCCCGAGGCCGCCGCCCGCAGCACCCGGCGGGGATCCACGATCCCCACGCACATCGCGTTGACCAGGCACGACTCCTCGTAGCGGTCGTCGAACGACACCTCGCCGCCCACGGTCGGCACGCCGATGCAGTTGCCGTAGTGCCCGATGCCCGCCACCGAGCGGGTGAACAGGTGGCGGCTGCGCGCGCTCGAGAGCTCGCCGAAGCGCAGGGAGTCGAGAAGGGCGATCGGCCGCGCGCCCATCGCCAGGATGTCGCGCACGATGCCGCCCACCCCGGTGGCCGCGCCCTCGAAGGGCTCCACGGCCGAGGGGTGGTTGTGGCTCTCGATCTTCAGCGCCACCGCCATCCCGTCGCCCACGTCCACCACGCCGGCGTTCTCGCCCGGGCCCTGGAGCACGCGATCGCCCGTCGTGGGAAACCCCCGCAGCAGCGGCTTGCTGTGCTTGTAGGAGCAGTGCTCGCTCCACATGAGGCTGAACATGACCAGCTCGGGGTCGGTCGGGTCGCGGCCGAGCAGCTCGGGGATGCGCGCGGCCTCGTCGTCGGTGAGGCCGAGCTGCCGGTGGCGCGAGAGCGCGGCCCGGCTCACCGCCCCACCAGCCCGGCCAGCACCAGGCCGCCGTCGGTCGAGCCGAGCAGCGGGTCACAGGCCTCCTCGGGGTGGGGCATGAGGCCCATCACGTTCCCCGCGGCGTTCGCCACGCCGGCCACGCGGTCGGTGGAGCCCAGCGGGTTGTCCGGTCCGTAGCGCAGCACCACCCGCGCCTCGGACGGCGTCGCCGTACCAGGCGCCCTCGTTGTTCTTGATCGGGATCGAGAGGCTCGAGCCGGCCGGGAGCCCGGCGGTCCAGGGCGTTCCGGCGTCGGTCACCTCCAGGTCCATCTGGCGGCAGACGAACGAGAGCGTGGCGTTGCGGCGCAGCGCCCCGGGCAGCAGGCCCGCCTCGCACAGGACCTGGAAGCCGTTGCAGATGCCGATCACCCGGCCGCCGTCCTCGGCGTGCCGTCGCACGGCGGCCATGATCGGCGCGCGGCTGGCGATGGCGCCGCAGCGCAGGTGGTCGCCGTAGGAGAAGCCGCCGGGCAGCAGCACCGCGCTCGTTCCCGCCGGCAGCTCGGGGTCGGCGTGCCAGGCCGGCGCGACGGACCCCCCGAGCCGCTCGACCGCGCGGCGGGCGCTGTCGTGGTCGAGCGAGCCGGGGAAGCGCACGACGGCCACCGTCACCCGGCGACCTCGACCCGGTAGTCCTCGATCAGCGCGTTGGCCAGCAACTGGTCGCACATCGCGCGGGCCTGGGCGGCGGGGTCGTCGCCCGTGATCTCCAGCTCGATCCGCTTGCCGATGCGCACCTCGCCCACCCCGGCGAACCCGAGCTGCGCCAGCGCTCCGGCCACCGCCTGGCCCTGGGGGTCGAGCACCCCGGCCTTCGGCATCACGGTCACCACCACCTGGGTCACCCCGCCACCTCCGCGATCCGCTCGTGGGCCTCCACGATACCGGGCGCGCGTGCCCTCCACCACCTCGGGCGGCAACTCGGGAGGCGGCGACGCGTGGTCCCAGCCGATCCGGTCGAGCCAGTCGCGCAGGTACTGCTTGTCGAAGGAGGGCGGGCTCTGCCCGGGCGTCCACCGGTCGGCCGGCCAGAGGCGCGACGAGTCGGGGGTGAGCGCCTCGTCGCCCAGCACCAGCCGGCCCTCGGGATCGTGCCCGAGCTCGAACTTGGTGTCGGCCAGGATCAGGCCGGCCCGGCGGCAGACCTCGGCCGCCGCGCGCGTAGAGCGCCATGGTGATCCGCTCGGCCTCGGCCAGGACGCCCGCGCCCACCAGCCCGGCCGCCTCCTCCCGGGTGATGTTGAGTCGTGGCCCTCGGTGGCCTTCGTCGCCGGGGTGAAGATCGGCTCGGGCAGGGGGTCGGCCTGGCGCAGGCCCGGCGGGAGCGGGTGGCCGCAGACCTCCCCGGTCTCGGCGTAGTCGCGCCAGCCCGAGCCGGCCAGGTAGCCGCGGGCGACGCACTCCACCGGCAGCATCCTCAGCCGCCGCACCAGCATCGCCCGCTCGCTCCACAGCTCGATCAGGTGGTTGGGGACGATGTCGGCGGTGTTCGCGAACCAGAGCGCCGAGAGCGCGGTGAGAACCCGTCCCTTGTCCGGGATCGGGGTGGGCATGATCCAGTCGTAGGCGGAGATGCGATCGGTCGCGACGATCAGGAGGCGCTCGGCGTCGACCCGCCGCACCTCGCGCACCTTGCCCTCGAGGACGAGCGGGTAGTCGGCGGCCGCGCGCGTCACAGAGCGGCGACCCTCTCCATCACCTCGGGCACGTGCCGGGTGTACCAGGCGGGATCGAGCAGCGCCCCCAGGTCGGCGGCGTCGAGGTGCTCGGTCACGTCGGGGTCCTCGGCCAGCAGCTCTCCCAGCGGCCGGTCCTCGTCCCAGGCGCGCATCGCGTTGCGCTGCACCAGCGCGTAGGCGTCCTCGCGCGTCAGGCCGCGCTCGACCAGCCCCAGCAGCACGCGCTGCGAGTAGACCAGGCCGTGCGACGACTCGAGCACCTCGCGCATGCGCTCCGGCCGCACCACCAGGCCCTCCACCAGGGTCCGGGAGCGGGCGAGCATGTAGTCGAGGGCCAGGAACGCGTCGGGCAGGATGATCCGCTCCACCGACGAGTGCGAGATGTCGCGCTCGTGCCACAGGGCGACGTCCTCGAGCGCGGCCACGGAGTGCCCGCGCACGACCCGCGCGATGCCGGAGATGCGCTCGGCCGTGATCGGGTTGCGCTTGTGGGGCATCGCCGAGCTGCCCTTCTGCCCGGCGGTGAAGGCCTCCTCCACCTCGCGCACCTCGGTGCGCTGCAGGTGGCGCAGCTCGGTGGCGAGCCGGTCCAGCGAGCTTGCGGCCACGGCCATGGCGCACACCAGCTGGGCGTGGCGGTCGCGGGCCACGACCTGGGTGGCCACCGGCTCGGCCGACGACGCCCAGCCGCCCCAGGGCGCGCGCCTCGAGCGCCGGGTCGAGCATCGCGTAGGTGCCGACGGCCCCCGAGAGCTTGCCCACCGACGCGTCGCGGATCGCGTCGGCCAGCCGCTCCTCGTTGCGCCGGCTCTCCATCGCGTGGCCGGCCAGCTTCAGGCCGAACGTCGTCGGCTCGGCGTGGATGCCGTGGGTGCGCCCCACGCAGAGCGTGCCGGCGTGGCGCAGGGCCATGTCGCGCAGGGTCGCCGTGAGGGCCGCCTGCTCCGCCAGCAGCAGCTCGCCCGGAGCGCTTGATCGCCAGGGCCAGCCCGGTGTCGAGCACGTCCGAGGAGGTCATGCCGTAGTGGATCCACCGCGAGGCCGGACCCACCCGCTCGGCGACGTCGGTCAGGAAGGCCACCACGTCGTGGTTGGTGGTGCGCTCGAGCTCCTGGGTGCGCTCCACCGAGAACCCGGCGCGGGCCTCGATCGCGGCGAGGTCGTCCGCCGGGATCACCCCCCGCTCGGCCCACGCGCGGCAGACCTCGAGCTCCACCTCGAGCCAGCGGCCCAGCTTGGCCTCCTCGGTCCAGAGGGCCGCCATCGCGGCGCGCGAGTAGCGCGGGATCATCCCTCGAGCCCCGAGGCGATGTCGCCCCTCATCTGGCGCCCCTCGAAGCGCACGAGCTCGGCCGCCGCGTAGGCCCGGTCCCGCGCCTCCCGCACGTCGCCGCCTCGTGCGCTGACCGCCAGCACCCGGCCCCCCGCGGTCACGATCGTGCCGCCGGGTCCCCGCGCCGTCCCGGCGTGGTAGATCTCGGCCCCGGTCGCGGCGGCCTCGTCGAGGCCCTCGATGACGTCACCGCCCCGAGGGGTGCCCGGATACCCGTGCGCCGCCAGGACCACCGCCACCACGGCGCCCGTCGTGGACCCGCACCGGCCGGTCCTCCAGCTCACCGTCGGCGGCCGCGGTCAGGAGGCCCAGGGCGTCCTCCTCCAGGCGCGGCAGCAGCGCCTGCGTCTCGGGGTCGCCGAACCGGGTGTTGAACTCGAGCACCCGCGGCCCGTCCGCGGTCATCATCAGCCCGGCGTAGAGCGTGCCCGAGAAGGGCGCCCCCCGGCGCTCCATCTCCGCGATCACCGGCCGGTGAACGCGGTCGAGCAGCTCGTCGGCCAGCGCGTCCGGGATGTCCGGGACCGGGGAGACCGAGCCCATCCCTCCCGTGTTGGGCCCGGTGTTGCCCTCGCCGATCGGCTTGTAGTCCCGGGCGGCCGGGAAGCGGGCCACGGCGCGGCCGTCGGTGATCGCGAGCAGCGACACCTCGGGACCCGCCATGCCCTCCTCCACCACGACCACCCGGCCGGCGTCGCCGAAGCTGCCGGTCACGAGGCAGGCCTCGAGCGCCTCGCGGGCCTCCGCCGTGCTCGTCGCCACGACCACGCCCTTGCCGGCGGCCAGGCCGTCGGCCTTCACGGCCACGGGGAGGCCCAGCTCCGCGACGGCGGCCATGCCGGCCTCGACGTCGGTCACGGTGACGGCCCTGGCGGTGGGGACGCCGGCGGCCTCCATCACCTCCTTGGCGAAGGCCTTGCTGCCCTCCAGGCGGGCGGCGGCGGCTCCCGGCCCGAAGGCGCGGATGCCCGCGGCGCGGAGCGCGTCGCACATCCCGGAGACCAGCGGCGCCTCGGGTCCGACCACCACCAGGTCCACCCCGACGGCGCTCGCCAGCGCCACCACTCCGCCGGTGTCGTCCAGGTTCACGGGGAGGACCTCGGCGTCCTGGCCGATGCCCGCGTTGCCGCCCGCGCAGAAGATCCGGGGGCGCTCGGGGGATCGTCCGATCGCCCGCACGAGAGCGTGCTCGCGGCCCCCGCCTCCCACCACCAGCACCGTGCGGCTCACCCCGGCACTCTCGCATACGCCGCGGTCGGCGGACCCCTCCCGCCCGGCCCCCCGCTAGCATCCCGCGCGATGGCGCAGTACCCCCGACCGCCGCTCTCGCGCGCGGAGCGAGAGGCCCACCGGGCGATGCTCGAGGAGGCGCTCGCGCGGCTGCCCACGGCCGACGACCCGGAGCGCACGGCGAGCGACGTCATGCGGGCGCTCGACGCGTACCTCGAGGCCACCGGAGGGGGCACCGCCCTGAGCCCGCGGGAGCCTCCGGTCACGAACTTCTCCGAGCGCCGGGAGCAGGACGAGCTGCGGTGGGTGAAGTGGTTCGTCATCGGCGGCGCCGCGTTGGCCACCGCGGTCGTCGCCGTGACCCTCTCCGGGGGATGGCCCGCGGGCCTCGTGATCATCGGGATCTGGGTGCTCGCGCTCTTCGCTCTGCTCACCACCTGAGAGCCGCGAAAAGAATCTTTTCGGAAGTAGATCCGACGTTTCGGGGTCGGGGCCGGTCTGTAGTGGTGATGATCGACTGGTTCCCCACCACGGCACGAATGCAGCCCGACGAGGCGGCCAAGGACCTGGGGCGCTGGCGCGGCATGCTCACCCTGCGACGCGTGGCACGCGAGGTGGATGCCCGGGATCCGGCCACCGCCGGCCACTCCGACCGCGTGGCGGCCCTCTGCGTCCTCCTGGCCGCCGAGCTCGGCTGGAGCCCCCGCCGGGCCGCGCGGCTCCGCGTGGCGGCCAGCATCCACGACGTGGGCAAGGCGTGCCTGCCGGAGGAGATCCTGCTCGCCCCGCGCCGGCTCACGCCCGAGGAGTACGAGATCGTGAAGGAGCACGCGGTGCTCGGCTCCCAGATCGCCCGCTCGGTGGTCTCGCCGGCTCAGCTCGCCTGGGTGCGCAGCCACCACGAGCGATGGGACGGCCGCGGCTACCCGGACGGGCTCGCCGACCACGAGATCCCCCACGGCGCCGCGGTCCTCTGCGTGGCCGACGCATGGGACGCCATGATCCACCGCTCCTGGACCGGGACCGCCCTCACCGAGAGCGAGGCGCTCGAGGAGTGCCGCCGGGAGTCGGGACTTCAGTTCTCCCCGGAGGTCGTGGACGCCCTGGAGCGGGTGGTTCAGACGGACCGCTCGGTCGTGGGGCGCCCGGTCGCGCCGCTGCGGCTGGTCCGCGCCGCCTGAACCCGGCCGGTCCCGGACCGGCCGAAAAACAGCCCGCCGTTCGTACCTGGACCTTCGGGGAGTCTTCGCGGGCCACGACAAATTTTACGTAAGTTTCCCGCGTTCGAGGCGCTGCAGGATCCCAATCGTGGTGAGGTATAAGCCAAGCCCCACCGCAGGAGGATCGCGCTGGCCACGGTCGCCCCCGGGCCCAAGATCCACGCTCTTCGACCGGAGTACCGCACCGCCGCGCTCCTGAGCGACACGGCGCTGATCGGTATGGTCGCGGCGGGAGACGAGCGCGCCTTCGAGGGGATCTACGAGCGCTACTCGGCGGAGATCTTCCGCTACTGCGCCGCCCTCGTGCGCCACCGCCAGGACGCGGAAGAGGCGTTCCAGCACACGATGCTCGCCGCCTACCGGGCGCTGACCTCGGGGAGCGGGCGGCCGCCCACCGCCCTGCGGCCGTGGCTCTTCCGCATCGCCCACAACGAGTGCGTCAACCTGGTGCGGGCGCGCCCCTTCTCCGAGCGGCTGGTGGAGCAGGACGACCCGGTCGCCGGCGCGGTCCACGAGCGGGTGGAAGCGCGCGAGGAGCTGCGCCAGCTTCGCGTGGACCTGGCGGCCCTCCCGCTGCGCCAGCGCTCCGCGCTCCTCCTGCGGGAGCTCAACGGCTTCTCGCACAAGGCCGTGGGCGAGGCCCTCGAGACGACCGCCGCCGACGCCCGCCACCTCGTCCACGAGGCCCGCATGTCGCTGGCCGAGTTCAACGCCGGCCGCGAGCTGGCGTGCGATCAGGTGTGCCGGATGATCACCCAGGACGACCGGCGCACCCTGCGTGCGCGCCGCGTGAAGGCCCACCTGCGGGGCTGCGAGGACTGCCGCGCCTTCGCGGAGACCCAGGAGGAGCGCCGCCGCCGTCTGGCCGCCTTCTGGCCCTTCCTGGCACCCGCGGTCGCCGCCCAGATCCTGCACTCGATCGCCGGCGGGGGCGCCGCCGGGGGGGCGGCGGGGGCCGGCGCGGGAGCGCAGAGCACCACGGGCGGCGGTGCGGGCGCCGGCGGCAGCGGATCGGCCGGCGCCGGTGCCGGCGCGGGCGCCGGGGGGACGGCCGGCGCGGGAGCCGCGGGCGCGGGGGCGACCGCCGCGGGCGCAGCGGGACTGAGCACCGCGGCCGTCGGAGGGCTCGCCGCGGCCGGCGCCGGAGTCGGACTGGCGGCCGGTGCGAGCGGTGCGCTGGGCGCTGCCGGGGCGGCCGGTGCGGGCGCCGGTCTGGGGGGCGCAGGGCTGGCGGCAGGCGCGGGCGCTGGGCTGGCGGCAGGCGCGGGCGCTGCCGCGACGGCGGCCGGCGCGGGCGCTGCCGCAACGGCCGGCGCCGCGGCCATGGGCCTCGGCACGACGGCCGGCGCCGCGGCCGCGGGTCTCGGCACCACCGCCGCCGCCGCCGGCGCGGGCACGGCCGGCGCCGCCGCCACGGGCCTGGGCGCCACGGCCGGCGCCGCCACCACGGGCCTCGGCTCCACGGTGGGCGGGACCGTGGCGGGCGTGGGCTCGACGGTCGGTGGGACCGTCGCCGGCCTCGGCTCGGCGGTCGGCGGGACCGTCGCGGGCGTGGGCTCCACGGTCGGCGGGACCGTCGCGGGCGTGGGCTCGGCGGTCGGCGGGACCGTCGCGGGCGTGGGCTCCACGGTCGGCGGGACCGTCGCGGGCGTGGGCTCCACGGTCGGCGGGACCGTCGCGGGCGTGGGCTCCACGGTGGGCGGGACCGTCGCCGGCCTCGGCTCCACGGTCAGCGGGGCCGCCGGGACCACCGTCGGCACCGTGACCGGAGTGGTGGGCACCGGGGTGGCGGCGGGCACGGGGGTGACCGCCACCGCCGGCGCGGCCGTCGGGGGCCTCAGCGCCGCGGCCGTCGGAGGCCTCGTGGCCGCGGGCGCGGTCGCGGTGGGCGTGGCGGCCACGGTCGCGGTCACCGTGGGCGGGGTGGGTGTGCCCTTCATCGATCCGGAGCCGGAGCACGTGACCGATCCCGTCGCCGGGGCCGTCTCCGCCGCGATCGCTCCGTTGTCCACCGGGAGCGGCGCGCAGCCGGGCGTCGGGGCGGTGCCGACACCGATCGGGAACACGACGGGGCTCTTGAATGGGGTGGGCGGCGGTCTCTCATCGCTCGTCGGCTCTGCCGGCGGCGGCGTGGTGGACCCACTGACGGGCGGCGGCGCCTCACCCCCGGCGCAGGACCCGCCCCTCACGCTCCCCAACGTGCCCGGCGCCCCGGGCGTCACGCTCCCCACGCTGCCGCCGGCCGTCGCGCTGACCCCGCTTCCGGTCGCGGCCCCGACCGTGCCCGTCGCCGCCCCGTCAGTGCCGCCCGTCACGGTCCCGGCGCTGCCCGCCGTGCCGCCGGTCGTGCCCCCCGTCACGGTCCCCACTCTGCCGCCGGTCGTGCCCCCCGTGGAGCTGCCGGTCACGGTCCCGCCGGTCGTCCAGGTGCCCCCGGTCGAGATCCCGGCCCCGCCACCGGCGATCCCCACCACCCCGGCCGATGCGGCCGCTGCCGCCCAGGCCGCCGCCGATGCGGCCGCCGCCCAGGCCGCCGCCGCCGCCCAGGCCGCCGCCGACGCGGCCGCCGCCCAGGCCGCCGCCGCCGCCCAGGCCGCCGCCCAGGCCGCGGCCGCCGCCCAGGCCGCCGCCGAGGCCGCAGCCGCCCAGGCCGCCGCAGATGCCGCCGCGGCCGCCCAGGCCGCCGCCGATGCGGCTGCCGCACAGGCCGCCGCCGCCGCCCAGGCCGCCGCCGATGCCGCAGCCGCCGCCCAGGCCGCCGCCGAGGCCGCCGCCGCCCAGGCCGCCGCCGAGGCCGCAGCCGCCGCCCAGGCCGCCGCCGACGCGGCCGCCGCACAGGCCGCCGCCGCCGCCCAGGCCGCCGCCGACGCGGCTGCCGCACAGGCCGCCGCAGCCGCCCAGGCCGCCGCCGAGGCCGCAGCCGCCGCCCAGGCCGCCGCCGAGGTCGCAGCCGCCCAGGCCGCCGCAGATGCCGCCGCCGCCGCCCAGGCCGCCGCCGACGCGGCCGCCGCCCAGGCCGCGGCAGCCGCCCAGGCCGCCGCCGATGCCGCAGCCGCCCAGGCCGCCGCCGATGCCGCCGCAGCCGCCCAGGCCGCCGCCGATGCCGCCGCCGCCGCCCAGGCCGCGGCAGCCGCCCAGGCCGCCGCCGATGCCGCAGCCGCCGCCGAGGCCGCCGCCGCCCAGGCCGCCGCCGACGCGGCCGCCGCCCAGGCCGCCGCAGCAGCCCAGGCCGCCGCCGAGGCCGCAGCCGCCCAGGTCGCCGCCGAGGCCGCCGCAGTCGCCCAGGCCGCGGCCGCCGCCCAGGCCGCCGCCGAGACCCAGGCCGCCGCCCAGGCCGCCGCCGCCCAGGCCGCCGCCGAGGCCCAGGCCGCTGCCGACGCCGCCGCCGCCCAGGCCGCCGCCGAGGCCCAGGCCGCTGCCGACGCCGCCGCCGCCGCCAAGGCCGCCGCCGAAGCCAAGGCCGCCGCCGAGGCCCAGGCCGCTGCCGACGCCGCCGCCGCCGCCAAGGCCGCCGCCGAAGCCAAGGCCGCCGCCGAGGCCCAGGCCGCAGCCGACGCCGCCGCCGCCGCCAAGGCCGCCGCCGAAGCCAAGGCCGCCGCCGAGGCCCAGGCCGCAGCCGACGCCGCCGCCGCCGCCAAGGCCGCCGCCGAAGCCAAGGCCGCCGCCGAGGCCCAGGCCGCAGCCGACGCCGCCGCCGCCGCCAAGGCCGCCGCCGAAGCCAAGGCCGCCGCCGAGGCCCAGGCCGCTGCCGAGGCTGCCGCCACCACCCGGGCCGCCGCCGAGGCCCAGGCCCCCACTGAGGCCCAGGCCGCCACTGAGGCCCAGGCCGCCGCCGCCACCCGGGCCGCGGCCGATACCAGCACCACCACGGCGGCCGCCGAGGTCAGGGCCGAGCTCCCCGTCATCGCGGAGCAGACCGCTCCGGTGCAGACCCAGGTGACCGATCGCATCGACCCGGCGGCCGTCGTCACCACCCCGGCCACGGTCGTGGACCGGGCGGACCTGGCCACGTCCAAGGCCGCACCCGTCTGGGTCGGAATCGATCCGTCGGCGGGCGTGGGCGCGGAGCCGGTCATGGTGGCTCCGCCCACGAGTCCCATCGATGCGCAGCCCAAGAGGGCTCCCCAGCCCGACTCCGAGCCCGCGCCGCAGCCGGCCCCGGCCGCGCCGGCCGAGCCGGCTCAGGCGACGCGCGCGCCGGTGCCCGCCCCCGAGCCGATGCCGGCGGAGGCCTGGACCGGAATCCAGGACCTCGGCTAGCTAGGCGACGGTCTCCACCTGGTCGATGACCTGGTGGCGCCCCTGGCCGGTACCGATCAGGGTGATGGGGACCTCGACCGCCTCGGCGATGGCGCCGACGTAGTCCCGCGCGCGCGGCGGCAGGTCGTCGAGCGTCCGGCACTCCGAGAGATCCTCGTCCCAGCCCGCCAGGTCGCGGTACTCCGGGTGACAGCCGTGGAAGACGGTCTGGTGGTAGGGGAAATCGGTCAGCCGCTCGCCCTCGCGCGTCCGGTAGGCCTCGCAGACCCTCACCCGGGCGAAGCCCGAGAGCACGTCGAGCTTGGTGAGCGCGAGCTCGGTCACGCCCGACAGCCGCACCGCGTAGCGCAGCGCCACCAGGTCGAGCCAGCCGCATCGGCGCTGCCGGCCCGTGGTGGTGCCGAACTCGTTGCCGCGCTCCATCATGCGCCGGCCGTCCTCGTCGTCCAGCTCGGTGGGGAAGGGGCCCTCGCCCACCCGGGTGACGTAGGCCTTGCTCACCCCGATCACGCGGTCGATGCGCGTCGGCCCACTCCCGCGCCCGGTGCAGGCCGCGCCGGCGATCGGGTTGGACGAGGTCACGAATGGATACGTCCCGTGGTCGATGTCGAGCATCGTCCCCTGGGCGCCCTCGAACAGCACCCTCCGGCCGCCGCGCAGCGCCGTGTCGATGAGCAGCGAGGTGTCGGCGATGAACGGCCGCAGCCGCTCGGCGTGCGCGAGCTGCTCCTCGGCAACCGCCGCGGGATCCAGCCGCGGCAGGTCGTAGAGCTTCTCGAGGATCTCGTTCTTCGCCTCGAGTGCGACCTCCAGCTTGCGCACCAGGATCTTCGGGATCGAGCAGGTCCTGCACCCGGATGCCCACCCGTGCCGCCTTGTCCTCGTAGCAGGGCCCGATGCCGCGCCGCGTCGTGCCGATGGAGAACCGGCCCAGACGCATCTCGGACGCTCCGTCCAGCATCACGTGGTACGGCATGATCAGGTGCGCGTTGCCGCTGATGCGAAGGCCGCGAAGGGAGACGCCGCGCTCCTCGAGCGAGTCGAGCTCGACGCGGAGCGCTCCGGGGTCGACCACCGTGCCGTTGCCGATCACGCAGAGGGTGTCCGGGTAGAGGATCCCCGAGGGGACCAGGTGCAGCTTGTAGACCTGATCGCCGGCGACGATCGTGTGCCCGGCGTTGTTGCCCCCCTGGTAGCGCACGACGACGTCGCTGCGCTCGGCGAGGAGGTCGACCACCTTCCCCTTGCCCTCGTCGCCCCACTGGGCGCCGACGACGACCGTCGCGGGCCCACTACTCTCCCGGGCCAGGTTGTCGAACTTGGCGTAGCTGCCCCGGAAGGTGAGCTTCACCCGGTCCGTGGGGCCGTGGCGGTTCTTGGCGATGTTGACCTCGGCGACGCCCTTCTCCTCGGAGTCGTCGTTGTAGTAGTCGTCGCGGTAGAGCATCAGCACCAGGTCGGCGTCCTGCTCGATGGCGCCCGACTCGCGCAGGTCCGACAGCATCGGCCGCTTGTCCGGGCGGGCGTCCGGGGCCCGGTTGAGCTGCGAGACGCAGATGATGGGCACCGCCAGGTCGCGGGCGAGCATCTTGAGGCCGCGCGAGATGGTGGAGATCTCCTGGACGCGGTTCTCGTCCCGCATCCGGCGGCCGCCCTCCATGAGCTGGATGTAGTCGACGACCAGCAGGTCCAGCCCCTCGCGGCTCTTCAGGCGGCGCGTCTTGGTGCGCATCTCGCCGACCGTCACGCCCTCGGAGTCGTCGATGAACAGGCGGGCGGCCGACAGCCGGTCGGCGGCCCGGCCGATGCGCGACCAGTCCTCGGGGGCGAGGCGGCCGGCCCGGATGCGCCCGGCGTCCACGATGGCCGTCGAGGCCAGCAGGCGCTGGATGAGCTCGTCGCCGCTCATCTCGAGGCTGAAGATCGCGACCGAGCGCTCCTGGCTCAGGGCCGCATGCTCGGCGATGCCGAGGGCCAGGGCCGTCTTGCCCATGCTGGGGCGCGCGGCCACCACGATCACGTTGCCGGGCTGGAGCCCGCCGACGATCCGGTCGAGGTCGAGGAAGCCGGTGGCGACGCCGGTCACCCCGCTCCCGCTCTCCTCGGCCGCGGTGAGCCGCTCGATGCCCTTGATCACCAACTCGTGCGCGCGGGCGAAGTCGCCGCGCACGCCCTTCTGCGAGAGCCCGTAGACCAGCGTCTCGGCGTCCTGGAGCATGGCGGTGGTCTCGCCCTCGCGCTGGTCGACCATCGCCTCGATCTGCTGGCCCACGTGCAGCAGCCGCCGCTGGGTCGCCGTGTCGCGGACCATCTCGGCGTAGGTCCGGTAGCTGGCGGCGATGAAGGGCGTCTCCATGAGGTCGAGCACGCCCCCGCGGCCGCCCGCGTCGTCCAGCCGCCGTCCTTGGTCAGCCGCTCGATCACCGTGATCGGCTCGACCGGCTCGCCGGTGCTGAAGAGGCCCTCGATCGCCCGGAACACCGCGCGATGGCCCTCGCGGTAGAAGTCGTCCACGTCGACGAGCGACATCGCCTCGGCGACGTAGGTGTCCGCGGCCATCAGGCTCGCGAGCAGCATCGCCTCGGCCTCCGTGTTCTGAGGAGGAGGCGCGTTCTCGGCCACGGCGGGGGCTCGGCTCCCGGGAGCCGGAATCGTCAGTTCCGAGCGCCGCGCCGGGGGCGCGGTTCCGGGCGCTGACCGCGGCCCCGCCTGACGGCGTGCCCACGCTCAGTCGATCAGGGGGCTGACGATGGTCTTCACCTCGGTCGTCAGCCCGGGGCCGAGCTCGATCGGCACGGCGTACGTGCCCACGGCCCGGATCGGGGGATCGACGTTGATGTGGCGCCGGTCGATGCGCACGCCCCGGGCCTCCTCGATGGCCGTGGCCACGTCGGCGGACGTGATCGAGCCGAACAGGCGCCCGTCGTCGCCGGCCTTGGCCTTCAGGGTCAGGATCGTGCGTCCCAGGAGGTCGGCCAGCTCCTTGGCCTGCTCCTCGGCTCTCGCCTCGGCCACCTTGCGCTGCTCCTCGCGGCGCTGGATCTCGGCGATCCGCGCGGGTGTGGCCAGCTCCGCCAGCCCGCGCGGCAGCAGGTAGTTGCGCATGTAGCCGCGGGCCACGTTGACCACGCTGCCCGCCTCGCCGAGGCCCTCGACCTCGCTCAGAAGGATCGCCTGCATGCTGCTCCTCGCGCCACTAGAAGGGGATGTCGTCGTCGGCGCCGGGCGCCGGCTGCATGTCGCTGCGATCCACCGGCAGGTCGCCGCCGGAGCCGGCCGCCGGGGCCTGGGACCAGCCGCCGGCCTGGGAGGAGTCGCCGCCGCCCTCGCCGCGCGAGTCCAGGAAGAAGACGTCGTTGGCGATCACCTCGACGCTCTGGCGCTTGGTGCCGTCCTGGGCCTGCCACTCGCGCCAGGACAGGCGCCCGTCGACGCCGATGCGCCGGCCCTTGGCCAGGTAGGTGGAGGCGGTCTCGGCCTGGCGGCCGAAGACGGTCACGTCGAAGTAGTTGCTCTTGTCGCCCCAGTTGCCGGCCTCATCGCGCGAGCGCGAGGAGACCGCCAGGCGGATCGAGCAGATCGGGTCGCCGCCCTGGGTGTGGCGCAGCTCCGGATCGCGCGTCAGGCGCCCCACCAGGGTGACGCGGTTCAGGTCGGCGGGCATGGGTCTCGCTCCGGTCAGCGCGGGCGCCGGCTGCCGCCGCCGCGACCGCCGCCCCGGCTCCCGCGCTGGGGACGGCCCTCACCCTCGGGGTGCGTGTCCACGGGAGCCGGCGAGCCGCTCGTGCGGACCCGCTCGGCCTCGTTCTTGTTGAGCCGGATGAACAGCGCGCGCAGCACGACCTCCTTGCTGATCGACAGCACCCGCTCGATCTCGAGGAGGGATGAGGGCTCGCCGCTGCAGGTGATCACCACGTACCGGCCGTCCAGGTGCTTGGCCATGGGGAACGAGATCTTCTTCCGTCCCCAGTCGTTCACGTGATCGATCGTCCCGCCGCCGTCGCGCACGAGCTGCTGGACCCTCGAGAGGATCTCCTCCTGCTGCTCCTCGTCCGCTTCGGGATTGAGGATGATCATGATCTCGTACGGGGTGATCCGAACCTCCGGGGGTCGTGGCACGCGGGCGCTGCGGGACGACCGGGCCCCGGCAGGCGCGGCAGTATAGCAGCGGCCGACGGCCGCTCTAGGATGCGTGGAAACCGCCGGAAGGGGTCCGATGAGCACCGTCAGGAGCTGGACGATCACCGCGATCGGCGTCGCCGGAGCGGGCGCCGGGCTCGCCCTGCTGCGCCGCCCGCGCCGGGCGCCCGCGGCCATCGCCCCGCCGCCCCCCAGCCCGGCCCCCCCCGGGCCGCCGGACGACCCCGCCGCGGCGCTCGACGCAGCGCGCGCCCGGCTCCGCCGCCGGGCCGACGAGCTGCGGGCGCAGATCGAGTCGGCCGACCGGGCGCCCGCACCGCCCGGGTGAGCCTCGCGGCGGCCGCCGCGGCCGCCGCCCTCGCCGCCCTCGGCGCGAGCGCCGCGGGCGTGACCGGCACCGACGCGGGGACGGTGCGGTTTGCCGTGAAGGGCGATTGGGGCACCGGATCGCCGGCCCAGGCGGCGGTCACGCGCCGGATGTGCGGCGAGTGGCGACGGGAGCCGTTCGCCTTCGTCCTCACGACCGGCGACAACTTCTCGGACCCCGACGGCGTGGCCACCCGCGACACCTTCTGGCGGCCCGAGCGATGCCTCCGCGCGCTGGGCGCGCGCTGGCGGGCGGCCTGGGGCAACGACGATGTCCGAGGCACCTCGACGGCCCGGGTCCTGGGATCGCCGCGACGCTTCTACGCCTTCTCCGCCGGTCCGGCGCGGGTGATCGTGCTCGACGCGAACGTGCCCTCCGACCCCGCCCAGCTGCGCTTCCTGCGCCGTGAGATGACCGCGCCGCCGGGCCCGGTCCGCATCGTGGCCTTCCACCAGCCTCTGCACACGGCCGGGGTCCGGCCGCCCGATCCCGAGCAGCGGCGGCTGTGGGAGCCGCTCCTGCGGCGCGGTCGGGTGGCGCTCGTGCTCCAGGGCCACAACCACCTCTACGAGCGTCTCGAGGTGGGGGGCATCACCTACATCACCACCTCCGGCGGGGGCGACACCCTCTATCCGTGCCTGCGCCCGGCCGAGGGCCTCCGCAGCTGCCGCCTGGCGCACCATTTCCTCGCGGTGCGCGTCTCGGCGCGGGCGATCGACGTACGGGCCACCACCCCGCGGGGGGCCACGCTCGAGCGCGTCCGGATCCCGGTCCCGCCACGCCCCCGAGCCGGCTAGAGGGCGGCGCGCGGCCCCCGGCCGGCGACGGCCGACGCCCATGCGGTGGCGACGCGGGCCGTGAGCTGGCTCATGGCGGCGACGACCTCGCGGCGCTGGCTGTCCGTCAGCGGCGCCGGCGGAGCGAGAAGGGCCCGGTCGATGGCGCGCTCAAGGGCGAGGCTCCCGCCCAGCGTCACCTCGGCCGACGAGCCGGCCAGCCCGTGGCCGCGGCCGTAGGTCTCCGCGCGGTCCAGGGCGTCCACCAGGCTTCCGACCTGGAAGGCGTCGGCCAGCGCGTCGACCCAGGCGCGCACCACGCCCCGCCGCTCGGCGGGCGGCAGGCGCCGGTAGGCGGCCTCGGCGGGGCCCTCCACCAGCGACTCCACGGCGTCGGAGACGAGGTCGGCGCGCTCGCGCAGGGCGTCGGCCAGGAGCGGGGCCACGGGCAGCTGCACCGCGGTCTGCCGGCTCGGCCGGGTCGGACGTGCGGGCTGGCGCGCGAGCCACTGGCGCAGCGCCTCGGGGTCGAAGCGGCGGTGGCCCCCGGCGGTGCGCACGTGCGGCACCCGGCCCTCGCTCGCCCACAGGCGCAGCGTGCTGGGGCTCACCCCGAGAGCGCGCGCGGCCGCCGACACCGAGAGCCATGGACCTTCAGAGCGACGGGACCGGCCGCCATGTCGTGTCGCGATGGGGCCTCCCCACCTCATTCCATCGACGACCGGAGCCGACAGCGTACTCCGTCCGCATAGCCGGCCGCGACGCGCACGGCCATGCGGTCCAGGGAGCGCTCGACGGTCCGCTGTTCCTGCGGGCGGTCCACGAAGACGGGTGCGAGCACGCGGTCCACGGCCCGGCGAAGGGCCAGCGCCTCGGTCACGGGGGCGTCGCCGGCCTGCCCGGAGGCGCCGTGGCGGAAGCCCTCCCACTCGGCGTCGCGATAGCAGTCGGCCAGGTCGCCGGCATCGAGCGCGTCGGCGAGCGACCCGAGAGCGCCCATCACCCGTGCGTTCCGCGAGGCCGACGGCCGTCCGGCGCCGCCCGGGCGGGTGCGCGAGAGCTCCTCCTCGAAGGCCGACACGACCTCGTCCGCCGAGTCGGCGAGGGCCTGGGCGATGCCCGGCATCGCCTCCACGCGCGTCGGCACGAGCTCCTGAAGCCGGTGCTGGGGCGCCGGCGGAGAGCCTCCGCGCTCGGCCAGCCACCGCACCAGCTCGTCCAGCTCGAAGCGCCGGTGGCCGCCCGGCGTGCGCACGTGAGGCACCCGCCCGGCGGCAGCCCATGCGCGGAGCGACGAGGAGCTCACCCCGAGCAGCTTGGCCGCCGCGGACACCGACAGCAGGCGTGGGCTCTCGTCTTCGACCGAAAGTCTGGGATCACTCAAATCGACGATGCCCCCCATCGAACGATTGTGGGCCCCGCCCGTATGCGCGTTCAAGCCGACTAACACTTTATGACCATTCCAAATGTATGAAAAGCTCCTTTCGGGGTTCCGACCTCACCAAAAACTCACAGCGGACGCACCCGCCCCGTTACGGACTAGGCGGCGCCCGCGGACCCCGTCCCGCCTTCGCCGCGCTCCGCCGCCGCCGCGGCGCGCTCCCGGCGCACCCGCTGGCGCTCCTTGACCGCGATCGCGCCTCCCACCAGGGCGGTCACGCCGAAGGCGACGACGAACGCCACCCACAGCTGGTCGGCGAAGGCCTTCCCCGCGAAGTAGCCCAGCAGCGCCGCCTGCGTCGCCCAGACGATCCCGCCCAGCACGTCGAAGAAGAGGAACCGCGGGTACGTCATCTGGCCGGCGCCGCACGAGAGGTTGATCGCGATGCGGATGCCCGGCAGGAAGCGGCCCACGAAGACCAGAGGCCCGCCCTGCCGCTTCACCATCCTCTCGGCCGCGACGCAGGCGATCGGCCCCGGCGACGCGGGTCACGAAGCGCTTGATCGGCCCGCCGCCGGCGCGGCCGATCCAGTAGGCGCACGAGTCGCCGATCACCGCCCCCACCGCGCCGGCCAGGATCACCAGGGGCAGGCTCGAGGTCGCCGTCTCGCGGCCAGCACGGCCGCCGCCACGATCGCGGTCTCGCCGGGCAGGACCGGGAAGACCCCGTCGCCGGCCACCACCAGCAGGACCGCCCAGTAGCCGTAGCGGGCGGCGTCCTCCGCCAGCCCGGACAGGGAGTCGAAGACCGATGCCGCCGCGAGGGCCGAGGCCAGGCCGCTCACGCATCCTCCGGGGGCCTGCGCGCGGGTCTCACCACGGGCCGATCATGACAGCGCCCGCGGGGAGCCGCGACCGAGCTCACCGCTATTCTCAGCGGGATGGGGCGCATCGCAGATGCCGTGCTCTCCCTCCTCGCGGACGGCCCTGCGGGCGCCGACGAGGTGGGGCGCCTGCTCGAGTCGAACGGCGTCACGCGCTCGCGCGACCCCGCGGCGGCGGTGCGGCGCGCGATCCGTGACGACCCGCGCGTGATCCAGCTCGTGGACGGCCGGCTCGCCAGCCTGGCCCAGGTCCTCGCGGGGGTCGAGCTGACCACCGTCGTCAGCGAGGAGCAGGCGGCCGCGGGCCGCCTCGACCTGGAGCCGGATCTCGCGCCGCTGGCGATGCTCGGCCTCGCGGCCGGCGTCCCACTGCCGCCCGGCGGTGAGGCCCGGGCAGATGCTGGCGGTGAGGGTGGAGGATCCCGCGCGGCGAGACGTCTCGGTGCGGTGCATCGCCGCCGCCTCGCCCCGGCCCCAGGACGAGGGCGCGTTGCTCGCGGCGGTGGAGGCGCGCCTCGCCCGCTTCCAGCCGGACCGTCCGTGGGTCGCCCCGCCCGTCACGCATCTCGGCGCGGTGGCCGCGCTGATCGCGGCCTGCGACGGCGCGCTGCGCGGCCCCGGCCGCCCCCTGTCGGCCGTGCTGGCGGAGGCCGGGTACGAGGTCCATCTCGGCTGGATCGGCCCTCCGAGGACGGAGTGGGCGAGCCTGACCGAGGCGGAGGTGGCCGCTCGCGAGGCGGAGGTCGCCGACCTGCTGGCCGACGAGCGGCCCGCGGAGGCCGCGCTCGCGTTGGACCGCCTGCTGATCGTGCTGCGGCAGCACCTGCCCGAGCGGGTTCCCGCCGCGCGCCGGCGGCTGGCGCGCGCGCTGGTGCGCGCCGGCCGCTCCGATGACGCGCTGGAGGTCCTGCGCGGGGCCTTCCCCGAGGACGACCCCGAGGACCGGTACGAGGCCGCCCTGATCGCATACCGGGACGGCGACCAGGTGAGCGCCCGGCGCTGGGTCGAGGACGGCCTGGCCCGGTGCGATTCCGCCGGCCGCTCCGAGCTGGCGGCCTGCCTCGCCGACATCGGGAGCGATCTCGACGCCCAGGCCGCCTTCCTCCGGCTGCGCGCCGGGCTGTCCCCCCTGGAGGCCGACGCCGCGAGCGCGGAGCGCGTGGCCGCCGCCGTCACCGGCGTCGGCCGCTCGTACCTGGTCGAGGCGCTGGTGGAGGAGGTCCTGGCGGCGCTCCCGCCGGAGGATCTGGATCCCTTCCTCGCGCTGCTCGGCGAGGCGGACGAGGCCGGCCGCGAGGCCTGCCTGGCGATCGCGGCGATCGTGCCGTCGGCCGTCCGCCGTCCCTCGAGCGGTGCCACGGGCCGGGCCGCCCGGTCGCGGCTGGCCGCCGTGGCGGGGCTCGCCAACGCCCGCCCGGCGGCCGCCTGGGCGACCTCGCCCGAGGACGCCCCCGACCAGCGCCAGGTCGTCATCACGGTGGCCAAGGAGCACCGGCGGCTGTCGCCGCTCGTCGTGCTGATCGACATCGAGGAGCTGGGCGGCGGGGTCAAGGACGCGTTCTTCCTGCCCGACATGGCCGAGCCCCGGCTGCGGCGCGAGCTGCTGGAGCCGATGGCGGACCTGGGCCTGGCGTGCGAGCCGATGGACCTGCACGAGGCCATCGCCCTCCTTCAGGAGGCTCTCGCCCGCACCGCCGAGCTCGGCTGGACGATCCCCTCGCTCGAGCATCAACCGGTGCTGGACCGCATCGACCGGTGGGTGGTGCGCAGAACCTAGGCGGCGCGTCGCCCGAGAGTCCGGTCGCGCCCCTGGGCGGGTGCCGGCGTGGCCGCGGCGACGACGCGCGCGGGCCCGGCGGGCCCGGCGGGCGCCGGCTGCCAGGCCGGCCGCCAGCGGGGTCGCCGCGAGCGCCGCGATCGCCGCGGCCACGGGGTACCCCGCGATCAGCGCCTCGAGGCGGCCATCGCGAGGAGGCCCAGGCCCCCGACGGCGCGCAGGGTGCCGAGCGCCGGAGCCGATGTGCGGCCCGCGCGTCCGAGGTCCCAGGCCGACCAGGCGAGCACCACCACCAGGCCGCCGCCCACCATCCACAACTGCACCCGCGCCTCCCCCTGGGGACGAGTGCTCTCTTTGGCCGTGGGAGGGCGATTCCCTGCCCGATGCGGCACCCTGTGGCGGCGCGGCATCCGCCTGCTGTGCGATACTGTCGCGCATGGCCGAGATCCCCGCTCAGCTGATCGAGACGTTCAAGCTGCTCGATACTGAGGTGGCCCAGCGACTCACCCAGGCCCTCGAGCCCGTGGCCGGTGAGCTGGGACCCCGCGAGGAGGCCGTCCTCGAGCGGCTGGTCCGCGGCATCGCCGAGGGCGCTCCGGCCGCCGAGCTGAACGCGTTCGTGCGGCTCCTTCCGGTCACGGTCAGCCGGGCGGTCCAGCCGGCGATCGAGCCGGTCACCGCCTAGCACACCGGAGCCATCCGGCCATGACCGCGGCCCGCCCTGGCCGGAGCGGCGGGCGCCTCGTGGTGATCGGCGGCGACGCCGCCGGGATGTCCGCCGCCGCAGAGGCCCGGCGAGCCGACCCGGCCCGCGAGATCCTCGTGCTGGAGCGCGGGCCGGACGTCTCCTACGCGGCCTGCGGGATCCCGTATCTCATCGGCGGCGAGGTCGCCGACGCGGACGACCTGGTGCATCACGACCCGGAGTACTTCCTGCGCCGGCGCCGGATCGAGGTGCGCACGGGGGTCGAGGCCCTCGCCGTCGACCCCGAGACCTGCGTCGTGCGCTGCTCCGGAGGGGAGGACGTGGGGTACGGGGCGCTGGTGATCGCCACGGGGGCGCGGCCCGTGCGGCCGCCGGTCCCCGGGGTGGACCTGCCGGGCGTCCTCACCCTGCGCGACCTGGACTCGGCGCGGCGTCTGCGGGACCTGCTCGCATCGCTCACGGACCCGAGCGCCCTCCTGGTGGGGAGCGGGCCCATCGGCATCGAGATGGCCGAGGCGCTGACCGCGCGCGGCGTGCGCCTGCAGATCGTCGAGTCCGCCCCACGGGTGCTGCCGGCGCTCGACGAGGGGGTGGCCGCACCCGTGATCTCCGCGCTCGAGGAAGCAGGCGTGCGGGCCCGGGCCGGCGCGACCCTCGAGCGCATCGTGCTCCGCGACGGCCGGCCGGCCGCGACCATCGACGGGCGCGAGCAGGTGTTCGACCTGATCCTCCTGGGCACGGGCGTCGAGCCCAACTCGGAGATCGCCGCGAGCGCCGGGTGCGAGCTGGGGGAGCGCGGCGCGATCGCGATCGATCGCCGCGGCCGGACCACCGTCGGCGGCATCTGGGCGGCCGGCGACTGCGCCACGGCCCACCACCTCCTGCTGGGACGCCAGGTGTGGATCCCGCTGGCCACGACCGCCACCGTCCAGGGGCGCATCGCGGCGCGCGACGTCGTGGGGGACGGGGGCGACGAGGTCGCCGGGCGCTTCGCCGGCACCCTCGGCTCCTGGGTCTCGCGGTTCGGACAGGTCTCCTTCGGCGCGACCGGGATCGATGCCCGCACCGCCCTCGAGGCCGGGTTCACGCCGGAGGCCGTCCTGCGCGAGGGCCGCGACCGCTCCGGGTACATGCCCGGCGTGCGGCCGATCGTGGTGCGCCTGGTGTGGGACGGAGTCGACGGGGCGGCTGCTGGGCGGCCAGGTCGCCGGGTCGGGCGAGGTCTCGACGCGCCTGCACGCGATCTCCGTGGCGCTCTGGGGCGGGCTGACGGTGCGGGAGCTCGCGGAGTGCGACCTGGGCTACGCGCCTCCGCTCTCACCGCTCCGCGACCCGGTGCAGCTCGCGGCCGCCGCCGCGATCGGGGACGCCCCCTGACCGGTGCGCTGCGGGCTCGGCGACGACCTGCGCTAGCCTCCCCGCGGTGATCCCCCGCTCGCGCATGCCGTGGCTCGCGATGCTCACTCTGATCGCGGTCCTCGGGCTCGCGGCGGGCTGCGCGTCCGGCGAGGCGGCGCCCGAGTCCGCCGGCGCCGGCGCCGGCGACCAGCTCTCCGCCCAGGCGGGGCAGCTTCCGGCTCTCACGCCTGAAGGGCGGCCTCGGCGACGCGGTCGCCGTCACCCACGCGCCCCAGCAGGCGAACCGGCTCTACATCGTGCAGCAGAGCGGGACGATCAGGATCCTGCAGCGCGGCCGCCTGGTGGGGACCGCGTTCCTGAACATCTCGGACGACGTCACGTCGGGCGGCGAGCAGGGCCTGCTGGGCCTGGCCTTCCACCCGAAGTACGCGAGCAACGGCCGTTTCTACGTCTACCACACGAACTCGTCCGGGGATCGGCAGCAGGTCGTCGAGTACCGGCGCGGGGCCAACGGCCGCGCGAACCCCGGCAGCGCCCGCCTGTTGCTCTCGATGGACGACTTCGCGGCCAACCACAACGGCGGCCACCTCGCCTTCGGGCCGGACGGGTTCCTCTACATCGGCACCGGGGACGGCGGCGGCGGCGGGGACCCCGAGGGCAACGGCCAGGACCGGGGCTCGCTGCTCGGCAAGATCCTGCGCATCGACGTGAACTCGCGCGCGCCGGGCAAGCAGTACGGCATCCCGGCGAGCAACCCCTTCGCCGGCGGCGGCGGGGCTCCGGAGGTCTACTCCTACGGCCTGACGGAACCCCTGGCGCTTCTCGTTCGACCGCGTGCGCGGCGACATCTGGATCGGCGACGTCGGCCAGAACGAGATCGAGGAGGTGGACTTCCGTCCGCGCGGCGGGCGCGCGGGGCGTGAACTTCGGATGGAACGCCTTCGAGGGACGCTCGCGGTTCGCCGACGGGGGACCCGTGCAGGGCAGGGCGCCGGTGGGCCCGGTGGCCCAGTACACCCACGGCGACGGCTGCTCCGTCACGGGCGGCTACGTCTACCGCGGCACGCGCGTGCCCGCGCTGCGCGGCCGCTACGTCTTCGCCGACTTCTGCTCCGGCAAGCTGTGGACCATGCGAGCGGGCCCGAATCCCGGCGCCAAGCGCGACGACACCGGCCGCCTCGGGGTTACGCTGTCGAACGTGACCTCCTTTGGTGAGGGCCTGAACGGCGACCTCTACGTGCTCGCCAACGGCTCACTGTTCCGCTTCGTCCGCCGTTAGCTCGGTGAGGGTCAGCCCGTCGCAGGGTTGGGGGGTCGTGCACCTGCTGCTGCGGGCACGGCGGGCGGAGCCGGGCGCCCGGGGGGTCCTCGAGGCCATCGGCGCGTTCACCGCCGACGAGCCCAATCAGGTGATCGCCTTCTCGGTGCTCGGCGGCCGGGCCGACGTCGGCCTGATGGCCCTGTCACCGGATCTCGACGCGCTCGATGTGCTCACCAAGCGGGTCCTGGCCGGCCCGCTCGAGCCGGTCTACTCGTTCGTGTCGCTCACCGAGCTGAGCGAGTACACGAGCACCGAGGACGACGAGCGCGCCCGGCTCGAGGCCGAGGGCGCCGAGGACCTCGAGGCCCGTCTCGGGGAGTGGCGGGCTCGCATGGAGACCTACCTCGACGCCCGCCTGCATCCGCGCCTGCCGCCCCGCGCCATGATCGCCTTCTACCCCATGTCCAAGCGCCGGACGGGGGAGCGACAACTGGTACGCCCTGCCCTTCGAGGAGCGGAGGCGGCTGATGGGCGGCCACGCGGTGGTCGGCCGGCGCTACGCCGGGCGGGTCCTGCAACTGATCACGGGCGCGACGGGGCTCGACGACTGGGAGTGGGGGGTGACCCTGGTGGCGGACGACCCGGCGGCCCTGAAGGACATCGTCTATGAGATGCGCTTCGACGAGGTGAGCGCCCGCTACGGCGAGTTCGGGCCCTTCTTCGTGGGCCTGGTGATGGAGCCCGCGGCCGCGCTGGAGCGCGCCGGCCTGGCTCCCGAGGGTTAGTTCTCGGGCAGGGTCAGGACGCGCTCCATGGTCACCGGGCGCGAGAGCGCGTCCAGGACGGGGCAGTGGCGGTCGACGGCCTCGGCGAGCTCCTCGTAGCGCTCGCGGGGCTCGGGCCCGTCGAGGGTCACGTGCACCTGGAGGCCCTCGTAGCCGGCCCGCGCGCCGCCGTCGAGCCCCAGGAGGCCGCTCAGGTCGAGATCGCCCACCACCTCCACGCTGACCCGGTCGAGGGCGACGCCGAGCTCGGCCGCCCAGATCCGGTAGGTGATGGCCTGGCAGGTGGCGAGGCTGGTGAGCAGCAGCTCGACCGGGCTCTGCGCGGCGTCGGTCCCGCCGAAGGAGCGCGGCTCGTCGGCTGCCACGGTGTGGTCGCGGACGGTGGTCTCGCACCGCAGGCCGTCGGCGATCTCGGTGGACGCCACGATCCTCACCCGCGCGCGGTCGGGCTCCGCGCGGAACCGCTGTGCGAGCTTGGCGTGGGGAACCTCGGCCACGCCGGGATGCTAGCCCCCGCGGCGCGGCCGGGGCGGCGCCGCGTATCCTGCCGCGTGGCCACCGGGCCGCGACGCGGGGGGCGCGAATGAGGGCACTGACCTTCCAGGGACGGCACGACGTGCGGGTGGAGGACCTGCCGGAGGCGGCGATCGAGCTGCCGAGGGACGCGGTGGTGCGGGTCACGCTGGCCGGGATCTGCGGCTCGGACCTCCACATCTACAACGCGGGCGAGGCGTTCGGCTTCCCGCCGAGCTCGCGCCTCGGCCACGAGTTCATCGGCACGGTCGAGGCGGTGGGCCCGGAGGTGACGAGCGTGTCGGCCGGCGATCGCGTCATGTCCTCGTGCTCCGTCGCCTGCGGCGAGTGCACCTGGTGCCGGGAGGGCCTCGCCTCGTCCTGCGCGCACTGGTCGCTGTTCGGCTGGGCGCCGCGCACGTGGCAGCACGGCGGCGTCGGTGCAGGGCGGGCAGTCCGAGCTGGTGCGCGTGCCCTACGCCGACACGACGCTCCACCCGGTGCCCGAGGCGCTGTCCGGGCCCGATCGCGAGACGACCGTGCTGCCGCTGGTGGACATGATGTCCACCGGCTGGCACGGCCTCACCGCGGCCGGCACCTCCGCCGGGCAGTCGGTCGTGGTGATCGGCGACGGCGCCGTGGCGCTCGCCGCCGTCCACGGCGCCGTGGCCAAGGGCGCCGAGCGCGTGATCTGCCTCGGCCATCACGCCGATCGCCTCCAGGTCGCGACGGTCCTCGGCGCCACGGCCACCGTCGACTCGCGCGACGACGACGAGATCCGCGAGGCGGTGATGGAGCATACCGGCGGCGAGGGCACCCACGTGGTGGTCGACACCATCTCGGGCCCGGAGTCGATGGCCGCCGCGCACGCCTGCGTGCGGCCCGGTGGCACCATCGCCTGCCTCGGCATGGACCACTTCATGGGCCAGACCCCGGTCGTGAACTGGAGCGACCAGTTCCTGCGCAACATCTCGGTGACCGGGGGGCTGGTGCCGGGACCGCACTACTTCCCCGAGCTGCTCGGGCTGGTGGAGGGCGGGAGGATCGACCCCGCGCCGCTGCTCTCGCACCAGCTCCCGCTGGACGAGGCGGCCGAGGGATACCGCCTGATGGCGGAGCGCGTCGAGGGAGTCACCAAGGTGGCGCTCCGCCCGGGATGACGAGCCTCGAGGAGCGTCTGGGATCGGCCGGTCAGGGCCACCTGGCCGAGGCGCTCGCGCGCCTGGAGGGGGAGCCCCGCGACCGCCTTCGCACCGAGCTGGAGGGTCTCGATCTCGAGCTGATCGGGCGCCTGGTGGGGGAGCTGGTGTCGGCCGAGGCCGCCGGCCCCCTTGGGCACCATCGAGCCGCCGGCGCCGGACGACCTCATCCCCATGCCCCGCACCGACGCCGAGCGGGAGCGCGAGCGCCGGGCGCGCGAGGTGGGGGAGGAGATGCTCCGGCGGGGCGAGGTGGCGGCGGTGCTGCTGGCGGGCGGGCAGGGGACCCGTCTGGGCTTCGACGGCCCCAAGGGCGACTTCCCCTTCGCGCCGCTGTCGGGGCGCACCCTGTTCGCCCATCACGCCGCGAAGATCGCGGCCCTGCGGGCGCGGTACGGCCCGCTGCCCTGGTACGTGCTGACCTCGCCCCAGAACGACGCCGCCACGCGCGCCAGCTTCCGGGCTGCCGGCCACTTCGGCCTCGAGCCGGGGTCGGTGCGCTTCGTGGTGCAGGGGACGCTGCCCGCGGTCGACCGCCACAGCGGAGCGATCCTGCTGGAGGGTCCGGACCGCGTGGCGCTCTCGCCCGACGGTCACGGGGGGTTGCTCTCGGCCCTCCGGACATCCGGGGCGCTCGACGAGATGACCCACGAGGGGGTACGGACGATCTTCACCTTCCAGGTCGACAACCCGCTCGTGCGCGTCTGCCGGCCGGAGCTGCTCGGCCACCACCGCCGGGCGGGGGCGGACATGACCTCCGTGGTGGTCCGCAAGCTGGCCCCCGAGGAGAGGATGGGCGTCATCGCCCGGGTCGACGGGAAGACCACCGTGGTGGAGTACAGCGACCTGCCGGACGAGCTGGCCGAGGCGCGCGACGAGGACGGCGAGCTCGTCTACTGGGCCGGATCGATCGCCGTCCACTGCATCGAGGTGTCCTTCGCCTCGGCCCTCACCGAGGGGGGCCTGCGGCTGCCCTTCCACCGGGCGGTGAAGCGGGTGCCGCACCTCGACGCCGGGGGCCAGCCCGTCGACCCGTCCGAGCCCAACGCGATCAAGTTCGAGACCTTCCTGTTCGACGCCCTCCCGGCCGCCGAGCGCACCGTCACCGTCGAGGCCGCCCGCGAGGACGAGTTCTCGCCCATCAAGAACGCCGAGGGAGCGGACTCGCCCGCCACGGCGCGGCGGGACCTGAACGACCTCTACGCCCGCTGGCTCGAGGCCGCCGGCGTGACCGTGCCGCGCGACGCCGAGGGCCGTCCCGTTGACCTCGAGATCGACCCCCGCCGGGCCCTCGACGCGGACGAGCTGGCGGCATCGCTGCCCCCCGGCTTCACGGTCCGCGGCCCCACCGTCATCGACTGACGAGCCACATCCCGGGCTCGCCGACGCGACTCTAGGTACGGACCTCCCGGGGGAGGGAGAAGAAGACGCCCTCGGCGCTCGGCTCCTCCTCGCCGGTGCGGGCGTAGCCGGCCTCCTCCAGGCGCCGCGCGACGTCCTGCACCAGCACCTCGGGCGCCGACGCGCCGGCCGTGAGGGCGATCCGCTGCTTGCCCGTGAGCCAGCTCATGTCCAGCTCCTCGTCGTTGTCGAGCAGGTAGGCCTCGCAGCCCGAGGCCTGCGCCACCTCGACCATCCGGTTGGAGTTGGAGGAGTTGCGCGAGCCGACCACCAGCACCAGGTCGGCGCCGTCCTGCACCACCTCGCGCACGGCGTCCTGGCGGTTCTGGGTGGCGTAGCAGATGTCGCTCGACTTCGGGCTCCAGAGCTCCGGGAAGCGCCGCCTCAGGACCTCGACGATCGCGGTCGTGTCGTCGATCGACAGCGTCGTCTGGGTGGTCAGCGCGACGTTGGACGGATCGCGCACCTGGACCTTCTCGGCGTCGGCGACGTCCTCCACCACGATCACGGACTCCGGGGCCTCGCCCATCGTCCCGATCACCTCGTCGTGGTCCAGGTGGCCCACCAGGAGCACCGTCGCACCGCGGGCGGCGTAGCGGCGCACCTCGGCGTGGACCTTGGACACCAGCGGGCAGGTGGCGTCGATCACCCGCAGCCGTCGCTCGCGGCAGACGCGGTGCACCTCGGGCGAGACGCCGTGGGCCGACAGGATGATCGTCTGGCCCTCCGGAACCTGGCTCTCGGAGTCCACGAACACCGCGCCCTTCGCGGCGAGGGTGGCCACGACGTGGGTGTTGTGGACGATCTCGCCGCGCACGTACACCGGCGGGCCGAGCTCCTCGAGCACCCGCTCGACGGTCTCGATGGCGCGGTCCACCCCGGCGCAGTAGCCGCGGGGGGAGACGAGCTCGAGCTTCTCGGACACGGGCCAAGGGTACCCGACCCCGACGCGTATCGTCTCGGCGTGGGCACCATCGCGACGCTCGAGGCCGGGACGGGGCCCACGGTGCTTCTGGTGCACGGGCTCAACGGCTTCAAGGAGGGCTGGGGCCCGCTGCCCGAGGCGCTCGCCGCGGCGGGCGCCCGGGCCGTCGCGGTCGACCTGCCCGGGCTTCGGGGCCAGCCCCCGGCTCGCTCGCGGCCGCACCGGCCCGGGCGCCCTCGCCCGCGGCGCTCGAGCCGCTCGTGTCCTCGCTGGCGCCGGTCGGCGTCTGTCGGGCACTCGCTGGGCACCCAGGTCGCCATGATCCTGGCGGCGCGGCGCCCCGACGCCGTGGGACGGATGGCGCTGCTCGCGCCGTGGGTGCTCCCCCGCCCGATGCGGCTGCCGCCGCGCGGGCGTCTCCGACCTCGTCCAGATCCCGCTCGTCGGCCCGCGCGCTCGCGCGCCTCGCCATCGCCCGTCGTCCGCCGCAGCCCCGAGCGCCGCCGCGAGGCCTTCCTCGACGGCCATCGCCGACCCCGGCGCGCTCACGGGCGACCCCGCCATGGCGGCCCTGCTCCAGGAGGCGAGCGACCGGCTCTCGACGGCCGACCTGCGGGCGATCGACCGACTGGGCGTCGCGCGGCCTCGGCACCGACGTGCGGCCGCTCGTCCCGCGGCTGCCCCAGCCGACCCTGGTGGTCGTGGGGACGCTCGACCGCATCACCCGGCCGGCGGGCGCGGAGTGGCTGGCGGGCGCCCTTCCGGCGGGGCGCCTCCTGCGGCTGCCGGGCGTCGGGCACTTCCCGCACCTCGAGGAGCCCGTCCACGGTGCTCCCGGCCCTGGCGGCGCACCTGACATGACCGCCGACCTGCTGACCCTGGCCGAGGCCGTCGCGCGGGAGGCCGGCGACCTGCTGCTCGGGCGCTTCGGCGCTCCGGCCACGGGCCTCGTCGTCCAAGACCAGCCGCACCGACCTGGTGAGCGACGCCGACCGGGCCGCCGAGGCGCTGATCGTGGACCGCATCCGTCGTGCACGCCCCGGCGACGCCATCGTGGCCGAGGAGGGCGGCGGCGGCGAGGGCGCGTCGGGGGTCCGCTGGCTCGTGGATCCCCTCGACGGCACGATCAACTACCTCTGGGGCATCCCGCAGTGGAGCGTCAGCGTGGCCGCCCTCGACGCGGACGGCCCGTTGGTGGGGGTGGTGCACGACCCCGGGCGCGGCGAGACCTTCACGGCGCGCCGGGGCGAGGGCGCCCGTCTGGGCGACCGCCGGCTGCGCATCGAGGCCGGCCCGCCGCTCGACCAGGCGCTCGTCGCCACCGGGTTCAGCTACCGCGCCGAGCGGCGGGCGGTCCAGGCGCAGCTTCTCGCGCGGGTGCTGCCGGCGGTGCGCGACGTCCGGCGGTTCGGCTCCGCCGCGATCGACCTGGCCTGGCTCGCCGCGGGCCGCGTGGACGGCTACTACGAGACCGGCCTCAACCCATGGGACTGGGCGGCCGGCGGCCTGCTGGTGCGCGAGGCCGGGGGTGTGGTGGTGCAGGTGGCCGAGGACAGCCTGGTGGCCGCCGCGCCCGGGCTCATCGAGCCGCTGCTCGCGCTCGTCGACGTGAGCGAGCGCGCTGTGGGAGGTCGACGTCGCGCGGACGGCCGCGATCGCTGATGATGGTCGTCTACCACGCGGCCTACGACGTCGAGCTCCTCGGGCCGGGCGTGCCCATCGACCCCTTCAGCGGCGGCTGGCGGGCGCTGCAGGTGGCGACCGGCTCGTCGTTCCTGTTCATCACCGGGGTGAGCCTGTGGATCTCGAACTGCGCGCTCCCGCGCCCGGGGGCTCTCCGGCCGCGCCCTCTACCTCCGCCACGCCCGCCGCGCCGCGGAGGTGCTGGCGGCCGCCCTGCTGGTGACCGTCGTGACGCGCATCGCCCTGGGGGACGACTACATCCGCTTCGGCATCCTCCACTGCATCGGGGTGGCGATGCTGATCCTGCCGCTCCTGGTGCGGCTCGCCCCGCCCCTGCTGATGGCGCTCGGCGTGGCCGTCATCGCCGCCGGCCTGGCCCTCGCCGACGCCGGCCCGCGGTCGGACGCCTTCGGCCTCCTGGTGCTGGGCGTGCGCCGCACGGGCACCGCGGGCGTCAACTGGTACCCGCTCCTCCCGTGGCTCGGCCCGGCGATCCTGGGCCTCGCGGCCGGCGCCCTGCTCTACCCCGACGGCCGCCGCGGCGCCCTGGGGGCGACGCCTGCCCGACCCCCCCGCACGCCCGGGCGCTCGGGTGGCCGGGGCGCCACGCGCTGCCGATCTACCTGGTGCACCAGATCGTGCTGATCGCCCTGGTGGCGGCCGCGCTGTCCCTCGCCGGCGTCGAGGTGAGCCTGGACGACATCCACTGAATTGCGTCAGCGTACGCCGGGCCCGAAAAACGTGGGCCCGGCGGGACGCCATGCACGGCCTGGCCGGCCGCACATGCGGACGGCGGGCTCCGCCTTCGGCGGGGCTGGCCCGCCGAAAACCCATCGACATGTGAGTCGGGGTGGATGGATCGGCTCTTTCCGGCGCCCGCCCCCGGCGCAGCCGGTGCGCCGGTCTGCGCGGGCCGCCGCCAGGCGGTCCCGCGCGCGCTTGATGGCCCCGCCCAAGAGGGCCATCAACCGCATGAGGAGATGCCGACGCCGCTAGGCGGAGGCGGTGATCGCCTGGTCCAGGTCCCAGACGATGTCGTCGACGGTCTCGAGCCCGACCGACATCCGCACCATGTCGTCGGTGACGCCGGCGCGCGGCGAGGCCCTCCTCGTCGAGGCGCCGGTGGGTGGTGGAGGCCGGGTGGATGATCAGCGTCTTGGCGTCGCCGACGTTGGCCAGGTGCGAGCAGAGCTCGCAGGCCTCGATCAGCCGCTGGCCCGCCTCGCGGCCGCCGCGCGACGCCGAAGGTCAGGACCGAGCCCGCGCCGCAGCGGCAGGTAGCGCGCGGCGCGCTCGCGCTCGGGCTGTCCGGGCAGGCCGGGGTAGCTCACCCACTCCACCCCCGGGTGACCCGCGAGGAACTCGGCCAGCGCGTCGGCGTTCTCCACGTGGCGGTCCATCCGCAGCGACAGCGTCTCGAGGCCCTGGAGCAGCAGGAAGGCGTTGAACGGCGACAGCACCGGCCCCAGGTCGCGCATCGTCTCGACGCGCGCCTTCATGATGAAGGCGAAGTTCCCGAACGTCTCCGCGTAGCGCAGGCCCCGGTAGCCCGGGCTCGGCTCGACCAGCCCGGGGAAGCGGCCGTCGGCCCACGGGAAGGTGCCGCCGTCCACCAGCACCCCGCCGATCGACGGTGCCGTGGCCGCAGATCCACTTGGTGGCCGAGTGGCGACACCAGGTCGGCGCCGTGCTCGAGCGGGCGGCAGAGGTACGGCGTGGCGAAGGTGTTGTCGATCAGCAGCGGCACGGCCGGCCTCGTCCGCCATCGGCCACCATGGCGGCGATGTCGAGCACGTCGAGGCGCGGGTTGCCGATCGTCTCGCCGTAGAGCAGCCGCGTGCGCGGCGTCGACGGCCTCCCGCCAGGCGCCGAGGTCGGCCGGGTCGACGAACGTCGTCTCGATGCCGAAGCGGGCCAGCGTGATCGAGAGCTGGTTGTGGCTGCCGCCGTAGAGGTGTCGCGAGGCGACGACGTGGTCGCCGGCCTCCAGCAGCGTCGTGATGCGCGACCGCCTGGGCCGCCAGGCCGCTCGCCGTGGCGAGCGCGCCGACCCCGCCCTCGAGGCTCGCCATCCGCTCCTCGAACACCGCGGTCGTCGGGTTCATGATCCGCGTGTAGATGTTGCCGAAGCGGTTGAGGTCGAAGAGGTCGGCCGCGTGCGTCGGAGTCCTCGAAGACGTAGGCCGCGGTCTGGTGGATCGGCACCGCCCGCGAGCCGGTGATCGGGTCGACGCGCTGGCCGGCGTGGAGCGCGCGGGTGTCGAACCCGAAGTCGCGGCCCGTCGGGCGCTCACGCGACGAACGCGTCCATGCGGCGCGAGCCGATCACCCCGGTGGACAGCCCGACCACGTTGAGGCCGCCGAAGAAGCGGCAGTGCTCCATCTTGATGCAGCGGTCCTCCACCACCTCCAGGCCCGGCGTCGCGCGCGCGGGCCGCCGACTCCGGCTCGGAGATGCCGAGCTGCATCCAGACCACCTTCGCGCCGAGCGCGATCGCCTCGTCGACGATCGGCGGGCACGTCCTCGGGCCGCCGGAAGATGTTCACGATCTCGAGCGGCCCGGCGGCCGCGGCCTCCTCCAGCGACGCCACGCACGGGTCGCCCGAGCACCTCGTCGCAGGTCGGGTTGACCGGCGTGATCTCGTAGCCGTTGGCCGACCATGTGGACCATCGCCCGGTAGCTCGGGCGGTCGGGGCGCGGCGACAGCCCCACCACCGCCAGGCGGCGGTAGCGATCGAGGATGCGGCGCACGTCGTCCGAGGGCGCGCCGTGGGCTCATTCCGGCGTACTGGGCCACGGGGCAAGTATGCCGGGGCGACCGTGTTCACAAGTCGTTCACCACAGGGTCACGGGAAAGTCACCCGTGCCGCGCCAGGCCTGGGTTACGTTCGCCGCCGGTCCCACGGGACCCGCCTCGGGCGGGCCCCGCCCTTCACCGAGAGGAGCACCACGCAGATGGCACGTGGACGCCGACTCGCCGTGGCGATCGCCGCGACGGCATTGGCTCTTGGAACGCTCGCGGCGGCCGGCTGCGGCGACGACGACGACTCGGCCTCCGGGCACCGCCGGCGGCGGGCTCCGACCTCTCCGGCAACATCACGATCGACGGCTCCTCCACCGTCGGGCCCCTCACCTCCGCCGCCGCCGAGGCCTTCAACGGCGAGAACTCCGACGTGAACATCACCGTCGGCACCTCGGGCACGGGCGGCGGCTTCGAGCTGTTCTGCAACGGCGAGACCGACATCTCACGACGCCTCCGCCCCGATCAACGACGAGCAGATCGCCGCCTGCGAGGCGGGCGGCGTCACGTACGAGGAGCTGCGCGTGGCCTCGGACGGCATCACGCTCGTCACCGGCAACGACCCTCGAACGTCGGCGGCGACGGCAACCTCACGCTCAAGCAGCTCGAGGCGATCTGGGCCCCCGACTCCAAGATCAACAACTGGAAGGACATCCCCGGCCGGCAGCTTCGACGACGTGCCGCTCACGCTGGCGGGCGCCGACTCGCAGTCGGGCACCTACGACTTCTTCAACGAGAAGGTCCTGGGCGAGGACGCCGCGGGTGAGACGATCGAGCCCCGGCAGGACTACACCGCCTCGGCCGACGACAACGTCACGGTGCGCGCGGTGCAGAGCGCCGAGGGCGGCCTCGGGCTACTTCGGCTACACGTACTTCGAGGAGAACACGGACACGCTGAAGGACTTCGCGATCGACGGCGTCAAGCCGACGGCCGAGACGATCACCGACGGCACCTACCCGCTGTCGCGGCCGCTCTTCATCTACGTGAAGCACGACCGCGCTGGCGACCGGCCCGAGGTGAAGGCCTTCGTCCAGTACTACCTGGAGAACGCCATCACGCTCGCCGAGGAGCAGCAGTTCGTGCCGGCCCCGCAGGCCGACCTGGACGCGGCCATCGCGAAGCTCGGGCGTAGGCTCGCCGCGTGACGACCGCCGGACCCATCCCGCTCGCCGGGCCCGGCGGGCCTTCGCAGGAACCGCCGCCGCCCCCTGGAGCAGGTCACCCTCCTGCTCCTGGGGGCCGCGGCGCTCGTCTCGGTGCTGGTGACGGTCGGCATCGTCTTCACGCTGCTCGGGGAGGGGCTGCCGTTCTTCACCGACGGCGGCGTCGGCCTCTGGGACTTCCTCAGCGGCACCACCTGGCAGCCCAACGCCGAGAAGTTCGGCGTGCTGCCGCTCCTGGTGGCGTCGCTGTGGATCGCCGGCATCGCGGCCGTCGGTGGCGATCCCGCTCGGGCTCGGGGCCGCGATCTACCTCTCCGAGTACGCGCACGAGCGCGTGCGCCGCACGGTCAAGCCGATCCTCGAGCTGCTCGCCGGCATGCCGACGATCGTGCTCGGCTTCTTCGCCATCGACTCGCTGACGCCGTTCCTCCAGGACCTCGGCGTGATCGGCAAGGGCCAGCTCTTCAGCGCCCTGTCGGCCGGCATCGTCGTGGGGCTGCTGATCACGCCGTTCATCAGCTCGCTCTCGGAGGACGCGATGCGGGCCGTGCCGCGCGCGATGCGGGAGGGGGCCTACGGCGTCGGGGCCACCAAGCGGGTCGTGGCCATCGCGGATCGTGCTCCCGGCCGCGCTCTCGGGGGTCGTGGCGTCGATCGTGCTCGGCATCTCCCGGGCGGTGGGGGAGACCATGGCCGTGACGCTGGCCGCCGGCACGCAGCCGCGGCTGACCAGCGATCCGACCGAGCGGCATGCAGACGATCACGGCCTACATCGTCGCGATCTCCAAGGGTGAGGCCACCCGGGGCACCGTGCAGTACAAGTCGATCTTCGCCGTCGGCATGCTGCTGTTCGTGGTCACGCTGATCATCAACATCGTCGCGCTGCGCTTCGTGCGCCGCTTCCGGACCGTCTACCAGTAGGGGCGCCGAGTGGCCGTCGATCTCCCCCAGCCCGTCGTCTCGCCGCACCGGCCCCTGCGCCGGAAGCGCGATCCGCTCGGCCGACGCCCTCTTCCACGGCGTTCGCGCTCGGCGCGGTGCTGATCGCGCTGGGGGCGCTCGCCTGGCTCCTCGTCTCGATCCTCACCTCGGGCGCGGGCGCCCTCACCTGGGACTTCCTCACCGACCCGGTGTCCACGAGCCCCGACCGGGCGGGCTTCTACTCGGCGCTCCGCGGATCGTTCGTCCTGATGATCATCGTCGTCGTCGTCGCGATCCCGATCGGCTTCGCGGCGGCCATCTACCTGGAGAAGTTCGCCGCGGTCAGCCGCGCCCAGCTCACGAGCGGCGGCGCTCCTGCGGCAGCGCAAGCTCCGCGAGGCCGAGGCGGCCGGCGCTCTCGGGCGTGCCCCTGGCGCTGCGGCGGCTGAGGGTCAAGGGCAGCTTCGCCTGGGCGCGCGTGGGCCCGCCGGTCAACAACGCGATCGAGGTCAACATCTCGAACCTCGCCGCCGTGCCCTCGATCATCTACGGGCTGCTCGGCCTGGCTCTGTTCGTGACCTTCGTCGGCCTGAACAAGTCCCTGCTCGCCGGGGGCCTCACCCTGGCGCTGCTCGTGCTGCCGATCGTCATCATCGCCAGCCGCGAGGCGATCCGGGCCGTGCCGGTCTCGATCGAGCAGGGCGCGATGGCGCTCGGCGCCTCGAAGTGGCGCGCCGTCTCGCGGCAGACGGTGCCGGCCGCCTTCCCGGGAATGCTCACCGGCACCATCCTGGCCATGTCCCGCGCGATCGGCGAGGCGGCCCCGCTGATCGTGGTCGGCGGCGTGGCCTTCGGCACGCAGCTGCCGAGCGTCAACCCGCTCGAGTCCAACGACACGCCGCTCTTCGCGATGCCCCTCCAGATCTTCGACTGGGCCGACCGGCCCCAGGCGTCCTTCCTGGAACTTGCCGGAGCGGGCATCATCGTCTTGCTCGCGGTGCTCATCCTGATGAATGCTGTGGCAATCTTCCTGCGCAACAAGTACAGCAGACGCTGGTAAGGAGACCGACCGTGACCGACCCGGGCCAGATGGGCACCACGCAGACCGAGACTCGGACGAGTCCCGGTGCCGAGGAGGTGCGCGTCACCACGCCCGCGGCGATCGCCCCGGAGCGGCCGGCCGGGACGCACGACGTCGTCTTCGAGGCGCGGGAGCTGGACTTCTTCTACGGCAAGGCGCAGGCGCTGAAGGGCATCTCGATGGAGATCCGGCGCAACGAGATCACGGCCCTGATCGGGCCCTCGGGCTGCGGCAAGTCCACCTTCCTGCGCTGCCTGAACCGGATGAACGACCTGATCCCGGGCACCAACGTCGAGGGGGCGCTCGAGTTCCAGGGGGAGGACCTCTACGCGTCCGACGTCAACGCGGTCGACCTGCGCCGGCGCATCGGGATGGTCTTCCAGAAGCCGAACCCGTTCCCGAAGTCGATCAGGGACAACCTGACGTTCGGGATGAAGGTCAACGGCCTGAAGGCCAGCGACGAGCGCGTCGAGGCGGTGCTGCGCAAGGCCGCGCTGTGGGACGAGGTCAAGGACAAGCTGAACCAGGACGCCTTCGCGCTCTCGGGCGGTCAGCAGCAGCGTCTGTGCATCGCGCGGGCGATCGCCGTCGAGCCCGAGGTGATCCTCATGGACGAGCCCTGCTCGGCGCTCGATCCGATCTCGACGCTCGCGATCGAGGACCTCATGAACGATCTGGTCAAGCAGTACACGATCGTCATCGTCACCCACAACATGCAGCAGGCGGCGCGGGTCTCCCACAAGACCGCCTTCTTCACCGTGGCGGGGCTGGAGCAGGGCGAGCGCTACGGCGTCCTCGCCGAGAAGGGCGATACCGAGCAGATCTTCACGGCGCCGACCGACAAGCGGACCCAGGACTACATCACCGGCCGCTTCGGGTAGTCCCCCCTCGGGAGGAGCCCCAGGTCACCACCGGGGGGCGATGATCCGGGCCCCGGGCGCGCCTAGCGTGATCGGGCATGGAGTCCTCCCTACCCGCCCGTCGCCCGTGGCTCTCGCCTCGCGCGCGGCGCACCGCGCTCGTGGCCCACATCGTCGTCTCCGTGGGATGGATCGGCCTCGAGGTGGCGCTGCTCACGCTGGGCGTCACCGGCGTCGCGACCGGCGACCCGCAGACCCTGCGGGCGGCCTATGTGGCCGCCGGGGTGCTCGGCGCGGCGTTCATCATCCCCACCGCCGCGGCGGCAGTGGCCACGGGACTGGTGCTGGGATGGGGGACCAAGTGGGGCGTCCTGCGCCACTGGTGGGTGATCGCGAAGCTCGTCATCACGATCGCGCTCCTCGCCGGCGGAACGGTGGTGGTGAACCGCCGCATCCAGGAGGCGGCTGACGAGGCGACGACGCGGTCGCTGCCGGCGCTGGCATCGGACGGGGTCGGCGATGTCGCCTATCCGATCATCGGCGCGACCGCGGTGGGAACCCTCCTGCTGATCGTCGCGACGGTGCTCTCGGTGGTGAAGCCGTGGGGCCGCAGGGACCGATAGCCCGCCGACGGGACTAGGCGGTGGTGCTCTCCCGGTAGAGGCGGCGCAGGACGGTGGGCAGGATGCCCCCGTTCTCCAGGTAGCGCAGATCCGTGGGTCCGTCGATCCGCGCCAGGGCCTGGAAGGAGCCGGTCGTGCCGTCCTCCCGGGTGAAGCCCACGGTCAGCTCCTCGCGGGGGACGCAGTCCGGTGAGGCGGATGTCGAAGCTCTCGCGCCCCGTCAGGCCCAGCTCGTCCACGCCCTCGCCCTCGCGGAACTGCAGCGGCAGCACGCCCATCCCCACCAGGTTGCCGCGGTGGATGCGCTCGAACGACTTGGCGATGACGGCGCGCACGCCCAGCAGCAGCGTGCCCTTGGCGGCCCAGTCGCGGCTCGACCCGTTCCCGTACAGGGCGCCGGCCAGCACCACCAGCGGGATGCCGGCGGCCTGATACGCCATCGCCGCCTCGTAGATGCTCGTGATCTCGCCGGTGGGCAGGTACTCGGTCCAGTTGCCCTCCTTGCCGCCCGCGAGGGCGTTGCGCAGCCGGATGTTCCCGAAGGTGCCGCGCATCATCACCTCGTGGTTGCCGCGGCGCGACCCGAAGCTGTTGAAGTCGCGCGGCTCCACGCCGTGCTCGACCAGGTAGCGCCCGGCGGGCGAGCTGGCGGGGATGCTGCCGGCGGGGGAGATGTGGTCGGTGGTGATCGAGTCGCCCAGCACCGCGAGCGCCCGGGCCCCCGTGATGTCGGTCACCGGCTCGGGGTCGGGCGTCAGGCCCGCGAAGAACGGCGGCAGCTGCACGTAGGTCGAACTCCGGATCCCAGGCGTAGGTGTCGCCCTCGGGCACCGGCAGCGCGCGCCAGCGCTCGTCGCCCTCGAACACCGTGGAGTAGCTGTCGGAGAACAGCGCCCGGTCGACCGAGACGCCGATCACCTCGGCGATCTCCTCCGAGGTCGGCCAGATGTCGGAGAGGTAGACCGGCTCGCCGTCCGAGCCCTCGCCGAGCGGCTCGCAGGTGAGGTCGATGTCCACCCGGCCGGCCAGGGCGTAGGCCACGACCAGCGGCGGCGAGGCGAGGTAGCTGGCGCGGATGTGCGGGTGGATGCGGCCCTCGAAGTTGCGGTTGCCCGAGAGCACCGCCGCGGCGACGAGGCCGTTCTGCTCGATGGCCTGCTCGATCGGCGCGGCCAGCGGACCGGAGTTCCCGATGCAGGTGGTGCAGCCGTAGCCCACCAGGTCGAAGCGCAGCTCGTTGAGGAACGGCGTCAGGCCGGCGCGGTCGAGGTAGCCGGTCACGGCCCGGCTCCCCGGGGCGAGGCTGGTCTTCACCCAGGGCGGGGTGTGCAGGCCGCGCTCGACGGCCTTCTTCGCCAGCAGCCCCGCGCCCACCATCACCGACGGGTTCGAGGTGTTGGTGCAGCTGGTGATGGCCGCGATCGCCACCGACCCCGTCTGCAGCGGGAAGCTCTCGCCCTCCAGGCTCACCTCCACCGGGGTGTAGTGCGGGCCGGCGCCGTTGGCCACGAGGCCGTCGGTGTAGGTCGAGCGGAACTCCTCCGCCACGGAGCCCAGGACCACGCGGTCCTGCGGCCGGCGCGGGCCGGCGAGGCTCGGGACCACCGAGGAGAGGTCGAGCTCGAGGGCCTCGTCGAACTCGGGGTCCGGGTCGGCGTCGCGTGCGGAAGAGCCCCTGCGCCTTCGCGTAGGCCTCGGTGAGGGCGATCGTCTCGGCCGGGCGGCCGGTGGTCTCCATGTAGCGCAGGGTCTCGTCGTCGATCGGGAACATCGTGGCCGTGGCGCCGAACTCGGGCGACATGTTCGAGATCGTCGCGCGATCGGCGAGGCGTGAGCGACGAGAGCCCGGCGCCGTAGAGCTCCACGAACTTGCCCACCACGCCGTGGGCGCGGAGCATCTCGGTGACCGTCAGGACGAGGTCGGTCGCCGTCGTCCCGGGCCCCATGCGGCCGATCATCTTGAGCCCGATCACGGTCGGCGTGGGCTGGGAGAGCGGCTGGCCCAGCAGGACCGCCTCGGCCTCGATGCCACCGACGCCGAAGCCGAGCACGCCGACGCCGTTGATCATCGTGGTGTGCGAGTCGGTGCCCACCAGCGTGTCGGGGAAGGCCGTCAGCTCGCCGTCCACGACGCGCGCCTGCACGACCGGGGAGAGGAACTCCAGGTTCACCTGGTGCACGATCCCGGTGCCCGGGGGCACGGTGCGGAAGTCGCGGAACGCCTGCTGCGCCCAGCGCAGGAGCATGTACCGCTCGCCGTTGCGCTCGTACTCCCGCTCGACGTTGGCGGCGAAGGCGCCGTCGTCGCCGAACCGGTCGACCTGCACCGAGTGGTCGATCACGAGGTCGGCCGGCACCAGCGGGTTGATCAGGGAGGGGTCGCCGCCCAGGGCGCTCATCGCGTCGCGCATCGCGGCGAGGTCGACGACGCAGGGAACGCCGGTGAAGTCCTGCATCACCACGCGCGCCGGGAGGAAGGGCATCTCGGCCGCCGACCCCGACCGGGGCGTCCACCCGGCGAGGTCGCGCACCTGCTCCTCGCTCACGAAGCCGCGCCCGCAGTTGCGCAGCAGGCTCTCCAGCAGCACCTTGATGGTGTACGGCGTCCGGTCCAGGCCCTCGCGGACCGCGTCCAGCCGGTAGATCACATGGCTGACGCCCCCCCGCCTCGAGCGTGTCGCGGGCGGAGAAGGGGTCCGGGATCGGGGTCACTGGTGGCTCCTGGGTGCGGGTCGCGTGTCCGACCTCGAAGGGTATCGCCGCTAGCCGGGCGTCGTCAGGCGGCGGTAGGCGATCCGCTTGGGCCGGTCGGCCTCCTCGCCGAGGGTGCGCCGCCGGTGGTCCACGTACTCCTGGTAGTTGCCCTCGAACCACGTCACCTGGCTGTCGCCCTCGAAGGAGAGGATGTGGGTGGCGATGCGGTCCAGGAACCAGCGGTCGTGCGAGGTGATCATCGCGCAGCCCGACCAGGCGCTGAGCGCCTCCTCCAGGGCCCGCAGCGTGTCGACGTCGAGGTCGTTGGTGGGCTCGTCGAGCAGGATCAGGTTGCCCCCGCCGGCGAGCAGCTTCGCCAGGTGGACGCGGTTGCGCTCGCCCCCCGAGAGCTGGCCCACGGGCTTCTGCTGGTCGGTGCCGCGGAAGTTGAACGAGCCGACGTAGGCGCGCGAGTTCACCTCCTCGCGCCCGCCGAGCTGGATCAGGTCCTGGCCCCCCGAGATCTCCTGCCACACGGTGTGCGAGGGGTCGAGGGCCTCGCGCGACTGGTCCACGTAGGCCAGCTGCACGGTCTCGCCCGTCCGCAGCCGGCCTGCGTCGGGGGTCTCCTCGCCGGCGATCATCCGGAAGAGGGTGGTCTTGCCCGCGCCGTTGGGGCCGATCACGCCCACGATGCCGCCGGGGGGGAGGGTGAAGGACAGGTCCTCCATCAGCAGCCGGTCGCCGTAGCCCTTGGTCAGGCCCTCGGCCTCCAGCACCAGGTCGCCCAGGCGCGGCGGCGCGGGGATGCGGATCTCCACCGTCCCCGCGCGACGCTGGCCCTCCTCGGCCAGGAGGCGCTCGTAGCTCGTGAGGCGCGCCTTGCTCTTGGCCTGCCGCGCCCGGGGCGAGCTGCGCACCCACTCGAGCTCGCGGCCCAGGGCCTTCTGGCGCGCCGACTCGCCCTTCTCCTCCTGCTCCAGGCGCGTCCGCTTCTGCTCGAGCCACGACGAGTAGTTGCCCTTCCACGGGATGCCCCGGCCGCGGTCGAGCTCGAGGATCCAGCCGGCCACGTTGTCGAGGAAGTAGCGGTCGTGGGTCACGGCGACGACGGTGCCGGCGTACTCCTCCAGATGCCGCTCCAGCCAGGCCACGGACTCGGCGTCGAGGTGGTTGGTGGGCTCGTCCAGCAGCAGCAGGTCGGGCGCCGAGAGCAACAGGCGGCAGAGGGCCACCCGGCGGCGCTCGCCGCCGGACAGGGTGGTGACGTCCTGGTCGCCGGGCGGCACCCGCAGCGCGTCCATGGCCACCTCGAGCGTGCGTTCCAGATCCCAGGCGTTGCGCCGCTCGATCTCGTCCTGCACGTCCTGGTACTCGGCGAGCAGCGCCTCCATCTCGTCGGGACCGGCCTCGCCCAGCCGTGCCCCGATCTCCTCGAACCGGCGCAGCAGGCCGGCCGTCTCGGCGACGCCCAGCTCGATGTTCCCCCGCACGTCCCGGGAGGGGTCGAGGTCGGGCTCCTGGGGCAGCATGCCCACCGTGGCCCCGGGCGCCAGCTCCGCGTGTCCGGACGTCTCACGGTCGAGCCCCGCCATCACGCGCAGAAGCGACGACTTGCCCGCGCCGTTCGCCCCGAGGACGCCGATCTTCGCGCCGGGCAGGAACGACAGCGACACGTTGTCCAGCACCACCTTGTCGGGAGGATGCACCTTCCGGAGGCGGTACATGGTGAAGATGTACTGCTCAGCCATGTTTCCCAGCGTAACGAAGCGGCGCCGGCCCCGACGCTCAGTTCGAGGCGCGCTATCGTCGATGAGGACGGACGATGAACGAGCGCGCGGCGGGACCGCGCGATCCCCCGGGGAGGGGACATGACGACGATTTCGCGGGCTGCTGCCGACACCGGCTGCGTGGCCCATCTGAGCGCGGGCGGCTGGGGCCGCTATCACCGGCCCGACTGCCCGGAGGCGCCGCACCGCGGCGACCCCGGCGTGCGCCACCTGGTGCACGGGCCCTGGCGCTACCTGGCCGCCCACTGGCGGCCCTGCCCGCACTGCCGCCCGCCGGCGCCGAGCGAGCTCGAGGCCGCCTGAGCGATCCGGCATGGCCGGGGGCGGCTTCGCTACCGTTGAGCGTCGACGGCGGCGATCTGGAGGATGACGCAGTGGATGTGACCGAGGCCACGTTCGATCTCGAGGTGATCGAGCGCTCGCGCGAGGTGCCCGTGGTGGTGGACTTCTGGGCGGCCTGGTGCGGGCCCTGCCGCCAGCTCACCCCCGTTCTCGAGGCCGCGGTCGAGCGGCGGGCGGGCGCCGTGGTGCTCGCGAAGGTCGACATCGACTCCAACCCGGCGCTGGCCCAGGCCAACCGCGTGATGAGCATCCCGCTGGTGAAGGGCTACCGCGACGGTGAGGCCGTGGCCGAGTTCGTGGGCCTGCAGCCACCGCCGGCCATCGACGCGTTCCTCGACCGGCTGGTCCCCTCCGAGGCGGACCGGCTGGTGGCGGCCGGCGACGAGGACTCGCTCCGGGCGGCGATCGCCGCCGAGCCCGCTCACGTGGGAGCGCGGGTGGCCCTCGGGCGCCTGCTGCTCGAGGAGGGGCGGCCCGAGGAGCTGACCGATCTCCTGGAGCCGGTCGCCTACGACCAGCGCGCCGCCGCGCTGCTGGCGCGCGCCCGCCTGGCCGGCGTGGACCAGCCGGACGTCGCCGCCGGCCTCGCCGCCCTCGATCGCGGGCAACTGGAGCTGGCGCTCGGCCACCTGGTCGACGCCGTCGCGGTGGCCGATCCGGAGCTGCGCGAGGATCTGCGGGAGACGATGCTCGGCGTGTTCGCGCAGCTCGGCGAGCACCACCCGCTCGCGGTGCGGTTCCGCCGCCGGCTGGCGCAGGCGCTCTACTGAGCACCGAGGGCGGCGCTCGGGCGACCAAGCCCGAGGCGCTGGACCTCTTCTCCGGACTCGCCGGGCCCGCCTACTCGCGCCGCGCCACCCTGCTCAGCCTGGGGCAGGAGCCGCGCTGGCACCGCTTCCTCGTGCGGCGCCTTCCGGTGGGGCCCGAGGACCACGTGCTCGACGTCGCCACCGGCACGGGCGCCGTCGCCGCCGAGCTGGTGCTCCAGCACCGCTGCCGCGTGACCGGCATCGACCAGAGCCCGCCCATGCTCGCCGCGGCCGCCGAGCGCCTCGCCGAGCTCGGCCTGACGCAGCGCGTGCGGCTCGTCGAGGGCGAGGCCGAGCGGCTGCCCTTCCCCGACGCGGGCGTTCGACGCGCTCACCGTCAGCTACCTGCTGCGCTACGTGGACGACCCGGGCGCGACCCTGCGGGAGCTGGTCCGGGTGGTGCGGCCCGGCGGGGTGGTCGCGAGCCTGGAGTTCGGCGTGCCGCCCCTGCCCCCCGCCCGCGGCGCCTGGCGCCTCTACACGGGCGCGCTGCTCCCGGCCGCCGGGCTGGCGACGGGGGGCCGGCCCTGGTGGCGCGCCGGGCGGTTCCTGCACCAGAGCATCCCCGACTTCTACCGGCGCCACCCGCTTCCCGCACTGCTCGACCTCCACCGGGCGGCGGGTCTCGACGCGGTGCGCGTGCGGCGCCTGAGCCTGGGCGGCGCGGTGGTGATCTGGGGCACGGTGGCCTCCCCCGGGACATGACCCTCCCGGGGGCCTGTACCCCCCTTTAGAGGGATGGCGCGAACCGTCCCCCCGGGGGGCGACGGGGCCCTCGGGCCGGTCATACCCTGGCCCTCGTGACCACTCGGATCGCCATCGACGCCTGGGCCCGCGACGTCGCCGTCAGCGAGGCGCCGCGCGTGCGCCGCGCGGTGCAGGACGTCATCGTCGCAGGGGGCGGGTGCGCCGTGGCCCTCCACGTGGTCCGTCGCCGGCTCGCCCGGCTGACGCCCGACCAGCACGGCCTGTTGGTGGCGGCGATCGGGGAGGCCTACGAGTCCGCCGCCTGAGACCTCAGGCGGCCGCCGTCCCCCCCGGGGATCCCGAGCCGGATGCGGCGACCTCATCGAGCAGTCGCAGCGCATCGATTGCGAGCGCATCCGGCTCCCCCGGGGTGGACTCCACCCCCGGCCGCAGGAACACGTAGGTGATGCGGTCCACCGGCAGCCCGGTGGCCGTGGTGAGCCCGGCGGCGTAGAGGCCGGCCTGGACGGCGTAGTCGGCCACCCGCTCCTCGACGCCGGCCGCCGGGACGTCGTCGGTCTTCCAGTCGACGATCTCCAGGGCCCCGTCGCGCGGGATCACGACGTCGATGAAGCCCTCGACCACGACCCCGTCCCGCGCGTGGGCGAAGGGCACCTCGCGGAGGGTCCCCGGCGCCGCCCGCGCCCGGGCGGCGGCCGGCGAGTCGAGCGCCGCCCGCACCAGCCGCGCCACCTCGTCGGCCCGCCCGGGGATCGCCTCCGCCACCGCCTGGGCGGCCGCGGCGGACACCACGGCGTCGTCTCCGGCGTCCAGGGGCAGGCTCTGCAGGCAGGCGTGGACGGCGCGGCCCACCCGGCTCCCGCCCCGCCCGCGCGACCACGGCTCGTCGCCCGCCCCGCCGCCCGGCTCCTGCGGCTCCCCCCCGGCCTCTCGGATGGCGCCGGACATCGCGGTGGCGCTCGTGTACTGGATGCGCGTGGCGCGCGCGACGAGGGCGTCGCGGGCGGCGGCGTGCTCCTCGGCTGAACCGGATGCCGGATCGACCGACAGGTCGCCGAACGAGCCCACCTCGCGCGGCGGGAACGCGGGAGGCGTCCAGGTCGGCGCGCACCGGTCGGCCCCGGCGACGAGCAGCCGTGCCGCCCCCGAGGCGGAGGCACTGGTCTTGTGATGCAGCGACACCACCAGGTGATCCCGCGCCCGCGTCGTCGCCACGTAGAGGAGCCGCGCGGCCTCGGCCGCCTGGTTGGCCTTCTCCCGGGCCTCGACGGCCGCCACGTCCCCGAGGGTGAGGCGGAGGTTCCGGCCCTTGGGGCCGATGTGGGCCACGACCTCGCCCGCGGCGAGCGAGACGGTCGGGGCCGCGGCGGGCTGGGGGGGCGATCCGATGCCGGCCAGGATGACGATGGGGAACTCCAGCCCCTTGGCCGCGTGCACGGTCAGGATGCGCACGGCGTCCTCGTCGTCGTCGAGGCCGGTCCCGTCACGGTCGAAGAAGACGCCGCCGGTGCGCTGCTCGAGCCAGGCCACGAAGGCGCGGAGCCCCTGGGGCCGGTCGGCCTCGAAGGCGCGCGCCTGCTCCACGACGAAGCGGGCGCGCCGGTAGGCGTCGCGGGCGCCCGTGCTGACGAGTCCCACCTCGACGAGCCGCCGCTCGGCGATGAAGCCCTCCACGACCGAGGCCAGCGAACGGTCGTGCCGCCGCAGGTGATGGGCGCGCAGGCACCGGAGGGCCTCGGCCACCATGCCGCGGCGGCCGTCCAGCGCGGGTGACAGGTAGTTGAAGCGAAGCCCGTCGCCGCGGTGCCGGGCCAGCTCGACGTCGGAGCAGGCGAACGCGGCGCTGCGCAGCGCGCCGACGACCGCCACCTCGTCGGCGGGATCGTCGATGGCCGTGAGGCAGTTGATGAGGTCGCGCAGCTCCTGGGTCTTGAACACCAGGCTGCCGCCCTCGACGCGGTAGGCCACGCCGGCCGCGCGCAGCGAGCGCTCCAGCGCGCTCAGGCCGGTGCGCGTCGGGATGAGGACGGCGACGTCGCGCAGGCGGGCCGTCCGCACCGACCCGTCGCGGTCCTGCACCTCCCAGCCCTGCTCCACCGCGGCCCGGCACGTGGCCGCGACGTCGGCGGCCTCGGCCATCCGCACGTCCCATGCCCGCTCGGGTGACGGGCCGCCCATGACCGCGACGCCGGGTCCGGCGAGCCGCTCGGCGCGCTCGCCCGTGATCGCCAGGTAGGGCGGTTGCAGCGAGGGGTCGGTCGTCTCCCCGATCAGCCGGCCCAGGACCTCGTTCACCCATTCGATCACCACGGTCCGGGAGCGGCGGTTCTCGGTGAGCTCCGGGAGCTCACCGCCCGCCTCCTCGATGCGAGCCCTCTCGGCCGCGTAGATCGCCATGTCGGCGCGCCGGAAGCGGTAGATCGACTGCTTGGGGTCGCCGACCAGGAAGAGCCGTCCCGGCTCCAGCGATCCGTCCGCCGCCTGCGCGAACGACTCGGCGATCTCGACCTGCCAGGGGTCCGTGTCCTGGAACTCGTCGATCAGCAGGGCGTCGTAGCGCTCGCGCAGGGCGGCGCGCACCGACGGGTCGTCGCGGAGCAGGTCGCGGGTCCAGAGGATCAGGTCGGTGAACACCAGGCTTCCCTCCCGTCGCCGCGCCGCCGCGTCCTCGAGGGTCACGCGGGCGAGCCACGGAAGGATCCCGGCCAGGGCCTCGGCGCGGGACCGCTCGTGGAGCGTCAGCATCCCGGCACCGGCGGCCGCGGCCCGGTCTCTCGCATCGCCGATGGCCGCCGCTCCGCCCCAGCGGCCCTGCTGGCCGGTGGTCCTGCACTTCTTCGCGTACAGGCCGGCGGCCTCGATCAGGCGCGCGTCGCGCTCCCAGTCCTCCGCGGCCGCAACCGCGTCGATCGAGGCGATCAGCGCGTGGATGTGGCCCAGCAGCGCGTCCTCGCTGTCCACCGTGCCGAGCGGCAGGGTCGTGAGGCCGGCGCGCAGGAGGCCGAGCTCGCCCCAGTCCGGCGCGAGCGGGGCCGGCGGGTCGGCGTCGATCGCCGCGGCGATGTCGGCGCGCTCGGCGAGCGTCACCGCCAGGGACCGCAGCCCGTCGATCGTGAGCCCGCGCGCGAGCGCGCGATCGAGCGCGACCCCATCGTCTCCATCGGGATCGACCTCCTCCAGCGCCGAGCGCCACCGCTCCTCGAACCGGCGCTCCTTCGCGAGCTCGTCGAGGACGGTCATCTCGGGGTCGATGCCCGCCTCCGCCGAGAACGCTCTCAGCAGCGCCTGCCCGAAGGAGTGGATCGTCGAGAGCTGAGCCCGGTCGAGGTCGGTGAGCGCCTGCCGGCAGTGCTCCCGCGCCTCGGCCGGTGCGCCCGCATCGCCCGCGTGGTCCTCGAGCCCGGTCCGGACCCGCTCGCGCAGCTCGGCCGCGGCGCGATCGGTGAACGTGATGGCGGCGATGCGCTCGATGCGGGTGCCGCGGGCGACGAGGGCGACCACGCGGTCCACCAGCGCGCGCGTCTTCCCGGTGCCGGCTCCCGCCTCCACCAGCATGGTGGCGTCGAGATCCTCGACGATCTGCCGGCGGGCGGCGGCGTCGGCGCTCATCACGGAGCGGCGGCCTCGGCCACCGCCGCCCAGGGCGAGACCGCGGGGTCGCCGGACTTGCGGGCGTGGTCGTCGCCCCGCGCGCGCGAGCAGATGCGCGTGAAGTCGCACCGTTTGCAGTTCTCGAACTCGCCGTAGTAGTCGTCGAAGTCGCCCGGCACGGCCGGGAACGAGCCGGCGGCCACGCCCCGGGAGACGGCGGCGATCACGCGGTCGAAGATCTCGCGGTTGGCCGGGGTCGCCTCGTAGGGCACCCGGGTGAACTCCCCCCGCGCGCTGATGTACCAGTAGAGCGCGGTCGCAGAGGTCCCGTGGGGGGCGATGAGGAGATAGACGGGGAGCTGGAGGAGCGTCCCGCCTCCCAGCGCGTTTGGATCGCTCGGGATCCGGCCCGTCTTGTAGTCGACGATCCAGAGGGCCTCGCCGGCGGGGGAGCGGTCGATCCGGTCGATGTAGCCGACGAACCGCTGGCCCCCGGGGCCGACCACGTCGATGCGCTCCTCGAACGAGTGGGGCACCGCGCCCGTGGTGCGGCGGAACTCGGTGTCGGCGCGCAGGAACCCGGCCAGGTCCGAGCGCAGCATCCGCTCGGCCTGTCGCGCGAACACCGGCAGCCCCGTGCGGCCCCGGCGGCCCGCGAGGTCCAGCTCCTCGTCGAGGAGCTCCAGGACCCGCACCAGGTCGGCGGACGTCCACGGCTCCCCGGCGGCAGGCCGGCCCGCCGCGCGCTGCTCGACGAAGAAGCGCTCGAGCGTCCTGTGCACGAGGGTGCCCCGCACCATCGGATCGACGGTGGCGGCATCGCTCGGCTCCTCCGGCACCCGGAGTCGCAGGAGGGTGGCGAGGAGGAACTGGAACCCGCACGCGCCGTAGAGCTCCAGGCGGGTGGGGGAGACGACCTCCGGGACCCGCATCCACTCCGCCCCGGCGAGGCCGGCGAGCCCCCCGTCCCACTCCGTGAGCATGCGGCCGGCGCGTTCTCGGATCATCCGCAACGGCCGCGCCAGCGGGTCGTCCCCTGCGGGGAGCACCCCGTCGCGCACCCTGGCCACGGCGGCGCGCAGGCCCACCTCCCAGGCGTCGATGGCCGGTCCGCGGAGCTGCGCAGCCAGAGGGGACGGCGGTCGCCTCAACCAGTCCGCCGCGGGATGCCCGCGCAGCTCGGTCGCGGTGGTGATCGTGGGCTCGCACCCCCGCGCCGCCTCCAGCGCCGGCGGGGAGGGGTAGTGCTCATGGGCCCCCGCTCCCTCGTAGAGGGGGCAGGTGAGCACCGTGGCGCGCGCCCGCGGCGACGGCGCGGCCGGCGGCCTCGCGGGACCGCTCGACGCGGAGGGCGCCGTCCTCGATCAGCGGCAGGGACCGGCGCAGCTCCGCCCACGCCGCGTCCGGGACGAGCGCGTCGGTGCCCGGCCCGGCCGGCAGGAGGCCCTCGGCCGCGCCGCAGAGCACGACGCGCGCGAAGCGGAGGCCCGCGGCGATGCGGTGGTCTCCCACCAGGACGCCCTCGCCCGCGCGCCCGTCGCGCAGCGAGGCGGCCTCCAGGTTCACGCGGAGCGCGGTGGCGAAGCGGGCGAGGGAGAAGGTCCCGCCCACCGCGTCGACCGTGCCCAGCCGGTCGATCTCCGCCAGCACCTCGGCCATCCCCGCCGCGCGGGGATCCAGGTAGTCCGACACGATCGCCCGCAGGCGGGCCAGGAAGCCCGCCGCCGGGGCGTCCGGCACGAGCTCCCGCAGCCGGCTCCCGAGCGCCTCCACCACGGCCAGGAGCTCCTGCGCCTCGGCGATCTCGTCCCGGAGCCAGTCGGGCGCCGCCCCGCCCCGGGGTCCCTCCGCGATCTCCGCGCGACGGTCGTCGCAGAGCGTCTCGATCCCCTCCCGCCACCGCTCGATGCCATGGGTGATCCCCGCGGCTCGCGACAGGCGGTCCCACCGGCCGATCCGCAGCCGGGCGCGCTCGGCGCCGCCGGCCGGAAGCTCCCGGCGCATGGGCGCGACGCTGAGCGCGTCGATGAAGGCGGTGCGGGAGAGATCCTCCCGGGCGACGTCGAGCAGCGCGAGCACCCCGCGTCCGGCCGGGCGTCTCCACCAGCGGCAGGCCGGGCATGGCCGCGACCGGGACCTCCGCGGCGGCAAGGGCCTCCCGCAGGGGGCGCGCGTAGGCGGGGTCGGCGCCGTGCAGCACGGCGACCTCGTGCAGGCCCACGCCCTCCTCCAGCGCGCGCAGCACCTCGCGGACGGCCTCGCGGGCCTCGGAGGCGAGGTCGGGCGCCAGGACGAGCCGCACGTCGTCCCCGGGAACGGGCTCGGACACCGCTCCGATGCCACCCCGCGCCTCCGCGAGCGCCTCCAGGAAGGCGCGGCCGTCCGCCGAGCGGGGTCCCGGCGGCACCAGGTGCATCCGGCCCAGCTCGGCCGCCCGCGAAGGGTCCGCGCGCACCGCCTCGGCGGCCGCTCCGAGCAGATCGTCCTCGTCGTAGAACGCCGAGCAGGCGTCGCGCCAGAGGCCGTAGAGCCGCATCACCTCGCGCAGGTGGGGGCTGGCGACCCCGGCCGGCACCGGCTCCCCCCCGCGCAGCCCCGCGCGGCGGAGGCGCGCGAAGAGCCGGCGCAGCGCCCGCCAGTAGCCGGGCAGCTCCCGGATCGGGGCCAGGGGCGGGCGCGACTCGACCGCCACCCGCTCGGCGAGATGGTCCCCGATCGGGCGCGCGAGAGGGCGCAGGCCCCGTCCGGAGAGGCTCGCCGCGCCGATCAGCTCGGCCAGCCGGGGAAGCGTCTCGAAGCGGACGGCCGCGAACGGTCCCAGCTCGGCGAGCCGCCGGCGCATCTGCAGCGCCGCCAGGTGCGACGGGCAGACGACCGTCACGGGAGCGAGCGGATCCGCTCCGCGGGACGCGGCGATCGCGGCGAGGAGATCGTCTCGGTCGAGGGCCATGCGCCGGATTGTGACCGTCCGGACAGGACGACTAGTGTCGGGGGGCCCGCGGGCACCTGGTGATCGCCCACCTCGACATCGACGCGTTCTTCGCCGCCGTGGAGATCCACCGCCGTCCCGAGCTGCGCGGACGGCCGATGGTGGTGGGCGGCGATCCGCATGGCCGCGGGGTCGTGGCGACCGCCAGCTACGCGGCCCGGGCGTTCGGGATCCGCTCGGCGATGAGCTGCGCGGAGGCGCTGCGGCGCTGTCCCCAGGTGGTCTTCGTGCGGCCGGACATCGCGCACTACCGCGAGTGGTCGGCGAGGGTCTGGGAGCTGGTGCGCGAGATGTCGCCCGCCGTCGAGGTGCTCGGCCTGGACGAGGGCTACCTGGAGCTGCCCGACGAGGGCGCGTCCGAGGCCGCCGACGACGTGCGGCGGGCCGTGGCCGAGCGCGTGCGGCTCTCGTGCTCGCTGGGCGTCGCCACCTGCAAGGTGGTGGCCAAGGTGGCCTCCGACCGCGACAAGCCCGGCGGCGTCACCGTGGTCCCGCCCGGCGAGGAGGCCGCGTTCCTGGCGCCGCTGCCGCTGCGGACGCTGCCGGGCATCGGCCCGCGCACCGAGCAGCGCCTGGCGGCGGCCGGCCTCGCGACGGTGGGCGACCTGGCCGCGCTCGACGACGACGGGCTGCGCGCCGTGGCGCCCGGGCGGATCGGGCAGGACCTGCGCCGGCGCGCCCGCGGGATCGACCCGCGTCCGGTGGCGGCGGTCCCCGCCGAGCGCATCTCGATCTCCAACGAGCGGACCTTCGACCGCGACGTCTCGGATCCCGGCCAGCTGGAGTCCATCGGGCGGGCGATGGCCGACGACGTCGCGCTCACGCTGCGCCGCCGCGGCCGGGCGGCCCGGACCGTGACCCTCAAGCTGCGCTACGCCGACTTCCGCACCATCACCCGCGGACAGACGGTGCCGGTCGCGACCGACGACGGGGCCGTGATCTGGGACACCGCCCGCGCCCTGCTGCGCAAGGCGCTCTCCGAGCGCGACGACAGCCTCCGGCTCATGGGCGTGGGGGTGTCGGGACTGGGGACGGGCGGCCAGCTCGCCCTCTTCTGAGGCGTAGGCTGATGGCGATGACCGGGCCCGGCATCGCCTCCGCCGAGCGTGTCGGCCGCGCCGTCGGCGCCGCCCGGGCCGCCCTGGAGGCGCGCGCCGCCGAGGTCAACGACCTGAACGTCTTCCCGGTCGCCGACGGTGACACCGGGACCAACATGCTCGCGACCGCCGCCGCGGTGGAGCGGGCGGCCCTGGCCACGACCGGGCTTCCGCGGGCGCAACGCTGCCAGGCGCTCGCCCGGGCCGCCCTGGTGGGGGCGCAGGGCAACAGCGGCATGATCCTGTCCCAGCTCGTGCGCGGCGCCGCCGAGGTGCTCGGCGCCGACGACGCGCCGGTCGACGGGCCCACCGTGGCGCGCGCGCTGCGCGGGGCCTCGGAGGCGGCGGACGCCGCCGTGCGTCGTCCGGTGGAGGGCACCATGCTCACGGCGGCACGCCGGGCGGCCGAGGCGGCCGAGCAGTCGGGCGCCGCGGACCCCGAGACGGTCCTGGCCGCGGCGCTGGCGGGCGGGCGGCGTGCGGTGGAGGAGACCCCCGAGCTGCTCGAGGTGCTGCGCCAGGCGGGCGTCGTCGACTCCGGCGCGCTGGGGGCCGTGATCCTGCTCGAGGGGCTGGCGGCGGGTCTCGCGGGCCACGAGGTGGCCCCCGCCATCCGCGTGTCGGCGCCGAGGATGGAGGCGCTCGACCATCCGCCCTCGCGCTACCGCTACTGCACGAGCTTCCTGGTGGAGGGCGGCGACATCGACGGCGAGGCTCTGGAGACGGCGCTCCGGACGCTGGGGGACAGCGTGCTCGTGATGGGCGACCGCCGGCAGGTGAAGGTCCACGTCCACACCGACGCGCCCGAGCGGGCGGCGGGCATCGCGCGGGGGTGGGGGGCGGTGGACGCGATGAGCATCGACGACATGCGCCGGCAGGAGGCCGAGCGGGCCGCCCGTCTCCGGCGCGCAGCCGCGACCCGGGCCCGCTGCCGGGCGCTGCTGCTGGCCGACGGGGCCGGGGTGCGCGAGCTCGCCGAGGGGTTGGGCGCCGCCGTCCTTCCGGCGGACGCGACCGCTGCCCGGATCGACGCCGCGCTGGCGGGCCTCGACGCCGAGGAGGCCGTGATCGTGGCCGTCGGGCGGGTCGCCGGCGCCGTGGCCGTGGAGGCCGGCTCGCTCCCGGCGGCGCTCGCCTGCCTGGTGGTCCTCGATCCCGGCCTCGGAGCGACGGCGAACGCGGCCGAGATGACGGCCGCGGCCGCGGCGGTGACCAGCGTCGAGATCGAGGGATCCGCCGGCGAGCTTCGCGCCGGCGTCGAGCGCGGCCTGGCCGGGCTGCTGGGCGCCGGTCCGGCCCTCGTCACCGCGCTCATCGGCGCCGGCGCCGACGTCCGGCCGTCCGAGGTCGAGGCGTGGGTGCGGGCCGCGGCCGGGCAGGCCGACGTCGAGGTGGAGGCGCACCTCGGCGGCCAGGCGCGGCCGGCGCTCGCCATCGGGGTGGAGTGAATGGACCCCGCGCGACGGCTCGACGCCGCACGCACCGCCCTCGTCACCGACTCCTCGGCCGACGTGCCGCCCGAGCGCCGTCCGGCCAACTGGCGGGTGGTCCCGATCCCGGTGATCTTCGGAGACGAGTCGTTCCTCGACGGCGTCGACATCGACGCGGCCGGCTTCTACGAGCGCCTGTCGCGCTCCGACCGCCTCCCCACCACCGCCCAGCCGTCGGTGGCGGCGATCGCCGCCGTGCTGCGCGATGCGCTGGAGGAATACGAGACCGCGGTCGTGCTTCCGCTCTCGGGGCACATGTCCGGCACGCTGGAGGCCGCTCGCGCCGCCGCGCGCGAGGTGGGCGAGGAGAGGGTGCTCGTCGTCGAGAGCGGCTCGGTGTGCGTGGCCCTCGGCCTCCTGGCGCTGCGGCTGCAGGATCGCCTGGAGCGCGGCTGCACGGCCGGCGAGGTGGTCGCGGCGATGGAGTCGCTGCGCGCCGAGCACCGCTGCGTCTTCTCCCTCGCCACGCTGGAGTACCTCCAGCGGGGGGGCCGCATCGGGCGCGCGCAGGCGGTGGTCGGCTCGCTTCTGCACGTGCGTCCCATCCTGCAGATCGAGGGGGGCGAGGTGGCCCCGGCGATGCGGGTGCGCGGCGCGCACCGGGTGCTGCCGGCCATCGAGGAGTTCCTCGAGCGCCACTCCGACCCGCGTCGCCCGCTGCGCGTGGCCTACGGCCACGCCGCCCGGCCGGAGGCGATCCCGCCCCTCGTGGAGATGGTCGAGCGCCGCCGCCCCCGCGCGATCAACGAGATGGTCGGATCGGTCGGGCCGACGGTGGGCACCCACGCCGGGCCGGGGGCGTTCGTCGTCGCCTTCGTGCACGACCCGCTGGATGGCGATGGCGGCTGAGCCGCCTGCTACCGTCGCCCCCCGGTGCAGCTGACGCTACGGATCATCCTCGCGGGGGTGCTGCTGTGGGCGGCCACGGCGAAGCTGCGCCATCCGCGGGCGCTGCTCGCGGCCGTCGGCGAGCACGGGGTCCCGCCCGGGGCGCGGCGCGCCGTCGCCGGGGCTCTCGTCGTCTCCGAGGCGGCCCTGGGCGTGCTGGTCCTGGTGGGGCCAACGGCCCGGTGGGCCGCCGCCGGCGCCGCCGTGCTCGGCCTGGTGTTCGCCGCGTCGCTGGCTCGCATGCGGGCCGCCGGCGCGCGGCGCGCGCGGTGCGGCTGCTTCGGGGGCGCGCACGAGCGGCCCGTGGGCCTGCTGATCACCCGGGCGCTCGGCCTGGCCGCGCTCGGCGCGCTCGTCGCGAGCGGCGCGGCGGACCGATCGGGGCCCTCGCCGGAGGTGCTCGTGGGCGCGGCCCTCGCGGTCCTGGCGCTCGCGGTCGTCGTGCTGCTCGTACTCGTCATGGCGCTCTTCCGCCAGGTGGGCGTGCTCGAGGCGCGCCTCGGCACCCCGTCCGCCCTCGAGCTGCCCGGCGAGGGGCCCCCCATCGGCACGCCGGCGCCCGAGCTGCCCTCGCTGGAGCGCCTCGGGCCCGAGCTGGTGGCCTTCGCGTCGCCCGGCTGCCGGCTGTGCCTCGAGCTGGAGCCGGCGCTGCGGGCGCTCGAGCGCGACGGTCTCCCCGTCCACTCCGTGCTCGAGGACGAGCAGCCGGAGGTCTTCGGCGACTACCGCGTGCCCGGCACGCCCTTCGTGGTCTACCTGGTGGACGGAGTGGTGGCGGCACGGGGGCTGGTGAACACCCTCGAGCAGGTCGAGGAGCTGATCGCGGTGGGCGAGGAGCGCGTCGGTGCCCCGGCCTGAGGACCTCTCCCGGCGACTGGCCGCCTCCACCACCCGGCGCTCGTTCCTCGCCGCGGTCGCGGGCGTGGCCCTGAGCCTCACCGGCCATCGTCCCGCCGCCGCGGCCCGGCCGGTGCGGGGCGCCGAGCGCATCCGCGGCGGGTGGTTCGGCTTCTGCGGGCACTACTTCACGACCGGCTCCTGCTCGAGCCCCGACGCCCTCCCCCGCGTCGACCCCCGCGGCCTCCCCGTCCGGCCCGGCGACGGGCGCCGCATCGACGACCTGGGCCGGCTCATCGACGCCACGGGGTTCCCGGTCGACGGCCAGGGCGCCCCGCTTCTGGCCGCCGACGGATCGCGGCTGCCGCCGGCCCCGCGCACCCGCCTGTGCGAGGACTGGGTGCCCGAGCGCCACGGCGTCGACGCGGTGCTCCAGGGCGCGTGGTACCGCTGCTGCAACGGGCAGATCCGCAAGCTCGTCGACTGCTGCTCCACCAGCCGGCGCCGCATCAACGGCGACGCGGCGCTGGTGGGCTACTGCCGCCCGGGCCGGCGCGTCTTCTGCGTGCTCTACACCGAGACCGGCGTGCCGTGCTGAGCGAGAGCCTCGTCGAGATCGGCGTCGCGGCCGCGGCGCTCATGGCCGGGGTGTCGGCCGCCTGGTCCCCCTGAGGGTTCTCCATGGTCGAGACCATCACTCCCGCCGGGTGCGGGAGCCGCCACCGTTACCGCGTCGCCCTCGCCCTCTTCTCCGCCGGCGCGATCGGCGCCGCGGCGGCGCTGGGGGCGCTGCTGGGGCTGGCCGGCGCGTCGCTCGACCGGTCGTGGACCCTGCCCGTGCTCGCCGTCCTCGCGCTCGTGGCGGGGCTGCGCGAGTGGGGCGTCCTGCGCATCCCGTTGCCCGGCGCGCACCGCCAGGTGCCCGAGCGCTGGCGCCGTGAGTGGCCGCTCGGGGCCTGGAGCCTGGCGTACGGCGCCGGCCTCGGGGCCGGGATCTTCACGCACCAGGTCGCCGCCACCTTCTGGGTGGCCTGCGCCGGGGCGATCGCCATCGGCGACCCGGCGTGGTCGGCGGCATGCCTGGCGCTCTTCGGCGCCGGGCGCGCCCTGATGGTGGCGCTGCCGGCTCGGGGAGGGCGCGACCCGTCGGTGGCGGTCGGCCGCCTGGCGCGTCGCGCGCGCCTGCTGCGGCCGGCCAACGCGGTCGTGCTGATCGCGGTCGCCGCGCTGGTGGCGGCCACGCCGGCCGTCGCGCAGGCGGCGACGCCGCAGGGTCGCTTCGACCCGGCCGTGGCCGGAAAGGTGCTGGCCCTCGCGGAGATCGGCCCGTCGGGCTCCAGCGTCATCGTCCGCGCGCCGGGACGCCCGGACGTCCGCGTCCCCGGAAGCCGGTCGCCGGCGCTCGACTTCGATCTGCTGGCCTACACGGACGCCGCGGGCATCAACGTGATCCGCTGGACCACCGGCGAGCAGATCGGGCGCGTGCCGGGCGCCGTCGACCAGGCCGCCATCGACTGGCCGCGCATCGCCTACGTGCGCCGCACCGGGTCGGGCGAGCGACTGGAGATGCTCAACCTGGTGAGCGGCCGCCGCGTCACGCTGTCGCGCGCCGGGCCGCTGGTGGACATCGGGCGGCCCGCGCTGCGCGACGGCTACGTGGCCTGGCACCGCGCGTCCGGGCAGCGCTCGGAGGTCCGCGCGCGCCGCGTGCGCGGAGGGCGATCGATCGTGGTCTCGCGCTCGCGCAGCGGCCTGGTCGTGAACCCGGCGCTCTCCTCGGGACGCATCCTCTGGGTGGAGCAGTTCGGCGAGACCTCCCACCTGCGCCTGCGCCGCGTGCGGAGCGGGAGGGTCCGCACGCTCGCCACGCTGCGCGGATCGTCGAGCATCCTGTGGACCACCGCCCTGGGACCGCACACGGCCTTCGTCACCCGCTGGAACCCCACCACCGGCCGCGCCCGCGTGATCCACCGCCTCTGGCGGCGCTGACCGGCCCCGCCCCGAGGGGCGGGGCCGGCTCCCGTCAGAACGGGATGTCGCCGTCTCCCGAACCCGTCCCCGCCGCCGCGCCCGCAGGCTGCTTCTGATCGCTGCGATCCACCGGCAGGTCGCCGCCGGAGCCGGCCGCCGGGGCCTGGGACCAGCCGCCGGCCTGGGAGGAGTCGCCGCCGGCCTCGCCGCGCGAGTCCAGGAAGAAGACATCGCCGGCGATCACCTCGACGCTCTGGCGCTTGGTGCCGTCCTGGGCCTGCCACTCGCGCCAGGACAGGCGCCCGTCGACGCCGATGCGCCGGCCCTTGGCCAGGTAGGTGGAGGCGGTCTCGGCCTGGCGGCCGAAGACGGTCACGTCGAAGTAGTTGCTCTTGTCGCCCCAGTTGCCGGCCTCATCGCGCGAGCGCGAGGAGACCGCCAGGCGGATCGAGCAGATCGGGTCGCCGCCCTGGGTGTGGCGCAGCTCCGGATCGCGCGTCAGGCGCCCCACCAGGGTGACGCGGTTCAGGTCGGCGGGCATCCGAGCTCCCCTCATGGCCTTCGTGACACGGTCGGCTCTCATCCTGACCGGGGCCCCGGACGCAATCGACGCGCGGGCGTGCCGGCCGCGTGCCGGATGCGCGCCCGGCGGGGCGCGTGGGCGCCGTGCTCCCCCGGGGAGGGGCTCGCTCAGCCCTCCTCGGCCCGGATGGCCCGAGCCCGGTCCACCGCACGCATGAGCACCTCGTGCGGCTGCGCGCCGCTCACCAGCACCCGTCCGTCCACGACGAACGCGGGGACGGCGTTGATGCCGTGCCGGCGCGCCACCTCGCTCGACGAGTCCACCGCCGCCCGGAACGCGCCGGCCTCGACCTCGGCCTGGGCCTCGTCGGGGTCGAGGCCGACGTCGGCGACGCACGGGCCGAGCACGTCCCACCCGCCGATGTCGCGACCCTCGGTCCAGTAGGCGTCCATCACGCGCTCGTGCAGGGCGTCGTGCGCTCCACGAGCCCGCGCCCACTCGCCCAGCTCCAGGGCCCGGCGCGTGTTGGGCACCCGCTCGGGATGCGGGTTGTAGACGAGCCCGGCCTCCTGGTTGAGCCGGCGCACGGCCTCGTGGACGGGACCGGGGTAGCGCCGCAGCAGGTCCTCGCGGGCGATTCCCTCGGGCGGGTACTCGGGGTGGAGGTCGAAGGGCAGCCAGTCGATCTCGGCGCCGACCTCGCGCCGCAGCCACGCGGCCCGCTCCCGCGCGACGTTGCAGAACGGGCACACGAAGTCGCTCCAGATCGTCACACTCACTCGATCGAGACTACGTGACCCTCTCAGTGGTTTGCCGTTCGCTGGTCGCTCTTCCCGGCGGCCAGCCCCGCCGAAGGCGGAGCCGCCGGTCCGCAAATGCGGCCGGCCAGGCCGCATTTGGCGTCCCGCCGGGCCCACGTTTTCCGGGCCCGGCGTACGCTGTCACCCGTGGCCGACGGCAACTGGTTCTCCGACGCGTTCCCGGTCGTCCGCGCGTTCGACGAGGAGGTCATCCGCGCGGGCTTCCGTCCGGCGCAGATGACGCTGGTGGCCTTCCTCATCACCTTCGGCTGCGTCCGCGCCTACACCTACGCGACGCGCCTCGGCCGCGGACCCGGCAACCTCTCGGTGGGCGGCCAGCGCATCCACCACATGGTCCCGGGGATCTTCCTCCTCCTGGGGTCGGGGTTCGTGTCGATCGGCCTCGAGCCGAACATGCCGTTCTGGCTCTGGTGGCTGCTCCCCACCGCCTTCGGCGTGGGCGCCGCACTGGTGCTCGACGAGTACGCCCTGTGGCTCAACCTGCGCGACGTGTACTGGGCCGAGGAGGGCCGCCGCTCCATCGACGCCGTGATCATCGCGGCGACGCTGGCGGCCATCGTCGCCCTGGGCGCGCCGTTCTGGGGGGCCGTCATCTCCGGCGCCGACCCCGCCGGCGGCGCCCTGATCGTGGCCTATCACGGGCTCAGCGTGATCTCGGCCGTCATCTGCCTGCTCAAGGGGAAGCGGATCGTCGGCGTGATCGGCTTCCTCCTGTGGCCGGTGGGCCTCGTCGGCGCGGTGCGCCTGGCGCAGCCCGACTCGTTCTGGGCCCGGCGCCTCTACGAGCCCGAGAAGCTGGCACGGTCGGTGGAGCGGTACCCGGAGGACGAGACGAAGGAGCCGCCGGCGCCGCGGAACCGGGAGCGGAGCCGCTCGGCGCCGGTCTGACGGAGATGGCCGATTTCCCGCTCACGGGTGGCTGCAACTGCGGGGCGGTCCGATTCGAGGTGACCGGGCCGCTCGTCGTCGCCAGCTATTGCCACTGCACGCGCTGCCAGCGTCGCAGCGGAGCGGCGGCGTCGGCGAACGCCCACCCCGCACCCGGCACGTTCCGGATCGTGGCGGGCGAGGACAGGCTCCGGGTCTGGAAGCCCGATGACGGTGGCGAGAAATGGTTCTGCGGCGACTGCGGCTCCTCGCTCTTCGGCCGCAATCCCGGTCACGCCGATCCGATCGGCATCCGGATGGGAGCGTTCGACGGCGATCCGGGGATCCGGCCGAGCGTCCGCCAGTTCGTCGCCCATGCCGCGTCCTGGGAGGCGATCCCCGACGATGGACTGCCCCGCCACCCCGAGAGTCGCCACGCGCCGCCGTGACGCCCCGCGCGCCCTAGGCCGTCTCGTCCCCCTGCTCGCGCAGGAAGCGCTCCAGCTCCTCGGCCAGCTCGTCGCCCGTGGGGAGCGGGCCGAAGCTGGAGGGCTCGTCGGCGGCCCCCGCCTCGAGCTGCTCCACCAACTGCTGCAGCCGCGGCTCGGCCGCGACGGCGCGGGAGACCTGGCCCTCGAAGGTGGCCGCGGCCTTCTCCAGCTCCCCGGCGTCCATGCTCACGCCGCTCACCTGCTCGAGCGCCCGCACCAGGGCGAGGCTCCCCTTCGTGTTGGTGAGCCCGGCGGCGTAGTGCGACACCGGCGCCCACAGGGACACGGCGTCCATGCCCCGGTCCACCGCCGCCTGGTGCAGCACGCCCACGATGCCCGTGGGCCCCGTGTAGCTCGGCTGCCGGAAGCCGAGATCGGCGATCAGGTCGGGGTGCGACGCCATGCCGGTGAGCCGTACCGGGCGGCTGTGCACCACGTCCGCGAGCAGCGAGCCCATCGTCACCACGCGCCGCACGCCGAGCTGGCCGGCCACGTCCAGGATGAGCCCGCAGAAGGTGCGCCACCGGACCGAGGGCTCGGCGCCCGCGGCCAGCACCAGGTCGTGCTGCGCCCCGGGCACCTCGGCGGTCAGGATCTCCATGTCGGGCCAGACGATCTCCGACGCGTCGGGCGACGACAGGTCCACGAGCGGGCGGGTGGCCTGGAAGTCGTAGAAGCCCTCCGGGTCGATCGTGGCCACCCGCTCAGCGGCGAAGCGCTCGCCCACGAACGTGAGAGCGTGGGACGCCGCGGCGGCCGCGTCGTTCCAGCCCCCGAAGGCCGCCACCATCACCGGCTCCCGAAGGCCCTCCGGGCGCCGATCCCAGCGGAGCTCGTCCATGGGGTGATGTTGCCAGGCCGGGGGGCTCCCCGCTCGTTCCCTAGGAGCCGGCCCCCGCCAGGGTCTGCTGGGCGGCGATCACGCGGTCCCATGCCAGCTCCTCGGCCCGCTCGTACTCGGCCGTCGTGGCGTAGAGGTGCGAGTTGCGTGAGACCGCGAGGTAGTCGCTGGTGGCGCGCTCGAGCTCTTGGCTCGGGTCGAGGATGACGCTTGCGCTCATCGGGTCTCCCCTCCTACGTGGGCGGCCCGACGACGCTGCGGTCGTCGTAGCCAGGTAGCCGAGGGTTACAGAACGCGCGCCGCTGCGCCCTGGCCATCGGGCCAGGTCGGCCCCTGGGCGGACTGACGGCGCGGCCCGTGACGTCCGCACCGTCTTTGGAGGGTCATTCGGCCGCGCCCGCGCGCGGCCACCTCCCGCACGGCGCGGGGGGCGCTACGCGATCGGGGCGGCCTCGCCGGTCTGGACGCGCCAGAGGGCGCTGTAGAGGCCACCCATCGCCACGAGCTCGTCGTGGGTCCCGGACTCGGTCACCAGGCCGTGCTCCAGCACGTGGATGCGGTCGGCGTGGCGCACGGTGGACAGCCGGTGCGCGATGACCAGGGTCGTGCGATCGCGGGCGACGTGCTCCAGGGAGCGCTGGATCGCGGCCTCGGTCTCGTTGTCCACGGCCGAGGTGGCCTCGTCGAGCACCAGGATGGCCGGGTCGCGCACGATGGCCCGCGCGATCGACAGGCGCTGCCGCTGGCCCCCCGAGAGCTTCTGCCCCCGCTCGCCCACCACCGTGTCGTATCCGTCGGGGAGGGCCGCGATGAAGTCGTGCGCCTCGGCCAGCCGCGCCGCCTCCTCGATGCGCTCGGCCGGCGCGCCCGGGTCGCCGTAGGCGATGTTCTCGCGCACGCTGCCGTCGAACAGGAACACGTCCTGGCTCACCAGGCCGATCGCGCCGCGCAGCTCGGAGAAGGACAGCTCGCGCACGTCGATGCCGTCCACGGTGACGCGGCCGCCGGTGGCGTCGTAGAGCCTCAGCAGCAGCTTCACGATGGTGCTCTTGCCGGCGCCGGTGAGCCCCACCACCGCGTGCGTCTCGCCGGCGGGCAGGTCGATGTCCAGCCCGCGCAGCACCTCCGGCCCGGACGAGTACGCGAAGCGCGCGTCCTCGAAGCGCACGGCCCCGGCCGGGGGCCGGGGGAGCCGGCCGCCGCCCTCGATCACCTGGGGCCGCACCGCCAGCAGGTCGAGGATCCGCCGCGTGGAGGCCATCGCGCGCTGGTAGAGGTCGAAGGTCTCGCCGAGGGTCGTGAGCGGCCAGAGCAGGCGCTGGGTCATGAACACGAGCACCGAGAAGAAGCCCACCTCCAGGTTGCCGTCGATCACCGCGCGGCCGCCCACCAGCAGGGTCATGGTGAAGCCGAACAGGATCGCGATGCGGATCAGGGGGACGAACGCCGAGGAGAAGCGGATCGCCTCCCGGTTGGCGACCCGGTAGGCCTCCGACTCCCGCTCGACCCGCTCGGTCTCCCGCTCCTCCGCGGTGAACGCCTTGATGGTGGCGATGCCGCCGAGGTTGTTGGCGAGGGTGCCGCTCAGCCGCCCCACCTGGTCGCGCACGCCGCGGTAGAGCGGCTCCAGGCGCCGCTGGTAGCGGAACGATCCCCAGAGGATCACCGGGATCGGAAGGAAGGCCACCAGCGCGAGCAGGGGCGAGGCCAGCAGGAAGACGATGCCCACCAGCACCACGTTGGTCAGCGTGCGGATGATGTTGTTGGCGCCCACGTCGAGGAACCGCTCGAGCTGGTTCACGTCGTCGTTCAGGATCGCCATCAGCCCGCCGGTGCTCTGGTCCTCGAAGTAGGCGAGCTCCAGCCCCTGCACGTGGGAGTAGGCGTCCATCCGCGCCTCGTGCTCGACGGTCTGGGCCAGGTTGCGCCAGACGAGCTGGTAGCCCCACTCCGTGGCCGACTCCAGCAGCCACACCACCGCGTTCAGCACGGCCAACGCGACGAGCTGGCTCCACACGCTGTCGATCCCCGTGACGTCGGCCACCCAGGAGTCGTCCCCGCGCACGATCACGTCCACCGCGGCGCCGATCAGGATCTCCGGCACGACGTCGAAGACCTTGTTGGCCACCGACAGCGTCGTGGCGGCCACGATCCGCGCGCGGTGCGGGGCGGCATAGCGCCAGAGCCGGATCAGAGGGTGGCCGTCGTTCATGCGGCGGCCAGCCTGGCAAAGCACGCGCCTGACCGCCCCGGCGGGCGGTCAGGCGGCCCTGGTCTCAGTAGCGGTAGTGGTCGGGCTTGAAGGGGCCCTGCACCGGCACGCCGATGTAGTCCGCCTGCTCCTCGCTGAGCGTGGTCAGGCGCACGCCGAGCGCCTCCAGGTGCAGCCGCGCCACCTTCTCGTCGAGGTGCTTGGGCAGCACGTAGACCTGCCTGTCGTAGTCGTCGTTCTTCGTCCACAGCTCGATCTGGGCGATCGTCTGGTTGCTGAACGAGTTGGACATCACGAACGACGGGTGCCCGGTGGCGTTGCCCAGGTTCAGCAGGCGCCCCTCCGAGAGCAGGATGATCCCGTGCCCGTCGGGGAACACCCACTCGTCCACCTGGGGCTTGATGTTCACCCGCCGGACGCCCGGGAACTCCTGGAGCCCGGCCATGTCGATCTCGTTGTCGAAGTGCCCGATGTTGCCCACGATCGCCTGGTGCTTCATGCGGGCCATGTCGCCGGCGGTGATGATCCCCTTGTTGCCGGTGGCGGTGATGAAGATGTCCGCGCTCTCGACCACGTCGTCGAGCGTCGCCACCTGGTAGCCCTGCATGGCCGCCTGGAGCGCGCAGATCGGGTCGATCTCGGTCACCACGACCCGGGCGCCCTGGGCGCGCAGCGACTCGGCGCACCCCTTGCCCACGTCGCCGAAGCCGCAGACCACGGCCAGCTTGCCGCCGATCATCACGTCGGTGGCGCGGTTGATGCCGTCGATCAGGGAGTGGCGGACGCCGTAGAGGTTGTCGAACTTCGACTTCGTGACGGAGTCGTTGACGTTGATCGCCGGGAACAGCAGGTCGCCCTTCTCGGCCAGCTGGTAGAGCCGGTGGACGCCGGTGGTGGTCTCCTCGGTCACGCCCTTGATGCCGGCGGCGATCGTGGTCCAGCGCTTCGGGTCCTCGCGCAGCGAGTGGCGCAGGACCCCCAGGATGACCCGCTCCTCCTCGGAGCCGGCCGTCGCGTCGTCGGGCACCGCCCCCTTCCCCTCGTACTCCCTGCCCATGTGCACCAGCAGCGTGGCGTCGCCGCCGTCGTCGAGGAGCATGTTGGGGCCGCCCCCGCCGGGCCAGCGCAGCACCTGCTCGGTGCACCACCAGTAGTCCTCGAGGGTCTCGCCCTTCCAGGCGTAGACCGGCACGCCGGCGGGCTCCTCGGGCGTCCCCGCCGGACCCACCACGATCGCGGCCGCGGCGTGGTCCTGGGTGGAGAAGATGTTGCAGGAGCACCAGCGGACCTCCGCCCCGAGGGACGTGAGGGTCTCGATCAGCACCGCCGTCTGGATGGTCATGTGCAGCGAGCCGGTGATGCGGGCGCCCTTCAGCGGCTGTCGTTCGGCGTACTCCTCGCGAATCGCCATCAGCCCCGGCATCTCATGCTCGGCGAGGCTGATCTCCTTCCGGCCGAATGCGGCGAGCGAGAGATCGGCCACCTTGAAGTCGGCAGCGGCGGGCGGGGCGGTGGTCGTCATGCGGTCTCCGTCGGATCGTCGATACCGTCACGGCCGACGCTAGCAGGCATCGCCGGAGGCCTCCGCGCCTCGATCAGGCGCGCCCCCAGGGTCGCGGCGTCGTAGGCGCCGTAGTGCAGGCGGCCGCCGATGAAGAAGGTCGGCGTCCCCGTGACGCCGCTCGCCTCGGCCGACGCGACGTCGTCGCGCACCCGCTGCGCGTACACCCCCTCGGCGAGCTCGCGCGAGAACCGCTCCATGTCGAGGCCGATGGCCTCGGCGTGACCCAGCAGGTCGTCGGGCTCCAGCTCGTCCTGGTGGGCGAAGAGCCGGTCGTGCATCTCCCAGAAGCGCCCCTGCGCGGCGGCGGCCTCGGCCGCCTCGGCGGCGAGCTCGGCGTGCGGGTGGACGTCGGTGAGCGGCAGGTTGCGCACCACGTAGCGCAGGTCGTCGCCGAACCGCTGGCGCAGGGACGGGCCCAGGCTGGTGGCGCGCGCGCAGAAGGGGCACTCGAAGTCGGAGAACTCCACCAGGGTGAGCGGCGCGTCAACCGGGCCCCGGATGTGGTCCCGCGCGGGGTCGACCGGCGGATCGAGCACGGGGGCGCCGAGCACGCGGCCCTGCGAGCGCGCCCTCACGGCGATGACCTGGAAGACGCCCCATCCCAGCAGCGCCGCGACGGTGGAGGCGGTCAGCACGCCGATCTTCGCCTCGTCCCGCAGCTGGGGGGAGGTGAAGGCCAGGTCCACGATGAAGAGCGAGACCGTGAAGCCGATGCCCGTGAGGGCCGCCCCGCCGAGCACCTCGGCCGGGCCCACGCCCCGCGGCAGCTCGCCCAGGCGCGCGCGCGCCGCGGCGAGGCTGGTGGCGCCGACCCCGATCAGCTTGCCCACCACCAGGCCGAGGATGACGCCGACGCCCACCGCGGAGGTCCACGCGTCGCGCAGGGCGCCCCCGTCGATCTCCACGCCCGCGTTCGCCAGCGCGAAGAGCGGGACCACCACGAAGCTGGTCCAGGGGTGCAGGAGCTCCTGCAGCCGCTCGTTGGGCGACACGGCGCGCTCGACGCTGAGCTTGGCCGAGCGGGCCAGCGCCGGCACGGGCGACTGGCGGAAGGCCTTCGTCAGCGCCGCCGCCTGCTCGACCTCCTCGCGCCGCGGGGGGTACACGGCGATGGCGACGGCGATCAGGACCCCGGCGATGGCCGGGTGGACCCCGGACTCGAGCATCGCCGCCCACAGCACCGCCCCCACCAGGAAGTAGGCCGGCCCGCGCCAGACCTGCAGCCGCCCCAGGGCCAGGATCACGAGCACGCACGCCCCCGCCAGCAGGAGCGGCAGCACCTTCACGTCGTCGGAGTAGAAGAACGCGATGATCGCCAGGGCGGCGACGTCGTCCACGATCGAGAGCGTGAGCAGGAAGACCCGCAGCTGGGTGGGGGCTCCCTGGCCCACCAGCGCGAGCACGCCCAGGGCGAAGGCGGTGTCGGTGGAGATCGCCACGCCCCATCCCTGCGCCGCGTCGCCCGACGGGTTCACGGCCAGGTAGATGGCCGCCGGCACCAGGATCCCCGCGCAGGCCGCGAGCGCCGGGATCCTCAACCGCATCTTGTCGGTCAGCTCGCCCACCGCCATCTCGCGGCGCAGCTCGAGGCCGACGACGAAGAAGAAGAAGACCATCAGCCCGTCGTTGACCCAGTGGCGCAGGTCCTCGGTGATGCCGTGGTCGCCGAGGCGGACCGACAGCTCGGTCGTCCAGAGCTCGTCGTAGCTCGACGCGAACGGAGAGTTCACCCAGACGAGCGCCGCGACCGTCGCGGCCAGCAGGAGCCCGGCCGACCCCGCCTCGGTGGCGATGAAGGTGCGCAGGGGAGAGGCGAGCTGCTGGGCGAGGCGGCGGCTGCGCGACGGCGTGCGGTCGGTGCTTCCCAGGGTCCCGGTCGACATCAGGCGGGACAGTAACCGCGGTCCCGGGGCCGGGAGCCCTCGCATAGGCTGGCTCCGTGCCCCACCAGAGCATCGATGAGATCGTCGGGCTGCTGGAGGCCGCGCGGGTCGAGGCCGTGCCGCAGGGGCCCTACGTTCGCACCGCCGCCGCGAGCTACCGCCAGATGAGCCACGAGGTGCTCCGGCAGAGCCACGCCCACGACGCGGTCGAGCGGCCGGACGCGGCCGCCCGGTACGAGCACGCCGCGACCGCGATGCACCTCTGGACGCGCCAGGGCCCCGGCGGCGCTCCGTGGGTGGCGCTGGTCTCCAGCGTCAGCCGGACGGAGAAGGGCATCGTGCCGAACGCCGGCTACCGGGTGCTCACCGAGAGCCCCGAGGAGGCCGCCGGGCTCGCGCGGGATCCGAGCCGTGCGCTCGCCACCCTGCTCACCCGCCACGGGGTCACGTACTACGACGGGCGGCAGCGGATCTACTTCACGCCCCAGCACCTGGTGAACCTCCCGGGCCCCCTCGAGACCCTCGGGCCGGACGCCTTCGCCCGGGCGGTGGGCCTGGAGGAGCCCGCCCAGGGCTCCCAGTTGGCCGTCAACGTCGCGGTCTCGACGGGCAGGGACGGCACCACGCGCCTCTCGTGGCTCTTCGTGCTCGACCTCACCGCCTACGAGCGGGAGGCGCGCGCGCGTCACCGCTGACCCTCGCCCGGCGCGCGGCGGCGGTGTTACGGTCGCGGCACAACTCGCCCGACCCAGACTGGGGGTGAATCGTGGCCCTGGACGTCCAACAGACGACCTCGAGCGCCGCGGAGACGGTGTTCGTGAACCGCTTCTGCGACGGGATCATCGGACCGAGCGCGGAGGTGATCGGCACGGTCCGGGACGGCGGTCACATCGTCGCGAACACCGCGCCGGGGTGCTGGGGGCCGATGATCACGCCCGCCATCAAGGGCGGCCACGAGGTCACGCTCCCGGTCGCCGTCGAGGGCGCCGAGGTCGGCGACGCGATCGTCATCCGGATCCGGGACATCACCGTGACCTCCCTTGCGACCGCGTCCGGCAACGACACGTTCGTGGAGGGCCGCTTCAACGGCGACCCCTACTGCGCCAAGGTCTGTCCGGGGTGCGGGACCCCGGATGAGGCCACGGTCGTCGAGGGCATCGGCCCGGACTGCGTGCGATGCGCGGTCTGCGGCGCCGCGGCCGCCCCGTTCGCGTTCACCAACGGCTACACCATCGCCTTCGACGAGGCGCGCGGCCTGGGCGTGACCGTCGACCGGGAGCAGGCCGAGGGGTTCGCCCACGACGCCGCCCACGCCGCCGCGCTGCCCGAGGCGTCCATCCAGAACCCGATCCTCCTCTTCGCCCCCCACGATCTGGTCGGCGTCGTCGCCCGCCTGCGCCCGTTCATGGGCCAGCTCGGGACGATGCCGGGCGTCGACATGCCCGACTCCCACAACGCCGGCGACTTCGGCTCGTTCCTGCTCGGGGCCCCCCACGCCCGGGCGCTCACGCCCGAGCAGCTCGCGCTGCGCTCGGACGGCCACATGGACATCGACGCCGTGCGCCCCGGCGCGATCCTCGTCTGCCCGGTCAGGGTCCCGGGCGGCGGGGTCTACCTCGGCGACATGCACGCCCTGCAGGGCGACGGCGAGATCGCCGGCCACACCTGCGACGTCTCCGGCACCGTCACGCTCCAGGTGCACCTCCTGAAGGGCCTGGCGCTCGACGGGCCCGTCCTGCTGCCGGTGCCGGAGGACCTCCCGTTCCTCGCCCGGCCGCTCTCGGCCTCGGAGCGGGCCCAGGCCGCGGCGCTCGCCGCGCGCCACGGGGTCGGGGAGATCGAGGACTCGCTGCCGATCTCGGTGGTGGGCACCGGGCCCGACCTCAACTCGGCGACCGACAACGGGCTCGAGCGCGCCTCCGCGCTGCTCGGCATCTCGGTTCCGGAGGTCAAGAACCGGGCGACCATCACCGGCGCGATCGAGATCGGGCGCCACCCCGGCGTCGTGCAGGTGACATTCCGGGCTCCGGTCTCCCTGCTGGAGCGCTCCTCCCTGGCCGGCCTGGCGCGGGAGCAGTACGCGGACGCGTGACCGCGAGGGCACCGGGCGCGGTCGGCCGCGCCCGGTGCCTCAGCCGCCCGCCACGGGGGCCAGCACCGCCACCTGATCGCCCTCGGCCAGGGGCCGGGCCCCGTCCACGATCGCCCCGTCGATCGACACCGCCAGCCCCGGGATGCCCGACACGCCCGCCTGGTCGGCGAGGGCCCTCAGCAGGTCGCTCACCCGGGCGCCGTCGGCGAGCTCGATCTGCCGCCGTGGGCCGAGCAGGGCGGCCATCGGGCCGTTGAGACGAACGCTCACCCTCATCGAGCCGTCTTGTAGCGGTCCCGTGCGGGCGCGGTCAACGTGGGGTTAGGGTTGGAGCGGGCGCCGGGCGGTCCGGCCGCGGGTCGTCGGCGCGCCCCGGGGGCCGACGACGATGACGACCGCTGACGTACTCGACCGGGGCCGCGCCTCCTACGCGCGGCGGGCGTGGGCCGACGCCTTCGCGCAGCTCTCGGCCGCCGACCGCGAGACCCCGCTCGGGCCCGCGGACCTCGAGCGGCTGGCCACGACCGCCTATCTCGTCGGACGGGACGACGAGAGCGCCCGGCTGTGGGAGCGCGCCCATCACCAGCTCCTGGACCGCGGCGACGCCGAGCGGGCGGCCCGCTGCGCCTTCTGGCTGGCCTTCGGCCTCCTGGGCGCCGGCGACTTCGCCCGCGGCGGCGGCTGGCTCGCTCGCGCCCGGCGCCTGCTCGACGACGGCCGCAGGGACTGCGTGGAGCAGGGATACCTGCTCTTCCCGGTCGGCCTGAGCGCGATCCTCGAGGGCGACGTCGCCACCGCGTACGCCACCTTCGCGCAGGCCGCCGGGATCGGCGAGCGCTTCCGCGATCCGGACCTGGTCACCCTCGCCCGGCACGGCCAGGGACGGGCCCTGATCCGGATGGGGAGGACCGCGGAGGGCATGGCCCTGCTGGACGAGGTCATGGTCGCGGTGACCGGCGGCGAGGCCTCCCCGATCATCGTGGGCGACGTCTACTGCAGCGTCATCGAGGCGTGCCAGGAGAGCTTCGACCTGCGCCGGGCGCGCTCGTGGACGGCCGCGCTCGGCGACTGGTGCGCCTCTCAGCCCGACCTCGTCCCGTATCGCGGCCACTGCCTCCTGCACCGCGCCGAGATCATGACCCTCGACGGCGCCTGGCAGGAGGCCATGGACGAGGCCGTGCAGGCCGGCCGGCGCCTGGCCGCCCGCCCCGGCGCGCCCTCGGTGGGCGCGGCCTTCTACCAGCAGGCCGAGCTGCACCGCCTGCGCGGCGAGTTCTCGCCGGCCGAGAAGGCGTATCGCGAGGCGAGTCGCGCGGGGCGCGAGCCGCAGCCCGGCCTGGCGCGGCTCCGGCTGGCCCAGGGCCGCATCGGGGACGCGCAGGCCGCGATCCGCCGCGTCGTCGGCGAGACCCAGGATCACCTGGGCCGCTCGCGCCTGCTCCCCGCGCACGTCGAGATCATGATCGCCGCGGACGACCTGACGGAGGCGCGCATCGCCGCCGACGAGCTGACGGAGCTCGCGGAGCGCCTGGACGCCCCCCTGCCGCGGGCGGCCGCGATGCTCGCCGACGGCGCCGTGCTCCTCGCCGAGGATCAGGCCCGAGCCGCCCTCGGCGCCCTGCGCGGCGCCTGGACCGCATGGCAGGAGCTCGGGGCCCCGTACGAGGCGGCCCGGGCCCGCGTCCTCCTCGGGCTCGCCTGCGCGCAGCTCGGGGACGAGGACTCGGCCGAGATGGAGCTGGACGCCGCGCGGCGCGTCTTCGAGCGGCTCGGAGCGGCGCCCGACCTCGCCCGGGCGACGGCGCGGTCGCGGGGAGGATCCCCGGCCGCGGGCGGGCTCACCGCCCGCGAGGTGGAGGTGCTGCGCCTCGTGGCCGCCGGCAAGACCAACCGCCAGGTGGCCGCCGACCTCGTCCTGAGCGAGAAGACCGTGGCCCGCCACCTGAGCAACATCTTCGCCAAGCTGGGCCTGTCGAGCCGCTCCGCGGCCACGGCGTACGCGTACGAGCACGGCCTCGTGTAGGCGGCGGGCCTACACAGGACTACCCACGCCGAGCGCCGCCACGGTTGCGCGGTTCGCCCGATGCGCCGGCGGGACACCGCGACCTAGCGTCGAGCCGGAGGTTGCCCCACGGCCTGACGAGGGAGAGCGCGGGTGCGGCACGTCACGCAGGACGGGATCGAGCTGTTCTACCGGGAGGAGGGCTCCGGTGAGCCCGTCGTCCTCGTCCACGGGAGCTGGGACGATCACCGGGACTGGGACGCCCTGGCGTCGCTGCTGGCCGACCGGCTCCTCGTGGTCCGCCACGACCGCCGGGGACACGGCCGCAGCGACCGGCCGCCGGGCGCGCGGACGCGGCGCCAGGACGAGGACGACCTCGCCGGGCTGATCGGCGCCCTCGACCGCGGGCCGGCGCACGTCGTGGGGAATTCCTTCGGGGCCTCGGTCGCCCTCGGGCTGGCGCGCCGGCGCCCCGAGCTCTTCCGCAGCGTGTGCGTCCACGAGCCGCCGCTCCTCGGAGCCGCCGCGCACGACGCGCGGCTGCGCCCGCTGCTCGACGAGGTCCGGGGCAGGATCGGCGCGGTGGTCGCGCAGCTCCGGGCGGGGGATCACGAGAGCGGGGCGCGGCGGTTCGTGGACGAGATCGCGCTCGGGCCCGGCGCGTGGCAGGCGCTCCCCCACGAGGTCCGTCGCCTCGTCGTCGCGAACGCGCCGGGCTTCCTCGGCGACGTCGAGGACCCGGGGTGGGCGGACCTCCCGTTCGACCGCCCATCCGATCCGGGCTGCCCCCTGCTGGTGACCTGGGGCAGCGAGAGCCCCGCGTGGCTCCGGGAGGTCGCGTCGCTGGTGAGCGAGCGGAGTCCCGGCGCGCGCGGGCAGGTGCTCGCGGGCTGCGGACACCTGCCTCACCTGACCCACCCGCCGCAGTACGCAGCGGCGGTCGGAACGTTCATCGAGGAGGCGCGACCCCTGATCGGGACGCGCCGCGACGACTGAGGAGGATCCGATGACCACCCAGGAGAGCACCCAGACCCAGGCCGCGTGGGACGAGATCGCCCGCGGCTACGACCGGTTCGTCACACCCACCCACATGTGGCTGGCCAACGAGGCCCTGCGCCGCGCGGGCGTCGGCCCGGCGATGCGGTTCCTGGACGTCGCCTGCGGGAGCGGCGCCCTCAGCATCCCCGCGGCCCGCCTCGGCGCCCATGTGACGGGCGCGGACCAGTCCCCCGTCATGATCGAGCGGCTCACCGCGCGAGCGCGGGCGGAGGGGCTCGCCAACCTGGAGGGCCGCGTCATGGACGGCCACGCCCTCGAGCTCGAGGACGATTCCTTCGACGCGTCCGGGTCGCAGTTCGGGGTGATGCTCTTCCCCGACCTGCCGCGCGGCCTCAGCGAGCTCGCGCGCGTCACCCGGTGGGGGGGACGCGTCGTCATCGTCGCGTACGGCCCGCCCAGCGAGGTCGAGTTCATCGGGTTCTTCGTCTCGGCCCTGCACGCCGTCGTCCCGGGCTTCACCGGGATCCCGATGGATCCGCCGCCACTGCCCTTCCAGGTGGCCGACCCGGAGACGCTCCGCCGCCGGCTCGCCGGCGCCGGGCTCACGGACGTCCGCGTGGAGACGATCACCGAGACGCTGGAGTTCAGCTCCGGAGACCAGATGTGGGACTGGGTCACCAACAGCAACCCCATCGGGGCGATGCTGGTGGCCGACACGACGCCCGAGCAGGGGGCCCGCGTGCGGGAGGCGCTCGACGAGATGCTGCGCGAGCGCGCGGGCGGGGACGGTCCGGCCCTGCTCACCAACCCGATCAACATCGGCATCGGCACCGCATGACCGGAGCGGGCCCGTTTGCCCCCGGAGGCGCCTCGGCGTAGGGTCCGCGGCCGCCGTTCTCCGACCGCAAGCGAGGCCCCATGAGCGCCGCTCCGTCCCGATCCCTCGACCTCGACCGCCTGCGCAGGGCTGTCAGCGGCGCGGTCCTCGGGCCCGACGACGGCGAGGCCTGGGACGGGGCCCGCCGGCCGTGGAGCGTCGGCATCGACCAGCACCCGGCGGCCGTCGTCGAGGTGGCCGGCGCCGACGACGTGGCGGCCGCGATCGGCTTCGCCCGGGAGAACGGCCTGGGCGTCATGGCGCAGCCCACCGGGCACGCGGCGACCTGGGATCTCCACGACGTCGTGCTCCTGCGCACCGGGGCGCTGGGATCCGTGGAGGTCGATGCCGGAGGCCGGCTGGCACGCGTCGGCGCCGGGGTCCGCTGGCGCGACGTACAGGGCGCGGCCGCGGGCGCGGGGCTGACCGGCCTCATCGGAACCGCTCCTCACGTCTGCGTCACGGGCTACCTGCTGGGCGGTGGGCTCAGCTGGCTGGGGCGCCGCTACGGCCTCGCCGCCAACAGCGTGCGCGCCTTCGAGGTGGTGAGCGCCGACGGGCGCCGCCTGCGGGCCGACGCCGACAGCGAGCCGGATCTCTTCTGGGCCCTCAAGGGCGGCGGGGGCAACTACGCCATCGTGACCGGCCTCGAGATCGAGCTCTACCCCGAGGCCGAGGTCTACGCCGGCAACCTCATCTGGCCGATGGCGCGCTCCGGCGAGGTGCTCCACGCCTGGCGCGAGTGGGTCGAGGGCGTGCCCGACGAGCTCACCTCGCTGGCCCTGATGATCCGGGTGCCGCCCCTTCCGACGGTGCCCGAGGCGATGCGCGGGCAGGAGCTGGTGGTGGTCGGCGCATGCTTCGCAGGCTCCGAGGCGGCGGGCGCCGAGCTCCTGGACCCTCTCCGCGCCCTCGGACCGATCATCGACACCTTCGCCGTCATGCCGCCCGCCGGCCTGGGAGCGGTGCACATGGACCCCGAGGACCCGGTTCCGAGCATGGGAGCCACCGCCATGCTGCGCGACCTGCCCGCCGAGGCCGTGGACCGGCTGGTCGAGGCCGCCGGCCCCGACTCCGGGACGGCGCTGCTCTTCACGGAGCTGCGCCACCTGGGCGGCGCCCTCGGGCGCGCGCACCCCGACGAGGGTGCCGCCGGACACCTGGAGGAGGCCTTCCTGCTCCACGCCCTGGGGATTCCGATGGCGCCCGAGCACCCGGCGGCGATCGCGGCCGGGTGCGAGCGGGTGCGGTCCGCGATGGCGCCCTGGACCACGGACCGCACCTTCCTCAACTTCGTCGAGGCGCGCGAGGCGATGGGCAGCTCGTTCCCGCCCGCGGTCCTGACGCGGCTCGCGGACGTGAAGCGGCGCTACGACCCCACGGGGCTCATCCACTCCAGCCACACGCTGGGCTGAGGGTCCGGGTGCGCGCCGTACGGTTCGCCGGGTTCGGCGAGCCCGTCGATGTCCTCACCGTCGAGACGGTGCCCACCCCCGTGGCGGGGGAGGGTGAGGTCGTGCTCCGCATGAGGGCGCGGCCCGTCAACCCCTCCGACCTCTCGATGCTGCGCGGCCGGTACGGCCAGCTTCCGCCGCTCCCCGCGACGCCCGGACTGGAGGGCATGGGCGAGGTCGAGTCGCTCGGCGCGGGCGTCGCCTCGGTGGCCGTCGGGCAGCGGGTGGTGCCCCTCGGCGTCAGCCCGGGGACCTGGGCCGAGCGCATGGTGGTTCCCGCCGCCCGGCTGGTGCCGGTGCCCGACGGCGTCTCCGACGAGGGGGCCGCCCAGCTGGTCGTCAACCCGCTGACGGCGTGGGTCCTGGTGGTGGACGAGCTCGACCTGGGGCCGGGGGAGTGGCTGCTCCAGAACGCGGCGGGCTCGACGCTCGGCCGGGTGGTGCTGCAGCTCGCCAAGGCCCGCGGCTTCCGCACGATCAACGTGGTGCGGCGGACCGAGCAGGCCGAGGAGCTCCTCGCCCTGGGGGCCGACGAGGTCATCGTCAGCGAGCGCGACGACCTGGGTGAGCGCGTGCGGGAGATCACCGGGGGCGAGGGCGCCGCCAAGGCCATCGATGCCGTCGGCGGCGAGGCCGGCGGGCGGATGGCCGCGGCGCTGGCGCCACGGGGCACGCTCATCACCTACGGCCGCCTGTCGCAGGAGCCGTTCGTCCCGCTCGACACGCGCCTTCAGATCTTCGGCGGCACGACCGTCCGCGGGTTCTGGCTCGCGCGCTGGTTCCAGGAGGTCCCGCCGCAGCACGTGGAGCAGACCATCGCCACCGTGCTCGGCCTCATGGCCGAGGGGGTCGTGGACCCGCCGGTCGAGGCCCGCTACGACCTCGCCGAGGTCCGCGCGGCCGTCGCCCACGCCGAGCGCCCCGGGCGGTCCGGGAAGGTGCTTCTGACCGGCTGACGCGAGCCGCCGCACTCCGCGGCCGTGCGCCTCGCCTCAGGCGGGAACGGCCAGGCGATCGGGGTCGTACAGCTCCGTCCGGTCACGCCCGAGCCCCTTGGCCCGGTAGAGCGCCTGGTCCGCCGCGGCGAGGAGGCGCGAGGGCGTCTCCATCATCGCCGTCAACGCGGCGACGCCCACGCTCGCCCGGACGGAGATGAGGGTGTCCCCGGCCTCGAAGGGCTCCTCCGCCAGCGCCCATCGCAGCTTGTCGGCGAGCACGACCGCCGCCCCCGGGGAGGTCTCGGGCAGGAGCAGGATGAACTCCTCGCCGCCGTAGCGCGCGACGACGTCCGAGTCGCGGCAGGTGTCGGCGAGCCGCCGGCCGGTCTCGCGCAGCACCTGGTCGCCGGCGGCGTGGCCATGGACGTCGTTGACGACCTTGAAGTGATCGAGGTCGAGCAGGATGCAGGAGAGGGGGCGGTCGTAGCGCTGGGCGAGCGCGACGGCCTGAGCGGCCCGCGAGTCCAGCTCGCGGCGGTTGAGCAGACCCGTCAGCGCGTCGTGGGCGGCCTGATCCGCCAGGCCGTCCCGCTCCACCTTCGTCCGCAGCGCCGCACGCACGCGCGCCATCACCTCCTCCTGCCGGAGGGGCTTGACGATGAAGTCGACGGCGCCCGCATCGAGGCCGGTGACGTGGGCCGCCGTGTCGCTGAGCGTCGTGATCAGGATCACGGGCGGGGGAGCGTCGCCGCCGGCCTGGACCGCCCTGCAGACCTCGTAGCCGTCGAGGCCGGGCATGAGGACGTCGACCAGGAGCAGGTCGGGTGCGCGCTCGCCGGTGAGATGGAGCGCCTCCTCCCCGTCGCGGGCCTCGATGACTCCGTAGCCCGACTCGACGAGCCATGAGCTCAGGACCGCGCGGGTGAGGCCGTCGTCGTCGGCGACCAGGACGAGGGGGAGCGCGGCGGGGTCGGTGAGTCTGCTGTCGCCCTCGTCGAGGGCGATCAGCACGAGGGGGAGGGGGCGCCGTCGGGCATCCCTCGGACTATCGGCCATGGGCCTCCGGAGCTTGACCCGGCGGTCGTGCGGCCACCGGGGCGCCGTGAGCGCGCCGCGTGGCACCCCGGCCCTGCCCTCAGACTGCGGCGCTCAGGGGCTGGTGGAGCTCGGTCCGGTCGCGGCCGTGCCTCTTGGCGCGGTAGAGCGCCTCGTCCGCCGCCGCGATGAGGTTCGCGGGCGTCGCCATCCCCGCCGTGAACGCGGCGACGCCGATGCTGGCTCGGATGGGGATGAGGGCGCCTCCGGCCTCGACGGGCGGCTCGGCGAGCGCCGATCGCAGCTTCTCGGCGAGCACGACCGCCGCCCCCGGGGGGGTCTCGGGGAGGAGGAGGATGAACTCCTCGCCGCCGTACCGCGCGACGACGTCCGAGATGCGGCAGGCGGCGCCGAGCCGCCGGCCGGTCTCGCGCAGCACCTGGTCGCCGACGGCGTGGCCATGGATGTCGTTGACCTCCTTGAAGTGATCGAGGTCGAGCAGCAGGCACGAGAGGGCGCGGCCGTGGCGCTGGGCGAGCGCGATGATCTCGTCGGCCCGCGAGTCCAGCTCGCGGCGGTTGAGCAGGCCCGTCAGCACGTCGTGCGAGGCCTGATCCATCAGCTCCTCCTGCACGACCTTGGTCCGGACGGCCAGCTCGTCCCGGACCACCTTCGTCCGCAGCGCCGCGCGCACGCGGGCCATGACCTCGTCGTGCTCGAAGGGCTTGACGATGTAGTCGACGGCCCCCGCGTCGAGACCCGTCACGCGGTCCGCCGTGTCGCCGTGGGCCGTGAGGAAGATCACCGGAGGGGGGGTGTCGCCGGCGGACTGGATCGCCCGGCAGACGCCGTAGCCGTCGACCCGGGGCATGGTCACATCCACGAGCAGCAGGTCGAGGTCGTGCTGGCCGGCGAGCCGCAGGGCCTCCTCGCCGTCCCGGGCGGCGACGACGCCGTAACCCGAGTCGACCAGCCAGGACCTCACCATCGCCCGGGTGACGCCGTCGTCGTCGGCGATCAGCACCAGGGGGGCGGCGCCGGCGCCGTTGCGGGCCATCGGCATGAGGGGCATGCCGCCGGCCGTCGGCTCGAGGGGGAGGGGGTCGGGGTCGACCATTCGCATGCCTATCGGCGGCGGCCGCCAGATCTTGACCTCGGGGCTCAATGCACCCCCCGGGGTGCCGATAGTGACGACGCATTGCACTCCGTCCAGAGGATGTCGACCATGCGCGGATTCAGGCTCGGCGGCAGCACGTCCACCAAGCTCGCGGTCGCGGGCGCGGTCGTGTTCGTGCTCGTCGCGATGGCATTCGCCGCGACCCTCCTGTACGACAGCCGGGTGGCGACGGCCGTCGGCACCGGTCTGGCGCTCGGCGGGGTCCTCGCCTTCACGCTCTACGCCCTTCGGCAGGCCCGCCGGATCGGCGAGGGCGAGGCTCGCTTGACGCTCCTGGTCGAGCAGACGCGCTCGTCGATCAACGTGCTCGGCGAGGTCGCCCGGCAGCTGCGCGCCGGTGGCCAGCAGGCGGAGGCGACGGCCGCCGAGGTCTCGGCGGCGGTCGCGGAGACGTCGGCGACCATCCAGGAGCTGGCGGTCACGGCGACCTCGATCGCGGAGAAGACGCTCGCGGTGTCGGGGGCTGCCGAGCAGACGGGCGACACCATGCGGGACATGCAGGAGAAGGTGGCCGCCATCGCCGAGCGCTCGCTCTCGCTGGGTGACCGGAGCCAGAAGATCGGGGACATCCTCGAGCTGATCAACCAGATCGCCGAGCAGACGAACCTGCTGGCGCTGAACGCGGCGATCGAGGCCGCGCGGGCCGGTGAGGCCGGCCGCGGGTTCGCCGTGGTCGCGACCGAGGTCCGCAAGCTGGCGGAGCGGTCCATGGCCTCCACGGAATCGATCCGCGAGATCATCGCCTCGGTCCAGGACGAGACGAACGCGACGATCATGGCGACCGAGGAAGGCACGCGCCAGGCGCGCGAGGTCGGTGAGCTGATGGCCTCGACGGCGACGATGCTCGAGGAGTCGAGCCTCGCGACCCAGCAGCAGAAGTCCGCCGCCGATCAGGTGGCCGAGGCGATCGTGCAGATCCGGACGGCGGCCGAGCAGGTCGCCGAGGAGCAGTCCCAGCGCGCCGGCACCTCGCAGCGCGTGGAGGAGCTCGTCGCGGATCTGGAGCGGGCGTTGGAGGACGCCTCGCAGAAGCGTGCCTCGGGAGGGCATGACCGGCTCGCTCCCGCGATGGCGTGAGCGACCACGTCCGGCTGCGGGTCGGCAGCGAGCTCTACGCGATGCCGATCGAGAACGTCCTCGAGGTGGCCGAGCTCGGCGAGCTGAGCGCCGTGCCCGGCGCCGAGGCCGTCGTGCTCGGTGTCCGCAACCTTCACGGCCAGGTGCTGCCGGTGTTCGACCTCGCGCAGGTACTCGCGAGCGCCGGCGAGGCGACGGCCCGGCGCATCGTGGTCACCGAGCACGCCGGCCGGCTGGCCGGGCTCGCGGTCGACGAGGTCACCGACGTCTCCCCTCTCCCGGCCGCGATCGAGGAGGCGGATGCCGAGTACCTCAGCGGCGCGCTCCTGGAGGACGGCCGGCTCCTCGGCGTCATCGACGTCGATCGTCTCTTCGACGGTCTGGGGTGGAGCCGGGCATGACCGATCCGGACCCCGAGTTCCTCGAGATCTTCCGCGACGAGGCTCGCGAGCGGCTCGACCGCATGGTCAACACGCTGCTCGCGCTCGAGGCCGGTCGCGCCGACGCCGACGCGGTCGATTCGCTCTTCCGTGACACTCACACGATCAAGGGCGCCGCGGGCATGATCGGACTCCACGACGTCGGTGCGCTCGCGCACGCGATGGAGGACGTGCTCTCCGGCGCGCGCGACGGCGGGAGCGTCCCCGCGGAGCTCGTCGCCCCGTTGCTGAGCGCGGCCGACGGGCTGCGCCGTCACGTCGACGGGGACGGGGAGCCGGTCGCCGACCTCATCGTGGCGCTCACCGCGCACGCCACGGGCGTCGCCGCGACGATCGCTCCCGGTCCGGCGCCGGCGGCCATGGCCGAGGATCCCGGTGAGCCCGTGATCGCGCCCCGGGAGACCGGCGAGCGCCGGTCGATCCGGGTGCCCGCGGAGAAGATCGACACCCTGCTCGACCTCGTCGGCGAGACCGTCCTCCACCGCCGGCGCCTGGAGCACGCCCTCGGGGGGGAGCGCGCCGTCCGCGCCCGCCGGCCCGTCTCGGACGAGCTCGACCTGGGCGAGCGCCTGCTGGACGGGCTCAAGAACGCCGCGATCGGCCTGCGCACGCTGCCGCTGTCGTCGATCATGTCGCCGCTCCCGCGCGCGGTTCGCGACCTCGCCTCCGCGACGGGTGTTGAGGTCGAGCTCGTCGTCGAGGGCGCCGAGACCGAGCTCGACCGGGCCATCCTCGAGGGGCTCCCCGAGCTCCTCGTGCACCTGCTTCGAAACGCGATCGGGCACGGGATCGAGGGGCCGGACGAGCGGATCCGCCTCGGCAAGCCCAGGTGCGGGCGCCTCGAGCTGCGCGCCGAGCAGCGGGGCGGCCTCGTGGAGATCAGCGTCGCCGACGACGGCCGCGGGGTCTCCGAGGAGGCGCTGGCCGAGGGCGAGCGGACGGGCTCCCTCGCCGACGTCCTCGCGCTGGCCGGATTCTCGACCGCGAGCGAGATCAGCGACATCTCCGGGCGGGGGGTGGGGCTGGACGCCGTGAAGACGAAGGTGGAGGCCTACGGCGGCGAGGTCGAGGCGCGGAGCACGCCCGGTCGCGGCACGCAGGTGATCCTCCGGTTGCCGCTCGCCCTGGCGCTCATGGAGGTGATGCTCGTGGAGAGGGCCGGCAACGTCTACGGGCTGCCGCTCGGGAGCGTCGAGGAGGTGGTCTCGCTGGGAGCCACGCACTCGCTCGGCGGCCGGCACGCGATCGAGCTGCGCGGCCGCTCGATCGCGCTCGCGGACATGGCGGACCTGATGGGCGGGCTCGCCGGCCCCCTCGCCGACCGGGCGCCCGTCGTGGTCCTCATGGCCCAGGGCCGGCGCATCGCGGCGATCTGCGACAACCTGCTCGGCAACGAGGAGGTCGTGGTCAAGCGGCTCGGGCCGTGGCTCTCGCCGTCGTCGGGGTATCTCGGCGCCGCGATCCTGGGCAGCGGGCGAATCGCCCTGCTCGCCGATCCCGCGGCGCTCGTGGCGGGCCACGGCAGGCGGCGCCGTCCGTCGTGACGAGGACGCTCGGCGCTCCCGTCGCCGTGTCGACCAGCCCGAAGGTGCTCGTCGTGGAGGACTCGCTCACGATCCGCGAGCTGCAGCGGGGCATCCTCGAGGCCGCGGGCTATCGCGTGCAGACCGCGCGCGACGGGCGCGACGCCCTGCAGCATCTGGATCGCGACCGGGAGATCGGCCTCGTCCTCACGGACGTCGAGATGCCGGAGATGGACGGCATCGAGCTGACCCACGCGATCCGCACCCACCCCACCTCCTCCACGCTGCCGGTGGTCATCGTCACCTCCCTGGGAGAGGAGGACGACCGCAAGCGCGGGATCGACGCGGGCGCGGATGCCTACATCGTGAAGCGCAACTTCGACCAGCACGACCTGCTCGAGACCGTCGAGCGTCTCGTGGGCCGATGAGCGCCTCCCGCGCCCCGGTCCGGCGCGTCCTGATCTGCGACGACTCCATCACCTACGCGGCAGCGCTGTCCCGGCTGCTCCGGTGCGACCCGGCCATCGAGGTGGTGGAGGTGTGCCCGAGCGCCGAGACCGCGATCGCCCGGCTGTCGGAGCTCGAGCCGACTCCCGACCTCGTGACGATGGACCTCGAGCTGCCGGGCATGTCGGGCGGGGCGGCGATCGCGCACATCATGAGCGTCCTGCCCATCCCGATCCTCGCTCTCTCGGGGGCCGGGCCGGGGTCGGGGGAGGCGCGCGCCGCACTCGCGGCCGGCGCCCTCGATGCGGTGCCCAAGGACGGCCTCGATCTCCTCGACCTCGACGGTCCGCGCTCGCGGGCCTTCCGCCGGCGCGTGAAGGTCCTCGCCGGCGTCCCCGTGATCCGCCATCCGCGCGCGGGCCTGGGCCTCGGGCACGTGACCCCGGACACCCCGGCGACCCCGGAGCGTTCCGCCGCGATCATCGGGGTCGGCGCCTCGGCGGGAGGACCGCAGGCGCTCGCGGCCGTCCTCGCCGAGGTCCCCGCCGGCTTCCCGATCCCGATCCTCGTGGTCCAGCACATGGTCGCCGGCTTCGACGAGGGCTTCGCGCGGTGGCTCGACGGCAAGGTTCCCCTGGACGTGCGGCTCGCCCGCAGCGGGGGCGAGCCGGCGCCCGGCATCTGGGTCGCGCCGGACGAGGCCCACCTCACCCTCGACGGGGCCGGCAGGCTGATGGTCGATACGCACGGCGCTGCGGGCCTCCACAGGCCCTCGGCCGACGTCCTGCTCCGGAGCCTGGCCGAACGCGCAGGCCGCGACGCGGTCGCCGTCGTCCTGAGCGGCATGGGCCGCGACGGCGCCGAGGGGCTCGGCGCGGTGAGACGGGCCGGGGGGCTCACGATCGCCCAGGACGAGGCGAGCTCGGGCGTCTACGGCATGCCCATGGCCGCGGCCGAGTGCGGCGCCCAGCTCATCCTGGGACCCGCCGGGATCGGCCGGCGCCTTGGGGCGCTTCGCCCCGTCGCCGGGTTGTCGTGACGAGCGCGCTGGACGAGGTCGCGTTCCTCATCCAGCGCGAGAGCGGCATCCGGTTCGCGGCGGCCCAGCACCCCTTCCTCCAGGCCGCGCTCGGGAGGATCGGACCCGATCGCGACCCGGCCGCCTTCCTGCGCCGAGCGTCCGACCCGGTGAACCGGACCAGGCTCGTGGCGAGGCTGATCGACGAGGTGACGGTCAAGGAGACCTCCTTCCTCCGCGACCGCCCGCAGCTCGAGCGGATCGACTGGAGGCTGATGCTCCGGGGCGCCCGCGCCGGTGGAGCGGAGCGCCTGCGGGTCTGGACCGCCCCCTGCGCGACCGGAGAGGAGGCCTACAGCCTGGCCCTCCTCGCGTGCGAGGCCTTCGCCCCCGCCGAGCCGCCCGTCACCATCTTCGCCACCGACATCTCGGGCGACGCCCTCGCCCGCGCGCGCGCGGGCGTCTACCGCTCACGCGCGGCCCGCGAGGTCGAGCCCGCGCTCCAGCGGCGCTACCTCCACCGGAGCGGCGAGCAGCTCGTCGTGGGCGAGCGGCTGCGGTCCCTGGTCACGTTCGCCGGGCACAACCTGACCCGAGATCCCTTCCCGCCACACGGTGAGGCGCCGTTCCACCTGATCCTCTGCCGCAACGTCCTGATCTACTTCGACAGCGAGACCGTCGCGCGCGTCGTCTCGTCGCTCGAGCGCGCGCTCACGCCGCACGGGACGCTGGTGCTCGGGGCCGCGGACGTGCTGTCGCGGAGCACGAGCCGGCTCGCCGCGACGGCCGCCCGCGAACCGACGCCCGAGCCGCCGCCGGGCGCCCTGCGCCGCCCGCTGGGACGACCGCCCGAGCCGCCGGCCGAGCCGCGCCCCTGGGACGAGGTCATCGCCCACACGTCGCGGCTGCTGGCCGAGGACCCGCTCAACGCGGAGGCCCACTTCCACCGCGGGCTGGCCCAGCTCGAGCGCGGCGACCCGTCGGAGGCCGTCGGCTCCCTGCGCCGCGCGCTCTCCATCGACTCGGGGTTCGGTCTCGCAGCCTTCACGCTCGGCAGCGCGCACGAGGCGCTCGGAGAACGGTCGGCCGCCCGGCGCGCCTACGAGCGGGCGCTGAACAATCTCAGGCCCGACGAGCGCCACCAGCAGCTCCTCGGGCAGATCGATCTCAGCCACATCGCGGCCGCGGCACGGGACCGCCTCCAGAGCCTCTCGCCCACACCCGGCTGACCCGGCCCGATGGGCCCCGCCGGCCCCCGCGCTACGCGCCGGCCGCGAGGCCCGGGGTGTGGGGCAGGACCTCTGCGATCGGGCCGGGCCGGGAGATGTGGAAGCCCTGCGCGTAGTCGACCCCGGCCGTCTCGAGCAGGCTCACGGTGGCCTGGTCGGTGACGAACTCGGCGATGGTCTTCTTCCCCATGCCCTGGGCGATCGTGACCAGGGCCTGCACCACCAGCTGGTCGGTGGGGCTGCCCGGCAGGCCGCGCACGAAGTCGCCGTCGATCTTGATGAAGTCGAAGGGCAGGTGCTTGAGGTAGTAGAAGGAGCCGAAGCCCGAGCCGAAGTCGTCGAGGGCGAAGCGGCAGCCGAGGCCCCGCAGCCGGTGGGCGAAGCGCTGGGCGTCCTCCAGGTTGGCGATGGCGGCCGTCTCGGTGAGCTCGAAGATGAGCGCGGCCGGATCGATCCCCGCGTCCGTCAGGAGCCGTTCGGTGAAGGCGGCCAGATCCCGGTCGCCGATGGACTTTCCCGAGAGGTTGATCTCGAGCAGGAGGTCGCAGCCCGCGGCCGCGTGCTCGGCGATGAGCGAGATGGCCTGCCGCACCACCCAGCGGTCGATGGCCTGGATCATGTCGAAGCGCTCGGCCACGTAGAGGAAGGCGCCGGGCATCAGGAGCTGCCCGGCGGCGTCGTCCCGCAGGCGCACCAGGAGCTCGTACTGGGCGATCCTGCCCGTGCTCAGGCTGAGGATCGGCTGCGCGTGGAGCACCAGGCGGTCCTCGGCCAGGCCCTTGCGCAGGCGCTCGGCCTCGTCGAGGCGGGCCGTGCGGCGGCGGTGATCCGCGCCGGGGCGGTAGACGGCCATCCGGTCACGCCCGGCTTCCTTGGCCTCGTACATGGCCTGGTCGGCGTAGGCCAGCAGCTCGGCGTAGCTCAGGTCGCCGAACATGGCCACGCCCACGCTGGCGGTCATGCGGATGGTCTTCTCGCCGAGCGTCGCGACATGCTGGCGCACGGCCTTGACCAGGGCCTGGGCCACCACCGAGGCCTCCTCGACGTCGGCCTGGGGCAGCAGGAGCGCGAACTCGTCACCGCTCAGGCGGGCCAGCACGTCGGTCTTCCGGGCGCGATGGCGCAGCTCGCCGGCGATGGCCTTGAGGAGGTCGTCGCCCGCCTTGTGGCCGAAGCTGTCGTTGACCTGCTTGAAGTGGTCCAGGTCCATCATGAGCACGGCGCCGCCGGATCCGTAGCGCGCCGAGCGCTCCACCTGCTGCATGAGCTCCTGGTCGAAGCGGCGGCGGTTGAACAGGCCGGTCAGGAGATCGTGGTCCATCAGATAGTCGAGCCGGGCGCTCAGGGCCTTCCGCTCGGAGATGTCCTGGACCTGGACGATCACGTGCAGCGGGGTCCCCTCCGCATCGTGCACGAGCGAGGTGGTGACCAGCACCCAGATCTCGCGTTTCCCCGCCTTGACGCGCTTCTCGATCTGGTAGCTCGGGATCGCGCGAGCCATGAGCTGCCGGTGCTGGGCACGGTCGATGTCGAGATCGTCCTCGTGCGTGATCGCGTCCAGCGAGGTGACCAGGAGCGTCTCCATCTCCATGCCGGTGATCTCGCACAGCGCCTGATTGACCTGGAGCCAGCGCCCCTCCAGGTCGACGAGCCCCATCCCGATCGCCGCGTTCTCGAATGCGCTCTCGAGGCGCTCGCGCAGCTCCGCCGTGTCCCGCTCGCCCGCCGGGAGCCCGTGCAACGTCGCGTTGACGGCATCGAGGCGGGCGGCCTCGGCCTGGAGATGCTCGTCCACGCCCCGGCGCGCCGTGCCCTCGGCCCCGCCGGGCAGGGGGATGCGAGCCTCGCGGCCCGTCGTCATCCGGCGACGTCCAACCACATCGACCTCACGCCACACGTCCGTTCCAGGACGCCGCCGGGGTCTGGGGCAGCGGGATCATCCGGGAATCTCTCTCCCGGACGGCGGCCGCCTGACGCGGCCGCGACGGGTTTTATCGCACCTACGGCGCCGCCGCCACCCCCGGCGGGCGCCTGTTCAGGTCGTGAGACGCTCGGCCGTCAGGCGCCCGGCGACGACGTCCTCGGCGACCTGCGTCAGGAGCCGCTGGTGGGCCCGCGCGTAGGTGCGCAGTTGAAGGAACGCCTCGTCCATGCCGAGGTCCGCCTGGGCGGCCAGCACTCCCTTGGCCTGCTCGATGGCCACACGGCTGTTGAGAGCGTCCTGAAGCTGCTCCGCCAGGGTCTGGGCCTCGCTCACCGCCCGGTGCTGCAGAAGGGCGACGGTGGCGACGTCGGCCAGCGCCTGGGCGGCGGTGGCGTCCGCGTGGTCGAGGCCGCCCGGGGTCGTGCGGAACAGGTTCAGGGCTCCCAGCACCTTGCCGCGCAGGCGCAGGGGCAGGGCGTGGACGGCGGTGAAGCCGGCGCTCAGCGCCTCGGGGGCGAAGCGCGGCCAGCGCTCGGCCGAGCTGCCCAGGTCGGCGACCAGCACCGGCGCGCCGCCGCGGAAGCAGTCGAGGCACGGCCCCTGGTCCGCCTGGAGCTGCATCAGCTCCACCAGCTCGATGGCCTCGCTGGTGGCCGCCATCAGGCGCAGCTCGCCGCGGGTGTCGGACATCAACAGCCCGGCGGCGTCAACGTCGAAGATCTCGACGCTGCGCTCGGCCAGCAGTGTCAGCAGGTCCACGATGTCGAACCGGTCGACGAGCGAATCCGCCAGCTCGACGAAGGTCCGCGTAAGCCGCTCCTCCCGGCTCGCCACTTCAACTCTCCCCGATGCCATTGGACTGTCGATTGTAAGAAAAAAACGCCCCTGGAGGTAGGGGGTCGGATGTCCCGTGGTACCCCTCCGACGCGCTAACCTCACCCCCGGACGCCGACATCCGCGGGCCCGCGACCCCGGCACTCGGCGCGCCTGCTGCCCCGGACCCCGGCGGCGCCACCGATGGGAGATCGGGTGGAGGTCGTGCAGCGATCCGGACGTCCGTGCCGATCGACGGCGGCGTGAGCGCCTCGCGCGACGACGAGCGCTTCCGGCGCATCGCGGACATCGTCTCGACCGCCGACGGGCCGAGCGGCAGGCGCGACCTCTGCCGAGCCGGCGTCGAGGTGCTGGGGGTCGCCGGGATGAGCCTGATGCTGAGGATCGACGGCATGCCCACCCCGGTCTGCGCATCGAACCCCCTGGCGGCCCATCTCGAGGACCTCCAGCACACGCTGGGCGAGGGCCCGGGCGTCGACGCCGAGGAGAGCGGCCGCCCGGTCATGGAGCCCGACCTGGCGCGCCCGCGCCTCGTCCGCTGGGTCGCCTTCGGTCCGGCGGCCTTCACGGCCGGCGCGGGCGCGCTGTTCTCGTTCCCCCTTCGCCTGGGCGCGGTCCGTCTCGGCGCGCTCACGCTCCACGAGCCCTCGGCGGGGCGTCTCTCCGACGGACAGCACGCCGATGCCCTGATGATGGCGGGCGTGATGTTCAACGCCATCCTCACGATGCAGAGCGGGGCCCCCTCGGGCACCATCAGCCCGGATCTGGAGAGGCTCGCCGACTACGGGGCCGAGGTGCACCAGGCCTCCGGAATGGTGAGCGTCCAGCTCGGGGTGAGCGTGGGCGAGGCTCTCACGCGGCTTCGCGCTCACGCCTACGTCGCCGAGCGGCCCCTGGCCGAGGTCTCGGCCGATGTGGTCGGGCGCCGGTTGCAGCTCGATGACTGAGGAGCCAGGGTTCGTCGCCGCGGATCGCCCGAGGTGTCTATGATGCCGCGCCGGTGAGGAAGGAGACCCTCGGGTGACGAGAGAGCAGCGCCTGTCCCGGACCTTCGTCGAGTTGGCGGACACCCTCGTCGACGACTTCGACGTGGTCGATCTGATGGTTCTCCTGACCGAGCGCTCCGTGGAGCTCCTCGAGGCCTCGGCGGCCGGCCTCCTCCTGGCCGATCTCGAGGGAGTCCTGCGGGTGATGGCGGCCACCAGCGAGGCGACCGGGACGGTCGAGCTGTTCCAGGCGCAGAACGACGAGGGGCCCTGCCGCGACTGCTACCACTCCGGCGTGCCCGTGAACGTGGCCGACCTGTCGAGGGAGGCCGACCGCTGGCCCCGCTTCTCGCCCGTCGCGACGGGCGCCGGGTTCCGCGCCGCGCACGCGCTCCCGCTGCGCCTGCGCGGCCAGGTGCTCGGTGCCCTCAACCTCTTCCGCCTTGAGCCGGTCCTGCTCAGCCAGTCGGATCTCGCCACCGGACAGGCCCTGGCCGACGTCGCCACCATCTCCCTCCTTCAGACGCGCGCTCTTCGCGACGTCCAGACGGTCGCGGAGCAGCTCGAGGAGGCGCTCAACAGCCGAACGGCCGTCGAGCAGGCCAAGGGCGTGATCGCGGCGCACCTCGGAATCGGCATGGACGAGGCCTTCTCGCGCCTTCGCCGCCTCGCCCGTACGCGGCAGACCCGCCTGACCGATGTCGCGCTCGAGGTGGTGGCGGGAACCCTGCGGCCCGAGGAGGTCCCGGGCCGGCCCTAGGTGTCACGCGGTTTTCTCGCGCTCTGCACGGTTTTCGTAAGCTCAGACGTCGCTTCTGGTACCCTCGACGGGCTGCCCCGGACCCCGGCGGCGTCCTGTTCCGCACGGACGCGCAGTGAGAAGGTCGCATGGCGGCGAAGCGGGTGCGGACGTGGCTTCCCTTTGCCGGGCGCCCGTCTTCGGTTCGTTCTCTCGAGGAGCCTCGGTGGCACGGGAGCTCGTCGAAGGGCAGTAGAGCGAAGGCCAGAGAGACCTGAACAGGCGTTAGCTCGTCGCCCCAGACCCCGGCGGCGTCCATGCAACCGGACGTGAACGGGGTGCTCGGATGGCAACGGTGGATGTGGCAACCGGCCTGCGCGGGACGATGGTCGAGACCACGCTGGCCGAGGCGGCGGTGACGGTCGCCGTCCGCGGCGACCTCGACGACGCCGCGATCCCGGAGGTCGCCCAGGCGATCGCCGACGCGGTCTCGGGCGCGGGGACCCACGACGTGGTGCTCGACCTGGGGGACGTCGCCTTCATCGACGCGACCGGCCTCGAGTTCATCGTCCGCTGCCGGCGCAGCCTGACCAGGGTCGGCGGCACCCTCTCGGTGAGCCGGCCGACGGAGCAGGTCGAGCGGCTGCTCGCGGTCTGTGGGATCGTGGATCTCAAGCTCTCGTCGCGCGGGGCCCCGCCGGGGCGCGCACCGGCGTGGCAGTCGCTGCACGCGGTGGAAGCGCTCGCGCCCGACGTTGAGTCGCGCGAGTACGCCACGTGAGCCGAGGCCCGATCGACGCGACTCCCCGCGGATCGACTTCCAGGGCGGTGGCGCCTTCTACGACGAGCTGAAGTCGCGCGTGGCCCAGCACCTGGCGGATGGCGGGCGCGTCCGGCGCGCGCAGGTGCGGATGTACCTCAAGAGCGCGACCGTGTTCATCTGGTTCGCCGCCTCGTGGGCCCTCCTGATGTTCGCCCCCGTGACCTGGTGGCAGGTCGGGCTGCTGTCGGTCTCGCTCGGGCTCGCTCTCGCCGGCCTCGGCCTTCAACATCACCCACGACGCCAACCACGGCTCCTACTCGCCCAGCCGGCGCCTGAACCGCGCCATGTGCTTCTCCATGGACTTCCTGGGCGCCAGCTCCTACGTGTGGCGCACGAAGCACAACGTCGTCCACCACACGTACACCAACATCGCGGGCGCCGACTCGGACATCGACTCGATGCCGTTCGCCCGGTTGGCGCCCGAGCAGCCGCTGCGCTCGATGCACCGGTTCCAGCACTTCTATCTCTGGGTCCTCTACGGGCTCTTCGCGATCAAGTGGCACACGACCGGCGACTTCGGCTACCTGATCGAGGGCCGCGTGGCCGAGACGCCCATCCGCTGGCCCCGGGGCGGGCAGCTGATCGGATTCTGGGCGGGGAAGGCCGTCTTCCTGAGCTGGGCGCTCGTGATCCCCATGCTCTTCCACCCGTTCTGGACCGTGGCGGTCGTCTTCGGCATCGCGTCGTTCGTTCTGGCCCTCACCCTGGCCGTCACCTTCCAGCTCGCGCACTGTCTCGAGGAGGCGGAGTTCCCGAGCGCGCGAGGAGATGTCCGGGGCGGAGCGCGACCGAGTGGGCCCGCCACCAGGTCGAGACCACGGTCGACTTCGCGCCGCGCAACCCTCTGCTGGCCTGGTACCTGGGCGGGCTGAACTTCCAGATCGAGCACCATCTGTTCTCGCGGGTCTGCCACACGCACTACCCCGCGCGTGGCCCCGATCGTGCGCGAGGTCTGCGCCCGCCACGGAGTGCGCTACCAGGCGCACCGCACGCTGCGCTCCGCGCTCGCGTCCCACGCGCGGTGGCTGAGGCAGATGGGCCGGCGCGAGACCGTCGGCGTGCCCGTCCCGACGCGGGCGGCGAGCGGCTGAGGGCCGATCGCGCGGGCCGCTGACGGCTCGCGCGGCGCCGCACGACCCGGCCGGGGGGCGGCCGGCGCTGATCACCCTTCCGGGGGATGGAGAGACGGGATGCGGCTGCCGATCGGCACCGCGCACTCGTCCATTCCGAGGAGGGAAGCCATGAATCGTCTGGGGATCGTTCTCGTCCTGCTCGTGGCCGGGGGGATCGCGGTGGGGTTCGCCGGCCCTCGCGACATCGACACCGTCAAGCCCCGGCCTCCCACGCCCGTCCCCACGTCGTCCGCCGTCGCGATTCCGACGTGCGCCGTCGTGCAGTTCAGCCACAGGGGCTACCCGCGGGGAACGTACGCGAACGAGATCATCTACGACAACAACGCCGTGCTGAGCGACAGCTATCGCCGGGTCGGCCGGAGGCCCAGGGACGTGATCGTGCCGCTGAAGCTCAACCCCGGTCCCCACACGATCCTGCTCAAGGTGCAGGTCCACGGCGAGATCACCTACCTGTCGGACAGGATCGACGTGGACTGCCCCTGACCGTCACCGGCGCCGCTCGAGTGCGCGGCGGGCCGGGCCGATCGATCGCGCGTGCCGGGCGATGTCGCGCCACGGATCGCCGCCGTCGGCGAGGCGATCGCCCACCGTCGCGACGGTCCAGCTCTGCGGGCCCAGCCCGCGGTCGCCGAGCTCCTCCCAGCGCAGCGGGGTCGCCACCGGCGCTCCCGGCAGGGGGCGGACCGCGTAGGGGGCGACCGCATGCTGGCCGTAGGCGTTGCGCCCGACGTCCACGAAGATGCGCTCGCCGCGCTGGTCGCGGCGGAACTCCACGGTCAGGGTGCGGGGATCCTCCTCGACCAGTGCCGCGGCGACCGCGCGGGAGAAGTCGTGAACCGCCTCGTAGTCCGCCGTCCGGCGCAGCGGAACCACCACGTGCAGTCCCCGCGAGCCGGTCGTCATCGCGAAGGGCGCGAGCCCCAGGTCGCGCAGCAGGTCGCCCAGCCTCCGCGCGGCGGCCCGGATCTCGCCGAAGCGCTGGCGGGTCGGGTCGAGATCGAAGATCAGCCGGTCCGGTTGCTCGAGCCGGTCCGCACGGCTGGTCCAGACGTGGGGGGTGATCACGTTCTGGCCCGCCAGGTAGACCAGCGTCGCGGCGTCATCGGCCAGCACCTGGTGGATCGTCCCGCCCTCCCGCTTGGGGACGGGGACCGTCGCGATCCACTCCGGGTAGTGGCGCGGGACGTCCTTCACGAAGAAGCCGTTGCCCTCGATGCCCTGGGGGAAGGTGTGCAGGGCGAGCGGCCGCCCGCGCACGTGGGGGACCATCGTCTCGGCCACGCCGGCGTAGTACCGGGCGAGGCCCAGCTTGGTCAGCCCCGAGTCCGGGAAGAGCACCCGGTCGGCGTGGCTGATCGGGATCCTCCGCCGCCCCGCCCGAACGCTGTCGGTCACTCGCGCACCACCTCCTCGGCCGCCTTGTCCTCGCGCAACCCCAGGAAGCGAGGGTGGCGCAGCCGGCCGTCGCGCGTCCACTCGGTGAAGCCGACCTGCGCCACGAGCCGCGGCTCCACCCAGGTGGCGTCGCGCTCGCGCACCGGGTCGGCGAACGGGGAGCGGTCCCGGCGCAGCGGCGCCAGCTGCGCGGCAAGGTCTCGCAGCGTCGCCTGCGTGAAGCCGGTCCCGACCTTGCCCGCGTAGCGCAGGCGCCCGTCGTCGTAGTGGCCCAGCAGCAGGGCGCCCAGGTCGGTGCGGCTCCCCCGCGGTGCGGTGTATCCGCCGATCACCAGCTCCTGCTCGGCCGAGCACTTGAACTTCAGCCAGTCGCGGGAGCGGGCGTGCGTATAGGGGGAGTCGGCGCGCTTGGCGATCACGCCCTCCCAGCCCTTGCGGCACGCATCGCGGAAGAGCCCCTCGCCGTCGCGGTTGCGGTGCGGGGTGAGGCGGACCGGGCCGTCGAACGGGAGCGCCCGCCGCAGCAGGCGCTTGCGCGCCCGCAGGGGCAGCGCGGTGGTGTCGTGCCCGGCGAGATGGAGGAGGTCGAAGACGTACAGGAACACCGCCACCCCACGCTCGCCGCGCTGCTGGAGCCGCGCGAAGCTCGTCTGGGAGCCCTCGAACGCCACCATCTCACCGTCCACCACGAAGCCCCCGGCCGTGTCGCCGTCGAGCGCGGTGACCACCTCGGGGAAGCGCGCGTCGAGGCTCAGGCCGTTGCGCGAGACCAGCCGGGCGCGGGTCTCGTCCTTGATCGCCACGCACCGGATCCCGTCGAGCTTGCGCTCGTAGATCCAGTCCGGATCCGAGAAGGGCGTGTCGGTGAGCACGGCCTTCATCGGCTCGACGCGCTCGGGCAGGGGCTCGGGCCGCAGCAGCGCGCGCTCGTGGTCGGAGAGGCCGGCGAACGGATCCACGGCCCCAGCTTCCCACTCCCCGGGCTCGGCGGTGGGCGCAAGCGGGAGCCTGCGATAGTCAGGGCGTGCCGGATCGCGACAATTCTCCCGATCCGGTGGCCCTTCAGGTGCTGATGTTCTTCCCGCGGGGCGGGTCCGCCCAGGTGGTGCGGTACCTGGCCCGCGCGATCGCCGAGGGTCCCTCCCGATGGAGGCCGCGCGTGATGAGCGGCTCGGTCGGGCCCCCCGGCGGCGCGAGCGATGCGGCGGCGTTCTTCGCCGGCCTCGACGTCGTGCCGGTCTCCTACGACGCCGCCCTGCGCGCCCCCGACCCGCTGCGGGCGTCTCCGCCGATGCACCCCTCCTACGAGGATCGTCCGGGGGCCCCCGACCGCGTGATGGCCGGGCTCGACGACGCGGTCTACGAGCACCTGGTGGCGGAGTGGTCGCGTCTGCTCGCTGCGCCCGGCGTGCTCGACGACGTCGCCGTGGCGCACCTGCACCACCTGACCCCGGTGCACGAGGCGCTCGCGCGCCTGCGGCCGGACATCCCCGTCGTCACGCACCTGCACGGCACCGAGCTGCTGATGCTCGACCAGCTCGCGGCGGGGGGCACCTGGGCCCACGACGACGCCTGGATCGCCAGGATGCGGCGCTGGGCGGCCGGGTCGGCGCGCGTGATCGCCTCGTCGGAGTCCTCGGGACGCAGCGCGGTGCAGCTCCTCGGGCTCCCCCCGGAGCGGGTGGAGGTGGTGCCCAACGGCATCGACCCGCGCATGTTCGACGGCCGGCGCGCGACACCCGACGAGCGCAGGGCCCGGTGGCGGCGGTGGCTGGTGGATGAGCCGCGCGGGTGGTCGCCGGCCCGCCCGGAGCCCGGGAGCATCCGCTATTCGCCGGAGCGGATCGCGCCGCTCCTCGACCCGGCGGCCACCGCGGTCCTCTTCGTCGGCCGGTTCACGGCCGTCAAGCGCGCGGCGCTGCTCGTGCGCGCCCACGCCATCGCGCGCGGGCGCCTGCCGGCTCCCCTGCCGCTCGTGCTGTGGGGCGGGTTCCCCGGCGAATGGGAGGGCGAGCACCCCGCCGACGCGGCCGCCCGCTCGCCGTGGGGGCACGAGGTCTTCCTGGCGGGCTGGCACGACCACCGGGAGCTCCCGGCCGCCCTGGCGGCGTCCGACGTGATGGCGGTCCCCTCGATCCAGGAGCGCTTCGGGCTGGCGTACATCGAGGCGATGGCGATGGGGGTTCCGCCGATCGCCTGTGCCGCCGGAGCCCCGCGCACCTTCATCGACGCCGACCCCGCCTCCGCGTCGCGCTCCGGCTGGCTCGTGCGCCCCGACGACGAGCGGTCGCTGGCCGACGCCCTCGTCGCGGCGGCGGCCGATCCCGGCGAGCGCAGGCGGCGCGGCGCGGCGGGCCGCGAGTACGTCATCGAGCGCTATGCCTGGCCCGGGCTGGCGCGGCGGGTGGAGGAGATCTACGCCGCGGTCGCCGGGGGCTGAGCGGACGTCCGCGCCCCCAGAACGAGCGCGGTGGCCAGCGGGCGGCCGCCGAGCAGATCGAGCCCCCAGGCCTGGCGCGGGCGGTTGCGCAGGCGGCCTCCCGCGATCAGCGTGGCCGATCCGCCGCCGTCGAGGTTGATCGCGTCGCGGGCGCCGAGCCCGATCATCAGGTGCGCCAGCTCGGGCAGGGTGAGCCCCGCCTCGTCCTCGGCCCGGCCGTCGCAGGCGACCGCGATCAGGAGCTCGTCGTCGATCCCCAGGGCGGCGCGCGGATGGCGGCCGTCGGTGATGTCCGAGTCGAACTGCCCGCTGCCGGCGGAGAAGCCCTCGCGATCGTCGCCGGCGGCGGTGGCCGAGAGGCGCCCCCGGACCAGGAGGGGCCCCGCCTGGAGCAGGTCACCGGCCGGAACGGACGGCAGGTCGGCCCTCCCGGCGAGCTCGATGCGCTCGCCGTCGATGGCCACGCACGACCTCACCGCGTGCCAGGGCGCCTCGAAGGGCGTGGTCGCGTGCCGGGCGCCGCCGATCCAGAGCTCGCCGAGCGGTGTCCCCACCGGCGTGACGAAGAACCCGCCCACGAGCGCGTCGGCCGCGCCGGTGCGCGCGCACCAGCCGGCGAGCGGCTCGGCAGGGTCCATCGCGACGACCCGGAGGGCGACCTGCGCGCGTTCGTAGACCGCGGCGTGCACCGTCGTGAGCCGGCCGTCGGCGAGGGCGTGACGGAAGGAGTGGGCGCGACCGAGCGGGCGCCCGCGCGTGGGAGCGGAGACCGTGTGCACGACGATGTGATCCTTTGGTCGGCCCGCCGGGCCTCCCACCTGAGGGGAGGGGCCGGAAAGGACACCCCCCGAGCGTAGGCCGAGGGGTGTGACCGACCGGTGACGCCGCGGATACACCGGGTGACATCCCCGGCGCCGCTGCTCAGCCCCTGGTGCGATACAGGCGGGTCGTCAGCGGCGCGAACACCAGGGTCAGCACCGCGGCCTCCACCAGCACGAGGCCGATGTCCCCGGACTCCGCCGTCCCGTCCATCAACCCGCGGGAGGCGGTGATGACGTGCGAGATCGGGTTGGCATCGACCACGGCCTCGAGCCAGCCCGGCAGCGTCTCCGGCTCCACGAAGCCGTTGCTCACGAAGATCAGCGGGAACAGCACCATGAACCCGGTGTTCATCACGGCGTTGGGCGCCCGCATCAGGAGCCCGACGGTCGTGAAGACCCAGGACAGGCCGAACGCGAAGGCGACGACCAGCAGCATCGCCATGACCACGCCGCGGAACCCGGCCTCGGGCCGGTAGCCCAGGATCAGGCCGAGGACGACCACGACGCTCCCGGCGACCAGGTAGCGCAGGCAGTCGCCGAGCACGGCCCCTGCCAGCGGCGCCGGCCGCCAGATCGGGAGCGACCGGAAGCGGTCGACGACCCCCTTGGTCATGTCGGTGTTGAGCGCGACCCCGGAGTAGACGGTGGTGAACAGCACCGACATCACGACGATCCCGGGCAGGATGAACTGCAGGTACACGTCGGTCGAGCCCGCGATCGCCCCGCCGTACATGTAGGTGAACAGGAGCGTGAAGAGCACCGGCGTGAGCGTCACGTCGATGAGCTGCTCGGGGACGTGCTTGATCTTCAGCATCCCCCGCCAGCCGAAGGTGAGGGCGGCCGACAGCGCGCTCGGGCGCGGTGGCCGGGGCGTGGAGGAGAGCGCCGCGCGAACCGCCGTCTGCTGGACGGCCTGCGTGGGGTCCTGCGCCGTCGGGGTGGTGCTCATGCCGCACGCTCCTCTCGGTCCGCGTCGTGGCCGTCGGGGTCCTCCTCGGCCGGACGCCCGGTCAGGGCCAGGAAGACCTCGTCGAGGCTCGGCTGGCCGAGGGAGAAGTCGGCGATCCTCACGCCGGACCGGGAGAGCAGGGAGATGACCTCGATCGCCCGGTCGGGATCGGCGCACGGCGCCGACAGCGCGGCCGGGTCGGACTCCAGATGGACCGTCTCCAGCTCGTGTCTCAGCAGGCGCTCGGCCTCGGGCCGCTGGTCGGGGTCGAGCAGGCGCAGGTGCAGCGCGCCCAGGCCGATCGAGGCCTTGAGCTGGCTGGGCGTGCCCTCCGCGATCACGTTGCCGTGGTCGATCACGGCGATCCGGTCGGCCAGCTGGTCGGCCTCCTCGAGGTACTGCGTGCAGAGCAGGATCGTGGTCCCCTGGCCGACGAGCGCGCGGATGATGTCCCAGACCTGGTTGCGCGAGCGCGGGTCGAGCCCGGTCGTGGGCTCGTCGAGGAACATCAACTCGGGTGTGACCACGATGCTGGCGGCGATGTCGAGCCGGCGCCGCATGCCGCCGGAGTAGGTCTTCACGAGCCTGCCGGCCGCGTCGGCGATCCCGAACGCCTCCAGGAGCTCGGCCGCGCGCGCCTTGGCCTCGGTCCGCCGCAGGCCCAGCAACCGGGCGAGCAGCACCAGGTTCTCGCGTCCCGTGAGGTCCTCGTCGACCGAGGCGAGCTGGCCGGTCAGGCTCACGACTCCGCGGACCGCATCGGCCTCGCGCACGATGTCGTGGCCCAGCACGCGGGCGGTCCCGGAGTCGGGGCGCAGGAGCGTCGCGAGCATGCGGATCGTCGTCGTCTTGCCGGCGCCGTTCGGTCCGAGCACGCCGTACACGGAGCCGCGGCGCACGCTCAGGTTGACCCCGTTGACCGCCCGGGTCGTGCCGAAGACCTTCACGAGGCCGGTGGCCTCGATGGCCAGGGCGTCATCGGACGTCATGCGCGCTCCCTCCTCGTCGCGGCGTCAACGGCCGGCCGGCCGGTAGGTGAGCGAGAGGACGCCCGTGCTGAACGTCTTCGAATCGACGAGCTCCAGGGGCGTCTGATCGCCCGAGTCGGTGAACAGCCGCTTCCCGCTGCCCACGACGATCGGGTGCACGAGGAGCCGGAGCTCGTCGAGGAGGCCGTCGCGCAGCAGCGAGCGCACGAGGGTGCCGCTGCCGGTGATCGCGATGTCCTTGCCGGGCTGCTGCTTGATCGCGGTGAGCTCGTCGGCGACGTCGCCGGTGACCAGCGTCGAGTTCTGCCATTCGTCGACCGAGTCGAGGGTGGTGGAGACGACGAGCTTGGGGGTGTTGTTCATCACGTCGGCGAACTCCACGTCATCGCCCTGTTGGGGCCAGAAGCCGGCGAACTCCTGGTAGGTCACGCGACCGAGCAGCATCGTGTCCGCTGCGGCCATCTGGGCCCCGACCGCCTCGCCCATCTCGTCGTTGAAGTACGGGAAGTGCCACTGGTCGGGCGCCTCGAAGACACCGTCCAGGGAGATGAACAGGCCGGCGACGATCTTCCTCATCGGATCCTCCTCCGACGTCGTTGCTGACGATGGTGTCATCAATGAGACGACGAACGGGGCGCGAATTAATCGACGCCCCGCACGACGGTCAGGCCGCTCGCGCCGCCCTCGACGTCGATCTCGAAGCGGTCCTCGGCCGCGTCGGCGTCGTCGGTCTGCAGCCGCAGCCCGCCGCCGACGGCGCCGAAGTGCTGGTCGTCGAAGGCGATCCGGCTCGCGCCGCCCGCGATACGCAGGCGCGCCGCCGTGCCGGCGCCGAGGCGCAGGGTGACCGCCCGGGCTCCTCCGCGGATCCGGAGCGGCACCACGCCGCGCGGCGCCGGCAGCTCGAGGTCGAGGCCGCTGACCCCGCCCGCGATCTCGAGCGAGCGCAGGTCGAGCCCTCTCAGATCGCCGCTCATCCTGGAGACGCCGCCGAGCGCGAGGTCCCACGCGACGCGGGGGTCGAGGGTGATGTCGGCGGAGCGCCGGGCGAGCCCCGGGAACCCCGAGGGCGCCAGGCGCGGGTAGTCGATCGTGAGCGTGCCGTCCGCCTCGTGGACCGTGGGCCGGGGCCCGCCGAAGCGGGCCCGGTAGAGGGCCGGCATGCCGGCCTCGACCCGGACCGTGAGGCGCTGGGCGCCGCGCGGGAACTCCAGGCGGGTGGTGGTGGTCGTGCTCGTGACGGGCATCGAGTCCTCCTCGGGTGATCTCCGGCGGGCGGCGGGTTAGGCTGCGTTCGCCTCGATCGTCTAATCTCTTGACGATCGAACAATATGGAGACCGTACGAACAGAAGGTTCGATTGTCAAGAGATAAGCGTGAGGACCTGGTCGCGGCCCTCGGGCTCGAGTCGCGTCGCTACCAGAACGCCCAGGACGCGTTCGACGACGTCGCCGTCGCGCGGCTCGGCATCAACCGCACGGACGGGCGCTGCCTGGACATCCTCGACCAGCACGAGCGCATGACGGCCGGAGAGCTCGCCCGCGAGAGCGGCCTCTCGAGCGGCGCGGTGACCACCCTGCTCGACCGGCTCGAGCGCCGGGGCTACGTGCGGCGGGTCCGCGACACCGCCGACCGCCGGCGCATCTTCATCGAGCTCACCGACGAGGCGCGGGGGCGGGCGTGGGAGATCTGGGGGCCGATCGCCGAGTCCGTCACCGCCCTCTTCGACGGCTACTCGGACGCAGAGCTGGAGACGATCCTGCGCTTCCTGCGCCTCAGCACCGCGTTCCTGGCCGAGCACACCGAACGGATCCGGGGACTCCCGCAGGACTGACCGAGTTCCAGGGATGCCGGAGGGGCTCAGCCCGCGAAGGACATCACCACGACGTTCACCGCGAAGGCGATCGCTGCCCAGGCGACGACCGCCAGGGCGATGCCCACCGGGCCGGCATCGGGCCGGCCGCGCGGTACCCGCCCATGGATGAGCAGAGCGCCGGCCACGCCGATCGCCGCGCACCCGATGCCCACGACGGCGTCGAGGAAGAAGTGGTTGGCGGTGCCCACGACGATGCGCGAGGTCCAGCGCACGATGTACGGGTCCACGAGATCCGAGGGCGCGCTCCACCGCGATCCAGTCCGCGTGGTGCGAGCGCGTCTGGAGCGATGCCTCAGCGGATCGCACTGCCACGCAGCACCGCCACCGCGAGGACCGCCATCTCGACCGGCAGCGCATAGGTGCGGCGCACGAGCCCCATCCACCGAAAGCTATTGGCCCGTCGCCGGCACCGCGATGAGATTCGGAACAGTCTGGGGTCGTAGGGATCGAAGCCACACCACGCGCCGGGACACCGGCCGAAAGGGGACGGACACATGGGACAGCCGGTCGTTCACTTCGAGGTCGTCGGCAAGGACGGCGCGAGGTTGCAGAGCTACTACTCCGAGCTCTTCGGCTGGAAGATCGACGCCAGCAACCCCATGGGCTACGGGATCGTGGAGCGCGAGGACAACCTCTCCCCGCAGGGCATCGGAATCGGCGGCGGCGTCTCGGGCGCCCCTCCCGGCTCCGACGGCCACGTCACGTTCTATGTCGAGGTCCCCGACGTCGAGGCTGCGCTCGCAAGGGCCGAGACCCTCGGCGGAAAGCGGATCTGGGGCCCGGACAAAGTGCCGGGGACCGAGATCGAGCTCGGCCACTTCGCGGACCCCGAGGGTCACCTGATCGGGCTCACCAAGTCCTGGTCGTAACCGCCCACGCGTAACGCCTGAGGCCTAGACGGCCGCGGGAAGCTCGTCCGAGTCGCGCTCCTCGGCGGCGGCCGCCTCCTGGCGGGCGCCCAGGTCGAAGTAGAGGTACGTGGTCACGATCGCCGCGAACGGCAGCGCCGCCACGTAGACGAACGCCGCGATCAGGTTGACCAGGTCGAACGCGGCGCCCGTGAACAGCAGCGTGAGCACCCCGACGGCCGGGCCCGCGAGCAGCGCCAGGCCGCTGATCCCGAGGACGACGGTCGCCGTCCGCCACCAGTGCCCGCGCGTCACGGCCCCGCTGCGGCCCAGGGCGGCGAGCCCCGATCCGTGCTCCACCCCGAGGACCACCCCCAGAAGGGACCACCTCACCAGCAGGAAGAGGGCCACGGGGATGAGCACCACGGTGAGGTCCAGCACGAGCTGCACGGGCACGACCACGAGAAGGGCCAGCAGGAGCCCGCCCAGGCGGGGCGCGATCAGGCGGTACGCCCCCAGCGCCGTCACGGGGCGTCCGGCCTCCATCTCCACGAGCGCCCGCGCGGTGGCGGCCTGCACCACCGCGTACCCGAAGATCGTCAGCACCACGCCGAGGCTCAGCGCGAGCGTGTCCACGAACGCGTTGCGCTCGCCGGCCTCATCGACGAGCGGCGTGAGCGCCCAGACCTGGAAGAGCAGCCACTGGATCAGCGTGACGACGGCGCCCAGGGGGATGAACAGCAGGCCGATCCCGAGGAACAATCGCGGGTGGGCGCGAAACCGTCGCCACGACGCCACCGTCAGCTCCCCCCACGCCCGCCGGCGCGCGAGCGGTGCGGGCCGCCCCGGCCGCCACGTCGTGCGCGAGAGGCCCCAGACGAGCAGCACGGCCAGCGCGGCGAGGATGAGGGCCGTGGGTCCGGGGTTGGTCTTCATCCGGTTCAAGAGACGCCCGCCCGCCGCGACGTAGCCGCAGAAGACGTCGGTCGCACGAGCGCCCAGCACCCCACCGCCGGGCACCGAGAAGCTCTCGTTCCTCCAGCTCTCGTGCGACCAGGTGATGGGCCTCGTCCACTGGGTCTTGTCGTTGGGGCCGGTGGGCCCGTTGAAGAAGGAGGCCTGCTTCTCGCCCCAGCGCCCGTCGAACCCGAGCCACGGGTAGGCGCCCAGGTAGTCCGCCCGCGCGGTGGGCACCACCTCCACGGCCGGCCGGATCTCGCGCGAGGGGCCGCTCGTGTCGTCGCAGCCCACGCCCTCGGCGTTGCTGCGCATCAGGTAGAGCTCCGAGCCGAAGAAGTTGGCCTGGGACCCGGCCGCCGGGTACACGACCGGGTGCGTGCCGTCGACGAGCTCGAGCTTGGAGTCGTCCCAATCCGCGCGCTCGGCGCTCGAGTGCTGGCTGTAGCCCACCTCCACGGGCCGGCGGGTGAGCGCCTCCTCCGGAGTGCCCGCGTCGAAGACGAGCTGGATCATCTCCCAGTCGCCCTCGTGCTTGTTGTTCCAGTCGTTGTAGACGTAGAAGAACCAGTACTGGAGCGCCAGCCTGCCCGGCACCCCGGCCTCGGTCACGGCGCGCGCGTAGGTCGTGGGCGGGACGCCGGTCGCCTGGAGGCGCGCCTCCCACTGCTCGTAGGTGCAGCCCGGCCGGAGCGCGTCGCCGGGGAAGTCGAGGTGGTAGTCGAAGAGGCCGCGCTCGAGGTCCGCGGCCACGGGGGCGACCTTCACGATGTTGGTCCGGTCCCACGGCCCGCGCAGCGCCACCTCGTCGTTCCCCATGATGAGGTCGACGTCGATGGGCGTGTACGGCTCGCCGATGTCGCAGGAGTCGGGCTGCTCCTTCAGCCGCACGACCGGCGAGTACATGCGGGCGAGCGCGACCTCGGCCTCCGACGCCGGCGCGGCGGAGGCCGCCGGCGCCGTCCCGAGCGCCACCGCCAGGACGGCGAGCGCCCCGGCGAGGACCAGGACCCAGAGCCCCAGGGCGGGACGGCCGTCGTGACGCCTGGGAACGGCGCGACGACCGGGAATCACTGGCTCGTTCTCGTCCATGCCCCGATGGGCGGGAAGGCTACCCCGCCCGCGCGCGAGAGACCGCTACTCGGACGCCCGGGGTCGGTACGCTGCGAGCCGACCGTGTCCTCCGGGCTCATCATCGTCGGCTACGACGGCTCGCCGGTCGCCGATCACGCCATCCGCGAGGCGGCCGCCCTGCTCGGCCCGCGCCCGGCCCTGGTCGTGGTCGTCTGGGAGTCCGGGGCCGCGTACGAGGCGCACGGCGGGGACGTGATGCTGGCGGTGCCGGTCGATCTGGCCACGGCCGGGGTCACCGATCAGGCGAGGTACGAGGGCGCTCAACGGCTGGCCTCTCGCGGCGCCGCCCTCGCCGCCGAGGTGGGGTTCGACGCCGAGGGCCTCGTCGCCGCGCAGGACCTGTCCGTCGCGGAGACGCTCGTGCAGCTGGCCGGCGAACGCGACGCGTCGGCCCTGGTCGTCGGAGCGCGCGGGCACAGCCGCCTCAAGAAGTTCTTTCTCGGGAGCTCCTCACTACAGGTGCTGGAGCACGCGCCCTGTCCCGTCGTGGTGGTCGGTCCGCCCGAACGCTGATCGTCCGCGCAGCGGCCCGCGCGCAGGCCGTGCCCGTCCGGGGCGGCTCTAGTCGTCCCCGCCCACGCGCTCCTTCGGGTCGATCCACTCGTTGTCGCGCTCCACGACCTCGACCTGGTGCTCCAGCTCCCGCTCGATCACCTCCGGAGGCTGGTCGGGATCGAAGCCCTCCTCCGGATGCTCCATGACCTCACGGTCCTCCTCGGTGATCCTCGGTGCGTCGTCGCGGGGCGGCATGGACGGCTCCTGTCGTGATCGTCGTCTGCGGCGGTCCTACCCAGATGGTGCCCGGCGCGCACTCACGGTTATCGTTCACCGATGTTCCGTCGCGATGGCTGGGGAGCGGTCACCCGGATCGGCGCGCTGATCCCGCACGGCGACGTCGGCCCGGAGTCGGAGCTGCAGGCGATGGCGCCTCCCAGCGTCGTCATCCACGCCGCGCGCGCCCCCTTCGGGGCCATGAGGGCGGGCGGTGTGATGGATCCGACCATCGCGCACGCCCCGGTGCTGGCCTTCGCAGAGCCCCCGGGGATCGATGAGGCGGTCGAGCTCCTCGCCGCCGCGCCCGTCCAGGCCATCGGGTACGCATTCACCAGCTCGGCCTACCTGATCGGCGCCGGCGGCGAGGCCGCCATGCTGGCCCGCCTGGGCGAGCGCGCCAGAGGCATCCCTCTCACCGCCGCCTGCGCCGCGGCCGTCGAGGCCCTGCAGGCGCTCGAGGTGAGCCGCCTGGCGCTCGTGCACCCCCCGTGGTTCGATCCGGAGCTCGCCGCCCGGGGCGCGGAGTACTTCGGCGCACTGGGATTCGAGGTCGTGCTCTCCGAGCCCGCCGGGCTGCCGAGCGACCAGCGCCGCATCGAGCCCGGAGCGCTTCACGACTGGCTGTGCGCCCACGTGCCGGACCGGGCGGACGGCGTGTTCATCGGCGGGAACGGCTTCCGCGCGGTGGGCGTCATCGAGGCGGTGGAGGCCGCGCTCGGCCGCCCGGTGGTCACCGCCAACCAGGCCCTCCTCTGGCGTCTCCTCCTGCTCGCCGGCGCCCCTGAGCGCCCGAGCGGCTACGGACGTCTCCTCACGCAGGGCGGGCCCGTGACTACCGATGACGCCGATCCGAAAGGCTCGACCGCGATGTCACGACAACTCATGATTCCTGCCGCAGACACTCGGCTCTACGCCGTCGACGCCCCGGGCGGCACGCCTGCCCTGCTCTTCCTCAGCGGCGGCTTCGGCACCGTGCAGAACTGGAGCCGCGTCATCCGCCGTCTCGACGGGAAGTACCGCACGGTGCGGTTCGACGCGCGGGCGCGCGGGAAGTCGGGCAGATCGGCCGACTACTCCGTACGGGCGGCCGTCAACGACATCGGACGGGTCATCGACGCGACCGGTATCGAACGCCCGATCCTCGTCGGGTGGTCTCACGGCGCCACGATCGCGGTGCGATACGCGGCTCAGCACCCCGGGCGGGTCGGCGGACTGGTGCTCGTCGACGGTGCCTACCCGATCGCCATGTTCGACGAGGCCGGAAAGCAGAAGGTCCGCACCCAGTTCCGTCGGTTGGGGTGGATCATGCGCATCCTGGCAGCGCTCGGCCGCTCGGCCCGGATGTCTCCCGCCGAGTCCGCGGACGTCGTGATCGAGATGGACGCCGTCAACGGCGAACTCCGCTCCGACTTCGCGGCGCTGGAATGCCCGACCGTGTTCGTGGTCGGCACCGGAGCCCACTCGGGCGCCACCGAGGACGAGATGCGCACGGTGCGCGCTGCTGTCGCCGGCGCCGAGGAGAGCAACAAGCGCGTGTCCGTATTCGCAACGACGCCCCACAAGCACACGCAGATCCTCAGCAAGGCCCCCGACACCGTGGTCGCCGCGATCGAGGACGTCATCCACGAGTCTTCGGAGCAATCCGCTCGTTAGAGGCGTTGCTCGGTCGCCTCGTCCGGTGCACCGCCGAAGTACCGATCGAGGACCTCTCGAAAGAGTGGCTCGACGGGCGCGGCTCGGGCGAACAGGGTCATCGAGGAGCGCAGCTTCATCGCGTCGATCTCCCCGAGGACCTGGTCCGCGCTGCGTCCCCTGAGCGCCGCGAGCGCGCGCGTGCTCTCGAGTAGCCGCGGGCCGAGGACGGGATGGTCGAGGTAGGCCCTGGCCTCCTGGATCGAGGAGATGGCGTAGGTCCTGGCCATCTCGCTGTGACCCAGCCCGGCGATCTGCGGGAAGACGAACCACATCCAGTGGCCGGTCTTGCGTCCGGCCCGCAGCTCGGACAGCGCGTGCTCGTACGAGTCCGCGCCGTCCTGAGCCTGGACGAAGCGCTGCAACCGGTAGGGATCCGTCATCGCCTTCCCCGTCGCCTGGAGTTCACGCGTAGGGGTCGTCGGACGGCCTAGTCCTGCCGTTTCCCCGGTCGTAGCGGTTTTCCGCAGGGGACGGAATGGGCGTGATAGCGGGGAGCCTAGACGGAAGTTCTGGCGTCTTCTCCGGCGCGGGGAGTACGACCCCCGCAAGGCGACCGAGGGGCGGAAGACGCCTCGGCGCTGACACGGAAGGAGTGAACGTCGATGCCCTTCAAATCTGGCCTTCCCGCCGTGATGGCCTCGGGCGCCGTCGTCGCGCTCGGGATGGTCGCCGGATTCACAGGAGGCGCCCAGGCGAGCACCCTCGCGGAGGCCGGCTCGCCCGCGGTGATCGTGGCCGACCTCTTGGTGCGCGTGCCCCAGTTGGCGGGTGACGTACCGAACGCGTCCTCGATCAGCACGCCCGCGGGCGGCAAGAGCGCCTCCGGGGGCGTGAGCGGTGCCGAGCGCGGGCGCCTGGTGCCCCTGAGCATCCCCGGGCACCCCTGGAGCTCGAAGAGCACGGGGCCGAATCGGGGCGTGACGGCGAGCGTGACCTACCGCGTGGGGCGCCTCAGGGTGAGCGTCCGCTACTCCGCGAGCCGCGGGCACTCGGACACCAGCGTCGTCGTCAGGCCGGTGCGGTGACTCCTGCGAGTGCCGGCCCCCGGGGTGCGCTCGAGGTCAACGCCGTCGGCCATGACGGCGATCGAGGCGGACGACTCGCGAAGACAGGGCGCCGGACCCCGGTCAGCCGCTGAGGGCCTCGATCACGTCCTTGCTGTGGGTGACCGGCAGCCGGTTCCCCTCGAGCTCGATGCGCGCACCGGTCGAGGAGTCGATCAGCTCGAGGACCCGTACGTTGACGCGTCCATGCACCTTCACCTCGAGTGACGACCGCGGCACCCGGAAGACGAGCGCGCCGGCCTCGCGGCGCCGGGCGGCGGCCGCGAACCCGCAGACGTGGGTCGGCGTGACGCCGACGATCATCCACTCGGGGAGGCCGGACGCCGCGTCGTGGATGCGTGCGCCGGCGAGCGCGCCGCCCACGGTCGCCACCGAGTCGCCCGCTCCGGGGAGGCCCCCGCCGAGGCTGTCGCCGACGAACCCGCCGAGGAACATGCTGCCGGAGTGGCCCCGAGGCTGGAACTCTCCTGCCGCCTCGACCTTCTCCTCCACGCCGAGCTCGCGCAGCGCGGTCTCGATCGACTCCACCATCCGCTCTTCGGACATCGGGCACCCCCATCCGCGTGGCCGTGCCCGAGTCTGAAACCGGCCACCGCGACCGCGCAAGCGGGGACCGTCGGATCTTGCAACGCCCGGGGTGCATTCCTGCCAGCCCATACCGGGGTGGCCTGGGAGGATGGCAACCGGCCACTCGGTCCGGGCCTGGGCCGCTCGGCTTCAGTGGCCTAGACTCGGGTCCCCGAGGTCGTGGAGAGCGCAGCATCCCCGGCCAGGGCGGCGTCCAGATCGGGTCCGAACACACGGACCCCCCCGCGGTCGGCGCCCTTTATCACGTACATCGCGGCGTCCGCCCGCCGCAACACCTGGTCGAGCGCCTCGCCGTCCCTGCGCGTGGCCACGCCGATGCTTACACCGAGGGTCACCTCGCCGGGCAAGATCCGGTACGTGCCCATGAGTCGGTTGCTGAGACGGTCGGCCACGAGGGCGGCACCCTCCACGTCCTCCTCGAGCAGGACGGCGAACTCGTCCCCGCCGAGCCGGGAGGCCGTCTCCTCGGCGCGGAGGGCCCCCTTCAGTCGCTCGGCCACCTGTAGGAGGATCTCGTCGCCCGCCTGGTGGCCGTGCGCGTCGTTGACTTGCTTGAATCCGTCCAGGTCGAGGTAGAGGACCGAGACCGCCCTCCCACCCCGGTCCGCCCTCGCGATCGCCCGCTCCGTCCGCTCCATGAATAGGGCACGGTTCGGGAGCCCCGTCAGGGGGTCGTGGAGCGCCAGATGATGGAGTTCCTCCCGACTCTGGTGCAGCGAGTCCGCCATCGAATTGAACGCCCTCCCCACGCGCGCCAGCTCGTCGTCGCCGCGAACGTCCACCTGGTGGGAGAGGTCGTCCGAGCCGAACCGCGCCGCAGCCGACTCCAACGAGGAGAGAGGTGCGGAGATCGAGCGGTAGACGCGGCGGACGAGGAGGAAGCCGAGCGCCGACCCGACGAGCAGCGTGAGGATCGAGCCGAGGAGCTGGAGGCGCTCTCGCCCTCGCAGCGACGCGATCTCGCTCGCGACCTGGGCCACGTTCACCGCGTCGGCGTCGGACAGGAGCGAGGCCGCCTCGTCGATCTCGTCGTGGAACGGGTCGAGGCGGTCCCCGTGGAGTCCCGTGTCCGCGGCTTCGAGATCCGCGATCTCGGCCGCTGCCGCATCCCACTTCGCGCGCGCGGCGTCGGCAAGCGACCGCTCCGCCGGCGAGCTCAGGGTCTCGAGCCGGGCGAATCCATCATCAATCCGCTCGCTCAGCCCGAGGAACGTCACGCGCTGGGCGGAGTCGTCGCTCTCGACGGAGGCCTCCCCGGCGTCGTCGGCGAGCACCAGGAGCTCGCGGACCTTCGTGATCGCGGCGGACTCTCCCACGGTCTCGTCCCGGAACTCTTCAAGGGCCCCGACCGTTGTGCGGAACATGAGCACGCCCACCCCGGCGACGGCGACCAGGGGCAGCAACATCGCCGCGACGGCGAGGAACAGGCGCCGGCTCAGGGAACCGGTGCGCGGCACGATCCAGACGGCAGGGACTCCCCGGCGCTCGAATAGCAGCGCTCGTCTGAGTCGCTTCGAAGCGCGGCGGAGTGCCGCCAGAGGCCTGCTGAGCCGGTTGGTGGAGATCGTCACACCCAATTCATCGGCCCCCCGGCGCCCCGTCATAACCCCACGGGGCGCGGCGTCCCTCAGGAAATGCGGCGGTGTGCACCCAACGTCGCCTCGGCCACCGGCGTCCAACGCCGCGCTGCCGTTCGTCCCTGAATAACGGGCACGTCCTGAAGCCGACGCGCGGATTCGAACCGCGGACCCCTTCATTACGAGTCATGCGTCCCCTCGCGTTAACGGCCTGCAAACGAGTAATTCCCGCGCAGCCGAAGGGAGGTGGGGTCCACTTTGGGGTCCACTTCGGGTAAGCACCCGCTGGCACCGATGGCACGTTCTGCGACAGCTCGCCCCGACCGAGGTGGAACCGTGCTTCGCCGAAGATCCACCGTCGAGCTACGCCGAGGCCATGGCGACGCGCGCAGATCTTCACCGGCTGGTCAACGCCCTTCCCGAGGATCGTCTCGCTTGGGCAGCCCTCGACTTGGCTCCTTACGACGACGAGCCCGTGACCGCCGAGGATCGAGCGGCGATGGCGGAGGCCGAGACCGACTGGCGAGAGGGCCGCACGGTGCCTCTCGACCAGGTCCTCGCCGAGCTCGACGACTCGACCGACTCGGGTCATCGCCTGACACCGCGCCGGACACCCGCGGGGGGATCGAAGAGCGTCATCCCCGCTGACGGTAGAGAGGGTCCAACCGGCGTGCGCGCGAGAACGATCCGTTCCCGTCCGGGCGGCCGACCCGATCCGCCCGCCGCCCCTCCCGGTCGGCTACCGACCCGGCAGGGCGCCGCAGGCACGCAGCAGGCTCTGGACCATGTCCGCCAGACGTACGACCCCGGTCACCCGGCCCTGGGCGGTCACCACGGGGAGGCTCCGTAGGCCGTGGTGGAGAAAGAGCTCGGCGGCGTGCGACTCGGAGTCGTCGGGGTCCACCGCGACCGGATCACGACTCATGTGGTCGGCGACGGTGGTCGCGGCCGCCGCGCGCGCCTTTCGCAGCAGCGAGGGGAAGTCGCGCGTGAGGAACTCGGTGTTGCGGAACTGCTGCAGGTAGGCGGGAAAGAGCGCCTCGAGGAGGTCTCGCTCGGCCAGGTAGCCGACGAGCCGCCCCGTCGCATCGACCACCGGAAGCCCACCACCGGCCTCAGCGATCCGATCGGCCGCGCGGGCCAGGTCGTCGCTCTCCTGGAGGGGCTCCACCTGCCGGACCAGATCGGCCAGAGGGCGCGGCGAGAGCCGCTCGGGGGCATCGTCCATCGTCAGACCTCCACCAGGATGATCCACAGGGTCGCCACCACCATCGAGGCGATTGTGGCGGGAACGCCGACGCGCAGGAAGCGCATGAACGACAGCTCCCTGCCGGCTCGGCGAAGGGCGCCCGCCGCCACGAGGTTCGCGCTCGCGGCCACGAGGGTGAAGTTGCCGCCGTAACAGGCCCCGATCGAGAGGGCCCACCAGTTCGCGTCCCCCTCGGCCCCGAGCTGATCGACCACGGGGGCCATCGCGGCGGTGAACGGGATGTTGTCGACGATCCCGCTGGCGATCGCCGAGCCCCAGAGGATGCCGAGCGCCTGGGTCGTGGGCGAGCCCTCGGTCGCCTCGGCGAGCCAGTCGGTGACCCGGTCGAGCACCCCGGTGACCTCGAGGGCGCCGACGACCACGAAGAGCCCGACGAAGAAGAACAGGGTGGTCCACTCGATCGCCGCGAGCGGGTGATCGATCTCGACGCCGCTGAGTCAGGAGGTAGAGCGCCGCGCCCGAGAGGGCGATCGTCGCCGGCTCGAGACCGAGGGCGCTGTGGGCGAAGAAGCCGACGATCGTGGCGCCCAGGCAGGCGAGCACGATCACCACCTCGCGGCGCGGGCCCGAGGCTCGCCGACGCGTCGAGCGAGCCCAGCTCGTCGATCCGATCCGGTGCGGGGGTCAGGCCGCGCCGGTAGACCAGATAGAGGCCCGCGGTCACCACGAGGTAGGAGACGAGGGCGGGGGGTCCGACGTTGATCAGGAAGTCGTTGAACCCGAGCCCGCTCTGGCCGGCGATGATGATGTTGGGCGGGTCGCCGATCAGCGTCGCGGCGCCGCCCAGGTTGCTCGCGATCACCTCGGCGATGATCAGGGGGATGAGATCGAGCTCGAGGGCGTCGGCGATCACGAACGTGATCGGGACCACCAGGAGGATCGTGGTGACGTTGTCGAGGAAGGCCGAGGCGACCGCGGTGGTGCCCGTGAGGCCGAATATGAGGCGCGCGGGGCGACCGCGCGAGGCCTGCCCGACGCGGATGGCGAGGTAGGTGAAGACGCCGGTCCGCTCGGTCCCCCAGACCAGGACCATCATTCCCGCGAGCAGCCCGAGGACGCCCCAGTCGATGGCCTCGATCGCCTCTTCCTGGGAGATGAGGCCCGCGAGCACGGCGATCGCCGCCCCCGCCAGGGCGACCTTGGTGCGGTGGATCCGCTCGGTGACGACCAGGCCGAGCACGACGGCGAACAGACCTGTGGCGATGGCTTCCTGCACCCGGGGCTCCAGGGGTCGGGGTGACCCCGCTGCGCCACCGTCCGAGGGGACGATCGCCGTGCGCGCGGAAGCCCGGCACCAGGCGGGGATCAGACTAGCCAGCCCCCACGTGATGCGCCACGGCCACGACGCCTCGCCTCAGGCGGCGATGATCCGGCCGGAGGTTCTCCGGCCCACAAGTCAGGAGTAGCAAAGTGAATGATCCAGCCGCGCCCGTTGACACCGAACGCGGTTCGCGGGCGCGCGATCATCTGACCAACGAGCGCACCTATCTCGCGTGGCTGCGCACGGCGGCCACCGTCATGGTGCTCGGACTCGCCGTGGCGAAGTTTGTCGAGGAGGGCAACGCCCGGACCGAGGTCGCCGGCGGCATCCTCTCGTCACGGGTGCCCTCGGGGTGATCCAGGGGGCGATGCGCTACCGACGAGTCAGCCGGGAGCTCGAGAGCGGGCGCTTCGTGACGGGGGCGCTGCCGCGCGAGCCCATCGTGGCGGGGATGATTCTCCTCTGCGCCGTCATCGCGGCGTTCGTCCTGATTCTCATCTGAGCGGGTCACAGACGCCCCTGCCGCCGCCGCTCGCCGGACGAGCCGGTGGCGTCCCCGGTGGTGTCCCGCTACGACCGGCCGGGAGCCGGCCACCGGCTCGGGGCCGGCGCTTCGGGCCGCCTTGGGCGCCGGTGCGAGGGGCTTCGACGCGGCGTGCACGGACCGAGGGGCGGGGGCGGGGCCGCCATGGGCCCCGCCCCGGACCGCTCTACCGGGCCGCGAGACCCGCGACGGCGCCGGCCGGCAGGCCGCTCACGGTGCCGATGGCCGCGAGATCCCCGTGCGTGCCCACCGTGAAGGCGCTGATGGATCCCTCGGCGCCGTTGAGGACGTAGAGGACCCGCCCGGTCCGGTCGAGGACCATGTCGGTGGGCGCGTCGCCGGTGGTGGCGGTCACCCCGTCCGCGTCCAGGAGCGCGATGGCGCCGCCCTTGGCGACGCGGTAGCCCGTAACGGAGTCGCTTCCCGTGTTGGTCGTGTAGGCGAAGCGTCCGTCCTTTGTCACGCACGACCCAGCAGGCGGCCGTCTGATGGGTCCGGACGACCGCGCTGATCGGGGCGACGCCGCCGCCGGCGAGCAGGGTGTAGGACGAGACCGCGCTCTCGCCCGGCCGGCCGCCGAAGGCCTCGGAGGCGAAGAGGCGGCCGCGCGCGTCGAACGCGAACCCGAACGGCGTCTCGCCCGCGGAGGCGGTGAAGGTCGGGGTCCCCACGCTGCCGTCCTTCGCGACCGGATAGGTGTCGATGCGGTTGGTGTTCTTCTCGGTCACGACCAGCGTGCGGCCATCGGGCGAGAGCTCGATCTGGGCCGGTCCCGGCCCCGGGCGCGCTGAGCGGCTGGGTCGATCCGGGGATCGGCGTCAACCGCCCGTCGCCGCTGATGTCGAAGCCGGCCACGCCGGCCCGCTCGCCGGCGTTGAGCGCGTACGCCCGCCTGCCGTCGCTCGTCACGCTGAGCGGCTGGTCGCCGCCCGAGGGGACGACGTCGCTGAGCGTCAGGCTTCGCCGGCGGACCCGGAACAGCGAGAGCTCGTCGCTGCCGGCGTTCACGGCGAGCAGCCACCGGTGGGCGATGACGACCGCTCCCTGGCTCCCGAGCCCGGCGCCGGAGCCCTGCCCTCCGGTCGGGAAGCTGCGCGTCGGTGTGAGCGCGTCCCCCTGAGACGGCTCGAGCACCTGGACGCGGTTCCCCGCCGGGTCGTTGGTCTGGGTGTACACGCTCGCCGCGGGCGATGTCGCCATCGCCGAGGCCGCGCCGGCCAGGGCGGCGAGCGCCACCGCGGACGCGACGGCCCAGCGCAGATACTGGCGAAGGGTTCCGGTCACGAGGTCCTCCTCATGTGGGCGTCGGCCAGGCGCGAGGGTCGAGTAGCGCCCTGTCGTCGGGCCACGCTAGGCCGGGATTCTTGCGACGGTCTTACGAGGCTCTGACGATTCCCGGAACTCCCGTGCAACCCGCTCGGCCCGTTCGGGGCGGGGCCGCCGCTGGCCGCCGCGGCGCGCGTGGGTGTAGCGTCGATCCATGGAGCCGCTCCGTCTCGAGGAGCTGCAGCTGGCGGCGCGCAACCACGGGATGCCGCTCGAGGCGCTGCGCTACCCGGTGACCCCTGTCGGGCTCCACTATCTGCTCATCCACTACGACATCCCCGCGGTGGACCCAGTGGACTGGCGTCTCATGATCGCGGGCAGGGTCGCGCGCCCGCTCGTCCTGAGCCTCGAGGACCTCCGCGCCCGCCCGGCGATCGAGGTCACGGCGACGATGGAGTGTGCGGGCAACGGCCGGATGGGGTTCACCCCCCGCGCCCTCAGCCAGCCGTGGCTCGACGAGGCGGTGGGGACGGCGCGCTGGCGGGGGGTGCCGCTGCGTCCGCTACTCGAGGAGTGCGGCGTGGAGGACGACGCCGTCGAGGTGGTCTTCGCGGGGCTCGACCGGGGGACCGAGAACGGCGTCGAGCAGGACTTCGCGCGCAGCCTCACCCTCGACGAGGCGCTCCGCGAGGAGGTGCTCCTGGCATACGAGATCAACGGCCAACCGTTACCCCCCCAGCACGGCTTCCCGCTGCGCCTGCTGGTGCCGGGCTGGTACGGGATGACGAACGTGAAGTGGCTCGCCACGATCACGGTCCTCGACCGGCCCTTCGAAGGGATGCAGCAGCTCATGTCCTACCGGCTGCGGCAGGAGGAGTCCGAGGACGGCGTCCCACTCACGCGCATGCTCCCGCGCGCGCTCCTCGCGCCGCCCGGGATCGCCGACTTCCCGACGCGGTCCCGCACCGTCGCCGCGGGGCCCTGCCCGCTCGAGGGCCGGGCGTGGTCGGGGTGGGGCCCGATCTCGGCCGTCGAGGTCTCCACCGACGGGGGTCGGACCTGGCGCGCGGCACGCCTCGAGCACGACGACTCCCCGTGGACATGGTGTCTCTGGAGCCTCGACTGGGAGGCGAGGCCAGGGGTCCATGAGCTGCGCTGCCGAGCGCGGGACGCGGCAGGGAACTCCCAGCCCGACGAGCCGGCCTGGAACCTCGGCGGCTACGCGAACAACGCCGTTCAGCGGATCCCCGTCACGGTGGTCGCCCCGCAGAGCTGACCACACCGCGGCCCAGTTGTCGGTCTCATCACCACTGTAAGGACTTCGTCACCTTCGGGCGCTACGGTCGCGGCGGATGCGAGATCTCGCCAGCCAACTCGCCGATCCGGGCCGCCCGCTGTGGAGCACGTTGGTGCTGCGCATCGCCCTCGCTGCGCTCTTCATCCCCGTCGGACTCGGCAAGTTCGTGAACCACGACGCCTACATCGAGCGCTTCGAGCGCTGGGGGTTCGGCGCCGCCGCAGGGGAGGTGGCGATCCTCGTCGGGGTCGTCGAGGTGACGTGCGGCCTGATGCTCCTCCTGGGCGTCGTCCCGCGGCTGGCCGCGCTGGTGCTCGCGGGGGACATGTTCGGCGCGCTCGTCACCGCCGGGCGGGTCGACGGCGGACAGGACATCTGGCTGCCGCTGATCCTGATCGCCGCGCTGTCGGTCGGTGATCCTCTGGGGGGCGGGCCGCTGGGCCCTCACGCCGGCGACCTTCGCCGATCACGACCGAGCCCAGGCCGCCGGAGGGCGGCCGTCGATCGGTGAGCGAGCCTTCCCGGCTCGTAAGGTTGCCGAGAGCACGGCGCGCGATCATGGTGGTCGGATGGAGCACCGAGCAGAAGGCGACGGTGCTGGTCGTGGACGACGAGCCGATCGTCCGCCAGGTCGTCGCGACCTACCTGCGCCGGGAGGGGCACCCGACGCTTGAGGCCGCCGACGGCCGGACCGCGCTCGAGCTGATCGAGAGCGCGGACCTGGGCCTGATCGTGCTGGACCTGATGCTGCCGGGCATCGACGGCCTCGAACTCTGCCGCATCATCCGCGGGCGCTCGGACACGCCGGTCATCATGCTGACCGCGCGCGGCGAGGAGGCCGACCGCATCGTCGGCCTCGACCTCGGTGCCGACGACTACGTGACCAAGCCCTTCTCGCCGCGGGAGCTGGTGGCGCGGGTGCGCAGCGTCCTGCGCCGCGCCCCCGGCGCGCCGGGGCGGCGCCGCATCGACCGCCGGTCGCCTCGAGATCGACCCCGGAGCGCGCGAGGTGACCCGCGACGGCGTCCCGCTACGGCTGACGGTCAAGGAGTTCGACCTGCTCGTGTTCCTCGCCGGCCACCCGCGGCTGGTCTTCTCCCGGGCCCAGCTCATGGATCGGGTCTGGGGGTATGAGGCGGCGTTCGACACCGGGACGGTCACGGTCCACGTCCGCCGCCTGCGCGAGAAGATCGAGGACGACCCCTCGCGCCCGCGCCACCTCGAGACCGTCTGGGGCGTCGGCTACCGGTTCTCGCCGTGATCGGCCCGGCGCTCGCGGTGGCCGCGGCCACCCTCGCGGTCGGCATCGGGCTCGCGCTCCTGGCCAGGCGCATCCCCAGCCTGCGGGGCCGGGTCGTCACGCTCGCGCTTGTCGCCGTTGTGCTCCCGCTCGCCGCCGTCGTGGCGTCGGGCGTGCTGATGTTCGACTCCGGCCACGACCTGACCGTGCTCGCCGCCGCGAGCGCATCGGCCACGGCGGCGCTGGTGGGCGCCCTCCTCGTCGCGCGCTCGGTGCTCGAGCCCGTGGGGCGGGTGCGCCGCGCCAGCGAGGCGCTCGCGCGCGGTGACCTGACCGCGCGCGCCCCCGAGTCCGGGCCCGGCCGAGCTCGCCGAGCTCGGGGCGACCTTCAACCGCATGGCGGGCGAGCTCGAGCGGCTCTTCGAGGCGCGTCGCGAGCTGGTGGCCCATGCCAGCCACGACCTGCGCACCCCACTTGCGTCGCTCCAGGCGATGCTCGAGGCCGTCGAGGACGGGCTGGCCCCCCCCGAGCAGTACCTCCCGGCCATGGGCGACCAGGTGCGCCACCTCGCCCGCTTGGTCGATGACCTCTTCGAGCTCGCGCGCATCGACGGGGGACAGCTCACAGTGGAGCTGCGCGACGTGCGTCTCGATCGCCTTGTGGACGGCTGCGTGCGCGGGGTCGCCGCGAGCGCCGAGGCGCGGGGCGTGAGGGTCGAGTCCCGCGTGGATGCGGCCGCGCCGCCGGCGCGGTGCGCCCCCGACCACCTCGAGCGCGTGCTCGCCAACCTCCTTGCCAACGCCCTGCGCCACACGCCCGGCGACGGGTCGGTAGCGGTACTGGTCGCAGGGGAAGTCGACGGAGTCCGCGTCAGCGTGGAGGACACGGGCGAGGGAATCCCGGCGGCCGACCTCGAGCGCGCGTTCGAGCGGTTCTGGCGGGCGGACTCGGCACGGCGGCGCGACGGCGGAGGCGCCGGCCTCGGCCTGGCGATCGCCAAGGGCCTCGTGGAGGCCCAGGGCGGGCGCATCTGGGCCGAGGCCCGGCCCGGCGGCGGGGCGCGGATCTCCCTCGTGCTGCCTGCCGCCTCCGCGTTCAGCTGACTGGCTCGGGGCGCTCTTGGCCTTCGACGAGACCCTCGCCGAGCGCATTCGCCTCGCGCTCGCCGATGTCCCCGACCTCTACGAGCGGCTCATGTTCGGAGGAATCGCATTCATGCTCGCGGATCACATGACCTGCGGGGTGATCGGCGACGAGCTCGTCCTGCGCCTCGGTCCGGAGGGCGCCGAGCGCGCGCTGGGTCGGCCACACGTCCGCCCGATGGACTTCACCGGCCGCCCGATGCGCTCGATGGTCCTGATCGGCCCGGAGGGTCTTCGCGACGACGCCGAGCTCGAGCGCTGGCTCCGCGCCGGCGTCGCGTTCGTCGCCACCCTTCCACCGAAGCGGCGCCGGTAGGCGTGGCGCGCCGCTCGAGACCCCGCAAGGTCCACGTAAGGTTCGCGCACTAGCCTCTGCCGGGTCGCTGACCCAGGAGGCTCTCAGTGCCCCATCATCGTCACCTGCTGGCCGCCGCGCTCGCCTGCGGCCTTCTCATCGCGCCCCTCGGCGCCGAGGCGGCCCCAGCGCCCGCGCCCGTCGTCCGCCCCGTCACGACGTTCCAGGACGGCACGTTCGGGCGGGTCCTCGCGACGCGTGCGGGCCAGGCGCTCTACTGGTGGAACCGCGAGCGCGATGGCCGGGTCCGCTGCACCGGCTCGTGCGCCCGCGCGTGGCCGCCCCTGATCGTTCCAAAGCGTGCGCGGGTGCCCGCAACCATCAGGGGCGTCAAGGGCAGGTTCGGCACCGTGCGGCGTCCCGATGGCCGTCGTCAGGTCACCTATCAGGGCCTGCCGATCTATTCCTACGCGCACGAGGGCCCTCGCCAGGTGCTCTGCAACAACGTCAACGGGTGGTTCGTCGCGCGGGCGCGCGGCCTCACCTGAGAACCGCGCATGCTCGGCGGATGACCCGTCACGAGACGTGCTCCGAATCGCCGATGCTGAGCTGCCCCGCGAGCACCACCAGGTACACGACCGTCGCGGTGAAGCCGCTCGCCGGCCACGCCATCCACGAGTGCACCAGGCGGGTGATGACCGCAACGCCGCCGATCGCGACGGTGACGCTCAGAAGGTGCAGCGCCTGCCAGAGGCGGAAGCTGCGCGGATGCGGCGGGCTCACGCGGGGAAGACCCCGATTCGCGACGAAGCCCACGACCGCGAAGGCGACGATCGCGCCCAGCACGAATGTCAGGGCGTTCGCCTCGGTGGGGATACCCCGGTGGTGCAGAACCACGGCGCTCGTCGCCCAGACGGTGAGCGTGTAGCCGTAGCTGGTCGCGCTGGACGCGATGACCCAGCGGAGGGTGGCGGCGAACGGCACGCCTCAATACTCGCGCACGCCGACGGGAAACGGCACCGGGCGACCACATGCGCCCCCCATGGCGGCTCGCGGCTGGGCTGTAACGCCGCGGAGGACTCCGAGACTGCATGCCATCTGCATCCGAAGGGGGCCGGAGGAGAACGTCCATGACCAAGCAGGGGGCCACGTGGCGGCGGTCGACCGTCTGGCCAGGGTCGCCCGGGGTAGCGACCGGCACCGACCGCTCTCTCGGGGGTTCGGTCTCACATGCCTTTTCGGGATCGGTTAGTCGAAGCCGACGCGCGGATTCGAACCGCGGACCCCTTCATTACGAGACGGTGTTCAGGGCCTGCAATCGAGCTGGTTCTGCCTTGGACCTCGAGTCGTGGGGTCCACCTTGGGGTCGACTTCCGTCGAGGACGACGCCCTGCCCCATCTGATCGAGGCCCGGATCTGGCGGGGCGGTTCGACCACACCTGGCTGGCCTCCTGGACACGGTCGATCCTCGGCAGCCTGGCGACCAGGCGCGGCGCCTGGACGAGGCGCGAACGCTCCTCGACGACGCTCTGCGCTTGGGCGTGGCCGCCCGCAGCACCGCCAGCGTGACCCTCTGCCTGGTCGCGTTCGCCCGGTGGTTCCTCGTCGAGGGTGAGCCAGAGCTGGCGCAGCAGATCCGCGAGGCGCTCGGGTCGGATCGGTTCGACGAGAGATTCGGCGACGGCTCCCGGCTCAGCCAGCAGAGGCGGTGGAGGCCGTCCGAGCTCCGGCGCGCGGCCGGCCCGCGACCTGAGCCGCCCTGCCGACGGCCGCGTTTGCAAGACTCGCCCACGCATGCACGAGCTCCCCATCCCCGGCCACTGCGACCCCAGCCGCGTCGGCGAGGTCTGGCGGGTCCCGTACGAGGATCGCGCACGCGAGGCGCAGGCCTGGGCCGACGAGCACGCCCTCGGCCCGGCCACCGAGGACGGCTTCCGTCTCTGCCTGCTCGCCGTCGACGTCCAGAACACATTCTGCATCCCGGGCTTCGAGCTTTTCGTGCGTGGCCGCTCGGGCTCGGCCGCGGTCAACGACAGCCGCCGCCTGTGCGAGTGGATCTATCGCAACCTCGGCTCGGTGACGCGGGTCCTCGCCAGCCTCGATACCCACCACGCGATGCAGGTGTTCCACGCGATCTGGCTCGTCGACGACGAGGGCGGGCACCCGGCGCCCTACACCCTCGTCTCGGCCGAGGACGTCGCGTCTGGGCGCTGGCGCGCCAACACCGCGGTCGCCGAGGCGCTCGGGATCGACGCCGACTACGCGCGCCGCCACCTGACCGACTATACGCGCCGGCTCGCCGAGGGCGGCAAGTACGACCTGACCGTCTGGCCCTACCACGCCATGCTCGGCGGCATCGGCCACGCGCTCGTCTCGGCGGTCGAGGAGGCGATCTTCTTCCACGGCGTCGCCCGGCAGAGCCGCCCGGACTTCCACGTGAAAGGCAGCAACCCCCTCACCGAGCACTACTCGGTGCTTGGACCGGAGGTGACCGAGGGGCCCGACGGCGACCGCCTCGCCGAGGAGGAGTCCGGTTTCATCGCGACGCTGCGCTCCTTCGACGCCGTCGTCGTGGCGGGCCAGGCGAAGAGCCACTGCGTGGCGTGGACGATCGACGACCTCCTGATGCACGACGACCTCCGGCAGCTCGCCGAGCGCACGTACCTGCTGGAGGACTGCACCTCCCCGATCGTCGTCCCGGGCGTCGTCGACTACACGGAACAGGCTGAGGCCGCCTTCGAGCGCTACGAGGCCGAGGGGATGCACGTCGTGCGCTCCACCGACCCGATCGAGACCTGGCCGGGACTGGCGGAGAGGATCGCCTAGAGGCGGGCGATCACGTCGGCAACGGCCTCGAGGCTCTGGAGGTTGTGCACGGGGGCGGAAGACGTTGACGTGGGGGAGGGCGGCGGCCATGTCGCGAGCCATCTGCTCGCCGAGCAGCTCGGGGGTCGCCGACGTCGAGGCCGTCGAGAGGATCACGCACGTTGCGCTGCGCACCGCGCGAGTCCGTCCGTGCTCGTCGATGAGGCGCTTGAGGGAGGCGCCGATGCGAGTACCGCCGTCCCAGTCGGTCACCTCGGCGGACGCGGCGGAGATCGCGACGTCGGCGTCGGCCGCGGAGAGCGCACGGTTCGAGGGGTACCACGGCCCCTACGGGTGACGCCGAGGAGGCGCTCGCACTTCACTCGGAGTGAAGCGGCCCAGTAGGCCGAGATCGCAGAGCCGACGCGCGGATTCGAACCGCGGACCCCTTCATTACGAGTGAAGTGCTCTACCAACTGAGCTACGTCGGCCGAAGCGCCCCGCTTGGGGGCGCCGTATCTCCACCCTATCGTCCTGGCCCCGGTGCTTGGGAAGCCCGGATCCGGGGCGACAGCGAGGTTTCAGGAGGTTTGAGGCGGCGGGCCGCTCGGTGCCGCTAGTAGGGCATCCGCCCGTGGCCGACCAGCCTTCCCGGCCGGCCGGTTCGGGCGGTCTCGATGCGGACGAGGAGGGCCTCGGCGGCCACCTCCACGGTGGGGTTCAGCTCGAGCTCGGACCGTGCCTGCTGGATCTCCTCCAGCGCCCGCTCGAGGAACCTGCGCCGGTCGGGCGTGCCGACCTCGCGGAGGGCGTCGATGCGGTCGGGGTGGCGCACGGCCCGCTCGGCGCCGACCGCCACGGCCAGGGCGTCGCCCGTGATCGCGCCCGCGCTGTCGAGCACCAGCGCCCAGCCGTCGGTCACCATCCGTCGGCGCTCGCGCTTCTCCTGGTCCTCGGCCTTCTTGGCGGCGGTGCGCCCGCCGCGCTTGCCCTCCATCGTCTCGGCCTCGGCCCGCAGGGCCTCCAGCTCGGGCGAGATGTTCGAGCCGGCGGCCGCGCCCATCCGCTCCTGGATCTCGTTCACCCGTGCCGCGGGTGACCCGGCGCCGGCGAGGGCGGCCAGGCCGAAGTCGGCCCCGATCGTCCGCATCTCAGCCTCGAAGGGCCCGCCCGCGGCGACGGCCGCGCGCCAGGGCGCGGGCCGGAACGGCACCGGCAGGCAGCGCGAGCGGATGGTGGGAAGGAGGTCGGCCGGGTGGTCGCTCACCAGCAGGATGTGCGACAGCGGCGCCGGCTCCTCGAGCGTCTTCAGCAGGCGCGGGGCGCCCTCGGTGTCGCGCAGCCGCTCGGCCCCCTGCACGATCATCACGCGCCGCCGCATCACGCTCGGCCGGCTGGCGATCTGGCTCAGCGCCTCCTCCAGGTCGCGCAGCAGGATCTGCTGCCCCACGGCCTCGACCTCGGTCAGGTCCAGGGCCTCGGCGGTGTGGCGGTGCGATCCGTCGGGGTCCATCAGCTCCCAGGCCATCTGCCGTGCGGCCTCGCGCTTGCCCGTGCCGGCGGGGCCGAACAGCAGGAGCTGCTGCGGCGGGGACTCCCGGGCGAGGGCGGCGCGCAGGATGCGCTCGGCCAGCGGCTGATCGGGGACGGCGATCACGCGATCGCCTCGACGGCGTCCATCACGGCGCGGTGGACCTCCTCCACCGATCCCTCGCCGGGGACCAGCCGCACGCGCTCGGGGAACCGGCGGGCCAGCTCCCGGTAGCCGTCGGCCACGCGCTGCTGGAACCCGTCGCCCTCGGCCTCGATGCGGTCCGGGCTCGCGCAGCGCCGGCCGGCCGCCACCGCCACCGGCACGTCGACCACGACCGCCAGGTGCGGGAGGCATCCGTCCACGGCCGGCCGGTTGATCTCGAGCACGAGGTCGACCCCCAGGCCGCGCGCCGCCCCCTGGTAGGCGAGCGAGGAGTCGAGGAAGCGGTCGGTGACCACCCAGCTCCCGGCCTCGAGCGCCGGACGGACGACCCGCGCCACCAGCTCCGCGCGGGCGGCGGCGAACAGCGTGGCCTCGGCCACCGGCGTCAGCGCCCCCGGCTCGCCGGAGAGCAGGATCTCGCGCACGCGCTCGCCCAGTGGTGTTCCGCCCGGCTCGCGGGTGGCGGCCACGGACAGGCCGCGGGCCTCGAGCGCCTCGGCGAGCAGCCGCGCCTGGGTGCTCTTGCCGCTGCCGTCGATCCCCTCCAGGGCGATGAAGCGCCCCGCGCTCAGAGCCCGACCCGCACGGCGGTGACCACGACCGCCGCGACCAGCGCCAGGCAGAGGGCCCATCCCGCCCAGCGCGCCACGCGACTGGGAGTGCGTCGCCGCTCGCGCACCTCCGCCTGGTGCGCCAGGCGGGCGTACACGCGGGCCCGGTCCTGTTCGTGTGGGGAGGTCAGCGCCTCACCCTTGGTTCCTTGTTGCCCGCGATGTCCTCGGCAATGCTGACGACCGCTTCAGTTGTCGCCGACATCGGTCGAAAGGTAGCAGCGTGACCACCGCACTCATCACCGGCGGAGCCGGGTTCATCGGCTCCAACCTGGCCGACGCGCTCGTGGCCGACGGCCACACGACCCACGTCGTCAACGACCTCTCCACGGGCCAGGCCATCCGGGTGCCCGACGAGGCCGACCTCTCCCAGCTCGACATCCGCGAGGCCGACGCGCTGACGCGGCTGGTCGCGCGCGTCCGCCCCGCCACGATCTACCACCTGGCGGCCCAGGCCGACGTCCGCAAGGCCCTGCAGAACCCGGCTCACGACGCCGACGTCAACGTCATCGGCACGATCAACGTGCTCGAGGCGGCGCGCGCGACGGGCGCCCGGGTGGTGTTCGCCTCCACCGGCGGGGCCGGGTACGGCGAGTACGAGGGCCTGCCGGTGCCGAGCCCCGAGACCGCCGACACGCGGCCGCTGTCGCACTACGGCATGAGCAAGATGGCCGCCGAGGGCTACCTCCGTCTGTACGGGCGCCTCTACGACGCCGAGACGGTCGTGCTGCGGCTGGGCAACGTCTACGGGCCGCGCCAGGACCCCCACGGCGAGGCCGGCGTGGTGGCCATCTTCTGCGGCCGCCTGCTCGACGGCGAGCGCCCCCTGGTCTTCGGCGACGGCCTCCAGACCCGCGACTACGTCTACGTGGGCGACGTGGTGCGCGCGTTCATCGCCGCCGCGGCCGGTCCGGCGGGCGAGACCCTGAACGTGGGCTGCGGCCTCGAGGTGAGCGTGCTCGACCTGCTCGCCGGCCTGGGCTACGACGAGGATCCCGAGTTCGCCCCGGCGCGCGAGGGCGAGCTGCAGCGCAGCGCCCTCGACGTGGCGAAGGCGGCGCGCGTGCTGGGCTGGCGGCCGGAGGTCGACCTGGCCGAGGGCCTGGGCGTCACCCGCGAGTCGGTTGTCGCAGCCCGCCAGGCGCCCGACGCTCGACCCCCCGGGGCCTTTTCCCTGGTGTGAGCCGCGGCGGCCGCACCGGCCGCCCCTCCAGCACCGCCGCGGGACCGTCCTCCACCATCCAGGTCAGGGCCTGGGGGTGGACGTCGATGGCGTCGGCGGCCGCGGCGACCCCCTCCTCCATCAGGGGTGGACGCCAGGGCCCGGCCGAGTGGCCGTCCGAGGCGATGAAGTGGGCCACGCCGCCGGCCAGCAGCATCTTCGCGGCGCGGTGCGCCGCCTGGCCGAGCTCGCCGAGCAGCGACTGGGCGGTGAGCTGCACCAGCGCCCCGCGCCCCACGATGTCGCGCATCCGGTCGGGCGCGCGCTGCACGGCGTCGGAGCGCTCCGGGTGGGCCAGGATCACCCCGTAGCCGCGCATCTCCAGGTCGGCCAGGACCTGCGGCAGCTTGAGCGGCCATCCCTGGAAGGGCATCTCCACCAGCAACCAGCGCCCGCCCCCGCCCACGCTGGCCAGGCGCAGTTCCTCGTCGTCGAGCATGGGGAGGTAGGAGAGCGCGATCTCGGCGCCGGGCAGGATCTCGAGCGGCACGTCGGCCGCCGCCAGGACCTCCCGCATCTCGTCCACGGCCGCGTGCACGCGGCGCGGGTCGGTGGGGAAGTGCTCGATCATGTGCGGCGTGCAGACCATGGTCCGCGTGCCCGCGTCCCAGGCGGCACGCGCCATGGCCAACGCCTCGCGCACGGTGTTGGGCCCGTCGTCCAGGTCGGGCAGGAGGTGGGCGTGGAGATCGATCACCGAGGATCACCCTATCCCTGCGCTGGTCGATGGGTGACCACTCCCGTGACGACGTTGCGGACGAGCGATACAGTTGTCGCGACCCGGGGCATTAGCTCAGTTGGGAGAGCGCCTGGATCGCACCCAGGAGGTCAGCGGTTCGAATCCGCTATGCTCCACTCGTTGGAAAGCCCTGCAATCGGCGGGGCTTTCTGCGTTTCAGAGGCTACGTCGCGTCGCCCCGGAGGACGGAGTCACCCGAGTGCCCCGGGTCGCCGTCGGCCGGCTCCAGCGAGACGTCCAGGTAGCGGTAGCCGGACGGCGCGACCGGCAGGGGCAGCTCCACCTCGGCGGTGCCCGACTCGGGCACGCGGAAGGTGCCCAGCGCGACGAGGTCCTGCGCCGTCTCGTCAATCAGCCACAGCTCGTAGAAGCCGCGATCGTCCGTCGGGGCGAGCCCGTGCACCTCGACCGCGAGCGTGTCGCCGTCGCGGCCGACCACGCGCGCGGTGCCGCCCGCCGACGAGGGCTGGGCGAGCGGCCGCAGCGCGAGGGCCGGGCCCTCCGGCCCGTCGGTGCCGTCGGAGCCGATCAGGAGGCCCGCGGCCACCCCCACGCCGAGCAGAGCGCAGGCGACGGCGGCCGCGGCCACCGGGCGCAACCAGCCCGCCCGCCAGGCTCGGGTGGGCGCGGTCGGGGTTGCCTCGCTCGGCATCCTCAGCGGCGGCGGGGTGAGCGGCGCCCAGGCTTCGTCGGGCAGCGCATCGAGGCGCTCGACGACGGGCCGCAGGCGCTCGACCTCGCTGCGGAAGGCCGGGTCGTCGCGCAGCCGCCGCTCCGCCTCGGCGCGCTCGGCGGGCTCCAGCTCGCCCAGCAGGAAGTCGACCGGGGTGATGTCGGCGCTCACCGGCCCTCCTCCTGCTCGATCAGATCGCGCAGGCGGTTGAGGCCCTGCACCATCCGCATCTTGACCGTGCCGAGCGGGGTGCCGGTGCGCTCGGCGATCTCACGCTGGCTGAGCCCGTCGTAGAAGCGCAGCCGCAGGAGCTGCTCCTCCTCGCGGGGCAGGCGGCCCAGCAGGTCCACCATCCGCCAGCGCTCGACCAGCGCGTCGGGAGACGCCGAGGGGTCCTCGACCTGCTCCATCAGGGACACGGCGCCCACCGGGTCGCGCGGCTCGGGCACCCGCTTGCGCAGCGTGTCGATCGCCCGGCTGCGGGCGATCATCATGATCCACGTGCCCAGCCCGGCCCGGGCCGGGTCGTAGGTGGGGCCCCGGCGCCACACCTCGAGGAACACCTCCTGCTGCACGTCCTCGGCCGTTGCGCGGTTCCCCAGGGCCGAGACCAGGTAGCCGAAGGTGGACCCTCCGTGGTCCTCGTAGACCTCACGCAGGGCCGCGGGATCCGAGCGGCGCAGCCCGGCAGCCAGCCGGCGCTCACGCCGTCTGGCCGCGGACTCCGGGTTTGACCAGGGGCGCATGGGCCTCGCCACTATGGCAGCGTCCGCACGCCCGCACGACGCGACGGGGCGGTTCGCAGACCACCCCGTCGCGCATCGAGCTCAACCGGTGGGGGGCAGCAGGACCCGGTTGATGACGTGGACGACCCCGTTGCTCGCCGCGATGTCGGTCTTCACGACCTTGGAGTTGTTCACGTAGACCGACTTCTTGGACTTGCCGGTGATCCGAACGTTCACCAAAGCGCCGTTCAGCGTCTTCACCGACTTCCCGTCCAGGGTGACCACCTTGGACGCCGGCACGGCGCCCTTGACCACGTGATAGGTCAGCACGGCACGGAGCAGCGCCTTGTCCTTGGCGAGCGCATCGAGCGTGGCCTTGGGCACCTTGGCGAAGGCGGCGTTGTTCGGGGCGAAGACGGTCAGCTTGCCCTTCCCGGAGAGGGCGCCGACCAGGCCCGCCTTCTTCACGAGGCTCACCAGGGTGGTGAATTGAGGGTTGCCGGCGGCGACGGCGACGATGTTCTCGCTCTTCGCGGGGCTGCCTTGGCTGAAGGCGGTCGCCGGCGCGACGGCCAGGGCCGCGGCGGCGAGGGTCAGGACGATGCGCTTCACGGGTCGAGCTCCTTGATGGGAATTGTCGTACACCCCCTCTACGAGCGCTCCCGGCCGATCGGTTGGGAGCTCAGCCGACCTCCAGCGTTTGTCCACCCCCTGGTCGAGTCTCGCTCCCTTCGCCGGGACCACCGGCGTGCTGCGCTTCGTCAACCGCCCGGGCATCCGGCACGTCGATCCGACCGTGGGCGCCTCCAGATCGCCCGCAAGGCCGGGGTCAAGGTGCACACGGGGGCCGCGGTCCACGGCCGTTGCCGCCCGCCCCGGCGCCATGAGAACGGTGCGCATAGTCGCCCCGATGAGGAGCGCGTGACCGTGCATCGGCGGATCCTCCCGGTGAGGAGCTCGCGGGATATCGCGTCAGGAACTGGTCGGCCGGGGCGGCATGGGCGAGGTCTACCGCGCCCGCGACACCCGCCTCGACCGGCCGGTCGCGCTGAAGCTCCTCAACCCGGCGCTCGGTGACGACGAGGGTTTCGCGAGCGCCCTCTGCGCGAGTCGCGCCTGGCCGCCGGTCTCGACCACCCCACGGGGAAGATCCGAGCGTAGAGTCGGATCGATCATCCGTCGTCCAGCCGCGGAGGGCCTCGATGACGAGCGGGTGATCGGGATCCAGGCCGTAGGCCTCGACGTAGACGGCGCGGACGATCCCGGCCAGCACCGGGGCGGTCGCCGCGGCATCGGCGGGATTGGCCATGAGCACGAGGCGCTCGGTCCCCGAGCCATCGGCGTTCGGCACGACGTAGCGGGGGACCGGGAGCCTGGCCGCCCGGCATCGCTCCCAGAAGCGGATCCGGCGCGCCCGCGTCGCGCGCTCCTCGGCGTCGATCCCGGGCTCCTCGGGATCCTCGACGTCGAACACCACCCCACGGGCGCCGGCGCGCGCCGCCTCGTGGGCGACGTGCTCCCACACGGCCCCTCCGAGGCCGGCTCCGCGGCGACCGGGAGCGATGGCCATGTACCCCAGGAAGCACCACGGCACGGCCTGCAGCCGCCTCGCGAAGGCGATCCCGACCACGTCGTCCCGGAGGAGGGCGAGCTCTGCCGTGTAGTCCGCGCCCCGCGCCGGCAGCTCGTCGAAGGGAGCCCTCTGCCGTAGGGGAAAGGACGCCTCGTAGATGCTCCGCGCCCGCGCGCGCTGGGCCGGGGTCACCGCCGCCAATGGACGGAAGACGAGCCCCTGCCCTCTCACCGCGGCCGCCATCCGACCCGCAGCCTAGTGGGCGTCCCCGGCCGTGGTGATCCGGGGGGTAGAGTCGGATCGATGGCCCGGGCCCGCCTCGTCGGTATCAACCACGTCGCCCTCGAGGTGGGCGACATCGAGGAGGCCCTGGACTTCTACGGGCGGATCTTCGAGATCACGCTGCGCGGGCGCGGTGCCCGGATGGCCTTCATCGACATGGGCGACCAGTTCCTGGCCCTGTCGGCCGTCGCCGCGCCGTCCCGCGACGGGGCTCGCCATTTCGGGCTGGTGGTGGACGACATGGAGGCGACCCGGCGGGCCCTGGACGAGGCCGGCGCGGAGGTGCTGCGGGGACGGGGCCTCGACTTCCTGGATCCCTGGGGAAACCATGTCCAGGTCGTCCAGTACGACGAGATCCAGTTCACCAAGGCCGAGCCCGTGCTGCGCGGGATGGGCCTCGATCTGCACAAGACCGAGGCGGCGCGTGCCGAGCTGCGGGCGAAGGGGCTCGACGGAGCGTGACCCGTTACGTCGTCCTGCTGCGCGCGGTCAACGTGGGCGGCACCGCGAAGGTGCCGATGCCCCGGCTGCGCGAGCTGCTGGCCGAGGCGGGCCTGGAGGACGTGGCCACCTACGTGCAGAGCGGCAACGTGGTCGCCTCGCCGGGCAGCGTGACGGGCGGCGCGAAGGGCGTCGGGGCCGCCGTGCACAACGCGATCCGGGACGACCTGGGGCTGGACGTACCGGTGGTGGTGCGAACGGGCGCGCAGATCGCGAAGGTGCTGGCCGCCAACCCGTTCCCGGACGCCGACCCGACCCGGGTCGGGGTCCTGTTCGCGTCGGGGCCGCTCGCCAAGGCAGAGATCGACCGCCTGGCGGGCCGGGCGGCGGCCTCGGAGGACGTGAAGAGGGCCGCGGGCCACGTCTACATCCACTGCCCCGACGGCTTCGGGCGCAGCAAGCTCGCGACCGCCGCCGGAGCGCCCCGCCCGGAGGTGGTGGTGACGATGCGCAACCTGCGCACCGTCGCCAAGCTGGCGGAGATGGCGGGCGGCGCAGGGCCTCGTTGACTGATCCCCGGCGTATGGGGTAAACACCCTCACCGCCGTCACCGTTCCTCGGGAAACCTTCACATGCCCTCCGTCCGTCCCCGCCGGGCTCGCGCCCGGCGCCGAACGACTTCGTTCTCGGCGTCCCCTTGTAGGGTCCCGGCGTGAGCGACACGACGCTGTCGGTCGGTGCCCCGGCCGAGACCCTCGCGGGAGAGCGCCGAGTAGCGCTCACCCCCGCCGTGGTGCCGACCCTGATCAAGCTGGGCGCCCGGGTGGTGATCGAGTCGGGAGCGGGGGAGGCCTCGGGCTTCCCCGACGAGGCCTACGCGGAGAAGGGCGCGACGATCGGCTCCCGCGAGGAGGCCCTCGGCGCCGACGTGGTGGCCATGGTGCGGGTGATCGGCGCCGATCCGGCCAGCCCCGACCTGGCCCATCTGCGCTCCGGGCAGGCGGTGGTGGGGATGGCGGCCCCGATGGCCGCCCCCGAGGTCGCGGCGGCCGTCGCCGCGCGCGGGGCCACCCTCTTCTCACTGGAGCTGGTGCCGCGCACCAGCCGGGCCCAGTCGATGGACGTGCTCTCGTCGCAGGCCGTGGTGGCCGGCTACAAGGCCGTCGTCCTGGCGGCCGAGGCGCTGCCGAAGATGTTCCCGCTCATGACCACCGCGGCCGGCACCGTGCCCCCCTCGAAGGTGTTCATCATCGGGGCCGGGGTCGCGGGCCTGTCGGCCATCGCCACCGCGCGGCGGCTGGGCGCCGTGGTGGAGGCCTACGACGTGCGGCCGGCGGTGAAGGAGGAGGTGATGAGCCTCGGCGCGCGCTTCCTGGAGATCGACCTCGACACCGGCCAGGGCGACGGCTCGGGCGCCTATGCCAGCGCGATGGCCGACGAGGTGCTCGCCAAGCAGCGCGAGGCCATGACCAAGACGCTCTCCGCCAGCGACGTGGTCATCACCACCGCCCAGGTGCAGGGAGCCAAGGCGCCCACGCTGGTGACGGCCGACATGGTGGCCGCGATGCCCCCGGGCTCGGTGCTCGTGGACCTGGCGGCCGAGCAGGGCGGCAACTGCGAGCTGACCGAGGCCGGCACGACCGTGGTGGTGGGCGGCGTGAGCATCATCGGGCCGGTCAACCTGCCCTCGACCGCCCCGCACCACGCGAGCCTCATGTACGCCAAGAACATGGCCAACTTCCTGGGCCACCTGATCCAGGACGGCACGGTGGCGGCGGACCGTGACGACGACGTGATCCAGGACACGACCGTGGCCAAGGGCGGGGAGATCGTGCACGCCGGGGTCCGCAAGGCGCTCGACGCGCGTGAGGGGGTGCGCCTCGTGAGCGGCGACCTGATCATCACCAACCTGTTCATCTTCGCGCTGGCGGGCTTCCTCGGGTTCGAGGTCATCCGCCGCGTGCCGAAGCTGCTCCACACGCCGCTGATGGCCCTCACCAACGCGCTGTCGGCCATCGCGCTGGTGGGCTCGCTCGTCATCCTCGGCCAGGCCGAGACCACCTACTCGATCGTCCTCGGCTTCATCGCGGTGGTGGCCTCCACGATCAACGTGGTCGGCGGGTTCCTGCTCACCGACAAGATGCTGAAGATGTTCAAGAAGCGCGAGCCGGCCAAGCCGCGCGCCGAGGCGGAGACGGAGGCCTCCCCGTGAGGGAGAACATCGTCGCCCTGATGTACCTGGTCGCGGCGATCGGGTTCGCGCTCTCGCTGAAGTGGATGTCGGCGCCCGCCACCGCCCGCCGCGGCATCCTGGCCGGCGAGCTCGGCTTCGGGCTCGCGATCGTGGCCACCCTTCTCCTGCCGGGCTACACCGGCGAGGGCTACGTCTACATCGCCATCGCCCTGCTGATCGGCGCCGCCATCGGCGTGCCGCTGGGCCTGAAGGTGCCGATGACCGCGATGCCCCAGCGGATCGCGCTCTCGCACGCCTTCGGCGGCCTGGCCGCGGCCCTGGTGGGCGTGGCGCACTACTACCTCGAGTCGGACCACCTCGGGAAGTTCGACCTGTCCGTGCTCGGCGTCGAGATCGTGCTCGGGTTCCTGGTCTTCACGGGCAGCCTGATGGCGTCCGGGAAGCTGCACGAGCTGCTCCCGCAGCGGCCGATCCTCTACCCGGGCCAGAACAACATCAACTTCTCGATCCTCGGCGTCGCCGCGATCCTCGTGGTGGTGCTGGTGTTCAACCCGAACTCCTACTGGATCGTCCCGATCCTGGCGGTGCTGGGCCTGGCCTTCGGCGTGCTGCTGATCATCCCGATCGGGGGCGCCGACATGCCGACGGTCATCGCCCTCCTCAACAGCTACGCGGGCCTGTCGGCCGCCGCGCTGGGCCTGGTGCTCAACAACAAGCTGCTGATCGTGGCCGGCGCGCTCGACGGCGCCTCCGGCCTGATCCTGTCGATCATCATGTGCCGCGCGATGAACCGCTCGTTCCGGAACGTGCTCTTCGGGGCCTTCGGGGCGGTGGACGAGACCGCCGCCGGCGGCGATGCGAGCGAGTTCGGCGAGGTGCGCTCCGCGGCTCCCGACGAGGCGGCCGAGATCATGAAGATGGCCCGCACCGTGGTGATCGTGCCGGGGTACGGCATGGCCGTGGCGCAGGCGCAGCACAAGGTGCGCGAGCTGGCGGACGCCCTGGAGAAGGAGGGCGTGGAGGTGCGCTTCGCCATCCACCCGGTGGCCGGACGCATGCCGGGCCACATGAACGTGCTGCTGGCCGAGGCCAACGTGCCCTACGACCAGCTGCTCGACATGGACGAGATCAACCCGGACTTCCCGCAGACCGACGTGGTGCTGGTGCTGGGCGCCAACGACGTGGTGAACCCCGCCGCGCGGCACAACACCGGCAGCCCGATCTACGGCATGCCGATCCTCGAGGTCGACAAGGCGGCCTGCGTGATGGTGGTCAAGCGCAGCATGCGCGCGGGCTTCGCCGGCATCGAGAACGAGCTCTTCTACGATCCGAAGACGCTCATGGTGTTCGGCGACGCGAAGGCGATCGTGACGGAGCTGGCCGCCGAGGTCTCCGGCAGCCGGGACGCCATCAGCCTGTAGGGACGGTCGTCGGGATCGTGCTCCCGGGCGAGGCCGGACGGGACGGTAAGATCGATCCGCCCCTCCCCCCGACGAGCGAGCCCCCGATGAGCACCCTCCCGGCCGACTACCCGCCGCCCTTCGTCCCGTCCGACTACGTCGTCACGCCGCACGCGGCCGAGGACGAGCGGATCGACGTGGGCGTCCTGATCGTGGGAGCGGGGCCGGCCGGCCTGGCGACCGCGGTGCGCCTGGGGCAGCTCCTCGCGGAGGACCCGGCGCTCGCCGAGCAGCTCGGCGAGGTGCCGGTCGCCGTGGCCGAGAAGGGCAAGGCGCCGGGATCCCACCTGCTCTCGGGCGCGGTCATGCGGCCCGGGCCGATCAACGACCTCTTCCCCGGCGTGCCGCGCGAGGAGATCCCGAACTACGGCGTGGTGAGCGGCGAGGCCGTCTACTTCATGACGTCCAAGGCGAAGATCCGCATCCCGACGCCGCCGCAGATGAAGAACCACGGCAACTGGGTGGTCTCGATCAGCCAGCTCGCGCGGTGGATGAGCGCACAGGCCGAGGAGCTCGGCGCCTACATGCTCGCCGAGACCGACTGCCAGAAGGTGATCGTCGACCAGGGCCGCGTGATGGGGGTCGTCACCGGCGACAAGGGCCGGGGCCGCGACGGCGAGGAGCTGTCGGCCTTCGAGCCGGGGGCCGAGCTGCACGCGAAGGTCACCGTGCTGGCGGAGGGCACGCCGGGCCACCTGACCGGGGTGGTGCGCACCCACTTCGACCTCGACCGGGGCTCCACCCAGATCTGGGAGCTCGGGGTGAAGGAGGTCTGGGAGGTCCCGAAGCCGCTCCGCAAGGTCGTCCACACGCTCGGCTTCCCGCTGCGGCTGGCAGACCAAGTACCGGGAGTACGGCGGCTCGTGGATCTACCCCATGGGCGACGACATGATCTCGCTCGGCTTCGTGGTGGGCCTGGACTACGCCGACGCCACCCTCTCGCCGCACGACGTGCTCCAGCAGTTCAAGACCCACCCGTTCATCCGCGAGCTGCTGGAGGGCGGCAAGCGGTTGGCCTGGGGGGCCAAGACCATCCCGGGCGGAGGCCTCTACGGGCTGCCGAGCCGCCTCCACGTGCCGGGCGCCGTGCTCGTGGGCGACAGCGCCGGCTTCGTGGACATGGCCGCCCTCAAGGGCGTGAACTACGCGATCCGCTCGGGGATCCTGGCCGCCGAGACCATCTACGAGGCGCTGAAGGCCGAGAAGGCCACCACCGCGGCCGGCCTGTGGGGCTACGACCGGCGGATCCGCAGCTCGGAGATCTGGAAGGACCTCTGGAAGGTGCGCAACATCCGTCCCGCCTTCCAGACGAGCTTCATCTACGGCGGCATGGTCCACGGCATGGCCACCGGGTCGAAGGGCCGGGCGCCCAAGCGGGTGCGGTTCAAGACCGACGCCAAGGAGCCGATCTTCATCGGCGACCGGGGGTCGAGCTATCCGAAGCCCGACGGGCAGTACATCTTCGACAAGCTCGCGAGCGTCTTCGTCAGCGGCAACCAGACCCGCGACGACCAGCCGAGCCACATCCGCATCAAGACCCGTGTGCCGCGGGAGCTCGCGGTGGCCTGGGAGAACATGTGCCCGGCGAAGGTCTACGAGATCGCCGACGACGCCCCCCAGAACGGCACCGTCACGGTGAGGGTGAACGCGTCCAACTGCGTCCAGTGCGGGGCCATCACCGCCAAGGGCGGCCGGCTGACCCCGCCCGAGGGCGGCAGCGGCCCGGAGTACACGGTCACCTGAGCACCCGCGCCACCCACCCGGCCGCGCAGGGGCTGCTGGGCTGGATCCAGTCCCATCCCGACCGGCTGCGCACGCTCCTCGACGAGGAGGCCGCCGGCTCGGACGATCTGGCGCCCGCCGGCGACCCGGCCGTGCGGGCCCACCTGCGCCTGGTGGCCGAGGCGCTGGCGGCCGTCTCCGCTCCGGCGGCCCGCGAGCGCCTCGAGGCCTTCGCGACGGGGCTCCCGGCCCTGCTCGAGGCCTCCGAGCCGAGGCGGGGCGACGAGCTGCGGCGGGTGGGGGAGGCCACGGACTTCGAGCTCGGCCTGCAGTTCGGCGAGGGCGCGTCGGAGGATCCGGGCGTGCGGTCGATGGTCGACCGGCGCGTGCGCATCGCCGCGTGGACCCGCGTGTTCCTGGACAGCCTCGACGAGGCCCGCCGCCCCGCCGCCCCGGTCGCCGGCGCGGTGCTCGAGTGGATGGGGGACCGCCAGGCGCAGCTCGCCGACACGATCTTCGCGATGGACCGCCGCGCCAAGGAGGGCGAGATGGCCCGGGGCGGCCCGGACGCCGTGGCGAGCCCCGAGGTGGTGAACCGCATCGGGCAGGCGGCCATGCTGCAGGCCCACACCCGGTTCCTCGCGGAGGCGCTGGGCGAGAGCCTGTAGTGCCCGAGGGATTACGTGGCAGTTCCCGGCTGCACTCATCGCGAACAGCGTCCTCGACCCCCACAATATTCCCGATATGCGGGGGATCTGCGTCCTTGTCTCGCTGGAGATTCACTCGGGAACTGCATACGACGCGGTCGGGGCTGTGGGGTCCCGGCGACGCGGTGGCGCGGAGCCCGTGCGCCGCCGCGCGGCCAGCGCGAGGAGCAGGACGACCGCGACGACCACCGCGAGCGTCCCCCAGTTGAACACCGGGTGGACCCACGCCGGTAGCTCGGCAGGTCGGGCAGGTCCGGCCCGTCGGGGAGGGGGATTCCTGGCACGTCGACTCCGGCGAGCCGCAGGACGATGCGGACGATCGCGACCACGAAGAGCACCCCGCCCGCGCTCTTGGCGACGGCACGGACCCGCCCGAGCCGCTCCTGTGTCCGGTCGTCGACCATGTGGCCATGGTCGCCCCGGCGCCGGCGGCGCGCATCGGGCGCGAGGATGGACCTCGCCTCCTCCTTCAGGATGAGCGCGGGCGGGCGATGCCCACGTCGTAGGCGAGCACGACGGCCTGGACGCGGTCGCGCAGGCCGAGCTTCCGCAGCACCGAGGAGACGTGTGTCTTGACCGTCGCCTCGGAGACGTGCAGGCGCGCGGCGATCTCCGCGTTCGAGAGCGCGAGGGCCACGAGGCGCAGCACCTCCAGCTCGCGCTCGGTCAGCTCGCTCAGATCCGCCGGGGGGGCCGCGGTGTCGGGGAGCGCTCCGGCGAAGCGGTCCAGCAGGCGACGGGTGACGCTCGCGGCCAGCAGGGCGTCGCCGCGGGCGACGACCCGGATCCCCTCCACCAGGTCCGGGGGCCGCACGTCCTTGAGCAGGAAACCGCTGGCGACCGGCGCGCAGGGCGCCGAAGACGTACTCGTCGATGTCGTAGGTCGTGAGCACGATGATCCGGGTCGGAGCCCCGGAGGAGACGATCCGCCGCGTGGCCTCGATCCCGTCCACGCCGGGCATGCGCACGTCCATCAGCACCACGTCGGGCCGCAGGCGCTCCACGAGCGCGACCGCCTCGCTCCCGTCGCCCGCCTCGCCGACCACCTCGATGTCGCCCCTGGCGTCGAGGATCATCCGGAAGCCGCCCCGGACCAGGGCCTGATCGTCCGCGATCACCACCCGCACGCTCACGATCCCGCTCACGGCAGCCGGGCGTGCACCCGGTACCCGCCGCTCGGCAACCCGCCCGCCTCGAGCGTGCCGCCGAGCAGGGTCGTGCGCTCGCGCATGCCGACGAGCCCGTGGCCTCCGGAGGCGTCGTGTCCCTCCGGCGCGCCGCGTCCGTCGTCGCGCACGTTGACCTCGACCGCGTCGGGGCCGTAGCGCACGGTCACCTCGGCGCGCGTTGCGCGCGCATGCCGGAGCGTGTTGGTCAGGGCCTCCTGCACGATGCGGTAGGCGGAGAGCTCCACGCCCGCCGGCAGGGACGACGCCGCCCCCTCCCGGCGCACCACGACGCTGAGACCTCCCGCGCGCAGGGGCTCGGCCAACTCGTCCAGCCGATCGAGGCCCGGCTGCGGATCGCCGGAGCTCGTCCCCACGCCAGGCCGTACGGCGCTCAGCAGCCGGCGCAGCTCCGCGAGCGCATCCCTCCCGGCCCGCTCGATCGAGCGCAGGGCCGCGCGTGCCTGGTCGGGCCGGGCGTCGAAGACGTCGTCGGCCGCCGCCGCCTGCACCACGATCACCGAGACGCTGTGCGCGATCACGTCGTGCAGCTCGCGGGCGATGCGCGCCTGCTCCTCGCTCACCGCACGCCGCGCCGCCTCGTCGATCGCGACGCGCCGGCTGCGCGCCGCCTCGCCGAGCGCCCACGCCCCGATCGCGAGCCCCATCGTGAACGCGGTGTCCGCGATGGTGGAGGTGACGAGGTTCACCGACACGAGTGCGATCAGGGCCGCCAGGCCGAGGAGGGACACCCGCGGCGGCCGGGCGGCCGCCAGCGACCCGATCGCGAACAGCCCCGCGATCGGCACGACGATCTCCGGGACGATCAGGTGGTAGCCGAGCCCGGCCGCCACGACCACGGCCATCACCAGCTCGGGGCGCCGGCGGCGCCACCAGAGGGCGGCGCCCTGGACGGCCGCGAGCACGAGCCCCAGCACGAGCAGCAGGGAGGACTCGGACTCGAGCTCCTCCAGGACGACGAGCGCCAGGAACAGGCCCACCCCCCACGGGACGGCGATGTTGACCAGGCGGGTCAGCTTCCTCCGAGACGGGCGGCGCATGCGCCGATCGTGGCCGATCGCCGGCGCCTCCGCATCCGTCGTGAGGATGAGGACCCCCCTTACGGAGGGTCGCCTAGGTCGACGGTCGCAGGCCGAGCCCGTTCGAGGCGCGGGCGCCGATCTCGCAGCACAGCTCGGTGAGCGCGGTCTCCTCGGTCCGCCAGCGGCGGGCCGGCGTGGAGAGCCCGATGGCCCCCAGCACCTCGCCGCGGGTGCCCAGAACCGGAACGGCCACGCAGCAGCAGCCCTCGGCCAGCTCCTCCAGGTCCTTGCCGATGCCGCGCTCGCGCACGACGCGCAGGTGCCGCTTGATGTGGCGCCGCTGCACCAGCGTCCGCCGCGTGTAGGGCACCAGGCGGCGTTCGTCGAGGTAGCCGTCGAGGTCCTCCTCGGGGGCGGCGGCCAGCAGGACCTTTCCGATGGCGGTGGTGTGGGCCAGCCGGGTGAAGCCGACCTCCAGGCCGTCCACGTGGAGGTCGCGCGACGCGCCCACCACCTCGGCCACGACGATCTCGGAGTCGTGGAAGACCGCCAGGTACGCGTCCTCCTGCGCCCGGTGGGCCAGCTCGTCCAGGAGCGGGCGCACGGCGGGCACCAGGTCGAGTCGCGCGTGGAAGGCGCGGTAGAGGCTCGGCACCTTGGGCCCCAGGCCGAAGCGCCCCTGCCCCAGCCGCACCACGTAGCCCGCGTGCTCCAGGGTGTTGAGCACGTGGTAGGCCGTGCCCAGGCTGATGTCGAGGCGCTGCGCCACGGCCTTCGCCGGCAGCGGCACGGGCGCCTCGGCCACCGCCTCCAGCACGTCGAGCGCCCGGGCCACGGAGGTCAGCAGGTCGCGGGGGCCCTCGGGCGGGGCGGCCTCGCGCACGGAAGCCGGACTCGTCCGAGCCAGGATGTGGCGCGTCGTCTGAGATTCCGGTGCCATCCGCCGGCCCGTCGCGGGGATCCGGGCGCCTCCCACCGTCGAGCCTACCCCGCCGGGGTCGCAGCGTGAACCCGCCCGATTCCAGATCGTGAAATCCCGCCCCTCCCGCGGGCCCGGCCCGCCGGGGATCCTGGGCTGACCGCGATCCCGCCGGCAAAGGGGGCGAATGGAGCTGGACGACGTGGTGGCCGTCCCGGCGGGCGTCTACACGCTGGGCGAGCCAGGCGAGGAGCGCGAGGCCCACCTCCCGGGCGTGCTGCTGGGGCGCTTCCCCGTGACCAACGCACAGCTCGCGTCCTTCGCCGACGACACCGGGTGGCCGCTCGACCCCGCCCTGGAGCGCCGGCTGCTGGCGGAGACGCTGGCGCATCACCCGGCGACGGGGATCACCTACGCCGCCGCCGATGCCTACTGCGCCTGGGCCTCCGCCCGGCTGGGGCGCCGGGTGCGGCTGCCCCGCGGCGCCGAGTGGGAGGCCGCGGCCCGCGGCCCCGACGCGCGCCCGTGGCCGTGGGGCGCCTCGTTCGATCCCGAGCGCTGCGCCTGCGTCGAGGGCGGCGCCTGGACGACCGCCCCCGTGGACGCGCACCCGGAGGGCGCGGCGCCCTGCGGGGCGCAGCAGCTCGCGGGCAACGTCTGGGAGTGGGTGGCCGACGACCCGGCCGGCGACGGCTGGCGCGCCGTGCGCGGCGGCTCGTACCTGGACCACGGGTGGGGCCTGCGGGCCAGCCGCGTGCTGCCCGCCGATCCCGGGCGCGCCACCCACACCACCGGCTTCCGGGTCGCCATCGACCTCGATCCCCCTGACCACCCCGAGGAGGAGGTGCCATGACCCCGCCGCCCGCACTCGATCGCGAGCGGGTGATCGACGCGCTGCGCGACGTCTACGACCCCTGCTGCGCCGACCGCGGCATCAGCATCGTGGACATGGGCGTGGTGGAGGACGTCCACGTGGACGGCGCGCACGTGCGCGTCGACCTCGTGCTCACCACCGGCTGGTGCCCGTTCGTCGCGTCGATGTCCGACGCCATCCCGGCGCGTCTGAGCGACCTCGACGGCGTGGACACCGTCGCCGTCGAGGTGGTGTGGGACCCCGTGTGGACGCCCGACCGGCTGTCCCCCTCGGCCCGCGAGAAGCTCTCCCTGCCCCTCGAGGAGCTGCTGCCCCACCGCGAGCGGCGCCTCGCGCAGGCCGCCGCGAAAGGAGCCTGACCATGGCCACCACCGACACCGCCTCCGCCGCATCGGGGGCCCGCGAGCGCAAGGTCCCGGCCTTCGTGTTCGACTGCGTCTGTCACGTCTTCAACTTCGACAAGGCCAACGCCCTCGGCCCGCCCGGGGAGATGTTCGACGAGCACCTCTATGCCTTCCACCAGTTCCTCACCGCCGAGGGCGAGCCGGTCCTGAGCCGCGACGAGTTCTTCCGCGAGTGGTCGGTGGACGAGATCTACGACATGGTCATCGAGGGCTCGGACACGGACATGATCGTGGCCCAGCCGCTGCCGCTGACCGACCTCTTCCACGACGGCCTCTCCTCGTGGGAGAAGTGCGCCGAGATGGCCGCCAAGCACCCGGACCGCGCCGTCTTCTGGGGCTCGGTCAACCCGCTGGAGGGCAAGAAGGCCCTCGACCTGATGACGCGCCAGGTGGAGGACCACGGCGCCAAGGCCTTCAAGTTCTACAACGTGCGGTACGACTACGGGCAGCCGTTCCCGTGGCGGATGGACGACCCGCGCATCGCCTTCCCCGTCTTCGAGCACGCGCAGAAGCTCGGCGTGAACCTGGTCGGGGTCCACAAGGGCGTCCCCCTCGGCCCCCAGCCGGTGGAGCACACGCGCACCTTCGACATGGACGGGGCGGCCGCCAACTTCCCCGACATCAACTTCGTGATCTTCCACGTCGGGCTGCCCTGGCTCGACGAGGTGCTGTGGCAGATCGTGCGCTTCCCCAACCTCTACGCCTCGATCGCCGCGACCGTGAACTTCATCTCCCGGCAGCCCCGGGTCTTCGCCGAGATGCTCGGGAAGATGATGTGGTGGTGCGGGGAGGACAAGATCATCTACGGCGGCGAGTCGCCCATCTGGCACCCGCAGTGGGCGCTCGAGGCGTTCTGGAACTTCGAGCTGCCGCGGGACATCGTCGAGGAGCGGGGCTACCCGCAGCTCACCGAGCAGGCCAAGCGGAAGATCCTGGCCGGCAACCTCGCCCGGCTGCACGGCATCGACCTCGACGCGAAGGCGAAGGAATTGGGGGCGCCGATCTGAGTGTGCGCTCAATCCCGATTGGGATTCAACGAGCCACTCCTGGGGGGCGGACCGCAGCGGCGCCCCGGCGCCCGTGGATCCATGCTGCTCTCATCGAATCCCAATCGGGAACTGGGTCGCCTACTCAGAGCGTTTTCTCGAACCAGTGGTGTGCGTAGGGCTCGTCGTTGAACGGCGACACCTCGACGTAGCCGGTGGATCGGTACAGGCCGATCGCCTCGACGAGCGTTCCGTTCGTCTCGAGTCGGACGGCCTGGGCACCGCGGTCCGCGGCGTGGGCCTCGAGCTCGGTCAGCAGGCGGCGACCGAGGCCGAGGCCCCGCGCGGACTCGGCGACCCACATGCGCTTGATCTCGGCGGGCCCGTCGTCGCGGAGCCTGAGCGCCGCGGCTCCGATCGGGTCCGCGCCCAGGGTCGCCACCAGGAGAAGGCCGGCCGGGGGCCGCAGCTCCTCCTCGCCGGCGACGAGGCTCCGCCCGGGATCGAAGCCCGTCTCGAACCGGCGGTCGAGCTCGGAGAAGTACGCCCGCAGGCAGTACCGCGCGTGCGGGTGGGCCGGGTCGATCGGGGCGACCTCCACCATCGCGGCGGTCAGGAGCCGCTCGACCTCGGCCATCGCGGCGGTCAGGCGGGCGCGCTGCCCCGCGCCGAGGGGCGCGAGAAGGGACGCGGCGAGGTCGTCGCTGCGCTGGTCGAGCACGGCCCGCTCGGCCGATCCCGAGTCGGTCAACCGGGCGATCCGCACCCGCCGGTCGGACTCCGCCGGGTCGACCGTGATCAGGCCGGCCGCCTCCAGGGACCGCAGCAGCCGGCTCAGGTACCCCGAGTCGAGGCCGAGCCGAGCGCGCAGGGAGCGCACGTCGCATCCCTCGGCGCCGATCTCCCACAGCAGCCGCGCCTCGCCGAGGGGGCGGTCCCGGGCGAGGAACCGGTCGTCGAGCGCCCCCACCTGCCGGGTGACGATCCGGTTGAACCGCCGCACCTGGGAGACCATCGCCCCGTCCATTCTCTGACTTTAGTCAGACGACCGGCCGCGGTCCAACGATTCGCTCGATCAGTGGTCGTCCGATAGAACAGGGAGCGTGACCGTCAGCCGGGCCGTGCCCAACATCAAGTCCGATCGGCCCGCTGAGACGCGCGACTTCTTCCTCGACCTGCTCGGGTTCGAGGTGGCGATGGACATGGGCTGGGTCGTGACCGTGGTGTCGCCCACCAACCGCTCGGCTCAGGTGACCATCATCGGGAATGACGACATGGCGGCGCCTGGCATCTCGGTGGAGGTGCCCGACGTCGATGCCGTCCACGCCAGGGCGGTCGAGCGAGGCCTGGAGATCGCCTACTCGCTCCGCGATGAGGAGTGGGGGGTCCGGCGCTTCATGCTGCGCGAGCCGAGCGGCACGCTCGTCAACATCGTCTCTCACCGCTCGGGCTGAGCGCCGCGCGGGTGGGTCAGGGAGTCAGGTCCGCTTCACGATGGCGATGGCCACGTCGTCGTTCAGGCGCCCGCCGCACCAGGCGCGGGCGGCGGCGTAGACCGACCGCGCGAGCTGGGCCGGCGGCTCGCCCGTGGCCGCGCGCAGCGCCTCGCTGAGGCCCTCCTCGCCCAGCTCGGTCTCTCCGTTCCGCGCCTCGGTGATGCCGTCGGTGTAGAGCACCAGCAGGTCCCCCACCCCGAACGAGGTCTCGTGGTCCCGGAAGGCGTAGCCCGGGAAGGCCCCGCAGGGCGGATCGGGATCCTCGAGCGCCCGCTGCGTCCCGCGCTCGTCGATGACCAGCGGAGGTGGGTGGCCCGCCCGGCACCAGCGCAGCTCCCCGGTGTCCGGCGAGATGAAGGCGAGCACCAGGGTCACGAGGGTTCCGTCGGCCATCCGGGGGCACAGGAGGTCGTTGAGCTCCGACACCAGCAGGCCGGGGCTGTCGCGGTGCTGGCTGAGTGCCTCGGTCATGTGGCGCACCATCGCCGTGACCCCGGCCGCCTCGACCCCCTTCCCCGAGACGTCGCCCACGAGGAGCGCGAGCCGCCCGTCGGGGAGGATCCAGGCGTTGTAGAAGTCGCCGCCCACCTGGGAGCCGGCGGCCGCCTGGTAGAGGGCGGCCAGCTCGAGGCCGGCCACGCTCGGCAGGTCGTCGGCGATCAGCGCCTGCTGCAGGGTCTCGGCGATGTGGCGCTCCTGCTGGAACTGGATCGCGTTCTGCAGCGCGCTCGCCGCGTGGCGGGTGAGCTCGGTCAGCACGCGCAGCTCGCGCTCGGCGAAGGCGCGGGGCACGGTTGCGTTGAGGCTGAGCACGCCGTAGGCGCGCTCCCCGAGCACGATCGGGAGGTCCAGGAACGAGCGGATGCCCTCCGGTCCGATGATGCGGGTGGAGATCCGGTCGTCGGCCTCGGTGTCGTTGCAGATGAACGGCCGCCGGCCCGACATCACCCGTCGCACCACCCCGCCGTCGGCCACATCGCCCATTCGCTTGACCGACTCCTCGGAGAAGCCCCGGGTGGCCATCGCCAGCAGGGTCCCGTCGGGCTGGAGCACCAGCACGGCGCTCTTGGTGCAGGCGGCCGCCAGGGCGGAGGCCTGGTCGAGCAGATGCTCGTGCACGTCGGCGGGCGTCAGCGCGGAGGCCATCATGTGCGCCGCCCGGCTCAACGCCATCTCCTCCTGAGCGCGCCGCTCCTCGCGCTCGAGCAGCTCGGCCCGCTCCTCGGCCAGGCGACGCGCCTCGGTCAGGGCGCTGCGGGCCCGCGTCACGTCGTTGAGGATGTCCACGCGCCCCACGAGCGCCCCTGAGCGGTCGCGGACCGGGGAGGAGGAGTGCTCGACGGTGCGCCCGTCGACGGTCTCGGCGTCGTCGATGGCCACGGACGTCGGGTCGGCGTGGATGGCCATCACCCGCAGGGCGTACTCCTCGGGATTGGTGAAGCGCCACTTGATGGCCTCGTCCACGACCTCGGCCAGCGGCCGGCCCACCAGGGACGACAGGTCGATGCCCAGGATCTCGGCCGCCGTCTGGTTCGCGATCGACAGCCGCCCGCGCAGGTCGGTCACCAGCATCCCCATGCGGCTCGACCAGATGACCCCCTCGAGGGTCTGGCGGTTGCGCCGGGAGCGGATGGCGAGCTGGTGGTTGCGCGCCGTGAGGGCGATCTGGGGCGCGAGCGCCACCAGCTCGTCCACGTAGCGACGGGGGACCGGGTTCTCCCGGGTCAGGCTCACGAGCGCCACCGCCCCCAGCATGGGCTGGTGCGGGGTGCCCAGCGGCACCGCCAGCCCGCCCCCGTCGAGCATCAGGCGGTGGAGCACCCCCGCGGTCCCACCCCTGTCGGCCAGACCCGCCAGCCGGGTGATCTCCTCGGGCTCCGACACCAGCCTCGGCCACACCACCGGGCGGCCCGACTCGCGAGCGGCGTCGCCCAGCCCGATCGGGTCGAGGCCGTTCGGGGTGAGCAGCGGGGCGAGCGCCTGAGCCGACGGCGAGGGCCCGAGGCAGTAGCCGTAGGTGATCTCGTCGGGGTCGACCTCGTCCACGACGTGGACCGAGACGAGGTCCACCGGGAACATCTCGAACACCCGCTCGGCGATCTCGTCCAGGGCGGGGGCCAACTCGACCGCGGCCACCGACGCCAGCCGTCCCAGCCAACGGGCGGGATCGACCGCGCCGCGCGGCCCGGGGTCAAGCCCGCTGGTCACGCTTCCCCAGCCGTCTGATGGCTGAACACCGTGGGGCCAGGGTAGCGCGAGCCCCGCGTCGGTGGGCGCAATGACCCGAGAAGCCCTCGGGTCCGTTGTTTTTCACGCCTCGCCGCATATGCTCCCCCGGGATCGTCCCCGAGGCAGTGGAGGGAGAAACGTGCGCAGGCTTCTGGCGGCCCTGTCGGTGGTGGCCCTGGTCGCCGTTCTGGCCCTCGCGGCGGGTTGCGTCGACAGCTCCGAGGAGGCCGCGCAGACTCCCGCCAGCGCCCCCACGGTCGTGAACAGCGCTGCCCAGACGGACTCCGCGGGCAAGACGGTGACCGCCCCCGCGGCCACGGCCCCGGCGGGAGGCGGCGGAACCACCGAGGCCGGGGGTGGAACGACCGAGGGCGAAACCACCGAGGCCGAGGACGGCGGTGGCGGCGGCGGCGATGTCGCGGCGGGGCAGCAGATCTTCGCCTCCACATGCACCTCCTGCCACTTGAACAACGGCATGGACGCAGGCGGCGTCGGCCCGCAGCTCGCCGGGGCCGGCCTCGATGAGGCCACGATCATCGAGACGATCGAGAACGGCCGTCCGGGCACCGCGATGCCGCCTGGGCTGGTGAGCGGGGACGACCTGAAGAATGTCGCCGCCTACGTCCTGAGCCTCCAGTAGGGCCCTCACCGCGGCCCCCGCGGTGTGCGCAGTCCGGGGGCGCCGGGTAGCATCCGACCTCATGAGCCTGGATGTCACCACCGAGGCCCGTGAGGGCGTCACCGTCGTGACGCTCGGAGGAGAGCTCGACATCTACACCGTCGCGAGCTTCCGCCAGGACCTCGAGCAGCTCGATCCGGCGGCGTCTCCGGTGGTGATCGACCTGACGGACGTCACCCTGCTCGACTCCTCGGGCCTGGGCGCGCTGGTGAGCCTGCTGAACCGCGCGCGCGCCGGCCAGGGGCAGCTCGGCCTGATCTGCCCGCACCGCCGGCTGAGGCGGGTGTTCGAGATCACGGGGCTGCGCCGCGCCTTCGTGTTCGGCGACGACCTCGAGGCGGTTCGCACGGCGTTCGCGCAGGGCGCGGACGCCGCCAACGCCTCCTGAGCCGCCGGACGTGCTCGACCTGAAGGTGCTCCGCTCCGACCCGGAGCGGGTGGAGGCGAACCTCGCGCGCCGCGGCGCGGCCGGCCCCGTGGCCGAGGTGCTCGAGCGGGACGGGCGCGCGCGCGAGCTGCGCACCCGGGTGGAGGCCGCACGCGCGGAGCGCACGCGGATCAGCAAGGCCGTGGGCGAGGCGCGCCGCGCCGGGCGCGACAGCGCGGCCGACGAGGAGGAGGCGCGCCGCCTGGGCGAGGAGCTCGCGGGCGCCGAGGCGGAGCTGCGCGAGATCGAGGCCGAGCGCGACCGCCTGCTGATGGGCCTCCCCAACCTCGCCGAGGATGCGGCCCCCGACGGCGGCGAGGACGATGCGCGGGAGCTGCGCCGGGTGGGCGAGCCGCCGGCCTTCTCGTTCGCGCCGCGCGACCACGTGGAGATCGGCGTCGCGGCCGGTGTCATCGACCTGGAGGCGGCCGCCCGCGTCTCGGGCGCGCGCTTCGCCTACCTGCTGGGGCCGCTGGTGCGCGTGCAGCTCGCCCTGGTCGGGCTCGTCATGGACATCCTGGAGACCCACGGGCTCACGCCGGTCATCCCGCCGGTGCTGGTGCGCGAGGAGGCGATGTGGGGGACCGGCTTCTTCCCCACCGACCGGGCGTCCATCTACCGGACGGCCGAGGACGACCTCTTCCTGGTGGGCACCTCGGAGGTGCCGCTTGCGGGCCTGCACGGCGACCAGATCGTGGCCGAGGAGGATCTGCCGCTGCGCTACGCGGGGCTGTCGACCTGCTTTCGCCGAGAGGCCGGCGCCGCCGGGAAGGACACGCGCGGCATCTTCCGCGTGCACCAGTTCGACAAGGTCGAGATGTTCTCGTTCGTCCTGCCGGAGGACTCACCCGACGAGCACCGGCGCATCCTGGGCATCCAGGAGGAGATCCTCCAGGTGATCGAGGTGCCGTACCGGGTGGTGGACATCGCCGTGGGCGACCTGGGGGCGCCGGCCGCCCGCAAGTTCGACTGCGAGGCCTGGATGCCGGGCCAGGGCGCCTACCGCGAGGTGACCTCCTGCTCCAACTGCACCGACTACCAGGCGCGCCGCCTGCGCAGCCGGGTGCGCCGGGGCAAGAGCACCGAGATGCTGCACACGCTGAACGGCACGGCCACGGCCGTGGGACGGACGCTGATCGCCATCCTCGAGAACCACCAGAACGAGGACGGGTCCGTGGCGATCCCGGCTGCGCTCCAGGCCCGGGGGGCGCCCGCCGAGATCCGCCCGCGATGAGCCCGCCGGGCCGGCCGCGGGTGGCGGTGGTGGGCCACGTGGAATGGGTCACCCACGCGCGCGGGGTGTTCCCCGGCCCGGGCGACATCACGCGCGTCACCGAGCCCTTCGACGAGCCCGCCGGCGGCGGCGCGGTGAGCGCCGCGCAGGTCGCCAAGCTCGGCGCCGAGTGCCTCTTCTTCACGGCGGTGGGCTCCGACTGGGCGGGCACGGCGACCTCCCTGAGGTTGGGCGAGGAGGGCGTCACCGTGTTGGCCGCCCTGCGCGAGGAGCCGCAGACGCGGGCGGTGAGCGCCACGGGACCGACGGCCGACCGGGCCATCGTGGTCGTGGGCGACCAGATCTCGCCCCGCATCGAGGATCCGCTCCCGTGGGACGACCTGGCCGCGTGCGACGCCGCCTACTTCACCGGGCACGACTCGGCCGCCCTGGCCGCCGCGCGCCGCGCCCGGGCGCTGGTGGTCACGTCCCGCCGCCTGAGGGTGCTGATGGAGAGCGGCGTCCGGGCCGAGGTGCTCATCGCCAGCGCGGCCGACCCGACGGAGGCGGTCGACCCCGGCGCCCTGCCCGTGGCGCCGGCGGCGATCGTGTGGACCGAGGGCGCCCGGGGCGGCCACTTCGAGCTGGCCGCGGGCGGCGGGGGGCGATGGGACCCGGCGCCCGTTCCCGGCCCGGCCGTGGACAGCTACGGCTGCGGCGACTCCTTCGCCGCGGGGCTCACGACCGGTCTGGCCCGCGGCCTCGACCTGGAGGGCGCGCTCGCCCTGGGCGCCCGCTGCGGGGCGGCCTGCCTCACCGGCCGCGGCGCGCTCGGCGCCCAGCTCGTGGAGACGGCGAGCTAGCTAGCGCCCCGCCCGTTGCTGTCGGGCTCGATGGGCGGTCGGGGATCGTCGGCCGGCTCGATGGCGACCAGCACGACGCGCGTCCCGCGCGTGGCCTCGACCGTGAGCTGCCAGCCGTCGGCCGTCACCGTGTCGCCGGTGCGCGGCAGGCGACCCAGCCGGGTGAAGACCAGCCCGCCGACGCTGGTGACGGTGTCGTCCACCAGCTCCACGCCGTGATCGCGCAGGTCCTCCAGGGGCACGTGTCCGCGCACCAGGAGGCGCCCGTCGGGCTGCTGGTTGAACGGAGGGGGCGCGATCGCGCTCATCGTCGATCTCGCCCACGATCTCCTCGATCACGTCCTCCACGGTCACCACGCCGGTGAAGTCGCCGTACTCGTCGAGCACCACCGCCAGGGACGCCCGCCGGGCCTGGAGCTGACGCAGCAGGTCGTCCACCGGCTGGGTCTCGGGGACGAAGAGGGCCGGGCTCAGGAGGTCGCGCACCGGCGTGTCCTCGCCCCGCTCCAGCAGCCCCCGTGCCAGGTCGCTCAGGTGCACCACCCCCAGCACCCCGTCGCCGTTCAGCACGGGAAAGCGGCTGTGTCGCGTGGCCAGCACCTCGGTGAGACCCGCCCGCACGGGGATGCTGGCCGACAGGGTCGTGACCTCGGGCCGCGGGGTCATGATGTCGCGGACGACACTGCCCTGGAGCCCGAAGACGCCCTCCAGCATGTCGGCCTCCTCGGGCTCGATCGCGCCGCCCTCCTCGCTCTGGGCGATCAGGATCTGGAGGTCCTCGGGGGTGGACGCCAGCTCGCGCTCGCTGGCCGGCTCGACGCCCAGGGCCCGCACGAGCGCGTTGCCGGCCCCGTTCATCGCCCAGATGAACGGCTGGAACACCTTGCGGAACAACTCGAGCGGCCGGGCGATCCTCAATGCCACGCCCTCGGCCCGCTGGATGGCGACGGTCTTCGGCGCGAGCTCGCCGACGACCACGTGCAGGACCGTGATGATCACGAAGGCCAGGATCACCGCCGTCAGGCCGGCGCTCGCGTCGCCGAGCCCCAACGACTCGAAGACCGGGCGCAGCAGGTCGGCGAACGCCGGCTCGCCCAGCCAGCCCAGTCCCAGGCTGGCGAGCGTGATTCCCAGCTGGCACGCCGCCAGGTAACGATCGATGTGGCGCACCTGCTGGCGGGCCAGCGCCGCGCCCCCGCGACGGGCGTCGGCCAACTGATCGAGCCGCGTCATGCGCGCACGTGCCAGCGAGAACTCAGCCGCCACGAAGAAGCCGTTGAGCAGCACCAGGAGGAGTGCTGCGACGAGCTGGACCGCGTTCGTCAACGGCGGCCCGGAGAGATGTCCACGGGCCGGATGATAGCCGAGCCCTCAGCCCCCCAAGGGATTGAGCAGCGCCTTCTTCCCCTCGAACGCGAAGAGCAGGAGGTTGACCATCCGGAAGGTGTCCGGGGGTGGGGGCGGCGTGTTGGGCGCCGGGCTCGTGGGAGAGACGAGCGTGGGGCGCCAGGTGGGATCGTGCATGATCGAGATCAGGCTGCCCTCGATCGAGCGGTGGAAGACCTCCGCCACCAGCCGTCCGCCCACGCCGCGCAGCCGCCCCGCGTTGAGCTCGGCCTCGCGGAGCACGTAGAACCACAGCGGCGTGTCGCGCGTGAGCGCCGTCCGCTGGGCCGCGGTGAGCCCCCCCGGGCCCCCGAGCTTCGCGCCGCGGTCGCCGTTGAAGATCTGGCCTCCCGTGAGCGTGGTCACGTTCACGCCCCGCGAGCGCATGAAGGCGGCCATCTGCTGGCCGGTGGCCAGGCGCAGCATCCGCGCCCGCGCCAGGTTGCGGAAGGCCAGGTTGGCGCGGTGGGGGCTGGTCTCGCCCGCCGGCAGCGACGACAGGGGCAGGCCGGCGAGCGGGTTCACGAGTCGCGTGTCGATCCGGCGTGCCACGTTGAGCTTGCTCGTGCCGCCCACGAGCGGGCGCAGGTCCGCGCGGCCGGCGTCGATGAACTTGTAGAGGCGCCGGAAGTCGGCGATCCAGTTGCTCGGCAGTGTGGGGAACCCCCCGAGGTCGCCGCCGGTTCCGGAGAACGTGAACAGGAAGTCGAGCGTCCCCCCGCCGTCGTCGAAGAGGCGGTTCCAGTCGTACGCGTCGCGCACCATGCTGTGGCCCAGGCGGTAGGCGGCCACCGAGAACTCGACCGGCATGGTCGGCGACTCGCCCGGCACGGGGTTCACCTCCACCACCTTGCGCCCCGACGTGAACACCGCGTTCACGATCGCCGGGTTCACGATGCGCGGGAGGAAGTCCGTGCGGATCATCCACTGGTAGTGGCGCACCACCTCCTCGCGCGCGGTCGCGAACAGGTCGGCCGCCGGCACTCCCTGCGCCGCCAGCCTGTCGACCGCCCGGTTGTGGAAGCGGATGAACGCGGCGTGCGTCTGGGCGACGACCAGGTTCTCGTCGTTGCGGGGGTCGGGGATCTGGGCCTTCCCGTTGGGCTTACGCGGGAGGTCGAACCCCGGGTGGGCCTTGTTCGTGACGGGCAGGTCCGGCACCGGCGTCGTGGTGCCGGTCTTCAGGCGCACCCCGTCCGCGTAGAACTGGGGGCTGAGATCGGGGCCCAGGCCGTACAGCGAGTCGAGGTCGAGGCTCGGCGACCGCGACTGCTCGAGCTGGGCGGGGGAGAGCGAGATGCCGCCGGCGAGCTTGCTCTTGTCGAAGGTCAGGTCGTGGTCGAGGAATTGGCCGAGGTAGGTGTAGCCGGCGGGGATCCCGCCGTTCACCTGTCCGTCGCCCAGGCGGGTCATCCGGGTGGCGATCTTGATCCGGTTGGGCTCCCCCAGCTGGTGACCCTCGGGCCCCACCCGCGAGAACCGGAAGGGCCGCTGGTCGCCGTCGTTGAGCGCGAAGATGACGGGCCCGGCCGGCTGCGGCGCCGTGGAGCCGATGAGCCCCTCGCCCACGATGAAGTAGCCGTCCCGCGAGTGCCGTTCGTCCATCGGGCCCCCTGCCCGGCCTCGGGACGCGAGTGTCCCACGGACCGCGGCGCCCGCGCCAGCGCGGCGCCGCGGTTCAGCCCGGCGCCGGGAGGGGGTTCTGCGCGAGGGCCCGGGCGACGGCGACCAGGTTGGCTGCCGCCGTGCGCCCGGTGCTGGCCGACCAGTCGTGCTTGTGGTCGGTCTCGAGGTATGAGGGCCCGGGCCCCGGGCCCATGTTCCAGTAGGTCCACGCCTGCGCGGGCACGGTGTAGCCGATGTCGAGCAGGGCCCCGGCGATCTCGGAGATGACGTGGTGGGCGCCGTCCTCGTTGCCGGTCACCACGACGCCGGCGACGCGGTCGTAGGCCACCGGCCGTCCGCGGTCGTCCTCCTCGGAGATCATGGCGTCCATGCGCTCCAGCACCCGCTGGGCCACGCTCGAGGGTCTGCCCAGCCAGGTCGGGGAGGCGACGACGAGGATCTGGGCGGCCAGGACGCGCTCGTAGAGAATCGGCCACTGATCGCCGTCGCCCTCGTCCGAGGACACGCCGGGGTGCACGTCGTAGTCGGCCACCCGGAGCATCTCGGTCTCGGCGCCGTCGGCCCGGAGGGCTCGCACGACCACCTCCGCCAGGGCGCCGGTGTTGGATTCCTGCGGCGAGGGCTTCAGGGTGCAGTTCAGGACGAGGGCGCGTAGGGCCAACAGGCTCCTCCGGACGGAGTTCCCAAACGCCCCTGGGATGCCCGGCGCACCAGGATGCGAAACGCGGTTTGCCGGTCGTCGGCTCCGGGTAGCGCCCGGCCGTGGGCCGCTGCGACGGGAAGGTTGCGATCGTGACCGGGGGCGGGGCCGGGATCGGCGAGGCCATCGCCTTGAAGCTCGCCGGCGAGGGCGCGCACGTGGTGGTCAGCGGGCTCGAGACGGATCCGATCGAGGACGTCGCCCGCGCGGCGTCGGGGCTCGGCCCGGCCGCGGTGGCCTGCGCCGGCGACCTCGGCGACGAGGGCACCGGCATCGAGTGCGTCGCGACCGCCCTGCGCGAGTTCGGACGGCTCGACGTGCTGGTCAACAACGCCGCCACCGAGGCCGATCGCATGTGCCTGGCCGACGAGATGCCGGTCTCCGAGCTGGACCGGCTCTACCGCGCCAACGCCCGGTCGCTGGTGCTGATCACGCGGGCGGCCCTGCCGGAGCTGCGCGAGACGGAGGGAACGATCCTGACGGCCGGCAGCACGGCCGGGCAGTCGGGCATCCCGAACATGGCGATCTACGGGGCGACGAAGGGCTTCGCGACATCCTTCACGCTCGGGGTCGCCGCCGAGCAGGCGCGCTTCGGCGTGCGGGCCGTGGTCGTCGTCCCGGGGCCCACCGACACGGGCCAGACCCGCCCGGAGGCCGGTCCCCACACCGACGAGGCGGCCCGGACGATCGTGGACTCGACCATCGTCGGCCGCCGTGCGACGGTGGAGGAGATCGCCAACGTCTACGCGTTCCTCGCCAGCGACGAGGCGACCTTCGTCACCGGCGTCGTCTGGGTGGTGGACGGGGGCGTCGGCATCTCGCGCGGCCTGCCCGGGCGGCACGCCGACCCCGAGGCGCCGCCCACCGATCTGCCGGTCCGCCACAGCCTGGAGGGGTTCCGCCACCCTCCCGGCGAGGAGCCGGGCGCGTAGCTCTGCGCAGGGCGGGTACCACGGGGGAATGTCCACTCAACCCGCACCTCCCATGCCCGACACGCCCGATCCCGTGCCCCCCACGATTCCAATGCCCGACCCGATGCCGGAACCGTTCCCGGGTCCCGTGCGGGTGCCCGAGCCGTGGCCCCCGGACTCCCCCCTGCCGGGGCCCGATCCACAGCCCTAGCCGGACGTGCGCGAGCGCGGACGTCGGTTCTGGCGATTGGGGAGGGGCTCCGCGCGTTTACCTCCTCCCGGGGCGGGACACAACCAGGGGCCCGCCCAATCACCCCAAGGAGACCACCATCGGCATCATCGCCTTCATCATCCTCGGCCTCATCGCCGGTTACATCGCCAAGGCGCTCGTGCCGGGCGCCGATCCCGGGGGGCTCATCATCACCTGCCTCGTCGGCGTGGCCGGCGCGCTCATCGGCGGCTTCCTCGCGGGGGCCCTCTTCGACGCCGATCCGCTGGACGAGTTCTTCGACATCTCGACGTGGCTGACGGCCATCGTCGGCGCGGTCATCCTGCTGTGGATCTACCGGGCGATCGCGGGCTCGGGCAGCCGCAGGCGGCGATTGGTCTAGGCGCAACCCGTGGGGGTCACGGCCGGGACGGCCGGGGCCCCCTCCGCGCGCCCGATCAGCGGGACGGCCAGTCGCTCACGTCCACGCGTGCGGCCAGGCGCCGGATGGCCTCGCTGTCGCCGCTGCCCAGGCCGTGGCGGGTCACGTTGAGCGCCCCGGCCGCCACGGCGAGCCGCAGGATCTCCTCCGGCGGGAGATCGGCGGCCATGCCGGCGGCCGTCGCTCCGGTCATCGAGTCGCCGGCGCCGCGATGGTTGACGGGATGGAAGGCCGGGGTCTGGACCTCGACCCTCCGTCCGCCGAGATCGGCCAGGAGCGGCTTCTCCTCGCGGGAGACCAGCACCCAGTCGGCGCCGCGCTCGCGCATCTTCCGGGCGCCGCTCAGGAGGCTGCGCGCGGTGTCGCTCGCCGCGAGCTCCGCCGCGATCATCTCGTCGTGGGCCACCTTCACCGCATCGAGCCCCCCGTCCAGGGCGGCGGCGAGCTGGTCGCCCGACAGGTCGGCGAGCACGCGGCCGTCGAGTGCGTGAAGGTCGTGGGCGAGACCGCTGTAGCGCTCGGCCGAGAGGACGCCCGGAGGGCTCCCCGTCAGGACGGTGACCTCGGACTCGAGCCCGGCGGCGAGGAGGGCGTTGAAGAGGCCGTCGGCCTCGTGCCGGGCCAGGCTGGGGGAGGGCAGCTCGGCCACGGTGGCCACCTCCCCCTCCTCGTCGTCCGAGATCCAGACCGCGTTCGGTGAGGCCGACTCCACCGCTCTGAGCGCCAGGCCCTCCGCGCGCACCAGGGCCTCGAGCGCGACGCCGGGCTCTCCGCCGAGGGTGCTCACCAGCGTGACGTCCGCACCGAGCCGAGCCGCCATGCGCGCCACCCAGAACCCCTGGCCCCCCGCGTGCAGATGGATGTCACGCACCTGCCGGTCCTCGTCGCGTTCCACGCTCACCATCAGGGCGAGGGAGCAGGCCAGCACGGAGACGCGCCCCGGGTCGGACCGGGTCACGCGAGCCTCCGCTCCAGGCAGGTGCGCAGGCGGGGCGCGCCGGCCTCGTCGTCCACGCGCTCGATGGTCACCTGCGACCGGCGCCCGTCGATCTCGAGGGCCCCGATGAGGTTGCCGAATTCGGGGGGCTGCACGAGCCGCCATCTCACCGGCATTCGCCGCAGCCCCGCCAGGCGCGTCAGGACGCGCCCGATGATCCGCGCGGCCCGCGACGCCGAGAAGCGGATGATGCCCCGCTCGCGAGCGTTGAGCGGGTTGCGCAGGGGCGAGCAGACCGCCTGATAGGTGCGGCTGGTGACCCCCGCGGAGCGCGGATGGACCACCTCGGCCAGGTAGGCGTTGTGGACGTCGCCCGAGAGCAGGACGATCGAGGCGGGGGCCTCACCGCGCTCGCCGGCCCCGACGGCGCGCAACAGGGTCACCAGGCGCCCCAGCGACTCCCGGAACGCCGCCCAGTGCTCCAGGTCGAGCCCCCGCCGGATCCTCTCGCCGATCGGCTCGAAGGCGGGGGTCCAGGCGCCGGCGCACACGGCCTCGTTCCAGGCCTCCAGGTCCTGAAGCGCCGGGAGCAGGAAGACCGGCAGGGAGGAGCCCACCAGCAGGTGGTCGACCCCGCCCTGCGCGTGCTCCACGATCCACCGCCACTCCTCGTCGTCCACCATGCTGCGCCGGCCGTCGGCGAAATGACGGCCGCCCCGGGTGTCGATCATCACCAGCCGCGTCCGGCCGAAGTCGCGGAAGAAGCTCCAGCGCCCGCCGTCCGGCGTACGAGCCGACCGGTTCCCCAGCTCCCTCAGCACCGGGCCGGCGTCGGCGGCGGCTCGCACCCGCCGCCACACGGGATCGCTCTCGCGCTCGTGCGGGGAGAGGTTCCCCAGGTGCTGATAGATCCAGTACGACATGTAGCCGCCCACGATGCGCTTCTCCCACCACGGTTTGCGCCACATGTCGCGGATCCAGGCCGCCGAGGTGTTCCAGTCGTCGTGGACCTCGTGGTCGTCGAAGATCATCACGCTCGGGACCGTGCTGAGCAGCCAGCGGATGAGCGGGTCCTGCCACGACTCCCAGTAGAGGCGCGTGTACTCCTCGAAGTCGGACGCCTCCAGCCCGGGGGGCACCTCCGGGTCGCGGCGGGTGGCGTAGAAGTCGCGCGCCCGCGGGGAGGCCTCGTCCGCATAGACCTGGTCGCCGAGCAGCACCAGGCAGTCGGGCCGGGGCGCCGCCGAGGCGGCCATCCTCCGCGCGACGGCGGCGAGCGCGTCCCACCCCGCGCCGCCCTCGTCCGCGGGGCGCGTCTCCGAGGGGGTCTCCGGCAGCGCGAGCCGGCAGGAGCCGAAGGCGAGGCGCAGGCGGGAGCCGGTGCCCTGGGTGCGGATCTCGCTCGGGGGGAAGGGGGAGTGGGCGGGGGGCCAGCACCGCTCCCCGTCCAGGCGCACCTCGTAGGGGGTGGCCGAGCCGGGCTCCAGACCGCCGACGGTCACCAGCGCGTAATGGTGGCCCTCCACGTGGAAGGTCGGCTCGCGGACGCCCAGCACCTCGACCTCACAGGCCGCGCCGGTCTCCACCCAGACCGTGGCCTCGGTCTCGCCCACCCAGCGCAACAGCGGACCCAGCACCAGTTCCGCCATTAGTGTCCCGAGCCGCTGGTTCGTATGAAGTTCCCGAGCGAATCTCCAGCGAGACAAGGACGCAGATCCCCCGCAATATCGGGAATATTGTGGGGGTCGAGGACGCTGTATCGCGATGAGATGCAGCCGGGAACTGCCACGCAATTAGCGACTCGGGACACTTAGCCCTCCATCGCGCGGAGCTCCACGCTCACCCTCAGCTCCTGGGCGGTCCGGCCGAGGAAGCGTCCGCGCAGGGGCGGTACGTCGTCGTAGTCGCGCCCGACCGCGAGGCGCACATGGCGTTCGAGCGAGGAGCCGGGGTTGGTGGGGTCAACCTCCATCCAGCCGTGGCCCGGCACCGCCGCCTCCGCCCAGGCGTGGCTCGCGCCCGGCCCCGCGCCGTGCGGGTTGTGCATCCACCCGCTCACGTAGCGGGCGGCCACCCCTCGCCGCCGGCAGAGCGCGATGAACAGGTGCGCCATGTCCTGGCACACGCCCCGCCGCAGTCGCACGACGTCCTCCACCGACGTGTCCACGCGCGTCGCTCCGCGCGCGTAGGAGATCGCCTCGCCGACGGCGCCCTCCACGGCGCGCACCCAGGCCACCAGCCCCTCGTCCTCCGGCAGGCGCATCGTGCGTGCGAGGGCGTCCACGGGCTCCTGCCACCGCACGTGCCGGGAGGGGACGAGATAGGCCGCGTGCTCCTGCGGGTAGGCCGGGCCGGCGACCGCCTCCAGCGCCACGGCCTCCCACTCGGCCGGGACCTCGGCGGGCCGCGTCTGCACCATCGCCACCGACTCCACGACCAGTGCATCGTGGGCCTGGGGCAGCGCGAACCGGTGGACCGCGTTGCCGAATCCGTCGCGGCCCGCTTCGATCCGGGCGGCGGGCTCCGCTCTCAGCGACGCCCACTCCAGCCGCTGCCGGCCATCGGCGAACGGGGTGAGGCGCACCTCGTTGACGCTCTGGGAGATCGCCCGCGAGTAGCGGATCTCGGTCGTGTGACGGGCGTGGAATCGGGGCACGTGTTGCAGGGTACGGGGTGGCTCGGCCACAGCTAGGGTTCCCTGCGGGGGGCCGGACCGAACGACCGACCGGAGGGGTCAGGATGAGCCGGGCCCGCATCCGGGTCAGCGCCGAGGTCGAACTGGACGGCGCAGGACGACTCCAGCGCGGTCCTGCTCGTGCGGGCGGCGGAGGCCCCCGGTCAGGAGATCGTGGAGGAGACCCTCGAGGTCGAGGGCGCGCGCGTCGAGGAGGGCCCGCTGCGCGACGACGGTGCGCGACCCATCCGGCTGCACGCCCCGGCGGGCGCCGTGCGCCTCCGCTACCGGGCGCAGGTGGACGTGGAGCAGGACGGCCGCGTGGCCGTCGCCGACGATCGGCCCCTGCCGTCCGCCTCGCAACTGCCCTTCCCGCTGCTGCCCTGGACTCTCCCGAGCCGCTACGCGCCCTCCGACCTGCTGGGCGCCACGGCGCAGGCGGAGCTGGGGCTGGGCCCGCGCGCCCGCGCGCTGCTCCCGGTGGCCGCCGAGTGGGTCCGCACCCGCATCGACTACATCCCGGGCGCCAGCGACGCGCTCACCTCGGCGGACGAGACCCTGTTGCGCCGCCAGGGCGTCTGCCGCGACATGGCGCATCTCACGGTCTCGCTGCTCCGGGCCCTGGAGGTCCCCGCCCGCGTGGTGGCCTGCTACGCCCCGCTGCTCGACCCCCCCGACTTCCACGCTCTGGTGGAGGCCCACGACGGGGAGGCATGGCGCCTGATGGACGCCACCGGGTTGGCGCCCGTCGAGACGATCGTGCGCGTGGCATCGGGCCGGGATGCGGCCGACATCGCCTGGGCCACCGGCGACGGGGCCCTGGTGCTGAACGACCTGCGCGTGACGGCCGAGAACATGGGTCCTCCCGCCCCGGGGCCGTGACGGGACGACACGAGATCGCCGTGATCGGAGCCGGCATCGTCGGCCTGGCGACCGCCTACGCGCTGTCGGAGCGCGGGGTGCGGGCGAGGGTCTACGAGAGCGGTGTGCCCGGCAACGGCCAATCGGGCGGTGAGTCGCGCATCTTCCGCCATGCGCACGACGACCCGCGCCTGGTGCGCCTCACGATCGAGGGGAGGGCGGTCTGGCGTGAGTGGAGCGAGCGCCTGGGCGTCGAGCTCGTCTCGGACGACGGCGTGGTCGCCCTGGGGGAGACCGCCCGGCGCCGGCTGGACCTGCTCCACGAGGCGGGCGGCGTCCCGGCCCGGGCGATCGACGCCGCCGAGCTGGCGGACCGCCTGCCCCCGCTGGCGCCCTACGCCGGGCCGGCGACCCTCGACGAGGCCGGCGGGTCGATCCGCACGGGCGCGGCGATCGAGGCGCTCGCCGGTGCCCTGGGCGACGACCTGGTGGCGGACGAGGTCATCTCCGTGCGGCCGGCGGCCGGCGGCGCGGCCGAGGTGATCGCGGGCGGCGAGCGCCGCGAGTACGCGCGCGTGGTGGTCTGCGCCGGCCGGGGGACGGCGGCCCTGGCGCGCGGCGCCGGGCTCTCGCTGCCGGTGGAGCCCGCGGTGCACACCCGGCTGACGTTCGCGGTGCGTGGTGACCCGCCCGCCCGCCTGGCCTGCCTGCAGGACGGCAGCGGGACCTTCGGCGAGACCCGCGTCTACGGGGCGCCGCACCCGGGCAACCGGCTCTTCTCGCTCGGTCTCACCGAGAACGCGCCCGCGAGCGGGGACGGCGCCCTCGCCGACCCCGCGGCCCTGGCTCCTCTGGGCGAGCGCGCCGCCGCCTATGTGAGCCGTGCGCTGCCGGGCCTCGACCCGCGGCCGGTGGCGGTTCGCAACTGCTGGGTCACCCGGTTGCCGTGGGGCCCGGACGGGGTGGCCGTCTGGGAGGCCGAGGGCATCCTCGTCCTGGCGGGCAACAACCTGTTCAAGCAGGCCCCCGGCCTGGGGCGGGCGCTCGCCGCCGCGGCCGTGGGCGAGGAGCTCATCCCTGCCCTTCGCCCCGAGGCCCGCCTGGGACGCGTCCCCACGCCATGAAGGCCGTGAGCGCCGCCAGGAAGCGGTCCGAGCCGGCCGCCTGATCGAGCCCGGCGGCCCACGCCCGGGCGCGGTCGGCCGCGATCGAGCCGTTCTCCACCGCGCGCGCCGCGGCCCCGGCGATGTCGAGCAGCATCTCCGCGGTCCGCCGGTCGGTGACGACGAGGGTGCGGGCCGTGACGCCCACCTCGCTCAGCCCGGCTCCGACCATCATCCCCCGCAGCGCCCTGCCGACGGTGCCCGAGCGCACCCGCTCGGCCGCGGCGGCGGCCACCGCACGGGTGACCTCGCGATCATCGGCGTCGATCACCAGGGTGCCCCAGTCGGGCTCCGCCGCGACAACGCGCCCGCCCGGCCGCGTGACGCGGACCATCTCCGCCACGGCCAGGCCGGGGTGCGTCACGTGCTGGAGGGTCCGCTCCGCCCGGCACCCGTCCACCGCGGCGTCCGCGAGGGGCAGGCGCGCGACATCCCCGACGAGGAATTCGAGATCCTCACGCGATCCCGCCCGCCGGCGGGCCTCCTCGATCATCGCGGCGCTGGCGTCGATGCCGGTCGCCCGCCCCCCGGGGTGCACGCGATCGGCCAGCGCGAGCACGTCGCCGCCGGTGCCGCAGCCCACGTCGAGCAGATGCGCTCCCGGGCGCGGCTCGAGCAGACCGAAGCTGCGGTCCTTCCATTCCGCCACGGCGTCGATGCCCCGGACGCCGTCGAGGTAGCCCGCGTACGTCTCGGCCGCGCCCGTGCGGTCGACCTCCGAGAAGCCCCCGAAGTCGGGTGTGCCGCCCGTCACACCAACCGCCGCAGAGCGGTGACCTCGTCGCCGAGGCCGGGGAGGGAGAAGGCGGGGAGATCGACGAGCAGGTGGTCCACGTCCAGCTCGCGCAGGCGCGGCGCGAGCCCCTCGACGCCCTCCGCGCCGGCGCGCACCCGAACCGAGAGCACGACCTCGGCACGGGACCGTCCGGCGGCCCGGAGCGCCCGGTCGAGGGCCTCGATGCGCTCGGCCAGGCGCTCGGGATCGGAGATGGTGGTGTGCCAGCCGTCGCCCGGCGCGCGGCGCGGCGCAGGCCCGCGTCGGAGTTGCCCCCGATCCACACCGGCGGGCCGCCCGCCCGGGCGGGGCCCGGCAGCAGTCGCACCCCCTCGACGCGCTCTCCCTCCCAGGTGTAGGAGGTCGCTCCGGACCACAGCGCCCGGCAGACGGCGATGGTGGCGTCGGTGCGACGGCCCCGCTCGGTGAAGGGCACTCCGAGGGCCCGGAACTCGGGCTCCATCCATCCCGACGCCAGCCCGGCGATCACCCGCCCTCCGGAGAGCGCGTCGAGGCTGGCGAGCGCCTTCGCGAGGATCACCGGGTGACGGTAGGGCGCCACGAGCACGCTCGTCCCCAGGCCCGCGCGGCGGGTGGCGGACGCCGCCCAGGTGAGCACGGTGAGCGGATCGTGGAACGAGGCCGGCGGCCGCTCGCTGCCCACCGGCAGGATCAGGTGGTCGGACACCCACAGGTCGTCCGCCCCGGCGTCCTCGGCGATCCGCGCCGCCTCGGCCAGCACCTCCCCCGCAACCGGCTCGCGGAACTGCGGCAGGTGGACACCGAGGCGCACGCGGCGAGGCTATCCCTTCCGGCCCAGCTCGGTTGACATGCCTCAACCGGCGGAATAAGGGGGGAACGCCCACGCTTTCTCACTCATTTCTCAGGAGGTGCTCAGATGAAGGGGCGCGTGAAGGTGGCCGTCGCGGGTGCGCTCGTCGCGTCGGCGGCGGTGGCGGGAACGGTGGCGTTCGGGACGGGGAACTCCATTCAGGAGCACCTGACCGGTTACCAGGAGGATCCCCTCGCCCTGTCGACCTCGGGCTCGGGCGATTTCCAGGCTCAGCTCCAGGCCAAGGACCAGAAGATCACCTACCAGCTGAGCTACTCCGCTCTCGAGGCGCCGATCACTCAGGCGCACATCCACCTGGGCCAGCGAGCGCAGAGCGGCGGGATCATCGTGTTCCTCTGCACGAACCTCGCCAACGGACCCGCCGGCACGCAGGCCTGTCCGGCCCCGCCGGCGACGATCACCGGCACGATCACGCCGGCCGATGTGATCGGCCCGGCCGCCCAGGGCATCGCGGCCGGCGAGTTCGGTGAGCTGACCGCCGCGATCCGCGGCCGAGCCACCTACGTCAACGTCCACAGCGAGAAGTACCCGGGCGGCGAGATCCGGGCCCAGCTGCACCTGCAGAAGGACTGACGCGGGGGCCCCACCGTCCTCCCCACCGGGACCGCCGGGCCGGCGATGAGTTTCGCCGCGCCCGGCGGTCTGGTTTGGAAAGGCGAACGAGGGGAGGACGAGGATGTCGCTGGAGGAGCAGAGCCGTACGACCGCCCGCGAGGACGGGTCCCTGCCGTCGTGGCGGGCCGCTGCCGGAGACACCGCCGGGAGCTTCGAGGGCGGGCCCTACGGCTCGGAGGTCTCGTTCTTCGTCGTCGACGCCGCGCCCGGCGAGGGTCCCGCCCTGCACCGCCACCCGTACTCGGAGACGTTCGTCGTACAGGCCGGTCAGGGCCGCTTCGAGCTCGGCGGCCGGCCGGTCGGAGCCGTGGCGGGGGACGTGGTGGTGGTGCCTCCCGGGACGGCGCACCGCTTTCGCTGCGTCGGTCCCGAGCATCTGCGCCTCGTGTCGATCCACGCCGCCCCGCACATGGACACGACCTGGCTCGAGGAGGGCGAGTGACGCACGCCACGAGATTCCGCGCGACGATCGAGCTCGCCGGCAAGACCGCCACCGGCATCCGGGTCCCGCCCGAGGTCGTCGCGGGCCTGGGCTCGCACAAGCAGCCGCCGGTCCGCGTCACGATCCGGGGTCACACCTACCGCACCACCGTGGCCGTCCGCGGAGGGGTGTTCAAGCTGCCGGTGAGCGCGGAGAACCGCGCGAGCGCCGGCGTCGCCGCGGGCGACGAGGTCGATGTCGACATCGAGCTCGACACCGAGCCGCGCGAGCTGATCGTGCCATCCGACTTCACGGACGCGCTCGATCGTGACGACGCCGCCCGGCGCTCCTTCGACGGGCTGTCCTACAGCAGGAGGCAGCGGCACGTGCTCTCCATCGAGGGGGCCAAGACGCCCGAGACCCGGCAGCGTCGCATCTCCAAGGCGGTCGCCGTGCTGCGCGAGGGTCGCGGCTGACGGGACCGCCGCTCGCCAGGGTAGGTTTCCGTCCGTGACGGTCATCGTGGGATACGACGGATCCGACGGCTCCGGACGTGCGCTCGCTCGCGCGGCCGACGAGGCGCGCTCGCACCACGAGCGGCTCGTCGTGCTCGCGGTGTTCGAGCTTCCGCTGGACCCGAGGGATCCCCGGAACTTCGGGACGCCGGCCAACGAGCCGCGCGACGGCCCGCTCTACGCGCCCCCCCAGATCGTGGAGGCGCTCGACGAGGCCCGCAGGGAGCTGACCTCCTCCCACGCGGACGTGAGCGCCGACTACCTCTGGGCGCCGGGCGAGCCGGGCAACCTGATCGTCGACACGGCCCGTGAGCACAAGGCCCGGCTCATCGTGGTCGGCACCCACCACCACGGTTTCCTCAGCCGCGTCTTCGGCGCGGACGTGGCCGGTGACGTGCGCCGCGAGGCTGACTGCGAGGTGCTGGTCGTCGAGTAGCCCGCGGTGTCTCGTCGGGCGACGCGACCCGGTCCTCAGGGGGCGAGGACCAGAGGGGGCGAGATCGCGTCGAGCACCTCGGAGAGCACGCGCTCGGCGTCTGCGTGCGAGACCTGGCAGGTACCCGCCGCCACGTGTCCACCGCCGCCGTACCGCAGCATGACCGAGCCGATGTCGGCCGGCGAGGTGCGGTCGAAGATCGATCGTCCGACGGCGAGGACGGTGTTCCGCTCCTGCTTGCCCCAGAGCACGTGAATCGAGACCCGGGCCTCGGGGAAGAGCGCGTAGACCATGAACCGGTTGCCGGCGTGGATCGTGCTCTCTCCGCGCAGGTCCACCACGACCACGTCCCGCTCCAGCCGGCTGACCCGCCGCAGCTGCTCGACGAACAGGTCGCTCTGCTCGCGGTAGAGCTGCACCCGCTCCGCCACGTCGGGCAGGGTGAGGATGTCGCCGACCGTCTGGTGCCGCATGCAGGCGTCGATCAGCTGCATCATCAGGTCATAGTTGGAGATCCGGAAGTCACGGAACCGGCCGAGGCCCGTGCGGCTGTCCATCAGGAAGTTCAGGAGGGTCCAGCCCGACGGGTTGAACACGTCGTCCATCTCGTACGCCGCCGAGTCGGCCTGGTCCACGGCGTCCATCAGCCCGTGCGGGACGGTCGGGAACCGGCCGGCCCCGCCGAAGTGCTCGTAGACCACGCGGGCCGCCGAGGCGGCGTCGGCGTCGATGACGTGGTTGGCGGCCGCGCCGCCGAGGCGGAGCGTCTCGGAATGGTGGTGGTCGAACACCAGGTGGGCGCCGGGGGCGTAGGGGAGGTTGGTGAGGATGTCGCGGTCGGTGATCTCGACGACCCCGTCCTGGACATCCTTGGGGTGCACGAAGGTGATCTCGTCGATGAGGTCGAGATTGCGCAGGAGCACGGCGCAGACGAGGCCGTCGAAGTCGCTCCGGGTCACCAGTCGATGTTTCACAGGGATCCTCCTGAGATCGCGCCGGTTCCTCCGGCGTGGTAACCCATCGGCGACTCGGGCGGGGTACTCAAGCTCGGCGCCCACGACGCTCATCGGTCACCGCGTAGACCTCGGCGGCCGTCGCCGCCATCACCCGCTCGGCCATCTCCAGCTTCCAGCGGGCGAGACGCCGCTCGTCCTCCGGGTCGCGGTCCTCCCTGCGGGTCAGCGCGATGAACTCCTCCGTGACGTATCCCTCACGGAGCATCAGGGTCACCGTGCGGTCACGGTGGCCGAGCCGGAAGACGAAGCGCTCGAGCGCGATCCCGCGCTCCGGCCGGGCGAGCGACGGGTCGACCGCGTACCGGTTCTCGGTCACCGCGCGGGTGGCCAGCTCGAAGGCATCGCGCGCGCCCGGTCCGCCGAAGGCCGTCCGCACCGTGACCTCGCGCCGCTCCGGTGGCCCGTCCGCGGCGAGCAGCGGCAGCGCCCGCTCCAGCACCTTGAACGCGTGCGCGACGCCGCCGGGAGACCCGGGGCCGTGGTACCTGATCATGTCCTCGAACGAGAAGGCGACGGGTCGCCCCTGGTCGAGGAGCGAGATCACGTCGCTCATCGAACGCGGCCCGCACGGACGGTGTCGAGGGGCCGGTTCACGACGGTCGATCGTAGTTGCTGGTCTCGGCAGCCGCAGCAGGCCCCGGGAGGGGCGAGCCCCCGTGAGCTAACGGCGGGACCGCGCGATGCCGATGACCCCCTCGAGACAGATGCTCAAGCGAATCATTCCATCGGCAGCCCTCGTCGCCGCCGTCTGCGCCGTGCCTCTGATCCTGCTCCTCGTGCTGGGGGGGCGGCCCGTCGGCTTCACGTCCGACCAGCACTTCGCGGTCGTCCTCGTGGCGGCCCTCTCGGCGACCGCGGCCGCGCTCGCGCTCTTCGTGCTGGGCGCGCAGAGGGGCGATCGGCGCGCGGTGATCACGGGCGGCGCGTTCCTCGCGATGGCCTCGCTCCTTGCGGTGCACGGCGCCGCCACTCCCGGCTTCCTGGTGGGACAGAACGGGATGATCTCCCTGGCGGGCGGCCTGACGCTGCCCGCCGGCGCGGTCCTGCTCCTGGTGAGCGCCCACCCGGCGATGCGCGGCACGGGTCGGGTGGGTCCGCTGGTGGCCCTGATGGGGGCGGCCGCCGTGGCCGTGCTGATGGTCGGCGGGCTCGGCCTGACGCACCCGCACTCGGTCCCCGGCGTGCCCGAGCCGCAGAGCAACCTGGCGCTGCTGGCCATCACGATCGGCATCGTCTGCCTCGTCGTCGTGTCGGTGCGCGCGGCGACCACCGTCCTGCTCACCCGTCGCCCGCGGGACCTCTGCGTGCTCATCGGGCTGGCGGTCCTCATCTGCGCCCTGGTCGCGCAGTACATGTTCGCCTGGGGCGAGGCGGGTTTCTGGATGGGCCACACGATGGAGGTCCTCGGGATCGGCCTCGTCGGCTTCCCGGTGGCGCTCGACGCATGGACCGCCGTCCCCTCGCGCCCCCTCGCGGGCGACCTGCGTGTGGTGGACCTCCTCGCCCGGGAGGAGGCATTCCTGGGGCGCGGGGTGCATGCGCTGCTGCGTCGCCTCGAGGAGAAGGACGAAGCGACCGACGGCCACACCCGTCGCGTGGCGATGCTCGCCGTCCAGGTGGGCGAGGAGCTCGACCTCCCCGCGACGCGCCTCCGCCGGCTCGCGCTCGGCGGCATCCTCCACGACATCGGCAAGCTGCGGGTCCCCGACGGCATCCTGAAGAAGCCGGGCCCCCTCACCGACGACGAGTTCCGAGTCATCCGCCGCCACCCCGATTGGGGCGCCGCCCTGCTGGCGGAGCTCGGCTTCGCGCCGGAGGTCAGGGCGATCGTGCGCGATCACCACGAGCGGCTCGACGGCTCGGGCTATCCGCAGGGCCTCCTCGCACACCAGCTCAGCCTGTCGGCCCGCATCGTGGCGGTCTGCGACGTCTACGACGCCCTGGTGTCGCCCCGCGTCTACCGTGACGCGTGGCCCGCGACGCGGGCGCTCGACCTCCTCCGCAGGGAGACGGGTACCGGCTTCTCGCCCGAGTGCGTCGCCGCCCTCGAGCGGGTTCTGGCGCGTGACGCCGCGCTCGTGTCTCAGAACACCGTCACCCCCGCCGCTCCCGCCGTCCTCCTCCCCGTCTGACGGAGGCCCTAGGCCCGAGCCGTCCGCGCCCCTCTAGACTCCGGGTCGTCGAGGAGCCGAGGACTCGGGAGGGTACGCTCGCCATGCTGTTCCACATCAAGCAAACGCACCTCCCGGAGGACTGTCCGTACGGCAAGGGCGGGTCGCGCTCGCTGTTCGACTCCGCATCCAAGGACGTGGAGATCCGCGGGTACTGGCTTGCGTTCCCGCAGCACACGATCTACCTCGTTGTCGAAACCGACGACATCGCGAAGCTGCATGCGTTCCTGAAGCCGGGCGCGAGCGTCACCACATCGGAGATCACGCCGGTCAGCGACGCGCCCGTCGCCTGAACCGACCGAGCCATCGCTCCAGGTGCGCCCGGACGGCAGCGCCCTTGGACGACTTCTCCTCCTGTGCGTCGACAGAGGCCAGGGGTTCGAGGTCACGCTCGTTCCGTACGATGCTGGGCGTGCCCGCGAACATTCGAGCTCTTGTTCCGGATCGCACCCGATCTGAGCGGTCATGACCCCGCCCAGCCGCATCGTGATCTGCGGGGCGGGGGCCATCGGAGCGTCGGTCGCCTACTTTCTGGCCCGGCGCGGAGCGCGGCCGTTCGTGGTCGACCGGGCAGGGCCCGGGGCCGCTGCGTCAGGCAGGGCCGCCGGGTTCCTCGCCGCCGACTGGAACGCCGGGACGCCCCTCGACGCGCTGACGCGCGCGAGCTTCGCACTGCACCGTGAACTCGCGGAGGAGCTCGGGGCGGAGCGGCTCGGCTACCGGCCGATGGACGCGCTCATGACCGCGGCGGCCGACGAGGGGGACCTCGAGCGCTACCGGCGCCTGCCCAACCCGGACTGGCTCGACGGCAACGTCGTCGCTCACGAGGTCATCGGCGGCCCCGAGACGACCGCCCAGGTGAACCCGCTCCAGTTCACCCGGACGCTCCTCGAGACGGCGGTGGAGCGGGGAGCGACGTTCGCCACCGGCGTCGTCGACGGCATGGCGTTCGCCGGACCGGACGGAGCGGTCAGCGGGGTCTCGATCGACGGAGTCGACCACCCGGCCGACGTGGTTGTGATGGCTCTCGGGCCGTGGACCAGCCAGGCGCAGCGATGGATGGCACTGCCCCAGGTCTTCGGCACCAAGAGCGCGAGCATCGTCCTCGGCGCCGAGGTGCCGGCCCAGGCGGTCTTCAGCGAGTTCGTCGGTCGTGACCGGCAGCGGAGCACCATCGAGATGTACCCACGCTCAGGCGGACTCGTCTACGTCGCCGGCCATCCCGAGCACGGCGCCCTGCCCGAGGACCCGAATGAGATCACTCCGAGCGACCGGGCGTGCGAGGAGCTCCACCGCATGGCCGGCGTGCACTCGAGCGCCCTGCGCGACGCCGAGGTGCTCACGCGCTCGGCGTGCTACCGGCCCCTCACCGTGGACGGGATCCCCCTGATCGGCCCGGTCCCCGACGCGCCGGGCGCATTCCTCGCGACGGGGCATGCGTCGTGGGGAATCCTCAATGCCCCAGCCACAGGCCGAATGGTCAGCGAGATGATCCTCGACGGCGGGTCGCAGTCGGTCGATGCACGCCCGTTCGCCCTGTCTCGTCTTCCCGCTGGGCGCATGTGACGGGCGGTACCCGGCGGCGGAAGCGGGGGGCTCAGCCGGAGTGCTCGTCGAGGGCCGCCCTGAGCAATGTCCCGGCCGAGGATCGCATCAGCTCAACGGCCTCCTCGCTCGAAAGCCCACCGACGTCAGTGAGCCAGACGAGGGGCTCAGGGCCGAGCGTCGCCCGGATCGCCAGGGCGAGGCGGTGGATCTTCGGACCACCGATCCGTGCCCGCAGCGGTTCGAGCGCCTCCTCGATCCAGCCGAGTGCGCGCCCTCCGCGCAGGAGGAGTGAATCCCGTTCGGCCGGTGATTCGAGTGAGAGGCGCAACGCCGTCCGCAACTCCGGCTCGTTCTCGAGCAGCAGGTTGCCGAGCCGCTTGGTGACGAGGTCCAGCCGCGCGCCCGGGTCCGAGGGTGGGTCGGGGCCAAGCAGCGATCGAGCTTCGGTCTCGGGATAGGTGGCGACGAGCAGCGCGCGGCGGTTGGGGAAGTAGCGGTACGCGGTACTCGCGGAGATCTCGGCGCGCTCGGCGGCCTGCTCGACCGTAGGGGTGATGCCCTCGGCCAGCAGCTCCCGCGTCGCGGCGAGGAGCGCCGCACGCGTGCGCGCCTTCTGGCGCGTCCGCCCCTGGAGCTCGTAGCTGCTTGACGCCCTGTTCATGGCTAGTCTACCCTCATCGTGACTAGTTTACTCCCATAAGACCACGGGGAAGGGCGGTTCGGCGTGAGCGGCAGCGTTCCGATCATCAGGCAGGCGGGTGAGGGCGAGCGTCTGGGCTGGGCCGGCGGAGGCGTCATCACCATGAAGGCGACCGCCTCCGAGACCGCGGGCGCGCTGATGATGCAGGAGTTCTCAGGCGAGCGCGGCAAGGTGACGCCGCTGCACCTGCATCCGAACGAGGACGAGGGCCTCTACGTGATCGAGGGGGAGATCCTCGTCCACGTCGACGGCGAGGATCATCGCGTCGCTCAGGGCGGAATGTTCGTCTGCCCGCGCGGTGTTCCGCACGCGTTCATGGTGACTTCCGAAACGGCCCACCTCCTCGCCTGGCAGACGCCCGGAACCGGCGAGGCCTTCTATCGGGAGGCGAGTGACCCGGTCGGCGCCCATGCCGGGGACTCGCACCCACCCGACTGGGAGCGGCTGCGCGAAGTGGCGGCGCGCTCGGACTCGATCGAGCTGCTCGGCCCGCCCCCGTTCACTGTGACGGCCTCATCCCCCGCGGAGCGTGCCTGAGCACGAAGGCGGTTCCGCCCGCGGGCGGCGCGAGGGTTGACACTCCGCGGTCCGGGTTGGGAGGTTGGCGCACCCCGTCAGTCAGGCCGGTCGCCAGACGCGGCCGGCGGGCATCCGCGCCTGCTTCGCGAGGAGTCACCATGAGGGTGAGCTATGTCCGGCTGTATGCCGATGACGAAGGGGAGTCCCACTTCGAGGACCTGGCGGTGGGCCTCGAGGAGCGCGAGTTCGCGCCGCCGGCGGCCCCGGCGATGGTGGCGCCGTTCCTCGACGCCTCGGCGACGCTGCTGTTCGGCGTCGGCCCGTCATGGGGGGGAGAAGAGCCTCACCCCACTCCGCAACGCCAGATCTTCTGCGTGATGAAGGGCGATTTCGAGGTGACGGTGAGCGACGGCGAGATGCGCGCCTTCTCGCCGGGAGACCTCATCGTGCTCGACGACACCGACGGCAAGGGGCACTCGACCCGGGTCGTCGGCGGCGAGGACATGGTCCTGTTCGGCGTGGTGCTCGCCGAGCAGTCCCCCTCGACCGAGCGGACCCCGAGGGCCTCCTCCCAGCCGTAGCGCCGGTGCGCCGGCGGGGCCTCGGGGATCTTAGGGACCCGTGTGGGGGCTACTCGAGCAAGGATTTCGCGAGCGCCGTCCACGACTCGCGGGGGATGCCCTTCTCGCCCAGGGGCTGTAGGCAGACGTGGTCGGCGCCCGCGTCGAGGTGGGCGCGGACGACGTCGGCGATCTGCGCCGCGCTGCCCTGAGGCACGAGGGCGTCGATCAGCCGGTCGGATCCGCCGCCCGCCAGGTCGCTCTCGGTGAACCCCCAGCCCCGCAGGTTCTGCGTGTAGTTCCGCAGCCCCAGGTACAGCTTCGCGTACTCGCGGGCGACGGCCCTCGCGCGCACCGGGTCGGTGTCAACGACGCACGCGACCTCGGGCGCCACGAGAGCGCCGGGGCCGAGCCGCTCACGGGCGGAGCGGGTGTGCTCGACGGGCACGAAGTACGAGTGGGTCCCGGCGGTCCGCTCGCGGGCGAGGTCGAGCATCCTCGGACTCAGCGCCGCCAGGCAGCGCTCGTCCACCGGGGGCGGACTCGGCGACGCGTCGAGGCCGTCGAGGAACGTCCGCATCGCCGTCAGGGGCCGGCGGTAGTCGCTCGTCGCCTCCGGGTGCCCGATGCCGATGCCGAGCATGACGCGCCCCGGGAAGTCCGCACGGAGGGCGGCGTCGGCGGCGGCCGCCTCGCCGGGCTCGTTGCTCCAGACGTTGAGGATGCCGGTTGCGCCGACGAGGCTCGTCGTCGCCTCCAGGATCGGGCGGATGTCGGCGACGTGGGGGGAGCCGCCCACCCACCACGTGCCATAGCCCAGTTGCTCCACCAGCTTGGCCGCCTCGGGCGCGCGTTCGGCGCCGAACGGCCGGTAGCTGGTCCAGACGCCGATCCTCCCGAGGTCCATGCCCCGAGTCTGCCAGCAGGATCGCCGGCACACCCGCCGCCTGAGCGAGGGCCCCGCGCGAACCATCGGCTCGTTGTCGAGGGCTCAGGACGACGAACGGACCTTGCGCGATTGAGGTTGAACCCAAACCTGCGAAACCCAAACCTCCTGCCTGCTGGCCGAGCGGGAAGGCAGGCGCGAGCGCCGTCTCCGGTTAGCATGCGCGGACCTCGTGAGATCGAAGTTGAACGTGAACCCCTCCGCTAGCGGGAGGGCCGATGCCGAGCGGCGATGAGATCCGAGACGCTCAGCGAGCGACGTGGGCCGGGCTCTCCGCGGGCTGGGAGAAGTGGGACTCGGTCATCATGGATCAGCTGGGCCCGGTCTCCACAACGATCATCGAGCGTCTCGGTATCGCCGATGATCAGCAGCATCTCGACATCGCCGCGGGCACAGGCGAGCCGGGGCTGACCATCGCCAGGCTCGCGCCGAGGGGTCACGTCGTTCTGACCGACCTTTCGGCTGAGATGCTCGACATCGCGACGCGACGAGCGAACGCGCAAGGCATCACCAATTTCGAGACCAAGGTGTGCAGCGCCGACGACCTGCCATTCGGCGACGCCACATTCGACAGCGTCTCGGCGCGGTTCGGATACATGTTCTTTCCCGACGTGGCCAAAGCGACCGCCGAGTTCGCGCGCGTGCTCAAGCCGGGCGGACGTCTCTGCTCGTCGGTATGGGTCAAGCCCGAGGAGAACCCGTGGACGACGATCGCCATGCAGGCGATCGCGACGGAGGTGGTGCTGGCGCCACCGGACCCGGACGGGCCGAACATGTTCCGGTGCGCCGCCCCGGGGCATGTCAGTGCCCTGTACGACGCCGCGGGGCTGCGCGACGTCGCCGAGTCGGACGTCGACGTCGAGCTCGTGACGCGATCGCCGGCGCAGTACTGGGAGATGATCAGCGAACATGTCTCGCTCGCGGTTGCGGCGCTTCAGCAGGTCGGCGAACCGGCGCGGGAGCGGATCGCGCGAGCCGTCATCGCCGAGGTCAGCGCCTATGAGGTGGACGGCAAGGTGAGGATCCCGGGCGTGGCCCGCTGCATCGTCGGCACGAAATAAGGACCGCCCGGACTCTCGCTGTGCTGCGCTGCGGTTCGGCACGCACGCTCAAGCAAGGCCGCAGAGGCGCCAGGTCGGAGGCTCACGCGCCGACCAGTGTGCCTCTGGATCGCCCGGCGATCGGACCAGTGGCTTCCACTGGCGCGAGCACTCGCTCGAACGCCGACCATGAACGTCATCTCAAGAAAGGAGATGCCATGAGCACCCAGTCGGGAGAGCGCACGTCGGACGCCGGCGCGGTTTCCGCGGGGGAGCTGACGCCGCTCGACAGCACGTTCAGCAGCCTGGTGCCGCACGACGGGATCGAAATCCGGGAGGGCTACGCCGACGTCGGCGACGTGAGGCTGCACTACGTCGAGGCCGGTGAGGGCCCGCTGGTCGTCCTGCTGCACGGCTTCCCGGAGTTCTGGTTCGGCTGGCGGCTCCAGATCGGGCCGCTCGCGGCCGCGGGGTTCCGGGTGGTCGTGCCCGACACGCGTGGCTACAACCTGTCATCGAAGCCGGACGGCTTCGAGGCCTACGGCGTCGACCTGCTCGCCGGCGACATCCGCGGCCTCATCGCGGAGCTCGGCGCCGAGTCCGCGCGGCTGGCCGGTCACGACTGGGGCGGTTCCATCGCCTGGACGATCGCGATGAATCACCCGGAGGTGGTCGACCGACTCGCCATCCTCAACGCGGCCCATCCGCGGCGGCTCTCGGAAGGGCTCAAGCACCCGAGCCAGCTCCGGAAGTCCTGGTACTTCTTCTTCTTCGCGACGCCGGGACTGCCCGAGGACGTGGTGCACGCGAGAGACTGGCACTTCTTCCGGCACTTCCTGCACGACGCGAACCCGCCCTACACGCCGCAGGAAATCGAGCGCTACGTCGACGCGTGGTCGCAGCCGGGCGCGGCGGCCGGGATGATCAACTACTACCGCGCGTCGGTCCGACAGTCCCAGAAGGAAGCCGCGGCAAAGCTTCGTCCGATCTCGGCGCGGACGCTGGTCATCTGGGGGGAGCGCGACGAGTACCTCGGCGCCGACCTCGCCGAGCCGCACCGCGACGACGTGCCCAACCTCGACCGCGTGGAACGCCTCGCCGACGCGTCCCACTGGGTGCATCACGACGAGGCCGAACGCGTCAACCAACTGCTCATCGACTTCTTCTCCTGAAAGAGGTTGTCACGACGGAGCGCGGTGTCCTCCTGATGTCGCGCCAGGATCTACGAGGGAGGTCGCAATGAGCACCAGTGTCGAGACCGACACCGACATCCGTCCCTTCCGCGTCGACGTCCCCGATGAGGAGCTCGTCGAGCTGCGTCGCCGCATCGAGGCGACACGCTGGCCCTCCTCGGAGCTGGTCGCCGATCGATCGCAGGGGGTGCAGCTCAAGACGCTCCAGGAGCTCGCGCGCTACTGGACCACCGAGTACGACTGGCGCAAGGCCGAGGCGAAGCTCAACGCCGTGCCGCAGTTCACGACCGAGATCGACGGCGTGGAGATCCACTTCATCCACGTCAGGTCGGCGCACGAGAACGCGCTGCCGCTGGTCATGACCCACGGTTGGCCCGGCTCCGTCGTGGAGATGATCGACTCCGTCGGCCCGCTCACGGACCCGACCGCGCACGGCGGCAGCGCCGACGATGCCTTCCATCTCGTTCTGCCGTCCCTGCCCGGGTACGGCCTCTCCGGGCAGCCGGGCGAGCTCGGCTGGGACCTGGACCGGACCGCACGGGCCTGGGCCGAGCTCATGCGCCGGCTCGGTTACACCCGCTACGTGGCCCAGGGCGGCGACGTGGGCGCCGGCGTCACCGACGCGATGGGACGCCAGGCACCCGAGGGCCTGATCGGCATCCACACCAACCTGCTCGTGCCGGCGCTGAACGGCCCCATGCCGACGGACACCGACGAGGAACGCGCCGCGGCCGCGCAGATCGCCACCTTCCAGCAGTCCGGAAACGGCTACTTCGTCGAGATGGCCACCCGCCCGCAGACGATCGGCTACGCCCTGCTCGACTCCCCCGTCGCCCTGGCCGCCTGGATGGCCGACCACGACACGGACGCCTACCACAAGATCGCACGCGCCTTCGTCGACGGGCAGCCGTCGGGCAACCTCACGCGCGACCACGTTCTCGACAACATCACGCTGTACTGGCTGATGGGCACGGGAGCCTCGGCGGCCCGGTCGTACTGGGAGGCCTACGGGCCGGACGCCCCGGCCGCGGGCCAGCAGCCTCTACCGCCGCCGAAGATCCCGTTCGGCTTCACGACGTTCCCCGGCGAGATCTGGCGGACGCCGCGCAGCTGGGTCGAGACGAGCTACCCGAACGTCGTCTACTTCCACGAGGTGGACAAGGGCGGCCACTTCGCCGCCTGGGAGGAGCCCGAGCTCTTCGCGACCGAGATCCGCGCCGCGTTCAGCTCACTCCGCTGATCGGCGCCGGCCAGCGGAACGGAGGGGGAGGGATTCGAACCCCCGTCGGGCGTGAACCCGAAGCGGTTTTCAAGACCGCCGCATTCGACCGCTCTGCCACCCCTCCCTGGGGAAGACGTCGGTACGATACGTCCCCGCCTGGAGAGGTGGCCGAGCGGCTGAAGGCAACCGCCTGCTAAGCGGTTAATCGGGGTTAACCTGATTCGAGGGTTCGAATCCCTCCCTCTCCGTTACGGCCGCCCACACGGTCGACCCAATCGCCCTTGGCCCGCCCTCGCGCCTCGGACTCACACGGTCGCCTCAACGGCCTGAAGGATGAGCTGGGTGGCCGCCTCGGGCTGCGACACGAAGGAGACGTGAGAGGCCGGGACTTCCACGATCGTCGCGTTCGCGCGCTCGGCCATGAACCGCTGGAGCGCCGGCGGGATCGCCTTGTCCTCAGTGCCGAGCAGGTACCAGCACGGCAGTGTGTTCCACGCCGGCGGGTCCGACGGCGTCGCTGCGAATGCGGCGGCAGCGTACGGCCGTTGCGCCGCAGCCATCACCGCGGCCGTCTCAGGATCGACATCGGCGGCGAAGGCTTCGCGGAACGCCTCCTCGGCGAGATAGAGGTCGGTGCCCTCGCTCCCGTCGGGGTTGGTGAACGCGACCGGCCTGATCGACGGCCCCACAAGGCTGCCCTCGAACTTCTCGAGGAGCTGCTGCTGACTCTCACCCACGTCGCACATCCAGCCGTTGAAGTAGACGAGCGCCCGAACCTGATCGTTGCCGATGGCGGCGGTGGAGATCACATTGCCGCCGTAGGAGTGGCCGACGAGCACGATCGGACCGGTCAGGGTCTGCAGGAACTCGGCCAGGTAGCCGGCGTCTCCGGCGAGGTCGCGAAGCGGATTCCCGAAGCCGACGGCGCGGAATCCTTCGCGCTGCAGGGCGCGGATCTCGGGGTCGTAGCCCGTCGCATCGGCCCAGGCGCCGTGCACGAGGACGATCGTCGGCTTGCTTGCGTCGGACTGTGTGGCCACGTCAGGCTCCTCTCGCGTGCTGTGCGTCCCTTGGACCGCCGCGAGCAGTCTCCTTGGGACGGCCGACCGCCGCAAGCTTGTGCAGAAGACGCCCACTGGGCGACGACCCTGGCTGAAGCCGGTGGTTGTTCCGAGATCTCGCGACGATCAGCCAGGCGACGGCTACTGCCGGGGAACCCGAGCAGGTTTGGGTTCAACTTCAGTCGCGTGAGCGAGCTGCGTGCGGTTGTCGAGCCCGACCTTGGCGAGCACGTGCCGCACGTGACTCTCGACGGTTCGCACGGAAAGGTGAAGGCGAGCGGCGATCGCCTTGTTCGACGAGACCCGCGGCCACCAGGTCGGCGACCTCGAGTTCGCGGGCGCTCAGCCCAGTCAGGCGAAGCCGGACGCGGCGCGGCCGTACCGAACGCGAGCGCGATCGCCTGGTCGACTCCGAGCCGCGCGCCCACCGCCCAGACACGCTCGGCGTCGGCGCCGAGCGCAGCCTCGGCGACGGCGCGGACGCGCTCCAGGCGCGCTTGAACGAACGGCGCGAACTCGCCACCGACCCGGGCCCGGATCGCGAAGGCCGCCGCGGCGACCTTGAGCGGCATTCGCTGGATCGCGGCGCGCGAGCACGACCGCCTGGCCGACCAGCGCGAGCCGGGAGCAGCGTCGCGTCGTCGGATCGGACGCAGGAGGTCGACGGCGTTGCGGTAGTGCGAGCGTCGCGCGCGAGGGATCAGGCGCGCTCGACTCGGCGATCAGCCCGAGAAAGGTGTGGCACTGAGCCCTGGCCCCATCGGTCGTCCTCGGCGACGTAGATGGACGATCGCCGACTCGAAGCAGCTCCTTCGCCTGGACGGTCTCGTTCGCCACCAGGTAGGCCGACGCCGAGAACTGCGATCGAGCGTCCCTCGCCGATCCGGATGCCCAGCTCGTGGTGGAGCGCTCGGCTGGCCTGGAGGTGCTCGCGGCCGGGTCCGAGCGCGCCGGCGAATGTCTCGTTCAAGCCCTGGAAGAAGCGCGTCCATGCTTCGAGCACCGGCTCTTCGAGCTCGACGCTCAGCTCGCGCGCCTCCGCCAGCACGCGTCGTGCCGTCGTCGCGATCCCCCATCGAGGTCGCGAGCTGCCCGGCAGAGATCTGCGCCTCCACACGGTGACGGTCCCGGGCCGGACAGCGCTCGAGCAGCAGCTGGGCGAGGCGAAGCCCGTCGGCCTGCCCGAACCTGAAGAAGAGGTCTCGCGTCCCGCCGAGCAGCCGCATCGCGGAGCATGGATCCGAGGCCGCCGCCCACTCCAAAGCCGCGCGGATGTTCTCGTAGTCGTCGTCGAGCTGATTCACGAACCGCTGCGTGCCGGTCGACAGCCACTCCTCGCGCGCAACGTCGCCGAGCGCCGAGAAGTGGCGCAGATGGCGTTCCCGGGCAGCGTCCAACTCGTCGGCGTCGACGCAGCAGCTCGTCGGCGTACTCGCGCACGGTCTCGAGCAGCCGGTACCTCGTTCTTCCCCGCGGGGTCTCCGTCGACCGCGACGAGCGACTTGTCGACGAGACGCGCGAGCACATCGAGCGAGAGCCCCGGCGCGACCGATGCTGCGGCGTCAGCGTCGAACCCGCCCACGAACACCGCCAGGCTCCGGAAGGCCTCCTGCTCTGTCGGGTCGAGGAGCTGATAGCTCCATTCGACCGCGGCCCGCACGGTCCGGTGGTGTGGCGGGGAGAGTCGCCCGCCTCCGCCGAGCACGCCGAGCCGGGTTTCCAGCCCCGAGAGGACCTCTGCCGGGGACATGACGCTGACCCGGGCAGCCGCGAGCTCGATCGCGAGCGGCAGGCGATCGACTCGCGCGCACAGCTGGGCGATCGTCGCGTCCGCTTCCTCGCTGGGCATGAACTCCGGCTGCCGCTGCCTCGCCCGTTCGACGAACAGGCGATATGCGTCCCCGGGCCCGAGCGGTTCCAACCTCCAGACCGTTTCCCCGCTCGACACCGAGCGACTCGCGGCTGGTGGCCATGATCCGAACGCTGCCGCACGAGGTGAGCAAGGCGGTGGCAAGCTCGGCGCAGGCGTCCACCACGTGCTCGCAGTTGTCGAGGACCAGCAGCAGGTCGCGGTTGGTCAGGTACCTGCGCAGCACCTCCGTCGGGGTTGTCCCACTCGGGCTGCGAACGTCCAGCACCCGGGCTGTCTCGGCCGCGACGTCGGGCTTTTCGGGACCCGAAGCGAGGTCCACGAGCCACACTCCGTCAGCCCGCCGCGTGATCTCACGACGGGCAAGCGCCAAGGCGAGGCGCGTCTTTCCGACTCCGCCCGGCCCGGTCAGCGTCACGAGACGGGTCGTGCGCAGCGTCTCGCTGATTCCCTGAAGCTCGCGCGTCCGGCCGACCAACGAGGTCAGGGGTACGGGGAGGTTGTGCTCTGCGGAGCTCGCCCCCTCGACGGTCCGCGACGAGTTCGTGGTCATCGCATGCCGATGATCACACAGCGAGACGTCCCCAGTCCCGACCACCGCACGCAGCTCGCATCCTCGACAGAAGGGCTGGGTTCAACTTCAGTCGGGCCAAGCCCGTTCGTTGTGCTTCCTGCCAGCATGCTCGCCAAGACACCGCCACGCCGCGGAGTCGAGTCAGCGGACCAGACGGTCGCGCCACTCCTCGAACGCGCGGGCGAGCTGGGGCTGTCCCAGCGAGTCGAGGCGGGGGATGTGGTCATCGATGTAATGCAGGTACAGGGGCACCATCTGCTCATGGAGGAGCTCAGCCGCCGCGTTGTCGTCGATCGGCGGGGAGGTTCGCCAGGCAAGCGCGGCCGCGACGAGTGTGCGGCCTGGAGCGTCATCATCAGCAAGGTGATGAGCGACCGCGGCGTCGTTCGTGCCGACGCGGCCGGTCTCGGCCGTATAGAGGAAGCGAACAGGGAAGAGGACAAGCTTGGTCAGGCGGCGCACGCCGCGGGCAAGGAGCGCCTCCGGCGAGCGGATCTCCTCGACGGTCTCCTCTCCCGCCGGCCGCATCGACCCGAGGCCCTCCGCCTGCGGCCCGCCCGGGCGTCGCACGCCGGCCAAGAAGTCCAGCGCGAACTCGGCGCCCGTGATGACGAGCTCGTCGGCGCTCGGACGGGGGAGACCGTCGCGCGCGTCGGTGCCGGCCAGCAGTTCGACCGTTCTCGATCAGATCCAGGCGATCGAGCGGAGGGAAGCGTCCGCCCTCGCGCTCTCCACGCAGCGTGGACGGCGTCCCCCAGAAGACCGAGAGCCTCTCATTGAGGCCCGCTCCCTTGCTCTTCTCGGTGTCGGCGACGGACTGGATCCTCTCGGCGTCACCCGAGCGCGGGGGATCCCCCACGATCAGCCCGAGGTCGATGTCGCTCACCAGTGGGCTGAACCCGCCGTGGGCCAAACTGCCGAGCGCATAGCCGGCCAGCAGCCGGTCGCCGAGCGCAACCCGGTAGGCGCCTACCGCCTCGGTCAGAACCTCCTCAGGGTCCACCGGGTCGATGCTAGTCGTCACAGCGCCGAAGGCCATGAGCTTGCCTGCGTGGTCGGTGCCGACGGCTCGCTCGCCTCTTGGCAGGCCAGAGAGGGCTGACATAGGGTCGGCGCCGGTCGCGGCGGCGTGGCGCGACCGCCCGGCCGCGGCTCAACCCCCCAAGGAAGAGGACACCATGGCGTACGCAATCGTTCACACCTTCCCGGGTGGCACCAAGGACCAGTACGAGGCGGCGCTCGCTGCGGTGCACCCGGCCGGCGGCCTTCCGGAGGGCCAGCTGTTTCACGCCGCCGGCCCCTCGGCGCAGGGCTGGACGATCGTCGCGATCCACGACTCCCAGGACAGCTGGGAGAGCTTTCGCGACGGCGTCCTGATGCCCCGTATGGCCGAGGGGATCGAGGGTGGCTTCAGCTCCCCGCCCGAGGAGACGACCTTCGAGGTGCACAACCAGGCGACGGCGTAGTCCGACACCCCGGGGGCCGGCCTCCTCGAGTCGGACGGCGTACGCGCAATACGCTCACGGGTGCCTGCGGCGGCCTTCCAAAGCGCGCACCGAAGCGAACGTGGGCTCGGCGCCGCGACCCTGGGAGAGACGACGTCCAGAGTGACCGCCCTGGGTGACGTAGAAGCCGTACTGGATCAGGCTCACCTCGCGCTCGGCGAGTTCGTGAAAGGGGATCCCGACCCCCTGAAGGCCACGTTCTCCCATCGGGAGGACGTCAGCCTCGCGAACCCCTTCGGTCCTCCCGTTCGAGGGTGGACTCAGGCTGCTGAGACGATGGAACGCGCCGCAGCGCTGTACAGAGACGGCGAGGTCGTGCGCTTCGAGAACGTCGCGAACTGCGTGACCCCTGACCTTGCGTACATCGTGGAGATTGAGCGATTCAAGGCCAGGATCGCCGGACGGGATGAGGTCGCCTCGGCGACTCTCCGGGTCACGAGCATCCTTCGACCTGAAGACGGTGCGTGGAAGCTCGTGCATCGACACGCGGATCCGATCACCACGCCTCGATCAGGGGAATCGGTGATACAGAAGTAAGCGGCGGCCGACTAGGCCGCGACGGGCACCGGCCTCGCCTCGGCCATCAGCTCGGCCACCAGCCCGTGGAGGGCGGTGCGGGTCTCCTGCGAGAGCAGGCGGCCCTCGTCGTCGAAGGCCTCCGCGGCCTTCGGCACCGCCACCGCCGCCTCGACCACCCGGGCGCCGGCCGTCGAGAGGATCTTTCGCAGGTCGGCCTGCGCCCAGACGCCGCCGAAGCTTCCGGTGGCGGCGCCGACCACGGCCGCCGGCTTCCCCCGCAGCGCGCTCCCGGGGAAGGGGCGTGACGCCCAGTTGACCGCGTTCTTCAGCTGACCCGGCACGGAGGCGTTGTACTCGGGGGTCGCGAACAGAAGCGCATCCGCGTCGGCCATCGCCTCGCGAAGGCGGCGGACCGGCTCCGGTGCGGGCTCGACGTCGTCGTCGGCATCGTAGGGCGGGATCTCGCGCAGCCCCTCCCACACCACCACCTCGACCCCCTCGGGGGCGGCCTCAGCGGCCGCCCTCAGGAGGTTGGTGTTGTAGGAGCCGGCGCGCAGGCTCCCGGAGATGCCGAGGATGCGCACCGTCCTACGCCTCCTTCAGCAGCTCGAGGTCGGCCGTCAGGCGGACGTCCTTGCCGACCGCGAGGCCACCGTCCGGAAGCGGCATGTTCCAGCGCATGTCGTAGTCGAAGCGGTCGATGGTCCCCGACAGCTGGAGGCCGAGGCGCTCGTTGCCGTAGGGATCGGTGACCGGACCGACGATCTGGCCGCGCAGCTCCACCGGGCGGGTGATGCCCTTGATGGTGAGCTCGCCCTGCACGACCACGCCGTCCTCGCCCTCGCGCTCGATGCGCTCGGAGCGGAAGGTGGCCGTGGGGTGCCGCTCGGCGTCGAAGAACTCCGGCGACAGCAGGTGGGCGGTCAGGTCGGCCTGGTCCGTGGTCACGGCGCCGACCGGCGCGGTCCCGGTGAGGCTCGCCCCCTCGGGCGTCGAGGTGAGGATGGCGTGGAACTCGGGCAGCTGCCCGTGGAACGTTGACACGACCATGTGCCGCACCGCGAATCCGACGGATGAATGGACCGGGTCGCTCTGCCACGTGCCGGCCGGAATGGTCTGCGTCTGCTGCTGGGTTGCCGTGCTCATCGAGGGTGCCTCCTGGGCGAAAGAGTCAAAACGGACCGAAGTCCGGTTTGCTTTCAGGCACCATAACGGACTAGAGTCCGGTATGCAAATGAGCACCCGCTACTCAGCATTCGACCCCTCTCCGCCCACCGTCCGGGAGCGCGCCCACGCGGCCCGCAACCGTCGGCTGGTGCTCGAGGCGGCCAAGCGCCTGTTCGCCGAGCGCGGCGTCGACTGCGTGACGATGGACGACGTCGCCCGCGAGGCCGGCGTGGGCAAGGGCACCGTCTACCGGCGCTTCGGCGACCGGGCGGGCCTGGCCCTCGCGCTCCTCGACGAGCGCGAGCGGGAGCTGCAGGACCTGGTCCTGCGCGGGCCGCCGCCGCTGGGCCCGGGCGCCCCGCCGGCCGAGCGCATCGCGGCCTTCCTCGAGGCCCAGGTCGATGTCATCGAGCCCGCGGTCGACCTGTTCGCCGTCGCCGAGCGCGGTGGGCCCGGATACCGCAGCCGCGTCCACGCGAGCCACCGTCTCCACGTGGAGGTCCTCCTGCGCGGGAGCTGCCCGGAGGAGCGGATCCCGTTTCTCGCGGACGCCCTGCTCGCCCCCATCGGCGCGGACCTCTATCTGCACCTCCGGCGCGAGCGCGGGATGAGCGTGGACGAGGTCAAGGCCGGTCTACGGGCCCTGGTAGAGTCGATCGTCGCGCGCCAGTAGCTCAGGCGGATAGAGCGTCGGTCTACGAAACCGAAGGTCACAGGTTCGAGTCCTGTCTGGCGCATCACCATTCCGCCGAGACGACCGCGGGCCGGGGCGGGGCGGGGGCGTCTCACCGTCCGGAGGCGCTGATCGACCTCCACGGACGTCAGTCTCTCCGTCGCTCCGGCCTGTGCGTGGCTCCTGAGATGGGGTACGGGGAGGCGATCAGGGAACGAGCTTGATCGGCCGGATCACCGGCCGTGTGGCGCGCTCCCCGGGGCGGCCTCGGGCCCCGAGGGCGTAGCCGACGGCGAAGCTCAGGGGGGTCCGCACGTTGAAGGTCTTGGCGCGCGCAGGGACCTTGATGCAGGTGCTCGTGCGGCCCGCGGCGGCGAAGACGACGAGGCGCTGCCCGAAAAGGCGCACGCTGCGCCGGCCGCTGAAGATCGTCACCAGCACCCGGGCCGGGCGCGCGCTCGACACCGCGACGGCCACGCACTTGGAGCGTCGCAGGGACCGCAGCGAGAGCTGGGAGGGCGCGGTCACGAGCGCCGGCCCGGCCCGCAGGGTGCGGGGGCTGGGGATGGTGGTCTGGAGGTCCGGCACGAGGGCAAAGGGCCGGCCGATCGCGCTCCGGGTGACCTCCACCTGCCGGCCGGGCACCAGCTGCAGCCCCCGCAGGGCCGGGTTGGTGGGCGTCACCTGCACGCGCCCGCGCAGGTTGGCCGCGGTCGTGAGCCCGCGCGTGGGGTCGTGGTCGACGGTCGCCACCCCGCCACTGGCCGCGATCCGGCCCACCGGCGTCAGGAGGCCGGCCAGGCCGGCCTGGTGGAGGCGGCCCTGCGTGCTCGCGCCGCCGGTCCGCAGCGTCACCCGGCCCCCGTGCAGGATGAGGTCCGTTCCCGCCGCCGGTCCCGTGACCGGGAACCTCGTGGGATTGACGATCTCGATGATCGCGGGGTGGGCGGTGTTGCCCTCGGGCCTCATGATGACGTTGCCCTGCACCTCGACGATCGAGCCGTCGGAGATCTTCTGGAGCCGGATCAGGGAGCCCGAGCCGAGGTTCAGCCCGCCCTGGGCGGTGATCCGGTCCCCGTCCCCCAGGACCCAGCCGACCTTCGGCTCCCGATCGCTCGCGTCCGCGGCCGAGCGGAATCCCCCCCGGCCGTTGATCTGGAGGATGCGGAAGATCGGTGGGCCGACGATGGGCGGCTGCCCCCGCACCAGCGGGACCGGCGGGCGCGGGCGGCGAGGGCGGCGCGGGCGGGGGGACGTTCGTGGCGCACCAGCCGCCCACGCAGCGTCCGGTCCAGAGGTTGTTGGCGAGGAAGTGCTGGATGAGCTCACCCGAGAAGCTGCGCAGCGACTGCGAGCCCGTGGTGATGGTGAATCGTCCGCTGCGAGAGGTGTTGTCATCGCGCCAATACCCGCCCAGCACGGCGCCTCCGGAGGAGGCGCACGCCAGGACCTTCCCCTGGGCATACGTGCCGGCGTAGAAGAGGGTCGGGACGCTGCTGCCGCTGCACTCGTTGAACCGGAAGCTGAAATTGCCGAAGTCGCGTCCGTCGAGCGGCCGAACGTCGGCCTCGGAGACGCGCTCGAAGGAGACCAGGCCGAGCGGCGCGATGGCGGATTGGCTCGATCCAGCGGACGGGGTCGGCGCGTCGGTGGACCAGTTGCCGCACCAGTAGTCGAAGTCGCCGGGCGAGGAGGGTGCGCCACAGGCCAGGCGCGGGAGGACCGACGGGTCGATCTGGGGCGGCACGGCGGCGGCTGGGCCGGCCGGCCCCAGCGCCAGCGCCAGGGCCAGGGCCAGGGCAGCCAGCAGGATCAGCCCACCCCGCGCCCGCTTGGGTGGGTGGCGCTGCGTCACGCCAGGAGGCCGATCGACCGCGTCACCGGCGGTCGTACACGATCGGGATTCAGATCCGGGACGCGGCGATGGAGGTCGCGGACGGGGAGCCCGATCACCGGGAAGCCGAGCCGGGGGCCGTCTCCGACGAGGCCAGCGCGGACTCAGGGGCCCGCGTCGATCGAATGCGTCCGGCCCGTTGCCGACAAGGCCCGCGACCACGTTGACCATCCTGGTGGTCTTCCCGGTCCCGACCTTCAGGATGGCGTCGTCCATCTGGAATCCCTTCTACGTACCGCCGGGGCTAACCCGGCAGCGAGATGGGCGAGGTGGTCAGGGGAATCCGAAGGACCGCCAGCCGCGAGCGCCCGGTGCCCACCACGCGGGTGCCGAGCGAGACGCGCAGCTGCGCTTTCACACCGAGACGGCGCGCGTAGGCGGGGATGGGGACACAGGGAGAGGCGCCCTTGTCGGGGGAGACGCGAACGTCGCGAAACCCCATCAGCCGGAAGCGGCCCGGCGGGCCCGTGAGGAAGGCCACTCGCGCGAGCACGAGGGCCTTGCGCGTGGCAACGACGTGGGTCCGGATGCAGCGCGATTCGCGCAGCGAGAAGAGCGAGATGCGCCGGGGCACGGTCGCGCCGGCCGGCCCGGCGATCAGCCCTCGGGGGGGAAGATGATGTCCGCCAGATCGACCGGCACCCGCGCGGGCGTCCCGCCGCCCGATGGGCGAGCGGGCGTCACCGGGCCGGGCGCCGGCGGGGTGGAGGGCGGCTGGGTGCCGACGAGCTCGTAGAGCCGCACCGTGAAGGTCCCGGTGACGGCCAGGTAGGTGATCCGGAAGGTCATCTGACCCGATACCGTCCCAAGCTGTCGCGCCCCGAACGTGTACTCGTTGGTCGGGCTGAGAGCCGGGAGGTCAGCGTGGGCCGGTGCGTCGTCCACGCAGATGGGACAGTAGACCGACACGGTCCGGACGCGCGTGATACCCGCCCCGAAGCAGCCGCCCGGCGTTATGCAGTTCATGGCGTCGACCTGCGATGGCCCTCCCTCCGCCGGGGCGCAGCTGTAGTTTCGCTGCGCGTCCTGGTAGACCCCGAAGCACCGCGTGCCCGTGCCGCTGATGGTCACCTCGTAGTTACGGGACGCATCGAGCGAGGTGGCCGTGGTGTGGGACCGCTGCGGGTGGAGCGCCGGGTCGTACGCCGGCACGAGGCGGCCCGGCGCCTCCAACCGGAACTCCTCGAGCAGCACCCGCGTCCCCTGGCCGTGGGCGACGGTCGGTCCCGCCGCCCAGACGGCGAGGCCGAGCAGGAGGGCGGACAGCACCACGGCGTAGCGGCGCGGGCGCCAGAGCCATGAGGTCACGCTCACGCGCTTCCGCCTTCCACGGGACGAGTGTTTCCTACGAAAACATTCAGGCGACCGGCACGTCAATCCCTTCGATGGGGGAGGGCCCCGGCCGTGCGGGGGATTGACAGGCGCCTGCGTCGCGGTATCGCCTTTGGCGCCCCGCCACGGACAGCCCAGAGCTGCTCTCGGTGGGGGCTGAGGCCCTGCGCATGCGGCTCCACCGCCATGGGGGCGGGCACACCGACTACGAACCGAAGGTCACAGGTTCGAGTCCTGTCTGCCCACTCTGAGACCCACTCCCGTAGTGGGTTTTCTGCCTTTCGTGGGCGGGGAGCTAGGCCCGCCCGCCGCCGGGCTGCCCCTCCTTCCCCCCTGAGGATTGCCCGCGGCGGCGCGCTGTCACCCTTCGACCGTCCCCCAACCCTGGATCAGCGTGAACGTCGTTCCCCACCTGCCCGGATCGGCAAGCTCGGCCTCGGCCGTGCGGCGTAGAGAAGCAAGCTCATCGGCGCTCATGAGCTTCAGCAGCCGCGCCTCGAGCGCCGCGCTGAACTGAAGCGGTAGGCGCAGATACGGGTGTCCCGGCTCGAGCGCGACCACGTGCGCGTCAATCTCGGGGTCGGCCATGCCGCTGCCGCGAAGCAGCGCCGGAATCTCGCGGCCGGCCTCGCCGCCCAGGGCGGCGAAGATCTCGTACAGGTACCGAATCAGCTGCTCGGCAGCGGGGGCGGGCGGATTGAAGTGCCAGGAGCCGAAGTCCCACTCCTCGAGAACAAGCCAGCCACCGGGCTTGACCAGGCGCGTATGTGAGGCCACCTGCTCGCGGCCACGTCCGAGCGGGGCGATCTGGTACCGGGCATGGACGAGATCGAACGACTGCGGCTCCAGCTTGCTGTCGAACAGGTCGTCCACGACGAGTTCGACGTTGGAGATCCCTTCTGCCGTGAGGAAGGAGTCGGCGGTCGCGAGCATGCGCTCATCGAGGTCAGCGCCCACGACCCGTCCAGATGCGCCGACCCACTCGCTCAGGATGCGGAGCCAGCTCAGCACGCCGCAACCAACGTCGAGGGCCCGGCCGCCCGATCCTCCGCCGAGGCTCGAGAGCAGGTGCCGTCCGGACGGCTCCCACACGAGCGACTGCAACTGCAGGCGCTCCAGCTCCGAAGCCTGATCGGCCAGAAGGTAGGAGCTGCGGTCCTCACCGCGTCCTTCGATCGTCACGACGAGAAGCTACACCCGCTCCGGGATCTCGTCGGCCAGGGTGTGGAGCAGCACCCGCGGACCATCGCGTCGCCGAGTTGACGACCGTGGCCAATCGTTCGGACGCACCGACCGTTCACCGGCAGGACCTTGCTTTCCACTCGGAGCCGAGACAAGTCTGGCCTCACCCATGGCGCGGAGAGCGATGGGCCGGCTCTCCGTCTCGACCACTTCTCGGAGGTGCCAGCGATGTCCACCGTTGAGCGTCTGCCTGCTGACGTGGAGACCTCGGGACTTCGACGCAAGGACTTCCTGCGCCGAACCGCGGTCGCCGGCGCGGCGGCGACCGGCGTCGGGGCCTTCGTGGCCCGCGAGGCGCAGGCGCACGGGTCCAACGGGGCCAGTAGCCCCCTCGACCGTCGCGGTCTGCACAACCGGATCAATCGTATTGACCGCGTCGTCACGAATGTCTCCGACTGCGCAGCGGTCCAAGGATTTCTGGGAGGCGACCACCCCCCTTCGCGCCACCGCCAGGACCGCAGTCGCCACAACAGCCCTTCCGCAACCTCGGGATCTCGAGCGGCCGCTTCGACGGCTACCTGCTCCAGGACCTGACTGGGGGCAACCCGGTCGCCGTTCACCTGGTGGAGTGGAAGGACCCCAAGCCGGTCGGAACGCCCTACAAGACCCCCCTCCACATCGGCTGGTACCGCGTCGCGATCTTCGTCGATGACATCGACTTCTGGTTCCAGAAGGTCCTTGACGCCGGGGGCAAACCGTGGAGTAAGCCCGCGCCCTTCTCCACGAGAATCGGCGATCCGGGGGCCCTCGTCTTCGGTGTCCCCGACCCCGACGGGATCACGATCGAGTTCGTCGAGCTACCCGGCAATCCAGCCGGTCGGGTGAATCACGTCGCCTCCTCGACCGCGGACATCGACGGCACCCGGCCGTTCTTCACCGAGGTGCTCGGCCTCGACTTCTCCCTGCGCTCCACGTCGTGCCCCGTTCCCAACACCCTCGGCCCCGACGGGGGCGAGGCGGCCTACGACACCACCTTCTTCCGGGCGAGAGGCGATGGCAGGTTCTCGATCGACTACCTGACCTGGTTCGCCCCTGCCGCCCCGATCGGTCCGCCCTACGACGTCTTCGGTGAGCCGACGCACCGGGGCTACCATCGCCTGTCGATCGAGGTGGACGACATCGACGCGTCCTACCGGTCCCTTCTCCGGGATGGGCTCGGGAGGAAGAAGAAGGGCGTCCGGCGCCTGTCCGGTCCCCCCGAGGAGTGGGACTTCGGACCCGAGTTCGGGGGCCCCCGAAAGGTCGTCGTCCTCACGAGCCCCGAGGGGGTCGGATTCGAGCTGATCCAGCAGGCTCCGTACCCGACCGCATCCGAGACCGCCCACCCATTCCCGGGACCGTGCCTGCCGCCGGGGTCGGTGGCGATTCCCCCATCGCCTGATCGGCAGTAGGCGAACCATCTGCCCGTCCTCGGCCAGGCGGCCTTCGTCTGGCCGAGGGACGCGCTCCGAGTGAGGGGTACCCGTGTCCACGGGGACGAGAGGGTGTGCTCGCCACCTGATCGCCACGTAATCCCCACCCCGTCGCCAAGCGACGGACCCGGATGATCCGGATCATCGATGCATGCGGATCACACATCGTTCGGCGCGGCGTGATCGCTCGTCGCGCGGGGAGCCCGGCGCGCGCCAGGTGCTTGGAGAGATGGCACCCGTGCTGCTGGCGCTCCTGCCCCTGGGCTGGGCGCTCGGGGTCGCGACGGCCGCCGCGCCGATCGGGCGACTGGCCGGCTGGGCCGGGGGGCCGCTGCTGCTGTCGGGCGCGGCCCACTTCGCATTGCTCTCGGTGTACGCCAGCGGTGCCGGGGTGCTGGCGGCGATCGCGACCGCGCTCGCGATCTCGAGCCGGGGCCTGATCTACAGCGCGGCGCTCTCCGGGCCGCTGGCGAGCCAGCCCACCTGGTTCCGGGCGGTGGCGCCCTACTTCCTCGTCGACCAGATGTTCGTGGTCACCGATGGCTGGTACCGGCGGGGCGTCGGACCGCGCGCGCTGCGTCGCGCGTTCCTGACCGCCGGCGCCGCGCTCTGGGTGACCTGGATCGCGGCGATCAGCGCCGGGATGCTGGTCGGCCCGGTCGTCCCGTCGACCTGGCGGGTCGAGCTGGTGCTCGGCGCCCTGCTGGCGGGGATGCTCCGGGGAGCGCTGGTCGATCGCGTGGCGGTCGCCGCGGCCGGCGCCGGGGCCGCCATCGCCATGGCCGCGACGGGGTTGCCCGCCGGGCTCGGGATCGTGCTGGGCACCCTCGGGGGCGTCCTGGCCGCCGGGTGGAGCGAGGGTGGGTCTCGATGACCGTTGTGGTCTGGCTTGCGCTCACGGGTCTCGGGATCTACGCACTCCGCGCCTCCTTCGTGCTCGCCGGCGACCGGGTGCGCCTCGGCCCCGGGACCCGGCGGGCGCTCGACCATGCCCGCGCCCCCCTCCTGGGTGCGCTGCTCGCCAGCGTGCTCACCCAGCGGCCCGGCACGGCCGGGCTCGTGGACCCGATGGCGGTCGCGGTCGTCACGGTGGCCGCGCTCGCCGCCCGCAAGGGTGGGACCGCGGCGGCCGTCCTCGCAGGACTCGTCGCGATCGCGGCGCTCGGCGCGTTGGCATAGCCCACTCCGGCGCGGTCAGCCGGCGGTGCTCCCCAGGAACGCGTCGACCTCGTCGAGGAACCGCGGCCATGCCGGCTCATCGGCGCGGAGGATGTGGTTGCGGCTGTCGAGCGGGACGAGCCGGCCGTCGGGGATCAGGGACGCGAGCTCACGGGCGGCGTCGAACGGGACGCGCAGGTCGCCGCGGGCGTGGATGATGAGCGTCGGAACCCGGACCCGGGCGCAGAGCTCCGTGACGTCGGTCCGGCCGAACGCCTCCATGAGGCGGGCGGCGTTCTCCGGGGAGGTGGTGCGGCGGTGGAGATCGTTGAAGGCCTGCCAGTCCTCGGCGGTCCCGTCGGGGATGAACTGCATGGCGAACACCTGCCGGAATGCCGGGTCGTCGGCGCCCCAGCCCAGCCGGGCCAGCTCGATCATCACCTCGGCCGATCGCCGATCGTCGTCGGTGCGGGCACGCAGCATCCTGCCCTGGGCCGACGCGCCCAAGAGGATCAGACGCGACACCCGCTCGGGATGCTGCGCCGCGTACGCGATCGCGGTCGACGCGCCCCGGGACAACCCGAGGAGCGGAAAGCGCTCGACGCCCGCGGCGTCGACCACGGCGGCGAGGTCCGCCAGCCAGGCATCGAGCGAGAAGTCCTCGACGTCCCAGTCCGACAGACCGCAGCCGCGCTGGTCGTAGCGGATGAGACGCCGGTGACGGGCGAGCCCCCGGAGCCAGTGAGCCCAGACCGGGCTCTCCCAGTCGTAGTCGAGATGCGTCATCCAGTTGGCGGCCTTGACGAGGGGCGGACCCTCGCCGACGAGGGCGTACGCGAGGCGCGCTCCGTCGGGCGCGCGACAGAACCGGATCTCCTGGTGCATCGGCTGCTCCGACGCGGGTCCGGGCGTTCCACCCGGACGTTCCGAACCCGAGATCCGCACCGGGGCGATGAACTCGTACCCGCGTCCCCGCACCGTCCGGATCACGCGCTGGTCGCGACCGTCGTCGCCGAGCACCCTTCGCAGCGCCTTGATCCGGGTGGTCAGCGCCGACTCGCTGACGAACTGGTGGCCCCATACGGCTTCGAGCAGCTCGTCCTTCGTCACCACCCGACCGTGCGACCGCACGAGGTGCAACAGGACGTCGAACGCCCTCGGCTCGACGTGGCAGGGCTGCCCGGCCCGGCGAAGCTCGAAGCGGTCGAGGTCGAGGTCGAAGTCCTCGAACCCGTAGCGCATCCGCGCATCATGACCGGATCCGGCGCGTCGCTGGGCAGTCGAAGCGTGCGCCGCCGCACAACTAGATCCCACGTCTCGCCGTTCAACCCAGTCTCCTGGTCATGGGCGCCCGAACACATGGCCCGCGCGGCGGCCTCCCACCTTCTGCCGCGATGAGCCCCAGGCCACTGGGGCCGCAGCTCAGCTGGAGACGGAGGACGAAGACGCTTCGATACGAGATCGGAACCTGCCGGAGAGCGACTCCGACGGAGATCCGGCTGCTCGAGCGCGCCTTCGGCCGCGTCGGCGCCGCATGGAGCGACCAGGTGAAGAGGGTCGAGGTCTCCGGCCCATCGGGATCTCTCGTGGTCGTGATCGACTTCGTCGGAGCCCCGGCCGTCGCGGTACGCGAGTGCGAGCGACTGTTCGCCGTCGCCTGGTACGACGCGTTCGGCGTGCGGGGGAGTACGTACACGGGGCGAATCGTCGAGAAGACGGCCGCCGTCTGACGGATCCGTTGACGTGCCGAATCGCACGCGAGCGTCCACGGCCCGTTCACGCAGGTTGCGAAAAAGGCCGCGTCGCAAGCTTGCCCAGCCGGGGGAGGTGGATGCACAATCCCGGCTCGCCGCCGGGATCCTCCGCATGGTTCGGGCGGCCTCGAAACGCGAGCATCACGACGGCCCGCCCCATCCGGCGGTCGGCCGGGTTGCTCTCTTCAACGTCGCGTCCGACGCCGGGGAGACCTCCTTGCTGACCGAGAACGCGGAGAAGCGCCTCGAGGTGCGGGTCGCGCAGCGTGACGGCGCGCTCGTGATCGCGTTCCTCGGCGAGCTCGACCTGTCTGCGTATGACGAGGCTGCCACCGCACTGGCCGCCGCGGTCGCGGCAGGTCCGCGCGCCATCGTGGTCGACCTGCAGGGCCTCTCGTTCATCGACTCGGCCGGGCTCCGTTGCCTTGTCGAGGCCAAGCTTCTCGCCGATGAGAGCGGCGCCTCCATGGCGATCGTGAACGGCTCGCGCCCGCATGGCCTGCAGGAGTTGATGGACATGGACGGGGTCGTCGAGATGCTCGACGACCTGGCGCTACTCGATCCGCCGGCGGCCGGCGCGCCGTAGCGGGTCCCGAAGACCTCGAGCCGTCGCCCCAACCGACCTCACATGGCGGCGGCTCGGGGGCCATGCCTCATCCTCTGATGCCCGGGGATGCCGGCGAGATGACGTAGCGTTGCTCCATGACCGTCCCCACGCTCACCGTCACCGGCCGGTCCGAGCGTGACGTCGTGCCCGACCGCGTCGTGGTCTCGGTGGAGGTGACGACGCCGGTCCTGCCGTCCCCTCAGGCAGCCCTCGCCCGCTGCGCGGAGGCGCGGCGGCGCCTGCTCGACGACCTCCGCGCCGCCCATCCGGGAAGCGCGATCGCCGACGGCCGGATCACCACCCAGGCCGAGCAGCGGCGCGTGAAGATCGAGACCGAGCTCGAGGGCCGCACCGAGGAGCGCTGGGAGGTGCACGGCTACACCGGCCACTGCCTCGTGACGCTGGAGGACGACGCCGCGGCTGCCGCCGCGATCGTGGCGAGCGCCGGAACCCACCCGGACGCCCGGCGCGTGCTCCCGTCCTTCATCGTCGGCCGCGCGCTGGCGAGGCAGAGCCAGGTCGAGCTGGAGCGGGAGGCCGTGCGCGACGCCCTGGACAGAGCCGAGGGCCTCGCGGCCGCCGCGGGCCTGGCGGTGGGACCGGTGCTCTCGATCGGCGAGCCGGGTCCGCCGCCGCCGGCCCATTTCGAGGAGGTCGACCTACAGCGCCGATCTCGTGGTCCTGTCCACGGACGAGCTCGAGGCCGAGCTGGGGGAGCTGCGGCCGGAGCCCGAGACGCGGAGCGACACGGTCACCGTGAGGGTCGCGCTCGTCGCACATGCGAAACCGTCCGAAGAGAATCCTCGACGTGGGTCGGACCGTCAGTATTCCTCCCCAGAAGCGTAGTTGACGAGCTCAGTCCGCTCTCAGAGGATGGCCCCCCGTCCCGGACACGCGAGGCCTCCGATGCGCTCACCGCTCCGTCTGCTCGCCCTGACGCTCGTCGTCAGCCTCGCCGCGGTGGGCAGCGCCCAGGCGGTGATGCAGGACCTCCCGGAGTTCACCCTCTGCGCCGTTCACCAAGGCGCAGAAGGGGGCGGGCAACCGCGGTAACGGGGACCCTCGTCTGGAAGCCCACGCTCTTCCTGTCTCCGGGTCCGGGGAGCGACAAGCAGACGGTCACCATCACCCAACTCGCCGGGGGCAGCCCCCAGACCTTCTCGGCCGGCCCCACCGCCTCGTCCCTCTCCCCCTCTTCTTCTCCGACGGCGCGCAATACTCGATCAGCGTCGCCGCCTGCCAGACGGTGGCCGACGTGCATTGTGGGGGACTTCAACACCTTCGACGCCACCGGCACCACGCGCATCGACGCCACGCCCCCGAGCGGCACCGTGCAGATCAACGACGGCGCCGTGGCGACGAACAACCGGAACGTGACGCTCAACCTCGAGGCGACCGACCCGCTCATCGGCGGCGCTCCGGGCACCTCCAGCGGGATCACGCAGTCCGCGACGGACGTCGACGGCGACGGAACCTTCCCGTGCCAGTTCCTCGTCCCGATCGGGACCACCCCGGACACCAGCGGGTGCGCCGGCCCGTTCAACCCGGCGACCCCGGCGACCCTGACGGCCGGCGACGGGGTCAAGACCGTCGGTGTCAAGTTCGGCGACGGCGCCCGCGTGAACACCGCGCCCTGTCGCGCCCCGCATCTTCTGCGCCATCCTGCTCGGCAGCCCGATCCTCGGCAACGAATCGGCGGTCGCAACGGACACGATCCTGCTGGACACGGTGAAGCCGACCGCGGTGGTGACCCAGGACCGCACGACCGTCGATCGCGGGGACCCGGTGAACTTCGACGCCGGCAAGTCCGCCGACCAGGCCTCGGTGGCCACCTCCGGCATCGATCTGCCGACCGCGACCTGGCAGTGGAAGGACGGCACCCCGACCACCAACGGCGCGAAGGCGACGCACGTCTTCAACCAGACCGGCACCTTCGTGGGCGAGCTGCGCGTCAAGGACAAGGCCGGGAACACGTCGGACGCCCGCTCGTTCACGGTCACGGTCAACGGGCCCGGCGGCAGCGGAGCCTCCGGGGGCAGCATCAGCGGCATCACGGGCAAGGCGGCCTTCACGCTCAGCCGGCTCAGGGTGAACGCGCGCTTCGTGAAGGCCCGCTTCAAGGGCTCGATCGTGAACCGGCTCAGGGGCTCGATCGTGATCAGCGGCACCTCGACCCGGAAGGGCGCGCTGCGCGCCGATATCCGGCGGACGCCCAAGGGGCGGCTGCTGGCCAGGATCAAGGCCAAGAAGCTGAAGGTCGGGCCGTTCACGCGGACGCTGAAGCTGCCGGCGAACCTGAAGCCCGGCACCTACCGGCTGGCCTTCGTCGGCCCGGGCGGGACGCTGCGATTCACGCTCAAGCTCAACCCCCGTCGGTAAGGGTCCGGCAGGCGCCGGTCAGCGGGCGATCGGCTCGGGCCTGACGGGGCTGGGCGGCGCGATCTCGGGCAGCAGCGCGACGAGCACCGGGTCGAACTGCGCGCCCGCCTCGTTCCGGCACTCCTCCAGCGCGTCCGTCCACGACACGGTCCGCTGGTAGGCCCGCACCCCGGTCATGACCTCGAGGGAGTCGGCCAGGGCCAGGATCCTCGCCCCGTCGGGGATCGCCTCGGCGGCCAGCCCGTCCGGGTAGCCGTGCCCGTCGATGCGCTCGTGGTGGCCGCGGATCCACCGCACCTGCTCGTCGCTCAGGATCTCGGCGGCGATCTCCGCCCCGAGGAGGGCGTGGCCCTTGATGATCTCGTACTCCTCCGGCGTGAGCGAGCCGGGCTTCAGCAGGATCGCGTCCGGGATGCCGATCTTGCCGACGTCGTGGACCAAGGCCGCGTCGCGCAGGTTGGCGATGGCCTTGGTCGTCCAGCCGTGCGCCGCGGCGATGTCCCCCGCGAGGGTGGCCACGCGCTCGGAGTGGCGCTGCGTGGAGGGGTCCTTCGCGTCCACGGCGCGCGCGAGCGCGCGCAGGCCGGTCAGGATCCGGGTCCGCTCGAGGCGCTCGGCGCGCTCCTCCGCGGAGAGCGCCTCCACGACCTCGGGCGTGTAGAGGAACGAGATGTCGCGCCCGTGGGCCTTGGCCCAGTAGAGGGCGCCGTCGGCGAGGGCCATGAGCTCCGACGCCGAGCTGGCCTGCTCGAGATCGCAGATCCCCGCCGAGATCGTGAGTGAGACGCCCGGTGCCGGCTCGCTCGATCCCACCAGCGCGCGGAGCCGCTCGGCGGCGTCGTAGGCGCCCAGCGCGTCGGTCTCGGGCATGAGCCATACGAACTCCTCGCCTCCGAGGCGCCCCACCAGGTCCCCGGGGCGGGCGATCCCCTGCAGGGTCTGCGCGATCGCCTCGAGCACCTGGTCCCCGACCTGGTGGCCGTGGATGTCGTTGACCTCCTTGAAGTGGTCGAGGTCGAACAGGGCCACGGCGAGCGACCGGCGATGCCTCTGGGCTCGCGCCACCTCCCGCCGGATGGTCTCGTGGACCGTCCGGTGGTTCGCGAGGCCCGTCAGGGGATCGTTGGCCGCACGAGCGATGAGGTGGCTCCGGGCCTCGGCGTTCGCGATGGCCAGGCCGACGAGGTCGGCGAACCGCTCGAGGCCGCGCTTGTCCTCGTCCGAGAAGACGCGCTCATCGGTGGTCGCGGCGAGCACCGCCCCCCAGGGCCTGCCGTCGAGCGCGATCGGGGCGGCCACACCGGAGAGGTATCCCTGGGGACGAACGCGCGCGGCGGTCGGGTCGGTGTCGGCCAGCGAGGGGTAGTGGACGGCGGCGGCCCGTCCCGTACGCCGGGCCAGCGGCACCGCGCCGTCGCCGGCCAGCGAGAAGGCAACGCCGACCTGGGACCGGCGATGGCCCCATGAGCCGACGGCCACCGACCGATCGCCCTCGAAGCGCCAGACGATGCCGGCCCGCACGTCCAGCAGCGCCCCGACCTCCGCGGCCACCTGCCCGAAGATCGCCTCGGGCGTCGCCCCGGAGGCGACGGCGGTGGCGACGCGCCGGAGCGCCGCCTGCTCGGCGGCCAGGCGCCGGTTGCGCTCCTCACTCTCCCGGAGCCGATCCTCTCGGGCGACTCGCTCGGTCACGTCCTGCACGGCGCCCATGTACCGGGTGGCCCGCCCGTCGCTCCCCCCACGCCACCGGCTCGCCGTGGCTATGGATGACCCGGATCGTTCCGTCGGGACGCACGACGCGGCAGACCACGTCGAGCGGAGTCGATTGCTCGACGAAGCCGGACACCGCGAGCTGAACTCGCTCGCGATCGTCCGGGTGGACCGCCGCGAAGAACACGTCGAGGCCGGGCACGGCCGTCTCCGGCAGGCCGAGGACACGCGAGAACTCGACCGACCAGTCGATCTGACCAGACTCGATCTCCCACACCCAGCTTCCGAGGGAGGCGATGCGCTGCGCTTCCGTCAGATGGGCCTCGCTGCGGGCGAGACGCTCCGCCGTCTCGACGCTCTCGGTGACGTCCTGGATGCACCCCACGAACCAGGTGGCCTGCCCGGCCTCATCGTGTGCCACCGCCTCGCCGTGGCCATGGAGGACTCGCACCCTCCCGTCGGGGTGCTCGACGCGGTAGACGACATCGAGCGGAGTGAATTCCTCGGCGGCGATCGCACAGGCCCGCTCGAACCGCTCCCGGTCGTCCGGATGGACCGCCTCGAGGAACGCCTCGATGGTCGGCGGCGTGGTCTCCGGCAGGCCGGCGAGCCGGCGGATCTCGGGCGACCACTCGATGTGACCGGAGGCGATCTCCCAGGACCAGCTTCCGAGGGATGCCATGCGTTGCGCATCGAGCAGGTGAGCCTCGCTACGGCGCAGACGCTGGGCGCTCTCGCGCACCTGGGCCTCGGAGACGGCTCTCGCGGCGAGGTCGGCGAACGCCCGGCCGAGCCGGCGGTCGGCCGTGGAGAACGAACGCGGCGAGCTCCAGGAAAGGAACAGCCAGCCCAGCTCCCCCTCGGAACCGGGGTCCATCTCCGCATGAGCGAGACGGACGGCCATCAGGGCAGCCGCCCCCAGGCGCTCGCAGTGCTCGCCGGGCACGAGGCGCGACCGCCGGGCGTCGGCGACGGCCATGACGGGCGACGACCGCGACCGGAGGACGTCGGCCATCGGCATCTCATGACCCACCGCCCGCTCGATGAGCTCGCGCCGGGCCGCGTCCGGCTCGGTCGTGCGCACCATTCCCACGGTCCCACGGGGATCGAGGCGGTAGCAGGTGGCCCCGTCCGCGTTCAGCACCGCGCGGCCCGCGACCGCGACTCGGTCGAGGGTCTCCATCACCCCAGGCGAGCCGGCCATGATGTCGGCCGCCACTTCGAGTGGCAGCGTCTCCGGCCGGAGACGCGGAACCCGCTGGTGTGATCCTCGCTTGAGCGCGGGATCTCCCATTCCATGATGATCGGCACCGATCCGCCGGGACATTAGACGTTCGCGGTCCCGTGTCGCGGTCCGTCGGAGGGATTCGGGCGGGTTCGGGTCTCCGAAGACTTCAAGTGTGGTCATCCTTGTCATCCGGCGAACCGGGGCCGTAGTCTCACGCGGTTCCCACGCCAGAGCGACCAAGGAGCGGAGATGGGACGACGCGCATTCGGGACCGTCGCGATCCTGGCCACCCTCGCGCTGGCCATGGGGCTGGTGGCGGGGTGCTCCGACGACGGCAGCGCGGTGCGCGACGACAGCTCGGCCTCCGGCAGCCTCAGCGGGAGCGCCTCCGGCGTCAGCTCGGACGCGTCCCCCATCGAGGTCCCGCCCTCCTCCGACTCGGGGGAGTCGATCACGATCTACAGCGGGCAGCACCGGCAGACCGCGGCCGCAGTGGCCGACGCCTTCCGCGACAGCACGGGCATCGGGGTGTCCCTGCGCTCGGCCCCCGAGGGCGAGCTCGCCAACCAGGTGCTGCTGGAGGGCTCCAACTCGCCGGCGGACGTCTTCTACGCGGGCAACTCCCCGGCGCTGGAGGCGCTCGACGAGCAGGGGCTGCTGGCGCCGGTCGCGGCGTCCACGCTCGGGGCGATCCCGAGGGCCCAGAGCTCACCGGAGGGCCACTGGGTGGGCGCGTCGGCGCGCGCCTCGGTGCTCGTCTACAACACCGACCAGGTCGCGCCCGCAGACCTCCCGGCGTCGCTGCTCGATCTGGCGAAGCCCGAGTGGAAGGGCCGGTTCGGCTTCCCCCCGTCCGAGACCGACTTCCAGCCGCTGGTCACCTCGGTCGCGACGCTGGAGGGCGAGGACGCCGCGAAGCAGTGGCTGGAGGGCATGAAGGAGAACGGCGAGGTCTACGACAACAACGAGGGGATCATCGCGGCGGTCAACCGCGGTGAGATCGCCGCGGGCCTGATCGAGCACTACTACTGGTACCGGCTGCGCAACGAGCTCCCCGCCGACGACTTCCACGTGGCGCTGCACTACTTCCCCCGCGGCGACCCGGGGCACCTCGTGGTGGTCTCGGGCGCGGGCGTCCTCGCGTCCAGCGAGCACTCGGAGGCCGCCCAGCGGTTCCTGTCCTACGTGGTCAGCCCGGCCGGCCAGGAGATCATCGCCACCAGCGACAGCTTCGAGTACCCCCTGCGGCCGGGCGTGACCAACGAGAACCTCGAGCGCCCCCTCGCCTCGCTGATGCCGCCGGCTCTCAGCGTCGCCCAGCTCGGCGACGGGCAGTCCGCCTTCCGCCTTCTGCAGGAGGTCGGGCTGCTCTGATCGACGCGCGGGAGATCCGGGTGCGCCCGCCGCGCCCCGCGCTCCTCGGGGCGCTGATCGCGGCGGGGCTCGCGCTGCTGCCGCTGGCCTTCATCCTCCAGCAGGTGCGGGACATCGGCTGGTCCGAGGCCCGCCGCCTGCTCTTCCGCGACCGCGTCGGCGAGCTGCTGGTGAACAGCGTCCAGCTGACCCTCGCGGTCACGGCCGCCTGCGTGGTCATCGGGCTCGCCGCCGCGTGGTGCGTCGAGCGGACCGACCTGCCGCTGCGCCGCACGCTCGCCGTGCTCCTGGCGCTTCCGATCGCCGTTCCGGAGTACGTGAACGGCGCCGGCTGGGTCTCGATCTTCCCCGGGCTCCACGGCTTCGGGGCGGCGGTGCTGGTGATGACGCTCTCGCACTACCCGCTCGTCTACCTCCCCGCCGCGGCGGTGCTGCGCACCGGCGATCCGGCCCTGGAGGAGTCGTCCCGTAGCCTCGGGCGCGGGCCGTGGCGCACGTTCGCCCGGATCACGCTGCCCCAGATGAAGCTCGCCCTGCTGGGGGGCGGCCTGGTCATCGCCCTCCACCTGCTGGCCGAGTACGGCGGCTTCGCGGTGCTGCGATACCGCACCTTCACCACCGAGATCTACAACGCCTACAAGCTGGGCTTCGACGCGGCCAGCGCGTCGCTGCTCTCCCTGGTGCTCGTGGTGCTGTGCGTGATGGTGCTCGGCGGCGAGATGAGCCTGCGCGGCCGCGCCCGGCACACGGCCGGGGCCGCCACGGCCCGGCGGCGGGCGCGCGTGCGGCTCGGCCGCGCCACCCCGATCGCGCTGCTCGGGCTCTCCGGGCTGGTGGTCCTGGCGCTCGGCGTGCCGCTGGGCGCGCTGGGCTACTGGCTCCTGCAGGGCAGCTCCACCACGCTCCCGTCCGCGTCGATCATCGGCGCCACCACGAGCACCGGCGCTCTACGGGCTGGCCGCCGCCGGCCTGGCGACGCTCCTGGCGCTGCCGGTGGCCTTCCTCGCCGTCCGGCGGCGGGGGGTGGTGGGCGGGTTCCTGGAGCGCGTGGTCTACCTGCCCCGGGCGCTGCCGGGGCTGGTGGTGGGCCTGGCCCTCGTGTACTTCACGATCCGCTACGCGGTGGACCTGTACCAGAGCCCGGTCCTGCTCGTGCTCGCCTACACGGTCCTCTTCCTGCCGCTCGCGCTGGTGGCGATGCAGCCCACCGTGGCGCAGCTCACCCCGGAGCTCGAGGACGCGGCGCGCTCCCTGGGCTCGCGGCCCTGGGCCGTCCTGCGCCGGGTGACCCTCCCGCTCCTGGCACCCGGTCTCGCGGTGGCGGCCGCGCTGGTCTTCCTCACCTCGGTCACCGAGCTCACCGCCACCCTGCTGCTGCGGCCCACCGGCACCGAGACCCTGGCCACCCAGTTCTGGGTCTACACCGATGCGCTGGCGTGGGGGGCCGCCGCGCCCTTCGCGGCCGTGATGGTCGGCATCTCGGCCATCCCGACCTACCTCCTGATCCGGCGCCTGGACGCGTTCGCGGGGTCCGTGTGACCTGAGCGGACCGTCCCCGCGGCCGGAGCCCGCTATCGTCGCGCCGGTGAGCGGAGGCCCGAGCCGGTGGACCGGACGCCGGATGGTGGTGGCGCTGCTCGTCGCGGTTGTCGTGGTGCCGACGGTGCTGGCGGCGGCCGGCAACCAGGGGTCCCAGCCCCCGCCCCCGACGGCGCCGGGGCGCTTCCCGGAGCCGCCCGCGGTCGACCGGGCGACGGTGTGGGCCGTGGGGGACGGGGCGAAGTACTCGGAGGCCACGCTCGCCGTGTCGCGGCTGATCGAGCGCGCCCGGCCGACGCGCTTCCTCTACCTGGGCGACGTCTACGAGCGGGGGGACGCGGCCGACTTCGCGGCGAACTACCAGACGGTCTACGGGTCGATGCGCGACATCACGCTCCCCACCCCGGGCAACCACGAGTGGGGACGGCGCACCGTGGGCTACGACCCCTATTGGTCCCGCGTCGCCGGCGGCCGCCCGCCGCCCTACTACGACGTCTCCCTCGCCGGCTGGCAGATCATCAGCCTCAACTCCGAGATGGACCACGCGGCCGGCTCGGCGCAGCTGCGCTGGCTGCGGCGCAGGGTCGCCGGCCCGGGCTCCTGCCGCATCGCGTTCTGGCACCGCCCCCGCTACAGCGCCGGCACCCACGGCGACGCGCCCGACGTCCAGCCGTTCTGGGATGTACTGATCGGGCGCGCCGTGCTCGTGCTGAACGGCCACGATCACGACATGCAGCGCCTCCACCCGCACCGCGGGATCACCGAGATCGTCTCCGGGGCGGGAGGGCGCAGCCACTACGGGGTCGACCCGGACCGGCGTCTCGCGTTCTCGGACGGGAAGAACGACGGGGCGCTGCGGCTGCGGCTGCAGCCCGGCGTCGCCCGCTACGCCTTCGTCAGCGCGGCCGGGAGCGTGCTCGACTCCGGCGTCACCCACTGTCGCCGACCGCCATCGCGACCCTGAACCGGCGCATCGGCCTCGCCGCCGTCCTGACCCTCGCCATGGCGCTCGCCATCGGCTGCGCGGGCGGCAGCGCGGCCGGCACGGGCGACCGGTTCGACGCCGAGCGCGCCTTCGCCGAGCTCCGCGCGCAGGTGGCCCTGGGACCGCGCCCGGCCGGCTCAGCCGCCTCGCGTCGCCTTGCCGTGCGCCTGCGCGCGCAGATCCCCGGCGGGCGCTTCGAGAAGGTGCCGGGCGGGCTGCGCAACGTCGTGGGCCGGCTGCCGGGTCGCGGCAAGGCGATCCTCGTGGGGGCGCACTACGACACCAAGGACATCCCCGGGTTCGTCGGCGCCAACGACGGGGCGTCGGGCACGGCCACGGTGCTCGAGCTGGCGCGGGCCCTGCGCCCGGGGCGCCGCGCCTGCGACCGGGAGATCCGCTTCGTGTTCTTCGACGGCGAGGAGAGCCCCCGCGGCTCGGACGACTTCCTGCGCGACGGCGTGCGCGGCAGCCGCGCCTACGCGCGGGCGCACGCCGGTGAGCTCTCGGCCGTCGTGGTCGTCGACTTCGTGGGGGACAAGGACCTGTCGATCCCGCGCGAGGCCAGCTCCGACCCCGCCCTCTGGCAGCTCCTGCGCGCCGGCGCCGAGCGGGCGGGCACGATCCGGGCCTTCCCCCCGCGGGTGACCGGGGCCGTCCTCGACGACCACACCCCGTTCCAGGAGGCCGGGGTCCGCTCCATCGACCTCATCGACTTCACCTATCCGTACTTCCACCGTCCCACGGACTCGCTCGACAAGGTCTCGGCTGCCAGCCTCGACGCCGCGGGCGAGGCATTGGTCGAGATGCTGGGGGACCTGGCGTCGCGGACGTGTCGCTCCGGGTGACGGTCGCCACCGAGACCGGCGACGGCCGTGTGCCCACGGCCGCCGCCCTTCGGTGTCCCTAGGGCTGGATCTTGTAGAGGGAACCGACCCCGTCGGTGACCCACACGAGCCCGCCCCCGACGGTCACGCACTGCACCGCGCCGGGCGTCGCCCCGGCCGGCAGCGTGCCGCTGGCGACCGTGGACAGGTCGGTCTGGCTCAGCCGGAACAGCAGGGCCGGCGTGCCGCCGAGCGAGTCCGGCCGCTGGGTGGCCCAGACCGCGTTCCCGCCGGCCGCCGTGCAGGTGAGCGTGATCGACAGGTCCTTGCTCACGGCGCCCGCGACGAGGCCGGTGGTGGGCGAGACCTTGTTGATCTGCCCGAGGTCGTTGGGCGTTGACTGGGACAGCCAGAAGAAGCTGGACCCGAAGGTGAGCCAGAGGGACCCGGCCGACCCGCCGGTGGCCGACCCCACCGGAAGCGTGTCCAGGACCGAGAGGTTCGAGGGCTTGCGCTTCTGGATCGACGCCTGGTTCGGCGTGACGATCCAGAGCGCGCTGTCGGCGGCGGAGAAGGCCTGCGGGACCGGCCAGGTCTTGACGACCACCTTCGCCGTGTCCGGGTCGATGCTCGCCAGCTTCTGCCACGTGCGGACGCCCGCGACCCAGACGGAGCCCGATCCCACCCCGAGCGTGTTGGCGCCGTTCTGGGCCCCGGGGCCGAGGTCGGTCGTCGTGCCGAGGTTGATCGAGATCGTCTTCCCGACCTTCGCGCCGGCGGTGTTCAGCGTCACGATCGAGGCCTTGGTCTTGGTGGAGCTGAGCACCCAGATGCGGTTGAAGCCCGCCCGGATGTCGCGCGGGTTGGGACCGGTCGACGTCGTCTTCACGGCGCCGGTCGTCGCGTCCACCCTGCTGACGCTGCCGTTCCCGTTGAGCGTCCAGGCCGCCCCGTATCCGTAGGTGACGCGGTTCGGGCTCGGCCCGACCTTCGTCGTCGAGAGCACGTTGAACGGGCTCGTCACCTGGTTCGCCTGGGCGGGTGCCTCCGCCCCCGCCGGCGCCGTCGCCACGAGCGCCGCCAACGCGCCCAGCACCACCCCGCCGATCACCGTTCTCCGAACCGCGTTCACCAAGCCACCCCCGGGATCCGATGACGAATCACGAACGCAGCGTTCCTACCCCAGGCTCGGCGAATTGGACAAGACCGCGGCCCCGGCCCTCGGCGGTTCCGGTCAGTTCGCCTCCGGGATCAGCAGTGGACCGGACCCCCGCCCGTCACGGACGGGGGATCAGAACCGGGGCGGTCGCGGTGCGGCGGTCGGCGGCCTCGTTCGCCCGGCGCCGGCGCAGGACCCGCCGCCGTCGCGGTGCGGGCCGGAGCGTGTCGCGCAGGCCCGGAGCCGACGCGGTGTGAAGGATGTTGTACATGTGACCTCCTGAGCCCGTTTGCGCGTCCAGACCGGACGATCCGCACGCGTTGGTGGCACGCTACGACGGGCCGCTTAGCCGGCGATTACGCGGGACTTACCAACTCGGTGTGAGGGTGTTGAGCACGCCCCGTGAGCACGCCCCCAGGGCGGCCGCACCCGCAGACGAACGCCACCTCGATGCCGTCGGGCGTGCTGGTGAGCCCGACGATCTGACGGGTCCCGATCAGCACCCGTCCGCACTCCCCGCACTCGACGTCCAGCATTGCTCCACCCCCTTGATGCGGAAACGACCCGGCGGGCCGCCTCGTGAGGTACCAATCTGACCTGATTGGACTCTGATAGGTCGCCTCACGACCAATTGGACTTAGTTTCGACAACTGCGGCTTGCACATCAATGGCCTTTGGGGGACTATTGGATCCAATGAAGGTCTCGCCTGATCGATTGAGCACGCTCCTGGGGCCGTGGGCCGTGGGGACGGGCCCCCTCTACGACCGGCTCGCGCGCGCCCTGGCGGCGTGCATCGACCGCGGGGAGCTGGGCGTGGGCGCCGTCCTCCCCACGGAGCGCGACCTGGCCCGGCGCCTCGAGGTGAGCCGGACGACCGTCGTGGGCGCCTACGGCGAGCTGAAGGACGCGGGGAGGCTCGACAGCCGCCAGGGCCGCGGCACCTGGGTCCGCGCGTCCGACGCGCCCCCATCGGGCGAGCGGCCCTTCTCGGCCGAGCTCTACAGCGGCCTGCTCCGCCAGGACGACGGCATGATCGAGCTGACCGCGGCATGCCCCCCGCCGACGTCGGTCGTGAGCCGGGTCCTGGACGAGATGTCCGGCGAGGGGCTGACCGACGTCGTGAGCGGGACGGGCTACCTCCCCGCAGGCCTCCCCGAGCTGCGCCGTCAGGTGGCCGCGCTGATGACCGCCGAGGGGGTGCCGACGCGGAGCGACGAGATCCTCATCACCACGGGCGCGCAGCAGGCGATCGGCCTGGTCACCACGCTCCTGGGCGAGCCGGGCTCGCCGGTGCTGACGGAGGAGGTCACCTACCCCGGCGCGCTCGACGTGGTGCGCGGTTCCGGGATGCGGCCGATCGGCGTCGCGCTCGACGAGCGCGGGATCGTGCCCGAGGCGCTGGAGGATCTCCTGGAGCGGGTGCGCCCGCGCTTCGTCTATCTGGTCCCCGCCCACCAGAACCCCACCGGGTCGGTGCTCTCGGAGCGTCGCAGCCGCCTCGTCGCCGAGCTCGCGGCCCGCTCGCGCGTGCCGGTGGTGGAGGACCTGGCGCTGCGCCGGCTGCTGCTGGGGGACCGCCGCCCTCTCCCTGCACCGATCGCCGCGCACGCACCGGAGACCGTCATCAGCATCGGCTCGGTGAGCAAGGTGCTGTGGGCGGGCCTGCGGATCGGCTGGATCCGGGCCCCCCATCCGGTCGTGGAGCGCCTGACCCGCCTGAAGATCGCCGCTGACATGGGCACCAGCGTCCTCTCCCAGCACCTGGCCGCGCGTCTCCTGCCGAGCATCGACGAGGCGACCGAGGAGCGCCGCCGGCACCTGGTCACGGGCTACGAGGCGCTGTCCGCCTCCCTCGAGGAGCACCTGCCCGAGTGGACCTGGGACCCTCCCCGCGGCGGCTGCACGCTGTGGGTGCGGCTGCCGAGCGGCGACGCCCGCGCGTTCGGTCAGGTGGCCCAGCGCTGCGGCGTGAACGTGGTCCCGGGCCAGGTGCTCTCGGCCGAGGGCGGCCACGGTGACCGGCTGCGCCTGCCGTTCGTGTACGAGCCGCCGGTCATCGCCGAGGCCGTGCGCCGCATGGCCGTGGCGTGGGACCTCTACGCGGGGCGCGGCTCCCAGGTGGAGCGGGAGGAGAGCCTCATCGTGTGACGGCGGGCCGGCTCAGACCGTGAGCCGCCCCTCCATCACCGTGACCGCCCGGCCCGCGAGACCCGACGCGCTCGCCCCACACCTCGACGTAGACGATCCCGCCGCGCCGCGAGGCCTGGTGGCAGACGAGCCGCCGGCGGCCGAGGCGCTCGGACCAGTACGGCCCCAGTGCGCAGTGCGCCGAGCCGGTGACCGGATCCTCGGGGATGCCCGCAGCCGGGCGCGAAGTAGCGAGAGGTGACGTCGGCTCCGTCGATGCCGCCCGCGGCCGTCAGGATGACGCCCTGTCCGGGCAGCGCGGCGAGGCGCTCCATGTCGGGTGCCGCGCGCACGACCTCCTCGACCGAGGAGACCTCGACGAGCCAGTTGACAAGCGCCCGCCCCACCCAGACGGGGGCCACCCCGAGCGCCTCGATCAACCCGGCCGGCGGCTCGTCCGCTCGGGGACGGCGGCGGGGAAGTCCATGGCGATCAGCTCCCCGTCGCGCGCGGCCGTGAGCGTGCCGCTGAGGGTGGAGAACGAGATCGCGGCGTCGGGCGCGACGCTGCCGGTGCTCCAGAGCACGTGCGCGCTCGCCAGCGTCGCGTGGCCGCACAGCTCCACCTCCACCGCCGGGGTGAACCACCGCAGGCCGTACGCGCCGGGCGCGCCCTCGGGCAGCAGGAAGGCGGTCTCGGACAGGTTCATCTCCGACGCGACGGCCTGCATCCAGGCGGGGTCGGCCTCCTCGGCCAGCAGGCAGACGGCCGCGGGATTGCCGGCGAAGGGCCGCTCGGTGAAGGCGTCAACCTGGTGCAGGGGAAGGCCGGGCATCACGGGTAGTCCATCACGAGGACCGCGGAGCTGTCGGCCTCGAGCGCCTCGTAGCCGTGGGGCACGTCGCCCGGGAAGGACACCAGGTCGCCTCGGGAGAGGCGCACCGGGGCGTCGAGCGGCCCCACCTCCATGGCGCCGGCGGTCACGATCAGATGCTCGCGCACCCCGGCGGGGTGGGGGTCGGCCCGGTGCGCCGGACCCGGCTGCGACTCGAGGCGGTAGATCTCGCTCGCGCCGCGGCGCCCCGTGGCCGCGAGCAGGCGCACCAGGAAGGGAGCGCCCTCGGCGTCGATCCGGATGCCCTCGCCCGCGCGGAGCACCCGCACGGCGGGCGCGTACGGGGACACCAGCTCACCGAACGGAACGCCGAGGGCCGTCGCGAGCGCCCACAGCGTCTCCATGCTCGGATTCGCCTTGCCCGACTCGATCTGGGACAGCGTCGACTTGCCCACCCCCGCCAGCGCGGCCAGCTCGGACAGGGACAGGCGCCGGCGCGCGCGATGGCGCCGCACGTTGTCGGCCACGACGGCCACGAGGTCTCCGGCGCCCTCCACTGTTCTACTATACCGAACGATGCGTTCGTTGAACGATCCATTGCTGCGGCAGGCGGTCGCGATCGCCCTGGCGGTCGGGGCCTTCGGGATCTCGTTCGGCGTCATCTGCGCCGACGCCGATCTCTCCCTTGCGAAGGCGCTCGCGCTGTCGGGCCTCGTCTACGGCGGATCGGCCCAGCTCGCGGCCGTGGGGGTGGCGGCCGCGGGGGGCACCGCCTTCGCGGCGGTGCTCGCGGGCCTGCTGCTGTCGGCGCGCAACGTCGCCTTCGGGGTGGCCCTGGCGCCGATCCTCACCGGCTCGCTCGGCCGGCGCCTGCTGGCGTCGCACGTCCTCATCGATCAGTCGGCCGGCGTCGCCCTCGCGCAGCCCGAGCCGGCGCGCGCCCGGCGCGCGTTCTGGCTCACGGGTGTCGCGGTCCTGATCCTGTGGCTGGCCGGCACCGCCGCGGGCTGGGCGCTGACCGGCTCGATCGACGTCGAGGCGGTGGGCCTCGACGCGGCGATCCCGGCCGTCTTCGTCGCCCTGCTGGTGCCGCGCCTCGACCGCCCCGAAGGCCGGGCGTCGGCCATCGTGGGCGCCGGGATCGCCCTGGCCCTCACACCCTTCGCCGCCCCCGGGCTCCCCATCCTCGCGGCAGCGCTCGGCGCCGGCGCAGGCCTGCTGGTGTCGGCAGGCCGGGGCGCGCCGGCGTGAGCTGGGCCGCGATCCTCGCCCTGGCCGCCGGCACCTACGCGATGAAGGCGGCCGGTCCGGTGCTGCTGGGCGGCCGGCGCCTGCCGCCGCGGGTGGAGCGCGCGGTCGATCAGATGCCGGCGGCGCTGCTGGCGGCGCTGGTGGCGGTGCAGACCCTGACGCACGAGGGCGACCTCACCCTCGACGCGCGCGCGCCCGGCGTGGCCGCCGCCGCGGTCGCGGCCTGGCGCGGGGCACCGTTCCTCGTGGTGGTGGCCGTCGCCATGGCGGTCACGGCGGGGGTGCGGTCAGCGGCCGGCGCATGAGCACGTGCGGGATCCCGGCGTCCTCGAACTCCTCGCCCTCGGCCACGTAGCCGGCCCGCGCGTAGAAGTCGCGGGCCGTGAGCTGCGCGTGCAGCTCCACCTCCGTCGCCCCGCTGGCCCGGGCCTGCCGGTGGGCGGCGCCGAGGAGGTCCGCGCCCACCCCGCGGCCGCGGTACGTGCGCGCCACGGCCATCCGCTGAAGACGTGCCGAGGCTCCCAGGAAGCGGAGACGGCAGGTGCCGACCACGACGCCGCCGGCCACGGCCACCAGGTGCAGAGCGGTGGCATCGTGCTCGTCGTGCTCGAGCTCCTCGGGCACCCCCTGCTCCAGGCAGAAGACGGCGTGGCGCAGCGCGAGCGCCCCGCCCAGGTCGCCGCTCGCCGCCACGCGGACGGTCCACGGCTCTCCCCGGACCTGGTTCACGCGCCCGCGCCCCCCGTCGCCCGGTAGGCTGGCTCGCAACGAATGACACGATGGCCCGGTGGGGCTCGGAAAGGAATGCGAATGATTCGACGACGCACGGTGGCGTCCCTCCTCGCGCTCGGTGCCCTGAGTATCGGCGGCATCGCCGCGGGATGCGGCGGCGACGACGATAGCGGCGGCGGTGAGGTGGGCGACCTGAAGGTCGGCGTCCTGGTGCCCCTGACGGGCGGCCTTGGTCCGTACGGCGGACCGGGCGCCAAGGCGGCCGACCTCGCCGCCGCGCAGATCAACGCGGCCGCGGGCGACAGCGGCCTGAAGATCACCCTCGTCCAGGAGGACACCAAGAGCGAGGCGCAGGCGGCGCAGGAGGCCGCGACCAAGCTCATCGAGAGCGACGGCGTCACCGCCATCGCCGGCCCCTGGGGCACGGACGAGGTGACGGCCACAGCCGAGAACGTCAGCGTCCCCGCGGGGGTCCCGATCGTGAGCCCGTCCGCCACGCAGCCGGCCATCACGGATCTCGACGACGACGGGCTCGTCTTCCGCACCCCGCCCTCGGACGCGATCCAGGGCAGGGTGATCGCCCAGCTCATCGGCCGGGAGCTCGGCGCCGACGCGAACATCGTGACCGGTGGGCGCAACGACTCCTACGGCACGGCCCTCGTGCAGGAGTTCACCGCGGCCTTCGAGGCCGCCGGCGGGACCGTCTCGAAGAACGTGCCCTACAACCCGGAGGCGGCGAGCCTCAACTCCGAGGCGCAGCAGCTGGCGTCCGGAAACCCCGACGGCTGGATGATCATCGACTACGCCGGCGACTGGCCGAAGATGGGGCCGGCCCTCGTGCGCACGGGCAACTGGGACCCGGCCAAGACCTTCACCGGCGACGGCCTGATCTCCAACAGCCTGCCGCAGGACGCGGGCAAGCCGGCCACCGAGGGCATGCGCGGGACCGCGGCGACCTCGCTGGAGGCCCCGGCAGGTGAGCCCTTCGACGCGCTCTGGAAGGCCGAGGTCGGCGAGCCGCGGCAGACCTACGACGCCCAGAACTTCGACGCCGTCATGCTGATCGCCCTCGCGGCGGTGGCCGGCGGCTCGAGCGACTCCGCGTCGATCGCCGAGAACCTCCAGGCGGTCTCCGAGGGTGGCACCAAGTACACCTTCGAGACCCTGTCGGAGGCGATCGCGGCGGCGGCGGACGGTGAGGACATCGACTACGAGGGGGCCTCGGGACCGATCGACTTCGACGACGCCGGCGACCCGACGGCCGCGAACTACAGCACCTGGAGCTACACCGACGGCAAGCTCGCGCCCACGGACGAGGTGATCCCGGCTACCGTCGAGTAGTCGCCTCGCGCGGGGGCGGCTCCGGCCGCCCCCGCGTGGCTCCTCCCCCCAGGTAGAGCTCGGCCACCTGGGGATCGGTGAGCAGCGTGTCCCCGCCGCCTTCGAACCTGTTCTGGCCACCTTCCAGGACGTAACCCCGGTGGGCGAGGGAGAGGGCGCGGCGGGCGTTCTGCTCGATCATCACCACCGTGACGCCCGCGGCATTGATGCGGGCCACGGTCTCGAAGACCTCGCCCACGGCACGCGGCGCCAGGCCCGCCGACGGCTCGTCGAGCAGAAGGACGCTCGGCTCGGGCATCAGCGCGCGCGCCATGGCCAGCATCTGACGCTCGCCGCCCGAAAGCGTGCCGGCCCTCTGCCGCCGGCGCTCGCCGAGGCGGGGGAAGAGCGCGATCATCTCCTCGATCCGCGCTCGCGCGGCCGACCGGCGCAGAACGCCCCCGACCTCGAGGTTCTCCTGCACGGTCAGGGAGACGAAGACGTTCGCGATCTGCGGCACGTAGCTCATGCCCTTGCCGGTGATCTCGTGGGGCGCGGCCCCGGTGATGTCCTGACCATGAAGCGTCACGTGGCCCTCGCGTACCTTCACCAGCCCGAAGATCGCCTTCGCCAGCGTCGACTTGCCCGCCCCGTTCGGGCCGATGACGACCACCAGCTCGCCCTCGCCGGCCTTCAGGGTGCATCCGCGAAGGACGTCGACCTCAGGCACGTAGCCTCCGACGAGGCCCTCCGCCACGAGCACCGGGGCCGGGATCGTCTCCGCGCTCACGCCCCGACGGGCTCCGCGCCGAGGTACGCGTCGATCACCTGCTGGTCCGAGCGCACCGACGCCGGCGGCCCGACCGCGATGACCCGGCCGGCGGCCATCACGATCACCTCGTCCGAGACGTCCATCACCACATCCATGTCGTGCTCGACGAAGAGCACGGTCAGCCCGCGCTCCTCGCGCAGGCGCAGCAGGTAGTCGAGGAGCCGCCGTCCCAGGGTCGGGTTGACGCCGGCCATCGGCTCGTCCAGCAGCACGAGGCGCGGCTCGGTCATGAGCGCGCGCGCCAGCTCGAGCAGCTTGCGCTGGCCGCCCGACAGCGTGGCGGCGTAGTCCCCGGCCTTGTTCTCGATGCCCACCTCGCGCAGCATCGCGAGGGCCTTCTCGCGCACCTCCGTCTCACGCCGGCGCCACCGGCGGGGCCGGAAAAGGGCCGTGGCCAGCTGCTCGCCGGGCTGGTCCGGGGCGGCCAGCATGGCGTTCTCGAGCACGGTCATCTTCCCGAGCACCCGGGTCAGTTGGAAGGTCCGGACCATGCCGAGCCGGGCGATAACGTCGGGGCCGTCGCCGCTCACATCGCGTCCGGCGAGCGTGACGGTCCCCGCGTCGGCCCGGACGAAGCCGGTGATGAGGTTGAAGGCGGTGGTCTTCCCCGCCCCATTCGGCCCGATGAGCCCGGTGAACGAGCCCGGCTGCACCGAGAAGGTGGCGCCGTCCACCGCCTGCACGCCGCCGAAGTGCACGCGCAGATCGCGCACGTCCAGGAGGGGCCCGGTGGCCTCAGGCGTCGAGATAGAGCTCCTCCTTCTTGCCGAAGAGACCCTGGGGCCGGAAGGCCATGATGGCCATGATCAGCAGCCCGATGACCACGAAGCGAAGGGCCGCGACCTTGTCGGCGTCGAGCGGGAAATCCAGGAAGCGGGTGCCCGACACGATGAACCCGATCACCACCGAGCCCACGGCCACGCCGAAGTAGCTGCCGATGCCGCCGAGGATGAGGATGGCGAAGCCGACGAAGGTGAAGATGGGCTCGAAGTTGTCGGGGAAGAGGGTGGTGGAGAACAGGGTGTAGAAGACCCCGGCCAGGCCCGCGATCCCGGAGCCGAGCGCGAGCGCCTGGAGCTTGTACCGGAAGACGGGCTTGCCGGCGGCCGCCGCCGCGTCCTCGTTCTCGCGCACGGCGCGCAGGGTCCGTCGCCAGGGCGTGCGCCCGAGGTAGACGAGCAGCGCGCCCACGATCAGGGTGGTGAGCCACACCAGCACCAGCAGCGGTACGCGGCGGTCGAGGTTGTGGAACCCGAGGCCGTCGAAGAAGTCGAGGACGTCGTTGTTGAAGTCGCGCCAGGGCCCGCTGGCGCTGCGCAGGCCCTGCGTTCCCCCGGTCGTATCCTGCTCGTTGACGATCATGATGCGCAGGATCTCCCCGGCGGCGATGGTGGTGATGGCGAAGTAGTCGGCCCGCAGGCGCAGGGTCGGAAGCCCCAGCAGGAGGCCGCCGACCGCGGCGGCGAGCACCGCGACCGGGATCGCGATGCCGATGCTCACGCCGTTGGTGATCATCAGGCCCATGGTGTAGGCCCCGATGGCCATGAACGCCACGTGGCCGAAGTTGATGAGGCCGGTGTCGCCGACCTCCACCTGGAGGCCCAGCACGAAGATCGCGTAGATGCCCGCGAAGGTGAGCACGAAGGCCCAGAAGCCGAAGGCGAGGAGGGGGTCCATCTAGACCGTCCGGGCCTGTCCGAAGATGCCCTGGGGTCGCGCCAGCAGCACCAGGATCAGCACGAGGAAGCCGATCGCCTCCTTGTAGGTGGGGCGGATGATCATCGTCGACCACTCCTGCACCAGGCCGAGCGTGACCCCGCCGATCAACGCCCCGTAGGCGTTCCCGATCCCGCCGAGGACCACCGCGGCGAAGATCGGCAGCAGCAGGAACCAGCCGGTGTTGGGGGTGAGGGTGGTGTAGATGGCGGCGAGCACCCCGGCCAGGCCGGCCAGGCTGCCGGCCAGCAGCCAGGTGTAGATCACCACGCGGCGCGTGTTGACCCCCGACACCTCGGCCAGATCGAAGCTGTCGGACAGCGCTCGCATCGTCTTGCCGATCAACGTCGTCTTGAGCATCACCGCCACCAGGACGAGCACGACGGCCGCGGTGACGATGACCGTGACCTGGATGGCCGAGATGGCCACCTCGCCGAACGGGTTCCAGACCTGGAACTGGTTGACGTCGAGCGAGCGGTTGCGGGCCGTCCAGTCGAAGAGGATCAGGTTGCGGATCACGAATGCCAGCCCGATCGACAGCAGCAGGAGCTGCATCACCCCCGCCCCGCGCCGGCGCATGGGTCCCCACACCGTGAACTCGAGCATCACCCCCAGGGCGGCGACCGCGGCCAGCGCGGCGAGAAAGGCCACGATCAGCGGCAGGCCCGCGCTGACGTTGACCGCGAAGGCCACGTAGCCGCCCAGGGTCATGAAGTCGCCGTGGGCGAAGTTGACGAGCTTGAGGATGCCGTAGACCAGGGTCAGCCCGATCGCCCCGAGCGCGTAGATCCCGCCGCTCGCGAGGCCATTGATCGTCGTGTTCAACAGCTCGTCAACGGTCGCATCCCTTCCCGGTCCGGAGGTGGGAGAAACCTACCCGCACGGACATGCCCGTGCCGAGCCTCATCGCCCGGGGCCGGGGCGAGCCGACAAGCTAGTCTCACCGCCGTGGACGTCCGCCTCGCCGTGACCAGCAAGCGCGATCTGCGCCGCTATTCCGGACGGCCCGTGGACGACGCGGTGACGGAGCGGATACTCGATGCCGGCCGCCTCACCGGAAGCGCGCGAAACCGGCAGCCGACCCGCTTCCTCATCCCCGAGGGAGCGGCGCTGCACGCCGTGGCGCGGGCCGTCTACGCTCCGGGAAACGTGCTCGGCGCCGGCCTGGTGGTGGCGCTCGTGGTCAGCCCCGGAGGCGGCCTGGTCGACTTCGACGCCGGGCGAGCCGCCCAGAACATGATGCTCGCGGCCTGGGCGGACGGCGTCGCTTCCTGCCCCAACGGCGTCGCCGACCCCGAGGCGATGGCCGCGGCGCTCGGGGTGGATGCGCCCGAGCGCGTGGTGGTCGTGATCTCGTTCGGCGAGCCGGTTCCCGCCCGTGACCCCGGCCGCCGGACCCCGGAGGAGTGGAGCCGGCGCGCCCACCGGATGCCGCTCGCCTCCGTGGTGGGGCGGGTGTCGGAGCCGCGCGGGTGAGGCTCGAGCGCCGCGGGCGCCTGGGCGCGCGGGGGGCCGCCGGACAGGCGCTCGACCACGCCGACGCCAGCCTTCTCACCCGGCCGACGGATCCGGAGTTCCTGCACAGCGACCCCTGGCAGGCGCTGCGCATCCTGGGCGAGTTCGTGGACGGCTTCGACGCGCTCGCGCGGGTGGGCCCGGCCGTGTCGGTGTTCGGGTCGGCCCGCCTGGGGACCGACAGCCCCCACTACGCCCTCGCGCTCGCGGTGGGACGGCTGCTGGCCGAGCGCGGCTACGCGGTCATCACCGGCGGCGGGCCCGGGATCATGGCGGCCGCCAATCGCGGCGCGTCCGAGGCCGGGGGCATGTCGGTGGGCTGCACGATCGAGCTGCCCCACGAGCAGGCCGTGAACGAGTACGTGAACCTGGCGATCGCGTTCCGCTACTTCTTCGTGCGGAAGACGATGTTCGTGAAGTACTCCGAGGCCTTCATCGTCTTCCCCGGGGGCTTCGGGACCATGGACGAGCTGTTCGAGTCGCTCACGCTGATCCAGACGGGCAAGGCGCTCAGCTTCCCGGTGGTGCTCTGCGGCTCGGCCCACTGGGCGGGCCTGGTGCGGTGGGTGCAGGCGCGGATGATGGAGGAGGGCCTGATCGGCCGCTCCGACATGGACCTGATCCAGCTCTCGGACTCTCCCGAGGAGATCGTCGAGCTCGCGGTGGGTCCGGGTACGCCGTGAGCCCCCGGCTCACCCCGCCCGGGATCTGATCCGCCGCCGGGCGATGGCCCGGTTGGCGAACCGCTCGCGCCAGCCGAGGGCCAGCGCCGAGAGGGCCGCGGCGCGGTCGAGGTCGTCGGCGCTGGCCGACTCGTCGAGCAGGGCGACGATCTCGCGGACGCTCATCCCTCCCTCGCCGCGGCCCTCGCGGACGATCGCGTCGCCGGCGCCGACCTCGCCCTCCTCGCGCACGCGCAGGTAGAAGCCGCTGCGGCCGCTGCGCAGGAAGGGCCCGCCGAAGGCGGGGTCGCCGGCCTTCATCGCGAGCTTCGCGCAGGGCACCCGCGGCTGGCTCACCTCGAGCAGGGCCTCGCCGACCCGGAGGACGTCGCCGATCCAGACCTCGCCCTCCTGCACGCCGCGCGTGGTGAGGTTCTCCCCGAACCAGCCGGGGGCGAGCTCGGCGGGCGCGAGCGCCTCGCGCCAGTGCGGGTAGTGCTCGCCCGGGTAGAGGTAGACGGCCTTGTCAGGGCCTCCGTGCACCCGGAGATCGGCCTGGCGGTCGCCGTCGAGGTTGGTCGCCCGCACCATGACGCGACCGGCCACGGGCTCCTTGTAGATCCCGGTCGTGACCGTGCGGCCCTCGTGAGCGACGCGGCGTGGCAGACCCACGTTGACCGACTCGACGATCACCTCCGTCACCGTAGCGGGTGGGCGTACTGTCCGGTCATGCGGCGCGTCTTCCCTCGCGATGAGCACTTCATGCGGCTCGCCCTGGCGGAGGCGGCCGTCGCGTCCGACCACGGCGACGTCCCCGTGGGCTGCGTGGTGGTGCGCGAGGGGGAGGTCGTGGGCTCGGCCCACAACGAGCGCGAGCTGCGCGCCGACCCCACCGCCCACGCCGAGATCCTGGCGCTGCGAGCCGCCGCGATCGCCCTCGGGGGGTGGCGGCTGCTCGGGACGGTGGTCTACTGCACCCTCGAGCCGTGCCCCATGTGCGCCGGGGCCATCCAGCAGGCGCGCGTGGCCCGGCTCGTGTTCGGCGCCCCGGATCAGAAGGTCGGATCGGCGGGGACCGTGATCAACCCGCTGCAGGATCCGCGGCTCCTCCACCGCGTGGAGGTGCAGGGAGGCGTCCTGGCCGGCGAGGCCCTCTCCCTCCTGCGCGCGTTCTTCGACGATTTGCGTTAGCGACTCGTAAGGCGCGGCGCCGGACTGACCGATATGGGAGGAAACGCACGCGTGAGCGTTGCTACCATGCCGCCCGCCCGGGCCCCACCGTTGGAGGAAGCCTCTTGAGGAACACGCACGCACGCGCACCCCGTCGCGCACTGATCGGCGGCGCACTCGCGCTCGCCGCGGGGGTCGCGCTCGCGCTGCCCGCCACCGGCATGGGCGGAGTCGCGGCGGTCCAGGACGACGTGCTGACCATCGCGCCGGCGTCCCAGATCCAGAGCCGGATCGACATGATCAAGGCGAGCCAGGCGAAGGTGACGCGCTTCGACGTCCTCTGGTCGTTCGTGGCGCCCACCCAGCCGGCGAACCCGACCGACCCGGCCGACCCGGCCTACAACTGGAGCCGGATCGACCAGATCATGAAGGCTCTCAAGGCCGCGAACATCACGCCTCTCGTGACCGTCTACAGCACGCCCTTCTGGGCGGTCGAGGGCACCAACACCCCCTTCCCGTCGGCCTACAACCCGAACGCACCGAGGGCCGTGCAGTACGCCGACTTCATGCAGGCGCTGGCGACGCGGTACAACGGCTTCTATCCGGACCCCGTCGCCCCGACCACCCTGCTGCCGCGGCTGCGGCTGATCGAGATCTGGAACGAGCCGAACCTGAAGAACTTCTTCCGGTTCAACAACGCGTCCTCGATCCCCAAGTACAAGGCCCTCATCAAGGCCGCCTACCCGCGGATCAAGCTCGTCAACAGGAGCACCACCGTCATCGGCGGGGTCGGCGGGCCGCGCAGCAGCACGGGCAACGGCAACGTCGGCGCCCGCGTGTGGCTCAACTCGCTCGTCACCAAGAGCGCGCCGAAGTTCGACGCCTACTCGCAGCACATCTACCCGTCGGTCGGCCCCACGTCAACGGCCCGGGCGTCCGCGGCATTCCCCTCGTGGGGCAGCCTGCCGGAGATCTTCGCGACGCTCGACAAGAAGAGGAAGGGCATGAAGCTCTTCGTCACCGAGGCCGGCTACACGACGGCGATCACCCCGTTCCGGACGGTGAAGGTCAGCCCGGCGATCCAGAACCTCTATCTGAAGCAGATGTTCACATTGCCGCTCGTCAAGAGCCCGCGTCTGGCGGCCGTGGTCTGGTTCAACCTCCAGGACAACATCAACTGGCCCGGGGGGCTGCTGTTCGCGAGCGGCACGCCGAAGCCGGCGTACCGGACGTTCCAGAGCATCGCGGCACGGCCGATCCCGCCGTTGCTGCGCTCCACGCTGAAGTTCTAGCCGTGTGAGGTTGATCGCGCGGGGGCGCCCCTTTCCGGGGCGCCCTCAGCGCGCCCGGATGCCCTGGCGGAAGCGGAAGACCTCGTCGGGGTCGTAGGCCGTCTTCACGTCCACCAGCCGCGCGAGGTTGGTCCCGTAGTAGGCCCGCTGCCAGCCGGCGAGGTCCGGGTCGATGTAGTTCTGGTACGCGAAGCCGGAGACGAACGGCCGCATGGCCCGGTACACGCCGCGGATCCACGCCACCCCGGCCGCGGCCTGCGACGCCGCGCCCCAGTAGGCCAGGTATTGGATCGAGCAGAGCGCGTCCCGGTGGACGAAGGCCGTCGCGTCCGGCGCCACCCGGTTGATCGCCCCGCCGTAGGAGTCGAGCAGGATGGCCCCCGACCCTCGCGAGGATTGCGCCTGGCGCCGCTCGACGCCGCTCACCAGGGCCGCGATGCCCGCGCGGGCGAGCGGAGTGATCACGTAGTCGGACTTCCCGGCGAACAGGTCGCGGGGAGGGCGCCGGCATTCGGCGGCCGACTCGCCCAGGCACCCGGCCCAGCGCTGGACCAGGCTGAGGTAGCTCGAGGCCCCCACGGTCAGACGGCTGGGGGGCACGGCGCGGGTGAGGCCCGACAGGGTCCGCCGCAGCGCGGCCGTCGATCCCATGTACTGGCCGAAGACCGTGACCGTCGGCGAGCCCGAGCCCGTCGAGAGCGAGCAGATCGAGAAGAGCTCGTCGGGCGCGTGCGGCGCCCATCGCTGCCAGGCCGCCACCACCTCGGCCGCGTCGTTCCACGAGAAGCTCGCGAAGAAGTAGGAGGCGCCCCCGACCCGGTGGGTGCGGAACGTGAGGCTCGTGGCGATCCCGAAGTTCCCGCCGCCTCCTCCGCGGCAGGCCCAGAACAGGTCGGCGTTGCGGCGCGCGTCGCACACCAGCGCCCGCCCGTCGGCCGTCACGACCGTGGCCGACACGAGGTTGTCGCAGGTGGTGCCGAAGGCCCGCGACGCGAGCCCCACGCCTCCGCCCAGGGCCAGGCCGCCGACCCCCACGGTGGGGCAGGAGCCCGCGGGCACGGTCAGCCCGCGGGCCGCGAGGGCCGAGTAGAGGTCGATCAGGGGCGCGCCCGCCCCCACCTGCACGGTGCGCCGGTCGCCCGCGATGGCCACCCGCGCGAGGCCGGACAGGTCGACCACCAGCCCGCCGTTGAGGGTCGAGTAGCCGGCATAGCTGTGCCCGCCCGAGCGCGCCGTGATGCGCACCCCGTTGCGGGCGCTCCAGAGCACGGCCTGCCGCACGTCGGACACGCTCCGCGCCCGCAGCACGGCCAGCGGCCGCGCGCCGGAGTAGCGCGCGTTGACCACCTGGCGGGCCGCCGAGTAGGCCGCGCTGCCCGGCCTCAGGAGGGGGCCCTGCACGGCGCGCGCGAGATCCGCGAGGGGCGGTCCGCCGCGTTGTGCCAATTGGCCGCCCCGCGAACGGCCAATTGGCCAACCGGCCCCCGCGAGGCTCGCCACCCCGAGGGCGCCGCCGGCCCTGCGGAGGAACTCACCACGGTCGATGCGACCGTCCACCGGCCCCCGATTCGTCAACTGCGGAGTTCTACGCCGCTCGGGCGGCGCTTGACAAGCGCCCGCCGACGCTGAGAATCGGCCGATGGGCGGCAGCGAGGTCCCGGTCCGGCTCTGGCGCAGCGTGCTCGCCGTCCCGGGCGTGCGCCCCGAGCTCTTTCCCAAGGCCGCCCAGGGGGCCGCGGACCGCGTCTTCCTCGACCTCGAGGACTCCGTGGCGCCCGACGACAAGGAGCGCGCGCGCCTGGCCGTCATCCGGGGGCTCCACGAGGTCGACTGGCCGGACGACGGCGGGGCCGTCTCGGTGCGCATCAACGCCATCGACACCCACTGGATGTACCGGGACCTGATCGACGTGGTCGAGCAGGCGGGCGACCGGCTCGACAGCGTGGTGCTGCCGAAGGCCGCCGTCGCGGCGGACGTCCACCTGGTGGACGCGCTGCTGGGCCAGATCGAGCAGGCCACCGGCATCGCCCGCCGCATCGGGATCGAGCCGATCATCGAGACCGCGCTCGGGCTCTCCAACGTGGAGGCGATCGCCGCCGCCGGACCGCGCCTGCGGGCGCTGCACTTCGGGCCGGGCGACATGGCGGCCAGCCTCGGCATGCGCACCACCGCCATCGGCGGCCTCGACCCGGGCTACCCCGGCGACCAGTGGCACGCGGTGCTCTCGCGCATCGTCACGGCGGCGCGCGCCCACGGCCTCGCGCCCATCGCGGGCCCGTTCGGCGACCTCGCCGACCCCGAGGGCTTCGCGGCGGCGGCCCGCCGCGCCGCGATCCTGGGCTGCGCGGGCACGATGGTCATCCACCCGTCGCAGATCGACCGCGCCAATGCGGCGTTCACCCCCACTCCCGCCGAGGTGGAGCACGCCCGGCGCGTCCTGGCGGCGCTGGAGGAGGCCGCGGCGTCGGGGCGCGGCGCCGCCCGGCTGGACGGGCGCCTCATCGACGGGGTCTCCGCGCGTCAGGCGGGGAACGTGGTGGGGATGGCCGAGGCCATCGCGCGCCGGTGAGCCGCGCCGCGCGCGTCGTGGTCACCCGGCGCCTGCCCCGGTCGGTGGAGGAGCGGCTCGCCGGCATCGCCGACGCCCGGCTGAACGCCGACGACCGCGCGCTCACCCCCGACGAGCTGGCCGAGGCCCTGCGCACCGCCGACGGGCTCCTGGCCACGGTGACCGACCGCCTCACCGCCGAGATCCTGTCGGCGACCCCGCGGCGAGTGGGGATCGTGGCCAACTTCGGCGCGGGCGTCAACCACATCGACCTCGACGCCGCCCGTGAGGCCGGCATCGTGGTGACCAACACGCCGGGCGTGCTCACCGACGCCACGGCCGACCTGACGATCGCGCTGCTGCTGGCCGTGGCCCGCCGGATGGGAGAGGGCGAGCGGATCGTCCGCTCGGGCGCCTGGACCGGATGGGGCCCCACCCAGATGCTGGGCAGCTCGGTCACCGGGTCGACGCTCGGGATCGTGGGCATGGGGCGCATCGGGCGGGCCGTCGCGCGGCGGGCCGTCCACGGGTTCGGCATGCGCGTGCTGTACCACCAGCCGCGGCCCGCGGACGAGGGCGGGCTCGCCGGCCTCGACGTCCACCGCGCCGCCGACCTCGACGAGCTCCTGGCCGAGAGCGACGCGGTCACGCTGCACTGCCCGGCGACGCCCGAGACCCGGCACCTGATCGACGCGGCGCGCCTCGCCCGGATGCGCCCGGGGGCCTTCCTCATCAACACCTCACGCGGCGAGGTGGTCGACGAGGCAGCCCTCGCCGAGGCACTGGCCTCGGGAACCATCGCGGGCGCGGGGCTGGACGTCTACGAGCACGAGCCCGATGTCCCGGAGGCCCTGCGGAGGCTGGAGAACGTGGTGCTGCTGCCGCACCTCGGGAGCGCCACCCAGGAGGCCCGCACCGCCATGGGCGACCTCGCGGTCGACAACCTGGCGGCGTTCCTGCGCGGGGATCCCCCGCCGAACCGGGTCGCCTGACCCGGCGCCTCGCGGCGGATGAGCACGTCGATGCTCACCCGCCCACGGGGCCAACCCGGGCTCAGCTCATGGTGCCGCGCAGACCACCGAGACAGAGGCGGTCTGGGTAACGCCCGTGCCGTTCGATACCTCGACTCGCCAGCCCGTGGGTACTGCGCCGGCGGCGATCGGGAACGTTCCGCTGACATCGACCGGACCACTCTGGAGGAGGGGGGCGTTCGGACCCTGCGACGATCCCTCCGCCGCCGCCCGTTGCGCGCTCACCGGGCTGACACTGGACAGTGCCCGATTGCGTCGTGCCGCCTGCCAGCCGGGAAAGAGCCGGTCCGCGCGACGACGTTCGTGGCACCCGCCGCGCTCGTCGCGCCCGCCGGCCCGGCGTCCCCCTCGAGCCCGCGCGCGCCGGTGCGCCCGCGCGCCCCGTCGGCTCCGCGGAGGAGCGAGCGGGTCTTCGGCGAGAGATCCTTGGGCGCGAGCGTCCCGTTGCGGACGTCGGCCGAGCGAATCGAGTTGTTCGTGATCTGGCCGGACCCGATCGACGTGGCCGCGTAGCCCACGCCTCCGACGGCGAGGAACAGGGCGAGGAGTGCCACCAGCATGGCTGGAGTGGGCCTGAATCGCTTGGGCATAGCGCCTTCCGGGCAGGGGGCCGTGTGTCGGTCCCAGCCATCTCTTATCGGCATTTCGGCTGCGCGCCCCGATGGGGCCGCGGGCGCCCCCTCAGTCCACAGGCCCCCGCCGCTCGAGCAGCAGGACGTCGCGCCACTCGCCGTGCAGCTTCCCCAGCCGCTCCCGGCGCCCCACCACCCGGAAGCCGCGGCTCTCCAGCATCGCCACGCTCGCCTCGTTCTCGGGGAAGACGACGGCCTCCAGCGTCCAGATGCCCCCGGCGTCGGCGCTCCGCGCGAGGGTCTCGAGCAGAAGCTCGCCCACCCCGCGTCCGCGGGCGGCCTCGCTCACGTAGACCGAGCACTCGGCCACGCCCTCGTACACATCCCGGATCGAGACGCGCGACAGGGCCGCCCAGCCGAGCACCTCGTCGCCGTCGCGGGCCACCAGGCGGTGGTCGCGGAGGTGGTTCTCGTCCCAACGCTCCCAGGAGGGCACCTCGGTCTCGAACGTCGAGTTCCCGGTGCGCATGCCCTCGGCGTAGATCTCGGCGACCTGGGCCCAGTGCTCGGGGCCCAGGGGCTCGACTCTGATGGAGGGGTCGCCTGCCACTCGGCTGGTGGTGCCCTCTGGGGAGCGGGGTTACTCGCGCGTGTTGCCGTAGCGGTCGTCGTGGACCAGCGAACGCCAGGTGCGGAAGTTGCGCTTGAGCGCCGGCGCAAGGCCCGTGGGGAAGGACTCGGGGTAGCCGATGGGGCTGACGATGGCCGGGTCGATCTCCGCGGGGACGCCCAGGATCTCGCGCAGCCGGTCCTTCTCCCAGCGGTGGAAGGCGGTGATCGGCACGCTCCCCAGCCCCTCCTCCCGCGCCGCCAGCATCAGGTTCTCGAAGGCGAACGCCAGCGAGACCAGGTCGTCCTCGTAGCCGCCGGGGAACCCCTCCGGGTATCCGCGCGGCACCAGCAGGCCGATGACGAACGCCGGGACCTGCCGGTAGGTGCTCATCACGGTCTCGGCGTACTCGCGCGCCCAGGCCGCGTGCTCCTCGTCCGAGGCGTCCTTCTGCGGGCGCATCAGGGCGAAGTAGGTCGCGCCGCCCGAGATGATCAGGTCGGCGACCGCCGTGCCGGACCTCGGGGTCGCGCACGACCAGCAGGCCCCATGCCTGCTGACCACCCCCGCTCGGCGCCCTGAGAGCCAGCCGCAGCAGGCGGTCGAGCACCTCGTCGTCGACGGGCCGGTCGGTGTACGTCCTGACCGCCCGCCGCTTGCGGATCGCCTCCTGGAGCTCCATCGCGCTTCCCCCTTGCCGAGATGCCGGTACCGGCGAAGTCTGTCGAATGGAGCCGGCCGTGGGGGCCGCCGCCTCACGGTCCGCTCAGGGGCCCCGGGCCGGGGACCCCTCGGTCTCCGGTGGATCCACGGCCTCGACGGTCAGCGCCTTTGCCGGTAGGCGCGAGCTCAGCAGGAGCGCCAGCAGCACGAAGACGCTCACCACCACCATGCCGCGCCGAAGCGCACCGAGACGCGCATCGGCGTTGAGCGCGACGATCTCCTCCTGCTGCGCCGCCGGGATGTCGGTCGTCGCGAGCGCGTCCTCGAGCTGCGCGTCGGACACGAACTGGACACCGGAGCTCAGCTCGACCTGCGCCTGCTGTTTCAGGGAGGCGGCGAGCGCGGTGGAGTCCTCCACGCCCTTCAGGGCGAGGCTCCCCAGCGAGCCGATGACGACCGCCCCCACGAGCGCGGTGCCGAGCGACGAGCCGAGGTTCTGGGCGGTGTACTGCAGCCCGCCCGCCTCGCCGGAGCGCTCCACGGACACGGCGGACACGATCACGTTGCCGAGCTGAGAGGCGAGCGCTCCCATGCCGACCCCCATCAGCAGGAAGGGCAGGACCGTGATGGACGCGTCCGCGCCGTCCTCGAACCGCCAGGCCAGGAGCAGCGTGGCGGCGAGCGTGACAAGGAGGCCGACCTGCACCACCCGGCGGGGAGAGGCGTTCGGGAGGAGCTTGGGCACCGCCGGCGCCGTGACCACCAGCGCGAGCGACAGAGGCAGCATCCGCAGGCCGGTGTCGAAGGCGTCCAGCCCGAGCACGATCGACAGGAACAGGGGCATGGCGAAGAACACGCCCATCATCACCAGGTACTGGAGCAGCAGCAGCCAGAGCCCGTTGGTGAGCCGCCGGTTGGCGAAGAGCGCGGGGTCGACGAGCGGCGCCCGGCCGGCCTCCTTGCGGTGGCGCTCCCACTCGAAGAACGCCCAGAGCAGGAGGAGGCCGCCGGTCATGAGCCACACGACCGGGCTCAGCCCCAGCCAGGTCGGCGTGGCGTCGGGGCCGTCGGCCACCTTGGGGTCCACCCACCCCCAGGCGCCGGACTGCAGCACGGCGAAGACGACGAGCCCGAGCCCGAGCGCGGACAGCACCGCGCCGACCGCATCGAAGGACGGGTGCTCCTCGGGGGCGACGTCCCTGATCGCGCGGGTGCCGATGAAGAGGCCCGCGGCGATGACGACCTCGGCGGCGAACACCCAGCGCCAGCTCGCATAGGCGGTCACGAAGCCGCCCACGATCGGCCCGACGGCGATGGCCACGGCCGCCGCGGCGGCGATCGTGCCGTACGCGGCGGCCCGCGCGCGTCCCGTGAAGTTGCCGGCGATCAGGGCCGTCACGGTGGGCATGATCAGCGCCGCCCCGATCCCCTCGAGCAGCGACCAGCCGATGAGGAGCACGAACACGTTCGGCGCCACTGCCGTCAGCCCGGATCCGAGCGCGTAGATCACGAGCCCGAGGCGCATGGCGCGCCGCCGGCCCACGATGTCGCCGATCTTGCCGCCGGTGATCATCCCGGCGGCCATCACCAGCGTGTAGGCCGTGATGACGCCCTGGATGGCCGTGACGCTGGTGTCGAGGTCCTCCACCAGGGCGCTGATGGAGACGTTCATCACGCTCGCGTCCACCGTCATCAGGAACTGCGTGACCGCCAGGATGGGCAGCACGAGGGAAGCGGCTCGCGCGCCCGCCGTCGTCACTCCCGCCACCCCGCTGGTTCGGACGTGTGCATGCGTGCCGCCCCTTCCGCCGGGGAACGTACAGGCCAGGGGGGACCGGCCATCCCGTCGCCGCGGATGACAGACTGCGCGGGTGAGCGCCGCCGAGGAAGGGCCGCCCCCCGGGCCCGAGGAGACGGTGACGACCGTCGGCAGGCGCCGCCTGCACATCCCGGACACCGTCGCCCGCGGCGCGCTCACCGTGCTCCTGCTCGGCCTGATCGCGTGGGTCCTGCTCGACAACGTCGGGGACATCGAGGAGGTGGGCGAGGCCCTCGCCGAGGTCTCGTTCGCGGCCGGTGCGCTGCTCGTGGTGCTGCTGCTGGTGGTGCAGGTCCTGATCGCCGCCCAGCTCGCGATCACCGTCCCGCGACTGGGGATGACCCGCGGCCTGGTGGCGGTGGAGGGGGCCGCCGCGGTCTCCAACACGGTGCCCGGCCCCTCCGGCACGGCGACCCGGCTGGGGATGCTGCGCTCATGGGGCTTCTACACCGACGATTTCGCGCGCAGCTGGCTCTTCACCAGCTCGCTCACCAACCTGACCGTGCTGGTGATGCCGATCTTCGCGGTCCTGATCGCGGCGGCGGAGGGGGAGATCTCGACGGGCATCGTCGTGCTGGCGGCGATCGGCCTGGTGGTGTCCGCGACCGGGATCGTCCTGGTCTGGCTCATGCTTCGCAGCGAGGCCTTCTCCCGCCGGATCGGAACGCTCACGGGGCGGTTCGAGCGCTGGGTCAAGGGCGTCGCCCACCGCCGGCCCAGCGAGCAGGACTTCGCCGAGGCGGCCGTCCGGTTCCGGGACGACCTGAGGCAGACGTGGTCCGAGCGCGGCGGCCGGGTGATGGCCGCCGTGATCTCCGTGTACGTCCTGAACGGCGTCATGCTCGCGGTCTCGATGAGGGCCGTCGGCCTCGGCACCGACGATCTCCCGGTCGGCTCGATCGCCGTCGTCTACACGCTCGTGCGCCTGCTGACGATCGTCAACTTCACGCCGGGGGGCGTCGGCGTGGTGGAGGCGCTCTACGTCTCGGGCTTCCTGGCCGTCACCGGCGGCTCCAACGAGTCGCAGATCGTGGCGGGCGTGATCCTGTTCCGCGGCCTCACCTACGTCGGCCCGATCGTGCTCGGCGTGCTCGCACTGCTGGTCTGGCGCTTCCGCCGGTCGTGGCGGGTGGCCGCGCCCGCCGAGCCGGTCGGCGCCGCCGGCGTCGGGGCCGTGCTCACGGACCGCGAGCCTCCTCAGGCCGGCGACGGGTCGCGCCGCCCGCCTCCACCCGCGGACCCATAGGTCAGCGGTCGCGCACGACCAACCCGCGGAGGAAGCCGAGGACCTGGGTCCCGAGGCTCGGCCCGGGCTCTGAGCCGGGCCGGTCGCGGAGCACTCCCCGCCACTCGGCCGCGAAGGCCGCCGTCAACAGGACGAGGTTGGCGGCGAGGTAGACGAACACCAGGAACACGATGACCGCGGCGAGCGACCCGTAGACGACGTTGTAGCTGCCGAAGTACTGGATGAAGGCCGCGAAGCCGACCGAGAGCGCCCACAGCGCCACGGCGCCGACGAGGGCCGCGGGCCAGGAGTCGCGCGCCGGGGGTCCCGCCGACGGGGCCCATCGCAGCAGCAGCACGAGAAGGGCCGTCCCGACCGCGATCGGCACCACGATCCGGCCGACCTCGTAGAGGGGGCCGGAGAGGCCGACGGAGTCTCCGACGTCCTCCCGTGCGACCCGCGTCGCGATCGTGAGCCCCGCCGACGCGGCCAGCAGCAGCGCGGCGATGAGCAGCATGATCAGGTCAACGAGCTTCCCCCGGGCGAACGGCCGCGGCAGCGTCTCCGGGTCGATGTCGTCGAGGCTCCCCCGGATCGCGCCCATCATGCCGCTCGCCGTCCAGATGAGGGTCACCAGGCTCACCAGGCCGACGGTCCCCGCGTTCGAGCTCACGCCCCTCAGCGCCGCGTCGAGATCGCTCGCGCCCGCCTCGGTGATGGGCAGGGCGTCCGTGAGCGCCTCGATGAAGTCGGCGCGCAGCCCGGCGTCGTCGAGCACCAGTCCCGCCACCGAGGCGAGCACCAGGATCAGCGGGAAGAGCGAGAGCAGGACGTAGTAGGAGATCGCGGCCGACTGGCGCGTGCCGCGGACCGCGGCGAAGCGCGAGAGCGAGCGCTGGATCCACTCCGTGCCCCGCCAGAGGACGAGCTTCGCGCCCCGGGGCCCGGCCCGGTCGCCGCCGTGGTCGTCGTCGGTCACGCAGACCTCCCTGGACCCCGACGGGCGCCGCCGCCGCCCACCGCCGATCGGGCCGCCGGCACGGCGTTCTTGGCGGCTTGAGTCGGCTGCAACGGATCGTCAGCATCGGCTGTCGAGCCGGTGCGTGCGGCCCTCAGCTCTCGCGGGCGAGCCTCCGCCTGCGCCCGTCGAGGTCGAAGATCGCCCGGAGGACGAGGTTGACCGCCCAGATGATGAGCGCGCCCAGGACGGCGTCCCCGAAGCCGTCGATCTCGAAGCCCGGCGCGATCCACGAGGTCAGATACAGCATCAGCAGGTTGACGAAGAAGAGCGCGATACCCAGCGTCAGCACGATCACGGGAAGCGCGAGGAGCGTGACGATCGGCTTGACGAGCCAGTTCACGATCCCGAAGACGAGCCCGGCGAGGACGAGGTGCCAGAAGCTCTCGTAGTCGATCCCGTCGAGGAGCCGCGCGGCGACCCAGATGGCGGCGACGTTGCACGCCCATGCGAGGAGGAGGCGGAGCCCGAACGACACGTGGGATTCCTAGCAGGTGGGCGCCGGCCTGAGGAAGCTCGACCTGCCTGCCTAGACCCCCGCCGGCGTCGGCGCGGGGGCTGACTCCTGCCCAGGGCGCCCCTCGCCGTCGCCTGCCGCGGCGGGCGGGTCGTGGAGCAGCACCTGGGGCTCCCATCCCTTGGCGAGCCATGAGAAGCCGAAGGACATGATCGCGACGCTCTCGCCCCAGAACAGGGCGTGCTTGTCGAGCGGAAGGGGGACGTCGGTCGTCACGTGAAGAAGGAGGTAGACGCACGCCACCCCCATCAGGGACGCGAAGAGCCAGTGGTAGGCGCGCCAGAACGACGGCGAGCCGCGACCCCGCATCTGCGTCCGCCGACCCTCGCCGACGGCGAACAGGATGCTCATCACCGTGAGCAGGCCGATGAGCGCGATCGCCGCGCCGTTGTGCACGCCGCCCACGGTCTCGGGAGTGAGCCTCTCCTGGAGCTCGGTCTGGCGGGCGCCGTCGATCTTCATCGGGAACGTGGCCACAACGAACGCCGAGAGGCCCGCGAGCACGCTGAGGTGGTTCTCGAAGGTCCGCAGCTCGGCGATCTTGTAGAGGATGAGGAACCCCGCGACCAGGTAGAGGCTGCCGACGAACACGTCACGCATCCCCGTGCCGTAGTACGCGCTGAGCGCTTCACGCCAGTCCCCGACTCCCTCGATGAAGGTTCCGCCGCAGACGATCAGCGCGATCGGAAGCAGGACCCCGATCAAGCCGACCCCGACCCGTAGCGCGAGGTACGAGCGCACGTAGCTGAGCGCCCTGCCGGTCAGGCCGACCCGGATGGGGCCATCCGGCGTCGGCAGGAAGTACCCCGGCGCCCACGCGCGGATCTTCCGCATGAGAAGGCGCCATCGCGCTGTGGCACCGAGGCGTGAGCGCGGTTGCGACCGTGTCTGCTCATCCCGATCCATGCCCGGCTCCTCGCGGTCGTCGGAGGTGTGGCGGGCTGAGCGAACCACGACGGCGCAAACGCCAGCAAGGCACCCCAGGGTGGGCAGCACCTCACCTTCGGCGGACGCCCTCCCAGCCCAACAGCGGAGGGGGGGGGATTTGAACCCCCGTCGGAGGAGAACCCCCGAAACGGTTTTCGAGACCGCCGCATTCGACCGCTCTGCCACCCCTCCGCGGGCCAGGCTAGCAGGGGTTCCGAGGGCGCTCGGGGAGCCGGTCGTGCGCTACGATCGCCGACCGGGAGAGGTGTCCGAGCGGCCTAAGGAGCGCGACTGGAAATCGCGTAGGCGGGATCTCTCGCCTCGAGGGTTCAAATCCCTCCCTCTCCGCTCACTTGTCGTCCCGAATCGGTGCGATTCGCACCAACGCGATGTTCAGTTGTTGCCGGTCGACGTGGCGGCCATCGTCGACCGGGCGGCGGGCCCGATCGACGACTCCTAGCCCCGGGAGATGACGGTGGTCGAGGCGTGCGCGGTGGCGGGTGGGGCGTTGTCGCCGTCGGCCGTGGCCTGAGTGTGGTACCGGCCGAGGCGCGCGCCCGGGGTGAGCCGGGTGGTGATCGAGTAGATCCTGCGTGCGCCGGGCGCGAGCGTGCCGGTGTTCCACCGCCGCTGACCGCGGACCCGGCTGCCATGCCGGTCGGTCACCGAGACGCCCAAGGCGTCGGACTGGCCGCAGTTCTCCACGACGATCGTCCATCGGATCGACCCGCCTTGGCGAACCTTGCGGCGGTCGGCCGTGTTCGTCACGCACAGCGTTGTGACGTTGGCGCCGGGGGCGACGCCGGCGGGCCCCGGGGGCCCATCGGCGCCCACGAGGCCGGGGAAGCCGATCAGCCCGGTGAGGCCGGTGAGGCCGGTGAGGCCAACGGGGCCGACGGGGCCGACGGGGCCGACGGCGCCGGTGAGGCCGAGCAGGCCGGTGGGGCCGATCAGACCAGCGGGACCGGGGGGCCGATGAGGACCAGGCGGGGGCCGGTGAGGCCGATCAAGCCGCTGGAGCCGGCGGGGCCGGTGAGGCCGATCGAGCCGCTGGAGCCGGTGAGGCCGGTCGGGCCCACGGCACCCGTCGCGCCCTGGATGCCCTGGGCGCCGGCGGGACCCGCCGGACCGGGGGGTCCCGGCACGACCACCGTTGGCCTGCACGCCGTGCGGATGGCGGTCGAGGCCAGGGTGATGGCGCCATCGGCCAAGAGCCGTCCGTCAACCCGGCTGCCCGCCCCCACGGTGACGCCGACCGAGGTCATGACCGTGCCGGCGAACTTCGCGGTCGCGCCGATCGTCGTCGCGCCGTTGACCGCCCAGAAGACGTTACAGGGCTGCGCTCCGTTGATCAGCGCCACCTGCGCCGAGGCGCCGACCGACAGGGCTCCGCCGATCTGGAAGATGAACACGGCGTCCTGGTCGCCGCCTCCGTCGAGCGTCAGCGTGCCGCCCGCCGTGAAGCCCATCGCCGTCGTCGCGTTGTACACGCCCGGCGGCAACGAGCCCCCGGCGAAGTCGGCGAAGGGCAGCGGCACGGCCGGTCGCAACACCGCGTCGCCGTATGCGAGGTTCATGTCGGCCTTCGCCGCGGTGGCGACGGCGCCGATGTGCGTCTGTCCGAGCACGATCGGAGGGGTGTCGCCGGCCAGGGGCCCTGAGCTGCCCAGGTTCTCCGACATTGCCGTGGCCCCGTTGCTCGTGAGCGAGCTCGTCAGAACCGAATAGGGGTCGGCGGTGCCGAGTTCCACCGTCGGAACCGACAGGGCGGGAGCGGCGAAGGCCAACGTCAGAAGCGACGCGGACAACGCGGCAACCAGGGCGAAAGCCACTCGGGCTCGTGGGGGAAGGCCACAGAGGTGGGACGAGAGCGCGGGAACGGACATCGGCGGGGCCCTTCAGCTGCGACGCTTTCCGACGACGGCAGGCGGCTGTTCCCGTATCCCCGCAGCTCGGTTGAGTTGGTCTAGTGCTCATCGGCACGTAGTGCCCCGGAGGTGAGCACAGCACGACCGACGGCGAGCGTCACACGTGCGGTGCCCTCAGCCTCGTCGCAGGAGCCGGCCCACCGCCGCCATCAACTCCGCCGCCTTCTCGTCGCGGCTGCCCTCCTGGGCCCCCATCACGCAGTGGGCGGTGTGGTCGTCGAGGAGCCCGAGAGCCACCTTGTCGAGCGCGGCCTGGACCGCCGAGATCTGTGTGAGCACGTCGATGCAGTAACGGTCCTGCTCGACCATCCGGTCGATCCCGCGCACCTGGCCCTCGATGCGCGCGAGGCGCTTGCGGAGGTCGTCCTTCGTCGCGGTGTAGCCGCGCGTGGGTCCATCGGTCGGCGTCATGGGAGCCACTTTACCACTACCCCCCCGGGGTACTTGGACGCTTTACCCCCTGGGGGTACGATCGGTGCATGGAGGGACGAAGCCGTATCGACCTGCCGGTGGAGGGGATGACCTGCGCGTCGTGCGCAGCGCACGTCGAGGGGCGCCTCAACAGGATCGAGGGGGCGGAGGCCACCGTGAACCTCGCCACCGCGACCGCCACCGTCACCTACGCCCCGAGGTCGGCGGCGCCGGAGGATCTCGTGGCCGCCGTGAGGGAGGCCGGCTACGGCTCGCGCCTCCCCGTCCCCGCGGGCGAGGGAAGCGTGCGAGCCGGGCGGCCGCGGGCCCCGATGGCGCGGCTGGCGGTCGCCATCGTGCTCTCGGCGCCGGTCGTGGCGCTGTCGATGGTCTCCGCCCTGCGGTTCGACGGTTGGGAGTGGGTGGCCCTCGCGCTCACCGTCCCGGTCGTCCTCGGCTGTGGACTGCCGTTCCACCGCGCCGCCTGGGGCGGCCTGCGCCGCCGGACCGCGAGCATGGACACGCTCATCTCGGTGGGCACGCTCGCCGCGCTCGGCTGGTCCGTCGTCGTGCTGGTGGCCGGCGACGGAGAGGTCTATCTCGAGGTGGCCGCGGTCGTCACCACCCTCGTGCTGGCCGGGCGGTGCCTCGAGGATCGCGCCACGCATCGCGCCGGCGATGCGCTGCGCGCCCTGCTCGCCCTGGGCGCGAAGGACGTCGCCATCCTCGACGCCACCGGCGAGGAGCGGCGCGGACCGGCCGGCGACCTGCGCCGCGGCGACCGCTTCGTCGTGCGGCCCGGGGAGCGGATCGCCACCGACGGGGTGGTCGAGGAGGGTTCCTCGGCCGTGGACGCCTCGCTGCTCACCGGCGAGTCGGTCCCCGTGGAGGTGGGTCCCGGCGACGAGGTGGTGGGCGCCACCGTGAACGCGGGCGGGCGGCTGGTCGTGCGCGCCACGCGCGTCGGCTCCGAGACCGCGCTCGCCCGCATCGGCCGGATGGTCGCCGAGGCCCAGTCCGGCAAGGCGCCGGTCCAGCGGCTGGCCGACCGGGTCTCGGCCGTCTTCGTGCCGGTGATCATCCTGATCTCCTTGGCGACCTTCGGCGCGTGGTTGGCCCTGGGCGGCGGGGCGTCCGCCGCATTCGCGGCCGCCGTGGCGGTGCTCATCATCGCCTGCCCGTGCGCCCTGGGGCTCGCCACGCCGACGGCCCTCCTCGTGGGCACCGGGCGCGGCGCCCAACTCGGGATCCTCATCCGAGGTCCCCAGATCCTGGAGTCCACGCGCCGGGTCAACACGATCCTGCTCGACAAGACCGGCACGATCACCACCGGCCGGATGGAGGTGGTCGGCGTCGCCCTCGCCGGCGGGGTCGAGGAGGGGGAGGCGCTTCGGCTGATGGGGGCGCTCGAGGATGCCTCCGAGCACCCCATCGGGCGCGCCATCGCGCGGGCGGCGCGCGCCCGGCTCGCGAGCCTGCCGGTGCCGACCGCCTTCGCCAGCCACGCGGGCCTCGGCGTGGAGGGATGGGTGGAGGGGCGCGACGTGATCGTCGGCCGTCCGGGGCTCCTCGCCGAGCGCGGCGCGTCGCTGCCCCCGGAGCTCGCCGCCGCGGTCACCGACGCCGAGCGCCTCGGCCGGACCGCCGTGGCGGTCGCCTGGGACGGGCGCGCCCGCGCCGTCGTGGCCGTGGCCGACAGCCCCCGGCCCACCAGCGCGCAGGCGGTGAGGGAGCTGCGCTCCCTGGGCCTGCGGCCGGTGCTGGTCAGCGGCGACGGCACAGCCACGTCGGCGGCGGTCGCGGCGTCCGTGGGCGTCGACGAGGTGATCGCGCAGGTCCTCCCCGGCGAGAAGGCCGAGGTCGTCCGGCGCCTTCAGGAGCAGGGGCGTGTGGTGGCCATGGTGGGCGACGGCGTCAACGACGCCCCCGCGCTGGCCCAGTCCGATCTCGGCATCGCCATCGGCACGGGCGCCGACGCGGCCATCGAGGCCTCCGACCTCACCCTGGTCTCCGGCGACCTGCGCTCGGCAGCCGACGCCATCCGCCTCTCGCGGCGCACGCTCGCCACCATCAAGGGGAACCTGGTCTGGGCATTCGGCTACAACCTCGCCGCCATCCCGCTCGCCGCCGCGGGGCTCCTGAACCCCATGATCGCGGCGATCGCGATGAGCCTGTCGAGCGTCTTCGTGGTGACCAACAGCCTGCGCCTGCGGCGCTTCTCGCCGGGGTCGGGCGCCGAGCCGCCGGTGGTATCCTCCCCGACCCCGGGCAGTTAGCTCAGCGGGAGAGCGCCCGCCTCACACGCGGGAGGTCACTGGTTCAATCCCAGTACTGCCCATCCCGAAAGCCCCCGTCCATACTGCGATCCCTCCGCGCCCAGGTCACCCGCGGGACGCGTCCTGGCGTGCCTGGGCTTGCAACGACTCGAGCAGATCGACCATCGCTTCCGGGCCCGGCAACGCCATCATCTCCTCCTTGAAGGCGCGAGCGTTGGCGCGGTAGCTCGGCTCGGTGAGCACCTCCCACACCGCGTCGCGGATGGCGTCGGGCACACGGGCGTCGGGTCCGAGCGTCCGGGCGAGACCGAGGTCCGCGCAGCGCTCGGCGCTATAGGGCTGGTCGGCGGTGATCGGGAGCACAACCATCGGAACGCCTGAGCTGAGCGCCTCCTTGACGCTGTTGAAGCCGCCGTGGGTGACGAAGGCGTCGCAGCGTGCGAGCAGCAGCGCCTGCGGAACGTGGGCCTCCAGGCGTACGTGGTCCGGCTGGGGCCCGAAGCGGCTGGGATCCTGGTCGCGGCCGATCGCGACGATCAGGTTGACCGGCTCCTCGGCGAGCGCCGCGACGATCGCCTCCAACACCCCGGGTGTCTTGTTGAAGACCGTGCCGAGGCTGGCGAGCACGGTCGGTTGGTCGGGCAGCCGTTCGACCCAGTCGGGCAGGTGCGCGCCCGGGGCCACCGTGCTGATGTGGCGCAGGAAGCGGGCGTTGCGAGGCCTGGGCACGGACCTCCCGTCCCAGGCCGGCGGCGTGAAGCACAGGTGCAGGTACCGGAACGGCATCTCGACCTCGGGATCCGGCGGCAGCCCGACCTGCTCTCGGTGGCGGGCCAGCGGCTCGGCGACCATCCGGCGGTTGCCCGGGAAGTAGTTGATCTGGGGGGAGTCGATTGCGGCGTAGGCGTTGCCGGCGACCGACGCGTGCGGGATTCCAAAGGCCTCGGCGGCGATGCAGCCGCCGTACTCCATCCCCTCCCTGATCACCAGGTCCGGCTTCCACTCCGAGGTGATCGCGAGCAGGTCCGGGACCATGCGTTGGGTGGTGATGTCCGCGAGGGTCAACACGGCCCATGCCGGAAACGCGGGACCCGGAGGTGGCATCGCAGGGAACACCTCCCAGGTGGACTGATCGGACATCGACCAGTCGAGTGCCCGCGTCGAGATACGGGAGGCCAAACGCTTCGACCTGGGGCCGGAACGACGGCGCCGAGCAGACGACCACCTCGTGCCCGGCCTCCGAGAGCGCGCGGGCCACCGGGACCAGCGGGTGGAGGTGGCCCACTGACGGCTGAACGGTGAACAGTGCGCGCATTGCCGAGTTCTCCGTTGGCACCAGTTCGTCCCGGACGGCGCCACCCTACTCAAGGGCGTCCGCGAGACGGCACGACAAGTCTCTCTGTAACGGGCTCGGCAGGCGTGCCAGTCAGGCTGCGTATCGGGCGAAACCAATCCACCGTGCGCCTCACGGCCTCCGGATGCGGCGTCGGCTCGAAGGGGCCGAACGCGCCCTGGAACTTCGACGCGTCCGAGACGAAGGGTCGCGTGAACTGGTAGAGCGTCTCGTCGAGCTCGCGCAGGAGGGGGTTGAACAGGCCCGCGATCCTGATCATCGGCCGCGACGCGACGCCGATCTTCGCGGGGTGCCCGGCCGCCTCGAACACGAGCGCGAGGAACTGCCGGCCGGTGAGAGGCTCCGCGGCCGGCAGGTGCCAGACCTGGCCGTCGGCCTCGTCGCGCTCGCCCAGCGTCACGAGAGCTCGGGCCATGTCCTCCAGGTAGTTGAGCGTGTGCAGCTGGTCGAGCGAGCCGAGCCAGCGCGTCCGCTTGCCGCGCAGCGCCGGCTTCATGACGTTGTCCCCGGCGGTCGAGGCGGTGCCGCGCGGGCCGTAGTAGTCGGACGAGCGACCGATCGTGACTCGCAGTCTCCCGTCGGCGTGCGCGCGCAGGAGCACGTCGGCCATCTCGATGCGCGTACGGCCCTTCTTGCCGTGCGCGCGCTGCGGCGTCTGCTCGGTCATCGGGCCGTCGGGCGGCCCGTACACGTAGAGGTTGTCCGCGAACACGAGCTTCGCGCCCGCCGCCGCCGCGCCGTCGAGGATGGCTTGGGTCATCGGCGGGAACAGCTCAGGCCACTTCGTGTAGGGAGGCTGCGCGCAGTGGTAGACGACGGCCGCACCCTCGCAGGCTCGCCGGGCGCCCTCCGTCGTGCCGACGTCCGCCGCCACCTGCTCGACGCCTTCCGGGGCGTCCGCCGTGCCGCCGCGCGTCACCGCCCGCACCCGCAGTCCACGGGCCGCGAGCTCCCGGACGACTGCCGAGCCGGTGCCACCCGCGGCCCCCACGACGACATGATCGACGGCGACGGCCACGGCACGAGCCTAGCCCGCATGACCGCCCTGGGCGCCCACGACGGACGCATCGGCCCGGCGTGCACGAGCGTCAACTCATGTCTCTCACCCTCGTGCCGATGCTCTACCTACGGCCTCGACCTAAAGGTCCCGATGGGTGAGCAGCCAGGCGCAGTCGTCGCTCCAATGACGCCGTCAACGGACTCGCTCCCGCACGTTCTGATCTCCGACCCCAACCCGGTCGGGCGATCGAGGGTCTCTGAGATCCTGCACGCCAACGGCATCCCGGCCGACACGGCTGAGACCGCTCAACAGGTCCTCGCAGCCACCGAGGCCGACACGGTCCTCCTGTCACTCGACGGATCCACCGAGGAGAAGCTCGAGCTGATTCGGAAGCTGCGGGATCTCGGGCCTCGTCGGCCCGCGATCGTCGTGATGAGCGGGCAGAGCAACGCGCTCCTGCCGCGCGCCCTCGACGTCGGCGCCGACGACTATCTCATCACCCCGGCCCGGCCCGAGGAGCTGGTCGCGCGGCTCAGGGTCGTCGCCGATCGGCGGCGGCTGGAGGCCGAGCACGCGATGGCGAGGACCGATCCGCTCACCGGCCTCCTCAACCTTGGCGCCTTCCATCAGAGGCTCGAGGAGGAGCTCAAGCGCTCGGCCCGTCATGGCCGCCCCCTGAGCCTCGCCGTGCTGGACATCGACCATCTCAAGCGCGTCAACGAGCGCTACGGACGGCGCGCGCGGCGACAAGGCCCTCGGGGCGGTCGCCGATCTCGCGCGATCCCACGCACGGGAGACCGACGTCGTCGGCCGGGTCGGAGGCGGGCAGTTGGCGTGGCTGATGCCCGAGACCGACCTGGCCGGGGCGGCGCTTGCCGCGGAGCGCCTGCGCTCCTTCATCGCGGCGACGCCGACGTGCGGAGGCCGGGTCACCGCCTCCCTCGGCGTCGCGGAGCTGGAAGCCGACGGGCCCGGGGGGGATCTCTTCGCATCGGCCGACGCGGCGATGCATCTCGCCAAGGAGGCCGGCCGCAACTGCGTCACGGTCTCGCGGGCGGGGGCGCCTGCGCCCCAGTAGGGCGGGCGCGAGCGCACGGGGGCTAGGCGGGAGGCGTCTCGGCCACCGGGGGGTCGTCGCGCACCTTGGCGATCCGCCAGGGCACGTCGGGGGAGCCGTCGAGCGCGAGCGTCCAGGTGCCGTCGAAGCGGGTGGTGTCGTCCTTCGACCCCGCGACGAGGGTGAGCGTGTTGCGGTCCTCGACGTAGCGGACGCCCTCGAGCTCCATGTGGAGCGTCACCGTGGCGGGCGTCGCCTCGGTGTCGAGGTCCACGAAGGTGACCCTGCGGACGACCGGCGCGCGCACCACGAGGCGCAGGTCCCGCCCCGGGCTCGGCGGGTAGAGCAGCTCGTCCAGCAGCGCCGGCTGGGCCAGGTGCGCGAACGCCGTGTCGTCGCCGTCGACCGCCTCGGCCCAGGCGGCCACGCCGCGACGGACCGCGGCCTCGATGATGTCGGGGTCGAAGCGCTGGTCGTTGAGCGACATGTCGCGCGCCTTCTGGATGGCGCTCCCGGCGTCGTCGTCGTCCACGTCGCCGGGGTGTACGCCCTCCGGGAGCGCGTCCGCCACCGCCGCCTCCACGCGCGCCCGGTCGGTCAGGCGGGCGTCCTCGGCCGGATCGGCCTCCATCGGGGCCTCGAGCTGGTGCGCACCCTCCTCGTCCTGCTCGATCGAGAGCAGCGTCCAGCGTCCGTTGCGCTTTCCCAGCGTCCAGTACTCGCGCAGGTACGTCTCGCCGCTCGTGTTGCCCGTGTGGTTGATGCGCTCGCCGCCGCTGTCGAGGACGTAGTCGTCGAGCGTCGCCGAGACCCGGACGACGCAGCGGTCCTCCGCGTCCTCGGGGCGGTTGGTGATGCCCACGTACTCGACCTCGCTCGAGCGCACGGCGACGTGGTTGTGCCAGCCCTTGGACGCGAAGTCCTCCAGGCGAAGCCGCCACTCGGCCATGAGGTCCGGCGCGACGCGGGCCGCCAGCGCCTCGCGGTCGTCGCGGTCCCACGCCTCCTGGATCTGGGTGAAGAGCTCCTGGGCCTCGGTGCGCACGCGGTCGGCCTCGAAGGCGGGATCGTCCTCGGCGGCGACGAGCGCGGTGCGGTCGACCTCCTCGCGGCGCCGTTTCCGTCGGGCGGCCGTCGCGCGGTCGCGCGCCCTCGCATAGGCCCGGCTCCAGGTCTTCTTCCGTCTCTCCTGGACCGCGCTGAAGATCAGCACGGCGGCCACGCCGCCGAACAGCACGAGGAAGCCGGTGCCCGAGATGCCCCCGCCCCCGCCGGAGCCGCCTCCCCCGCCGAAGCCGCCCCCGCCTCCGCCTCCACCCCCGCCGCCGCCCCCGCCGCCCCCGAACCCGCCGCTGCCGCCGCCCGCGGCGGCGAAGGCGCTCGCCGCCTGGACGGCCAGCCCCAGGAGGGCGGCAAGGAGGACGAGGATCCGGCGGCGCGGCGGGCTCACCCGTCGAGGGTACCGGGGAAACTCATCCGATCGGGGTGATGCCGCCTCGTCGGGCCACGGCGTAGCGTCGAGAGTGGACGATGACCTGGAGTCGCCGCTTCCGCACCCGCCAGAGCATCAGGGGCAGCCTCTGGGTCCTGCCGCTGGTGGCGGCCCTGCTGGGGGCGCTGCTCGCCGGGCTCGCCGCGCAGTTCCAGGACGCGCTGTCGGCGCCCTCGGGCTGGGGCTACTCGTCGGGCACGGCGCAGACCGTGCTGACCACCATCGTCGCATCGGCCGTCGGCCTCACGGGCTTCGTCGTGACGGTGAGCGTGCTGGTGGTCCAGATGGCCACCGGCACGTTCTCGCCCCGGTACATGAGGCTCTGGTTCCGCGACCGCGCCCTCCGGGGTGTTCTCGCGGTCAGCGTGGGGACGGTCACGTTCTCGTTCTCGCTGCTGCGCCGCATCGAGGCCGACCAGGTGCCCGACCTCGCGGTCACCTTCGCCGGGTTCCTCCTGGGAGCCACGCTCGTTCTCTTCCTCGTCTTCTTCGACCGGGTGCTCCACCGCTTGCGGCCGGTGAAGGTCGCGGCGCTCGTCGCGCGGGCCGGACGCGAGACGATGAGGAGGGCGGCCGGGGACGCGACGGCCTCCCGCGGGCGCGCCACGGACGAGGAGACCCGGGCGCTCGCCGACGCGCCCCCGCCGCTCGTCGTCCGCAGCGAGCACGCCGGCGCGATCCAGGCCGTCCATCACGGCGGCTTCGTGCGCTGGGCGGGCGAGGCCGGCTGCGTCGTGGTCCTCGAGCACGCCGTTGGGGACTTCGTGTCGTCGGGCGAGGTCCTCATCGAGGTCCACGGCCCGGTCGCCGATCCGCAGACCGCCGAGCGCCGGCTGCGCGGCATGGTGGCGCTCGGCGTCGAGCGCACCCTCGAGCAGGACCCGGCCTTCGCGATGAGGATCCTGGTGGACATCGCGATCAGGGCGCTGTCGCCCGCGGTCAACGACCCCACGACCGCCGTCCAGGTGACGGGCTACCTCGAGGACCTGCTCGCGGCGATCGGCCGCACGCCGGACCTCGGGGAGAGCCTGGCGTACCGCGACCAGGCGGGGGCGCTCCGCATGGTGATCCCCGGTCAGCGCTGGGAGGACCTCCTGGCCCTCGGGGTCACCGAGATCCGACAGTACGGCGCGCCGTCGATCCAGGTCATGCGCAGGCTCCGCGCGGCCCTGGAGGCGCTGCGCGAGACCGTGCTCCCTGACTACGCGCCCGCGGTCGGGGCCGAGCTGGCGCGGCTCGATCGCACCGTGGAGACGAGCTTCGGGGCGTCGCCCGACGCCGACCGCGCGAGGGTGCCGGACCGCCAGGGCATCGGCGGCTCGCCGCGGCTGGACCCCTGACCCGGCTCGGCCGCGGCTAGGGATCCACGTTGAAGCTGAACATCATGCCGCCCTCGTGGTGCTCGGCGATGTGGCAGTGGGCCATCCACAGACCGGGGTTGGTGACGTCCAGCAGGATGTCCACCGTCTCGCCGGTGCGCACGAGGACGGTGTCCTTCCAGACGAGGTTCGGCTCCACCTGGTCGTCCCGGCGAAGGATGAGAAAGCGCCCGGCGCCGTGGACGTGGAACGGGTGGTGCATCGGGTGGTCGGAGTCCATCTCGTTGACCAGGCGGATCTTCACCCGGTCCCCGACCCGGAAGCGCCAGTCGATCGCGGCGTTCTCCGCGCCGCTCGCGCGGTCGATGATCTTCCAGCGCATGTTGGCCGGCGTGGTCATCCGGTTGACCTCGACCATGTCGTCCTCCCACTCGATGCCCCCCGCCGCGCCATGGGCGTGCTCGTGCTCCGGCTCGTGCTGGTGATCGTGGTGCTGCTCGGCGTCGTCGCTCACTGCCCGGTCCGCGAGCGCCGTCGGCATCAGCTTCATCCCGCACGTCGGGCAGTGGCCCGGCTCCTGCCTCACGACCTCGGGGTGCATCGGGCAGGTGAAGACGACCTCGCCCTCCGGGGTGCCCATGTCCATCTCCGCCACGAAAGCGACGGTCTTGTCCGGCTCGGCGTCGAGCTCTGACGCCAGCCGTCCGCGCACGTCCGCGAGCTCCGGGTCGCTGCGCAGCTCCTCGAACGCCGGTGCGAGCGACGGCGTCGCGCGCTCCTCGGCCACGCTGATGGCCGCCAGCCGGTAGGAGCGGTCGGGGGTGTGGTGCTCGAGCGCGTGCTCACCGGGCTGGTCGAAGAGCACGTCGAGCACCGCCCGCTCCGAGGGCGCGAGCAGGACTCGCTCGACGAGCTCCTCGTGCTCGTAGCGCCCGCTGTCTCCGCCCACGAGCTTGATTCGCGCGCCCGCGATCCCGACGTTGAACACCCGGGTGTTGGCGGTGTTCGTCAGATAGAGGCGCACCACCTCGTCCCGGCGGGCGTCGAGCCTGAGGTCCGTCTGCCCGCCGACCAGCATCACGTTGCCGAACCGCCCCATCGCGGTGTGGGTGCTCTCGGACACGGCGGAAGGGCGCGATCCGGCCGTCCTCCACCAGCACGTCGTCGAGGGTGAGCAGCACCTCGCGGTGCACCGGGCCCCAGTAGCCGGGATCGGCGGGGACGACGAGGATGTTCCCGTAGAGGCCCATCTCCTGCCCGTAGTCCTCGCGGATGTGCGGGTGGTACCAGTAGACGCCGGGGTCGGGGAACTCGATGCGATAGGTGAACGTCTCTCCGAGACGGATCGGCGCCTGCGTCTCGTGCGTGCCGTCGTAGCGGTTGTCGAGGCGCAGCGCCGTGCCAATGCACCGTCGCGTCCAGGTCGGCGTCGTTGGTCACGTTGACGACGATCTCCGACCCCTCGCGCACCCTCAGGGTCGGGCCCGGTATCGAGCCGTTGTAGGCCAGCATGCGCACGATCGCATCGTCGAGCCGCTTGGCGACGGGGGCGATCCGCAGGTCGAACGCGTCGTCCCCCGACACGTCGACAACCCATGAGCCGACCGCCTCGGGGAGACCGGCGGCCTCCGTCGAGAAGATCCTCTCGCGGGAGTGGTCGTCCCCGTGCTCGTGCATCGTTCAGACCTCCTGAGTAGAGCCGTCGATCCGTCCGGCGATGAACTCGGCGTCGTCCTTGACCCAGCCCAGCAGTGCCGACCCGCGCGTGTGCTGCCACGTGAGGCCGAGGAAGTACAGGCCGGGCACGTCCGTGACCCCTCGGCGGTGGCGGACGCGACCCTCGGAATCGACGACGGGAAGCCCGATCCACGAATAGTCGGAGCGGTATCCGGTCGCCCAGATCACGGCATCGACGTCGAGCTCGCTGCCGTCGGCGAAGCGGAGCGTCCGTCCCGAGGCGCCGACCACCCGCGGCTTCAGCCCGACGCCATGGCGACGCCTCAGCTCGCGAGGGCTCGAGCCGATGAGCGTGTCGCGGTGCCGGGCCCGGCGGCCGATGCGGGAGTCGACCGTCTTCGCGAGCAGGCCGAGCTTCGTCAGCCACCAGAAGATGTCGCGCCCGAGCAGCTTCTGCGGCAGCGGCGTCTGGCGGGAGCCGACGGCCAGCTCGACCCGGTGCGTCGCCGACAGCTCCTTGGCGAGCTGGAAGCCGGTGTTGCCCCCGCCGACGACGAGGACGCGACCCCCGGGCGGCAGATCGCTCGGCGCGCGGTAGTCGGCGCTGTGGATCTGGACGACCTCCGGCGCGAGCCGGCCGGCGAGCCCCGGCGTGTTCGGCACCTGGAACGGGCCGGTGGCGACCACCACCTGGTCCGCCTCGATGCGCCGGCCGTCGAGCTCCACGACGAAGGTGCCGTCCCTCGTCGTCAGCGACCGAACCGCGCTGTTGAGCTCGACGGGGAGCTCGAACGTCTGCGCGTAGCGCTCGAGGTAGGCGACCACCTCGTCGCGCGTCGGATGCCCATCGGGGTCGCCCGGGAAGGCCAGTCCCGGCAGACCGTCATAGCGGCGCGGCGTGAACAGGGTGAGCGAGTCCCAGCGGGTCCGCCATGCGGACCCGACCGACTCACCGGCCTCGACGATCACGAACCGGCGACCCTGGCGCCCCAGGAGGTGACCGATCGCCAGGCCCGCCTGCCCGGCACCCACCACGACCACATCCAAGCGTTCGTCAGCGCGATCGGCGGACGTGCTGGTCTCCCGTCCCAGTTTCCGGCCACACGCTCATGTCGACCGTACCCGCTGGGCCGGCGCCTGAACACACACACGGCCGCATCGCCTGATCCTCCCATCGCGAATGCCGGAGCACGGCCCGCCGGGAGCCGCCGTAAGTACTCTGGGCCATGGCCGCCGTCGAGCTCCTGACCGACATCGAGCTCCTGACCGACATCGAGGCGCTCGAGAGGCTGGGCCCCGAGTGGGACCGCCTCGCGGTGGAATGCGCCCGCCCCTGCTCCGCCCCGGCGCTCCTGCTGGCCTGGTGGCGCCATCTGGCTCCCCCCGAGGCCAAGCTCCGGGTGGTCGCCGTGAGGGAGGGGGAACGGCTGGTGGGCCTGGCGCCCTTCTTCGTCCAGCCGGGCCCGGTCGGACGCGCCCAGGCTCGTCTCCTCGGGACGCCCACGATGCCCCAGCGCTCCTGCATCCTGGCCGCGGCCGGGCACGAGGCGGCGGTCTGCGCCGCGGCGGCGTCGGCGCTGGGCCGCTCCGATCCCCGCCCGGCGATGCTGATCCTGGAGCGCTTCGACGCGGCCGCCACCTGGCCCGTGACGCTGGCGGCCGCGTGGCCGGCGCCCGCGCGCGCCCGCCTGATCCGGGGGCTGCGCGTGCCGGGGCGGGTGCTCTCGATGGACGCCGGCTCCTTTCAGGCCTGGCTCGACGGGCGCAGCAGGAACTTCCGCCGGGAGGTTCGCCGGACGGCCCACCGGGTGGAGAAGGCCGGAGGGAGGGTCGAGCGCGCCGAGGACCCGGCCGCGGCGGCGCGCGCCCTCGACGCCTTCGAGCGCCTGCACGGCGCGCGCTGGGGCGATCGCTCGCGCCTCTGGCGACCGGAGACCATGGCGATGCTCCGGGACGCCGCCGAGGAGCTGGTGGGATCGGGGCGCATGCGCCTCTACACCGTCACGGGGACCGAGGGCATCGTCGCCACCCTGATCCTGTTCGCCGCGGGCGGTGAGGTCACGGGGTGGAATGGCGGCTGGGATCCCGCCTGGGCTGCGGCGCGGCCGTCGACCGCCCTCGCCCACCGCGCGATCGCGGACTGCTTCGAGCTCGGTGACCGGCGGCTCGACTGGGGCGAGAACAATCCGATGGCGAAGCTCCGGCTCTCGGACGGAGACGATCCGCTGGGGTGGGCCACCGTGCTGCCCCGCGACCTCTCCTACCCGCTGGTGCGCGCCGCCACCGTGCCCGCCCGGTTCACCGGGCACGTGCGAATGGCCGTCCGCCGCCTCCCTGCCCCGGTACACCGGGCGCTGCGCGACGCCCACCGCCGCCTGTCGAGGTGAACGGCCGCCGTCAGCGCAGCAGGCCCCGCACCGCGCGCAGTCGCCGCTGAACCCCGGGCGGCGCGCGGCGCGCGGTCCGTCGTGCCAGCCGGTCGAGCCGCCGGGGCACGAGCTGCGCCTCCCGCAGTGGCCGGTCCCGGCCTCCGGGCAGCACCAGCGCGGAGGCGATCGGCTCGTCCGCGTCGGCCAGGCGGCGCTTGTACGACATCGCACCACCGCCGAGGTCGAGGCGCCGGTCGCCCATCGCGCAGGCATGCTCGATCGCGTAGACGAGGGTCTCGAAACCCGGTCGAAGGCGTGACCAGCGCCGGTCGTAACCGCCGTTCCAGTAGGCCAGCTCCCCGCCGGCCCCCAGCAGCAACTGCACGCTCAGAGGGGTTCCGTCCGCCTCGAGCACCCAGATCCGCATCCGGTCGCGGGGGACGAGATCCCGCGCCGCCTGGCGCACCATCTCACCCACCCCACCGCCGCGCGGGCGGTTCCAGGGCGGGATGCTCCAGCGCTCAGCGGTCAGCCGGACGAACGCCCCGACGGCCGCGTCGATCTCCTCCGGCCCCTCGGCCAGCCGGGCCACGGCGCCGTGCTCCTCCAGCCGCCGCCGGGCCTGGGTCCGCTGGCTGCGGAAGTTGCGCGTGCGGCTCGCCAGCCACTCCTCCCAGGTCCGGCCGTCGAGCCGCACGACGGGCGCCCCGGTGGTCGCGCGCTCGACGACGGCCGACCCCCGCCCCACGGCCAGGAGGTCGGGCCATGCGGACCCCGCGTCGGCGCGGTCGAGCGCGAGTGCCCCGGGCGCGCCCGGGAGCCGCCGCAGCGCGGCGGTGACGGCGCGCGCGACGGTCGCCTCGCGACCCGGGAGCGCCAGCGGCTCCACCCGGTGGCCCGTGCCGAGCAGCCGCGCGACGCGAAGACCGGTCGCCAGGCGGTCCTGATGCCACGCGGCGATGCCGATCACCTCGCCGTCCTCGCGCACGACCACGACGCGCAGACGGCTGTCCTCCGGGGCGGCGTGGCGCCACCAGGCGAGCATCCACGCCGGCGCCGAGTACGGCTGGCGGCGCAGCACGGCGAGTCGGTCCCACGCGTCGAGGTAGGGCTCGAGCATCGATACGTCGTCGATCACGAGAGCGTTGACCCTCGATGAGGTCGTGCTCGCGACGCGTATGGCGCTGCCGCTCAGGATCGCCGCCCCCAACGCGCTGTGCCGGACGCCACCCCGCGGCCGACGCTACCAGCATCCTCCGGCGCCGGTCACGCGCGGTCGTCCCAGCAAAACGACGACATTCGCCGGGGACGACTCACATTCGCCGGGGGCCACCACGGGTGTCGGGATGCCGGCGTTCCGGACCGGTGCCGGTCCCGGGGCCGTCGCGTCCCGGGCCCGTGCTGCGGGCGCGCACGGTCTCGCACAGGACCTCCACGACCTGCGCGTCGAACTGGGTGCCCGCGCAGCGGCGCAGCTCCTCCAGGGCCAGCTCGTCCGAGACCGGGCGGCGATAGGGCCGCTCGCCCGAGGTCATCGCCTCGAAGGCGTCGCAGGCGAAGATGATGCGGGCGCCGAGCGGGATCTGCTCCCCGGCCAGGCCGTCGGGGTAGCCCGCGCCGTCCCAGCGCTCGTGGCTCGCCCGCACCAGTCGCGCCTCGGGCGCCAGCGATGGCGCGGCCAGGAGGATGCGCGCTCCGATCAGGGTGTGGCGGCGGACGAAGGTCATCTCCTCCTCGTCGAGCGGGCCGGGCTTGGTCAGGATCGACTCGGGGATGGCCACCTTGCCCACGTCGTGCAGGCCGGCCGCGCGGATCAGCTGGCCCAGGGGGACGTGGTCGAGGCCGAGGCGCTGCCCCACGCCCTCGGCGAGCGCCGTCACGCCCTGGAGGTGCTCCCCGAGCTCCGCGGAGCGCTCCAGCAGCACCCGCATCAGCACATCGGAGCTCTGGCGGCCGGCCGAGGCTCGCCCGCGGGCCTTCTGCTGGTACATCCGCTGGTCGGCCAGGACCATGGCCTCCTCCGGGCCGGACGCGTCCCGGGGCAGCAGAACCGCTCCGTGCGCGCTCGAGATGGCGAAGCCCTCGCCCTCCTCGCTCAGCGCCGTCAGGCTCGCGGCGAGCAGGGGGTCGAGGCCCTCCGGGCCGAGCGGGGCCACGGCGCAGAACTCGTCGCCGCCGAGGCGATAGGCCTCTCCGCCGGGGAGCGCCGCCGCGAGGCGCCCGCCGAGCCGGGCCAGGAGAGCATCGCCGGCCGGGTGTCCGAAGCTGTCGTTGTAGCCCTTGAAGCCGTCGAGGTCGAACATGACGAAGCCGAGGGGCGCCTCGGGGGTGGCCTCGGCGGCGGCGGCGGGGAAGTCGGTCCGCAGCTTGCGCCGGTTGCCCAGGCCGGTGAGGCCGTCGGTGTTGGCCTCGTGGCGCAGCTCGTCGTGTGCGGCCTCCCTCTCGCGCCGGCGGCCCGCGGCCTGCACGAACAGCAGCGCGACGAGCGCGGTCAGGATCAGCCCGCCGCTGAGGATCGCCGCGAGCTGCACCCAGCGCGTGCCTCCGTCCGGCAGGCCCACCCGCACCGTCCAGGAACGCCCGCCCAGCGTGATGCTCTCGGCGGCCGACGCCCCGGCCTGACCCTCGGACCGGAAGACCGTCTCACCCGCGTCCGTGACCTCGAGGCGCGCGTCCGCCGGCAGGAGACTCAGGATCGGGGCGGCGAGCCGATCGTAACGCCAGGCCCCGCCCGTGAAGCCGCGCAGGGCGGCCCGCCGCTCGGCGACGGTCCGAAGCGGAGCGCCCGTTCGATAGACCGCCGCCACCAGCACCGTGCCGCGGTCCGCCTGAGTCGCTCCCATCTGAATCGGGGCGCTCATCGCCAGCCGGCCGCTGTCCCGGGCGGCGGCAAAGGCGCCGGGCGTACCGCCGTCCACCCCCACGTCGAGACCGAGCGCCCTCTTGTTCTCGGGCGTGTCCGGCTCGAGGAAGCGCAGCGGGAAGTACTCCGCGCGGTCCTCCGCGGGACGGTAGCTCCGGTTGGGACCACGGTCGGTGATGGGGATGCCGCTGGAGCGCTCGAAGCGCTGACGGCCGGCGGCCGGCACGCGCGGCGTCCAGTTGAGCCCGAGGAGGCTCGAGCGGCGGAGCTGGATCGCCGCGAAGCGCGAGAACTCGTTCTTCTCGACCTCGTTCGACGCCGCGAACAGCCCCCTCACGCCCACCAGGGCGGCGCCCGTCTGGGCGACCTGGTCGTCGAACTCCCGCGTCGCCCGTTGCGCCCACCCCTGCCGGGCGTCGCTCTCGCGCTCGCTCTGGTAGTGCCACATGCCGACGGCGATGACCGCGGTGAGGGCGAGCATCCCCAGCAGGACCGACGACCGGGAGCGATCCGAGTTGACGTCGTCCGGGGCGCGTCCTCGGTTTTGTCGTCACCGCTTCGGTATCGGCATCCCGCGGGCGCTAAACGAGCCGGGAGGCGCTATCCGGCGGCGGCGGCCCCCTCGCGGGCGAGCGCGGCGGCGCGGGCGCGGCGCGGCTGGATGGCGGCGGCGAGCCCGGCCCCGATGACGGCGGCGGCCGCGGCCAGCCAGAAGGCGACCACGAAGCCCGACTCGGCGGGAACGTCGGTGGAGCCCACGGTCATGGAGGCGAGCAGGGTCGCCCCGATCTGGGCGCCGATCACGCCGCCCACCGTGCGGACGACGGTGTTCATGCCGGTCGCGATGCCGGTCTCGGTGGGGCTGACCGCGTCCACGATCAGGCGCGGCATCGCCGCGAACGCCGCGGCCACACCGATCGAGCCGATCGCGAAGGTCACGATGATCTGCCAGGGCTCCGCGTGCCAGAGGGCCATCGCGGCGCAGCCGAGGGCGGTGATCAGGAGGCCCGCGATCAGCGCCGGACGGGAGCCGAAACGGCGTCCCAGCACGCCCGCCAGCGGCCCGGCGGGCAGCATCGCCAGCGCGCCCGGCAGCAGGTAGAGCGCCGCCATCGTGGTCGTGGCGCCGAGGCCGTAGCTCGCGAGGTGCTGGGCCGGCCCGGGCAGGTTGCTCGGCAGCTGGGAGAGGACCGGCGTGAGCGTGAAGGTCACGTACATGGTGAAGCCGGTCATGAGGGCGGCGAGGTTCGTGAAGAGCACGGGCCGCTGGGCCATGACGCGCATGTCCACCATCGGCTGGCGGATGCGCCGCTCGGCGGCCACCCAGACCACCAGGATCACCGCTCCGGCGCCGGCGAGCCCGAGGAACGCGGTCGACGACCAGCCCCAGTGCGGGCCCTCGGTGAGCGCCACCAGCACGGCGACGAGGCCCGCCGACAGCAGCGCCGCGCCCACCAGGTCGGGACGCGAGGGGCTGCGGTTGGGGGAGGGCGGCACGAACCGCCAGACCAGCGCGAGGGCCGCGAGGCCCACCGTGGCGCCGACCACGAACAGCAGCCGCCACGAGGCGTGGTCGGCGATGAGGCCGGACATCACGACACCCACGCCGCCGCCCACGCCGAGCATGGCCGAGACCAGGCCCATCCCCACGGGCACCCGCTCCGGCGGGAGCTCGTCGCGGAGGATCGAGAAGCCCAGCGGGTAGACCGCCCCGCCCACCCCCTGGATGGCCCGGAAGACGATCAGGGAGGTGATGTCCCAGGCGAAGATCGCGCCGATGGATCCGATCACGAACACGATCAGCGTCACCCGCAGCAGGCGGTCCTTGCCGAACTGGTCGCCCAGGCGGCCCAGGAGCGGGGTGGCCACCGACGCGCTCAGCAGGTAGATGCTGACGGTCCAGGTCGCCCAGGCGGTGGTGGTGTCGAGATCCGTCTCCAGCACGGGCAGCGCCGGTACCACGATGGCCTGCATCAGGGCGAACGACGCAGCCGCCGCGGCCGCGGCGAGCAGGATGCCGCGCTGCGAGGAGCGGGAGCGGGGGAGGGCTCGGGCGCTCATGCCGAAGGACAATAATAAAACCACACGGTCAAGTAAATGGTTGGTACCCTCGCGCAATGGGATCCAAGCCCGCGGCCGCCCAGGAGACGCCCACCGAGACCGCCCGCCGCGGCCGGCCCCGCTCGCTCGGCTACGACGAGGCGATCCTGGACGCCACCCTGCGGCTGCTGGGCGAGCTGGGCTACGCGCGGATGTCGATGGACGGCATCGCCGCCGAGGCGGGCGTCAGCAAGCCCACGATCTACGCCCGCTACCGGGGGAAGGCCGACCTCGCCACCGCCGCCCTGCGGCACCTGCGCGAGACCGGGGCGCCCGCGCCGACCGGCGACCTGCGGGCCGACCTGGTCGCCCAGCTGCGCCAGCTGCGGGAGAACGTCGAGCGGCTCAGCCTGTCATCGCTGGTCGGCACCTGCCTCACCGAGCAGGCCCACAACCCGGAGCTGCTGGAGCTGTTCCGGGAGCGGACGGTCATTCCCCGCGTCGAGATCGCGCGCGACCTCCTGGCCGCGGCGCGCGACCGCGGGGAGCTCCACGCGGCCGCCGACATCGAGGCGGCCGCGGTGCTCCTCATGGGCGCGCTCCAGAGCCAGCGCCTCTACCGCGGCGACTACCCGGAGGGTTGGGAGGAGCGGATCGTGGACGCGGTGCTGGGCGGGATGCTCAGGTAGGGGCTCAGCCGCCGCGCCCGAGATCGGGGGGGAAGTGCCCCTCGAGCGCCGCGCGGTCCCAGCCCGCCAGGTCCGCGCAGGCCTCGTAGGTGCTCTGGAAGAAGGCGGCGATGGCCGCCGCGGGATCGCCGCTCGCTCGCGCGTCCTCGTAGAGCAGCACGAACTCGCCCAGGCCCGGCTCGAAGCGCGCCGCCGCCGGCTCCACCGACAGCCGCTCCTGCCCCTCGGGCGCCGGGATCATGTAGGCGTAGAGGATCGGGTGGGGGAACGGGTCGGCCCCCGGCCAGAAGCCCACCGCGAAGTTCTCCTCGTCCTCGCCGTACTCCATGATGCGCCCGCCCTCGGCGGGGGGCGGGATCGAGCGCCCGGTGAAGCGGGTCTCGCTGAGGTCGAAGCCGCCCCAGTAGAAGTTCACCGGGCTGCTCTTGCCGTGGAAGGGCGTGCGGTAGCGCTCCATCACGCGGCTCACGCCGAGCAGGATCCGCCAGTAGCGCGCGGCGTACTCCCCGTCGTAGGCCGCGTGCGTCTCGTCCTCCTCGAAGCGGATCGGGTCCGGCACCTCGGAGGGCAGCGTGTTGATCTCGACGTCCACCCCGAGCTCCCGCAGCGCGCCCATGAGCGCGGAGTGGAAGTCCGCCACGGAGCGGGGACGCAGCTCCACGACCCGCTCCGGGCCGTCGCTGTGGCGCACCACCACCCGGTGCGCGACGAAGTCGAACTGCACGTCGAAGCTCGCCTCGCCGTGGGGGATGGGGCCGGTGCCGAGCCCGCGGGCGGTGAGGCCGAAGGCCACCTCCCACCACTGGTTGAGGAAGGGGCACAGCTCCAGCTTCAGCTTGCCGACCACCTGCGTGAACATGTGGAGGGTCTCCCGCGTGTCCCGCCACGCGGCGTGGGGCAGCTCCGGCCACGGGTCGCTCATCGATCCACCTCCCTCGTCTCCCACCACCGTAGCCGCGCTAGCGTAGGGCGCGACCGTGATGGCGCTCCTCAAGCCGCTCAACCTCGGCCTGATGTTCCTGCTCGAGCTGGCGGTCTACGCGGGTGCCGCAACCTGGGGCCTCTCGCTGGACGTCGCGCGGCCGGTGGCGACGGTCGCGGGCGTCGCTGCGGCGTCGGCCCTCGCGGTGGTGTGGGCGATCTTCGGCTCGCCGCGGGCGCGCGTGCCGCTGCGCGGCGGGGCGAGGGTCGCGCTCGAGATCCTGTGGTTCGGCTCCGGTGCGGTCGCGTGGGCGGCCGCGGGATGGCCGGAGGCGGCGATCGTGCTCGCGGCGCTCGCTCTGCTCAACGGCGGCCTGCGCGCCGCGTGGCGACAGCGCGCGCCCGCGCGCCCCGGCTGAGTGAGCGTCAGGAGCGGGCTCGGCCCGTCCTGCGATCGCCCGAGCGCACGAGGGCGTGCACGAGCTCGGCCTTGGACATCTTCGAGCGGCCCTCGATGCCGGCGTCCGTCGCGTCCTCGTAGAGAGCGGCCCTCGATCTCCGCATGTCGATTCCGCCCTCGGTGAAGCCGCGCCGGCCGCCCGCTGCGGTCGATCGCTTCCGGGTGTCGGGTTTGTCGCGCGTGGATCGCGGCACGGTGCCTCCTCAGGGTCGTCCGTTTCCCTCCTGAGGTGGTTGCCACCGGGAGAGGGAGCCAAACCCCCTAGGAGATCGCCGCTCGGCGCAGGCCGGCCGCGCCGCGCAGGCGGCGGGGCCCGGTGATGGCGAAGACGATCGCGAAGAGGGCCGCGCCCACGATCACGATCATCGGCCCGGACTGGATGTCGAGCTGGTAGCTCAGGTTCATCCCCACGAACCCGCACACCGCCCCGATCACGGTGGCCAGCCAGAGCATGGTGCTGAAGGAGTTGGTGAGCATCCGGGCGACGGTGGCGGGGATCACGAGCGTGGCGGCGATCAGGGTGACGCCGAGCACCTGCATCGTCGCGAGGATCGACGCGGCCAGGACCACCATGAGCAGCGCGTCCACCACGGCCGTCTTCACCCCGGTGGCCTCGGCCACCTCGGGGTCGAAGGTCGAGAAGAGCAGCGCCCGGTAGCGAAGGAAGATGAACGCCGCGGCGACCGCGGTGATGCAGGAGATGACGATCACGTCCTCGCCGGCTCACCCCGAGGATGCTGCCGAAGAGGGCCGCATCGAAGTTGGCCCCGCGTCTCCCGAACACCGCGAAGAGCGCCAGCCCGATGGCGAACGAGGCGGTCGTGATCACCCCGATGGCCGCATCCGAGCCGATCACCCGCCGCCGTGTGACGCCCTGGATCATGAGGGCCGAGGCCACCCCCCAGGCGCCGGCGCCCAGCAGGAAGTTCACGCCGAGGAGGGCGCTGGCCGCGAACCCGCCGAAGATGGCGTGGGAGAGGCCGTGGCCGATGTAGCTCATGCCCTTCAGCACCACGTAGACGCCCACCATCCCGCACAGGGCCCCGGCGATCGTGGCGACCATGAGGCCGTTGCGGAAGAACTCGAACTCGAAGGGTCGCAGGAGCTCGTAGAGCGTCACGACACCGCCTCCCTGCGCAGGGGGGTCGAATGCGCGGGGTCGAGGCCGTGCGCGCCGTGGCTCCGGGGGTGTCCACGATCACGGTCATGCCGGCGTGCTGCAGCACCTCCATGCTCGCGCCGTAGGTGCGCTCGAGGATCTCCTCGGTGAGCACCTCCCTGGCCGGTCCGGCCCCGATCACCTCGCGGTTGAGGCAGACGAGGTGCGGCAGGTGCGCGGCGATGCCGTTGAGGTCGTGGGTGGTGAGGAGGATCGCGACGCCGGTCGCGTTGAGCTCGCCGAGCAGGTGCAGCACCTCGTGCCGCAGGCGCACGTCGACGCCGGAGGTGGGCTCGTCGAGCAGCAGCAGCTCGGGCCGGCCGAGGAGCGCCCGCGCGATGAACACGCGCTGCTGCTGGCCGCCCGAGAGCTCGCGGATGTGCCGCCCGCCGAGCTCCTCGATGACCGAGCCGCGCGAGCACCGCGGCCACCTCGTGCCGCTCGGCACGGCTGGCCCAGGGCAGCAGCCGCCCGCCGACGCGGGACATCAGGACGCACTCGGTCGACCGTGACCGGGAAGTTCCAGTTGACCGTCTCGACCTGGGGCACGTAGGCCATCCGCAGCCCGGCGGCGCCGCTGGATCGTGCCCTGCCGACGGGCTGGAGGGTCCCGAGCATCGCGCGCAGCAGCGACGTCTTGCCGGAGCCCGACGGACCGACCACGCCGATGAAGCTGGCCGGCCGCGATGCTCGAGATCCACGCCGGCCAGCACGGGCTGCGAGCCATAGCGGCAGGTGACGGCGTCGAGCCGGACGAGGCCGGCGCCGGTCATCGGGGTCACTGCGGGTACTCCGCGGTGTCGGGGGCCACGGCCGCCGGGGTGAAGGCCTTCAGCGCCGTGGCGTCCCCGCCCAGCGCCTCGATCATGGTCACGTAGTCGAAGCGCATCAGGCCCAGCCCAGGAGTGCTCGGGATCGCCGGGCGCGCCGGGCAGGTCGTCGTCGCGCAGCACGTCCACGTACGTCACGCCGGTCTCCTTTCCGATCTGCTCGAGCACCGGGCTGGGGAAGACCTCGGAGCCGAAGATGGCCGGCACCTTCTCCGCCCTCACCTGGTCGATCAGGTCGGCGACCTCTCTCGGCGTGGGGTCCTCGAAGTTCTCGACCTGGATCGCGCCGATCACGGTCCAGCCGTAGTCCTTCGCGAAGTAGGCGTAGGCGTCGTGGTAGGTCAGCAGCTCGCGGTTCGCCTCCGGAATGGTGGCGAAGGACGTGCGCATGGCCCTGTCGAACGCGTCGATCTGGGCGGAGAACGTGGCGTAGTTGCTCCGGTAGTAGCCGGCGTTCTCCGGGTCACGCGTCGCGAGGTCCTCGCTGATGATCCGCGGCGTAGCGGCGCGCCAGCAGTCGGGTCGGTCCACAGGTGCGGGTTGGGCTTGCCGTCCCGACTTCGGGAACGAGAAGTCGTAGAGGTAGTCGCTCTCCGGGATGGTCTCGGTTCCGAGCTCGACGATCTCGGCGCCGTCCTTCAGGTTCTCCTCGGCGAGCTCCTTGGTGGGGTCCTCCAGCTGAAGGCCGTTGATGAAGACGACGTCGGCCGTCGAGAGCAGCTCGGCGACGCTCGGCTTGGGCTCGAACGTGTGCGAGTTGGTGCCCTCGGGGACGATCCCCGTGATGTCCACCCGGTCGCCGCCGATGCCTGCGGCGATGCTCGTGATCGGGGCGACCGTGGTCGCCACCTCGAGCTTGCCGTCGTCCCCGCTGCCCGCGGCGTCCGCTCCGCAGCCGGCCGCGACGGTGGCCAGCGAGGCGATCGCCAGCGTCGCCACGAGCGTCCCGGCCCCCCGGGCCCGACCCCGTCCCCGCCGGGTCCGCCGCTCCATCGTGGACACCCGCCGCCTCCCTCACATCCGCTTCCGGAGTCTGCGAGACGATCGCTGGTGCGACCTTCTCGCAGGTGAAAGTGGATACGCAAGAGCGGCGATCCCGGATCACCGGGCCGTCTAGATCTTCGGCGGGCCCTCGGCCTGGGAGGCCGACCGCTGGCAATCGGGGCAGACGCCCGGGATCGCGATCTCGCGGTCGGGGGTCAGCTCGAAGCCGGTCTCGGACCGGAGCGCCTCCTCCAGCGGGCGCAGGCTGGCGTCGTGCAGGTGGGCGATGGCCCCGCAGACCTGGCAGACGGCGTGATGGTGGCGGTGCTCCCGGACCACCTCGAAGTAGAGGCGCTCCGACCCGAGGTCCGTGCGGCGGGCGATGCCGGCCGCCACGAGCGCGTCCAGCGTCCGGTACACGGTGGACGGGTTGATCGACGGGTACCGCGCCCTGGCGTGCGCCAGCACGTCGTCCGCCGTCACGTGCTCGCCCCCGCCGAGCGCCTGAAGGACCAGCAGGCGCTGGGCGGTCGGGCGGCAACCCGCTCGTCGCAACAGGGCGGCGGCGGCATCCCCCGCCTCACGCGCGACTTGTAGCTGCAACGCTGTCGCATCTGAGGGCGGATGCCAAGTCTCGTCGGTGCGGTGTGCCATTTTCACCTCCCGGTCGCCCTAGAGGATGTTCGGCAGGGCCTGCACGGTCAACAGGACGCCCAGCCCGACGATGACGAGCGCCGACAGCGTCGGGATCGCGGCGGCCACGCGTCCGTCCAGCGGGATGCGCTCCACGAATCGCCGGGCGTACAGCACCAGCAGGCCGATCACGCTCAGGAGCCCGGCGAGGCCGAGGGAGAACGCCAGCACCAGCACCAGCCCGTACCCCACCCGGTCGAGCGCGATCGCGCCGAGCAGCAGCACCAGGGCGGAGGGGCAGGGGATGATGCCGGCCGAGGCTCCCACCGCGAGCAGGCTGCGCATCGAGAGGTCCTCCGGCGGGGCGTGGCTGTGGCCGCCGGGCCCGTGGTGGTGCCCGTGGTCATGGTGGTGGTGCCCGTGGTCGTGGGAGTGACCGTCACCGGGGTGATGGTGGTGATGACCGTCGCCGTGGTCGTGGGCCACGGCGGCGTGGGCGTGGGCGCCCGCCAGGACCAGCGCAGGCTCGGCGTGGGTGTGGTCGTGGGCGTGCTCGTGGTGCGGGCCTGTGGTGGTGGTGGGCACGGTCGTGAGCGTGCCGCCGGCGCATCGCGCCGAGGCGGCGCCAGGCCACCCAGACGCCGATCGCGACCACGGCCAGCGCGGCGATCAGGTTGATCCAGGGGAAGAGGGTCTCGGGCAGGATGTAGCGCGACGCGAAGAGCGTCACCAGGCCCAGCGCGATGACGCCCACCGTGTGGGTCACCGTCACGAACAGGCCCAGCAGCAGCGCGTGGCGCGCGGTGCCGCGCGTGCCGACCAGGTAGGCGGCGACCATCGTCTTGCCGTGGCCGGGGGAGAGCGAGTGGAGCGCGCCCCAGCCCATCGCCAGGAGCAGCGCGAGGATGACGACGCCCACCGAGAGGTCGTCGTCGAGCAGCCCGGACAGCCCGCCGGGGGAGGAGGCTTCGACCCGGCTCTCGGGGTCGGCGGTCAGCGGGCCCACCGCGCCCGCTCCCGTGCCCGGGGTCCAGGTGGCGGTCGCCTCGGTCACGTGGAGGGGGTTCCTGAGGAGTCCTCCGGGGTACGAGCGCAGCTCGTCGGCCACGTCCTCGGTGCCCACGGTCGAGCCGGTGAGCCTCGCCCCGCTCGAGGTGCGCACCAGCAGCTCGTGCCAGCCGATGCGCCCGGCGTAGGTGCTCACCACCACGGACAGCCGGTGGGCCGACCCCGGCGCCGCCCGGACTCCCGTCGCCCGGTACCAGGCCGCATAGCGCAGCACCTGCAGGCCCCCCTGGCCGGGCCGGAGGCTCGCGGTCTGAGAGATCGGCGCGACGGTGGCCCGCCGGCCGTCGATGGTGAGCGCGATCTCGCGAGCGCGCTCGGCGGCCCGGGCGGCGGCGTAGGGGGCGAGGCCTCCGTCCGCCTGGACGGCCGAGCGCTCGCGGAAGGTGGGGATCTCGGCCATGTCCACCACCTGGCGCAGGTAGAGCTGGCCGCCGCTCGCCTCCACGCGCAGGTAGCTGTTGACCGTGAAGTTGCCGAGCGGATGGGCGCTCGCCTGCGCCACCGCGCCCGCCAGCAGCGCGACCAGGGCCACGACCGCGACGAGGGCCGCCCGCCGGCTCATGCGAGCCTCGCCAGCTCGCGCCGGGCGACCGGCGCCCAGCGAACGGAGAACGCGGGGTTGAGGGCGAGGGCGGCGGAGAGTCGCTGCCGGGCCGCCTCGGCGTGGCCCGCGCACGAGGCGGCCATGCCGGCCTGGAAGAGCATCAGGGCATCGCGGGTGCCGAGGCGCAGGCTCCGCGTGGCCAGCCGGTCGCCCTCGGCGCAGCGCCCGGCGCGGGTCAGCACCCAGCCGAGCACCTGGTCGCCGATCACGCCGGGGCGCGCGGCCCGCCCGCGCCGGGCGCGGGCGATGTCGGCGGCGCCGGGCGTGCGGAAGTCGGCGTCGATGGCCGAGATGTCGAGGTCGACGTTGGAGCCGTTGGCCGCCAGCAGCTGCTGCATGGCGCCCACCAGGGCGAGGTCCTCCCGCGCGGCGGCGGCGTCGCCCTGCGCGAGGTGGATCTCGGCGAGCGCGGCCGGGTACTCGGGAAGCGGAACACGGTCGATCGCGCGGGAGTAGAGCGCGGCGGCCCGGTCCAGCCGCCCGCGCGCGGCCAGCACGCGGGCGAGCCCTGCGGTGGCCCGGGCGTCGCCGGGCCGCTCGGAGAGCGCCCGGCGCATCTCGCGCTCGGCTCCGTCGAGGTCGCCGCCGCCGAAGCGCAGCAGGCCGAGCTGCACGCGCGTCCAGGCGCGGGACTCGGTGCCCGGCCCCCCGGTGTCGACGGCCAGCTCCATCAGGGCGATGGCGCTGATGCGGTCGCCCTGGAGCTCGCGGGCGTAGGAGGCGCGGCTGTAGGAGGGCAGGTCGGGGCGCAGATCGAGGCGGCGGTCGATGGTGGCGAAGCCCTCGCGATAGCGGCCGAGCTCGATCAGGGCGTCGGCGCGCACGCCGAGCGGCGCCACCCGGGCCGGCGCCACGGCCAGGCTTCGCCGGGCCCAGGCCAGGGCGTCGCGGAACTCGTGCCGCGTGAGCGCGAGGGTCCCCATCACGTCCAGGGCGTCGAAGCTGCGAGGGTCGACCGCCAGGGCCCGCCGGGCGGACTCGGTGGCCGTGGTGTTCCACGACGGGTCGCCGGTCTGGCGCGCGCGCTCGAGGGAGGCTCCCGCCAGGGCGGTCAGGGCGCTGAGCCGGTCCGGGTCGTCGGCGAGGGTCGCCTGCGCCTGGGCGATCGTCGCCTCGGTCGTGCGGGGGATGGCCGTGGCCGCCGCCGTGTCGCTCGCGGCCGGGGAGGAGCCGCGCATCTGGGTCAGCACGGCGACGCTCACCGCGAGCACGGCGAGGGCGGCGAGCGCCGCCAGCACCGGAGCGGGAAGTCGGGAGATGTGGGGCATCAGAGGGGGCTCATCGGATCTCGTCGCTGAAGAGATGGAGGCGGGGGCCCGGCGGTGCCGGACCCCCGATGACACTGAACGCGTCCCGCGCGCCCCTACGGAAGCGGGCCCACCGCCGGAGCCGGGGGCTCCAGGCGGTAGTGCGGTGGCGTGGTGCTGAACCCGTCGTTCGCCGGGGCGATGTACGGGAACGTGCTCTCGAACGCGACGTCGTTCTGGTTGACGCCGTCGCCGAGCGGAAGGCTGTTCGCCTTGCCGCCCACCAGGCCGAACAGGTTCCCGCCGATCACGCGCAGCTCGATGTCGACGACGTCGTCGACGAGCCGGCGGCCGTTCGGGAAGCCCTGCGCGTCACCCTGGATCTCGCCGAACGGCTTCGGGCTGGCCGTGACCGGGGTGGTCACGTTCAGCCGCAGCAGGTCGGCGCTCGCCTTGCCGGTGGAGTTGTTCGCCAGCCCGAGCGAGGTGAGATCGAGGCCGTTGAGCAGGCCGGTCGCCACGTCCGCCCGGTTCTTCTCGGGGATGTTGAGCCCGAGGGTCGGGAAGAGCGCGTTGAGCGCGGCCGCCACGAACGGCGTCCGGTAGTAGGTGCGGAACTGCTTGTCCCCCGAGGGGTCCGACGCGTTCCACTTGTCCTTCAGGAAGCGCGGGATGACGACCTCGTTGATGAGCGGGTTGCCGAGGCGCGACACCTGCTTCCAGGCGGTCGTGGTCTTGACGCCGACGTTGCCGTTCGCGCGCCGCACGGCGGTGAAGGACTTCACCGGGCGCTCGGTGGAGGCGTAGACGCCGATCACGTCGCCGTTCTTCGGCTTCAGGTCGGAGATCGGGACCTGGAGCGCGATCGTGCTGACGTTGTAGCGCGCCAGCGAGTCGACCCCGTTGCCGACGTTGCCGGTGCCGATGTTGGCGCGGCCCGGCTTGTCGAGGTTGACGAGGTCGAAGATCATGCCGATGTCCGCGAAGAACGGGTCATCGGCCTGGCCCGCGAAGCTCTTCAGGCCGCCGGGCAGGGAGTGGATCGCCTGCTGCCGGAAGGTCGCGTAGTTCGGGATGCTCTTCGGGACCGGAGTTGTTCGGCGCGGTGACGCGGTTGCGCGCGATGCGCGTGGTGGTCACCTTGCCGGCCGCGTTCCGCGCGTCGCGGAAGACGCTGTAGAACTGCTTCACGAGCACGTCGCCCGTGGGGCTGGTGTACAGGTAGCCGGCCGCGGCCGACTTGGGCGCGCGCGTCGTGAACTGGTACCGGTACCGCACGTCCCACTTGCCGTCGCCGGTCTGGTCGACGTTCAGGTTGTACCGGGCGGTGTCCGAGAAGAGATAGAAGTTCGGGCCGCCGTGCGGCTCCTGGAATGGGATCCAGTTGCCGATGATCGTCACCGTGTCCGGCGCATCAGGGCTCCGGAACGCGTAGAGGTCGGTGGTGTCCGCGGTGGGATCCTCGAGAAGAGCCGGGGCCTCGCGGTGGCTGGATGCTCCACCGAAGGTCGGCACGAGAACCGCCGCTGTGATGGCCGCTGTGGCGGCGAGTGGGACGAAGATGCGCGTGAACCGCTTCTTCGTCCAGGGTGTCGTCCCCATGGACAGGTGGTCCTTTCGATTCGCTGGTTCCCGTCTCGGGATGCCGCCCGGTGCCGGGATTCACGCGCCAATACGGACCACCGGCTCGATCGGATCCTCCGGCCAGGGCGATTCACGCAAATAGCGGACTCCACGTTGTGCGGTTCGATACGTGGACGTCGACTAGACTCGCCGCGACCGTGAGCAAGAAGACCGCCACCCCGCCCGTGCAAGTCGCGGCGCCCGCCCTCGCGGATCCTGACCGTGCTGACCGGGGCGGGCCTGGGCGCGGTGTGGGGGTCGGTGATGTGGATGATCTTCGAGGTCACCGGGCAGGGCAGCGGCGCCCGAGGCTGGATCTACCTCGCCCTCACGACCGCCATGATCGGCGCCGGAGTCGCGGCCTTCTTCGGGGCCACCGGGGCGCGCCGGCGGGGCGAGCGGGTGGGGCCGCGGCTGCGCCCGGGCCGGCGCGGGCGAGGCCGCTAGCCCTCCCGCGGCGCGGGGCCGGCGGGGTGCCCGGGGGCGGGTCGCACCGGGGTCCCCGGTGGACTATCCTCGACTGGTGACCGTGCTAGGCGGGGAGCTAGCGGTGCCCTGTACCCGCAATCCGCTACAGCGGGGCTCAATTCCCGTCCGAGGGGCCGATCCCAGAGGTTCGGCAACGAGTAGAGCGGCGTTGATGGCGAGGTCCCATTCGGTGGGCGACCGCGAACCAGGTCAGGTCCGGAAGGAAGCAGCCTTAAGCGGAAACGCCCACGCGCAGTGGGGCACCCTCGCCGGAGCAAGCGGCTCGGGGTCCACTCTGGAATTGCGTCTCGACGACGGGTGCACGGTCACGTTGAGTTGACGGAAAGCGGGGCCAGCCTCTACAACCGCCATCGTCCGGCCGTCTTCGCGGACATGGTGGGGCAGGACCACGTGGCGCGCGCGCTCGGCAACGCGCTGCGCTCGGGGCGGCCCGCTCAGGGGTACCTCTTCTCGGGCCCGCGCGGGACCGGGAAGACCACCACCGCGCGCATTCTGGCGCGCTGTCTGAACTGCCAGTCGTTCCCGGCTCCCACGGCCGAGCCGTGCGGCACCTGCGACTCGTGCCGGCGCACCGGCCAGCCGGACTGGATGGACGTCGTCGAGGTGGACGCCGCCTCCAGCGCGCGCCGCATCGACGAGATGCGCGAGTGGCTCGAGACCGTGCGCTACGCGCCGGTGGCGTGCCGCTACCGCATCACGATCATGGACGAGGCCCACCAGATCCAGGACCAGGCGGCCAGCGCCCTCCTGAAGACGCTCGAGGAGCCGCCGCCGCACCTGGTGGTGATCCTGTGCACGACGCACCCCTGGGAGATCCTGGGCACCATCCGCTCGCGGCTCCAGCACTACGTGCTGCGCAAGCCGGGCCTGCCGGCGCTGGTGAAGGTGCTCGACCGGGTGGCGCGCGCCGAGGGCATCCAGACCTCCGAGTCGGCGCTCGACATCCTCGCGCGCGCGGCCGACGGCTCGTACCGCGACGCGCTGGGCCTGCTCGATCAGATCGCGACCTACGCCGACAACCGGGTCGAGGCCTCGGACGCCCTCGAGCTGCTGGGCGCCGTGGCCCGCGAGACGATCTTCGAGCTGGTGGACCTGATGGCCGGGGGCGACGCGGCCGGAGGCTTCGAGCTGCTGGAGACGGTCCTGGACGGCCCGGTCGATCCCGAGCAGGCGATGCGCGGGCTGGTGAACCACCTGCGCTACCTGTGCCTGCTGCAGCAGGGCGCCCGGCCCCGCGACGAATGGTCCTTCTCGCCCGAGGAGATCGCCCGCCTGCAGGCCCAGGCCAATCAGCTCCCCGACGCGCAGGTGGTGCGCGGGCTCGACCTGCTCTCCGACGCCCAGCTGCGCATCCGCCACGGGGGCGCCGATCCGCGGCTGCAGCTCGAGCTGGTGGCCGCCCGCCTGGCGCGTCCGGCCCTCGACGCGAGCGCCGCGGCCCTGGCCGCCCGCGTGGAGGCGCTGGAGTCGGCCGAGCCGCGGGCCGTGAGCGCCCCCGCCCCACCTCCACCCCCAGCCCCCGCCGCTGCCCGTGGCGGTGCCCGCGCCGGCACCGAAGGCGAGCGACGTCGATGCCGCGGGGGGAGACCCTCCGGGGGACGCTCCGGCGCCGGCGTCCGAGGCTCCGCCGCCGCCCGTCCCGGACCCGCCCGCGGAGATGGTCGAGGTGGACCTCGCCCACCTCGACCGGCTGTGGCCGCGGGTGCTCGAGGCGCTGGAGCGCGACGCGCCGCCCACCCGCGGGTTCCTCGACGGCTCCCGCCCGGCGACGGTGGACGAGCGGACCCTGGTGGTCACGGTGACCAGCCCGATGCGCGCCGAGATGCTCGGCAAGCCCGAGCACCGCGAGCGGGTGCGGGCGGCCGTGGAGGCCGTGGTGGGCCGGCCGCTGGAGCTGGAGTTCGAGGCCGGGGCCCCCGCGGGCCCGGAGGCCGAGGGGTCGCGCGCGCCGGCGCCCCGGGATGACGACGCACTGCTCGAGGACCTGAAGACCATGTTCAGCGCCGTGGAGGAAGGCGGCGAGCGCGGCGACCCGGGAGGGCGATGATGGGCATGAACCCGCAGAAGATGATGAAGCAGATGCAGAAGATGCAGGAGGACATGGCACGCGTGCAGGCGGAGCTGCAGCTGGAGTCGGTGACCGCGTCCGCCGGGGGCGGGGCGGTCACGGCGCGGGTGAGCGGGGGCCTCGAGCTGCTGGAGATCACCATCGATCCCGAGGCCGTCGATCCGGAGGACGTGGAGCTGCTGCAGGACGTGATCGTGGCGGCGGTGAACGAGGCGATGCGCGCGGCGCAGCAGCTCGCGCAGGACCGCCTGGGCGCGATCACCGGCGGCCTCTCGGGCATGGGGCTCCCGGGCCTCTAGCGCCGCCTCCGTGCTCACGCCCTCGATCGAGCGGGTGGTGGCCGAGCTGGCGCGCCTGCCCGGCATCGGACCCCGCAGCGCCCAGCGCCTGGCCTTCCACCTGATGAAGGCGCCGCCGGAGCGGGCGCGCGCCCTGTCGGCCGCGATCACCGAGATGAGCGAGCGCCTGCGCCCGTGCTCGGTGTGCTTCAGCTTCGCGGAGGCGGAGCTGTGCCCGATCTGCGCCGACCCGCGGCGCGACCCCTCGCTGCTCTGCGCGGTCGAGGAGCCCTCGGCGATCCTGCCGATCGAGCGCACCCATGAGTACCGGGGCCGCTACCACGTGCTGGGCGGGGCGCTGTCGCCGATCGACGGCGTCGACGCCGAGGACCTGCGCGTGACCGAGCTCGTGGCGCGGATCGACGCCGACGGCGTCGCCGAGCTGGTGATCGCCACCAACCCCACGATGTCGGGCGAGGCGACCGCCCTCTACCTCGCCGACCTCGTGCGCGGGAAGGTGCGCGTCACCCGCCTCGCCAGCGGCCTGCCGGTGGGCTCCGATCTCGAGCACGCCGACGAGCTCACGCTCGGGCGGGCGCTCCTCGGCCGGCGCGAGCTGTGAGCCACCGCAGCCTCCTCTCCTCCGCGGGCGGCGGCACCGACGACGTCTCCGACGCGGCCATCCGGGCGCGCCTCGATGAGGACGGCTTCTTCTGGCTGGACCTGCACGAGCCGGGGCCGGACGAGATGACGCTGCTGAGGGACGTCTTCCGATTCCACCCGCTGGCCGTCGAGGACGCCGAGAAGTTCGGGCAGCGCGCCAAGGTCGAGGAGTACGACGACGACGTCTACATCGTGGCCTTCGGCGCGACGCCCGCGCCCGATGCCGACCGGCTGGTCGAGGTCCACTGCTTCTTCAGCGAGCGGTTCCTCGTGACGCTCCATCACGACGACGCCCCCGGCCTGGAGGAGGCCCAGCGCCGCTGCGACGTGCACGAGCTGCTGAACGATCCCTCCCTGGTGCTCTACCAGGTGCTGGACGCGCTCACGGACAGCTTCTTCCCGGTCATGGACGAGCTGGACGAGCTCATCGATGCCATCGAGGGCACGATCGAGGAGCGGTCGGACGAAACCGTTCCCCGCCAGATCTTCGCGCTGCGCCGCCGGCTGGTGACCCTGCGGCGGGCGGTCGGGCCCCAGCGCGACCAGATGGCGCGCATCGCGGGCGGGACGGTGGCCGTCCCGGGATTGACCGCCGAGACGCGACGCTACTTCCGGGACGTCGAGGACCACCTCATCCGCATCTCCGGGATCATCGACGGCTACCGGGACATGCTGAGCGGTGCGAGCGACGTCTACCAGTCGTCGGTCAACAACCGCCTCAACTTCGTGACCAAGGAGCTGACGGCGATCGCCGGCATCTTCCTGCCGCTCAGCTTCCTGACCGGCTTCTTCGGGCAGAACTTCTCCTGGATGGTGGACCACGTCGGCGGGCCCGGCTGGTTCTTCGCCCTGGGCGTCGTCTTCCAGGCGCTCGTGGCAGCGGCGCTCGTGCTGCTGTTCCGGCGCCGCGGCTGGCTGTAGGCGGCCAGCCCCAGGTGTCGCCGCGAGCGCCCCGCCTTCGCGCCTGGGGGACTGAGTTGAGGGGCGTGCTCCGGACGATGGGGATCGCCTCCGTCGCCGGGTTCGTTGTGGGGACGATCCTCCTGGGAACCCTCCTGCGGCTGGCGATGTTCGTCCTCCGCCTGACGTCCGAGAGCTCCCTGCGCGGGGTCGAGACCGACTTCGGCGCGACGATCGGCCGCTTCAGCGTCGTCGACACCGGCCTCTTCATGCTGGGCTGTGGCGGCGCGGGCGCGATCGCCGGGATCATCTACCTGGCCATCCGCCCGATCGTCGCCCCGCGCCGGCGGGCTCCCGTCGCGGCGCTCGCCGCAGGCACGTTCGGGCCGGCGGTGATCATCGACCCCGATGGCGTGGATTTCGCCATCCTCGAGCCGGCCCTGCTGGCGGTGGCGATGTTCGTCGCCTCCCTGGCGGCCTTCGGCTACGCCGTGAGCGTCGCGGTCGAATGGCTGCTGAGGGTGTCCTGGTGGCGCATGTCGCCGGCCGCCTGGATCGTGATGGGCCCGCTCCTGCTGGTGACGCTGGGCGCGGCCTTCCCCTTCGGCGTCCCGGCGATCGCAGTCGCCGCGGTCGTCAGCGCATGGCGGATCACGCCCTCGTTCTCGACGACGGCCCCGCACGAGGTCCTGGCACGGGCCGGTCAGATCGGGGTCGTCGCGGCCATCGGGCTGTCGGCGGCCTTCCTCGCCATGGACGTCGCCGCCGTCTTCTGAGGCCGAGCCGAGGGATGGATACACTCCCCGGTCGGCCCGCAGGACGGCGGAGGGAGCGGTCATCGGCCTGAGGACGATGAAGTTCGGCGGCACCTCGGTCGCCGACGCGGAGAAGATCAAGAACGTGGCGGCGCGCATCGCCGCGGCGCGCGAGAGCGGCGACGACGTCGTGGCCGTGGTGTCCGCGCGGGGCAGGACGACCGACGGCCTCGTGGCGATGGCGCAGGAGATCTCCGACCGCCCCGACCCGCGCGAGCTGGACATGCTCCTGTCCACCGGCGAGCGCATCTCGTGCGCGCTGATGGCGATGGCCCTCCACGACCTCGGCCACGAGGCGAGCTCGTTCACGGGCTCCCAGGCCGGCATCGTCACGGACGCCTCCCACACCAAGGCGAAGATCGTCGAGGTGCGCGCCACCCGGCTGCGCGAGGCCCTCGACGAGGGGCACATCGTCCTGGTGGCGGGCTTCCAGGGGGTCTCCACCGAGCGCAACGTGACCACCCTCGGCCGGGGCGGGTCCGACACCACGGCCGTGGCCCTCGCCGCCGCGCTCGGGGCGGACGTGTGCGAGATCTACACCGACGTCACCGGCGTCTTCACCGCCGACCCGCGCGTGGAGCCCGGCGCCCGCAAGCTCCACCTGGTGAGCCACGAGGAGATGCTGGAGATGGCGGCCTCCGGCTCGCGGATCCTCGCGCTACGGTCGGTGGAGTTCGCGCGCCGTCACGACGTGCCGCTGCACGTCCGCTCCTCCTTCCTTCCGGAGGAGGGGACCTGGATCACGAAGGAGACACCCGACATGGAGAACGCGATCGTCACGGGCCTCGCCCACCGCAGCGACGAGGCGAAGGTCACCGTGGCGGGCCTGGAGAACCGCCCCGGCGTGGCCGCGCGCATCTTCACCGCCCTGGCCGACCTGAACGTGAACGTCGACACGATCATCCAGAACCAGGGGAGCGATCAGCGCGGCGCGGACGTCACCTTCACCGTCCCCCTCGACGAGCTGCGCACCGCGATGGAGGCGCTGGAGGCGCTGCGGGGAGACCTGGGCTTCCGCGACCTGTCGAGCGACGACCAGATCGGCAAGGTCACCCTGGTCGGCGCGGGCATGAAGTCGGAGCCGGGCGTGGCGGCCAAGATGTTCCGGGTCCTCGCCGACCAGGGGATCAACCTCCAGATGATCGACACCAGCACCATCCGCATCACGGTCGTGATCGACCGCCGCGAGGTCGAGCGGGCGGTGCGGGCGCTGCACGACGCGTTCGACCTGGCCAGCGAGGCCGCGCGCCGCGAGTCGGCGGAGCCCGCCCAGCGGGCCGATGTTTAACGTCGCCGTCGTCGGCGCCACGGGCGCGGTCGGGGGCACCATCCTGCGGGTGCTCGAGGAGCGCGGCTTCCCGGTCACCGAGCTGCGGCCGCTGGCCTCGGCGCGCAGCGAGGGACGCGAGCTGGACTACCTGGGCCGGCCGCGCACCGTGCACACGCTGACCGCCGATGCGTTCGACGGCATCCAGATCGCGCTCTTCTCGGCCGGCGCCACCCGCTCCCTGGAGTTCGCCCCGGCGGCGGTCGAGGCCGGCGCGGTGGTGATCGACAACTCGAGCGCGTACCGCATGGACCCCCTCGTGCCGCTGGTGGTGCCCGAGGTGAACGAGGCCGACCTCGAGGGTCACGCCGGGATCGTCGCCAACCCCAACTGCGTGGCGGCCCCGCTGGTGGTCGCGCTGAAGCCGATCGCCGACGCCGTGGGGCTGGAGCGCGTGGTCGTCTCGAGCTACCAGTCGGTGAGCGGCACCGGCCAGGCCGCCGTCACCGAGCTGCGCGAGCAGTCGGCCGGGTACCTGGCCGGCGACGAGCCCGAGCCCGCCGTCTACCCGCACCCGATCGCCTTCAACGCGCTGCCCCAGATCGGCGACTTCGGCGAGGACGGCTACACCGGCGAGGAGCGCAAGGTCGCCGACGAGACCCGCAAGATGCTCGGCCTCCCGGACCTGCCGGTCAGCGCGACCTGCGTGCGCGTGCCGGTGCTCTACGCCCACTCCCAGGCGGTGCACATCGAGACCTCGGACCGGATCGACGCCGACGCGGTCCGCAACCTCCTGATGGTGGCCCCCGGGGTGGTGCTGGTGGACGAGCCGGCCCTCGGCCGCTACCCCCTGGCGCGCGAGGCCGCCGGTCGCGACGAGGTGTTCGTCGGCCGCATCCGCGAGGACTCCTCACACCCGCGGGGGCTGGTCCTGTGGGTGGTGAGCGACAACCTGCGAAAGGGCGCCGCCACCAACACGGTCCAGATCGCCGAGTCGCTGGTCACCCGGGGCTGGCTCTAACCGTCCCGACTGCCGGCCGGCGCTTCACTGGCTCGCCGCTGCGACGCCCGGCGCGAGGTCGCGTCCGGTGACCGTCGCGTTGAGGATGTCGCCCGCGGTCAGGCCGTCCTCGATCCGGGCCACCAGATCGTTGGCCCGCCGCACGGCCGCCTGCGAGATGCGCTGGTTGATCAGGAGCTGACCGGTCAACAGGGTGAGCTTGCTCGCGTCGCCGGGCGGCGCCGGCGCGATCGAGGTCGTGGACGCCGCGGGCGGTGCCGTCACCGCCGGTGCGAAGAGCACCTGGACGCCCGGCTGGAGCTGCGAACGGGTGAGGGTGGCGTCGTCGATGTCGCCCCCGGTCAGGCCGCGGTCGAGGCGGGTCTTCAGCGCGTTCAAGCGCCGGATCGCCGCCTGGGAGATCCGCTGGTTGATGAAGAGCTGGCCGACCGAAAGCGTGATGGCGCTGGGGTCGGCCGGCTTCGGTGTCGCGATCGCGATCGTGCGCGGGCTGGGCGGGGCGAGGACGAGCGGGATGCCGGTGAAGCCGGTGACGATCCCGGCCGCCAGCTCGCCCGCGGCGAGCGTCCCCTGGCACAGGTCCCGGCCCTCGACGCCGCCGTCGATCCACGCCTGCACCCCGTTCGCCCGCCGGATCGCCGCCTGGTCGATGCGCTGGTTGATCAGGAGCTGGCCGGTCGTGAGCGTGATCGCGCCCGGGTTGCCCGACCGGCGCGGCGGGGGCGGCGGCGTGGGCCCGCAGACCGCGGCGATGGTGGGGACGGCGGCTCGGCGGCGAACCGCCGCGCGTGAACCTCGACCTTGTCGGCCACGAGCGGCGCGACGTTCGTGTCGCCGTCCCAGGCCACGAGGTACTCGTTGCGCTGGGAGCCGTAGGCCACCGCCGGAGCGTCGGCGTCGAAGGCCGGGTCGCCGTCGGGACCCATGATCGAGACGCGCTGGTCGCCCCCGAGCTCGGCGCCGGTCGCGCCGAGCACCTGCGCGAAGACCTCCTCCTGGTCCTCGACCAGCGGCGGCGTGTCGTCATCGCCGCGCCAGGTGATCAGGTACTCGCCCGATCGGAAGCCGACCGCGGCGCTCGGCTCGAAGGCGTCGAACCCTCCGTCGCCGTCCGGCCCCAGGTCCGAGACCCGCTGATCATCGATGCCGACCGGCGCCCCGGCCGCGCTGAGGCGCTGGGCGAAGATCTCGACCTCCAGGCCCGAGGCGTTGACGGGGTTGTCGGCGCCGCTCCACGCGACCAGGTACTCGTCGGTGGCCGGGTTGTAGACGGCTGCCGGCGAGCTGGCGTCGCCGTTGCCGACACCGTCGACGTCCATCTCCGAGATGCGGAGGTCGTCGGCGCCGACCGGCGCCCCGGCCGCGCTGAGGCGCTGCGTGTAGACCTCGAGCTCGATGGGGGAGAGCGCGCCCGCGTCGTCGGTGGCGTCCCACGCGACCAGGTACTCCCCGGAGCGCTCGTTGACGACCACCGTGGGCTCGTCCGCACCGAAGAGGGCGTCGCCGTCGGGTCCCATCGCCGAGACGCGCGCGTCGTCGTCACCGACCTCGGTACCGGTCGCGCTCAGGCGCTGGACGAAGATCTCCTGCTCGCCGTCAACCAGGGGCGCCCGGTCGTCGTCGCTGGACCACGCGACGAGGTAGTCCCCGGTCTGGACGTTGGCCGCGACGACCGGCGTCTCGGCCCGGAAGAGGGCGCTCCCGTCCGGCCCCATCGTCGAGATCCTCTGGTCGTCCGTTCCCACCTCGACGCCGGCCGCGCTCACGCGCTGGACGTAGACCTCGTACTCGTTGACCACGAGCGCCCCCGTGTCGTCGTCGCTCGCCCAGGTCACCAGGTACTCGTTCGAGCGCCCGTTGTAGGCGACCGCCGGCTCCTCGGGCTCGAAGGCCGCGTCGCCGGGCGGCCCCATGTCCGAGATGCGGAACTGGGCTCCGAGCGGTACGCCCTGGCCGTCCACCAGCCGCCCGAAGATCTCCTCCTCGTCGAGGGCGGAGGTGCTCCCGCGCCAGACCACCAGGTGCTGATCGGCGCGGGGGTTGTACGCGACGGCTGGGGCCTCCCCGAAGAAGTCAACGTCGCCATCGGGGGCCGTGAACGAGACCCGCGTCTGCGTGGCGACCGGGCCGGCGGCCGAGGTGGTGCCGGCGGCGACGGCGCCGATCGCAGCGGCGACGAGGATCGCCGTCAGCCCATGCGCGCGTCCATGACGCCGCCGACGGAACACCCCCCGTGCCTACTACGGAACCCGGCCCGTCGACAAGGGCGCCCCCCGCACCCCCGGCCGTTTCGGCGAATCAGCGCGACTGCGGCACGTCGTCGCGGCCGGCGTCCCACGGATCGACCACCCCGACTCCGCAGCGCTCGAAGTCGGCGACGTTCCGGGTCACCACCTGGAGGCCGTAGGTCTGAGCGGTCGCCGCGATCAGCGAGTCCACGAGCGGCAGGGGCCCCCGGGCGGCCTGCATCTCGCCCCAACGCTCGGCGATGTCGGAGGTGACGGAGATCACCCGGCCGGCGAGAGTACGTGCGATCGCGCCGAGGCGAGCGTCGAGCACGTCGGCCGTGGCGCGGTCGCGTGGCCGGAGGCGCTCGATGCCCTCGCGCATCTCGCCGAGCGACATGACGCTCATCGCCAGGTCCTCATCGCGTGTCGCCTCGAGCCACTCCCGCACGGCCGCGGGTGCGCGCGCTCTCCCGAGCTGGCTCGCGGCGGTCGTGTCGAGGAGGAACCTCACGGCTCCAGCGAGATCACTCTCGGCATGTCGCGCCGGTGCTCCGCGACGACCTCGTCCAGGATCTCCAGGAAGCCGTCGTCGGCGGCCTCGCCGAAGGCGCGCAGCGCGTCCTTGACCGATCCCCCTCCCATGGCGCGGTAGTCCTCCACCGAGAGGACGACCGCCACCTCGCGTCCGTGACGCGTGACCACCTGAGGCCCATCCGCTCGTGCAGCCTCAACGAGCCTGCTGAACCTCTGCTTCGCATCCTGCACGGGCCAGGCCACCGGGCCTCCATTCTGTCCAGACTGGACAGAATAATGGCACACACCGCGACGGACTCGAGAAGGGCTCTTACTCCGGCTCCTCTGTCGTGCCTCTGGCCCGTGATCAGGCGCGCGCCGCGTCCGTGGGTCATGAAGCTCACGGTCCAGCGGATGAAGACCAGGACCCGGTTCTGGAGCCCGTTCAGGTAGAAGAGGTGGACGAAGAGCCAGCCGAGCCAGGCGATGCTGCCGCTCAGGCGCATGCCCTTGATCTCGCCCACGGCCTTCATCCGCCCGATGGTCGCCAGGTTGCCCTTGTCCACGTAGTGGAAGGGCCCGGGCGCGGGCTGTCCGGCCAGCCGGCGCCGCACGACCCTCGCCGCGTACCGGCCCTGCTGCATCGCCGCCGGCGCCACCCCGGGGAGGGGGATCTGCCCCCCGTGGCCGTCCGACACGCGGACCATGTCCCCCAGGACGAAGACCTCCGGGTGGCCGGGCAGCGTGAGGTCCGGCTCCACGGTGACCCGGCCGGCCCGGTCGAGTGGGGCGCCGGTCGCGCGGGCCAGGGCCGCGGCGAGCGGCGACGCCGAGACGCCGGCCGCCCAGATGATCGTGCGCGCCGCGACCCGCTCCTCGCCGCCTCCGGTCACCTGGACGGTCACGCCCTCGCCGTCGACGCCGGTCACGAGGCGGCCGGTGCGCACGATCACCCCCAGCTTCTCCAGCTGCCGCCTGGCCTTCTCGGAGAGGCTCGGGGGGAAGTCCGTGAGCACGCGGTCGGCGCCCTCGAGCAGGATGATCTGGGCGCTCCTGGGGTCGATGTGGCGGAAGTCGTGGCGCACGGTGTCGCGCGCGATCTCGGCGATCTGACCCGCCAGCTCCACGCCGGTCGGCCCCGCGCCCACGATGACGAAGGTCAGCCAGACGCGCTGCAGCTCGGGGTCGGGCTCGGTCTCGGCGGCCTCGAAGCCGGCCAGGATGCGCCGGCGCAGCTCCAGCGCGTCCTCCAGCGACTTGAGGCCCGGCGCGAGCGGCGCCCACTCGTCGTGCCCGAAATAGGAATGACGTGCGCCCGCGGCGACGATCAGGGTGTCGTACTCCAGCTCCAGCGGCCGCTCTCCCACCATCTCCCGGGCGACGACCCGCCGGCCCTCGAGGTCGATCTCCTCGACCTCGCCGAGCACCACGGTCGCCCGGGGGTTGCGCCGGAGCACGCCGCGCAGCGGCGAGGCGATCTCGCCGGACGAGAGGGCCCCCGTGGCGACCTGGTAGAGGAGCGGCTGGAAGAGGTGGAAGTTGCGCCGGTCCACCAGCGTCAGCTCCACGGGGGCCAGATCGAGGTGCTTGGCGGCCTGGAGCCCGCCGAAGCCCCCGCCCACCACGACCACGCGGTGTCCTCCCGCCTCGCTCACCGCGACTGCAGGGCGTCGAGGGCGATGCCCAGGGCCACGGCGGCGCGCCGGTCGATCGTGCGCTCGGGATCGCCCGACAGATCGAGCACGTACTTGTCGCGGAAGCCGTAGATGCGCCGCACTCCCCCCACCTCCGTGTCTCCCGACCGGATCACGAAGTGGTACGGGATCGGGATGAAGGCGACGACCAGGTCGGCGAAGGGCACGAGCAGGAGGAGGGTCTTCACCCTGCGGGCGATCGCGATGCCCACGTTCCGCTCCTCGGCCCACGCCACCTCGTGCTCGTCGTCGCCCTGGAGGACGGCCCACTGGGTCTTCACGAACGACCTCCGGGTGCGCCGCTCCAGTACCCCGGCGGTGGTGCCGTCCGGGGTGAGGACGTCGTATCGCCCCCCGATGTCGATCCGCTTGCGCGCGTGGATGCGGAGGATCTCGTGCCGCTCCTGCTCCTCGGAGAAGAACGTGATCTGCTCCTTCATGGCCAGCCGCTTCTGCCGCACGAAGGCGATCAGCGCCCGGGTCTGGGTGCCGTCGGGCGCGGCCGGGTACACCCGGTAGAGGTTGGCCACCGGGGCCAGCTTCTGCTCGATCAGGAAGGAGTCGTGCGCGAAGGGGTCGCCGGGCATCGCGGCGATGCTACCGGCGACGACCCGTCACCGGGCTTCGCTGAACGGCACCGCCCGCCCGCCCACCGGGACCATTCGCGGGCCCTGCGCCTCGCCGCGCCGCGCGGCCTCGCGGCAGTCGGCGCACAGGGGCAGGGAGGACTCCGGGTCGGCGGCCGGCCCGTGGGCGGGGTCGTTCGCGCAGAGGCCGGCGAACGGGTCGTCGGCGGGCTGGTGCTCGCCCACCGACGCAGCCGCCTGGTCGAGGGCGGCCAGGCCCGCGCGAACGCGCTCGTCGAGCGCGGCCACCTGGGCCATGTCGTCCGCGCGCGGGAGCGCCGCCAGGATCTCGTCGCAGCGGGCGAGGGCCCGGCCGGCCAGCGCCGGCACCGGGCTCGGCAGGTCGGTGCGGCCGGCGAGCGCGGCCGCGCGGGCGCTCAGTGCGTCCAGGCGGACCCGGACCGCGGCGCGCCGCTCCAGCATGGCCTCCCGGCTCCGGCGGGACTCGCGGCGCAGCCCCACGCCCACGGCCCAGGCCGCTCCGAGGCCGGCGAGGGCGAGCAGCACGAGGGTGGGGTGGCCCTGGTCGTCGTCGGCCGGGAGCGGCGCCGCCGCCCGCGCTCCGGCGATCGCGCGCTCCACCGGATCGGCCACCGCCCCCACCCGGGCGGCACGCAGCAGCCGGGTGGTCTCGGCCGGGCTCAACGGCCCCACGGCCGCGACGCCGCGCCCGGGCGCGGTGACCACGAGCGTCTCGCCGCCCCCGACGTCCTTCGCCAGCCGGCGGGCGTAGACCAGCATCGAGCGCGCCCCGGCGGGCCCGGCGACGACGGCCAGCTTCACGGGCCGCCCCTGGGCGGCGAGGTCGGCGGCGGCCCGCTCCAGACGCAGCCGGGCGTCGGCCGCTCCGGCCCCGAGCGCCTGGGGGCTCACATAGACATCGCTGCGCTTGAGCGCCTCTGGGGCGGGGTCGGACGCGGTGGCCGGCGAGACCGCGGCGCCGAGGGCGACCGCGAGGACGGCGGCGCCCCACCACCGGATCCCCCGCAGCCGTGTCACCGGGCTATGCCGGGGCGGGACGGATGGGCGCCTCCAGCAGGCGCTCGCCCAGGCGGCGCGCGCGCTCGACGATGCGCGGTCCGGGGACGAGCCCTCCGAGCCCGATGCGCATGAGGGCCACCTGACCGTGGGTGCGCACGACCGAGAACCCGAGCCCTTCGAGGAAGTCGCGGTCGAGCAGGGTGTGATGGCCGAGGAAGCGGTCCTCGGGCGGGACCTCCTCGGGGTAGCTCAGCGCGAAGGCCTCGACCGCCACGACGCCCTGCGCCTTCAGGTCGGCGAGCGCCTCCAGCATCAGCCGCTCGCAGGCGCCGCCGGGGTCCTCGCCGCCGAGGTAGGTGCAGGTGACCAGGGCGGCGTCGCGCCCGGGCGGGCCGGCGGGCAGCCCGAGCGCCCGCGGGAACGCGCCCGACGGGCCGTACTGGATCATCCCGCGGAACCGCGCCCCCTCGTGCATCACGCGCCCGAAGGCGCCGTGACGCCGGGAGTACGACTCGGTCCAGGCCTCCTTGCGGCGCTCGTCGGTGACCGCGCGGTGGTCCTGCCAGAACACGCAGCTCACGCAGGGCGGCGGCAGGTCGAAGCGGCTGGCGCCCGTGAGGGGGACGATCGTGCTCACGCGCAGGCTCCGGGCTCGCCGATCGCGCAGACGCCGCCCATGTAGACCGGCATGTCGCGGAAGGAGGTCCCTCCATCCGTCCCACCCCCGTAGGTCTGGTCGAGGTAGGCGAGGATGCGGCGGCGGTCCCAGACCGCCAGGTCGCCGTCCACCAGCATCGGCACCAGCGGCGGCTCGCCCTGGAGGGCCACCAGGGCCGCCCGCGCCTCCGGGTTCCCGCGCACGGTCACGGCCTCGTAGTCCAGGCCGAGGGCGTCCAGGGACTGCTTCACCTCGACGCACTTCCAGCAGTCGGGGGCGTCGTAGAGAACCATCGCCCCGTCAGGTTATCGCGGGGTCGTCAGGCTCCCACGGTCTCCAGGACGCGGTCCACCGGGACCATGTGGCGGCGGAAGTCCATGATCTTGGTGTCGATGCCGAGGGCCAGGCCGATCAGCTGCGGAAGGTGCAGCACCGGCATGTTGTACTCGGTCCCGTTCAGGGCCTCGGCCTTGCGCTGGTAGGCGTCCATCGCCAGGTGGCAGAGCGGGCACGGCGTGACCATGCAGTCCGCCCCCGCGTCGCGCGACTGGGACAGGGCGACGTGCGACTCGCGCAGCGCCACCTCCTCGCGGGCGAGGATGATCGGGAAGCCGCAGCACTTCGACTTGGCCTCGTAGTCGGCCACCTCGCCGCCCAGGGCGGTGATGAGCCGCTCCAGCGACTGGGGCCGGTCCGGGTCCTCGAAGCCCATCACCGAGGAGGGCCGCAGGAGCTGGCAGCCGTAGTACGGCGCCACGCGGAGCCCGTTCAGCCCGCGCGGGCCCTTGGCCTCGAGCATGGAGAGGCCCTCCTCCGTGGCGAGGTACCAGAGCAGGTGCGTGACCTCCTTGGTGCCCTCGTACGGGCGGGCGCCGGCCTTCACCAGCTCCTCGTTGACCTTCTCCAGCAGCCGCGGGTCGTCCCTGACCATCTTGTTCGCCCGCCGCAGGTTGAGCGTGCAGACGTTGCAGATCGTGAGCACGTCCACGCCCATCTCCTCGGCCTGCGAGAGGATGCGGATGTTGAGCGTGAGGTACAGGTTCGGCTTCGCCTCGGCGATGTCGCCGGCGCCGCAGCAGGTGGCCGCGGGCATCGGGAGCAGCTCGATGTCGAGCATCGGCGCCAGATGCTTCGTGGTCGTGTCGAGCTCCTTCGAGCTGAACTCGGCGATGCAGCCCGGGTAGTACGCGAACTGCGGCACTAGATGGTCTCCTTGACGTTCTTCATCAGGGACTTGACCTCGTCCAGCTTCTTGATGCGGTGGGGGATCGGCGACGGCGCCTTGCCGTGGCGGAGCATCTGGATCGCGAACGGGATGTCGAGCTGCGCCCCGATCGGATCGGTGTAGGGCACCAGCAGCGTCTCGTTGAGCTTGCCGCCCGTGCGCATCGAGATCAGGAACGCCTTGGCGTGGCGGGCGCCCTTGTCCCGGGTGACGCCCTCGGCGAAGGCCACGCCGCCGAGCTTCTCGATGGCGTCGCGCGGGTCCACGCCCTTGGGGCACCGCTCGTTGCAGTACATGCAGCGGGTGCAGTCCCAGATCCCGTGGTCACCCGAGTAGAGCTTGGCGCGCTCCTTGCGCTGGCTGTCGCGCTCGTCGCCGGCGAAGCGGTAGCCCCACGCGAAGGCGGCGGGCCCCACGAAGTCCGGGTCGGCCGCCAGCGAGTTGCACTCGCTGTAGCAGGCCGCGCAGAGGATGCACTTGCTCTCCTTGTAGATCTTCTGCATCGCCTCCTTCGAGACGATGCGCTCGCGCTCGGGAGGCGGCCCGTCGGGGATCAGGTAGGGCTTCACCGACCGGAACTTCTCCCAGAACGGGTCGAGATCGACGACCAGGTCCTTCTGGGGCGCGAAGTTCCCGATCGGGTCCACCTGGATCGTGTCGTCCCCGAACTCCTTCTTCACGTCCTCGACCTGGCTCATGCACGCCAGCACCGTCTTGCCGTTGGCCTTGCAGGCGCACGAGCCGCAGATGGAGCTGCGACAGGAGTAGCGGATGGCAAGGGTGCCGTCCTGCTCGTTCTGGAGCGTCAGGATCGCGTCCAGCAGCGTCATCTCCTGGCCGTGCTCCAGCTCGAAGCTCTGGCGGTACGGCTCGTCCGAGGTGTCGGGCTGGTAGCGGAAGATGTCGAGCGTGGTCGTGGGCATCAGTAGGACCTCACCTGGGGCTCGTACTTGGTCACCGTCACCTCGGAGTAGTCGAGACGGATCTCGTCGTCCTCCAGGTAGGCGAGCGTGTGCTTCATCCAGTTCTCGTCGTCCCGCTCCGGGTAGTCGAGGCGCGAGTGGGCTCCGCGGCTCTCGGTGCGCTCGATCGCCCCGGTGACCATGGTGTCGGCCAGGTCGAGCAGGTACCCGGTCTCGATCGTGTGGATCAGGGACTGGTTGAACGTGGCGCCCTTGTCGGTCACCACGACGCCCTGGAACCGTTCGCGCAGGTCGTCCACCACGGCCTTGGCCTCGCGCAGCTGGGACTCGGTGCGGAAGACGCCGACCTTCTCCTGCATCGTGTCGGCCAGCACGTCGCGCAGCTCGTGCTGGCGGGGGCCGCGCTCGCGCTCGAGCAGCGTCCGCAGCTTGCGCTCGTAGTCGGACGCGGCGTGCGGGCTGGCCTCCAGGGCGCGCCCGTTGAACGTCTCGGTGGCGTAGCTCGCCGCGGCCGCACCCGTGCGGGCCCCGTACACCACGGCCTCGAGCAGCGAGTTGCCGCCGAGCCGGTTGGCGCCGTGCACCGAGACGCAGGCGCACTCGCCGGCGGCGAACAGGCCCTGCATGTGCGGGGCCGCGCCCCAGCTGTCCACGTGCACGCCGCCCATGTGGTAGTGGGCTCCGGGCCGGATCGGGATGGGCGCCTCGATCGGGTCGACGCCGGCGAAGGCCATCGACAGCTCGCGGATCTGGGGCAGCCGCTCCATGATCTTCTCGCGGCCCAGGTGCCGCAGGTCCAGCAGCACGCAGCCGTCGATGCCGCGGCCCTCGAGGATCTCGGTGGCCTCCGAGCGCGAGACGACGTCGCGCGAGGCCAGCTCCAGCTTGTTGGGGGCGTACTTGGCCATGAAGCGGTCGCCCTCGCTGTTGAGGAGGTAGCCGCCCTCGCCGCGGGCCCCCTCGGTCACCAGCACGCCGTTGGTCTTCAGCGTGGTGGGGTGGAACTGCATGAACTCCATGTCCTTCAGCGGCACCCCCGCCGCGAGGGCCAGGCCCATGCCGTCGCCCGTGGAGGAGTGGGAGTTGGTGGAGGGGCGGTAGACGCGGCCGGCGCCGCCGGTGGCCAGCACGACCGACTTCGCCCCCACGGTCTGCATCGTGCCGTGGACCATGTCGTAGGCGACGACGCCGCAACAGCCGCCGTGCGAGTCCTTCACCAGCTCGGTGACGAACCACTCCTCGTAGGTCGGGATCTCGTACTTCACGCAGACCGTGTAGAGCGTGTGCAGGATCACCAGCCCGGTGAGGTCGGCGGCGAAGCAGGTGCGCGGGAAGCCCGCGCCGCCGAACGGCCGCTGGGCGATCTTCCCCGTGGTCTCGTGGCGGCTGAAGACCGCTCCCCAGTGCTCGAGCTGGATGATCTCGCGGGGCGCCGACTCGCACAGGATCTCGATCGCGTCCTGGTCGCCGATGTAGTCGGCGCCCTTGACCGTGTCGAAGGTGTGGTTGTCGGGGGTGTCCTCGGTCTGGTTGCCGAGCGCGGCGTTGATCCCGCCCTGGGCGGCACCGGAGTGGCTGCGCACGGGGTGCACCTTGGTCACCAGGGCGACGTCCGCCCCCGCCTCGTGCGCGGCGATCGCCGCCCGCATCCCGGCGAGACCGGCACCCACCACCACGACGTCATGGCTCAGCAAACCGCCGCCCCTTCAGCGTTGGACCGTGTACCCGAAACTCTACCGGACGCCGCCTTCCCGCCCCCCGGGTCATTCGCCATGATTCCCGGCCGTGACCCTGGATGCCGCTCTCACCCTCGGGGTCGTCATCGCGGTGCTCGCTGTGCTGGTCAGCGAGCGCGTCTCCCCGGCGCTCACCATCCTCGGCGGTGCCGTCGTCCTGCTCGTCTTCGGGGTGGTGGACGCCGGCCAGGCCTTCTCGGGATTCTCCAACCCGGCGCCCCTCACGGTGGCTGCGCTCTACGTGCTCGCGGCGGCGGCCGGGCGCACCCGGTTCCTCGAGGTGCTGGTGGACCGCATCTCCGCCCGCTCGTCCTCCCGCCGCGATGCCGGCGAGCGGGAGGCCCTCGCCAGGATGGTGATCCCCACGGCGGGCGCCTCGGCGGTCCTCAACAACACCCCGATCGTGGCGATGGCGATCCCCCCGGTGCTGTCGTGGTGCCGCCGCACCGGGCGCTCGCCGTCGCGCTACCTGATGCCGGTCAGCTTCGCCGCGATCATCGGCGGCACGATCACGCTGATCGGCACCTCCACGAACCTCGTGGTCTCGGGGCTGCTCGAGGACGCCGGGGAGCCGCCGATGGGCCTGTTCGAGATCGGCGCGGTCGGGATCCCCTTCGCCGTGGCGGGCGTCCTCACCCTGGTCCTCCTGGGGCCGCGGCTGCTGCCCGAGCGCCGCGCCCCGAGCGAGGACGTCGACGCCGACGCGCGCGAGTTCACCGTGGAGATGGTGGTCGTCGGGGGCTCGGGGATCGCCGGGCGCAGCGTCGCGGAGGGCGGGCTCCGGAATCTCCAGGGCGTCTACCTCGTGGAGGTGGAGCGCGACGGCCACCGGATCTCGTCGGTCCGTCCGGACGAGGTGCTCGCCGAGGGGGACCGGCTCACCTTCGCGGGCAACGTGGCGCGCATCCTCGACTTGCAGCAGATGCGGGGCCTCGCCTCAGTGGAGGAGCGGCACTTCGGAGCGGTGGGCTCGACGATCGAACGGCGCCTCTACGAGGCCGTGATCGCTCCGGGGTCCGCTCTCGCCGGGGGCACGCTGAAGCAGGTGGGCTTCCGCGGCCGCTACGGCGGCGCGGTGATCGCCGTCCATCGCGCGGGCGAGCATGTGGCCGGGAAGCTCGGGGAGGTCGTCCTGCGCCCAGGCGACGTGCTCCTCGTGCTGGCGGGCCCGGCGTTCCGACCGCGCGCCCTCGACCGGCGCGACTTCCTCGTGGTGGCTCCGCTCTCGGGCGATGGCCCGGCGCGCGAGGAGAAGGCACCGCTGGTGGGCCTGATCGTCGTGGGCCTGCTGATCGTGGTGGGGACCGGCCTGCTCGACATCCTCCCCGCCGCGTTCCTCGCGGCCTTCGCCGTGGTCGCGTTGCGCATCCTGACGCCCACGGAGGCGCGCGACGCGGTCGACCTCGAGGTGATCGTCGTCATCGCGGCGAGCTTCGGCATCGGGGCCGCGATCGAGTCGAGCGGTCTCGCGTCCGACCTCGCGAGCGTCCTGGTGGAGCCGTTCGGAACGGCCGGCGACCTCGGTCTGCTCTTCGGGGTCCTCGTCGCGACGATGGTGCTCACCGAGCTCATCACCAACAACGCGGCCGCCGTGCTGCTCTTCCCCGTCGCGCTCGCCACAGCCGGCGCGGCGGGGCTCGAGTTGCGGCCGTTCGCGTTCGCGATCGCCATCGGCGCGTCGTCGTCGTTCCTCACGCCGATCGGCTACCAGACGAACACCATGGTCTACGGGATCGGCGGCTACCGGTTCAGCGACTACGCGCGCCTCGGGTTCCCGCTGTCCATCGTCATGATCATCGTCTCGATGCTGGTCATCCCCCTGGCGTGGCCGCTGCATTGAGGCCCTGACTCCGGGGGCCGGCCGGGGCTCGTCCGGTATGCTCGGAGTGTTTTGCGGCCGCCCATGGGCGGCCGCTCGTCAGAGAAGGCATCGCGAAGGAGTGGGCTCCGTGGCACACCGCGTCACATTCATTCCCGGCGACGGGACCGGACCCGAGATCGCCGACGCCACGAAGCGCGTCCTCGACGCCACCGGGGTCGATTTCGACTGGGACGTCCAGGAGGCCGGCGTTGACATCATGGACACCGCGGGCACCCCGCTCCCGGATGCCGTGATCGAGTCGATCAGGGACACCAGCGTCGCCATCAAGGGGCCGATCACCACCCCCGTGGGTCACGGCTTCCGCTCGGTCAATGTCGCCCTGCGCAAGGCGCTCGACCTGTACGCCTGCGTACGCCCCTGCAAGAGCTACGACGGCGTCCGCTCGAAGTACGAGGACATCGACCTCGTGTTCGTGCGCGAGAACACCGAGGACCTCTACGCGGGCATCGAGTTCGAGAAGGACACGCCCGAGGTCGCGGCGCTGATCGAGAAGATCGTGGAGCTCGATCCGAGCGCGAAGGACACCATCCGGGAGCACGCGGGCATCTCGATCAAGCCGATCTCGGTGGAGGGCACCCGGCGGGTCGTGACCTTCGCCTTCGACTACGCCGTGGAGAACGAGCGCGTCCAAGGTGACCGCGGTCCACAAGGCCAACATCATGAAGCACACCGACGGCCTCTGGCTCGCCGTCGCGACCGAGGTCGCGAAGGGCTACCCGGACATCGAGTTCGAGGAGCGGATCGTCGACAACATGTGCATGCAGCTCGTGCAGAAGCCCGAGCTGTACGACGTGATCGTGCTCCCCAACCTCTACGGGGACATCCTCAGCGACCTGGGCGCCGGCCTCGTCGGCGGCCTCGGCGTGGCCCCGGGCGCGAACATCGGCACCCACGCCGCCCTGTTCGAGCCCACCCACGGCAGCGCGCCGAAGTACGCCGGGCTCAACAAGGTCAACCCCATCGCCATGATGCTCTCGGGCGTGATGATGCTGCGGCACCTCAAGGAGCAGTCGAGGCCGCCGACCGCATGGAGGGCGCCATCGCCGACGTCATCCGCGAGGGCCGCTCGGTGACCTACGACATGAAGCCGCACCGTGACGACCCCACCGCCGTCGGCACCTCCGAGGTCGCCGACGCGATCATCGAGAAGCTCAAGGTCACTGCGTGAGCGCCGCAAAGGCGCCGCTGCGGGTGGCCGTCACCGGCGCGGCCGGACAGATCGGCTACAGCATCCTCCCGCGCATCGCGGCGGGCGAGGCGTTCGGGGCGGACCAGCCGGTCATCCTCCAGCTCCTGGAGATCCCGGTCGACAAGGTCCAGAAGGCGCTCAAGGGCGTGGCCATGGAGCTCGACGACTGCGCCTTCCCGCTGCTGCACGGCATGGTGCTCACGGACGATCCCGCGGGTGGCCTTCGCCGACGCGAACTGGTGCCATCCTCGTCGGCAGCAAGCCGCGCGGGCCGGGCATGGAGCGCGCCGACCTGCTCAAGGACAACGGCCAGCATCTTCGTCGAGCAGGGCCAGGCGATCGACGAGGTCGCCTCGGCCGACGCCCGCGTCGTCGTGGTCGGCAACCCCTGCAACACCAACTGCATGATCGCCGCCTCGCAGGCCTCGCCGGCTCGGGCCCGAGCGCTTCACGGCGATGACCCGCCTCGACCAGAACCGGGCCCGGACCCAGCTCGCGCAGAAGGCCGGCGTGCCGGTCACCGAGGTCGAGGACATCATCATCTTCGGCAACCACTCGCCCGACGATGTTCGCCGACTTCACCAACGCCACGCATCGGCGGCCGGCCGGCCCGCGAGGTGATCGGCGACGACGCCTGGCTCGAGGGCGAGTTCCTGCCGACCGTGGGCAAGCGCGGCGCGGCCATCATCGAGGCGCGCGGCCTCTCGTCGGCCGCCTCGGCCGCCAACGCGGCCCTCGATCACGTGCGCTCCCTGAACACCCCCGGCGACACGATCCACTCGGTCGCCGTCCGCTCGGACGGCGGCTACGGCTTCGACGAGGGCGTCTGGGCGTCGGTGCCGGTGCGCACCACGGCGCCGGGCACCTACGAGGTCGTGCGTGAGGGCTTCGAGCACGACGACTTCGCCAAGGCGAAGATCGCCGCCACCAACGCCGAGCTGGTCGAGGAGCGCGACACCGTCAAGCGAGATGCTGGGCTAGGAACCTCGCTCGGCGAGGCAGCGGTCGACCTCGGCGAGGGCCTCGGCCACCTCTCCGCGGTCCTGCAGGACGTCCGAGCGCTCGAGGGGCGGCCGCGCCTCGGCGCAGCGGCCGATCTCGAGCAACGACCTGCCCAGGTTGTAGTTGGCGTAGGCCTCGTAGGGGTCCGTCGGTCCGGCCCCGGCCAGGCCGGCGACCGCCAGCCGCAGGTCGGGAATCGCCTCCGCGTACCGGCCCTCCCGCATCAGCGCGAAGGCGCTGTCGTTGAGCGACCGAGCCTCGCCGGCCGAGATGGGCGCGGGCGTATCGAAGGGCCCCGCCGCGGGTGCCTCGGGCGGGGGCGCCGCAGTTGGCTCCGGCTGGGGCGCCGCGGCCGGCTCCCTGGCGGACCGGATGGGAGCCCTCGGGGAGCCGTCGGCCGCCTCAGGCCGGGCGCCGGCATCGGGCCGGGCGCTCACGACCGGCCGGGCGCCGGAGCCGCCGTCCGATCCGCCCGGCCAGGCGATCAGCGCGGCGCCGACGAGGCCCGCGATCGCGAGCACCACGACGACGGCCCCGGTCGCCAGCGCCAGCGCACCCCGGGCGGACTCCTGACGTGAGGGGCCCGGCCGCAGCTGGACGATCCCGGCCGGCATCAGGCGCCGCTCGATGATGCGCAGGACGTCGCCGGCGCTCGCCGGCAGCCCATACCTGGTGCTCACCTCCGCGGCGAGCTCCTCCGGCGTGCGACGGCCGTCGGCGCAGGCAACGATCAGATAGTGGAGGTGCGACAGCCGCACCTCGCGGCCGTTCCGACGCCGGACCACGTAGGCGGGCTCGCCCTGCCCCACCCGCGCGCCGAGCAGCTGGCTGCCCGGTTCACTACAGGGGGCCGGCTCCGTGGAACCGGAGGCGCCCCCCCTCGACGCGAGGCGGGCGGTGGCGGAGCGACGGGCCATGCCTATCATGTACCCGTCGGCGCCCGGATCAGTGCCCGAGGTGGCGGCGCCGGGCGCCCGGCTACCTGCCGAGGCGCTTCCGGATCATGCGGCCGCCAAGCGCCCCGGCCACCGCGCCCACGGCCGACCGACAGGATGATCACCCAGATCAGCGAGATGTCGGACGAGAAGAACACGAACGACACGTGCACCTGGTGGCTGTTCTCCACGATGAACACCAGCGCGATGCTGGCCACCAGGACCAGGCCGCCGACCATGGCGATCTGGCGCACCTGACGCTCGTCGAGCCCCTCCCGGTCCGGCCTCCCCGGACGGGGGTCTGTCGGGCTCGGCCACGGCTCTACGCCCGCACGAGCGCGGCGCGGAAGACCGCGCCGAGCCGCTCCATCCCCTCCTCGATCTCGGAGGGGCTCACCCCGCTGTAGGCCAGCCTCAGCGTCCGCTCGCCGCCCTCGAGCACGCAGTCGCTGCCCTTGACGTAGGAGATCCCGGCCGCCGCCGCGTCGTCGAAGAGGTCGTCCGCCGACAGGCCCTCCGGGAGGGTGAGCCAGCAGAAGAAGCCGCCGTGCGGGGGCACGCAGCGGGTGCCCTCGGGCAGGTGGCGCAGGCCGGCGACCATGGCGTCGCGGCGCTCGCGCATGAGCTCGGTGACGCGGGCGACGTTGCCGGGCAGGTGGCCGCCGTCGATGAGCGCGTGCACCGCGCCCTGCGCCAGGAGGGCGGGGGAGATGTAGGTGCGCGACGCCGCCGCGGCCAGCTGGGCGGAGGTGTCCGGCGGCGCCACCAGGTAGCCCACCCGCAGCCCGGGGGCCACGGTCTTCGAGAACGACGACGTGAAGATCACCCGGTCCAGCCCGGCCGTCTCGAACAGGCCCGGCAGCGCCTCGCCCTCGAAGCGAAGCCTGCCGTAGGGGTCGTCCTCCAGCACGAGGATCTCGAACCGCTCGCACACCTCGACCAGGGCGGCGCGCTTGGCGGCCGACAGGGTGGCGCCGGAGGGGTTCTGGAAGTTGGGGATCGTGTAGAGCAGGCGCGGAACGCGGCCCTCGACGCAGGCCGCCTCGAGCGCCGCCACGTCCATCCCGTCGTCCTCGACCGGGATCGGCAGCACCTCCATCTCGTGCAGGCGCAGCTGCAGCAGGGCGCGGTCGTAGGTGGGCGCCTCCACGGCCACCCGGTCGCCGGGCTGGAGCAGCGTCTCGAGCAGGAACACGAAGCCCTGGAGCGACCCGTTGGTGATGAAGACGTCGCCCGGCGGCACACCGTGCTCGGCGGCGAGCACCTCGCGCAGGGGCGGGTAGCCCTGGCCGGTCCCGTAGGACAGCAACCGCACGCCGTCGGCCTCGAGGGCCGTGCGGGTGCAGGCGGCGATGAGATCGGCCGCGAGAGCCTCGGGGCACGGTGCGCCCCGGGCGAAGGAGATCGGCGACGCCACGGGCGCGGAGTCTAGTGGACCGGCCCTCGCGCGGGCCTCGCGGGGTCGTCCCCGCGGGGGCGGCTCAGGCTCAGCGGGCGGTGCGTCCGGCGCGGGCGGCCCGTGCCCGGGCGGCCTTGCGCTGGGCGGCCTTGCGGAGCGTGGCCTTGTTCGCGATGCAGAAGTTGCTGATCCCGAGCGGCTTCTTCGTGAAGCGCGTGCCCAGGTAGGGCCAGACGCGCCACACGTAGCAGGTCGCCGGGCGGGTGCGCCGGGACGGCACGCGGTACTGGAGCGCCCGCGGGAAGGTGGAGAACACCTTGGCCACCTGCGCCTTGCCGTTGGTGCGCTTGATCACCCGGAAGAGCTGGACGTTGTAGAGCGTGGTGCCGCGCGGGCCCGCCGTCCATCGCAGCACCGGCCGGCGGGTGGGGACCGTGATGCCCCGGCGCGGCTTCAGGCGCCGGTGGTTGGTGGTGGGCAGCGACAGCTTGTTGCCCGCCTGGAGGCCGCTCGGCCCGATGATCGAGAACGGGTCGACCGCGAGGGGCGACGTGTTGCCGGCCCGGTCGGTCTGGCTGATCTGGAAGGTGTAGGGGCCGGGCGTCAGCGGAGCGAGGGTGAGCGTGGTGCCCTTGGTGGAGTCCCCCCGCACCACTCCGCCGCCGGCGCCGATCACCTTCCAGGTGAAGGTGGCGTGCGTCTCGCCGCGCCAGGAGAACGACGGGGTGATGTCCTTGCTGCCGTTGATCGGCCGCGTGTCGATCACCGGAGCCGCCGGCACGCTCGTGTCGAGGGTGAAGGGGTAGGTGGTCTCCTCGCTCTCGACCCCGGCCGCGGTGACCTGGACGACGCGGAAGGTGTAGTCGCCCGGCGCGAGCGCCCCCAGGGTGACCTGCTTGGACGCGCCGGATCCCTGCTGGACGGGATTGTTGGCGCCCGCCGGGATCACCGACCACTCGAAGGTCGGCTGGGCCCCGTTCCACGCGAAGGACGGCGTCGTGTCGTTGGTCTGGCCACCGGGCCCGTCCGTGATGGTGGGTCCGGGCGGCACCGAGGGGTCGATCCGGAACTTCCGGTGCCCGGACTCGGCCGACACGTTCCCCGCCTTGTCGATCGCCTTGACGTACCACTCGATGTCCTTCAGCTGAGGGAGAGCGGGGTACTCGCTGGGGAGGGCGGTGATGTGCTTGGGGCCGACCAGGATCGCGATCCTGGCGTCCCCGCTGCCGGAGTCCGCCCAGAGCTCGTAGCGGTCGGTCCCCGAGGCGTTGGAGATCACGCCGCCCGCGTCCGCGTCCACCGACTCCGTCCACGAGAGGGTCGGCGCGGCGGCCACGGTCGCGCCGAGCGAGGGGCTGGTCAGGGCCGGGGCAGGCGGGTTGATGCTGTCGCGCGGGAAGACGGCCTGGCTTGGGGACGTGCGGCCGGCCGCGTCCGTCGCAAAGCCCGGCCGCGTGACCGTGCCCTGGGTGCCCGGGCCCTGCCCGGTGATGGTCTCCGGTGGCGGTGCACGCGACCACTCCGGAGCCGCCGGGGTCGGCGCAGTTCCAGCTCACCGTGACGGCGCCCCGTGTACCAGCCGTTGGCGCCGTTCGGTGCGGCCGGAGCCAGCACGGGGCCGATCGTGGGGGCGACCAGATCGACGAAGACCGCAGCGGTGTCGCTCGGGCCGCTCTCCGACCGGCGGGTCGATCCCGGTCGGAGGCGAGAGCTGCTCGAACGCCTCAGACGGTCAGGGTGTGGTTGCCCTGCGGCTGCCCCGGCAGTACGAGCGACGAGCGTCCCGGCCGGAACCGGGACCGGCGCGCACGCCGTTGAGGCTGTACTCGGTATCCGGAGATCTCGTAGCGAGAGTCCGCGGTCGTCGACGCCGTCCAGTCGAACGCTGATGTTGCCGTCGAGGCTGAAGGGCGGCCGGCGTCGCGGTGACGGTCGGGGCGGTCGGCACGGCCATCGCGCTTCCGGCCAGCGCGAAGAATGCCGCGACGCCGAAGAACGCCACCGCCAGGCGGATACCGCTCTTGGTCCAGGGGCTCCTCACGACGCCAGAATCTTAGACCGGGCGCCCGGCGTCTCTACCTATCTGCCGACCAGTCTTTAGGTCAGTCTTCCGCCACCGGACGGCTAGGAAACCCGCATCGAGCGGGGAAATCTCATGGCTTCTTAATCTTGGTCACGCAGAAATTGCTCACGCCGAGCGGCTGCTTGGTGAAGGACCGGCCGAGGTACGGCCAGACCCGCCAGACGTAGCAGGAGCCCCTCGCCAGCTTGCGCCGGTTGGACAGGCGGAAGCGGTTGCTGCGCGGGAACACCGAGCGGATCTTCGCCAGCCGCCCCCGGGCGACCACGCGGAAGATCTGGAGGTTGTAGAGGCGCGCCTTCGCGGTGGCCTTCCAGCGCAGCAGCGGGCGTCCCGTGGAGAGCCGGGCGCCGAGCTTGGGGGTCAGGGCCTTGGCGTTGCGCGAGGGCAGCTTCGGCCCGCCGGCGACCGTCGCCCCCGGCGCCACCGCGAACGGCTCGGAGCGCCATTCGCTCGAGTTGCCCGCGACGTCGGTCTGGCGCACCTGGAACAGGAACGACCCCTGGGGCAGCGGGCCCACCCGCGCGCTCCCCGCCGTGGTCACGACCGGCCCGCGGACGGTGTTGCCGCCGACGCCGATCACCTGCCAGGCCACCTTGGCGCTCGCCTCCACCCCCGCCCAGGCGAACGTGGGGCTGGCGTTCAGGGTGGGGAACGACGGGACCGCGGTGATGAGCAGGATGGCCGGGCTCTGGGTGTCGACCGTGAACGCACGGGTGGCGACGGGGCTCTCGGTCCCCTGGCTGGAGCGCTGGAGCACGCGGAAGGTGTACGCGCCGTCGCCCAGCGCCGCGAGCTGGGCGCTGCCGGTCCCGCTCCCCACCTCGCCGGTCTGGACGGCCGCGCCGTTGCCCCCCAGCAGGGCCCAGACGGAGCTGGCGCGGCTTCCGCCCCAGTTGAAGGCCGGAGCGCTCTGGTTGGTGGGGCCCGCGGGGCCGCCGAGGATCGTGGGCGGAGTGGTCGGGGGAGTGGAGATGCGGATCGTGCGCTTGTCGCTGGTCTCCGAGCCGCCGCCGGGGGCGATCGCGCGCACCGACCACATCAGCGAGGAGTCGTCGGGGAGGTCCACCGACGGCGGCAGGCTGAACATGTTGCTGCTCGGCCCGGAGCGCGACACGGTGGCGACGACGCCCACGCCGTCCACGATCACCTCGTAGCCCGATGTCGTCCCGCCGTTGACCACGCCGTTGTGGAACCAGGAGAGGGTCGGCCGCGCGGAGGCCGACAGGGTGTCGTCGGGGGGGTCGGTCAGGCTGGGCTCGGCGGCGAGGGCGCTCCCCGCCGAGGCGAGCACGCCGATCGCCGCGGCGCACATGAGTGCACGGAAGCGGTTCCTCAGGGAGCCTCGGTCCGCCACGGTGGCGATCCTAGCGTCACCTCCCGTTTGTCGGTCAACGACGGGTTTGACGAGCCGCTAAACTCGACGATCTCTCCGCGCCACGCCGCCGATGTCGGCGTCTATCCCGGGCTTCGCCGCCGGCGCGTCGCACGTGAGGGGTCCCCTTGATCAGCGCCGTCGTCATCACCGAGACGCAGGAGCTCGATCCCCATCTCGATGATTGGGATCGGCTGGCCGTGCTCCGGGGGCAGCCCTACTCCGCGCCCGCCTGGATGCTCGCCTGGTGGCGGCACGCCTCGCCGCCGGGCGCCCGGCTGACCGTGGTGATCGTGTCGGAGGGCGATCATGTGATCGGCGTCGTCCCGGCGTTCCAGAGGCGCACGCGGTCCGGTCTGCGGGTGGCGCGCCTGCTCGGCACCGGCCACCGGGTGGAGCCGCTGGCGGAGCCCGGCCGGGAGGGGGAGGTGGCGGTCGCCGCGGCGGAGGCGCTCCAGGGCCTGCGCGACCGGCCGGGCGCCCTCCTGCTCGACCGCGGCGACGCCGAGTCGCCGTGGCCCGGCCTGCTGGCCCGCGCCTGGCCGCGGCCGGCGGCCACGCTGTGGAGCGAGCTCATCGGGGCGCCCGCGGTGCGCCTGTCCGACCGCACCTACGAGGATTGGCTCGCGGCGCGGAGCGGCAACTTCCGCAGCCAGCACCGCCGCCGGCGGCGCCAGTTGGCCGAGCGCGGGGCCGAGTTCCGCCTCGTGGGCCCGGGCGACGACCTCTCCGCGCCGATCGCGTCGTTCATCGCGCTCACCATCGAGCGCTGGGTGCTCCACCTGGGCGCCGACCGGGGCCCCGAGGGGATCCGGGGGATGCTGCTCGAGGCGGCGGCCCACCTCGTGCCGAGCGGGCGCATGCGCATCTGGACGCTCGAGGTCGACGGCCGCGCGGTGAGCGCCCAGGTGTTCCTGGTGGCCGATGGCGAGGTGGCCTACTGGAACGGCGGCTACGACGAGGAGTGGTCGAAGCTGCGTCCCGGGTTCGAGACGATCATCCGCGCCATCGAGCACGCGTTCGCGCAGGGGGACCGGCGGCTCGACCTGGGTGGCGGCGCCACGGGCTACAAGCTGCGAATGACCGGCGACGACGACCCCATCCGATCCACCCTGCTGCTTCCGGGCGGCCGGGACCGGCCGTTCCGGCGCGTCCAGCTCCTGCCCCAGCAGTTGGAGCGGCTGGCGAAGCACGCCGCCCGGCGCTCGCCCGGCTGGGTCCAGCACCGCCTGCGCGCGATGCGCGGTCGAGGCTGATTGACGCAGGTGAAAATCCGGCGGGCCGATGGCCCGCCGGATTCTCGGTGAAGGGAGCTACCCGGTGACGGGCGGCTGGAACTGGGCCTCGACGCGGCGGAACCGCGTGGTGGCCGTGTCGCGCACGGTGCGGGTCCCCTGGGCCGACACCTGGACGAGGTTCGTGCGGCTGCCCGAGATGCTGGTGGGCGCCTGCAGCCACACCTTCAGGGTGCGGCTCTTGCCCGCGGCCAGGTTGCCGATGCGCCAGACGATCTGCTTCCCGACCGAGGCCGGACGCAGGCTGGAGCGGAGATAGGCCATGCCCGCGGGCAGGGTGTCGGTGACGACCACCGAGCGCGCGATGACCTTGCTCGTGTTGCGGACGACGATCGTGTAGGGCACCTGGCTGCCCGCCAGGGCCGTCGCCTTGCCCGTCTTGATCACGCTGAGGGACGGAGCCTGCGTGACCGACGGCCTCGGCGTGGTCGAGGGCGTCGTCGGTGTCGTGGGGGTGATGGTGGGCCCGCAGTTGGTGAACGTGACGCTCACCTGCGCGGTGTAGGTCTTCGGGGTCAGGAAGGCGGTCATCTGCGGCTCGGCGCCCGGGGTCACGGGGACGGCCCGCGTGAGCTCGGCGCCCACCGAGGTGACCGAGACCGTGACGGCGCCCACGGCGCCCGAGGTCAGCGTGACGCTCGCCGTGCCGGCGGCGCTGAACGTGACCTGGGTCGCGCTGAGGTTGGCCGTGCCCGCGGTGACCGCGAGGTTCGCGGTGGCGCCGGGCGTGCCGGTCAGGTTGAGGGCGGTGCCGGCACCGCCGGCGCAGGTGGAGGCGGAGGCGGCCGAGATGGCCACCGGGCCCGCCGGGCCCTTGCCGGCCGAGAGGGCCACGAGCTCAGTGGCGCGCGCGTTGATCGCGGCGTCGCTGGTCGGGGTGCCCGCCGGGGCCTCGCCCATGACCACCCAGATGGCGGTCTGGATCGCGCCGGCCTCGAGGGGCTTGTCGGCGGCCGCGGCGATCAGCGCGTCGGTCTGCCCGATGAGCCATGCGGCCGAGTTGGCCCCGGGGCTCGCGAGCACGGGGGCGTCGGCCGCCGTCTGCAGGCTCACCGCGTAGTTCTGGCCCGTCCCGATCGGCGTCGAGGTGTCCACGCAGAAGCCCTTGTAGGCCGAGGTGGCGCCGCCGGACGGAGTGACCTGAAGGTTGAAGACGCCCGGCGATGTCACCACGCTGCCGCCACCGGGGATGTTGATGGTGATCTCGTCGTAGATCGGGGCGGTGTTGACCAGGAGCAGGTTCGCCGGGGTGGCCGCCTGAGCCGGGACCGCGAGGGCCAGGGCCATCAGCAGCCCCATGAGGACAAGCCCGACGGGGCCCCAACGAGCCGAGCCGACGACCCGTCGATTGCGATTCTCTGTCTTCACCGATGGTCTCCCTTCCATCGCCTGGAGTGCCTCCCGCCTACTGCGAATGGCGGAGTGTGCGAGTGCACGGTGACCGTTCCCCCACCCCAGGTGGTGCGAGTCTCGTTCATCGCGTCGCCCCGGAGCCAGCGGGTTGACCGGAGTTGTCTCCGGGCAATGCCCGCACGTGGCGTACTCGAACCAGGTACCGGGGGTTCACGACGAGGGGCAGTCTAGTCACGGGATCGGACCCCGGAACTCCCCGTCCATGTAGGCGGATCGCTGGCGCGGACCAGGATCAAGACCTGTTCGGACCGGAATCGCCCCCCGTCGGTATAGGGATATTGTCAAGTTCCGCCTGTACGGCGTCGATCTAGGGGGGGCGGGCCGCCCAGGCCCCTCGGCGCGAGGCCCCGCGAAAGGGCCCCCGCCTCCGCCCTCGCTCCAAGGAATCCGACGTGCCCCGTCACCGGATGCGGTCTCCCCATGCCGCGATCGCGATCCTCGCGCTCTGCGGCCTCGCGGCCGCGGCCGGCGCGGCGGGAGCCGCCTCCCCGGACGCGGAGCCGCCGGCCGCGGCGGGCCCCGTCGCGGCCTACGGCTTCGACGGCACCGGACCGTGGGTGGCCGACGCGTCCGGCAACGCCAACCACGGAGCCACCACCGCCCCGCGCATCGAGGACGGGCGCTTCGGACGCGCCCTGAGCCTGGATCGGCCCCGGGCGGGCGCCATCGTCCCGGATGATCCCTCGCTGCGCCCGCTGCGGACCCTGACGCTCGAGGCCTGGGTCCGCCCGGAGCCGGGCCGCGGCTCGCGAGCGATCCTGGTGAAGGACGGCGGCGGCCGCGTCGCCTACGGCCTGAGCACCAGGGGCGGCCGGCCCCAGGCCGTGATCAACTCCGGCTCGCGCTCGCACGTGGCCCGCGCGGACTCCCCGCTGCGGCCCCGCGTCTGGACCCACCTGACCGCGACCTACGACGGGCGGTCGGTTCGCCTGCTCGTGGGCGGCGCCGAGGTTGCCGAGACGCCCGCCTCAGGGACCCTGCTCTCGGCGCGGGGGCCGCTGCGCATCGGCGCCGGCGGCACCGGCGGCGACCGCTTCCTGGGGGGCATCGACGAGGTCCGGGTGTACGGCCGCGCGCTGCGGCGCCCGGAGATCCTCCGCGACATGCGCCGCGCCGTGCGCAGCGACCCCGCCGGGGGCTCGACGACCCCGGTCATCGTGAACCCCCTGCCCGTCAGGCCCATCACGCCCACCACGCCCACCAGGCCCGCCCCGCGCGCCGCGCCCGTCACGCCCGTCACGCCGCCCGTCACCCCCGCGCCGGTCGTTCCCCCCGTTCCCCCGGTGGACCCCCCCGAGCCGTCGCCCGGCGGCGGCACCCTCCAATGGGGCTACGTCGCCAACGCCGACATCAACAAGGCGGTCGACAGCGCCGCGAGCGGCCACGGCACGGTCGTGCGGATGGAGTTCGGGATCGGAACCGGCACGGCGACCATCGCGCCCCACGTCGCATACGCCGCGAGCAAGGGCATGGAGGTGGTGCTCCAGGCCGGCTTCCACGGCACCATGCCGAGCGTGGCCCAGGCCCAGAGCCTGGGTCAGTGGGCGCGCGCCTTCGGTCCCGGCGGCACCTTCTGGTCCACCCGCTCCGACGGCCGGCTCGCCAGCCGGTTCATCGAGTTCGGCAACGAGTCGAGCTACAGCTACCAGGGCACCCAGAACCGTGGCGGCGAGTACGCCCAGCGCTTCGAGGACGCCTACGACGCCATCCAGCTGAACAACCCGAACCTGGGCCTCCTGGCGCAGGCCGACGACGGCAACTGCGGCTGCCCGACCTGGGTCAACGGAATGGCCGCCACCGTGCCGAACCTCGGCGCCATGGTCGCCGGCTGGACCGTCCACCCCTACGGCCCCGAGAGTCGCTGGAAGCCGCGCATCGACCGGCTCATCGCCCAGACGGCGGCCAGGGGCTGGTCCTCGGACATTCCGATCGACATCACCGAGTACGGGATGGCGACCGACGGCGGCGCGAGCCTGAGCAACAACTACGACTGGCCCGTCAACCAGACCTACCAGCAGGCCGCTGACGCGGTGACGCTCACGGTGAACAGGATGCTGGACTACGAGCCACTCGCCTCCCGGCTGCGGCTCTTCACCTACTTCCAGGGCCACGACCAGCAGCCCTCGGGCACGGGGCAGCGCGAGCACTACTTCGGCGTCGTCAGGAACAACGGCACCGACAAGGGTGCGCTGACCGCGACCCTGCGGGTCATCGCGGACGCGCACCCCGCGCACTGATGACCTCGAACGCCGGGGGCGTTTGAGAGTCGCGCCGTAGCGCGATCCTTCGCGCTCCGGAACCCCCCATCGGTATAGGAAGTCAAGTCCGGGGTGGGTGAGGTCGATACAGGGGGGGCGGGCCGCTCAGGCCCCCCCGGCAGGAGGCCCGACAGGGCCACCGCCTCCCCGTCCCACCCGAAGGAAGCGCACTTGTCCCATCACCGGACGCACCCTCCCCATGCCAAAATCACGATCCTCGCCCTCTGTGGCCTCGCCGCGGCAGCCGGCGTGACGACCGCCGCTCCGGCAGCGGACGTGGCCTCCACGGGCCCCGTCGCGGCCTACGGCTTCGACGAGGGCCGCGGGGTCCGCGTGGCAGATGCGTCCGCCAACGACAACGACGGCGCCACGACCGCCCGGCGCACCGAGGCCGGCCGCTTCGGCCGCGCCCTGCGCATGGACCGGCCCTCCGAGGCCGCGATCGTCCCGGACGACGCATCCCTGCGCCCGCGCAAGACCGTGACCCTCGAGGCCTGGGTCTACCCGGAGCGCGCTCACGGCTCGCGGGCCATCGTGGTGAAGGAGGGGGGCAAGCGTGTGGCCTATGCCCTCAGCACGACCGGCGGACGGCCCCAGGCCGTCGTCAACAGCGGATCGACGACGCATCGTCGCCGTCGCGGCCCCGGCGCTGAAGCCCGACCGCTGGACCCACCTGACCGCGGTCTACGACGGCCGCACGGTGCGTCTGCTCGTCGAACGGCGTCCAGGTCGCACGGACCCCCGCCACCGGGAAGCTCCTCACGGCCCGCGGGCCGCTGCGGATCGGCGCCGGCGGCACCGGCGGCAACCGCTTCCTCGGCCGCATCGACGAGGTCCGGGTCTACAACCGCGCGCTGAAGCACGCCGAGATCGTCCGCGACATGCGCCGCGCGGTGCGGAGCGACCGTGCGGGCGGCTCGACCAAGCCCGTCATCGTGAGGCCCGCGCCCAAGGCTCCCGCCGCTCCCGCTCCCGTCTCCGGGTCGCCGCGCGCCGGCGGAGGCACCCTCCAGTGGGGCTACGTCGCGAACTCCGACATCAACAAGGCGGTCAACAACGCCGCCAAGGGCCACGGCAAGATCGTGCGCATGGAGTTCGAGATCGGCGCCAGCACCGCGGAGATCCAGCCCCACGTGGCGTACGCCGCGAGCAAGGGCATGGAGGTCGTCCTCCAGGCCGGCTGGGGCAGCGGCATGCCCAGCACCGGCGACGCCCAGCACCTGGGCGAGTGGGCGCGCGTCTTCGGCCCCGGCGGCTCCTTCTGGGCCACCCGCACCGACAAGGCGCTCGCCAGCCGCTTCATCGAGTTCGGCAACGAGAACAGCTACAGCTACAAGGGCACCGACAACCAGGGCGGCACCTACGCCCTGCGGTTCAAGGACGCCTACAACGCCATCCAGGCCGCCAACCCCGCCACGGGCCTTCTGGCCCAGGCCGACGACGGCAACTGCGGCTGCTCGACCTGGGTGGACGGCATGGCCAGCACGGTCCCCGACCTGGGCAACATGGTCGCCGGCTGGACGGTCCACCCCTACGGCCCCAAGTCTCGCTGGCAGCCCCGCATCGACCGGCTGATCTCCCAGACCGCGGCCAAGGGCTGGTCCTCCAGCATCCCGATCGACATCACCGAGTACGGGATGGCGACCGACAACGGCGCCAACCTGAGCAACAACTACGACTGGCCCACCAACCAGACCTACCAGCAGGCCGGTGACGCGCTGACGCTCACCATCTCCCAGATGCTGGCGTACGCGCCGCTCGCCTCGCGCCTGCGGGTCTTCACCTACTACCAGGGCCACGACCAGCAGGGCTCGGGCACCGGCCAGCGCGAGCACTACTTCGGCGTCATGAGGAACGACGGCTCGGCCAAGGGCGGCCTCACCGCCGCCGCCATCGCCCTCGCCGACGCGCACCCGGCGCACTGACCGGGCTTACGTTCTTCTCACCTCAGCCTCCCCCCTCGGGGGGAGGCGCCGGGGTTGACACCACAAGTTCGGTGAGGCAGGCTGCCGCCCCGTCGTTCCCCGGTGCCAGGGGTCGGCGCCTCGCAGGACCACGACACAACACCTGACGCGCTCGGTGGCCTCCGCGCGCCTCGTACCCCAGGAGACGGTCGGATCCCGCCCATTGGAAGTGCGCGTCGCGCGATCGGTCTGGTACTGGTGGCCCTGTTCGTCGGGCTCCTGGTCGCCTCCTCCTCCGGGGGGTCCGCGGCGCCGGCATCCAAGAAGGGGCTGGTCGCCTCCTACGGCTTCAACGAGGCGGCGTCCAAGGGCCTGAAGTTCGGCGACTTCTCGGGCAAGCGCAACGGCGCGACCGGTCACGGCGTGCGCCGGGTGAAGGGCAAGTTCGGCAAGGGGCTCTACTTCAACGGCAAGAGCTCGTGGGTGACGGTGCCCGACCGCGCCTCGCTGGACCTCGAGGGGCGGATGACCCTGGAGGCCTGGGTCAAGCCGCAGGCCGGGAGCGGCAGGCGCACGATCCTCGCCAAGCTCGGGCGCGGCTCGGCCGCCTACGCGCTGAACGCGGCCACCCACCGCGGCGGCGCCGGCGGCGACGCGGGCATCGGCGGGCGCAGGTCGGTGAGCGCGCCGGCCGACCTGCCGCTCGGCAAGTGGACGCACATCGCCCTGACCTACGACGGCTCCGCGCTCCGCCTCTACTTCGACGGCGCGCAGGTCGCCACGGCGACCGCGACCGGGAAGATCAGCAACGGCCCCGGGCCGCTGCGCATCGGCGGCAACTTCATCGGCGGCGGCTGGTTCAAGGGCGTCATCGACGAGGTGCGGATCTACAACCGCACGCTCGCCGTGAGCGAGATCCTGGGCGACATGCGGCGCTCGGCCGGCCCTCGCCCGGCACCCGCGCCGGCCCCGGCGCCCGCGCCGGCACCCGGCACGCCCGGCCCCTTCAGCTTCGGCATCGTGTCCACGCGCGGCATCGGGCACATCGACGACGTGCGCAAGCTCGGGGCCCGCATCACCCGGATCGAGTTCCAGATCGGCGCGGACACCTCCACGATGGAGGAGTTCGTCGGGCGCGCGGCCCAGCAGGGCGTCGAGGTGATCCTGCTCGCGGGCTTCGAGGGGCGCGTCCCCAGCACCCAGGAGGCCCAGAGCCTGGCGGCGTGGGCCAGGCGGTTCGGCCCCGGCGGGACCTTCTGGAACGGCCGGTCCGACGGCGGCTACGCGGTGCGCTACATCGAGTTCGGCAACGAGACCAGCTACCGCCACCAGGGAGTGTTCGAGGAGGGCGGCGACTACGCCCGCCGGGCCAAGGACGCGATCGACGCGATCAAGGCCGCCAACCCGCGGGTGGGCCTCCTGGTGCAGGCCGACGACGCGAACATCAACCCGAGCCCGTGGGTGAAGGACATGTTCGCCGCGGTGCCCAACCTGGGGAACATCGCCGCCGGATGGACCGTGCACCCGTACGGCCCGCGCGGCGAGTGGGAGCCGCGCATCGCGCGCCTCATCGCCCAGACCGCGGCGGCCGGGTCTCCCCCCTGCCCCTCTTCATGACCGAGTGGGGCATCGCCAGCGACAACGGCCGGGAGCTGTCGGACAACTACCACTGGCCGACCGGGATCAGCTACGCCGACGCCGGCGCCGCCGTGACCCGGGAGGTCGCGGCCATGAACGCGCGCTTCCCCGGCCGGCTCGCCACCCTGCTGTGGTACTTCATCCGCGACCACGCCTCGCCGGGCTCGAGCACCGGCCGCGAGGACTACTTCGGGGCCGTGAAGCAGGACAGCTCGGACAAGGGCGCCCTCACGGCCGCCATCCGCGCCGCGGCCGCCAAGTACCCCGCCCACTAGACCGGCGGGGCCCGGCCGGCCGCTAGCAGTCGGCCAGGGACCTCAGGGCCTGGCAGAGCTCGATCCGCCGCGCCGGGTCCAGGGCGCCGGCGCGCTCGGTCAGGAACGACCGGCGGATCGGCTGGAGACCATCGAACGCGGCCGCGCAGGGGGTGTCGAGCCCCTCGTCCGCCCCCAGCGGAAGGTGGGTCGGGATCGGACGTGCGGACCGGGTGACCGGGGCGACGACGATCCAGGACAGCACGGGGACGGCCTCCGAGCGGGTCACCACCAGGACGGGGCGCCGCTTGTCGAGGGCCTGCGCCCACCAGATCTCCCCCTGGCGGGGAGACGTCACCAGGGCTCCTCGGCGATCATCGCGAGCGTGGCGGAGTCGGCCCAGCCGACCTCCACCGCGTCCTGGGGCCGGCCCTCGTACTCGGCCACGATCGCCCGGCCGATCTCGGCCCGGCGCCGCCGCTCGATCAGCTGGCGCAGGGCCGTGCGGACCGCCTCGGAGCGGCTCTCCACCGCCCCCTCGGCGACGAGGCGGTCGATCTCCGCGAGTAGCTCCGCGTCCACCCGGGTCACGAGTTGCGCCATCTGCGGAGCATAGCGATGTGTATAGCGGAGCGCATTGCGATCTGTCGGCATCGGGTGTGACGGTCCGTCACGGAAAGGGCCGCCGGCCGCGTTCGCGACCGGCGGCCCTTTGGGGGGCTGCACCGTCTGCGCTACCGAGTCGAGACCCGGAGCGCGGAGGCTCCCGCTACCGCCTCTTCACGACCGGCTTCTTGACCGTCACCTTGACCGCCTTGACGTTCACGGTCTTGGTGCCGTTCTTGTAGGTGATCCGCATCAGGAAGAGCGCCCGGCTTGGCGATCTTCGCCTTGAGGGCCGCCTTCCTGCCGGTCACGAGCTTGGTCGAGATGGTCTTGAAGGACTTGATCGCGCCCTTGCGCTTGGTGTTGACGCTCTTGATCTGAACGCTCACCCGGCTCTTCGTGACGGCCTTGTTGAAGGACACGTTCACCGTGAAGACCTTGCCGGCGAACACCTTCCCCTTGGCGAAGGAGAAGCCGCCCTTCAGGTTCGCCACCGGGGGCGTGCCCGGACCGGGACCCGGGCCGGGACCCGGGCCGGGGCCGGGCGCCGCTTCGTCCGTGATGCGGACGATGGCGTTGTTGCCGAAGCAGGTCACCCACAGGGCGTTGTCCGCGCCCTTGACGATGTCCCGGGGCGTGGTGCAGCCGGTGAGCGGGACCTGGGTCACCACGCCGGCCGTGGTCACGCGGGCGACCGCGTTGATGCCCGACTCGGCCACCCAGAGGGCGCCGTCGGCTCCGGTGGCGATGCCCAGTGGCGCCGAGCCGACCGGGAGCCCGAAGCTCCCCTGGGGGGCGGGCGCCGTGTGACAGCTTGGTGACCTGGCCCGGGCCCGCGCCAACGCCGCTCGTGACCCAGAGGTTCCCGTCGGGACCGAACGTGATGCCGTTGGCCGCAACGCCGACTGAGGTCGTGGTGGGCGGCGGAGGCGTTGCTGGTGTCCTTCTTGCCGACCGTGCCCAGCGAGGTGGTGAAGTAGATGTTGCCGTCGCCCGGACCCGCCACCAGCGCCTCCGGCGTGCCGAGGTTCAGCCCCGTCGCGCCCAGGTTGACCGCCGGCTGTGGGCCCGCCGCGCCGCTGGTGGTGACCGACCGCAGCATGTCGCCCTCGGCCTCGGCGAACCAGAGCGTGTTGGCGGCGCCGGCCGCGATCCCGCGCAGGTTGGCCGTCGGGCTCGCCACGGCGGTGAAGCCGACGGGTAGGCCGCCGCCGGCCGCCATCCTGCCGACGGTGCCGTTGAACGCCGTGAACCACAGGGCGTTGTCGGGCCCCGTCGTGATGAACGCCGGCCCGCTCACGTCCACGAGGGGGCCCAATGCTCCGTCGTTCGGCACGCTGAAGGGCTGCCCGGGCCCGGACGTGGTCCGTACGATCGAGTGGCCGCCGAAGTCCGCGTAGTACACCGCTCCATCGGGGCCGAGCGTGATGCCCTCGGGCCTCGAGTCGGGACCGGGGAGTGGAATCGTCGTGGCCGTCGGAACGGCGTTGGCCGAGGCGGCGAAGGCTGCGGTCGCACCCAATGCCGCGATCGTGGCGGCGATGTATCGCCGGTTGCGTTTCGTACCCTTCACGGTGGAGCCCCCGTTTGTCGTCGTGGCGGCATCGTGCCGCCCGCGTGGTGATGGAACAGTGTCAGCAGGGCCCGTTTCGGTCGACCGCTGAGGGTTGAGTCCGGGGGCAGCGGTCGGGCAGTACCCCGGTCGCCGAACGGTTAGTAGTTACCGTTAGTTGCGAAAGCGATCGGCGGTGGGGTCCGGATACACGCCCAGCCGGGCGCGGCTCAGGATCTCGTCCATGCCGTCGGGGACCCGCTTTGTGACCTCGAAGCCGAGCTCCTCGTGGATCCGCTCGAAGCTGACCTTGTAGGAGCGGGGATCCTCGTCGATCGTCGTCCACTCCGCCCGCAGCTCGGGCAGCCGCTCCTTGAGCAGCTCGTACATCATGCGCTTGGTGTAGTTCTCGCCCGAGTCGCCCACGTTGAAGGTGCGGCGCCGGCTGACCTCGGGGTTGCCGAGGACCGTGACGATGGCCCGTGCGATGTCGTCCACGTGGGCGTAGGGGCGCCAGAACTGCTCGCCGAAGATCGACAGGACGCCCTCGGTGAACGCCTCGATGGTGAACTGGTTGACGGTGAGGTCGAACCGCATGCGGGGCGCGGATCCGTAGACCGTGGCCAGGCGCAGCGCGGTGTAGGGCAGGCCGTTGGCCTTCTCGGCCAGGAACTGCTCCACGGCGACCTTGGTCTCGGCGTACAGGGAGACCGGGTTCAGGTCGGCGTCCTCGGTGACCAGGGTGTCGGCATCCGACACGCCGTAGTTGCTGCAGGTGGACACGAAGATGAAGTGGCCCACGCCCGCGTCGCCGGCCTCCTGGGCCAGGCGGGTGGAGGCGTCGATGTTGATCGCCCGGGTGAGGTCGGGGTCGCGCTTGCCGGCCGGGTCGCCCACGATGGCGGCCAGGTGCACCAGCCCGTCCGCGCGCTTCAGCAGGGGGCGCAGCGGCTCGACCTCGCGCACGTCCGCGCGGTGGAACTCGAAACGCGGGTGGCCGATCAGCTCCCGCACGCCGTCCGCGCCGTGGGCCATGCGGCACCAGTCAACGCCGATGACCGAGGTCTCGGGCTCCGCGAGCAGCCGCCGCGTGAGCGCTCCGCCGACGTAGCCGGCGGCGCCCGTCACGAGGACGGTCTTGGGGGTGGCATCCGTGCTCATGCAACAGCCTCCTGCAGCTCGAGGGCCCGCACCACGCGCACGACGTCGTCGTCGGTCATGGCCGGGAACAGCGGGACGGTGACCTCGCGCCGGGCGTACGACTCGGTCAGCTCGAGCGGCTCCTGGGGCGCGAAGATCGTGAAGAGGTGGACGGGGGGGTAGTGCACGCTCGTCTGGACCTCGTCGGCCGCGGCGCGCTGCCGGATCTCGTCACGGGCCTCGGGGGAGCGCGTCACGATCGGCAGGATGTGGCAGGCGCTGCCCTCATCCTCGCCGGCGAAGGGGATGACCAGGTCCGGGTTGTCCGCCAGCGCCGCCCGGTAGGCCGCCACCAGGCGCCGCCGGCTGGCGGTCATGGCCGGAAGCTTGCCGAGCTGCACCAGCCCGAGGGCCGCCTCCAGCTCGCTGGGCCGGTAGTTGTAGCCGCGCTCGATGACGTCGTAGCCGCTGGCGTGCCCGCGCTGGCGGTCCCAGCTCGTGGCGGTCATGCCGTGCGCGCGCAGCAGCCGCAGCCGCCGCACCATCTCGTCGTCGTCGGTGGTGATCATCCCGCCCTCGCCGGTGACGAGGTTCTTGTTCGAGAAGAACGAGAAGCAGGAGACGTCGCCGATGGCGCCCGCCGTGCCCGCGGCGCAGTATGCGCCGGGAGCGTGGGCGGCGTCCTCCACCAGGGCGATCCCGTGACGGTCGGCCAGCGCGCGCAGCTCGGCGATGTCGCCCATCCACCCGCCGTAGTGCATCGCGCAGATGGCCTTGGTGCGCGGACCGATGGCCGCGGACACGGCCGCCGGGTCGAGGATCGGCCGCTGCAGGCTGACGATGTCCGCGAACACCGGCGTGGCGCCGGTGTAGGCGACCGCGTTGGCCGTGGCGACGAAGGTGAGGGAGGGGACGATGACCTCGTCGCCGGGGCCGATGTCGAGCACGGCGAACGCCAGGTGCAGCGCCGCGGTGCACGAGGACACCATCACGGCGTGGCGGGTCCCGGTGAGCTCGGCGAAGGCCTCCTCGAAGGCCGCCGTGCGCGGGCCCATCGTGAGCCACGCGGAGCGCACCACCTCGGTGACCGCCTCGACCTCGGCCTCGTCGAAGGTCGGCGCGGCCAGGGGGAGCATCCGGCTCATCGCATGGTCTCCGAGGGGGCCAGGAGCGCGTCCTTCATCTGCTCGTAGTCCTCCAGGGCCTTCTGGTAGTCGCTGTGGCGCCCGATGTCGAGCCAGTATCCGTCGAACGGGTAGCCGTTCACCTTGTCGCCCCGCTCCAGCAGGCGCAGCACCAGCTCCGGCAGGTCCAGGCGCAGGCCGGGCTCGATCAGATCGACGGCCTCCGGCTCGAACACGTAGACGCCCATGGAGACGGTGGCCTCGAGGAGCGGCTTCTCGCGGTAGTTCAGGATCGGGCGCGAGTCGCCCACCTGCTCGCCGAGGTCCATGACCCCGAACTCCATCTGAACGTCGCGGCGCTGGACCGCGATCGAGGCGGTGGCGCCGCTGGCGACGTGGGCGGCCACGAGGTCGGTGAACTTCAGGCTGGTGAGGAGGTCCCCGTTCATCACGAGCACGGGGCGCTGCCGGGCGGCCGGTGGCAGGAACGCCAGCGGGCCGACCGTCCCGAGGGGCTGCTCCTCCTCGAGGTAGCGCAGCTTGAGCCCGTACCGCGAGCCGTTACCGCAGTACGCGCGGATGAGGTTGGCCATGTGGCCCACCGCGAGGGTCACCTCGCGCCAGCCCTGCACCGCCAGCTGCCGCAGCAGCACGTCGAGGATCGGGCCCTCGCCGAGAGGCATGAGCGGCTTGGGGAGCACGGTCGTCAGAGGGGCCAGGCGCGTGCCCTTGCCGCCCGCCAGAATCACGGCGTGGGGGCGTTTGGGCCGGCTGCGCCGGGCAGGTCGCTCGTTCGTGAGCATCTTGAGGTCTGAACCCATTTTCGTCCTTGAGGTCGTCGTCGCACCCTGTCCGCGAGGCTTTCACTATCGAAGCTATCGGCTCGTATGGTGAGAACCATCAACCGGGGGACCAGTGCGCCACCCACCCGCGAGGGCAGTTCTTCGCCTGTCGACTTGGACGACCACCGGTCGTCCCGTCTGCTAGGCGGCCGCGACGCGCTCGATGTGGCCCGCGAACGCGTCGACGAACACCCCCACGTCGAAGCGGGCCGTGGCCTCCACGTAGGCCGCCTCGCCCACGGCCGCGCGCCGCTCCGGGGCGGCGAGGACCTCCTCCACGGCATCGGCCATCCGCCCGGCATCGTCCGGCGGTACCAGGAATCCGGTCTCGGTGTCGCGGATCAGTTCGGGGACGCCGCCGAGAGCGGTCGCCACCACCGGCTTGCCCAGGGCCATCGCCTCGATGACGGTGGTGGGCAGCGAGTCGGGCAGCACCGAGGCGTGCACGACCACGTCGAGGCCCGACAGGAGCGCGGCCAGGTCGGGGAACGGGGAGATCAACTCGACCCTGTCGGCGATCCCCAGGCGCTCGGCGCGGGCGCGCAGGTCGGCGAGATGGGTCGGTGCCTCGCGCGACTGAGCCCCCGCGATGACGAAGCGGGCCTCCACGCCGCGCTCCAGCAGGCGCGCGGCCGCGTCGATCACCACGCCATGGCCCTTCAGGGGCGTGAGGCGCCCGACCGATCCCACCCGGGCGAGGCCGTCGGCCGCGAACGGCACGGGCCCGGCGTCGGCGCGCAGGGTGGTGAGGTCGATGCCGTTGTAGAGGGTGATCACCCGGTCGCGCGGGACGCCGCCGTCGATCAGGGGCCGCCCCGTGGAGTCGGACACGGTCAGCACCAGGGCCGGCACCCGCCGGCCGATCGCCAGCAGCAGCCGCCGGGTGGCGCCGCCGAAGTCCGGCGAGTCCATCGTGTCGTGGATGCGCCACACGACGGGCCGGCGGGCCAGCCATCCGGCCAGGCTCCCGTAGACGTGGGCCTTCGCGCTGTTGGTGACCACCACGTCGGCCTTGACCCGGGAGATCGCCCGGGCCAGCCGCACGGCCGCCACCGGCAGCGCCCCCATGGCGGACAGCGCGCCCAGGCGCGAGCCGGCTCCGGCGCGCGCCACGTCGAGCAGCGCGGGGGAGACCGGCACGATGGCGGTCTCCACCCCGAGCTCGCGAGCTCTCTCGGTGAGCAGGCCCTCGCCGGGGGTGAGGAGGATCGGAGCCACGCGGGAGCGGTCGATCCGCTCCAGCAGCGTCAGCAGCATCAGCTCGGCGCCGCCGTAGCCCGTGTAGTGGTTGACGAAGACGCAGCGCACGGGCGCGTGGGGTCGTCTCATGCCCGGGTGCTCCCGACCTCGTCGTAGACGGCGTTCCAGCGCTCGGCGAGGGCCTTCCACGAGAAGCTGGCGGCGTGGTCGCGCGCCCGGGCCAGGCGCTCGCCGCGCGCCGGCTCCGGCTCGTCGATGGCCTCGCGCAGCGCCGCCTCGAGGCCCGCCACGTCGTCCGGCTGCACCACGCGGGCGTGCTCGCCCACCAGGGCGGGCAGGTGCCCCCCGCCCACGACCAGGGGCACCTCGCAGGCCATCGCCTCGATCGCCACCCGTCCCCAGGGCTCGTGCCGGGAGGGCATCGCCACCACGTCGGCGGCGGTGAAGGCAACCCCCACGCGCTCGATCGGGAGCGGCCCGTGGAACCAGACCCGGTCGGCGATGCCCAGGCGCTCGGCCTGGGCGCGCAGGGCGGCCTCCTCGGGCCCCTGCCCCACGACCAGGGCGCCCACCCCCGGCATGCGGGCCACGGCGTCGAGCAGCACGTCGACGGCCTTGTCGGGCACGAGGCGGCCGACGATCGCCACGAGCGGGCCCGGGTGCGCGATCCCCAGCTCGCGGCGCGACTCCGCCTGGTCCCGCGGTCCCAGGAAGCCCAGCTCGATGCCGTGGCCGATCACCGCCGAGGGCCCGTGGTAGCCCTTGGCCTCGAAGACCTCGATCGACTCGCGGCTGCGCCCCACGACGTAGTCGGTGTCGTGCACGACGAGCTTCTCGCCCCAGCGGAACGGGGGCGGCTGGCGCTTCACGGCCTGCTGGCTGGGGTTCATCACCAGCGGGGCATGGCGGGCGACCGCCCTGCGGGCCAGCACCACCTGGGTGCTCACGGCGCTGTAGGGCTCCTCCCAGAGGTCCACGACGTCGGGGCGGACCGCGCGCATCAGCCTCACCAGACCCCGCGGGTAGAAGTAGAGATGGCGCTGGCCGCGCACGAGGGGAAGCGCCACGGGCAGCACCTCGAACCGGTACTCGGCCTCGGCCGGCCGCTCCGCCTCCATCCAGCGCCCGAGCTCGAAGAACCGGGACGGGGCGACCACGGTCACGTCCAGGCCCGGGCGGCGCGCCAGCTCGCGGGCCTTGGCCTGCGCGAGCTCGACCGAGACGTAGGCGTGGCTGATCATCAGGATTCTCACGATGCGTCCTCTACGCGCCGGGCCCGTGCGGCCGGTGCTGCCGTCACGCGTTCTTCAACAGGGCCAGGTGCTGGGCCGCGACCGCGTCCCAGCTCGGGGCCGCGCTGTCGGCGATGCCGCGCGCGGCGGCGCGCGTGCCCATGCGGTCGGCGCGGGTCGCGCGCAGCACCGACGCGACGGCCGCCGCCGCGGCGTCCACGTCGGCCGGCGGGTAGAGCCAGTCGGGCCTGCAGGCCAGCAGGCGCCCGATGCCGGCGATGTCGGGGCCCACGACCGGCGTGCCCGCGGCCAGCGCCAGGTGCAGGATGCCGCTCTCCGACGCGCGGCGGTGCCCCAGCAGCAGCACGTCGGCCGAGCGCGCCTCGGCCACCAGCTCGTCGATCGACAGGTAGCGCAGGTCGAACGAGACGGCGTCGGGGGGGAGCCGCTCGAGCAATGCGCGCACCCCGGCCTCGTCTGAGGCGCGGCCCACCACGCGCAGGCGCAGCGAGGAGTCGCCGGCGAGTGCCCGGTCGAACACGGCCACCACGGTGTCGAACCCCTTGTAGGGGCGCAGCGAGCCGAGGTGCGCCACCCGCATCCCCCCGTCGCCGTCCGCCTCGGCGGTGCTGGGGAAGGCATCGGCGATCGGCCCGTAGGTGCCGTGCGCCACCACCCCGATGTGCGCGCCCCGGCCGGCCAGACCCCGCACGATCTCGGCCTCGGCAGGGGTCTGCGTGACGATCAGGTGGGGCAGGCGGTAGGTGGCGCGGTGGAGCATGCGCCCGATCCCCGGACGGTCGTGGGGCACCGCGTTATGGGCCGTGATGACCAGCCGGTGCGCGATCGGCCGGAGCACGGCCAGGAACAGGAGCTCGGCCGTGCTCTCGGGCGCCTGGACGTGCACGATCGCGGGCCGGCCCTGCAGGCGCCCCCGCAGCGCCATGCCCACCACGCGCAGCCAGCCGATCGCCCAGGTGAGCGCGATGAACGTCACCCGCAGCCGGCCGGACAGCCGGCGGGGGGCTCGGCCCCACAGCGACGCGACCCGGCCCGCCTGGGGGATGCGTCCCTCCAGCTCGTGACTCTCGCGGGTCGCCAGCACGGCCGGCACCCCCGCCCGCCCGAGCGCGTCGGTGAGCAGGTACGAGTAGTGGCCGATCCCGCCGCCGCCGGACCACTCCACCACGATGTAGTCGCCCGGGATCTCGGTCACGCCGCCGTCCGCCGCCCGGCCCCGGCCGCGTCGGCCAGGCCCTCCGCGGGCCTCCCGGTCACCAGAGCCTCGAGATCGTCGGCCATTCCGGCCCCGATGGCGGCCCAGCCGTAGCGCTCCTCGGCGAGGCGCCGCGCTGCGGCGGCCAGCTCCCGTCGCCGCGCGGGGTCGGACAGCAGGCCGGCCACGGCGCCGGCGATGTCGTCCGGGGTGTCGGCGATCAGCAGATGGCGTCCGTCCTCGGCCTGGATGCCCTCGGCTCCGAGCCGGGTCGAGACCACGGCACGACCGGCGCCGAAGGCCTCGAGGATCTTGAGCCGCGTCCCGCCCCCGCCCCTCAGGGGCACGAGCACGATGGACGACTGGGCCAGCATCTCTCCCATGTCGGCCACGGGGGACCGCACCTCGACGTCCGCGGCACCGAGCCGCGCGCGCAGGTCGTCCGATGCGTCGCGGCCCGCCACCATCAGGCGGCACCGGTCGGTGCGCGCGCGGATGGCCGGGGCGATCTCGTTCGCGATCCAGTGGCTCGCGACGATGTTCGGCGCGTACCCCAGGTCTCCGGGGAACAGCACGAGGTCGCCGTCGGGCGGCTCCGGGCTGGGACGGATGCCCTCGAGGTCGACGCCGTTCGGGACGACGACGACGTGGTCGATGCCGGCGCCGCGGAGCAGCGCCTCCTCGTCGGCGGAGCACACGTAGACGCGGTCGCCGGCGCGCAGGACGCGGCGCTCGAAGGACCCGGTGCCGGCCCCCATCAGGCGGCGCCGCCACTTCCGGCGGGTCTCGACCTCGGTCGCGATGTCGCTTGCCCGCCGCGACCACTCGATGTTGTGGGTGTCGACGACGACGGGTGGGCCGAGGTGCCGGGGGACGCTCAGGGTGGAGCCGATGGTCGCGGCCAGGACGAGGTCGATCTCCCCGGCGTGGCGGCGCAGCCAGCCCATCACCGACGGGTTCGCCTGGACGGCGAAGTCCACCGGAACGCCGCGCGCCAGCTCGCGCAGGTAGGCCAGGTAGCGCAGGCCGGGCTTCGGCAGCGAGATGGGTTCCAGGCCCGCCTCGCGCAGCTCCTGGAGCTGGGGCTCGGGTGGGGGCTGCGTGAGCAGCACGCTGAGCCGATGGCGTTTCGCGAGGGCCCGGAAGAGGTGGAAGTTCCGGATCTTGCCGCCGTTGTCGAGCGGCAGGATGGAGTTCTGGGGGACGACCGCCAGATGCAGGCGGCGCGCGGGCTCGTAGGTCATCCGGGCCTCCCGTCCGTCGCCGGGCGCCAGGAGCCGCGGCCCCGCAGCAGGTCGTCGTATCTCGCGGCCATGCGCTCCGCGTCGTGGTGCTCGTGGACGTACCGCCGCCCGGCCTCGACGACCTGCCGGGCGAGGTCGCGGTCCTCCAGCAGCAGCCGGATCCGGTCGGCGAACACCCCGGGCTCGAGGCTGGGGACGACCGTGGGCCGCAGCGCGGGCTCGCGCTCGAGCATGTCGGCGACGTGCCCCTGGCGGCAGGTGACCAGCGGGAGCCCGGCGTCCTGGGCCTCGATCACCGAGAAGCTGGCCCCCTCGAAGCGCGTCGGCAGCACGGCGACGTCGGCCGCGGCGTACAGATCGCGGAGCTCGTCCGCGCCCTGGGGTCCGAGGTTGACGGCGCCCGGGGCCTCCAGCGGCCGCGGTCCGGCCACGACCAGCGTGGTGTCCGCGGGCAGGAGCGGCGGCAGCGCCCGCAGCAGGTCGGCGCCCTTCCGGTACTCGACGCGCCCGGGGAACAGCGCGATCCTGCCCTCCGGCAGGCCGTGCCGCCGACGGGCGGCATCCCCGTCGCCGCCGGCGAACGAGCCCGGCGTGATGCCGTTCTCGATCACCGCGACACGCCGCAGGCCGTAGTAGCGGCGCATCTCCGAGGCGTTCTGCCGCGAGACCTCGACGGCCGTCCCGCGCGCCCCGCCGAGGGCCATGAAGCCGCCGTGCACGTACCGGTTGCGGACGTACTCGGCGAACGAGACGCTCGGGCGGATCGCCTCGGCGTAGCCGCCGAAGTTCGCGTGGAAGACCACGACCAGCCGTGGGTGGGAGACGGGCCAGCCCATCACCCCGTTGGCCAGCACGGCGTCGGCGCCGGCGATCTCCTCGCGGTGGCGGGACCAGGTGCGGAGAGCGGCCGCGACCGGCGCCGCGCCGGCCTTCTCGACGGGCACCGGGACGCGCGCGTCGCCGGGCTGAGGCCAGATCACCCGCGTGCTCCAGCCGCGCCGCTCGAGCGGCGGGATCAGGGAGCGGGTGAACCGCTCGATCCCGCCCGCCCCGGTGTCGAGATCGTGCGGCGTGAGGATGACCAGCCGCATCAGCCCAGCGACTTCGCGATCTCTCGCGGCCGCCGGATGGCGCGGAGGAGCACCGGCAGGTCCAGCACCCGGGTGAGCTGCAGCAGCAGGAGGTAGACCAGCCCCCCGGCCGCGATCCCCAGGAACAGCGAGATCCGCCCGCCCAGGTAGGCCACGGCCCCGGCCGCCGCGGCGGCGGCGACCATGCGCACCACCCGGCCCAGCGGGAGATGGAGGTGCGCCCTCCGGCAGGTGATCCAGAGCGTGGCGACCATCACCGGGAACTCCGTCGCCACGGTGGCGATCGCCGCCCCGTTCGCGCCGAAGGGCGGAATGAGCAGCAGGCAGAGCACGACGCAGAGGATGACGCCCCCGAAGGCGATGAACGTCCACACCTTCACGAGGTTCACCGCCGGTACCAGGGCTCCCCCGAGATATCCCAGGAAGATCGCGATGACGACGGGCCAGATCAGGATCAGCACCGTGCCCGTGGGTCCCTCGAACTCGGCGCCGAACAGCAGGCCCGCCAGCGGGTGCGCCAGCACCATGCCGATCGCGACGATGGGGAAGGCCAGGCCCAGCAGGATCTCCCAGGCGCTCGCCACGAAGCGGCGCAGCCGCTCGGGGTTCTTGGCCGCCGCCTCCGAGATGAGGGGGAAGAGGGCGCCGACGATGGCGATCGGGATGATCTGGACCTGGTCGACCAGCCGGTAGGCGGCCGCGTAGAAACCGGCCTCCTCCGAGCCCGAGATCTGGTACACGAGGATGGAGTCGACCCGGTAGTAGATGGCCACCGCCACCGCCCCGAGGCCCAGAGGGATGCTCAGGCGGAGGAGGGACGAGACCGCCGCGCGGGTGGGCCTGCCGATCGTGGTGAGCTTCTTGGCCAGCCACGCCTGGAGGAGCGACGAGAACAGCCCGGCGGCGGTGATGCCCGCCACCAGCAGGACCGGGCCCGCGTCGAACGCGATCATGATCAGGCAGACCGTCGCCCACGAGAGCGAGCTCGAGGCGTTGTTGATGATGGTCCACCCCGGCTTCATGGCCGTCTGGACGACCGCGGCCAGGGCGCTCGGCACGGCGAGGACCATGCTGACGCAGACGATGAGCGAGCCGATCAACACGGTCTCGTCCGGGGAGGTCGCGACCGCGAGGACCGCCGCGACGGCGCCGAAGACGACGGCCATGATCGCGCGCAGCAGCAGCAGCGAGCCGGCGATCTCGGAGGGGGAGACCTCGCGCACCGAGAGCCGGTTGACCGCCGCCTGCCGCAGGCCGAAGTCGGTGAGCGGCGCGAACAGCAGACCCCAGGCGATGGCGTAGTTGAACGCCGCGAAGCCGGAGGCCCCGAGGTGCCGGGCCAGCAGCGCGGTGGTGAACACCCCGAGCGCGACCGTGGCGACGCGCGCACCGAGGTCGGCCGCCGCCACCCCCGCCACCCGCCGGTCGCTGACCTTTCCGAGGTCGGGAAGCCTGTGCGCCGGGCCCCCGGCGGGGTCGCCCGCCTCCTGAGACGTGGGCGGCACCTCGGCCGGGATCGACGAGCTCACGCCGCCGCCTCCGCGGTCTTCTCGGGCGGGTCGGTGAGCGCGTCGAAGGCGCCCACGATCCCGCCCAGCACGACGCCCCAGCGCGCCGTCTGCGTGAGGAAGGCGGCCGTGGCGATGGCCGGCAGCAGCGCCAGGATCGCGGCACCGAGCACCCACGCCATCCTGGGCGGGTCGCGGAAGAGGCCCCGCCCGACGCGCAGCACGAGGCCCAGCACGAGGACGATCAGGCCGAGGATCCCCCAGATGCCGTAGCGAAGCGGCAGCGCGTAGTAGGTGTTGTGCGTATAGGTCCCATCGGTCGGGAGGAAGACACTGTTGATGGGAACGAACCCGGCCGTCGGCCCGATGCCGGTCCACAGGTTCCGTCCCGCCAGGGCATAGACCGCGTTCGACTCGTCCACCCGGTACTGGAGCGAGGAGTCGCTCGAGCTCGACTCCTCCGCCGCCGACAGCGCGGTGGTCGTCCGCTCGACCAGCAGGTCACGGGCGTCCGGCACCGCGATGCTCACGACGACGAGGGTGAGGGCCAGCGTCCCCATGACCCCCGTGAAGATGCGCACCGAGCGAACCACCCCGCCGCGCCGGCGCATCGCGTTGAAGACCAGGAGCGCGAGGGCGGCGACCGCGAAGCCCACGAGGACGGCCCGTCGCTGTGAGGCGATGGCCGCGATCAGGCCGGCGACCACCAGCAGGCCCAGCAGGAGCCACATCCGCCCGTAGACCCGTCGCTCCGTGAACGCCACGGCCCAGATCCCCGTACAGCACAGCAGCACATACGGGCTTGCCGCGTCGAAGAACGTGATCGAGACGCCGTCGATCTCGACCGCGGTGCCCGCCAGTCCCGCCACCCGCACGACGGCGATCAGGAGGAGGATCCCGCCCACCACCAGGCTCGCGTTGAGGACCGTCCGCTCGGCGCGGGCGCGGGGCATCGACCGCAGCACCCTCCAGACCACGAAGGCGGCGAGCACGCAGTCGTAGAACGGCCGCAGACCCTGGAGGGTCCCGCCGGGACCATGAAGGGCGTAGAGCCCCACCACCGTCCCGCACAGGAGACAGCCGCCGACCGCGATCATCACCCAGGTGACGCGCCCGAACAGCCGCCGGCTGCGGTCCGGCGCCGCGGGGAACCAGGCGGCGGCGGCCAGCGCGGCCAGCCCCAGCAGGACGTCGCGCGGCGCGAGGAAGCCTCCCGAGTAGTCCGCGTAGAGGGTGTCGCCCAGCCTCCCGAGGCCCGGGATGACGTCGGGCGTGCCCTCGTCCACCACGGCGAAGGGCAGGAGGATCGCCGCGATGGCGATCCCCGGGCGCGCCAGGTACACGGCGATGCCGACCATCAGCAGGACGAGGGTCAGGGCGTAGGACCACGACCAGCTGCTGGCGAGCCGGCTCGTGAAGATCACCGAGACGACCATCGCCAGCCCGAGGGCGACGGTGGCCGCCTGCTCCCGGGTCGTGTGGAGCCGATGACCCCCGAGGGGCGAGTCTGCCACGCGCGCTACCGCCCGGGCTGCGTCGGTGGCTTCTCTCCGGACGGGCGCTTGTTGCCGCGCCTCCCATTGCCGCCGCCGTCATCGGCCGCGGGCTTCTCGGACGTGGGGGGAGTCTCGTCGTCGGAGGGCGTCTCGCCCTCGGTCCATTCGCGCAGCTCGGCCCAGGAGTCGGGCTCCGGCGGCGCCTGCGCACCGGCGCCCTCCGGTGGGCTCGGGGCCACGGTGGCGACGGCCTCCTCGGCGGACGCCGACGGAGCCGGGGGGGCCGGCGAGGCCGGAGCCGGCACCGCCTCGCGGTCCGCCGGAGGGGCCGGCGGCGGCGCGGCGGGTCCGGCCTCGCGCGGGGGGACCTCGTCCTTCTTGCCGCGGCGCCCGATGGCGCGCCGGGTCCGCGCGGCCGCACCCGTCGCGGCGGAGCCCTTCGAGCGCCCTCCGCCCCCGCTGGGCGGCTGCTCGGGAGCCACGGGCGGCTCCTCGAGCACCTGCGGGCCCAGCTCCGGATAGCCGTAGGCCAGGTCCTCGTCACGCGGGGCGGACATGTTGAGCACCGTCCCGACGGGCTTGGCACCCAGCACCTTCATCCGGTCGATCAGGCGGCGCACCTGGTAGAGGCGGGCGGCCCGCCGGCGGACGACGATCACCACGCTGTCGGCGGCCTGCAGGAAGCGGGCTGCGTCCGGGAGGCCGAGGAAGGGCGGGGAGTCGATGATCACCAGGTCGTAGCGGTGGCGCAGGGTCTCGATGATGTACGGGACCACCTCGCGCACGGCCAGATCCCCCGGGTTGGGGGGTGGCGGCCCGGCGGCGAGCAGGTCGAAGCCCTCAACGGAGGTCAGCGCCTCGTCGATGCGCATGCCCACCTCGCCCGGGCTCGCCGCGGAGAGGGACGAGAGCAGATTCGACAGGCCGATGCCGTGGGGCTCGCCCACGCCGCGCGTGATCGTGCGGAAGCGCAGGTCGGCGTCGATCAGGCAGACGCTGGAGCCGCTCCGCGCGGCGACGCGGGCCAGGTGGAAGGCGATCGTGCTCTTCCCCTCGCTGGGGCGGGTGCTCTGGATCGCCACCACGGTGGCGCCGGTGCCCGGGGCGGCCACGAACTTCAGGTTCCCCAGCAGCAGGCGCAGGCCGGAGTCGAAGCCCTCGGCCGAGCGGGCGCCTCTGGCGATGGGCACCCGGCGCACGCGCGGCAGCTCGGCCAGAACCGGCAGGTTCAGCCCCAGCAGGTCGTCGGCGCCGTCGACCGGGTCGCGCAGGCGCCGGTAGCCGGCCATCAGGCCCAGGCCCAGCAGGCCCTGGAGGAGGCCCACGCCCAGCGCCACCTGCTTGGGGCTCGCCTGGTTGACCGTGGTCGGCGTGCTGGCCCGGTCGAGGATCTCGACGTTGCCGGTCTGGAGCGCGCGGATCTGGTTGAGGTCGCTCAGGCGCGCCCGCAGCCCCGAGATCTCCTCCGCCGAGCCGCCGCTGTCCTGGAGCCCCTGGATCTGGGTCTCGAGGTCGTCGATCGCCTCCTGCACCGTGCCCTGGTCGGCCTCCTTGCGGCTCAGCGCGAACTGCTCGGCCCAGGCGTTGGCCAGCACCGCCGCCCGCTCGGGATCCGGGTCGTTGACGGTGATGTCGGCGATGTTCGTGTTGCCCGCCGAGCCCACGCTGACCTGGTCCAGCAGATCGTCGGCCCGGCTGACCGGGATGCCGGCGACCTCGGCCACGCGCGCCGCCATCGAGTTGGAGACGATCAGCCGCACGTTGGTGGCGGCGTCGCGCTCGGGCTCGCCGCTGCCCGTGAAGACCGACGATCCCGGGTCGAGCTCGGCGTTGCGGAAGAGCACCTTGGCCGTGGCCGCGTAGGTGTCCTCCTTCTGGCTCTGGAAGAAGAACCCGATGAGGGCGGCGAGCACCGCCGCCCCGATCACGACGGCCCATTGGAGCGGAGTCAGGCGCAGCCAGCGGGGGATCCGCTCGAATGGACGGTTCACGTGGCGACCTCCGTCGCGGTTGGCAGGCTCGTGGCGGAGATCTCGATCTCGTCCATGATCTCTCCCGAGAGGTCGAGTGCCCGCACGACCATGCGGGACGGATCGGCGTCGAGGACCACGAGGTGGTGCTCGGGAAGGAAGACGTCGAACTCGGGGCTGGGCGTCTCGTAGAGACCGCCCCCTGCCCCGCCGGTGATGATCTGCTGGATGGGGGTCACGCGCCGGATCTCGGTGCGCGCGTAGGCATGCTCATGGCCGTTCAACACCAGGCCCACCTTCCCGGCCTCCAGAGTGCTCCAGAGACGGTCGCGCTCGTCGGGCAGCGCGTCGAGCGCGTGGCCCCTGTGAAAGCCCCAGGTGAACGCGGGCTCATGGTACACGGCGACCCGGTGGGGAGCTTCGGAGCGGGCGAGGGCGGCCTCGAGCCATTCCCGCTGCAGCGCGTCAACCATTCCCGAGGTGGTGTCGAGGCCCACGGCCAGGACCGGGCCCACCCGCACCAGGAACCCCCGGCCCTCCGAGTAGGGGGGGTAGGGAGTGCGCGAGGGGACGGTCTCGCGCCACAGCTCGACCCCGCGCGGGCTGTCGAAGTCGTGGTTGCCAGGGACGGCATAGAGGCGCTCCCAGAGACCGCCCCAGTCTCGCCGCCAGGCGCGCAGCATCCGCCTGCGCAGGGAATCGGACGTCCCGGCATAGGCCGCGTCGCCGGTGAAGAGGGCCGCGTCGGGGGAACAGGCCTCGGCGAGGCGGAAGACCTCGCGCTGCACGGGCGGCTTGGAGTCACCGGTCGCCACGATCCGCGTGAGCCCGGGGACCCGGGGCAGCGGGTTGGCGCGACCGTGCGCACCGAAGGCTCGGAGGCGGCGCATCGGGGGACCTTAGACGGGACGGGGGTCGTCGATCATCTCGGCCACGGCGGCGCGGACGGTGTCGCGGTAGGCGGCCGAGGAGAAGCGCTCGGCGCGTGCCCGGATCTCGGCGGGGTCGAGGGGCTCCGCCGCCGCCCGGCGCACGAGGTCGCGCAGGTCGTCCACGCCGCGGCCCGTCATCAGCCAGCCGGTGCGCCCGTCCTCGACGATGTCGAGCGCGCCGCCCGCGTCGATGGAGATCACCGGCGTTCCGCAGGCCTGCGCCTCAGCCATCACGATGCCGAAGTCCTCGTCCACGGGGTACACCATTGCGCGTGAGCGGCGATAGAGCGAGCGAAGCTCGTCGTCATCCACGCTCTCGCGGAACTCCACGTTGGACGTGGCCGCGGCGCGCAGCGCCGGCAGCATCGAGCCGCGGCCCACCACGGTGAGGCGGTAGGGGAGGTCGCGGAAGGCCTCGACCACCAGGTCGGGGCGCTTGTAGCCGTTCAGGCGCCCGACGTAGAGGAAGCCGTCCTCGCGCTCCTCGCCCGGCGTGAAGAAGTCGGTGCGCACCGGCGGCGGCACCACCTGGGCCTCACGCCCGTAGAAGCGCTGGATGCGGTCGGCCACGGCACGCGAGTTGGCCATGAAGCGGGTCACGTTGCTCGCCGTCGAGCGGTCCCAGCGCCGGAAGCCGGCCATCAGGCCACGCGCCACGGTGCGCGAGCCGCGCGGGAAGCGCTCCTGCTCGGCCTCGAAGTCCCAGGCGTACCGCATCGGGGTGTGGCAGTAGCAGAGGTGGGGCACACCGGGCTCGACGCGGACGGCCTTCGCGCAGGCGTGGCTGCTGGAGACCACCGCCTCCACGCCGGCCGGCCCGGGCATCAGGCGCCAGGCGAGGGGCATCAGCGGCAGGAACCACTCGTGGTGGGAGGCCGCCCCGGGGAGGTGCTGCAGCAGCGAGGGCCTCGCGCCGCGGAGCCGCTCGGGGAGATGCGAGGGGCGCACCAGAGTCGTGAGGACCTCGGAGCCCGGGAAGGCCGACAGGAGCTCGTCCACGCAGCGCTCCGACCCGGCATAGCGCACCAGCCAGTCATGAGCGATGGCCACCTTGGGGGTGTCGGATCCCACCTTGGCAGCATCGGGCGTGGTGGCGGGGGAGTTGAGTGTCATCGGTGACGGTTGAAGGGCGGCGCCACCATTCGTGGTGGCGCCGCTGAGGCTACCGGCGTACGTCCCTCGGTGCGCTCAGACCGCTCCCTTGCGGGCCAGGACCACCGCCGCCGTCCGGGCGAGGATCGCCACGTCCTTCACGAAGCTCCAATGCCGGACGTAGGAGTAGTCGAGCTGCATCCGCTCGTTCCAGCGGATGTCGCTGCGTCCCAGGATCTGCCACAGCCCGGTGATGCCCGGCCGGACCTCCTGGCGCGTGATCTCCCAGTCGGTCAGCGCGTCCACCTCGTACTGGCGCAGCGGGCGCGGTCCCACCAGGCTCATGTCGCCCCTCAGGACGTTCCAGAGCTGGGGCAGCTCGTCGAGGCTGGTGCGGCGCAGGAAGTGGCCCACCGGCGTGATCCAGGCGTCCGACTGGCGCTTCATGGCGTCGGAGACGGCCGCGATGGCGTCGGGGCCCTCGGCGATGAGCTCGCTGGCCTGCTGCTTGTCGGCCCCCTGGGTCATGGTGCGGAACTTGAGGATCTCGAACGGCCGGCCGTCCCGGCCGATGCGGGTCTGCCGGAACAGCACCGGATTGCCGTCGTCGAGGCGGATGGCGATGGCGACCGCGAGCATGATCGGCGCGGTGAGCGTCAGCATCGTGGCCGAGACCACGATGTCGAGGGTCCGCTTGGCCGCGTTCGGAAGCCAGTCGTGCTTCTTGCTGCGGACGGTCAGGAGACCCAGGCCGCCCAGCGATCCGACCTCGGGCGAGGGGCCCAGCAGGTCGAACAGCCGCGGGACCACGTCCACGTCCACGCCGTAGGAGTCGCACTCGCGCAGGACCCGCAGGATCTGGCCGTCGGAGTTGAGCGAGAAGGAGACGATCACCCGGTCGATGGCCTGCTCCTGGAGCACGGTGGAGAGGTCCTCCATGCGGCCGAGCAGGGGCGGGTCGATGCCGTCGATCGACATCGCCTCGTCGTCCACGCACCCCACGACCGAGAGGCCGCGCTCGGGGTGCCGCAGGGCGAGGTCGGCCACGTGACGGGCCACCTGGCCCGAGCCGACGATCAGGACGCGCTGGGGGCGACGGCGGCGCGCGGCATCCGGGATCCGCCGGCCCGCGAACCACGCGAGCGGCAGGAGGAGCGCGACGACCGTGATCTGCCCGGCGTCGAACGACCAGCCCGCGAGGGCGCCGAGGGTCCACACGATCCACGCGGTGATGCCCGACGCCAGCAGGAGGCGGGGCAGCCGGCCGAACCCGAGCGGGCTCTGCCGGAGGTCGTACCCGCCGGTCATGGCCAGCACCAGCGGAGCGATCGCCGCGAAGGCGAGCGCGGGGGCGCTGAACGCGCCCACGCCGTCGGCCTGCCAGCGCTCGTCGAAGAGCGGGCTGCCGGCGAGAGGCGCCGTGACCGCGAACAGTGCGAGCGCGATCAGGGCGTCCCAGATGACGAGGGCGGGGGTACGCGCAATCCACGACTGCGCCCCGAACCGGACGGCCGTGCTGTGCTGCGTGCTCCTGCCCTCAAGCGGAAGGGTGCTCAAGGTGTGGCCTCTTCGAGTTCGTCGTGGACGTAAGTCACAGGGCGATTCCACACAAACACCTCGACCGGGTCACCCCCCGTATGGACAGACTCGGAGGAGCCGAAGGGGGAGCCTGGGGTGAGAACCGGTCGCGGCCGCCCCAGATGGGCGAGACAGTGGCGGGTATCCGGGGTCCGACCCCTGCCGGGGCTGGGGTGCGAACGTCGTGCCTACCGTAAGCCCAGGGAGGGCCTACTACCCGCCCGACTGTTCCGACTGGACCGTTGACGAGTTTCCAAGGACGTATTCGCTGCCTTACGTTCGTCTCGTCCGCCAGAATCTCCACAACGGAAAGCCACCCCGCATGCGCCTCGCGCCGATCGCCGCACTGCTGCTCGTGCTCGGCATCGGCCTCGTGCCGGCGACGGCCGTCGGCCACAGCGGTCACGACGGTGCGGCATCCATGTCGCTGCGCGCTGCGGCGCGGGTCTGCGCCGACTACACGCCGAAGGCGGAGGCCCGTCGGAACCGGCTCGAGCGCCTCGCGCTGGGCGCGGGCCACGCCGCCGAGCATGCCCGGGCGAGGGCGCAGGGCCGCCGCCAGTCGTGCACGACCCGCGGCCGGTTGAAGAAGTCCTTCGTGACCAAGGTGCGCGGGATCGCCAAACGGGCCGCGAAGCGCTCGCACGCCACCGGACCGCCGGCACAGGTGGGGCAGTGGTCCGGGACCAGCCACATCGACGTGACCGGCGTCCACGCCGTGCTCCTTCCGACCGGAAAGGTCCTGTACTTCAACTACGGCCCGGGGGAGACCGGGATCGCCTCGATCTGGGACCCGGCCACGCGGACCGGCCGTCGCGCGGATGTCACGACGGGGGAGAACATCTGGTGCGGCGGGCAGACCCTGCTCGCCGACGGCCGCGTGCTGGTCGTGGGCGGGAACGTCCCCAAGACCGGCGACGAGTTCCGCGGCCTCGACTCCATCTACATCTTCGACCCCTGGACCGAGACCTGGACCTTCCAGGGCCGGATGAACGAGGGCCGGTGGTATCCCACGAGCACGCTGCTGCCGAACGGCCAGGTCGTGATCACGAGCGGCCTCCGGCGCGACGGCTCGGGGACCATCAACCCGGACGTTGACGTCTTCACACCGAACCCCAGCCCGACCGGGACCGGCACGATCACGACGGTCAACCAGAAGGTCTTCAACCTCTATCCGCACCAGTTCGTCGTCCGCGACGGCAAGGTGCTCGTGGCCGGGCCCTTCACCGGCGACGTCGGCCTCCTCAACCCGAGCGGCTGGACCTGGAGCACCGTGCCCCCGCTCCGGGCGAACCACTACTACGGGTCGGCGGTGCTGCTCCCCGACGGCCCGAGCGGCTCCAGCAAGGTGATGATCATCAGCGGGGACCAGCAGGCCTCGACCGAGGTGATCGACGAGGAGAACCTCGGGGCCGGGTGGAGCAACCGGGCCCCGCTGCCCGTGCACCGCCGCAACGCCAACAGCGTGCTGACGCCGGACGGCGCGCTCATCACGATCGGCGGCAACGGCACGAACAACTTCGACGCCCCGCGCTTCGAGGCGCTGCGCTACAACCCGGCGGCCAACACCTGGACCGAGCTGGCCCCCCAGGCCGAGCCGCGCGGCTACCACTCCACCGCGCTGCTCCTCCCCGACGGCCGGATCGTGTCCGCGGGCGACGACGGCCCGGCCGGCGGCGGCGGCCAGTCCGACGAGATCGAGATCTTCTCGCCCCCGTACCTGTTCGCGGGCGCCCGGCCCACGATCTCGTCGGCCCCGGATCAGATCGGGTTCGGTGCGCAGTTCACCGTGGGGACCCCGAACACCGACATCGCGAGCGCCGTGCTGGTGGCCCCCGGCGCGACGACCCACGCCAACGACATGCACCAGCGGCTCGTGCCGCTCGTCATGTCGCCGGTGACGGGCGGCTACGCCCTCACCGGGCCGCCGTCGGCCAACGTCGCTCCGCCCGGCTACTACATGCTGTTCCTGGTCAACGGTCAGGGCGTCCCGTCGGTGGCGAAGTTCGTCCGGCTCGCCGCCGGCGCCCCGCCGCCCCCCGACACCACCCCGCCCACCGTCGCCGTCAGCGCCCCCGCTCCCGGCGCCACCGTCTCGGGCACCGCCACCCCGGTCTCGGCGACGGCATCGGACGACGTGGGCGTGGTCGGGGTCCAGTTCACCCTGGACGGGGCCAACCTGGGCGCCGAGGACACAAGCGCGCCCTACTCGGTCAGCTGGAACACCACCACCGCCTCGAACGGCACCCACACCCTGCGCGCGATCGCCCGCGATGCCAGCAACTCCACCACCTCGGCGCCGGTCGAGCGTCACCGTCTCCAACACCGGCCCGCCGCCGGTCACCGGCCTGGTGGGCGCCTACGGCTTCGAGGAGACCACCGGCGCGACCGTCACCGACTCCTCGGGCGCCGAACAACCCCGGCACGATCATCGGCGCCGCCGCCCGCACCGCCGCCGGCAAGATCGGCCGCGCGATCGACTTCGACGGGGTCAACGACTACGTCTCGGTGGCCGACGCCAACAGCCTCGATCTCACCACCGGCATGACCATCGAGGCCTGGGTGCAGCTGGACACGGTCAGCTCCTGGCGCACCACGATCCTGAAGGAGAAGCCGGGCGGCCTGGTCTACTCGCTCTACGCCAACTCCTCCAGCTCCCGGCCCCAGGGCGAGATCGTCACGGCTCGGCGCCGGCACCGACCGCCTGGCCGGGATCGGCCCGGCGCTCACCGCCGGCACCTGGACCCACCTGGCGGTCACCTACGACAACGCCCAGCTGCGCCTGTTCAGGAACGGCGTCCAGGTGGTCCAGAGCGCGGCCACCGGCGCCATCCAGGCCTCGGCCAGCCCGCTGCGGATCGGCGGCAACGCCATCTGGGGCGAGTACACCGACGGGCGCATCGACGAGGTGCGGATCTACAACCGGGCCCTGTCGGCCGCCGAGATCACCACCGACATGACCACGCCCGTCGGCGGCGGGTGGACCCCCGCCGCCCGACGGCACGCCCCCCACGGTGAGCGTCAGCTCCCCGGCCGGTGGCGCGAGCGTCCAGGGCACCATCCCGGTCAACGCCACCGCCGCCGACAACGTGGCCGTGGCCGGGGTCCAGTTCACCCTCGACGGGGCCAACCTGGGCGCCGAGGACACCAGCGCCCCGTACTCGGTCTGCTGGAACACGACGACGGCGGCCAACGGCACCCACGTCCTTCGCGCGATCGCCCGTGACGCCGCCACCAACTCGACCACCTCGACCCCGGTGAGCGTGACCGTCGCCAACCCGGTGCCCGACACCACCCCGCCCACGGTGAGCGTCAGCTCCCCGGCCGAGGGCGCAACGGTCCTCGGCAGCGTCCCGGTGAACGCCAGCGCCTCCGACAACGTGGGCGTGGACGGCGTCCAGTTCACCCTCGACGGCGCCAACCTGGGCGCCGAGGACACGAGTGCTCCCTACTCGGTCTCGTGGAACACGACCACCGCCTCGAACGGTGCCCACGCCCTGCGCGCGATCGCCCGCGATGCGGCCGGCAACTCGACGACGGCCACGCCGGTCAACGTCACCGTGGCCAACCCGTCGCCGGACACGACGCCCCCGACCGTCTCGGTGACCGCTCCGGCGGCCGGCGCCACCGTCTCGGGCACCGCCACCCCGGTGAGCGCCACCGCCGCCGACAACGTGGGCGTCACAAGCGTCCAGTTCACCCTCGACGGGGCCAACCTGGGCGCCGCCGACACGAGCGCCCCCTACTCGGTGAGCTGGAACACCACCACCGCCTCGAACGGCAGCCACACCCTGCGCGCGATCGCCCGCGACGCGGCCACCAACTCGACCACCTCGGTCGCCGGTCAGCGTCACCGTCTCCAACGCCGCCCCGCCGGTCACCGGCCTGGTCGGCGCCTACGGCTTCGAGGAGACCACCGGCGCGACCGTCACCGACTCCTCGGGCGCCAACAACCCCGGCACCATCACCGGCGCCGCCGCCCGCACCGCCGCCGGCAAGATCGGCCGCGCGATCGACTTCGACGGGGTCAACGACTACGTCTCGGTGGCCGACGCCAACAGCCTCGATCTCACCACCGGCATGACCATCGAGGCCTGGGTGCAGCTGGACACGGTCAGCTCCTGGCGCACCACGATCCTGAAGGAGAAGCCGGGCGGCCTGGTCTACTCGCTCTACGCCAACTCCTCCAGCTCCCGGCCCCAGGGCGAGATCGTCACGGCTCAGGCGCCGGCACCGACCGCCTGGCCGGGATCGGCCCGGCGCTCACCGCCGGCACCTGGACCCACCTGGCGGTCACCTACGACAACGCCCAGCTGCGCCTGTTCAGGAACGGCGTCCAGGTGGTCCAGAGCGCGGCCACCGGCGCCATCCAGGCCTCGGCCAGCCCGCTGCGGATCGGCGGCAACGCCATCTGGGGCGAGTACACCGACGGGCGCATCGACGAGGTGCGGATCTACAACCGGGCCCTGTCGGCCGCCGAGATCACCACCGACATGACGAGGCCGGTCGTCGGGTGACGAGCTGAAACGCATCACCCGGATCGGCGGTGGGCGCTGGCGCCTCCTGGCGATCATCGTCACGGCCGTCGTGGCGGCGGGGGTCCTGGGGTTGTCGCCGGTGCTCGCGGGCCGCGCCGGTCCGACCGCCTTCAACAGCGGCCTCGAGGCGGGAGTCGGCGACCAGCACACGGCCAACCACGCGGGGGTCAACAGCGACCTCCGCGGGGACCGCATCCGCAACGCGCGCTGCGCCAACGAGGCCTACCGGGCGCGCAATCGCCCCCGCTGCCCCAAGATCACCTCGAAGCGGGCCCGCGCCGAGCGCCTCCAGCGCAACCGCTGCCGCCGCGTCTCGTACCGGCGGAAGAACCCGAGCCTCTGCCCGCAGGCCGGCCGGGCGATCAAGCGCGCGCTCGCGCAGCAGCCGGCCGACGTCACGGGCCGGTGGACGGGGCAGATCCAGATCGATGGCCTGGCGATCAACTCCACACTGCTCCCCACGGGGAAGGTCCTGTGGTTCGCCTATCGCAGCAAGCCGGACTGGACCCCGCCCCACACGCCGGCCTCGGACGAGGCCCTCAACTACGTCGACGCCTACGTCTTCGACCCGGCCACCAACACCAGCGTCCGGCGCGACCCTCCCACCGACCCGCGCACCGGCAAGCCCTTCAACCTCTGGTGCGGCGGCCAGACCTTCCTCCGTGACGGCCGCCTGGTGGTCGCCGGCGGGAACCTGGCCTACTACTCCAACGCCAGCCCGAAGTACCGCGGCCTGGACGTGGTGGTCACGTTCAACCCGTTCAACGAGACCTGGACCTACCAGGGGCGCATGCGCGACGGGCGCTGGTACCCGACCCTCGTCGAGCTGGCCGACGGGCGCGTGGTGATCGTGGCCGGGCTCGACTCGGGCGGCGTTGACAGCGAGTTCAACAACCCCGACGTCGAGGTGTTCACGCCCTCGGCCGATATGAACGGGGTCGGCACCATCGAGCGCAAGCCCACCGCCGAGCGCTTCTTCGGGCTCTACCCGCACCTGTTCCTGACGCCCGCCGGGAAGGTCCTGGCGCTCGGCCCGCAGGGCTCCGACTCGGCGATCCTGGATCCCGCCACCTGGACCTGGCAGGACACGCCCAACTTCTCGGTCCGCCGCGAGTGGGGCTCCGCGGTGCCGCTGCCCTCGGGTCCGGGGGGGCCGACCACGATCATGATGACCGGCGGGTCGAACACGAACATCGACTACAACAATGCCCCGGCCACGGCGAGCACCCTGCTGGTGAACACGACCACCGGGGCGATCTCGGCCGGCCCGTCGAACATCCGTGGCCGAAGCCACGTCAACACCGTCGTGCTCCCGGACGGGAAGCTTCTCTCGGTGGGCGGCGGCGTCGGCAGCGACGACGGCAGCCTCTACGAGGGCCCGGTCTTCACGGCCGAGCTCTACAACCCGGCCACCGGGACCTGGACCGAGACCGATCCCCAGGCCGACGAGCGCACGTATCACTCCACGGCCCTGCTGCTGCCCGACGGGCGGGTCATCTCGATGGGCGACGATCGCCAGGCCCACTCGCAGAACGTGTCCCAGCGGACGCTCGAGTACTACTCGCCGCCGTACCTGTACAAGGGCGCGCGGCCCACGATCTCCTCGGCTCCCGCCGGCGCCGCCTACAACACGACGGTCCAGGTCACGACCCCCGACGCGGCGAGCGTCACCAAGGCCGTGCTCCTGAAGCTGGGCGCCACCACGCACGCGGTCGACTCCGACCAGCGCTCGCTGGAGATGACGGTGAGCCAGGTGGCGGGCGGCGTCGCCTTCACCACGCCCTCGAGCCTGAACGCGGCACCGCCCGGCTATTACATGCTGTTCCTGGTCAACGGCCAGGGCGTTCCCTCGGTGGCGAAGATCATCCGCATCGACACGAACCAGGGCGGGCCGGGCGACACGACCGCGCCCACCGTCTCGGTCAGCGCCCCGGCGGCCGGCGCCACCGTCTCGGGCACCACGCCCGTCAACGCCACCGCCGCCGACAACGTGGGCGTGGCCGGGGTCCAGTTCACCCTCGACGGGGCGAACCTCGGCGCCGAGGACACCAGCGCCCCCTACTCGGTCTCGTGGAACACGACCACGACCGCCAACGGCACCCACGCGCTGCGCGCGATCGCCCGCGACGCCGCCGGCAACGCGACCACCTCGGCGCCGGTGAGCGTGACCGTCTCGAACTCCACGCCGCCGCCGGCGGCCGGCCTGGTGGGCGCCTACGGCTTCGAGGAGACCTCGGGCGCCGCCGTCACCGACTCCTCATCGGCGAACAACCCCGGCACGATCGTGGGCGCCGCCGCCCGCACCGCCGCCGGAAAGATCGGCCGGGCGATCGACTTCGACGGGGTCAACGACTACGTCTCGGTGGCGGACGCCGCCTCGCTCGATCTCACCACCGGCATGACCCTCGAGGCCTGGGTGCAGCTGGACACGGTCAGCTCATGGCGCACGACGATTCTGAAGGAGAAGCCGGGCGGGCTCGTGTACTCGCTCTACGCCAACTCCTCGAGCGCCCGTCCCCAGGGCGAGATCGTGACCGGCGCCGGCACCGATGTCCTGGCGGGGGCCGGGCCGGCGCTCACCGCCGGCACCTGGACCCACCTGGCGCTGACCTACGACAACGCCCAGCTGCGCCTGTTCAGGAACGGGGTCCAGGTGGCTCAGATCGCCGCGACCGGAGCCATCCAGGCCTCGACCCTGCCCCTGCGGATCGGCGGCAACGCCATCTGGGGCGAGTACACCGACGGCCGCATCGACGAGGTACGCGTCTACAACCGGGCCCTCTCGGCCGCCGAGATCACCACGGACATGACCACGCCGGTGGGCGGCGGGGGCCCGCCGCCGCCCGATTCCACCCCGCCGACCGTCTCGGTGAGCTCCCCGGCCGGTGGCGCGAGCGTCCAGGGCACCATCCCGGTCAACGCCACCGCCGCCGACAACGTCGCCGTGGCCGGGGTCCAGTTCACCCTCGACGGGGCGAACCTGGGCGCCGAGGACACCAGCGCCCCGTACTCGGTCTCCTGGAATACGACGACGGCGACCAACGGCACCCACGTCCTTCGCGCGATCGCCCGTGACGCGGCCACCAACTCGACCACCTCGACCCCGGTGAGCGTGACCGTCGCCAACCCGGTTCCCGACACCACCCCGCCCACGGTGAGCGTCAGCTCCCCGGCCGAGGGCGCAACGGTCCTCGGCAGCGTCCCGGTGAACGCCAGCGCCTCCGACAACGTGGGCGTCACAAGCGTCCAGTTCACCCTCGACGGCGCCAACCTGGGCGCCGCCGACACCAGCGCTCCGTACTCGGTCTCCTGGAACACGGCCACCGCCGCCAACGGCGCACACGTCCTGCGCGCGATCGCCCGCGACGCGGCGACCAACTCCACCACCTCGGCGCCCGTGAACGTGACGGTCAACAATCCCGCCCCCGACACCACCCCGCCCACCGTGGCGGTCTCGGCACCGGCGGCCGGCGCGACCGTCTCGGGCACCACGCCGGTGAGCGCCAACGCCTCCGACAACGTCGGGCGTGGCCGAGCGTCCAGTTCACCCTCGACGGGGCCAACCTGGGCGCCGACGACACCAGCGCCCCCTACTCGGTCAGCTGGAACACCACGACGGCGACCAACGGCAGCCACGCCCTGCGCGCGATCGCCCGCGACGCGGCCACCAACTCGACCACCTCGGTCCCGGTCAGCGTCACCGTCTCCAACGCCGCCCCGCCGGTCACCGGCCTGGTGGGCGCCTACGGCTTCGAGGAGACCACCGGCGCGACCGTCACCGACTCCTCGGGCGCCAACAACCCCGGCACCATCACCGGCGCCGCCGCCCGCACCGCCGCCGGCAAGATCGGCCGCGCGATCGACTTCGACGGGGTCAACGACTACGTCTCGGTGGCCGACGCCAACAGCCTCGATCTCAGCACCGGCATGACCATCGAGGCCTGGGTGCAGCTGGACACGGTCAGCTCCTGGCGCACCACGATCCTGAAGGAGAAGCCGGGCGGCCTGGTCTACTCGCTCTACGCCAACTCCTCCAGCTCCCGGCCCCAGGGCGAGATCGTCAGGCCGGCGCCGGCACCGACCGCCTGGCCGGGATCGGCCCGGCGCTCACCGCCGGCACCTGGACCCACCTGGCGGTCACCTACGACAACGCCCAGCTGCGCCTGTTCAGGAACGGCGTCCAGGTGGTCCAGAGCGCGGCCACCGGCGCCATCCAGGCCTCGGCCAGCCCGCTGCGGATCGGCGGCAACGCCATCTGGGGCGAGTACACCGACGGGCGCATCGACGAGGTGCGGATCTACAACCGCGCCCTGTCGGCCGCCGAGATCACCACCGACATGACCAAGCCGGTGGTGTAGCTAGACCAGGCTCGCCCCGGCGCCGAGGGCGGCGATGAACTGCAGCGCCGCGTGCAGCCGGCGCCCGCCGCTGAAGGCGAGCTGGGTGCCGTAGTGATGCACGCTGGGCCACGGATCGTCCTGGCGCCACACGCTGTGAACGCTGGCGGCCGAGACGCGCACGCTGCCCGCGGCGCCTCGGAGCCCATCCGCATGCCAGGAGGCCCGCAGGTCGCGGCTGAACCACTGGTAGGAGTGTCCCGGCTCCGACTCCCGGATCGGCTCGACGGCCCGGCCGGTGGCCAGGCGCGCCCAGATCCCCGGCAGGTTCGGCCCGGAGGCGACGGCCAGCGCGAGCGAGCTGTAGAAGCGCCCGTTGAGGTCGATCAGCCGCGGCTCGCCGCCGTCGCGGGGTGCGATGAACTGCAGTTGCGCCAGCCCGAACCATCCGAGGCTCTGGAAGAACGCGACCACCCGCTCGGCGAGCACCGCGTCGATCGGGACCGTGTGGCCGCGGGCAGCCGACCCGGAGTCGGGAGGCCAGGTGCGCGGCGAGAGCTGCTGCACGGGCCCGAGCATCCGCCCCTCGCGGTCGACGACCGCCTGGAAGGACATCAGGTCGCCCTCGACCACCTCCTGGAGGATCGGCTCGACGCCGGCCTCGCGGATCTCGGCGATCGCGTCGCGGGCCTCCCCAGGGCTGCGGGCGAGCGTGGTCTCGAGCCGCCCGGGGGCGCCCGGGCGCAGCACGGAGTGGAGCCGCGGCTTCACGATCGTGGGGGCGTCCAGACGCTCGACCACGTCGTCCCGCGCCTGGGAGGTGCGCGGTACCGAGAGGCCCACCGCCTCGGCGGCGCGCGTCATCGCCAGCTTGTCCAGGGAGCGCACCACCGTCTCGTGGCAGGCGTAGGGGACGACCGCGCCGATCGCATCGCGATGGCGCGAGAGGGCGACCACCCCGATGTCGTCCGAGCTGAACACGACGTCGTAGCCACCCTCGTCCACGGCGGTGCGAACGGCCTCGAGGTACTCCCCGAGGCCGCACTCGGCCGCGGGAACCTGGTGCCAGCCGGAGACCGCTCGGGACGATCCGGCCAGGCCGCGGACGGGCGAGCCGACGCCCACGGTCCAGCCGTCGTCGCGCAGCGCCCGGACGGCCGCGAGAGAGCCCCGGTCGAGGCCCTGATCCACTACGAGTGCACGCATCGGACGATCAGATCACGGCTCCGCGCCCCCCACGATCACCGTCGGGATGGGCGCGTCCCCGCCGTCCGGGGGGCTAGCCGTGCAGGGCGCTCATGTGCCGGGATCCCGCCGCGGCGAGCTGGGAGCCGTAGTGGTGCACCGCCGGCCACGGGTCGTCCCGGCTCCAGACGCTGTGCACGCTGCGCCTCGAGAGGCGCACCGTCTCCATCGCCCCGCGCAGACCCTCGCGACGCCAGGAGGCCCGCAGGTCGCGGCTGAACCACTGATAGGAGCAGCCCGGGCGCGGGGTGCTCGCGGCCTCCACGGGCCGGCCGGTGGCCACGCGCGCCCAGATGGCGGGCAGGTTCGGTCCCGAGGCCACGGCCAGAGCCAGCGAGCTGTAGAAGCGGCCGTTGAGGTCGATCAGGCGCGGCTCGCCCACGCGGGGCGCGATGAACTGGAGCTGCGCCAGGCCGAACCAGCCGAGCCGCCGGAAGAGCGCGGCGACGCGCACGGCCAGGGAGGGGTCCATGCGCACCACGTGGCCCCGCGCGGCCGAGCCGGAGTCGGGCGGCCACGTGCGCGGCGACTCCTGCTGGACCGGGGCGAGCATCCGCCCGTCGTGGTCGACGACCGCCTGGAACGACATCAGCTCGCCCTCGACGACCTCCTGGAGGATCGGCTCCACGCCGGCCTCGCGGATCTCGGCGATGGCGTCGCCCGCCTCTTCGGGGCTCCGGGCGACCGTGGTCTCGAGGCGCCCCGGGGCGCCGGGCCGCAGCACCGAGTGGAGCCGCGGCTTCACGATCGTGGGCGCGTCGAGGTGCGCGACGACCGCGTCGCGGGGCGCGATCGTGTTGGGCACCGAAAGTCCGACGGCATCGGCCGCGCGCGTCAGCTCGAGCTTGTCGAGCGATCGCACGACGACGCCGTGGTCGGCGTAGGGCACCACCGCGCCGATCTCCTCGCGGTGGCGCGACAGCGCGAGCACGCCGATGTCGTCGGAGCTGAAGACGATGTCGTACCGGCCGGCCGCGACGACGCTGCAGATCGTGTCGATGTAATCGTCCACGCCGCACTCGGCGGCCGGAACGAAGTGCCACTGGGAGGCCGCGCGGGACGAGCCGGCCAGGCCGCGGAACGGCGATCCCACCCCCACGCGCCAGCCGTCGTCGCGAAGCGCCCGGACCGCCGCGAGGGAGCCGCGGTCGAGACCCTGATCGACGATGAGCGCTCGCATCGCGACGAGGAGTACCACGCCCGCCAGAGCTCCGGTACGCCCGCCGCCCCGCCGAGCTTGCGAAACCTGCCGGTACCGTCCGGTGCTCACACCGCTCACACCCCCTTTAACGCAGCTCTTACTCAACGGGGGGCATTACCCCCCGTCGGTCGAGGGTTTTCCCCGACCTCCGCACGTCGCGCCGAAGGCCCTGAGGAGGAATCCTTGGAGACGACGGGGTGTGCCTGTGCCCAAGCGAAGGAGTCGCGACCGTGCGGAAGATCAGAGGATTCGGCCGAGGGCGTTGGCGGATGCTGTCGCTGCTCGTGCTCGCGGGGCTCGCCGCTGGGACCATCGGTCTCTCACCGGTGTTCGGCGGGGGACTCTCCGGAGCCTCGATCTCGAGCGCCTTCGAGGCCGGCGTGCACAGACCACGCCTCGACCAACCGCGACGTCCGCGCCGACCTCATCCAGGAGGCGCGCTGCGCGAACCGCGCCTACCGGCAGATCAACTACTTCCGCTGCGGCAAGCTCACCCCCGCCCGGGCCGCGTACCAGCGCGCTCAGCGCGCGCGGTGCGCGCGGGTGGTCTACCGGAAGGCGCATCCCCTCCTCTGCCCGACCATCCGAGGCGGCGTGCAGCGCAGCCAGGCGGTCGGCGACCCGCCGCAGACCATCGGTGCGTGGACCGGCCGCATCTCGACGCCGGGCCTGGCCATCAACTCGATCCTGCTCCCCACCGGGAAGGTGCTCTGGTTCGCCTACCCCGAGAAGGACACCTGGTACGCGGCGCGCACGGGCGGAAACATCCAGGACGTCAACTGGGCCGAGGCCTACGTCTTCGACCCCGCCACCGGCGTCAGCGTCCGCCGCGACCCGCCGATCGATCCCGGCACGGGCAGGCCCTTCAACATCTGGTGCGCCGGTCAGACCCTCCTGCGCGACGGACGGGTCGCCGTCGCGGGCGGGAACTTCAGGTACTACGGGCAGGACGGGATCACCAAGTACCGCGGCCTCGACGTCGTGCTGACGTTCAACCCCTTCAACGAGACCTGGACCTACCAGGGCCGGATGGGCGACGGGCGCTGGTACCCGACGCTCACCGAGCTGGCCGACGGGCGCGTGGCGATCGTGGCCGGCCTCAACAGGGCGGGGCGACGGCAACGACGAGGACATCGAACTGTTCACGCCCTCCCCGGACCTGAACGGCGTGGGCACGATCCAGAAGGTCGGCACCCAGGGCTTCGGCCTCTACCCCCACATGTTCCTGGCGCCGGACGGCAACCTGCGCACGATCGGGCCGCAGAAGGTCAACTCGCACATCATCAACACCGACCACCTGGTCCGTTGCGAACACCGCTCCGCTGCCGTTCCGGCGCGAGTGGGGGGCGGCCACGCTGCTGCCCTCGGGGCCGGCCGGGCCGACCACGCTGCTCGTGCAGGGCGGCTCCGACATCGATGCGAGCCAGACGCCTGACGGCGGCTACGGGACGGCGCCCGCGACCAAGAGCACCATCCTCGTCAACCTGGCCAGCGGTGCCCAGACGCCCGGGCCGCCGACCATCCAGGCTCGCAGTCACCTGAACACCCGGATCCTCCCCGACGGCTCGCTCCTCGCCATCGGCGGGGGCATCGGCGCCGAGGACGGCGGCCTGTACGCCGGCCCGGTGAAGACCGCGGAGCTCTACAACCCGGCGACCCGCACCTGGACCGAGACGAACCCCCAGGTGGACGCCCGCACCTACCACTCGACCGCGCTCGTGATCCCCGACGGACGGGTGATCTCGATGGGCGACGACCGCAAGGAGGTCTCGGACAACGGACCGCTCGGCGGGCAGCTGCGCACGGTCGAGTACTACTCGCCGCCCTATCTCTACAAGGGCGCGCGCCCGGCGATCAGCTCCGCTCCGGGCGGGGCGCCCTACAACGTGCCGGTGGGGATCGGCACGCCCGACGCCGCCGGCGTCGCCAAGGCCGTCCTCCTCAAGCTCGGCGCCACCACCCACGCGACCGACGCCGACCAGCGCTCGCTCGAGCTGCCGGTGACCCAGGTGGCGAACGGCATCCAGTTCACGACCCCCTCCAACCCCAACGCGGCCCCTCCCGGCTACTACATGCTGTTCCTGGTCAACGGCCAGGGCGTGCCGTCGGTGGCGAGCATGGTCCGCATCGACTCCAGCCTGCCCGCCCCCTCGCCGATCCCGGGCGTGGCGGGTCCGGGCGGCGGCGGGCCCGCCGCCAAGCGACCGGCGCCCAAGATCAGCAAGCTGAAGGCGTCCGTTACGTTCAAGAAGGGTTTCGCCACTGTGCGGCTGAGCTTCAAGGCCAGCAAGGCCTTCAAGGGCACCGTCAAGCTCTTCCCGCTCGGCAAGAAGATCAAGGGCAAGGCGGCCCGCAAGTTGATCACCAAGGCGATCGTCGCAAAGAGCGTCGGGGGCCCCGGCAACAGGACCGTCGCTGCTAAGCTCCGGTTCTCCGTCAAGGGTAAGAGGTTCCCCCTGAAGCTGCGGATGACGATCGCGTTGAGAGACAAGCGCGGTGGCACCACTCGCACCGTCACCAAGGGTCTGCTGTTGAAGAAGTCACCCAGACCGACGGCCCGCATCCTCGCGAGGGCGCGGTGACGAGACGGTCCACCGGACTCTGCCTGGGCCTCGTGGCCGCGCTCATCCTCGCGATGTGCGCGGCCACGGCCGTCGGTCAGGTGAGCCTGGGCGGGCCGGACGCCCCGCCGGCGCCGGACCCCGCTCCCGCTCCCGCTCCCGCGCCGCGCGCGCCCGCGCCGCAGCCGTCGGCACCCAGCTCCCCATCCGCCGATGAGCCCTCGGGGCCGTCGCCGGCCGAGCTGCGGGCCGAGCGCCAGGCGGAGCTCGCCAAGCAGCGCCGCGAGGCGCAGGCGCGGCGCGAGGCCGAGCTGCAGCGCCAGCGCGAGCTCGCCCTGCAGCGCAAGCGGGAGGCCGAGGCGCGGCGCCTCGCCGCGATCGAGGCCCAGGCGGCGGCGGAGCGGCGCGAGCGCCAGGAGGCGGCCCTGGCCGCGTCACGAGAGCTGGAGGCCTCCAGCGGCGGCGCCGACGCGCTACCGAGCGCCTCCGACGGCGACAACGGCAGCGGGAGCTGGAGGCTGGTGGCCATCGCCCTGCTCGTGGTGGCCGGGATCACCGGCACGCTCTCGCTGTTCCCCACGGCGGCGCGCCGCTACGACATACAGGGTACCCGGGGCGTCGCCCTGCTCACGCGCCACCGTCTGGAGCTGGGCACGTTGTGCGTGGGCACGCTCGCCACGCTCCTGCTGGTCCAGCTGCTGACCTAGGAGCGGGCCCCCGCCTCAGCCGGCCAGGCCTGCGTCGGCATGCCGGCGTGCAGGGACGCATCGACGGCGGCGAGGAAGTCATCCCACGAGGCGGCGTACGGCGCCATCTGGTCGGCGAGGCGCTCGAGGTCGCTCCAGCCGTCCTCGGCCTCCCAGGGCAGGTGAAGGGCGACCGGCGCCCAGACGCCGGGCTCGCGCTCCACCAGGCGCCGCACGCCCGCCTCCACGCCCGCGGCACGGTCGTAGAGGGGGGCATAGGCCGGCATGTAGACCGCGTCGCCCCGCCAGAGCGGGGTCGCGTGGAAGCCCAGCAGGGCAACGGTCTCGGGGCCGCCGCACACGACCGAGAAGCGCTCCGCCAGGGCGGGGTACTGCTCGGCGTCGAAGCGGTTGAACGGGGGCACGAAGACGCGGGGCCGGATCCCCAGCTCGCCCAGGATCGCCAGGCCCTCGTCGAGCAGGGCCGCGAGGGGGGCGGGGTCCAGGCCGCACAGCTCCGAGTGGCGTCGCGGCTCGCTGTACCGCGTCCGGTGGTCCAGGCCGTGCAGGGCGAAGCCGACGCCGTCCTCGGCCAGGCGCTCCAGCATCTCGATCTCGTCGTCGCGCAGCGACCGTGAGGCCGCGGCGCGCGGGCTGAGGTAGTTGTGGGCCACCCTCGGGGTCACGGCGATGAGGTAGGGCACTCCGGCGCGGCTCATGATCTCGTGGAACCGCGTCATGTCGGCCACCGTCGCGGGGTTGTCGAACCCCCCGGCATGGGGAAACTCGTCCACCCGCACCAGCAGGCGCGGAGGTCCGGCTCCGGCGTCGCCCAGCGCGGCCCGGCGGGCGCGGATCATCGGCTCCAGGCTGTCGCGCTCGTAGCCCAGGCCCCCGCGCTTCATCGACAGGCGCTGTGTGTAGCGAAGCGCCGTGCCCGGCACGCTCCGGGAGCGCACCGCACGCTGCACGGCCGGCAGTTGCTGCTCGGGATGGAGCGGGCCCGCGCCGGAAGGATCCAGCAGCAGGGTGGCGCTTCGGTACTCGTCGATGCTCAGCAAGAAGGTCCCTCCAAAGGCCGGGCCGAGCGTACCCCAGGCACCTCGGCGCGCTCACCCCCCGGCTGGGCGGCCCCGGTTTCGACCGATGGCAGCCACGTACTCACCGAAAGCGGGTTTAGGTGTCCAATCGGCATGTACCACTCCAAACTGTTCCCCGCCGTTCTCGCTGTCGCGCAGCGAGTACCAGAGAAAGCCTCCAACCCAAGGGTAGGACTGCGCAAGCGTGACGGCCCGCTCCAGGATCCGGGCCTGGCGCCGTTCGCCCACCGGGAAGCCGAGATCGCCACCCGTCGGGGCGGCGAATTCCGTGATCCAGACGCGCTTGGCGCCGTCGCCGTGGTCCACCATCAGCTCGCGCACGGATGGCGCACGGTCCTCCCAGGGCCCGGTCATCTGGAGCCAGGCGTAGGCGGGCCGGGTGTTCTCGCCGGGGACCTCCGGATCCGTGTAGGGGTGGATGGAGATGGCGTCGAAGTTGCCCTTCAGGCCCTTGTCGTACATGGCCTCGACCCAGTCGTTCGGGCGCCCGCCCACGTACTCGCGGCGCGACAGGGCGCCCACCAGCACCACGCTCCGCGGATCGGCCGCCTTGATGCGGGGGTAGGCGGCCTTGACCATGGCCATGTACTCGGTCGTCGCCCGGTCGGGATCGTCGGCCGTGGGCCAGCTCTGCACCGTGTTGGGCTCGTTCCAGATCTCGTAGTGGTGAACGCCCAGAGGGGCGTAGCGGCGAACGATGCGCTCGATGCGGCGGGCGTACGTCTGGGGGTCGCGCGAGCCCCCGGTCACCACGCCCATCACGCGCAGGCCGTCGGCGCGCGCCTCGCGCACGGCGTGATCCTGGACGGGGCTGATGTCGAGGTCGAGGCGCACCATGGTGGCCCCCATGCGCCTCATCACCGCCAGCTTGCGGTCGATGGTGGGCGGGTCGCGGTGGAGGTTCTCGGCGAAGCCCCAGACGATGGGCTTCGGATGGGGCGGCGCCTGGACCTTGGGTGGCTCGTCAGAGCACGCGGCGGACACCGCCACGACCATCAGCGCCGCCAGCGCCGCCAGCGCGGCGCCCGCCGTCCGCCCGCCTAGAGCGCGAACGGGATGGAGGCCGTTCCGCGGGGGCGACCCTTGGCCGGAAGGGTGTCGAGGGCGGGCGGCCGGCTCGGTGAGGCCGCCGAGATCGAGAAGCGGAAGCGCCCCCTGTTGGCGCCCATGCGGCTCGACGAGAAGCTGATCGCCACCAGGCGGTTGATGAGCTTGCCGTTGGCGCGGTAGCTCTTGCGGCGTCGCTCGTCGCGGGCGGAGAAGGACGACTTGCCGTCCTTGCGCGTCGCCCGCAGGGTCCAGCGCTCCCCGCCCTGGCCGAAGACGCGGAGCGTGTAGACGTCGCGGTCGCGGAGCCCGCCGGCGAGCTTCAGGCGCAGCGTCACCTTGCCGCCGCCCAGGACGATCTCACCGCCGAGCAGGTCCACGTCCCGGCGCTTCACGTCCCCCGGTGGGTCGCTCAGGGGCATCGCCTGGGCGACGACGGGGACGCTCAGCCCGATCAGGGCGACGACCACGAGGATTCTCTTGATCCGCATGGCCACCAGCGTAGCCGAGGATCGAGCCTCCCTCGGTAGAGTACGGCGTCCCGCACCCCCCTCTTCCGGGGGGGCTGGACGTCTGCCAGCCATCACCGGAGGCCGTGCGTGGATCTGCTCGAGTACCAGGGAAAGCAATTGCTGCGGAATCGCGGCATCCCGACCCCGGAGGGCGCGGTCGCCTCCACCCCCGAGGAGGCGCGCGCCGCGGCGGAGCGCATCGGCGGCACGGTCGTCGTGAAGGCCCAGGTGCAGATCGGCGGACGGGGCAAGGCCGGCGGGATCAAGGTGGCGGCGACGCCCGACGAGGCCGAGGCGCGCGGCCCGCGACATCCTGGGGATGGACATCCGCGGCCACACGGTCCACCGGGTGTGGATCGAGGAGGCCTCGGCCATCGCCAAGGAGTACTACGCCTCGGTCACCTTCGACCGCGCGGCCAAGCAGCCCCTGGCGATGCTCTCGGCGATCGGCGGGATGGACATCGAGGAGGTCGCCCGCACCCAGCCGGAGGCGCTGGTGCGCCGCCACATCGACCCGCTGATCGGCTTTCAGCCACACGACGCCCGCTCGCTGGCCTACGGCGCCGGGATCGACGCGGAGGCCGTCGGCGGGGTGGTCAAGGTCCTCGGCGCCCTCTACGACGCCTTCGTCGGCCTCGACGCGATGCTGATGGAGATCAACCCGCTGGTCCTGCACCGAGGACGGCCGGGTGGTCGCGCTCGACGCCAAGGTCACCATCGACGGCAACTCGGTCTACCGTCACCCGGAGCTGACGGAGATCGGCGACGTCCTGCCGGAGGACCCGCAGGAGCGGATGGCCAAGGAGCGCGGGGTCACCTACGTGAAGCTCGACGGCGACGTCGGGATCCTGGGCAACGGCGCCGGGCTCGTGATGAGCACGCTCGACGTGGTGGCCCTGGCGGGCGGCCGCCCGGCCAACTTCCTGGACGCCGGCGGCGGCTCGAAGGCCGACGAGGTGGTCACCGCTCTGGAGGTGCTGCTGAGCGACGAGAAGGTGAAGGTGCTGCTCGTCAACATCTTCGGCGGCATCACGCGCTGCGACGAGGTGGCCGAGGGGCTGCTGACCGCCCTCGACCGGCTCGGCGCCACGCTCCCCATCGTGGTGCGCCTGGACGGCACCAACGAGGAGGAGGGGCGGGCGATCATCGCCGAGCGCGCGCCGGAGAACGTCGTGGTGGAGGCCGACGATGCTCTCCGCCGCCCGGCGAGCCGTCGGCCTGGCCGAGGCGGTGACGGCATGAGCATCCTCGTCGACGCGGTCGACGCGGCTGGTGGTGCAGGGCATCACGGGGCGCGAGGGGGCGTTCCACGCCGCCCGCAACAAGGCCTACGGCACCCAGGTGGTCGCCGGCGTGACCCCCGGCAAGGCCGGCCAGGACGTGGACGGCATCCCGGTCTTCAACACCGTCGAGGACGCCGTCGGAGGCCACCGGCGCCAACACCGCGATGGTCTTCGTGCCGCCGCGCTTCGCCGCCGACGCCATCCTCGAGGCCCTCGACAGCGCCGGTGGAGCTGATCGTCTGCATCACCGAGGGCATCCCGGCGCACGACATGCTCCGGGTCTACGCCCACCTGAAGCGCGGCGACACAGACCCTGGTCGGCCCGAACTGCCCGGGCATCATCAGCCCCGGCACCGCCACCGTCGGGATCATGCCGACGCAGGTCTTCCAGCCCGGGCGGGTGGGCGTCGTCAGCCGCAGCGGCACGCTGACCTACCAGATCTCCAAGGAGCTGGCGCTGCTCGGGATCGGCCAGAGCACCGTGGTGGGCATCGGCGGCGACCCGGTCGTGGGCAGCTCGTTCATCGACATCCTGGCCCGCTTCGACGCCGATCCCGAGACCGACCTCGTGGTGATGGTCGGCGAGATCGGGGGCGCCGAGGAGGAGACGCGCGGCGGACTTCATCGCCGAGACGATGTCCACCCCGGTGGTCGGGTACATCGCGGGCTTCCAGGCGCCGCCCGGCAAGCAGATGGGCCACGCCGGGGCGATCATCACCGGCTCGAGCGGCACGGCCCAGGCGAAGAAGGAGGCCCTGGAGGCGCGCGGGGTGCGGGTGGGCGAGAGCCCCTCGGAGGTGGCGGCCCTGGTGAAGGAGGCGCTGGGCTGACGGCGTCCCCGTCCGCGGGCTACCCGGGGGGCGCTCCGTGGATGACGGCCTCGATGTTGTGCCCGTCGGGGTCGAGGACGAAGGCCCCGTAGTAGGTGGGGTGGTAGATCTCGCGCAGGCCGGGCCCGCCGTTGTCGGTGGCCCCGGCGCCGAGCGCGGCGGCGTGAAAGGCGTCGACCGCCGCCCGGTCGGGCGCGGCGAAGGCCACGTGCACCGGCGTGGGGTCGTCCTCCTCGCGCAGCCAGAACCCGGGCTTGCCGTGCGATCCGAAGCCCACCACGTCGCCGCGATCCATGACGATCCCGATCCCCAGCGGTCCGAGCGCGCCGAGGTAGAAGGCGCGCCCGGCGTCCAGGTCGCTCACGCCGATGACGATGTGGTCGATCACCCAGTGGCCGTCGCGGACTCCATCAGGGCCGCCCGGCGCTGCTCCCCGCGGGCGCGCGCCTTCGCCGCCTCGACCTCGCGGTCCTTCGGGGCCGCGGTGGTCGAGAGGTCCTCGAGGAGGTGCCGGGAGATGTGCGCGACCGCGTCCACGGCACGCTCGAACGCCTCGGTGTTGGCGCGCGACGGCTTGGTGAAGCCGCTGATCTTGCGCACGTACTGGAGGGCCGCGGCCCGGACCTCGTCCTCGGTGGCCGGCGGCTCGAAGTTGTAGAGGGTGCGGATGTTCCGACACATGACGAGACCTCGTTTCGCGCGATGGGTGCCTGGACGCGTTCTACCAGGCCGGTCCTATTCGATGACCGCCAGCACGTCGCCGGCGGCCACGGACCCGCCCTCGGCCGCGCGCAGCTCGGTGATGGTGCCGTCCCGGTGCGCGGCGACCTCGTTCTCCATCTTCATGGCCTCGACGATGGCGACCACGTCGCCCGCCGACACGGCCTGTCCGGCCTGGACGAGGACCCGCAGGACGGTGCCCTGCATGGGGGTCACGAGGGCGTTTCCCGCTGCGCCGGCCGCGCCCCCGGCGCGCGCGCGGTCCTTCCTGGGGCGCCGGGCGGGCGCCGGCGCGCCGCCGCCGGCCGACCGGGGATGAGCGCAGGACCACCTCGAATCGCCGCCCGTCCACCTCGGCCGTGAAGTGGCGCTCGACGGTCGGCTCGTCCTCCGGCGCCGGCTCGGCCGGGAGCTGCGGCCCCGGCGTCGCGGGCGGCGGGATGGGCGTCGGCTCCTCGGCGAGGCGCGCCAGGAGGGCGTGGCAGGCGCCGCCGGCGATGAACTCCTCCTGCTCCAGCAGCCAGCGGTGGAACGGGATGAGGGTGGCGGGCCCCTCGACGACGTACTCGTCCAGCGCCCGGATCATCCGCCGCCGCGCCGACTCGCGGTCCACGTCCCAGACGATGAGCTTGGCCACCATCGGGTCGTAGATCTCGGGGATGGTCGACCCGGCGCGCACGCCCGAGTCGACCCGCACGCCCGGCCCGGAGGGCTCGCGGTAGCCCGTGATGCGGGCGGGGGAGGGGAGGAAGCGCTGCGAGGCGTCCTCGGCGTTGATGCGGCACTCGATGGCGTGTCCGCGCGGCGCGACGTCCGCCTGGGCGATCGAGAGCGGCTCGCCGGCCGCCACCCGCACCTGCTCGCGCACCAGGTCCAGTCCGGTGACCGCCTCGGTGATCGTGTGCTCCACCTGGATGCGGGTGTTCATCTCGAGGAAGAAGAACTCCTCGCCCGAGACCAGGTACTCGAGCGTGCCGGCCGAGGTGTAGGAGACCGCCTGGGCGGCGCGCACCGACGCCTCGCCCATGCGCCGCCGCAGCTCGTCGGAGACCACCGGGCTCGGGGTCTCCTCGACCAGCTTCTGGTGACGGCGCTGGATCGAGCAGTCGCGTTCGCCCAGCCACACGCAGGAGCCCTGGGAGTCGGCCAGGATCTGGATCTCCACGTGGCGCGGCTCGGGCAGGTAGCGCTCGAGGTAGACGGCGCCGTCGGCGAAGAAGCGCTCGCCCTCCCGGACCGCGCCCGCGAACGCGTCGTCCAGGTCGGCGGGCGTCAGGGCGACGCGGAAGCCCTTTCCGCCGCCGCCGGACGACGCCTTGACCGCCACCGGATAGCCGATCTCCTCCGCGATCGGGCGCGCGGCGCCGACGTCGGCCACGGGCTCGGTCACGCCGGGCACGATCGGCACCCCGGCCCGGTCCATGAGCTGCGCGCGCGCGGATCTTCGAGCCCATCGCGTCGATGGCCTCGGCCGGAGGGCCGATCCAGACGATGCCCGGCCTGCTCCAGCGCCCGGGCGAAGCCCGCGTTCTCGGCGAGGAACCCGTAGCCGGGGTGCACGGCGTCCACGCCGGCCTGCGCGGCGATCTCGAGGATGCGCGGCACGTTCAGGTAGGTCTCGGCGGCGAGCCCGGGGCCCAGCAGGTAGGCCTCGTCGGCGTGGTGGAGGAAGAGCGCGTCGCGGTCGGTCTCGCTGTAGACGGCCACGGAGGCGATGCCCATCTCGCGCAGCGTGCGGAACACCCGGATCGCGATCTCGCCCCGGTTGGCCACCATCACCTTTGCGAACACCTAGGGGTGCCCTCCCCACACGGGCCCGCCGTCCCTCGCGGGCGGCGGCGCCTCGGTCATCTCGACCATGCCGGCCCGGCGCCAGAGCGAGCGGTAGGCCGCGGGCACGCCGTCCTCGGCGGGCGCGCCCTCCTCGGCGATCAGGGCGGTCAGGGCCGACGTGAGGGCGGCGAGCTGCTCGGCCGTCGGCACGCCGCCGGCCGTCACGCGGACCTCCCGGACCCCCGCAGGACCCCGCAGCGTCACAGCGGGATGTTCCCGTGCTTGCGCTGGGGGCGCTGCTCGCGCTTGGTGAGCGATGCCTCGAGCGCCCGGATGAGCCACGCGCGGGTCTCCTCCGGCTCGATCACGTCGTCCACGTATCCCCGCTCGGCCGCGATGTAGGGGTTGGCGAAGCGCTCGGTGTAGTCCTCGATGAGCTGCGCGCGCCGGGCCGCGACGTCGCCGCCGTCCTTCTCCGCCTCCGCCAGCTCGCGGCGGAAGACGATGTTGACCGCGCCCTCGGGGCCCATCACGGCCACCTCCGCGGTGGGCCAGGCGGCGTTGAAGTCGGCGCCCACGTGCTTGGAGCTCATGACGTCGTAGGCGCCGCCGTAGGCCTTGCGCGTGATGACCGTGAGCTTCGGCACGGTCGCCTCGGCGTAGGCGTAGAGCAGCTTCGCGCCGTGCAGGATGATGCCGCCGTACTCCTGCGTGGTGCCCGGCAGGAAGCCCGGCACGTCCACGAACGTGACCAGCGGGATGTTGAAGGCGTCGCAGAAGCGCACGAAGCGTGCGGCCTTGATCGAGGCGTCGATGTCGAGCACGCCCGCCAGCGCCCTCGGCTGGTTGCCCACGATCCCCACGGCGTGGCCCGCCAGGCGGCCGAAGCCCACGACGATGTTCTGGGCGTAGAGCGGCGCGACCTCGAGGAAGTCGCCGTCGTCCATCACCAGCTCGATCACGCGCGTGATGTCGTACGGCTTGCTGGGGGAGTCGGGGATGATCGTCGCCAGCTCCGCCTCGGCGCGGTCCGGCGGATCGGCGGTGGGCACGTGGGGCGGCGGGTCGAGGTTGTTCTGGGGCAGGAACGAGAGCAGCTCGCGCACCTGCTCGAGGCAGTCCTCCTCGGAGTCGGCCGCGAAGTGGCAGACCCCCGACCGGGTGGCGTGGCTCTGGGCCCCGCCCAGGTCCTCCATCGTGACGTCCTCGCCGGTCACGGTCTTGATGACCTCGGGCCCCGTGATGAACATGTGGCTGGTCTCGCGCACCATGAAGATGAAGTCGGTGATCGCGGGGCTGTAGACGGCGCCGCCGGCGCAGGGACCCATCACCACCGAGATCTGCGGGATGACCCCGCTGGCGCGCACGTTGCGGAAGAAGATGTCGGCGTAGCCGCCGAGGCTCACGACGCCCTCCTGGATGCGGGCGCCGCCCGGAGTCGTTGATGCCGATGAACGGGCAGCCCATCTTCACCGCGAGGTCCATGACCTTGACGATCTTCTCGGCGAAGACCTCGCCCAGGCTGCCGCCGAAGACGGTGAAGTCCTGACTGAACAGGAACACCTTGCGGCCGTCGATCGTGCCGTGGCCGGTCACGACCCCGTCGCCCCAGGGCCGGTTGTCCTCCAGGCCGAAGCCGTGGGCGCGGTGACGCGTGAACATGTCGAGCTCGGTGAAGCTGCCCGGGTCCAGCAGCAGGTCGATGCGCTCGCGGGCGGTGAGCTTGCCCACGCGCGTGCTGCCGCTCGACGGCCGCCTCGGTGCCCGCGTGGGCGGCCTCCTCGCGCAGCTTGCGCAGCCGCTCGCGCTTCTCCCCGGTGCTCACGACTCCGCCGCCCGCACCCGGTCGTACTCGCCGAACTCCGCGCGCATCACGCCGCAGACCTCCCCCACGGTGGCCCGGGCCCGCAGCGCCTCGCGCAGGGGGTAGAGCAGGTTGGCGGTGCCGCGGGCCGCGGCGCGCACGTCGTCGAGCCGCGCCTGCACCTGCGCCGCGTCTCGGCTCTCGCGCAGCGTGCGCAGCCGCGCGACCTGGTCGATCTCGATCTGGCGGGTCGATGCGCTGGATCGACACCGGCTGCTCGTCGTCCTCGTGGTGGGCGTTGACGCCCACGACCACCCGTTCCCCGGCGTCCACCTCCTCGTGGTGGCGGAAGGCGGCCTCGGCGATCGCGTCGCGCATGTACTCGATGCACATCACCGCCCCGCCCCGGCGGTCGATCTCGTCGATCAGCTCGCGGGCCCGGCCCTCGATCTCGGCCGTGAGGGCCTCCACCGCGTAGCTGCCGCCGAGCGGGTCCACCGTGTCCACGATGCCCGACTCGGCGGCGATCACCTGCTGCGTGCGCAGGGCGAGCTTGGCCGACTCCTCGGTGGGCAGGGCGAGCGCCTCGTCGAACCCGTTCGAGTGGATCGACTGGGCACCGCCGAGCGCCGCGGCGAGCACCTGAACGGCCACGCGCACCACGTTGATGCGGGGCTGCTGGGCCGTGAGCGTGCTGCCCCCGGTCTGGGCGTGGAAGCGCATGGTCATCGCCCGCGCCTCGGTCGCGCCGAAGCGGTCGCGCATGATGTGGGCCCAGAGGGTGCGGGCGGCGCGGAACTTCGCCACCTCCTCGAGCAGGTTGTTGTGGGAGTTGAAGAAGAACGACAGCCGCGGGCCGAACGTGTCCACGTCCAGACCGGCCTCCAGCGCCGCCTCGACGTATGCGATTCCGTTGGCGAGCGTGAAGGCGACCTCCTGGACCGCCGTCGAGCCCGCCTCGCGGATGTGGTAGCCGCTGATCGAGATCGTGTTCCAGCGCGGCAGCTCGGCGTCGCAGTAGGCGAAGGTGTCCGTGGTCAGCCGCATCGAGGGCACCGGCGGGTAGATGTAGTTGCCCCGCGCCACGTACTCCTTCAGCACGTCGTTCTGGACCGTGCCCCGCAGCGTCGCCGGGTCGACCCCGTTCTCCTCGGCCACGAGCTGGTAGAGCAGCAGCAGCACGGAGGCGGGGGCGTTGATCGTCATGCTCGTCGAGACCCGGTCGAGCGGGATGCCGTCGAGCAGGCGCCCCATGTCCTCCACCGAGTCGATCGCGACGCCGACCCGGCCCACCTCGCCCGCCGCCAGCGGGTCGTCGGAGTCCAGGCCGAGCTGGGTGGGGAGGTCGAACGCCGTCGACAGGCCGGGCGCGCCCGCCGCGAGCAGGTAGCGGAACCGGGCGTTCGTCTCCTCGGCCGTGGCGAAGCCGGCGTACTGGCGCATCGTCCACGGCTTGTCGCGGTACATCGTGGGGTGGATGCCGCGGGTGTAGGGGAAGTCCCCGGGCTCTCCAAGCCGGTCGTGCAGGTCGAGCCCGGCGACGTCCTCCTCGCCGTACACCCGCTCGAGCGGTATCCCCGATTCCGTGGCGCGGACGTCCTCGTCCGCCCCCGCACTCTTTTCCGCCACCCGCCCCCCGCTGCCGAGATCGCGCTTGCGCCCTGGTTCCGCGCCGCGCCGAGCGGGCGCCGACGCTACCACAAGGGCCCCCTCATCCGAGCCGGGAACCCCGGCGCCGGCGTGCCGGCAGGAGCGCCCGCAGGGGGAGGATGGCCCTCCGGTCCGCCATCGGCAAGGAGGCGAATCCATGAGACGGCCCTCGACGTCCTCGTCGTCCCGCTCAGGGACCCGGCGACCGCCTCGGGGGCCAGACGGGCTCGCTGATCACACCCGGCAGCGCCTTCTCGTAGAGCCGTGCCAGGCGCTCGCGCTCTCGCGGCGTGAGCCGCCCGAGATAGACGTCGCGAACCGCCGCGTGGTGGAGCACCTGGGCGCGGCGGAGCGCCTCGAGGCCGCTCCGGGTCATCACGGCGAATGCCCCGCGTCCGTCCGCGGGGTCGGCCTCGCGACGGACCAACCCGCGGCGCTCGAGCTGCGCCACCACCCGGGTGATCCCGCTCGCCGTGAGCATCCGCTGGGCGGCGAGGTCGCTCATCCGCAGCCGCAGCTCCGGAGCGGAGACGAGCGTGATCAGCACCGTGTAGTCCGGCAGCGTCAGCTCGCCGGCCTCGCGCAGCCGCCGGTCGATCTCGCGCATGGCGGTCTCCCGCAGCCGGATCAGCCCCCGCCAGGCGCGGAACTCCTCGCCGGAGAACGCGTCGGGCTCGGGAAGCTCCGCGAGCCACCGCTCAGATTCGCTCTGGGTACTTGACACTGTGAAGGATATCTCCGAGTATCTGCTTGCGAGTGTGAACTACTTTGCTTGCACCGGTGAAGTATGTCAAGCAGGCGGACTCTGAGCGGAGGGAGCGAGGAGATGTCGGTCGTTTCTACGGAGCGTGCGAAGCACGGGTACCTGCTCGGCGCGGACGAGGGCGAGGCGTTCTGGCTGCTGGGGATGCTCGAGGTCATCAAGATCAGCGGCCAGGACACGAACGGCGAGTACGGGATGATCGAGATCACCGTGCGGGCCGGCGACGGCTCGCCCTGGCACGCCCACCCCGACGAGGACGAGTGGTTCTACGTGCTCGAGGGTGAGTTCACGGTCTACGTCGGTGATCGGCGCCTGTCGCTCACGGCCGGCTCGTTCGCGTTCGGCCCCAAGGGCGTGCCGCACACCTTCATGGCCGAGACCGACGGGGCGAGGGCCCTGATCGGCTTCCAGCCCTTCCTCTTCGAGGGCTTCCTGAGAGAGGTCGGCGAGCCGGCGGCCGAGCGCGTGCTGCCGCCGCCGCTCGAGGGCCCCCCGGACATGGCGCGGCTGCACCCGATCGGCGTGCGCAACGGGATGGAGATCCTCGGGCCTCCCGGGCCGCCGCCCGGCCACTGACCACGCCGCACACGCGCGCCCGCTCGCGACCGGGCGGGGGCGCGTGCGACACGCCTTGCCGGAGGAGCGCGTGCAGGGGGAGGATTGCCCTCAGGTCCCGTCGGCAAGGGAGCGAGTCCATGGCCGAGGCCGCAGGACCCGACTACACGGCAATCACCGAGCGCCAGCAGAAGGTCTGGTCGGCCGGCGACTTCAACGTGATCGCCGTCGCGACGACGGCGGCGGCCGAGGCGCTCGTCCGGACCGTCGATCCGCGGGCCGGGGACCGCGTGCTGGACGTGGCCTGCGGCAGCGGCAACGTCTCCCTGGTCGCGGCGCGGCGGTACTGCGACGTGACCGGCATCGACTACGTCCCGGCCCTCCTCGACCGCGCGCGGCTGCGCGCGGCGGCGGAGGGGACCGCGGTGGACTTCCGTGAGGCCGACGCCCAGGCGCTCCCCTTCGCGGACGGCGAGTTCGACGCGGTGCTCTCGGTGTTCGGCGTCATGTTCGCGCCGGATCAGGAGCGCGCCGCCGACGAGCTGCTGCGGGTCTGCCGGCCGGGCGGGACGATCGGCATCTCGGCCTGGATGCCCGAGGGCTACGGCGGCGACCTGTTCGGCGCCCACGCGGCGTTCGTGCCCCCGCCGCCGGGGACGCGCCCGGCGGTGCGGTGGGGGACCGAGGACGGGCTGAGGGAGCTGCTCGGGAGCGGGATCGCCGGGCTCGCGACCGAGCGGCGGACGGTGATCCAGCACTACCGCTCCATCGATCACGCGGTGGACGTCTTCCGCACCTACTTCGGGCCGTCCGTGTCGGCGTTCGAGGCGGTGGGTGCGGCACGCGCCCCCGAGCTCGAGGCCGCCATCCGCGAGGTCCTCTCCCGCTACGACCGCGGGGCGGGCCGAGGCTGCGCGCTCCACTGCGAGTACCTGGAGGCGGTGGCGACCCGGGCCTGAGGGCCGGTCAGGGCCGGCGTGGCAGCACGAACGCCCGTCGCACGACGACGGTCCTGCCCGCGGTGAAGCGCGCGGTCATCCGGACCCGGCGGAGCGGGTAGGCCCGCTTCAGCACGATCTTGCAGGAGAAGCTCTGGCGGGCCCGCAGCCGTGACCGGCAGCGCCCCAGCACCTTCCGTGCGATCGTGGCGGTGACCACGATCCGGCCGGCGCGCCTGCCGCTCACGACCCGGGTCACCAGGACCCGCTTCGTCACCGCGCGGATCGCCAGGGGCGAGAGGAGCGTCCTCCCGGCGGTGAGGTTCCCGGCCACCCCCGGCTTCGCGCCCGTGGTCGCGGGCACGATGCGGATGGAGACCTGGCCGAAGACGGCCGGGTTGGCCGTGCTCGTCGCCCGGACCTGGACCATTCCGCCGCTGGGCACGGTGTCCGGGGCGGTCAGGAGCCCCGCGGTCCCGATGCGGCCGGCGCTGGTGCTCCAGCGCACGCCCCCGGTGAGGTTGGCGAGGGATGCCGTGAGCCGCACGCTCGTGCCGGCCGTCAGGCGCGCGGGCGCGCCCGAGATCGTCACCGACGGGCGCGTGTCCGTGAGCGCCACGGAGGCGATCGGGGGGCTCAGGGGGAAGCCCGAGCTCGCCGAGACCGCCACGTACTGGAAGCCGTCGGGACCGCGGTACCCCCCCGGCGGCGTGTAGACCAGCGCCCGGGTGGCCGGGTCGAAGGTCTGGCCCGGCGGCACGCTCAGGCTGCCGTGAGCCGGCCCCGTGACCACGCGATAGCGCAGGTCCGTGGGCGCGAGGCCTCCGTACCGCAGGGCCCTGATGGGGATGGCCTTCAGCGCGCCGGTCTGCGGCACGGTCACCGGCTGGGCGATCCAGCCCGGCACCGTCACGGGCTGGTTGTCGGCGAAGGCCGGCGGGTTGACCTCGGCCGCCCCGCCGCCCTCCCAGATGACGTTGTCCGGGTCGGCCTCGCTGCCCACCACGTACACGCCCGGCGCGGTGTTCGAGACGTTGACCCACTGGTAGGCGAGGAACTGCTCGTAGACGTCGCGCCATCCCCGCGACGTCCCCATGGTCAGGGAGGTCGCGGCGGGATCCCCGGCATCGCAGAAGTTCGTGACGTCCTGCGTGTAGACGAGCTGATCCTGCGGCGGGCTCGGCGCCGGGGCGGCCTCGAGGTCGTACAGGCAGAAGCCCACCTTCTGGCCGGGGGCGACCTGCGCGGTCCTGTCGGTGGTCCACAGCGAGTAGCGCATGGCCCGCTTCAGGTGGAAGTGATCGTGCCCGTCGGCGGTCTCGAAGATGACCTCGGGGCTCCCGACGACCACCGAGGGGCTCTGCCCGGGCGCCGGGCGCGCGCGCTGCTTGACCCCGGCCGGATCGCTGCCCGGGAGCTGTGGGTTGCCGGAGACCTGGAGGGGCCCGTCGCCCACGTTGGTGACGTACCCGTCGAAGCGGACCAGGAGCCGGCCGGAGCCGAAGGACCCCACGTCGTCGTCCGCGTAGACGGCCGGCTGCTGGACGAGCGCCACGGGATCCGCGCGCAGGTCGGGTGCCTGGGGGCTCACCCCGGGGCCCGCGTTCGCGTAGATCGGGAGGATCACCGCCGCCGCGGCCGAGAGCCCGATCAGGGCGAGGATCGAGTGGCGTCCGGGCGGTCTCATCGCGGGATCATCCTCAATCCCGCGGGGCCGCGTAACTCCCCGTCCGGCGAGGGTGCTCTATCCGCCCTTCGTCGGCCCGATCCGGGCGCGCTTCAGCACGCGCACCCCATCGCTCGAGCGCAGCACCGCGATGACCACGGTGCGGGCGGGCCTCATCCCGGGGCGCAGGGCCAGCCGGCAGGTGGCGGACTGGCCGCTGGACACGCGCATGCGGCAGGCCCGCGTGGACCGCCGCCCGTCGCGGGCCGTGATCACGATCCCGCCCGAGCGGCCGGCCACGACCCCCACGACCAGGATCCGGCGGCGCGCCCCCCGGAGCCCGACGGTGGGCGTGGACAGCGCCGCCTTGGCCGCAAGGGTCCTCGCGGTCGAGGGTGGGGCGACGGGCAGCGGCACCGGGTCGGGCACGGGCACGATCCTGATCGTCACCTCGTCGACCACGGCCGGGTCGGCGACGCTGGTGGCGCGGATCGTCACGGGCGCGGGCGGCGGAGCGGCGGGGGCGATGTAGAGCCCCTCCGGCGTGATCGTCCCGATGGCCGGGTTGCCGCCGGGGATGCCGTTGACGCTCCAGGTCACCCCGGGGTCGAGATTCGCCAGGGCGGCCGACAGCCGTGCCGACGTGCCGGCCGTGAGCTCGGCCGGCGCGCCCGAGATGGAGACGGCGGCCCCGTTCCCCACCAGCAGGGCCCCCGCGCTGGGAGGGCTGGTGGGGTAGGCCGCCTGGCTGCCGAAGGTGCTGAGGGCCACGTACTTGAACGAGTCGGTCCCGCGGAAGCCGGGGTCGGGGGTGTAGCGAACCGTCGCCGCCCCGCCCGCCGCGACCCCGAAGGTCTCGCCCACCAGGCGGTCGAGGTGGCCGTGGGCCGGCGCCTGCACCACGCGGAAGCGCCGGTTGCGCAGGGCGATGCCCGCGCCCGTTCCCACCGCCGTCACGTCCAGCCTCACGGGCACCTGCGCGTCGCGGTCGAGCGTCGCCCGCACCGGCGCGGCCAGGACCCCCGGGATCGTGGTGGCGGCCTCGGCGAAGGCCGTGGGGTTGACCTCGTCCGTCTCCACGATCTGGTTGTCGGGGTCGGCGGTCGCCCCGAGGAGGTAGCGGCCGGGGGGGACGTTGGAGACGTTGACGTACTGGAACTGCAGGCTGCGCGAGTAGATGTCGCGCCAGCCGCGGGAGATGCCCATCCGCAGGCTGGTCGACCCGGGGTCGTCCGCCTCGCAGAAATGGCTCACGGTGAAGTCGTAGAACTGCTCGTCCTGGTCGGCGAGGACGGGCTCGGTGTCGAAGAGGCAGAAGCCCACCTTGCTCCCCGGGGCCACCCTGGTCCGGGCCGCGGGGTCCGCTCCGGAGCTGTAGAGGGAGTACTCCATCGCGCGCTTCAGGTGGAAGTGGTTGTGGCCGTCCGCGGTCTCGTACCTCACGTCGGGCGGGCTGCCCACCGTGGTCCAGTCGGCGCCCGTGCGGGCGCGCTGCACCACCCCTCCCGGGATCTGGGGGTTGCCCGTGATGTCCAGCGGCCCGTCGCCCACGTTGGTGACGTAGCCGTCGAAGCGCACGATCAGCCAGTCGTCGACGCCCGCGGGCATGTTCGAGTAGACCTCCGGCGGGCTCTGCCCGTCGGGCGGGTCGGATCGCAGGTCGGGCAGCTGGGGCACGATCGTCTGGGCGGAGGCCATCACGGCCAGCACTCCGCCACCCGCCGCCGCCCCCAGCATGAGGCCCAGCACGGCTCGTCGCAGGGGGCGCTTCACGCGGAGAACGCTACCCCGGAAGCGCGTTTTCGCGATGCGCGGCCGTCCGGGCGGGCCCCATCGGAGGGCTCTGGAGGACCCGAATAGGAGGTTTTGGGAGGTTCGTGCACGGGGCGGACCCTGGGTGACGGGTTTATCGTGGGGCGGTGAGCACCGAGTCCCCACCGGCCATCACCATTACGGTGCGCCTCTTCGCGTCCCTGCGCGAGGCGGCCGGAACCGACCGGCTCGAGTTGCGTCTTCCGGCGGCAACACCTGCCGGCGCGGTGTGGAGCCACCTGCCGAGCGGCGTCGGCGCCGAGGGTCCGCCCGACGGGGTGCGCTACGCGGTCAACCACGAGTGGAGCCTCCCCGGCGCACCGCTGCGCGACGGCGACGAGGTGGCTCTGGTGCTCCCGGTCTCCGGCGGATGATCGTCCTCTCCGACCAGCCTCTCGACCTGGCCGCGCTGCTCGACGCGGTGGCCCATCCCGAGCACGGGGGCATCGCCACCTTCCTCGGCACCACCCGCCGGGAGGGCGGGGAGCGGGAGGTCGAGGCCCTCGACTACGAGGCCTACGAGGAGCTGGCGCTCGCCGAGATGCGGGCCGTCGCCGCCGAGGCCGAGGCGCGCTTCGGGGCCCGGGTGGCCGTGGCCCACCGGGTGGGCCGGGTGGACGTGGGACGGCCGAGCGTCGCCGTGGCCGCCTCGGCCGGCCACCGCCCCGAGGCCTTCGCGGCGTGCCGGTACGCCATCGACGAGCTCAAGCGCCGCGTCCCGATCTGGAAGCGGACCGTCTACGCCGACGGCGGGACGACATGGGTGGACGGCTGCGCCGTCCGCGGCCACGCGCATGCGGTCCGCTAGCCGCCGTCGCCTCGCGGCCGAGAGCCCGGCCCCGGGCCGCCCCGGCATCGGTCTCGACGTGGAGGACCCGCTCGTCGCTCCCGCGCTCCCCGATCTCGAGGAGGAGGTGGGCGAGGAGGAGGAGCTCTGGACCGACGACTCGGGCGAGGACTACAGCGGCTGGTACTGCGTGCGCACCGATCCGTGGGGTTGCCCGGCCACCGGCTGCGAGTTCGTCGCCCACTTCCTCACCGCGGCGCACCTGGTGATCGTGTGGCCGGAGGTGGACGACCCGGCCCTGCTGCGCCACGCCGCCGCCGCCCGCGACGTGGGCCGCAACCCGCGCCCCGACCTGTACGAGCCCTCCTTCGGCCCGGCCTGCTCGTACTACCAGTGGGAGGCCGCCGGGAACCCGGTGCACGCCGTGCGCGGCGACATGGGCGGGCGACGTCTACAAGAAGAAAGGTCGCTGAGCCCGGAGCCCAGGCGTCCCCGCCGCTCCTCGACCTCGGTCGCCGTGCCGATACGGAAGGATGGCTCCGACTCGGCACCCGGCCCCACCCCCGAAGCTCCTCGCCCGGATCGCCGTGGCCGGCATGTCGCTGGCGGTCGTGGCGCTCGGAGCGCTGGCCCTGTGGGCGGCGATCGTCACCAAGAACGGGGCCGACGGGCTCTCCCGGGCGGGCGTCCAGACGTCGGGGCACCTGCGTGCCGTCCAGGCGCTGAGCCTGATCGACACGAGCGCCGACGCGCTCGAGGTGCGAATCGTCCCCGAGCGAGCTCGCGAAGCTGCGCAGGGCGCAGGGGGTGCTCGACGACGCGCTCGACCGCATGGCGAACGGCGGGATTCCCGAGGCCAGCCGGATCGCCGACGGAGGGCGAGCCCATCGTCCGGCGGATGAAGCCCGCCATCGAGCGGTACCTCGCCAAGCCCCCGGGCTACGACAGCGACGGCACCGCGGCGGCGGAGGAGGAGATGGAGAACATCATGAGGGAGCTCGAGGTGGTCCTGAACGACCTCGACCCGGATCCCTCCCAGGCTGCTGGCCGCGAAGCTCGAGTCCGTGACGGCGACCGAGGACACCGTTCGCGCCACCGCGTTCGTGCTCGATCCCGCTCGGGCTTGGGCGGTGTGGCGGCCTGCGCCTGGCTGCTGAGCCTCTACCGGCGGCGCTCGGAGGGCGCGATGCGCGCCGCCCTCGACAGGAGCGCGGACGAGGCGCGCACCGACGAGCTGACGGGTCTTCCGAACCGGCGTGGGCTGCTCGAGGAGCTCGAGCCACCGCAGCGACGCGAACCAGAGCTTCACGCTGGCGCTCGGCGATCTCGACGGCTTCAAGCGCTACAACGACACCTTCGGCCATCCCGCCGGCGACGCGCTGCTGAGGCGGCTCGGCCGAAAGCTCGCGGAGGCGTGCGAGGGTCGCGGGGTGGCCGCTCGCCTCGGCGGGGACGAGTTCTGCGTCATGTTCTTCGGAGAGATGCCCCCCGACGGAGGCGAACGCGCTCGTGCGACAGGCGCTTCGCGACGAAGGCGAGGGCTTCTGCATCACCGCCGCGTCGGGGGCGGCGGCGGTGCCGGAGGAGGCCGGGGACCCCAGCGCGGCATTGCGCCTCGCCGACACTCGGATGTACGCGGCCAAGTCCGCCGCCCACCCCAGCCCCGAGCAGGGGATGCTCGGCGCGCTGATCCGGATGCTCGACGAGCGCCACCCGGGGCTCGGCAGCCACGTCGAACATGTGGCGAGCCTGGCCGCGGCCTGCGCCGAGGCGCTGGGCCTCTCGGGCCCCGACATCGAGTCGGTGGAGCGCGCCGGGGAGCTGCACGACATCGGCAAGGTCGCCATCCCGACGGAGATCCTGACCAAGCGGGGGCCCCTCAACGACGAGGAGTGGGATTTCATGCGTGGCCACAGCATCATCGGCGAGCGCATCCTCGCCGGCATCCCCTCGCTGGAGCTCGTGGCCTCGATGGTGCGCTCGTCGCACGAGCGCTGGGACGGCGACGGCTATCCCGACCGCCTCGCCGGCGAGGAGATCCCACTGGGCGCTCGCATCATCTTCGTCGCCGACGCCTTCTGCGCGATGACCGAGCAGAGGCCCTACGCCGCGGCACGATCGGTCGAGGACAGCCGCCGGGAGCTGCGCGCCTGCTCGGGAGCGCAGTTCGACCCCGCCGTCGTGACGGCCTTCCTCGCGATGCTCGACGCGAGCGGCGCACTGCCAGGCGATCGCGCTGTCGACGGCCGTGGCCCCGATCGCCGCCGGTCGATGACGATCCCCTACACGGCCTCTTCGCTGGGCACGTAGCCGTCGAGCCAGGCGCGCAGGGTGGTGTGCCGTGAGACGTGCTCGCCCGCCGCCGAGCTCCCGGCGGATCTCGCCGAGGGTGGCCGAGCGCTCGGCCTCCACGTCGTGGGTGTGGATGGTCTCGAAGTTGACCTGGTGGGCGCAGATGAAGGCGTCGTCGGGGAGCGCGGGGAACCGCTCCAGCGTCTCGCGCACCATCTCGCGCACCGAGTCCTCCACGAAGCGCGGGCGGCGGTGGGCCTTGTCGACGACGAACTGCTCGTCGGGACGCTTCAGCAGCTCGTAGATCTCGGACGACATGCCCGTCCTCGACGATCTCGAGCAGGACGTCGGCGTCCACGTCGACGTCCTGGGGGGCGCCGAGGTAGAGGGTCCCCCGCGCGCGCTGGTTGTGGGTGGCGATCGGGCACCAGCTGCACGATGCGCTCGACGTCGTCGTCGCTGAACCCGTCCGCCCGGAGGGCGTCGGAGGCCTGGGCGCGGATGAGCCCCTGCGCGCACGGGCACGCGTTCATGCCCTGGGCGCTCACCCCCACCACCCGGCGGCTGGTGCGGACGTTGGCGGCGGCGATGCCGATCAGCTCGTACATCTCCTGGGTGGGGATGTCGGTGACCGGCGTGCGCTTCTCCACCGGGTAGCTCGCGCGGATCGTCACCTCGCTGCGCAGTGCCCGCTGGCTCTCGACCACCTTGGTCGCGATGCGCTCGGCCAGCGCCTCGACGCGCAGCGCCTCTCCCAGGATGACCTCGTCGATCGCCTCGTTCATCGTCTCCTCGAAGCGCGACATGTGGACGCCCTTCTGGGCGGGGTTGAGGTCGCACGAGCAGGAGATCTCGGCGTGGAAGAGGCGCTCGGCGCCCTCGTGGCGGATGCGGATGGCCTTCGCCGAGCGCGTCACCCCGGCCTTCGAGAGGCTGATCGACGACGCCGGGCGCGCCTGCTGCAGGTCCTCGGTCAGCGGCGGTCGGGTGGTGCTCATGGCGTCTCGCTCTCGTCGAGGACGCAAGGCGCGCGGGGAACCAGCGCGTTTCCGGTTCGACCGGATTCTGACGTACCGACCGACCCCCGGGCCCCTGTCCCCGGGTCCGTATACTTCCCGGCACCTCCCGTCCGTCCCCTTTCGAGGAAGGACCGCGAGAATGTCGCGATCGTCCGCCCGCAGCGCCGTCGAGATCGCCTCTGCCGGACGTGGAGGAGATGCGCGCCCTCGTCGTGGACGGGCGCGACAAGGGCTTCCTCACCTACGACGAGATCGTCGAGGTGCTGCAGGAGGCCGAGGTCACCAAGGACCAGATCGAGGACTTCTACTCGCACCTCCTCGAGCTGGGCATCGAGGTCCTGGACGCCGACGGCGAGGTCATCGCGCGCGGGGCCGCCACCCAGACCGAGCGAGCTGCCCGAGCTCGACCTCACGGTCGAGCCCAGCCTCGACAGCCTGCGCCTCTACCTGCGCGAGATCGGCCGGGTGCCGCTGCTCACCGCCGAGCGGGAGGTCGCCCTCGCCAAGCGCATCGAGCGCGGCGACCTCGACGGCCAAGGCCGAGATGGTCGAGGCCAACCTGCGCCTGGTGGTGAGCATCGCCAAGGGCTATCTCGGGCGCGGACTCTCGTTCCTCGACCTGATCCAGGAGGGGAGCCTCGGGCTCATCCGGGCGGTCGAGAAGTTCGACTACCGCAAGGGCTTCAAGTTCTCGACCTATGCCACCTGGTGGATCCGCCAGGCCGTGACGCGGGCGATCGCCGACAAGGCCCGCACCATCCGCATCCCGGTGCACATGGTCGAGAAGCTCAACAAGGTGGTGCACCTGGAGCGCCAGCTCGTGCAGCGCCTCGGCCGCGAGCCGCGGGCCGAGGAGATCGCCGACGAGCTGCGCATGAGCCCCGACGAGGTGCGCGAGATCCTGCGCATGGCCCAGCTGCCGGTGAGCCTGGAGAAGCCGATCGGCGAGGAGGAGGAGTCGGAGCTCGGCGACTTCGTGGAGGACGAGGCCGCCGCCTCGCCGTTCGACGAGGCCTCGGTCAACCTGCGCCGCACCGACATCCTGCGCGCCCTCGACGCGCTCCCCGACCGCGAGCGCAAGGTCATCGAGCTCCGCTTCGGGCTGCTGGGCGAGCAGCCGCGGACCCTCGAGGAGGTCGGGCCGCGCCTTCGGGGTCACCCGCGAGCGCATCCGCCAGATCGAGAACAACACCCTGAAGAAGCTCGAGAACCTGCCGGAGACCCAGAGCCTGCGCGACTCCGCCTGAGGATCGCGGCCGCCCGGTGCCCGTCGCCGCCCCGGCGGAGCCCGCGACCGTCCTCGTACGCGAGATCGCCTACGCCGACCCGGCCGTGCTCTTCGCCCCGTTCGCCGGGGACCGGTACGCGGTGCTGCTGGACGGGGCCACGCCCGACGAGGCGGGGCGCCACTCGTTCATCGCCGTCGAGCCGTTCCAGGTGCTCGAGAGCCGCGGGGGCCGGACCACGGTGGACGGCCGGCCGCGGCCCGGGGACCCCTTCCAGGCGCTGCGCGCCGAGCTGGCCCGCTTCCCGAGCCGCGCCGAGCCGGGCGTGCCCCCGTTCCAGGGCGGGGCCGTGGGGGTGCTCGGCTACGAGCTCGGCGGCCATCTGGAGCGGCTCCCGGAGCCCCACCCCGGGGACATGGGGCTCCCCGACATGGCGATGCTGTTCTGCGACGTGGTGGTGGCGTTCGACCACCGCGAGCGCCGCGCGTTCATCCTGTCGAGCGGCCATCCCGAGACCGGCGCCCGGGCGCGCGCCGGCCGGGCGCGCGCGCGGCTGGAGGCCGTGGCCCGGCGCCTGCGCGGCGCGACGGAGCTCTCCCGTCCCCCGTCGCCGGACGCCGCAGCCGAGATCACGGCCACGGTCGGCCGCGCGGACTACGAGGCGGCCGTCCAGCGCGCCGTGGGGCACATCCTGGCCGGCGACGTCTTCCAGGTGAACCTGTCCCAGCGGTTCACCGGCATCCTCCCCGAGGGGCTGACGACCTTCGACCTCTACCGGCGGCTCCGGGCGCTCAACCCGGCGCCGTTCGCGGCCCACCTCGCGCTGGGCGACGCGGCCATCGTCTCCTCGTCGCCGGAGCGCTTCCTGCGCCTGGACGACGGGTGGGTGGAGACGCGTCCGATCAAGGGCACCCGCCCCCGGGGGGGCACGCCCGAGCGCGACGAGGCGCTGGCGACGGAGCTTCTGGCGAGCGAGAAGGACCGCGCGGAGAACGTGATGATCGTCGACCTCCTGCGCAACGACCTCTCACGGGTGTGCATGGACGGCAGCGTGGCGGTGCCGCGGCTGTGCGCCCTGGAGCGCTTCGCGACCGTCATGCACCTGGTCTCCCGCGTCACCGGGCGCCTGCGCCCGGGTGCCGGCCCGGTCGACCTGCTCACGGCGTGCTTCCCGGGCGGGTCCATCACCGGGGCGCCGAAGATCCGGGCCATGGAGATCATCGCCGCGCTCGAGCCCATGCGCCGGGGGCCCTACTGCGGCGCGATCGCCTACGTCGGGTTCGACGGTGCGATGGACTCGAGCATCGTCATCCGCAGCTACGCCGTCCGCGGGCGGCGGGTGTCCTTCCACGCCGGGGCGGGCATCGTGGCCGACTCGCGCCCCGAGGACGAGTACGAGGAGACCCTCGCCAAGGCACGGGCGCTCGTGGCGGCCCTCTCCCCGGACCCCGCGGAGACGGGGGCGGCGTGGTCCTCCTGATCGACAACTACGACTCGTTCGTGCACAACCTGGCCCGCTACGTGCGCGAGCTGGGCCGGCCCACGACGGTCGTCCGTAACGACGCCCTGACCGTGGCCGACGCCGCGGCCATGGGGCCGTCCCATGTGATCGTCTCGCCGGGGCCGGGCACGCCCGACGACGCCGGCGTCTCGCTCGCGCTCATCGCCGGCCTGGGTGCCACCGTGCCGATCCTCGGCGTCTGCCTGGGCCACCAGGCGATCGGCCAGGCCTACGGCGGGCGGGTGGTGCGCGCGCGGCGTCCGATGCACGGCAAGACCTCCGCGATCGACCACGACGGGGAGGGGGTCTTCCGCGGGCTGCCCCAGCCGCTGCGGGCGACCCGGTACCACTCGCTGGTGGTCACGCCCGAGGGCCTCCCCGACGACCTCGTGGTGACCGCCCGCAGCGAGGAGGGCGAGATCATGGGCCTGCGGCACCGCCGCCACCCGGTGGTGGGCGTGCAGTTCCACCCCGAGGCGGTCCTCACCGAGCGCGGTCACGACCTGCTGGCGGCCTTCCTGGAGGGCGACCAGCGGCCCCGGCCGCCTCACTCGTACTTGATGTACGCGAACCGCTGATCGTCGGGCGTCCCCGTGAACGGCCCGGGCTCGTCGCCCGGCCGCCACAGCACCACCTCGTCGATCTTGCGCGCGAGCGCGAGGTCCTTGTCGGTGATCCCGCCCGCCGAGTGGGTGCTGAGGCGCACCTCGACGCTCCCGTACGAGACCGCGAGATCCGGGTGATGCCAGGCCGCCTCCGCCAGGTGGCCGATCGTGGTGACCACCATCAGCGTGGCCTTCCAGCCGTGGGTCCCGTAGGTGCGCCGGATCGACCCCGCCTCGAGCGACCAGCCGGGCAGGTCGCGCGCGAGCCGCTCCGTGACCTCGGCGTCGGTGTAGACGCGCTCCTCATCGGGCATCGTGCGCAGATCATATGCGCGAGCGCGGGGGAATCCGACCATGAGCGAGAGCGAGGCGGTCTTCGCGGGTGAGCCCGCGGTCACGCTGGGCGAGGGGGTGGCCATGCCTCTGGTGGGCCTGGGGGTCTGGCAGATCCGGGCCGGCCGGCCGGCCGAGGACGCGGTGGGCTGGGCCCTGGAGGCGGGCTACCGCCACATCGACACCGCCGCGGCCTACGGCAACGAGGAGAGCGTCGGAGCGGCGGTCCGGGCGAGCGGCCTGCCGCGTCACGAGGTGTTCATCACCACCAAGATGAGATCGCGCGAGCCCGACGCGGAGCGCGCCCTGGCCCAGAGCCTCGACCGGCTGGGCCTCGACCACGTCGACCTGTACCTGATCCACTCGCCCGGGGGCGACAGCGAGCGCCACTGGCCCGCGTTCGCCGAGCTTCGGTCGCGGGGTCTCACCCGGGCGATCGGCGTCTCGAATTGGGGCGACGCGGCCCTGGAGCGTCTCGTGCGGGGCGCCGAGGTGCCTCCGGCGGTGAACCAGATCGAGTTCAACCCGTTCCGGTACTCATCCGCCACGTTGGAGGCGCACCGGCGCTGCGGGGTGGTGCTGGAGGCCTACAGCCCGCTCGGCCGGGGCCGGGCGCTCGGCCACCCGGTCCTGGCCGAGGTGGCGCGCCGCGCCGGCCGCACGCCGGCCCAGGTGCTCGTGCGCTGGGCCGTGCAGCGCGGCATTCCCGCCATCCCGAAATCGACCCGGCGCGAGCGCATCGCCGAGAACCGGGCGGTCTTCGATTTCGCGCTGTCGTCAGAGGACATGGCGCGACTCGACTCCCTGGGACGGGGTTAGCGGCTCCGGGTCGGCTCCGGGGATGCGCCGGGGGGTCGCCTGGAAGCGGTAGCCCACCCCGTGGAGGGTCTGGATGTAGGTGAAGCGCCCGCCCACCTCGTCCACCTTGCGGCGCAGGCGACGCACCAGCACGTCGACCGAGCGGTCGCCGTGGCCCCGCTCGCCGCCCCACACCCGGCGGAAGATCTCGTCGCGGGAGAGGGTGCGCGACCGGCCCTCGGCCAGCGTCCACAGCAGCTTGAACTCCAGCGGCGTCAGGTCGGCCGGCCGGCCGGCCACGATCACCGACATCCGCTCCGGGTCGATGCTGAGCTCGCCCTCGGCGACCGGCACGTGGGTGGAGCGGGCGTTCTCGACGGCCGTCCGCCGCAGCGCGGCCGTGACCCGCGCGAGCAGCTCGCGCATGGAGAAGGGCTTCGCCATGACGTCGTCGGCTCCCAGCGAGAGCACCTCGACGCGGTCGTGCTCGTTCGTGCGCGCCGTGACCACGATGATGGGCAGGCGCGGCGCCCATTCGCGCGCCTGGCGGATGAGGTGCCAGCCGTCCACGCCCGGCAGCATCAGGTCGAGCACCACGGCGTCCGGGGCGCCGCTGCGCAGCGCGCGCAGCCCGGCGAGCCCGTCGGCGGCGACGCTCGGCTCGAGCCCGGCGGCCCGCATGTGGAAGGCGATGGCCTCCGCGGTGCTCTCGTCGTCCTCGACGATCAGGATCTTCATCCGCCGAGCCTCCATGGGCCGTGAGGATAGGTGCCGTCCCCGGGTTCTTCGTCTCCATGCCGTGACGATCCTGTGAAACGCTGGTGAACGCGGGCCCGCGCCGGATCGCCGCTTCCGGTGCGGGGTCTCGGGCACCGAGGCCGACATCTCGGGCCGGTTCGGCGAGTTCAGGCCGCCAGCCACCGGCGCAGCGCGGCGATCTCCTCGTCGCCCACGCCGTGCCCTCCGGGACGGCTCACCGCGGTCACCTCGGCGCCGGCGCCGCGGTAGGAGGCGACCCCGGCCGCGACGGTCGCCGGCGGCAGGAAGGGGTCGTCGTCGCCGCCCACCGCGAGCACGCGCCGCCCGGCCAGCCCGCCCGCGGCCAGGATGTGCGGGGGGAGGGGATAGACGCTCGACAGGAGCGCGACGTCGCCCACCAGGCCGGGGTGCACCGCCGCCAGGGAGCCGGCCATCATCCCGCCGTTCGAGAACCCGACGGCCGTCAGGGGCGTCGCGATGCCGTGCTCCGCGACGGCGTCCTCCAGCCACGCCGCCACCCGCGCCAGGCACTCGTCCAGGCTCTCGGTCACGGGAACGCCGATGGCCTGGTGGCGGAACCAGGCGAAGCCGGCGCCCTCCGGCTCGGGCCCGCGGGGCGCCAGGACCGCCTGACCGGTGCCGAGCGCCGCGCCCAGGCCCGCCAGGTCGAGCTCCGTGCCGCCGCGGCCGTGGAGCGCCAGCAGCGTCGGTGCCCCCTCGGCCCCGGGAACGAGGCGGTGGACCAGGCTCACGCAGGCCCCTCGGGCGGATCGCCGGCCGGCCGGCCCTCGTGCTCGGCCAGGATCGGCTCGGCCACCTCGAGCGCGGACCACGCCGCGGGGAATCCGGCCAGCCCCGACACGCCGATCAGCACCTCTCGCACCTCCTCGGGGGTCACGCCGGCGCCCAGGGCCCCGCGCACGTGCCACCCCAGTTGGGGGCCCGCGCGCAGCGTCGCCGTCACGGCCAGCGCCACGATCGACCGGTCGCGCCGCCCGAGCCCCGGCCGGCTCCACAGGTCCGCGAACGCGAACGTGGAGGTCAGCTCCTCGAGATCGGGCGAGATGGCGCGCCAGCGCTCCACCGTCCCGTCGCCGAGATGTCTCCGGGCCAGCTCGCGGCCCCGCTTCAGCCGATCCTCACCATCGCTCATCGGGTCACCTCCGTCCTCGGGTTCCTCAGGGGCGCGAGCCGCTCGGCGATGCGGTCGCGATACGGCTCGAACTGCGGCGGCAGGCGCAGCTCCTCGCCCAGCCGGTCCGGCTCCTCGTCCACGGCGAACCCGGGGCTGACCGTCGCGATCTCGAACAGCACCCGGCCGGGCTCGTGGAAGTAGATCGAGTGGAAGTACTGGCGGTCGATGACGCCCGTCGGATGGGCGCCCGCCCGCGCCGCGCGCCGGCCCCAGTCGACGTGATCCTCGTCGGGCGACGTCCACGCCACGTGGTGCACGGTCCCCGCGCCGGGCTCGCCGCGCTCGGCGGGCGGGGGATCGAGCCAGAGCGTGCCGCGCCGCTCGGAGCCGCGGGTCACGAAGCGCCCCGCCTCCTCACGGGCGAACCCCAGGCCGTCCACCAGCAACCGCTCGGTGGCCTCGGGCGCCTGGCTGTGCATGCGGATGCCGGCGATTCCCGCCAGCGCGTGCTCGGCCGGGATGTCGGGCGCCCATGCGGCGCGCGGCCGGCCGTCGTCCTCCTGGGCCACCACCAGCTCGATCGCAAGGTCCTCCGGGTCGGACGAGACCAGCGCCTCGTCCTCGCGCCGCACCGGCCGGCCGGCGTCGCCCAGCCGTTCCGCCCAGACGTCGAGGGACGCCGCCGAGGGCACCCGCCACACGATGCGGTGGATCATGCCGGCGCCCGGGCGACCCCGAGGCGAGCCCGGGATCTCGAAGAACGTCAGGAGGCTGCCCGGGCTGCCCGTCTCGTCGCCGAAGTAGAGGTGGTACATGTCCGGCGCGTCGAAGTTGACGGTCTTCTTGACCAGCCGCAGGCCCATCACCCGCACCCAGAAGTCGACCGTCCCCTGCGCGTCGGCCGTGATGGTCGTCACATGGTGGACGCCGTCCAGGGCCATCAGACGTCTCCTCACGCTGCTAAGATCGTTGCGTGTTCAAGCACCAGATTAGTTGACGACGCAAGCAAACGTCAAGGACCGCGAGGGCGCGGCACCGGCTCCGCGCGGGCAGGCCGGGGAGCCGCTCACGCCGCTGGAGCTGGCGGCCTGGCGCGGGCATGCTCAGCGCCCACGCGGCGGTGGTGCGCCGGCTGGACGCCGACCTGCGGCGCAGGCACGGCATCTCGCTGACCGCCTACGAGGTGCTGATGCTGGTGGGCGACGCGCCGCGGCGGCGGATGAGGGTGTCCGAGCTGTCGGGGGCCACGCTCCTCAGCGTGAGCGGCGTCAGCCGCATGGTCGACCGCCTCGTGCGCGAGGGCCTGGTGACCAAGGAGCCGTGCGAGGACGACGGCCGTGGCGCGGAGGTGGCCCTGACGACGATGGGACGCGGCCGGCTGCGCGCGGCTCGGGCGAGCCATCTGGCGGGGGTGCGGGAGGAGTTCCTCGGGCGGTACTCCGACGAGGAGCTGATCGACCTCGCGCGAGCCTGGGAGCGGATCCCGCGCTGAGCGTGCGGGCGGTTGCGGAGGGGCTCCCGACTGCCCCTCCCGTCACGCCCGGGCCGGCGTTCCGGCCCACATGACTCCCGTCCGCCGGCGGGGGCGTGGCGCGGCCGACCGGAGTCAACCGCGATTCTCCCGGCATCGTCGTGGACCCGGGTTACACGGCCGTGACGGTGCGGTGAAGATCCCGACCGGATTTCACCGCGGTGAAGTCCGATCGGAATCGACTCGCCACTCCTCGGCGCAGCATCCATGCTGCTCTCCCCGATCCGACGGGATCGGCACCGCCGGTGCGGATCGCGGGCCGGCCAGGGTGTCCATGGACGCGGGCTGGGTGTGGTCGCGCCGCGCGCCCTCCTCCTCGGCCTGCTCGCGGAGCTGCCCGAACCCGATCCCCTCGGCGACCAGGAACAGGAAGCCCACGACCACGCCGACGATGGCCTCCGTGGCCTGGAGGACGATCGAGAAGGCGAGCGCCTCGCCGGCGCCGCACGCCGTAGGAGGCCGTCAGGGGGACCACCGCAGCGGCCTGGAACACCAGGAGGTTGCCCGGCAGGACCGGGAAGGCCTGGGCCAGCGTCACGGTCACCAGCAGCAGGCCCGGCGCCGCCCCACCCGACGCGCTCCAGCCCGAACGCCTGCAGCGTGAAGTAGATGCCGGTCCACTGGGCCAGCCAGGTGAGCGAGGCTCGCGCCGACGACCACGCTCATCTGCCGGGGCTCGCGGAGGCCCAGGTGGCTCTCGCGCACCGCGCCCCAGAGGCGCGTGACCGCCCGCATCGCGCGCGCCCACAGCGGGCCGGTGTTGAGCCATGGCGGGACGCTGGCGCCCGGGGCCCGAGAGCAGCGCCACCAGGACGATCGAGAGACAGCCGACGCCGAGGGCGATGGACGCGAACCAGGCGTAGGAGGGCAGCGGCAGGAAGAGGCCGATCGCCACGACCAGGGCGACCCAGGTGATGGTGGAGACGAGGTTCTCGGCGACCACGGTGCCCAGCAGCGTGGTCGTGGGCGGGCGCTCGCCACGGCGCTCCAGGCGCCGGCGCAACAGCAGCACCTTCACGATCTCGCCCACGCGCGCGGCGAGCACGGTGTTGAACAGGAAGCCCACGAACAGCGGGCTCAGCAGGTCCCGGTAGGGCACGGGCCGGCGCATGCGTCGGAAGGGCGTCGATCGACGCCCTTCCAGGCGAGGCCCTTGAAGCCCACCGACGCGAAGTTCGCCACCACGGCCGCCGACCAGGAAGCCCCACGATGTGACCCTGAAGGCGTCCTGCACCGTGCCGATGTCGAGCTTCCAGGCCGCGATCGCCCCCACCGCGATCACCAGGAGCAGGCGGAGCAGGGGAACCACGATGCGCCGCCCGGTCGAGCGCCGCGGGGCGGTCTCGGTCGTCATGACGGTCCCACCAGCTCGTCGACCGTCACCAGTCCGAGCCCGCGCTCGCGCGCCGCGCGGCAGATCTCCGGCGAGGGCGTCGGCGGTCTGCTGCCGGGCGCGCTCGGGGGCCCAGCCGTCGGCGTCGTGCAGAAGGAGGATCGCCCCCGGCTCGAGGGCACGCGACGCGCGCCGGGCGATGGCCGCGGCGCCGGGCTCGGCCGAGTCGAAGACGCCCCGGGTCCACGCGGCCAGCCGGTATCCCGCCCGGCGGGCGCCGAGTGCGGTGGCCGGCCCGCGGAATCCGTGCGGCGTGCGGAAGAGGTGCGTCATCGCCCCGTCGCCGGCCGCGCGCTCGCACGGCCTCCTCGGTGCGCCGCAGCTGGTCGGCGACGTGGGCCGGGCCGCGGAAGATGAGGATGCCGTGGTCGTAGCCGTGGCTGGCGACCTGATGACCCTCCTCCACCATCCGCCGCACGAGGTCGGGGTGCCGGTCCACCTGGCGCCCCAGGACGAAGAAGGTCGCGCGGACGTCCTCGCCGGCCAGGGCGTCCAGCATCTGCGCGGTGGAGGGGCCGGGGCCGTCGTCGAAGGTGATCGCCATGCGCGGGGGAGTCCCGCGGCCCGTGCGCCAGGGTGCGCCCGAGCGCCGGGCTGCGCGGCATGAAGGCGGCGACGCCGATGGCGGCGCCGGCGGCGGCGAGCGCGGCGGCCGCGGCGCGGTTGCGTCGTGCGAGTCCCGCCGCGGCGAGCGCGACGCCGGCCCCGCTCCACGCGGCGCGGCGAACGGCCTGCCCCTTTCGCATCGGCTCCGTCATGGCATCGGTTGGGGCGCGGGCACCAGGGCCAGCGCCGGATGATGCTACCAATGCGGCCGCTGGCCCCTCCGGCCGGGGCGTTTGGCACACTCGGGGCGAGAGTGCCAGGAGCGGTCCCCGGGCATGGCTATAATCCAGTGGACGCCCCGCACGTCCCGTTCCCACGAGGTGGTGCTTTCGTGCCGACTACGAGTACCGCTGCAGCGATTGCGGCCATCAGTTCGAGGTCTCCCAGCGCATGTCCGACGAGCCGATCACGGAGTGCGAGGTCTGCGGCGGCCAGGTGTCGAAGCTGCTGTTCGCGCCGGCGATCCACTTCAAGGGCACCGGCTTCCACAACACGGACTACGCCAGCAAGCGGCGAAGCGCCTCGGGCGACGACGGAGGCTCCGGCTCCGGTTCCGGCGAGGGCTCCTCGAACGGGAAGACGGACTCGGGCGGCGACTCGGGCGCGTCGAGCACCCCGGCGAAGAAGGAGACCGCCTCGTCCAGCTCCAAGACCGTGGGACTCGACAAGATCTAGGCGGACGGCGAGGCGCCTCGCCGCGCTAGTTCGAGGAGACGAACGAGGCGATCTGCCGCTCGTTCAGGTCGGGGTCGGTCTGGACGACGAACGAGATGCCGTCGATCAGCTGCGGCTCCCCGGTGAGCAGGATGCGGTCGCCCTTGCGCTGGTCCAGGCGCGCCTGGAGCCAGCCCAGCTTCACCATGTCCATGGTGCCGATGTCCGTCTGGAGCGTGCGCACCACGTCCGCGCCCCGCCAGGGCGCGCGCCAGAGCCCGCCCAGCGAGAGCACCTTGCTCTTCATCCCCGCCACGACCGCCTGCTGGCGGAGGGCCCGGTTGAAGTCCGTGTCGCACTTGCGCACGCGTGAGAACTCGAGCGCCTGGGCGCCGTTCAGCTCGATCTGCCCGGCCGCGAAGCTGACGGTCCGCCCCGCCTCGTAGGGGCAGTTGACGATCGCGGTCGGGTTGGTGACGGTCACGCCGCCCAGCGCGTCGACCATCTTCGGGAAGCCGGTGAACTTGATCACGATCAGGTGGTGGATCGGGAGCCCGGTGAGCCGCTTGACCGCCCGGATCATCCCGGCCTGACCCCCGAAGAAGAACGCGGCGTTGATCTTCTGGGTTCCCTGACCCGGCAGGTCGACGCGCCAGTCGCGCGGGATGGACAGGTACTTGATGCGCCCGGAATCCGGGTCGGTGCGCATGATCAGGATGGTGTCGGCGCGGCTGCGCGTCTTCCCCTTGCGCTTGTCCACGCCCAGGATGAGCGTGTTGGTGGGAGAGCCGAGCATCCCGCCGGACGGCTCGTCGAGGGCGGTCCGCGCCGACTCGGTGATCTTCCCGTTCGCCTCGCCGACCGCGCTGTTCAGGGCCCAGTAGCCGAAGCCGGCCCATGCGAGGAACGCCACCAGCAGCACCAGCAGGGTCCGGCCGATCCAGGTCACCGGCCCGACCCCGCGCAGCGACCACCAGCGCCGGCCCTCGCGCTTCAGGGCACGGCGCTGCTCGCGCTCCAGGCGGCCGGGCCTGCGCGGCTCGGGGCGCGGGGGGGTGCGCGGTGGGGACTCCGTGGCGGAGGCACGGCCCGACTCGCGGGCGTTCAGCTCCCGCAGCCTGCCGAGCCCGTCCTCCCCGTCGGAATCCCCTCCGCGCGCCCGATAGCGGCGGTAGGGCTTGGTGGTCCGGGCCATCGGCGTGTGATGGTAGCGTCCGCCGCGGGCACGACTTTCTCGAGCAGGTGCACGGCGGAAGGGGCCGCGATGGCAGGCGTGGGCGGCCTGGTGGTGGTGGGCACGCCGATCGGCAACCTGGGCGATCTCTCCCCGCGGGCCGCCGAGGCGCTGCGCGAGGCCGACGTGGTGGCCTGCGAGGACACGCGGCGCACCGCGCCGCTGCTGCGCCACGCCGGCTCGAGCGCGCCGATGGTCTCGCTCCACCGCCACAACGAGGCGGGGCGGGCGGCCGAGCTCGTCGCTCGGATGACGGGGGGAGACCGTGTGGCCCTGGTGAGCGACGCCGGGATGCCCCTCGTGAGCGACCCGGGCGAGCGCCTGGTGCGCGCCGCGCTCTCCGCCGGGGCTCCCGTGACGGTGATCCCCGGCCCGAGCGCGGTCACGACGGCCCTGGCGGCGTCGGGCCTGGCCGGGGAGGGCGGCTTCGTGATGCTGGGCTTCCTGCCGCGGCGGGCGGCCGAGCGCCGGGCGCTGATGGAGCGCCTCGCGGGCATCGACGTGCCGGCCGTGGCGTTCGAGAGCCCGCGCCGCCTTCCGGAGACCCTCCGCGCTCTGGCCGAGGCGTGGCCCGGCCGGCCGGTCGCGGTCTGCCGCGAGCTCACCAAGCTCCACGAGGATGTCGTGCGCGGCACCGCCGCCGAGGTCGCGGCGCTGATCACCGAGCCGCCTCGGGGGGAGATCACGCTGGTCATCGGCGCGGGGGCGCCCGCGACCGCGGCGGACGACGACGGCCTGCGCGCCGCGCTCGCGCTGCTCATGGACGCCGGCCTCGGAGCGGGCCGCGCGGCGGAGGTGGCGGCGGCGCTGGGGGCCGCGCCGCGCAATCGCGCCTACCGCGCCGCGCTCTCCCTGGCCGAGGAGAGGCGCCAGGACAGGTAGGCCGCCCGCGGCGGCTGCGCGGTGCCGGCGGCGGCCTCGCCCGACAATCGCTCCAGCACCGCCCAGTCCCCCAGTACCAGCGCCCGCGCGAGCGCCTCCTCCACGGGCGCCAGCAGCACCGTCCGCCCCGCCACGTCCACCGGCGCCGCCCACGCCCGCTGGCGGTCGAAGTCGGCGACCAGGCGGCCGCCGGGCCCCTCGACCTCGAGGTCGCACGTCAGGTCGATGCGTGAGCGAGCAACGATCGTCTGGGCGCGGGCCGACACCCTCCCCCGGCCGGCCTCGCGGCGCAGCTCCACTCCCAGCGCCGCGGCGGCCGCGGCGGCGTGGCGGGGCGAGGCCTCCAGGTCGAGGTCGGCCGGGCGCACCGCGAACCCCTGGAGCGCCCGCCCCGCGCTTCCGGCCAGCAGCCACTCCGCGCTCCGCCCGGGCGAGCCGGTCGGCCACGGCGACGAGCCCCGCGAGCACGCGCGGCGGCAGCGATCCGGACGGAGGTGGGACGGGCACTACAATCCTTCGTCGTGGCCGACGGACGCTTCTATCTGACGACGCCGATCTACTACGTGAACGGCGAGCCGCACATCGGCCACGCCTACACGACGATCATGGCCGACATCATCGCGCGGCATCACCGCCAGCGCGGCGAGCAGGTCTTCTTCCTCACCGGCACCGACGAGCACGGCGGGAACGTCGTCCGCTCGGCCGAGCGGGAGGGCCGCACCCCGCGCGAGCAGGCCGACGTGCTCTCGGAGCGCTTCCGGGCCCTGGGCGGCGTGCTCGACGCCACCTACGACTTCTTCATCCGCACCACCGACCCCGAGCACGAGGCGGAGGTGCAGCGGATCCTCGAGCGGGTCAACGAGTCCGGCGACGTGTACCGCGGGAGCTACGGCGGCTGGTACTGCTCATCGTGCGAGCGGTTCTACGGCGAGGACGAGCTCGAGCCGGGGCGGCTGTGCCCGATCCACGGGACGCCGGTGGACTGGCTGGAGGAGGAGAACTGGTTCTTCCGGCTCTCGGCCTACCGCGAGCGGCTGCTGGCCCACTACGACGCCAACCCCGACTGGGTGCTGCCCGCGGCCCGCCGCAACGAGGCGCGGCGGATGATCGAGGACGGCCTGGACGACCTCTCCATCTCCCGGGCCCAGATCGAGTGGGGCGTCCCGGTGCCGTGGGATCCGGGCCAGACCGTCTACGTGTGGATCGACGCGCTCCTCAACTACCGCACGGCCCTGGGATACGCGCGGCCGGGCACCGATCTGGAGGCCTTCTGGCCGCCGGACCTGCAGCTGATGGCGAAGGACATCCTGAAGTTCCACGCCGTCATCTGGCCGGCGCTGCTGATGGCGGCCGGCCTCGAGCTGCCCCGGCGGCTGATGATCCACGGGTACGTCCTCAAGGGCGGCGAGAAGATGAGCAAGACAACGGGCAACGTGGTCGATCCGTTCCCCTTCATCGAGGAGTACGGCATCGACGCGCTGCGCTACTACCTCACGCGCGAGGTGCGCTTCGGCGAGGACGGCACCTTCACCGCCGAGGGCTTCGAGGCGCGCTACTCGCAGGAGCTGGCCAACGAGCTCGGCAACCTCCTGAACCGCGTGGTGAGCATGATCGGCCGCTATCGCGACGGGGTGGTGCCTCCCGACGGGGGCCACGACGGGGAGCTGGCCGCCGAGGTGGCCGCCGCCGCCGAGGCCTGCGTGACCGGTTTCGACCGCCTCGACCTGTCGCGGGCGGTCGAGGACGTCTGGCGGCTGGTGCAGCGCCTCAACCGCCTCGTTGAGCAGCGGGCCCCGTGGACCCTCGCCAAGGATCCCGCGCGCGCCGGCGAGCTGGACCAGACCCTCTTCAGCCTGGCCGAGGGCCTGCGGGCCGCGGCCATCCTGCTGTCGCCCGTGATCCCCGGATCGGCCTCGCGCATCCTGACGGCCCTGGGCCAGGACCCGGAGGACGTCTCGCTGGCGCGCGCCGGGTGGGGCGCGGGGGCTCCGGGCGCCACGGTGGTCCCCACGGCTCCGCTCTTCCCGCGCGTGGAGGAGAAGGTGGCGTAGTCGACACCCACGCCCACCTCGACTCCTGCGAGGACGACCCGGCGGCCGTGGTGGCCGAGGCGGGCGCGGCGGGGGTCGAGCGGATCGTGACCATCGGCGTGGGGCGGGAGTCGAGCGAGCGGGCGGTCGCCCTGGCCGAGGCCCACCCGGAGGTGTACGCCGCCGTGGGGGTGCATCCGCACGACGCCGACGGGTTCACGCCGGCCGACCTGGTGTGGCTCCGCGGGCTGGCGGCCCACCCCCGGGTGGTGGCGGTGGGCGAGTGCGGCCTCGACCACTACCGCCGGCACGCCCGCCCCGAGGCGCAGCGCCGCGCCTTCGCGGCGCAGATCGGGCTGGCGCGCGAGGTGGGCCTGCCCCTGGTGGTCCACACGCGCGATGCGGCCGACGAGACGCTCGACATGCTGGGCAGCGAGGCGGAGGACCACCCGGTGGTGCTCCACTGCTTCTCCATGCCGGAGCACCTCGACGAGGTCGTGGAGCGCGGCTACCTGCTGAGCTTCGCCGGGCAGGTCACCTACCCGAAGTCCACGGACCTGCAGCGCGCCGCGCGCGCGGTTCCCGGCGACCTCCTGCTCGTGGAGACGGACAGCCCCTACCTCGCCCCGGTGCCGCGCCGCGGGCGTCCCAACCGACCCGCCAACGTGGCCCACACGCTGCGGTACCTCGCCGCGCTGCGCGGGGTGACCGACGAGGCCCTCGACGAGCTCACCACCCGAAACGCCGCCCGCGCCTTCTCCTGGTGAGCCGGGCGTCCCGGGGGCGCGGGTCGGCGTCATGCGGCTGCTCGCGGCCCATGGCCTGCGCCCGGACACCGAGCTGGGCCAGCACTTCCTGCTCGACGAGAACCTGGTCGACCTCGCGGTGCGCGAGGCGGGGGTCGGCCCGGGCGACACCGTGCTGGAGGTCGGCGCCGGCCTGGGGGTGCTGACCGCGGCGCTCGCCCGCGCGGCCGGCACCGTGCACGCCGTGGAGATCGACCGGCGCCTGGAGGCACCGCTGCGCGAGGTGGTTGCGGACGCACGCAACGTCCAGCTCCACTGGGCGGACGCCCTCCGGATGCCGCTCGAGGAGCTGGATCCTGCGCCGACGGCCCTCGTGGCCAACCTGCCCTACTCGATCGCCACCCCGCTGGTGGTCGAGAGCCTGTGGAGGCTGCCCGGGGTGGAGCGCTGGTGCGTGATGGCCCAGCGCGAGGTGGTGGATCGCTGGCTCGCGCCGCCGGGCGGCCGGCTCTACGGGGTGCCCTCCGTGCTGCTGCAGCTGACGGCGGAGGTCACCTTCCGCCGGTCGGTGGGCCGCGAGGTGTTCGCGCCCCGCCCGCGCGTCGATTCGGCCCTCGTGGCCCTGCGGCGCACCGCGCCCGGGCCCACGGCGGCGGTGCGCGCGCTGGTGCGGGCGGCCTTCGGCGCGCGGCGCAAGACGCTGGTCAACGCGCTCGCGGCGGCCGGGGCCGACAAGGACAGGACCCGCGCCGCCCTCGGCGCGCTGGGCCACCCTCCCGGCGTGCGCCCCGAGGCGCTGCCGCCCGCCGACTTCGCCGCCCTGGCGCGGGAGCTGTGCTGGAGCGCCTGAGCCTCGCCGCGCCGGCCAAGCTGAACCTGAGGTTGGCCGTGGCGCCGCGGGCCGGCGACGGCTACCACCCCGTGACCAGCCTGATGGTCGCCCTGGACGGGCTGGCCGACGTCCTCGAGGTGCGCCGCGCGGGTGAGCGCCGGGTGCGCTGTCCGGGCATCGAGGGCCCCGGCAACCTGGTCTGGACGGCGCTCGACGCGCTCGAGGCCGAGGCCGGCCGCGCCCTCCCCGTGGAGGTGGACATCGACAAGCGCATCCCGTCCCAGGCCGGGCTGGGCGGCGGCTCCAGCGACGCGGCGGCCGCGCTGGTGGCCGTGGACCGCCTCTACGGCCTCGGCCTGGGGGAGGAGCGGCTCGAGGCCGTGGCGGCGCGGGTGGGGTCGGACGTGCCCTTCTTCGTGCGCGGCGGCGCCCAGTGGGCCGAGGGCCGCGGCGAGCGCCTGCGACGCGCGTCCGCTCCGGAGTTCGCCGCGCTGCTCGTGAAGGGAGAGGCGGGTCTCTCCACCGCCGCGGTCTACCGGGCGTTCGACCGGCTGCCGCCGCCCGCCCCCCACCCGCCGGGTGAGCCGCCGCCCCGCCTCCCCGCCCTCGCGGCCTGGGTGCGCAACGACCTCTGGCCGGCGGCGTTCGCCCTGGCGCCCGGTCTCGGCGCGGCCGCCCGCGCCCTCGGGCTCGCCGGGGCCGGGGCGGTGCTCCTGTGCGGGAGCGGATCCTGCCTCGCCGGGCTCTACCCGGACCGCCCGAACGCGGACGCGGCCGCGCGCGCGTGGCCGGGAGGTGGATTCCGCGCCGTGGTGACCCCCGCGTGAGGCCAAGAAATCGCGATTTCGCCACTCGGGCGACTCGCGAAATCGCCACTTCACCCATCCCCGAGTCGATCTGGACCTTCGGGCCGGAGAGATGTGTGATTTGCCCAGGTTTACACCCACCCGATCGTCCGTCCGGGGGTCGAGAACCCGTCTCATTACGAATCTTGTGAGAACGCAATTCTCGGCGGGCCCGGCGGATGCGAGGAGAGCGCCGACCTGGACCATCACCCCGATGGGTGATGCGAAGTCGCGTCGCAAGTGCGGAATCCGGCTTGCGAAACTGGGCGGAACCATCGCTCTCTCACCGTGCTGTGGATATGGTCACATGGGTGACGACACGGGCGCAGCCGGCCTTTCACGCGTACTCCTGGGGTCTCCTCCTGACCGCGGCGTGCGCTGCGATCCTGCTCGGCGCCGGCGGTGGCCTGACGGCCGAGCCGCCGCTGTGGGGGGTGGTGGGCGTGGCCGTCCTCACCGCGCTCCCCTGGGCGGTGCAGGGCGGCGAGCGGGTGGCCGTCACCCTCATCCACCTCCCGATCCTGGCGGCCGTCTTCCTGTGCTCGCCGGTGGTCGCGCCCCTGCTGGCCGGAACGCTGGCGGCGATCGACAACCGGGCCTTCGGCCGGGCCGTCGCGATCTCCAGCGCGGGCGGCTACGCCATCGCCGCGGCCGCCGCGGTGTGTGCCTTCCAGCTGGCCTCGTTGGGGGGTCTCGCGACCGACCCCGGCGACCACGCCTGGTTCGCCGCGGCATTCCTCGCCGCCGCGACGTTCTTCCTGGTGAACCACGTCCTCGTGAGCGGGATGATCGCGCTCACGGACGGCGAGCCGCCGCGCGTGGTGTGGCGGCGGTTCCTGCGGCCGATGGTGGGCGCGGACCTGATCGGCTCGGCGATCCTGATCGGATTCGTGAGCCTGGCGGCGGGCGTGCCGGGAACGGAGCTCAAGCTGGTGGCCGGCGGCGTCGCGGTGATCGCCGTCGTCCTGCTCTTCTGCCTGATCGACCGCTCGCGCAGGATGGACGGGGCGCTGCGCGACCGCGAGCGCGCGGTCGTGGAGCGCGAGCAGGCGGTGCTGGCCCGTGAGGACGCGGCGATGGGCACGGCGGACGCACTCCAGATGGCCGAGACCGCGGTCCTCGGCGAGCGCCGCGCCGCCGAGCGAGCGGCGCGCGCCGTCACGCGCTTGAACGACGTCGCCAGCGGCACCATCCCGGTTCTGGTGGCGATGGTCGACCTGCGCGACCGCTACACCGCGCAGCATTCGGCCGGGGTGGGCCGGCTGTGCTGCCTGCTGGCCGAGGAGCTCGGGTGGGCGCCCGAGGACGTGGCCCTGGCCCACATGACCGGCCTCGTGCACGACATCGGCAAGGTGGGCCTGCCCGACGCCGTCCTGCGCAAGCCGGAGCGCCCGACCCCCGAGGAGTGGGACCTCATCCGCCGCCACCCCGACTGGGGCGCCGACGCGCTCGCCGAGATGCACCTGATGCCGGCGGCGGTCAACGGCGTGCGCGCCCACCACGAGCGGTGGGACGGCAGCGGCTATCCCGTCGGGCTCCGTGGCCATGACATCCCCTCGCTGGGGCGACTCGTGGCGCTCTGCGACTCCTACGACGCGATGACCGGCCGCCGCCCGTTCCGCAGGAGGAAGCCGCCCGGCCAGGCCCGCGCCGAGCTGGCCGAGGAGGCCGGGGTGCTCTACGACCCGGAGATGACCGCCGCGCTCCTGCGCGTGCTCGAGGGCCTGGACGACGTCCAGGAGATCCTGGCGCCCCGCGACTTCGCCGACGAGTGGCGGCGCGCCTGCGCCGGCATCGACATGGAGCGCCTCTACATGCGGCTGTCCGCCGACCTCGAGGACGCCATCCGCGCGTAGTGCCTAAGATCGGTCCATGGTCGATCCGCTCGTCATCGAGGCCCGGCCCCCCACTGTGCGCGGGCGGGCGAGCCGGTGGCTGAGGGGGCGGCGCCTCCTGCTGGCGGGCTTCGTCGCGCTCGTGGAGGTCGTGCTCTTCATCGTCTGGCGCCCGAGCGCGGTCCTGCTGGCGCTCCTGGCGGTGGCGCTTCTCGTCGTGTCGGTGGCCGTCGCGACGCGGCTGCCCATGGGGCTGCTGCGCGACGTCCTGTGGATCGTGTGCCATCGCGCAGGGGATCGTCGTCCTCATCCCCCTGGTGGTGGGCCTCTCGGTGCTCGCCGGCCTGCTGGTGGCGCTGGTCCTGATCGTCGGCCTGATCCTCGTGGCCGCCCGCTGGAGGGTCTGAGGCGGTGATCGCGGCCGCGGTCATCGCGGCCCCCCCTCCGCGCGCCGGTCGCCCCTCTCGCGAGTCAGGCGCCCCGGCCCGATCCACAGGTGCCCGCCCAGCGATACCTCTCCCAGATCGGCTGGACGCCCCCGCCCCCGCACGGCCGGCGCCCGCTGGTGGCGGTGCTCGACACCGGTGTGGACGCGGCCGCGCCGGACCTGGCGGCCGCGATCGTCGCCGGAGGGCGCTCCTTCGTGCCGGGGCGCCGCGACGCGGGCGTCGATCCGGACGGCCACGGCACCCACGTGGCGGGGATCATCGCGGCCCTGTCGGGCAACGGCATCGGCGGGAGCGGCGTGGCGGCGGCGCGCATCCTGCCGGTGGTGATCGCCGACGACGCGGGCACCACCACGACGACCTCACTGGTGCGCGGCGTGCGGTACGCCGCGGCGCGGGGGGCGCGGGTCATCAACATCTCCTTCGGCGGTCGCGGCTTCTCGCGCGCCGAGCAGGACGCGATCGACTCCGCCGTCCGCCAGGGCGCCCTCGTGGTCGCCGCCGGCGGGCAACTCCGGGGCGCTCGGAGGCGCCGAGTACCCCGGGGCGTACCGGCACGTGCTGGCCGTGGGCGCCCTGGGCCGCTCCGGCCGCGCGCTCGCGATCTCCGCACGCGGTCCCCAGGTGGCCCTGGCGGCGCCCGGCGAGGACATCCTCTCCACCGCGCCCCGGGCCGCGGCCGGGCGCGGGCGGGATGGGCTCGTCGCCCGCACCGGCACCTCGATGGCGGCCGCCGTCGTCTCCGGCGCGGCGGCCCGCCTCATCGCACGCCGGCCGGGGCTGTCGGCGCAGCAGGTCTGGGCGACCCTCGTGGAGACCACTCGCGACGTCCCGCCGGCCGGACCCGACCCGGGCAGCGGCGCGGGCGCGCTCGATCTCGCCGCGGCGCTCGCGGCCTCCCCGCCGGCGGCGGAGGACCCCGAGCCGAACGACGACACCCGGCTCGCGGCCCGCACGCGCCCGCTCCTGAGGGGCCGGGGGCCGGCCGCGGCCACCGTCGCGGGGCGCGTGGGATCGCACGACGACCCGCGCGACGGCTTCCGCGTGGTCCTGCGGGCGGGCCAGACCCTCACCGCCGAGCTCGCCGGGCCGCCCGCGGCCGATCTCGACGTCGCCCTCTGGCGGCCGGGCACCCCGGCCCGCCGCCGGGACCCGGGCTTCTCCCGGGCGTGGCTGTCGGGCGCGTCGCTGGGACCGGCATCGGACGAGCGGCTCACCGTCGCGGCGCCGGCCGGCGGCGTCTACACGCTCGAGGTCCAGGGCGCCGGCGGGGCCGCCCGCTACACGCTCACCGCGCGGCGCGGCCCGTAACGCCGTGGCGCACGGGGCTTCCCGTGGCGGGCGCGGAGGGTCATCATGTGCCGTGATGACGACCGCCCGCGAGGCGCCGGTCGCGGTCGACCTCTCCGACCCGGCGCTCTACATCAACCGCGAGCTCTCCTGGCTCGACTTCAACGCCCGGGTGCTCGCGCTCGCCGCGCGATCCCGAGCGTGCCGCTGCTCGAGCGGTGCAAGTTCCTCGCGATCTTCACGAGCAACCTGGACGAGTTCTTCATGGTGCGCGTGGCGACGGTGCAGGACGCCCTCGAGGCGCGCCGCATCGCCCTCGACCCCCGACAAGCTGTCACGCGAGGACGTGCTCGAGCCGCATCGCGCGAGCGCGTGCGCGGAGCTCGACGGCCGAGCAGAGCCGGATCTGGCACGAGGAGCTGCTGCCCGGCGCTGGCGGAGGCCGGCATCGAGATGACCACCGTCGCAGGACCTGACGCCGGCACGAGCGCCGCGCCCTGGACGAGCGCTTCGACCGCGAGGTCTACGCCGTCCTGACGCCGCTCGCCGTGGGACCGGGCCTGCCCTTCCCGTACATCTCGGGCCTGTCGCTCAACCTCGGGCCTGCGGGTGCGCGACCCGGTGAACGGGGAGACCCGCTTCGCGCGCGTCAAGGTGCCGCCGAGGCTGCCGCGCCTGCTCGCAGGCCGAGGAGCGGCTGGTGCTCGCTCGAGGACGTCATCGAGGGGCACGTCGAGCGCCTCTTCCCGGGCATGGAGGTCATCGAGACCATCGCGCTTCCGGGTCACGCGCGACGCCGACTTCTCGATCTCCGACGAGTCCGACGACCTGATCGGCGCGGTCGAGGCCCAGCTGCGCCGCCGGCGGTTCGGCCACGTCGTGCGCCTGGAGGTCGAGGAGGGCGCCTCCGACGACCTCGTCGCGGAGCTGAGCAGGCCCTGGAGGTGGGCGAGCGCGAGACGTACCGCGTCCCGGCGCGCCGCTCGACATGACCGCGCTCTGGACCTCGCCAGCCTCGACCGGCCGGACCGTTGCGCGACCCCCCGTGGGAGCCGCGCACCCAGCCTCGCCTGCAGGCCGGAGGAGGGCGAGACGCAGCGACATGTTCGCCGTCATCCGCGCCGGCGACGTGCTGGTGCACCACCCCTACGACGACTTCGACACCAGCGTCGAGCGCTTCGTGGAGCAGGCCGTCGAGGACCCGAACGTCCTCGCGATCAAGCAGACCGTGTACCGCACGAGCGGCGACTCGCCGATCGTCCCGGCGCTGATGCGCGCGGCCGAGCAGGGCAAGCAGACCGTCTGCCTGGTCGAGCTGCAGGCCCGCTTCGACGAGGAGCGCAACATCCAGTGGGCCCGGGCGCTGGAGCGCGCCGGGGTGCACGTGGTCTACGGCCTCTCGGGCCTGAAGACCCACGCCAAGGTCGGCCCTGGTCGTGCGGCGCGAGGGCGACCGGGTGCGCCGCTACGTCCACATCGGGACGGGCAACTACAACCCCTCCACCGCGCGCCTCTACACGGACCTGGGCCTGTTCACCTGCCGGGAGGACCTGGCCGAGGACGTCGCCGACCTCTTCAACCACCTCACCGGCTTCGCCCGGCCCCCGACGCTACCGGCAGGCCCTGGTGGCGCCCGGCGCACCTGCGCGACGGCATCATGCGCGAGATCGACCGGGCGGTGATCGCCGCGCACCGGCCCGAGTCGCCGTCGCGGGTCGTGATGAAGATGAACTCGATCATCGACGGGCCGGTGATCGCCGCGATCTACCGGCGCCTCGCAGGCCGGGGTGCCGGTCGACCTGATCGTGCGCGGCATCGCGGGGCTGCGGCCCGGCGTGCCCGGGCGTGAGCGAGAACGTCCGGGTGATCTCGATCGTCGGGCGCTTCCTCGAGCACGCCCGCGATCTTCGCCTTCACGGCCGACGGCGAGACGGGCTACTGGATCGGCTCCGCCGACATGATGGCCCGCAACCTCGACAACCGGGTCGAGCTGGTCGCGCCGGTCGAGGACCCGGTCGCCTGCGCGCGAGATCCAGGCCGTCATCGACCTGCAGCTCGCCGACACGGCCCTGGCCTGGGAGCTCGGGCCCGACGGCACGTGGCGCGCGGATCCGCGCCCGAGCCGGCGAGGACGCCGCTGAACTCGCAGGAGGCGCTGATGGAGCACGCGAGCCGGCAGGCGCGGCGTCGCCTGAGACCGTCGCCCCTCGGGGCGTGCGGTATCGTGGGGATCGGTGAGCACCGAGCAGACCGACGTCCCCAGCCTGGAGCCCCGCCGGCCAAGCCGAGCTTCAACTCACCGGCGGCCGACCTCAACCAGCTGCGCAACGAGGCCAAGCGGATCGCCGAGTCGGCCCCCGGCCAGCCGGTGCACAAGTCGGTCCTGGAGCGGGCGCGGTCGCTCGCGGCGGCCATCGAGCACGACCTCGGGCTCCCCGACGTCGACCGACGGACTCGCCTACGCCGACCTGGCCGTCCTGCTGTCCCAGTCGAAGTAGCGGCCGGCCCGGCTCGCTAGTCGGGCAGCTCCATCAGGAGGCGCGCGACGCGCGCCGTAGTCGAGGTCGGAGGGCACCTGCTCCAGCAGTCGCGCGCGCCGGATCGCCCGATCGTCAGCGGGCCGGCCGTCGAGGTCGCGCGGCGTGACCCAGGTCCTTCAGCAGGTTGCGCGATCGTGAAGCGGGGCCGGTGGTCGCCCTCCAGGACGCGCGGGAAGAGGTTGCGCAGCTGCCACGAATCGCCGGAGGAGCGCATCAGCGATCTCCCGCGCGAGCGCCGGGTCGAGGCCCGCGCGCTGCCCCACGCCGAGCGCCTCGGCGGTGCCGGTGGCGATGATGCCCACGAGCAGGTTGCCCACGAGCTTCGCCACCAGCCCGAGGCCGACGGGGCCGCAGTGGAAGCGCTTGGCCGGGTCGCCCGATCGCGTCGAGGGCCGGCGTGGCCCGCGCGAGGGCGTCGGCGTCGCCGCCGCACATGATCGCGAGCGTCCCCTCGTCCGCTCCGGCCGGCCCGCCGCTCACCGGGCAGTCGAGGTAGGCGACCCCGCGCCCGCGCACTCCTCCGCCAGCTCCCGCGCGACCGCGGGCGCGATCGTGCTCAGCTCGACCAGCACGGGCGGCGGGGCGGATGCGGCGAGCATGCCCTCGACGACCTCGCGCACGTCGTCGGAGTCGGTCACGCACGAGCAGGCCAGGTCGGCGCCCGTCGACGGCCTCGGCCACCGAGGGGACGAGGATGGCGGGAAGATCGGCGGCGCGGGCGGGCGTCCGAGCGTAGAGGCGCACCTCGTGGCCGGCGGCGGCGAGGTTGCGCACCATTCCGCCGCCCATCAGGCCCGCGCCCACGAAGCCGATCAGCACCCGGCCACGATACCGGCCGTCCCGCCCGGAGGGCGGGGAGGAGAGGGAGTGAGGGCCGTCCCGACGCTCGACCCCGTTACCGGGGGAGCGTTGCCCGGGAGGCCCGAGACGCTGTGCCCGAGCGCCACGAGCCTCCGAACTGCCGCGCGGGGGCAGTGGGAACGACCCTCGATCGAGAAGCGTGCCCGAGGGCGGGTGACCTCTGCGCCCCCCGGGGGGATGGTCACGAACGTCACGAACCCCGTCAAAGGGCGAGTCTTCGGACCAGGACCCCCGTGGGGCTGCGCTTGCGCATGCGGGGGGATCCCCGCTATCCACCCGCCCGTGACCACCCTGCCCAGCGATCATCGATCGTGGCTCCGCACCGCGGCACACCCGGTGCGCCGGCTCGGCGCGTGGCTCGCCACCCTGATCATCGGCACGGCCCGGCGCTCGGCCGCGGACGACATCACCGGCGTCGGGAGCCAGTTCGCCTACAACGCGTTCCTGGCGACCGTGCCGTTCCTGTTCGTGCTCGTGTCGGTCCTCGGGCTGGTGGCGGAGCCCGACACGTTCGACGAGTTCCTGGCCGACGACGCCGACAACGCGATCCCCGTGGAGCTGCGCGAGATCCTGCGGTCCTCGCTCAGATCCGCCACGGCCAACACCGGCCAGGCCGCCCTCTTCCTGGCCATCGGTCTGATCGCCGCCCTGTACGTGTCCGCCAACGTCATGGGGGCTCTGGTCGGCGGGCTCGACCGGGCGCGCGACGTGCCCGCACCGGCCGTGGGTGCGCGGCAAGCTCGTCGCGCTGATCCTGGCCCTCGCTCACGGGCGTCCTGGTGCTGGCGACGACGCTCGCCCTGGTCGGCGGCTCGCGCCTGGTGGAGAGCCTGGCGGAGGAGATCTTCGGCCGCGGCGCGCCCAACGTGGCCGGGCGGTTCCTGTACCTGATCGGAACGGCCAGCCTGCTGCTCTTCACCGCGGCCGTGTACCACTACGGGCCCGAACGCGCCGCGCCGGTCGCTCATGTCGGAGCTCCCCGGGGCCGTCGTCGCCGTGGCCCTGTGGGTCGGCGTCAACCGGCTCTTCGCCCTCTACGTCGAGAACTTCGGCCGGCTCGAGACGCGTCTACGGCGCGCTGGCCAGCGCCGCGATCTACCTGATCTTCCTCTTCCTCACCTGCGTCTCTCTGCTGATCGGCGCCGAGGTGAACGAGCAGATCATCGAGATGCGGGCCCACCGGCGCGAGGAGACTCCCGCTCCCACGGCCTGACGGCGCGTCAGTGCTGGCAGGCGGGGCACCAATAGGTGGTGCGGTTGGCGTCGCCCTGCCCGCGCGATCGGATGCGGGCCCCGCAGCGGCGGCAGGGCCTTCCCGGCCGCCCGTAGACCCAGGTGCGCCCACGGGCCCGCGGGGGCGCGTCGGGCGGCCGCCAGGTGCGGATCGGGCCCCCGTCGCGCACGCCCTCGGCGAGGAGGCGGGCCGCGACGGCGCCCAGGGCGGCGGCCTCGTCCTCGCTGAGGCTCCCCACCGCTCGCCACGGGTCGATGCCGCTGAGGAAGCAGGTCTCGCTCTTGTAGACGTTGCCGACGCCCGCCACGACCCGCTGGTCCACGAGCGCCTCGCCCACCTGGCGCGTGGGCTCCACGCGACCCAGCGCGCGGGCGGCGGCTGCCGCCCCGGCCGACACGTCCGCTCCCAGCAGGTCGGGCCCGGTGGCGAGCAGGTCCCGCGGCAGGGGCTCGCCGGGCTCCAGGAGCCGCACGCGCGGGCAGCGGTAGAGGGCCGCGACGTGGCTGGCCGTCCACAGCGCGAGGAAGAGGCCGCCGGGCCGCGGCTCGCGGGACGCGGGAAGCAGCCTCCAGACCCCGGTCATCATCAGGTGCGAGTGCAGGACGCGGCCGCTCTCGAAGCGCAGCAGGTGGTGCTTGCCGACGGCCTCGGCGGCGCTGACCCGGTCGCCCCGGAGCCGCTCGGGGATCCGCTGCGCCGCCGTCCTCGGGTCCGGCGCCTCGATCCGCACCAGCTCCCGTCCCGCGAGGGCGGCTCCGAGCCGGATCGCGTTGCGGTGGCTCACCTGTCCCTCCGGCATGGCACGCACGATAACCTGCGCCGGGTGAGCGCCCGAGGGCCGCGACGATGAGCGACACCCCCGCCCCGGCCACCACCGAGACCCCCCGGCGGACGCCGTGGCGCCGCAACCTCATCCTGCTCGCCGTCGCGCTGGTGGTGATCGTGCTCGCGTACTTCATCGGCGGCGCGGCCCTGCCCCGCTGGTGGTCCCACCGCATCGGCGACCAGGTGGACGGCAGCCTGTCGGCCGGGATCGGCCTGGGGCTGTTCTACGGATTCGTCTTCACGTTCCTGCCGCTGATGGTGTTGTCGCTCATCGTGCGGCGGAAGCGTTCGTGGAGGTTCCGGGCCTGGGTGGTCGCGGGCGCGCTCGTGCTCGCCATCCCGAACCTGCTCACCCTGGGCATCGTCGTGGGGAACGGCAGCGCGGCCCACGCGGGCGAGCGCACGCTCGACGTCGAGGCCCCGAACTTCCGCGCGAGCACCCTCGCCGGGGCCATCGTCGCCGTGCTGGCGTTCATCGCCCTCCAGTATCTGTTGGCCTCGCGGCGCCGGGCGCGGGCGCACGAGAAGGGCCTGCGCGACGAGCTGAAGGCCCGCGACGAGGCCTCCTGAGGGGCGGGCCGGCCACGGGCGGGGCGGATAGCGTCTCGCCCATGTGGCGGGTCTGCTTCGTGTGCCTGGGCAACATCTGCCGCTCGCCGACGGCGGAGGCGGTCATGCGCGCCCGGGTCGCCGCCGCCGGGCTCGACGGCGAGGTGATGGTGGAGAGCGCCGGGACCGGTTCCTGGCACCTCGGCGAGCCCGTCCGACCGGCGGGCGATCGGCGAGGCGCGGAGACGGGGGATCGCCATGGAGGGCTGCGCGCAGCAGTTCACGGCGTCCGACTTCGCCCGCTTCGACCTCGTCCTGGCGATGGACCGCCAGAACGCCGCCGACCTGCGAAGGATCGCCCCCACCCGGGAGGACGCGGCCAAGGTCCGCCTGCTGCGCGAGTTCGATCCGTCCGCCGGCGGCGACCTGGACGTGCCCGACCCGTACTTCGGCGGCGCCGACGGCTTCGAGGCCGTCTTCGACCTGGTCGAGCGCGCCTGCGTGGGTCTGCTCCGGCACCTGCGCGCGGAGTCGCCGGAGCCGGGATGACCGGGACGCTGGTGGCCGCGGTCGAGCGGGCCGCCGGCACGCGCGCGCTGTCGGCCGAGCCGGTCGCCGGGGGCGACGTCAACCGCGCGCTGCGCATCGGGCTGGCCGACGGCCGCCGTCTGTTCGTGAAGTACCGCGAGGACGCGCCCGCGGGCATGTACCGCGCCGAGGCCGACGGGCTGCGGTGGCTGGCGGAGGCCGGCGCGCTGCGCACGCCCGAGGTCGTGGCGGTCGCCGACGCCGCGCCCCCGCGCTTCCTCGCCCTCGAGTGGATCGACCGCGGGCGCGTGGGCCCCGCTCATGACGAGGCCCTCGGCCGGGGGCTCGCGGCGCTCCATCGCGCGGGGGCGCCCTCGTTCGGGCTCGCGGAGGACAACTTCATCGGCAGCCTGCCGCAGCAGAATGCGCCCCTGGAGACCTGGCCCGGCTTCTACGGGGCGCGGCGCATCGAGCCGCTCGCCCGCCGGGCGGTGGACGCGGGCGCGCTGCCCCTCGCACGATGGCGCGCGTCGAGCGGCTGAGGGCGCGCCTCCCCGACCTCTGCGGCCCGCGGGAGCACCCGGCTCGCCTCCACGGCGACCTCTGGGGCGGCAACGCCCTGGCCGACGCGGGCGGCGCGCCCGTGCTCGTGGATCCCGCCGTCTACGGGGGCCACCGCGAGATCGACCTGGCGATGATGCGCCTGTTCGGCGGCTTCTCGGCCGGCGTGTTCGCGGCCTACCAGGAGGCCCACCCGCTCGCCGAGGGCCATGAGGATCGGGTCCGGCTCTACCAGCTCTACCCGGTGCTGGTGCACGTCTGCCTGTTCGGCGGCGGGTACGCCCGCTCGGCCGAGCGGATCCTGGAGGCCTACGCGGCCTGAGGGCTCGGCTCGGGCTCGGCCTCGGCCGACGGTGCCCCCCGCTCAGGCCTCCGCGAGCCAGGCGGCGACCGCCGCGAGGTCCTCCTGGGTCAGGCCGTGCCCGCCGGGCGCCCACCGCTCGGTCACGTCGGCGCCGTGCGCCCGCAGCGTCGTGAGCAAGGCCTCGACGGCCGCCGGGGGGATCAGGGTCGTCCTGCCGCCCGGCGGCGACCAGCACGCGCACCCCGGAGAGATCGAGACCGTCGGGGGCGGCGGCGGGCAGCAGGGGGCGCAGGAGTGCCGCACCGGACAGCACCCCGGGATGGTGCAGCAGCAGGCTCACGGCCACGTTGGCGCCGTTGGAGTAGCCCACCGCCACGACGGGCCGGCCGGTGAGGTCGTGAGCGGCCAGCGCCGCCTCCGACGAAGTCCGCGAGCTCCCGGGTGCGCTCGAGCAGGTCCGGGAACCGGAAGGGGTCGGACGGCTCGCGCGTGAAGAAGCGCGCCATCCCGCCCTCGCTCACGCGGCCGCGGGGAGCGATCAGGGCGGCGCCCGGCGCGAGGCTGCGCCCGAACGCGATCATCTCGTGCTCGTCGCCCCCCGTGCCGTGCAGCATCAGCAGCACCGGGGCCGTCGTCGCCGGCGCGTACTCGTACCGCCAGCCCGCCGGTGAGGGCTCTGCGGCGCTCACGCGGGCGTCCGCGCCCACCCGGCGCGTGGGTCGGGGAGGGGCGTCAGCCGGGCCTCGGTCTCGGCCCGCTGTGGCTCCAGCCAGCTCGGAAGGATGATCCGCGTCCCCAGCTCCTCGACCGGCAGATCGCGCGTGAAGCCCGGCCCGTCGTCGGCGATCTCGTAGAGGACGCCGCTCGGCTCGCGGAAGTAGATCGAGTGGAAGTAGTAGCGGTCGATGACCTGCGTGGCGCGCACGCCGGCCTCCACCAGCCGGTCGTGCCAGGCCGGGTGCTCCGCCACCGTCGTGCCCCACGCCACGTGGTGCACCGTGCCCGCGCCCTGAAGGGGCCGCTCGTCCGGCGGCGGGTCGAGGGTGATCGTGCCGCCGCGCCGCTCGCCCCGGAGCTCGAAGACGCCGTCGGCCGCCTCGCGGGCGCCCATCACGTCGCGCAGCAGGTCGCCGCTGCGCTCGGGGCGCCCGACGTAGGCGCGCACCGCCACGAAGCCTCCCAGGGCGAGGTGCGCGGGGATCTCCGGGTGCTGTGCCACGAGAGGCCGGGTTGGCGTCGCTCACCACGAGCTCGTGCCCGAGGCCCTCGGGGTCGGCGAACCGCAGAGCGTCGCCCTCGCGCTCGGTCGCCACACCCTCCTCGGCGAGCCGCCGCTCCCAGAAGTCGATCGCCTCGGCCGACGCGACCCGCGAGACGATGCGGTGCACCATCCCCGAGCCCGCGCGCCCGCGCGGCGCCCCGGGGTACTCGAAGAAGGTCAGCTCCGCGCCCGGGCGAGCCCTTCTCGTCGGCGTAGAAGAGGTGGTAGACGTCCGGGTCGTCCTGGTTCACCGTCTTCGCCACCAGCCGCAGGCCCATGACGCGCGTGTAGAAGTCGACGTTCCCCGGCGCGTCGCCGGTGATCGCGGTGATGTGGTGGATGCCCTCGAGGCGCATGGCCCTCCGCTCCCTATTTGCTTGCGTACTCAACGATAGCTCCAGTTGCTTGCGCAGTCAACGATCCTCCCGGGCGGTGAGAGGCGTACGTGGTAGGACAGGACCTCGTCGCCGTGCTCGTCGAGCCACCGGCTCTGCTCGCGCCAGCCGGGGCGGACGCGGTCGAGCATCGTCCAGAAGTCACGGGAGTGGCTCGGCACCCGCAGGTGGCAGAGCTCGTGGACCACGATGTGGTCCCGCACCTCCTGGGGCACCATCACGAGGCGCCACGAGAACGACAGGTGGCCGGCGGGGCTGCAGGAGCCCCAGCGGGTGCGCTGGTCCCTCACCGAGAGCGAGCGGTACGAGAGGCCGAGGCGCGCGGCCTCGCGCTGCGCGCTGCCGGTGAGCCGGCTCCGGGCCTCGCGGCGCAGCAGCCGCTCCACGGCCGCGGGCGCCCGGTCGGCCCCGCCCGTGACCCGGATCGCCTCGCCGGACAGGCGCGCGACGGAGGGTCCTCCGCCCGCGTGCTCGATCCGGATCGGCCGGCCGTCGATCCAGGCGCGCCCCTCGCGGTCCAGTCCCGAGGGCGGGCGTCCGCGCCGCGCGCTCGTCGATCGCGGCGAGCCGGCGCTCCAGCCAGTCGGCGTGCCTCTGGAGCACGCCGGTCACGACGGAGGCGGGCGTGCCGACCGGGACGATCACCACCGGCGGCTGCCGGGGCCCCACCGCGAGGGTCGCTCGCCGGGCCCGGCGGGAGACGCGGACGCCCACCTCCACCTGACGGCCGGTGAGCTGCACGCGGTACACGGCTCCGGCCTGCGCGGCGGCGCCTATGCGCGCAGCACCATCGCGCGGAGGTCGGCCCGGAACCCGGCCTCGGCCAGGGGAGCCTCGAGGGGCGAGCCGAAGACCGGCTCTCCGTCCACCCGCTCCACGGCCGCGCGGCGGCGGCGATCGGCCAGGATCCAGCCGGCGAGGGCGGCGAGGGCGGCGGCGAGCGAGGCCGGATCGGCCTCGCCGAAGGTGAGGATGCCGCGGCCGCCTCGCTCGAGGTAGAGCCTCGGCACGCCGTCCACCAGGGCGACCTGGGCGCCGAACGACGCGCGACGGGGAGCGGCCGCCCTCGCGCCGCGGCCACGGCACCGCCGCGCCGTACGGCTGGGCCGGGTCGGCGGCGCCCAGCACGATCGCCGGCGGCTCCTCGCCGGGGGGCGCCTCGCGCAGGTCGCGCAGGCGCTCGACCGCCCCCGGCATCGCGAACTGCGCGCCGCCGAGGCCCGCCACGAAGTAGCCGCGGCGGCAGGCCCCGAGCGTCTCGAGCTCGGCGAGCCCGCCGTAGAGCGCGGCGAACCCTCCGGGGACCCCCTCCGCGAGCGCGCCGGCCCGGGTCAGCACGCCGTGGCGCTCCACGAGGAGCTCCGCCAGAGCGCGGCGCCGCTCGCCGGCGGCGGGCCCGTCGCGGAAGAGCGGCTCGGCCAGCGACCAGCGCCCCGCCACGGCCGAGGGCGCTCCCCGCCCGGCGCCGCCCGCGCGCCGCCGGCGCGCGCCGGCGCTGGGCCGCCGCGGCGGCGGCAGGCGGCGAGGCGCGCGCAGCGGCAGCCAGAGGTCGTTGGTGACCTCGCCGGCCCAGACCAGCGACCAGAGGGTCGAGAAGAGGTCCTCCCGAGGGATCGGGACGGCGGCGCGCAGGTCGTCCCAGAAGCTGGCGCCTCCCGCCAGGGCGGCGCGCAGCGCGTCCGCCACCGCGCCTTCGGGCGCCGGGTCGCCCGGCGGCGGCCCGAGCAGGGCGGCGTCCTCACGGAAGTAGATGGCCACCCGTCCGCCGCCGACCCCGCCCGCACCCGCGCCCACCCACACGATCTCTCCCCGGGCGGCGAGCTCGTCGAGGCGGGCCGGGCCGTAGTCGGCCAGCCGCCGGGGGAGCACCTCGCCCTCCCACTGGGCGGCCGGCAGGGCGAGCCCCTGGAGCGACGCGAGGACGTCCCGGAGGGCGTCGACGCCGCGGGCGGCGCCCGGCCGGTCGACCCGCTGCCAGTCGGGAAGGAAGCGCCCGAGGGTCCGGGGGTCGGCGGGCTCGATCTCGCTTCCGCAGGGCGGCCAGGCTGGCCCGGCGCAGGCGGCGCACGACCTCGGCGTCGCACCACTCGCGCCCCGAGCCGCCGGGCCGGAGCTCGCCGCGCACCAGCGTGCCGGCGGTCTCGAGGGCCGCGAGGACGCCGTCGACGGCCCGCGGGCTCGAGGCGCGTAGCGCTCGGCGACCGCGTGGTGTGGAAGGGCCCGTGCGCGCGCGCGCAGCGCGCCACGAGTCCGCGCAGCGCGTCGGGCACCGGCTCGAGGAACGCCTCGGGCAGACCGCTCGGGGGCATCGCGCCGAGCGCGTCGCGGTACCGGCCCGCGTCCTCGGCGGCGATGACCCGCTGCTCGCCGGCCAGGCGGATCGCGCAGGCCCTCCGCTCGGCCACCAGGTCCTCCACCAGCTCGTCGGCCGTCGCGGGGACCGGTCAGCCGGCGGGCCGATCTCGCCCGGCGAGAGGTCGCCGATGCGGCGCAGCAGGTCGTGCAGGCCGTCGGCGCCCCGCGCCCGGGCGCGCTCGGACAGGCCCTGCAGATCCGCCTCGAGACCGGCCAGGGCGCTCGGCGTCGATGAGGTCGCGCAGCTCCTCCTGCCCGAGCAGCTCGCGAAGGAGGTCGCGATTCAGCGACAGCGCCTGGGCGCGGCGCTCGGCGGCGGGCGTGTCGTCCTCGTACATGTAGGAGGCGACGTACTCGAACAGCAGCGAGCCGGCGAAGGGCGAGGCCGTCGCGGTCTCGACCTCGACCACGGCCAGCTCGCGCGATCGCACCCGGCGCCAGCACCGCCGCGCAGCGCCGGCAGGTCGAACCAGTCGTCCAGGCACTCGCGGTAGGTCTCGAGGATCACCGGGAAGCTGCCGAACCGGCGCGCCACCTGAAGCAGCGACGAGGCCTTCAGGCGCTGCTGCCAGAGCGGGGTCCGGTGCCCGGGGCGGCGCCGCGGGATCAGGAGCGCGCGCGCCGCGTTCTCGCGGAAGCGGGCGCCGAAGAGGGCGGTGCCGCCCGAGCTCGCCCAGGACCAGCTCCTCGAGCTCGTCGGGGTCGATGAGCGCGATGTCCGAGCGGGGGCGCCTCGTCGGCGTCGGGCAGGTGGAGGGCGATGCCGTCGTCGCCCCAGATCGCGTGGGCCTCCTGGCCGGTCGCGGCGCGCAGCCGCGCTCCGAGGGCCAGCGCCCAGGGCGCGTGGACCCGTGCGCCGAAGGGCGTGAGCACGCAGAGGCGCCAGTCGCCGATCTCGTCGCGGAAGCGCTCGACCACGATCGCGCGGTCGCTCGGCACCGTCCCGGTGGCCGCCGCCTGGTCCTCGAGGTACGCGACCAGGTTGGCGGCGGCGCGCCGGTCGAAGGCGCTCTCGTCGCGCAGGCGCGCGGCCGCGCGCTCGGGGCCCGCGGTCACCAGCTCGCGCGCGAGGCGGCCCACCGCCTCGCCCAGCTCGTAGGGGCGCCCGACGCCCTCGCCCTTCCAGAACGGGCACCGCGCCCGGGGCCCCGGGCGCCGGGGTCACGATCACCCGGTCGCGGGTGATCTCCTCGATGCGCCAGGTGGAGGCCCCGAGCATGAAGGTCTGGCCGGTGCGGGCCTCGTAGACCATCTCCTCGTCCAGCTCGCCCACGCGGGCTCCGTCGGGCAGCACCACGGCGTAGAGGCCCCGGTCGGGGATCGTGCCCGCGTTCTGCACCGCCAGCGCGCGCGCCCCGTCGCGGCCGCGCACCGTGCCGGCGCCACGGTCCCACACCACCCGCGGGCGCAGCTCGGCGAACTCGTCCGAGGGGTACCGGCCGGCGAGCATGTCGAGCACGCCCTCGAGCTGCTCGCGCGACAGCTCGGCGAAGGGGTAGGCGCCCCGCACCACCCGCTCGAGCTCGTCGACGCGTCCAGGTCTCGCCGGCGCACATGGCCACGAGCTGCTGCGCCAGGACGTCCAGCGGCAGCCGCGGCACGCGCGTCTCCTCGATCGCGCCGCTCCCGCATCCGCGACACCACGGCGGCGCACTCCAGCAGGTCGCCCCGGTACTTGGGGAACACCACGCCCGCGGCTCGGGGCCCCCACCTGGTGGCCGGCGCGGCCGATGCGCTGCATGCCGCGCGCCACGCTGCGCGGGCTCTCCACCTGGATCACGAGGTCGATCGCGCCCATGTCGATGCCGAGCTCCAGGCTGCTGGTGGCCACGAGGGCGGGAAGCCGCCCGGCCTTCAGCTCCTCCTCGATCAGGGTGCGCTGCTCGCGGGCGAGGCTGCCGTGGTGGGCGCGGGCGACGTCCTCCTCGGCCAGCTCGTTCAGCCGCAGGGCGAGGCGCTCGGCCAGCCGCCGGTTGTTGACGAAGATGAGCGTGGAGCGGTGGGCCCGGATCAGCTCCAGCAGCTCGGGGTACATCGCCGGCCAGATCGAGCGCCGCCGGCCCTCGCCGCCGGGGACCTCGATGGGGTCGTCCTCCTGCGCCCGGGCGGCCGGCCGAGCTCGCGCATGTCCTCCACCGGGACGACCACGCTCAGGTCGAGCTCCTTCGACGGCCCCGGCGTCGACGATCGACACGGGGCGCGGGCGCCCCTCCGCCGTCCTGGCCGCCCAGGAAGCGCGCGATCTCGGCCAGCGGCCGCTGCGTCGCCGACAGGCCGATCCGCTGGAGGCTCGCCCCGGCCCCGGCGACCAGGCGCTCGAGGCGCTCGAGGCTGAGCGCCAGGTGCGTGCCGCGCTTGGTGCCGGCCACGGCGTGGATCTCGTTGACGATCACGGCCCGGATGTCGGTGAGGATCTCCGGCCCGCGCGAGGTGAGGAGCAGGTACAGGCTCTCGGGGGTCGTGATGAGGATGTCGGGCGGCGTGCGCAGCATCCGCTGGCGGTCGCGCTGGGGGGTGTCCCCGGTGCGCACCGCCACGGACACCTCGGGCGCCTCCCGGCCCTGCAGCGCGGCGGCCGCGGCGATGCCGGCCAGCGGGCCCCGGAGGTTGCGCTCGACGTCGTAGTTCAGCGCCTTCAGGGGGGAGAGGTAGAGCAGCCGCGACGGCTGCCGCCCGGCCAGCCGGTCCTCCACGATCCCGTTCAGGCCCCACAGGAACGCGGCCAGCGTCTTGCCGGATCCGGTCGGAGCCAGGATCAGGCTGTGCTCTCCGTCGGCGATCGGCGGCCAGCCGCGCTCCTGGGCGGGCGTCGGAGCCGGGAAGGCCCTCGTGAACCACTCCCGCACCAGGGGGTGGAACCGAGCCAGTGCGGGGCTTTCGCCACCCCGGGTGCGGACGGTCGTCGTGCTCACCGAGCGATGGTATCCCCGCCGGCGGTCGCCCGGCCGTCTCCTGGCGGCAGCGAGCCGCTCCGGGACGGCCACGGGGCGGGGTATCCTGCGCGCCGTGGGAACCGAGACGCCCGTCAAGCCGGTCACCGGGCGGCCGGGCTCCTCGTCGGGGCACGGCGAGCCCTGTCACGTGATCGTCCTGAACGACGACCACAACACCTTCGAGCACGTCGCGCAGACCCTCGCCCGCTTCATTCCGGGGGTGGGCTACGAGGAGGGCATGGCCCTGGCCACCAAGATCCACAACGCCGGGCGGGCCCGGGTGTGGAGCGGGGTTCGCGAGCAGGCCGAGCTCTACTGGGAGCAGCTGAAGGACGCCGGCCTCACCATGGCGCCGCTGGCCTAGTGTCGTGAGCACCGGGGCCGACTGGCTCCTGGAGGCGCTGGCCGCCGAGGGCGTGCGGCACCTCATCGGAAACCCCGGCTCGACCGAGCTGCCCATCACCGACGCGGCCGGGCGCCAGCGGGCGGTGCGCTACGTGCTCGCGCTGCACGAGGCGTCGGTCATGGGGATCGCCGACGGCTACGCGCAGGTCTCGGGGAGCCTGGCGGCGGTGAACGTGCACGTGCAGCCGGGGCTCGCCAACGCGATGTCGGGGATCCTGAACGCCGCCCGCGCCCGCGTGCCGGTGCTGGTGACGGTGGGCCAGCAGGTGCAGGACCTGCTGCCCGGGGAGCCGTTCCTCGGCGGGGAGCTGGTGGAGCTGTGCCGGCCCCTCGCCAAGGGGGCCTGGGAGGTCACCCGCCCCGGCGACCTGCCGCGCCTGCTGGCGCTGGCCGTGCGCACCGCCCGCGAGCAGCCGAGCGGCCCCGTGGTGCTGAGCCTGCCGCTCGACGTGCAGGTGGCGCCGAGTCCGCCGCCCCACGCCCCCGCCTCTCCGGCCTCGCCGCCGCCGCCGGACGCGGCGTCGCTGGCGCGCGCCGCCGAGCTGCTGGGCGCCGCGCGCGCCCCGGCGCGTGCTGGCCGGGGACGCCGTGGCCCGGGGCGGGGCCTCGGCGGAGCTGGCCGCGCTGGCGGAGCGCCTGGGGGCGCCGATCCTGGGCGAGCCGCTGGCCGCCACGGTGCCCCTGCCCACCGATCACCCCCTCTGGCAGGGACCGCTGCCGCCCTTCGCCGCCGAGATCGCCCCTCTCCTCGCGCCCCACGACGTGGTGCTCGCCGTGGGGATGCCGGTGTTCCGGCTCTTCGGGACCAGCCCGGGCAGCGCCCTCCCGCGGGAGACGACGCTCGTCCACCTGGAGGTGGACCCCCACGAGGTGGGCAAGGTCCACGCGCCCGCCGTCGGCCTCGTGGGGGACCTCGCGAGCGGGCTCGCCGGGCTGCGCGAGCGCCTGGGTCCGGCCCCGGCGGACGTGCGGCGAGCGCTGCGTTCGCGCCATGGCGGAGGTGGCCGCCGCCCGAGCGGCGGCGCGGTCGCGCGTCGAGGCGGCGGCGGTCGGCGATCGGGTGGGCCCGGCCGGGTTCGCCCGCGCCGTCGCGGCCGCGGTGGAGCGCGACGACCTGGTGGTCGACGAGGCGCTCACCGCCGGGCGCGGCCTGCGGGCCGTGATCGGCCCCCGCACGCCCGTCCACCTGGCTCGCCCATCGCGGCAGCGCCCTCGGCTGGGGGCTCCCGGCCGCGGTGGGCGCGGCGCTGGCGGATCCGGGGCGCCGGGTGCTGGCCCTCCAGGGCGACGGCAGCTTCGTGTTCGGCGCCCCGGCGCTCTGGACCGCCGCCCACGAGGGCCTTCCGCTGGCGCTGGTCGTGGCCGACAACGGCGGCTACGAGATCCTGCGCGCCGGCCTGGAGGGGATGACCGGTCGCCCCGAGGGCGACTGGCCCGGCCTCGCGGTGCGCGAGCCGCCGCTGGACGTCGCCGCCATCTGCCGCGGATTCGGCGCCTCGGCCGCCCGCGCCGACCGAGCGGCCGACCTGCCCGAGGCGCTCCGGGACCTCTGGCGGCGGGCTCGCGAGGGCCCCGCGGCGCTCGTGGTGGGCGTCTCGGGACGCACCCCGCCGGTGGGCTATCCGATTCCGGGGGCCGCAGGGTAGGCTGCCGCCGTCGCCGACCGCCCCGCCGGGAGAGCCGAATGACCCGCACCCGCATCCGCGTCCTCCTCGCCGTGCTGCTGACCATCGCCCTGGCGTTCGCGCTCGCGGCCTGCGGCGACGACGACGACAGCGCCGCCGACTCGACCGCCGCCACGACCCCGGCCGCGGACTGCACGCTTGGCGACCCTGCCGCTGGTGAGCGCCCGGCGAGCTGACGGTGGGCACCGACACGCCGGCCTTCCCGCCGTACGTCATCGACGACGATCCGACCAACGGCAAGGGCTTCGAGAGCGCGGTGGCCTACGCCATCGCCGACGAGCTGGGCGTCGCCCCGGCCGACGTCGCGTGGACCGTGGTGCCGTTCAACAACTCCTACGCGCCCGGCCCCAAGAAGTTCGACTTCGACATCAACCAGATCTCGATCAGCCCGGCCCGCGCGAAGCAGGTCGACTTCTCCGTCCCCTACTACACGACCCCGCAGGCGGTGCTGGTCGGCAAGGACTCGCCCGTACGCGACGGCCACGACCTTCGCCGAGCTGTCCGACGCCCAGATCGGCGTGCAGGTGGGCACCACCAGCCTCGACGCCGTGAACGACGTGATCGCGCCGAGCAAGCAGCCGCGCGTCTACAACGACTCCAACGACACGGTCCGGGCCCTGAAGTCCGGTCAGGTGGACGCGATCGTGGTCGACCTGCCGACGACCTTCTATCCTCCGCGACACCGAGATCGAGGGCGGGACGATCGTGGGCCAGTTCGCGGCCCCCGGCGGTGACGACTGGGGCGTGGTGCTGGCCAAGGACTCCGGGCTCACCCCGTGCGTGGACGCGGCGATCGGCCGGCTGCGCGACTCCGGTGAGCTCCAGAGGATCACCGACCAGTGGATCGGCGCCGAGGCGGTGCCGGCGCTCACCTGAGCACCTCCCCGGCGCTGACCGCGGCGTCGGAGGCCCGCCTCGTCCGCGAGGCGGCCCGGCGGCGCCGGGCGCGCCGCGGAGCCGCGATCGCCGCGCTGTCGTCGGTCGTGGTGCTGGGCGGCCTCGCGCTGCTCATCGTCACGAGCCCGGGATGGTCGGACGTGCAGAGCACGTTCTTCGACTGGGCCGTGTTCCGCGAGTCGTTCCCGGACGTCCTGCGCGGGTTCTGGCTGGACGTGAAGATCTTCCTCGTGGTCGAGGTCGTCGTGCTGGTCCTGGCCCTGCCCGTCGCCCTGTGCCGCAACAGCCGCGCGCCGGCGCTCTTCCCCCTGCGCATGCTGGCGGTGGTCTTCACCGACGTCATGCGCGGGGTGCCCGTGCTGCTGGTGGTCTACCTGATCGGCTTCGGCGTCCCGGCCCTCGGCCTCTCCGGACTGCCGACGGACCCGGTCGTGCTGGGGGGGATCGGCGCTGGCGCTCTGCTACACGGCCTACGTGGCCGAGGTCTACCGCGCCGGCCTCGACTCGATCCACCCCAGCCAGCGCTCGGCCGCCGTCGCGCTCGGCCTCACCGAGGGCCAGGCCATGACCTACGTGGTGGCGCCCCAGGCGGTGCGCCGCATGGTCCCGCCGCTGCTCAACGACTTCATCTCGCTGCAGAAGGACGTCGCGCTGGTGTCGGTGCTCGGCCCGCAGGAGGCCTTCCGCGTGGCCCAGATCAGCGCGGCGTCGGACTTCAACTACACGCCGTTCCTGGCGGCGGCGCTCCTCTACCTGGCCGTGACCGTGCCGCTGGCCCGGATCGTCGATCGCCAGCAGGCCCGCGCGCGGCGGCGGCAGGGGCAGGTGGCGGGCCCGTGAGCGCCGCGACGCCCGTGCTCGAGCTGAGGGGCGTGACGAAGGCGTACGGGTCGCGCCTCGTGCTGCGCGGGCATCGACATCGCGGTGGGGGAGCATCAGGCGGTGGCGCTGATCGGCGCCTCGGGCTCCGGCAAGTCCACGCTCCTGCGCTGCGCCGACCTGCTCGAGGAGATCGACGACGGCGAGATCTTCCTCGACGGCGAGGCGGTCACGCGCCCGGAGGCCTCCTCGGTCGCCAGCCGGCGGCGGCTGGGGATGGTCTTCCAGTCGTTCAACCTGTTCCCGCACCTGTCCGTGCTCCAGAACGTGACGCTCGCCCCGGTGAAGGCGCACCGGATGTCGCGCCGGGAGGCCGCCGACGCGCGGCCGCGCGCTCCTCGCGCGCTTCGGGCTCGGCGGTCGCGAGGACGACTACCCCGACCGCCTCTCCGGCGGGCAGCAGCAGCGGGTGGCGATCGTGCGCGCGCTCGCCACCCGTCCGCGGGCGCTGCTGCTCGACGAGGTCACCAGCGCCCTCGACCCGGAGCTGGTGGGGGAGGTGCTGGAGGTGATCCGGGAGCTGAAGCGCGAGGGGATGACGATGCTGATCGCCACCCACGAGATGGAGTTCGCCCGCGACGTGGCCGACCTGGTCTGCTTCCTGCACGAGGGGCGGGTGCTCGAGCAGGGCGAGCCGGACCGGATCCTCCGCGATCCGGAGCACCCCGAGACGCGTCAGTTCCTGCGGCGGCTCATCGAGGCGCGCTGATCCTGCCGGCGGCGTCGATGCGCGCCGCCCGCGGCCCGAAGTCCTGGCGCGAGAGCGCCTGCACCTGGGAGACGCCGTACCCGCCCGGGGCGGGGGTGCCCGACCCCACGAGCTGGGTGGGCCGGAACCGCCCCGAGCGGAACCGGCCGTCCGGCGACAGCGTCACCTGCAGGACGCCGGACTGGGAGAGCACCCCGCCGAGCGAGAAGACCTCGTATCCGCCGAAGTTGCCCATGCTGTAGGCGATCAGCCTTCCCCGGTAGAACTCCATCCCGCGCAGCACGTGGGGCCCGTGGCCCACCACCAGGTCGGCGCCGGCGTCGACCACGGCATGGGTGAACGCGCGCAGGTCGCCGCGGGGCTCCCCGAGGAAGGTCTCCGAGCCGCTCGGCACGTGGGTCTTGTCGCTGCCCTCGGCGCCGCCGTGGAAGGTGACGACCACGATCTCGGCGCGCGCGGCCGCGTCGCGCACCCGGCGCTTGGCGCGGGCGATGTCCAGGAGCGGAGTCGGCCCACTTGTAGGGGGCGAACCCGAGCACCACCACGCGCTGGCCGCCCACGGTCTGGACGGCCTCGGTGCCTGGCCGGCCGGTGTTGAGGAGGCGGACGCGGTTGAGCGCGGCCACGGTCTCGCGCTGCGCCGACGCTCCGAAGTCGTAGGCGTGGTTGTTGGCCAGGTTCATCACCGTGAAGCCCGCGCCCTTCAGCCACCGCGCGTACGAGGGGGGCGTTCGGAAGGCGAAGCAGTTGGGGCTGCCGCCACCGCACTTCGACGACCCGCCGGTGGCCAGGGTGCCCTCGAGATTGCCGAGCACGACGTCGCCCACGAGGAGCTGGTCCACCGTCGAGAAGAACGACCGCCCGCCGTCGGGAGGCAGGCCGTAGGGGAGGCTGCCCATCACGATGTCGCCCACCGCGGCCACGCGCACCGGCGTCGCGTCCTTGGCCGGCGGCGCGGGAGCGGACGGCGTGCTGGTCCCCGGCGGCGGCGGCGCGCCCGGCGCCTGCGCCGTGGCCTCGCTCGAGGAGCCCGTGACCTTGACGATCGCCGCGATCGCCACCGCGGCGAGCACGGCGATCGCGATCCCCGCCATCAGGCGGCGGCGCCGGACGACGCGACGCCGCTGGGCGGCGCGGCGCGCGCGCCGCGGATCCAGACCGGGCTCCACCGCCGCCATCCTAGCCACCGGCTCGGCGGCGGCCCAGGACGACCGGCGTCAGGAGGTCCCCTCGAGCTCCACCGACTCCCGCCGCGCCACGGCGGCATCGACGGCGCCCACGATGGCCGCGGCCGTCAGCCCGGGGCGCAGCTCGCGCAGGCCGGCGGACGCGGCGGCCAGGCCGTGGGCGAATGCCTCGTCGCGCCGGAGCAGGCGGGCCAGGAGGCCGGGGTCCAGGCTCATCAGAATTCCGGCCTGCAGCAGGGCGCCCGGGGTCCGGCGCGTCTGCGAGAGCCCCACCACCTTGCGTCCCGCCGGCCGTGACCTCGAAGGGGGAGAGGCCGCCGTAGCAGGCGTCGGCCGCGGGGCCGGGCCGCGCCCGGTCGTCCCGCGCCCGGCCGATCCCCACGACCTCCACGTCCGGCACCGCCAGCTCGCGGAGTCCCTCGGCGATCGCCTCGCCCAGCCACCGGTAGGCGGCCACGACGTCGTCGCCCGCCAGCCGGTGGCCGCGGGGCAGCACCACGTCGAGCGCCAGCAGGCCCGCGTCCCACAGCACCGGCCCGCCGCCCGAGGAGCGGCGCACGACCTCGACCCCCTCGGCCCGGACGGCGTCGCCGTCGACCTCGGGGTCCACCGCCAGGCGGCCGAGCACGAGCGCCGGCCTGGTCACGGTGGACCAGGACAGAGCCGGCGTCGGGTCGTCGGCCAGTCCCCGGAGCAGCTCGACCGGCCGCGCGACGGCCGGCGCGGGCGGCAGCGCCTCCGGGCCCAGCCGCCGCCAGGTCTCGCGATGGCGCTAGGAGAGGTAGGGGGCCACGCCGACGGCCTGCTGGGCGGCGTCCATCACCATCTCGCTGACGGTCGGGTGGGCGTGGATGATCTCGCCGAGCTCGCCGACCGACAGCCCCTCGGAGATGGCCACGCCGATCTCGTGGATCATCTCGACGGCGTGCACGCCCATGATCGTGGCCCCCAGCAGGAGCCCGGTGTCGGCGTCCATCACGAGCTGCGCGTAGCCGTCGGGCTCGCCCTCGCCGAGCGCCTTGCCCGAGCCGGCGAACCGCGCCTGGCCCAGCTTCACGTCGTGGCCCGCCTCCTTGGCCGCGTCGGCGTTCAGGCCGACCGTCGCGATCTCGGGGTGGGTGTAGATGCAGCTCGGCACCACGGTCCGGTCCATGGGGAGGAGGTGGCCCGTGAGCGCGTTCTCCACGGCGCGGCCGGCCTCGGCCGAGGCCAGGTGCGCGAGCTGGAGGCCCGCCGATGCAGTCGCCCGCCGCCCAGATCGTCGGGTTGGCGGTGCGCAGGTACTCGTCGACCACCACGATGCCCGCGCTCGGTCACCTCGACGCCGAGCGCCTCCAGGCCGATGCCCGCCGCCTGGGAGCGCCGGCCCACCGACACGAGCAGCTTCTCGGCCGAGATCTCGGTGCCGTCGTCGAGCTTCACGGTGACGCCGTCGTCGCGGTACTCGGAGACCTCGGCCACCTGGCGGCCCAGGTGCACCGTCACGCCGTCCTTCTCCAGCAGGCGCTGGAACTGGCTCGCGGTGCGGTCGTCGATGCCCGCGAGCAGCCGGGGCAGGATCTCGACGACCGTGATCTGCGTGCCGAGCGGGGCGAACAGGCTGGCGAACTCGCAGCCGACGACGCCGCCGCCGACCACGATCATGGTCTCGGGCACCGACTCGAGCAGCAGGATGTCGTTGGAGGTCAGGATCGCCGGGTGGTCCATGTCGAAGCCCGGGAGGCCCGAGGGCTCGGTGCCGACGCAGACCACGAGGTGGTCGAAGGGGTATCGCTCGTCGCCCACCACGACGGCGTCCTCCGTCCACGCGGCCCTCGCCGCGCACCACGGTCACGCCCTTGCGCTTCGCCGCGCCCTCCACGCCCTGGCGCATCTTGAGGACGATCTCGTCCTTGCGCTCCATCATGCTGCGGGAAGTCGAACGAGACCTCGGGCACGACCAGCCCGAACTCGTCCGACGCGGCCGCACCCGCCGCAGCAGGTCGGCCGTCGCCAGCAGCGACTTCGTGGGGATGCAGCCCCAGTTGAGGCACGTCCCGCCGAGCTCCGCGCGCTCGATCAGCGTCGACGTGCGCCCCCAGCTGCGCCGCGCGCAGCGCGGCGACGTCGCCGGCCGGGCCACCGCCCAGCACGACGACGCGTGGCTTTCCCTGCTCCGTCCTCCTCCGCGCTCATCGTGCCTCCCGGACTCGCCGCCGAGGGCTGCGGCGAGCAGCCGCTCCTGCTCGGCCTGGTGGGCCTGCGGGTAGCCCTCACTGGGGCTCGCGCGCCGTGCGCGGCCGAGTAGTCGAGCGGCACGCCCTCGGGCAGCAGCCGCTCGAGCTGCCGCCGCACGAACTCCCAGGCGCCCATGTTGCGCGGCTCCTCCTGCACCCAGGTCACCCGCTCGAGGTTCGGGTAGATCGTCGAGGAGCACCTGCAGCGCGGTCCTCGGGGAACGGGAAGAGCATCTCGACGCGGGCGATCGCCAGCTCCGGGTGCGCCTCGCGGTCGGCGTGGCCGTCGAGCTCGTGGAAGATCTTGCCCGAGCAGAGGATCAGGCGGGTGATCTCCGTCGCGCCGGTCCACGGTGCGCGCGTCGTCGATCACCGCGCTGGAAGCGGCCCTCCGAGAGGTCCTCCAGGCGCGACGCGGCGCGCCTTCGACGCGCAGCAGGCTCTTGGGCGTGAAGATGATCAGCGGCCGCTGGCGGTCGGTGAGCGCCTGCTTGCGCAGCAGGTGGAAGTAGTTGGCGGCCGTGGTGCAGTTGGCCACGCGGATGTTGTCCTCGGCGGCCAGCCTGCAGGAAGCGCTCGATGCGGGCCGAGGAGTGCTCGGGGCCGTTGCCCTCGTAGCCGTGCGGCAGCAGCAGCGTGAGCCGCGAGCGCTCGCCCCACTTCGCGCGCCCCGACACGATGAACTGGTCGATCATGATCTGGGCGCCGTTGGCGAAGTCGCCGTACTGGGCCTCCCAGAGCACGAGCGCCTCGGGGGCCTGGGTGCTGTAGCCGTACTCGAAGCCGACCGCGGCGGCCTCCGACAGCGGGCTGTTGTGCAGCTCGAGCGAGGCCGATGCGCGCAGCAGGTTGGCCATCGGCGTGTAGACGCGGCCGGTGTGCGGCGTCCAGGTCTCGCCCTCGCCCACGTCGTGCAGCTCGCAGGTGGCGCTGGCTGAAGGTGCCGCGCGCCGTGTCCTGGCCGGTCAGGCGCACCGGGACGCCCTCGGTGAGCAGCGAGGCGAACGCGAGCGCCTCGGCGTGGGCCCAGGTGATGCCGCCCTCGGGGCCCATCGCCTCGCGGCGGCGCTCGAGCTGGGGCAGGAGCTTGGGGTGGATCGTGAAGCCCTCGGGCACGGTCAGGAGCTGCTCGTTGAGGCGTCCGCAGCACGTCGGCCGACACGGCGGTCTCAGCACGAGCGCGGGTCGTGCGGGCCGGTCCTCGGCTGCTCGTCGTCTCGGTGCCCAGCTCGCCGCGGCTCGTCACGGCCTCGTGGGCCTCGCGCATCTTCCGCTCGGCGCGCCGCGATCATCTCGTCCACCTGCGTCCTGCGTGATCAGCGCCCTCGCCGACGAGCTTCTGGCGCGTAGATCTTGCTGACCGGCGGGTGGGCCTTGATCGTGCGGCTCATCACCGGCTGCGTGTAGGCGGGCTCGTCCAGCTCGTTGTGGCCCAGGCGGCGGTAGCCGATCAGGTTGATCAGCACGTCGCGCTGGTAGCGCTGGCGGTAGGCCACGGCGATCTGCGCGGCGCTGATGCAGGCGTCGATGTCGTCGGCGTTGACGTGGATGACCGGGATGTCGAAGCCGCGCGCCAGGTCGCTCACGTGGTAGGTCGAGCGCGAGTCGTCGGGTCGGTGGTGAAGCCGATCTGGTTGTTGGCGATGATGTGGACCGTGCCGCCGGTGGTGTAGCCGCGCAGCGCCTGCAGGTTCAGGGTCTCGGCCACCACGCCCTGGCCGGTGAAGGCGGCGTCGCCGTGGATCAGCACCGGGCACCGCGCGCGGACGGGTCGTGGCGCGGCTCGCGCCCCGTGCGGAAGGTCTGGCGGGCGCGGGTGTGGCCCTCGGCCACCGCGTTCACCTGCTCCAGGTGGCTCGGGTTGGCGGCGAGCTTCACGGTCACCGGCCGGCCGCTGCGCGTGATGTAGGTGCCCTCGGCGCCGAGGTGGTACTTCACGTCGCCGGCGGTCTCGCGCATCGTCCTCCTCGCCCGACTCGAAGGCCATGTGGCCCTCGAACTCGGCCAGGATCGACTCGGTCGGGCCGGCCCGACGACGTGGGTGATGAAGGCCAGGCGGCCGCGGTGGGCCATGCCGAGCACGACCTCGCCGGTGCCCTCGGCGGCCGACAGCTCGATCACCTGGTCGGTGATCGGCACCAGCGCGTCCACGCCCTCGATGGAGAAGGTCTTCTGGCCCAGGTAGGTGCGCCGCAGGAAGCGCTCGAAGGCGTCCACCTCGACGAGCCGCTCGAGGATCGCCACGCGCCGCTCCGGCGCGAGCGGCTCGCGAAGCCGGCCCGACTCGATCACCCCGCGCAGCCAGAGCCGCTTCTGGTGGTCGGAGAGGTGCTCGATCTCGTACGCGATCGTGCCGCAGTAGGCCTCGCGCAGGTGCGGAAGCGCCGCGGCGAAGGTCTCGCCCGGGACCTTGACGCGCAGCAGCGACGCCGGGATGCGCGCCATCAGCTCCGGCGTCAGGTTGACGCTGCTCGGGCGCGAGCGCCGGGTCGCCCGGCGGCGGCGCGCCGAGCGGGTCGAGCCGCGCGGCCAGGTGCCCGTGGCTGCGGTGGGCCTTGACCACCGACATGGCGGCGGCGACGCCCTCCAGCAGGTCGTCGTCCACGGTGCCGGCGACCGCGGGAGCGGCGGGCGCCGCCGGAGCCAGGACGACCGGCGCCGCCGCCGGCGCGGGGCGGCCGTCTCGGGCGCCGGCGCGGCGGCCGCCAGCCCCAGGCTCTCGCGCACCTCGTCGTAGAAGCCGTCCTCGCCGCGCAGCAGGCGGTCGATCTCGCGCCAGGAACGCGCCGCTCTCGGCGCCCTGGATGACCCGGTGGTCGTAGGTGCTGGTCATGGTCATGACCTTCTCGACGCCCAGCGCGCGGAGCGCCTCGGGACCCGCCGATGCGAAGCCGGCCGGGTAGCCGATGGCGCCGGTGGCGACGATCGTGCCCTGCCCGGCATCAGGCGCGGCACCGAGGCGACCGTGCCGAGGCCGCCCGGGTTCGTGAGGCTGATGCGTGGCGCCGCGCAGCTCGTCCGGCTTCACCTTGCCGGCCCGCGCGCGGCTCACCAGGTCGTCGTAGGCGTCGCGGAAGCCGCGGAAGCCGGCGGCGCCGGCGTCGCGCACCACGGGCACGAGCAGCGAGCGGCTGCCGTCCTTGCGCTCCACGTCCACCGCGAGGCCGAGGTTCACCCCATGGCGCACCAGCTTGTGCGGGCTGCCGTCGATCAGCGCGTAGCCCGGTGGTCATGGACGGCTGCGCGGCCACCGCGCGGACGATCGCCCAGGCGATCAGATGGGTGAAGGAGAGCTTCTCCGAGCGCCCGGCCGTCTTCAGGTCGGTCGTTGATCTGCCGCCGCTGGGCGTCGAGCACCGCGACCGAGATCGTGCGGAAGCTCGTGGCGGTGGGGATCGACAGGCTGTCGTCCATGTAGCCGGCGAGGGCGGCGGCCGGGCCGCGCAGGGGCACCGCCTCCTCGCCCGCGCCGACGGGCACGGCGGCCGGCGGCCGCGGCGCGGCGGCCGGGGCGGGCGCGCGGGCCGCGGCGAGGACGTCGGGCTTGCGGACGATGCCGCCGGGCCCGGTGCCGGTGACGGCGCCGGGGTCGATGCCGTTCTCGAGCGCCAGGCGGCGCGCGACCGGCGTGATCCTCGGCCACTCGGCGTCGCCGGCCGGCGGGCTCGGAGGCTCCGCCGGGCCGGCACGGTCGGGGGCCTCGGTGGCGGGGAGGGCCCCGTCCCCGTTGCCGGGCGACGGCGACGCCGGCACGGCAGGCGCACCCGCTCCGGCGGCGATCTCGCCCAGGGGCTGGCCCACCGTGAAGGTGCCGCCCGGCCTCGACGGCGATGGAGGCGAGCCGGCCGGCCGCCGGCGCGGGCACCTCGAGGTCGACCTTGTCGGTCGAGACCTCCACCACGATCTGGTCGGCGGCGACCGTGTCGCCGACGGCGACGCGCCATTCCACGACGGCCCCCTCGGTGACGGACTCCATGTCCGGCAGCACGATCGGGACCAGCGCCCCGTTGCCGGTCTCGGCGGGAGCCACGGCCGGCGCCGCCGGGCTCTCCGGCTCGGACGCCTGGGGTGCGGGAGCGGGCGGCTCGGCCGCGGGAGCGGCGGGCGCGGGCGTCTCCGCGGCCGCAGCCGCCGCCCCGTCGCCGGAGCCGTTGCCCGCGGGCTCGGCGCCTCCCGGGACCAGCTCGGCCAGGAGCGCGCCCACCTCCACGGTGTCCCCCGCGGCCGCCACGATCCGCTCCACGCGCCCCGCCGCGGGGGACGGGACCTCCACGTCCACCTTGTCGGTGGTCACGTCGAGGAGGGTCTCCCCGGCCTCGACGGCGTCGCCCTCGGCGACGCGCCACTCGACGACCACTCCCTCGGTGACCGACTCGCCGAGCTCCGGCAGCAGTACCTGGATCGTCTGGGAAGAGGTGGTTGACACGCGGGGTCTTAGGCTAGCGCGCTCTGGGGCCGGGAAGTCGGCTCCGGGCGTTGCAAATGAGCCTCCGCCGCCCCCCTGGGTGCAACCGTCCCCCGGCCCACGGCCGGAGGCACCTGGTTCAGTCGCCGAGCTCCAGGATCCGCTCCATCGCCTCGGCCACCGCCGCGCGCTGGCTCTGCGTCAGACGACCGAGCCGGGCCACCACGCCGTCGGTGTGCTCCAGCTCCAGGTCGCGGGCGACCCGGGTCAACTCGTGAAGCGCTCCCTGCCGCTCCCACTCGTCGATGGGAGGCTCGAGGAGGGAGGTGACGGGGATCGGCCGGTTGCTCTCGTCGTGCACGTTGGGAACCCTAGTGGCCGCCTCTGTGGACGTCACCCCCTCGATCGTCTAGGAGGTTTTGAAGCCCGCGTAGGATGCCGCGGCATGCAGGCGCTTCGCACGATATGCTTGCGCAATCAAATAGATCGGATGTTGCGTTTGCGGTGCCCCGTGAAAGGCGGTGAACCCCGATGAGCGCCCATGAGGAGGCCTCGCCCGCGGCCCCCGCCGAGGGGCCGATCGACCCGCAGACCACGATGGGAGCGGTGTCGCTGACGGTGGCCGACCTCGAGGCGGCCGACGCCTTCTATCGGCGGGCGCTGGGCCTGCACGGGCTCGAGCGCTCCGGCGGCCGCGTCGTGCTGGGGGCGGCTCCGGGGGTGCCCCTCGTGGAGCTGGTGGGCGCGCCGGACGCGCCGCCGCGCCCCCGGAGGAGCACCGGCCTCTTCCACCTGGCGATTCTCGTGCCCGACCGGGCGGAGCTGGCGCGGTCGCTGCGGCGGGTGCTCGCGGCCGGCGCAGGCTTCACGGGCGCCTCCGACCACCTGGTGAGCGAGGCCCTCTACCTTCACGATCCCGAGGGCAACGGCATCGAGATCTACCGCGACCGCCCGCGCGAGGAGTGGCGCCGCGAGGGCGGCGAGATCGCGATGGACACCCTGCCGCTCGACGTGGAGGGCGTTCTGGGCGCGCTGCCCGAGGGTGGTGACGACGAGGGCGTACCCCCGGGCACGACGATGGGCCACGTGCATCTCCAGGTGCGCGACCTGGACGAGGCCGAGGACTTCTACGGCGCGGCGCTGGGCTTCGAGCCCACCGCGCGCAACTACCCCGGGGCGCTCTTCGTCTCGGCGGGCGGCTACCACCACCACCTCGGCCTCAACACCTGGGGCACCGCCGGGGCGCCGCCGCCCCCGTCCGGCGCGCGGGGGCTGCGGGCTGTCCGGGTGGTGGTGCCGAGCGACGCCGAGCTGTCGCGCGTGGCCGGCCGCCTCGAGGCGCGCGGTATCGGCTCGAGCAGGTCGGACGAGGGACTACGGATCACGGATCCCGCCGGCAACCCGGTGCTCGTCCAGGTCCGCGGGGGCGCCACCACGTAGCAGGCTGGTACAGGATCCTGTCACGAGGATAGGATCCCGGCGTGGCACGGTCCCGACTTCGATCCGCGCGTGAGCGCGCGGGGCTCACTCAGGCCCAGCTCGCCCAGCGCGCCTCCGTCAGCCGCCAGCTGGTGGGGGCCATCGAGGCCGGCCGTCACTCGCCGGCCGTGGACGCCGCCCTTCGCATCGGCAGAGCGCTGGGCACGCCGGTGGAGGAGCTCTTCGGGGACTCCCCGGCCGGCACCGTCTCCTCGATCGGCGACCCCCTGGCGCCCGGCACCCCCGTGCGCGTGGGTCGGGTGGGCGAGCGGCTGGTGGCGGCCCCCCTCGGCCGGCTGGTGTCGGGGGAGACCGGATGGGCGGTCGCCGACGGCGTGATGCGCGACGAGGGGGTCGCGATGCTGCCGGGCGCCGACGACTCCGCGCTGGTGGTGATGGGCTGCGACCCGGCGCTCGGAACCCTGGAGGCGCTCCTCGACCGGAGCGGATCGCGGCGCATGGTCGCCGTGGAGGGGTCCAGCGGGGCGGCGGTCGGGGCGCTCGCGGCCGGCCTCGTCCACGCGGCGCTGGTCCACGCGCCCGACGGAGCACTGCCGGCGCCACCGGTCCCCTCGCGGCGCGTGCACATGGCGCGCTGGCGGGTGGGCGTGGCCGTCGATCGCGCCCGTCGCGGGGCGAGCCTCGAGGCGATCATCGGGGGTGAGGTCCCGCTGGTGCAGCGGGAGCCCCTGGCCTCCAGCCAGCAGGCCCTGCTCCGGGCGGCTCGCGCGATGGGCGCACCGGCCGTGCCCCCCGGCACCATCGCCGCCGGACACCTCGACGCGGCGCGCCGCGCGGCCATCGCCGGGTGCGCGGCCGTCACCTTCGAGCCGGCGGCGCGCGCCCACGGCCTGCGCTTCCTGCCGCTCGAGACCCACGCCGTCGAGCTGTGGATCGACGAGCGCTGGATCGAGCATCCGAGCGCCCAGGCGCTGGGCGACCTCCTGTCGTCCGCGGCGTTCCGCGACCGCGCCCGCCTGATGGGCGGCTACGACCCCGACGGCGCAGGAGCCCTGCGCATCACACATCAACAGGGGCGGCGATGACCGAGCTCACCCGATCGGCCCTACTCTCACGCGCCCTGATGGCCGGCGGCGCCATCGCCACCGGGGGCTTCGTCGCCGCGCACGCCGCGCGCGCGGCCGACTCGGACGAGGACCTCGCCTGGGTGCGGCTCGGGATCAACCTGGAATTCCTCAAGACCGTCTTCTACAAGCGGGCGCTGCGCTCGGGCTTCTTCGCTCCCGGCGAGGCCCGCTCGCTCACGCGGGGAGAGGCCGCGGACCAGGCCCACCTCGACAGGCTCGTGGAGACCCTGACCTCTCAGGGCCGCACCTCGATCGACGGCCACGACCTCGAGGTCGTCTTCCCGGACAAGGGGTTCGACAGCCGCGCCAACATCGCGGCGCTCGGCAGCCGGCTCGCGATCCTCGGCATGCGCTCCTACCTCGGCGCATCTGCGGGTGTGGCGTCGCCCACCCTGCGGATCCTGTTCGCTCAGGTGGCCGCGAACGAGGGAGAGCAGCTCTCCTTCTTCCAGGGGGTCCGCGGCCCCGCGATCGGCCCCGCCTTCCCCTACGGCTACGACATCGCCCGCGCCGCGGACGAGCTCGCGGTCTACCTACCGTGAAGGGAGCAGCACACATGGGACACATGCGCCGCCTGGCCCTCGGACTGGCACTGCTGGTCCTCGGCGCCCTGCCCGCGAGCGCCGTCGCCGCCGACCCCCCCACGGTCTTCGCCGCCGCCTCGCTCACCGAGGTCTTCCCGAAGATCGACTCCAAGGCCCGCTACAGCTTCGCGGGCTCCAACCAGCTCGCCCTCCAGATCCGTCAGGGCGCTCCCGCCGACGTGTTCGCCTCGGCGGCCCCCAACTTCACCCAGGACCTCTTCAAGGAGGGGCTGGTCGAGAAGCCGCGGTTCCTGGCCTTCAACCGGCTCGCGTTCATCGTGCCGAAGGGCAACCCGGCGGGCATCACGTCGGTGTACGACCTGCGCCGCCGCGGGATCAAGCTCGTGATCGCAGCTCAGGCCGTGCCCGTGGGCTCCTACACGCGGACCGTGCTCCGCAACCTCGGCCTCACGAGCGCGCTCCAGAACGTCGTCAGCCAGGAGTCCGACGTGAAGGGCGTGGTCGGCAAGGTCGCGCTGGGCGAGGCGGACGCGGGCTTCGTCTACGTCACCGACGCGCGCGCCGCCGCATCGCAGCTGAAGTCGATCCCCATCCCGACGTTCGCCCAGCCCAAGGTCCGTTACGAGATCGCCGTCGTCAAGGGCAGCTCCGACAAGGCCGCGGCGAACGCGTTCGTCAAGAAGGTCACGAGCCCCCGGGGCCGTCTCCTCATGGCCCAGGCCGGCTTCACGTTCCCGAAGCCCGCCGAAGCCCAAGCCCAGGCCGAAGCCGGCGACCCGGAGGTGATCGCCGGCCGGCTGCGGCCGTTCACGCTCCTCCTCGTGCTGGCGACCGTGGTGTCGCTGGCCTTCCTGCTGCTGCCGGTCGTCGCGCTCTTCCTGCGGATCCCCCTCGACCGAGCTGGTCTCCCAGCTCGGTGAGGACGTCGTCGTGGACGCCCTGAAGGTCACGGCCGTCACGAACGGGATCGCGTTCGGGGTGACCCTGCGTGGTGGGCACGCCCGCGGCCTACTTCCTCGCCACCCGGCGCTTCCCCGGGCGCAGCCTGGCGATCACCGCGATCGAGCTGCCGCTCGTGGTGCCGCCGGCGGTCGCCGGGATCGGCCTGCTCGCCGCGTTCGGGCGCCTCGGCCTGCTCGGGGAGACCTTCGAGGCGTTCGGGATCACGATCGGGTTCACCAAGACCGCGGTGGTGCTCGCCATCCTCTTCGTGGCGGGGCCCTTCTACCTGCGCCAGGGCGTCGCGGCCTTCGAGAGCCTCGACGACAACCTGATGCTCGCCGCGCGCACCCTCGGCGCGGGACCGGGGCGCGCCTTCTGGCGCATCGCGCTCCCGCTGGCCTCGACCGGTCTCGCGGCCGGCGCCGCCCTGTCGCTGGCCCGGGGCATCGGCGAGTTCGGGGCCACGATCATGTTCGCCGGTAGCCTCCAGGGCGTCACCCAGACCGTGACCCTGGCGATCTATCGAGCAGCTCGTGTGGACTTCGACATCGCGCTGGCCATCGGAGCCCTGCTCGTCGTCGTCAGCGCGGTCGTCCTCCTCTCCCTGAAGTTGGTGATCGCGTGGCGAGGCTCTCGGTCGACGTCGCTGTTCCGCTTCGGCACTTCGAGCTCCGGGTAGCGCTCGAGGTCGAGGAGGGGGAGACCCTCGCCCTGGTCGGCCCCTCGGGCGCGGGCAAGACGACGGTCCTGCGCGCGATCGCCGGCGCCGTGCGGCCCGGGTCGGGGCGGATCGCGCTCGGCGACCTCGTCCTCCTCGACCGCGCGCGACGGATCGACCTGCCCCCCGAGGCGCGCCGCGTGGGCTACGTCTTCCAGGAATACGCGCTCTTCCCGCACATGAGCGTGCGCGAGAACGTGGCCTTCGGCGGCAAGGCGCGGGCCGGCGAGCTGCTCGAGCGCTTCGGGATCGCGCACCTGGCCAAGGCACGGCCCGCCCAGCTCTCGGGCGGCGAGCGCCAGCGGGTCGGGCTCGCCCGCGCCCTGGCCTCCGATCCCGCGATCCTGCTCTTCGACGAGCCGCTGTCGGCCCTCGACACCCACACCCGGGAGGGCGTCCGCGCCGAGCTCCAGGGGATCCTGGCCGAGCTGGGGCTGCCCGCGCTGCTCGTGACCCACGACTTCGAGGACGCGGCCGCGCTGGCCGATCGCGTGGGCGTGATCGTGGAGGGCAGGATCCACCAGCTCGGAACGCCGCAGGACCTCGTCGCCGCCCCCTCCGACGCCTTCGTGGCGAGCTTCGTGGGCAGCAACCTCCTGGTGGGAATCGCCCGCCCGGTGGGCGACGGGCTGTCGGAGGTGACCCTCGAGCACGGCGGCACCGTCTACTCCGTGTCCGACCTCGAGGGCCCGGTCGGCGCGGTCGTCCATCCCTGGGAGGTGGCACTCGCCACGACGTCGCCCGCCGACGACTCCAGCCTCAACCACATCCGTGCTCCGGTCGCGTCGCTGGTGCCGATCGGCGGGCGGGTGCGGGTGCGGGTGGGCCCGGTGGTGGCCGAGGTCACGACCGGTTCGGCCGAGCGCCTGGGACTCGAGCGGGGCACGGTCGTGGTCGCCTCGTTCAAGGCCACGGCCACGCGGCTGGTCCCCCTGGCCGGCGGGGATGGGCGCGGGCCGGCGCCCGCGGGTTAGCCTGCCCGTCATGCGACCGCTCGAGTTCGGCGCGCCCGGCGGAATCCGCCCCCCGCTCGACCCGGTCCTGGCCGGGGTCCGGGCCTTCGAGGAGGCGGGGTTCGACGCCGTGTGGTGGTCGGACCACTTCCTCCACTGGTTCCCGCCCGCCGTCTGGACGCCCGACCTGGTGCCGATGGCCCAGGTGGTGCGAAGCCCGCACGCGTTCCTCGACCCGATGGCCGTGATCGCCGCCTCCGCGGTGCAGACCGAGCGGGTGCGGCTGGGCGTCGCCGTCACCGACGCGGTCCGCCGCCACCCCGCCGTGCTGGCGCAGACCTTCCTCACGCTCGACCACCTCAGCCACGGGCGCGCCATCCTCGGCCTGGGCGTGGGGGAGGCCGAGAACATCCTCCCGTTCGGCTTCTCCTACGAGCGTCGCGCGTCGCGCCTGATCGAGGCGATCGAGATGATCCGGCTGCTGTGGTCGACCGTCGAGCCGGTCAACTACGCGGGGGAGTTCTGGACCCTCGACCAGGCGATCCTCGGGGCGGAGCCCTACGGCGAGCGACCGCCCGAGATCTGGGTCGCGGCTCACCGTCCGCGGATGCTGCGCGCCACCGGGCGCCTGGCCGACGGCTGGCTGCCCCTGTTCACGGACCCGGCCGAGTACGGGAGCGCCCTCGCCACGGTCCGCGGGCACGCCGCCGACGCCGGCCGTGCCCCGGAGGAGATCACCGCCGGCCTGTTCGCCTGGATCGTCGTCAACGAGGACCGCGACGCCGCCGAGCGGATGCTCGACAACCTCCTGCTCCGGCTCGTCGCCCTGACCGCCCCGGCCGAGGACTTCGTCCGCGCGGGCGGTGAGCCGCCGCTGGCCGAGGGATGGGGGCTGCTGCACTACGTCCCCACGCAGGTGGGCCGTGAGGAGGCGCTGCGCCTGGCGGCCGCGGTGCCCGCCGAGCTGCTGCGCAGCTACTACATGTGGGGCACGCCCGACGACATCGTCGAGCGCCTGCGCGGCTTCCGCGAGGCCGGACTCGAGCACGTGTACTTCTGCAACGTCACCGGCCTCGGCGACATGACCAAGGGGCCGAGCTCCACGGCCCTCCTCCGGGACATCATGCACGGGTTGCGCCGCCTGCCCTGAGCGGGCCGCCCGTATCGTCCCGGCCGTGACGAGCGGACGGCCATCGCTGCTGAGCGGGGTGCTGCGCGATCGCGACGGCGACCTGCGCGTCACCAGCATGGAGCTGTTCTTCGACCTCGTCTACGTCTTCGCGGTCACCCAGCTCTCGCACAACCTGGCGGAGCACCTCACGGTGCGGGGCGCGGTCGAGACGCTCGTCCTGTTCCTCGCGGTGTGGTGGGCGTGGAACTACACCGCCTGGGCCACCAACTGGGTCAACCCCGACGCACTCCCCGTGCGCCTGATGCTGGTCGTGCTGATGGCCCTGGGGCTGGTGATGGCGGCGTGCATCCCCAGCGCCTTCGAGGACCGGGCGCTCGGGTTCGCGGGCGCCTACGTGGCCCTCCAACTGGTGCGGAGCGCGTTCATGGTCGCGGCGCTGCACGGGCAGCGGATGGGGCGCAACTACGCACAGCTCCTCGCGTGGTCGGCCATGGCGGGGGTCCTCTGGATCGCCGGCGCCACGGTCGAGGGCGACGCGCGCCTCACCCTCTGGGTGCTGGCGCTGGTGGTGGACTTCGGCGGCCCCCTGGTGAGCTTCTGGCTGCCTCGGCTCGGCCGGACGCCGATGAGCGAGTGGACCCTCCGCGGGGGCCACCTCGCCGAGCGCATGCAGCTGGTGCTGATCATCGCCCTGGGCGAGTCGATCATCGTCACCGGAACGGGCTTCAGCCAGCTCCCGGGCGGAGCGAGCACCACGGCGGCGTTCATCGTCGCCTTCCTCGGCAGCGTCGCGCTGTGGTGGGTCTACTTCGGCCGCCATGCCGAGGAGGGCGCCCACCGCGTCGAGGAGGCGCGGGACGACGCGACCCGCCTGGCCCGCACCGCCTACGCCTACGCCCACGCGATCATGGTCCTGGGGGTGATCGTGACCGCCGTGGGCGACGAGGAGGTGATCCTCCACCCCACCGGGGACATGGAGACCGCCGTCGCGCTCGTCGTCCTGGGCGGCCCGGCGATCTACCTGGCCGGGGACGCGCTCTTCCTCCGGATGGTCTCCGGGCGCGTTCCCGGCTCCCGTCTGCTGGCCGTCGCGGCCCTGGCCCTTCTCGGCCTCGTCGCGCCGGTGGTCAACCCGCTGACCCTGGCGATCGCCGCGACCCTCGTGCTGGCCGGGCTGGTCGCGACGGATGCGCGGGTGCGTCTCAGCGCTGCCGGCTCCGCCGCGAGCGGGTGACCCCGCAGACAGGCGAGGCGGCGTCGTGACAGGTTTCCCCCAACCGTGATGTTCAACGAAAGGTCGGGTCATGCCGGAAGCGGCGAAGATCGTCGGCCCCGCGGACGGGAAGGCGGGCATGCTCGGGTCCATCGGCGTGCGGTTCATGGTGGGCGGCGACGAGTCGGGGGGCGGGTTCTCGCTCGTGGAGCACCCCATGGCCCCGCGCCATCTCGCGGCGCCGCTGCACCGGCACAGCCGCGAGGACGAGTACAGCTTCGTCCTGGAGGGACGGCTGGGGGCGCTGCTCGGCGACGAGGTCGTCTTCGGCGAGCCGGGCGACCTCGTGTTCAAGCCCCGCGGGCAGTGGCACACCTTCTGGAACGCGGGCGACACCCCCGCGCGGATCCTGGAGATCATCTCCCCGGCCGGCTTCGAGCGCTACTTCGAGGAGGTGATCGACCTGCTCGGCACGGGCGGACCGCCGGATCCCGTCGCGCTCGGGGCGCTGACGAGCCGCTACGGGCTGGAGGTCGATCCCTCGAGCATCCCCGGACTGCTCCAGGAGCACGGGCTGGTGTTCGGGCCCCCGCCCGCCTGACGGTCCGGCCTCAGCGAAGCAGCAACCGGTGAACCGACGTGCGGGCCCTCCCAGCTGCATCCGACGCCGTCAGTGCGATCGTGACCGGTGCCGACGCCCGGTGGACCAGCGACCAGCGGGCCGCCCGATCGACTCGCAGGCGGAGGACCGCCCGGCCGCCGCGGAGGCGAGCCACGGAGCCCCGCGCGAGGAGCGCGCCGGCGGAGACCATCCGTCCGCGCACCTCACACCCGGCGGAGCAATCGATGGGAATCGCGAGCCCCCGGCCGAGAAGCCCGAGCAGGCCACCATGGGCGGGGCCCACGCGCACCGTGAGACCCCGGGAGACGACGACGACGGTCGTCCGGAGAGAGCTCCGGGGCGCGGGCGCGGGCCCGCCGGTGGCCACGGCGGAGTTCGTGGAGCTCGCCACGCCTGCGCCGGCGGTGCCGACCTCGGGACCCGGCACGGCGGACAGGTCGAAGGGAGCCACCTCGTCGGCGCTGGTGAAGGGATTCGCGTCGATCCACTGGGCGCGCAGCGCGCTCGTGCAGCGGTAGTCCAGGTTCTGCAGGGACGGCGAGCTGAACACGAAGACGACCGAGCCGTCCGCGGGAAGCAGCACGACGCCGTCGATCGAGCCGATGTCCTTCACGTCGAGGAGGGCGGTCCCCCGCGGGTCTCCTCCACCCGACGAGTCGAACGTATCGCCGCTGAAGGTGGCGTCACCGCGGGCCCCGACGACGCAACCGCTCGGGGACGAGGTCTGCGAGATCACGCCCTCGTACGTGGTGCGCGAGTGCGATGCGACCGTGATCGTCCCGCGATAGGTGATCCGGACCTCGCCGGCGCTCGAGTCGTAGCGGACCGCGGCGCTCGTGAGATCCAGGCCCGAGGCCGCGCCGGGGTCGGAGATCACCTGGTCGCCGGCCGGGTCGGCCCGTCCCCCCTCGAGCACCTGGGCGCCGGCCGGGGCGGCGGCCACCAGGGCCACGGCGATCGCGACGACCCGGGCGGTCCACTTCCAGGTACCCCGCTGGCGAGCCTCAGTGCCCTTCACGAGAACTCCCGTCGGGAGCGGCGCGTCGGTCCGGAGACGTCGGCGGCCGATGAGGCGTCATGCCCCGATCGGCTGTCGTTTACCCATGATGTCCGCTCGTTTCCCGCCGTCGTCGCCCATTCGGCCAGTTCGCGGTCGCCGGGAGTCCAGGGCCGCCGACCTTGTCGCCCCCGGGCGCGATCGTTTAGAACGGAGTTCGTGCAGCTCGTGGACGGCGTTCACCACGTGACCTTCCTCAGCGAGGATCTCGAGCGGGTGCTCGCGTTCTACGTGCGCGTGTTCGATGCCGAGGTGACGCTCGACATGACCGAGGAGGGGCTGCGCCACGCGTTCCTGAAGGTGGGGCCCGCGACGGTTCTCCATCCGTTCCAGATCCTGGAGGGGCCGGACCCGCCCCCGCCGTCGCCCATGTTCAGCCGGGGCCGTCTCGACCATTTCGCCCTGCTGGCTCCGTCTGAGGAGGCCTTCCGGGAGCTGCGCCGCCGCATCGAGGCGGAGGGTGCGGCCGACGGCGACGTCCGCGACATGGGGAGCCTGTGGATCATGGGCTACTTCGACCCCGACGGAGCCGCACATGAGGTGATTCTCCAGCGGCCGGGCTTCGCCGACTCCGACATGCTCGAGCGCGCGGCGTGGACCACGGTGACGCTGGACTAGCCACGTGCCCGCGGTACGCCAGCGCGTCGCCCTCGTCACGGGCAGCTCGCGCGGGCTGGGCAGTGCGATCGCCGTGGGCCTTGCACGAGATGGGCTGGCCGTGGCCGTCAACGACCTCCACGGGGGCTCCCGCGCGCGCGAGGTCGTACGGACCATTCGGGACGACGGCGGGGTCGCCGACGCGTTTCCGGCCGACGTGACCGACGAGGGGCAGGCGGCCGATCTCGTGGCCGCCGTGCGCGACGGCCTCGGTTCGCTCGACGTGCTGGTGCTGAACGCCACCGGCCCGCAGCCGGAGGCACCGCTGGCCGAGGTGGCATGGGAGGACCACGTCGCGCAGCTCGAGTTCTTCGTCAAGAGCCCGGTCCTGCTCGGCCGCGCCGTCCTCCCCGCGATGCGGGAGAGAGGATGGGGGCGCATCATCCACATCGACTCCGAGGTCGTCAACCTCCCGCCTCCGGGCAGATCCGCCTACGTCACCGCGAAGAGCGCCCAGATCGGCCTCGTCCGCAGTTGGGCACGGGAGCTCGCGCCCCTGGGGATCACCGTCAACACGGTCGCTCCCGGCTTCGTTCCGGTCGAACGCCACGCGGACGTCTCGCCCGAGGTCCGAAGCGCCTACCTCACGTCCGTGCCGGCCGGGCGCATGGGAACCCGCGAGGACATCGCGCACGCCGTGAGCTTCTTCGCCTCCGAGGCAGCGGGCTTCGTGACCGGCCAGCGCCTCGTGGTCGACGGCGGCCGCGGCCTGGGCGGGTAGTGGACATCGACCGGCAGCTCGCACATTCCGTCATCCACGTCTACCGACCGGTGAGGGGGAACCAATCGGCGGATCGTCAACTCCCCGGGCTCCGGCGCCCCTCGGGCACCCGCGGCACGTCGAGGCGGGAGTCCTCGAGGTCGAGCTCGCGCTCGATCTGGTGCATCACGTCGTTTGAGATCTCTCCGCGGTTGCGGAGCTCGACGACGGCCCGGCGCTGGGCCTCGAGCACCTCGCGGAGGGTGCGCTGATAGGCGACCGACTGCTCCTCGTAGCCGTCGTCGTCGATCTTCCCCGCCCGCGCGGCGAACCGTCGTTTGCGGAAGACGTAGGCGTTGCGCAGCCGCTCGAGCGTGTCGGGCCGGGTCCAGTCCTCGTCCGCCAGCTCGTCGATCCGCACCAGCGCGGCCGTCGTGGCGGCCAGGCGGGCGTGGACCTCCTCCTCCTGCTCGGCCGCGCCGTCGTCGGTGACGCCCAGGAGGCGGATCACCAGGGGGAGGGTGAGGCCCTGGAAGACGAGCGTGGCCATGATCACGCAGAAGGTGATGAAGAGGATCAGGTCGCGGCCGGGGAAGGGCTCCCCGGCGTCGGTGCTGATCGGTATCGCGAGCGCGGCGGCCAGCGACACCGCGCCGCGCATCCCGGCCCACGAGCCCAGGAAGCGCTGGCGCCAGTCCGCGCGCCGGGCGAGCTGGGACGGCCGCCGGTCGATTGCCCGGATGAGGACCGTGGTGCCGAAGATCCACGCGATGCGCACCGCGATCACCACCCCGCTGATCACGGCGCCGTCGACGAGGAGCTCGCCCGTCAACTGGTCGCCGAGCGCGTCGAGGATCTGAGGGAGCTGCAGGCCGATGAGCACGAACAGCGTCGCGTTCAGGAGGAACTGGGTGATCGTCCAGAACGAGAAGCCCTGAAGGCGCGAGTCGGGCGAGGCGATCTCGGGCGCGCGCCAGCCGAGGTAGACGCCCGCGGTCACGGCGGCGAGCACCCCGGAGACGCCGAGCGCCTCCGCCGGCAGGAACGCCGCGTAGCCGGTGAAGACCGAGATCGTGATCTCGGTCGGCGTGTCCTCGATCCGCTTGCGGACCCAGGCGATGATCCATCCCACGGCGAGGCCGATCAGGACGCCCCCCACCGGGGCGACCACGATGCGCAGGCCCGCGTCGGCGACGGAGAACGCACCGCCGACGGCCGCGCCCACGGCGGCGCGGTAGAGGACGAGGGCGGTGGCGTCGTTGACCAGCCCCTCGCCCTCGAGCACCGTCGCGATCCGTCGGGGCGCGCCGAGCCGGCGCATGATCTGGGTGGCCGCCAGGGGGTCGGTCGGGCGAGACGATCGCCCCGAGCGTGAACGCGGCCGCCCACGGCAGGCCGGTCAACTCGTGGGCCACCGCGGCGACCGCCACCGCGGTGGCCACCACCAGCCCCACCGAGAGCATGGTGATCGACCGGGCATCGCGCCGGAGGTCCCGCAGCGACGCGAAGAACGCGCCGATATAGAGCAGGGGCGGCAGGAAGACCACCAGCACGAGCTCCGGGTCGAGCACCACCTCCGGCGCTCCCGGGATCAGCCCGAGACCCAGCCCGCCGATGACCATGAGGATCGGATACGGGACCCCGATGACCCGCGACAGGACGCTCAGCGCCGCGACGGCGACCAGCAGTCCGAGGACGATCGGCTCGAGGTCGCTCATGCCCGTGCGGTGGCGGCGTGGCCGGATCGCTCGGTCATGGCGCGCACATCCTTCCACGGCAGCATGAGCCCGTGCGCGCGCCTCAGGGGGAAGGAGCCGGCGGGCCGATCCAGAGACCGCATCGCACGAGCGACCTCGAGGACGATCGCTGTGCCCGCGGCGCCGCGGCGAGGCCGGTCGGATATCGTCGCCGCGGTGAAGGTCAACCGGCCACGCCCGAACGTCTACTCGCTCACCGGGACCCGCCAGGAGCTGGGGGCGCTGGTGGCGGCCGCGCGCATGGCGCTCGACATCCTGCGGGCCGATCCGGAAGCGCCGAAGAGCGCGATCCCCCTGCTGGAGGGCGTCCTCGCGGACTGGGACGCGGCCCTCGCCCGGGAGGGGCCGGGCGACGAGTCGCCGCCCGCACCCCCCGGGTCCGGCGGCTAGGCGGTCGCGCCGACGGGCTCGTCGGCGTGGGCCTTCACGTAGCTCACGATCGCGTCGAGCTCGGCGGTGAAGGTGTCGTAGTCGATCTGCAGGGCGTTGAGGTAGGTGCTCCAGCCCATGGTGTTCTTGGCCATGAGCGATGCCTCGACGATCTCGTCCTCGGTGGCGCCGAAGAGGCGGGCGGCCTCCGTGTGGTAGTAGGCGCAGTACTTGCAGCGGGTCGCGCCCGACACGGCGAGCCCGATCAGCTCCTTGTACTTGTTGGGGATGGCCGTCTCCGAGAGCGTGAGAGCCTTGAAGCTCGCCCACTCGGTGGCGATCAGGTAGTCCGGCACCGTCTTGAAGAAGCCCGGCACGAGGCCGAGGGTCTCCTGCATGTCGGCCTCGACCGTGGTCCGCGTCTCTGACATGTCCGCTCCTCTCCGGACGCCGCGCTCGGGAGCGACGTCCTTTCGTGCGCGTCTGCGCTGGCGGAGGAATCCTCGGCTCCCGCCGTGACACCGCTGTCACCCCCGCGTGACCCGGCCATCACAGCGGGTGCACGCGCGCCGCGGGCGGAAGTAGGGTCGAGCCGACGATGCTTCGGGTCGAGCTCTTCGGCGGGGTCAGGGCCACCATTGACGGCCGGCCCGCGCAGGCCCCCGCCCGTCGGCGCGCCTGGTCGCTCCTCGCCTGGCTCGCCCTCCACCCGGGGCTGCACGCCCGCGGCGAGGTGGCCGCCCGCTTCTGGCCGGACGTCCTGGACCAGAGCGCGCGCGGGAGCCTGCGGAGTGCTCTGTGGTCCCTGCGGCGGGCGCTTGGCGCCGGAGCAGACGACTACCTGGTGACGAGCGGCGACCGGATCGGGATCGATCCGGACCGGAGCGTCTGGGTGGACGCGCTGGCGTTCGGTGAGATGGTGGCCGCCGACCGCCTCGAGGAGGCGGTCGAGCTCTGCCGCGGCCCCCTCCTGGCGGGCATCGAGGAGGACTGGGCGATCCGCGCAGCCGACGAGCACCGCGACCGCCTCGCCGACGCGCTCGAGCGGCTCGCAGCCGCGGCGGAGGCGGCCGGCGACGTCGCCGAGGCGGTGCGCCTCACGCGGCGGCAGACGGCGCTCGATCCCTTCGGCGAGGAGGCGCACCGCCGGCTGATGCGGCGCCTCGCGCTGGCCGGCGACCGGCCCGCGGCGCTCAACGTCTACGCGCGTCTCGTGGACCGGCTGCGGCGAGAGCTACGCCTCGCCCCCTCGGCGATGACGCGGGCCCTGGCGACCGAGCTGCGGGCCCCGGACCGGGAGCCGGGCGACGTCCGAGCCGTCGCCCGGGCCAGCGAGCCTCGCGCGGTCCGGGTCCGCGAGGGACCGTCGCGCCGGCCCGTCCTCGTGGGCCGCGAGCGCGACCTCGCCCGGTTGCTCGCTTCGTGGCGGGATGCGCGCTCAGGGCTCGGTGCGGTCGTGTGCGTGAGCGGTGAGGCGGGGATCGGCAAGACCCGCCTTGCCGGGGAGCTCCTCGATCGCGCGCGCGCCGAGGGCGCGCGCGTGGCAGCCTGCGCGGCGCTCGACCTCGGCGGCACGGCTCCCTTCGGCCTCTGGGCGGAGCTCCTCCGCGACCTCGCCCGCGACCTTCCGCTGCCGGACGACGCGAGCTGGCCGGCTGAGGTGGCGCGCCTCGCCCCGGAGCTCGAGGGGAGAATCCCCCGGGCCGGCCCCCGGTCGGCGGCGGCCCCGGAGCTCGAGCGGGCGCGGCTCTTCGAGGCGATCGTGCAGCTCACCGAGTGGGCGGCGCGGGACCGGCCGCTCCTCCTCGTGCTGGAGGACCTCCACGCCGCCGACGGGGCGAGCATCGAGCTCGCCGGCTACCTCGCGCGCCGCCTCGCCGAGACCCCCCGCCTGATGGTGCTCACGATGCGGGATCTGCCGGCCCGGGCCGAGATGGACGCGCTGCTGGCCGCCCTGCGCGCACGTGGGGCGCTCGCCGACGAGATCGTCCTCAGGCCGCTCCCGCCCGAGGCGATCGGCCGGCTGGTGCGCGGTGTGGCGAGTCTCGACGCGGACGACGTCCTGCGGATCATCGACGCCGCGGAGGGGAACCCGCTGCTCGCGGCTGAGAGCGCACGAGCCCTGGCGGGCGGAGCGCGGACGCTCTCAGCCGGGTTGCGCGGGGCGATGAGGGCGTCGATGCGCGCGCTCGGCCAGGAGGAGGCGGCGCTCGCGGACCTGGTCGCGGTCGCGGGCCGCAGCCTCGACCATCACGAGCTGGGAGCGCTGCCGCTCGCCACCCCGGTCGAGGCCGCTGCGGGCGCCATCCGCGCCGGGCTGCTCGTCACAGACGGGGACGGGCGCATCGGCTACCGCCATGCCCTCCTCCGGGAGGCTGTCTACCTCGACCTGCCCGAGCCCCGTCGCGCGCGGCTCCACGAGGCCGTCGCGGGTGTGCTCATGGGGCGCCGCGAGGCAGGAGGGCAAGCGCTGCCGGCGGAGATCGCGCACCACCTGCGGCTCGCGCATCGCGACGACCTCGCGATCGCCGAGTTGGCGCAGGCGGCGGCCGAGGCCCAGGCGGTCGGCGCTCTCGCCGAGGCGGTGGCGTTCCTCGACCAGGCAGTCGGGCTCGCGCCGGGCGACCCCACACTGCTGCTCGCCCTCGCCGAGGCCCACGCCTGGCGCGGGCACCAGGCGGAAGCGGAGGACGTGCTCGATCGCGCGCTCGCCGGTCTCGGTCCCGCGGACGGGGACGCCCTCCTCGAGGCCCACCTGCGGTCCGGGCGCTGGTTCCGCGGCGCGCTCTGCGATCCGCACAAGTCGCTCGAGGCCTACCGGCGCGCGCTGGCTCTGCTCGATGCGGGCGCTCGTCTCGACCGGCGGGCCGAGGCCCTCGTGGGAGCGGCCTGGTGCGAGGCGGTGGCGGGGGATCTCGAGACGGCCGAGGCGCTCCTTGATCAGGCGGACGCGCTCATCGCGGCCGACACGCGCCGGGGATGCCCTCCTCTCCGAGGCGGCGGCCGCCCACGGGCACGCCCTGCTCCGCCGGGGCCGCTTCCGCGAGGCCTCGGAGCCGCTCCTCGCGGGCGGCGAGGCGGCCCTTCGCGCCGGCCGCCCTGATCGCTGCTACGACTGCTGGATCAACGCGGCCACCTCGATGGCGTGCGCCGGCGACTTCACCGGAGCGCTCGCGATCGCCGACCGCGCGCTCGCGTCGATGCGGGCGAGCGGTTTCGCGACCCTCGAGCTCGAGGTGCTGGCGGGGAGGGCCCACATCCTGGCCCGACTCGGCCGCATCGCCGAGGCGTCCGACGCGGCCCGGGCCGAGCAGGAGCTCGCCGGGCGGCTGGGCGATCCCGCCCTCCGCGCGCGCTCCGACCACGACGCGGGCCTGATCGCCCTCGCCGCCGGAGACCACGCGCAGGCCGAGGTGCTGCTCGCCGCCGCGCTCGATGGCGGCGCTGCGGTGGGGCGGCCTCGTGCCCGGCTCGCGCGCGCCGAGGCACTCGTGCGCCTCGACCGTCTCGCCGAGGCGGCGGCGGAGCTCGATGCGACCGCGCTCGAGCCGATCCGGCCCAGCGACTTCCCGGGCACGCTCGTCGCGCGCCTGACACGGGTCGAGGGCCTTCTCGCCGCCGCCCAGGGGGACAGCGCGCTGGCCACCCGGCGCCTCGAGGAGGCGATGGCCATGTGGCGGCGGGGCGCCGCCGCCCTCGCCGCCGGCGAGCAATACGTGGCCAACCTCGTCGACCTCGGTCGGCCCCCGGTCGTCGGGCTCATCGAGCCCGACCTCGAGCTGCGGCGGACCGCGGACGACCTCGAGGCCCTGCTCGCCGGGACCAGCCGAGCAGGCTCCCCGCCATGCTGACGTTCCAGGACTCGCTGACCACCACCGCCTCGCCCCGGACTGTGTGGAAGATCCTCCACGATCCCGCCCGCTTCCCCGAGTGGTGGGCGGGCTTTGCGCGGGTCGAGGAGGACGCGCAGGGCGATGGCGAGGGGATGCGGTTCACCGCGTTCCTCGACCAGAGCCTCTACCAGGACATGGATCCCGGGCGGCCGATGGTCCACAGCATCCGCAGCCACGCGGCCGGCGATCGCGTGGTGATCTCATGCCTCGTCGCCGAGATCGAGTTCGACTGGCGCCTGGCGCCCGTGGATGATGGGCGCGGGACGCGCATCCAGGTGGCCGTCGCGGTGCCGGAGAGGAGGGCGGGCCGCTTCGAGCTGCAACGCACGATTGTCGAGGCCTCGATCCGGCGGCTCGCGCGGCTCGCCGAGGACGCCGCGTAGGGCGTACCGACGCAGGCCCGAGGCGGCGACACGCCCGGCGGGTGCACGAGACCCGCATCGTTCGGGCTCGGCAAGTCGCGCCGCCCCCGAGCAACGAGGAGACTGCCGCAGGAAGCGTTGGTGCGTCAAGTCCGACGAGCATCGCGTGCGTCTGCCAACGCACCGAGAGAGTCGTCGCCGTGAATTCTGCTAACGTTCACCACAGCGTACCCGACGCCCTAGGTGAGCACTCCGATGGCGGCGTGGACCGAGCGCACGGCGCTCGCGCCCTCGCCGACCGCGGCGGCCACGCGCTTCATCGAGCCGTGGCGGACATCGCCGGCGGCGAAGACGGCGGGAACGCTCGTCTCGAAGGGGAGGGGCGAGCGGCCGAGCGCGGCCCACGTCTCGCCGAGGTCATCCGGGCCGAGCTGAACGTCGGTGCGGACGAAGCCGTCCTCGTCGAGAGCGATCCCGGTGAGCCAGGCGGTCGCGGGCTCGGCGCCGATGAAGCAGAAGAGGCCACGGCATGGGCGCGTCTCCTCCTCGCCGGTGGAACGGGACGTCAGGGTGACGCGCTCGAGCTCGTGATCACCCTCCAGCCGGGTCACCTCGGTCGAGACCCGGACCTCGATCCGAGGATCGGCCACGATGCGGTCGACGAGATACTGGGACATCCCGGCCGCCATGTCGGGGCCGCGGATCGCCAGGGTCACGGAGCCGGCCGAGGACGCGAGGTAGAGCGCCGCCTGTCCGGCGGAGTTCGCGCCGCCGATCACCGTCACGGGCTCGCCCGTGCAGCTCCGCACCTCGAGCTCCGTCGCGGCGTAGTAGATCCCCGCGGCGACGAACTCGTCCCAGCCCTGGAGCGGCAGCGTCCGGTAGCGCGCGCCGGTCGCGATGATCACGGCCCTCGAGGCGATGTGCGTCCCGTCGCTGAGCACCGTCGCGAGCCGGTCGCCGCCGCACTCCAGCGCGACGATCTCACAGGGGCTGGAGAGCTGTGCCCCGAACTTCATCGCCTGCACGACGGCGCGCTGGGCCAGTTCCTCGCCGCTGAGGCCGGTCGGGAAGCCGACGTAGTTCTCGATCCTCGAGCTGGCGGCCGCCTGTCCGCCGGGCGCGACGGCGTCCAGCAACGTCGTCCTCAGTCCTTCCGAGGCGGCATAGACGGCCGCGGCGAGGCCGGCGGGTCCCGCGCCGATGATCGTCAGGTCCGCCGGCTTGCCGTCGGTCTGCCGGTACGAGAGGCCGAGGTGCTCGGCGAGCTCGCCCGGGGTGGTCCGCACGAGCGTGCGTTCCGGAGTCAGCACCGCCGGCAGGTCGGTCGCCTCGAGCGAGGCCGCGCGCATGAGCGACCGGCCCTCGACGGAGTCGGCGTCGAGCCAGACATGGGGCAAGGCTCCGGCGTGCCGCATAGGTGCGCAGGGCCAGCGCCGACGAGTCCATCCCGCTCCCGATGATCTCGAGTCCCCGGGCCGCGGGTCCCTTGCTGAGCCGCTCGCGCCGGGCGAGGAAGGCCTGGAGGAGCAGGTCGGAGAGCTCGGCGTCCTCGGCCATCATGCGGCGGAACTGGGCCGGCGAGATCCGGTGCAGGCGACCAGCCTCGACGACCCGCGCGGTCAGGTTGGCCGTCTGTCCCGTGAGCAGGCTCAGCTCGCCGACGAAGGCGCCCGGACCATGGCGGACGATCGATGCCTCGGGGGCGTCGCGAGTCGCCGGGCGGATCACCTCGATCGCGCCGCTCTCGACCACGATCAGGTCATAGCTCGGGTCGCCGGCGGTGAACGCGTCCTCGCCGACATCGAGGGTCTCGGGGATGCCATAGGCGCGGAGACGCGCCAGCTGCCGCTCGCTCAGCTCGGGGTAGGCGAGGGCGCGGTCCGTCGGGTCGTCGGGCGCCGCCGGGCTCCGTGCCGTCGGCCCGTCGCTCATCCCGTTCACAGTCCGACGCTCATCCGCTGAGCGCCTCGACGAGGGCGGCGGCCTCGTAGCTGTCGCGGTGCACGACGCCGTCGATGAACAGGGTGGGCGTGCCCTGCACCTCACCCGAGGCCATTCCGCTACGCACGTCCCGGTCGATGCGCTCGAGCACCGCAGCGCTGCTCCGGTCGCTGTCGAAGAGGGCGACGTCGAGCCCGAGGTCGACGGCGTACCGCCGCAGGTCGTCGTCCTCGAGCGCCGCCTGGCGATGGAAGAGCAACTCGTGCATGTCCCAGAAACGGTCCTGGTGCGCTGCCGCCTCGGCCGCGGCGGCCGCGGCGAGGGCGTGCGGGTGGATCTCGGTCAGCGGAAAGTGCCGGAACGCGAAGCGCATGCGATCGCCCAGGCGTTGCTCCACCCGCTCGATCGCCCGAAAGGCCCGGCGCGAGTAGGGGCATTGGTAGTCGCCGTACTCGACGATCAGGCGCCCCGCCGAGCCGCCGCGGACGTGATCGACCGCGTCGTTGACCGGCTCCATCCCTGCTTCGCGCTTCGGTGGCACGGCGTTCCTCATGTCTGGGATTCTCATTCTCGCGGGCGGTGCTCGCATCCGCCCGCGGACAGTGCAGCTGGTGCGCGAGGTGATGCCGAGCTTGGTGAAGCCCTTGCGAGGCGATTCACTGTTCGGCGCGGATCCTCTCCGCTCAGAGCCGCCGCGAGTGCTGTTCAGCGCCCCCGGGGCCTCAGGGCAGCACGCCGGGGAGCGCCGTCGTCACCGGCTTGGTGATGGGCGCCAGGGCGCCCACTGCCGACCCGACCGGCGCGACGATGGGCGAGGGCTCCCCTCCCCCTGCTCCCGCCGTCGGGCCGACGGTCACGTGCACCCCCGGCACGGTGACCCCCACGGGCGGGACCGGGAGCGCGGGCGTCTGAATCGAGACGCTGGGAGCCACGGGCACCTGCACGCCCGGCAGGGTGACGCCAACCACCGGGACGCGGATGGGGGGGGCCGGAATCGACGGTGTCGGAGCCGTGGGCAGCTCCACGCTCGGCACCGTGATCCCCGTCCCGGGGACAGACACTCCTGGTGTCTGAAGCCCGCTGCTCGGTCGCGAGGCGGGGATCGACTCCACGGCGGATCCTGCGGCACCCCGCTCGGGGACCGACGCCGCCGGCGTGGAGGAGCCCGCGGCGGCGGTCCTTTCGGGCGAGGAGGCCCCGCCGGAGGGAGACCTCGGCGCGGCACGCGGGACGGATGCGGGCGGCGTCGAGGTTGCCTTCGTCGGCACCGATGACGCGTGAGCGTGGGTCGAGCCCCCCGCATCCTCGGTCACGCCGACGGCCACTCCCACGGCAAGCGTCACGGCCGCGACGATCGGGACACCCACCATGGCGACCGAGCCCGCCCCTCCGACGGCCCCGGTCGTCCCGCCCCCGAAGAGCAGCGAGCGGAGGGCGCCGAACCACGGGAGGGGGAAGAGGGCGCCGAGCCCGGACCGCCGGGGCGCGCGGGCCCTGGCGGCCGCCTCCTGGCAGCCCTCGCAGGCGCGCAGGTGAGCCTTGATCCGCCGTGCCCGCAGCGCCCGCCCATCGCCGCTCTCGATGCGCTCGAGGACCTCCGAGCACTCCAGGCTGCGCCCCTCCTTGCACTCGGCCAGCGAGAGGCGGGCCTCATGACAGAGCGTGCGTGCCTCGGTGGGCGTTCCGCCGAGGAGCCGGGCGATCTCACCGTGAGGCAGGTCGCCCATGCTCCGGAGGACGAGGGCCGCGCGTTGGGCCGGCGGAAGTGCCTTGATGTCGGCGCGAAGGACGCGAGCATCCTCGCGGTGCACCACCAGCTCGTCGGGTCGGATCTCGCTCGAGGCGGTGTGGAGAGGAATCTCCTCCGTGCGACGGCGGGCGCGGATGATGTCGAAGCACTCGTTGCGAGCGATCACGAGCAGCCAGGGCAGCAGCGATGCGGGCCGCTGGCCACTCGAGAGAGCGCGGTAGGCCTTGAGGAAAACTCCCTGGACGGCCTCCTCGGCGTCGTGGCGGTTGCGGAGGATCCCGTCGCAGTGACGCAAGAGCGTCGACCGATGGCGGCGATCGAGGGCTTCGAATGCACCTTCGTCGCCGGCGCCCGCATACTCGGCCAACGCCGCGTCCGACAGATCGTGATGCGGCGCCGCGCGCATCGAGAGCGTCATCGCGCCACTGTCCTCGTCGCTGCCAGGAGTGCGATGGCCGGTCCCTGCGCTCGACTCGCTGCCGTCATGAGGACCTCCGTGTGACCTTGCTTGCCTCGGGAGACCGCTCGGTGCGTCGGGAGGATCGAAGGGGGCGACGAACTGCGGTGTCACCCGTGCGCGGACACCCACATCGGCATCTGCGCGGATTTACTTGAGTGTCTGGCTCAGCACGCCGACCGACGCCTCAGGCGGCGACCGCCTCTCGGACGAATCTCCCCATGTGCGCGGTCCGCCTGACGCCGAGTGCTCCTGAGGGCATGCCGACGAGCCACTGTCGTGCTCGCGGATGCCCTGTTCGCGCGTCCATGACCAAGGAGACCGACGTGGACGGGAAAACGTGGGATCTAGATCCCACGTCCCGGCTGATCCGACGTCAGACAGGTCAGACCAACGTGCGTTGGCGCCGCGACGAACGATGAGGAGCCATGACCACACCGAGCGCAGACCGCTGTCGGTTCAGATCGCGAAGGGCGTCCCGGAGAGTGCGACGCACACTGGACATCGATGGGCTCGACGGACTCGGTCGCCCAGCGGCGGCCGTCGAGGGCTCGGCCGTCGAGCGTCGTCTGCGGGAGGAGAGGGGCGCCTTCGAGACCACCTGGCGCCTCCTCGAGGCGGCCGACCGCACTGAGGCCCTCGCCGCCGGTGCCCGAACCGAGGCGACTCGCGCAGCGGACGCCGAGCGGGCCTACCTGTTCCTGGCCGATCGGCTCCGGTTGCTCGCATCATCCGTTCCGGATGGCGATTGGGACGACGCGACGCGGTGCTTGTCCGACAGACCCCAAGAACGGCGAAAGCCCGGTCGATGACCGGGCTCTCGTAGTAGCGGGGGCAGGATTCGAACCTGCGACCTTCGGGTTATGAGCCCGACGAGCTACCAGACTGCTCCACCCCGCGGCGGTTCAGAAAGTGTAACGAACCTTCACGTACCGTCAAGCGGGGACGACCCGCACCGGGGCGCCCACCTCGGCCCAGCCCGGGCGCGCCACCCGGGCGTAGACCCCGAACAGGTTCTCGCGCTCGCGCGCCAGCCCCGCCAGGACGCGGTTGTCGCGCTCCAGTGTGTCGGGGTCGAAGGTCGTGATCGCGCAGCGCTCGGTGGGGGAGACCACCTGCAGCACGGGGCCCTCGTCGCCCAACCGGAGCGTCGCTCCGATCCAGGCGTCCTCCGCGAACGCGTCGTCGCCCTCGAGCTCCACGACCACGTTCGCGCGGAAGCGGCGCCGGTCGGCCTCCTCCACCTCCTGCCAGGCGCCCACCGCCGCCAGCGACGCCGTCGAGACGAGGTGAACGGGCGCCGCGTCGTGCATGCCCGCCGCGCTCCTCAGCAGGCTCACGTCCTCGCCGATGGCCCGGCTCACCTCGGCGGCGAGCGAGGGGTCGTCCCAGGCCAGCTCCCAGCCCTCGGGTGTGGAGACCTCCACCCCGTCGCCGCTCTCGGCCTCGGAGCAGGTCGCCCGGAAGCCCAGCAGCGCGTGGGCGCGGCGGGCCGTGAGCGGGTTGCCGGCACCGTCGACCACGGCCACGCGCCGGTCGCCCAGGATGCCGAAGGGGCCCACGAAGGCCCGGCGCAGCCGTTCGCCGCCGAACGACTTCACGGGAAACCGCCACAGGTCGGCCACCAGGCCGACCGCTCCCGGCCCCGCCGCGCTCAGCGCAGCGTGGCCAGCAGGATCACGAGGATCAGCAGCACGCCGAGCCCCGCATAGGTCCAGCGCAGGATCCTCTTGCGGAGGGCGAACGTGCTGGCGAGCCGCTGGCGGGCGAGCTCCAGCTTCTCGGGATCACGCTCCGGCTCGGGCCAGTCGTCGTCGTCATCGTCGGCCATGGCCCGAGCCTAGCGCGTGTCCTCACTTCGTCGGGGCGTAGACGCCGAGGCCCCCGGCGCGGTTCATGCCGTCCGGCACATCTCGGGGCGAGCCTGAGCCCGGTGGCTCGGGGAAAAGGAAGCCCCGGAACGACGAAGGGCCCCTCTCGGGGCCCTTCGCGATCATGCCGTAGCGGTTTCGGGGTGCTAGGCGACCTCGCGGAGGCGCTGGGCCTCGGCCAGGCTGGCCAGCTTCTGAAGCGACTGGTTCTCGATCTGGCGGATGCGCTCGCGCGTGACGTTGAAGGTGCGGCCGACCTCGTCGAGGGTCCGGGGGTGCTCGCCCCCGAGGCCGTAGCGCAGCTCCAGCACCCGGCGCTCGCGGTAGCTCAGGGTGTTCAGCACGTCCTGCAGCGCCTCGTTCCGGAGCACGGTCTCCGCCGCGGCCTCCGGCTGAACGGCCTTCTCGTCCGCGAGGAACTGGCCGAACTCCGACTCCTCGTCGTCGCCGACCGGCTTCTCGAGCGAGACCGGCGTCTGCGCGCTGCGCTTGATCGACTCGACCTCGGACTCCGGCAGCTTGACCGCGTCGGCGATCTCCGCGATCGACGGCTCACGGCCCAGCTCGGCGACGAGCTTGCGCTCGGCGCGGTTGATCTTGTTCAGCTTCTCGACGACGTGGACCGGCATCCGGATGGTGCGGCCCTTGTCGGCGATCGCGCGCGCCACCGCCTGGCGAATCCACCAGGTGGCGTAGGTCGAGAACTTGAAGCCCTTGCGGTAGTCGAACTTCTCGGCCGCACGCACGAGCCCCAGCGTCCCCTCCTGGATCAGGTCGAGGAACGCCAGCCCCTGGTTGCGGTAGTTCTTCGCGATCGAGACCACGAGCCGCAGGTTGGACTCGACCATCTTCTTCTTGGCCTGAAGGTCGCCGAGCTCGATCAGCTTGGCCAGCTCGACCTCTTCCTTGGCCGTGAGCAGGGGAACCCGGCCCACGTCCTTCAGGAAGAGCTGCAGGGCGTCCGTGCTGGTGTCGGCCTTCAGGTTCAGCTTGCGCGGAGGACGGTCAGCGGCCTCGGCCAGCTGCGCCAGCCGCTCACGGGCCTCGCCCTCCTCGAGCAGCTCGATCCCGAGCTCGTCGAGGTGGCGGTACAGGCCCTCGGCCGCGCCCTCGTCGAGGGACACGCCCTCAACCGACTGGGCGACCTCGTCGATGCCCAGAAAGCCCTGCTCCTGACCACGGGTCAGGAGAGCCTGGACCTCCTCCAGCTCGACCATCTCACTCACCGTCATGTCGCCACCTCCGGCTGGACGCCATCGGAGCACGTGGAAGCCTCCACGTACCCCCACCGCCGGGCGTCCTCACGAACGTCCGTTCGGTAGGGTACCGCTTTACTTCTTGAAGTCAAGGACCAGCCAGCGAACCTGTATCGGCAGATCAGTCCCAGACCTTTAGCCCCAGTGATACCCATTTCGGAGACCTGTTCCTGTCGCGGGATTCTCGGCCTCCAGGGCCGTTCCTCCCCACAGGAGCCATCGGCATGCTCCCATCAACGCCTTAAGCACGCGTTAAGCCCTCGTGCGGTGACGATGAAGTTCTCGTCGGATCTCTATGGGCTCGCCGGGACGTTCTGGAGCGCCCGGAGGGCGCGCGCGGCCAGCACCCCCAGGCGACTCGTGGGCCCCGCGGCCACCGCGCGCGTCCAGGCCTCCTGCGCCTCGACGCCCCGCCCGCGGGACAGAGCCAGAAGGCCCTGGTTGAAGAGGACGACCTGGCTCTCCGGGTGCGCCGCGGCCAGGGCCGCCAGCTGAGCCGCTCCGCGAGCCGGGCCCGGCGGGTCCTCGGCGCCGGCGACCATCGCGAGGCCCACCTGCGCCGACAGGTCGCCGGGAGCCACCCGCAGGGCCCCCTGATAGGCGCGCGCCGCCCCCGCTGCGTCGCCCTGCCGCTGCAGCACCGCTCCGAGCGCGACCCGCACCGGCGCCTCCGCCCCCGCGGCGACCAGCGCCCGCAGCCGGGCCACCTGCTGGCCCGGCGGAAGGGCCGCGACCTCGGCGGGCAGGGCATCGGGCGGGAAGAGGGCGAGGAGGGCGCGGTCCGGGCTGCGCGGCTCCGTCTCGCTCGGGTTGCTGTCGAGCGGGGCCACCGGGCCCTCCACGAGGGGCTGGGCCTCATCGCGAGCCCCGGCCCCGACGGGAGAGTCGAGAGCCCGCGCCAGCAGGATCGCCCCGCCGGCGACCACGATCCAGATCCCCAGGAGCGCGGCGAGCCAGCGCGGGGACGGCCGTCGGGGCCAGGAGATGCGGTGCCGGGGAGCGTCGGTCACGCCCCGGACGTTACCCCGGCCGGAGCGGGTCACGGGCGCTTCCGGGAAGCCGTGGGCCGGTGGTAGCATCCGCAACGATCATGAGGTCGATCGCTCCTTTGGTCGCGCCGCAGGCGGTGTGTCCGGTTCTCGCAACGGCGCAGATCGTCGCCGGAAAGTGGACCCTCCTCATGCTCCGCGACCTGGCGGGGGGGCCGCGGCGTTTTGGCGAGCTGCAGCGGTCGCTGGTGGGGATCAGCCCGCGCACCCTCTCGCTGCGGCTGCGCTCGCTGGAGGAGGAGGGAATCGTCGAGCGGCGCGAGTTCGCGGAGGCGCCCCCGCGTGTGGAGTACCGGCTCACCGTGAAGGGCGCGCACCTGGTCCCGATCGTGGACGCCATGCGCGAGTACGGGAGCCGCTGGCTCGGCGGCGAGCCGTTCGACGACGAGCCCGACGCCCCCCGGCTCGAGGCGGTCGGCTAGACCCTCCGGGTGGGGCTACCCCGGTCGCCGGCTGCGCAGGAAGCGCATCGGCAGGTAGAGCGTGTGCGGCATGCGCCGCTCCAGGCGCTTGCGCAGCTCGGCCCGGCCCTCGTCGTCCAGCAGATGGACGATGGTGGAGCGTGAGAACAGCGCCCAGGCGTCCTCGACGTCCTCCATCACCGCGGCCAGCTGCACGTCCTGATCCTCCACCGTCCCCAGGCCGGCCTCCTTGAACGCGAGGGTGTCGGCGGGCTCGTGGGGCATGCTCGCCCGGCTGGCGCGCCCGGCGAGCGCGCCGGGGGCGCGCCGGCCGACGACGGCGATGACCATCCCCATGAACGAGGCGTCGATCGGCCGGAGGCGGTCGAACGCGGTCACGCTGGCCACGAAGCGGCCGCCCGGGCGCAGCACGCGGTACACCTCGTTCAGCAGCCGCGGCAGGTCGGCCACCTCCTCCAGCATCATGCTGGCCACGACGCAGTCGAAGGTCCGGTCGGGCACCGAGGCCATCATCTGGGCGTCGCCGGGGCGGTAGAGCACCGGCATCTCCTCGGGGGTCCGTGCGCGCGCGGTCTCGACGCACTCGGGCACGAGATCGATCCCGACGACCATGCCCTCGGGGCCGACGATGCGCGCCGCGGCACGCGCGGCGCCGCCCGAGCCGCAGCCGATGTCGAGCACCCGCTCCTTCGAGACGATCGGGGCCCAGGTGAGGAGGCTGTCGTAGAGGTGCACGCCGCGGTTCCCCGGCAGGACCGCCAGGGAGTCCTCGGTGCCGGCCGGGTCGATGGCGTGGACCGCGCGGTAGAAGCGCGTGGCGAGCGAGCCCACCAGGGGGACCCCGGCGGCCACCTGGCCGCGGATCTCCGCGACGACCTCCTCCGGCCCCGGGGGCGCGGGGGCCTGCGGCTCGACCGCTTCCGGCTCGCTCCTCATCGACCGGTCATGCTACCCGCGCCGTCTCACTCGCCGAGCGCCGAGGCCACCTGGGCGAGGCCGTCGAGGTCGACCGGCTCGCGCGTCAGGGCGGGGACCGTGGCCATCGCGGCGCCGCGCAGGACCTGGACGAGCGCCTCCCGGGCGTCCAGGTCGCGGATGCCGAGCAGCTGATCCTCCTCCTGCGTCTGCGCCGCGCGCTCCGCCAGCCCGGCGGGGTCGGCGGCGCCGGCCCGAGCGAGCGCGGCCGAGAGCGCGGCCGGGCGAGCCAGGCCCCCGCGCGGCAGGGGATGAACGCGGTTGAGCACCACCGCCACCAGCGGGAAGCCGTCCTCCTGCAGGCGGCGGGCGAGCACGATCGCCTGGTGGACGGGATCCGTCTGCGGCGCGGCCACGACGACGAACCCCGAGGCGGGGGACAGGAGCATCTCGTGCACCACCCCGGCCCGGTCGGCGAAGCCCTGGTACATCCCGTCGAAGGCTGCCAGGAAGTCGGCGACGTCCCGCAGGAGCTGGGCGCCGGTCAGCCTCTCCAGAACCGAGATCACGGTACTGCTCCCCGCGTGCAGCACCCGGCGCCCGAAGCCGCGGCGCAGGAGCGCGGGCCGCAGCAGCAGCCGCAGCGCGCGCCCCTCGATGAAGCGCGTGATGCGCTGGGGGGCGTCCAGGAAGTCGAGCGCGTTCCGCGCGGGCGGCGTGTCCAGAACGATCCGGTCGAACGAGTCCTCCTCCACCAGCTCGTGCAGCCGCTCGACGGCCATGTACTCCTGCGCCCCCGCCACGGCGCCCGACAGGTGCCGGTAGATCCGGTTCTGCAGGATCCGCTCGCGCGCCTCCTCGTCGGGCGCCTCCCGCGCCACGAGCCGGTCGAAGGTGGCCTTGGCGTCGAGCTGCAGCGCCCACAGCTCACCCGACGGCGCTCCCGCGAAGCCCCCCAGGTCCACCCGGTGCGGCGCATCCCCCAGGCCGGCCAGCCCCAGCGCGGTGGCGAGGCGCCGGGCGGGGTCGATCGTGACCACCGCGGTGCGATGGCCCTCCTGGGCGAGCCGCAGGGCCACGGCGGCCGACACGGTGGTCTTGCCCACGCCGCCGGCGCCGGCGCACACGACGAGCCGGCGGTCCTCGAGGGCCCCGATCACGGCTGCCCGTTGTGCGCGCCGATGGACGCGCCCAGGGCCACGGCCAGTCGCTCGAGGGCGACCAGGTCGAACCGGCGCCGCACGATCTCGGGCAGCTCCAGCACCGGAAGGCCGGTCCCCGCGCCGAGGCGGTCGCGGTACGCCGCGTCGGCTCGCTGGCGGGCGAGGTGCGCCAGCGCCGCGGCCACGGCCTCGCGCTCGGTCCCCGGAGGACCCACGGCCGCGGCCTCGAGGGCCGGGGCGTCGGCATCGAAGAAGCGCGTGTCACGCACCCCGTTCAGCACCGCGGCGGCCACGGGGAGTCCACGTGCGCGCAGCATCACGGCGGCCTCCACGGCCTCGGTCACCGAGAGCTCCTCGGGTCGCGCCACGAGGGTGATGCCGGTCGCCGCGGGGTGCGACACCACCTCGTGGATCCGGGCGGCCTGGTCGCGGACGGGCCCGCCCGCGGCCAGCTCCTCCACGTTGCCCGCCGTCTCGAGCAGCGCGACCCCATGCCCGGTGGCGGGGCAGTCCACGACGATCATGTCCCAGACCGGCTCCTGCCGGGCCTCGCCGCCCTCCGGGCCCGGTGCGGGCCGCAACGCGACGGCGAAGGTCCAGATCTTGCCCAGCGTGACCAGCTCCGCCAGACCGGGCGCCGCGGCGGCGAAGGTGTGGAACGCGCGGCTGCGGGTGAGCAGCTCCACCAGCGGGCGCACGCGCAACTGGCTGGCCAGGTACTCCTCGGTGGCGCGCTCGGCGTCGATCGAGACGCCGAAGAGGCCGGGTGCCAGCTCGGTCTCCTGCCCGTGCTCGACCCCGGCGGAGTCGAAGAGCCCCGACAGGCGGTCCTCTCCGGCCACCTCGACGATGAGGGTGCGCAGCCCGGCGCGGGCGGAGGCGAGGCCCAGGGCCGCAGCGACGGTGCTCTTGCCCGCCCCGCCCTTGCCGAGGACGAAGTGCAGTCGCCGCCGGGCGAGCGGAGGCCCGGGGGGCAGCGGCGCGGCGCTAGGCGGCAGACGCGCCCCGGTCAGCGGCCGGTACCTCGGCGCGCACCCATCCGCGGGCGATCGCCCGGCGGGGGCACAGGGGGCACACCACCTGGTGCCGCCGGCCGCGATCCGGGTCGAGGAAATCGTGCGCGGGCTCGCCCGGCAGGACGACCCGCCCGCAGACGGCGCAGTCGCCCGGGCCCTCTGCCCGCCTACGACGCATCCGCACCTGCTCGCTGCCCGAGCGCCTCGAGCCGGCGATCGATGAGCTCGAGCACCGATTCCGGAAGGCCGGCTTCGGTCGCGACGCGCCGCGCCTCCTCGAACCGGGTGCGGGCGCGATCGGCCGCCTCGTCGTGACGGTTCTTCAGCATGTTGTCGCCCGACAGCAGCAGTTGGCGCACGCGTCGCTGTGGATCGTCGCCCTCGCTCATCTGCCGGATTCCCTCCGCACCGCCCCAGGGGACGGAGAGCCTAGCGCGGCGCGGCGAGGAATTCGGCGAGCTCGGCTGCCACGCGCTCGGGCTCCAGGGAGGAGGGGACGGCCCGGCCCTCGCCATCGCTCGCGTAGAGGCGCGGTCGAATGGGGGTCACTCCGTCGAAGCGCCAGCGGCCGGGGCCGCGCTCGGCGGCCTGAAGGCGCGGCAGGAGGGGGTCGAGGTCGACGCGTGGGGGCAGCGGGCGCGAGGCATAGGTGACCCAGGTCTCATAGCGGTGGCGCAGGACGAGGGTTCCGTCGGGGGTGGCCGTGAGGATGCGGGTGCGCGTCGTGCGCGGGTGCACGGCCATGTCGTGCAGCGGGCGGGGCGCACGCACGATGGCGACATCGCCGCCGGGGTGGTCGTGGATGGTCGCCGAGCCGGAGTCGAGCAGCGCGATGTCGTGCTCCACCGCGCGCCACTCGGAGCGCCAGGTCATCGCGTAGCGCTCGGGGTCGGCGAGGAGGCCGCCGGTGCGCGGCAGGATGGCGAGGTAGAGCTCTCCGGCCGGATCGGTCGCGCCGGCGCGCGCGAGCGCACGCCCCACCTCCGGGAACGGGGTGCGGTCGCGCTCGGCCATCGCCATCGCGGCGATCGCCACCCGGGCGGCCCAGGGGTCGGTCCAGGTGCCGAAGTCGCCGGCCTCCGCCGCGGCCAGGGCAAGGGCGCGCTCGGGGGCCTCCTCCGAGGGCCGCTCCAGCAAGAGCCAGATGCCGAAGAGCCCGTCCTCGTCGTAGTGGTTGTTGGTCACGGCGCGCAGCTCGGGGCCCGCGGCGCCGGATCCGAGGTAGCGGTCGACGATGAGGGCGCTGGTGTCCGCCGCGAGCGTCGCGGGGGTGCCGCTGTCCGGCCAATGTGAGAGGGCCAGCGCGGTGCCCGGCAGGCGCGCCCCGTCGACCACGACGTGCGGGCCGCCGCGCAGCCGCTCGGCCGGCACGAACGCGGCGTCGCGTGCGACACGGGGGAGCGCGGCGGTGTCGATCGGCTCACGGGCCTGCATCGGCGCCGCAGGATAGCCCGGCTGCGATACTGAGCCCGGTGGACTTCCTGGCCGACAACGCCGTCCCGATCGCCGCGATCATCTTCGGCGTCGTCGTGCTGGCGGCGCTCGTGGTCCTGGGCGTCGCCGCGCTGCGCCTGTGGCGCGGCCTGAAGGTCGTGCAGCGGCAGCTCCTCCGGGCAGGCGGCGCGCTCGCCGAGGAGGCCGCCCTCATGTCGGAGGCGCTCGCCCGGCAACCCGAGCGCAGGGCCGAGCTGCAGGACGCCCTCGCGGGGCTGTCCCGGCGTGTCGCGGTCCTGCGGCTGCTGGCGTCTCACGCCTCCGACGCGGCGGCCACCCTTCGCTCGCCCCTCCGCTACCTGGGGAGGTGACGCCGCAGCGCCTGGGGGTCGTGGACGTGGGCTCCAACTCCGTCCGCCTGCTCCTGTGCGAGGGCGTCTCCGAGTCCGGTCCGGAGGGTGAGCGCTTCAGCACCGTGACCGGCCTGCGGCGCGGCGCCGCCCCGGACGGCACGATCGCCGAGGACGCGCTGGACCGCCTCGACGACTGCCTGGCCGGCTACGCCGCGCGCCTCGCCGCCTTCCGTCCGGCGCGGGTCGCGGCCGTGGGGACGAGCGCGGTGCGCGACGCTCCCAACGCCGATCGCGTCGGGGAGATCGTGAGCCGCCGCCTGGGGGCGCCGGTGCGCACGCTGAGCGGGGACGAGGAGGCGGCGCTGGCCTTCGCCGGCGCCCGTCTGGCGGTGGACGGCGACGCGCCCGTGATGGTGATCGACGTGGGCGGAGGGAGCACCGAGCTCGTGCGGGGAGGGGCCGGCGGACCCCAGGGCGCGGTGAGCCTCCAGCTCGGCGCGGTGCGCCACACCGAGCGGTTTCTCCCCGGCGATCCGCCCACCCCCGGGCAGCTCGCCGCCCTGCGCGCCGAGGCGCGGGCGATGGCGGTCCCGGCCCTCGAGGAGATCGGCGGGCCCGCCGACGCCGTGGGCGTGGCGGGCACGATCACGACCCTCGCCGCCATCGACCTCGGCCGGTACGACCCCGAGATCGTCCACCGCCACCGGCTCTCCCGGGGGAGGATCGACGACCTGGGGGCGCGCCTCGCCGCCATGACCGTGGCGGAGCGTCGCTCGGTGCCGGGCCTCGACCCCGCCCGCGCCGGCGTGATCGTGGCCGGTGCGGTCATCGTGGCGGCGGTCCTCGACGCGGCCGGCCTGGACGGCCTGATGGTGAGCGAGCGGGACCTGCTCGACGGGGTCGCGCTGGAGGCCCTCGCTGAGCTCCGCGAGGACGTGCCGCGCTCGACGGCCGCCCCGGAGCGAGCTGACTTGCCGGGGTCCGGATCCTGAACGAGTATCGGGCCATCACTCCACGGAAAGGGGGCGCCCGATGCCGGAGACGATGAGGGCGGCGGTCTTCAAGGACGTGCGGGACATCCACATCGAGGAGGTCCCGATGCCCCGTTGCGGGCCGACCGACGCGATCGTGAAGGTGACCACCACGACCATCTGCGGCACGGACTCGCACATCTGGCGGGGCGAGTACCCCGTGGCGCCGGGCCGGGTCGTGGGCCACGAGCCCGCCGGCGTCATCCACACGCTCGGCGAGGCGGTGCAGGGGTACGAGGTCGGCGATCGCGTGGTCGTGGGCGCGATCACGCCCTGCGGCGCGTGCTACTTCTGCCAGGCGGGCGACTTCTCCCAATGCGCCGGGTTCGAGGACCAGTGGGGGATCATCGGCGGGTGGCGCCTGGGCAACTCCATGGACGGCGTGCAGTCCGAGTACTTCCGGGTGCCCTACGCGCAGTCGAACCTGGCGAGGATCCCCGAGGGGCTCTCCGACGAGGACGTCCTCTTCGTCACCGACATCGCCACGACCGGCATCTCCGCCGTCGAGACCGCCGACGTCCAACTCGGGGACTCGGTGGTCGTCTTCGCCCAGGGGCCCATCGGTCTCTGTGCCACCGCCGGCGCCCGCCTGCGCGGCGCGGGCCTGGTGATCGGCGTCGACTCGAACGCCAAGCGCCTCGAGATGGCCAAGACCATGGGTGCCGACGTGGTCATCGACTACACCCAGGAGGATCCGGTCGCGAAGGTGAAGGCGCTGACCGAGGGCCGCGGCGCCGACGTGGCGATCGAGGCGCTCGGCATCCAGGAGACCTTCGAGAACTGCATGAAGTGCGTGCGCCCGGCGGGCGTCGTCTCCTCGCTGGGGGTGTACGGCGACAAGGTCACCATCCCCCTCGAGCCGTTCATCTACGGAATCGGCGACATCGACATCCGCACCACGCTGTGCCCAGGAGGCAAGAAGCGCCTCAGCGCCCTGATGAGCCTGGTGAGCACGGGCCGGCTGAACCTGCAGCAGCTCATCACGCACCGCTTCACGCTCGACGAGATCGAGGAGGCGTACCCGCTGTTCTCCAACCAGGAGGACGGCGTCATCAAGGTGACGGTCACCCCGTGATCGTCTGCCCCGTCGGGCCTCCTCGCGAGGGGGGCCCGGCGGGGCACCCCGATCCCCGGCGCTGACGCTCGCCGGCTGCGGGAGAATGGGCGATTTTGTTCAGATCGTGACGATCCTCTCGTACACTTATGGCGATGAGCACCGCGCAGAACGGCGCCCCGGGTCTCTCGTCCGTCGGTAGCGACGTCATGGACGGCCGCCGCACGATCCTCGCCCGCGGCGAGAACATGCGCCACATCCGCCACGCCGACATCCTGCGCCGGTGGCCCATCCTTCCCGAGGAGTGGGCGCGGGCCGTCGAGTCGGCCCGCCTGGCGGCGGTCGATCGAACGCCGGGCACCGCGACGTTCGGCCGGTGATGCGCCGATAACCCCGACACCGCTCACGGCCGGAGTGGCGAAACGGTATACGCGGGGGACTTAAAATCCCCGGCCCTCACGGGCATCCGGGTTCGAATCCCGGCTCCGGCATCGGCTTCGATAGGGGATATCGGTCGCGAACGATCTCGCTGACCGCGGCCTTTCGTGCCTCCAGCTCACCGCACGTCGACGGAGACGACCTCGATCGCGTTGTTGCCGTAGCCGAGGCGGTTCCACGGGGGGACCTCGGGTTGCGTGTCGCCGGCGGCGTCGGTGGCGCGTGCGCGGAGGCTCTGCCGGCCGCGTCCGGTGGCGCTCCACTCGAAGGACCAGTTCTGCCACTGGTACGGGCCCTGCGGCGGCTCGAGCTCAGCGGGGAGCCACTCGCCTTCCCCGGTGAGGCTGACCTCGACCTGCGTGACGGGGCCTCTGCCCGACCAGGCCTTGCCGCGCACGATCTGCGTACCGGCCGAGACCGTCGCGCCGGCTGAAGGATGCGTGATCCGGGCGCGCACGCGCATCAGCGTGACGCGCTCGGCCGGGCGGTCGGGCCACTGGTACATGTAATGGCCGGTCTCGAACTCGCCGGCGAACGGCTCGGTCAGGACGTCGATGTGCTTGAGCCACTTGACCGATGCGACGGCGTACCAGTGCGGAACGATCAGGCGGAAGGGCGCGCCGTGGTCGGCGTTCGAGCGGCTCCCCGTTCATCTCGTAGGCGAGCAGGATCTCAGCCTGCGGATCGGTCGCTTGGTCGAGCGCCAACGAGCGGACGAACGCGAGGTCCGACGTGTCGGTGCCGGGCAGGACCGCGCGCAGGATGTAGCGCCCGTGGTCGGCGCCGCTGAAGCTGACCTCGGCGCCGTTCGCGGAGGGCCTCGCTTCGGCCAGCACCTGATGAAGCAGCGCGCCTTTCCAGCGCGCGGTGGAGACGGCGTAGTCGCCCCACGACTCGCCGGCGGGGAGCGGGCGCATCGCGAGCCGGCCGTTGCCGGCGCACTCGAGCGTGACGGCGCGCTCGACCGCCGGCATGGCGCGCAGGTCACTCAGCGTGAGCGTGGTCGGCCGTTCGACGGCGCCGCCGATCTCGAGCGTCCCGTCGTGGTCCGGCACCGCGAAGTTGCTGCGGACGTAGTGGAGCTCGGTGGGCGTGATGTCGCTGTGGAGCGCCTCTGGCGGCGCCTCCGCGTTGAACGGGTCGCCGTGGATCATCGTCAGCGCGGCCCGCGCCCGTTGGAGATCGTCGGCCACTGCCATGTTCTTCAGCCTCCTGGTGGGTCGGTCTGTGCCGCGGGGGTGGCAGCTCAGAAGTCAGGATCCTCGAAGGTCGGATCGCGCCGGTCGTTGAATGCGCCGATGCCCTCCGCCCGGTCGGGATGGACGGCCGACCGCCAGTGCGCATCCATCATGATCGCGATGGCCTGCTCGATCGGCTGACCCTCGCCGAGGCGAACGGCGCGCTTCACAGCCTGAACGGCGGTGGGGGAGTTGCCGGCGATCTTCTCGGCGATGCGCAGCGCAGCGTCGAGGAGGTCCTCCTGCGGGTGGATCTCGTTGACCATGCCGAGGCGATACGCCTCCGCGGCACTGATCGGGTCGCCGGTCATCAGCATCTGCAGCGCCCGGCCGGGCGGGAGCAGGCGCGGCAGGAGCGCCGGGGATCCGCCGCCCGCCGCCAGGCCGATCATCGCCTCGGGCTGGCCGAAGGTCGCGTTCTCGGAGGCGATGATGAAGTCCGTGCTCTGGGCCAGCTCCGAGCCGCCGCCGTAGGCGATGCCGTTGACGGCGGCGAAGATCGGCTTGCGCAGCTGGCGCACCGTGTAGAGCGTGCGGTCGAAGTCCTGGCGTTGCCGCAGCCAGTCCTCCTTCGTCATCGCATGCCGCTGCCGCAGGTCGCTGCCGACCGAGAACGCGCGCTGGCCGGCCCCCGTCAGGATCACGGCGCGGATCGACGGCCGCACGGCGATCGTCTCGACGATCTCGGTGATCCGGGTCCCCATCTCGGTGGTGATCGCATTGTCGGCGAGCGGGCGATTCAGCGTGACGAGGGCGACGCGATCGCCGGCGCGGAGCTCGAAGAGCACCGGATCGTCAGGCTCGGAGGCGTCCGGCGGCGGCGGCGCGAAGTCGAGCGCCGCCCATCGGTCGGTCTCGGTGTGCCGTGGTGCCACCTCGTCCTCCGGTCCTCGATGGATGTCCGTCACGTCTGAAGCTCGGCGAGCCAGCGCAGGGCTCGCAGGCCCGGCGCGAAGCAGTACTCGCCCCCGCGCGTCACGACGAACGGCGGCAGGTCCTGCAGCCGGCGGCGGATCGGCCGCTGGGGAATGGTGAAGGTCGACGAGCCGTCGTTCGGGCCGACCAGCGGGTCCTTCTCGGCGGGTGCGCCGATGAAGATGCCGTCGTTCAGCCACTGGGTCTTGACGAACTCGAACTGGCGCCGGATGTGCGCGCCGGCGAAGACGAAGACGATCCCGCGGTCGGCGCCGTCGTCCTCGAGCACGCCCTCGGGGAGCATCGGCCCGTAGCTCGTACCACGCCGGATCATGCGGTGCAGACGGACGTCGATGCTGCCCTCGTGGTCGAGGGCGTCGCGCGGGTTCGCGCGCCGCGCGTGGGAGCCGGCGGGACACTTGAGGCCGCGCGGGTCGTCGCCGTAGAGGAAGTCGTTGTTGCGCTCGCGGATCGGCTCCGAGCGCCGGGTCGTCGCGTCCCGGCGTCAGCGCGAGCGGCGCGCCGCTCTGCCAGCGCCCGACCATCTTGGCGCCGAGGAGCGCCTCGTCCTCGCGGCTCGCGGCGCGTGCACGCAGGTACGCCCGGTAGGCCGCGACGCGGGTGTGCAGCTTGCGGAACACGACGTAGGTGCCGTTGCGCCCCAGCACGTCGGGCGTCGGCATCGGCGGCAGCTCGCCCGTCTCGTCGGGGTAGCCGAGGATGATCTCGCCCGCCTTGAGCGGCGCCTCGTGCGGGTTGGTCTGCGCGATGCCGCTGCCTTCGACGGCGGGCTGGCCGATCCCGTCCTTGAAGCCGAACGAGGTGCGGCCGGTCGGGAGCTGATAGCAGTCCTGGCGCCAGATCGCCTCGACGCCGGCAGCTCCTGGTGCGCGCGACGCGCCCTGTCGAGAACCGCCTCGAGCCGTGCCGAGTCGGCGGAGAGCACGGCGAGCGCGACGTGGACATCCGGCGTGCCGAGCGGCTTCTCCCAGTTGCTCGGGGCTGCTCTCGCCGACGTCGCCGATCTCGGCCGCGCGGGCCGCCATGCCCTGCCTGAACTCCGGCGCGAAGCTGTCGAGCGAGGCCTGTGGCACGCCCAGCGCCTGCAGCCCGTTGTAGGTGAACGCGACCGTCACCCAGGCCCCGCGCGCCGGATCGCGCGAGGGCCGGCCTGAGTCGACGGCGCCCAACAGACGACGCACGAGCTCGCGGCCGCCAGGCGGTCGTCGATGCGCAGCAGGATGTAGGTGCCGACGTACGGCGAGGGCCGCTCGTGCAGCGCGCCGCTCTGGATGTCGTCGAGCTCGAGGGCGACCGCGTCGGCCGTGACCGCGGTGCGCGGGCCGGGCATCACAGGTGCTCCGGCGGCATCGGCGGGTCCGGGTTCGGCGGTGAGAGGTACGGAAAGGTGCGCGAGGCCGGCCGCGACGAGCTGTCAACCCCGTCGCGGATGGCAGGACCCTTGCCCGCGTTGATCAGCAGCGTGAAGAGCCCGTCCATCACGTCGTCGTTGAGCGCTCGCCCGCCGCACGTCGCGTGCGCCTCGCCGCGACGCGCCGCGAGCTCGATCTCGAGGAACGAGCCCTGATCGAGGTACGGCTCCGTGACGTCGACGACCAGGAAGTCGGCGAGCACGAGCTCGGTGAGCGGATGGTGCCCGTCGCCGTCGGCCGGCCAGTCGGTCCTGCCGTCGAGACGGTCCCAGAACGCGAGGTTGGCGTCGAGCCGGGCGCGGTAGGCGCCGCCGTAGCTCGAGCCGAGGTGGAACGCGTCCTCCATGTTGTAGAGGTCGCGGATCTCGAGGTCGCGATTGACCTGGTCGAACTGCTTGGGCGCCAGCATCAGGTTCTTCACCTCGGGGCGTCCGACGCGCTCGATCCGCACCGTGTGCCTGCCGCGCGTCAGCGTCTCGGCGACCACCCCGACGAGCTCGAGGTCGCCGAGATGCCGGCGGCAGTCGAACTCGACGACCACGCTCAGCACGTTCTTGCCGTCCAGAAAGATCGAGCTCGGGTCGGTGAACGCCAGCTCGCCGGTCGCGATCGTCCTGAGCGCGGCGGCGCGTCCAGGATGAACGGATCCCACCGCGGGCCGGCGAACGCGCGGATCCCGTCCGCTGACGCAGCGCGCTCGTCGTTCACGCTGAACGAGACCGACGCGCCGGACGAGGTCGTGCACGTCCCCTCCTGGCCGGCGCCGTTGGCGCTCTCCGGCGGCGAGAAGACGCAGTCCACGACGACCTCGCCCACGTCCTGCGGTCGAGGGACCCCGTCCGGCGCGCTCACGCTCACCGGCCGGAGGCGGAAGCGGTAGACGAGCCCGTCGGACATCGGGTCGGTCGGCTGCGCGAAGGGCAGCGTGTTGACGACGAGGACGAGGTGGCCGGGCCGCTCGGGGCTTGGGAACGCGTAGACGTCGGTGATGTCGGCGATCGGATCGGCGAGGGCGCGAGGCCCCGAGATGTGGTCGGACACTGGCGGTGCCTCCCGTCTCCCTCGCCGGCCGGCCTAGTCCGCTGCCTCTTCGAGCAGCGGGGCCAGCGCCGGGTGTTGCAGCGCCTCGGCCGCCCGCGGGTCGTCGAGGACGCGCTGGAACGCGCCGTTGACGCGCTGCGCCTTGCGAATCTCCTTCACGGTGCCGCCGTAGTTGCGCGCATAGGCGGCGGCCGTCTCCTCCGCGTCCAGGATGAACGCCTTCAACGCCGCGAGATCCGGCAGGCCGTCGTAGCCCTCGACGTGGCGGAAGATCACGTCGAAGAGCGCCAGCGTCGGCCCCGACGTGAAGAAGTCCTCCATATAGGCGTCCCACGGGCCGTCGAAGCTCGTCGCGAAGAGCAGGCGCGTGTCGTCGTCGAACAACGCGAAGCGCGCCTCGTGGATCGTCGCGACCGCCATGCCGTAGTCGCCGGGGCGGTAGCCGGGCGTGTCCTGCAGCCCTCGAAGCGCTGCGCGCAGGCTCGGGCCCTCGCCCGGCTTGACGCGAAAGAACAGGGTGAACTCGCTGGTCGGGCCGACCTGGAAGCCGGGTCGCGACGTTTCCGAGACGGATGCTGCCACGTCGTCCTCCAGCCGGGTGGGGGGGCAGACTGCCGCACGGCTCGCCGCCGATGCTGGCCTCCTCCGGCGCCACGGACATCACCCCGTTGGGACGATTCGGCGAGGGGGGTCGGCGCCTCACCCGACGGGCGTCTCGCGAAGGCTCCGGAAGAAGGCCCGGACGTCGGCGACCAGCAGGTCCGGTTCCTCCATCGCGGCGAAATGCCCGCCCCGGTCGAACTCCGTCCACCGCACGATGTTGTTGGTCCGGTCCGCGATGTGCCGCAACGGCATGAAGTTCTCGTGCGGGAAGACGGCCAGGGCGGTCGGTGCGGTCGAGGGCTCGGGCGCCGCCCCCCAACCATCGGCGTGCGCCCTCTCGTAGTAGATGCGCGCCGACGAGCCGGCCGTGCCGGTCAGCCAGTACAGCATCACGTTCGTGAGCAGTCGGTCGCGGTCGGCGGCGTCCCCCGAGCGGTCCCGCGGGTCCGTCCACTCCGTGAACTTCTCCGCGATCCACGCCAGCTGGCCGACCGGGGAGTCGGTCAGGCCGTAGGCGAGGGTCTGCGGCCGCGTGGACTGGATCGCGGCGTAGCCCTGCTGGTCGCGGTCCCATCGCCGGCTGCGATCCCAGGAGGCCAGCGTGCGCTCGCGCTCCGCCGGGCTCAGCGTTGCCAGCTCGTCTGCGTCCGGTTCGGCGGTCGCGGCTGAGTTGGGGAGCAGGTTCAGGTGCACGCCGATGATCTCGCCGGTGCGGGTGCGGCCGAGCTCGCGGGAGATCGCCGCGCCCCAGTCGCCGCCCTGCGCCCCGTACCGCCGGTAGCCCAGGCGCGCCATCAGCTCGGCGAACGCGGCAGCCACCCGGCGGAACTCCCAGCCGGTCTCTCGCGTCGGCCCGGAGAGGCCGAACCCGGGGACGCTCGGCACCACCAGGTGGAACGCGTCGGCCGGGTCGCCGCCGTGGGCGCGCGGGTCGGACAGCGGGCCGGCGACGTCGGCGAACTCCACGATCGAGCCCGGCCAGCCGTGGGTGATGATCAACGGGGTCGCGTCCGGTTCCGGCGACCGGATGTGCGCGAAGTGGATGTTCGCCCCATCGATCGTGGTGGTGAACTGCGGCCACTCGTTCAGCTTCGCCTCCGCGGCGCGCCAGTCGTACTCGTGCCGCCAGTACCGCGCGAGCTCCTTCACGTCATCGAGCGGGATGCCGTACGCCCAGCCCACCCCGGGCAGCTCGTCCGGCCACCGGGCGCGGTCGAGGCGCTCGTACAGATCGTCCAGGTCGCCCTGGGGCACCTCCAGACGAAACGGGTGGATGGTCTCCTCGGCCGGATCGCTCACGCCGCGATCGTAATGGGGCCCCGGCTGGCGCTTCGCCCTCGCTCTCAAGGCGGGACGGGAGGGAACCGATCCACTACGCATGGGGCGAACCTCCACCAGCCCCCCCGGAGCTGGCGCCGCGCCCAGCGCTCGGACCCTGCGGTGGCCGAGCCTCGCCGTTCCCCTGCTCCTGGCGCTTGCGACGACCGCGGCGGTGCTCGGCGTGGCCGCCGCGAATCCGCCCAGCGCCGTCTGGGTGCTCCAGGGCATCGAGGTCGCGTGCGCCCTGGTCTGCCTGGCGCGCGCGGTCCTGAGGCCGTCCGGCCGGCTCGGCTGGCTGGGCCTCGGCATCGGCATGGCCGCCTGGGCGGCGGGGGACATCGTCTATGCCGCGATGCCCGATCTGCCGACCCCGTCGATCGCGGACGCGCTCTGGATCGCGTTCTACCCGCCCAGCTACGTCGGCCTGGTCATCCTCGCCCGCGGACGCCTGTCCGGCGCCGGGGTGGCCGTCTGGCTGGACGGCCTCGTGGTGGGACTCGCCGTCGCCGCGCTGTCCGCGGCCCTGGTCGTCGCGCCGGTGGCGGCCACCATCGACGGCGAGTTCTCCGCGGTGGCGGTCACCCTCGCGTACCCGATCGGCGATCTGATCCTCGTCGGGTTGGTCGGCCTGGTGCTGGGCGTGGGCGGGTGGCGCCTGGGCGGGCGCTGGCTGCTGCTGGGCGGCGGGCTTCTGCTGACCGCCGTCGCGGACGGGGCCTATCTGGCGCTGTACGCGGCAGGCGTGTGGCAGGACGGAACCGTCCTCGACGGCCTCTGGCCACTGGCGATGGTGATGCTCGCCGCGGCGGCTCTGATGCCACCCTCGGCGGAGATCGAGAGGACCCGGACCGGGCTGGGGATCCTCACCGGACCGGCTCTCGGCGCGACCGGCGCGCTCGTCCTCCTGGGACTCGATGCGGTCCGCCCCCTGGGCACGCTGGCCATCGCTCTTGCGATCTCCGCGCTGGCGGCCGTATCGCTGCGGATGGGCGTCACCTTCGCCGAGAACCAGCGCATCATGGAGGGACTGCGGCTGCAGGCGACCACCGACCCGCTCACCGGCCTGCCCCACAACCGGGAGTTCCACGACCGTCTCTCGGCCGAGGTCAACCGGGCCCGCCGCAACGGCCGGGCCCTCAGCCTCGCGGTGATCGACCTGGATCACTTCAAGCGGGTGAACGACGAGCACGGTCATCCCGCCGGAGACCGCGCCCTGGTCGCGGTGGCGGACCTCCTGCGCAGGCATGCGCGAGCGGGCGACACCCTCGGGCGGCTCGGCGGCGAGGAGTTCGCCTGGATCCTGGCCGAGGGCGCGGACCGTGACGCGTGGCGGGCGGTGGAGCGCGCGCGGCTGTCGCTGGAGGGGGAGAAGCTGAAGGGGATGCCGGCGCTGACCTTCTCCGCCGGGGTGTGCAGCCTCGTGAACGTCCCGTCGCCGCTCGGCGGCCGGGAGCTGATGCGGCTTGCCGACGTGGCCCTCTACGCCGCGAAGGCGGACGGCCGGAACGCCGTGGTGAGGTACGCAGCCGGCGAGCGGCAGCTGGCGCCGGCCCCGTAGGCCCGTTCAGATCCTCGGGCTCCGGCGCTCCAGGAGCACGACGTCGCGCCACCGGCCGTCCATCTCTCCCAGCCGCTCGCGGACGCCGACCACCCGGAACCCGGCCCGCCGGTGCAGCGCGAGGCTCGCCTCGTTCTCCGGGAAGATCCCCGACTCGATCGTCCAGATGCCGCCGGCATCGGCGCCGGCGATGATCTCGTCGAGGAGCGCCCGGCCCACGCCGCGCCCGCGGGCATGCTCGCCGATGTAGATCGAGACCTCGGCCACTCCCCGGTAGACGAACCGGGCCGAGCAGGGGGAGAGCGCCGCCCAGCCGAGCACGGCGTCCCCCTCGAGGGCCACGAGCCGGTGGCCGGGCAGGTGCTCCGCCTCCCAGGCCTCCCACGCCGGCACCTCGGTCTCGAAGGTGGCGTCGCCGGTCGCCATGCCCTCGCGATAGATCCTCACGACCTCCGGCCAATGGTCGCGGGTCATGGGTGCGATGACGGCGCGGCTCACCACTCGCGTAGTTAACCGCGTGGGGCGCCGGAGATCAGGGTCGTGTCGATGCCCTGTCGGCGACGCTCGGGATCGCGGGCGGCGATCCCGGCCGATCAGTCGGTGAGGCGGCTCTCCCGCTCGGCCTGCCGCGCGACCGCCGTCTCGAAGTAGGCGATCACCTCCGCGGGGACCGGTCCCGCGGGGGGCTGGAGATCCATGTCGGCGAGGCGGGGCGGCGGCGGCTCGCGGAAGACTCGCAGGGTGTCGCCGTCAGACTCTGCCGGAGGTGCGTGGGTGCTCATCCCGGCTGAGTTTCGCCGTGGGGCGGCCGACACCTTCCGCGCCGCCGCGCTCGCGGTCCTCGAGGTGGATGAGGACGTCCGTGTCCGGGAGCGCCGCGCGCAGCGCACCCTTCACCCGGCCGCTCAGGAGGTGCCCGTTGCGCACCGTCGTCTCGGGCGGGACCACCATGTGCAGGTCCACGTGGCGCACACTGCCCGCCCGCCGGCCGCGCAGGGCGTGGAAGCTCACGCCGTCGACGGCGAACCCCGTCAGTACCTCCTCGATGACGCCCCGCTCCTCGTCGGGGAGGGCGCGGTCGAGCAGCACCTGCACCGCCCGCCAGACGAGCCGGCCCCCGACCTGGATGACGTAGGCCGCGACCAGCAGCGCGACGACCGCGTCCACCCATTCCCAGTCGGTGACGGCCACGAGGACCAGCCCGGCCGCGGTGCCGGCCGAGCTCCAGACGTCCGAGCCGAGGTGGGCGGCCTCCCCCTCGATGGCGGGCGAGCCGGTCCGGCGGAAGACGGCGCGCAGGCGCGCCGAGACGACCAGGTTCACGATGGCGGACACGACCATCACGGCGATGGCCAGGTTCACGTCCGTGATCGCCGGCGCGCCCGAGATCAGCCGGCGGAGGGCCTCGACGGCCACGGCCGTCCCGGCGATCAGGATCAGCGCCCCCTCGATGGCCGCCGCCAGGTTCTCGCTCTTCTCGTGGCCGTACGGATGGTCCTCGTCGGCCGGCCGCGCCGCGGCGCGCACGCCCGCGAACGCGATCCCGGAGGCGAGGAGGTCGCCCGCCGAGTTGGCCGCCTCCGAGAGCACCGCCACGGATCCGGTGAGCAGCCCGACGACGAGCTTCACGACCGTGAGGACCGCGTTGGACGTCACCGAGAGGATCACGGCGGCGCGGTTCTGACGGGGGCGGGAGTCCATCCGCGGGACGGTAGTGATTTAGCCTGTTGCTAAGTCAAGTCGGCCCGAGACGCGCGGCCCCGGGGCTAGCCGGGGCAACCATGGACGCCAAGTCACGACTAGGGAGGGCTATGCCACTGCTGCGACGCGCCCGGCCTCTCGTGCGCGCCGAGGTGGCACTCCACGGGCCGCGCCGGGCGGCCGTCCTGCTGCACGCGGGCGAGGGCCGCTGGCCCGAGCACGAGGCCAGGGACCGTCTCACCGTGGGGGTGGGGATGGCGGCGCTCACCGCCTTCCGGATGCTCGAGCCGCGCTGGGTGGCCTACCGCGCCGCCCTCGCGACGCTCGCCACGCGCGTGTCGCGTGCCGACGCCGGGCCGCTGCCGGGCGACCTCGCGCCGCTCGACGGGCTCGCCCAGGGGGGCCTGCTGCAGGTGGTTCCGTGGGAGGGCCCGGGGCGCGAGAACGTGGAGGTCGAGATCGTGGCGACGCACGGCGGCCCGGTGCCGCGCATGGCGAAGGAGCCCGAGTCGGCCGGACCGGTGAAGGAGATCGCCACCCTCGCGCTGCTCGTCGCCCTCGCGGCCGACGCCGGCCCCGACGGCCGGCTGGCCCTGGCGCTCGGGATCGAGGGGCTCCTCGCCTGGTTCCGGGAGTCCGACCGCCTGGCCCCCACCCGGAGCGCCCTGGCCTTCGCGCTCGCGCACGCGGACGGCCGGCTGCGCGAGAGCGGGCGGCCCCAGCCGGCCTGATCAAGCTTCACGGCATCTCAACGGAGCCGCTCGGACGCTGCGCTACCGTGTCTCCGATTCCGGACGCACCGCGCCCGTCATCCGATGCCCGGAGGCACCGTGACCCACCGCAAGCGCATCGCTCTGATCGCGCACGACAACCGCAAGCTCGACCTGCTCGAGTGGGCCCGGTTCAACCGCGGCACGCTCGCCGAGCACGAGCTCTTCGCCACCGGCACCACCGGCGGCATGGTCGAGGACGCCCTCGACCTGAGGGTCCACCGCTTCCTGAGCGGCCCCCTCGGGGGCGACCAGCAGGTCGGCGCCGGCCTGGCCGAGGGGCGGCTCGACGTCGTGATCTTCTTCTGGGACCCCCTCCAGCCCCAGCCGCACGACGTGGACGTGAAGGCACTGCTGCGGATCGCCGTGGTGTGCAACTGCCCGATCGCCTGCAACCGCGCGACGGCCGACTTCGTGCTCTCGAGCCCGCTCATGAGCGAGCCCTATCAGCAGGCCGCCAACCTCATCCCGGAGCCCCTGCTGACGCGGTAGCCCGGCGGGCTACTCCTCCTTGCCGGCCGCCCTGGCGTCCTCGGCCATGTTGGAGATCTCCTGCACGACCTCCTCGTTGGCGAGGGTCGTCACGTCGCCGAGCTGCCGGTTCTCGGAGATGTCCCGCAGCAGGCGGCGCATGATCTTGCCCGAGCGCGTCTTGGGCAGGTCGTCCGTGAGCACGATGGACTTGGGCCGCGCGATGCCGCCGATCTTGGTGGCCACGTGCTGGCGCAGCTCGGCGATGAGGTCCTCGTCGCCGGTCACGTGGCCCTTCAGGGTGACGAACGCGGCGATCGCCTGGCCCGTGGTCTCGTCGGTGCGGCCCACGACGGCCGCCTCCGCGACCTTGGGGTGGTCGACCAGCGCGCTCTCGATCTCGATCGTGGACAGGCGGTGCCCGGACACGTTCATGACGTCGTCGATGCGGCCCAGGAGCCAGTAGTCCCCCTCCTGGTCGCGCCGGCAGCCGTCGCCGGCGAGGTACATGCCCTCGTGCTGGCTCCAGTACGTCTCGACGAAGCGGTCGTCGTCGCCGTAGAGCGTGCGCAGCATGGCCGGCCAGGGCTCGGTGAGCACCAGGTAGCCGCCCTCGCCCAGCGGGACGCTGTGGCTGGAGGAGTCGACGACGTCGGCGGTGACGCCGGGCAGGGGCCGGCTGGCCGAGCCGGGCTTGAGCGTGGTCACTCCGGGGAGCGGCGAGATCATGATGTTGCCGGTCTCGGTCTGCCACCACGTGTCCACCACGGGGCACGTGCCGCCCCCGATGTAGGTGCGGTACCAGATCCATGCCTCGGGGTTGATCGGCTCGCCCACGCTGCCCAGCAGCCTCAGCGAGCTGAGATCGTGACGCTCGGGATACTCGGTGCCCCACTTCATGAACGTCCGGATGGCGGTGGGGGCGCAGTAGAGGATCGAGACGCCGTAGCGGGCGATGATCTCCCACCAGCGGTCCTTGTCGGGGGTGCCCGGCGCGCCCTCGTAGAGCACGCTGGTGGCACCGTTCGACAGCGGCCCGTAGACGATGTAGCTGTGCCCGGTGACCCAGCCCACGTCGGCGGCGCACCAGTAGACGTCGTCGTCCTTGAGGTCGAAGACCCAGCGGTGGGTGGCCGTGACGCCGGTCAGGTAGCCGCCGGTGGTGTGGACGATCCCCTTCGGCTTGCCGGTGGTCCCGGAGGTGTAGAGCACGTAGAGGAGGTCCTCGGCGTCCATCTCCTCGGGCTCCGCCTCGGCCGCCTGGCCGGCCACGAGCTCGTGGTACCAGACGTCGCGGCCCTCCACCCACCCGATCTCCTGCTCGGTCCGCCGCACGACGACGCACGTGTGGACGTCGGGGCACCCCTCGAGCGCCGCGTCGGTGTTCTGCTTCAGCGGCACGACCTTGCCACCGCGCCAGGCGCCGTCGCCGGTGATCACCGCGGTGCAGCCGCAGTCGAGGATGCGGTCGCGGAGGCTGTCCGGCGAGAAGCCGCCGAACACCACCGTGTGCGGCGCCCCGATGCGCGCGCAGGCGAGCATCGCCACGACGATCTCCGGGACCATGCCGAGGTAGATGGCGACCCGGTCCCCGCGTGAGACGCCCCGCTCGCGGAGGCCGTTGGCCAGCCGGCAGACGCGCTCGTGGAGGTCGCGGTAGGTGATGTCGAGGCGGTCGCCGGGCTCGCCCTCCCAGTGGAAGGCGACGCGATCACCGCGCGACTCCAGGTGGCGGTCGAGGCAGTTGACGCTGACGTTCAGCGTGCCGTCCGAGAACCACTTGAAGAACGGCGGGTTGGAGCGGTCGCAGCCCTCCGTGGGCGCGGTGGTCCAGGTGAGCATCTCGTTCGCCGTCGCGAGCCAGAACGCCTCCGGGTCGGCCTCGGCCCGGTCGTAGAGATCGGCCTTCGCCACCGCGCCGGCCGCGAACTCAGGGGGCGGAGGAAAGCGCCGGTCCTCCATCTCGAGGGATGTGATGGTCGGGCCGTCGGTGCTCATCGCTCGACTCCTGGGACGCGGGACGTGAGTCCTTCCGGGACCGGCCCATCGTATCCGCTGTCACGATCGGCGCGTCCGGCGCGCGGGGGGCGGCACCGTTCACTAGGTTCCCGGCATGCAGCTCCTCGAGGGCGAGAGGATCCTCTGGCAGGGGCGTCCCTCGTGGCGCTCCAACCTGAGCCACTTCATCGTGTGGGTCCCCCTCGCGCTGCTGCCGGCCATCATCGCCGGGGCGCTCACCGCGAACGACCAGGACACCGGCCTGGACTACTCCGTGTGGATCGGGATCTCGATCATCCTGGCGATCCTCGTGGTCGCCATCGACGCGATCCGGCGCTACGCGACCTACTACGTGGTCACCACCGAGCGGCTGCGCGTCAGGAGGGGCATCCTCGCCCGCCGCGAGCAGACGGCGCGCTTCGACCGGGTCCAGAACGTGAGCATCTCGCAGAGCCTGATGGACCGGCTCCTGAACGTCGGGGCGGTGAGCTTCGACACGGCGGGCACCGACGAGCGGGCCAGCGACTTCACCTTCACCGGGATCTCCGATCCCCAGTCCCTGGTGCGCATCGTGGCCGAGAACTCCCTCCACCCGGGAGCCGAGCCCACCGTCGGTCTGTAGCGCTCCGGAGTGACATCCCCCAAACGGGGGATTCACTTCGTGGTCCCGTTCTGCCGAAGGGAGGGATGCCACCCGCGTGCCCGGGTGGATCACCGCTCTCCCAGGAGCTTCCCATTGGCCTCCCCCGCCGCGCTGTCCAACGTCCGTCCCCTGGCCCCCTCGCGCCCGCGCCGGCGCAGTCGCGCCAAGCCGAAGCCCGCGCGCGCCCGCCTGATCGTGACCGCGGAGCTCCGCGGCCTGGGCGGCGTCGTGTTGGAGCAGGCGCTCCTCGACTCCACCTCCGACCCTCAGAAGAGCCTGATCGGCTGGGCCAACCGGCTCGCCGCCGAGCTCGACGTGGAGGGCGTGGGCTCGCCCCGCTCCTACCGTGACCTGATGCAGGGCATCGTCGCGGTCAACCGCCGCGCCGCCGCGGATCCGACCCGGCCCCTCGTGGCGCTCCCGCCGCTCCCCCTCAACTAGTCCTCGGGGTCGTCCTCCCGCCCCAGGTACTCGGGGGTCGCGAGGGCGAAGGCGCCGATCACGATCCAGCCGGTCAGCAGCAGCACGCCCACGATGCGCGTGGCCGGCATCTCGAAGGCCAGCATCAGGCCGGCGCCCACCACGAAGCAGGCGATCGCGAGCATCGCGAGGCGGCCGCGGTCCCTCATGACGACGGCCCCCCGCCCGCGGGCGGCAGCTCCTTGTCGAGCCGCCCTCGCAGCACCAGGCGGAACAGCAGCGCCAGCGAGGGCACCAGCACGAGCGCGCCGAGCACCAGGGCCACCATCACCGCGACCAGGGTGGCCCGCGGGGCGGCCGCGTCCTCGATGCTGATCGCTCCGGGAAGGAGCTCGGGGCTCTGGGCGACCGCCCAACCCCAGATGATCGCGCCCACCGCGAGCGCGGCTGACACGCGGGCGAGGCCGTAGCGCCGCCACCACACCAGGCCGAGGGTGGCCAGGCCGGCCACCGCCGAGACGATCACCAGGACCAGGCCGCCACCGCTGAGGAGGTCGTCGTAGAGCGGCCGGGCGTCCGAGCGCAGCACCGCGATGCCCCCCAGCGTCACCCCTCCGGCCACCACGCCGGCGGCGAGCGCCCGGACTCGGAACACCTCCGCCAGGTCCTCCTCACTCGCTCGGTGGGCGTCGGCGGCGAGGTAGACCGCGGCCAGGTAGGCGCCCGTCACCACCGCGAGGCACCCGACCAGGATCGACGTGGGGTTCCACCAGCTCGTGACCGCGTCGCCGGAGGCGTTGCCCACGGGCACCCGCCCCGAGGCGATCCCGCCCACGGCGGCCGCCAGGAAGAAGGGCGTCAGGATCGACGAGAGGATGAAGAGCGCGCCGATCACCGGGGTCCCGCGCACCGTTCCCACCGACCCGCGCGTGGCGAAGGCCGCCCCCCGGAAGATGATCCCCACCGAGGCCAGGAAGAGCGGGATGTAGAGGGTGGACATCACCGACCCGAAGGCCACCGGGAAGCCGGTCCAGAACACGACCAGCACGAAGATGAGCCACACGTGGTTGGCCTCCCACACCGGGCCCATGGAGCTCTCGACGAGGGTTCGGGCCCGGCGCCCGCCCTCGCCGCGGCCGCTGAGCCGGTCCCAGACGCCGGCCCCGAAGTCGGCCCCGGCCAGCACCGCATAGGCGCTCAGGCCCAGGACCATCAGCGCGGCGACGACCTCGGCCAGGCTCACGTCGCCTCCCGCGGCTCGCGCCGGGGCAGCGTCTCGGCGCCGGCGATCTCCTCGTCCACGGGCGAGCGCGCCAGGCGGCGCAGCATCCAGATCGCCGCGGCCGTGAGGGCGGCGTAGACGAGGGCCACGAAGGCGTACCCGAAGGGGATGCCCGAGGCGCCGGTCACGGCCTGGTCCACCCGCATGACGCGATAGACGATCCAGGGTTGTCGCCCCACCTCGGTGGTGATCCACCCGCAGATGAGGGCCACCGCGGCGGCGGGCCCGGCCAGCACGGCGGCGCGGTGGAACCACACCGAGCGGGGCGGCCGGTGGTGCCGCCACCAGGTGGCCAGGTAGAGGAACGCGAGCAGCATGAGGGCGGTGCCGATCCCGACCATCGCCTGGAAGGCGAACCGGACCACGTTGACGGGCGGGCGCTGCTCGGGCGGCACGGCGTCGAGCCCCTCGATGGTGGCGGTGGGGTCATGGGCGGCCAGGATCGACAGGAGGTACGGGATCTCGATGCCGCCGACGACCTCGCCGTCGCGGTACCAGCCCAGCAGGTGGATGGGGGCGTCGTCGGTGGTGGTGCCCAGGCCCTCGAGCGCGGCCAGCTTGGTGGGCTGCTTCTCGGCCACCGTCCGCGCCGCCCAGTCGCCCACCACCACCTGCGCCGGCGCGGCGAGGGCCGCGATCGTGAACGGGATCACCAGCCCGATGCGGTGGTACCGGTCGCGCTTCCCCCGCAGCCAGGCCCAGGCGTAGACGCTCGCGACGGCGAAGCCGGCCACCATGTAGGCGCCGAGCGTCATGTGCACCATCTCGTGCCACAGGTTGTCGTTGAACAGCGCTGCCCACGGGCGCACGTCGACGACCTCGCCGTCGACCAGGTTGAACCCGGTCGGCTCGTTCATCCAGCTGTTGACCGACAGCACGAAGAAGGAGCCGGTGAGGCCGGCGACGACCATCGGCAGGCCGGCCAGGAAGTGGGCGCGCCGCGGCAGGCGGTCCCAGCCGTAGACGTAGATGGCGATGAAGATGGCCTCGACGAAGAACGAGAAGCCCTCGAGGGCGAACGCCAGGCCGAAGACCTGGCCGAAGGTGGCCATGAACTCCGGCCACAGGATCCCGAGCTCGAACGACAGGATCGTGCCCGACACGACCCCCACCGCGAACAGCGCCAGCATCGCCTTGGACCAGCGCTTGGCGAGCGCCTTGTAGATCGGGTCCCCGGTGCGCAGGTAGAGGCCCTCGGCGAAGAGGACGATCGCGGGGAAGGCGACGCCGAAGCACACGATGATGATGTGCCACCCGAACGACAGCGCCTGCATCTGGCGGGCCTGGAAGAGGTGGTCCTGGTCCACGGCTCCGCCCAGCGCTCCGACCGCCTGGAGCGGGAGGGCGACGAGGAGCGTGGCGGCGCCGGTCAGGGGGAGCCTCTGCGGTCGCGGGGGCGGGCCCCCTCGATGCTAGGCGGTGCCGCCCTCGCCGGGACCCGGCCGAATGTCCCCCTTCGGCGGCCCGGCCCTCGCCGCCGGCGCCGGCGGAGCTCGCGAGGACGGGGCTCCCGCACGAGCAGGGAGGCGAGGGCCGCCGCCGGCAGCACCACCGCGAGCCCGCCGAGGATGTCCAGCACGTAATGGTTGCCGGTGACCACGATCGACACCGCCACGAGCACCGGGTACGCGAGACCGAGGGCGCGCGACCACGCCCACGGGGTCAGCCGCCAGAGGGCCCACGCCACCACGGGCGCCATGCCCACGTGCAGGCTCGGCATGGCCGCGACCGGGTTGTAGAAGGCGCGCACCAGCGGAGAGTCGAGATCCACGAACGTCTGCGAGCTGACCGTGTCGGTGAAGCCGGAGGCCAGCAGGCGCGGCGGGGCCACGGGCTGAAGGGCGTACCAGACCAGCCCGGCCGACCACGACAGCAGCGCCATGTTGCGCAGGAAGGCGTAGGAGTCGCGGCTGTAGCGGTAGACCAGGAACAGGGTCAGCGGCAGGACGATCACCTGGCTGCCCACGTAGAAGATGTTCCAGAAGGGCATGCCGAGGTGATGCGACACGAAGAAGTCCTGAAGGCCGGGCTCCCAGTGGATGCCCAGCGTGCGCTCGAGGTCGATCAGGGACGCCGCATTGCGCCGCCCCTCCTCCAGGGTGCCGCCCCAGAACCCCTTCACCAGGTTGTAGACGCCGTAGGCCCCCAGGGCGATGGCGGCCTCCTGCCACCCGGTGCCGACCGTCGCGGCCCGGCGCCGCGCCGCGACCGCGAGGATCACCAGGCGCCGCCAGGCGGCCCCCGCGGACGCCAGCCACGCGACCCAGAGCGCCCTCGCCGAGCCCCGCACGCGTGCCCCCGCCGCGCCGCGGCGCATGGCGGGAAGGTCGCGTCGCTCGTCTCGGAGCTGTGGCATCCCGCGATCCCTCAAATGTGGGAGGGCAACCCCCGGATCGTAACATCGGTCACGCGGCGCCAGTCTCCTCCCGAGCGCCCGGAACGACCAGGCGCGCCGCACGGATGCCGCTGCGAACCGCCCCCTCCATGGTCGCCGGCCAGCCGGTGGCGGTCCACGCGCCCGCCAGCGCCACCCCGGGCACGGGGGTCGCGGGGCCGGGGCGGCGGCCGGCCTGGCCCGGCGCGGACGCGAAGGTGGCCTGCGGCTCCTTGACCACCGCGCTCGCCATCACCTCGGCCGTGCGGGCGGGCGGCAGCAGGTGCTCAAGCTCGGCGCGGATGAGCCCCGCGAGCTCGTGGCGGGGCACCTCCACCTCGGTGCGGGCCCCCGAGATCGACACGGCCAGATGGTGTCCCAGGCCCCCGCCATGTCCCATCGCGGTGCGGTTGAAGATCCACTGCGCGGGCCCGTCGACCACGGCCGTGAACGGCTCGTCCATGACCGGCCGGTCGTACCAGACGTGCACGTTGACGATCGGCGACGCGCCCAGCCCGGGGTCGGCGGGCAGCGCATCCGGGGCCACGGCGCGCACCCGGTCGGGGGGCAGGGCCAGCACGACGCCGTCCGCCTCCAGGCGCTCGCCGTCGCTCAGGGTCACGCCGCCGGGGCCCGCCTCGGCGACGGCGCGCCCGGTGAGCACCCGGCCCCCGCGGGCCTCGATCGCCTCGCGCGCCGGCGGGTCGATCAGGCGCGAGAGGCCCACGCGCGACCACCCGATCGCCGAGCCGGTGGGGGTGCGGAGGAAGCCCTCGTGGAAGACGAAGGCGGCGAGCGCCGCCGAGACCCGGTCGCTGCGGTCGTTGCAGGTGGGCAGCACGATCAGGTCCCAGAACCGGGCGATGGCGGCCGGATCCTGGCCGCGCTCGGAGAGCCAGCCCGCGAAGCTGACCCCGTCCAGAGCCTCCCGGGCGGCGGGGCGCAGCGCGGCGAGGGCCGCCAGGGCGCGCAGGGCGGCCGCCTTCTGGCGCGCCGACAGGAGCGGGTAGGCCGCGAACGAGGGACCCAGGTGGAGGGGCGCCGGCAGCGCCGACGCGCGCAGCGCCCCGCGCCGTCCCGCCCGGTCGCGCACGGGCACGTCGAGGCGCGGCTGCAGCACCGTGTGGCGCAGGGTGCCCAGCTGCCGCAGGAGGGCCATGTAGGCCGAGCAGCACCCCAGGAAGACGTGCTGGCCGTTGTCCACCTCGCGCCCCGTGTCGGGGTCGCGGAAGCTGTAGGCCTTGCCGCCCAGGAAGGGCCGCCGCTCCACGAGCGTGACCCGCGCCCCCCGCCCGGCGGCCTCCACGGCGGCCGCGACGCCCGCCAGCCCGCCCCCGCAGACCACCACCGACCTCGGGCGGGTCATCGCAGGGCGGCCGCGGTCCGTTGGCCCATCAGGGCGAGCTTGCGCGAGGTCGACAGCGACACCCGCTCGGAGAAGACGTCGTAGTCGCGCGCCTCGATCTGCTCGAGGATCTCGCGGTAGAGGCCGGACATCATCGAGACGCACATGCGGGCGCGGCGATCGAGCAGCGGCAGCAGGCGCTCCCCGCGCGCGAAGTAGTCGCGGGCCCGCTCGGCCTGGTCGCTCATCAGGCGGCGGAACTCAGGGGTCGCGACCCCCTCCCGCAGGTCGCCCTCGGACACGCCGTGGGCCTCCATCTCGTCGGCCGGCAGGTAGATGCGGTCGCGCCCCGCGTCCTCGGCCACGTCGCGCATGATGTTGACGAGCTGGAGCGCCACGCCGAGGTCGGCGGCGTGCTCCGGGGCGCGCCGGTCGTCGAACCCGAAGACGTGCAGGCTCACCAGCCCCACCGCTCCCGCCACGCGGTCGCAGTAGACCTTCAGCGCCGGGAAGTCGGGGTAGCGCGAGATCGTCAGGTCCATCTCGACGCCGTCGAGCAGGGCGTCGAGGTGCTCGCGCGGGATGTCGAACCGGCGGACCGTGTCGGCCAGGGCGACCAGCACCGCGTCGCCGGGCGGCACGTCGCCCCGGTAGCAGCGCTCCACCTCGTCACGCCGCGCGGCCACCGACGCCAGCCGGCGATCCATGGAGTCCTCGTCGTTGACCCCGTCGTCGGCGCGGCGGCTGAAGGCGTACGCCGCGTAGATCCCGCTGCGTCGCTCGGGCGGGAGCAGCACGAAGCCGTAGTAGAAGTTGCGCGCCTCGGCCCGGGCGATCTCGCGGCAGCGCTCGTAGGCCTCGGCCACCGTCACCGTGGGCGCCCCACCATGCGCAGCGCGGTCTGGGCGGCCAGGCGGGCCCGCCCGCGGACGCCGGGCGCGGGCCGGCGCGCCAGCGTGTCGTGATCCTGACGGGCGATCGCGTCGCACAGCGCCAGGCCCGCGGCGCTGAAGGCCCGCAGGTCGAGCGAGACGCGCCGGGGCACGAACCGGTGGAGCGGCGCCCCCTGCTCCAGGAAGGTGCGCGCGCGCCCCACCTCGAGCGCGACCAGCTCGCGCACCGCCGGCGTCGCGACCTCGGCCCGCAGATCGTCCTCCGTCACGCCGAGGCGGGCCATGTCCTCGCGCGGGAGGTAGATCCGGTCGCGGTCGCGCAGGTCGCGCCGGATGTCCTGCCAGAAGTTCACGAGCTGGAGCCCGGTGCAGGTGGCGTCGCTCATGCCCGTCCGCCAGGGGTCGCGGTACCCCAGCACCCCCAGCACCATCTCGCCCACCGAGGTGGCCGAGTGGCGGCAGTAGTGCAGGAGCTCGTCGTGGGTGTCCCACCGCGACTGCCGCTGGTCCATGCGGTTGGCCTCGATCAGGCGGCGGAAGGGGTCGAGATCCATCCCCCGGCGGGCGATCGTGTCGGCCAGGGCCACCAGGCGCGCGTCGGCGGCCGCCCCGGCGGCCGCCCGGTCGAGCTCCTCCTCCCAGGCGTCCAGCGCGGCCAGGCGGTCGGCCGGGCCGCCGGGCCCCTCGTCGCCCAGGTCGTCCGTGGCGCGGCAGAACGCGTAGACGACACGCATGTCGGCGCGCACGTCCCGGGGGGCCAGGGCGAAGGCGACGGGGAAGTTCTCGTCGTGGGCCCGGGTCGCCCGGCGCGCGGCGGCCCGCCCCTCGCGCAGCCCGGCGCCGGTCATCGCGTGAGCCGGGCCAGGGCGGTCACGGGGAACACCAGGCGGTAGAGGTGGTAGTTGATCATGAAGTCCGAGGGAAACCCGGTGCCGGTGAACCAGGGCTCGTCCCAGGATCCATCAGGTCGCTGGGTGCGCGCCAGGAAGTCGAGGCCGCCCTCCACGGACGGATGGTCCGGCGCCGCCGCGTGCAGCGCCAGGAGCGCCCAGGCCGTCTGCGAGGCGGTCGACTCGCCGCGGCCGATCCACTCCTCCTCGGCGTAGCTGCGGATGTCCTCGCCCCACCCGCCGTCGGCGTTCTGGTGGGCGGCCAGCCAGGCGACGGCGCGGCGGGCGCGTGGCCCGTCCATGTCCTCGCCCGCGGCGGCGAGCGCCGGCAGCGCGGCACCGGTGCCGTAGACGTGGTTCACGCCCCAGCGCCCCCACCACGACCCGTCGTCGCGCTGGGTGTCCCAGAGGTAGCCCACGCCCCGCCGCACGGCCGGATGGTCGCGCGGCAGGCCGCACTCGACCAGCGCCTCGACGACGTGGGCCGTGACGTCCTCGGTGGGGGGGTCGATGACCTCACCGAAGTCGCACAGCGGGAGCTGGGTCATCACCCGGCGGTCGTTGTCAACGTCGAATGCGCCCCAGCCCCCGTTCGCGCTCTGCATGGCGAGCAGCCAGTTGACTCCCCGCCGGACGGCCGGGTGGGAGGAGGGGTGGCCGGCCCTGCGCAGCGCGATCAGCACCTCGGCCGTGTCGTCGGTGTCGGGGTACCACTCGTTGGCGAACTCGAACGACCAGCCCCCCGGCCGGCCGCGGCGCGGGATGTGGTGCCAGTCGCCGTAGCGGGTGACCTCCTTCGACAGCATCCAGTCGCAGGCGGCGCGCAGGGCCGGGTCGTCCGGTCCCGCGCCGGAATCGGCCAGCGCGACCGCGGCCAGGCAGGTGTCCCACACCGGTGAGAGACAGGCCTGGATCCGCAGGCGATCGCCGTCGCGCACCGTGAACGTGTCGTCGAAGCCCGCCAGCGCCCGGGCGATGACCGGGTGGTCGAGCGGCCACCCCAGCGCGTGCAGCGCGAAGATCGAGTAGATCCAGGGCGGCTGGATGCCCCCCCACGACCCGTCGGCCTCCTGGCGGTCGCAGATCCAGCGCGCCACGCGCGCCTCCGCCAGCCGGCGCAGCGGCCGGATCGGCCGGCGGTTGTACCGACCCGCGAGGCCCATCGCCCTGGTGAGGAGCGGGGTCCAGCGGCCGGGGGTCTTCGGGGTCCCGGCGGGGTGGGTGCCCGCCGGCTCGGTGAAGAGCTCGGAGGGGCCGACCGGCTGGTGGTAGGTGGGCCGCCGCGAGAGCACGATCATCAGCGCCACGAACGTGCCCCGGGCCCAGCACGCGAAGCGGTAGGGGGAGAGGGGCGCACGGTCGGGCAGCAGGATCATCTCCGGCGGCAGCACGGGAAGGTGCTCCCAGGGGTAGTGCCCCAGCACGGCCAGCCAGAGCTTGGTGAAGAAGCGCGAGCGGTCCGCCCCGCCCAGCCGGTGGACCATGTCGCGCGCGCGGGCCATGGCCGGCTCGTCCGCCGGCTCTCCCAGCAGCTTCAGGGCGTAGTAGGCCTCGACCGTGGTGGACAGGTCCGGGGGGCCCGAGTGCCACTTGGCCCACGCGCCGTCGGGCCCCTGGGTGGCGCGCAGCTCGGCCACCAGGCCCGAGCGGTCCTCCTCGCGCAGGCGCCCGAGGGCGTGGAGCATGAAGACGTGCTCGGCGGTCATGGTGGAGTTGGACTCGAGCTCGCCCCACCAGTAGCCGTCGCCGGCCTGCAGCGCCCGCAGATGCCGCTCGGCGCGCCCGAGGGCGGCGCGCGCCCGCTCGCGCGCGCCGGCGCCGGTCGCCGCTCCCGTCGTCACGCCGCCGCCCTCCGCCCCTGGAACCAGTCGATCGCGTCGGCGAGCGCCGCCCGCACGGGCGACTGGGGCAGGCCCAGCTCGCGCACGGCGCGGGAGCCGTCCACGAACATGCGCTTGCGCGCCATGAGCGCGCCGTCGAGGGGCGCGAGCGGCTCCCGGCCGAGCAGCCGGCCCTCGATGGTCTCGTCCACCGCCGCAACCGCGATGGCCAGCGCGTGGGGCAGCCGCACGCGCGGTGCCCGGCGGCCGGCCAGCCCGGCCAGGATCCGCAGGATCTGCCGCAGGGTCAGGTTCTCGTTGCCCAGGATGTAGCGCCGCCCGCTCTCGCCGCGCTCGAGCGCCAGGCGATGCCCTGCCGCGACGTCCCGCACGTCGACCAGGTTCAGCCCGGTGTTGACGTAGGCGGCCATGCGCCCCGCCAGGAAGTCGGTGACGATGCGCCCCGTGGGCGTCGGCCCGTGGTCTCCCGGCCCGACGGGGGCGGTGGGGTTGACGATCACGACGTGCTGCCCCTCGGCCGCCGCGGCCAGTGCGAGGTACTCCGAGGCGACCTTCGAGCGCTTGTACGCGCCGATCACCTGCGCGGGGGGGAGCGGCGTGTCCTCGTCCCCGGGACGGCCGTCGGCCGGCAGGCCGACCGTGGCCACCGACGAGCAGTGGACCAGCGGCACGTCGGCCTCCCGCGCCGCCGCCAGGACGTTGCGCGAGCCGCCGACGTTGGTGGCGGTCACCTGGTCCGCCTCGTGGCGGGCGAGCGAGTAGCGCGCCCCCACGTGGAACACCGCGTCCACGCCCCGCGTCGCGGCGCGCACCGACCCGGCGTCGCGCAGGTCGCCCGCCACCGCCTCGCAGCCGGCGGGCAGCCGCCCCGATCCCATGCTCTCGGGCCGCACGAGGGCCCGCACGGTCCACCCCCGGGTCATCAGGTCGGCGGCGACGTGGCCGCCGATGAATCCGGTGGCCCCGGTGACGAGCGCGACGCTCACCCGACGCGCTCCAGCAGCTCGCCCACCCCGCCGCGCAGCGCCTTCGAGGCCGCTCGGGCGGCCGGCGCCAGGCGCAGCAGCGCCGGTATCTCGCGGGGGTAGCGGACGAAGTAGAAGATCCCGGAGAACGGGCTGAGCCGTCCGGTGGCGTCCATCAGCCGGTCGAAGTCCGGCATCCGGTGACGGGCCTCGTCGGTGACGGCGCGCAGGCTGAGGAACGGGACCGACTCGGCCGCCGCCGCCCGCGCGAGGGCGGCGCTCTCCAGGTTGACCGCCAGGCCGTCGAGGCGCGCCCGGTCCTGCGGCGTGCGGGCCAGGCGGACCGAGCTCACGAGCGTCCCGCGCCGTCCCGGCGCGGCGCTCAGCAGTTCCGGATCGGCCGCGGAATCGATCCCCCGTGGCCTCCTCCACGACCTCGTCGGCGGCCACCAGATCGCCGGTGCGCAGGTCCGGCGCGAGGGCCCCGCAGAAGCCGGCGGCCAGCAGCGCCCGGGGCCGGGTGGCCGCGATCCGCCCGCCCGCCCGCTCCGCGGCGGCCGCGCCCATCCCCGACAGGTGGATCTCGACGCCGGGCCCGATCAGGTCTGCCAGCGCGCGCCGCTCCGCGGGAACGGCGCACACCACCGCGATCACGAGCGGGCCAGCGCCACCAGGTCGCGCGGGCTCTTCAGCGCCTCGAGGATCGTGCTCGCCTCGTAGCCGCAGTGCATCAGGCAGTTCGCGCAACGGGGGTCGCGGTCCGTGCCGTAGGCCTCCCAGTCGGTGCCCTCGTACAGCTCCTTGAGGCTGCCGACGTGCTTGTCGGCGAGCATGTAGCAGGGGCTCCGCCATCCCTCGACGGTGTACGTGGGCATCGACCACGCGCTGCACCGGTAGTTGCGCTTGCCGGTCAGGAACTCGTGGAAGAGGGGGTTGTTGTAGAACGGGATGTCCATGTGGTCGCAGAGCTCGTGCACCTCGGCGTACAGGGCCTGGGCCTCGGTGCGGGCCAGGAACTGCTCGCGATCGTGGGTGACCGACTCGTAGTCGTAGCCCGGTGACGTGATGCAGCCCTCGATGCCCATGTCCTTGAGGTAGGCGAAAAGGTCCACGTACTCGCTGGCGGCCACGCCGCGATAGATGGTGGTGTTGGTGCACACGCGGTAGCCCAGCTCGATGGCCTCCCGCATGTGAGCCGTGGCCTTGTCGAACACGCCCGCGCGATCGACGGCGTGGTCGTGCACCTCGCGCAGGCCGTCGAGGTGGACGACGAACGCGAAATGGGTCGAGGGCGGGATGCGGCCGAACGCGCGGTTCATGAGGATGCCGTTCGTGCACATGTAGACGAAGCGGCCCTGGGCGATGATGCCGTTGACGATCTCGTCGATCTCCTTGTGGATCATCGGCTCGCCGCCGGGGATGTTCACGATCGGCGCGCCGGCCTCCTCGGCCACGCGCAGGCATTCCTCGACGGGCATGCGCTTGTGGAACACGTGCTCGTACTCGCGGATGCGCCCGCAGCCGTGGCACGCCAGGTTGCAGATCTCGAGCGGCTCCAGCATCAGCGTGAAGGGGAAGCGCTGCTCCCGTTTGATCAGCTTCTTCTTCACCAGATAGGTGGCCATTCCCAGCTCGAGTGCGCGCGGGCGGTGGGGCACGATGCAGCTCCTGGCGGGGCGAAGGACGATGTTCCGGCGTTCTCAAGGCGAATCTATCCCAACCGCCGCGCGCGCGCCGCTCCCCCCGAGGCACGCCGGGGCCCGGCGCCTCAGTGCTGGCGCGCGAAGGTGAGGTCGGTGATCCCCACGAGGTCCTCGATCGGCCCCGGCAGGGCGGCGAGCGCCTCGAGCGCGCGGGAGTGGGCCTCGCCCGCCAGCCGCCGGGCGCCCTCGATGCCGTGGGTGCTCACGTACGTGATCTTCCCCATCCGGGCGTCCGCGCCGACGGCCTTGCCGAGCGCCGCCTCGGAGCCCTCGACGTCGAGGATGTCGTCGACGATCTGGAACAGCAGGCCCAGCTCGCGCGCGAAGCGCCGCAGCGCCGTGTTGACCGGCGCGGGCGGGCGCGCGAGCACCAGCGCGCAGTGCACCGCGCACGCCATCAGGCGGCCGGTCTTGAGGGCGTGCACGCGCCGCAGGGCGGCGGCCGACTCGCTCCCCGCGTCGCGCAGGTCGAGGTACTGGCCGCCCACCATCCCCCCGACCCCGGTGGCCCGGCTCAGCTCCAGCAGAACCCCGACGCGCACGTCCGGCCCGCCCGGCTGGCGCTCGGCCACCAGGCGCACGGCCTCGGCGAACAGCGCGTCGCCCGCCAGGATCGCGGTGTCCTCCCCGTAGAGCTTGTGGCAGGTGGGCCGGCCACGCCGCAGGTCGTCGTCGTCCATGGCGGGAAGGTCGTCGTGGATCAGCGAGTAGGTGTGCACCAGCTCGATGGCCGCCGCCGAGGGCAGCAGCCGCTCGGGCGCCTCGCCGAGCCCCTCGCAGGTGGCCAGCGCGAGCACCGGCCGGATGCGCTTCCCGCCGGCGAGCAGCGAGTGGCGCATCGCCTCGACCAGGCCCTCCGTGCCGGCCATCTCCTCGCGCGCCAGAGGGTCGGTCGCCGCGAAGTCGAGGCCGCGCAGGTAGCCCTCGACCATGTCGCGCAGGTGCTCGGGGTAGGGCGTCGGAAACCTCCGTCAGCGGACGCGGCATCGTACTCCCGGCGACGGGCCGCACTCCACTAACGTCGGCCCGTGCGCGCGCTCATGATCCACGCGCCGGGGGATCTGCGCCTCGATGAGGTGCCCGAGCCCTCGGCCGGACCCGGCGAGATCGTGGTGGCGCCCGACGCGGCTCTCACGTGCGCCACCGACGCCAAGATGCTGCGCGTGGGCGCCCACCCGGCGCTGGGCCCCCTGCCGGCTCCTCTGGGACACGAGCTCGCGGGGACCGTGGTCGAGGTGGGGCCGGGCGCCCGCGGCGTGCGCGTCGGCGACGCCGTCGTGGTCGCCAACTCGGCCCCGTGCGGGGCCTGTCCGGACTGCGCCGCCGGACGGGAGAACCTGTGCCCGCGGATCGTCTACCTCACCGGCGCGTTCGCCGAGCGGGTGCGCGTGCCCGCGGCCATCGTCGCGCGCAACGTTCTCCCCCGGCCCGCCGGGGTGGCGCCCGAGCTGGCGGCCGCGACGGAGCCCCTGGCGTGCGCCGTCCACGCCGCGGGCCGCCTCGGAGCGCGCGAGGGCGACACGGTGCTGGTGCTCGGCGGCGGCGTGCAGGGACAGCTCCTGGCCGGGCTCCTGGCGCGGCGCGGATGCCGGGTCCACCTGGCCGACCCGCACCCGGAGCGGCGCGCGCGCGCGCACCGGTTCGGCGCCGAGCGCACCCATCCGGCGCCCCGGGATGCGGAGGGTGCGGCGCGGCTGCGGGCGGCGCTGCCGGGCGGGCGCGGCGCCGACGCGGTGGTGGAGGCCGTGGGCCGTCCCGAGACGTGGCGCATCGCCGCGGCCCTCGCGCGCCCGGGCGGCGAGGTGCTGCTCCACGGCGGGTGCGCGGCGGGGAGCGAGGTCGCTCTCCCCACCGGGCCCCTGCACTACGACGAGCTCACCCTGCGCGGCTCCTACCACCACACGCCCGCCGCGGTGCGACAGGCGTTGGCGATGCTGGAGGCCGGTGAGCTGCCGGTGACCGAGTTGCTGGGCGAGCCCATCGGCCTCGCCGAGGTCGGCGCCGCGCTCGCCGCTGAGCCGGGCGTCAAGCACCCCGTCCGCATGTGATACGCGGACGGGGACGACGACTGCGACTTACATGTTCTGCTTCACCCAGCTCCGAAGGCGGTCGACCTCCGCCGCCTGCTTGCGCAACGCGTCCAGTTCCTTCTGCTGATCGCGCACGACACCTGAGAGTTCCTGGATCGCCTGGCTTGCCCGGGCAAGGGCTGCCTCGGCGTTGCTCGAGCCCCGGCGCGGGGCGCGCCGGCCGGTGCCGCGGGTGCTCCGCGCGGCCCGCGGCTTCCGCGGCTGAAGTGCGGCGCCGCGCTTGCGGGCGACACGGTAGTAATTGGCGGCGACGGTGCCGGCCCGGCGGCCGGTGGTCTCCGACAGGCGCTGGAAGGCCTGGGTGCGCGTGAGGCCCTCCTGGCTCATGAGGCTCTCGACCTGGTCGAAGATCTCGTTGCCGACGCTCCCGCGCCGGCCGTTCGTCTGCTCGTCGCTCATCCGTCCTCCGCTCGTCCCCGCATGTGAATGTTTACGTCGCGGATGGTAGATGAACGTAGGAGCGATATCTAAAACGCTAGTCTCACAACCTTCTTCCGAAAGGGTGAATTAGCCAACATTTCATGTGCTGGAGGACGCCTCGAAGAGCGCCATGGTCGCGGTGAATCCGTGCAGGAAGCTCTTACCTCCGACCGGCCCGATCTCACCGTTGCAGAACAACCCGGCGGTGGGGATGCGATCGAGCTCCTCGGCGATGGCCGCGGCGTCGTGGTCGGGTCCCGGGAACATCCGGGTGCCGCGCCCGTTGCAGCTGAACACCAGCGCCCCGCCAGGATCGATGTCCCCCAGCTCGACGCGGGCCGCCCGCAGCGCCGCCCGCAGATCCTCGTCGGCCGAGCCCGCGTCGCGCACGTGGAAGCGCATCGTCTGACCCACGCGCACCCGCTCGCCCACCACCAGGGCGCCGCTCTCGCGGTCCCCGCCGTGGATGGAGCGGATCAGGAAGTCGCCGCGCTCGTAGTCGGGGGTGTTCTCGTCGATCACGAGGCCGGCCATGATCCCCTGGCCCGCAAGCGCGCGCTCGATCGCGTCGAGGCCGTTGACCACCTCCTCCAGCTTCTCCATCGCCGCGACCCCCGCCAGCTCGTGGACCCGGGAGCCCTCGGCGGCCGTGATGACCATCTCCGGCCCGATCGGCTTGCATCCCTGGGACACCACGGTGCGGATGCGGGCCCCGCGCAGCGCCACGCCCACCGCGCCCTCGGTCAGCACGTCCGCGCCGGCGAAGAGGCGATGGTCGCCCGGCCGCCGCCCGCCCGACGCCAGGCCGCCCACCACCACCGGGGCGCCGGGCTCCTCGTTGAGCTGCGCCAGCAGCCCGTCGGCGGGGAACGTGAAGGGGTCGGCCAGCATCACCACCGGCCCGACGTTGCCCGCGGGGGCATCGGCCAGCGCGTCCGGCCAGCCGAGCACGCCGAGCCCCTCGCCGATCGGCCGGGCCACGAGCCGGAAGGGGATCGCCTCGGCGCCGGGCAGGTGGGCGGCCCACACGGCCAGCGCGGGCCCGTCCTCCACCTCGCGGCCGGCGCCGACGATCGCCTCGCCCATGCAGCCGATGAGATGCCCGGGCGCGAGCGCGTCGTCGATCTCCTCGAGAAGGGCGTCAGCCCCGTCGCACAGCGCGGGCGAGGCGAAGATCACCACCAGGTGCGGGGCGACGCCGGGCCCGAGACCCTCGCGAACGGCGGCGCAGGCCTCGCGCGCGGCGCGCGCGGGCTCAGCCGCCTGGGACAGCCCCACCCCGAATCGCGCCGGATCGGTCATGGGATCGATCATCGCTCACCCCGGCCGTTCGCGCCCAGCCCCCGTTCCGAGCGCCTCAGGCGGACTCGTCGGGCGGGATGGGGGCGAAGGGGTCGAGGAGCGCGCGCGCCTCGAGCTCGCGATCGGCCGGCACCAGCAGCCGGCGCGGGCCCCCGGCGAGCATGTCCGGCACATCCACCGCCCGCTGCATCAGGCAGGGGATCTCCAGCTCGGCCAGCAGGGCGGCCAGCATCTCGGCCTCGGGCTGATGGCGCGCGAAGGCCACCTGGACCCACTGCGCCTGCTCCGGGCGCGACCGCCTCCGCCAGGGCCGGCGCATCAGCTCAGTACACCGGCCCGATCGCCGGCGAGGGCGGGGGCGGCTCCTCGCGCCCCAGCATGAACGGCTTGATCAGCGCGGCGCCGGCCACGAAGCCCCCGATGTGCGCGAGATAGGCGACGCCGCCGCCTCCCGAGGTGGCCGAGTCGCCCAGGTAGAGGAACTGGAGCGCGAAGAAGATCGCCAGCCAGAGCCATGCCGGGATCTTGAAGGGTAGGAAGAAGAACGGCAGCACGATGGTCCACACGCGGACTCGCGGATACAACACGAGATAGGCCCCGAGCACTCCCGCGATCGCGCCCGACGCCCCGATCAACGGTACCGCGCTGTCGGGGTCCGCGAAGGCCTGCGACAGGCCGGCCAGGGCTCCGCAGAGGAGGTAGAAGGGCAGGAACCTGATGCGCCCCAGGCGATCCTCGATGTTGTTCCCGAAGACCCACAGGAACAGCATGTTGAAGATCAGGTGCAGCCAGTCGGCGTGGAGGAACTGGCTCGTGATCACGCCGAGCGCCCGGTCGTGCTCCTGGTTCAGCGCCAGGCAGCCGTCCAGTGTGCGGGGGTCCCCGCCGCTCACGGTGTGATCGGCCACCAGCCCGTACTCGCAGATGAAGGCCTGTCGTCCGTGGAACGTCAGGTCGTCGGGCTTGGACTGCTGGAACAGGAACACCAGCGTGCAGGCCACGATCAGCCCGATCGTGAGGACCGGCAGCCGCCGGGTCGGGTTCTCGTCCTTGAGCGGGATCATCCCGGGACCGTGGTCCCTCTCCCGCGGGTCCGGCTACCCGAGGATGTGGGCGAGGAGGGACGCCTGGGCATGCATGCGGTTCTCCGCCTGATCCCAGACCGCCGACCGCGGTCCGTGCAGGACCTCGTAGGTGATCTCCTCGCCGTGGTGCGCCGGCAGGCAGTGGAGCGCCACCGCGTCGGGCGCGGCCGCGTCCATGAGCGCGTCGTTGACCCGGTAGGGCTCGAGCGCGGCGATGCGGGCCGCCGCCGTGTCCTCGTCGCCCATCGATACCCAGGTGTCCGTGTAGAGGGCCCGAGCCTCGGCCACGGCCTCCCGCGGGTCCTCGACGACCCGGGCCCAGCCGCCGTGCTCGCGGGCCGTCGCGTCGGCCCAGGCGACCACCTCGGGGTCGGGCTGGAAGCCCTCGGGGCAACCGGCCGTGACCCGCATGCCCGTGAGCGCGCCGACGATCATCAGCGAGACGCAGCAGTTGTTCCCGTCGCCCAGGTAGGCGACGCGCAGGCCCGAGAGATCGTCGAAGCGCTCGCGCAGCGTCTGCGCGTCGGCCAGCGCCTGGCAGGGGTGGTGCTCGCGGGTGAGGCCGTTGATCACCGGGACCCCGGCGCTGCGGTCGAGCTCCTCGAGCGTCGCATGGGGGCCGGTGCGCAGCACGATCGCGTTGACCATCCGGCCCAGCACCTTGGCCGTGTCCTCCACGGTCTCGCCGCGGCCGAGCTGAAGGTCCTGGGCCGAGAGGACCATGCTCGTCCCCCCGAGCCGGGCGATGCCGCTCGCGAACGAGACGCGCGTGCGCGTGGAGGGCCGCTCGAAGAGGAGCGCCACCACGCGCCCGCCGAGCAGCGGCGGCCAGCCCGAGGCCCGGTCGGCCTTCAGCCGGTCGGCCAGGTCGAGGATCGCCGCGACCGCGTCCGGCGGGTGGTGCCGCAGCGTCAGCAGCGAGCGGCCGGCGAGGGCCGGATGCGGGGCGATGGCGGGTGACGACATGACGCCGCAGTCTACTTCGCGCCCCCGATCCGTCCGAGCCCGCCACTAGGGTCGCCCGGCATCAGAGACCAGCGGGAGTCGAGGATCTCAAGCGGCGTGGTCATCGATGCGGAGGGTGGGGCCGAGGACGCCTCCGCCGCCCGTCGCCGGGCCGTCCTCCTCGGCGGGGCGATCGCCCTCCCCGTGCTCCTGGTGCTCGCGGGCCTCACCTCGGCCTGGCCCCTGCTCGCGCTGCCGCTGTGCCTCGCGCTGCCGCTCGGCGGGCATCGCGGCATGGCGGCGGCCGTCTGCGTGGCCGGGGTCACGGTCGCCCTCGTCTCCGGGCGGCCGGGCACCGACGGCGCGGCCCTCGCGCTCGGCATCGGAGCGTTCGCGGTCACGGGGTTGGCGGTGGGCGCCGGTCACCGGGCCCGCACCCTCGACGTCGAGCGCATGGCGAGCCTCTCGTTCACGGATCGCCTCACCGGGCTCCACAACTACGCCTTCTTCGCCGATGCCCTCCCGCGGGAGTGCCGTCGCGCCGAGCGGTATGTCCTGCCGCTGTCGCTCGTGCTGATGGACCTCGACGGCTTCAAGGAGTTCAACGATCACCACGGCCACGATGCCGGCAACCGGATGCTGGCGGCGGTGGGCGAGGCGATCGTCTCCAGCACCCGCGCCACCGACATGCCGGTGCGCTACGGGGGCGAGGAGTTCGCGCTCATCGTGCCCGGACCCCCCGAGGAGGCGCTGGCGGCCGCCGAGCGGGTGCGCGCCGCGGTCGCGCGCATCCGCGTGATGGCGCCGGACGGCGAGGCGGTCGGCACCACCATCTCCGCGGGGGTGGCCGACTTCCGCAACGGCGCGGACGACCACGACGGCGCCGTCATGCTGCGGCAGGCCGACACGGCGCTGTACCGGTCCAAGGCGTCAGGGCGCGACCGGGTGAGCCTGTACGCGTCCGAGGACCGCTGGGCCGCCGTGTCGTAGCCGCGGCGGCTCCGCGCCGCTACTCGGTCGTGCCGACCAGCCGCGCGGGGACCTCCGAGAGGGCCGCGGCCAGCGCGAGCAGGCCGAGCACCGCGTTCAGGCCGATGAGCTCGGGGTCCCGTATGAAGACGTCCGAGGGCTCACCGTCCAGAACCAGGCCGAGCACCGCCCACGCCACGAGGAGCCCTCCCGCCCCGACCAGGTACCGCCGCGTCCACTCGAGTGAGGCGCTCATGGCGATCCCCACCAGGCCGAGGACGGTCCAGAGGAGCGCGGTCAGGGGATGGACGGGGAGGGCCATGAGCGAGGAGGTGCCCTCCTCGTACGCGGTGCGCAGGAGGCCGAGGATGCCCAGCAGGAGCAGGGCACCGGTCACCAGGCGCGACACGCTCATCATGAGCCGGGCGCGGACAGGCGCGATCGAGGTGCCGTCCTCGCCCATGGCGGGCACGCTACCCCGCGGGGGTGATGGTCGCCAAGGCGCTCTCGGCGGCCAGCCCCAGGGCCGCCCCGGCCAGGATGTCCGCCGGGTCGTGCTCGGCGGTCGCGACCCGCGCGGCCATGCCCACCAGCGCGGCGCAGAGCACCAGGGCGCCGGCAGCAGGGTGGCGGCGCGCGATCGCGCGGCCGATGGCCGTGGCCGCCGCCGCGTGGCGGCTGGGGAAGCCTCCGTCCTGGCGCGACCCCGGACGAGGCCGCCCGAGGCGATCGCGCAGCAGGCGCGCTGCGACGGCCGCGCCGACGCCCGCGGCTCCGGCCTGCAGGCCGGCCCGCCGGGTCGACGGCACCGCGATCATCGCGGCCACGAGAACGCGGAACCCAGGACTCAGAGCGGACGCGGCGATCCGGGCCGCGCGCGATCCGCCGGGCGCCCGCGCCACCGTGCTCCGCAGGACCGCACCGGCGCGGCGGTCGATCCCCGTCAGGCCACGCATCGGGCACAACGCTATCGTCGGTGGTCGTGCGCCGCGCCCTGGCTCTCCTCCTCGCCTCCGCGCTCCTCGTGGTGGCGGGCTGCGCCGGCCTGGGTGAGGACAGCAGCACCGTGGCGCTCAGGGCCCCGGCCGACCGGCAGCCGGCCCCGCCGGTCACGGTGCCGGCCCTGGACGGCGGGAAGCCGGTCACGCTCGCGGCCTTTCGCGGCACCCCCGTGCTCCTGAACTTCTGGGCCTCGTGGTGCGAGCCGTGCACCGAGGAGATGCCCACGCTGGTGACGTTCTCGAAGGAGCATCCCGGCCTGGACGTGGTGGGCCTCGCGGTCAACGACCGCCCCGGGGACAGCCGGCGCTTCGCCCGCGAGGTGGGCGCCGACTTCACCCTCGGCATCGACCGCGACGCGGACGTGGCCGCCGAGTTCGATGCGACAAAGGGGCTCCCGACGACGGTGGTCATCGACCGGGAGGGCCGCATCGCGACGACGTTCTACGGGCCGGTGAGCCGCACGGCCCTGGAGGGCTTCGCTGACCAGCTCGGCGTCTAGCGACTGCGTGGCCGCCGCCGACACACTGGCACCGGTGCTCCATAATCCGTCCGTGCCGAACGCCCTGGAGACCCGCGTCGCCGACCACTGCCACCGGCACGGCCTGCTGCCCCCCGGGCGGCCGGTGCTGGCGATGGTCTCGGGCGGGCCCGACTCCACCTGCCTGATGCACCTGCTGACCCGGATCCACGACGGCCCGGTGGGGGTGCTGGCCGTGGACCACGGCCTGCGCGAGGCGTCGCGCCGCGAGGCCGAGGGGGTGCGCGAGCGCGCCGCCGCGCTCGGCCTGACGGCCCACGTGGAGCACCTCGGCCTGGCTCCTGGCGCGGGCGTGCAGGAGCGGGCCCGGACGGGCCGCCTGGCGGCCGCCGGCCGGGTGGCGCGCGAGCACGGCTACGAGCGCATCGCCACCGGCCACACGGCGTCCGACCAGGCCGAGACCGTGCTCTTCCGCCTGGCGCGCGGCGCCGGACGCACGGGGGCGCTCGGGATGGCCCCGCGCCGCGGCAGGCTCGTGCGGCCTCTCCTCTGCGCGACCGCCGCCGAGACGCGGCGCTGGTGCGCCGAGCAGGGCCTGGCGGTGGTCGAGGACCCGTCCAACTCCGATCCGGCCCACGCTCGCACGCGGGTGCGCGCGGGGCTGCTGCCGGCTCTCGCGGCGGTCCACCCGGGCGCCGAGGCGCACCTCGCCGCCGCGGCGGACCTGCTGCGCGACGAGGCCGAGCTGCTCGATCCGCTCGTCGAGGAGGCCTGGAGGCGGGCCGCCGCCGGCCCGGGCCTCGATCCCGGCGCTCTGGCCGTCCAGCCGAGGGCGATGCGCCGCCTGCTGGCACGGCGGCTGATCGCCGAGGCGGGTCTCGAGGGCGACGCCCTCGGCGGCGAGTCGGTGGCACGGGCGCTCGAGACCGCGGCCGACGGCCGCCGCCGCAACCTCCCGGGCGGGGGAGGGGTGAGCCTGGAGGGCGGTCGCCTCGTCGCCTTCGGGCCCGCTCCCGACGCCCCGCCCCCGGCGCCCCTGGCGGTGCCCGGCGCGACCCCGTTCGGCGAGGTGGTGGTGCGCGCCGCCGCCGCGGCGGCGGTCCCGCCGAGACCCGACCGGGTCGCGGTGCGGCTCGACGGCCCGGCCACGGTCCGCTCGTCGCGGCCGGGCGACCGCCTGGCGCTGCCCGGCGGCGGCCGGCGCGCGGTGGGCCGGCTGCTGGCGGATGCCGGCGTGCCCGCCCGCCTCCGCCATCTGGTGCCGGTCGTCGCCACCGGCGAGCGGGTGGTCTGGGTGGCCGGCCATCGCGCCGCCGCCGACCTCGTGGTGCGCGACGGCTCGGCGGCCGTCGTGCTGGAGCTGTGCCCGGCGTGAGCGAGGGCTCGATCGGCGAGGTCCTGATCTCGGAGGAGGTCCTGCAGGCGCGGGTGGCCGAGATCGCCCAGCGCGTCTCCGCGGACTACGCCGACCGCGACCTGCTGGTGATCGGCATCCTGAAGGGGGCGATCTTCTTCATCTCCGACCTCGTGCGGCAGCTCGACGTCCTCTGCGAGCTCGACTTCATGGCCGTCTCGTCGTACGGGTCCTCGACCCACTCGTCGGGGGTCGTGCGGATCCTGAAGGACCTCGAGGTCCCCATCGCGGGCCGGCACGTGCTGCTGGTGGAGGACGTGGTCGACTCCGGTCTGACGCTCTCGTACCTGATCAAGAACCTGCGCGCGCGCGGGCCGGCGTCGCTCGAGATCTGCGCCCTCCTCACCAAGCCCGGACACCGCCGGCTGGCGCATCCCCACCCGCTACGTCGGCTTCGAGCTCGATGACGTCTTCGTGATCGGGTACGGCCTCGACCACGCGCAGCGCTACCGCAACCTTCCCTACATCGCGGCCCTGGAGCTGGAGTCGGAGGGCTGACCCTGCCCGGCGTCCGAGCGGCACGTCTCCAGGGTCGTCCGAGAAGCCGGCCACCGTTCCCTCGAGCGGTCCCACACCGAGCGGACGGGAGGAAGCACTGCGGCTCAGTCGGCATGCGAGGAACGCGATGCGGCTCTACGGGGTGGGGCCGCCTGACGTTCGACGCGATCCTGGCCAATCCTCTCGAAACCGGCCAAGATGCCCGTGGAAACCTCGTGGTGATAGGCCATCTCGGGGAGCGCCGGATCAGGATCGTGATCGCGGCGGACGATCCCGACTTCGTCATCACCGTGCACGAGAGGAGGACGTGATGCGCGCCGAGTACGACAGCCGGGCCGACGCGCTGGCGATCGATCTCGTCGCCGATCCGATCGCAGCCTCCGGCGAGGGCGTCGACGACCGCTGCACCGTGGCCCTGGACGCACAGGGCCGCGCCGTCAGCGTCGAGCTCCTCTACCCGGGCGACGGTCTGGAGTCATCTCTCGGCACGGCAGCCGAACGTTACGGTCTCGATGCCGAGGCGCTGATCGCCGCGGCCCGGTCGGCCTTGGCGGCCCCCGATCGCGAGATCGTGCTGGAGGTCGGCGGCCGGACGCCCGCGTGAACAGAGAAACGGTTGATCCCGGAGAGCGACTGACCTCGGCGGCGTAGCCTCCTCGCCGTGACTGACCCGCTCGCCTGGCTGTCTCCCCCCTGCGTCATGGGGGTCCTCAACGTGACCCCGGACTCGTTGTGGGGCGGGGTGGGAGCGATCGATCCGGAGGCGGCGCTCGGCCGGCTGGAGGAGATGGCCGCCGACGGCGCCGCCATCTGCGACGTCGGCGCCGAGAGCACGCGTCCCGGCGCCGAGCCGGTGGACGCCGAGGTGCAGCTCGCGCGCCTGTCGGGGGTCCTCCGCGCGCTGGCCGTGGCGCCCGCGCCGCTCGCCCTGTCGATCGACACGTCCCTCGCCCGCGTGGCGGCGGCCGCGCTCGACGCGGGCTTCACGCTGGTGAACGACGTCACGGCCGGCCGGGCCGATCCGGCGCTGCTGCCGACGGTCGCCGAGCGCGGGGCGGCCGTGTGCCTGATGCACATGCGCGGCGACCCGCGCACGATGCAGAGCGACCCGCGCTACGACGACGTGGTGGGGGAGGTGCGCGAGCATCTGGCCGCGCGGCTCGCGGCGGCGGTCGATGCCGGCGTGCCCGAGGAGCGGGTGCTCCTCGATCCGGGCATCGGCTTCGGCAAGACCCTGGAGCACAACCTGGCGCTGCTGGCCGGCCTGCCCGTCCTCGCCGAGCTGGGGCGGCCGCTGGTGGTGGGGGTCTCGCGCAAGGGCATGTTCGGCACGCTCCTCGGGCGCGAGGTGGCCGAGCGGATGCCGGCCTCGGTGGCGGCGGGCCTGGCGGCCGTGGCGCGCGGCGCGGCGGTGCTGCGGGTGCACGACGTGCGCGATACGGTGGACGCGCTGGGTGTATGGACGGCGGTGGAGGCGGCGGAGGGGCGATGAGCGACCAGCGCCTCACGATCTCGATCCGCGGGCTCGAGGCCTTCGGCCGCCACGGGGTGCACGACTCCGAGCGCGAGCTGGGGCAGCGCTTCGTGGTCGACCTCGACCTCGAGGTGTCGCGGCTCGCGGCGGTGCACAGCGACGACCTGGCCGACACGGTCGACTACGCGGCCCTCGCCCAGGCGGTGGCGGCGATCGTGACCGGGCCGCCGGTGCGGCTGCTGGAGCGCCTGGCCGGGCTCATCGCCGACCGCGCCCTGCAGGAGGAGGGCGCCCGCGCGGTCACGGTGACCGTCCACAAGCCGCACGTCGCGCTGCCGCAGGTCGTGAGCGAGACGTCCGTCACCCTTCACCGCGCAGAGCCCTAGTGCTCTACTGGCTGGGCCTGGGGGCGAACCTGGGCGACCGCCGGGCGGCCCTCGAGGCGGCCCTCGTGTGGCTCGGCCGCGCCGGGGCTCGGGTCGAGGCCGTGAGCCCCGCCTACGAGACCGCCCCGCGCGATCTGGAGGACCAGCCGTCGTTCGTCAACGCCGCCGCACGGGTGGCCACCGACCTGTCGCCGCCGGAGCTCCTCGGCGCGATCAAGCAGATCGAGGCGGGGCTCGGGCGCGATCCGGACGGGGTGCGGTTCGGCCCGCGCGCCATCGACTGCGACATCCTGCTGTGGGACGGCGGCGCCTGGCGAGACGCGTCCCTGGAGGTGCCTCACCCGCGCCTGGCCGAGCGGCGCTTCGCCCTCCTGCCGCTGCTCGACCTCGACCCGGACCTGACCCTTCCCGACGGCCGCCGCCTGGCCGACCTGGCCGCCGCGATCGACCCGGCCGATCAGCCCGTGGATCGCCTCCGGGAGCCGCTCGCGGTGCCGGGGGCGGAGGAGGGGGGTGAGCTATGATCCACGGCCTCTCGCGCCAAGGAGCACGCGATGTCCCACACCGATGAGCTCGAGGAGTACGACGCGGAGCTTGAGCTGCGTCTCAAGCGCGAGTACGCCGATGTCTTTCCGCTTTTTCGCTACTGCGTACTCACGCAGGAGGCGACGTACCTCTGCAATCACTTCGACCGGGACTTCATGCCCCAGGCCTCGTACCCGTTCTTCCACATCACGATGGAGGACGTGTGGGTGTGGGACAAGAACCGGCCCACGCGGATCATCCCGAAGGTCGAGATCTACACGACCCAGGACGTGACGGTGGAGATCCTGAAGGGCGTCGAGCCGGTCGAGGCCAGCGACTCGACGGTCTGATGCTGCTGGCGGTCGACGTCGGCAACACCCAGACCCTGGCGGGGGTGTTCCAGGGCGATGAGCTGCTCCACGAGTGGCGCACCTCCACCGAGCGCGCGGCGACGGCCGACGAGCTGGCGGCGGACCACGATCAGATCCTGCGCCTGCGCGGCGGCAGCCTGGGCGCGCTCGACAGCATGGTCGTCAGCTCCGTGGTGCCCACCCTCTCGGCCGAGTACGGGTCGCTGTCGCTCAAGTACCTGGGCCAGGAGGCGCTGATGGTGGGCCCCGGGGTGCGCACCGGGCTCCAGATCGCCATCGACAACCCGCACGAGCTGGGGGCGGACCGCATCGCGAACGCGGTGGCCGCCCTGCGCCGCTTCGGCGGCCCGTGCATCGTGGTCGACTTCGGCACCGCGACCACCTTCGACGCCGTCTCGGAGGCCGGTGAGTACCTGGGCGGGGTCATCGCGCCGGGCCTCGAGACCTCGCTCGAGGCGCTCACGGCGCGAGCCGCGCGCCTGGTGAAGGTGGACCTGGTGGCGCCGCCGCGCGTGATCGGCAAGTCGACCTCCGAGAGCATGCGCTCGGGCCTCCTCTACGGCACGGCGGCGATGGTCGATGGGCTCGTCGCCCGGATCAAGGAGGAGCTGGGGGCGGGGGCGTTCGTGGTCGCCACCGGCGGGCTGGCCGAGCTGGTGTGCCGCCACTCCCTGCAGATCGACCAGAACGAGCCGCTCCTCACGCTGGAGGGCCTGCGGATCATCCACGAGCTCAACACGCGCCGGCCGGCCCCGAGCGGGGAGGTGACGCGGTGAAGAAGCGCATGCGGGCCATCCTGGCCGAGCGCGCCGCCGACGCCGCCCGCGCCGAGCAGGCCGCCTCGCGGGGCCCCGGCCCGATCGCGGAGCCGTTCGAGATCGCCGGCCTGCGGCTGGAGAACCGCCTGGTGCAGGCGCCCCTGGCCGGCATCGCCAACTGGGCGTTCCGGCGCCAGTCGCGCCGCCACGGCGCCGGCCTGGCGGTGTCGGAGATGATCGCGAGCTTCGGCATCCGCTACGCCAACCGCAAGACCGAGGGCATGCTCGCCATCGTCCCGGACGAGCACCCGGTGGGCGTGCAGGTCTTCGGCGCCGACGTGGGTGCCATGGCCGAGGCCGCGCGGGCCGTGGAGGCGGCCGGCGCCGACCTGGTCGACATCAACATGGGGTGCCCGGTGCCCAAGATCTGCAAGACCGGGGCGGGCGCGGCGCTGCTGGCCGACCCCCGCGAGGCCGCCCTCCTCGTGGAGGCGATGGTCCGCGCCGTGGACATCCCGGTGACCGTGAAGATGCGGCGCGGCCTCACGCCCCAGGACTCCACGCCCGCCGAGACCGCACGGCACCTCGCCGGCGCCGGCGCCGCCGCGCTGTGCTTCCACCCCCGCGCCGCGGCCGAGGAGTACGAGGGCCGCGCGGACCACCGGGTCACGGCCGAGGTCGTGGCCGCCGTGGACGTGCCGGTCATCGCCAGCGGGGACATCGTCACGCCGGGCGACGCCCGGCGCGTGCTGGAGGACACGGGGTGCGCGGCCGTGGCCGTGGGGCGCGGCGCGCTCGGCTACCCGTGGGCCTTCGGCGACATCCTGGCCGGGGTCGCCCGCCCCCGCCCGGACCTGCCCGAGGTCGTGGACGAGATCACCGCCTTCGCCGCCGATGTGCGGCTCGCCCTCGGCGAGTCGCGTGCGTGCGGATACATGCGCAAGTTCTACGGTTGGTATCTCGCCGGCCACGAGCTGCCGCCCGGCGAGCTCGAAGCGCTCCTCACCACCCCGACCCTGGACGGCGCCCTCGCGCGCCTCAGGTCGGTCGCCGCGGCTCCGGCCGCCGCTTGAATCCCCCCTGGGGCGCGGCTACCTTACGCCGCCGCCCCGCGCGACCGCTCCACACGGAAGGAGCCCACCCCGATGGACCGCGAAGTGATCCTCACGGAAGAGGGCTACAGCAAGCTCAAGGAGGAGATCGAGTATCTCTCCACCACGAAGCGCCGCGAGGTCGCGGAGCGCATCAAGGAGGCACGCGAGTTCGGTGACATCTCCGAGAACTCGGAGTACGACGACGCCAAGAACGAGCAGGCCCAGGTCGAGTACCGCATCCAGTCGCTCGAGCAGAAGCTGCGCAACGCCCGCGTGGTGGACACCGAGCAGGTCTCCACGGAGACCGTCTCGATCGGCGCCCGCGTGACCCTCAAGGACACCAAGAGCAAGGCCACCCGGAACTACTCGATCGTCGGATCGGCCGAGGCGGACCCCAAGAACGGCCGCCTCTCCAACGAGAGCCCGGTGGGCAAGGCGCTGCTCGGCCGCAAGAAGGGCGAGAAGGTGACCATCCCGGCGCCGCGCGGCGCGCTCGAGTACCAGATCGTCAAGATCGCGCGGTCCCCGGCGGAGCACTGAGCGCAGAGGACGACGCCGCCGGGCCCGAGGGCGGGCTCGCGGCGCTGGTGGCCGAGCGCCGGGCGAAGGCCGAGGCGCTTCGCGCGCGGGGCGTGGATCCGTTCCCGCGCCGGTACGAGGGGCGCGCCGAGATCGCCGAGGTGCGCGCGGCCCACGAGGCCCTCGAGCCCGGCGTGGTCGGTGAGGAACGGGTGCGGGTGGCCGGGCGCGTGGCGGCCCGCCGCGGGCAGGGCAAGGTCGCCTTCCTCGACCTCGAGGACCGCAGCGGGCGCATCCAGCTCTGGGCGAGCGTGGACCGCCTGGGCGAGGAGGGGATGGCGGCGACCCTCGACCTCGACCTGGGGGACATCGTCGGCGCCGCCGGGGCGGTGGCCCGCACCCGGCGCGGCGAGCTGAGCGTGGCGGTGGACGAGGTCGTGCTGCTCGCCAAGGCGCTGCGGCCGCCGCCGGACAAGCACGGCGGCCTGCGCGATCCGGAGCTGCGCTTCCGCCAGCGCTACCTCGACCTGATCGCCGACCCCCAGGTGCGCGACGCCTTCGTCACCCGGGCGAGGGCCATCGCGGCGGTGCGCCGGTTCCTCGACGACCGCGGCTTCGTCGAGGTGGAGACCCCCACGCTCCAGCCGGTCTACGGGGGCGCCGCCGCGCGCCCGTTCGTGACCCACCACAACGCGCTCGACCGCGACCTCTACCTGCGGGTCGCCACCGAGCTCTACCTGAAGCGCCTGATCGTCGGGGGGCTCGAGCGGGTCTACGAGCTCGGAAAGGACTTCCGCAACGAGGGGGTGAGCCACAAGCACAACCCCGAGTTCACGATGGTGGAGACCTACGAGGCCTACGCGGACTACCGCGGCGTGATGGAGATGCTGGAGCAGCTCGTGGCGCACGTCGCCCGCGAGGCCACCGGCGGGACGACGGTCCCGTGGAAGGGGGCGGAGATCGACTTCGCCCCGCCGTGGCGGCGCGCGGACCTGCGTCAGGCGCTCGCGGAGGCGAGCGGCATCGACGTGCGGGAGCACGCCGACGAGGCGGGGCTGCGAGCCGCCATGAGGGCCGCGGGCCTCGACGCGCCCGACGGCGTGCCCTGGGCGAAGCTGGTGGACGGACTCCTGACCCAGACCCTCGAGCCCACCCTGATCCAGCCCACGATCCTCCTGGACTACCCGGTGGAGTTGTCGCCCTTCGCGAAGCGGAGTCCCGACGACCCGGGCGTCGTCGAGCGCTTCGAGGCCTTCGCGGGCGGGATGGAGATCGCCAACGCCTTCACCGAGCTCAACGACCCCGACGACCAGCGGCAGCGCTTCGCCATGGCGGCCGCCGACCGGGACGCCGGCGACGACGAGGCGCCGCCGGCCGACGAGGACTTCCTGATCGCGCTCGAGCACGGCATGCCGCCGACCGGGGGCCTCGGCCTGGGCATCGACCGGCTGGTGATGCTGCTGACGGACCGGCACAGCATCCGGGAGGTCATCCTCTTTCCGGCGATGAGGACCTGACGGGCGGAGGCCACGGCCCGCTCCCACGTGTTTCCGCCGCCCGGGCCACGGGCACCACCCAGGGCGTCCGTGACAACGAGCGGAGGGTGTTCGAAATGACCGAGTCCGGAAAGGCCCAGGAGCTGAAGGGCAGGGCCAAGGAGGCCGCCGGCGCCGTGACCGGCGACGACGAGCAGAAGCACGAGGGCCGGGCCGATCAGGCGAAGGGCAAGGCTCGGCAGGCGGGGGAGAAGCTGCGCGACGCGGCCGAGGATCTGAAGGACGCCGCGCGCAAGTAGCCCTCGGCGGCAGCCCGTCCGCGACCGAGGAGGGACCATGAAGAAGCAGATGTACGCGCTGCTCGGAATGGCGACGTGGAAGCTCGCCAAGACCTACGGCCGGCGCCGGCTTCGGAGCGCGGGCCGCTCCTGGGTGCCGCGCTCGGCGCGGTGATGGATTCGCAGGGCGCCCCCGCGGGCGCCCTGCGCTATATTCCCTCGCCGCGCGCAAGCGAGAGCAACGAGGGAGCGCATGGCGAAGCCGAGAGGCCGGGCACGATCCAAGACGAAGGGCCGCAAGGGCGGGGCGCCCGCCCAGCGAAAGCGGCGGCCGCAGCTCGGGCTCGAGGAGATCGACTGGAAGAACTATCCGTCGCTCCGGCGGTTCGTCAGCGAGCGGGGGAAGATCCGGTCCCGGCGCATCACGGGCCTGTCGCGGCGCCAGCAGTCGCTGGTCGCCAAGGCGGTGAAGCGCGCCCGCACGATGGGCCTGCTCCCCTATCCGGACCAGGATCGCAAGATCCGCCACTAGCCCTCCGGCCCGGCGCCCGCGGGGGCGTCGGACGTGGGCGCGCAGCAGGCGTCCGGCCGAGCGGTCATCATCGGGTGATGAGCGCTCTCGGCACCCGTCCCGAGGCCCCCGGCCACCATTCGAAGCCCCCCGGGCCGGTGGGGGGGCCCGTGCTAGAATCGGCCATCAGCACGCGAGTCACGGCCCTGTCTTCATCCACCGTGGAAGCGCCCTCCGCAAGCGCTCTCCGCGCGTCCTGCCCCCCGACGTCCCGCACTCTCCAACGCCTGGCAACATCGGCCGGCGCGATCGTCGCGTCTCCGGAAACGGGCGACTAGGAAGGGGAACCCCCCGATGTTCGAACGTTTCACGGAGCGCGCGCGCCAGGTCGTCGTCCTGGCTCAGGAAGAGGCGCGCACCCTCAAGCACAACTACATCGGGACCGAGCACATCCTCCTCGGTCTTCTGCGTGAGGAAGAGGGCCTGGCGGCCCGCGTGCTCGAGGGGCTCGAGATCACGGTGGAGGAGGTGCGGGCGCAGGTCATCCGCATCGTGGGCTCCGGCGAGGAGGTCACCTCCGGGCAGATCCCGTTCACGCCGCGTGCCAAGAAGGTGCTGGAGCTGGCCCTCCGCGAGGCGCTCTCGCTGGGCCACAACTACATCGGGACCGAGCACATCCTGCTCGGGCTGGTCCGCGAGAACGAGGGCGTGGCCGCCCGGATCCTGGCCGACTTCGACGCCGACTCCGAGAAGATCCGCAACGAGATCATCCGGATGCTCTCGGGCCCGGGCCGCCGCCAGCAGGGGCAGGGCGGCGCCTCCAGCCAGACCGGCGACAAGAAGTCGAGCAAGCTGCTCGACCAGTTCGGCCGCAACCTCACCAAGCTCGCGGCCGAGGGCAAGCTCGACCCCGTGGTCGGGCGCCAGAACGAGATCGAGCGGGTCATGCAGATCCTCTCGCGCCGCACGAAGAACAACCCGGTGCTGATCGGCGAGCCGGGCGTCGGCAAGACCGCCGTCATCGAGGGCCTGGCGCAGCGCATCTCGAGCAACGAGGTGCCGGAGCTGCTGCGCAACAAGCAGATCTACACCCTCGACCTGGCGGCCCTGGTGGCCGGCTCGAAGTACCGCGGCGAGTTCGAGGAGCGCCTCAAGAAGGTGATGAAGGAGATCACCCAGCGCGGCGACATCATCCTGTTCATCGACGAGCTGCACAACCTCGTCGGCGCGGGCGCGGCCGAGGGCGCGATCGACGCGGCCTCCATCCTCAAGCCGGCCCTCGCGCGCGGGGAGCTGCAGACGGTCGGCGCCACGACCCTCGACGAGTACCGCAAGTACCTGGAGCGCGACTCGGCCCTCGAGCGGCGCTTCCAGAAGATCAACGTGGACGAGCCCAGCCAGGAGGAGACCGAGCAGATCCTGCGCGGCCTCCGCGACCGGTACGAGGCCCACCACCGCGTCACGATCACCGACGAGGCGCTGGCCGCCGCGGCCAACCTCGCCGACCGCTACATCTCCGACCGGTTCCTCCCGGACAAGGCCATCGACCTCATCGACGAGGCGTCGTCGCGGATGCGCATCAGGACCATGACCGCGCCCCCGACCTATCGCGAGCTCGAGGAGGAGATCGACCAGGTCCGCAAGGAGAAGGAGGCGGCCATCGAGGCGCAGGAGTTCGAGAAGGCCGCGAACCTGCGCGACAAGGAGCGGCGCCTCACGAACAAGAAGCGGGAGCTCGAGGAGCAGTGGAAGAGCGATGAGGGCGGCCCCCGGGCCTCCATCGGCGAGGAGGAGATCGCCGACATCGTCTCGATGTGGACCGGCATCCCGGTGTTCAAGCTCACCGAGGCCGAGACGCAGAAGCTGCTGCGCATGGAGGAGGAGCTCCACAAGCGGGTCATCGGCCAGGAGCAGGCCATCGCGGCCGTCTCCCGGGCGATCCGGCGCGCCCGCGCGGGCATCAAGGACCCGAAGCGGCCCTCCGGCTCGTTCATCTTCCTGGGCCCCTCGGGCGTCGGGAAGACCGAGCTCGCGCGGACCCTCGCGGAGTTCCTGTTCGGCGACGAGAGCGCGCTGATCCAGGTCGACATGTCCGAGTACATGGAGAAGCACGCGGTCTCGCGCCTGGTCGGCTCGCCGCCGGGGTACATCGGCTACGACGAGGGCGGGCAGCTCACCGAGCAGGTGCGCCGCAAGCCGTACTCCGTGATCCTGCTCGACGAGGTCGAGAAGGCTCACCCCGAGGTCTTCAACATCCTCCTGCAGATCCTGGAGGACGGGCGTCTCACGGACGCTCAGGGCCGCTCGGTGGACTTCCGCAACGCGATCCTGATCATGACCTCCAACATCGGCGCCGCCACGATCTCGCGCAACACGCCGCTGGGCTTCTCGGTGGCCGAGGAGGGCGGGCTCTCCTACGACGACATGAAGTCGCGGATCATGGGCGAGCTGAAGCGCGTCTTCCGGCCGGAGCTGCTCAACCGGATCGACGAGGTGATCGTCTTCCACAAGCTCACCAAGCAGGAGATCACCGAGATCGTCGACCTGCTGCTGGTGCGGCTGCAGAGCCAGATGAAGGAGCACGGCCTGGCGCTGCGGCTCACCGACGACGCCAAGGAGCTCCTGGTGGAGCAGGGCTACGACCCCACGATGGGGGCGCGGCCGCTGCGCCGGGCGATCCAGCGCCTGATCGAGGACCCGCTCTCCGACAAGCTCCTCTCCGGGGACTTCTCGGACGGCAGCACCGTCACCCTCGATCGCGACGGGGACGAGATGAAGCTCATCACCCAGGAGGCCGAGCCCGAGGCTGTCGGCGCGACCGCCGGCGGAACGCCCGAGGAGCCGCCCGCCGGCAGCAGCGAGTCCTGATCCGAGGTCGAGGATCCGGCGTGGCGCAGACGCGCGCCCGAGTGGTGTATTCGTGTGGGGCCTGCGGTCAGCAGGCCCCCCGCTGGGTGGGGCGATGCGCGGCCTGCGGTGAGTGGGGCACGGTCGCCGAGGAGGCCGCCCCGACGGCGTCCCGGCGCGGCGTATTGGGGCCGGTGCCCGAGGTCACCCGCCTCGCCGACCTCGTCGAGGGTCCCCTCGAGCGCATGGAGACGGGCATCGCCGAGCTCGACCGGGTGCTGGGCGGAGGCCTGGTGCCCGGATCGCTGGTGCTGATCGGCGGCGAGCCGGGCATCGGCAAGAGCACCCTGGTGCTCCAGGCCCTGGCGAGCCTGGCGGGAAGCGGGGCGCCCGCCGGCGAGCGCGTGATGCTGGTGACCGGCGAGGAGTCGCCGCTCCAGGTGCGCGGCCGCGCCGAGCGGCTCGACTGCGACTGCGGGCAGGTGCAGGTGCTGGCCGAGACGCGGCTCGAGTCGGTGATCGCGGCGATCGAGGCGCACCAGCCGGCCCTGTGCGCGATCGACTCCGTGCAGACCCTCCACTCGGATGCCCTCGACGGGGTCCCGGGCGCGCCCAACCAGGTCCGCCAGGTCACCGTGGAGCTGATGCGCACCGCCAAGGAGCGCGGCGTCACGATCCTCCTGGTCGGCCAGGTCACCAAGGACGGGGGACTCGCCGGCCCGCGGACGCTGGAGCACCTGGTGGACTGCGTGCTCTCGTTCGAGGGCGACGACATGCGCGCGCACCGGGTGCTGCGCGCCACCAAGAACCGCTTCGGGTCCACCAACGAGACCGGGCTGCTCGAGATGCGGCCCACCGGGCTCGTGTCGGTGGACGACCCCACGCGCCTCTACCTGGCAGAGGCCGGCGAGCGCGTGGGCTCCTGCGTCTTCCCGGCCATCGAGGGGAGCCGGGCGCTGCTGGTGGAGGTCCAGGCCCTGGTCGGGCCGACCGAGCTGGTGCCGCCCCGGCGGGTGGCGATCGGGGTCGACCGCACGCGCCTCGCCCAGGTCATCGCCGTGCTGTCACGGCACGCGGGGCTGCGGCTCGGCGACGCGGACGTCTTCGTGAGCGTCGCGGGCGGCGCCCGCGCCCTCGACCCGGCGGCCGACCTGGCCATGGCCCTGGCCGTGGCGAGCGCCCACCGTGGGGTTCCGCTGCCGGCGGGCACGGTGGCGTTCGGAGAGCTCGGGCTCACGGGCGCCGTGCGCCCGGTGGGTCACGGGGCGCGCCGCCTGGCCGCAGCGGCCGCGCATGGCATGGAGATCGCGATCACGCCGCCGGCCGAGGGGCCGGCGGATCCGCAGGCGGTCGTTCCCGGGGCGCTCAGCCCCGTCCCCGATGTGCGCGAGGCCCTCGTGGCCGCGTTCTCCCGGTAGGGGAGGGAGAAGTCCTGTCCATCACGAGCGAGGGGGAGCGGTTGTACGAGATCGGCGACAAGGTCGTGTATCCGCATCACGGTGCGGGCAAGATCGTCAAGAAAGAGCAGAAGGAGATCCTCGGCCAGAAGCGCGAGTACCTGACGATCCAGATCCTCTACAACGACATGACCGTGATGGTGCCGACGGAGAACGCCGACAAGGCGGGCCTCCGCAAGGTGATCGGCGAGGAGACGGTCGACGAGGTGCTTGCGGTCCTGCGGGACGACGGAACGCAGATGCCCAAGAACTGGAACCGCCGGTTCAAGCACAACCGCGACAAGATCAAGACCGGTGACATCTTCGAGCTGGCCGAGGTCGTCCGGAACCTGTCGATCCGCGACCTCGACAAGGGCCTCTCGACCGGTGAGAAGCAGATGTTCGGACGAGCGAAGAAGATCCTGGCCAGCGAGCTGATGTACGCGCGCGACATGGAGGAGCAGGAGGCGATCGACTTCCTGGAGAATCTCCTCGAGGACATCGGACGCGGCCGGGCTCCCGATGAGGGATCGGCGACCGCGGCACGTGGCGCCGAGGCGCTCGTGGACTAGGGGGACCCGCAAGAGCGGCGTTCAGGGCATCATCAAGCGGGGCGCAGCCGTGAGTACGACGAGAAGGAAAAGGATTCCGAGGGTGCGTCGATTGATGCCCAAGCGTGAGGTGACGACGTGGTGCTGATCCTGGTCAGCCGGATCGTCCTCGCGCTGCTCGGCGGCCTCGGGGCCTATCAGGGCGCCGCGGCGCTGCCGGTGGAGGACTGGCTCGACTCGCCGTGGACCTACGCGGCGCGGGCGGCGATGACGGTCGCGGGGGCGCTCGTGGGCTGGCTCCTGGGCGGCGTCCTGGGCCGGGTCCTGCGCGACCGCGTCCGCCTGATCGACCGCGCCTCGGACCGGCGCTCGGCCGCCGAGCTCACGGTGGGCGCCCTCGGGCTGGTCGTGGGCCTCGTGGCGGCGGCGCTGGCGGGCGTGGCCGTGGCCCGGCTCCCCATCGTCGGCCCCTATCTGCTGCTGCCGGTCGTGTTGGTGGTGGCGTACCTGTTCAGCCGCATCGCGGCGCGCCGCCACGTCGACATCCTCGGCCTGGTGGGGATCCGGTCCCGCTCCACCGGCGAGGGCAGTGTCCCCACCCGCCTCGTGGACACCAGCGCGATCATCGACGGGCGCCTGATCGAGGTGCTGCGCACCAAGTTCCTCTCGGGCACGATCGTCGTGCCCGACTTCGTCCTCGAGGAGCTTCAGCGCGTGGCCGACTCGACCGACGGCCTGAAGCGCGCCCGGGGCCGGCGCGGCCTCGAGATCGTGGAGGAGCTGAAGGCCGCGTCCAACGGCGGCTTCTCCGTGCGGCGCGGCGACTACCCCGAGCTGGAGGGGGTCGACGCCAAGCTCGTCCGCATGGCGCAGGACGTGGGCGCCTCGATCGTCACGACCGACTACAACCTCAACAAGGTCGCCCAGATCCAGGGGATCGAGGTCCTGAACGTCAACGAGCTCGCGAACGCCCTCAAGCCCGCGGTCCTGCCCGGCGAGCCCCTCCAGGTGAAGATCATCCGCGAGGGCCGCGAGTACGACCAGGGGGTGGGCTACCTGCCCGACGGCACGATGATCGTGGTGGAGGGCGGCCGCGCGGCCGTGGGGCGGGAGGTGACCGTCGAGGTCACCAGCGTCCTCCAGAGCCCCTCCGGGAAGATGATCTTCACGAAGCTCCCGGCGGACGCCGGCTAGCGTCCCGCGGGCGCTGCATCAGGGTGGGGTCGTCGGGCTCGGAGAAGCCGAGCCGGCGGTAGAGGTCGTGGGCGTCCTGCGTGTGCAGGAGCCAGCGGCAGTCGGCGAAGGGCCCGCCGTCGACGGCCTCGGTCACCAGCGCCGTCCCGAGGCCGCGACCGCGCAGCTCGTCGAGCACGTAGACGTCGGCCAGGTAGGCGATGTTGCCGTCCGACACGACGCGCGCGAACCCGACCTGCCTCGCGCCCTCGTAGAGCCCCACCACCCGCGCCGACTGGCGGATGGCCTGCTCGACCCGCGCCCGGGGACGCCCTCGCGCCCAGTACGACTCCTCGCTCAGGAAGCGGTACACCTCGTCGAGATCGATCCGCTCCGGGTCGTCGTCGGTCTCGATGCCGGGCGCGACCGGGCGCCTCACGCCCGCGCGACCTCCTGGACCAGCCACTCGGCCAGGCCCACGCCGGCGTATGGGTCGCCGGCCGGGATGCCCTCGTGCTTGGCGAACGCGTACACCGGCCGGTCCGCGGCCTCCCGCTCCAGCAGCTCGCGCCAGCCGCGCCGCGCCTCGTCCGAGTACCGCTCGCCGCGCAGGCGGACGTAGCCGAGCGGCCCCGGCGGCAGGCCGGCAAGGACCTCGCCCGCGGTCTCGGACACGCACACCGTTCCGCCCGCCGCCGCGATGCGCTCGCGCACCTCCGGGCGCGTCCCAGGAGTCCTCGCGGAACTCGAACGCGACCGGGAGGCCCGGGGGCAGGCAGCCCAGGAACCCCTCGAGCACCGCATCGTCGCGCCGGCGCGTGGGCGGGAACTGGAACAGGACGGCGCCGAGGCGCGTCCCGAGGGGTGCCAGCGAGTCGAGGAACCGCTCGAGGAACGCGTCCCCGCCCTCGGCCGGGGGAAGGGCCCGCGTGTGGGTCAGCCGCCGGTGCGCCTTGGCGGCGAACCGGAAGTCGGGCGGGGTGGCCTCGGCCCATCGCGCCACCGCCGACTCGGACTGCACGCGGTAGTGGGTCGCGTTGATCTCGCACGCGCTGAGCACGCGGGAGTAGTGGGTCAGGAAGCGGTCCTGGGGGAGCCCATCGGGATAGAAGGCGGGCTTCCATTCGCGGTAGGCCCATCCCGAGGTGCCGACGTAGAGGCTCACGTCCCCATGCTTGCATCCGCGGGGGCCGCGGGCGGCGCGCGACCGGCATTCCGCCGGGGTGCGACCGGTACCGTGGGGACGTGACCAGCGCCCACCCGAGCGAGGAGACCATCGGCGTCCCGGTGACCGAGGGCGCCGCCGTGCCCGCCGAGGAGCTCTCGCCCGAGCCCCAGCCGGCGCCGGCGGCCGGCACGGCGCCGCCTCCGGCCGTGGCGATCGTGGTGGCGGCCGGCGCAGGGGTGCGGATGGGAGCCGAGCTGCCCAAGGCGCTGATGGAGGTGGCGGGCCGCCCGATGGTGGCGTGGAGCGTGGCCGCCCTGGCCGCGAGCGAGCGCGTGGGGGCCATCGTGGTGGTCGCCCCGCCCGATCACGTGGAGGAGACCGAGCGGGCGCTGGACGGGGTGGCGGCCCGGGTGCGCGTGGCGGCCGGCGGGGAGAGCCGGGCGGAGTCGGTGCGGGCGGGGCTCGCGGCGGCGCCGGGAGAGCCCGAGCAGGTGCTCGTGCACGACGCCGCGCGGCCGCTGTTGCACCCCGAGCTGGTGAACGCGGTGCTGGAGGGCCTCGACGGCGCCGACGGCGCGGTGGCCGCGGCCCCGGTGGCCGACACGCTGAAGCGCGCGGACGCGTCGATGATCGTGGGCGGCACCGTCGACCGGGCCGATCTCTGGGCGGCGCAGACCCCCCAGGCGTTCTGGACCGCATCGCTGCGACGGGCGGTGGACGCCGCCTCCGCGGCGGGGCTCCTGGCGCGGGCCACCGACTGCGCCACGCTCGTCGAGCAGGCGGGAGGGACGGTGCGGCTCGTGCCCTCGCTGGCGCCCAACCTGAAGGTCACCACCCCGGCCGATCTGGCCGTGGCCGAGGCGTTGTTAGGGTTCCCGCCGACCTCGGGCCCGTGATGCTGACCGACTACCACATGCACCTGCAGCCCGACGGCGCGTCGGAGCGCACCAAGGCGGCCCCCGGCTGGGACGCGGAGGGCGGCCACCTCACCACGGGCTGGATCGGCCGCTACGTCGCCCGCGCCCGGTCGCGGGCGGTGTCGGAGATCGCGATGACCGAGCACGTCTACCGCTTCGCCCAGGCCCACGACTGGAGCCCGGACCCCTGGTGGGGAGAGGAGTCGACCGAGGACGCCGACGCCTACTGCGAGGCCCTCGTGGCCGCGCGGGAGTCGGGTCTTCCGGTGCTGCTGGGCGTCGAGATGGACTGGCTCCCCGACCGCCGCGCCGAGATCGGCGCGTTCCTGGACGCCCGGCCCTTCGACATCGTCCTGGGATCGGTCCACTGGCTCGGTCCCATGTCCGTCGACAACCCCGCGGTCCCCGACTGGAACGGGCGGGACCCCGCCGAGGTCTGGGCGGAGTATTTCGGCGAGCTCGTGGCCGCGGCGGAGTCGGGGCTGTTCGACGTCCTCGCCCACCCCGATCTGCCCAAGGTCTTCGGGGCCCGGATGCCCGAGGAGCTCGAGGACACCCTCGAGGCGGCCGTGGCCTCCATCGCGGCCACGGGCGTCGCCATCGAGTGCTCCTCGGCCGGGCTGCGCAAGCCGGTGGGCGAGCTCTATCCGGAGCCCCGTCTCCTGGAGCGCTTCCGGCGGGCGGGCGTGCCCGCCACGCTCTCGAGCGACGCCCACGCCCCCGAGGACGTGGCCCGGGACTACCCGACCGCCGTCGCCGCCCTGCGCGGCGCCGGCTACGAGACGATCACCCGCTTCTCGGGGCGGCGCGCCGAGCAGGTCCCGCTGAGGTGGTCATGAGGATCGGCTGCGGGCTGGACGCCCACCGGTTCGGACCGGGGCGGCCCCTGATGCTCGGCACGATCGCCGTCGACCACCCCGAGGGGCTGGTGGGGCACTCCGACGGCGACGCCGTCGCCCATGCGCTCTGCGACGCCCTCCTGTCGGCGGCCGGTCAGCCGGACCTCGGCGCGCTCTTCCCCCCCGGCGACGGGGAGTGGGCCGGCGCGTCGGGCGAGCGGCTGCTGTCGGTGGTGATGGAGCGGGTGGGGGAGGCGGGCCTGCGCGTGGTCAACGCACACGCGGTGGTCGTGTGCGAGCGACCGCGCCTGGCGCCGGTGCGCGAGGCGATGGAGGCGGCCCTCACGACCCTGCTCGGCGCCCCGGTCGGGGTGCACGCCACGACCACCGACGGCATGGGCTTCACCGGCCGCGGCGAGGGCGTGGCCTGCCAGGCCGTGGCCCTTCTGGAGAGCACATGACCGAAAGTCTCAGGCTCCACTCGACGCTTACGAAGCGCAAGGAACCGGTCGGTCCCGGGCCCGGCGGTGAGCGTGCGGGTCTACTTCTGCGGGCCCACCGTCTACGGCCGCGTCCACATCGGGAACGCCCGCCCGTTCGTGGTCTTCTCCGTGCTGAAGCGATCGCTGGAGCGCCGGGGCACGCGGGTGAGGCTCGTCTCGAACCTGACCGACGTGAACGACAAGATCTACGCCGCCGCGCTCGAGGAGGGGGTGCCGAGCGACGAGCTCGCGCGGCGCTACTCGGAGGCCTACATCGCCGACACCGACCGCCTGGGGTTGGGCCGTCCCGACGCCGAGCCGCGCGTCACCGGGTCCATCCCCGAGATCATCGAGCTCATCGCGACGCTCGTCGAGAAGGGCCTGGCGTACCCCGCGGCCGGCGACGTCTACTACCGCGTCGAGCGCTTCCCCGGTTACGGGCGCCTGTCCGGGCGCAAGCTGGACGAGATGATCTCCCAGGAGCCCGGCGAGGGGAAGGAGTCGCCCCTCGACTTCGCCCTCTGGAAGGGGCGCAAGGACGACGAGGACACCTGGTGGCCGTCGCCCTGGGGCCCCGGCCGCCCGGGCTGGCACATCGAGTGCTCGGCGATGGCCGAGACCGCGCTCGGACACGGCTTCGAGGTCCACGGGGGCGGCATCGACCTCGTCTTCCCCCACCACGAGAACGAGATCGCCCAGTCCGAGGGCGCGCGCGAGGGCCCCATGGCGGCCGTCTGGATGCACAACGAGATGCTCGAGCTGGGCGACGAGAAGATGAGCAAGAGCGTGGGCAACACGGCCCTTCTCGGCGATGTGCTCGACCGCTGGCCGGCCGAGGTGGTGATCGCCTTCTTCCTCACCAGCCACTACCGCTCGCGGCTGCCGTTCACCGAGGCGCGCATGGCCGAGGCCGCCGCCGTGGTCGACCGGCTCGCCAACGCCCTGCGCGCGATCGACCGCGCCATGGCCACGACCGCGGAGGAGGGGCTCGACACCGACCTCGGCCGCGCCGTGGCGGAGGGCCGCACCGAGTTCGCCCGCGCGCTCGACGACGACTTCAACACGCCCGAGGCCTTCGCCGCCCTCGCCCAGATCGTGCGCGCCGTGAATCGGGCCACGGCGCCCGGGGGTCCGGCGGGCGCCTCCCAGCTCCGCGAGACGCGCCACGAGCTGGTGGACCTGCTCGACATGCTGGGCCTCGCGGGCATCGACCCCGGCCCGGAGGACGAGGTCCCGGAGGAGGCCACCGAGCTCCTCTCCCAGCGCGAGGAGGCACGCGCCGCCGGCGACTTCGCGCGCGCGGACGCCCTGCGCGGGCAGCTCCGCGACCTCGGATTCGAGATCACCGACACCCCCGACGGCCCGCAGGTGGCCCGGACGCCGGGGGTCTCCCCGCCGGCGTGAGCCGCGAGGTCGTCTACGGGCGGAACCCCGTCCGTGAGCTGATCGCCGCCGGGGCCCGCCCGGTGCACGAGGTCTGGGCGCTGGCCTCGCTGCGCGGGGAGGCGTGGCTCCAGGGCGTGCCGGTGGTCGAGCACACCCGCGCCGAGCTCGGCCGGCTGGCCGGGAGCTCGGACCACCAGGGCGTGGTGGCGCTCACCGAGCCCTACCCCTACGCCGACCCGCGCGACCTGCTGGAGCGCCCCGGCCCCATCGTCTGCCTCGACGGCGCGCACGACCCGCGCAACATCGGCGCGATCGTGCGCGTGGCCGAGGCGCGCGGCGCCGCGGGGCTGGCGCTACCGCGCCGCGGGGGCCCCGGAGTCACCCCGACCGTGGCCAAGGCGTCGGCCGGCGCCGTGGAGCACCTCCCCGTGGCCCAGGTCGACAGCGTCGCCGGCTTCCTCCACGAGGCCCGAGACGCGGGGCGGGTCATCGTGGGAGCCGATCAGGACGGCGCCGAGGACTACCGCGAACTCGCCTGGCCCGACGACCCCGTTCTGGTCATGGGGGCCGAGGGAGCGGGCCTCCGCCCGAGGGTGCGGGCCGCCTGCGACCACCTCGTCCGCATCCCCATGGCGGGTCGTGTGGCGTCGCTAAACATCTCCGTGGCGGCCGGAATCTTGCTCTTCCAGGCATTTCGCAACGCCGATTGACGGAAATTGCGGCGTTCTATCGTTGACTCCGCTTTGTGCGGACGATAACAATGCCCAACCCTCAAGTTCTCAACACTTTAGTTCAGCCTGAAGGTTGAGAGCTGGATCACGGAGAAGGCCCATGGAAATCGCGTTCTCACGAGTTCACACCGCCTCCCGGGGACGCGCTGACCGGGCTCCAGGATCTCACCCTCAACCTTGGATCGAGATCCAGGACCGGGCGCTCATCACACGCGCTCGATCCGGCGACGCCGCTGCAATGGACCAGCTGATCGAGAAATACCGAGGTTTCGTGAGGATGAAGGCCAGCGCCTACTTCCTGGCCGGCGGCGAGAGCGAGGACCTCATCCAGGAGGGCCTGATCGGGTTCTTCAAGGCCGTCCGCGACTACCGCTCCGACCGCGAGGCGTCGTTCCGCTCGTTCGCCGAGCTCTGCGTGACCCGCCAGATCATCACCGCGATCAAGACGGCGGCCCGCAACAAGCACGTGCCCCTGAACACCTACGTCTCGTTCAGCCACTCGCGCGCCGGCGCCAGCGGCGACCAGGAGATGTCCCTCGCCGAGGTCCTCCCCGGCGACCCGGTCGTGGACCCCCTGAGCCAGGTCATCTCCTCCGAGGAGCTCCGCAGCCTGGTGGAGTGCCTGGGAGACACCCTCTCCGACCTCGAGAGCGGTGTTCTGACCATGTATCTCGAGGGACGCTCCTACGAGGAGATCGCCGACCGGCTGGACTGCACCCCCAAAACGGTCGACAACGCCCTACAGCGCGTGAAGCGCAAGGTCCTGGTGCACCTCCGAGGACGCGAGGTCCTCGACCTGCGCTGACGTCGAGGGCCAAGCCCGCCCCCGCCCCCGCCGCGCTAGGACGGCTGCGGGACCGAGTGGCCAAAGGGCACCATTCCACCGACGAGAGCCCTGGGCAGATGCGACTCCGCCACAGCTCCCCGGAACCGGTGGCGAGTTATGCCGAACCGTCGCAAGCCCCGAGCCCTGTACAGCCAGCGCTGGCTTGAGATCCGTCAGAGCGCTCGGCTCTTTCAACGCCCTGTTTTCGCAGGCCGTGTCTGCTAAATGACACGAAGCAGTGTGAGGCAGCCCGTCATCTGAGCAAAGAGCTCAGGGTGCGGACCTTCGCCTTCTAAGACTGAATCGACACAAACGTGTGACTGCGCTCAGTCACCTATCGGTGCGGGCGTCCCGCTGGCGCGTCGCACAAGCTCCACGAGGAGCCCATGCTGACCGACGAGATCCTGGCTAGTGAGCCGCAGCCGATAACGGCCCCAGCGCTTGTCGTATTCTAGGCTGTCCACCCCAGAATCGTCGATCAGCGCCGTTACTTCCTCGCCCCGAGGTATACGGAACTCCGCTATCAGGTGCTCTCTGCGCGCGCGGAAGGTCAAGAAGTTATCCGCAATGCCGTCCCGCGAGAGCCCGATGTAGTGCTTGTTGTATTTGAGCGCCATACCGGGCGTCACCTGGTTAACCAAGGCGAGCACCCCGTCGGCGACGGCGACGGAACCCTGAGAGCCACGGTTGATCCAGTACGCGCGATCCGTCGCCTGTCCCGGTTCGTCTTCCTCGTCCGTTCCGAGGCGCACCAGGTCCAGGACGGTCGTTGCATTCAGTGTAAGGACGCCATCCACATCCAGAGCGCGCATCTGTATAGCGACCAATGGAATCGCGTTGTTGAACAAGTTAATCACGTTCAGGAACCGGCTTGTTATGTCCTCTGCCACGATCACGGCGACATGTTCATACTGCGGATAGCGGCCCTTCTCGATGTCCCAATACTCGATAGTGCGAATGATATGAGCCTCGTCCGTAGAGCCCAACTGAATCTCAACCTCATAACGAGTGTGCGTTTCTGGATCGCTTAGCAGGAGGTCCAAGCGTCCCGCGCGGGGCTGTCGACGTTCAATGTCCTTTACGACAAGGTCGCCCAGGCCTAGTAGGCTTGGATCCTCGGCAAGCAGCCTCTGGAGCCACTTCTCGTTGTAGACCTCGTCGAGCCTTCAGACTGAGTGGCTTTGACTTGCGGAACTCCATGTGACCCTTTCTCCGCGTCTAGCCGCGGCCCAGCTCTCGCAAGGAGTGGCACGCTAGACCACCACGGCAGGGTTCTCTAGGCACGTCTCGTCGCGCCACTCCACCTCACGGCACCCAGTCGCGACATGGATGAAGGGTCGAGCCCCGAGGTGGCCGCTGTGCAGATCCATTCGTCGATCAGATCGGGGTCTGAGAGCATGTCCGTCGAGGGGCACGCCCAGGTGCCTGCGGGGATGCGATGGCTCGTCCCGAGCGATTCGAGACCCTGGGAGGGTACGCTGGAGGCGCGGTGCCCTCAGGACCCATCCTCATCGGCTACGACGGCTCTCCGCCCGCCGAACACGCCCTCCGCGAGGCGGCCGTGCTGCTCGCTCCGCGCGCGGCGCTCGTCGTGGTGGTCTGGGAGGCCGGCGCCGCCTACGTGAACGTTGACGTCGACGAGATCCCGGCGGCGCCGATGGACCTGCGCACGGCCGTGCTCACGGACCAGGCGCTCTCCGACGGCGCGCGGCTGATGGCCGATCGTGGCGCCGCGCTCGCCGCCGAGCTGGGGTTCGAGGCCGAAGGCCTCACGGTGGCCGACGAGGTGACGGTCGGCAGGACGCTCGTCCGGCTCGCTCACGAGCGCGATGCCCAAGTGATCGTCGTCGGCGCGCGCGGCCACAGCCGCCTGGAGAGGCTCTTCCTCGGGAGCACCTCGCGGCACGTGGTGGAGCACGCACCCTGCCCCGTGCTCGTGGTGCGCCCGCCCGAGGGCTGACCCTGGCACGAGCGCTCCGCTCTAGGCGACCCGGAAGCCCCCAAGGCCCTCGGGCGGCTCCTCGATCACCTCGAGCCGGTCCACCTCCGCGTCCGGGGGGCCGGCGTGGGTGAACTCGACGAGCTCCTGAACGGCGTCCTCGTGCCCCTCGAAGACGGCCTCCAGGGTGCCGTCGGCGAGATTGCGGGCGAAGCCGGCGATGCCGAGCTCGACCGCCAGCCGCCGCAGGCTCTCGCGGAAGAAGACGCCCTGGACCAGCCCGTGAGCCACCACCCGCCGCCGCACGGTCTCAGCCATCGCAGACCGCCGCGCCGGCGTGGACGAGCCGGTCGATCTCCTCGTCCGTGCGCCCCAACTCGCTCAACACCGCGCGCGTGTCCTGTCCCAGGCGGCGGCCGGGAAACCTGATGGCTCCTGGGGTCTCGGACAACGGCAGGACGGGCGCGGTCATGGTCGAGGGCGCCCAGCTCGGGGTCGTGGGCCTCGGCGAGTAGGCCGGCGGCGCGTGCCGCCGGGTCGTCGAAGAGCGCGTCGCGCTCGCGCACGGGGGAGGCGGGCACGCCGACCTCGGCGAGAAGCCGCTCCCACTCGGCGCTGGTGCGCTCGCGCATCCTCGGGGCGACCAGGGCGGTGAGCTCGGCCTCGCGCTCGACCCGCGTCGCGCGGTCGTTCCAGGGCGGCTCGTCCAGGAGCCCGGGGAGCCCGATCACCTCGCAGAAGCTCCTCGCGCGGCGCTCGGCGTAGGCGGCCACCGCGAGCCAGCCGTCGGCGGTGCGGTAGGGCCGGAAGAAGGCGCGTGAGAACGTGCGGACGCCGTGCTCGGGGAGGTCGTCGATGCGCACCAGCGAGTGCGCGTTGAGAGCCACGGCGGCCCCGAGGAGGGACGCGTCGACGAGCTGGCCTTGCCCGGTCGTCGCGCGGGACACCAGCGCCGCGAGGATCGCCGCGCAGGCGAGGAGCGGCACGGCCGTGTCGGTGACGGGCACCGGGCCCGCCAGCGGCTCGCCGTCGTCGGCCTGTGCCATGAACCCGGTGAGCGCCTGCGCCTGGAGGTCGTAGCCGGGCCGTCCCTCGAGCTCACCCGCCGCGCCGAAGGCGGAGATGGCGCAGTAGACGAGGGCCGGATTGAGTCCCGGGCGTCCTCCCAGCCGAAGCCGAGCCGCTCGGGCACGCCCGGGCGCATGTTCGTCACCAGGACGTCGGAGCGCGCGATCAGGTCGCTCATCACCTCCCGGGCCTCGGGCCGCCGGAGGTCGAGGCAGACGGCGCGCTTGTTGCGGTTGAGCTGGAGGTGGTGGCGGCTGCGGCCGGGGTGGCCGGGGATGCGCTCGTGGTCGCGCCAGTCGTCGCCCGCGGGGCCCTCCACCTTCACGACCTCGGCCCCCAGGTCGCCCAGGTGCATGGCCGTGAGCGGGCCGGCCAGGTTGTGCGACACATCGAGCACCCGGAGGCCCGTGAGCGGGGGCCGGCTCATGGCCCGATGGTATCCTCGGATGGTCCTGCGGGGATCGAAGGGAGCGGTGCGATGGGCCTGATGGGCCGATTCACGACCATCGTCAAGGCCAAGGCCAGCAAGGCCCTGGACCGCGCCGAGGACCCTCGGGAGACGCTCGACTACTCCTACGAGAAGCAGCTCGAGATGGTGCAGAACGTGCGCCGCGGGGTGGCGGACGTGGCCACCAGCAAGAAGCGCCTCGAGATCCAGGCGGCCAAGCTGGAGCAGAGCGTCACGAAGCTGGATTCGCAGGCGCGTCAGGCGCTCGCGCAGGGTCGCGAGGACCTGGCCCGCGTCGCCCTCGAGCGCAAGAAGGGTGCCCAGGCCCAGCTCCAGAGCCTGGACGAGCAGAAGGCCCAGCTCCAGATCGAGCAGGACAAGCTCGTGGTGGCCGAGCAGCGGCTGACGGCGAAGGTCGAGGCCTTCCGCACCCGCAAGGAGACGATCAAGGCCCAGTACACCGCGGCCGAGGCCCAGACCAAGATCTCCGAGGCGGTGACGGGGGTCTCCGAGGACATGGCCGACGTCGGCCTCGCCATCGAGCGGGCCGAGAACAAGACCGAGACCATGCGCGCCCGCGCGGGCGCCATCGACGAGCTGCTCGAGTCGGGTGCGCTCACCGATCTCACCGACAACCGCGACTCGATCGACCGGGAGCTGGAGCAGATCTCGTCCAAGGGCGACGTCGACTCCGAGCTCGCGACGATGAAGGCCGAGCTCGGCGCCGGCGCGCCGCCGGCCGGTCAGATCGAGGGCGGAGGCGGGACCGAGGAGCCGAAGCCGTGATCGTGCGGATCCTCGGCGAGGGCCAGTACCGGCTGGACGACGAGGCCTTCTCGACCGTCAACGCGATCGACGACCGGGTTCAGGCCGCCGCCGACGCGTCCGACGCCGCCGGCTTCGAGGCCGCGCTGACCGAGCTGGTCGACACCGTCGTGCGCCTGGGGACGCCGCTCGCCACCGACGACTTCGAGGGGTCCGACGCCATCGTGCCGGGCCACGGCACGACCCTGGAGGACGCGCGCGAGCTGCTGTCCTCGGAGGGGCTCATCCCCGACTGAGGCAGCGGGCCGGCCTCGCGGGACCATCCGCCATGCCCCACGCCACCTATCGCGAGATCGCTCCCCCGCCCGCGCTCGGGGCGTGGGTGGACTGCCTGTGGGAGCGGAGCCTGCCGCCCGACGCGTGCCACCACGTGCAGCGCGTCCTGCCCGACGGCTGCATCGACCTGATCTGGAGCGACGGCATGGGGCTGCTCGCCGTGGGGCCGAACACCACGGCCTTCCTCGCGCGGATGGCGCCCGGCGAGGGCGCGGTGGGGGTGCGGTTCCGGCCCGGCGGCGCGCCGGCGCTCCTCGGCGTGCCGGGAGACGGGTTGCGCGACCTGCGCGCCCCGGCGGCCGAGGTGTGGGGACCGGACGCGGACCGCCTGGAGGACGCCGTGGCGGGAGCGAGCCGGCCGGCGGAGCGCGGTGGGCTGCTGCTGGACTGGCTGGGGCGGCGCGTCGCGCGGGCGGCGTCGCCCGACCCGCTGGTGACCGCGGCGGTCGCCGCCCTGAGCGCGGATCGCGCCGAGCCGGTCGCGGGCCTCGCCGACCGGCTGGGGGTGGGGCAGCGCCACCTGCGCCGGCGCTTCACGGCCGAGGTGGGCTACGGCCCCAAGCGCTTCGCCAGAGTGATGCGGCTGCAGCGCGCGCTCGCGATCGCCGGCGCAGACGGGGCGGGAGGATGGTCCGAGGTGGCGTACGTGGCCGGCTACGCCGACCAGTCCCACCTCGTCAACGACTGCCGCTCCCTGGCCGGGGTGCCGCCCACCCTGCTCGCGGCGTAGCCGTTTCCTTCAAGACGGCCGGCCGCGGGGGCGGGATGATGGCCCCAGATCGAGCGAGCGAGGAGGCGGAGATGAGCGAGCAGGGGACCCTTGGATGGGTGATCGTCTACGTGCCCGAGGTGGAGCGGGCGGTGGAGTTCTACGAGCGCGCCTTCGGCCTGACGAGGGCCTTCGTCAACCCCACCGGGACCTTCGGCCAGCTCGAGACCGGCACGACCGCCCTCGCCTTCGCGGCGGAGACGCTGGCCGACGCCCACCTCCCGAACGGGGTGCGCCCGGGCTCCGGAGAGCCGCCCGCCAACGTCGAGCTGGCGCTGATCTTCGACGACGTCGAGGCCGCCTTCGCCCACGCGGTGGCCGAGGGGTGCACCGTCCTGGCCGAGCCGGCGATGCAGCCCCAGAACCAGGTGGTCGGCTGGGTGCGCGATCCCTTCGGGACCCTGCTCGAGATCGCCTCCCCGGTCGGGGTCAGCTGACCTCCGCGTCCACCGGCGCGTCCCACACCGGGTACCACCGCTCCAGCTCCGGCTCGATGGGGATCTCCCCGTCGAGCACCCCCTTCAGGCGCAGCTCGATCCCGTTGTCGCGCTCCTTGCCGCCGCGGGGCGCGAAGGGGTAGAAGGTGCCCCGCTTGTAGCCGTAGACGAGATCGACCGGGCCGTCGTCGCCGCGGAAGCCGAACACCGCGCACAGGAGCTGCTCCGAGAACCCGCGCTCCTCGAGGGTCTGGCTCACGAGGTGGGTCGCGGTGATCACGTCGTCGAGGTCCGGGTCGGAGATGACCACCCACGAGAAGCCGAACGAGTCCGACTGCTGCTCGGTGCGCGTGCCGGCCTCGGAGTTGGCCAGCGTCAGCAGCTGCTGGACCTCGGCGACGATCTCGGCGAAGACGGCGGCGTCGATCGCCTTGAAGCACACCCCGGCCCGGCCGGTGGGCACGATCCCGAGCGAGGTCTCCAGCGTGAGGGCCGCGTTGCCGATCGCGAAGAGGCGGTCGAGGTCGGCGCGCTTGGCCGTGCGCTGGCCGCGCAGGACGTCGAGCAGACCCATCGGCGCCGGGGCCTAGAGAGCCGCGCCCGGAGACGCGTCGAGCGTCGCCTGCATGGCCATCAGCCGCTCGATCCGCTTCTCCGTCGGGGGGTGGGTCGAGACCAGGCTCGAGAGCGAGAACCCGCGCGCGACGGCCGGCATGATGAAGAAGGCGTTCATCCCCTCGGCGGCGCGCAGGTCGCGCGTCGGGATCTTGGACATCGTCCCGGCGATCTTCTGGAGCGCCGCGGCCAGCTGCGCGGGCGCTCCGGTCATGATGGCGGCGCCGCGGTCGGCCGCGAACTCGCGGTAGCGCGAGAGCGCCCGCAGCAGCAGGAACGACAGCACGTACACCACGATCGAGACCAGGATCACGACGAAGAACACGGCGGCGCTGTTGTCGCGCCCGCGCCCTCCGCTCATGCCGCTGTAGATCCCGAAGCGAACGAACAGGCCGGCGACCGTCGCGAGGAACCCGGCGACCGTCATCACGATCACGTCCTTGTTCGCCACGTGGGACAGCTCGTGCGCGATCACGCCCTCCAGCTCGCGCGGCTCCAGGCGCTCGACCAGGCCGGTCGTCACGCAGACCGTGGCGGTCTTGCGGCTGTGACCCGCCGCGAACGCGTTCGGCAGGTCCATCTCGGACACCGCGACGCGCGGCTTGGGCAGGTCGGCGAGCTGGCAGAGCCGCTCGATCATGGCGTGCAGCTCGGGCTGCTCCTCGGGCGTCGTCACCTTCGCGCGCATCGAGGCGAGGGCGATCTTGTCGCCGAAGAGGAGCTGCGCGATGGCGAAGGCCGCGGCGATCACCAGCACGGTGACGGCCCCCACGCCCGCCGCGATCAGCGCCCCGATGAACAGGACGTAGACGAGCCCCAGACCGAAGATGGTCAGGCCCATCCTGGTCGACAGCCCGCGATCCCTCCCGTACCACTTGCGCACCGCGCTGCCCTCCGTTGGTCTCCCTCCATCGATGATAGCCCCGCCCCCGCGGCGTAGCCTTGGCCGCCGGTGACGACCTTCCCGCTCAGGCGCAGCCGGTGGGCCCTGCTCTTTCTCGTGCCGCTCGCGTCGGGGCACCCGACGGCCACGGTCGACGAGGAGCGGGTGTCGGTGCGGATGGGCCTGCTGGGCCGCGCGGACGTCCCGGTGCCGCTCATCGCCGCGGTCGGGACGATGGACTGGCCGTGGTGGTTCGGCGTCGGGGTCCGCATCGCCCGGGGCCTCGTGGCCTTCCTCGGCGGGTCGGGCCCCATGGTGGTGCTGGAGCTGTCGGAGCCGGTGCGCGTGCGCACGCCGCTGCCGTGGCAGGCTCATCGCATCGCGATCGGAGCCGTGGACATCGAGGGCCTCATCGCCGAGATCGCGCGAGTGCGCGCCGGCGGCGGCCCGGGGAAGGAGGGCTAGGCCCGCATCAGGCGACCTGCTGCATCGCCACGATCTCGTTCCCGTCGGGATCGAAGAACTGGATCATCCTGGCGCCGCCCATGTCCTCGATCGGGCCACGCTGGACGTCGTGCTGAGCGAGGTGCCGGTCGACGGCGTCGATGTCGGACGCGAGCAGCACCACCGTCGCGCCGCCCTGATGGGGACGCGTGGCGAGCTCGCCGGAGAGCGCCAGGGTCACCTGGCCCGCGTCCAGTTCCGCCCAGTCCCGACCCTCGCGTCGGAGCAGGGTGAACCCGAGCGTCCCCTCGTAGAAGGCGATGGCTCGGTCCATGCTGCACACCTGGTAGAAGACGGTGTCGATGCCCTCGAAGAGACCCACCGTCTGAGCCTACAGCCCGCCGATGAGGAACTCTCGGACATCCATCTCCATTTCGATCTCGACGATTGAGTTGATGGGCTGAGGCCAAACCGACGGCCGGTCCTTCGGTCCTTCTGCTCGAGGAAAGGATCCACTTCCCGATCGGGAATCGGGGAGAGCGGCAGATGGGTCCACGGGCGCGAGGGGCGCCGCCGCGATCCTCCCCGAAGGAGGTACGAGCCGGTTCCCGATCGGCATTGATGGCCCCCATCACAGGGCCGCCACCCGCGCGGCCCCGTTGCGGGGAGCGGCGGCCTTGGCCCGCGCCAGCGCCGAGCGCCGAAGCGCCTGGCAGACCGACAGGGCCACCCGGTAGCCGGCGTCCGACTCCGAGCCGGTCAACAGCATCGTGCCCGCCGGGCGCCCCGAGAGGGCCCGCACCAGGCGCCGGGGGCGCTCGGAGACGATCATCACCGGCCGCTCGTCGGCGGTCAGCCCCTCGGCGAGCTCTCCCCAGTCGGCGTCCTCGCCGCGCAGGTCGAGCATCACGATGTCACCGCTTGCCGGGGCGGTGCGGTCGTGGCGGGCCTCGGCGGCCATCACCACGTAGCCCAGGCGCGTGAGCGTCTGGCACAGCGCCGATCGTCCGACCCCCTCGGGTCCCAGGACGAGAATCTGCATCGCTTGCATCGGACGTACCCCAATCTCTCTCGCGAAGTGTGTGCGCCGCTTATGTGGGCGCGGGACGCGGAGTGCCCGTCCCGAGGCGCACCTCGGGTGGGGCAGGGGGGTACTTAGCCGGGTCGGCGGACCGCCAGGCGATGCCCGGCCTGGGAGCGCAGAAGGCCCCACAGGACAAGGCGCTCTCCGGTGCCCGGGCGCGGGGCCAGGGCGAAGGCGAGGATCACCGCGAGCTGGACGAACAGGAACAGGGTGCTCTGCAGCGGCAGGCTGCCGCTGCCCGGAAGGACGTAGCTGGCCAGCACCGCCAGGAGCGAGGAGCCCACCGGAGCGGGTCCGCCCTGGGCCTCCAGGTGGACGACCTCGAAGGGGTTGTCCGGCTGGGCGGCCGCCTCGAAGGTGGCCGGTCCCTCAGCGCGCCGGGTCGGCGGCGCGGCGATCTGGTCCGGCCGCTCGAGGCTGATCGAGTTGGTGAAGCCGGCACCCTGGATCGAGTCGGCGGCCAGCACGGCTCCCGACTCGGCGTCGGTGCCATCGTGGCGGCCCTTCACGGCGGCGGCCGCGGCGGCCGCCCTGGTGACATCGGGTCCGCTCCCCAGCGTGACGGTCAGCGGCGCCCTCTGGGCGGTCGGGAGCGCCTCCGTGGACTGGTCGGGCACGGGGGCGACGACCGGCTTGGGAGCCTCCGCTCGCGGCGTGTCGGGCGCCGTGGGAAGCGCGGGCGGGACGACCTCGGGGCTCAACGGAGTCGACGGCGTGACCGGGGCCGAGGTGGCCGGCGTCGTGGTCGGCGGCGTCGCCGCGCCGGGCTGCAGCTCGACCAGCGTCGGCGGCGTGGCCGGCCCGGTGGTCGAGGGCGGCGGCGCGGGCGTGGTCGTGTCGGCCGGAGCCGTCGTGTCGGCCGGGGTGGTCGTGTCCGCCGGAGCCGTCGTGTCGGCCGGGGTGGTCGGGTCCGCGGCCGGGGCCTCGGGGGTGGGCTCCGCGGCCGGGGGAGCGGCGGCCGCCTCGGCGGCGACCGGCTCCTGCTCGATCACGGGCTCGGCCATCGCCAGCGCCGGAACGAGGAGGGCCATCAAAACCCCGACGAGAATCGTGCGGAGCCAGATGGCACCGCCGCTCGAGTGGCGATTACGAGGGAAGCCCGTCACCGAATCGACCAAAGTCTCCAAGGGGACGCCGCCGGGCGGAAATGCCCGTGACGAGTTCGACAATACAGCGCTCCCCTGCCCCGTAAAGAGGGTGGGGTGAAAACCCCCTGTTCGGGGGGGCGACCGCCCGGGCGACTCGGCTAGCCGTGGGCGCTCGCGAGGGCCGGTCTAGACTGGCCCGCAGGCATGGTCGCCCGCCCTCTCAGCCGCCTGTCCGCGGTGCTCTGCGCGGTCGTCGCGACCGCGCTCGTGGCGGGGTGCGGCGGCGGTGACGGTGACTCCGCGACCACCACCGCGGCGGCGACCGCCGGCCCCGGCCCCGAGGTCACCGTCTACTTCTCCGACGACACCGGCGCGCTGGTCCCGGAGCACCGGTCCGGCCCGGCGGGGGCGGCGCCGCTCGACGCCGCGATGGGGGCCCTCGCCCAGGGTCCGACCGGTGCCGGCCTGATCCCGGCTCTGCCGTCCGGCACCGAGGTCCGCGCGACCCGGGTGGAGGGGGACGTCGCGGTGGTCGACTTCAGCGCCGAGCTGGAGAGCGGGTACCCGCCCGGCGGCTCGGCGGCGGAGCTCGCGGTGGTCGCGCCCATCGTCCGGACGGCCACCGAGGCGGCGGGCACGGCCCGCGCCCGCATCCTCGTCGAGGGCCGCGCTCCCGCTCCGGCCGGAGCCCAGCTCGACCTGTCGGCGCCCCTCTCCCCGGCGGAGCTCGCGCCCGGTCGATGACGGCGGGGGGCGCCGTTAGAGTCGCTCGTCGGTGCCCCCCGCGACACAGCTCCCGCTGCCCCTCCCCGCTCCCCAGCCCGGCGCCGAGCGCGGGGACTCGCTGCCCGACCGCCTGTGCGCCCTGCTCGCCCGGCGCGGACGGCCCCTGGAGGTGGGCCACGTCGCGTCGCAGCTCCTGCGCCTGCGCAGCTGCCCCGAGCGGCTACAGCGCCGGCTGGTGGCCCAGATCGTCGAGGGCGACGCCCGGCTGGCGTGGCTCGGCCGCGATCTCGTGGGCCTGGCTCCGAGCACCTGGTCGCGGGCCGAGCTCGCCACGACCACGTTCTGCGTGGTCGACCTGGAGACCACCGGCGGATCGCCGGGCTACTCCAAGGTGACCGAGATCGGCGCCGTGCGCGTCGAGGGGGGCCGGGTGAGCGAGCGCTTCGTCACGCTGGTCGATCCCGGCCGCCCGATCCCGGCCATCGTCACCGAGCTGACCGGCATCGACGACGCGCTGGTGGCGGACAGCCCCGACATCGAGTCGGCCCTCGCCGGCTTCGTCGACTTCGCCGGCCACGACGTCCTGGTGGCCCACAACGCGCCCTTCGACCTCCGCTTCCTCAACTACGAGCGCCGCCGCCTGGCCGGCCGGTACTTCACCCAGCCGTGGCTCGACACGCTGACGCTCGCCCGCCGGCTGCTGAACGGCCAGGTGCCGCGCCACGATCTCGGCACCCTCGCGGTCTGGGCCGACACCAGCGTCCGGCCGATGCACCGGGCGCTGCCGGACGCCGAGGCCACGGCCGAGGTCCTGCTCGCCCTGCTGGAGCTGCTGGGCGAGCGCGGGATCGACTCCCTCGAGCGGGCGGTCGCCTTCGCCGGAGCCGGGGGCGCGCGCCACGCGCACAAGCTCGCCCTGGCGGACGACCTCCCGGCCCAGCCCGGCGTGTACCTGATGCGCGACCGCGACGGCGGCGTGCTCTACGTGGGCAAGGCGTCCAACCTCCGCCGGCGGGTCCGCGCGTACTTCGGTCCCGGCGGACAGCACGGGCGGCTCATCGGGCGGGCGCTCGAGGAGCTGGAGTCGCTGGACCACGAGACCTGCGGGTCGGAGTTCGCCGCCCTCCTGCGAGAGGACCGCCTGATCAAGGAGCTGCAGCCGCCGTGCAACCGGCGCGGGGTGGGCGGGGGCGGCGCCTACCTCAAGCTCACGCTGGCCGAGGACTCGCCGCGCCTCTACGCGGTGCGGGCACGGATCCCCGACGGCGCGGCCTACTTCGGGCCGGTGCGCTCGCAGCGCCTCGCCCGCGGCGCCGTGACGGCGCTGCGCCGTCTCTACGCCCTCGACGCGGGGGAGACCCCGGCGCTCGCCGCCGACGAGGTGCGGCGACTGCTGTCCGGCGAGCCGGCGTCGCTGGCCGACCTGGGCCGGCGGCTGGCGGTGGCGGTGCACGACGGCCGCCTCGCGGTGGAGCCCGGCTCGCCCCACTGCCCGGCCGCCGCGCTGCTCGGCGCGCTCGGCGGGCTCGCGCGGGCGCGCCGGGCGCAGGATCGCCTCGCGGTCCTGCTGGAGCCCGGTGAGGAGGAGGGCAGCGTCGAGGCGTTCTTCGTCGCGGCCGGGGTGGTCTGCCACCAGGCCTCGCTCACGGCCGAGTGGTGGCGGGAGCCCGCCCGGCGGGGGCTGGCGATCGTCCGGCGCGAGTCGCGGCGGCCGCCGCGGCCGCCGGCCGTCGCCGCCCTCGACGAGCTCGGGATCGTGGAGAGCCGGCTGCGCGAGCGGGACGGCGCCGGAGCCACCCTCGAGCTCGAGGGCGGCTGGACCACCGCAGGGGCACTCGCCGCCATCGGCCGCGCCGTGGGAGCGCTGGCCGCGATGCCGGGCTCGCCGTGCGAGCCGCCGCCGCCCTCGCCCTGAGCGGGCGCTACGCGGTGTTCGGCCGTCAGGCGGCGGCCGGGCTGCGCGCCTGGGCCCAGGGCTGCGGCGCGCACCTGCGGATCGAGGACGACCGCAGCGACCCGGCCGAGTCCGCCCGGCTCCTGCCCGGCCTCGCGCGCGCGGCCGACCTGACGTTCGGGCCCTACGGAAGCGGCTCCACCCGCGCGGCCGCCTGGGCGATGGCCGGCCGGCCCGAGGTCGTCTGGAACCACGGCGGCGCCGAGGTGCCCCGAACCGGTGCCCGGATGGTTGACGTCCTGGGCCCCGCCAAGAGCTACTGGCGGGGGCTGGCCGACGTCCTGCGGGCGGCCGGCGCCGACATCGGCGCCGTGGCCGTTGCGCGCGCGCCCGGGGGCTTCGGCCGGGCGGTGGCCGGCGGGGCGGCGGCATCGCTCGCGGCGGCGGGAGCGCGGCCGGTCGTGTCGATCGACCTCGACCCTCGGCACCCGGACGCGGTCGTGGCCGCCGCGCGGGCCGCCGGAGCGGGCTGGGTCGTGGGCGGTGGACGGGCCGAGGACGACCTGGCGTTGGGACGCGCGCTGGCGGGCACCGGGATCGGGGCGGGCCTGGTGGTGTGCGGCGTGGCCCTCGCCGCGCAGGAGCTGGGCGACGCCGTGAGCGGGTGGATCGGCCCGGTGCAATGGGCGCCCTCGGAGGACGGCCCCGCGCTCCCGGCGCCCCTCCCGCCGGGGGCGGACTACCCCGCCGCGCAGGCGCTCGCCGCCGGAGTCGTCGCGCAGCAGGCCCTTGCGCTGGCCGGCGGCTCCGAGCCCGGCGCCCTCTGGGACGCCGCTCGCGCGCTTCGCACCACGACCTTCCTCGGGCCCTTCGCGGTCGACGCGGAGGGGCGCCAGACCGCGCACTCGCCGTCCATCGTCCGCTGGACCGGCGCCGGGGAGGACCTGCGCCGCGTCGTCGTCTGGAGGCCTTCGGCGACGGCGTGACACACTGCCGGGGTGATGGGGACGGGCCGCGCATCCGCGCACGGGGCCGTCGGCAGCCTGGTGGCCTGGTATCGCCGGGACGGCGCCGACCTGCCCTGGCGGCGCACCCGGGACCGCTACCGCGTCCTGGTGGCCGAGGCCCAGCTCCAGGCGACGCCGGTGGCGCGCGTGGTGCCCTACTACGAGCGGTTCACCGCGCGGTGGCCCACGGCGGCGGATCTGGCAGGGGCCGAGCTGGGGGACGTGCTGGCCGAGTGGCACGGCCTGGGATATCCGCGCCGGGCGCGCAACCTCCATGCCGCGGCGCGGATCGTGGCCGAGGGGGGCTGGCCCGAGCGGCTCACCGACCTGCCGGGGGTCGGTCCCTACACGGCGGCGGCGATCCGCTGCTTCGCCGACGGCGAGGATGTGCTTCCGCTCGACACGAACGCCGCTCGTGTCATCGCACGCCGCTTCCCGGACGGCTGGCCGGGCGCTCCGGGCACGGCGTGGGAGGCCGGCCAGGCGGTCATGGACCTCGGCCGCCTGTGGTGCACGGCCCGCCGTCCGCGGTGCGATGCCGGCTGTCCGGTGCGCCGGGGCTGCCCCGCCGCCGACGCCGGGACCGCCGGGCTCGAGGAGCCGCCCGGCCGCCGGCAGCCCCGTTACGAGGGGTCGATGCGCCAGCGGCGCGGCGCGCTCCTCGGCGCGCTGGCCAGCCTCGGGTGGGTGAGCGTCGACCGCGATCCCGACGCCGCGGAGAGCCTGGTGGCGGACGGGCTCGCCCGGCGGCGCGGCGGGAGGCTGCTGCGGGCGGGGTCGGGCCCGTGACGCCGAAGCAGGTCGTGGTCGCGGCGATCATCGAGCGCGGCGGGCGCGTCCTGGTGAGCCAGCGGGGGCCCGAGGTGGGACAGCCCGGGCGGTGGGAGTTCCCGGGGGGGAAGCGCGAGCAGGGCGAGGGCGACCGTGAGGCGCTCGTCCGCGAGCTGCGAGAGGAGCTCGGGATCTCGCTCAGCGTGGGCCCGCGCGTCTGGACGGCCACCGCCGGGCCCCTCGAGCTGAGGTTCTTCCGGTGCCCCTGGGCCGGCGGTCAGCGCCCGCGGGCGCTCGGGAGCGTGCAGTTCCGGTGGGTGCGGCGCGAGGATCTGCCCGGTTTGTCGTTCCCTCCCGCCGACACGCCCCTGGTGCGCGCCCTCATCGAGGGAAGGGTGTGACTGGGCTTGACGTTGACCTGCTTGTCCCGGCGGCCAGCCCCGGCGCAGCCGGTGCCGCCGGTCCGCATCTGCGCCCGCCAGGGCGCGGATGGCGTCTGGCCGGCCCCGCCTAAGAGGGCCGGCCTACGCTGACGCTCTTGCGACGCAGGGTAAACTTTCGGCGACCCTGGAGGTGGCGATGGCCAAGGCAAAGCGGGAGCGGCGCAACAGCATCAGGACCATGGCGACGGATTCGTCCGCGCTCGACGCCCTCGAGTCCCTGGAGCGCGCGGAGCGGTCCGCCGCCGAGGCCGAGCGCACGAACCCCGAGCCCGAGACCAGCGCCTCGATTCCCGTCGAGGTCGAGAAGGAGTAGCCGGCCCGGGGCGCCGCGTCAGGCGCCCGCGGCGGTCGCCCGCGTGAAGGGCTCCCCGCTGACCAGGAAGCGCACCCGCCCTCCGAGCTCCGAGCCGTTGTTGGCCACGCGCTCCAGGTGGCGCGCCACCAGCACGGCCGCGGCCGACCACGCCCGGGTCTCGGGCTCGTCCGGGGCGGCGGCCACGGCGGTCAGCACGTCGCGCAGCATCAGCCGCACGTTCGCCGCCTCGGCGGCGGCCTCCTCGCCGAGCTCCGCGTCGCCCCGGGCGATGGCCTGCACCGCGCGCGCGAGCGTGTCGATCGCGCGGGCGCTCATGCGGGAGATGAGCGCCTGAACCTCCGGCACCGCCCCCTCCGGCCTGACCTGGGTGGCGGCCTCGGCGATCGCGACCCCGAGGTCGCCCACCCGCTCGAGCGCCACGACGGCGATCAGCCCCACGTGCAGTAGGCGCTGGTCCTGGGCGACCGGCGCCTCCAGCAGTTGGAGGCTGAAGACCTTGTGGTCGAGCTCGGCGCACCTCTGGTCGACGAGGTCGTCACCCTTGATCACCTCGGCGGAGGCCACGGGGTTCGACCTCCTCCCAGGCGATCACGCCGCGCTCGACCTGGGACAGCACCAGGCTGGCCATCTCGACGAGGCCGTTGCGGAACTGCTCGATCTCAGCCTGGAAGTTGAGGCGGGTGGGCACCACGTGGATCCTAGTTGCCGGCGTGTGACACCGGGGTGTCCGCGAGCCACTATCCTGGGCCGGTGTCCACGGCCGCTCCCGCCGTCGCGTCGCCGGCCCTCCCGGTGTCCGGGGGCGTGATCCAGCAGATCGTGCGGCGGCCCCACCTGTTCGTCGCGTTCACCTTCGCGATCACCGTGTGCGGCCTGGCGCTCGATCGCTATGCCGACCTCGGCGCCCAGATGCTCCTCGGCCTGTGCACGTGGGCCTTCCTCGCGATCGTCTTCGTGTACCTCACGCCGATGGAGCGGGCCCAGACCTCGGTGGTGGTCGTGGTGGCCACCTGCGCGGAGGTCATCGGATCGATCGTCTGGGGCATCTACGAGTACCGGCTCGGGAACCTGCCGCTCTTCGTGCCGCCGGGTCACGGCTTCGTCTACCTCACCGGGCTGCGCCTGAGCCAGACCGGGTGGGCGCGCCGGCACGTCAAGGCCCTGGTGCGGATCGCGATGGCCGGCGTGGGCGGCTGGGCGGTGCTCGGCCTCGTGGCCCTGGGGAGGGTGGACGCGGCGGGGGCCGTGGGGGCGGCGGTGCTCCTCCTGTTCCTCTGGCGCGGGCGGGCGCCGGCGGTCTACGCGGGCGTGTTCCTGGCGGTCGCCTTCCTGGAGATCTACGGCACCGCCGTGGGGACCTGGCGGTGGGCCGAGGAGGTGCCGGGCCTCGGCGTCCCCGACGGCAACCCGCCGAGCGGGGCGGCGAGCGGCTACGTCTTCTTCGACATCGCCGCCCTGGCATTGGCGCCCTGGCTGCTGCTCGCCTGCAGCCGGCTCGGACGCCGCCGGCCCGCGCTGCGCCCCACGACCGACCGGCTCTAGCGACCCTCGTCGCTACACTCGCTCCCGGTGACCGGCCAGTCCATCACCGGGGAGATCAGCCTGCTGTGGCAGGACCGCGACCCGTACGCGGGCGACGTGCTGCTGATGAGCCTCGACACGGACGAGCCCTTCCGCATGAACACGTTCGAGATCCGCGGCGGCCTGGCCGAGCGGCTGAAGGACGGTGTGCTGGCGGAGGGCATGCGGGTGCGCGTGGAGTGCCGGGCGGAGACCATCGAGGTGGTCAACCTGGAGAACGGCGAGACGTCCGACGAGGACCGGGCGGTGGTCACCGACGTGATCGTTCTCGACGGGTGAGGGGGATTCTCAAACGCCGCCGCCGGAACGACTCCTGGGGGGCCATGACGGGCCGTCCATGGCCCTTTCAACCGGCGGCGGCTGTCGACCCAGTGTTTATACTCGCTCGGCCATGGAGGGCGTTTGATGGGGCGTAGCCAAGGGGTAAGGCAGCGGGTTTTGGTCCCGCGATCGGGGGTTCGAATCCTCCCGCCCCAACCAGGTGGACCGTCCCGCCCCCCGACCTCCAGGATCGCATGAGCATCGGTGCCGTCGTCCTCGCCGCCGGGCAGGGGACAAGGATGCACTCGGTCACCCCGAAGGTGGCCCAACCCCTGGCCGGCCGCCCGTTGATCGCGTGGGTGCTCGACGCGCTCGCCGCGGCGGACGCCGCCCGCACCGTCGTGGTGGTCGGGCACGAGGCGGACGCCGTCCGCAAGGTCCTCCCTCCCGGCGTCTCCGTGGTCGTCCAGGCCGAGCGGCGGGGCACCGGGGACGCCGCCCGGGTGGGCCTGGAGGCGCTCGACCCCGCGTGCGACACCGTCGTGGTGGCGTGCGGCGACACGCCGCTGCTCCCCCGCGGCCTGGTGCGGGCGCTGGTGGAGGCGCAGACCTCGGAGCGGTCGCGCGCGGCCACCATCGTGACGGCGGTGCTCCCCGACGCCGGCGCCTACGGGCGCGTGGTGCGCGGCGCGGACGGGACCGTCGCCCGGGTCGTGGAGTCCCGCAACGCCTCCGCCGAGGAGCTGGCCATCGGCGAGTTCAACGCCGGGCTCTACGCCTTCGACCGCGCGCGGCTGGACGGCGCCCTCGGCCGCCTGGCGACCGACGCCGAGACGGGCGAGCTGCTCCTCACGGACGCCCTGGCGCTGCTCGAGGGCCCGGTGGCGCTCCTTCAGGCCGACGATCCCGAGACCGTCGCGGGGGTCAACGACAAGGTCGAGCTGGCGGCCTGCGAGGTCGTGCTCCAGCGGCACCTGCGCGATGAGCTGATGCGCGGCGGCGTCACGATGCCCGACCCGGGGTCGGTCTACGTCGACGCGGGCGTGCGGGTGGGCGCCGACACCGTGCTGTGGCCCGGCACCCACCTGCGCGGCGAGACCCGCATCGGCGAGGGCTGCAGCATCGGCCCCGACGTGGTGATCGCCGACAGCGCCATCGGCCCCGACTGCACGATCCTCAGCGCCCACGTGGCCGGCGCCACGATCGAGGGCGGGACCCGGGTGGGCCCGTTCGCCTACCTGCGCCCGGGCACGCGGCTGGAGCGGGGCTCGCGGGTGGGCACCTACGTCGAGATCAAGAACTCGGTCATCGGGCCCGGCGCGGCCGTGCCGCACCTCTCGTACGTCGGCGACGCCACCGTGGGCGAGGGCACGAACATCGGCGCCGGCAACATCACCGCCAACTACGACGGGTTCCGCAAGCACCGCACCACCATCGGCGCGCGCGTGAAGACCGGCTCGGACTGCGTGTTCGTGGCCCCCGTCACCGTGGGCGACGACGCGATGACCGGCGCCGGGTCCATCATCACCGACGACGTCCCCGACGGGGCGCTCGGCATCGCGCGGGCGCGCCAGTCCGTGATCGAGGGATTCACGGAGAAGGCCGTGGCACGGGCCCGGGCGGCCTCCGAGGCGAAGGGGGGCCGCCGGTGAGCACGAGCATCGACCGGGACGACTCCAAGCGGCTGATGGTCTTCGCCGGGCGGGCGAGCCAGGTGCTGGGCGGGAAGATCGCCACGCGCCTCGGCATCGAGCTCGGCAGCGTCCGGCTGCAGACGTTCGCCAACGGCGAGATCTACGTGCGCTTCGAGGAGAGCGTGCGCGGCGCCGACGTCTTCCTGGTGCAGTCCACGTCGAAGCCGGTGAACGACAGCCTGATGGAGCTGTTGATCATGATCAACGCCGCCAAGCTGGCCTCGGCGCACCGCATCACCGCCGTCATCCCCTGGTACGGCTACTCGCGCCAGGACAAGAAGTCGGCCCCCCGCGAGCCCATCACGGCCAAGCTCATCGCCGAGCTGCTCCAGGCCGCGGGCGTGGACCGCGTGCTCACGATGGACCTGCACGCCGGCCAGGTTCAGGGCTTCTTCCAGGTGCCCGTGGACCACATGACCGCGCTCCCCATGTTCGTCAACCACTTCCGCGAGCGCGTCTACGGGGGCGACCTCTCGGAGCGGCTGGTGGTGGTCTCACCGGACGCCGGGCGCGCCAAGCTCGCCAACCACTTCGCCGAGCGGCTCGGGGCCACCCTGGCCGTCCTCACCAAGCAGCGTCCCGATCACAACGAGGCGGAGGTGACCCTGCTGATCGGCGACGTCGAGGGCCGCGACGCCATCCTGATCGACGACATGATCGACACGGCGGGCACCCTCTGCGCCGGAGCGGAGATGGTGAAGGGCCAGGGAGCCACTCGCATCTACGCCGCGGCCACCCACGGGCTCCTGTCGGGGAGCGCCGTGCAGCGGCTGCGCGACTCGGTGATCGAGGAGGTCGTCCTCAGCGACACCATCCCCCTGCCCGAGGAGGCGGCCGACAGCGAGCTCTTCCGGGTCCTCTCGGTCGACCGCATCCTGGCCGACTCGGTGCACAACGTGTTCTGCGACGAGTCGGTGAGCGCGATCTTCGCGGGCGAGAACCAGCTCTTCTAGACGTAGCGCGAGACCCCGCATGACGACGCCGCGCCGGGGTTCACGTCGAAGCCGCGCGCCAGGTGATCGGCAGGACCCTCGACCCGTGGCAGGTGGATGTGCTGACCGCCGGCATGGGTCGCGACCGCGCCGGCTGCTGGGTCGCGGACGACGTGCTGACCGTGGTCCCCCGCCAGAACGGGAAGTCGGTGATCCTGCTCGCCCGCGCGCTCTGGGGGGCGCTGAAGCGTTCCTCACCCTCAAGAGCTGGTGCGATCACCCGGCGATGGACGAGCACGGACCGAAGGTGTCCGTCTCCCACGGCAAGGAGGGCGTCGAGTTCGCCAACGGCGCCCGCATCCTGTTCATCGCGCGCTCGAGGACCAATGGCCGGACCTCCCTCGCTCCACGGGCGCTAGGACCACTCCGGTAGAGCCGCCTTTCACCGGCGCGCCGGGGGGGCGCTAACGGGGGGAAGACGCCGTCGTAGAAGCGCCGGCCTGCCGACGCAAGAGCAGGAGCGAGCCAACCAGGATCCAGGCCCAGTACACGAAAGCCGGGATGAAGAAGATCGCAAGCAGGCAGATCACACCCACCACCACGCCGACCCATGCGAACCAGCGTGGCAGCAGGCCCGTCTTGAAAGCGACCACGGAGGTCGCCCAAACCACAAGGGCGCCGACGACGACGGCTCCGACCCAGAGTAAGTAGCCGGCGCTGTTGGAGAGAGCGTAGATGCCAGCCGGGTCGTTCAGCGACTCCTGGTCGCTGGCCACAGCGAGAGGGGCGACAAAGAACGAGACCGCACCGATCCACAGTGCCGCGCTCGCCACTCCTGATCCGAAGGCAAGCTGTGCCACGCCCGCCGGGACCCTACCCCAAAGGGACAGGCCGGGGCATGGCGGCGCCCGGTGATTGAAGGCACGACCGCGACGGCGGGCCTGGGCTCTCCACAAGCCCACAGGCCGCCGCGTCGCTCCACGCGATTTCCTGACTGACGACCAGCTCTTCTCGGACCGCCGTGCGGGGGCTACGCCGCCCTGCCGCGCAGAATCGCGAGCAGGCCGATCACGGCCAAGACGATGACGACGATCACGAGGATGGTCCAGAGCATGTGAATCTCCTTCTCGAGGGGTGCGATGAGTTCGTGCAGCCCTCTTCCCGGTCAGGCGCCTGTCCAACCCCCGTGAGACCTCTCCGGCCGGTCCGTTTGGCCGCGACGTGATCGGGGCACCGTGACCGAGACACATCGGGCGACGGACGGAAACGTCGCTGGAATTGGGAGGTTTTTCGGTGAGCACACAGGACCAGTACCAGCGCACCCACATCGGCCCCGAGGGCTACTCGGATTCGACCAACCTGCCGCCCATCGACCGGCTCGAGGGCATGGAGGTCCGTGACGCCGCAGGCGAGAAGGTCGGCAAGGTCGACGACAGCTACACCGACACCGGCGGCGCCTACGTGCGCTACCTGGCCGTCGCCACCGGCTGGTTCGGAACCAAGCGTCACATGATCCCGGTGGACGACGTGCGCGTGGAGAGCGACGGGGACGACACCTACCTCGCCGTCCCCTACACCAAGGACCAGCTGCGCGACGCGCCGACCCACGACCGCGACGAGGACTTCACCCAGGCCCACGAGGAGGCCACCTACGGCTACTACGGCCGCACGGGCTACTGGGACGCCGTCCGCGCGCGCCAGACCACGCCCGCTCCGACGCCCGAGATCGCCGAGGCCGAGGTCCAGGACGCGCTCCGCCGTGGCGACGACCCCGATCAGGTGGCCGTGAAGCGCTGGGGTGTTTGACGCGCCGCCGCTCTTGACTAGCATCGGCCGCCTCCCCTTCCTCGCTCCTTAGCGACTGCGAGAGCGGCCGATGCCGGCACCCCACAAGCCCCCCGAGGACCGTGACCCCATCGTGGGCGAGCACCTCTCCTCCACGGACGTGGCCCGCCTCAACGAGGCGCTGAAGGCGCTCCCGGCGGAGATCGCCGCGAGCCTGCGCTCGGCCCCCCTCGGGGTGAAGGAGGTGCGCTCGAGGTGGCTCAGGTGGCTGGCGGCGGCCGCAGTCGTGGTGGCCATCGGCTCCGGGATCTACACGCTGGTGTCGGCGCTCACGACCCCGAGCGTGGTGAGCCAGGTGGCGCCCATCTCCCGCACGGCGGAGCGGCTCGACCGTGGCCTGATCGGCCTCGACGCGACCATCGACCGCGCCCGCGCGCGCTACCAGGCCGCGCGGGAGCGGCTCGCGCCCGAGCGTCCGGCCCAGGCGGGGGGCTCCAGCCGGCGCGAGCTCTCCATCGGCGGCGTGTTCCGCGTCACCGTGGAGCGCGATGGCGACGGCCAAGGCGACACCGAGGGCGTCCTGCGCGGCTGGCGGGCGCGGATCGCGCCCGCCCCCTAGTCCACCAGCTGCTCGGCCTCCGGCAGCGACATGCTGAACCGGGGCTTGCGCCCCTCCATCACGGGCTCGCCCTCGGCGCGGTCGAGCACGATCTTCACGGCGCCGTTGCCCTCGCCGCCGGTGGGGCGGTCGAGGCCCAGGAGGCTCGAGATCCGCTCCTCGACGCGCAGGAAGCGGTCGATGGCCTCGATGTCACCCGCCGTGGCCGGGCCGTAGAGGACCCGCCAGAGGTCCATCAGCGTCTCGGCGTGCAGCAGACGGCGCTCCTCCGTGTCCGTCTCGCCGGCGAGGAGCCGGACCTCCTTCTGCACCAGCTTGCGGGCCGCGCCCCGGTTGACCCCGAGACGGCTGCCGATGGAGTCGAACGCCGCGCCCTCGCGCCGCATCTGGAAGGCCGCCGCTCGCATGCGGGCGCTCGCCTCTCGGCGGACCGAGGCTTCATCCCTCACTCCCACAGGCGCTCACCTTTCGTTGCGGAATTCCCCTGCGTCGCCCACCAAGGATACGACACCGCTCCAAATTCACGCGCTTCGCCCGGCTTTCGCAACGTTGATTGCGGCCCGTGACGGGGCCTCAACGGCCGACGGCCACGCTCTCGCCGTCCAGCACGGAGCCGGGGTCCACGGCCGCCAGAGCGAGCAGCGCCGAGGCGGCCGGGGGCCAGAACTGCGTTCCAACGCCCGCGCTCATCTCGGCCAGGGCCTGGTCCCGCGAGAGGGCCGCCCGCCATGCCCGGGGGGAGGTCATGGCCTCCCACGCGTCGGCCACTGCCAGGATCCGAGCCCCCTCCGGGATCGCCTCGGCCGCGAGCCCGTCGGGGTACCCCTGGCCGTCCCAGCGCTCGTGGTGGCCGCGCACCCAGGAGACCTGCTCAGGGGTGAGCGCGCGGCTGGCGATCTCCGCTCCCACCACCGCGTGGCCCTGCACGCGATCTCGGGCGGGCGCGTCGAGCGGACCCTGCTGCCGGAGCACCTCCTCGGGCACCGAGATCTTCCCGAGGTCGTGGACGAGAGCGGCCTCGCGGAGCAGCGCGCGCCGGTGGGGACTCCACCCGATCCGTTCGGCGACGGCCTCGGCGAGCCCCGCGACCCGCTCGGAGTGGCGCAGCCGGTGGGCGTCGCTCGCATCCACGAGGATCGCGATCGCCCGGATGGTGTGGAGACGGCCGGGCTCCCCCTCGGCACGCAGCTCCGCCCGGCGCAGCGCCAGCCGCCGCGCCAGCTCCGGCGAGTGGCGCGCGCAGCGGTTGCGACCGCTGACCTTCGTCCAGATGAGCGCGAGGTCGGCGTTCCGGAAGAGCGCCTGGCCGTCGTCGCCCGTCCCCAGCTCGGCCACTCCGAGCGACGCGGTGAGACCGCCCACCGTCGGGAAGGGCAGCACCCCGACGCTCCGGCGCGCGCGCTCGGCCAGCGCCTCGGCCCCGGCCACGTCCGTGGCGGGCAGGAGCCACGCGAACTCCTCGCCCCCCACCCGGGCCATCAGGTCCCCCGTGCGGGCCCCGACCAGCAGGCGCCCGCCGACCTCGGCCAGCACGGCGTCGCCGGCCTGGTGCCCGTGGGCGTCGTTCACCCGCTTGAAGTGGTCGAGGTCGAGCAGCACGAGCGAGAGGGGCTGCCCGTAGCGGTGCGCCCGGGCGACCTCCTGCACCAGGTGCTCCTGGAAGGCACGGTGATTGGCCAGGCCGGTGAGCGGGTCGGTGGCGGCGAGGGCGCGCAGGCGGCCCTGGATCTCGGCGTTGGCGACCGCGAGCCCGATGAGGTCGGCCAGGCGCTCGAGGCGCCGCTCGTCGGCCTCGGTGAAGGGGCTGCCACCGACGAGCCGCACCGCGATGAGGCCGCCCCACAACCTCTCCCCGGCGCGGATGGGCGCCGTGAGGCCGCTGCCGAGATCCTCGGGCACCACCCGTGCCGAGACGGGGTCAACGCGGCGCAGCGCCGCGTAGTCGTCAACGCGCGTCGTCCGTCCGGTGCGCGCCACCTGCGCGATGGACCGGTGGCCCTCCTTCGGGAACCGCGCGCCGCGGGTGGGCCCCGGCGAGCCGAAGGAGCCCACGGTGACGATCGCGTCCGCGTCGAAGCGCACCACGTGGGCCTCGTCGGCGCCCATGCGGCGCACGGCCTCCTCGGCGACGAGGGCGATGACCGACTCCGGCGGCGCGGCGTGCGCCACCGCCTCGGCGGCCCGCCGCAGGCCCGCCTGCTCAGCGGCCAGGGCGGCGCTCACCGTCGCCGCCTCGCGCAGGCGGTCGTGATCGTGCCGCTCGCCGGTCACGTCCCGCAGGGTCAGAGCCACCTGGGTGGACGACAGGCGCACCACCTGCCGGTCGACCCATTCCACGGAGCCCCGGGCCACGCCGGCCCGCGCCTGATCGCGGCGCGGCTCTCCGTCGGCCAGGGTCCGCGCGCACATCTGGGCCAGCGGTCCCGCGATGACGGCGGGGATCGTCTCGCGCAGCCGGCCCCCCACGGGGGTCCCCTGGAGCTCGGGCCCCCGGGCGTTCTGGGCGACCACGACGAAGTCCGCTCCATCCCCCGAGGGAGTCGTCGCCTCGAGCACGACGACCGCGTCCCGGCTCGCCGCGAGCGCTGCGGCCAAGCGGGCGTCGCCGGTGCCGGACGCGTCCATTGCCCCTCCTCCCGAAAGCCTAATGACTTTAGGCGGTTTAGGGCACCAGGGTGAGACTTCGGTACACTCCCGCGTCGGCCCCGAGGAGGAATTCGGCACTGATGGGACACATCTCGCTCGACGCGCAGGAGCGTTCGGAGTTCGGCGACGGCCCCGCGCGCCGGCTCCGGCGGCAGGGCCTCGTGCCCGGTGTCGTCTACCAGCCCGGCGGCCCCTCGCTGGCCCTCTCGCTGCCGGATCGCGACCTGCGCCGAGCGCTGGCCGAGGGACGGACCGCGGTGATCGACCTCTCGATCGAGGGGTCCGGGGCCCGCCCGGTGCTCCTGAAGGACTGGTACCTCGACCCGGTGCGGGGCAACGTCCTGCACGTCAACTTCCAGGAGGTCAACCTCACGGTCGAGGTGGAGGCCCCGGTGGGGTTGGTGCTCGTCGGCGTCCCCGCCGGCGTGAAGGAGGGCGGGGTGCTCGACCAGACCGTTCGCGAGGTCGTCGTGCGCGCCCTGCCCGAGACGCTGCCGGACCATCTCGAGATCGACGTCAGCGAGCTGGACATCGGATCGTCCACGAGCGTCGCCGACATCACCGCTCCCCCGGGGGTCACCATCGTGACCGAGCCCGAGATCGTCGTGGCCTCGGTCGTCGCCCCGAGCGTCGAGGTCGAGCCGGAGCCGGAGGAGGTCGAGGAGGAGGAGCTCCTCGAGGGCGAGGAGCCCGCCGAGCCCCAGGACGACGACTCCTCCGACGAGTAGGACCCCGGAGTCCATGGCGGGCGACGAGGCCCCGCCCCCCATCCGTCTCGTGGCCGGTCTCGGGAACCCGGAGCCGCGCTACTCGGGGACGCGCCACAACGCCGGGCAGATGGTGGTCGACGCGCTGGCGTCGCGGCTCGGCGCCACCCGGTTCACCGGCCGCTACGGCGGCCGCCTGGCCGCGGCGCGGGGGCCCTCCGGACCGGTGGGGCTGCTGGTGCCGCTGACCTACATGAACGAGTCGGGCCACTCGGTGGGTCCGGCGGCGGGCGCGCTGCACGCGGCGCCCGAGCAGGTGCTGGTCGTCCACGACGAGATCGACCTCCCGTTCGGGACGGTGCGCGGGAAGATCGGCGGCGGGGCCGGGGGGCACAACGGGCTGCGGTCGGTGACGCGGGGGCTGGGCACGGGCGAGTACCCGCGGCTGCGCCTCGGCGTGGGAAAGCCGGACCCGGAGTTCCGCGGCGACGGCGCCGACTGGGTGCTCACCCGCTTCTCGGAGCCGCGCGAGGAGGTGGAGGCGATGATCGCCCGCGCCGCCGACATGGCGGAGGCCGTGCTCGCCGAGGGGATGGACGCGGCCATGAACCGGTTCCACGCAAAGGCCGCCGAATGAGCGCCGCCCCAATGATCGGCACCACCCAATGATCGGCACAACCGCCCTGACCGCGCCCTCCTGCGCGCGCCCGCGCTCGCGGCGGCCGCCGCGCGCCTGACCGGCGGCGAGGAGGCCGGAGCGGTCGCCCTGGCGCGGCCGGCCTGGCCCTTCGCGCTCGCGGCGCTCTCGCGCGAGACCGGGCGGGCGCTGCTGGTGGTGGCGCCGGGCGACGACGAGGCGCGCGACCTGGCCACGGAGGTGGGCGCCGTGCTCGGCCGCGGTTCGATCGCCCTCTGGCCCACGCGCGGGGTTCCGGCCGGCGGCGCCGTGGGGCCGTCCCCCCACCTGGTGGGGCTGCGGGCGCGGGCGCTCGCGACCCTCGGCGCTCCCGGGTCGGTGGTGATCGCGGGCGCGCCGGCGCTGGCCGAGCGCGTGCCGGCGGCGGCGGCCCGTCAGGAGGCCCTCGAGGTGTCGGTGGGACAGGCGCTCTCCCTCGACGACCTGGTCGACCGGCTCGTCGCGCTGGGATACGAGCGCGTGCCCCAGGTCGAGGAGCGCGGCGACCTGTCCGTGCGGGGCGGGATCCTCGACGTGTATCCGTCCACGGCCGACCTGCCCGCGCGCATCGAGCTCTTCGGCGACGAGGTCGAGAGCATGCGGGCGTTCTCGCCGTTCACCCAGCGCACCATCCGGTCCATCTCGCGGCTCACCGCATGGCCCGCGGCCGAGCCGGCCGCCGGCGACGTGGCCGACCCGCTCGCCGACCCGGGACCCGCCGGGGCGGCGGTCGTGCGGCTGGCGCCCTCCGAGCACCCCGCCGCCCTCCGCGAGGCGGCGGAGCGCCTGGAGGACGAGGCCGCCGCCGGGGCCCTGGTCGACACCGCGCACGTGGCCGGCGCCCTGGCCCGGGCCGCGTCCCTCGACCTCTCTCCACCGGCCGGATCAGCGGAGCCCGCCCTCGACGCGGTCGAGGCGCGCTTCGCCACCCGCTCCGCGACCGAGGCCGAGGGCGAGCTGGCCCGGCTCGGTCGCTCCGGGATGCGGGTCGTCCTGGCGTTCGCGCGTCGGGGGGACATGTCGCGCGCCGCCGTGCGGCTCGAGCGCCTTCGCCCGGTGGAGCTGGAGCCCGGCGAGCTGCCGCCCGCCGGCGAGGTGGGGATGACGATCATGCCGCTGCGCGCGGGCCTGATCTCCCGGGTCGCCGGCCTGGCGATCGTGCCGGAGGAGAGGCTGATGCGCCGGCGCCGCCCCCCCTCGGAGCGCGGCCCGGTCGTGGGCCGCCGGCTGGCGAGCTTCCTCGACCTGAAGGTGGGCGACCACGTCGTCCACGAGGACCACGGGATCGGCCGGCTCACGGCCTTCGAGACCCGCACCGTCGCGGGCCTGACCCGCGACTACCTGGCGCTGGCGTTCGCCGACGGCGACCGGCTCTACGTCCCGCACGACCAGCTCGACCGGGTCACCCGCTACGTGGGCGCCGACGGATCGCCTCCGGCCCTGTCCAAGCTCGGCGGCAAGGCGTGGGACCGGATGAAGTCGCGCGCGCGGGTGGCCGTGCGGGAGATGGCCGGCGAGCTGATCTCCCTCTACGAGGCCCGGGCCGCGGCGAAGGGCTTCCCGTTCCCGGCGGACGACGAGCTCACCCGTGAGCTGGAGCGGCGCTTCCCGCACCGGGAGACCCCCGACCAGCAGCGGGCCATCGACGCGGTGGTCGACGACATGGAGCGGCCCCGTCCGATGGACCGGCTCATCTGCGGCGACGTCGGCTTCGGCAAGACCGAGATCGCCATGCGCGCCGCCTTCAAGTGCGCGGCCGCCGGCAAGCAGGTGATGATGCTGGTGCCGACCACGATCCTGGCCCAGCAGCACCTGGCGACCTTCCGCGACCGGTACGGCGACCTGCCCGTGAGCGTCGACATGGTGAACCGCTTCCGCAGCCCGGCCGAGACGCGCGAGATCCTCGGGCGCTACCGCGACGGGCGGCTCGACATCCTGATCGGCACCCACCGACTGCTGTCGATGGACGTGCAGCCCAAGGACCTGGGCCTGGTGATCGTGGACGAGGAGCAGCGCTTCGGCGTTGCTCAGAAGGAGGCCCTGCGGCAGCTGCGCCTGCGCGCGGACGTGCTGGCGATGAGCGCCACCCCCATCCCGCGGACGCTCCAGATCTCGCTGTCGGGGCTGCGCGACATCAGCGTCATCGAGACGCCCCCGGCGGGCCGGCGGCCGATCGCCACCCACGTCCTGGAGTACGACGAGCCGGTGGTCGTGGAGGCGCTGCGCCGCGAGGCGGCCCGCGGGGGGCAGAGCTTCTACGTGCACAACCGCGTGGAGACGATCGAGGAGGCCGCCTCCCGGCTGCGGACGCTGGCGCCCGAGCTCGCGATCGTGACCGCGCACGGCCAGATGGCGGAGCACGAGCTCGAGGACGTGATGCTGACCTTCGTGCGCGGCGAGGCGGACGTGCTGGTGGCCACGAGCATCATCGAGTCGGGGCTGGACATCCCGCAGGCCAACACCCTGGTGGTGGAGCGCGCCGACCGGCTCGGGCTGTCCCAGCTCTACCAGATCCGCGGGAGGGTCGGCCGCTCGGACGTGACCGCCCACGCGTACCTGCTCTACCCGGACGCCGCCACCCTCAGCCGCGACGCCGCGTCGCGCCTGCGGGCGCTGGCCGACTACACGGAGCTGGGCAGCGGGCTGCGGATCGCGATGCGGGACCTCGAGATCCGCGGCGCCGGCAACCTCCTCGGCGACGAGCAGAGCGGGCACGTGGCCGCGGTGGGCTTCGAGCTCTACCTGGAGATGCTGAACGAGGCCGTCATGGCCGGGCAGGGCCGCGAGGCCCACGAGCGGGAGGTGCGGGTGGAGATCCCCGTGTCCGCCTACATCCCGAGCGACTACGTCCCGCTCGAGACCGCCAAGATCGATCTGCACCGGCGCATCGCCCTCGCCGCGGACCTGGAGGAGATCCTCCGCCTGCGCGGCGAGCTGGAGGATCGCTTCGGGCCGCCCCCGGCCCCGGTGGACGCCCTGCTGGCGGTGCAGAGGCTGCGGGTGAAGCTGCGTGCGGCGGGGGCCAGCCAGCTCTCGATGCGCTCCGGGCGCCTCACCGTGGCGCCGGTGAGCCTCACGAGCCAGCAGCTGAGGGCGCTGCGCGAGGCCGACTCCCGCGCGACCTATGCCGCGCGCGAGCAGATCGTGTCCCTTCCGGCCGGGTCGGCTCCCGGCGAGCGCCTCGCCGCAGCCGAGGCCGCTCTCGACGCTCTGGTCGGCGCGACGGCCATGGCCGCCTGACCGGGCCCGAAAACCGGCTTTTCATGCCTTAAGACGCCCCTAACGGGGGGGCGGAGGGCAGGTGCTACCATCGCCCGCGTCGTGGCGAAGACCATCCGCAGATCACCGCGCCGAGCGGGGGTCGCCGCCGCCCTCGTGCTCGCCGGGGTCGTGGGCGTCCTGCTCGTCGCCGCCTGCGGCGGCGGGGACTCCGCGAACTTGTCCGACGGCGTCGTCGCCCGCGTGGGTGACTCGAACATCACCCAGGAGCAGCTCGACAGCGCCATCGCCCAGCGCAGCGCCGAGGCCAAGGCCTCCGGCCAGACCCTCCCGGCGGCGGGCGAGGAGGGGTATGACCAGGTGCGCCAGCAGGCCGTGCAGGACCTGGTGCAGCGCCGGATCATCGACTTCGAGGCCCGCGACTGCGGTACGCCCTGTGTCGTGACCGAGGCGGAGATCGACGCCGACCTCGCGCGCATCACCAAGGAGAACTTCTCCGGCTCCAAGAAGCAGTTCGACGCCTTCCTGGCCGAGCGCAAGATCTCGCAGGCCGACGCGCGCGACATCGTCAAGGACGGGCTCCAGCAGAAGGCGCTCTTCAACCACGTCACCCGTGGCATCCGCTTCACCGACGCGGACGCGCAGAAGTACTACGACCAGAACGTCGCCCAGTTCAAGGTCGCGGCCGGGCGCCGGGTGAGCCACATCCTGGTGGCGACGGAGGCCGAGGCCGCCCGGATCCGCGCGGAGGCCACCCCGGAGAACTTCGCCCAGCTGGCCCGCGAGAACTCGATCGACACGACCACCAAGGACAGCGGTGGGGACCTCGGGGCGCTCGTCAAGGGCCAGTTCGTGCCGGAGTTCGACAAGGCCGCCTTCGCCCTGAAGGACGGCGAGATCTCCCAGCCCGTCAAGACCCAGTTCGGCTGGCACATCATCACGGTTGACACGACGCCGGCCCACACCACCGCGTTCGCCGAGGCGAAGCCCGGCATCATCGCCAGCCAGCTCGCCCAGAAGCGGCAGCAGGCGTACGTGGGCTGGAGCCAGGGCGTCCTGAAGAAGTGGGACGACCGCACCGTCTACGCAGAGGACAGCCTCAAGCCGCCGGCCGCGACCACGACGGCGCCCACAGCCACCACGCCGTAGGGTTCCGGCATGGTTCGGGTGGTCGGCCTCGGGTCGGGATCCGCCGACGCGGTGCCCGCGGCGGCCCTGGCGGCCCTCGCGGCCGCGCCGCGCGTGGTGGCGCCCCCGCTCTCGGCGGAGCTGCGCGCCGTCCTCCCGGCGGCGCCGGGGGAGCTGGGCGAGCTCTCCGACCTCCCGGATGACGCGACCGTGGCGGCCCCCGACGCGGAGGCCCACCGCCTGGCCTGCGCCCTGCCGCACGCCGACACGCTGCCCGGCCGCGACGCCCTGCGCGCCCGCGCCATCGGAGCGGAGGTCGCGGCCCTCGCCGAGGTGGGGCTGAGGCTGCGGCGCGAGTGCCCGTGGGATCGCGAGCAGACCGCCGAGACGATCGTCCCGCACACGATCGAGGAGGCCTTCGAGGTGGCCGACGCGGTGGCGGCGGGCGGTGCCGGGCTCCCCGACGAGCTGGGCGACCTGCTCTTCCAGGCCGTGTTCCTCTCCCAGCTCCTCGAGGAGCAGGGCACCGCCGATCTGGCCCTCGTCGCGCGCGGCCAGGCGGACAAGCTCGTGGCGCGGCACCCCCACGTCTACGGGCAGGCCGCCGCCGACACGGCCTCGCGCGTGGTCGACCTCTGGGAGCGGCGCAAGCGCGAGGAGCGCGCCGGGCAGGGGATCTTCCACGAGCTGCCGGCCGGGCTCCCCGCCCTGGCCTACGCCACCAAGGCCCAGCGCCGTGCGGCGGCCGTGGGCTTCGACTTCCCCGACGTGGATGCGGCCCTCGCGAAGCTCGAGGAGGAGACCGCCGAGCTGCGTGAGGATCCGGGGGCCCGCGAGCTGGGGGACGTGCTGTTCGCGGCGGTCGCCGCCGCGCGGGCGCTGGGCGCCGATCCCGAGCTGGCCCTGCGCGCCTCCGCGCAGCGCTTCCGCGAGCGCGTGGAGGGCGCGGTGCGGCTCGCGGCCGGGGCGGGGGCCGAGTTCGAGAGCCTGCCCGTGGACCAGCAACTGCGCTGGTACCAGGCCTCCCGCTCGTCGGGGTCGCCGGCGTGATCGCCCGCACCAGCGAGTGGGCGGCCCTCGAGCGCCACGCGGCGGCGGTCCGCGACGCGCACCTGCGCGACCTCTTCGCCTCCGACCCGGCCCGGGGCGAGGAGCTCGTCGTCGACGTGGGCGACCTGCACATCGACTACTCCAAGAACCGGGTCACCCGCGAGACGCTCGTCCTGCTGGCGGCGCTCGCCCGGCGCGCGGGCCTGCCCCGGCGCATCGAGGCGATGTTCGCCGGCGAGCGGATCAACGTCACCGAGGGGCGGCCGGCCCTGCACGTGGCCCTGCGGGCTCCGCGGGACGCCGTGATCGAGGTGGACGGCCGCAACGTGGTGCCGGACGTCCACGCCGTGCTCGACCGCATGAGCGACCTGGCGAGCCGCGTGCGCTCGGGCGCCTGGACCGGCGCCACGGGGGAGCGGATCCGGGCCGTGGTGAACATCGGCATCGGCGGCTCGGACCTGGGCCCCGCCATGGCCTACCGGGCGCTCCGCGACGACGCGGACCCCGGGATCGAGGTCCGTTTCGTGTCGAACATCGACGGCGTCGACATCCAGGACGCGGTGGACGGCCTCGACCCGCGCTCCACCCTGTTCATCGTCAGCTCGAAGACCTTCACCACGCTGGAGACGCTCACCAACGCACGGAGCGCCCGCGAGTGGCTGCTGAGCGGGCTCGCGGGCGAGGGGGGCGGCGACCCGGTGCGGCGCCACTTCGTGGCCGTCTCCACCAACGCGGAGGAGGTCGAGGCCTTCGGCATCGACAGCTCCGAGATGCTCGGCTTCTGGGACTGGGTGGGCGGCCGCTACTCGGTCGACTCGGCCATCGGCCTGTCGCTGGCCATCGCGATCGGGCCCGAGGGCTTCGCGGAGTTCCTGGCGGGCTTCCGCGCGGTCGACGAGCACTTCCGCTCGACCCCGCTCGAGGGCAACGCTCCGGTCCTGCTCGGGCTCCTCGGGATCTGGAACGGCAACTTCCTGGGCGCCGAGACGCATGCGGTGCTGCCCTACAGCGAGCGCCTCGGACGCTTCCCGGCCTACCTGCAGCAGCTCGACATGGAGAGCAACGGCAAGTCGGTGGACGTGCACGGCCGCCCCGTCGAGACCGCCACCGGCCCGGTCGTGTGGGGAGAGCCGGGCACCAACGGCCAGCACGCCTTCTACCAGCTCATCCACCAGGGCACGCGGCTGGTGCCGGCCGACCTGATCGGCTTCCACCGGTTGACCCGGGAGCTGGGCGACCACCACGACCTGCTGATGGCCAACCTCTTCGCCCAGGCCGAGGCCCTCGCCTTCGGCAGGCAGCCGCTGGAGGTCGCGGCCGAGGGCGTCCCGCCGGCGCTCGTGCCGCACCGCACCTTCCCGGGCAACCGCCCCACCAACACGATCCTCGCGCCGGAGCTGACACCCTCGCTGCTGGGGCAGCTGATCGCGCTCTACGAGCACAAGGTCTTCACCCAGGGCGTCGTCTGGGGCATCGACTCCTTCGACCAGTGGGGGGTCGAGCTCGGCAAGGTGCTCGCGTCGCGCATCGTCCCGGAGCTCACGTCGGCGGAGGATCCCGACCTCCGCCACGATTCCTCCACCAACGCCCTGATCCGCCGCTACCGCGCACACAGGAGAGACAGCTGATGCAACTCGGGATGATCGGGCTCGGCCGGATGGGCTCCAACCTCGTGCGGCGATTGATGCGCGCGGGGCACGAGTGCGTGGTCTACGACGTCAGCCCCGCGGCGGTGGCCCAGCTCGCGGGGGAGGGTGCCGTCGGCGCGCCCTCGCTCGCCGACTTCGCGGCGAGGCTCGAGGCCCCCCGCGCAGCGTGGATCATGGTGCCGGCGGCCTACGCGGGCGCCACCGCGACCGAGCTGGCCGGGCACCTGTCGGCGGACGACGTGATCATCGACGGGGGCAACAGCTACTACCGCGACGACATCCAGCGCGCCGCGGAGCTGCGCGCGCTGGGCATCCACTACCTCGACGTGGGCACGAGCGGAGGGGTCTTCGGGCTCGACCGCGGCTTCTGCATGATGATCGGGGGGGAGGCCGAGGTGGTGCGGCGGCTCGAGCCGATCTTCCAGGCCCTGGCGCCCGGCATGGAGTCCGCCGAGCGCACCCCCGGCCGCACGGGCGATCCGAGCCCCGCCGAGCGCGGGTACCTCCACTGCGGTCCGGCCGGCGCGGGGCACTTCGTGAAGATGGTCCACAACGGGATCGAGTACGGCATCATGGCCGCCTATGCCGAGGGCTTGGCGATCCTCGGCAAGGCCGACGTCGGGGCCGCCGAGCAGGAGCACGACGCCGAGACCACCCCCCTCCGCGACCCCTGGGCCTACCGCTACGACATCGACACCGCCGAGGTGGCGGAGGTGTGGCGCCGGGGCAGCGTGATCTCGTCCTGGCTGCTCGACCTGACCGCCACCGCGCTCGTCGAGGATCCGGCGCTCGCGGGCTTCTCCGGCCATGTCTCCGATTCGGGCGAGGGGCGCTGGACCGTGGCGGCCGCCGTGGACGAGGGCGTCCCCGCCCACGTGCTCACGGCCGCCCTGTACGAGCGCTTCAGCTCACGGGGCGAGGCCGACTTCGCCGACCGGCTGCTGTCGGCCATGCGCAAGCAGTTCGGCGGCCACCTGGAGAGGTGAGGGAGCGCCAGTTGCGTCAGCGTACGCCGGGCCCGAAAAACGTGGGCCCGGCGGGACGCCAAATGCGGCCTGGCCGGCCGCATTTGCGGACGGCGGGCTCCGCCTTCGGCGGGGCTGGCCCGCCGAAGACCCATCGGACCGTGAAGCGTGGTGACTGGCCTTTCAGTCGCTCCTACGCGATCGGGGTGGCCCGGGTGGGGGCGGGCCCCGTGACCGGGGAGTTGGCGGTCAGGTAGGCGATGAAGGCGTCCAGATCGATGCCGCCGCCGATCCGGTCGGTCCCCTCCCGGAGGACGGTGAAGCCGTCGCCGCCGTCCGCGAGGAACGAGTTGACCGTCACCCGGTAGGAGGCCGCCGGGTCGATCGGGGCGCCGTTGAGCGTGATCGAGGCCGGATCCACCTTCTGCGCCGACCGGCGCCGAGGCCGACCACGAGAAGGCGAAGCCCGTCGAGATCCCGAGGTGCAGGAACGGCGCGCGCGCGGGATCGGTCGTCCACTGCTGCTCCAGCAGGGTGTCGATCTGCGCCCCGGTCAGGGTCATCGAGACCAGGAGGTTGCCGAACGGCTGCACGGTGAACGCCTCGCCGTAGGTGACGTTGCCGTCGCCCTCCCCGGCCGGCGACTGCGGGGTCGTGAGGTCGGCGCGCACGCCGCCGGGGTTCATGAACGCCATCACCGCCGCACCGTCGCCGGCCCCCGCCGTGGCGGCGAGCTGGGCGTCGGCGATCAGGTCTCCGAGCGACGACTCGGCGTCGCGGCTCAGGCTGCGGGTGATGTCCGCCGTGATCGAGCCCACCACGCGGTTGGCGACCGGCGCGGAGATGTCGCTCCACTTCTCGATCGCGGCCGTCTGGGCGGGGTCCGCCGCGACGTCGCGGGTGACCGCATGGTTGACGGTCGTGACCGAGGAGCGGATCACGTCCGTGGTGCGCCGGTCGAGCTTCAGCTCGGTGTCGGTGATGACGCGGCCGAACGAGGCCGCGCTCGTGACCCAGCGGTCGCGCCCGGCCGGGTCCGGGATGTTGCAGGTGTACGACCGATGGGTGTGTCCGGTGACGAGCAGGTCGATCGCCGGCGAGAGGCCCTGGGCGATCGCCACGATCGGACCGGAGAGGCCCAGGGCGCCGCCCGCGTTGCAGGCGTAGTCGAAGGGCACCCCGGACGGAGGCAGGCCGCCCTCGTGCAGCAGCACGACGATGGCCCGCACGCCGCGCCTGCGCAGGTCCTGGGCCGCCTGGTTCCCGGCGACGATCTCGTCGCGGAAGTCCACGTCGCGGATGCCCGCCTGGGCGACCAGCGTCGGCGTGCTCTCCAGGGTCATCCCGATGAAGCCGACCTTCACGCCGCCCACGGTCCGGATCGCCGTCGGGGGCAGCACGGTGCGGCCGCCGGGGCGCGCCCTCCACCAGACGCCGTACCGCGGGGCGCCCGCCGGTGGGGTCACGGTCACGCCGTCCTTGTAGGCGACGTTGGCGGCGAGGTACCGGTAGCGGGCGCCGGAGAACCCGTCGGCGTCGAAGCAGCCATCCACCGGGTGGCAGCCGCCGTACTGCATGCGCAGCAACTCGGGAACGCCCTCGTCGAACTCGTGGTTGCCGACGCCGCTGAGATCGAGCCCCAGGGTGTTCAGGCTCTCGACGCTGGGCTCGTCCTTGAACAGGCCCGACAGGAACGGGGAGCCGCCGATCAGGTCGCCGGCGGCGACGGTCAGCGACTGGGGATGCCCCTCGCGGAGGCGCTTCAGGTGCGTGGTCAGGTACTCCACGCCGCCCGCCGGCGCCGTGGACGGCTCCGGCTGTCCGGCGGCGGTGACGAGCAGTCCGTCGGCGCCGGTGGGCGGCTGCAGGTGCCCGTGATAGTCGTTGAACGACAGCAGCTGCAGGTTGACGGTGCCCGGCGCGACGCCCAGCGCGGTCCCGCCGCCGGCCGCGAGGCCGAGAGCGATCGCGAGGGAGAGGAGGGCGCCGACCCGCCTCAGACGTGGACCGCCCGTTCCGCTCATTGCGTCCTCCCGCTGCCGAGGTTCCCACCCCCGGACCGACCCTAGCCTACGTGGTGCAGCCCGGTAGCAACCGTTCCCAGAATTCGGCCATCTGCGCCAGCTCCCGGTCGTCGAAGCGCCCCAGGAACTGCTTCCGCACGCCTGCGACGTGAGTTCTGCGCGCCCGCAGGAAGACCTTCCGGCCGTCGGCGGTGAGCGTGGCCACCGAGCCGCGGCCGTCGTCGGGGCAGGGATCGCGCCGCACCAGGCCCGCGCGCACCAGGCGGTCCACCAGGCGGGTGAGGCCGCTGGGCGTGTAGTCGGTGGCGCGCGCCAGCTCGGTCATGCGCAGGCAGCCCTCCGCGCGAGCCCGAGAGGGTGCGAAGGACGGTGTAGTCCCACAGCGAGATGCCCTCGGACGCCCGCAGCGCGGTGTCCAGCTCACGCCGCACCGCGCCCTGCACCCGCACGAGCCCGCGCCAGGCGGCGATGTCGATGGACCCCTCCGGGCCGGCGGGCATCTGGCGGGTCTCCTGTCGTGGTGATCCAGGGCCGGGTGAGAACCGTATTTTGTTTCGCGCAACAAATACAGACCCACCCGCCAGGAGGCAGCAATGCGCGCAGCGTTCCATGTCTATCTCGATCGGTCCAACGGCGACGCCTGGAACGGCTCGACGATGACGCCGCGGATCCGCAGCCTCATCGGCCGCTGACCCGCCGCAGGCGACGGGCGCCGGGTCGGCCGGCGCCCCGTCCCCGCCATCCGGGCCGGAGCCGGTCCGGACGGCCGTAGCCGCTTGCCCCCGGGGGGCCGCTCGGCCTAGGTTGCCCCGCATGGGCGCCGTCCTTCACCGACCGGGAGAGGGTGAGCGCCACGCGGCGGGTGACGTCGAGATCGTCATCAAGGCCACCGGAGACGACACGGCCGGCTCGTTCTTCCTGGCCGAGAACGTCATCCCCCCTGGCTTCCCCGGCCCGCCTCCGCACCAGCACGAGGAGCTGCACGACATGTTCTACGTGCTCGAGGGGACGCTGACGCTGCGGCTGGGAGACGAGACCGTCACCGCCGGCCCCGGGACCTTCGCGTGCGCCCCGCCCGGCGTCGTCCACACGTTCAGCAACGCCGGCAGCGAGCCGGTGCGCTTTCTGAACTTCAACACGCCCTCGGGTTGGGAGCGCTACATGCGCGACCTCGCCGAGGCCGCGCGCTCGGGACCGCTGACCCCCGAGGCGATCGGACGAGTCGCCTCGCGCCACGACTTCCGCGCCGTCGGGTGACCCGCCTCCCACCTCGACCCTAGGGCTTCCGCCCGCCCTCCAGCTCCAGGAGGAAGCGCTTGCGATCGAGCCCCCCGCCGTATCCGCCCATGGCCCCCCCGGAGCGCAGGACGCGGTGGCAGGGCACGACGACCGGGATCGGGTTGGCGCCCAGCGCGTTGCCCGCCGCCCGCCAGCCGCGGGGGCTGCCCGCCGCGCCGGCCACCTCGGCATAGGAGCGGTTCTGGCCGTAGGGGATCCGCGCCGTCTGCTGCAGCACGGCGCGCGCGTAGCCGCCGGTCACCAGCGACCAGTCGATCGGGATCTCGAAGTCGCGCCGGCGGCCCTCGAAGTACTCGTCCAGCTCGCGCCGCACCTCGTCCAGGCGCGACGGCGCCTCCAGGATGCGCGGCGACACCGCCAGGGCGATCCGCTCCAGCAGGTGGTCGCCCTCCTCGTGGTCGTACGCCAGCGTGACGAGGCCCCGCCGCGTGACCGCGGCCCACAGCGGCCCGAGGGGCGAGTCGACCGTGGCGTAGGCCACGTCCACCAGCCCCGCGGCGGCCGCCCGGTCCGCCAGCCCACGGGAGGCCCGCTCGGCCGCGCCGGCCATCCCGGCCCCGCCCGCCGACCGCAGCGCCCGCTCGATCTCGTCGCTCACCCGATCACCTCTCTCAGACGTCGTAGTCCCTCGAACGCGCTCCGCCGCGCCGCGTCCTCGGAGCACCCCATCACCGCGCCCACCTCGGCATAGGGCAGGTCGCTCACGTAGTGCAGCGCGACCGCCGCCCGTTGCCGGGGCGGCAGCGCGCGGACCGCGGCCCACAGCGCCGGATCGCCCAGGTCGGGCGTGCCGTCGCGCGGCGGCGGCTCGGGGTCGGCGACCGGCTCCGCCCGCCGCCCTCGCGCCCGCACGGCGTCGATCGCCGTCCTCCGCGCGATGGTCAGGATCCAGCCCCGCAGGTTGTCGGCGCTCTCCAGGCGCGGGTATGCCCGCAGCGCCTTCAGGAAGGTCTCCTGGAAGCAGTCGTCGGCGTCATCCGGGCCCACGATGGCGGCCAGGAAGCGGTAGACGACCTCGCGATGCTCGTCGAGGAAGCGGGGGAAGGGGGGTGGCGTCACCATGTGGAGAACGTACGCCGGGCCTCCTTCGTGAGGTCGTCCCGCGTCGTCCGGGCTCCGCGAGACCTGAGGGTAGACTCGGCCGCCCGATCCCCGATGCCGGAGCGCCCATGTCCCAGATCGTCCGCGTGCACGCCCGCCAGATCCTCGACTCCCGCGGCCAGCCCACCGTGGAGGTCGAGGTCGGCCTCGACTCGGGGGCCATCGGCCGGGCGGCCGTCCCCTCGGGGGCGAGCACCGGCGCCTACGAGGCGCTCGAGCTGCGCGACGGCGACTCGTCGGCCTTCGCGGGCAAGGGCGTGATGAAGGCCGTGGCCAACGTGGAGGACGAGCTGGCGGGCGTGCTGGTGGGCCAGGACGCCGCGGTGCAGGCCGTGATCGACCGCACGATGATCGAGTTCGACGGCACGCCGAACAAGGCGCGCCTCGGCGCGAACGCGATCCTCGGGTGCTCGCTCGCGGTGGCCCAGGCGGCCGCCAACGACGCCCGCCTCCCGCTCTATCGCTATCTCGGCGGCGCGCGTGCGAACCGGCTGCCCGTTCCCCTGATGAACATCCTCAACGGCGGCGCCCACGCGGACAACTCGGTGGACCTCCAGGAGTTCATGGTGGTGCCGGTCGGGGCCCGCACGCTCGCGGACGCCGTGCGCATGGGCGCCGAGGTGTACGCGGCCCTGAAGTCCGTGCTGCGCGGCCGGGGGGCGGCGACGGGGGTGGGCGACGAGGGCGGCTTCGCCCCGGACCTGGAGAGCAACCAGGACGCGCTCGAGGTGATCATGGAGGCGATCGCCGCCGCCGGGTACACGCCGGGCACCGACGTCGCGCTCGCCCTCGACCCGGCCACCACCGAGCTCTACCGCGACGGGGCCTACCACCTCGAGGGCGAGGGCCGCACCCTGGACGCCGCGGGCATGGTCGAGTACTGGGTCGAGCTGGTGGACCGCTATCCGATCGTGTCCATCGAGGACGGCATGGCGGAGGAGGACTGGGACGGCTGGGTCATGCTCACCGAGCGGCTCGGCGACCGCATCCAGCTCGTGGGCGACGACCTGTTCGTCACCAACAGCTCCCGCCTGCAGAAGGGCATCGACCTCGGTGCGGGCAACGCGATCCTGATCAAGCTCAACCAGATCGGAACGCTGTCCGAGACGCTGGCGGCGATGGACCTGGCGAGCCGCTCCGGCTACGCCTCGATGGTCTCTCACCGCTCAGGGGAGACCGAGGACACCTTCATCGCCGACCTCGCCGTCGCCACCGGCGCGGGTCAGATCAAGACCGGCGCGCCGTCGCGGAGCGAGCGCGTGGCGAAGTACAACCAGCTGATCCGGATCGAGGAGCAATTGGGCCCCGCGGCCTCGTATCCGGGACGGTCGGCCTTCCGGGCGTGAGGCGCCGCGCGGCAGGAACACGCCGGCCCGGCGCGTACCCCCATCCACACGGGGGCCGCCGGCCCGACCCGACCTGCCAGGACGATCATCAGCCCCAGGCGCATCATCGTGGCGGGACTGGTCACGGCCCTCATGGTCGGCTACGTCGGCCCGGTCAAGGGATACCTGGACCAGCGCGCGGAGCTGCGCGACGAGCGGGGCAAGCTCGCGATGCTGGTGGAGCGCCGCGATGCCTTCCGCACCCAGCTCGCGGCCCTCGGCCAGGACCCGGTGCTGGAGGCACGGGCTCGGCAGCTCGGGCTGGTCAAGCCGGGCGAGCGCGCCTTCCTGGTGCGCGGGGACCTCGACCCCGCACCGCCGGTCCGGGAGGGCGGCGGTGACGACGGCCCCTTCGGCTGGGTCACCGGCAGGTTCTGACCGGCGGGCCCTGACCGCGCTCCTCGGGCGCGAGCCGTTCACCGACTTCCGCGTCGTCGTGCGGTGCCCGCACGGAGCGCCGGCGGTGGTGCGCAACGCGCCGCTCGATCTCCGCGGGCGGCCCTTCCCCACGCGCGACTGGCTGGCATGCCGCGCCCTGGCCGAGGCCGTCAGCCGGCTCGAGGCGTCGGGCGGGGTGCGCGCCCTCGAGGCCGACGAGGCGATGAGGGAGCACCTGCTCGACGCGCACCGCCGGCACCAGGGCCTGCACGCGGGCCACCGGGTGGCGGGGGCCGGCGACCCGGGCCACGTGAAGTGCCTCCACGCGCACCTCGCCTTCGCGATGGGAGAGGGGGGCTCGCCGATCGGCGACTGGATCACCGCCCGCGCGGCGATCGCCTGGCCGGAGCGCTGCTGCGTGGCCGGCGAGCTCCCCGGCGGCTCATGAGCGCCTGGGACCCCGCGGTCGCCACGGCGTCGTTCTCGTGGGACGAGGGTCTCGCGCGGCTCCAGGAGCCCGTGCCCCCGGCGGTGGCCGCCGCCCGGCGCCGGATCATCGCCGCGGTGGAGGACGAGCTGCGCCGTCGTCTGGGCGCCACGTTCTCGCTCGCCGACCTCGCGCGCGTCTACGAGGGGGCCGGGTCCTGGTACCTCGACCTGGCCTCCCGGGTGGCGCCGCGCACGCCGCAGGCCTGGGACCCCGCCGTCACGCTCGACGCCGCCTTCGGCGTCCATCGCCGCCACGCGACCGACGCGCGCGCATGACGGCCGGCTCGCGCCGGCGGCGGCGCCCCCGCAAGATCACCCTGGCCCTCGCGCTCGTGCTGGCCGCGCTCGCCCTGGTGGCCGGGATCCTGGTGGGCTACTCGGCGCGGGGCGACTCGCCGCCCGGCGGCATGCTCACCGAGGATCGCTCGGTGCCGGTGGTCACCGTGACTGTGCCCGCCGAGCCGTAGGCGCCGGTATCTCGCCGGGCGCCGGGGCGGTCCACGTCTCGGCGAGCTGCGGCGACCGGGTCTCACCGCGCTCGATGAGCGCGTGGATCTCGGGCAGGGACTCCCGGCGCAGGTAGATGTGCCGCTGGCCCACGCTCGGCTTCTCGCCGAGCAGTCCCGCGCGCAGCAGCGCCTCGGCCACCTCGAGCGCCTGGCGCCGCTCGTGCGCGGCCGCGCCGCGGTAGAAGTTGCCGAACTCGGTGTGGTAGCCCGCGCCGACCTTGCCCATCCGCAGCATGCGCTGGAGCACCGTGCGCGCGTGCCGCCGGCGCGGGCACGGGTCGTCGGCGATGGCGAGGCTCGGTGGCTCGTCCTCCTCCGGCTGCCCGGCGCAGCCCCAGTCCCGCAGCGACGCCACCAGCTCCCAGGGGTAGGCCGGCAGGTCCACGGGCTGGCCGTGGTCGGCCAGCGCCAGCGCGACCTGCACCGGGTGCACCGACAGCTCCCGCGCGAGCGCCACCAGTCCCTCGCCCTTGGCGCGCGGGATCGCGTGCAGCGGGAGGTCGGGGCCCCCGAGCGTCGTCCCCACCGGCAATTGCTCGACGTCGACGCGGCTCGGGGGCGCGAAGGCGTGGGCGAGGGCCACGGCGGCGAGCTCCTCGTCCATGCCCGGCGCCACCAGGCAGGTGTAGTCGTGCCACTCCTGAAGGCGCACGGTGTGGGGGTCGGCCTCGCCCAGGACGGCGGCGTCGAGGCAGCGGGCGAGCGCCTTCGCGGGGCCCTTGGGCGAGAAGGCGACGGTCTCGGAGACGCGCACGGGGAGCGCCCAGGCCCGCTCGCCGCGCGCGGTGTGGCCGGCCCAGACCCAGAGCGTGTAGTCGCGGCCGTGGAGCTCCCGGGCGGACGCGGCGAGCGTCTGGAGGACGGCCTCGCGCGGCTCGCCCCGCTCCCATGCATACAGGCCCTGCGCCACGTCGCCCAGGGGACGGTTCAGATCCTGGAAGGTCACGTTCGCCGCCGCCATCGTCCAACGGTAGCGCGGGCCGCGCCGAGCGGACCTGGCGGATCGGGGGGCGCCGGGTTCAGTCCGGCACGGGCGGGCGTCCCTCGGTCGTCCGCCGGGTCAGCCACGCGAGCAGCCGGCCGCGCTGCTCGTCGTCGAGCCAGTGAGCCGCGGCGTGCTCGAGCCGCTCGATGGCCGTCCCGGCGCCCGCCATCGCCTGGTTGCGCCCGGTGCGCCACGCGATCCATCCCACCAGCCGCTCGGCGTCCCCCTCCCCCACGTGGAGGCGGCAGAACGTGAGGAGGTCGTCGGGGGAGGCGCGCACGGGCCGGACACGATAGCGAACACATGTTCGTGAACCACACGGCCTGGCCCACCGTCCCCCTGCGTCATATCCTCCCGGCCCGGGAGGGGAATGCATGGACGAGCCCGCGGAGAAGACCGGCCTCCGGAACGCGTGGGGACGGGTCGCCGACGCCTATGAGGACCAATGGGCCGAGCGCACGGCCCAATTCACGGCGATGGGCCTCGATGCGCTCCAGGCGCCCGAGGGCGGACGGGGCCTCGACATCGCGTGCGGCCCCGGCCTGACGACGGCGGCCCTCGGCGAGCGGCTGGGGACGGGGGAGGCGCTGGGGGTGGACTTCGCGCCCGCGATGGTCGAGCGGGCCGCGGGCCGCTACGGCGACCATCCGGGTCTCGCGTTCGCGGTGGACGACGCCGAGCGGCTCTCTCAGCCCGACGACGCGTTCGACGTGGTCACGTGCAGCTTCGGCCTCATGTACTGCTACGACGCCGCGGCCGCCGTGCGCGAGATGGCGCGCGTGGTACGCCCGGGCGGCCGCGTGCTGAACGTGGTCTGGGGCCGTGCTCCGAACGTGTGGTGGGTGCCGATCATCGAGCTGATCGAGTCGCGCGCGGAGTACTACTCGTCCGTCTGCCCGCTCATGTTCTTCTACGGCCTCCCGGGGGTCCTCCCGCGGATGCTCGGCGAGGCGGGTCTCGACACGGTCGCGACCCACACGATCGACGGACGCCTGCGATACCCCACGGTGGAGGAGGCGGTGGAGGCGGCGATCGTCGCCGGTCCGCTGTGGGGCCTGTTCTCCAACCGGCTCGACGCCGCCCGGCAGGCCGAGGTGCGCACGGCGTTCACCGCGCACGTGGAGAGCGTCGCGGACACCGGCCCCGACGGCATCACCCTGCCGGCCGAGGTCGCCGTGGTCGTGGGCGAGCGCCCCCGACGGTAGGTCAGGGGCGGCGCGGCGCCGCCCCTGCCCGGCGCTCAGACCAGCGCCCGCTCCCGGATCTCCTCCAGCGACTCCCGCCGCCCGGTCACGTTCCAGATGACCTCGCAGAGGGTCGCGAAGCGGACCTGATCGTCGTGCATCTGCGCCTTGGTCTTGCGCTTGGCGCGGCCGTTCGCGCCCGGGACCGTCTCGGAGTTCAGTTCCTTCCGGGCCTCACCCAGCATCCACTGGATGGTGTCGAGCGCGTCGTACTCGGATTGGTGGCTCATGGTCTCTCCCGAGGGGGTGAGGACGAGGAACGCGGCTGCGAGTCCCGGGATACCCGCGCCGCCATCCCCTGGAACCTATCGCGCGCCCGGCGGGTGCGACTGAGAACGCCGGCGTCGGAACGCCTCCTGGGGGGTCGCCCGCGGCATCCATGCCGCTCGAAACCGACGCCGGCTGGGGGCGATCAGACCTCGTCGTCCTCGTCGTCGTCGTCGCCGGGCTCCACGACCTCGTCGAGGGAGATCTCCTCGATCTCCTCCGCCTCGGGCAGGACAACCGCGTCGGCCGCCTCGTCGGCGTCCGCCTCCGGCTCGACGTCAACCTCGACCGCCGGCTCGCCCTCCAGCACCTCCGCCAGCGCGGGCGTGATCCGGTCGGCGTCGTCCTCGCCGTCGACCACGACGTCGTCGTCCTCCGTCAGCCCCTCGATGAGCAGGGGGTCGGTCTCGAACTCGTCCACCTCGAGGAGCTCCGCCTCGTCGGCACGGCCCTCCGGATCCCAGCGGACCTTGACCTCGCCGTCGAGGATCTCGGCCTCCGCGAGCGCGACCGGGTCGCGGGAGGTGAGCTCACCCGGGGCGGGCGGGGGCGCCGCCTCGGCGCGCAGCTCGGCCGGATCGGCCGTGAGCCAGAGGGTGATCTGGCGTGCGCGCTTCGAGACCGCGTGGACCAGCGCATAGCGCGACCCATCGACGTGCTGAAGCGACTGATCCAAGCGCCGTCCGTACAGCATCCAACCTCCCCGGCCGTTTATGGCACGTGTCAAACCAGCCCTCCATACTAGCTGTCCAACGCGGCACCGCTCAGCCCCGACCCCGCGTCATCGGCGCAAGGAGGCCTCCAACGATGCTGGTGCTGACCCGAAAGGCCAATCAGAGCATCATGATCGGCGACAACATCGAGGTCTCGGTGCTGTCCGTCCTCGGCGAGAAGGTGCGGCTGGGGATCCAGGCACCGCGCGACGTGCCGGTGTTCCGCAAGGAGGTCTTCCTCGAGATCCAGGCCCAGAGCCTGGAGGCCCAGAGCCTGGAGGCTCAGAGCGTGGAGGCGGCCGGGCCGGCCGGCGAGGTGCTCGACCAGTCCCCCAGCTGAGGGGCGAGGGCCTCCGCGATGAGGCGGTAGGACCGCAGGCGCTCGGCGTGGTCGTGCACGGATGTCATGACCATCAGCTCGTCCGCCCCGGTCCGCTCTGCGAGGCCGAGCAGCTCGGCGGCGACCGCGGGCGGGTCGCCGAGCACCTGGGCGCGCCGGTAGCGACGCACCTGGTCGAGCTCGGCGGGCGTGTAGTGGTGGGCGGCCGCCTCCTCGGGTGAGGGCAGCGGGCCCGCGCGGCCCGAGCGCATCCGCACCACCCCGAGGCCCATCGAGCCGGCGAGGAGCTCGGCCCGCTCGGCGTCGTCCGCGCAGACGGCCGACACCGTGAGGATGGCGTGGGGCTCCGGCCAGCGGTCGGACGGCCGGAAGCCCTCGCGGTAGAGCCGCATCGCGGCCTCGGCGCCGCGCGGGTTGAGGTGGCGGGCGAAGGCGAACCCCGTGCCCAGGGCCGCGGCCGCCTGGGCCCCGTAGTCGCTGGAGCCCAGGATCCAGATCGGGGGGAGCGGGACGTCCCGCGGCTCGGCGTTCACCGAGCGGAACGGGTGGTCCGGCGGGAACCCGTCGCCCCCGTACGCGAGGAGCTCCAGGAGCTGCTGGGGGAAGTCGTCGGCCGAGAGCGCCTCGGCCGATCGCCGGAGCGCGATCGCCGTCACCTGGTCGGTGCCGGGCGCCCGCCCGATGCCCAGGTCGATGCGGCCGGGATACAGCGCCTCCAGCACGCGGAAGGTCTCGGCCACCCGCAGCGGCGCGTGGTTGGGGAGCATGATCCCGCCGGCGCCGACCCGGATCCGCGTCGTGGCCGCGGCGACCTGGCCGATCATCACCTCGGGCGCCGAGCTCGCCAGCCCCGGAGTGTTGTGGTGCTCGGCGAGCCAGTGGCGCCGGTAGCCCCAGCCCTCGACGGACTGCGCCAGGTCGATCGTGTTGCGGAGGGCCTCCGCGGCGGTGGAGCCCGCGGGGACCGGGGAGAGGTCGAGGACCGAGAGGGGAAGGCTCATGCGACCCCGGGGATAGTATCGAGCGGTGCGTCGCGCCCTTCCGCGATGAGCGGTCACCACCTCGCGCAGGTGAACATCGCGCTGCCGCGCGAGCCCCTCGACTCGGCGCTCCTCGCCGACTTCGTCGCCGCGCTCGAACCGGTCAACGCGCTCGCCGACGCCGCCGACGGCTTCGTGTGGCGCCTGCAGACCGAGGACGGCGACGCCACCGCGATCCGCGCCTTCGGCGACGACCGCCTGATCGTGAACATGTCCGTGTGGGACTCGCTCGAGGCCCTGCGCGGCTTCGTGTACTCCGGTCCCCACCTCGAGGTCATGCGCCGCCGCCGGGAGTGGTTCGAGCGCATCGGCGCGCCGATCCTCGCGCTCTGGTGGGTGCCGGCCGGCACCCTCCCGACCGTTCCCGGCGCCGAACGGCGCGTCGAGCATCTCGGCGCGCACGGGCCCACGCCGCACGCCTTCGACTTCCGCCGGCCCTTCTCGCCCGCCGGCGCGCCGATCCGCCCGCGTCCGCCCGTCGGCTGCCGCTGAATCCGGGCCCCGGCGGGGTCAAGTTTCCCTCCCCCGGGCCGATTAAGGGTGCGTCCCCGTCGTGTGTCCTGACCTCCCAAGGAGGACCCGGATCGTGAAGCGTGTCATCACGGCTTTCGTCGTCATCGACGCCGTCGTCCTCAGCGCCGTCATGGCCTGGGTGGTGCGGTAGGCACCCCTCGCAGGTCCGGGAGCGACTAGTCCGACGGCGGGTCGCCCTCCCGCCATCCGCCGGTTCGGGCTGACCTATGCTTTCCCCGGTCCCGGATGGCGTCGCGACGCGCGGTCGCGCCGTCGCTCGGCTTTCCCGCGCAACGAGTCCGGCCGCCGCACGAGGAGATCGCCGCATGAAGGTCCACGAGGTCAACGTCCACCCCGCGCTCCCGGAACGCCTCGGCTGGCTCGGCGAGATCGCACGCAACGTGTGGTCGTCGTGGAGCCCCGAGGCCGGGGATCTCTTCTCCCGGCTCGACCCCGAGGCCTGGGAGCGGCTCAGCCACAACCCCGTCGCGCTGCTGCGCGGCCTGCCGCAGGAGAAGCTGGACGCCGCGGCGGCCGACGAGAGCTTCGTGGCCATGGTGGCCCGGGTGGCCCGCCGCCTCGACGCCTACACCTCGGAGCCCGGCTGGCTGCGGTCGTCCTCGGACGAGGCCAAGGACATGCTGGTCGCCTACTTCTCGCTCGAGTTCGGGCTCGACGCCGGCATCCCGCTCTACTCCGGCGGCCTCGGGATCCTGGCGGGCGACCACCTGAAGTCGGCGTCCGACCTCGGCGTGCCGCTGGTGGGCGTGGGCCTGCTCTACCGCAGCGGGTACTTCCGCCAGACGCTCGGTCCCGACGGCGGCCAGCGTGAGCGCTACCCGTCCACCGACTGGGCCGACCTGCCGCTCTCCGACCAGACCGACGCGTCGGGGGCGCCCCTGTCCGTCGAGGTGGAGATCGGCGGCGAGACCGTGCGCGCCGCGGTGCGCCGCATCCAGGTGGGCCGGGTTCCGCTGCTGCTGCTCGACGCCGACGTCGAGGGCAACTCGCCCGAGGCCCGCGAGATCACCAGCGCGCTCTACGGCGGCGACCGCGAGATGCGGATCCGTCAGGAGATCCTGCTGGGAGTGGGCGGCGTTCGCGCGCTCGCCGCCGCCGGCATGCGGCCCACCGTCTTCCACATGAACGAGGGCCACTCGGCGCTGCTGACGCTCGAGCGGCTGCGCGCGCTGATCGAGGACTCCGGGCTGGGGGTCGCCGAGGCACGCGAGGAGGTCCGCGCCTCGACGGTCTTCACCACCCACACGCCGGTCCCCGCGGGCAACGAGACCTTCGAGCCCGAGCTCGCGCGCACCTACCTCGAGCCGCTCGCCGTGGCCATCGGGATCACCTGGGAGGATCTGGCCGCGCTGGCCGCGCACCCCGACGGCGAGCCGCAGTTCGGGATGACGCCGCTCGCCCTTCGCAGCTCCGGGTTCGCCAACGGGGTCGCCGAGCTGCACGGCGACACCTCCCGGCGCATGTGGCGCGGCCTGTGGCCCGATCTGCCGCTCGACGAGGTGCCCATCACCAGCGTCACCAACGGCATCCACACCGCGAGCTGGCTGAGCCGCGAGATGCACGAGCTGTTCGAGCGCTACGTCGGACCCGCGCTGCGCGAGCGCCCCGAGGACCGCTCGGTATGGGACCGCGCGGAGAGCATCCCGTCGGGTGAGCTCTGGCGCGTCCACGAGCTGTGCCGCGAGCGGCTGGTGATGCTCGCGCGCGAGCGTCTCGCGCTGCGGGGGTCGCTGCGCGTGGGGCGACGGACGGCCGAGGACGTCCTGCGACCGGACGCCCTCACGATCTGCTTCGCGCGCCGCTTCGCCACCTACAAGCGCGCCAACCTGCTCTTTCGCGACCCCGAGCGCCTCTCGCGCCTGCTGGGCGACGAGAAGCGCCCGGTGCAGCTGATCGTCGCCGGGAAGGCCCACCCGCTCGACGTGCCCGGCAAGGACGTGCTGCGCGGTGTGGTGCAGGCCGCCCAGGGCCCCCGCCTGCGGGACCGGGTCGTGTTCCTCGAGGACTACGACATGCACATGGCGCGCTATCTGGTCCAGGGCGCCGACGTGTGGCTCAACGTGCCGCGCCGCCCCCTCGAGGCGTCGGGCACCAGCGGGATGAAGGCCGCGGTCAACGGTGCGCTGAACCTCTCGGTGCTCGACGGCTGGTGGGCCGAGGGCTACTCGCCCGGCTGCGGCTGGGCCATCGGCGGGGGCGAGCAGTACGACGACCCGGAGGAGAACGACGCGGTGGAGGCGGAGGCGCTCTACAGCCTGCTGGAGCGCGAGGTGATCCCCATGTTCTTCGACCGCGACACCTCGGGCCGCCCGCGCGAGTGGACCACGATGATGACCGCCTCCATCCGCCGTCTCGGCGCCGCCTTCAACACCGGCCGGATGGTGCGCGACTACGCCGAGCGCGCCTACCTTCCGGCGCATCGCTCGCTCGTGGCCCTCGCCGCGGACTCGAGCTCCGGGGCCCGCCGCCTGGCGGCGTGGCGCGAGCGGATGCAGGAGGCCTGGCCGCAGGTGAGCGCCCGCAGCAGCGTCGCCGCCGACGGGCCGGTGGCGGTGGGCTCGGACGTGCGCGTGGACGTGCGCGTCAAGCTCGGGGGGCTCTCGCCGGACGACGTGCGCGTGGAGGTCGTGGCCGGCGTGCGCAACGGCGACGGGCTCTCGCCGCGGAGCGTCGTGGAGGGCGTCCACGAGGGCAGGGCCGGCGGCGTGGAGCGCTACCTCGCCGTGGTGCCCACCGCGTCGAGCGGCCGCCTGGCGTGCGCCGCGCGGGTCGTGCCGCTGCGCCCCGACGGGGCAGGGCCCGAGCCGGACTTCCTCATCGCCTGGGCCGAGGAGTAGGCGCCGACGGAGCGGATGCCGGCCCCCTCGGGGCCGGCCGCGACCCGCGGGCTCAAGAGCGTCCCCCGTCCGGCCGACGAACGCTGGATATGCCCGACTACGCCCTCAGAGGCGCAACGACAGAGGAGCTCTTCGACCGCGCCATCGCCCTGGGCGCCGGGGCGCGCGAGACGCTGGCCCGAGGCGACCGCGACGCATGTGAGCCGTTCGCCCTGCGGCTGCGGGCCACGGTCGGCGAGATCGCACTGCGGCTCGACCGCGACGACGGCCCCCTGGGAGGGCACCTCGAGGCCATCCACCACTACGTCGTGGAGGGTCTCGACGCGGCGACGGTCGACGTGGCGGCGCTCGAGGGCATCGTCTCGGACCTCGCCTTCCTGCGAGACGCCCGCGCCGCCCTGGGGCGCGCGCCCGGCTCCGGCCCGCTTCCGGCCGGGAGCGGGCCGGCCTCCCGTTGATCTGAGCGGCCCGTCGTGCGAACCTGGACCCCCGTTCGCAACAAACGTAACGAGGTATTTGCGCCATGCGGGTCAAGGACGCGATGAGCCCGATAAGCGCGATCGTCGGTCTGGAGCACACCCTGCAACAGGCGGCGACGCGGATGATCCAGCACCACACCGGCGCCGCGGTGGTCATGGACGGCAGCCTGCCCGGACCGGCCGTCGTCACCGAGCGCGATCTGCTCCGCGCGGTCGCGGGCGGGGGCGACCCCGCGGTGGAGATGGTCGAGGCGCACATGACCGGTCAGCTCGTCACCGCCGCGCCCGATTGGCCCATCACCGACGCCGCCGCCCTGATGGTGAAGCACGGCGTGCGCCACGTCCTGGTGTTCGAGGCGTCGGAGCTCGTGGGCATCCTCTCGATGCGCGACGTCGTGCGGGTGGGCGGTCTTGCCCCCCTTGCGGCGACCCACCGGGAGGGGTAGAGACCCTCCGCACGGGGGGCTCAAGAAGCGGGCTGGGGCGCCGATACTCGCCCTGTGACCCTCCCGGGCCCCCACGCACCAGGCACGGCCGACGGCGCCGCCGGGCGCGTGCCCGCCGATTTGGCCCCGCTCATCCGCGAGGCCGCCGGCGCGAACGGCATCGACCCGGCACTCCTGACCGCGATGGTCTGGGCCGAGACCGCCCTCGGTCCCCAGGCCACCTGGCTGACCACCTCCTGCGGGCCCATCCGCCTCACGCCGGCGATGGCGCGCGAGCTGGGCGTGACCGACCCGCTCGACCCGGCCCAGAGCCTCCAGGGCGCCGCCCGCCACCTGCGGTGCCAGGTCGAGGCCTTTCGCGGCGACCTGCCCCTCGCGGTGGCCGCGTTCATCGCCGGCCCCTCCGCGGTCCTGCGGCACGACGGGGTGCCGCCGTACTCCTGGAGCCAGACCTACGTCTCCAGCGTCATGGGCTGCTACGAGGCGCTCAGGCTGTCCGCTCCTCAGGCCCCGATGTGCGGCTCCGGGGACAGCTCCATGCGCACCCGGGTGCCGTCCTCGCCGGTGCTGATCGACACCAGGTCGGTGAGCTGACGGATGATCCACAGTCCGCGCCCCCGCCGCCCCAGCGGCGCGGGGGGGTGGGTGCTCCATACCCGGGCACGGTCGAACCCGCTGCCCACGTCGGCCACCACCACCACCAGGCGGCCGTTGACCCAGGCCGTCACCTCGATCGGCGGCCGGCCGTGCTCCTGTGCGTTGGCGATCGCCTCGTCGAGCGCGAGCACCAGGTCGCCGGCACGTTCGGAGAAGCCGCTGCGAACGGCGAGGTCACGCACCACGGCCCGCACCTCGGCGATCTCCGCCGGGTCGGTGCCGAGCTCCGCGCGATAGCGCTGGTCCCCCTCAACCCCTGAAGGCCGCGGCCCCGGTCGGCTGCGCTCGGACGCCATTGACGGGCAAGGCTACCGGTCGTCCCGGCCTGCGACGTCCGGCCGCCCGATGGGATACGCCCGAGCAATCAAACTTCGGGTAGCCTAACGCCGCTTGTTCGCCTGAACGACCCATCCCATCTCCCCGGAGCCGTCCATGCCACGCCGCACCACCCTCGCCATGGCCGTGCTCGCCCTGACGGTCGCCGTCCTCGCCGCGGCCTGTGACTCCGACGACGACGGCGCCGCCGTGCGCAGCGATACGACGTCGGCGTCCGGATCGGCCTCCGGCTCGGGGTCCGCGACCGGGAGCGCTTCAGGGACCGGCCTATCGCTGGAGGACACCACGACGGCGACGACCGACGACCCCGCGGTGCTGGAGGCCGTGACGGAGTACAAGGCCTACGTGCAGGGGCAGGTCGACGAGATGATCGCCGCCACGACGGTCTTCACGAACGCGGTGCGGGCCGGTGACCTGGCGGCGGCACGGGCCGCCTACGCTCCCAGCCGCGAGGCGCTGGGAGCGCATCGAGCCCATCGCCGGCCTGATCGAGGACATCGACACGGCCGTGGACGCCCGCGTGGACGACTTCGCCGGCCCGGGCGATCCCTCGTTCACCGGCTGGCACCGTCTCGAGTACATCCTCTTCGAGAAGAACACCACGAAGGGCGCCGCGAGGTTCGCCGACGGCCTCGACCAACAACTGGCCTCGCTGAAGAGCGGCCTCGCCGCGCTGGAGATCCCGCCGGCCGCCGTCGCCCTGGGCGCCGCGGAGCTGATCCAGGAGGTGTCCGAGGGCAAGATCACCGGCGAGGAGGACCGCTACTCGAAGACGGACCTCTGGGACTTCAACGCCAACGTGGAGGGCGCCCAGAAGGTCATCGAGCTCCTCACCCCGGCGCTGCAGTCGGCCGACCCCGACCTGCTCGCGAGCATCCAGGCCGGCTTCACCGACCTCCAGTCGGGCCTCGCGCCACTGCGAAAGGGCCAGGGCTGGGTGCTCTTCTGCCAGCAGAACGACGAGTTCCCCTCGCCGCTCTGCCCGAGGCCCACGGTGACGCAGGCCCAGATCGACCAGCTGAAGGCCCAGTTGGGCGGACTCTCGGAGAATCTCGCCCTCGTGCCGGGAGCGCTCGGCCTGTCGTGACCCCCCACGGTGGCATCTCGCGACGCGCCTTCCTGGCGGGTGCCGGCGGCCTCGCCGCCGGCGCCGCGGGCTTCGCCGTGGGGCGCTCCACCGACGGGGACGGCGACTCCGGCGAGGGGGTCGCCTTCGTCCCGTTCCACGGGGTGCACCAGACCGGCATCACGGGTCCGCCGCCGGCGTTCGGCCAGGCGGCCTCGTTCACGGTGGTCGCGCGGGACCGCGCCGAGCTGGACGAGACGCTCCGCGAGCTGACCGAGGAGATCGACGGGCTGATGTCGGGACGCCCGCCCGAGGTCCGCGACCCCGCCTACCCCCCGGTCGACTCCGGCGTGCTGGGGCCCGAGCCGGCGCCCGACGACCTGTCGGTGGTGGTGAGCGTGGGCGCCTCCCTCTTCGACGCCCGCTACGGCCTGGGCGACCGCAGGCCGCGCGAGCTGGTGCAGATGCCGTTCCTGGCCAACGACCGCCTGGACCCGGAGCGCAGCCACGGCGACCTGCTCCTGACCGTGCAGGCCGAGCACCCCGACACCGTGGTCTTCGCGCTGCGCCAGCTGATGCGACGCACGCGCCGCACGCTCGTGCTGAAGTGGGAGGTCGACGGATTCAACCGCCGGTCACGGCAGAGCCCGCGCACGAGCGGATCACCGCGCAACTTCCTGGGCTTCCTCGACGGCACCGCCAACCTCGACGCCGGCGACCCGGCCCTGATGGACCGCCACGTCTGGGTCGGCCGCCGAGGACCAGGAGCCGGCCTGGACCGCCGGCGGCTCGTACCACGTCGTGCGGGTGATCCGGATGATCGTGGAGTTCTGGGACCGCACGCCGCTGGCCGAGCAGGAGGCCCTGATCGGCCGCCACAAGGCCACCGGCGCCCCCCTGGGAGGCACCCACGAGACCGAGGTGCCCGACTACGCGGACGACCCGAAGGGGACGGTGACGCCGCTCGACGCCCACATCCGACTGGCCAACCCCCGCACGCCCGAGACGGAGCGCAACCTGATCCTGCGCCGCGGGTTCTCGTACACCCGGGGCTACGACGGGGCCGGGCAGCTCGACCAGGGCCTGGCCTTCGTGAGCTATCAGCGCAGCCTGGAGGAGGGCTTCCTGGCCGTGCAGGCGCGCCTCACGGGCGAGCCGCTCGAGGAGTACATCCGCCCCGAGGGCGGGGGCTTCTTCTTCGCGCTCCCGGGCGTCCCGGCGTCCGGCGCATACCTGGGCCAGGGGCTGCTCTCGGAGTCGTAGCGAGGGGGGCTGGGCTTGGCAGGGCCCTCACCGTTCCTTTGACCGGTCCAGGTCGGGCCCTCGACGGGCCGCCGCTACCGTCCTCTCATCCGGTCGATCCGGCCGTGCCACAGACGAGACGATGGAGGGCGCATGAGGACGAGGACACTGGTGGGGCTGATGGGGACGCTGCTGGCGACCGGCGCGATCGTGGCCGGCGGGGCCGTGTCGGCCGGGGCCGTGGGGAGCGACGACGGGATCGCGATCCAGGGGAGGGGCGGCGGCGACGACGGGCCGGGCGACGACAACGGCGGCGACCGCGCGCGCGGCCGCGAGGTGCGTCACGCCGGCACCTGCACCGTGCGCAGCACCTCCAAGATCAAGATCAAGGAGGAGGACGGCGGCCGGCTGGAGGTCGAGTTCGAGGTTGACCAGAATCGCAACGGCCAGAAGTGGGGCGTCGTGCTGCGGCGCAACGGCACCGTGGTCGTGCGCACCAGCGCCCGCACCAGGGCCCCCAGCGGCTCGTTCAGCGTCGAGCGGCTGATCGGCGGCACCGCCGGCTCCGACACCGTGACGGGCGTCGCCCGCAACACGGCCTCCGGCGAGAGGTGCACCGCGCGGGTGGTGCTGGCCGCCTAGCGACCGGGTCGGTCAGACGGGAAGGGGGACGGCGCCTCGGGGACGATCCGAGGCGCGCCGCCCCGGGCCCTGCACGGCGGTCGCGTCCTCCGGGCGCACCGCCCGCAGGGCCCACCAGCACACGTTGGCCAGCTCATCCGCCAACTGCTGGACGAGGTAGAGGCGCGTCGAGTGGAGCACGTGGGTGTCGAGCGCGCCGGCGCGGACGTTGACCGTCGCCGTCACGGAGAGGTCGCCCACGGAGGGGAGGTACTTGCCGAGGCCCTCGCCGGGGGTGAGCCCGCCCTGGGACACCGAGATCGCGCCGACGCCCGACAGGGAGCCGAGCGCGGCGTCCACGGCCACGATCACGGGCCGAGGGCTCCAGGCGGAGAGGGGTGTGAGGCGCTCGGCCATGTTGAGGGCGTGGAGCGGGCGCTCGAGCGTCCCGATGACGTTCTCCTCGGCACACCCCAGGCGCAGCAGGCGCTGTCCCGCGAGCGGTCCGAGGGAGTCCCCGGTGGACCGGTCGCTGCCGATGCACGCGAACGCCACGCCGCGCTCGGCCGCTCCCAGGAGCGCGAGCTGGCGCTCCAGCGTCAGCGACAGGGCGACGAGCCCGGAGGGGTCGTCCCCGCGCGCCTCGCACAGGGCCGTCCTCGGGATCGTCTGGCGGGGGGAAGTGGTCACGCGAGGGACCGTAGGACCGCCGCCCGGTCGCGATGCCACCCATCCGGATAGACGGGGCGGCGACTTTCGGGCAAGACGTCCCCTTCGTTCGGGGCTGGTCGGGTGGCGTCTCAAGTCCCGCGATCGACGATCCGATACTGAATGCGTGGAAATCCGCACTGAAACCGGTCCCCTGCCGGAGCGTGGGTCGCGTGTCGATCTGACCGGAGCGGCCGGCGGTCCCTGGGCGGCCGTCGTCGAGCGGACACGCGACGGCCTCATCGTGCTGGCCGCGTCCGACCCCTGCGTGCCGCTGCCGCCGACGGCGCGGCGCCTGACCATGGTCTACCCGGCGCGCGGCATCCCCTGGGAGATGGACGTGGACCTGATCGCGACTCCGCCCGGGGCGGGGGCCGGCGGGCGCTCGGCGCGGCCGGCCGGCGAGCCGCAGCGCTCGCGCCGCCGCGCCGTGCGCACCCTCGTGCACGTCCTGGTGGCGGCGAGGATCGGCGGCGGCCCCGACGACGTCGTCGAGGCCGTCACGGAGAACATCTCCACGGCCGGCGCGCTCATCGCGACGGCGGACGCCATGGAGGTCGGGCGCGTCCTGCTGATGGAGCTCGGCGGAGCCGCCGCCCGGGGCCCGGCCCTGGCGGGGCGGGTCGTGCGGTGCGACTCCCACCCCGGCCGGGAGCTCCCCTGGAGGGTGGCCGTCGCCTTCCTCGATCTCGGCGAGGAGGAGCAGGACCGCCTGCGCCGTTTCCTGCTCGAGGGGGAACGACCCGCGGACTGAGGATCCGGCGGACCCGTCCGCTAGTCTGCTCCGCCAGGGTCGGGGATGGGCGACGGAGGCGACGCATGACAGGCAGGCTCTCAGGGCGGCTCGCCGTCCTCGCGGCGGTGGTCCTCGCGCTCGTGCCCGCCCTGGCCATGGCCCAGGACCCGGTCGCGCCACCCGTGCCGGGCGTCATCGCCACCGGCGTCAGCATCGCGGACATTCCGGTGGGCGGCCTCTCGGAGGCCGACGCCGCCCAGGCGGTCATCACGCAGCACGTCGTGCCGCGCCGCGCGCCGCTGGTCGTGACCTTCCGGGGCCGCAACCTGAAGCTCGAGCCGGTCAAGGCGGGCTACGTGGCCGACGTGGACTACGCGGTCAGGGGCGCGATGCTCTTCGGCCGGTCGCGGCCCGTCCCCGTCGGGGGTGTGAGCGTGCCCCTGCGCGAGAAGGTCAACCGCACGCGCCTGCGGGCGCTTCTGATCCTCCGCGCGCGCACCAACGACCTCCCCGCCCGCGACGCCCGCCTCACCTTCAGCGGCGCCAAGCCGGTCGTGACCAAGCCGCGCATCGGCGTGGTGGTCAACATCGCCAAGGCGATGGCCCGGATCGAGTCGGCGATCCTCCTGCGCGACCGCACCGCGTACGCGCTGCCCTCCAAGCGCGTCCGGCCCGCGGTGACCTCGGTCGGCCCGGCGATCATCATCGAGCGCAACAAGTTCAAGCTCACCCTCTGGCGGGCCGGGAAGCTCCGCGCGTACCCGATCGCCGTCGGCCAGCCCGCCTACCCGACGCCGTCGGGCATCTACCGGATCGTGAGCAAGCAGACCAACCCCACCTGGTTCCCGCCCGACTCGCCCTGGGCGGCGGGCCTCGGCCCGGTGCCGCCCGGAGTGAGCAACCCGCTCGGGACGCGCTGGATGGGCACCTCGGCCCCCGGGATCGGGATCCACGGCACCCCGCAGTCCTACTCGATCGGCAGCGCCGCCTCGCACGGCTGCATCCGGATGTACATCCACGACGCCGAGGCCCTCTTCGAGCAGATCGACATCGGGACGCCCGTCGTCATCCGGTGATCCGTCCGGGGCGGGTGGCGGAGGCGCACCCGCGCCGCCGCCGCCCGGCTCCCGCCACCGCCCCTCGGCGAACCAGCGGCGCATCGTCCGCACCGAGGGCACCACCGCCGCGCCCGTCCCGATCGCCGCGGCGGCGCGCAAGTCGTCGATCACGGCGCTCGAACGCTCGCCGCGCGCAAAGCGCCGCTCGGCCTGGCGACGAAGCGATGGCCAAGCGTAGGAGCCGGGCCGCTGTCTGGCGCCTGGCCCGCGCTCTCGCCGCTCCAGGGCCGCCAGCGCCCGCGCTCTCGCCGGGCCAAGGCAGCCGGCCGCCTCCCAGGCGAAGCCCAGGCTGACGACGAGGTCGCGCCCGCCTCGGCGGGCCCGGAACTCCGGCGATCGGTGGGCCGCGCACAACCACACTGACACCCCGTGAGTCAGTTGGACGAGGCGCCGCTCCCCAGTGCCGTGGTCCATGCAGATCAGGCAGGGTGGCCGGTTCCCGAAGCGCCCCCGCTTGTAGAAGGTCTTGGCCATGGCCCGATCCTTCCGAGGGCCGGATCACCGATCGAGACCGAGGTGTGCCGGCTGCCGCTGAGCCGTGTCGTGGGCGGGGGTGCCAATTGGCCGTAGCAAGGATGGCCAATTGGCGCAGTGCGCGGGAGGGGGGCGTCGGGCGCCTGGCGGCCAATTGGCCGAGCAGGAGATGGCCAATTGGCACCCCACCAGCGAAGCGCGCGCCGGAGTCGGGCAGGCGCCCCTACGGCGCCGCGGCGTCCAAGGCTCTGAGGATCCGGGCGGCCGCCGCCGGCGGCATGAGGGCGCGGATCCGGGTGCCCTCCTCGATCGACTCCTGCTCCACCTCGCTGCCCGCCGCGTAGACCTCGGCGATCAGGGCGGTGCGGTCGTAGGGGATGACGATGTCCAGCGGCGTCAGCCGCGCCCGGGCGGTGCGGGCCAGCACCCGCGACAGGTCGTCGAGGCCCTCGCCGGTGGCCGCCGAGACCTGGAGCGCATCGGGATGGCGGTGTGAGAGGGCGGTGCGCTGGTCGGCGTCGGCCAGGTCGATCTTGTTCAGCACCAGCATCCGGGGGACGTCGGCGGCCCCGATCTCGTCGAGCACCTCGGCGACCGCGTCGGCCTGGGCGGCGCGGCGCGCCTCGGGCTCGGACGCGTCGGCCACATGCAGCACCAGGTCCGCCTCGCGCACCTCCTCGAGCGTGGCCGAGAAGGCCGTCACCAGCTGGTGGGGGAGGCGGCGGATGAAGCCCACCGTGTCCGACAGCAGCACCTCCTGCCCCTCCGCCTCGAGGCGCCGGGTGGTGGGGTCGAGGGTCTCGAAGAGCGTGTCGTCGGCCATCACGCCGGCCCCGGTGAGCGCGTTCATCAGACTCGACTTGCCCGCGTTGGTGTAGCCGGCCAGCGCGATCTGGGGGACGGCGGACACGCCGCGGCGCTCGCGCTGGGTCTCGCGCGAGCGGGACACGTCGCGCAGGCGCCGCCGCAGCGCGGCCATGCGGTTGCGCACCAGGCGCCGGTCGGACTCGAGCTGCGTCTCGCCGGGTCCGCGCGTGCCCACCCCGCCGCCCAGTCGCTCGAGGTGCTGCCAGAGGCCCTCCTGCCGGGCGTAGGAGTACTCGAGCTGGGCCAGCTCCACCTGGAGCTTGCCCTCGGCCGACCGGGCGTGCTGGGCGAAGATGTCGAGGATCACGGCCGTCCGGTCGACCACCCGCGTCTTGAGGCGGTCCTCCAGGGCCCGCTGCTGTCCGGGGCTGAGCGAGCCCTCGGCCGCGATCAGGTCGGGCTTCAGCCGCGCGACCAGGGCCGCGAGGTCGTCGAGCTTGCCGCGACCCAGGTAGGTCCGCGGCTGCGGGCGCTCGCGGTGCTGGACGACCGTGTCCACCACCCGCGCGCCGGCGGTGCGCAGGAGCTCGCCGAGCTCGGCGAGCCGGTCGTCCGCCTCGTCGCCGTCGCGCTCGAGCGAGGCGATCACCACGGCCCGCTCCGGCCCGTGGCGCACCAGCTCCTCCTCGGCCCGCGCCGCCGACCCCCGATAGGTGCGTTGGATCTCCGCCACGGGGGAATCATGCCGCACGCCGGGCCCGGGGCCGTCATCGGCCCTCCGGCCAAGGTCGCCGGGCGCTCCACTAGGCTGCCGACGGTGATCCGCGAGCCCACGCCCACCGCCGACCCGGTGCCCGACTGGTACCGGGACGCCGTCATCTACGAGCTGCACGTCCGAGCCTTCAGCGACAGCAACGAGGACGGCATCGGTGACTTCCGCGGCCTGATCGACAAGCTCGACTATCTGCACGATCTCGGCGTCACGGCGATCTGGCTGCTGCCCTTCTACCCCTCGCCGCTGCGCGACGACGGCTACGACATCGCCGACTACCGCACGGTCAACCCGTCCTACGGGAACATGCGCGACGTGGCCCTGCTGATCCGCCGGGCGCACGAGCGCGGCCTCAAGGTCATCACCGAGCTGGTCCTGAACCACACCTCCGACCAGCACCCGTGGTTCCAGCGCGCCCGGAGGGCCCCGGTGGGCAGTCGCTGGCGCAACTTCTACGTGTGGAACGACACCCCGGACCTGTACCGGGACGCCCGCATCATCTTCAGCGACTTCGAGGCCTCCAACTGGTCGTGGGATCCGGTGGCCGGTCAGTACTACTGGCACCGGTTCTACTCGCACCAGCCGGACCTGAACTTCGACAACGCCGAGGTGCGCCGGGCGCTGGTGTCACAGGTGGACCACTGGCTGCGGATCGGGGTCGACGGGCTGCGCCTGGACGCCGTGCCCTACCTCTACGAGCGCCAGGGGACGAGCTGCGAGAACCTGCCCGAGACCCACGGCTTCCTGCGCGACCTGCGCCGGCACGTGGACGAGCGCTACCCGGGCCGCCTGCTGCTGGCCGAGGCCAACCAGTGGCCCGAGGACGCCGCCGAGTACTTCGGGGACGGCGACGAGTGCCACATGGCCTTCCACTTCCCCCTGATGCCCCGGCTCTTCATGGCGATCCAGATGGAGGATCGCTTCCCGATCATCGACATCCTCCAGCAGACCCCGGAGATCCCGGACGGCTGCCAGTGGGCGCTCTTCCTGCGCAACCACGACGAGCTCACGCTCGAGATGGTGACCGACGAGGAGCGCGACTACATGTACCGGATGTACGCCCACGAGCGGGAGGCCCGGATCAACCTGGGGATCCGCCGGCGCCTCGCGCCGCTCCTGGGCAACGACCGGAGCAAGATCGAGCTGATGAACGGGCTCCTGCTGTCGCTGCCGGGAACGCCGGTCATCTACTACGGCGACGAGATCGGGATGGGCGACAACATCTACCTCGGCGACCGCGACGGCGTGCGCACCCCGATGCAGTGGAGCGGCGACCGCAACGCCGGCTTCTCGCGGGCCAACCCGCAGCGCCTCTACCTGCCGCCGATCATCGACCCCGAGTTCCACTACGAGACCGTCAACGTCGAGACCCAGGCGAACAACTCGGGGTCGCTGCTGTGGTGGATGCGCCGCATGCTGGCCCTGCGCAAGCGCTACGAGGTCTTCGGGCGCGGCGCGCTGGAGTTCCTCCACCCGGAGAACCGGCGCGTGCTGGCCTACCTGCGGCGCGACGACGGGCGCTGCGTGCTGATCGTGGCCAACCTGTCGCGCTTCCCCCAGTACGTGGAGCTCGACCTGTCGCAGTTCCGCGGCTCGGTCCCGGTTGAGCTCGTGGGCCAGACCGCCTTCCCCCCGATCGGCGACCTGCCCTACCTGCTCACGCTGGGCCCGCACGCGGTGTACTGGCTGTCCCTCGAGGGCCAGCGGGAGGAGGCCGGTGCGCTCGCCTCGCGACGGCTCGGCTCCGTCCTTCGCCGCCGTCGGGACGCTCGACGCGATCGCCACCGGGCGCAGCCGCGGCGACCTCGAGCGGGCCATTGCGCGCTTCCTGCCCACGCGGCGGTGGTTCGCGAGCAAGGCCCGGCGGATCCGGTCGGTGTCGGTGCGCGACGCGCTCCCCATCGCCGGCCCCCGCGCCGCGCTGGCCGCCCGGGTGCTGATCGTCCGGGTCGAGTTCGGCGAGGGCGAGCCCGAGACGTACTCCGTGCCGCTGGTGCTCGTGGAGGGGGAGAGGGCCGAGCGGATCGCGATCGACGCGCCGCGCAGCATCGTGGCCCACCTCGAGGGGCGGGACGAGCCCGCGGTGCTGGCCGAGGCCCTGCTCGACCCCGACGTCTGCCGCGCGCTGCTCGACGCGGTGCGCCGGCGCCGGCGCCTGCGGGGCACCTCCGGCGGCCAGCTCTCCGGGTCGCCGACCGCCGCGCTGGCGCGCGCGATCGACGGCGACGAGCCGCCGGACCCGTCGATCTTCCGCGCCGAGCAGAGCAACACGTCCGTGCTCTTCGGCCAGAGCCTGATCCTGAAGCTGTTCCGGCGGGTGGAGCCCGGGGTGAACCCCGACCTCGAGCTGGGCCGCTATCTGGTGGAGCGCGCGGGCTACGAGCACACCCCGGCGGTGGCCGGGGCGCTCGAGTACCGCGCCGACGGCGGCGAGCCGGCCACCCTGGCGATCGTCCATGAGTTCGTCCCCAACGAGGGCGACGCCTGGCAGTACACCCTCGACGCCCTCAGCCGCTTCTACGAGGAGGTGGTCACCGAGCGCATCCAGCCGGGGGCCGCCCCGCCCCCCGCCTGGAAGGGCACCCTGCTGGAGCGGGCCGACCGCCCGATGCCCGAGGAGACCGACGAGCTGGTGGGCTCCTACCTCCAGTCGGCCGCTCTCATGGGACGGCGCATCGCCGAGCTGCACATCGCGCTCTCGGGCGACGCCGCCGACGGCCTGGCGCCGGAGCCGTTCACGCCGCACTACCAGCGGTCGGTGTACCAGTCGATGCGCAACCTGACCGGTAGCTCGATGCGGTTGCTCCGCCGCGGCCTCCCCGCCCTGGGCGAGCGCGAGCGCGAGGCCGCCGAGGACGTGCTGGCGGCGGAGGGCGACATCCTGGGCCGCTTCTCCGCGCTCATCGAGCGGCGCCTCACGGCCAGGCGGATCCGCTGCCACGGCGACCTGCACCTGGGACAGGTCCTGTTCACCGGCCGCGACTTCATGGTCATCGACTTCGAGGGCGAGCCGGCCCGCTCGCTGAGCGACCGCCGCGTGAAGCGCACCCCGTTGCGCGACGTGGCGGGGATGCTGCGCTCGTTCCACTACGCCACCTTCACGGCCCTCCTGGACCAGTCCGCCCGCGGCCTGGTGGAGGCCGACTCGCCCGCCGCCATCGAGCTCGAGGCCTGGGGCCGCCACTGGTACGACGCGGTCTCGGCGGCCTTCCTGGGCGAGTACCTGCGCGCCGCCGAGGGCCAGCCGTGGCTGCCCGAGGACCGGGAGGAGCTCGAGCTGCTCCTGGACACCTCGCTCCTGGAGAAGGCCGTCTACGAGCTGGGCTACGAGCTCAACAACCGCCCGCCCTGGGTGCCCATCGTCCTGATGGGGCTGCGCGACCTGATGGAGAAGGCCCCCGCCTGAGTCATCCCCCTCCGGGCGAGAAGCGCTCCTCCATCCACGAGACGGCGAAGGCGGTGAGCTCCGGGGCGGGGAAGAGGTGGCTCTCGGCCTGCCCGACGTGGCCGCGCACGCCGATCCCGGCGGCCAGGGCGGCCCGTGCGATGGCGGCGAAGGCGTCCTCGTCGAGGCCGAGGTCCTCGTAGGGGAAGGCCCCGTCGGAGGTCTCGATGTCGGTGTAGGTCCGCTCGACCAGGCGCCCGCCCTCGAGCACCGGGATGCGGTAGGTCACGCGGCGCTTGGGCTCGGCCCGTGCGATCGCCTCCGCGTGGTGCAGCAGGGTGACGGTGTCGAGCGGGGCCCCCAGCATCAGCACCTGGCCGCCGGCCTCCACCAGCCGCGCGAACGGGCTGTCCGGGCCGTAGCCGTCGTCTGCGGGGTGGCCCTCCGTGACCCACCGGGCCCGCGCCCCGACCGCGACGACGCCGGCCTCCGGGTGTCCGCTGTGCTCGGCGCCCGGCCAGGTGCGCACCCGCTCCGGGATGCGGCCGTACTCGCGGGCGACCTCGGCGGTCGCGACGTCGAAGACCGGGGGCTCGGCGAGGTAGGCATCCCGGTGCTCCGGAGGCCGGTCCTCGATGCGGTAGACGTGCTCCTCCCACGACGCGTAGGCCATCAGCGTCCCCTCGGGGCCGAGGGCCTCGAGCAGCGCGTGCACCACGGTCTCCGCGGCTCCGACGACCCAGCCGATGGCGCTCATCCGGGTGTGCACCATGGTGATGCCGCCCTCCCGCACCCCCAGGCGGCGCAGGTCCGCCACCAGCCGCGAGCGGGTCACCGCCTCCGGGTCAGCCATCCTGCCGCTCGAGCAGTGCCACCGGGAAGTCGCCCGCCAGGTCGGCGACCGTCGCCTGCGCCCCCAGCTCGACCTCGGCCCCGGTCAGGACGCTGCGCCACGTGCCGCGGAGCGGCTCGGGGATCCTCACCGTCTCCGCCTCGCCCCCCTCCCTGATGGGGGTCGCCGCGATCGCCTCGCCGCCCCGGGCGTAGGCGAAGGCCGCATCGCCGGCGTCCAGCGGCTCGTACGCCCCCTCGAAGGGCGCGGGGCGCCGGGCGCGCAGGTCGAGCGCCCGCTGGATGAGGAGCATCTTCGCGGTCTCTCGGGTGGGCGCGGCCCCTCCGAGCAGCTCCTCGAGCCGGGCGCGCCGCAGGTCCCAGTCCACCGGGCGGCGGTTGTCGGGGTCCACCAGCGACAGGCACCACAGCTCGTCGCCCTGGTAGATGTCCGGGACCCCGGGGGAGGTGAGCTTGAGCAGCGTCTGACCGAGGGCCGCACGCTCGCCGCGCGGGGCGAGGGTCTCCAACAGGCCCTCGAGATCGGCCAGGAACTCGCCGGACGCGTAGAGCCCGGCGCAGAAGCGCAGGACCGCCCGCTCGTGGCGCTCGTTCGGATCCATCCAGTCGGTGTTCACCTTGGCCTCGCGCATGGCCTTGACCATGTAGGCCTGGAGGCGCTTGCGCTCGAGCGGCCAGGCGCCGACGAGCGTCTGGTAGATCAGGTACTCCTCGCTGGGATCGGGGGCGCCGCCGGCGCGCAGGGGCGCGGTCAGATCGCGCCAGCGCAGCACCTGCTCGCGCCACTCGGCGGGCATCCCGGACAGGGCTCCGATCCGCGCCCGCACGTCGCCCGAGCGCTTGGTGTCGTGCGTCTGGGTGGCCAGCAGCCCGCGCGGGAAGCGCTCGGCGCGGGCGGCGTTGGCCGCGTGCATCTCGGCGGGGGACAGGCTCCAGCGGCTCGGGTCCGCGCCCACCTCGTTGAGCGCCACCAGGCGGGTGTAGCGGTAGAGGGCGGTGTCCTCGACGCCCTTCGCCATGACGGCCCCGGTGGTCTGCTGGAAGCGCACCGCGAACGCCTCCTCGTCCGGGTCGGCCGGAGCCACGAGGGCCTCGCGCACGCGCTCGGGCAGGTCGGCCTCCTCCACCGCCTCGACGTCGTGGGGGTCGGCATCGGCCGGCTCGGCCGGCTCCAGGTAGGTCCGGTAGACCGGCAGGGCGGCCACCGCCTCGGCCATGTCGGGCTCGTCGAGCAGCGACCGCAGGCGATCGACCTCGGGCTCGAAGGTGGTGCGGGCCTCCTCCAGCTTCGCCTCGGCGCCCAGCTCCCCGAACGGCCGCGTCTCGCCGGTCAGCTCGGCGTAGAGCGCCGTGAGCGGCTCCTCGCCCGCCGGATCGATGAAGAGGGCGGTGAGGTCGGCCATGAACTCGTAGCCGGTGGTCCCCTCCACGGGCCAGTCGGGGAGGAGCTCGCCCGGCTCGACGATCTTCTCCACCCAGATGTGCTCCACCCCGCGCTCGGTCAGCCGGGCGAGGTAGCCCGCGGGGTCGGCCAGGCCGTCGGGGTGGTCGATGCGGAGCCCGTCGACGACGCCGTCGGCCACCAGGCGCAGGATCAGCGCGTGGGTGGTCTCGAAGACCTCGGGGTCCTCCACCCGGACGCCCGCCAGCTCGTCGATGGAGAAGAAGCGCCGGTGGAGCCCGGTCTCGGGGTCGATGTCGAAGAATCGCTCCCGCAGGGCGGGGTCGGTCCAGAACGGGTTCTCGTCGTCGGTGGCCATGTGGTTGGGCACCACGTCCAGCAGCACGTCGAGCCCGGCGCCGGCCAGCTCGCGCAGCTCCGCCTCGCCTCCCAGGTCGTCCGACACCCTGCGCGGATCGATCACGTCGTAGCCGTGGGTCGATCCGTGCCGCGCCTGGAGGACGGGGGAGAGATAGAGGTGGCTGATCCCGAGCGCGCGCAGGTAGGGGACCAGCTCCCGGGCCCGCGCGAAGCCCATGCCGGGGCCGAGCTGGAGCCGGTAGGTGGCCCTCACCAGGCGCGGCGCAGGACGACGAGCGAGCGAGCCTCCAGCGTCAGCACCTCGCGGGCGGGCCAGCTCTCGCCGTCCTCGGGCAGGTCGGGATCGGCGGTGGAGATCACGTGCCGCCACCGGTTGCCGAAGCGGCGCGGCGGCAGCCGGAAGGGCGTGGGCTCGTGCCCGCCGTTCACCAGCACCACGAACGAGTCGTCGAGCACCGGCTCGCCGGTGGGGGAGGGCGACGGGATCTCCTCGCCGTTCAGGAAGACCGCCAGGTGGCGCAGGTCCGAGCGGCGCCAGTCGCGCTGGCTCATCTCGCGCCCGTCGGCCCGGAACCAGCGGATGTCGGGCAGGCCGGAGCCGGACTCGGACCCGTCGGTGCCCCCGAAGAAGTCGCGCCTGTGGAAGATCGGGTGGGCCCGCCGCAGGGCGATCAGGCGCCGGGTGAAGTCCAGCAGCCGCCGCGCGCGCTCGTCGAGATGCCAGTCGAACCAGCTGATCTCGTTGTCCTGGCAGTACGCGTTGTTGTTGCCGCCCTGGGTGCGGCTGATCTCGTCGCCGCCCGACAGCATCGGCACGCCCTGCGACAGGAGCAGGGTGGCCAGGAAGTTGCGCTGCTGGCGCTCGCGCAGCTCCAGGATCTCGGGGTCGTCGGTGGGCCCCTCGACCCCGCAGTTCCAGCTGCGGTTGTCGTCGGTGCCGTCCCGGTTGTCCTCGAGGTTCGCCTCGTTGTGCTTCTCGTTGTAGGAGACGAGGTCGGCCAGCGTGAAGCCGTCATGGGCGGTGATGAAGTTGATCGAGGCGAACGGCGCGCGCCCGTCCGACTGGTAGAGGTCGCTCGAGCCGGTGATGCGCGATGCGAACTCCGCCATGCCGTTGCTCTGGCCCCGCCAGAAGTCGCGCATCTCGTCGCGGTAGATGCCGTTCCACTCGGTCCAGAGCACGGGGAAGTTGCCCACCTGGTACCCGCCGGGCCCGACGTCCCACGGCTCGGCGATGAGCTTCACCTGAGACAGGACCGGGTCCTGGTGGATGATGTCGAAGAAGGCCGAGAGCCGGTTGACGTCCCAGAACTCGCGCGCGAGCGCCGACGCGAGGTCGAAGCGGAAGCCGTCGACGTGCATCTCGAGGACCCAGTAGCGCAGGCTGTCCATGATCAGCCGGAGCACCTGGGGATGGACCGGGTTGAGGCTGTTCCCGGTCCCCGTGAAGTCCACGTAGAAGCGCGGGTCCTCGGCCGAGCAGCGGTAGTACGAGCGGTTGTCGATGCCCTTGAACGAGAGCATCGGCCCCAGGTGGTTCCCCTCGGCGGTGTGGTTGTAGACCACGTCCAGGATCACCTCGATCCCGGCGCGGTGGAGCGCCTTCACCATGCCCTTGAACTCGTGTACCTGGGCGCCCGTGCTGCCGGTGGCCGAGTAGAGGGCGTGGGGCGCGAGGTAGCCGATCGAGCTGTAGCCCCAGTAGTTGGTGAGGCCCCGACCGGCCAGGTGCTGCTCGTCGGCGATGTGGTGCACGGGCAGCAGCTCCACGGCCGTCACGCCGAGCGAGCGCAGGTGCTCGACGGCCTCGTCGGACGCCAGGCCGGCGTAGGTGCCCCGCAGGTCCTCGCGCACGCCGGGGTGCAGCTTGGTGAAGCCCTTCACGTGGACCTCGTAGATGAGGGTCTCGTGCCAGGGCGTCCCCGGAGGGCGGTCGCCCTCCCAGTCGAAGCCCGGATCGTCGACGATGCACTTCGGGATCGCGTCCGCATCGTCGGTCGTGTCGAGCACCAGGTCGGCGTTGGCGCCGTCGGGCTCGTAGGGGAGCGTGTTGGCCGCGTCCCACAGGATCCCGCCCTCGATGGCCTTCGCGTAGGGGTCGATGAGCAGCTTGTGCGGGTTGAAGCGGTGGCCCTGCTCGGGCGCCCAGGGCCCGTACACCCGGAACGCGTAGCGCTGGCCCGGGCCCACGTCCGGGAGGAACCCGTGCCAGATGAAGGCGGTGCGCTCGCGCAGGTCGACGCGCGTCTCGCGATCCTGGGCGTCGAAGAGGCACAGCTCCACCCGCTCGGCGTTCTCCGAGAAGAGCGAGAAGTTGGTGCCGGTGCCGTTCCAGGTCGCGCCCAGGGGGAAGGGGTGGCCGGGCCACACGCGCGTGCTCATCGGGCCACCGCCGCCGACCGCGCCGGAAGCCGCAGGCGCCCGTCGCGCAGCTCGGCGGCGGGGTCGGTCGCCAGCACCAGCCGACGTCCCTCCACCGGCACCTCCGCGTCGTGGCGGCCGAAGTTGCCCAGCACCTCGAGGTCGCCGCGGCGCATGGCGATCCACGCCGCGCCCTCGTCGAACTCCACCTCGGGCGCCTCCTGGGGCAGGCCGCGGCGCAGCTCGAGCAACCGCCGGTAGAGATCCCGCATGGCGGGCGCGCCGTCACCCGGACGCAGCGTCGAGCGCGCGAAGGTCTCGGGCGACTGGGGGTCGGGCACCTCTCCCTCGAAGCCCTCGAAGGCCGCGAACTCGGCCCGTCGACCGTCGCGCGTGGCGGTGGCGATCGACGGGTCGATGTGGTCCGTGAAGAACTGGAAGGGGGTGTCGGTGCCGTCCTCCTCGCCCATGAAGATCATGGGGACGAAGGGCGAGAGGATCACCCAGGCGGCGGCCAGGGCGCGCACGCCCGGCGGCGGCCGGTCGCCCACCGCCCGGTTGCCCACCTGGTCGTGGTTCTGGGAGTAGACGACGAACTGGGACGGCGGTCGGTCGTCGGCCGGGGCGCCGTGCCGCCGCCGCCGGAAGCCCGAGTAGCGGCCGTCGTAGACGAAGGGGCGGCGCGTGGCCGTGGCGAGGTCCTCCACGGAGCCGAAGTCCGCGTAGTACCCGTCGCTCTCGCCCGTGAGGAGCGCGTGCAGCGAGTGGTGGAAGTCGTCGGACCACTGGGCCCCGAGGCCGTACCCGCCGCGCTCCTCCGGCCGCAGGAGGCGGGGGTCGTTGAGATCGCTCTCGGCGATCAGGAGCACCGGGCGGGGCGAGGCGTCACGCGCCCGGACGGCGAGCTCGGCCAGCACGTGCCGCGCCCCCATGTCGTAGATCGCGTGCACGGCGTCCAGGCGCAGGCCGTCCATCCGGTACTCGGCCAGCCACATGCAGGCGTTCTGGAGCGCCCACTCGCGCACCCCCCCGCAGTCGGAGTCGTCGAAGTTCATCGCCCTGCCCCAGGGCGTGCCGTGGCGGTCGGTGAAGTAGGGGCCGAAGGCGTCGAGGGTCTCGGAGCCGGGCCCGACGTGGTTGTAGACCACGTCGAGGATCACCCCGAGCCCGTGGGCGTGGGCGGCGTCGACGAAGGCGGCCAGCGCCTCCGGGCCGCCGTAGGCCGGGTGCGGCGCCCACGTGTAGAGGCCGTCGTAGCCCCAGTTGCGCTCCCCGGGGAAGGTCGCGACCGGCATCAGCTCCACCGCGGTCACCCCCAGCTCGCGCAGCTCGCCCAGGCGCCCCGCGGCCGCACCCAGGGTCCCCTCGGGGGTGAAGGTGCCCACGTGCAGCTCGTAGATGACCAGGCCGGCGCGGTCGAGGCCGGTCCAGGCAGTCGTCGGTCCAGGCGAACCGCGCGGGGTCGACGATCCGCGAGGGCCCGCGCACCCCCTCCGGCTGGAAGCGGGAGCAGGGATCCGCCAGCGGCTCCCCGCCGTCCAGCACGTAGCGGTAGTCCTCGCCCGCCGAGGCGGGCGCCACCCCCTCGAAGACCCCGAGACCCGCCGCGCCGAGGGTCGTCCGGCCCCCGGCGAGCTCCACCTCCACCGCCGCGGCGCGCGGGGCCCAGACGCGGAAGAGCGTGGTGCCGTCCCCCGGGGGAGCGCCCCCAGGGGGCGCTCCCATGGCAGCGGGCCGGCCCCCTCAGCCATCGGGCGTGAGCCAGATGGCCGCGAGCGGCGGCAGGGTCAGGTGCGTGGACGCGGGCTGGCCCCCGTGGGGGCCCGAGGACGCGTCGACCCCGCCGAGGTTGCCGAGGTTGGCCCCGCCGTAGATCTCCGAGTCGGTGTTCAGCAGCTCGCGCCAGTGCCCGCCGTGGGGCATGGGCAGGTGGTATCCGGGCCGCGGGACGGGCGAGAGGTTCGCCGCCATCACCACGACCCGCCCGCCTGACGAGAAGCGGGCGAAGGCCACGACGTTGGTGTCGCGGTCGTCCACCACCAGCCAGGCGAAGCCCTCCGGCTGGGAGTCCCGCTCCCACAGCGCCGGCTCGCCGCGGTAGAGGTGGTTGAGGTCGCGCACCAGGCGCTGCACGCCCGCGTGGCGCGGCAGCTCCAGCAGATGCCAGTCGAGGCTGCGCTCGTGGCTCCACTCCTGCTCCTGGGCGATCTCGCACCCCATGAAGAGCAGCTTCTTGCCCGGATGCGCCCACATGTACCCGTACAGGGCCCGCAGGTTGGCGTGCTTCTGCCAGTCGTCACCGGGCATCCGCGAGAGCAGGGAGCCCTTGCCGTGCACCACCTCGTCGTGCGACAGCGGCAGCACGAACTGCTCGGTGAAGGCGTAGACCAGGCTGAAGGTCAGCTCGTCGTGGTGGTAGGTGCGGTGCACCGGCTCCTTGCTGAAGTAGTCGAGCGTGTCGTGCATCCAGCCCATGTTCCACTTCAGGTCGAAGCCGAGACCGCCCTCGGAGGTGGGGCGCGACACCGCCGGCCAGGCCGTCGACTCCTCGGCGGCCATGAGCACGCCGGGCTCGTGGCCGTGGGTGACCTCGTTGAGCTCGCGCAGGAACCCGATGGCCTCGAGGTCCTCGCGCCCGCCGTACTCGTTGGGCACCCACTCGCCGGCGGCGCGCGAGTAGTCGCGGTAGAGCATCGACGCCACGGCGTCCACGCGCAGCCCGTCGGCGTGGTACTCGCGCAGCCAGTAGAGCGCGCTCGCCACCAGGAAGTTGCGCACCTCGTTGCGCCCGTAGTTGAAGATCAGCGTGCCCCAGTCGGGATGGGCACCCCGGCGGGGGTCCTCGTGCTCGTAGAGGGCGGTCCCGTCCAGGCGGGCGAGGGCGAAGTCATCGCGCGGGAAGTGCGCCGGCACCCAGTCGAGGATCAGGCCGATGCCCCGCTCGTGGAGGCGGTCCACCATCTCCCGCAGGTCGTCGGGCGAGCCCAGGGTGGGCGTGGGCGCGAAGTACGACGTCACCTGGTAGCCCCACGAGCCCGAGAACGGGTGGGCCATCACGGGCAGCAGCTCCACGTGGGTGAAGCCCATCTCCCGGGCGTAGTCGCCCAGCTCCGCGCCCAGCTCGGCGTAGGTCAGCGGGCGGTTCCCCTCCGCGGGGTTCCAGCGCCAGGAGGGCAGGTGCACCTCGTAGATCGACACCGGCTCCGCGTGCGGATGGCGCCGCATGCGGTCCGCCATCCAGTCGCCGTCCCGCCAGGAGTGAGTGCTGCGGTGGACCTCGGAGGCCGTGCGCGGGGGCGGCTCCGCGGCCTGGGCCATGGGGTCGGCCTTCAGGCGCAGCGACCCGTCGGCCCCGCGGATCTCGTACTTGTACCGGCTCCCGGGCTCGACGTCGGGGAGGAACAGCTCCCAGACGCCCGACGCGCCGAGCGAGCGCATCGGGTGCACCCGGCCGTCCCACCCGTTCCAGTCGCCGACCACGCTCACCGACCGCGCCGCCGGAGCCCAGATCGCGAAGGACGTGCCGGCGGTCCCGTCGATCTCACGCGGGTGGGCGCCCAGGCGCTGCCACAGCTCCGCGTGGCGCCCCTCGCCCACCAGGTGCAGGTCGAGCTCGCCCACCGTGGGCAGGAACGAGTAGGGATCGCGGCCGCGCACGGTGCGGCCCTCGTACTCCACCTCGATCTCGTAGCGCGGCACCGCCGTGACCCCCCGGAGCAGGCCGGCGAAGAGCCCCGAGGCCGCGTGATCGAGCGTCACCGGCCCGGCGCCCTCGGGGATCGCCCGGACCGCCTTCGCGTCCGGCCGCCAGGCGCGGATCGCCACACCCTCGGGTGTGAGGTGGGCCCCCAGCACGCGGTGGGGCTCGTGGTGGTCGCGGGCGGCCAGCAGGGCGATGTCCGGCTCGAGGCCCGCGACCGCGGAGGCGCCGGCCTTCGTGGAGGGCCTGCGCGGACGGGCCGGGCGCCCGGACGGGCTCACGGGTCCACCCGCAGGATGTGCATCGGTGCGACCGCGGGGTCCAGGCGCACGTAGTTCCCGCCGGCGCCCCACGCGAACGCCTCGCCGCTCACCAGGTCGCGGGCGGTGAAGCGATCCGGCAGGTCGAGGTCACCGGGGAGGCTCACCAGCCCCTCGTGGGCGGAGTGCGGGTCGAGGTTCACGCAGACGACGATGGCGCCGGTCCCGCGGCCCTTCGCGTAGGCGATCAGCGCCTCGTTGGCCGTGTCGAGGAAGCGGACGTCGATGCGCCGAAGGGGCTCGTGGGAGCGCCGGATCTCGTTCAGGCGCCTCACGAGCGGCAACAGGGGCCCGTCCAGCGTCCGCGTCTTGATCTCGTACTTCTCGGAGTCGAGGTACTCCTCGCTTCCGGCCGCGACGGGGGTGCGCTCCAGGTTCTCGAACCCCGAGTAGATCCCGTAGCTGGGGGAGAGGGTGGCCGCCAGCACCAGGCGCGCCTCGAAGGCCGGCCGGCCCCCCTCCTGAAGATAGGCGTGGAGGATGTCGGGGGTGTTCACGAAGAAGTTCGGCCGGAAGAACGCCGAGACCGGGCCCGCGAGCTCGCTCACGTACTCGATGAGCTCGGCCCGCGAGTTCTTCCAGGTGAAGTAGGTGTACGACTGGCTGAAGCCGGCCTTGGCGAGCTCGTACATCCGCGCCGGGCTGGTGAAGGCCTCGGCCAGGAAGACGGTGTCGGGATAGTCCTCGCGGACGTCGGTGATGAGCCACTCCCAGAAGGCCGTGGGCTTGGTGTGCGGGTTGTCCACGCGGAAGATGCTCACCCCGCGCTCCACCCAGAACATCAGCGCGTCCCGCAGCGCCGACCACAGGCCGCGCCAGTCGGGGCTGTCGAAGTTGAGGTTGTAGATGTCCTGGTAGCGCTTGGGCGGGTTCTCCGCGTACTTCAGCGTCCCGTCCGGGCGGCGATGGAACCAGTCGGGGTGCTCGCGCAGCCAGGGGTGGTCGGGGGAGCACTGGATCGCGAAGTCCAGCGCGATCTCCAGCTCGTTCTCCCGCGCCGCCATGACCAGGCTCTCGAACTCGGCCAGGGTGCCCAGGTCCGGATTCACGGCCGTGTGCCCTCCGGCCTCGCCGCCGATCGCCCACGGGCTGCCGGGATCGCCGGGCTCCGCGACCGGGGAGTTGTTGCGCCCCTTGCGGTGCGTCACGCCGATCGGGTGGATCGGCGGCAGGTAGACGACGTCGAAGCCCAGCTCGGCCAGGCGCGGGAGCTGCTCCTGCACGCCGGCGAAGCCGCCGAACGAGCGCGGGAAGAGCTCGTACCACGCGCCCACGCGGGCCCGCTCGCGGTCAACATCGACCTCGTAGGTCTGCGACCGCCGCCGCTCCCGCCGCTCCGTGCTGCGGGCCAGCGCATCGGCCACGGCCGGCGCGGTCGCGGCGGCGGCGCGCTCGGCCACCGGACCCGGCCCCCGCAGCGCCCCGACGGCCTCGAAGACCACCGCGCGGTCCGCCGCCCGCAGCCGCGCGGCGACGTCCTCGATCAGGGCCGCGCCCTCCTCGAGCTCGCTGTCGAGATCCTCCTGGCCGGCCGCCAGCTTGCGCTCGACCTCGTGCCTCCACGACGCGTAGGCGTCCACCCAGACCTCGACCTGGAAGGCGTGCCGCCCGAGCGCGACCGTGAGGAAGTCGCCCTGCCAGCGGTCCGGACCCGACTGCGTCATCGGCTCCTCCAGGAAGCCGCTGGTCCCGGGCGGGCGGTGCCGCACCACGGCCCGGAGCTGCTCGTGACCGTCGCGCACGAGGTCGCACGAGACGACGACGGGATCGCCGATCGTTCGCTTCACGGGGTAGCGGCCACCGTCCACCGTCGGCCCGACGTCGTGGATCTGAAGGCGCGATGGCGGCGTGCGGGGAATGGAGACGGGCACGAGGCGCACGCAGCGTAGCTTTCCCAGGCATGTCGCGCGCGACACTCCCCCCGCCCGGGGACGATCCCACGGCCCCCCGCCGGGCCGGGGTCCTGCTGCCCGTCGGGTCCCTTCCGGGGGGACGGCTCGGCCGCGCGGCGCTCGCGTTCGTCGACTGGCTCGCCGACGCGGGGCAGGCCTGGTGGCAGGTGCTGCCGATCACGCCGCCGGATCGCCACGGCTCGCCCTATGCGAGCCCCTCGGCGTTCGCGAGCTGGCGCGGCTACCTGGCGGCGCCGCGGGCCGCCGTGAGCGCCGCGCAGGTCTCCGACTTCCGCGAGCGCAGCGGCTACTGGATCGACGACTGGGCGCGCGCCGCCGGCCCCGGGGCGCTCGAGGACCAGGTGCGCATGGACCGCGAATGGCGGTCGTTGCGTGATCACGCAGCTTCCCGCGGCGTGAGGATCCTCGGCGACCTGCCCTTCTACGTCGCTCCCCGGGCCGCCGACGTGAGGGCCCACCCCGGGCTCTTCCGGTCCGACCCGGTCGCCGGGGTGCCCCCCGACTTCTTCACGGCCGACGGTCAGCTCTGGGGCAACCCCACCTACGACTGGGCGGCCATGCGGGCGGAGGGGTACCGCTGGTGGACCGAGCGCCTGCGGCGCTCCCACGAGCTCTTCGACTCCCTGCGGATCGACCACTTCCGCGCCTTCGTGTCCTGGTGGGCCGTGCCGCGGGGGGCCCGCACCGCCCGGTCCGGACGCTGGCGGCGCGGCCCCGGCGCCGAGGTCATCGACACCGCCCGGGCGCAGCTCGGCGCGCTGTCGCTGGTCGCCGAGGATCTGGGGGTCATCACCCCGCCGGTCCGGCGGCTGATGGCCCGGCTGGGGCTGCCCGGCATGCGGGTGATCCAGTTCGCCTTCGAGGGCAGCGCGCGCAACTCCCACCGCCTCGAGAACCACGTGCGCCACGCGGTCGTCTACTCGGGCACCCACGACAACCAGACGGCGGCGGGCTGGTGGGGCACGGCCTCGGAGGCCGTGCGACAGGAGGCCGCGGCCGCCGGCGCCGCCGCGGGGATCGCCGGTGAGCCGCCGCACCGGCTGATCGTGCGCCTGGCGCTGTCCTCGCCGGCCGGCCTGGCGATCGTGCCCGCCCAGGATCTGCTGGGCCTGGGCGACGAGGCCCGCCTCAACACCCCCGGAACCCGCCATGGCAACTGGTCGTGGCGGCTGCGGAGCGGCCAGCTCACCGCCGGCCACGCGGCATGGCTGCGAGAGGTGACCGAGGCCGCCGGCCGGCTGCCCGGCCCCCCGTCCGTTTCGCGACTCCGGGACCCGGGAAGCCAAGGGCCATGACCACTTCCCGCGCCGAGCGCCCGCCGGGCGGCCTGCCGGGCCCCGAGCCCGCGCCGCAGCCCATCCCGACGCCGCCCGGGCCCGGGCCGCTGCCCGAGCCGGACCCGGTCCCCCCGTCCCAACCCGATCCGGTGCCGGCCCCCTCGATCTGAGCCGGCCTCAGCGCCCGGAGCGGCTCGCCCGCGCCATGCCGAGGAGCAGGCGCGGGATCTCCCGGCGGCTGCGCGACACGGCGCGCGCGATGCGCTCGGGCACGTCCACGCCCTCCAGCGGGGGGCCGTGGCCCACCAGCAGGTGGCGCGCCGGGATCCCGGTCAGGCGGCGCGGCGGCGTCAGGCGCAGGAGGGCGTGGACGCCCACCCTCTCGCCGGGCACCGCGAAGAACGGGGTCGTGCCGAGCGCCTCGGACACCACGAGGACCGCCGGCTCCGGCCACCACAGCGCCACCTCGCGCCAGCGCTTGCGCCGCACGAGCCCGATCGTCACGAACGGGGTCCCGGGAAGCCCGTGGAACGGCGTCTCGATGTGGGGCACGCCGTAGCGGGCGGCGAGGGCCGCGGAGTCGCGGTTGTGGCGGTCCAGCAGCTGGACCACGCCCCGCACCTGCCCGAGCGCGGCGATCCGCTCGTGGAGGCCGTCGCCGTCGACCGGATCGACGAGCCAGACGCCGCCCTCGTGGACGAGGGCGTGGGAGGCCCGCTGCATGGCGGGCGGCTCCGCGGCGATCCAGCCGATGCCCCAGTCGTGGTCGTGCGTGAAGGTGAGCCGCATGCTCCTGGGGCGTGGGGGTGGGTGGCTACGCCTGCAGGATGTTGACGGCGCGCGCCGCGATCAGGAGCACCGCCAGCACGGACACCGTCGCCTCGAGCGTCATCAGGCCCTTCGCCGTCCGGGTCAGGGGCATCGCGTCGGTGGGGCTGAACGCGATCGAGTTCGTGGTCGAGACGTAGAGGTAGTCGAGCAGGCGCGGGGCCCACTCCTTCGCGGCGAGCGTCGGGTTCTCGTCCTGGGGGAACTGGATGTCCGGGGTGACGCGCTCGTCCGAGAGGGCGCGCCGGACGGGGCCTCCGCAATCGAGCTCCCAGAACGCCAGGCCGAAGGCGACGACGTTCCCGAACCACACCGTGGCGGCGCTCTGCAGGAGCTGCCCGCCGCCGATGCCGAGATCCGACGCCATCAGCGAGGCGACGAGCAGCGACACCTCGATCAGGCTGAACAGCACGACGATCTTCAGCAGGAGCTGGACGATCGCGCGACGCTGATCACGGTCCCGCACGCGGCCGAGGCCGACCTCGAGCATGAGGGCGAGCGCCGCGTACGGCACGGCCGCGACGAGCCACACCCACCACCCGACCCCCTCGAAGAGCCTCCAGTCCGCGCTCAGGCTGACCAGAGCGAGGGCCACCAGGGCCACCACGACGAGAGCGGCGAACGGCGCGGCCTCGTCGCGCGCGTCGCGCTCGGCCTCACGAAAACGCTCCTCCTCGAGCCGGCGCTCCTCCTCCGTGGGTGCATCGGGGCTCATGACCGGCCTTTCGGCACGGCCGAGGGGACCCCTCCCGGCCCCGCCCCGAGGCAGCGAGGCCGTCAGCCCTCGCGGCCCTCCTGCGTGAGGATCAGGCGGCGCATGGTGCGGACCACGACGTCCTCGTCCACATCGCCGGTCGAGCGGACGTAGAGCGAGTTCGGCCCCACCGCGAAGGCCAGCCGGCGCTCCGGCCGCGGCCCGTCGAGCCGGGCCCCCCGGCCGCCCGGGACATCGGACGGGGTCCACGCGCTCCCGCCGTCCTCCTCCGCGAGCCGGGCCGAGGCGTCGGAGCCGATCCCGGTGGCCACGAGGTGGGACCGCCACACGCTCACCGCCGCGACCAGCTCCCCGCCGCCGGGCGCGGTCCAGGTGCGCACCGCCGCGGCCTTCAGGCCGCGCTCACCCAGCTGGCCCGCCAGGCCGGCGTCCGCGGTGCCCGTGAGCGCCTCGAGCAGGGCGGCGGGGCCGGCCTCCGCCGCCGGGGGGCCGCGCAGGTCGTCCGGGCTCGGGAGCACGCCGAGCAGCGAGACCGGGTCGGCCTCCGTCCCGCCGGCCTGCGTCGGATCGGTCGGCCCGCACGACACCGCGAGATTCGTGACGAGGACCGCGACGAGGGCGAGGAGAATGGCGACGAACCGCACGGCGGCGAGGGTACCCCCTTAACCGATCGTCAACGACACGTGCAGGCGCGCCGAGGGACCTCTCCTATAATCGACGAGGCCGGAGATCCCAACCGGCCGAGTGATCCCCAAGGAGGGACCATGGACCTCGCCTCCTACAAGGCGGGAAACAACTTCAAGACCTTCGTCCTCGTGGCGGCCCTCTCCGGGCTGCTGATCGCGATCGGGTACCTCATCGGCGGCGCGTCCGGCCTGATCGTCTTCGCCGCGATCGCGGTGGTGTTCAACTTCGTCATGTACTGGTTCAGCGGGAAGATCGCGCTCAAGATGAACCGCGCGGTCCCGGTGAGCGAGCAGGAGGCCCCCGAGCTGCACCGGATCATCGCCGGGCTGGCGGCGCGCGCGGGCGTTCCGAAGCCCGCCGTCTACATGACGCCTGCCGAGCAGCCCAACGCGTTCGCGACCGGCCGCAACCCCAAGCATGCCGCGATCGCGGTCACGCACGGGATCACGCAGGCCCTTCCCGCGCGCGAGCTGGAGGGCGTCCTGGCCCACGAGATGGCCCACATCAAGAACCGCGACATCCTCATCGCGAGCATCGCCGCGATGGTGGCGGGCGCCATCTCGGCCATCGCGAACTTCCTCCAGTTCTCCCTGTTCTTCGGCGGTGATGACGACAACCCGCTGGGGATCATCGGGACCCTTGCGACGATCATCCTGGCTCCGATCGCGGCCGCGATCATCCAGCTGGCCATCTCGCGCCAGCGCGAGTACGTGGCCGACGCGACCGGCGCGGAGCTGCTGGGCGACCCCAACCCGCTCGCCGACGCGCTCGAGCACCTGCAGCGCGGCGCCGAGGCGATCCCGATGAAGGTGAACCAGTCGGCTGCGCCGCTGTACATCGTCAACCCGCTGGCGGCCAACGCCCGCGGGCGCGGCGGACGAGTCCGCAGCCTGTTCTCCACCCACCCCCCGATGGAGGAGCGCGTCGCGCGCCTTCGCCGGATGGCCGGGGCCAGCAGCCTCCAGCTGCAGACTTTCTAAGGGGGCCGGATGGGCATCCAGGACGAGGTCAGGAAGCTGGTCAACAGCAAGTCGGCGGCGCACAAGCGGCTGATCGAGTACGTGGTCCGGCAACTCCGCGGCGGGCGCAGCCTCGCCGCGGTGTTCGACGATCCCTACGTCACCAACCGGCTCTCCCCCGTCGACCGCCGCGCGCTGCTCGAGGAGCCGGAGGTCGTCGACGCCGCAGGCGGGTCCGAGGTGCTCGAGCGCATGCGCGCCGAGCTGGAGGCGCTCGCGAGCCGGTAGCGGCGCCCGCGCTAGAATCGGCCGCGGGGTCGATTTCCCAGGAACGCCGCGGCGGGCGGGGATCGAGGAGTCCCCGCCCGCCGCGGCTCGTCTCGGGAACGCGACGCCGGGGTGCGGGTGCGCGAGTTTTTCATCCAGAACGAGACCATCATCCTGTTCGCGCAGGGGCTGGTCTTCTTCACGCTCGGCTTCGCGGTGTGGCTCCAGCGCCGCCGCGCCACTCGCCTGACCCTCTCCTCGTCGCTGATCTGGCTGGCGGGCTTCGCCTTCGTCGAGGCGCTCGCCGTCTGGGGGTACGTCTTCGTGCCCATCCAGGAGAGCTACATGGGCGAGGGCCTGATCGACGGCCTGCTCGTCCTGCGGGGGCTGGTCCAGATCGTGGCGTTCGTGCTGCTCGTGCAGTTCGGCCTCCGGCTGCTGGGGTCGTCCACGCTCGTGCGCCGGAGCCTCACGGTCGCGTCGGTGCTGGTGGCGCTCACGATCGTGACGACCACCGCGCTGGCGGCGGACTCCTCGTCCTGGAGCGCGGCGGAGTGGGAGTCGGCGGCCGTGGAGATCGCCCGCTACGCCCTGCTGCTCCCGGGGGCGCTGCTGTCGGCCGTGGGGCTGTGGCGCCAGCGGGCCGAGCTGTCGGCCGCGGGGATGGTGGGGATCCGTCCCTATGCCGCCGCGGCCGCGGCGGTGCTGGCCGTCTACGCGGTGGTGGGCGGTGTCATCGTGGCCCCCGGTCCGCTCACCCCCGGGGGGATCCTCGACTCGGAGGGGTGGTTCGACCTGACGGGGCTTCCGCTGGAGGTGGTGCGGGCCGTCGCCGGCCTCGCGCTCTGCGTCCTCGCGGTGAAGCTGCTCGAGATCTTCGACGTCGAGGCCAAGCAGCAGCTCGAATCCCTCGACCGGGCCCGCGCGATCGCCGAGGAGCGCTCCCGGTTCCGGCGTGACCTGCACGACGGCACGATCCAGTCGATCTACGCGGCGGGCCTCCACCTGGAGTCCGTGGCCATCCGCTGCGAGGAGCCCTCGGTGCGCTCCGAGGTGCGCGAGGTGGTGGCCGACCTGAACGCGGTCACCGACGGCATCCGCGACTACATCCGGGCGCTCGCCCAGACACCCGCGACGCCCGAGGGCATCGCGGCCGGTCTCGGCGCCCTCACCCGGCGCTTCGCCGAGGAGACGGGCGGCGACGTGCGCTTCGTGGCGGAGGGCCTCGGCGCCGCCGGGCCCCTCCCCGAGGAGGCCGGCGAGCACCTCGAGCAGATCCTGCGCGAGGCCCTCACCAACACCGCCCGCCACGCCGGCGCCTGCCGGGTGCAGGTCGTCCTCGCGTTCGGCCCCGACGAGCTCGACCTCGCGGTGACCGACGACGGCTGCGGCCCCGGGCTCGCGGTGACCGCCGAGGGGCACCAGGGCCTGCGCAACATGCGCGAGCGCGCCCGCCGCCTCGGGGGGCGCCTCACGGTGGGGGCCGGGCCCCGCGGCGGCACGCGCGTCATGCTCGAGGTGCCCCTCGACAGCGAGGAGCCCGCAGGCGAGACGTCCCTTCCCGATCCCATCCCCGAGGTGACCGCGTCGTGACCACTGTCCCAGCAGACCCCATCCGGGTCCTGATCGTCGACGACCACGCCGTGGTCCGCATCGGCCTGCGCACGCTGCTCTCCCATTCGGCCGGGTTCCGGGTCGTGGGGGAGGCCCAGACCGCCGCCGAGGCGGTGGAGCTCAACGAGCAGACCCACCCGGACGTCGTCCTGATGGACGTGCGCCTGCCGGACGCGAGCGGCGTGGAGGCCTGTCGCAGGATCAAGGCCGACCATCCCGACGCCCGCGTCGTGATGCTGACCTCGTACTCCGACGAGGAGGCGATCGTGGGCGCGGTGATGGCGGGGGCCAGCGGCTACCTGCTCAAGCAGGCCGACGCGGAGCGGCTCACGCAGGCCATCCGCGAGGCGGCCGCCGGCGAGTCCACGCTGGATCCGCGCGCCGCCGGCGCCCTCCTGACCCAGTTCCGCGAGCTGTCGGCCAAGCAGGCCGAGGCGGAGCTGGCGGGCCTCACCGACCGCGAGCGCCGGATGCTCGCGCTGATCGCGGAGGGCTACACGAACCGCGCGATCGGGGAGGTGCTGCACCTGTCCGAGAAGACCGTCCGGAACCACGTGAGCCAGCTCCTGCGCAAGCTCGGCTTCCAGCGGCGGTCCCAGGCGGCCGCCTGGGCGGGCCAGCGCCGGCTCGAGCTGCCACCCGACTGAGAGGGGCCTTCCGCAAGGAGATCGCCCTCGCACGGAGAATCGAGCGGAAGTCCATTGCCACCACGAAGGTGCGCTCGATGCCTCGATCCGCCCGCGTCCTCGCCCTCGCCAACCAGAAGGGCGGCGTCGCAAAGACAACGACGACGCTCAACCTGGGCGTGGCCCTCAAGGGCCTCGGCGCCCGGGTCCTGGTGATCGACCTCGACCCGCAGAGCAACCTCTCGATGAGCCAGGGGATCGACGTCGAGTCGCTCGCCGTCGGCATGTACCACGTGCTCACCGGGAGCGCGTCCATCTCGGAGATCATCGAGGCCCACGAGGTGGACATCGCTCCGGCCGGGATCGAGCTGGCCGGGGCCGAGCTGGCCCTGTCGGCCGCCATCGGCCGCGAGCGGACGCTGCAGCGGGCCCTGCGCCCGGTGCGGGACCTCTACGACGTCATCCTGCTGGACACGCCGCCCTCCCTGGGACTCCTGACCATCAACGCGATGGTGGCGTCCGACGGGGTGATCGTGCCGGTGCAATGCGAGTACCTGTCGCTGCGCGGGCTCGCCCAGTTGAACCAGACCCTCCAGCAGGTACGCGAGAACCTCAGCCCCAAGGTGGACATCGTCGGTATCCTCCCCACCATGTACGACGGCCGCACCATCCACGGCCGAGAGGCCGTGGCCCTTCTCGAGGAGAGCTTCGGTGACCGGGTCTACCGCACCCGCATCGGCAAGACGATCCGCTTCGCCGAGGCGCCGGTCCAGGGCATGAGCGTCATCCGCTACGACCCCGACGGCCAGGCGGCGCGCTGGTACCGCCAGCTCGGCCGCGAGGTGGCCGACCGGGAGCTCGACCTCGGCGTGGGGACGGGGCGACCTCGCGAGGCGGCGGCGTGAGCACCCGCGGCGGCCGGCCGAGCATGCGCGAGGGGCCGCTTTCCGAGCTCTTCAAGAACACCGACGCGCTCAGCCCGCGCCTGCCGCAGCAGCCCGAGCAGGACCGCGGACCGGGACCCTCCGAGCTGACCAACTACGTGGCCGTGATCCGCGTGGTGGGCGTCGGCGGGGCCGGGTGCAACGCGGTCGACCGGATGATCGAGGCGGGGCTGCGGGGCGTGGAGTTCGTGGCCGTGAACACCGACCGCCAGGCGCTCGAGGTCAGCGAGGCCGACGTCCGCATCCCGGTGGGCATGGAGATCACCCGCGGTCTCGGCACGGGTGGCGACCCCCAGCTGGGGGAGCAGGCCGTGCGCGAGAGCGAGGAGCAGGTGCGGCGGGCGCTGCGGGGCAGCGATCTGGTCTTCATCGCCGCGGGCCAGGGTGGCGGGACCGGAACCGGCGGCGCGCCGCTGGTGGCCAAGATCGCCCGCGAGATGGGCGCGCTGACGGTGGCCGTGGTCACCCGTCCGTTCGGCTTCGAGGGAAGCCGTCGCACCCAGGCCGCGGAGGTGGGGCTGGAGCGGCTCCAGGCGTCCGCCGACACGGTCATCATCATCCCCAACGACCGCCTGATGGCCGTGCTCGAGCGCGGCACCAGCATGGTCGACGCCTTCAAGGTCTGCGACGACCTGCTGCGCCAGGGCGTGCAGGGGATCTGCGACCTCATCACGCTGCCCGGGCTCATCAACCTGGACTTCGCCGACGTGCGCACGATCATCCGCGGCGCCGGCACGGCTCTGCTCGGGATCGGCTACGCCGGGGGCGGCAACCGCGCCACCGAGGCGGCCCAGGCCGCCATCGCGTCTCCGCTCCTGGAGACCCCGATCGACGGCGCCAAGGGCATCCTGCTGGGGGTCACCGGGGGCCCGGACCTCTCGCTGGTGGAGGTGAGCGAGGTCGCCCAGGTCGTGGCCGACGCCGCCGACCCCGAGGCGAACATCATCTTCGGCGCCACCATCGACCCCGACCTGCAGGGCCAGGTGTGGGTGACGGTCGTGGCCGCGAACTTCACCGGCAGCCGGTCGGCTCCGCCGCGCGAGCCGGAGCCCGCCGCCGCGGGCGCCGCGCCGAGCGAGCGGGCGGCCTCCCGGCAGGCGCCGGTCACGCGCTTCGACATGCCCTACCCGGCGGGTCCGGGCGGGTCGCGCCGGCGCGGCGGCGGCGGCGTGTTCGACCTCGAGTCCGAGCCGGCCGACCCCGACGCCACCACCCTCATCCCGCGACCCGACGCCGACGACCCCGGCGGGCGCGGGGACGCGGCGTAGCGAGCGGCCGGCCTGACGCGCCGGTGGGCGTGGTCGCCGCCGGCCACCCCCACACCGCGCGCGCCGGGGCGCTGACCCTGGCCAGGGGGGGCGGTGCGGTCGACGCGGTCTGCGCGGCGGCGTTCGCGGCGGCGGTCGCCGAGAGCCCGCTCACCGGGCCGGCGGCGGGCGGGTTCCTCCTCGCCCGGTCGCCACAGGGCGCCGTGACGCTGCTCGACTTCTTCGTGGCGGCGCCGGGCCTCGGCCCGGCCGGCCGGCGGCTCGAGGCGGGCGACCTCGACTCGTTCACGGTCCCGTTCGGCGGCGCGGATCAGGTGTTCCACATCGGCCCGGCCTCGGTGGCCGTGCCCGGCATGGTCGCGGGCCTGGGAGAGGCGGCCCGGCGGCTGGGGTGCCTCCCCCTGGCCGACCTGGTCGAGCCGGCCGTCCGCCTGGCCCGCGAGGGCGTGATCCTGGGCCGCGAGGCCGCCTACCTGCACGAGATCCTCGCCGGCATGCTGCGGGCCACCCCGGCCGCCGAGGCGGTCTACGCCCCCGGAGGCCGGCTGCTGGGCGAGGGCGACCGGCTGCGGCTGCCCGCGCTGGCCGAGACCCTGGCGCACCTGGGGCAGGCCGGTCCGGGCAGCATGCGCGACGGCCCGCTGGCGGCCGCGATCGTCGAGCACCTGGCCGCGACCGGCGGGCTGGTCACGGCCGAGGACCTCCGGGCATACCGGGTCGTGGAGCGCCGCCCGCTCGAGATCTCCTACCGCGGGCTCACGCTGCTCACCAACCCTCCGCCATCCTCGGGCGGCGCCCTGATCGCGGTGGCATTGCGCGAGGCCGAGCGCGACCCGCCCCCGCGGGGCGACGTGGACCACTACCGCAGCGTGGCCCGGGCCGGGGCGGTGGCGAACGCCCTGCGCGGACCCGACTTCGACCGCGACCTCCAGGAGGAGGACGGCATCGAGCGCCTCTGGGCCCGGCGTGCGGCGGCGACGGAGGGCACCGACCGGTGGCCGGTGAGCCGCAAGCCCACCGGCTCCACGACGCACATCAGCGCCGTGGACGCCGAGGGCGGCATGGCGAGCCTGTCGAGCTCGAACGGCTCGGGCTCGGGCGTGATGGTGCCGGGGACCGGCATCCTGCTCAACAACATGCTCGGTGAGGAGGACCTCAACCCCGGCGGCTTCGGCCGCCTCGCCCCGGGCGCCCGGATGACGTCGATGATGGCGCCCACGCTTCTCCTGCGCGGGGCCGAGCCCGTGCTCGCGCTGGGGTCGGCCGGCTCGAACCGCCTCCGGTCCGCGATCCTGCAGACCGTGATCAGCGTGGTCGATGGCGGCCTCCGGGCCGGCGAGGCGGTGCGGCGGCCGCGGGTGCATCCCGAGGGCGACGGCGTGGACGTCGAGGGGGGAGTGGGGGAGGAGGCCGTCGCGGCGCTCGTGGCCGACGGCCACCGGGTGCGCCGGTGGGACGCGACCAACCTCTTCTTCGGAGGGGTCAACCTGGCCGGATCCGGACGCGACGGGCTCGAAGGCGCCGGGGACCCACGCCGCGGCGGCGGGGCGGCCGGGGTGACGGCGAGCGGAGAGGTGATCGACCTATGACTAACCGTCTACTCGAGGTTGATGGTACGACCTACGAACTCGATCCCCAGGGCATCCGGACCTCGCTCACCGACGGGCCCCCCATGCTGTGGGGATTCCAGGTCCGGGTGCTGCGCGACGACGAGGAGCTCGGCATCAAGACGATGTTCGTCGGGCGCGTGAGCGTGCAATTCCGGAACGCCGACGCCCCGGACGGGCCGATCGAGGCCCTCCTGCCGGTGCTGCACGAGCTGGCCTTCGAGAAGATCGAGCAGCGGCTGCGCGAGGGCGAGACGGGCGACGAGATCCTCTTCGCCTGAGCCCGTCGATGTGCGGTGACAACCCTGGGAAGCAGCATGAATGAGATCGATGACTTCCGTGCCACGACCCTCGCCCGCCAGGCCGAGGCAGAGGCGGCATTCCATCAAGGAGACCCCGGGCCGCGGATGGAGATGTGGGCACGGCGAGACCCCGTGACCCTCTTCGGAGCGGCGGGCATGTACACGTCCGGGTGGGATGAGCTGAGCCGGCTCTTCCCCTGGGTCGCGTCGCGGTTCTCCGACGTCAGCGACTACAGATTCGAGGTTCTGGTCGCCGACGTCATCGGCGACATGGCCTACAGCGTGGGCTACGAGCGCTTCACGGGATCAATCGACGGGCGCCCGGTCGAGCCGATCACCGTTCGCGCCACCCACGTCTATCGCCGTGAGGACCGCGAATGGAAGATCGTCCACCGCCACGGCGACAACCCACCCCCCGACCAGAGCCCGCCCGCGCCGGCGCGTTAGACCGGATCGGACTGCGCGAGCGGGGGTCCGACGACGTCCATTCCCACCTCCGCACCGACCGTCTCGAAGGCCGCGGGGCCGGGGGACTCGAGCGCTGCGAAACCGTCGAAGAAGCGCTCCATCCCCGATGGCGTGAAATGAATGAGCATCCGCGCCGGCCCGTCGCCGACGTTCTGCCAGGCGTGCGGCGTGCCGCGGGGGACGAAGACGAATGAGCCGGCCGGCGCGGCCCGGATCTCGTCGCCGAGCTTGAACCGCATCTCACCGTCCAGCACGTACATCGACTCGTCCTCGTTCGCGTGCGTGTGCAGCGGCGGTCCGTCGCCGGGCGCGACGACGTTCTCGAACGCGGTCAGAGTTCCCCCCGTCTGCTCGCCGCGCGCCTTGAACAGCACGACCGCGCCCAAGGGGTTGTCAACCCTCTCGCCCTCACCCGGTCGCTGGAAGATCGGCTCTGCCATGCCTCCTCTCCCTGATCGTTGCCACGAGCTGCGGCCGGCCGAGCCGCTATGCGCCGGGCGCTCGGTACCCGACCTCGCTCCGCCTTGCGCAGGGCCTCGATCGTCTCGTCCACGGTCAGGAGGACCGTCGTCTCGAGCGAGCTGAGGGCACCGCCGCCACCGATCGCCAGCGCGACGGCGGCCATGGACACGTTGTCGGGCGCCTCCCAGAGGTTGTAGCCGTCGTGCGCGCCGAAGGCGTACCAGAACCCGTGGAGCTTCCCGCCGACCGACTCGATGTACGCCTGAGCGGCCTGGCGGCGGTCTTCCGGGTTGGCGATCATCCTGGCCCACGTCTCCGGCGTGTAGCTGAACCTCGTCAGATAGAGCGGCATCGTCCCTCCCCGGTCGCCGACCCGTGCGAGTTCCCCTCGGCCGCCAGTATGACCCGGCCGGGCCGGCCCGTCTGCCCCCGGCTCCGCGCCGGCTGACGGCGATCCGGACGCGACGGTGAGGCGGCGCTCACCTCAGCGCATCGGGTCGCCGTGGACGCCGAACGCGCGCGCCGTCTCGGCGTCGGCCGGGTAGAAGGCCTCGACCGCGAGCTCGGCGAGCGTGATGTCGAGCGCGGTGCCGAAAACCGTGACGGTGCTGAGGAACGCGAGTTCTGTCCCGCCCCGGCGAAGCCGCAACGGCAGGGCGATCTCGGCCGCCACCGACACGTCGGACCTCCCGTCGCCGTCGTCCACGCCCGGGTAGCCCAGGAGCTCCTCGTGGAGGCGCTCGAGCGCCCCGTCCGCGGTCATGGCGATCTGGCGGCGCAGGCGGCGGAGCAGGTGTCCGCTCCACTCGGCGAGGTTGACGATGCGCGGCGCCATTCCGTCGGGGTGCAGCGATACGCGGAGCGCGTTCGCCGGCGGCTCGAGCAACTCCGGGACCACTCCCTCGGTGAGAAGGCCGACGGCCCGGTTCGCCAGGACGAGGTTCGAGTGGCGATCCAGGACGACCGCGGGGAAGGGCTCGTGGGCGGCGAGCAGGCCCTGGAGCGTCTCGCGCACCGGCCCCATCTCGTCCTCGTCGAGCGAGCGCTCGGCGAACACGGGTGCGTGGCCGGCGGCCAGTAGGAGCTGGTTGCGCTCGCGCAACGGCACGTCGAGCCGATCGGCGAGGTGAAGGACCATCTCCCGGCTCGGCCGGGCGCGCCCGGTCTCGATGAAGCTCAGGTGGCGCGCCGAGACGGCCGAGCCGGTGGCGAGCGCGAGCTGGCTCAGGTTACGGCGCCGGCGCCACTCGCGCAGCAGGTGCCCCGCGGGCGGGAGAGTGACCGAGGTCATCGCGAACCCGAATCTAACCCGCGGCCCCGACCCGCGGCGATTACCCCACGGGTAAGTGCCGTGGGTAGGCCGTCCGGCCATCCTCGTGGGACGAGATCCCCACCGAGGAGGTGCCCCATGACGACCGACGACCGCGATGCACGCCTGAGGGCGATGATCCGAGACGGCTGGACTCCCGAGCTGTTCGCCGAGTTCTGGTCGGCGCCGGACATCTCATACATCCCGTCGATGATCACGGACGACATCGTCGGCCACTGGCCCGGGGCGGTCGTCCGCGGGCCCCAGGCCTACACCAGGGCGCTCGCCGACCTGCTGGAGCTGCTGCCGGATCTCCGCCTCGAGGTGCCGGAGGGGGAGTATGCCGTCAACGGTGACATCGCATTCGTCCGCTGGGTCATGCATGCGACGGGCCCGAACGGACCGTTCCAGATGACGGGCGTTGACCGCGTGCGCACTCGTGGTGGGCTGGTCTGCGAGAACGTGATCGTGTTCGACAGCGCCGAGTTCCAACGGCACATCAGTCGGACGACATGAGCTAGCCGGTCTCCTCCTCGGCGTCGCGCCGGCCGACGGCGAAGCCCAGGACCCGGCCGGGGTAGAAGTGGTCGTGGGGGCGCTCCTGGAAGCGCTGGTACGCCATCCCGCGCGGCTCCGTCGCCGGCCCCAGGACGCCGTGGAAGTCCTGTGCCGTCACCACGACGCCGCCGTCGGCCAGCCACGGCAGCACCAGGTCGAGCTCGCGGACCTGGAGGTCCCGGCCGGCGGCGGAGTCGTTGATGAACAGGTTGACGCGCTCCCACTCGGGCAGCAGGCGCGGCAGCACGTCGCGCGAGTCGCCCGTCACCGGGCGCCAGTACGGCGTCAGGTCCGGGCGCCGGCTCACGAGCCGCCCGGCGTAGGGGTCGATGTCGATGCTGGTGAGGTGCCCCGTGACGCCCTCGCTCCCGTTCCGGGCCAGCGCCTCCAGCACCAGCAGCGACCCGACGCCATCGAGCACGCCGGTCTCGAGCACGTGCCGCGGGCGCATCCAGCGCGTGAGGGCGTAGAGCGAGCCGTGGAACCCGCTCACGGGGATGCGGCTCTTGTGGCCGAGGCCCCGGCCCATCTCGAGCGAGTCCGGCGCCTCCCGGAAGAGGGCGGCCATCGTCTGCAGGGGATCGCCGGTGAGGTCGGCGAGCACCGCCGCCAGGTCGTGCTCGTTGACGATGCGGTAGGTGAACGAGTCCACCTCCGGATCCCGCGCGAGATAGCGCAGCCCCCGTCGCGAGAGCACCGGATGACCGAAGTGCCGCAGCACCCGGCGCTTGGTCAGAAGGCGCGCGCGACCGAGTCGTCGCGCCACCGCTCGCAGCTCAGGGGTCCGCTTCACGCGGCGACGCTATTGCCCGGAAGCGCCGCTGTGAAGCCCGGATTGCCCTGGAGAGCCCTTCAGGCCGCCTCGTGATGGCCGCCGAGGACCTCCGCGACGCCGGTGGGCCCGGCGCGAAGGAGCTCGGCGGCGCGCCGGGCGCCCGACGCCCGGTCCCAGGCCGCGCGCTCTCCCACCGAGTCACCCGCGCGCCGGTGCTCGACGGCCTCGCGCTCCGCGGCCGCGACCAGGGCGTCGAGGCGCTCGGCCATGCGCGCGCTGCGGCTGGCCGGGCGCGGCCGCCGGCGCCGGGCCGGGGAGGCCGCCAGCGCGCCGGGCGCGCCACCCGGGAACAGGATCAGCTGACCTCCGCCAGAGGGGCGGCGACTCATCGGAATTCCCCCGCGTGCAGAACGGAACACATGTTCGTAGTGTGCCACGTCCGTCGGACGGAGCGCCCCCGCCGATCAGGGCGGTGGAACGCCCCCGGGAGCGAGGGGATCCGGGCCGCGCCCGGTCTCGCGGATCACCGGCGGCCGGCCGTCGTGGGGCACGTGCACCACCACCTGGCGGCCGTCCTCGGAGAGCTGGAACCGGAAGGCCCAGTCGAGCTCGGTCCAGCCCGCCACCCGCAGCGTGGCGGGCTCCGGGCCCACCCCGAGGTCCGCAAGGGTGCGGACGGCCTCGCCCAGCGCGGCGGCGCCGGCCGGCCCGAGCAGGCCCGAGGCGATCGGGTCGCTCACCGGACGAACGGAAGCTCGACGACGCGAGCCGGTCCGGCGGCGCCCTCCACCTCCACCTCGGCGCCCGGCTCCACCTCGCGCCGGAGCACCGCGAGCCCGATGACGCCGAGGTCAGGGGTGGTCGCGACGCTCGTGAGGCGGCCCACCTCGCGCCCGCCGGCCCGCACCGCCCCGCCGGCCGCGGGCGCGGGATCGGGCATCCGGAGACCCCGCAGGACGCGGTTGACCCGGCCTCGGAACTGGAGCCGCGCCACGGTCTCCTGGCCCAGATAGCAGCCCTTCTCGAAGGAGACGGCGTCGCCCTGGAGGCCCGCCTCCTGGACGAGCGTCGTGGGGCCCGTGTCGAGACCGACCACGGGCTGCCCAGCGGCCACGCGTGCCATCTCGCGGGCCTCGGCGGAGGCCTCCGGCAGCCCCAGACGCGCGATGGCGGCCGCGGCGTCGGCCACCACGAGGTCGAGGGTGCCCGGGAGCGTGCCGGGCAGGGCGAGCTCGGCCAGCCCCTCGGCGCCGTCGGGGGCCCCGGCCACCGTGAGCAGCTCCACCTCCTCGGGACCGATCAGGTCCAGCTCCTCGGAGAAGTGGTAGCGGTCGAGCAACGCCATCACGAGCTCGGACTGCTCCGGCGCCACGACGACGGTGAACGCGTCCGGGCCGTCGCGGCGCACCCGCAGATCGGCCTGCAGGTGGCCCTTCGCGTCGAGCAGCAGCGCGCGGCAGGACGCGCCCCCGGCGAGTGCGGCGACATCGTTGCTCAGCAGGCCGTGCAGGAATCCCTCGGCGTCGGGCCCCTCCACCCAGATCAGCGCCGCCCGGCCGCGCACGGCGGCCCCGGAGCCGCCGGGGCGCAGGCGCACGTAGTCCTCGGCCGGCGGCGAGGGCGCCCGGGCGCCGCTCACGGGGTGGAGACCTTCCCGTTTCCGCCCGCGCGCTCGGACGCCATCCGGGCGTGCTGCACCTCGCGCCCGGCGGTGGAGAGCAGGTCGACCACCATCCGCAGCCGCGCGTTCTCGTCGCGGCTCTCCAGCAGCTCCTGCTTGGGCCCGGACGGCAGCTCGAAGGCGCCCGCGATCGCGTAGGAGAGGGCGACGCCGTCGGGAGGCTCGGGGGGCGGCGCGTCGGCGGCGAGCCCGGCGAGGGTCCGGAAGCGGTCGAGGACCTCCGCGGTCAGGGCCGGGTCGGCCTCGGAGGGCTCGTCGTCCAGCTCGCGGACCAGGGCCGAGAAGTAGAGGTGTCCCTCGGTCTCCTCCACGAGCGCGACCGGCCGCAGGCCCGCGACGACCACGTTCAGGCGGCCGTCCTCGAACCGCCGCGCGAGCTCGTCGAACCGCGCCGAGCAGCCCACGTCGGCCGTGCCGGTGGGGCCGACCTGGACCATCACGAAGGGGCGGTCCTCGAGGACGCTGTCGGCGTAGAGCTGCCGGTAGCGCGGTTCGAACAGGTGAAGCGGCACCCGCTCGCCCGGCAGCAGCACGAGGTCCAGCGGAAAGAGCCCGAGATCGACGAGATCGTCCACCCGACCGAGTCTAGAGCGCCGCCCCCACGGCACGCCGCGCGGGGGTCGCTCAGGCCGGGACGGCCGCCGCCGCCACCTCTGCGTACAGCTCGACCAGCGATCCGATGTGCGCCTCGACGGTGAACAGGCGGCGCCGGTCGCGCACCCGCTCGCGCAGGCGCGCGAGGCCCGCCTCCTCCACGCGCGACTCCAGCTCGCTCGCGTGGTCGATCGCCACGCCCACCTCGTGCTCCCGCACCAGGCGCCGCAGCGCGGCGTGCGGGCCGGCGGCGATGGGCAGCCCGGACGCAAGGTACTCGTAGGCCTTGTTGGGGAGCGCGGTGTCCATGTGCGCGGCGTTCAGCAACGGGTTGAAGGCGGCCCAGCCCACGTCGTGGGCCGGCAGGGCGCGCATCAGGTCGGCCGGCGCGAGCGAGGGCATCAGCCGCATCCCCGGGACCGTCTCGGCCAGCTCCCGGTAGGCCGGGGCGTCGCGGTTGGGGTAGACGTCCAGCAGCAGCCCGGCCGCCCCGGCCGCGCGGAAGTGATCCCGCAGGTCGTAGTGGCTGCCGTTGGCCGACAGGCTCCCCTGGTACACCACGCGGAGCGGCCCGTCGTGGCTCCGCCCCGGCGCGATCGCATGGGCGGTGTCGCGGGCGAGCGCGTAGTTGGCGAACAGCAGCGTTCGCGCGGGGAGCGTGTACCGCGCCGCGAGCTCCTCGCGCATCTCCTCGGAGACGGCGATCAGCCCGGCGCAGCCCTCCACGGCGTCCCGCTCCAGGACGTCCTGGTCCTCGGGATCGTCGAAGCCGTCCTCGTAGGGCGTGGCCCGAAGGCTCTGCATGTCGTGGACGTCGTGGATCACGGGCACCCGTCCGTCGGCCACGTCCAGCGCGAGCACCGTCAGGACATCGGGGAGGTTGTGGCTGTGGATCAGGTCGGGCCGGAACTCGGCGACCGCGGCCGCGAGCGCCTCGCGGGGGTCCGCCGCCGGAAGCCGCCACCAGCGCTCGAACAGCTCGTCGCCGGCGCCGTACCAGGAGGTCAGCGTCCGCCCCTGGTAGGCGAAGCCGAGCCGGACGCCCGGAACGCGGGCGCGCAGCCCGATGGCGTACTTCATCGCGCGGATGCACGGCTGGCGCTGGAGGAAGAGGACCTTCACGAACGGGGCTCGCGCCGGTCGCGCACCACGCGAGCGGGGTTTCCCACCGCCAGTGAGAAGTCGGGGAGCTGCTTCGTGACCACGGCGCCGGCGCCGATGATGCACCCGTGGCCGATCGTCACCCCCGGGAGGATGCTGACGCCCATGCCGATCCAGCAGTCAGCGCCCACCGTCACGGGGCGCGGTGTCCATCCCTGATCGGGGATCGGGGTATCGAGGTCCGTCTCGTGATTCGCCGTGTGGATCATCGTATAGGGGCCGAAGATGGACCGGTCGCCGATCACGAGCCCGCCGAAGCCATTGACGTAACAGCCGTAGTTGAAACCCACGCGATCACCCATCTCGATGGCGTCCCCGTTCAGCCAGACGATGGTGTCGAGGTAGAAGCAGCCCTCGCCCACGCGGGCGGCGTCGGCGGCGCGGAATGGGATGACGCTCTTGCTGCGCTCGGTGATCATCACTGGAAGCTCACCTCCGGGTGGGGGACGCGAGCGACCCTACCCCCGGGTGGGTAGAGTCGCCGCCGGTGAGACTCGACCCGCCGCTCCCGCCCGCGCTGCTGCGGCCGGCCCTCGCGGGCGTCAACGCCTACGAGCCCGGACGCCCCATCGACGACGTCCGCCGCGAGATGGGCCTGGAGTCGATCATCAAGCTGGCCTCGAACGAGGGGCCCTTCCCGCCGATGCCGGGGGCGATCGCCGCGATGGCCGAGGCCGCCTCGGACGTGCGCCTCTACCCCGACCCCGGGGCCTGGGCGCTGCGGGACGCGCTCGCGGAGCGCCTCGGTCTCGACCCGGGCCAGGTGCTGCCGGGCGCGGGCCTCGACGGGCTCATCCGGCTCATGTGCGCGGCGGTGCTGGACCCCGGCGACGAGATCGCCATGGCCTGGCCCTCGTTCCTCTCGTGGCGGCAGGGCGCCCAGATCCAGGGGGCGACCGCCCGCCTGGCCGCCCTCGCGCCCGACGGCTCCTACGACCTCGACGCGCTGCTGGCCGAGGTGACCGCGCGCACCAAGCTGGTGGTCGTGGTGAGCCCCAACAACCCCACCGGCGCCGCGGTCGGGCCGGCCGACCTGGTCCGGTTCCTGGACGCCCTGCCCCCGCACGTGCTGCCCGTGGTCGACGAGGCCTACTTCGAGTTCCTGCCGCCCGGCTCCCACGACGCCGCCGCGCTGGTCGCGGAGGGCCGCCCCATGGCGGCGATGCGCACCTTCAGCAAGGCCTACGGGCTCGCGGGCCTGCGCGTGGGCTACCTGATGGGACCCTCGGCGCTGGTGCGCGCCATCGGCCAGGTGCGGCCGGTGTTCGATGTCACGGGGCCCGCCCAGGCGGCGGCCCTCGCCAGCCTCGCCGACGCCGCCGTCCACCTGCCCGAGCGCATCTCGCTCAACGCCTCGGAGCGGGGGCTGATGGCGTCGGGATTGCGCGCGCTGGGGCTGGATCCGATGCCGAGCACGGCCAACTTCGTCCTGGTGGACCTCGGCTCGCCCGAGCGTGCGCGGGCCGTCAACGCGGCCCTCCTCGCCCGCGGCGTCATCGTCCGGCCCACCCGCGCCTTCGGGGCCCCGAGCGCTCTTCGCATCACCGTCGGCTGGCCCCAGGAGAACGCGCGCCTGCTGGCCGCCGCCGCGGAGGCGCTGGCGGAGGCCGCATGACGCACGAGGAGATGGTGGCCGGGGTCCTCGCCGGGGAGCGCCGCCCGCTGGGCCGCGCGATCAGCCTGGTGGAGCGCCTGGGGCCGGAGGGCCGGCGCCTCGTCGCCGAGCTCCACCCCTCCACCGGACGCGCCTGGCGCGTCGGCATCACGGGCGCCCCGGGCGTGGGCAAGAGCACGCTCATCGGCGCGCTCGTGCGCCTCCTGCGCGCCCGCGACAAGCGGGTGGCCGTCGTGACGGTGGACCCGACCAGCCCCTTCACCCGGGGGGCCGTGCTGGGCGATCGCATCCGCCTGGTTCGACCACTTCACCGACCCCGGGGTGTTCATCCGCTCCATGGCCAGCCGCGGCCACCACGGCGGCCTGGCGGAGGCCACCGCCGACGCCGTGCTCGTGCTGGACGCCGGCGGCTTCGACGTCGTGCTGGTGGAGACCGTGGGCTCGGGGCAGAACGAGGTCGAGGTCCAGTCCCTCACCGAGACCGTGGTCCTGGCCCTGATGCCCGGCAGCGGAGACGGCGTGCAGACGATCAAGGCCGGCCTGATGGAGATCCCCGACGTGCTGGCCGTGACCAAGGAGGACCGCCCCGGCGCGGACGTCCTCGTGGCCGATCTGTCGAACGCCCTGTCGCTGGTGCCGAGCGGCCCGTGGGAGCCGCCGATCGTGCGCGTCGCGGCGCTCGAGGACCGGGGCGTCGGCGAGCTCTGGGACGCGATCGAGCGGCACCGGGCCTTCCTCGGAGAGGAGGACCGGCTCGCGCTGAGGCGGCGCGGCGGCCTCGCCCGCCAGCTCCGCGCGCTGGCGGCCGACCGTCTGGCGCGGCGGGTGGAGTCGGCCGCCGACACCGCGTTCCTCGACGCGCTGATCGATGACGTGCTGGCCCGCGAGGTGGACCCCTCCGGCGCGGTCGACCGCCTCCTCGAGCGTGCCGGCCTGCCGCCGGACGCCGCCCCGTGAGCGGGCCGCGCGCCGACCGGCCGGCGATGCCCGGCTACGGCGTCCTCGGCGCCGGGGAGGGCACGGGGCTGCTGCCGTGGTCGTGGGCCGAGGAGCGCCTGAGGGTCTCGCGCTACTACTGGGTCTCCACGGTCCGGCCCGACGGCCGGCCCCACGCGTCGCCGGTGTGGGGGCTCTGGCACGACGGGCGCCTGTGGTTCACGTGCGGAGGACGGTCGCGCAAGGCCCGCAACCTGGCCGCCGACCCGCGGTGCAGCGTGACCACCGACGACGCCGAGAACCCGGTCATCGTGGACGGCGTCGCCGAGATCACCCGCGACCCGGCGGCGATCGCCCGGTTCGTGGAGGCCGGCAACGCCAAGTACGGCCCCTCCTACACGGTCGAGTTCCTCGACCCGGACGTGAACCTCACCGTCGCCGTGCGGCCCGAGCGCGCGTTCGGCCTGCTGCACGACGACTTCACCGGCTCGCCCACCCGTTGGACCTTCGAGGAGTCGGCGCCCCAGCCGGGTTGACGAGTCGTGGAATCGATCCTCAGATGGCCTCGGCGTCTGCGGCGACGTTGCGAGTCGTGTTCAGGGAAGGAGGCTGTGGGTGCGCGCTGGTCGAGTCCTGCGGCGGGTGAGGCTGCGCTGAAGGGCTGTGACTCGACTCCAGGTATCGCGGCCACCAACCCGCTGATCCTGTATGTGGACGTCACGGTCTCACAAGAACGCAGAGGCACTGCGTAAAGGTCTTTCCGGGACCTGCCGACAAAGGGAGGATGCCCGCTGCTACATGTCCCGACCATCGCCTGCGGAACGCCGCCAAGCAGGTCACCAATGAACATGTGGCGCGCGGTCATATGCGGACGTGGGTCACGGCGGCCGTTGCAGCACTTCTCGTCGCGCTGGCCTTCGCAGGCGGTGCAAATGCTGCCGTGATCACGGGAGGACCGACGGCACAGCGGTTCGTGGGCAATACGAATCAGGCGGACAAGATCCTGGCCGGCAAGGGAAACGACGTCGTCTTCGCTCAGGACAAGCGCCGTGACTACGTGAACTGCGGGCCGGGTGAGGACAGGGCCGTGCTGGATCGCTCTGATCGCACGACAGGGTGTGAACACAAGGTGTATGTCCCGCGGACGCGAACGGTTTATCCTCCGCCAGGGCCCACTGTGTCAATCGGCAAGCGTAAATCAGGCAAGCGTGGATCAGTCACGCCGATCCTCGTACGTCCCGCACCTCCCGCAACTCCCGCAACTCCCGCACCTCCGGTACTGGCCCCACGGGCCGCTCTACGGACCTTCTACGTCTCCTCGGGCGGAAACGACGGGGCCCCCGGGTCTCAGGGCCAACCGTGGAAGACCGTCGGGAAGGTCAACAGCGCGGCGCTGCGCCCTGGCGATGCCATCCTGTTCGAGGGTGGCGCCACATTCGGTGACGCGCAGCTGGCGCCGAGGGTCTCGGGCAGCTCGGCGGCCCGCATCTGGTATGCGAGCTACGGGACCGGCAGGGCGGCGATCACCAAGGGCGTTCGCTTCGGCGGTGTCTCCTGGGTCACGTTGGACGGTTTGCAGATCCAGGGTTCTCCTGATGCCATCGGTTCGGGCGGGAGTGGCAATGCCAAGATCGAGATCCTCAACAACCTCATCAGCACCCCCGGCATCGGCATCAACTCCTGGCCGACGGCTGACGCTGACTGGCTGATCGCGGGCAACACGATCGCGAACACCGGTGATTCGGGCATCGTGATCCACGGACCCCGCAACATGATCGCCGGCAACACGATCGCCAACACCGGGACCAACGGCGCGATCTCCTACGGTATGCACGGAATCTACGCCGAGGCCCCCGACGCGATCATCACCGGGAACACGATCGACGGGTTCGCGGACCAGGGGGTCTCGACCCGCTTCCGCAACGCGCAGATCCGCGACAACGTGATCCGCAATGGTCGCAAGACCTCCAACGCCGGGGTGGGCTACTGGCCCGACGACCCGACGGCGGGCTCGACGCTCATCTGCGGCAACAGCATCTCGGCAGTCCACTACGGGGTCCTGATCGGAGACACGGGCCGCGCGGACCAGTACGGCGAGCATTTCGAGATTCGCGCCAACTCGCTCTCGTCCAATCCGGGCTCCTCGGTCTACGTGCCGAGCGGGCGGCCCTTCTCGATCACTCAGTCGGGCAACCTGACCAGCACCAGTGGGATCGCGTTGGCCCCAGCCACCCCGTGCGCAGTCTGAAAGAGGGCTCGACCCGGCGGTGCGAGATCAGCGCAGGAGCAGCCAGATCGCGACGCCGACGCCGAGGGCGATCACCGACCACCGCAGCACGTCGTCGTTCAGGCGACGGGCCACCCGCGCGCCGATCGCCCCGCCCACCAGCGTGGCCGGGGCGAGCACGGCGACCGAGGGCCAGTCGATCGGCCCGACGATGATGAACACGGGTACGGCGACCAGGTTCGCCAGCAGGACGAGGGCGCGGTTGACGGCGTTGAGCCGCTGGAGGCTGTCGATGATGCCCAGGGCGAGCACCGCGAGCAGCAGCACCCCCGCCGCGGCGCCGAAGTAGGACGCGTAGGCGCCGGAGGCGAAGACGGCCGCGACGAGCCCCGGCGAGGGGCGGGTGGCCACGCCCTCGCGCGCGGCCAGGGCCGACCGAAGCCGCGGCCCCAGGGCGAGCAGGACGCACGCCAGCAGGACCAGCCACGGCACCACCGCCTCGAAGGCCGACTCCCCGCCCCAGAGCAGCAGGGCCACGCCCGCGGCGGCCCCCAGGACCGTCGGCACCCCGAGCAGCTTGAGCCGCGGCCCCTGTCCCACGAGGTGCGCGCGGTAGCCCTCGACGATCGACGCGTATCCCGGTAGCTGCGCGACCGTGTTGGTGATGTTGGCCGTGAGCGGCGAGAGCCCGGTGCCCACCAGGACCGGGAACGAGATCAGCGACCCGCCGCCCGCGACGGCGTTGACCCCGCCCGCGAGGACCCCGGTCGCGGCGATGAGGACGAGCTCGGGGGCGTCCACCTCCTACGCCGTCAGTCCCCCGCGCCCGCGTCCGCCAGCCGCTCGGCCACCTCCAGGATCAGGCGCACGCCGAAGCCCGTTCCCGCTCCGCCGACCATCCCGGTGCCGGCGATGTCAACGTGGCACCAGGGGAGCCCGTCGGTGAACTCGCGCAGGAACTGGGCGGCGTAGACCGGGCCGGCCTGGCGCTTGTTGGACGCGTTGGCGAGGTCGGCGACCTTGCTCTCGATGAGCGGGCGGTAGCGCTCGTGCATCGGCATCGGCCAGGCCAGGTCACCCGAGTCGTCGGCCGCGGCGCGCACGAGCTCGGTCCAGTCCGGGTCGGAGCCGAACAGGCCCGCGTAGACGTTGCCCAGGGCCACCACGATGGCGCCGGTGAGGGTGGCCATGTCGAGCAGGCGGGTCGCGCCCTCGCGGGCGGCGTAGGCGAGGCCGTCGGCCAGGATCAGGCGCCCCTCGGCGTCGGTGTTGATGATCTCGACGGTCCGGCCGTTCAGGGCGGTGACGACGTCGCCCGGCTTCACGGCGCGCCCGCTGGGCATGTTCTCCGTCGCCGGGATCACCGTGAGGATCTCGACCGGCAGCCCGAGCGAGGCCACCAGCGCCGTCCCCTCGAGCACCGCCGCGCCGCCGCCCATGTCCAGCTTCATCTCCTCCATCCCGCCGGAGGGCTTGATCGAGATGCCCCCGGTGTCGAAGGTGACCGCCTTCCCCACGAGGCCGAGCACCTCCCCCGAGCGCGGGGAGTCCGGCGGCCGGTAGCGCAGCACGATCATGCGGGGCGGCTCCTCCGAGCCCTGGGCCACCGCGAGCAGCGCGCCCGCTCCCAGCTTCTCGAGGCGCGCGCGCCCCAGGACCGTGCAGCTGAGGCCCGGGATGCCGTCGGCCAGCTCCTTGGCCCGCTCGGCGAGGATCGTCGGGGTGAGGTGGTTCGCGGGCGTGTTGGAGAGGTCGCGCGCCCCGTTCACCGCCTCCACCACGCGGTCGGCGCGGCGCAGGTCGGCCGTGCGGGCGACGGAGGAATGGACCGCCAGGCGGCGCGGCGCCGACGGCCCGTCGCCGGCCGTCTTGAAGCGGTCGAACCGGTAGGCGCCCACGCCGAAGCCCTCGATCAGGGCGCCGATGTCGGCCACCGACGCCGACTCCGGCGGCACCACCGCGACGGACCGCGCCTTGACCTGGGACGCCGTCTCCGCGGCCGCCTTCCCCGCCGAGCGCCAGTCGTCGCGGGCTCCGGCACCCACCCCGACCACCACGACCCGGGGCGACGCGAGCCCGGCGGCCGCCCGGAAGAGGGCCGTCGACCCCGCCTTCCCCTCGACCTCCCCGTCCTTCACCGCGCGCGCCACCAGACCGCCGAGGGCGGAGTCCACCGCCGCGACCGGGCCCGTCAGCGGCTTGGGCGGATCGGCCACGCACACCACGAGCAGGTCGCCCTTGGCGGCGATCGGGTCGGCGGACTTCCTCAGCGTGCTCTGCATCGCGCTCCCTCTCCGGATCGGTGGCTCGCGCCAGGATACGCGGGGCCGTGCCCGGGCCCGAGTGGGCGTATGGGATACTCGCGACCCTCGTCCCGGCAGGAGGACCGCCGCAATCTCGGACCGCCCGATCCGGATCGTCATCGCCAAGCCCGGCCTCGACGGCCACGACCGCGGCGCGAAGATCATCGCGCGCAGCCTGCGCGACGCGGGGATGGAGGTCATCTACACGGGCCTGCACCAGACGCCCGAGCAGATCGTGGCCACCACCATCCAGGAGGACGCCGACGCCGTGGGCCTGTCGATCCTGTCGGGGGCCCACATGACCCTGGTGCCGAGGGTCATCGACCAACTGCGGGCCGAGGGCGCCGACGACGTGCTGGTGATGGTGGGCGGGACGATCCCGCGCGAGGACATCGGCGAGCTCAAGCGGCTCGGCGTGGCCGAGGTCTTCACCCCGGGCGCCCCGGTGCAGGGGATGATCGACTTCATCCGCTCGCACGTCGCCGCGGCCTCGTGACGGTCGCGCTCGACCGCCGCGGGCGGGTCGCGGTGCTCACGCTCGACCGGCCCGATGCGCTCAACGCGATCTCCCCCGAGATGCTCGACGCGATCGAGGCGCATCTCGACACGATCGAGCGCGAGCCGGAGCTGCGGGCCGTGATCCTCACGGGAGCCGGCGAGAAGGCCTTCACGGCCGGCGCGGACATCAACCACATGCGCCAGGCCACGCCCCACGAGGCGCGTGCGTGGGGCAAGCAGGGCCACGCGGTGGCCAATCGCATCGAGGCCTTTCCGCGGCCGGTGATCGCCGCGGTGAACGGCTACGCCCTGGGCGGGGGGTGCGAGCTCGCGCTGGCCTGCGACATCCGGCTGGCGTCCGAGAAGGCGCGCTTCGGCCTGCCCGGAGGTGACCCTGGGGATCCTCCCCGGCTGGGGCGGGACCCAGCGCATGGCGCGGCTGACGTCCCCGGGCTTCGCGAAGGAGCTGATCTTCACGGGACGCTCGGTCGACGCGCAGGAGGCCCTGGCCACGGGTCTCGCCAACCACGTCTACCCGCCCGGCGAGCTGATGGACCGGGCGATGGAGCTGGCCGAGAAGATCGCCACCATGCCGCCCGGGCAGATCGCCTCGGCCAAGGAGATCGTCAACCTCGCCCTCGAGGGCGACCTCCGGGGCCACCTCGCGCGCGAGCTCGACGCCTTCGCGCTCGCCTTCCAGACCGAGGACCAGCGCGAGGGGATGGCCGCCTTCTTCGAGAAGCGCCCGCCGGAGTTCACGGGGAGGTGACGCGAGCGGCGGCGGTCGTCCGGGCGAACGGGCTCGAGATCGCCTACGAGCGCGCCGGCGAGGGGCCGCCGCTGGTGCTCGTGCACGGCGCCGCCGTGGACGGCCGCATGTGGCGGCCCCAGCTCGCCGCCCTGGCCGACGAGTTCACGGTGGTCGCCTGGGACGAGCCGGGCGCGGGCCGGTCCTCGGATGTGCCCGCCGATTTCGGCCTCGCGGACTACGCGGACTGCCTCGCGGCGCTGATCGAGGCGCTCGCGCTCGGCCCGGCGCACGTCGCCGGCCTCTCCTGGGGCGGCACCGTCGTACTGGAGCTCTACCGCCGCCATCCCGGGCTCGTCGCGACCCTGATCCTCATCGACACCTACGCCGGCTGGAAGGGGTCTCTCCCCGAGGACGAGGTGCGCGCCCGGGTCGCGGGCGTACATCAGGCGCTCGCGATGCCCGCCGCGGAGTTCGACCCCACTCTTCCCGGGCTGTTCGCCGCCGACCCGCCGGCCGAGTTCGTCCCGCTGCTCGAGGAGATGGCCGCCGCCGTCCGCCCCGAGAGCCTCGGGACAGCGCTCTTCGTGATGGCCGAGGCCGACCAGCGCGACCTGCTGCCCCGCATCGCCGTGCCGACCCTGCTGGTGTGGGGGGAGCTCGACGCGCGCTCGCCGCTCGGCGTCGCACGCCAGTTCGAGCGGGCGATCGTGGACACGACGCTCGTCGTGATCCCCGGCTGCGGCCACGTCAGCAACCTCGAGCGGCCCGACCAGTTCAACCAGGCCGTGCGCGAGTTCTGCCGCGCCCACCCGCCGCGGCCGGACCGTTAGGGTTCGGAGCCTCGTAAAGAACGCACGTCGGCAGGGGGCAAGGATGAAGATCGCGGTCTGCGTCAAGGAGGTCCCGGACGCCGGTCCGACCCGAAGGATCGACCCGGGCACTCTGCGAATGGATCGCTCGGGCGACCGGTCGCTGAACGCCTTCGACCTCAACGCCATCGAGGAGGCGCTGCGCCTGCGGGACGCCGCCGGCGAGGGTGAGGTGGTGCTCGTCTCGATGGGCGCGAGCCGCGCCCTGGAGTCGATGCGCAAGGGGCTCGCCATGGGCGCCGACCGCGCGCTGCTCGTGTCCGACGAGGGCGCGGCCGGGTCGGACCTGGTGGCGACGAGCTACATCCTCGCGGCGGCGCTGAAGGCCGAGGCGCCCGACCTGGTGCTCTTCGGCCAGCAGGCCTCCGACTCCGACGGCGCGGTGCTGTGGGCGGCGGTCGCCGACCGCCTCCGGCTGCCGGTGGTGTCCCAGATCTCGGAGCTCGAGGTCGCCGACGGCAAGGCCACGGCCAAGCGCCAGACCGAGTTCGGCTACGACCGCATCAGCGCCCCGCTCCCCGCGGTGCTGGCGGTGGCGGACTCGGTCAACGAGCCGCGCTACCCGTCGCTCAAGGGCATCATGGGCGCCAAGAAGAAGCCGCAGGACACGAAGACGCTCGCCGACCTGGGCCTCGAGGCCGATCGCGCCGGCGAGGCCGGCTCGCGAACGACCGTCATCGCCCTCGGCGACCCGCCCTCGCGGGGCGACACGATCAAGATCGAGGACGACGGCTCGGGGGCGCAGAAGATCCTGGACTTCCTCATGGAAAGGAAGCTCGTATGAGCACGCTGGTCTTCCTGGAGCACCACGGGTCCGCGTTCCAGAAGGGGCCGCTCGGCGTGCTGTCCAAGGCCGCGGAGCTCGATCCGGACACCTCGGCCGTCATCATCGGCTCGGGCGTGCGCGAGATCGCGGCCGGCGCCGGCAAGTACGGCGCCACCAAGGTGTTCGTGGCGGACGATCCCGCGCTGGAGGCGCCTCTGCCCCAGCCGCGGGTGGACGTCATCAGCAAGCTCGTGCAGGACCAGGGCTTCGACACCGTGCTCTTCGCGGCGTCGGTGCTGGCGGCCGACGTCGCCGGGGGCGTCTCGGCCCGGCTCGACGCCGGGCTCAACTGGGACCTGGGCGACCTGGCCACGGACGGCGGCGACCTGGTGGGCAAGCGCTCGGCGCTCGGCGACACGATCCGCGCCGACGTGGGCTGGAAGGACGGGCCGAGGCTGGGCCTCGTGCGCGCCGGCTCCTTCGACCCGGTCGAGAAGGGCGGCGAGGCCGCGGTCGAGGACGTCGCGGTGAGCCTCGAGGACTTCTCGTCGCAGGCGGTGATGGTCGATCAGGCCCACGAGGAGCAGTCGGGCCCCTCGATCGAGGACGCGGAGATCCTCGTCACCGGCGGGCGCGGACTGGGCGCCCCGGAGAAGTTCTCCCTCCTCGAGGAGCTGGCCTCCGCGCTGGGCGCCGCCGTGGGATCCACCCGCGCGGTGGTCGACTCGGGCTGGTACCCGTACGCCACCCAGATCGGGCAGACCGGCAAGGTGGTCTCGCCGAAGCTCTACATCGGCGCCGGGGTCTCGGGCGCGATCCAGCACAAGGTGGGGATGCAGACCTCGCAGGTGATCGTCGCGATCAACAAGGACGCGAACGCGCCGATCTTCGAGTTCAGCGACCTGGGCGTGGTGGGGGACCTCCACGAGATCGTCCCCAAGCTCACCGAGCTGGTGAAGGAGCGCAAGGCCTGAGCCTGGACAGCCCGCGCTATCCTCTCTATGTACGTCCGCACCAGTGCGGGCCGGATGAGCACGAGCGAAAGGCGTCGCCATGAAGACCGACATCCACCCTGAGTACGTGGTCGCCCACGTCCGCTGCTCGTGCGGCAACGAGTTCGAGACGCGCTCCACCAAGCCGGAGATCAAGGTGGAGATCTGCAGCAACTGCCACCCCTTCTACACCGGCCGTCAGAAGCTGGTGGACACCGGTGGCCGCGTCGAGCGCTTCCAGCGCAAGCTCGCGAAGCGGACCGGGGCGTAGGGGGCCGGCCGGGACCCCGGTCTTCCGGCCGCGGCTCTCATGAGCACCGACAACGCGCGCCTGGTCGAGCAGATCTCGCGTACCCGCGCCGAGCTGGCGGAGGCGCTCGCCGATCCGGAGCTGACGTCCGACCGCGCGCGCTACGCGGCGGTCACCCGGCGCTGGTCGCATCTGGCCGAGGCGTTCGACCTGGCCGCGCGCTTCGAGGACGCCGAGGGCCGCGTCCGCGAGGCCGAGGCGATGCTCGCCGAGGATGACGACCCCGAGGTGCGCGGGCTGCTGGAGGAGGCGCAGGAGGATCTCGAGTCGCTCGGCGCACGCATCCGGGAGGCCATGATCGAGCCCGACCCCGACGACGACCGCAACACGATCGTCGAGATCCGGGCGGGCACCGGCGGCGAGGAGGCGGCGCTGTTCGCGCGCGATCTCCTCGACGTCTACACGCGCTACGCGGAGTCCAGCGGGCTGAAGGTGGAGCTGCTCTCGGCCGCCGAGGCCGACGCGGGCGGCCTGCGCGAGGTGACGCTGGCCGTGAAGGGCTCCGGCGCCTTCGCGGTCTTCAAGCACGAGGCGGGCGTCCACCGCGTGCAGCGCGTGCCGGCCACCGAGAGCCAGGGGCGCCTCCACACGTCCACCGCCACGGTGGCGGTCCTGCCCGAGGTCGAGGACGTCGACGTCTCGATCGATCCGAACGACGTGAAGCGCGACGTCTACCGGTCCAGCGGCCCGGGGGGGCAGAGCGTCAACACCACCGACTCCGCGGTCCGGCTGACCCACCTCCCCACCCAGATCGTGGTCTCGATGCAGGACGAGAAGAGCCAGCTCCAGAACTACGAGCGCGCGATGCGGGTGCTCCGCGCCCGCCTCTACGAGCGGAGGCAGGCCGAGCAGGACGCGGAGCTCTCGGCGGCCCGGCGGTCGCAGCTCGGATCGGGCGACCGCTCCGAGAAGGTGCGGACCTACAACTACCCCCAGAACCGGGTCACCGACCACCGCGTCGGCATCACCGTCCCCCTGCGCGAGCAGGTGCTGGCCGGGCAGCTGGGGGCGTTCACCGAGGCCCTGCGCGCCCAGGAGCGCCAGCGGCGGTTGGAGGACCAGGCGATCGCGCAGGCGCCGGCGTGACCCCGAACCCCGACCTCCTGCGCATCGAGTTCCTGGGCATCACCGCCCACCACGACGAGGTGGAGATGCCGCGCGAGGACCTCGCGCTCTTCTTCGCCGGGCTCAGCGGCCCGTATGCCCTGACGCGCCTCGAGTACCACTCCGACGCGGGCGCCACGTTCTCGGGCCCCGACGGCGCCGAGTGCGTCCTGCGCCCGGGTCAGATCGCCTCGTGCGGCGTGACCTCCCTCGGCTACCGCGAGGGCCTCGGCCGCGTGTGCGGGCTGCTCTCGGAGGCCGTGGAGCGCTACGCGATCGGCCCGCTCTGGGTGGACGACGTCACCCTGGTGGCCGTCTGGGACGTGGAGGACGCCGAGTCCGCGCGCGAGCTGCTGGTGGGGAGCATGCTCCAGGTCGACGAGGAGCGGCTCGACCTGCTCGGGGGGGACGACGTGTCGCTGGGGCTGCGCATCTGGCGCCGGGCGGGCGACTCCGCTCTGGAGGTCGCGATCGAGCCCATGCACTCCGAGCCGTCCAAGGTCTACATCCGGCTCGTGCAGAGCCAGAGCGAGCCGATGGATGCGGCGTCGGTCGTCGAGGCCGCCGACTCCGTCCACGACTTCCTCCAGGGCCCCCTCAAGTCGTTCGTGCTCGCCCGCGCGCGCCGCTGACGGACTGACGCCGAGATGGGCGCGGCCGACCCGCCCCTCACCATCGCCGAGGTCCTGCGGCGCAGCACCGCGTACCTGTCCGAGCGCGGGTCCCCGTCGCCCCGGCTCGACGCCGACCTGCTGCTGGCCCACGCCCTGGGCGTGGAGCGGCTGCGCCTCTACACCGACTCGGAGCGCCCGCTGACGCCGCCCGAGCTGGCCCGGGCCCGCGACCTCCTGGCCCGCCGCGGCCGCCGCGAGCCGGTGGCCTACCTCACCGGCGAGCGGGCCTTCCGCCGCATGAGCCTGCGCGTCGGGCCGCGCGTGCTGGTGCCCCGGCCCGAGACCGAGGCGCTGGTGGAATGGGCCCTCGAGGTGGCGCCGTCCGGCGCGGCCGTGGCCGACTGGGGGTCCGGCAGCGGCGCGGTCGCGCTCGCCCTGGCCGGCGAGGGGGACGGCCTGCGGGTGACCGGGCTGGAGCGCTCCCCGGAGGCCCTGGAGGCGGCGCGCGACAACGGAGCCCGCCTGGGCCTGGAGGTGGAGTGGCTCCGCTCGGACGGCTTCGCCGCGGTCGCCGGGCGCCGCTTCGCGGTGATCGCCGCGAACCCGCCCTACCTCTCCGAGGCCGACCTCGCGGCCGCCCCGCCGGAGCTGGCGTTCGAGCCGGCCGAGGCGCTCGTCGCGGGCCCCACGGGGCTGGAGGCCATCGACCGGATCGCGGCCGAGGCGCCGGAGCACCTCGAGCCCGGCGGCTGGGTGCTGATCGAGGTGGGCGACGGCCAGGCGCCGGCCGCCGAGAGTGCCCTCCGCTCCGCCGGGCTCGCAGAGGTGGCGCGACGGGCCGACCTCGCGGGGGTCGACCGGGTCGTCGGCGGCCGCGCCGATCCGACGGCGGCGTGAGCGCCGACCTCCTCGCGGTGCGGCGGGCGCTGCTCGGCGGCGGGGTCGTCGTCGTCCCCACCGACACGGTCTACGGGCTCGCGGCCGCGCTGGACGTGCCGGCCGGCGTGGCGGCGCTGTACGCCCTGAAGGGACGGCCGCGGTCGCAGCCGAGTCAGGTGCTGCTGCTCGGGCCCGCGCTCGTCGAGGAGGCGATCGCGGCGCTCGACCCGCTCACCCGCGCCGCGGCCGCGGCGCTCCTGCCCGGCCCGGTCACCTGCCTGGTGCCCGACCCGGAGGGGCGCTACGCGGCCGCGGCGGGCGACGCCCCCGGGACGGTGGGCCTGCGCGCGCCCGCGCCGGGCCCGTTGGCCGCGCTCGGACTGCCCCTGGTCGCCACGAGCGCCAACGAGCCGGGCGGGCCGGACCCGGCGAGGCTCGAGGAGGTCCCGGCCGGCCTCCTCCGGGGCGCCGCCGCGACCTTCGACGCGGGACCCCTCCCGGGCACCGCGTTGACGGTCGTGGACCTGCGCCCGCTGGCCGCCGGCGGGGCCGCGACCCTCGTGCGTCCCGGGCCCGATCCGGGGGGCGTGGCGCGCGCGCTGGCGGGCGCCGGAGCCCGGCTCGACGTCGTGCCCGGGGTGTACCCTCGAACCTCTTCAACCCCCTGATCCGGGAGCGGCGCGTGAGCTTCACCGACTTCGACAGCTACCTGTCCCAGGACATCTCGGTGGTGGATCCGGAGATCGCGCGCCTCCTGCGTGCCGAGCTCGACCGCGAGAGCGAGACGCTCGAGATGATCGCCAGCGAGAACTTCACGAGCCAGGCGGTTCTCCAGGCGGTCGGATCGGTGCTCACCAACAAGTACGCCGAGGGCCTTCCGGGCCGGCGCTACTACGGCGGCTGCGAGGTGGTGGACCAGGTCGAGCAGCTCGCCATCGACCGCGCCAAGGCCGTCTTCGGGGCGGCGCACGCCAACGTGCAGCCGCACTCGGGCTCCACCGCCAACGAGGCCGCCTACCGCTCCGTGCTGAAGATCGGCGACCGGGTCCTGGCGATGGCCCTCTCGCACGGCGGGCACCTGTCGCACGGCCTGAAGGTCAACTTCTCCGGCGGCCTCTACGAGTTCCAGCACTACGGCGTGCGCCGCGGGGACTGCCGGATCGACATGGACCAGGTGCGCGACATGGCGAAGGAGTCCCGCCCCGCGCTGATCGTGGCCGGCGCCTCCGCCTATCCGCGGATCATGGACTTCGCCGCCTTCCGCGAGATCGCCGACGAGGTGGGCGCGCTTCTGATGGTCGACATGGCCCACATCGCCGGACTGGTCGCGGCGGGCCTGCACCCCACGCCGGTGGGCGTCGCCGACCTGGTGACGACCACGACGCACAAGACCCTCGGCGGACCGCGGGCGGGGATCGTGCTGTGCTCCGAGGAGCTGGCGACCGCGGTCGACCGCGCCGTGTTCCCCGGCCTCCAGGGCGGGCCGCTGATGCACGTCATCGCGGGCAAGGCCGTCGCGCTGGGCCACGCGCTCACGCCCGAGTTCCAGGCTCGCCAGGAGCAGGTCGTGGCGAACTGTCGCGCGCTCGCGGCCGAGCTGGCCGAGGGCGGCCTCGCGCTCGTGAGCGGCGGCACCGACACCCACCTCCTGCTGGTGGACCTCTCGGACACGTCCCTCACCGGCGCCGACGGTGAGGAGCGCCTGGACCGCGCCGGGATCACGGTCAACAAGAACGGCGTGCCGTTCGACGAGCGCCCCCCGACGGTCACCTCGGGCCTGCGCATCGGGACCCCCGCCCTCACCACGCGCGGCCTGGGCGAGGACGAGATGCGCGAGATCGGGCAGGTCATCGTCGCCGCGCTCGGCGAGGACGTCTCGGACGCCGCCCTCGAGGCTCTGCGCGCCCGCTCTCGGGCGGTGGGCGAGCGCTTCCCGCTCTACCCGAACCTGCTGGCGGCCTCCGCGGTCACCTAGCCGACCTCCGGCGAAATTGGCGTTTTCGTCCCTCCGGCCTCGGACGGAGTGTCAGGCCGTGTGAGGAGTCTGTGACGGAACCGTTGAGTTGCCCCTCCGGCGGGCGACGGGGCGCGGGCGCGCGGCTAGGTTGCGCGCCAATGACTCCCCCCCGGACGCTCCATCGGCGCTCGGCTCTGAGCGGCGCGATCATTCCCCTCGCGTGCGTCGCCGGAGCCCTCGCCGGGACGTTCGGGGTGGGGGTCGGAGCATCGCCCGCCGCCGCGGCGCGCATCGAGGTCGGGGTGTACCAGGACGACCCCGCCGCCGGCGTTCCCGCCCTCACGAAGACCGTCGGGAGACGGGCGACGCGGGTGATCTCGACCTACGTCACCGGCGGCAAGCTGGTGGAGCCGTCGGTCGTGTCGCTCGCCCGCCGCACGCACGCGCGCCTGATGGTGAGCTGGATGCCCGACAGCGGCAAGGAGGGCGCCAAGCAGCCCCGCTTCAAGCTCTCGCGGGTGCAGCGCGGGTCGCAGAACCGCGGGCTCGTGGCCCTCACGAAGCAGCTCCGGAACCTCAAGCCCGCTCCCATCCTGCGCCCGATGCCGGAGCCCAACACGCCCTGGTACGCCTGGTCGGGCACGGTCAACGGCAACACGCCGGCGGCCTACGTGGCGGCCTGGAAGCAGGTGCGCAGGGTCGTGCGGAACGCCGGCGGCAAGCGGATCCGCCTGCTGTGGGCGCCCTACGCGCGGAGCGTGCCGGCGACGCCCGAGAACGCCATCGCGGCCTACTTCCCGGGCGCCGCGCAGGTCGATCTGGTGGGCACGAGCGGGTACAACTTCGGCGCCCAGGGCGGCCTGGCCTGGACGGAGCCCGCCGCCCTCTTCGAGGACGCCTACCGCGAGATCTCGGCGCTGAGCCCGGCCCCGTTCTGGATCGCGGAGACCGGCTCGACCGCGCTCGGAGGCAGCAAGGCGCAGTGGATCGGCCGCCTCGGGACGCTGCAGACGGCCATCCCGAACCTGGCCGGCCTGGTGTGGTTCGACGTGCGCGACCGCAACGGTGACTTCCGCATCGGGGCGAAGAAGACCACGCGCCTCGCCTTCTCGAAGTTCGTCTTCCGGAGAGGGGTATGAGCCCCCGGCTGAAGCGGGCGCCGCGCCGCCGCCGCCTCTCGCGCCCGGCGGCCGGGGGAGCCCAGGCCGCCCTGACCGAGGCGATGGTCGACCGGCTGATGTGGCGCGCCGGCTTCGGTCCCGACGAGGCGGGCCGGGCGGCGCTGAAGGGCCTCTCGCTGCACGTCGCCGTTGACCGGCTGATCTCCGCGCCCCAGACGCCCACGGGCCCGCCGGCCACGCGAGCGGACGGCACGCCGCTGAAGCCGTACCTGTCCGACACCGACCTGGTGCTCGCCTGGTGCGACCAGATGCTGCGCACGGGCAACCCCCTGGTCGAGCGCCTCACCTTCTTCTGGCACCGCCATTTCGCCACGCAGCGCATCGAGGTGTCGCCCCCGCAGCTCATGGTGACGCAGACGGCGCTCTTCCGGCGCTACTCGGACCTGAAGGCGTTCCCCACGGCCAACTTCCGCACCCTCGTCTACGAGATGGGGGAGGGACCGGCGATGCTGCGCTTCCTCACGGGGGAGGACAGCACCAAGCGGAACGTCAACGAGAACTACGGACGTGAGCTGATGGAGCTGTTCTGCCTCGGCGTGACCAACGCCGCGGGCGCTCCGAACTACACGGAGGTCGACGTCCGGGAGGCCGCGCGCGCGTCCACCGGCTGGACGATCAACGACGACAACCCGGACGCCGTGACCGCCGTGTTCGACAAGACCCGCTGGGACGACGGCCAGAAGACGGTCCTCGGGAAGACCGGCGCCTTCGGGCACCGGGAGCTGGTGGACGTGGTGCTCGCCCACCCGAGCCACGCGCCGTTCCTCGTCACGAAGCTCTGGCACGAGTTCATCCCGACGGCGCCGAGCGCGGCCACGGTGCGCGACCTGGCGAACGTCTACCTCGCGTCCAAGCTGCGCATCAAGCCGCTGGTGCGGCGCATCCTGACCCACCCCGCCATGCTCGACTCCATCAAGGAGCCGAACATGATCAAGCCGCCGGTCGTCTACGCGATCGGGATCATGCGGGCGCTCGGCCTGCCCATCAGGGACAACGCGCTCTACAACGCCCTGAACGCGATGGGGCAGTTGCCGTACTTCCCGCCCACCGTGGCGGGGTGGGAGGGCGGCCCCGCGTGGCTCAACACGAACACCGCGCTCTCGCGGTTCGCGCTCGCCAACAGGCTGCTCAGCCTGAAGTACGCGACCATGCCCACGAAGGCGCCGGAGGACGAGCCGTCGGAGACGCCCAAGCAGGCGTTCCAGCGCGCCCACGCGGCGGTCGGCCGCCCCTGGCTCGCCAAGGGCACGATCAGCTCGCTGCAGTACTACGCGGCGCACGCCAGGGCGGCCTCCTCGGGTGACCGCATCGCACGTCAGCGCGTCCTGCGCGCGTTCATGCTCGCCGGCCCCGACGCACAGGTGATGTGATGACCCAGGAGTTCGATCCCGACGACGTGGTCCAGGTGCCGGCGATGGACCCGGGTGAGGCCGAGGCCATCCGCTGCGCCGACTGCGCCCGCTCCGACAGCCTCGTCTCCGGCCTCGATCCCGTTGACCGGATGCCGATCCCGGTCGAGGCGGCCGTGGGCTTCCCCGACGGGGTGCCTCGGGCCAAGGGGCTGAACCGTCGCGACTTCTTCCGCACCGGAGCCCTGGGCGTCGCGTCGATCTACGCGGCCAGCCGCATCGACTGGACGCGGGCCTTCGAGGCGGCGGTGGCCGAGGGCGCGGACAACGGCAACCAGCTCGTGATGATCTTCCTGAACGGCGGCAACGACGGCCTCAACACGGTCGTCCCGATCTCGGACTTCGCCACCTACACGGCGAAGCGGCCGAACCTCGCCCGGATCCAGGGTCCCTCGACCCCGACCCAGGTGGGCAGCACGGTCATGCCCGGCACGGGCGGCGCGAGCGCGTGGGCCAACGTCGGCGTCTCCGGCGTGGGCAACAACGGCGACACGATGGGGTTCGACACGCTCTGGGGAGACGGCTCCGGCGGCGCCGGGTCCGACCTGGCCGTGTGGCCCGCGGCCGACTACACGCCGGCCAACCGCTCGCACTTCGACAGCCGCGACTACTGGTTCGCCGGCGCGCTCCAGAAGATGACCACCGGGTGGCTCGGCCGCTGGCTCGACCTCTACGGATCGACCGACAACCCCCTCCAGGCGGTGTCCCTCGACTCCAGCATCTCCAAGCAGATCCGCACCGTGAAGGCGCCGGTGAGCGCGGTGACCAGCCTCACGGGGGTCGACTTCCGGGTCGACAACGTCCCGGCAGCGCTGGCGAACCCCACGGAGCAGATGGCGCCGCTGTCGCTGGTCCCGGCGGGCGCCGGCAACGTCGAGCTCGCGCGCTCGCGCGACGTCTTCGGGAGGACGGTCCAGGTGTCGCGCTCGTTGCGCACCCTGGCCGGCGCGCCGTCCGCCGGCGGCTATCCCAACTCGAACCTGTCCCAGCGCCTCCAGCTCGCGGCGATCCTTCTGTCGGCGGGCCTCGGCGTCAAGGTCGTGACCATCGACTGGGGTTCCTTCGACACTCACGGCAACCAGCTCCAGAGCCAGGACGCCCAGCTCTCCACGCTCTCCCGGGCGCTCGCCGCGTTCAAGGCGGACCTCACCGCCCGCGGCGTCGAGGGGCGGGTGATGACCGTGGTCTTCTCGGAGTTCGGACGGCGGGTCGAGTCGAACAACACCGGCACCGACCACGGGGCGGGCGGGCTGATGATGGCGATGGGGTCGGCCGTCCGCGGAGGCATGCGCGGCGAGTTCCCCGGCCTCCACGACCCTCGACCGCGGCGACGTGCGCGTGACCACCGACTTCCGGTCCGTCTACAGCTCGGTCGTGTCCGAGTGGCTGGGGGGTGACCCCCGCGCGGTCATCCCCGGCGGCCCGTTCTCGCTCGGGGGTCCGCTGGTCGGGTGATGCACGGCCCTCCCAGGGCCCGCATCGCGCTGGCCCTCGTCTGCCTCTCCACCGTGGCCGCCGCCACGGCGGTGGCCGCGCCCCGCATCCACCGCACCACGCTTCCGCCGCCGCCGACCCCGCCGCGGCTGCCCACCTCCCTGGGCGTGGACGAGGGCGAATGGATCGTCGTGCCCTCCAAGAAGGTGGTGGCGGCGGGCCAGGTGTCGTTCCACGTCAACAACCGGGGGATGGACGACCACGACTTCAGCATCGTCGACGGGACGGGGACCCTGCGGCAGGTCTACCTGGCGCCGGGGACCGACGGCACCGTGACGGCCACCCTCACGCCGGGGCGCTACCGGATCTACTGCTCGCTGTTCGCCGGGACCCCCGACTCCCACGAGGCTCTGGGGATGGTGAGCTACGTGGACGCCAGGACCGATCCGGCGCCCGCGGTCACGCAGAGATCGCGCCGGGCCGCCCAGCGGCGGGGGCGCGCCGCGGAGCACCGGCAGCGGGGCCCTCAGGGTCCGACGGCGTAGAGGCGCAGGTAGGCCCGCGCTCCCTCGTCGCGCCCCGGGCGCAGGCGTCCCGCGGTCCGCACGAGCCGGATCCGCCCCGTGGCCAGGAGCCGGTCGTGCTCCTGGGGGTTCAGGTAGATCAGCCGCACCGTTCGGGGGCGCCGGTTGACCGAGGCGATCAGGTTGGCGATGACGGCATCGAAGGTCGCGCCGCGAAAGGCGTTGTAGAGGTAGACGACCGTGACCTCGTCGGGGATCCGGTAGTCGAGCGCATCGGCGGTGACCAGCTCGACCTGGCGGCAGCGCCGCCGGTGCCGGCCCTGAGCCAGGTTGCGGCGCGCGATCGCCGTCAGCGTCTCGGAGACCTCCACCCCGATCACCTTCCCGAAGGGGTAGCGGGCGGCGAGCAGGACGATCCGGCCCTTCCCCGAGCCGAGGTCCAGGAACACGTCCGCCGGCCCCACCTCGCCGGGCCTCAGCATCCGGCGCAGGTCGAGCCAGCCGGACCCCTCGTAGCCCTCGCGCTCGAAGTCGGGCAGGTCCAGCTCCTCGAGCTCGACGATGCCTCGCGTGTCGACGTTGAGCGCCCGGTCGAGAAGCGCCACCGCCGCGCCTCGCAGACGCCCGAGCCGACGGCGAACCGCACGAGGGAGGGTCATCGTGGTCCGGGAGTCCATGAGCCGATTGCCGGTTGACATGTGGCTCACGGCCTCGTTGACTGCGACGCGCTCATGTACGACACCCTTCTCTTCCTCCATCTCCTCGGCGCGTTCGCCACGTTCGTGACGATCGCGATGTTCTCCGCCTACGCCTTCGGCGTGACGCCCAACCGGGGCAACTTCCTTCTCGGCGACTGGGCCTGGAACGTGAGCGGTCTGGTGGTCACGGTCTTCGGGGTCTGGCTCGCCCTCTACGTTGACGGGTACGAGATCTGGGACGGGTGGATCCTCGCCTCGCTGATCCTGCTCGTCGTCGCCAGCGCGTTCGGCGCGCGGGCCCGCATCGTCGTCATGAACGGGCTGGGGACGGGCGCCGGCGCCCCGGTGGGTCGCCTGTCGTCGTGGCATTGGCTGCGCACCGCGGCGATCATCGCGATCCTGGTCCTGATGATCTGGAAGCCGGGCGCATGACCTACGCGGCCGCGATCCGCCCGGACGACTGGGACTTCCCGCTCTTCGTTCACGTCTTCGGCGCCATGGTGCTGGTGGGCACGCTCGTCGTCGCGGCCTGGTTCCTGTTCGCCGCACGGCGCGACAACTCCCTCGACGGCGTCCGCTGGGGATGGCGAACGCTCCTGTTCGCGGCCCTTCCCGCCTACATCGTGATGCGGGTCGGGGCCGAGTGGATCGCCGACGAGGAGAAGCTCACCGACTCCGAGGCCGCGTGGATCGGCATCGGGTACCTCACCAGCGACGCGGGCGCGCTCGTGCTCATCGTGGCGCTGGTCGCCGCGGGGATCGCCGTCCGCCGCGCGGGGCGGGCCCAGGCGGCCGCGGTGGCCTCGGGGGCCGGGGGCGCGGGCACCGCCACCGGCACCGGCACCGCGATCGCCGCGTGGGCCACCGCGGTGCTCATCGTCGTGTACATCGTCGCGATCTGGGCGATGGCGACGAAGCCCATCTAGCGCGCTCGCCGGCGATCCCGGCGACTAGATCGCCGTCCCCACCAGCGCTCCGATCGCGATGGTGAGGGCCATCGCGACCGCGCCCCAGGCGGCGACGCGCAGGGCCGCGCGGGCCTCGCGGGCGCCTCCGAGGCGGGCGCCGAGGGCCCCGAGAGCGGCCAGCACCAGAAGGGTCACGACGACGGTGACCGGGATGCGGGCGCCGGACGGAGTCACCGCGATCGCGACCAGCGGCAGGACCGCGCCGACGGCGAACGAGACCGCCGACGTCCAGGCGGCCTGGAAGGGACGCGCCATGGCGCGCTGGTCCAGGCCCAGCTCGTCGCGCGCGTGGGCGGCCAGCCGGTCGCCCGCCGACAGCTCCTCGGCCACCCTGCGGGCGAGCTGCGCGCTCAGGCCGCGCCCCTCGTAGATCGAGGCGAGCTCCGCGAGCTCGCCCTCGGGGTCCGCCTCGAGCTCCCGGCGCTCGAGCCGAAGGTCGGCGAGCTCGGCGTCGCGCTGGGAGCTCACCGAGACGTACTCACCGGCGGCCATCGAGAGCGCGCCTGCGGCGAGCCCGGCGAGCCCGGCCGTGAGGATCGCCGACAGCGAGGCGTCGGACGCCGCCACCCCCACGACCAGGCCCGCCGTGGAGAGCGTGCCGTCGTTGGCGCCCAGGACCGCCGCGCGGAGCCATCCCTCGCGGTAGCTCAGATGTCGCTCGGCGTGAGGCACCCCCCAGCGTTCGCCGGACCCCGCCGCCGTCCTCTCGGACCCGCCGCCTCGTCCGCGCGGCGAGGGGACCGGGCGAGGGGAGGCTCCGAGTAGGCTGCTCCGGTGCCCGCCCGACCGCCCACCGTCCTGTCCGGCGCCATCGTGGGCGCGCACCTGGCGTCGATCCGCGACGCCCGGTCGGCCGATCCGGCGGTGAGGCGCTCGGCTCGCGTCCTCGGCACCCTGGCCGTCGCCGAGGCCCTGCGCGGGCTCGAGACCGTGGACGGGGAGGTGACCACCCCGGTGGCTCCGGCGCGGGTCACCCGCCCGGCGCGCCGCCTGACGCTCGTGCCGGTGCTCCGGGCGGGGCTCGTCCTGCTGGAGCCGGCGCTCGACCTGCTCCCCCCCGGAACGCGGGTCGGGTTCATGGGCCTGTCGCGCGATGAGACCACCCTCCAGCCCCACACCTACCTCGAGAGCCTGCCGGCCGATCTCGCGTCCGACGAGGTCGTGCTGCTGGAGGTGATGATCGCGACCGGCGGATCCAGCGTGGCGGCGCTGCAGGCCCTCCGCACGGCGGGGGCGGAGCGGCTGCACCTGGTGGGGTTGATCGCGGCGCCCGAGGGGCTGGCGGCGGTGGCCGCGGCGCATCCCGAGGTGCCGATCACGGTCGCCGCGATCGACGAGCGACTCGACGAGCGCGGCTACATCGTGCCGGGCCTCGGCGATGCCGGAGACCGGCTCTACTCGGAGCCCGGCTGACTGTGACTCAAACGCCGGCGTCGGATCGCCTCCTGGGGGGTCTCGCCGCAGCGGCGCCCCCCGGCGCCCGTGGCTCCATGCTGCTCTCAACCGACGCCGGCTGACACCTTGGCGGGGACTCGGCCTGTGGCGGTGGTGACCGGCGCGTCGTCGGGCCTCGGCTGGGCGTTCGCGCAGAGCCTCGCCTCCCGCGGGCACGACCTCGTGCTGGTGGCGCGCCGGGAGGAGCGCCTGCGCGAGCTGGCGCGGCTCGTGGCCGACCGGCACGGCGCCGCGGCCCGCGTCGTGGTGGCCGACCTCGCCACCGACGAGGGGCTCTCGGCCTGCCGGGAGGCGATCACGGCCGGGCCCGAGCCTCCTCAGGTGGTGGTGCTCAACGCCGGCTTCGGCCTGCGCGGGCGGTTCTGGGAGCTGGAGCGCGAACGCCAGTCGGCGATGGTGCGCCTCAACTGCGTCGCGGTCGTGGACCTGGCGGCGCACGCCCTCCCCGGCATGGTCGCGCGCGGCAGCGGGGCGCTGGTGGTGATCAGCTCGGCCGCCGCCTGGCAGCCCGTTCCCTTCATGTCCACGTACGCGGCGACGAAGGTCTTCGAGCTGCACCTGGCGGAGGCCATCGCGGAGGAGCTGCGCGGCACCGGCGTGCGGGCGCTCGCGATCTGCCCGGGGCCCACGCGCACCGAGTTCACGATGAGCGCCGAGTCGGGCCCCGCGCACTGGTGGATCCCCTTCGACGACGTCGATCTCGTGGTCCGTGCGGCGTGGCGGGCGCTGGCCTCGGGGCGGCGGCGGGCGGTGACCGGGCCGGTCGCACGCGGGAGCATGCTGGCCGCGCGTATCCTCCCCCGTGGCCTGGTCGTGCGGGCCGCGGCGCTGACCCACAGAACCCGACATTCGTTGAAGGGCTCTGACCGGCCCACCTAGAATCCCCCTCAGCGCCCACCTGACCAGTCCCGCGCCGGTCGTGCGCGGCAGGGCACGGGTCAACTCAAACTGACCACCACCCTCATCCCCATCATCTGCGCGCTCGTGGCCGCTCTCGTGGTGCTGGCGGCGACGCCCCTGGCGGCGCGGATCGCGCGGGCGGTGGGCGCCGTGGACCATCCCTCCGACCGCCGCATCCACCGGGAGCCGACGCCCCGCCTCGGGGGGCTCGGCATCCTCGCCGGCTTCCTGGTGCCGGTCCTCTACTACCTCCCCGAGGACTCCGCGGCGCGGGCCCTCGTGTGCGGCGCGATCCTCATCACGGCCCTCGGGGCGATCGACGACATCTGGGGTCTCAGCCCGGCCGTGAAGCTCGTCGGCCAGGTCGCGTGCGCCTCGGTTCCGATCGCCGCCGGCCTCACGATCGACCACGTCACGCTTCCGTTCCTGGGCGCCGGCGACCTCGGCGCCGCCCAGTATCCGCTGACGGTGCTGTGGTTCGTGGCCCTCATGAACATGATCAACTTCATCGACGGGATGGACGGCCTCGCGGCCGGCATCACCGGCCTCGGGGCGACGACCTTCGCCATCCTGGCGGCCTCGCTGGGCCGCGCCGACCCGGCGATCATGGCCGCCGCCCTCGCGGGCGCCTGCGCCGCCTTCCTGGTCTTCAACTTCCACCCCGCCCGCGTCTTCATGGGCGACTCGGGGTCGATGCTGCTGGGCTTCGTCATCGCCGGCGTGGCCATCAGCGGGGTCATGAAGACCACCGCGGCCATCGCGGTCGTGGCGCCGCTGCTGATCCTGGCGGTCCCGATCCTCGACACGTCGTTCGTGATCCTGAAGCGCCTGAAGCACCGCCTGCCGATCTACTCGGCCGACCGCAGCCATTTCCACCACCGCTTCTTCGCGATCGGATGGGGGCAGCGAAAGACCGTGCTGGCCCTGTACGGCTGGTGCGCGCTGCTGGGGGCCGTGGCCGTGGCGCTCCGCTTCGTGCCCTACGACGATCCCGACGGCGGGGGGCTGCTCGGCTCGTTCGGGCTGGCGGCGGCCGGCCTCGTGGCCCTGATCGCCTCGGTGTACCTGATCTACGTGCTCGAGATCCTCAAGTGGAGGAGCACGCCGGTCGTGAAGATCGTGCGGGACAACCGCCTGGCGAGGGCGCGCACGCGCGAGATGGCCGAACGACCCTAGGCTTGGCGGGTTGGGGGTTGAGGTTGGCCCTTTCGGCGGGCCCACCCCGCCGAGGGCGGTGCCCCGACGTCCGCTGACTCACACGATCACGAGGGGTGGGGTGCCGGGGGGCGCTCCGGCGGGGATGAGCGCGGCGTCGATGGCCCAGGTGGCGGGCGCCGCCAGGACGCGCTGCACCAGGTCGGACTTCGCGCCGGCCGACCGGAGGGCGGCCAGGGTGTCCACCGGCGCGCCCACGGCCCGGCCGAGAGCCGACCCGGGCACGATCAGCGACAACGACACCGGCCCCGGTGCGAGGGGGAGGAACTCGATCCGCGCGCTGCCGTCGGCCTCGACCGGGACGACCACCGAGAAGCCCGGCCCCACGGCGCGGAGCCGGGCCCGAGCGGCGGTCCACATCTGCTCCGAACCGATGCCCAGGCCGGCGGCCAGACCGAGCGGGTCGTCGCCCAGGCGGACCGTCACCTGCGCCGCCGAACCGGCGGGCAGGGGCGGGGTCGCGATGGCGCCCGGCGGCAGCTCGATCCCGAGCTTTTCGCGCCCGACGGCGGTCACCACGGCGCGGGCGGCCGCGGCGGGAAGCGGGGCGGCGGGGGTGCAGCCCACGGGGCCGGGGCCGGGCGAGGCCGAGGGGAACGTGCGGCGGAACTCGGCCACGAACCGAGCGGCGTCCTCGCCGAGGCGGTAGGCGCCGGGGCCGTTCCCGAGCACGCCGCAGGCGCTGGCGGTGCGGGCCAGCCGCCAGGTCTGGGCGTGGTCGCCGCCGCCGCGCAGCAGCACGTGAACGCGTTTGCCGTCACCGCCGATCGAGTCCATCTCGCGGGCGACCTCGCCGGGCCAGGTGAGCCACTCCTCGGCCGTCCACTGCTCGCGCCCGCGGTAGGCCTCCAGCCACACGCCGCCGGCCAGCGACATGGCCCGCCGTGCGCCGGTCCACGACTTGTCGTCGGCGAGCAGGGGGCCGGGGGCGGGGACGTAGAGGTGCACCCGCAGGTTGAGCCCACCAGGGGCGTAGGGGGTCGTCTCCTTCTGGAGGAACCGGAGCGCCTGGCCGAGCTCGTCCCCCTGGGGGCCCTTGAAGGCGGGCCCCAGCTCGTCCAGGAAGACCATGTGGCCGCCCGACCGCGCGATCCGGCTCCTCAGGATCTCGGTGATCCTGGTCGCGCGGAGGCCCACGATGCTCGGGGTCGCGCGGGTCCCGGCGCCCCCGGACACCTTCCATGCCTGCTGCGCGCCCGGCAGGGCGCGCCTGGCCGGCTGCTGCTGGATCAGGCCGTCGGCGGCGGAGAGGCCCGGGGGGCCGATGGAGAGCAGCCTCTGGACCTCTGCGCCCCGGTCGTAGATGACCGTCTCGGCATGGGCGAGCGGCGCACATGCGAGGACCGTGCCCCCGGCGCCGAGCACGAGCGCAGATCGGAGGGCACGGAGCACGAAGCTCCTCATAACGGCGATCCTCCCGACTCCGGCACCCTACGGGCAACTGACCGAAAGGCCAGCGGAATTCAGCGTTTTTGGCGCTGCGGCGCCGTGGTCAGCCCGGCGCCAGGCCCTCCGCCTCCGGACGGCGCGCGCGGGGCGCGCGGGTGGCGAGCCACGAGCCCACGGCGATCAGGGCCAGGCCCGCCAGCACCCAGGCGCCGATCCGCTCGTCGAGGAGCGTCACGCCCAGCACGACCGCCACGGCGGGGGCCGCGTAGGTGATGACCGAGGCGCGGCCGGCCCCGACCTCTCGCACCAGGGCGAAGAAGAGGACGAAGGCGAGGGCCGTGCACGCGGCGCCGAGCAGCGCGAGCACCCCGAGGGTCCCCGCCGAGGGCAGGGACGCCGGCGCGGAGGCCGCTGCGGGGGCCACCAGCAGGAGGGTGGAGATGCTCAGGGTGGCGGCCGCGAGGCCCACGGGCCGGACGTCCGCGAAGCGGAGCCGCACCTGCATGCTGGCGTAGGCGTAGCAGCCGGTCGCCGCCAGGATCATCCCCGCGCCGAGCAGCGCGAGGCCGCCGCCGATGTCGAGGCCCAGCAACGCGACGACCCCGGCGGCTCCCACGGCCAGCCCGATCATCCGCGAGCCGCCCACCCGCTCCGAGGGGTCGATGCGGATCGCCAGCAGCCCGACGGCCATCGGCTCGACGGCGATCAGGATGGCGGTGAGCGACGAGGAGACCCACAGCTCTCCGACGGTGATGAGCATGAAGGGCACGGCGACCGAGGTGAGGGACAGCACGAGCAGGTCGCGCCGGCGGGCCACGAGCCCCCGGAGGGCCCCGGCCCGCCACGCGAAGGGCAGCAGGATGGCGGCGCCCAGGGCCGTGCGGGCGAACACGACCGTCGCGGGGGACACGTCGTCCACCGCGACCTTGATGAGCAGATAGGGAATCCCCCACAGCACGGACACCGAGAGGAACAGGAGCCAGGCGCGCGCGTTCACCCGTCCAGGGTGACAGGGGGGCGGGACGAACGTCCTCACGGTCAGGTTTCCGTTGCCGCTGCAATCGGCGTCCCGATATACTCCCGCGCGCTTCGCCGGAACCGCTCTGCGCGCGGCCCGGCCCGACGTGCGACGGATCCGACCCGGAGGGACCTGCATCACCCAGCAGCGAATCGCGGTGCCTCAGGAGCGACCGGTCCCTCCCAACCCGGCTCCGGCGTCAACGCACCCGCGGCCGCTGGAGTTCATCGCGTCCGGCGCCGGCCTGATCGCGGCCGTCCTGTGCCTCCCCGTCGTGCTCCTGGCGGGCGGCCCGCTGAACGGGTGGATCGTCGGCGTGGCGCTGTGGTCGGCCAACTGGGCCCTCCAGATCTACACGGGCAAGATCGCGATCAACTCGTCGGCCACCGCGGCCGTCGGGCTCTCGGGCATCTCGTTCATCTCACGCGCCTGGCTCGTGGCGATCATCCTGTTCGTCATCGCCCTGCGATACGACGAGAGCGTCGGCCTCACCGCCGCCGGCGTGTTCCTGGTCGCCTTCACCTGTGACCTGGTCGGCCGGACGATCCTCTTCGTCATGTCGCAGAACGCCCGCAAGGACGTGCCCCGGTGAGCCGCGCCCGGCGGGTCTGGGCCCTCGCGGCCGGGCTGGGGCTGACGCTCATGCTGGCGCTGCCCGCCCTGGCGGCCGCGCAGGCGGAGGAGGAGGCCAAGTTCGACCCCTCGGTGGAGTTCGCGACCGACCCCTACATCTCGATCGAGCTGGGCCCGCTCGACCTGTCGATCAACAAGGCCGTCGTCTACCTCCTGCTGGCCGCCGCCATCTGCATCGGGGTCGGCATCTTCGTCATCCGGGGCGGCCTGAAGATGCGCCCCACCGGGGCTCAGAACGTCGTGGAGCTCGTCTACGAGTTCGCCGAGAAGCAGATCGCCCGGCCGACGCTCTCGGAGAGGGTCTTCTCCCGCTATTTCCCGTTGATCGCCACGCTCTTCATGTTCCTCGCGGTGAGCAACCTGATCAGCTTCATCCCGCTTCCGGTGTCGCACGAGAGCGGGACGTTCCCGTTCGGGATCCCGGATCTCAGCCTCTACGCCGCGACCGCCAACATCAACGTCACCCTCGCGCTGACGCTGATCACGTTCGTGGCCTTCAACTACGAGGGCGTGCGCGCCCACGGGCCGGTCGGGTACATCAAGACCCTGGTCCCCGACGCCCCCAAGCTCATCAAGCCGTTCATCTTCGCCCTGGAGCTCCTGTCGCAGGTCCTGCGCCTGGTCAGCCTCTCCGTGCGTCTGTTCGCCAACATGCTGGCCGGCCACCTGCTGATCCTGATGTGCGCCGGGTTCCTGGTCCTGCTCGGCAACTTCGCCGGGGTCATCGCCATCCCCGTCGGCGTGTTCTTCTACGTCTTCGAATGGGTGCTGATCGCCGGCCTGCAGGCGTTCATCTTCGCCATGCTCAGTGGCATCTACATCGGCTTCGCGGTGCAGTCGTCTCACTAGTGACAGGAGGGTCATCCCGTGGCACTTGAAGGCAATGTTGAGGATGCAGCAAAAATCCTTGCGCTCGGTCTCGCCACCGGTTTCGGGGCCATCGGCCCGGGCGCCGGCGTCGGCTATCTGATGGGCAAGACCGTGGAGGCCGTGGCCCGCCAGCCCGAGCTCCGCGGGGAGATCTTGTCGCTGATGTTCCTGGGCCTCGCCCTGACGGAGGCGATCGTCTTCTACGCCCTCCTCATGGGCTTCGTGGCGTTCTTCATCGGTTAGCCGGTGCTGTCGTCGATGGCCACCTCTCTGCTGCCCTACCTGCTGCCGCTCCAGGCCGCAGCCGAAGAGGACGACGGCGGCAACCCGCTGCTCGAGGCGAGCCCGGGTCTGATGATCTGGACCCTGGTGATCTTCGGGATCACCCTCTTCATCCTGAGGAGGTACGTGTTCGGCCCGGTCGGCGCCGCCATCGAGAAGCGCCGAGCGGACATCTCGACCAGCATCGAGGAGGCCGAGCGCGCTCGCGACGAGGCTGCCGCGCTGCTCGAGGACTACCGCGCCCGCCTGGCCGAGGCGCGCAAGGAGGCCGACCTGCTGCGCGAGCAGGCCCGCAAGGAGGCCGAGAAACAGGGTCAGGAGCTCGTGGCCCAGGCCCAGGCGCAGCGCGATCGCGTGCTGAGCGACGCCGAGACCCAGATCGAGGCCCAGGCCCGGGCGGCGGCGAGTGGCCTCCGCGACGACGTGGTGACGCTCGCCCTGATGGCGGCCGAGAAGGTCTCCCGCCGCAGCCTGAGCGACGACGACCACCGGCGCCTGATCCAGGAGGCCATCGACGAGGCCGACCTGTCGGTCGTCTCGACGAACGGCGAGGGCTCGTCCAACGGCGGCGGCACGGCCGCGTGAGCATCGCCGCCACCTACGCGGAGGCTCTGTTCGAGGCGGCGACCGAGAAGGACGCCGTCGAGCCGGTCGCGGCCGACATCTCCGCCTTCGCCGAGGCGATGCGCGAGTCGGCCGAGCTCCGGGCCGCGCTCTCGAGCCCGGAGGTCGACACGCGCAGCAAGAAGGCGGCCGTCGCCGGGCTGACCGAGGGCGCACACCCCCTCACGGCCAACTTCCTCCAGGTCCTCATCGACCGGGGGCGCATGGCCGAGTTCCCGGAGATCGCCCGCGCCCTCCAGGAGCGCGTGGCACGCGCCGAGCATCTGCTGGAGGTGGAGGCGATCACGGCCGTCCCGATGACCGACGACCTGCGCAAGCGCGTGGTGCAGCGCATCCAGGGCCAGACCGGCGCGACGGTGGAGCTCACCGAGTCGGTCGACCCCGACATCGTCGGCGGCCTCGTGCTGCGCATCGGCGGTGTCGTCGTGGACGGATCGCTGCGCCGCCGGCTCGAGGAGCTGCGCCACACCCTTCGCGCCGCCCCCGTGGACGCCGCCGCGGTCGCGTCGTGAGCCGCCCGCCCCGCCGCCGCGGATTCCGCCCCCATCCGCACGTCCCTGAGCAGAGAAAGGTGACGCCCCCCAGATGAAGCTGCGACCCGACGAGATCACCAAGGTCCTCCGGGACCAGATCGAGGACTACTCGGGCACCGTGGAGGTGGAGGAGGTCGGCAGCGTCCTCCAGGTGGGAGACGGCATCGCCCGCGTCCACGGCCTCCAGTCGTGCGTGTCGCTCGAGACGCTCGAGTTTCCCAACGACGTCGTCGGCCTCGCGCTGAACCTCGAGGAGGACAACGTCGGCGTCGTGCTGCTGGGCGACGACACCCTCATCAAGGAGGGCGACACGGTCCGCCGCACGGGGAAGGTCATCCAGGTGCCCGTGGGCGAGGCCCTGCTCGGCCGCGTGGTCGATCCCCTCGGCGTCCCGCTTGACGACCGCGGCCCGATCGAGACCACCGAGTTCCGCCCCGTGGAGTTCAAGGCCCCGGGCGTGATCCAGCGCCAGCCGGTGAAGGAGCCGCTCCAGACCGGCATCAAGGCCATCGACGCGCTGATCCCCATCGGCCGCGGGCAGCGCGAGCTGATCATCGGCGACCGCCAGACCGGCAAGACGACGATCGCGGTCGACACGATCATCAACCAGCAGGGCCAGGACGTGAAGTGCTTCTACGTGGCGATCGGCCAGAAGGCCTCCACGGTGGCCGCGGTGGTCCAGCGGCTGCGCGAGGCCGGGGCGATGGAGTACACGACGGTCGTGGCCGCGACCGCGGCCCAGGCCGCGACGATGAAGTACCTGGCCCCCTACGCCGCCGCCGCCATGGGCGAGCACTTCCTCTACGACGGCCAGCATGCCCTGTGCATCTACGACGACCTGTCCAAGCAGGCCGACGCGTACCGCCAGATGTCGCTCCTGCTGAGGCGCCCGCCCGGCCGCGAGGCGTTCCCCGGCGACGTCTTCTACCTCCACTCCCGCCTGCTCGAGCGCGCCTGCAAGCTCAGCGACGAGCTGGGTGGGGGCTCGCTCACGGCCCTGCCGATCATCGAGACGCAGGCGGGGGACGTGTCGGCGTACATCCCGACCAACGTGATCTCGATCACCGACGGCCAGATCTTCCTCGAGAGCAAGCTCTTCTTCCAGGGCGTGCGCCCGGCTCTCAACGTCGGCATCTCGGTCAGCCGGGTGGGCGGGTCGGCCCAGATCCGCGCCATGCGCAAGGTGGCCGGCCGTCTGAAGCTGGAGCTGGCCCAGTACCGCGACCTCGAGGCGTTCTCGCAGTTCGGCTCCGAGCTCGACGCGGCCACCCAGCGCACGCTGGCCCGCGGCGCCCGCTTCGTGGCCACGCTCAACCAGCCCGCCTACGCGCCCTGGCCGGTCGAGGAGCAGGTGGCGGTCATCTACGCGGCCAACCAGGGCTACCTCGACCGCGTCGAGGTGTCCGAGGTGCCCGAGGTCAACGACGCCATCCGCCGCGAGCTGCGCGAGAAGGGCGCCGACCTGCTGACCGACATCCGCGACAGCAAGGACCTCTCCGACGAGACGGCCGAGAAGATCGACGCCATCGCGAAGGACGTGGTCGGGCGCTTCGAGCCGGCCGAGGACGTCGTGGCGGCGCAGGAGCCGCCGGCCGAGAAGGACAAGGACGAGGACGGGGACCAGGACCGGGACGGGAACGGGGACGCCGGCGGGGACGAGGCCCCTCCGCAGGAGAGCGACGAGCCGGCCCCCACGGCCGCCTAGAGACCGAGGAACGTGGCGACCACCCGGGACATCAGGCGGCGGATCGAATCGGTCCGCAACACGCGCAAGATCACGCGCGCGATGGAGCTGGTCGCCTCCGCCAAGCTGCGCCACGCGCAGGAGGCGATCGAGGCGCTGCGCCCCTACGCGCAGGCCATGCGCCGGCTGATGGCCCAGGCGGCCCGCCAGAGCGGCGGAGCAAAGGGCCTGACGCTGCTCGAGGAGCGGGAGCCGACCGGCCTCGCCATCGTGGTGGCCATCACCGGCGACCGCGGCCTTGCGGGGGCGTTCAACGTCAACATCGTGCGCGCGGCCCTCGCCATGCACCGGCAGCTGACCGACGAGGGCTTCTCCGAGGTCGAGTTCACGACCGTCGGCAAGAAGGGCCTCGGCACGCTCACCTTCCGCGGCGAGACGATCGACCGGTCGTTCCAGGGCTTCTCGGTCGAGCCGACCTACGCCGACGCCGAGCAGGTCACCGAGCACCTGGTGGGGCGCTTCACCGCCGAGGAGGCCAACCGGGTGATGATCGTCTACAACGCCTTCGAGTCGGTGCTCGAGCAGAGGGTCACCACCGAGCAGCTCCTGCCGGTGCAGCGCACCGTCGTGCTCGACGCCGACGACGACGGCGAGCAGGACGAGACGGAGCCCAGCCGCGGCCTCGCGCTCTTCGAGCCCGAGCCGGAGGACTTCCTGAAGGCGCTCCTGCCGACCTTCCTCGACACCACCATCTACCGCGCCCTGCTCGAGAGCGCCGCCGCCGAGCTGGCGGCGCGCCGTGCGGCGATGCACAACGCAACCGACAACGCGGGCGAGCTCATCGACGACCTGACCCTCGCGATGAACCGCGCCCGCCAGGCCGCGATCACCCAGGAGATCCTGGAGGTCGTGGCCGGCGCCGACGCGCTCCAATAGGCATCACCGTCACCCGAGGAGAGATCGAGACACATGGCAGAGGACGCTGGCAGCAGGGGCACCATCATCGAGATCAAGGGGGTGGTCATCGACGCCCACTTCCCCGACGGCCTCCCGAGCATCTACAACGCCATCGAGATCGACCGGGGCACCGACGGCGCTCCGCTGGTGGCCGAGGTGCAGCAGCACCTGGGTGACGACCGCGTCCGCGCGGTGGCCTTCGACACCACCGACGGCCTCGCCCGCGGCACCGCGGTCACGGACACGGGCGGGCCGATCGCGGTGCCCGTGGGGGAACGCACGCTGGGACGGATCTTCAACGTGCTCGGCGACACGATCGACGAGGGCGAGGACGTGTCGGAGGGCGAGCGCTGGCCCATCCACCGCCACGCTCCGGCCTTCGACCAGCTCGACCCGAGCGAGGAGCTGTTCGAGACCGGCATCAAGGTCGTCGATCTCCTCGCCCCCTACGTGAAGGGCGGGAAGGTCGGCCTCTTCGGGGGCGCCGGGGTGGGGAAGACGGTGCTCATCCAGGAGCTCATCAACAACATCGCCCAGGAGCACGGCGGCCTGTCGGTGTTCGCCGGCGTCGGCGAGCGCACCCGCGAGGGCAACGACCTCTGGCTCGAGATGAAGGAGAGCGGGGTCATCGACAAGACCGCGCTCGTCTACGGGCAGATGAACGAGCCGCCGGGCGCCCGTCTGCGCGTGGGCCTGACGGGCCTCACGATGGCGGAGTACTTCCGCGACGAGGGCGGCCAGGACGTGCTGCTCTTCATCGACAACATCTTCCGCTTCGTGCAGGCGGGCTCGGAGGTGTCGGCGCTGCTGGGCCGGATGCCCTCGGCCGTGGGCTACCAGCCGACCCTGCAGAGCGAGATGGGGGACCTGCAGGAGCGCATCACCTCCACCCGCAACGGCTCGGTGACGTCGGTGCAGGCCATCTACGTGCCCGCCGACGACCTCACCGACCCGGCGCCCGCCGCCAGCTTCGCCCACCTCGACGCCACCACGGTGCTCTCGCGGGCGATCTCGGAGAAGGGCATCTACCCGGCGGTCAACCCGCTCGACTCCACCAGCCGCATCCTCTCCAAGGACGGGGTCGGTGCCGAGCACTACGAGGTGGCGACCCAGGTCCAGGAGATCCTCCAGACCTACAAGGACCTCCAGGACATCATCGCGATCCTCGGCGTGGACGAGCTCACCGACGAGCAGAAGCTCGCCGTGTCGCGCGCCCGGCGCATCGAGCGCTTCCTCTCGCAGCCCTTCCACGTGGCCGAGGCCTTCACCGGCCGGCCCGGCAAGTACGTGGCGCTCAGCGAGACCGTCCGCGGCTTCAAGGAGATCGTCGAGGGCAAGCACGACGACCTTCCCGAGGAGGCGTTCTTCCTGGTCGGCGACATCGACGAGGCCGTCGAGAAGGCCGAGGAGCTGAAGAGCCGGTGAGCACCGGCGTCGGCCAGGAACGCAAGCGCCTCGGCGTCCGCATCCTCACCCCCGAGGGGGCGGTCTTCGACGACGTCGCCTACATGGTCATCGCCCCCAGCGTCGAGGGGGAGGTCGGCATCCTGCCCCGGCACACGCCCTTCATCGCGTTCCTCAAGATGGGCGAGACGCGCGTCAAGCTGTTGGACGACAGCGAGGTCGTGTTCGCCACCACCGAGGGCTACCTCTCGGTGGAGGAGGACCGGGTGCTCCTGCTGGTGGAGCAGGCCGACCGGGCCGAGGAGATCGACACCGCGCGCGCGCAGGCCGCCCTCCAGGCGGCCGAGGAGGCGCTCGCCGCGGCCGGCGAGGACGACGTGGCCCGGGTCGCCGCCGAGGGCAAGCGCCGGCGCGCCGAGAACCGGCTCAACGTGGCGGGCCGCTAGCGATCTGCGGCATGAGGGTGCGGGACCCGCTCGCGGTGGGCTGAGCCCGGGCGCGCCGACGGGCGGGCGCACGTAGGGCGCGCATCGCCGGTGGCCCAGCCGTGACCTGACGGTCGCCTCGAACATGCCGGCGCAGGCCGACCGCGACGTGCCGAGATGGGTCGCCGCCCTGGCTCCGGCATCGGCCACCTTCGCCGGCCACGTCGCGAGGAGCTGGGGCGGTGAAGCGGTGTAACTCCCTCGCCCCGGCGATCCGCACGCTGGGAAATGAGAGCCGCGTTTCCAGGGAGTTTCGCTGCTCGGCTGACCGTACCTACCCGTTCAACCGCCTGGGGGCGAGCGTCTTCTAAACCTTCGGTGAGTTGACCCAATCGGGGCGTAAACCTGATTGTCGATTGCCCGTCCACACAACCTGGTGCGTATATCCGAATGGTCGTAAATCAGCTCGACAGCGAGGTTGACGGGGCGTACCTCCCGGCCCCCATCGAGGGGCCGCAGAGCATCGCGGAGCGTCGGGGCGACCGGTTGAAGCGCACCTTCGACCTGGTCGTGGCGGGGTTGCTGCTCGCCCTCCTGCTGCCCGTGTTCGGCCTGATCGCGCTGGCGGTGGTGGTCGAGAGTCGTGGGCCGGTCTTCTACCCGTGCCCGCGCGTCGGCCGCTTCGGCCGCGAGTTCGCGATGCTCAAGTTCCGGAAGATGCACCACAACGCCTCGGGCTCCCCGCTGACGGGCGCCCGCGACGCGCGCTTCACACGCATCGGCAAGGTGCTCTCCCGCACGCGCCTCGACGAGCTGCCCCAGCTCCTGAACGTGGTGCGAGGGCAGATGAGCCTGGTCGGCCCCCGTCCCGAGGACCCCCGCTTCGTGGCCCTCGACCCGGCCCGCTTCCGGGAGATCCAGATGGTGCGCCCGGGCATCACCGGCCTCTCGCAGCTCGCGTTCGCCAGCGAGGCGCGCCTGCTCGACAAGCCCGATCCCATGGCCTACTACATCGAGCGGCTCCTGCCGGCCAAGGCGCAGATCGACATCCTCTACGCCCGCACCAGCACGATCGTGACCGACCTGTGGGTGCTCTTCTGGACGGCGGCCGCCCTCGTGGGGCGCAAGGAGATCGCGGTGTGGCGCGACACCGGTCGCATGGGCGTCCGCCGCCGCCCGGAGCGGGCCGCAACGCCGGGGCTGGCGCTCCGGGCGGTGGTCTTCGCGGGCGGCGTGGGCACGCAGCTCGCGCCCGAGAACGCGACCACGGCGCCGCCGCTCCTGCCGATCGGCGACCGGTCGCCGCTCGAGGTCGTGATCGATCAGGTCAAGGACCACGGCGTCCGCGACATCACCGTCTACGTGGGCGACCTGGACCACCCGATCGAGGCCGTGCTCGCGAACGGCGGCGGCGACCCACGCGTGCGCCTCGTGCGCGAGGAGGGGCCCCAGTGCACCAGCGCGCTGGTGCACATGGTGAAGGACATCGAGGGCCCCTTCCTCCTGATCAACGGCGACGTGCTGAGCTCCATCGACTACACGGCCCTCATCGACCACCACCGGCGCAGCAACAACCTGATCACGATCGCCGGCCACGTCCGCGGCACGGGCGTCGGCTTCGAGGTCCGGCAGAGCGAGCCGGGCTCGCCCAATCGCCTTCTCGGCGATGCCGGGGTGATGATGAACGCGGGCATCTACGTCGTCGAGCCGCGGGCGCTGTCGCACGTGCCGGCCGGCGAGGGCTTCGTGTTCTCGGATCTGATCGCGGCCCTCCTGGCGGCGGGCCGGCCGGTGGGGGTCTACCCCTACGCCGGCTTCTGGCTCGACGTCAGCCGGCCGGAGGACTACCACAAGGCCGTCGAGACCTTCGCCGTGGCGCAGGTGACGCCCGTGGTCGAGCTGGCGCAACCTGCCCCGGTCCCGACCGGGACGTAACGCCGGCGACGTCGATGACCCGCGCGCTCCGCGGCGCACCCGGCCTGCGGATGGGCTTCGGCGTCCGGGCGGCGGGGGCGCGCTTCACCCCGCCTCTCCTTTCGACCAGTTTGGCCCGCACGCGCTCGCGAAGGCGGGGGAGGCTCGGCTAGCGTGATCCCAAGAAACCCCAGAATGTCCACGCCGCCCGCCGATCACCACCCTTCCGCGCGGCCCCTGCCCGGCGACAGCACGGATGCGGCGCTGGCCGCACCCAAGCCTCGCCACGGGGGCCTGAGCGCGCGCGCCTGGCTGGGGCTGACGCTCCTGGCCGTCGCGGTGCCCGTCACGCTGCTGCCGATGCTCGAGCGGCCGGAGCTGATCCTGGTGGGCGCGGTGGGCCTGGTCGCGCTCCTGCTGGCCGCCGTGTCCCCGGCGATCCCCCTCGGCCTGGTCAACACCGACACCCTGGTGCCCCTGGTGGGCTCGGTGCCGGTGCCGGTGGTCACCGCGGTATCGGTGTGGATCCTGGTCGCGATCGGGATCGTCCTCCTCCGCCAGCCCGGCCCGATGCCCGTGAGCTTCGCGCTACCGATCGCGCTGTCGCTGGCCCTGCTCGGCCTCATGCTCATGCGTCTCAGCTCCTCCGCCGCGTCCGAGTACGGCCAGGAGAAGATCGAGCTGTTCGTGGTCGTGAACATCATCGTGCTGCTCGGCGGGCTGATGGTGGGTCGCAAGCGGCGTGACACCGAGATCTGCCTGGGCCTCCTCATGGGCGTGGCGACGATCGCCGCCGTCGGTGTCCTGGTGCAGATCCTGAGCGGCAACGCGCCCATGTTCGAGGGCCGGTATGCGCTGTCGAACAACGTGGAGGACTACGATCCGATCGAGCTGGGACGTCTCACGGCCGCCGGGACCCTGATCGCCCTGCACGCCGTCCTGAACGCCCGGACGACGGCGGTCCGCATGGCCGCGCTCTACGCCCTTCCCCTCCTGACGGTGGCCTTCCTGAGCACCGGCGGGCGCGGCCCGGTGGTGGGCATGATCGCCGGGCTCGCGGTGCTGGTGGCCGGCCAGGTCTTCAGCGCCGGCGGGACCCGCCGGGCCATCCTCCTCGGAGGAGCGATCGTCGTCAGCGTGGTCATCGCCTCCCAGGTCGTCCCGAGCGACGCGCTCGGCCGCGCGGTATCCGTGATCCTGGGCGGGAGCGAGGGCCAGGACGCCAATGGACGTTCCGAGCTGTGGGCGTCCGCCTGGCGCGCGTTCCAGGACCATCCGTGGCTCGGCGTCGGCACCGGCGGTTTCGCGGCCATCGAGCCGGCCGACATGTATCCACACAACCTGATCCTCGAAGCCGCCGCGGAGTGGGGCCTCGCGGGCCTCGTGCCGCTGGTCGCCCTGCTCGCCCTGGGCGCGACGAGGATCGCCGGCGCCGTGCGGCGCCCGGTCGATTCGGGGCACATCGTGGTCCTGGTGGCCGCCCTCTTCGCCGCCGCCGTGGTGAACGCGATGTTCTCGGCCGACATCACCCGCAACAGCGACGTGTGGCTGACGCTCGGCCTCGGGATCGGCCTGGCATCGCGCACGAGGTCGATGGCGGTCGCCGAGATGCAGCACCGGTCGCCGTGAAGATCGCCTACGTGTGCAACGTGGCGGCCTACGCCGTCAACGGCGTCAACGACAAGATCGGGACGCAGGTCGCCCGCTGGCGCACGGCCGGTCACGAGGTGACGCTCCTGTGCCTGTCACCGGCACCCGAGCCGGGTCAGGACCGGGCGATGGTGCCCGCGGACCGCATCCTCACCTATCGCGGTCTCGCCGGGAGGGTGCTCGCCACCCTGCGGCTCATCGCCGCGGTGCGGCGGTCGGCGCCGGATGTCGTCTACCTGCGCTACGACGTGTTCCTGCCACCCCTGCCGCCCGCGCTCTGGCCGCTGCCGGTCGTGGTCGAGGTCAACACCGACGACCGCCGCGAGGCGCTCCTCGAGGGCGGGCGCGCCCGCCTCTACAACTCGCTGACCCGCGGCGCCACGCTGCGCCGGGTCGCGGGGATCGTGACGGTCACCAACGCCCTCGCCCGCTCGGAGGGCCTCGCGCGCTATCGCAAGCCGACCGTGGTCATCGCCAACGGCGCCGATCCCACCCTCTCGACCCCGCTCCCGCCCGCGGCGGGGACGAGGCCGGCCGCGGTCATGCTGGTGGGCTACGCCTCCGCGTGGGCCGGGGTCGACAAGGTCCTCGACCTGGCCCGCGGGCTTCCCGAGCTCGACGTCCACATGGTGGGCTGGGTCCCGTCCGGCCCCCTGCCGGCGAACGTGCGGACCTACGGCACGCTGCCGCGCGCCGGGTATCGCGACATCCTGGCCAAGGCCGATTTCGGCATCGGCCCGATGGCGCTGCACCGCCAGGAGATGTCCGAGGCGTCGCCGCTGAAGGTGCGCGAGTACCTCCTCCACGGGCTGCCCGTGCTGATCGCGCACGAGGACACCGACTTCCTCGGCCAGGAGCCCTGGTACCTGATGCGGCTCCCCAACCAGGAGGACAACATCACGGCGAGCCTGCCGGCGATCCGCGAGTGGGCCGCCACGGTGGCCGGCCGCCGCGTGCCGTCGGAGTCGGTGGTCGACCGCGTCGGCGTCGAGCGGAAGGAGCAGGCGCGCCTGGCCTTCCTCAGCGGCCTGTCGCGCAACGGCCACCGCGCGAACGGGGCGGTGAGGCCGTGAGCACCTTCCCGACCGCCGTCCTGGGGCGGATGCGCCTTCGGATGAACGGAACCGCCAACCGGTTCGCCCCGGCCGGAGGGCTGCGGAGGGCGGTGGCGCTGCTGGCCGGCGGCAACGTCCTCGCCGTCGCGATCGTCGCCCTCAGCTACCCCATCCTCAGCCGGCTCTACGACCCCGCGGAGTTCGGCGCCTACGCCGCCGCGATGTCCCTCCTGGCGCTGATCCTGTCCGTCACCTGCCTCACGTACGACCACGCCATCCCCCTGCCGAAGAGCGACGAGACGGCGAGCGACCTGGTGGTGCTCTCGCTCATCGGCGCCCTCGTGATGACGCTCATCACGACCGTTCTCCTGCTGACCCTGGGCGGCGAGCTCCTCGGCCTGTTCGACGCGGAGAGCCTGGCCCCGTACTGGTGGCTGCTCGCGGCGGCGCAGCTCTTCGGAGGGGTGGTGGTGGCGCTGACCGGGTGGGCGGTGCGCTTCCGCGACTTCCGAGGGCTGGCGACGTCCCGCATCTCTCAGAGCGTCGTCACCGTGGGCATCCAGGTCGGCGGGGGCGCCGCGGGCGCCGGGGCTCCGGGCCTGCTGACCGGCGACGTCCTGGGGCGCACCTCGGCCGGGGCGCGGCTGTCGCTGGGCTCCGTCCGGAAGCTCATGCGAAACGCCCGTCACACCTCGCGAGCGCGGCTCCGCTGGACGGCGCGCCGCTACCGCCGCTTCCCGCTCATCGGAAGCTGGCCGACGCTCGTGAACGCGATCGGGTTCGAGGCGCCCCTGCTCCTCGTCGTCGTGTTCTACGGGGCGACGACCGGCGGTCTCTTCGGGTTCGCCCAGCGGCTGATCGGCGCACCGGTCGCCCTGCTGGTGCTCGCCGTCAGCCAGGTCTTCGTCGCCGAGGCGGCGGACCGGGCGCGCGCGAAGCCGGAGGAGCTCGTCGCCCTCTTCCGCCGCACCCTGCGGCGCCTGGCCTACATCTGCATCCCCCTGCTGGCGGTGGTCGCCGTGGTCGCAGAGCTCCTGGTGGGCACCGTCTTCGGCGACGAGTGGCACGAGGCCGGCACCTACATCCTCATCCTGAGCCCGCTCTACGCGGCGCAGCTGCTGTCGAGCCCTCTCGGCGGTACCCTCGACGTGCTCGAGCGTCAGGACCTGCTGTTCATCCGCGAGGTCGCGCGCATCGCCCTGCTGACCCTCGCGATCGGAGTGGCCGTGCTGCTCGGCCTGTCCGCCCTCTGGGCGGTGATCCTGCTGAGCTGCGCCGGCACCCTCGCCTACGTGTTCTACGCCGGGATCTCCTGGCACGCGCTGACGACCTTCGAGAAGAAGCGGGTCGCCGATGCCAATCCATAGACCGCAACCGTCTCCGTACACCGACCCCGAGCGTCGCGGGTCTGCCAGTGACAACTCTGGAGGGGTGAATGCTGATCGTTGAGGTGCCTTCCGCGTACGAGCGCGAGCGGGAGTACGTGCTGGACGTGATCCTGGGCGACATGCTCGGGCTCCCGTACACGGTGCACGTGCGTGAGCGGACCGACGTGCGGATCCGGCTGTCCGGGGACTCGCGCGACGCGTCCGTGACCATTCCCGACGTGCTGTTCGCGACCCCCTCCGAGAGCTGGCTCACGCCCGCCACCCTGCCCGCCGAGCCCCTGCCGTGGATCTCGGGAGGGCTGAACGGATCCGCGACCAGCCTGCTGCCCGTGCTCTACGGGACACCCGAGGCCGGAACCGGCGTGACGGTGGAGCCGTCGGGGATCCGCCTGAACATCGACGTGTTCGGCGGCGCGTTCTTCATGCTCACCTGCTACGAGGAGATGGTGCGGCCGGAGGACGACGAGCACGGGCGCTTCCCCGCCTCCTCCTCGCTGGCGGCGCGCTGCGGCTTCCTGGAGCGCCCGATCGTCAACGAGTACGTCGACCTGCTCTGGTCGGCGCTGAGCGCCGTGTGGCCCGGGCTCGAACGCAGGCACGCGGAGTACCAGGTGCACCTGACCCACGACGTCGACGAGCCATTCGCCTCCCGGGGCATCCGGCCGTCCGCGGCGGTCCGTGCGAGCACCGGGGACCTGCTGCGCCGCCGCGACCTCCAACTCGCCTGGCAGCGCGTGCGCTCGTTGCCCGCCGCGCGCCGCGGCGACCACGAGCTCGACCCGTTCAACACCTACGGGTTCCTGATGGACGTCAGCGAGGAGCACGGGCTGAAGAGCGCGTTCTACTTCCTGGCCGAGCCGGACGACAGCCCACACCCGGCGCCCTACGAGATCGATGACCCGGCGATCAGGGCGATCATGCTCCGGATCAACGACCGCGGTCACGAGCTGGGGTTGCACGGGAGCTACGCCTCGCTGCACGACGCGACGCGCCTGCGTCGTGAGTTCGCACATCTGCGGGCGGTCACGGACGAGCTCGGGGTGCGGCAGGAGAGCTGGGGCGGCCGGCAGCACTACCTGCGTTGGCGCACCCGCACTCGTGGCGGGCGTGGGAGCGCGCCGGCCTCGACTACGACGCGAGCGTGGGCTTCGCGGGCCTGCCCGGTTTCCGCACCGGCACGTGCCGGGAGCACGCGGTCTTCGACCTGGCCGAGCGACGGCGGCTGGCGCTGCGTGAGCGGCCGCTCCACGTGATGATGGACACCACGCTCTTCGACTACATGGGCCTGAAGCACGACCAGGCGGCCGACCAGGTGGAGTGCCTGGCCGCGCGCTGCCGGGCCCACGCGGGGCAATTGTTCCTGCTGTGCCACAACAGCTGGCCGGTGGGTGCCCGCGCCCGCGACTGGTATCGCTCGGTCGTGACCGCCGTCGGGTCGGCGGCCGGCGGGGTCGTCACGTGGCTCGGGGCCCTGCCCGCGGGGATCGGCGCGTGAGCAGCACGCCGCCCCTGAAGCCCTGGGCGTACTATCGCGCGGTCGACCTCCTCGAGCGCGGTCGTACCGCGGTCCGGCGGCGTGGACCCGCCCCGCCCTCCCAGGACGGTGTGCGCATTCTCGCCTACCACCGCGTGTCGGCCGAGCGCGATCCCCTCGCGGTGGCGCCTGACGCCTTTCGGCGCCAGATGGAGGAGGTCCTCGAGCGCTACGGGGCGGTGACCCGCCTCGACCGGGCGCTCGACCTGCTCGACGAGCCGGTCGCCGAGCCCCTGGTGTGCGTGACCTTCGACGACGGCTATCGCGACACGCTCGACGTGGCCGCCCCGATCCTGCGCGAGCTGGGAGTGCCCGCCACCGTCTACCTGCCCACGGCCATGATCGACGGGCGCGCCGGGTACGACTGGTATCGGCAGGGCGCGCCTCCGGCGATGGGCTGGGACGAGGTCGCCGAGCTGGTCGCGGACGGGCTGATCGACGTGGGCTCGCACACGCGCACGCACCCGTGCCTGCCCGCGCTCGACGACCGCCGCGCACGCGAGGAGCTCGTGGGCTCCAAGGCGGACATCGAGGCTCGGCTCGGCCGGCCGGTCACGAGCTTCTGCTACCCGGCGGGCCTCTACGGCCCGCGCGACGCGGGTCTGGTCCGCGAGGCGGGCTATCGCGGCGGCCTCACGTGCCGGAGCGGGCTCAACCGGGGGGCTGAGGAGATGGCGGAGCTGCGCCGCACGCTCGTCGGCTGGGCCGACGACGACGCCCGGTTCCGGGCGAAGCTGGACGGGCGTCTGGACGTGCCCGGCCGGGGGACGGAGCTGATGCAGCGACTGCGCGCCCGCGGCGGTTCGCCGTCGCCGGGTCCGCCCCCGCCACCGCCGGCCGACCGGCGCGGGGAGCCGATCGCGTACTCGGGCATGCTCATCACCAAGGACCGCCCGGCGCGCGCAGCCGCGATCCTCGACCAGATCGTGGGCCAGACGCGACGGCCCGCGCGCATGGTCGTGGTGGACGCCAGCACGCCGCCCCTGGAGTACGACGACGAGCGCGTCGCGGCCGCCGCCGCCGCCGGAATCGAGCTCGTGGTGGTCCACGAGCCGCCGTCCATGCCACACCAGCGCAACCGCGGGGTGGAGCTGGTGGAGACCCCCGTGACGCTGGTGCTCGACGACGACGTCGTCCTCGCTCCCGATTACATGGAGTGCCTGCTCGAGCGGTGGGAGGCGCGTGGCCTGAACGCACTCGGAGGGGTCGTCGGCTCGGTGCGTCAGGGGTCGCACTTCAAGCAACAGTTCCCGCCGGTCGAGCGCACCCTCCGGCGCCTCTTCTTCCTCCACGACATCGCCCCCACCGGCGCCACCCGGTTGCGCCGCTCGGGCAAGCTGCACGAGGTGCTGACGCCCACCGAGGACGTGCTGGTCCCGGTGTTCGGCAACGCCGCGCTCGCGTACCGCACCGACCTCCTGCGCAAGCACCGGTTCGACGAGCAGTTCAGCGGCTACGTCTACGGGGAGGACCTCGATCTCACCGGCCGGCTCGCCCGGGACGCTCCCATCCTCCACTCGCCGTCCACCTGGTACATCCACGAGTGGGAGCCCGCGGGCCGGGCCACCGGCGACCTGTGGTACCGCCGCGCCCGTCAAGAGGGCTACTTCCGGCTGCGGCTGATCGGCCGCTCGCCCCTCAGCCTCGCGGCCTTCGCGTTGTCGGTCGTGGGTGAGCTGGGGCTCGCGACCGCCCAGTCGCTGCAGGCGCGCCGGATGGATCCGGTGCGCGGCTACCTGCGGGGCATGCGCGAGACGATCCGGGCGACTCGGGCGGAGTCACGACGGCGCGCCGGCGACGCCACGGTCCTAGGAGCTGCAGGCGGCGCGGGGCAGGGGCTTCGTGCTCAGTGCGACCCGGTTCTCCGACTGATCGAGCAGAGCGTGCCCGCTCTGGTCGTAGATCGGAAACCCACCCGTGGTGGCGATGGCGTTGCGCCGGACGTCGAAGTGCTCCCCGGTCTGGTTCGCCCTGCCCGTGGCGCCGATCAGGATCCCGTAGTGGACTCCTGAGATGTTGTTGCCGCACATGGTCGTCGACCCCGCCACGGGGTCGTCGCCCCAGTAGCCGATCCCGGCCGAGCCCGTGCGAATGACGTTGTCGCGGATGGACGCGGTGCGGAAGCGGGTCGAGACCCCCTGGGCCTGGAACCGCGCGATGACGTTGCCGATGATCCGCGCCCCGGCGCTCTTGGAGTAGATGCCGTGCTTGTCGTAGGGGATGCTCGAGTCGCGTCCCGTGTCGAAGATCGTGTTGCCCATGATCGTCGCCCCCGATCCCTGGACGATCACGCCCGAGTCGCCGGTGCGCCCGATCACGTTGTTCAGGATCCGCCAGCGCGTGTCGCCGGGGTTCGACGAGTTGATCCCCCGCTCGACGTCGGTGAACACGTTGCGGAGGACATCGATGTTCCGGGCACCGCGTCCGGTTCCCGAGCCGACGCCCTCGTCGGTGCCGCGGACCCGGAACCCCTCGAAGCTGAGCCAGGAGACCTGGTACACGTAGATGCCCTGGGTGAGCGTCGCCCGCCCGCTCCCGTAGCTCTTGAAGCGGATGCGCGCACCCGGCGCGCCCGAGACCGTCGGCGCGAGCCGCTCGTCTCCGTAGGTGCGCCCGGCCCGGAACAGGACGACGTCGCCGGGACGCAGCGCCGCGTGGTTGACCCTGTCCACGGTCCGCCACGCCGTGGCCGGCGACCGGCCCGAGGCCCCGTCGTTGCCGCCGGGGGCGACGTAGAAGCTTCGCGCCTGTGCCTGCGACACGACCGCCAGGCCGATGGCTGCCACCACGAGCACGAGCCGCGTGACAACAGGGCCCATGTGGCGAGTCTACTGTGGGATCACGCCGCCGCCCGGCCTGACGGGTGGGAGGGTCAGGACCGCACGGTCACCTGGGCGGCGCCGCCGTCCGCCGGCGTGATCGCCGCGCCGCGCCGCCTGACCTCCACGATCCCCAACAGGCGGGCCTGCGTCTGGTCGGCGAGGGCGTCGGCCAGCGCGCGCGCGGCCCCGGGGGCCCCGGCGGGCGTCACCAGCACGACCGCCTCGACCGCCCGCGCCACGAGCATGCCGTGCGGTGGCTCCGCGGGCGCGTCGACCAGCACCAGCTCGTATCCTGCCGCGACCTCCGAGAGCACGCGTCGCAGGATCGGCACGAGCGAGGCGCCGCCCTTTGCCGGCGCCTGACCCGCCGGCAGGAACGCGAGCCCTCTGGTCGCCTCGACGACGGGGTATCGGCGGCGCCGGCGTACGAGCAGGTCGCCGAGGCCCTCCGAGCTCTCGTGCTCCAGCGAGGCCGACAGGAGCCTCCCCTCGAAGGCGCCGTCGACGAGCAGCACGCCCGCGCCCTGCCGGCGCGCGGACCGGGCCAGCTCCCGTGTGACCGTCGCCCGGTCGGCGAGGTCCACCTCGCCCACCACCCCGACGATCGTCTCCGAACGGCCGGAGGCCCGCTGCCAGACGGTGCTCGCGATCGCGTCGAAGGCGGCTCGGTCGGCGGCCGTGAGCTCCTGGGCCAGCGGGGGCACGGAGACCGATCCCAGCACGGGGACGGTGGTGTCAGGTGCGGCCTCCCTGCGCGCGCGTCGTCGTCGGAGCGCGTCGGCCAGCCCGGCGAGTGCGACGCCGAGGATCACCCCGAAGACCAGCCCGGCGGCGATGTTGATCAGTGGGCGCGGCGCGACGGGAGACGACGAGGCGCTCGCCGGAGCGACCGCCACCGCGCCGGCCCCGGCGCCGGTGCCGAGTACGAGGCCGAGCTGGGACACGAGATCCTCACGGGCCCCCTGGAGCGCGTCGACCGACGCCGATCCGGATGCGCGGGCGATCTGGGCGTCGATGGCCGCGATCTCCTCCCGGAGGTCGCGCGCCTGCGCCTCGCTCCGGGCCTGGGCGTCCTCGCGGACGGCCGCGATGAACCCGTCGGACACGGCCGTGGCCAGGTCGCGGGCGCCCTCCGGTGAGGGGCCGCGGGCGGTCAGCGCGATCAGACTCGTGTCCTTGATCGCCGTGGCGACCACGTCGCCCTCCAGCGAGGCGGCGCTGGGGTTCCCGGGGAGGGTCGAGGCGATTCGAGCGAGGAAGCTCCGGGACCCGATGGTGACGGCATAGGTGCCCGCCAGGCTCTGGTTGGCCTGCTCCGAGTTGTAGGGGTCTCCGACGCTCGCGGGGTCGATGGCCCGGTCGATGCGAAGGAGGCCGTTGGCCTCGTAGACCTTCTCGGCGCGGGAGGTGGCGAGCACCGCGAACGAGACGCTGCAGAAGATGGCGATGGCGATGAACCACCGTCCCCTCCAGAAGATCGTGGAGAGGCGTACCGGGTCCGCCTGGTCGTCCCAGGCGTCCGCTGGGTTCTTCTCGGCCGGGCTCATCGGTCTCGCCGCATCAGGACTGCGGCGCCGTCCCGGCGTGCTCCTCGCGGGGGTGCGCCGGGATCGAGCCGTTCGCGCTGTCCGAGCCCGTCGATTCGGCGACCGCCGCCATCGTCGTGACCACTCCCAGAACCTGGCCCCGGCCCCGCTCGCCGAGGACGCGGCCGAGCAGCTCCGACGCGGGCGTGTCGGAGGTCGAGGCGACCAGGACGATTCCGGTGGAGGCGCCCACCACGGCTCGGGCGCCCGACTCGGAGGCCGCGGCCGCCGGCGACTCGATCAGGAGCAGGCCGCGCTTGGCGGCGAGTCGGCCCACCACCGTGCGAAACTGCTCGTTGCCCCAGAACGGGCGGGTGTCGGGCGGCCGTCTGCCGGCGGGCATGAAGGCGTAGGACGAGTTCCCGGGGAGCCGCACCACCTGCGGGCGCGTCTGTGAGACGCCCGTGACCAGGTCGCCGAGTCCTCGGGAGCGGCCGTGGTCGAGCACCTTCGAGAGGCGCCGGCCGCGAACGTCGCCGTCGGCCAGGAGCACGTTCCGGCCGGCGCGCGCTGCGGCCCGGGCGATCCCCTGCGAGACCTCCTCTCGGCCGTCGAGCTCGTGCTCGGCCAGGAGGGCGAGCGATGCGCCCTCGCCCGCGCGCGTCTGGAGCGCCGCGAAGATGGCGTCGTAGGCTGCCTCCGCCTCCTCGTCGTCGGCCTTCACGCCGACCGGGGCCGAGCCGAGGTGGGGTGTGGGCCCCGGGGACTCCTCGTCGGTCGCTCTCCCATCGGCCTGCGGGTGATGGGCCCCCGCCGCCTCGTCCTTCTCCGCGTCCGAATAGATGGCGTCGTAGGCTCGCCCGACCTCGTCCTGCTCCCCAGGGTCCGCGCCGTGCGGCGCGACCGTCGCGGCCGCCTCGATCTGCACCACCGGGCCCTCGTCCGGCTCGCCGGCGTCCTGCCCTTCGGCGTCCTGCGCCCGTCGACGGGGGGACGGGTCGTCCGGGGGACGAGCAGCCCTCGGCCGGCCACGGAGCGAGCGCAACGGGGCGCCACCGGTGGAGGCCAGCCAGAGCCACGACAGCGCGATGCCCACGAGGGCGCCGAGGAAGATGCCGGCCACGGCGTTCAGGACGGGCCGGGGCTCGACCGGGGAGGTGGGCGTGTCCGGGGGGGAGGTGAGCGCGATGCCGACCGTGCTCGCGCTGGCGATCGCGTCGGCCAGCTGTCTGGTGAGGCCGTCGCGCGCGTCGCTGAGCGAGCCCGGCGAGTCGCCGCCGCGCGCGATCTCGGCATCGAGCGCCGCGATCCTCTCGCGCAGCTCGGAGCGTTGCGCCTCCGCCTGCGCGCGGGCGTCGGTGCGGAGGGTCTCCGTGAAGGCGGCCGCGACGTCCGCGACCAGGTCGTGCGCCTCCTCGGGGGAGCCGCCGGTCGCCTTCAGGGAGACCAGGCTGGTCTGGCTGACCAGCGAGGCGTCCACCCGGGAGCCGAGCTCTTCGGCGCTCAGGCTCCCGCCCGCGACCTCCGGTGCGATGCGCGCGAGGAAGCCTGACGAGTCGAGCGTGGTCGCGTACCCGCGGGCCAGCGCCTCGGCGGCCTGTTGCTCATCGAACGTGCGGCGAGCCGGCACCTGGCCGCCGACACCCGTCTCCATGAGGGCCGTCGACTCGTAGACCTCGTCCGACCGGGAGGTCGCCAGAACGGCCAATGCCAGGCCGACGACGATCGACACGGCGATGATCCACTTGCCCCGCCAGATGATCGTCGATAGCCGAGGCCGATTCATTGCGTGTCCCGCCCCCCGTCGCGCGCCTCGTCCGCATCCGTGAACCGCTGCGCGTGCCTGCGAGACGCCGGTGCGCAGCGGGTGAGAGGCCACTCACCAAGCGGTGATTATGCCAGAGAACCCCCAAACCCCATCCCCCGGAGGGCGGGGCGACGGGGGTCACCGCCCCTCGCATGGGGGAGCCTCGCCTGGACATTCGGCGCAGGGGGAACACGCCGCACCCCGGTAGGATCACCGGCGATGGCGACCCCGAGACGCGCGGAGCCGTGCCCGTGCCCGGAGGTGGCCCTCCCATGAGCCCCCACCGGAACGGTGGCGCGGACCACACCGCCTACGAGCGCCGGTTCGCGGCCCTGATCGCGCCCGAGGCGCAGGCGTTCGCCTTCTGGAAGGGCCGCGTCGCCCTCTACGCGATCCTCCGGGCGCTCGACGTGGGACCGGGCGACGAGGTGATCGTGCCGGGGTTCACGTGCGTGGTCGTGCCGAACGCGATCCGGCTCACCGGCGCGAGCCCGGTCTACGCCGACATCTCGAACGAGGGCTACAACGTCGACCCCGCGTGCGTCGCGGCCGCGATCACGCCGCGCACGCGGGCCCTCGTGATGCAGCACAGCTTCGGCCTGCCGGCCGCCGCCGACCGGCTGCGGGAGATCGCCCGCGCCCGCGGCCTGCGCATCATCGAGGATTGCGCGCACGCGCTCGGCGGCACCCTCGGGGGCCGAACCCTCGGCACGCTGGGCGATGCGTCGTTCTTCAGCTTCCAGTGGTCGAAGCCGTACACGACCGGCCTCGGCGGGATGGCCGTGACCCAGGACCCCGAGCTGGCCGCGCGGCTGCGAGACCACCAGAGCCGGTGCTCGCCCCCGCCGCTCACCGCCCGCGCGCAGCTCTTCGCGCAGTATCAGGCGTACGTGCGGCTCTTCTCTCCGAAGCTCTACTGGCGCGCCCAGGGCATCCTGCGAGCGGTCTCCCGGTTGGGGCTCTTCGTCGGCTCGTCCAGCGCCGGCGAGCTGAAGGGCGAGGCGCCCACCGATCACACCTGGCTCATGGCGGGGTTCCAGCAGTCGACGGGCGAGCGCCTGATCGGCACCCTCCCCGCGCGGGATGCACACGCGCGCGCGCTGGCCCGGCGATACGCGTCGCACCTCGACGCGGGCGGCTGGCCGACCCCCGAGCTCACGGAGGAGTCGCGTCTCCTGCGATTCCCGTTGCTCGTCGGAAACAAGAGGGCCCTCCTCGATTCCGCCCGCGACGAGCGCATCGAGCTGGGCTCCTGGTTCGAGACCCCGCTGCATCCGGTGCCCATGGAGCAGCACGCCTCCTTCGGCTACGCCCTGGGGGACTGCCCCAACGCCGAACGGGCCGCCGAGCGGATCGTCAACCTGCCCCTGCACGCGCGCGTCGCGCCGGACGAGGCGGACCGGATCGCCCGCTTCGTGGTGCGGCACGCCGTCCATCCCCGGGACTGAGCACGACCTCGCCGGTGGGTGAGCTCGGGCAGGCCCGGCCGCCGCGGCTGCTGATCGTGTCGACCGTCTACAACATGATCCGCGACTTCCTGCTGCCGTACGCGGCCCACTACCGGGATCTCGGATGGCAGGTCGACGCCCTCGCACAGCGCGACGACACCTACGACGAGTGCGCCGCGTCGTTCGACCGGGCGTGGGAGATCGGCTGGTCGCGCCACCCGGGCGAGTTGCGGAACATCCCCGGCCAGCTCCGTCAGGTCCGCCGTCTCGTGGAGGACGAGGGCTACGACCTCGTGCACGTCCACACGCCGATCGCCGGGTTCCTCGCCCGCATGGCGCTCCGGGGCAGGCACCGCCCGCCGGGCACCTCGGTGCTCTACACCGCGCACGGCTTTCACTTCCGGCCCGGCGGCGGCCGGGCGGCGAACCTGGCCTTCCTGGGAGCCGAGAGGCTGGCGGGCCGCTGGACCGACCACCTGATCGTGATCAACCGCATCGACGAGGGCGCCGCCCTGCGGCATCACCTGGTGCCGCCCGACCGCGTCCACTACATGCCCGGCATCGGCATCGACACCGGCCGCTACGTGCCCGAGCACGTCTCGGCTGCCGAGGTCGCCGCGTTCCGGGCCGAGATCGGCCTCGGCGCCGGCGAACGCCTGTACCTGATGATCGCCGAGTTCACCTTCAACAAGCGCCATCGCGACGTGGTGCAGGCCTTCTCCAGGCTGGAGCGGCCGGGCGCGCACCTCGCGATCGCCGGGCGCGACGGCCCGGCCCTGGAGCCCACCCGCGAGCTCGTCGAGCGCCTGGGCCTTGGCGACCGCGTCCATTTCCTCGGGTTCCGCGACGACGTCCCCGTGATGATCCGGGCGTCGACCGGCGTGCTCCTCGTCTCGGGCCGCGAGGGGCTGCCCCGGAGCGTCCTGGAGTCGATGTGCCTCGCCAGGCCGGTGATCGGCACGCGCATCCGCGGCATCACGGAGCTGCTGGAGGGCGCCGGTGGGATCCTGGTCGAGGTGGGCGACGTCGCGGCGATCCGCCAGGCGGTGCGCCTGCTCGACGACGACCCCGTGCGAGCGCGGGCCCTCGGCGAGCTCGGCCGGCTCCACAGCCGGACCTTCGATCTGCGGGCCACCCTCGCCCTGCACGACGAGCTCTACGCGCTGGCCCTCGGCGCGCGGGTGCCCGCCTGAGCACGCCGGGCTCCGCCGCGGTGGCCGCCTCGCGATAATCGCCCGATGGTCCCGATCCCCGCCGTACTCCGCACGCCCGCCTTCCGGCGCGTGTGGCTGGCGAGCCTGGCCTCCAACGCCGGCTCCTGGCTCCAGGTGGTGGCCAGCGGCTGGCTGATCTTCCAGCTCACCGACAGCCCGGCGGCGGTGGGGGCCCTGGCCCTGGTGACCCGTGCGCCGGCGTTCGTGCTCTCCACCTACGGCGGGGAGCTGGCCGACCGGTTCGACCGGCGCTCCGTGGGCATGTGGACGTTCGCGCTCCAGGCCGTGGCGGCCGGAACGCTCGCGCTGATCACGTTCGCGGGCGGGGCGAGCGTGGCCGCGATCTACGTGCTGACCTTCGCGGTCGGGGTGGGGTTCGCCCTGGGACTCCCCGCGATGCTCGCCCTCATCCCGACGCTGGTGCCGCCCGCCCGGCTCTCGCAGGCGGTGAGCCTGAACGCCGCGGGGATCAACGTGGCGCGGCTCGCCGGGCCGGCCATCGGGGGCGGCGTGCTCGCGGTCTTCGGCGCCACGGCGTGCTTCGCCCTGAACGCCGTCTCGTTCCTCGCGCTGGTGTGGGTGCTCTGGCGCCTCGCCCCGCGCCCGCCCGTCGCCGGGCGCGTCCGCTCGAGCACCCGGCAGGCGCTCGACTACGCGCGGCGGGATCCGGCCATGCGGCGCCTGCTGCTCAGCGTCGGCCTGTTCACGGCCCTCGCCTCGCCGTTGCAGGAGCTCGCGCCGGTGGTGGCCGATCGCCTCGACGCCGGCCCCGAGGGCCTGGGGCTGCTGCTCGGGGCCATGGGCGGCGGCGCGCTCGCCGGGGCCTGGCTCCTGGAGCACCTGCACGGGCGCGGGCTGCCGCGCCACCGCGCCCTGCCGATCTCGATCATCGCGTTCTCGGGCGGGCTCGTGATCGTGGCGGTCACGCCGTGGCTGGCCCTGGGCCTCGTCGGCATGGCCTTCGCGGGTGCGTTCTGGATCTGGCAGTTCGCCGCCACGAACACGGCGATCCAGCTGCGGGCGCCCGAGTCACTGCTCGGGCGGATGCTGGGCCTCTACCAGCTCGCCGTGATCGGGCCGATCGCCATCGGGTCGGCCGTGGCGGGCCTCGTGGCCCAGGCCGTGGGGATCCAGGCCACGCTCATGGGCTGCGCGGCGCTCCTCGCCCTGTGGGGCGTCTGGAGCCTGCGCAACGCCGTCGTGGAGATCGACGCCGGACGCTGGTCAGTCGAGGAAGGCGGCGATCGCGTCGAGCGTCCGGTCCGGGACCCGGCCCTCGACCTGTAGGAAGTGGCCGGCGCCCGGGACCCGCAGGGTGCGGGTGGGCCGCCCGGCCCGCTCCCGGGCCCGGGCGATCCGCGTCATGTCCGACACCGGGACCGTGCGATCGGCGGTGCCGTGCACCAGGAGCGCCGGCTGGGGGGCCCGGACCGCGTCCGGCACGGGGTTGCGCCCCAGGGTGGCCGACGCCACCTCGGGGCCCACCAGCCGCGCCAGCAGCCGGGCCGCCGTGCCCGAGACCCGCGGCAGCAGCGCGAGGCGCCGCCCCGGAGCCGACAGGGTCACCACGCGCTGCACCGGCGCCGTGCGGGCGGCGCGCAGCGCCAGGTTGCCCCCCTGGCTGTGGCCCATCAGCGCGACGCGCGAGGAGTTGACCCCCGGCATCGCCACCAGCGCCCGCGCCACGGTGCCGGCGTCCGCCGCGAGTGGACGCGCGTCGAGCCAGGCGAGGTTCGGCCCCGTCGAGTCGCCGATGCCGCGCTTGTCGTAGCGCAGCACCGCGACGCCGCGGCGCGCGAGCCCGTCGGCGATCTGCCGGTACACCCCGCCGCCTCCGCCGCCCAGCGCGCCGTCGCGGTTCGTGGGGCCGAAGCCGCCGACCAGGGCGACCGCCGGGAAGGGTCCGCGACCGGGGGGGAGGTCGAGCGTGCCGGCGAGGGTCACGCCGCCGCCCGCGGGGATGCTCACCGCCCGCTCGGTGGGCGCCGCCGGGGCGCCGGCCAGGAGGACGAGGGCTGCGACGACGGAGGCGAGCACGAGATCCAGGGTAACCCGGGGCCTTTCGCGCCTGCCCTACCCTCCCGGTTAACTCCGGGGTCTCGGCTATCCTGCCCCGGTGGACGAGGTCCAGCTCGCCGAGCGGCTGATCGCCTACGACACCTCCCGCCGTTCCGGCATCGCCCTGGCCACCGACTTCGTCGCGGGCTGGCTGGAGGCTCGTGGGGCGGCGGTCGAGCGCGTCGAGACCGGCGGCCGGCGGTGCCTGGTGGCCCGGGTCGGCTCCGGCCCCGTCCGGCTCATCTTCAACGGTCATCTCGACGTGGTGCCGGGCCATCCCGAGCAGTTCCAGCCCCGCATCGACGGCGGGCGGCTCCTCGGCCGCGGCGCCTACGACATGAAGGCGGCCCTCGCGGCGATGATGCTCGCCACGACGGACCTCCTGGGCTCGCTCGCGGGCGCTCAGGTCGAGCTGATCGTGGTGCCCGACGAGGAACGGGCCGAGCCGGGGGAGAACTGTACCCAGATGCTGGTGCGCGACGGATTGAGGGCCGACTTCGTGGTGTGCGGTGAGCCGACCGACATGCGGGTGGGCGTGCAGGCCAAGGGGGTGCTGCTGGTGCGCCTGGAGGTGCCGGGCACGGCCGCCCACGGGTCCACGCCATGGCTGGGCGACAACGCCGTCCTCCGGGCGGTGGACATCTTCCGGCGCATCCAGACGCTGCCCTTCGCCGGTGAGTCGGCGCCCCTCTTCGAGCGCCCCTCGATCAACCTCGGCCGCATCCAGGGCGGCGACGCCGTGAACAAGGTCCCGGACTCCTGCCGGATGGACGTCAACCTGCGCTACCTGCCCGGCCAGGACCCCGACGAGGTGCTGCGCCAGGTGCGCTCGCTCGACCCGCGCGCGACGGTGGACGTGCTGCTGGAGCGGCCTCCGGCCGACGTGTCGCCCGACCATCCCATGGTGCTGATGCTGCTGGCGGCGGCGAGCCGCCACGAGCCCTCGGCCACCTCGGTGGGGCGCGACGGGGCATCGGACGCCGTGGCCTTCCTCGAGGTGGGGGTGCCCGCCGTCGAGTTCGGGCCCCGCGGCGGCGGCCACCACGGGCCCGAGGAGTTCGTGGAGATCGACAGCCTGCCGCGCTACCGTCGCGCGCTGGTCGAGTTCGCCCACCGCGCGGCGCAGCAGGCCGCTCCCGCCGCGCCGGGAGAGGCGGCGTGAGCCCACCTCCTCGCGACGAGCCCCCGCACCGGAAGGCGCGCTACTGGCGCGTTCACCGCCCTCGCAGCCGCCTGTGGCTCGCGATCTTCGGGTGGACGCTCTGGGGGCTCATCGGGCTCGCGGTCGCCGTGGCGGTGGGCGGCTACATCGCGCTCGACGACACGCTGGAGGCGGCCGCGCCCAACACGCCCGAGGCACGGGCCGCGCGCGCGGCCACGAGGCCCGCGCTGCCCGGCCAGCCCAAGAACATCCTCCTGATCGGCTCGGACGTGAGGCCCGACGAGGGCGGTCCGGGCCGGAGCGACACCCTGATCCTCGTCCGCATGGACAGCCGCCGCGGCTTCATCTCGATGCTCTCCTTCCCGCGCGACCTCTACGTGCCGATCGACGGGGGGTTCCCCGACAAGATCAACGCGGCGTACAGCCGTGGCACGGACGTGGCCATCCGGACCGTCGAGCAGCTCACCGGCGAGCCCGTGAACTACTACGTCGACATCAACTTCACGGGCTTCGCCGAGCTCGTGAACGAGCTCGGGGGGGTCTACATCGACGTCGACCGCCGCTACTACAACCCGGAGGGCACCGGATACGCCCCGATCGACCTCCAGCCCGGGTATCAGCGGCTCAACGGCAACGACGCGCTCGACTACGTGCGCTACCGCCACACCGACTCCACCTACGCGCGCGACGCGCGCCAGCAGATGTTCCTCGCCGAGCTGAAGCGCCAGACGAAGGACATCGGCAGCGTCGCGAGCCTGCCGCGCCTGAAGAGGCTCTTCGGCAAGGACATCCAGATGGACATCACCAATCCGCGGACGTTCCTGTCGCTGCTCGAGCTCGCCCTCGTGACCCCGAAGGACAAGATCGCGAAGGTGAAGATCCAGGGCACGGACGACATGACCTCGGCGGGGGCCTCGATCCAGACCGCCTCCGAGGCCACGATCGACGAGGCCGTGGCCGAGTGGAAGGACCCGAGCTTCGAGAACGACACCAGCCCGGGCGGCCGGGCGCGCAAGCCGTCCGAGGTTGACGTGACGGTGCTCAACGGCAGCGGCCGGGTCCTCGCCGCCGAGGACGTCGCCGAGGCCCTCTCCGAGAAGGGCTATCGCGCCCGGGTGGGCGGGAACGCCGAGAGCTTCGACTTCACCTCGAGTGCCGTCTACTACGCGTCGGCCTACCGCGACGCGGCCAAGAAGATCCAGGCGCTCCTCGGCCCGTCGGCGTCGAGTGCGCCGCTGGAGCCCCATCAGGCCCGCGGCAACGAGGTCGTGGTCGTCACCGGCACCGACTTCACCGGGACGCTCGCGACCCCGCCGAAGGCCGAGGAGCGCCCGGCGGCGAGCACGGTGGACACGACGAGCCTCGTGGACGGCGTCCGCCGCGCGCAGCGCGCGTTGGGCTTCCGGATGATGGTGCCGATGAAGGTGGCGAGCGGCTCGCGCCTTCGGATCCTGCGCGCCTACCGGGTCAACGTGGGCTCCGGCGACGGCGGTCCGCCGGCCGTGAAGATGGTCTTCGAGACCGGCTACCACAAGTACTGGGGCATCACGATGACGACCATGAAGAACCCCCCGATCGTGGGGGGGGAAACCGGCTCGTACGAGTCGGGTGGCCGCGAGTACCTGACGTACTATGACGGCCGGAACCTGCAGCGTCTCGCTTTCCGAAAGGGCAACGTGACGTTCTGGATCTCGAACACCCTTGAAAACGACCTCAGCGCCAAGACGATCGAGGAGATCGCGAAGTCGATGCGTCCCGTGAACCGCGCCAAGCTGCCCAAGGGCCGCACCGACACCCCCATCGACGTGGAGTTCGAGGGCTCCACGCCGTGAGCTCGCGAGTCGGAGTGATCGGGGCCGGCTACGTCGGCCTGGTGACCGGTGTCTGCCTGGCCTCGATGGGGCACCGGGTGACCCTGCGCGACATCGACGAGCTCAAGGTCGCCGCGCTCAACGACGGAGTGGTGCCGATCTACGAGCCCGGGGTCGCCGAGCTGATGGCGGAGCACCGCGAGCGGCTCGTCTACACGCTGTCGCTCGAGGAGATGCTGGAGTCCTCGGAGGTCGTCTTCATCGCGGTCGACACGCCCCCGACCTACTCCGGCGACGCGGACCTGTCGCGGGTGATGGCGGTCGTGGCGGAGCTCGAGAAGGTGGGCGCCGACGCGCGCCACGTGCTGGTGATGAAGAGCACCGTGCCCGTGGGCACGGGCGAGCGGGTGCGGGCCGAGCTCGACGCCCGCGGGCTCTCCGCGGTGGGCTACTGCTCCAACCCCGAGTTCCTGAAGGAGGGCGCCGCGGTGCCCGACTTCCTGCACCCGGACCGGGTGGTGATCGGCGACTTCGACCCCCGTCACGGCGATCTGGTCGCGGAGCTCTACCGGCCCCTGGGCGCCCCGATCGTGCGCACCACCGTCCCCTCGGCGGAGATGGTCAAGTACGCGTCCAACGCCTTCCTCGCCACGAAGATCAGCTTCATCAACGAGATCGCCAACGTCTGCGAGGAGGTGGGCGCGGACGTGTCGGTGGTCGCCCACGGGATGGGGCTCGACCCGCGCATCGGCCCCTCCTTCCTGCGGGCCGGCATCGGCTTCGGCGGCAGCTGCTTCCCCAAGGACGTCTCGGCCCTCAAGCAGCTCGCCGGGAACTCGGGCTACCACTTCCAGCTCCTCACCTCGGTCATCGAGGTCAACGAGCTGCAGAAGCGGCGCGTGATCGGCAAGCTCAAGAAGCACCTCGGGTCGCTCGAGGGGCGCCGGGTGGCGCTTCTGGGCCTGGCGTTCAAGCCCGAGACCGACGACATGCGCGAGGCCTCCAGCCTGGTGCTGGCCGCGCGGCTGCTGGCGGAGGGCGCCGAGGTCTGCGCCTACGACCCCGTGGTCCAGGCGGCCGACCGCCTGCACGGCGTGGAGATGTGCGGGAGCGCCGAGGAGGCCATGGCCGACGCCGACGCCGCGGTGGTCGTGACGGAGTGGGACGTGATCGTCAACCTCGACTGGGCGGCGGCGGCGCCGACCATGCGCACCCCCCTGGTCATCGACGGCCGCAACGTCCTCGATCCGGAGGTCATGACGGCGCTCGGATACACGTTCGAGGGCATCGGACGCGTCCCGGCTCCGGCCGCTCACCCCCAGCGGGTCATCGGCTGATGCAGGCCGTCATCCTCGTGGGCGGGGAGGGGCGAAGGTTGCGCCCGCTCACCGACACGCGGCCGAAGCCGATGATGCCGCTGGTGGACCGCCCCTTCGTGGAGCACCAGCTCGACCACCTGCGCCGGCACGGCATCACGGACGTCGTGTTCTCGTGCGGGTACCGCCCGGACGCCCTCGAGGCGTACTTCGGGGACGGCTCGGCCATGGGCATGCGCGTGCGCTACGTGGTGGACCCCGAGCCGCTCGGCACCGCCGGGGCCATCAAGAACGCCGAGGCGATGCTCGACGGCGAGGCCGTCTTCGTCCTGAACGGGGACATCCTCACCGACCTCGACCTGGGGGCGATGATCGCGCGTCACCACGAGACCGGCGCGGTGGGCACGCTGGCCCTGACCCCGGTGGAGGATCCGAGCGCGTTCGGCCTGGTGCGGCTGCACGACGACTCCTCCGTGGAGGCCTTCGTCGAGAAGCCGAGCCGCGATGAGCTGCGTCCCGGCGAGCCCTTCCGCATCAACGCCGGCACCTACCTCCTGGAGCCGTCCGCGGTGGAGTCCATCCCCGCCGGCCGGGCCTGCTCCATCGAGCGCGAGGTCTTCCCGCAGCTCGCCGCGGGCGGGCGCCTGTTCGGCTTCCCGAGCGCCGCCTACTGGCGCGACATCGGGACCCCCGCCTCGTACCTGGCGGCGCACCACGACGTGCTCTCGGGCGCGGTGCTCACCGAGTCGCCCAGCGGGGCGGCCTACCTCGGCCCCGGGGCGCGCATCGGCTCGGGCGCCTCGGTCGACCCGCTCTCCAGCCTCGGCCCCGGCGCCGACGTGGGGTCGTCGGCGACGGTCGCGGGCAGCGTCGTCGGAGAGGAGGCCCTCATCGGCGACGGCGCCGCCCTGATCGACGCCATCCTGGGCGCCGGAGTGAGGGTGGGCGCGGGCGCGCGCATCGGCGAGGGCGCGGTGGTGGGGGACGGCGCCCGCATCGCCGCCGGCGTCAGGGTGGACGGCTCGGAGCCGATCCCCACCGGCGCGAGCGTCGGGTAGCCTGCCGCTCGTGTTCGGACTCGACGGACCCGCCGCCCTCTCGGGCGACAGCCTCGGCCTGCTGGGAGTGCTCGGCGAGTCGGTGGCCGCGTTCGACGAGGCGCGGGCCGCCGCCGAGGCCGTGGAGCTGATCTTCCCCGCCGAGGAGGTCCACGACATCGCGGTCTGCGGGATGGGCGGCTCGGCGATCTCCGCCGACCTGCTCCTGGGCGCCTACCGCGAGCGCCTGCGGGTGCCCATGACCGTGGTGCGCGACTACTACCTGCCGGGCTGGATCGGGGAGAACACCCTGGTCATCCTGAGCTCGTACTCGGGCGGCACCGAGGAGACGCTCACCTGCGCCTCCCAGGCCATCGAGCGCAACGCCCTCTGCGTGGCCATCACGAGCGGCGGCAAGCTCGGCTCGTTCTACGCCCAGGAGGGCGTGCCGGTGGTCCCGGTGGCGCCGGGCTACCAGCCCCGCGCGGCGCTGCTCCGGATCCTCACCCCGATCGCCGTCCTCCTCGACCGCGTCGGCGCCGTGCCGTCCCTCGCCGCCGACCTCGACGAGGCGCGCGCGACGCTCGAGAGCGCGGTCCGCACGCTCGGCCCCGAGATCCCCGAGCCCGAGAACCCGGCGAAGCAGCTCGCCCGGGCCCTGGTGGGCGGGATCCCGATGTTCTGGGGCGCGGAGCTGACCGCGCCCGTGGCCACGCGCTGGAAGGGGCAGATCAACGAGAACGCCAAGCTCCCGGCGACGGCCTCGGTGCTGCCCGAGCTCGACCACAACGAGATCGTCGGGTTCGCCGGCACGCCGGCCGAGCTGCAGAAGCTCAGCACGCTCGTGATGCTGCGCGACCCCCGCCAGCACCGCCAGGTGCAGCGGCGCTTCGACCTCACGCGCGAGCTGGTGGAGATGCACGTCGACCGGGTCCTGTCGATCACCGCGGAGGGGGAGGGACCGCTGGCGCGCACCCTCGATCTGGTGACCCTGGGCGACTACGCCTCGATCTACCTGGCGCTCCTGCGGTCGGTCGACCCCGGCCCGGTGGACGTGATCGAGCGGCTCAAGGAACGCCTCGCCGAGACCGGCTACGGACGGGCGCAGGCTCAGTAGCGTTCGCCGCATGAGGGCTCGCGGGCCCGTCCGCCCCGAGGAGGTCATCCGGCTCCTCGACGATTCCGTCGAGATGCTGGACCAGACGCGGCTGCCCTCCGAGGAGGTCGTGCTGCGCTGCGGTGAGTGGCCCGCGGTCGCGGACGCCATCCGGCGCCTCGCCATCCGGGGCGCGCCCGCGATCGGTGTGGCCGGCGCGATGGGCGTGGCGCTCGCGGCGATGCGGTCCGCCGGGAAGGGGCCGCAGGCCCAGGGCTCCGAGGTGGCGCGGGCGGTCGCGACGCTGCGGGCGGCGCGGCCGACCGCGGTCAACCTGGCGTGGGCGGTCGACGCCCAGGCCCGCCTCGCCGCCGCGCACGAGGGCCCGCCGGAGGACCTCGCGGCGTCCCTCGCCGAGGCCGCGCGGGCGCTGCACCTGGCGGAGGTGGACCGCTGCCGGCGCATGGGGGCCCACGCCCGGGGCCTCATCGGGCGCGGCGCCGGGATCCTCACCATCTGCAACACGGGGGCGCTCGCGACCGGCGGCTACGGCACCGCCCTCGGCGTGGTGCGGGCGGCGCACGAGGCCGACCCCACCCTCCGCACGCTCGTCTGCGAGACCCGCCCGCTGCTGCAGGGCTCGCGCCTGACGACCTGGGAGCTGGAGCGGGAGGGGATCCCGTACACGCTGATCGCCGACGCGATGGCCGCGACGATGATGGCCTCGGGGGCGGTCTCGCACGTCGTGGTCGGCGCCGACCGCGTCGCCGCCAACGGCGACGTCGTCAACAAGATCGGCACCTACGCCCTGGCGGTGCTCGCGCGCGAGCACGGCGTGCCGTTCCTGGTCGCCGCCCCCACCAGCACGGTGGACCTCTCCACGCCCTCGGGCGCGGACGTGCCGGTGGAGGAGCGCGCGGCCGAGGAGGTGCGCGGGCTGTCGCTCTTCGGACGCCCGGCCTCGCCGGCGGGCGCCGCCGTGGCCAACCCGGCCTTCGACCGAACGCCGGCGCGCTTCGTGTCGGCCATCGTCACCGAGCAGGGCGCGCACCGCCCGCCCTACGAGCGCTCGTTGAGGGCGGCGGTCGAGGCGGCCGCCACCGAGGCCGGCGCGCCGGCGTGACGCGCTCCTGACACCCGCGGATCCCCGCGCGCGCCCGGGACGCCCAGGCTCCGCGGGTGTCGGCGATCCGCCTGCTCGACCTCGTCCTTCCCCCCTCCTGCGCCGCGTGCGGCCTGCCCGGCGGCGCGGCCTGCGCGTCGTGCCTGGCGTCCCTGGCGCCCCTGCCCGAGCCGTGGTGCGCGGGGTGCGGCGCGCCCGTGCCGGTGCCGGTCGCACGGTGCGCGGCGTGCCGGGGGCCGGTCGCGGGCGCCCGCCAGGCGGTGGCCTACGCGGGCCCGGCCCCGGCGCTGGTCGCGGGGCTGAAGGATCAGCGCCGGCGCGGGCTGGCGGCGGTGCTGGCGGAGGTCGTCGTGGCGCGAGTGCCCCGCCCGCCGGACGGGGTGACGCTGGTGCCGGTGCCCCTCGGCCGCAGACGCTCGCGCGAGCGCGGGTTCAACCAGAGCGCGCTCCTCGCCCGGGAGCTCGGGCGCCGGTGGGCGCTGCCGGTCTCCGAGCCCCTGGTGAGGGTGCGCGAGGGCGCCGACCAGCGCGGCGCGCGAGCGAGCGCCCGGGCGCGGCAGGTGGCGGGGGCGTTCGCCGTCCGGCCCGGCGCGACGGCACCGCGCCGGCCGTGGCTGGTGGACGACGTGCACACCACGGGGGCGACCCTGGCGGCGTGCGCCCGGGCGCTGCGGACGGCGGGCGCCCCGAGGTCGGGGGCGGTGGCGTTCGCCCGTGTGCCGCCCGAGGGGGCCTCGCTATGATCGGCGTCCGATCGATCGGCGCGCGCACCCGGCCGGCTGGCGCGGGGAGCGCGACGAGCAGCCTCGAAGGATCAGAAAGGGGCGATCGTGCAGCTTCAGGTCAAGGGCAGGAACATGTCCGTCACCGATGCCCTGTTCGACCACGCGGAGCAGAAGCTCGACCGGCTGGCCCGGATCCTGCCGCCATGGGACGAGGCCACCACGGTCGAGCTCGAGCTGTCGGTGGAGCGCAACCCCAAGATCGCGAACGCGCAGATCGCGGAGGTCACGGTCCGCACCAAGGGGCCGGTGCTGCGCGTGCGCGAGAGCGCGGAGGACATGTACGCGGCCATCGACCAGGCCGCGCGCAAGCTGGAGCGCCAGGCCCGCCGCTACCGCGACCGGCGCAAGGCCCACGGGCCGCGCGGCATGCCGGGGGGGAGCCGCCGGCCGCTCCGCTGGACGCGTCCCAGGACGGGGCGGGCGACGACGGGTCGCCGCGCCTCGTGAAGAGCAAGACCTTCGAGATGAAGCCCATGAGCCCGGAGGACGCGGCCCTCCACATGGACCTGCTGCACCACGACTTCTACGTCTTCCGCAACGACGCGGACGGGCAGGTGAACGTCGTCTACCGCCGCCGGGACGGCGACTTCGGCCTGATCGTCCCCGAGGGCTAGGCGCTACGATCACATGGTTGCGCCCACCCGTCCGAGAGCGTGTGCATGAGCACTGATCTCATCAACAAGGTCCTTCGCGTCGGCGAGGGTCGTGCCATGAAGTCGATGCAGGGCCAGGTCGGGCGCATCGGCCTGCTCGAGGAGCAGATCGAGAAGCTCTCCGACGCCGAGCTCCGGGCCAAGACCGACGAGTTCCGGGCGCGCCTGGAGGGCGACAAGCCCGAGACGCTCGACGACATCATGAACGAGGCCTTCGCCGTGGTCCGCGAGGTGGGCCGGCGCAAGCTCGGCCTCCGGCTCTTCGACGTGCAGCTCATCGGATCCATGACGCTCCACTTCGGCAAGATCGCCGAGATGAAGACCGGCGAGGGCAAGACCCTCGCCGCCGTGCCGGCCGTCTACCTCAACGCGCTGGCCGGGCGCGGCGTCCACCTGGTCACGGTCAACGACTACCTGGCCCGCCGCGACGCCGAGTGGATGGGGCCGATCTACGACGCACTCGGGATCAGCGTCGGCGTCATCGGCTCGATGATGCCCGAGGCCCAGCGGCGCGACGCCTACGCCGCCGACGTCACCTACGGCACCAACGCCGAGTTCGGCTTCGACTACCTCCGCGACAACATGGCCGTGCGCCTGGCCGACTGCGTCCAGCGCGGCCACTACTTCTGCATCGTGGACGAGGTCGACTCGATCCTCATCGACGAGGCGCGCACGCCGCTGATCATCTCGGGGGTCCCCGAGGCCGCGACCGACACGTACTACCGGTTCGCGCGCATCGTCCCCACGCTCAAGACGGGCGACGACTTCGAGGTCGACGAGAAGCACCGCACCGCGTCGCCCACCGAGAGCGGCGTGGACAAGGTCGAGAAGGCCCTCGGCATCGAGAACCTCTACCTCGACGTCAACGGCAACCTGGTCAACCACCTCATCCAGGCGCTGAAGGCGCACTCGCTCTACCGCAAGGACAAGGAGTACATCGTCCGCGACGGCGAGCTGATGATCGTGGACGAGTTCACGGGCCGCGTCCTCGAGGGGCGCCGCTACTCCGAGGGCCTGCACCAGGCGCTGGAGGCGAAGGAGGGGCTCCGGATCCGCGAGGAGAACCAGACGCTCGCGACGATCACCCTCCAGAACTACTTCCGCATGTACGACAAGCTCTCGGGCATGACCGGGACGGCCTCCACCGAGGCCAACGAGTTCGCGAAGATCTACGAGGCCGAGGTCGTCTCGATCCCGACCCACCGGGACATGATCCGGGTCGACCAGAACGACTACATCTTCAAGACGAAGGACGCGAAGTACCGCGCCGTCGTCGAGGAGATCGCCGAGGCGCACGAGCGCGGTCAGCCGGTGCTGGTGGGGACGATCTCGGTGGAGATCTCCGAGATGCTCTCCGGGATGCTCACCCGGCGCGGCGTCGAGCACAACGTGCTGAACGCGAAGAACCACGCCCGCGAGGCCGAGATCATCCAGCACGCCGGGCAGCCCGGCTCGGTCACGATCGCCACCAACATGGCCGGGCGCGGCGTGGACATCAAGCTGGGCGAGGGCGTCGCCGATGTCGGGGGCCTCTACATCGTCGGCACCGAGCGGCACGAGAGCCGGCGCATCGACAACCAGCTCCGCGGCCGTTCGGGACGCCAGGGCGACCCGGGCCTCTCGCGATTCTTCCTGTCGGCGGAGGACGACCTCATCCGCATCTTCTCGGGCGACCGCATCTACAAGATCCTGGATCGCCTCGGGCCGGGGGACGACCTGCCCATCGAGGCGAAGATGCTCACCAAGACCGTCGAGGGCGCCCAGAAGAAGGTCGAGGAGCAGAACTTCAACATCCGCAAGCGGGTGCTGGAGTACGACGACGTGCTGAACAAGCAGCGCGAGGTGTTCTACTCGGAGCGCCGGCGGGTGCTGGAGGGCGAGGATCTCGGCGAGCAGGCGCGCGACTGGATCGCCGAGACGCTCGTGGGGCTCATCGAGCAGTACGGGGACGAGGAGTCGCTGCCCGCCGACTGGGACCTCGAGGGGCTGTTCGGGGCGCTCCAGGGCTACTACCCGATGAGCTTCACCCTCGACGACATCCAGCCCGACCTGGACGACGAGGCCGACCCCCTGACCCGCGAGGAGCTCCTCGACAAGCTCGAGGACGACGCGATGGACGCCTACGACCGGCGCGAGGAGGAGCTGGGCTCGGAGCTGGTGCGCGACCTCGAGCGCTGGGTGCTGCTCCAGCTCATCGACCAGCACTGGCGCGAGCACCTCTACAACATGGACTACCTGCGCGAGGGCATCCACCTCCGGGCGCTCGGGCAGAAGGACCCGCTCTCCGAGTACCGCCTCGAGGGCCACGGGATGTTCGACGAGATGATGGACATCGTGAAGAGCGAGTTCGTGCGGTACATGTTCCACATCGAGGTCGACCGGGCTCCCGAGGCCGAGGAGCAGCGGGTCGCCGAGGTGGACTACAGCTACCAGAGCGACCCGATCCAGGGCTTCGAGGGAGCCGTCGCCGACGACGAGGTCGCCGTCGACGAGGACGAGGCCGAGGTCGAGAGGGGTCGCGGGGCGGTGGCGGTCGTGGAGCAGCGCGTGCTGACCGACGACCAGAAGGTGGGCCGCAACGACCCCTGCCCGTGCGGCTCGGGCAAGAAGTACAAGCGCTGCCACGGCGCCTAGGCCGCACTCCCCATGAGCACCGACTCGAGCCCGTCGCTCGAAGACCTCGTCCAGCGTGCCGCCCGACTGCGGGAGCGGGCCGGCGTCCTGGGCGACTATCTTTGACCCGCCGGCCCTCGAGCGCAGGGTCGCCGAGCTCGAGTCGGCGATGGGGGAGCCGGGCTTCTGGGACGACGCCTCACGCGCGGCCGAGATCTCGGCCGAGCACGCCGGCGCGCGGTCACGGCTGGCCGAGTACGACGGGCTCCGCGGGGACCTCGACGCGCTGACCGAGCTGGCCGAGCTCACCCGCGAGGCGGCGGAGGAGCCCGACCCCGACTTCCTGGCCGAGCTCGACGACGGCCTGCGCCGCGCGGACGCCCAGCTCGGGCGGCTGGAGGAGGCGCGCCTGTTCTCGGGCCGGCACGACGCCGGCGACGCGGTGGTGTCGATCAACGCCGGCGAGGGCGGGACCGACGCCCAGGACTGGGCCGAGATGCTGCTGCGGATGTACCTGCGCTGGGCGGAGCGGCGGGGGTTGCGCACCGACCTCAAGGAGGTGCAGGAGGGGACCGAGGCGGGGATCAAGTCGGCGACGTTCACGGCGCACGGGCAGAACGCGTACGGCCTGCTGTCGGCCGAGAGCGGCGTGCACCGGCTCGTGCGCCTGTCGCCCTTCGACTCGGCCAACCGGCGGCAGACGTCCTTCGCCGCCGTGGAGGTCGCCCCCCTGGTGAGCGAGGCGGTGGACGTCGAGATCCTCGACAAGGACCTCAAGATCGACACCTACCGCGCGAGCGGCGCCGGCGGGCAGCACGTGAACAAGACCGACTCGGCGGTGCGGATCACCCACCTGCCCAGCAAGATCGTGGTCCAGTGCCAGAACGAGCGCTCCCAGACCCAGAACCGCGCCACCGCGATGGCGCTGCTGCGCGCCCGCCTGGTCCAGAAGGAGCTGGACCGCCGGGAGGCCGAGGCGGCCAAGAGCCGCGGCGAGAGCCAGAGCATCGGGTTCGGGAGCCAGATCCGCTCCTACGTGGTCCACCCCTACACCATGGTCAAGGACCTTCGTACCGGGCACGAGACGGGGAATGCGCAGGGGGTGCTCGACGGCGACCTCGACGAGTTCATCCGGGCCGAGCTGGAACGCCGCGCGCGGGGCGTTCCCGTGGTCTCGGGAGGCGCCGGGAGCCCCGACGGGCAGGACTGATTCGGACAGCGTCGAAGGCTGGATCGTGCGGTTTTCCGGCGACTTTGACGGATTGACACCCTGTGCGGCCACCGGCTACCCTGCTGCTCGCTTCACGCAACGGTTGCGTCCGCCGACGGCCTCCGCGACGGCGGAGCCGCCCGTCCGGCGCCCTCCGGCGCACCGGCGCATCTGGTCTCCATGAGCACCGACGCCCCCACCACACCCTCCTCCCCTGACACGCCCCCGCGCCGTGCGCGAGAGCGCGCGCGTGCGCGCACCTCGTCGCTCGTCCGCTCGGACCGGCGGTCGATGCTGCGCCCCGGGGACGGGCCGATGGTCATCCTGGAGGGGGTCACGAAGTCGTACGGACCCGACGTCACGGCGCTCGAGGACCTGTCCCTCACGATCGACAGCGGGGAGTTCGTCTTCCTGGTGGGCGCCTCGGGCTCGGGCAAGTCCACGTTCATCCGGCTGCTGATCAAGGAGTTCGATCCCACCGAGGGCACGATCACGGTGGGCGGGCGGAACCTTCAGCGGCTGCGGCGGTCCAAGGTTCCCTACCTGCGGCGCGCCATCGGATGCGTGTTCCAGGACTTCAAGCTGCTCGCCGGGCGGACGGTCTACGAGAACGTGGCCTACGCCCTCCAGGTGATCGGCGAGAACCCGCGCAGCATCCGGCGCAAGGTGCCCGAGACGCTCGCCCTCGTGGGCCTGTCCGAGAAGGGCGGCCGGTACCCCAACGAGCTGTCGGGCGGCGAGCAGCAGCGCGTGTCGATCGCGCGCGCGTTCGTCAACCACCCGCGCCTCCTGATCGCCGACGAGCCCACGGGGAACCTCGACCCCGAGACCTCGATCGGCATCATGCAGCTCCTGTACCGCATCAACCGCACCGGGACCACGGTCATCATGGCCACCCACGACCGCGAGATGGTCGACAAGATGCAGATGCGGGTGGTCGCGCTCGAGGACGGACGGCTGGTCCGCGACCAGCGCCAGGCCCGCTACACGCGCGCCGACTCCTAGTTTGAGACTGCGCTTCTTCCTGGCGGAGGCCATCCGCTCGATCCGGGCCAACGCCGCCGTCTCGGTGGCCGCCACGGTGACCGTGCTGATCGCGGTCTTCATCCTCGGCGCCTTCATCCCGTCGTTCCTGTACGTCCAGTCGGCCGTGGACTCGCAGAAGGACAGGATCGACGTCCGGGTCTACGTCGCGGACTCGGCCAAGGTCACGCAGGTCAACCAGCTGCAGGCCGCGATCGACGACCTGAAGACCCAGGGGCTGATCAAGGACTGGACCTACATCAACAAGGACCAGGCCCTGGCGGAGCTCAGGTCCCGGCTGAAGGACCCGGACATCACCGACCTCGTGGGCTCGAATCCCGTGCCCGCCAACTTCCGTCTCAAGCCGACCGACGTGGAGAACGCGCCCCAGATCGTGGCGGCCCTCCGCAACCAGCCCGCCATCGACACGACGCAGGGCAGGGAGCGGGGCATCTCCTACGGCAAGGAGACGGCGGACAAGCTGCTCAGGGTGGCCCGCTTCATCCAGTGGGCCGGGCTGGTGCTCATCACGATCCTGCTGGTCGCGTCGGTCCTGCTGATCGGGAACACCATCCGCCTCTCGATCTTCGCCCGCCGGCGCGAGGTCGAGGTGATGAAGCTGGTGGGCGCCACCAACTGGTTCATCCGGTGGCCGTTCGTCATCGAGGGCGTCGTCTGCGGCCTGATCGGAGCCGTGCTCTCGGTGGCGCTCCTGTGGGCGGTGAAGGTGGGCGTGGTGGACCAGTGGATCGAGGGCGCCGACAGCGACCTGACACGCGATCAGGCCACCACCATCGGCTTCCCCGTTCTCGGCCTGATCCTGATCGCGGCGGGCGCCGTGGTGGGCGCGCTCGGCAGCGGCATCACTCTGCGCCGCTTCCTCAAGGTCTGACGGCCGGCCCGCCCCGCTTGGCGGGCGGTGCGCCGGGACCGGCGTATCATCGGGCCGCGTGAGCCGGCGCAGACGCCCATGAGAGCCCGCCGGCTCCTTGCCATCGTCGCAGGGGTGCTCGTCCTCCTCGTCGTCTTCGTGGGCGGCGTGGTGGTGGGCGGACACGCCGACGCGACCGGCCTCACCCAGCTGCGCGATCCGCTGCGCGGGTTCCTGCTCGGGGAGAGCGGGGAGAGCCTGCCCGACCAGGTGCTCGAGGTGCTGCGGGACGACTACTACAAGCCGATCGACGAGAAGAAGCTCGAGAGCCTGTCGGTGGACCGCATGATCGAGGCGCTCGACGACCCGTACACGGACTACCTCAGCGCCGACGAGCTCGCGGCCCTTCGGCAGAGCTACGACGGCACCTACTCCGGGGTCGGGCTGGTGCTCGCGGCCCGCGGGGACTCGCTCGTCGTGCGCAGCGTGGTGGCCGGCGGCCCCGCGGACGAGGCCGGCATCACGAGCGGCGACCGGCTGGTGTCGATCGACGGGAAGCGCCTCACCGGCCCCGACCTGGCCGGAGCCGCCGGCCGGGTCCGCGGCCCGGAGGGCACCGAGGTGCGCCTGGGCGTGGTGACCGGCGACGGCCCCGTGCGACAGCTCACGCTCACCCGGCGCGAGCTCACCGCCCCGCCGGTCCTCTCCCGCATGGAGACCGTCGGCGGGCGCAAGGTGGGCTACCTGCGCCTGGCCCGCTTCGTCCGGGGATCCGCCACCGCTCTGAGCGACGCCGTCAAGCGGCTGCGGGAGAAGGGTGCGGAGGCGCTGGTGCTGGACCTGCGCCAGGACCCGGGCGGGCTGGTGACCGAGGCGGTGGGGGTGGCGGGGGTCTTCCTGCCGTCGGGCACGCCGGTGGTGGTCACCCAGGGCCTGCACTCGCCGCGGGACACGCTCAGGACGAGCGGCGACCCGGCGGCCGGCGACCTGCCGCTGGCGGTGCTGGTGGATCAGAACAGCGCGAGCGCCAGCGAGATCGTGGCCGGGGCGCTGCGGGACGCCGACCGGGCGGTGCTCGTGGGCGATCACACCTTCGGCAAGGCCCTGGTGCAGACCAGCCGCCCGCTGCGCGACGGCGGGGCCCTGAAGCTCACCGTCGCGCGCTACCTGACGCCCGACGGGTACGACCTGGCGACGCGCGGCCTGCCGCCCGGCGTGAGGGTGACCGACGATCCGGACACGCCCGCCGACGAGGTTCTGCAGAGGGGTCTGCGCCAGGCCCTCGCGGACGCTCCGTGAGCCCGCGGGGCGGCTCCCCTGCGGTGATGGTCGCCGAGCTGGTCTCGGCCGGGCGCGGTGCGGCGGCTCAGCCGGCCTTCGAGCCGGGCCCGCGCGTGCCCCTCGCCAAGGGCGCGCGGGACGGGGCGGAGATCGGCGACCTGGTGACGGTGACCATGCGCGGCCGGGCGGGCCGGGTGACGGCCGTCCACGGCTCCGCGCGCTCCCCTCGCGCCGCCCTCCGGGGCCTGCTGGCGGCCAACGGGCTCGGCCTCCCCTTCCCACGGGCCGCCCTCGAGGAGGCCGAGGTCCAGGATGAGGACGCCCCGGCCGGCGACCGCGGCCGCCGCGACCTGCGCGACCAGCGGGTCATCACGATCGACCCCGAGGGCGCCAAGGACCACGACGACGCCATCGCCGTCGCCGCGGAGGGAGCCGACGCCACCCGCCTGTGGGTCCACATCGCCGACGTCTCGCGCTTCGTCGCCGCGGGTGGGCCCCTCGATCGCGAGGCCGCCCGGCGCGGTACGTCCGTGTACGTGCCCGGGGCGGTCGACCCGATGCTCCCCGCGCGCCTGTCCTCGGACCTCTGCAGCCTTCGGCCCGGCGTCGATCGCGCCGCGGTGACGGTGGAGATGGTCGTCACGGCCGGCGGCGAGGTCACCGACACCCGCTTCTCGCGATCCCTCATCCGCTCCGAGCGGCGCCTCACCTACCCCGAGGTGGACGCGCTGACGGCGGGGGGACGCTCGGCGACCCGGGCCTGGAAGCCGACCTGGCGCGCGCGGCCGAGGTCGCTCGGGCGCTGCGCGGGCGGCGGCTCGCCCGCGGGGCGCTCGAGGCCTCCTCGCCGGAGCCGGTCGTCACCTTCTCGGGGGATCGCGTGGCCGCGATCCGCCTCGAGGGCCAGACCCCGGCCCACTCGCTGGTGGAGGAGTGCATGATCGCCGCGAACGAGGCCGTGGCGCGCTACCTGATCGCCCGCGGCAAGCCCACGGTCTTCCGCCACCACGAGGACCCGGCACAGAGCCGCATCGAGCTCCTCTACGAGCAACTGGCCGAGCTGGACGTCGCGACGCCTCCGCTGCCGGAGGGCCCGCTCGGCCCCGCCGCCCGCCGAGCCGCCGCCGCGGCCGCCGCGGACGCCGTCGCCCGCCACCTGGCCTCGGGCCGCGGCGGGCCGGCGCTCTGGACGCTGGTGCTGCGGTCGCTCCGCCAGGCCTACTACTCCCCCCACGAGCCGGGGCACTCCGGGCTGGCCAGCCCCGCCTACCTGCACTTCACCTCGCCCATCCGCCGCTACCCCGACCTGCTGGTGCACCGCGGCCTGCTCGACGCCCTGGGTCTGGGCGATCCGGCGCCCGGTCCGTCCGAGCTCGCCGAGGCTGCCGACCACAGCTCGGCCACCGAGCGCGAGGCCGCCGCCGTGGAGCGCCGGGGGGACGACATCTGCGCCGCCTTCCTGCTCGACGACCTCCTGTCCCGCCGTGGGTGGGAGAGCCGGCTGGAGGGAACCGTCGTCGGCCTCATCGACGCCGGCCTCTTCCTGGAGATCGAGGACGTCTTCACCGGATTCCTGCCGTCGCGGCGCATGGAGGAGGACCACTTCCGCGCCGACCCTCTCGGCGTCAGCCTGATCGGCACCCGGACCGGGCGGCGCATCCGCCTGGGCGACCGCCTGGAGGTGCGGGCCGTGCGCATCGAGCCCCTGCGCGGCCGCGTGGAGCTTGAGCCGGCCTCCGCCGCGGCGACCGCCCGGCGCCCGCCCGCCACGGTGCCGCGCTCGCGCCGGGGCGGACCGGGGCGGGGTCGCTAACATCGTCGCCCCATGGCGACCAAGAACAGCAAGACCGGCTCGGGCGAGCGCTTCAAGGACGTGGCCCGCAACCGCCGCGCGCTTCACGAGTACGAGATCACCGACCGCGTGGAGGCCGGGCTCGTGCTCCAGGGCAGCGAGGTGAAGGGGCTCCGCGAGCGCGGGGCCACGATCACGGACGCCTACGTGCAGATCCGAGGGGGCGAGGCATGGCTGGTCGGCGCCCACATCTCGGAGTACGACAACGCCGGGTACGGCGGCCACGACCCCCGCCGCACCCGCAAGCTGCTGCTCCATCGCCGGGAGATCGAGCGTCTCGCCTCAGCGCTCGCGGAGAAGGGCCTGTCGCTGGTTCCGCTGCGCCTCTACTTCTCCGGTGGCCGGGCCAAGATCGAGCTCGGCCTGGGGCGCGGCAAGACGCTCTACGACAAGCGTCGCACCATGGCCGAGCGCGACGCCAAGCGCGAGGCCGACCGGGCCATCAAGGCCGCACGCCGCTGATCAGGCGCGTCGGACCCTCGCGAGAGAAGTGCCAACGGCTCTACGATGGCCGGACGCGACCAAGGAGGGGGAGGCGTGCAGTCGAGAGCGGGTCCGGCGGACGGTGCGCGCGGGCGGATCGTGGAGGTGATCTCCCAGGGCCGGGGACGCGCCGAGATCGACGGCCGGACGGTGATCGTCATCTCGCTGAAGGGCGGACCGTTCTCGTGCGGCGACATGGTGCAGGTGGTCGGCGAGGGCCCGGACGGCACCCTCGTCGACCACAGCGGCCGGTCTACTTCTTGAGGACCGCCCGCCGCACGAACGTGCGACCGTCGGCCGCGATGACGACCCGGTAGGGGCCCGCCTTCAGCTTCTTGCTCCTGAGGACGACCCGGACGGGGCCGGGCACCCGCAGGCGCACGCGCTTCGAGGCCTTCGGCTTCTTGCCGGCTTTGCCGGACCCCTGGAAGAGCTGCACGCGGGCGAACCCGGGCTTCGAGGCGCCGACCAGGACCGCGATGCCCTTGGTCCGGGCGATCGCGGCGGAGAGCCTCCGCGGCAGCACCGTGGTCAGCTTGAGCCGCGCGGTTGCCCCACCACCGGCGGCGGCGCCACCGGCCGTCACCGTCAGCCTCCCGGTGCCAGTGCGCGTCTGACCGTTGGCCAGCCGGGCGATGAGGGTCACGTCGTACGTTCCCGCGCGGGCGCCGGCCGGGATGCCGACCGCCACCAGGGCCTGTGTGTCGCTGTCGGACGCGGGGACGGCCGTGTCGGGGGTCACGGCGAGGCTGGCGTTCGGGAGGGTGGTCGTCGCCGTGAGGTTGAAGTTGGCGGTGGGGGTCGCGGTGCCGGCGTAGCGCAGGGTGAAGGGGACGGTCGCCAGGGTCCCGCCCGCCCCGCTGGCGGTCGCTCCCGCCCCCAGCACGCCGAGGTCCCTCGTGGCGGTGGACACCGCCGCCGCGGAATCCACGCAGATGGTCAGCGCATTCTGCATGCTCGGGTCCTCGTCGTTCAGCGTCGTGAGCGAGGTGCCGCAGGCGACCGGGCGCGTGGCCGGGAACGAGGCGTTGCTGTTTCGGGCTCCGAGCCGCAGGTCCTGCGCGAGCGGGCCGGTGAACGGGCCCCCGGCGGGCGTCTGGCCCAGCTTGGCGGGGAGTTGCACCGAGAAGGTCTGCGGCCCCGAGGTCTCCGAGTAGTCGAAGGTGGTCGGCGTGATGTAGCCCACCCAGCGACGCCCGGCCGGCGCCGGGTCGAGGCGCTGCAGCTCGGACGCGTAGCTCGGGCTGTCGGCGAAGACGAGGGCCTCCACGCCCGTCGACGTGAAGCTGGCCGGGAGCGTGACGTTCACGGGGACCTGGAAGCCGATGAGGGCCTGGGACGCGGCCGCCGTCACGGCGGGCGTCGTGTTGCCGTTGGAGGGGCACGTGGTGGCCTTCGACGCGCAGGCCGTGAAGGTCACCTGGACGTCGCCGATGGTCTGGAGCTGCGAGGCCGTGGGCGGGCTCTGGAACACGACACAGCCCGAGGCGAGCGCGACGGCGGCCAGCGCGGCACCCGCTGTGAGCAACCGACTCCACCGAACCCTCATGCGAACCCCTCGACCTCGACGATCTTGGCGGGGCGCGACTCTCCACGGCGGACGGGGCTGTCACCTGGGTGGTCGGAGCGGTCCGCGCGGGGGGCGGCGCCGCGGTGCGGCGCCCGTCCCGGCGCTACCTCGTCAGGCTCCCCACCCGCACGAAGTTGCGCCCACCGGCCCGAATGACGACCCGGTAGGGACCCCTCTTCAGCTTCTTGCTCCTCAGGACCACCCGGGTCGGTCCGGGCACCCGCAGGCGCAGGCCCTTGCTCGCCTTCGGCTTCCTGTTCTTCCTGCCGGTGCCCTGGAAGAGCTGGACGCGGGCGAAGCCGGTCCTGGTCGCACCGATCAGGACCGCGATGCCCGACTTCCGGGCCACGGCCGCGCTGAGTCCTCGGGGAAGCACGGTGGTCAGCCTCAGCCGGGCGGCCGGTCCTCCGCCCGTCGTCCCGCCTCCTGCGCCTGCGCCGGTCACCGTGAGCTTCCCGGTGCTCGCGCGCGTCTGGCCGTTGGCCAGCTTGGCGGTGAGGGTCACGTCGTACGTCCCCGCGCGGGCGCCGGCCGGGATGCCGACCGCCACCAGAGCCTGGGCGTCGCTGTTGGCGGAGGGCGCGAGGGCGCCCGGCGTGACCGCCAGGGTGGCGTTCGGGAGGGTGCTCGTCGCGGCGAGCGCGAAGTTGGCGGACGCGGTCGCGGTTCCCGAGTAGCGCAGGGTGAACGGCAGGCTCACGAGCGATCCGGGCGCGCCGCTGCCGGTGGCGTTCCCGCCGAGGACGCCGAGATCCCGGGTGTTCGTGTTGATCGTGGCCCCGGCGTCCACGCAGATGACCGCCGAGATGTGGTCGACCCCCTCGACAGGATCGTCATCGAAGATCGCCGTGAGGGAGGGACCGCAGGCCACGGGACGGGTGGCCGGGCTGAATGAGTTGACCTGCCGCCCGCCCAGCCGCACGTCGTTTCCCAGCGGGGTGGTGAACGGGCTGCCGTCGGGGGCCTGCCCGAGCTTGACCGGGATCTGGACCGAGAAGGTCTGCGGACCGGCGGTGTCGGAGTAGTTGAACGCGGACGGGGTGATGTAGCCCACCCACTTCCTGCCGGCGGGAGCCGGGTCGAGGCGCTGGAGCTCCGCCGCGTAGCTCGGGCTGTCGGCGAAGACGAGGGCCTCGGGCGCCGCCGAGGTGAAGGTGGGCGGAAGCGTGACGTTCACGGGGACCCGAAACCCGATCAGCGCCTGGGAGAGTCCCGGGAAGGCCGGCGTGTCGGAGTTGCCCTTGTTCGTGCACGTGGTGGTGGTGTTCGTCGCACAGGCCGTGAAGGTCACCTGGACGTCGCCGATCGTCTGGAGCTGGGAGGCGCTGGGGCCGCTCTGGAACACCACGCACCCCGACGCGAGCGCCGTCGCGCCCACCACCGCCGCAACCGCGGTCAGCCGCCGACTCCACCGTGTTCGCATGCCGCCCCTCGACCTCGACGATTACGGGGCGCGACTTTCTCACGACCCGTCCTCGCCTGTCACCTGCCGCGCCGCTCGGACTAGCGGTCCCCCGTGATCAGCAAGTGCAGCCCCTCGGCGCCGTCGGCGACCCCTCCTACTTCGTCAGCGTCGCCCGCCTCACGAAGGTGCGCCCGTCGGCCGTGATGACGATCCGGTAGGGGCCCTTCCTCAGCCTGGCGCTCTTCAGGACGACCCGCACAGGGCCGGGCACCCGCAGGCGCACGCGCTTCGAGGCCTTCGCCTTCTTGGCCCTGCCCTGGAAGAGCTGTACCCGCGCGAACCCGGCCTTCGACGCCCCGAGCAGCACGACGACGCCCCGGGACCGCGCCTGCGTCAGCGACAGGCCCCTCGGCAGCACCACGGTGAGCCGGAGGCGGGCGGCCGGCCCGCCGGCCCCACCACCTGCTCCGCCGGCTCCGCCGGCCGTGCCGCCCGTGCCGGCGAGCACCGTCAGCCTGCCGGTGCCCCGGCGGGTCTGGCCGTTCACGAGCCTGGCGGTGAGCGTCACGTCGTAGCTCCCGGCTCGCGCGTCGGCCGGGATCCCGACCGCCACGACGGCCTGGCTGGTGGCGTCCGCTCCGGGGTCCAGGCTCTGCGGCGTGACGGCCGAGGTGGCCCCGGTCAGGGTGCTGGTCGCCGTGAGGTCGAAGACGCTCGTCGACAGCATCCCGGCGCTGCGGAGGGTGAACGGCAGGCTGGCGAGCGTCCCGGGCCGCCCGGTCCCGGCGGCGCCGGCGAGGATGCCGAGGTCCTGCGTGGGCACGATGAAGTCGAAGGCCGAGTCCCGGCAGATGACCGCGGCGGTGTCCGGCCCCGGATCGTCGTCGGAGAGCGCGGTGAGCGAGTTGCCGCAGGTGACCGGCCGGCTGCCCGGGAAGGTCCCCGTGACCTGACGCCCCCCGAACAGCACGCCGGAGAAGAGCGGGCCCGCGAAGGGGCTCCCGTCCGCACCCTGACCGAGCCGGAGGAAGAGCGAGGCCGACACCGCCTGGGGCCCGCTGCCGGACGCGTAGTTCGTCACCGCCGAGATGTAGCCGGCCCAGCGGTTGCCGGTGAGAGCCGGGGCGAGACGCTCCAACTCGGCCGTGTAGCTCGGGCTCTCGGAGAACACGAGGGCCTCCGGGCCGGTCGAGGTGAAGGTGGCGGGCGGGGTGACGCTCGTCGGGACCTGGGTGGCCACGAGGATCTGGCCCGTGCCCGGGATGGCCGGGACACCGGAGGAACCGAGCCCCGGGCAGCCGGTGGACCCCGACGCGCAGGCGGTGAACGCCACCTGGACATCGCCGATCTCCTGGAGCTGACCGACCGTCGCGCTCTTGAACACGATGCATCCCGAGGCGAGCATGGCGATCGCCACGACGGTTGCGGCGAGCAGCAGATGCATCCGGGACATGGCGCTCGGGACCCACCCTGACGACAGGAAGAGGGGGCCGACCGTCTCACGGGCCGGCTCGCGGTGTCACCCGGTCGTCGGCGAAATCAGCGGTCCTCGATGACGAGCAGGTGGAGGCCCTTTGCGCCATGGGCGCCGAGCGTCGAGATCTTCTCGATGTCGGAGGTGCGGCTCGGCGCCGACACCAGCGAGACGGCCGACGGCGGCCGGCCGGGCCGGGCATAGGTCTCGGTGAGCGCCTCGGCGAGCGTCGCCCGCAGGCGCGACGCCGGCAGGACCGCCAGGTGGTACATGCTCACGACGTCGATCGACCGCCCGTGCCCCGGCCCGGTCTCGAGCACCAGCGTTCCGCGATCGGCCACGCCGAGCGCGGGGACCGTGACGCCCAGGGTCAGCTCCGGGCCCTCCAGGCCCAGCAGCTCGCGCCAGCCGTGGCCGCGCCCGTCGGGCCACCGCAGCACCTCGCGCCCGTCCTCCCCCAGCGCCTCGGAGACGCCCAGCTCCTCGAGCACCGGGTCGGCGGCGACGAGCGCGCGGTCGACGCCCCACTCGTCGGCCTTCGCCACGGCGGCCCGCGCCGCGCCGGCCGCGTCGACCACGATCCCGCTCGCCCGCCGGCGCGTGAGCGCGGCGATGATCCCCTCCGCGAGGGGCGCTATGTCGGCGGCCACCGCGTGGGCAGGTCGCGCTGGTCGGTCCAGTCGCCGGCCGGCCCCGGCAGGCGCCGCGCCCAGCCGCGGCGGCCCGCCACCCGCAGCCCCAGGCGCGCCATCGCGATCGAGGCCCGGTAGGTGACGGGGTTGCTCCACGCGCGGCTCCACAGCCGGAAGCGCATCCGGTCGCGCCGGTGGGCCGCGGTCCGGGTGCGGGCCCGCACGCGCACCAGCAGGTCGTGCAACGGGATCCCGACCGGACAGGCCTCGTGGCAGGAGCCGCAGAGCGAGGACAGGAACGGCAGCTCGCTCGAGCGCTCGCCCTCCATCCCCTCGAGGAGCGGCGTCAGCACCGAGCCGATCGGGCCCGAGTAGGGCGAGCCGTAGGCCTGGCCGCCCACCTCCCGCCACATCGGGCAGGCGTAGAGGCAGGCGCCGCACCGGATGCAGTCGAGGGCCTCCTCCACGTCGGTGCCGCGCAGCGCCGAGCGCCCGCCGTCCAGGATCACCAGGTGGAACTCCTCGGGGCCGTCCGCCTCGTCGGGGGCGCGGGGGCCGGTGATGAGGTTGACGTAGCCGGCGGCGTCGTCGCCGATGGCGGCCATGGGGAGGATCTGCAGGATGTGGGCGGCCTCGTCCCAGTCGGCCACCACCCGCTCCATGCCCATCACCGCCACGTGGATGCGGGGCAGCGCCGTCACCAGGCGGGCGTTGCCCTCGTTCTCGACGATGCAGATGGTGCCGGTCTCCGCCACCCCCAGGTTCACGCCCGAGATGCCGATGTCGGCGCTCGCGAACACCTCGCGCAGGCGCTTGCGGGCGTGCGCCACCAGGGCCTCGCGGTCGGTGGGCAGGTCGTCGCCGCTCTCGGCCATGAACAGGTCGCGCACCTGCGACTTGTTGAGGTGCACGGCCGGGGCGACGATGTGGCTCGGGTGCTGGCCGGCGAGCTGCAGGATCCACTCGCCGAGGTCGGTCTCCACCACCTGCAGCCCGGACTCCTCGATGGCCTCGTTGAGCTTGATCTCCTCGGTGGCCATGGACTTCGACTTGGCAACCAGGCGCGCCCCGCGCGCCGCCGCCAGGTCGGTGATGTAGCGGCAGGCGGACGCGGAGTCGGCGGCACGGGTCACCACGCCCCCGGCGGCGCGCACGCGTTCCTCCAGGCGGTCGAGCAGCTCGGGCAGGTCGCGGATGTTCCCCCGGCGGATCTCCCGCGCGCGCTCGCGCATGTCGGCGAAGGGGTACTCGGCCCCGACGCGCCTGCGCCCGGCGGCCCAACTGCCGGCCGCGGCCTTCAGGTTGCCGTTCAGCTCCGCGTCGGCCAGGGCCTCGACCGTGCGCTCTCGCAGGGTGGTCGTGGTCTCGGGGTAGACCACCGGCCGGGCGTCCGGCCCACGGGCCGCGGTCACTCGGCGAGCACCTCGGCCAGGTGGCGCGCCCGCAGCGGCACGCCCGTGCGCCGGGCGCGCCCCACGATGTGCAGCAGGCACGAGAGGTCGCAGGCCACCAGCTCGTCGGCGCCGGTCGCCGCGGCGTTCCGCGCCTTCTGCTCGCCCAGGCGGCCGGAGACCTCGGGGAAGTTGACGCTGAAGGTTCCGCCGAAGCCGCAGCAGACGTCGGTCTGCTCCATCTCGCGCAGCTCCAGCCCCCGGACGCCGGCGATCGCCGCGCGCGCGCTGGTGCGCTCCCCCAGCAGGCGCAGCATGTGGCACGAGTCGTGGTAGGTCACGGACCCGGAGCCGTGGGGGCGGGGGAGAGCCCGTGCCGCTCCAGGAACTGGGTCAGCTCCATCGTGCGGCCGGCCATCTCGCGGGCCTCGGCCTCCTCCGGCTCGCCCGCGAACAGGTCCGGATAGCCGTGGCACACCATGGCGGCGCACGAGCCGGAGGGCACCACCACCGGGTCGTCGCCGCGGAACGCCTTCAGCGCCTGCCGCGCCACCGGGCGGGCCTGCTCGGGGTGGCCGGAGCTCCACCCGGGCTGGCCGCAGCAGGTCTGCGAGCGGGGGATCACGACCTCCACGCCCACCCGCTCGAGCACCGTGGCGGCCGCTCGCGACACGGATGGCGCGATCGCGTCGGCGAGGCAGGTCCGCATGAGCATCGCGCGCATCGGGTGATCGTAGCCCGGCCCGGTGCTACCTTTGACCGTGAACACGGGCCCGATCCAGTTTCGACGGAGCGGTACCGCAACGGTAAGCGAGCCGCGGACCCGGTGGACCGCGTCAAAAACCGGGAAACAATGGAGCTGCGGAGAACTCTCCCAAGCTCGCTCTCGCTGCCTAAACAGCAGTAAATGAGAGCCATCGGCCTCCCTTCGGGTCGTGAGGGAGATCACCGGTGTCAGCAAGCGACCCTGGTCCGGCGGCAGCGGCTCTCGGTCGTCGGACGAGATCACAGGAGAGCCTGGCGGGGGAGCGGTTGGTCGACGGTGACGCCCCTCGCGAGAAACTCACCGCCGACTGCGCTCGGAGAAGCTGTTGAGGGAACGCTTTCGGACGCCGGGGCAGTGCCGGCCGGGTCCACTGAGGTACGTCGGGAGCCGGCGTGGCAGCAGATGCCACGCCGGCTCCCGCGTCGTTTCCGGGCGGCCGTCGCGCCCGGACGGCGCCGCCGAGAGGGTCAGGGGGTCGTCACGTGCAGGATGACCCTCGTCTTGTTCTCGGTGATGTTCCTGTAGTTGCCGTCGCCGGACGCCCTGGCGAACTCGCCGGTGCCGCCCACGATCTTCAGCGGACCGTGGTTCGAGTTCTCGGTGAAGGACGCCGTCAGCTTGATCTGGCCCCGGCCGGTCAGCTTGATGTTGATCTTGCAGACCGCCTTGTTCTGGCGGAATGTGCACACGAGCCGGTCGGTGCCCACCTTCTTGCCGTTCTGGAGCACCTTCTCGACGATCACGAAGCCGTTCGGTGTCTGGGCCGCGCCCTGTTCGACGGTGAAGAACTGGAGGTTGGTCGTCGCGCCCGTCGCGGTGGCGGCAAGCCCGCCGCCGGCGATCAGCGCGGTCGCCGCGGTGAGCACCAGCACTCGTCTCATGGTCGGTCCCCTCGTCGCCCTGGCAGATGGGGCGCCACCCCAGCGCCCGGAGGCGATCCTCCACCAGGCCGCCCATGGCCGTAAAGCGCAGAATCTCCATCGGCCGCGAGCGGGGTCCACGGCGCTCGGCACGGCGCGACGGTCGCACGTGTCCGGAGCCCCGGCCCGGCTCGACGCGCGCCGTTCCCGCAGGGCAGACTGGGCGGGCGATTCTCCTGACGCCGAGAAAGGATGCCCCTGATGACCGCGAAAGCTGACTACACCGACGAGGAGTGGGCGACCCTCACCCGTGCGCCGATCGTCGCGGGCTTCGCGATCACGCTTGCCGACCCGGGGGGGCCGATCGAGATCTCCAAGGAGAGCCTCGCGGCCATGAGGGCGGCCGGCGCTCCGCCGAGCGACGACGAGCTCCTGGTCGCCGTCTCCCAGGCCGCGTTGGCGCAGCGGCAGTCAGCGCCACAACCCGGTGAAGGACCTCGACCTGAAGGCCGCCAGCGCCCGCCAGCAGATCGTGGACGAGCTGAAGCGGGTGAACGAGATCCTCAGCGCGAAGGCCACGCCCGAGGAGGCCGCCAGCTTTCGGGCCTGGCTGATCGAGGCGGCCCAGGAGGCCGCGAACGCTGCGAAGGAGGGCGGCTTCCTGGGGATCGGCGCCACGCGGGTGAGCGAGGGCGAGGAGGCGATGCTCTCCCAGCTCCGCGAGATCCTCGGCGTCCAGGAGAAGTAGGGACTCTCTCCCTCCGGCTTCTCGGATCCGGACATGACGAGCGCGGGGCCCACGGACCCGCGGAGGTGGGCGACCCCGCCGCCCTCGGGCATCCGGCGCTACGTGCCGCTGCTCAGGTGGCTGCCGGCCTACGACCGCACGTGGCTCCGCTTCGACGTCATCGCGGGGGCGACGATCTGGGGCCTGCTCGTCCCGGAGATGATCGCCTACGCGGGGCTCGCCGGGCTTCCCCCGCAGGCCGGGCTCTACACCCTGCTGGTCACCCTCGCCGCGTACGCGATCTTCGGGACCAGCCGGCACGTCGTCGTGGCGGGCACCTCCGCCGCCGCGATCCTGGTGGCCTCGGGGGTGGCCGACCTCAACCCGTCCGGCGCCGAGGAGTACGCGACCCTGGCCGCCGGCCTGGTGCTCTTCTGCGGCGCCCTGTTCCTGGCGGCCGGGCTTCTGCGGCTCGGCTTCATCGCCCAGTTCCTGTCGCGGCCGGTGATGGAGGGGTTCGTCTTCGGGCTCGCGATCTTCGTCACCGTGAGCCAGCTGCCCAAGATCTTCGGGGTCGAGAAGAGCGGCGACGACACGATCGAGCAGTTCGTCAACCTGCTCGGCGAGCTCGGCGACACCAGCGGGGCCACCCTGACCGTGGGAGTGCTCGCCCTCGTGCTGCTGTTCGGCGCCGACCGGCTCGCGCCCCGCCTGCCCGGCGGTCTGATCGCGCTGGTGGTCGGCATCGCGCTCAGCTGGGCGCTCGGCCTCTCCGACCACGGCGTGGCGGTCGTCGGCGAGGTTCCGAGCGGGCTGCCCTCGGTCGGGATCCCGGACATCGCCGCCTCGGACGCCTTCGCGCTGATCGCCGCCGCCGGCGGGATGGTGCTCGTGATGTTCAGCGAGTCGCTCGGGGCAGCCCAGACCTTCGCCGCCAAGCACGGCTACGAGATCGACCCCAACCAGGAGCTGATCGCCCTCGGCGTGGCCAACACAGGGTCGGCGGTCGTGGGGGGGCTCGCGGCCGGCGGCAGCCTCTCCCAGTCGGCCGTCAACGAGGGGGCCGGCGCGCGCTCGCAGGTCTCGCCGATCGTGGCGGCCGTGCTCGGCGTCATCACCGTCCTCTTCCTCACGCCGCTCTTCCAGGACCTCCCCGAGGCCGTCCTGGCGGCGCTCATCATCCACGCCGTCTCGCACCTGATGAAGGTGAGCGCGTTCCGGCGCTACTGGGCCGAGCGGCCGGCCGAGTTCTGGCTCGGTCTCGCCACCCTCGTGGGCGTCCTCACGCTCGACGTGCTTCCCGGGCTCGCGATCGGTGTGGTCGCGATGATCCTGCTCGTCGTCTACAAGGCGAGCCGGCCCCGCCTGAGCGTGCTGGGCGCGATCCCGGGGTCTCCGGGCGCCTACGGCGACGTCGGCCGCCACCCCGAGTACGCGCAGGTTCCCGGTCTCCTGGTCCTCCGCCTGGAGGCGCCCCTCTTCTACGCGAACGTGGCCCAGGTGCGCGACCGCATCAAGACGCTCGTCGGGAGCGCCGACCCGACGCCGCGCGCGGTCATCCTGGACGCGGGGGCCAACGGCGAGGACCTCGACATCACCGCGGCGGAGGATCTGACCGCGCTGGTGCTCGAGCTCCACGCGGCGGGGGTCAACTTCGCGCTCGCCGAGGTCCGGCATTCGGTACGCGCGATCGCCCGGCGCTCCGGGCTGCTGGAGGCGCTCGGGGAGGACCACGTCTTCCACAGCATCCAGGGCGCCGTCGAGGCGTTCCGGCAGAGGTGAGAAGGCGAGGGAACCGGCCGGGTCAGTGACCGAACGAGTCCGAGTCGTCCGCGGCGGACTCGCCCTGATCGAGCGCGGAGATCGCGTTCACGTCGTCGGGCGTGAGCGAGAAGTCGAAGACGGCCAGGTTCTGGGCGAGCCGCTCCGGGTTCGACGACTTCGGAATCGGGATCAGGCCCAGCTCGATGTGCCACCTCAGGACGACCTGAGCCGGGGTCCTCTCGTGGCGGGTGGCGATGGTCGCGATCGTGGGCTCGGCGAGGAGGTCGCCGCCCTTGCCGATCGGGCTCCACGACTCGGTGACGATGCCGTGCTCGGCGTGGTAGGCGCGCGGGCCCTCGCGCGTCACCCTCGGGTTGAGCTCGATCTGGTTGACGTCCGGGACCACGCCGGTCGCGTCGATGACCCTCTGGATGTGCGTGGGCTTGAAGTTGGACAGGCCGACCGCCCGCACGAGGCCCGCCTCCATCAGGTCAACGAGACCCTGGAAGGCCTCGGCATAGCGATCGAGCCAGGGGTTGGGCCAGTGGATGAGGAACAGGTCGATGTGGTCGACGCCCAGGCGGGCCGCGCTCATCTCGAAGGCGTCGCGGGCCTCACGCCGTCCGTGCCACTGCGCGTTGAGCTTCGTGGTGAGGAAAAGCTCGTCACGCGAGACCCCGCTCGCGCGCATCCCCCGGCCCACCCCGCTCTCGTTGCCGTAGGCGTGAGCCGTGTCGATCAGCCGATAGCCGAGCCCGATCGCCTCGGCCACGACCCTCTCGGCCTCCCGATCGCCCATCGGCCACGTCCCCAGCCCGAGCCGCGGGATCTGGGCTCCATGGCGCAGCGCGAGCGTCGGGGCGAGGGGGGGCACGGGCAGAGCGTCTCCCAGAGCGGCGTCGGGCTCAACCTCGGCCCGTCCAACCGGGCACGATCCGCGGATGGCTGACGCTCCGCGCACATGGACGCTCCTCGGTCCGGACGGCCCGTACGACAGCCCGGTGCCGGGGACGCTCGGGGGTCACCGGCGCAGCCGGATCTACGGCCGCCTGGACTGCCCGGTCGCGCTGAGGACGATCGCGCGCGGGGGGTACGTCGCGCACCGGGTCTTCTTCGCCGACGAGGAGACCGCCGTCTCGGCCGGGTACCGGCCCTGCGGCGTCTGCATGCCGCTCGAGTACGCGCGGTGGAAGGCGTGAGCGAGGCGCCTGACGGCCGTCCGGTCACCGGCGAGGACGGGCTCGCGCGCTGCCCGTGGGCCGCCACCGACCCGCTGAATCGCGCCTACCACGACACCGAGTGGGGCGTGCCGGTGCACGGCGAGCGTGCCCTGCTCGAGCGGATCTCGCTCGAGGCGTTCCAGTCCGGTCTCAGCTGGCTGACCATCCTCCGCAAGCGCCCGGCCTTCCGCGAGGCCTTCGCCGGGTTCGATCCGGACGCGGTCGCGGCGTTCACGGCCGGCGACGTGGAGCGCCTCATGGGCGATGCCCGGATCGTGCGCAACCGGGCCAAGATCGAGGCCGCGCGCGTCAACGCCCGGGCGGTCGTGGCGTTGCGCCAGCACGGCGGGCTCGACCGGCTGATCTGGTCGCACCGGCCGGCCCCGGCGCCGGCCCCGCGCACCATGGCCGACCTGGCCGCGAGCACGCCGGAATCGAAGGCCCTCTCCGCCGATCTGAAGTCGCGCGGGTTCGTCTTCGTCGGGCCCACGACCGCCCACGCCCTGATGCAGGCGATCGGCCTGATCGACGACCACCTCGCCGGATGCCACCGGCGCGGGGTGCCTCAGATGCCGAGCCGGGGCATGTACGACGCCGGGTAGCGGTCGCCGGAGGCGGCGCCGGCCGGGGCGGCGCCGGCGATGGCCTCCAGGTCGGCCGGTGAGAGCTCGAGGGCCAGCGCGTCGAGGCTGCGCTCGACGTGGTCGGCGCGGCTGCTGCCCACCAGCGGGATCACCTCGGGCCCCTGGGCGAGCAGCCAGGCCAGGGACCAGCGTCGCCAGGCTCACGCCCTCGCGCGTCGGCGATCTCGCCGAGCGCGCGGACCACGGCCAGGTTGCGGGCCAGGTTCTCGCCCTGGAAGCGGGGCACCTCCCGGCGCCAGTCGTCGGGCGCGAGGTCGTCGGTGGTGCGGTAGCGACCGGTCAGGAGCCCGCGCGAGAGCGGGCTGTACGCCACGTAGGCGATGCCGAGCTCGCGCACCAGCGGCAGGATCTCGCCCTCGGGGTCGCGGTAGAGCAGGGAGTACTCGCTCTGCAGGGCGGCGATGGGGTGGACGGCATGGGCCCGCCGGATGGTCTCCGCACCGGCCTCCGAGAGGCCGATGTGGCGGGTCTTGCCGGCCGAGACGAGCTCGCCCATGGCCCCCACGGTCTCCTCGATCGGCACGCTCGCGTCGACGCGGTGCAGGTAGTAGACGTCCACGTGGTCCACGCCCAGACGCCCCAGGCTGGCGTCGATGGCCCTCCGCAGGCGCTCCGGAGTCCCGCCGCTCGACTTGGTGGCCAGCACCACCTCGTGCCGGCGGCCGGCGATCGCACGGCCCACCAGCTCCTCGTTGGCCCCCTGCCCGTAGGACTCGGCCGTATCGATCAGGGTGATGCCGAGGTCGAGCGCGCGGTTGATCGCCCGCACCCCCTCCGCGTCGTCGGCGGGGCCGTAGTAGCCGGCGAAGCTCATCGCGCCGAAGCCGATGGCGCCGACGCGCGGACCGCCACGGCCGAGGGCCCGGTTCTCCATGGGTGTCTCCTGGAAGCTGATCTGGGACCGGCAGCCAGGCTACGCCGCCCCCGGCCGGCCGCGCCCCGGCAGGTCCGGCCGGGTGCGCGGGGCCGTTCGGCGGGTCGTTCTGGCACGATCGCGCCGACGATGAGGGCGGGGATCCCATGAGCACGACGGTCCGGCACAGGGTGCGCGCGGTGGCCGAGGACGCCTCGGTCACGCCGCTCGAGCTCTTCTTCGACCTGGTCTTCGTCTACGCCCTCACCCAGGTCACCGCCCTGATGGCGGAGGACTCCTCGGGTGAGGGCGTCCTGCACGGGATGATCGTGCTGGCCCTCTTCTGGTGGTGCTGGGTGGGGTACTCCTGGCTCGGCAACACGGTGCAGGCCGACGAGGGGGTCACGCGGGCCACCTTCTTCTTCGTGATGGCGGTGATGTTCGTGGCCTCGCTCGCGATCCCCGAGGCCTTCGACGACCTCCCCGGAGGCCTCGACGCGCCCGTGGTCCTGGCCGTCTGCTACGCCCTCGTGCGCCTGGCGCACGTCGGCCTCTACGTGCTGGCGGCCGAGGACGACTCCGGGCTGGTGCACCAGCTCGCGTTGTTCGCGCCGGTCATGCTCATCTCGATCTCCCTGGTGCTCGCGGGCGGGCTCGTCGGGGGGAACGGGCAGGTCGTCCTGTGGATCGCCGCGCTCGTCGTCGACTACGGCGGGACCCAGGCGATCGGGGCGTCGGGGTGGCGGCTCCGCTCGGCCGGACACTTCGCCGAGAGGCACGGGCTGATCGTGATCGTGGCCCTCGGCGAGTCGATCGTCGCGATCGGGGTCGGCGTCGCGCACCTGCCGATCTCGACGCCGATCGTGATCGCCTCGACCCTCGGCATCGCCCTCGCGGCGGCGATGTGGTGGGCGTACTTCGACGTCGTCGCCCGTGTGGCGGAACACGTGCTGGCCAGCGCGCGGGGAGTGCACCGCGCCCGCCTCGCCCGCGACTCCTACTCCTACCTCCACCTGCCGATGATCGCCGGCATCGTCCTCGCCGCGCTGGGGCTGAAGAAGGTCCTGGGCTACGTCGGCGGCGAGGACGGGCACGACTGGAGCTACGTCATGCACGGCCTGCCCGTGTACGCGCTGCACGGAGGCCTGGCCCTCTACCTGCTGGCGCACGTCTGCTTCCGGCTGCGGAACGTGGGCACGGTCAACCGTCAGCGGCTGTTCGTCGCGGTCCTGCTGCTGGCGCTCATCCCGCTGGGCGAGCGCATCGGTGCGCTGATGGACCTGCTGCTGGTGACCGGCCTGGCGGTCGCGTTGATCTGTTACGAGGCGCTGCTCCACGGCGACATCCGCGACCGGGTCCGCCATCACCTCGACGAGGAGCAGGGCGAGGTGCCGAGGCTGAGCTGAGGCGGGTTTTCCGCCCGGACGGCGCGGGGTAGGGTCGAGGCCACCGTCGCGCAAAGGAGCGTTTGCCGTGAGCGAGCCGAAGACCCTCAAGCTCATCGTCGCCACATTCGCCGACGAGGCCGGAGCAGCCCGCGCCCTGGCGACGATCACGCCCGCGCTGGGACCGGGGAAGCTCGGCCAGGCGGCGATCGTCTCGAAGGGCCCCGACGGGAAGATCCGCTTCCTCGAGACGGACGACACCACGGCCGCCCAGGGCGCGTGGACGGGGGCCGGGATCGGCGCCTTCGCGGGTCTGCTGGGCATCCTCTTCACGCCGGTCGCGCTGCTCGGCCTGCCGATCGGCGCCGCCGTCGGCGCCCTCGTGGGCAAGCTGCGCGACACCGGTTTCGAGGACGACGCCCTGAAGGCGATGGGCGAGGACCTGGATGCGGGGCACTCGGCGCTCGTGGCGATCGTCGACGAGGGCGACGTCGAGAAGGCGGAGCGTCTCCTGACGGAGGTCGACGTGGTCCACGTGACCGTCAAGGAGGTCGGCGCCGACCTGGCGGCGGTGCTCGACGAGGACGCGGCCGCGGCCACGGAGGGCTCCTCGCCTAGCGCGAGGACCTGGCCGGCGCGCTCCTCAGCCGAGGTGCTGGTCCACGTAGCACCAGCGCCAGGCCTCGCCGGGCTCGATGCTGCGCATCACCGGATGGCCGGTCTCGCTGAAGTGCCGGTCGGCATGCTTCCCGACCGAGGAGTCGCAGCAGCCCACGTGCCCGCAGCCGAGGCACAGGCGCAGGTGCACCCAGCGGGTCCCGTCGCGTAGGCACTCCTCGCACCCCGCCGGCGTCCGGGGCTTGACCACCCGCGGCGCCTCGCGCAGGTGCTCGCAGTCGCCGCTCCGCTGCGGCGGCGCCTCCAGCTGCCCCTCCGCGCGCGCCTGGGCGTCCTCGGCCCGGTCGAGCAGGGACTCCTCGAGGTCGATCGTCGTCATCGCGGCCCGCAGCACCTCGTCGTCCACGGTGCCCTGCGTCGCGGGCCCGGACGATCGTCTCCCGCTCGGCGGCGAGCATCTCGAGGCGCAGGCGCCGGTAGGCGACCGAGGGGGGCTCCAGCTCGCCGTGCGACCGCCCGAGGCGCTCCCAGGTCATGTTGGCCCGCCGCTCGGCGCGCTCCTTGAGCTGGACGATGACCTCGTCGGGATCGTCGGGCGAGCGCACCTCCTCCAGCCGGTCGATCCCGGCCCGCGTCGCCTCGGCCACGAGCGAGGCCGCCTGCAGCGCGTCCTCGGCGGCGTCGGGCCCGGCGAGCCGGAGGCGCCGCACCAGCCACGGCAGGGTCGGCCCCTGGATGAGCAGTGTCCCCGCGACGACGGTGAAGGCGGCCAGGCGCAGCACCTCGCGCTGCGGGGTCTCCTCGGGGAGCAGGAAGACCGCGGCCAGCGTCACGACGCCGCGCATGCCGGCCCACGAGACCACGATGCCCGACGACCACGGCCACGCGCGGCGGCGCATCTTGGGCGGTCCGACGTGGTAGATCCAGGTCGCCAGCATCACGTAGACGATGCGCACCAGGATCGTCGCGAGCAGCACGGCGAGGCAGATCAGGACGATGCGGCCGGTGCTGAGGTCGCTGTCGGCGACGTCCTCGAGCAGGCCCTTCATCTGAAGGCCGATGAGCAGGAAGACCGCGTTCTCCAGCAGGAACTGGACCGTGCGCCAGTTGATCTGCTCGGAGAGGCGCGAGGACGCCGACTGGAGCGTCGGCGCCTTGTGGCCCAGCAGGAGGCCCGTGACCACCACGGCCAGCACGCCGGAGGCGCCGATGGCCTCCGCCGGCAGGAACGCCACGAAGGGGGCGACGAACGACAGGGTGGTGTCGAGCACCGGGTCCTCGATGCGGCGCCGGATGCGGGCGAGCACCCAGGTGACCGCGAGGCCGACCAGAGCCCCGCCGGCGACCGCCACCACGAAGTCCCAGGCGACCGAGGCGACGGTGACGCTCTCGGTGATGGCCGCGACCGCCGCGGTCACCGCCACCAGCGCGGTCGCGTCGTTCAGGAGGCTCTCGCCCTCCAGGATCGTGACGATCCGGCGGGGCATTCCCACCCGCCGGGCGACGGTCGTCGCGGCGACGGCGTCCGGGGGCGCGACGACCGCGCCCAGCGCCAGCGCGGCGGCCAGCGACATGCCCGGCACCACCCACCATGTCACCAGCCCCACGGCCACCGTCGTCACCACGACCGCCCCCACGGCCAGGAACAGGAGCGCGTCCCTCACGGCGGCGAAGCCCACGAGCGAGGTGCGGATGGCGGCCGCGTACAGCAGCGGGGGCAGGAGGCCCACCAGCACGAGGTCCGGGTCGAGCTCGACGCTCGGCATGCCCGGCGCGAACGACGCGGCCACCCCGACGATCACGAGCACCAGCGGCGGCGACCACCCCTGCCTCTGTGACAGACCGGCCACGAAGGCCACCGCGGTCACGATCGCCAGGACCTCGAGCGCGGTCTCCACACCGGGATGATGCCCGGGCGCCCTCCCGGGGGCCGGGTTCAGGCCGCCCGGGGCGGGTTTCTCAGCCCCCGCGGCGCTCCGAGACCACGAAAGGGGGACGAAATCGCCCGCTAATGAGACGCAATGGAGCGAAAAACCCCACGGGCACGGCGATTTCGTCCGCGGGCGCTGCTAGGTTGCGCGAGGCGAGCCACGCCTGCTCCCGCACATCGAAGCAAGGGGTCACCGTGAACAAGACCGAGTTCGTCAGCAAGGTCGCGAAGAGTCCCGGCATGGAGAGTCTCAGCGCGGCCGACGCGGCCAAGGCCGTCCAGGCGGTGCTGGACGAGATCAAGGATGCGCTGAGCAAGGGCGAGGACGTCGCCTTCGCCGGCTTCGGGAAGTTCACCGTCTCGCACCGCGCCGCCCGCGTCGGCGTGAACCCGCAGGACCCCAGCAAGAAGGTCGAGATCCCGGCCCGCACCGTGCCGCGCTTCACGCCCGGCGCCGTGCTCAAGGAGGCCGTCGCCCGCGTCGGAAGGTAGCCCGCCGACCCGGCCCTCGTGACGAGCGGCCTGTCGGGCGCGTGAGCGAGTCCACCACGGAGCTCGTCGTCGCCGCCGGACTCGCTGCCCGCCGCGCTCACGAGAGCCTGGTCCGCGCGAATCCGCGGGCGGTGACCGCCGCCCTGCGGGCCATGGCCCGCCTGCTCGTCGAGCGGGCCGACGACATATGCCAGGCCAACTCCGCGGACGTCGAGGCCGCCGCTCGCGGCGGCCTGGGCGAGGCCCTGATCGACCGGCTGCGGCTGGACGGCGCCCGCCTGGGCCGCATGGCGGCCCAGATCGAGGCCCTGGCCGAGCTCCCCGACGTGGAGGAGCTCGCGGGGTCGCGCGCCCTGGGCGGAGGCCTGGTGGCGTGGGAGCGGCGGCGTCCCGTCGGGGTGGTCGGCGCCAACTACGAGGCCCGGCCGAACGTGACCGTGGACGTCGCCTCCCAGCTCGTCAAGTCGCGCAACTGCGGGGTGCTGAGGACCGGCTCCGCGGCCCTCGGCTCGGCCGGTGCCCTCATCGACGCGGTCATCGGGCCGGCGCTCGCCGAGTCCGGCCTCGATCCCGGCGCCGTCCAGCTGGTGCGCTCGGCCGACCGCGCGGCCGCCCGCGCGCTGGTGGCCCAGCCGCGGCTGATCCCCCTGGTGATCCTGCGCGGGAGCGGGGAGACGACCGCGTCGCTCGCCCGCGAGGCCGCGTCCCACGGCGTGCGAACGCTCGCCCACGCCGATGGCGGCGGGGTCCTGTTCGTCGACGCGCGCGCCGACCTTCCGCGGGCGCTCGCGCTGATGGAGCGCAGCCTCGACCGCCTGGGGGTCTGCAACCGGCTCAACCTGCTGCTGATCGCGCAGGACCGGTGGGACGAGGTGCTGCCGCCCACGCTCGAGCTGCTGGAGCGCCTGAGCATCCGGCCCTCGCTGCCACCCCACCCGCACGATCTCGGCCACGAGTGGGCCCTGGACGACGGCAACGAGGCCACGGTCACGATCGCAACGGCGGCCGACGCCGGCGATGCGGCGCGGATCGCCAACGCCGAGACCTCCGGCATCGCGGCCTCCATCGCCACCGAGGACCCCGATGCCGCGACCGCGTTCCTGGCCGCGTACGCCGGGACGGGCGCCTTCTGGAACGCCACCACGCGGCTGCTCGACGGCTTCGAGCTCCTCGGCGCGCCGGAGACCGGCATCAACGTGGACCACGTGCCCGGCCCACGCGGTCCCGTGACCTACCGCGACCTGTATCTCCGCCAGTACGTCGTCCTGCCCGAGGGGGCGGGCCACCCCCGGCGCCCCGCGGCCCCGGCGTCGGAGCAGGAGACGGCCGGACGGGAGTGATACCGCTCGGGAGACCCAGGCGGCTTGCTATGGTCCAGCGACCCGCCGCCCGGGCGGGCCTTGTTAATGGCGCACACGCTCACCTTCATCTCCATTCGACGCGCGATTCCGCGCCTGCGCCCGCACGTCGGGGGATCCGTCTGACGCCCGTCAAGGTTCTGTTTGCCGCCTAGACGCGGACCCGACACACGCCCGCCCACCGGGCCGTCGACCCGGATCAACGAGGCGATCCGCGCGGAGACCGTGCGGCTCATCGACGCGGAGGGCGAGAACCGAGGGGTCGTCCCCCTCGACGAGGCCCAGGAGATCGCGAACGCGGCCGGTCTCGACCTGGTCGAGGTGGCCGCCGAGGCGCGGCCGCCCGTCTGCCGGATCATGGATTACGGCAAGTGGCGCTACGAGCAGGAGCAGAAGGCCAAGCAGGCGCGCCGGCACCAGAGCACGATCACCATCAAGGAGATCAAGTTCCGGCCCAAGATCGACCCGCACGACTACGTGACCAAGAAGGGGCACGTCGAGCGGTTCCTGCGCCACCGCGACAAGGTCAAGATCACGATCATGTTCCGCGGGCGCGAGCTGCTGCATCCCGAGCGCGGCGAGGCGATCCTGCTGCGGCTGGCCGACGAGCTGAAGGACCTGGCCCTCGTCGAGAGCCGCCCGAACCTCGACGGCCGCAACATGGTGATGATGCTGGCGCCGCTGAAGAACCCCACCCCCGCGCCGGTCAGCGGCGGCGCCTCGGAGGGCGCCGGGGCCGGCGAGTCCACCGAGCCGGCCGAGGCCGCGCCCGCGCCCGACTCCACCCCCGCGGCGGTCGGCGGCGGCCGCTCGAAGCGCGACGACGCCCCCGAGCCCTCCGAGGCCGAGCCCGCGCCCGAGTAGGGCCCTCCCGCTCCCGCGCCGCGTCGTCTATGGTGTCCGACGGCCCGACGCCGCCTGCCAGGGAACTCCGAATGCCGAAGATGAAGTCCAGACGAGCCGTGACCAAGCGCTTCCGGGTGACCGGGAAGGGCAAGGTGCTGTTCCAGCGCGCCGGCCTTCGGCACAACCTCGAGAAGGTCTCGGGCAAGGACCAGCGCCGCCGCTCCAAGGAGGTCGAGCTGGCCCCGGAGATGACCCGCACCGTCAAGCGGATGCTGGGAAAGGGCTAGTCCATGGCACGCGTCAAGCGATCCGTCGCCGCCCGCAAGAAGCGGCGCAAGGTCCTCGATCAGGCCAGCGGCTACTGGGGCACCAAGCACTCGTCCTACAAGCGGGCGAAGGAGCAGGTCCAGCGCTCGCTGCGCTACGCCTACCGCGACCGGCGGGTGAAGAAGCGCGACTTCCGGCGCCTCTGGATCGCCCGCATCAATGCCGCCGCGCGCGAGAACGGCATCACCTACGGCGAGCTGATCCACGGCCTGCGCCTGGCCGAGGTGGAGCTCGACCGCAAGATCCTCGCCGAGCTGGCCACGCATGAGCCGGCCGCGTTCGCCGCGCTCTGCGCCCGCGCCCGCGCGGCACGAGAGCTCGCCGCGACCCCCTCCTAGCGCTCGGAGCGGGTTGCGGCTCGTCAGCTCGGCGCGGAACCCCGCGCTGCGGCTGGCCATCGCGCTCCAGACCAAGAAGGTCCGCCGAGAGCGGCGGCTGCTGGTGGCCGAGGGCGAGGACCTCATCGACGCCGCACTCGCGCGCGGGGTGCGGCCGGTCGCGCTGCTGGTGGACGACGAGCGCGTGCCCGACGACGACCCCCGGCTGGCCGCCACCGCGGGCCTGGCGGAGCGCTACCGCGTGCCGGCGTCCCTGATGGCCAAGGCGAGCGGCCTCGCCGCCGCCCCCCGCCTGCTGGCGATCCTGCCCCAGCCCGCCGTGCGCAGCTTCCGCGACGTCGCGTTCCCGCCGTCGCTCGGCGTCTACCTGGCCGGCGTCGCCGACCCGGGCAACGTCGGCACGCTCGTCCGCAGCGCCGCGGCGCTCGGGGCGGACTGGCTGGCCCTGGGCCCGGGCTCGGCCGACGCGTTCCACCCCCGCGCGGTCCGCGCCGCGATGGGGGCCACCTTCGCCCTGCCCCTGCTGGAGGGGGTCGCGCCCGCCGACCTGGCGACGCGGGACGGGTTCGACGTCGTGGGCGCCGTCGCCCACGGCGGCCCGCCGCCGTGGGAGGTGGACCTCACCCGCCCCCTCGTGCTGGCGCTCGGGGGTGAGCGGTCGGGGCTCGGGGCCCTGCTGGACGAGCTCGCCGGGGGGCGTACCGTGGTGACGACGACGATCCCGCAGACGGCGGGCTCCGACTCGCTCAACGTGGCCGCGGCGGGCGCCGTCCTGATGGCCGAGGCGGGGCGTCAGCGGGCCGTCGGCCCCGGGGGTGGGTCCGCTACCCTCCGACCCCGATGAGCGAGGGGGATCTGCCGGACATCGAGGCGCAGGCGCTCGCCCAGGTGCGGGCCGCCTCGAGCCTCGCGGAGCTGGAGGACGCGCGGGTGGCGCACACCGGCCGTCGCAGCCGGCTGGCCGCGATCCTGGCGGGCATCGGAGGCCTGCCGGCCGAGCGCCGCGGTGAGGTGGGGAAGGCCGCCAACGCGGCGCGGCGTGCGATCGAGGAGGCCCTGGCGGCTCGGGGCGAGGAGCTCGAGGGAGAGGAGCTCGGCGCCGCGCTCGAGCGCGACGGGGCCGACGTCACGCTGCCCGGCGACCCGCACCCGCTGGGCGCCCTCCACCCCATCACGCAGATCCGCCAGGAGATGGAGGACATCTTCCTCGCCCTGGGGTACCGGATCGCGGACGGACCCGAGGTGGAGACCGAGTGGCACAACTTCACCGCGCTCAACACCCCCGAGGGGCACCCGGCGCGCTCGTCCAGCGACAACTTCTACATCGCCGGCCACCCCGACCGCCTGCTTCGCAGCCAGACCTCCCCGGTGCAGGTGAGGGCGATGCAGAGCGAGCCGCCGCCGATCTACCTGATCGCCCCGGGGTTCGTCTACCGCCGCGACGACATCGACGCCACCCACAGCCCCATGTTCCAGCAGATGGAGGGCCTCGCCGTCGACGAGGGCCTGACCCTGGCGCACCTCAAGGGCACGATGCTGCACTTCGCGCGCGAGCTGCTGGGCGCCGACCGCGAGATCGTGCTCCAGCCCCACTTCTTCCCCTTCACGGAGCCGTCGGTCAACGTGCAGGTCTCGTACGTGGACAAGGCCGGCCGCCCGGGGTGGCTCGAGCTGGCCGGCGCCGGGATGGTCGATCCGAACGTGCTCGAGTGCTGCGGCATCGACTCCGAGCGGTACACGGGGTTCGCGTTCGGCTGGGGTCTCGACCGGCTCGCCATGATCCGTCACGGCGTGCCCGACCTGCGCATGCTCTACGAGGGCGACCTGCGCGTCCTGGAGCAGTTCGCGTGAGGGTGCCGCTGTCCTGGCTGGAGGAGTACGTCAACCCCGGCCTGGCGCCGGAGGAGCTGGCGGCGCGCCTGTCGCGCTCCGGCACGCTGGTCGAGGCGATCCACCGCCTGGGCGTGCCGGCCGGGAACGGCAACCTCGGCGCCTTCCGGGTGGGGCGCGTGCTGGCGGCCGAGCCCCACCCGAACGCCGACCGCCTGCGCCTGTGCCGGGTCAACATCGGTGCCGGCGAGCCGAGCCAGATCGTCTGCGGCGCCCCCAACGTCGCCGCCGGGCAGACGGTGGCGGTCGCCCTCCCGGGCGCGCTCCTGCCGGGTGCGGAGGGTCCCCTGGGGGTGGCCACCCTGCGGGGGGTCGAGAGCAACGGGATGATCCTCTCGGCCACGGAGCTGCGGCTCGGCGAGGACGCCGCCGGGATCATGGTCCTCGACGACGGCATCGCCCCGGGCACGCCGCTCGCGGACGTGCTCCCGCTGTCGGAGACGGTCCTCGAGCTCGAGATCACCTCCAACCGTCCCGACTGCCTGGGGATCTGGGGTGTCGCGCGGGAGGTGCACGCGGTCACCGGCGCGCCGCTGCGGCCGCTCGACGAGTCCGAGCCGCCGGCGGAGGGGGAGGGCAGCGCCCCGGACCACGCGGCCCTGGAGGTGCGCGCCCCGGACCTGTGCCCGCGCTACATGGCCCGGGTGCTGACCGACGTGACCGTGGGCCCCTCGCCCGCCTGGCTGCGGGGCCGCCTCGAGGCCGCCGGGATGCGCTCGATCAACAACGTGGTGGACGTGACCAACTACGCGATGCTGCTCACCGCGCAGCCGCTGCACGCGTTCGACCTCGACCGTCTCGCCGGCGGACGGGTGGTCGTCCGCCGCGCCGAGGAGGGCGAGCGCATCGTCACCCTCGACGGGCAGGAGCGGACGCTCGACCCCTCGGTGCTGGCGATCTGCGACGCCGAGCGGCCGGCCGTGATCGCCGGCATCTTCGGCGCCGAGTTCGCCGAGGTGGGGCCGGGGACCACCCGGGTGCTGCTGGAGGCGGCGACGTTCGACGGCCCGGCCATCCTGAACGCGTCGCTGGCGCTGGGCCTGCGCACCGAGTCGAGCAGCCGCTTCGAGAAGGGCCTGCCCCGCGAGCTGCCCCCGCGCGCGATGGCGATCGCCTGCCGCCTCCTGGTCGAGCTGTGCGGCGCGCGACTGGTGCCGGGCGCCCTCGACGCGCACGTCCCCTCGCCCGAGCGGCCGCCCGTGCGCATGCGGTGGGCGCGGCTGCCGGCCGTGCTCGGCATCGAGGTGCCGCGCGAGGAGGCGGCCGGGATCCTTCAGCGGCTGGGCTGCGAGGTGGTGGTCGACGACGAGGGGCTCACGGCGCGGGTGCCGTTCGAGCGGGCGCGCGACCTCACCCGCGAGATCGACCTGATCGAGGAGGTGGCGCGGATCCACGGCCTCGATGCGATCCCGACGGCCATGCCGTGCGTCGTCGGGCGGGGGCGGCGCACCCCGGCCCAGGCGCTCGAGCAGCGCCTCGCCCGCCTCGCCGCCGACCTCGGTCTCTCGGAGGCGGTGACCTACCACATGGTGCCGGAGTCCGACGCCGACGCGCTCCGCCTGGCCGACGACGACCCCCGCCGCGAGGTGGTGCGGCTCGCCCACCCGATGAGCGCCGAGATGGCGGTGATGCGTCGCTCGATGCTCCCCGGCCTGCTCCGGGCGGTCGCCCGCAACCAGGCCCGCCAGCGCGCGGACGGCGGGCTCTTCGAGACCGGGCGGACGTACGCGCCGCTACCCGACGGCCAGGCCGAGGAGCGGCGCTTCCTGGCGGCCGTCCAGTGGGGCCGCGTCGGAGGGCTGGGCTGGCGCGAGCGAGGCCGCCCGGCCGACCTCTACACCGCGAGCGGGCTCGCGGCGGCCCTGGCGCGCGCGGCGCGCGTGGAGGTCGAGCCCCAGCCGAACGCGGCCCGCTATTTCCACCCGGTTCGCCAGGCGCGGATGGCGTCCGGCGGGCGCACGGTCGGGTGGGTGGGGGAGGTCCATCCGCTCGTGCTGCGCGCGTTCGACGTCGCTCCCCCGGTGGCCGCGGTGGTACTCGACCTCGACGCGCTCCTGGCCGCCGGCCCGGACGGGCCGCGCGCGTTCCGCGAGGTCCTCACCGTCCCCGTGTCCACCCGGGACGTGGCCGTGGTCGTGCCGGAGGACGTGCGGTCGGCCGACCTCGTGGCCGCCGCGCGGGCGGCGGGCGGAGCGGAGCTGCGCGAGGTGAGCGTCTTCGACCGCTACGCGGGCGAGCAGGTGGAGCCGGGCCACGTGAGCCTGGCGCTGCGGCTGGCCCTGGCGGACCCCGAGCGCACGCTCACCGACGAGGAGATCGAGGCGGCGGTCGAGCGCGTGCGGGCCGGGCTCGAGGCCGCCGGCGCCCGCCCGCGGGAATCGGCGTCGTGAGCGCCCGCGTCCACGTGTTCGGGGCGGCCGGCTTCGCCGGCGCCCAGCTCACCGAGCTGCTCGACCGCCATCCCGGCCTGGAGCTGGGCGTGATCACGGCCCGCGGCGACGCCGGCCGGCGGCTGGTGGAGGTCGCCCCCGAGTACCGGGTCGAGCGCCGCCTGGAGGAGCCCGACGTCCAGGCGGTCGATGCGGGCGACCTGGTGGCGGTCTGCTACCCGCACGCCGAGGCGGCGGTTCTGGTGGCGGAGCTTCTCGATCGGGGCGCGCGGGTGGTCGACGTCTCGGCGGATCACCGGCTGCGCGACCCCGCCCTCTACCCGCCGGTCTACGGGTTCGAGCATCCTCGTCCCGACCTGCTGGCCGAGGCGGTCTACGGGCTGCCCGAGCGGTACCGCGACGCCATCGGGCCCGCCCGCCTGGTGGCCAACCCCGGCTGCTTCCCGGAGGCGAGCCTGCTGGCGCTGCTCCCGCTGGCCGGCCGCCTGAGCGAGGTGGTGATCGACGCCAAGAGCGGGGTCAGCGGCGCCGGTCGCACCCCCACGGACACGGTCCACTACTCGCGCGCGGCCGACAACGTGAGCCCGTACAAGGTCTATGCGCACCGCCACGCCCCCGAGATCGAGCAGGAGCTGGGAACCCCGGTCACGTTCACGCCCCACCTCGTGTCCGTGGACCGGGGGCTCCTCGCCACCTGCTACGCGCGCCTGGCCGAGGGACCCGTGCACCCCGACGACCTCGCCGGCCTCTACCGCGACTTCTACGCCGGCCACCCCTTCGTGGAGGTCGTGGACGCCCCGCCGGGCATGCGCGCCGTGCAGCGCACCAACTTCGCCCAGGTCTGCCCGGTGGCCGACCCGCGGGGAGGGCGGGTGACCGTCTTCGGCGTGATCGACAACCTCGGCAAGGGCGCGGCCGGCCAGGCCCTGCAGAACCTGAACCTGATGGCGGGCCTCCCCGAGACCGAGGGCCTGCTCTGACCCTCGCGCCCGTCGTGCGCGACGACTGGATCGACGCGCCGGAGGGGCTCGCCCCGGTGCCCGGCGGCTCGGTCACCAGCCCGGCCGGCGTCGAGGCCGCGGGGGTGGCGTGCGGGCTGAAGCCCTCGGGGGCCCTCGATCTGGGACTGCTGCGCTGTGCGGCGCCCGGCGCCTCGGCCCTGGTCGACACGGCCAGCGCCCTCCCGTCGGCGCCCGTGCTCCACAACCGCGGGCTCGACCGGGCGCGGATCCGCGCCGTCGTGGTGAACGCGGGGAGCGCCAACGCGGCCACCGGATCGCCCGGCCTCGAGGACGCCCGCGCCATGGCGGCGCGCGCCGCGGCCCGTCTCGGGCTCGACCCCGGCGAGGTGGCCGTGTCGAGCACCGGCACGATCGGCGACCGCCTCGACATGGGCATGGTGGGGGCGGGCATCGACGGCGCGGCGCAGACGCTCTCGGCCCGCGGCGGCGACGATTTCGGCCGGGCCATCTGCACCACCGACCGCGCGCCGAAGGGCGGGGCGTTCCGCCTGCCGCTCGGCGGCCGCGAGGTGACGATCGGCGCCGCGGCGAAGGGCGCCGGGATGATCTCCCCGAGGATGGCCACGATGCTGGCCTACGTGACCGTCGACGTCCCCGTCGCGGCCCACGACCTCCAGGCGATGACCGCCGCCGCGGCCGCCGCCTCGTTCAACCGCATCAGCGTGGACGGCCAGATGAGCCCGTCCGACACCCTTCTGGTGATGGCGTCCGGCGACGGCGCCCCCCTCTCCGGCGGCGAGCGCGACCGGCTCGCCCACGGCCTCGAGGCCGTCTGCCGCTGGCTGGCGATCCAGATGGTGAAGGACGGGGAGGGGGCCGCGCACGCCGTGCGCGTGGTGGTGACCGGAGCCCGCGACGCGGCCGAGGCCGAGACCGTCGCGCGGGCGATCGGCGACTCACAACTGGTGAAGACCGCCGTCTTCGGCGAGGACCCCAACTGGGGCCGGGTGAGCCAGGCGGTGGGGATGGCCCTCGCCGGCGCCGGCGGGACGGTGCAGGAGCCGGTCGTGAGCGTGGACGGCGTTCCCTACGCCTCGACGCAGGCGCTCGAGGTGCTGGGCCGGGAGGAGTACGACCTCGAGGTGGCCCTCGGCCGCGGCGACGCCGCCTCGCACGTCTGGGTGTCCGACCTCGGCCACGGCTACATCACGATCAACGCCGAGTACCACACCTAGGGCGCCGCCTTCGGCGGGGCGGGCCGGCGACCAGCCTCAGCGGTCGGCCGAGCCGCCTCACTCCTTGAAACTAGCCAAGACTAGGTCTACTAATAAGCCGTGGCTAGGAAAGGTCTGACGCGCCGCCAGGTGCTGGTGGGCGCCGCGCCGGTGATCGCCGCGCTCCCGATGGCCGGCCTGGTCGCGACCCCCGCCCTGTCGGGTGGCGCGACCGCCCGTGAGGGCGCCGCCGGAAGCACCGCCGCGGGCCACGGTCACGCGGCGATGATCGGAGCCACGGTGCCCGCTCCGGGCGGCCCCGGCGATCTCGACCGCCTGCTGATCCCGCCCCCCGCGCTTCCGCACCAGCCCGGGCGCGTCCGCCGGTACGAGCTGGTGGCCCTCGACCGCGACATCGAGGTGGCGGAGGGGGTGACCTTCGCCGCCTGGACATACAACGGCACGGTGCCCGGTCCGGTGATCCGCGCCACGGAGGACGACATCCTCGAGGTCGCGTTCACCAACGGCGGCTCGCACCCGCACACGATCCACTTCCACGGGATCCACCCCTCGAACATGGACGGCGTCTTCGAGGTGGTGGACCCGGGCGACTCGTTCACGTACCGCTTCCCGGCCCGCCCCTACGGCATGCAGCTCTACCACTGCCACTCGACGCCGCTGAAGAAGCACATCCACAAGGGCCTGTACGGCGCGTTCATCATCGACCCGCCGGAGCCGCGGCGCCCGGCTCACGAGCTCGTGATGGTGATGAACGGCTACGACACGGACGGGGACGGCGAGAACAACTTCTACACGGTGAACGGCAAGGCGTTCTACTACGCCAAGTACCCGATCCGGGTGCGGCGCTCGGAGACCCTCCGGATCCACCTGGCGAACCTGACCGAGTTCGACCTCATCAACTCGTTCCACCTCCACGGCGAGTTCTTCCGCTACTACCGCACCGGCAGCACCGACCAGTTCGAGTACACGGACACGGTGGTCCAGTGCCAGGGCGAGCGCGGGATCATCGAGATCGACTGGCACAACGCGGGGACGTTCATGTTCCACGCCCACCAGTCCGAGTTCGCGGAGCTGGGGTGGATGGGCTACTTCGACGTGCGGGACGAATGAGCACGGAGTCGATCGGCGCGCGGGGCGGCGGTGGCGGCTGGGGCATGCGCCTGCTGGTGCTGGTGCCGATCGTCCTGCTGGTGGCGATCGCGGCGGCCTTCGTGTCGTCGGGCGGCTCGATCACCGGCCTCGTGGGGACCTCCCCTCCCGCGGCCGACGCGCTCGACCTGCGCCGGGTGGAGTTCCACCCGGGTGAGATCCGCGTCCTGGTGCGCAACCCCCAGGCCGACGACATCACGATCGCGACGGTCACGGTGGACGACGCGGTCTACCCCTTCACGACCGACGGTCCGGACACGCTGGGGCGCCTGCGCTCGACCACGGTCGAGATCCCGTTCGACTGGGTCGAGGACGATCCGTACACGATCGGGGTCACCAGCTCGACCGGGATCCAGAGCGTGACCGAGGTGCCCGCCGCCGTGGAGACCCCGGGGGCGAGCGGCCGGAGCGTGGGCGGCTACGCACTGATCGGCTTCCTCGTGGGCGTGGTCCCCATCGGGCTCGGGATGCTGTGGCTGCCGTCGCTGCGGCGCGCGGATCCGCGCCTGCTGGCCGCGTTCATGGCCCTCACGGGCGGCCTCCTCACCTTCCTGGCCGTCGATGCGCTGTCGGAGGCGCTGGAGCTCCAGGCCGGGCTGCCCAGCGCGCTCGGCGGGCCCGGGCTGGTGCTGCTGGGGGTGGCGGCGAGCTATCTGGCCCTGTCGTGGGTGGCCCAGCGCTTCTCGGCGCGCGGATCGGAGTCCGGCGGCCGCGCGCAGCCCCTCCAGGGGCTCGCCCTGGCGTCGCTGATCGCCGTGGGCATCGGCCTGCACAACCTGGGAGAGGGCCTCGCCATCGGGTCGTCGTTCGCCGTGGGCGAGCTGGCCCTCGGCACCTTCCTGATCGTCGGCTTCATGGTCCACAACGTGACCGAGGGCCTGGGCATCGCGGTCCCCGTGGCCGAGGGGCGCTCGGTCGGGGTCGGGCGCCTGGCGATCCTGGCCCTGGTGGCGGGGGCGCCGGCCATCGTCGGCGCCTGGATCGGCGGCTTCCTGGTGAACGACGTGCTGGCGGTGCTGTTCTTCTCGGTCGCGGTGGGGGCCGCCCTCCAGGTGGTGGTGGAGGTCGGGCGCTACCTCGCCCGGCGCGCGCCCGGCGGGCTCGGCTCGGGATGGGTGGTCGGCGGCTTCCTCGCCGGCGTCGTGGTCATGTACCTGACGAGCCTCCTGGCGGGCTGAGGTCGCGGCCGGACACCGGGTGCAGGCGCCCGGTGTGATCGGTGTGCTCCACCTGGAGGGTCGTGTGGTGCAGGCCGAACTCGGCGTCGAGCATCCGCGACAGCTCGCGCCGGCGGGCGTGGCAGTCCTCGTCCGGGCCCACCAGGACGTGCGCCGACAGGGCGGGGAAGCCCGAGGTGATGGTCCAGATGTGGAGGTCGTGGACCTCGCGCACGCCCGGCACGGCGGCCATGCGCCGGCCCACCGCCTGAGCGTCGATCCCCTCGGGGGTGCCCTCCAGCAGCACGGCGACCGACTCGCGCAGCACGCGCCAGGAGCTGCCCAGCACGAGCGCGCCGATCGCGATGGCGATGACCGGGTCGGCGCGCAGCCACCCCAGGGTCAGCACCAGGACCGCGGCGATCACCACGCCCGCCGAGCCGAGCAGGTCGGCGAGGACGTGGAGGCCGGCCGCGCGCACGTTCAGGCTCTGGCTGCTCGCGCGCCAGAGGATGGTCGCTCCCACGGCGTTGACCACCAGCCCGGCCAGCCCGATCCCCAGCGTCACGGTGCCGTCGACGTCGGGCGGTGAGGAGAGGCGCCCGGCCGCCTCGACGATGATCCAGATCGCCACCGCCACCAGGGCGACCCCGTTGGCGAGCGCCGCCAGGATCTCGGCGCGCCGGTAGCCGAAGCTCAGCCGCGCCGGGGCCGGGCGCCGGGCGAGCCAGATCGCGCCCAGCGCGAGGCCCAGCGAGGCGGCGTCGGAGAGCATGTGGGCCGCGTCGGCCAGCAGCGCGAGGCTGCCCGCGACCAGCCCCCCGGCCACCTCGGCGACCGCGAACAGGGCCGTGAGCGTGAGGACCGCGGCCAGGGCCCGGACATCCCGCGAGCGGTCGGGCTCGTGCCCGTGAGTGCCGTGACGACCCATCGACGGCGACGATGCCACCCCCGCCGGGACGCGTCACGCAGATGACGACCCCGAACTCGCCTCTGATGAGCGAGCGGGCGGGACTAACCGGGCAAACTCGGCCACCACCTTGCGAGCTACCGACGGCTCGATCAAGGCCCCGCCGCTAACCACCGTGCGAATAGCCTCGGCCAACTCCTGACCCGACACCGCCTTGAGTAGATAACCCAACGCTCCGGCCCGCAACCCATCAAAAACATAAGCATCATCGTCAAAGGTGGTTAAAATAATCACCCGCGCTTCGGGCCAGCGGGCACACAAACGCCAGGTCGCTTCGACCCCGTCCATTATGGGCATGCGAATGTCCATCAAAACCACATCAGGCTGGACGGCGGTGTAGGTTTCCAGGGCCACTTGCCCATCACCCGCTTCGCCGACGACTTCCAAATCCGGTTCCAATTCCAGCAAGGTGCGCAAGCCATCGCGCATCAGGCGTTGGTCGTCTACGAGCAAAACTCGAATAGGCTGGGGCACAAACTTCTCCAAATCTCGACTTTCTACAATAACGTACTACGTAAGCTTTAGCTTGTCCATTTATTGGACAAGCAAGCGTGAGGTTTCCTAGTACAAAAAGGATCACTGTGGGTTCAAATTTGGTATGGTTGAGTTGATGGCTGTGCTAACTTAGCTTCGTCTGGTTTCAGAGTGCGCAGTCCCAATGGGCATTTAAGCTTCCAGCCGCTCGATTTTGCTGGAGTGACCGGACGGGGCATGTCATCGGCCGGAGACAAAGGCAAGTGGAAACAAATCTGTGTACCTGCACCTGGGTTGGCCTCTAAATGGAACTCACCACTCAGATGAGTTGCCCGCTCCCGTAAGCCACGCAACCCAAAGCCGATGGGGTTGGTTTCCGGCACAAAGCCCCGGCCATACATCCTTAACCAGCAGGGTAATGGCGCCATTCTCCAACGCCAGTTCCAACCAAACCTGCTGAGCCTGGGCATGCCGCTGGACATTGGTGAGCCCTTCCTGGGCCACCCGGTAAAGCGCCAGCCGGTAGGCTTCGGGTAGAGGGGGTAACTCATCCGGTAGCAGCCAGGTGACTTTGACCCCGGTAGCCTCCTCAAAGCCAGTCACCAATCGCGTCAGGGCCGCCGGCAGCGAGAGGTCAGCATCCAGCGGAGTCCGTAACGTTGCCACCGTTCGACGCAGTTCAGCCAGGGCTTCAACTACCTCCCGCCGGACCGTGTTGACCATGCGGGCTGCTCGGGTCGGCTCAGTCGGGATCAGGCGCTCGGCCCCTTCGAGTTGTACCGCGGCCACGGTCAGGCGATGACCCAGTGTGTCGTGCATCTCGCGGGCTAGCCGGTTGCGCTCCTGAGAGACCGCTAGCTCTCTTCCACGCGGCCGGCATATTCTTGCAACTGCTGATACGTGGTCTGTAATTCTGCCAGCAACGCCTCACTCCGGTGTTGGGCAGCGCTGGCGCGGGCCAGCGAATAGGCAGAAGTACCGCAAGATGTACCCAACCGTATAGGGCAGCGACACCAGGCCGGCCTTCGTCCCATTGTTTAACATAGGCACAGTGAAAAGTGTTAATTATAGCAAACGTGATAATCCACAGCGCCGCAGACTCGGAGAGATAATGACAACGGAGCCGTCACACTCAATACACAAAATAGCATTGGCAGCATCAGCGAGCCGGGCCGCAGCATCAACAAACTCGCCACAACACTGGTCTGCAAGGCCAGGTAGAGGTGATATTGCCAGCTATAAACCCTGAATAATGGCTTGGCCACCAGCAGGCCCCCGAAAACCAAAAGTAATCCGGCAGTGGACCCGTGAGTATCAGCCACAGGCATAACGGCCAATTCAAACACCGCCACCGATCACTGGTCAAGTAGGCGGTTACATAAAGCAAGGAATATCTAGGCAGCATCATAGATATTTTATTTAGCATAGTGGCATTGTATCACAGCGCAGGTCATATGGGGTAGTGCCGGAAGTCATATTTGGATTTGGGTTAACAGTCGGGAGTGCCCAAGATATAGAGGCAGGGTCCAGATTCAGTTACATTTGGAGAAAGGGAGAAGCAATTGCAGCCTGAATTAAACCAAAAACCGCCCAAAGGCGGTTAACACTAAGAGAGAACGTTGGAGTAAATATTAGACTTTGCCGTCCCTCTGAGCGCGAGTTATAACTGGATGCTACCGTCCGGCATGGTTGCGCCACGCAGGTTTGCCCGCTTAGATCGGCGCCGCGCAGGTCGGCCTTGGCAGGTTGGCATAGCCCAAGTCGGCCTCGCGCAAATCGGCCTCGCCCAAAGCTGCGTGACCAGATTGGCCTCACTCAACTTGGCTCCGCGCAGGTTAGCCCCGCGCAGGTTGGTTAAAATCAGATTGGCCCGGTGTAAATTGGCTCCGCTCAGATTGGCCTGGCGCAGGTCAGTCTTCGCCCAAGTCGGCCTCGCCCAAATTGGCTCCGTGTAGGTCGGCCTGGCTCAGATCGGCTTCGCTCAGGTCGGTTCCATACAGGTCGGTTTTGCTCAGATCAACTCCGTGCAGGTCGACTCCACGCAGGTCAGGTATTTCACCCCGGCTGCGCGCAGCTTGGATAATTTGAAAAGCTTCTTCGCGATCCATTTTTGTTCGCTGCTTTACCCCTTTGTTGCTTGGCTCATTTGCTACTTCACTCGAATGTCGGTATCTGGAACTTCATAATTCGGTTATTATCCGCGTCCGCTACCAGCAAATTACCCTGGCTATCAAATGCCAGGCCAGTGGGTAGCGCAAAGAGGCTGGGTCTTGGGCCGTACTGACCCCACGTGCCCAGCACTTGACCGGCGCTATCGTAGGCAATAATCCGAAAACCTTCAGGGTCACTGATGAAGACACGGCCTTGAGGGTCAACGGCCAGGAAAGGTTTGTTGATAACACTTTCACTCTCCCAGCCGATAACCTCCCACTGAGCCAGAGGAGCAAAGTTAGCGTCAAACTTTTGCACCCGGCGAATCCAGGTGTCGGCCACGTAAATATTTCCCTGGCTGTCAATATCAATTCCGACCGGCTCCTCAAAAGCGCCTGGGATGATACCGCCGCCGCCCCAAGCCTGCAAAAATTCGCCGGTGGGGGTAAATTTTTGAACCCGCTTGTTACCGGTATCAGTTATATACAGGTTGCCGTCGGCGTCAATGGCAATATCGCGCGGTCCCCACAAATTACCGGTTCCGCCTGGGGGTCGCCTTGCTGCACGTTAGCAAAGGTGCCAAATTCTCCCTGGAATTGGCCGATGGAACTAAATATCTAAATCCGATGGTTCCAGGTGTCGGTTACAAAAACTGACCCATTTTCAGCCACGGCAATGCCCCAAGGTTCGTTGAATTGGCCCTGCCCAGTACCTTGGCTGCCCCATTTTAGAATAAATTTGCCCTCTTTATCAAAAACTTAAATCCGATGGTTGCCCGTGTCGGCCACATAAATCGAGCCATCGGGACCCACTGCTACATTGCGGGGGGTGGTAAATTGACCATC
>CAVRIV010000003.1:0-46380 GCA_963721335.1 Miltoncostaeaceae bacterium
ATCGTGCTGAGTCACTGCTGCATCCTTGGATCGTGCGTAGGGTCGGCGTACACGGGAGGGCAACCGTGATCGATGGCTTCGGGGCGCAGTTCGTAGTGCCAGGGTTCGTTGCTGTAGATCTGGCACAGCCCGTACCCGGCGCCGTGTTCGGACAGCCACGCCGCGGCATCGCGGGGCCCGATGTCGACCGCGTCCCCCGACACGTGAGCAGACGTGTCGGGGGTGGCCACCCATCGGGCAGCTTCCTCTTCTGAGCCGTACTTCGAGACCGCCTCATGGAGTAGTTGTTCCTGGTACTCCGGGGAACGCCAGCCGCTATCGACGAAGAACTCGACCCCGTCGTCCGCGGCATCGGTTGCCGCTTGGCGCAGGGCACCGAGCAGATCAGAGTCGAGGTTGGCGACACCCGGAATCTCGTCATCGAAGACCGTCGTGCCGTCGGGGACGGCACCGTCAGCCTCGCCAAGCGCACCACGGTGCTCACTGCGACGGACGTCGATGGCTGATGCGGCCGTCGAGGACGAGGACGCCGTCGAGGACGAGGACGCCAGCGACTGGTAGCCGAGGGCTGCGGCGATCGCCGCGATGACGACGAGCAGGCCGGCGACACGGATCCTGCGAATCCGAATCCGACGGGTCGTTGCTCGTGCCGGTTGGCCGTGGGTCACGCCTCCATACAAGGCAGCGTGGTGTTGCCGGCACGTATGGGGTTTTCGATACGCCGGCGATATCCACCCGCTCGCTAGCATCGGAGCATGCGTGTGCTGCTCGTCGAGGACGAGCCCTATCTGGCGGAAGCCATCCGCGATGGCCTACGCCTGGAGGCGATCGCGGCAGACATCGCAGGTGACGGCGAGGCCGCTCTGGAGCTGCTGGGCGTCAACGCCTACGACATCGCCGTCCTCGACCGCGACATCCCCGGACCGACCGGTGACGAGATCGCAGGACGCATCGTCGCCTCCGGCAGCGGCATGCCGATCCTCATGCTGACCGCTGCCGACCGTCTCGACGACAAGGCCTCCGGGTTCGGGCTCGGCGCCGACGACTACCTCACGAAGCCGTTCGAACTCCAGGAGCTCGTGCTCCGTCTCAGAGCGCTCGACCGCAGGCGTGCGCACATCAGGCCGCCCGTGCGAGAGATCGCAGGTCTGCGTCTGGATCCGTTCCGCCGCGAGGTCTACCGCGACGGCCGCTACGTCGCGCTCACCCGCAAGCAGTTCGCCGTGCTCGAGGTCCTCGTCGCTGCCGAAGGCGGTGTCGTCAGCGCCGAAGAGCTACTGGAACGGGCGTGGGATCAGAACGCGGACCCGTTCACCAACGCCGTGCGCATCACGGTCTCGGCACTGCGCAAACGGCTCGGCGAACCCGGGATCATCGCCACCGTGGCCGGCGCCGGCTACCGCATCGACGCTCAACCAGACACCGGGCGTGAGGGAGGAGACCGTGGATAGAGCCCCTGGGTCTGAGCGTTCGCCTCAAGCTCACCCTCAGCTACGCCGGCTTCCTCATGGTCGCCGGCGCGTTGCTGCTCGCCGCGGTGTGGGTGTTCCTCCTGCGTTACGTCCCCGACCGAGCGCTCCTCATCTCCGCCGACACCGACACTCCTGGTGTCTTTCCCATCCGGTCCAGCCTCCTGCACGTTTTCGCTCCGAGGGCAGCCGCAGTCCTGGCGTTCCTGCTGGTGTTCGGTCTCCTGGGAGGGTGGCTTCTCGCCGGCCGCATGCTCGCCCCCCTGACCCGCATCACCGACGCCACGCGCATGGCTGCGAAGGGGTCGCTCTCCCACCGGATCGAGTTGGACGGCCGCAAGGATGAGTTCCGCGAACTCTCCGACGCCTTCGACGCCATGCTCGCGCGGCTCGAAGCACACGTCGCCGAACAGCAGCGGTTCGCAGCCAACGCCTCCCACGAACTGCGAACCCCATTGGCGATCACGCAGACACTTCTCGACGTCGCCCGCAACGACCCGAACCGCGACAGCGGCGAGCTCGTCAACCGCCTCCGCGCCGTCAACACCCGAGCGATCGACCTCACCGAAGCGTTGCTCCTGCTCAGCCGCGCCGACCAACGGTCCTTCACCCGGGGACACGTCAACCTGTCCCTCATCGCGGAGGAAGCCACTGAAACGCTCCTCCCCCTCGCGGAGGAGCGGGGCGTCACCATCGAGATCTCCGGCGACGTGACCCCCACCATGGGCTCACACGCGCTCCTGCTGCAGCTGGGCACGAACCTCGTGCACAACGCGATCGTCCACAATCAGCCTGACACAGGGCACCGTGTGGATCGCGACCAGCGGCCACTCCAAGGGTGCGGTGCTCACCGTCGAGAACACCGGCGAGAAGCTCACCCCACAGTTGGTCTCCACGCTTGTCGAGCCGTTTCGTCGCGGCACCGAACGCATACGCACCGACCACTCAGGCGTCGGCCTCGGCCTGGCAATCGTGAAGAGCATCACCCAAGCGCACGACGGCACCCTCACCCTCACCCCCCGGGCCGCTGGGGGGCTCTGCGCCACGGTGCGACTACCCGCGCGCCACCGCACACTGGCAGATGACGATCAGGGGAATGGCCGCACGCCCCAGACCGGCCGGGTTTCGCCCGCCGCAGTGGGGGAAGCACCAGGCCGCTGAGATCCCAGTCCAGAAACGGGCTTTGAGAGCTCGGTACGTCGCCTTGTAGGCGGCAGGTCACGGGTTCGAATGAGAGGTGGCGGGCGGCCGCCCCGGACCCGTCAGCGCACGATGCGGAAGGCCCGGGTGGCGGTCGCCCCGCGTCCCCGCGCAGGTCGAGGCAGCTTGGCGACGAGGATGTACGAGCCCGGAGCGAGGGCCTTGCGACGCAGGCGGCCGGTGAAGCGGAAGCGGTTCAGGCCGGGCGCCCCCTGGTGGACGAAGCTGCCTCTGAGCGTTCGGTGGCGCGTGCACCGGCGAGCCCTCGGCGGGGCAGCGGCCGGCCGCACACAGCGCCGTCCCACCCGCCGGCCCGCGAGGGGCTTGCGGATCGTGAAGGTGAGCCGGGCGGCGCCGTCGAGGCGGTAGGCGACGGTGGTGCCGATCGGGGCCCGCCGGGCCAGGGCCGTGGTCAGCTTGCCGATGCTGCCGCCGGCGCCGGCGGCGCGGAACGCGGCCGGACCCAGGCGCAGGCCCGAGACGCGGCGGGCGGCGGTCGACGACCCGGCGGAGGCGCCCGGCGGAGACGTGCCCGCGGGTCCGGGCTGGATCTCGACCGCACCCGCGTCGCAGCCGCCCGACCGGGGACGCGGCAGGCCGCGCTGGTCGGTGGCCGGGCAGGCCGCCCCGGCCAGGGCGTCGATGGCGGTGCTTCCGGGCCCGGGCAGGAGCGTCGCCGTGGGCCCGCCGTTGGCCGCCAGGGGGCCGAGTCTCGGATCGCCCTCGAGGCGCGGGCTCGGGCAGCTGGCGTCGCCGGGCAGGGTCACGCTCCTGAGCGGCCCCGCGGTCACGTTCTGGCACGCCGGCGCGGCGTCGGCCAGGATCGAGGCCGCAACCCGACCGCCCGCGACGCCGTTCGCCGCGTCGGGGAACGGCGCGGGCCCGCGGAGGTTGCCGGAGAACGTCGAGTACTCCACGTCCGCTGTGGCGTTCGATTCGACGGACAGGGCGCCGCCGTAGCCGCCCATGGCGGGCGTCGACGGGTCGCCGCCCGTGAGCCCACCGGCGCCGGCGCGGTTGGCCGCGAAGGTGCTCGTGGTGATCGCGATCGGCCCGAAACCGACGTAGATCGCACCACCGTTGCCGCCGGCGCCACCCGGGCCCGGAACCGCGGCGGCGCCGCCGTCCCCGCCGCCGCCGGCGAGGTTGCCGCTGAAGGTCGTCCTCGAGATCGTCGTGGTGCCGGTCTGGACCTCGATCGCGCCGCCGCGCCCGCCGTCGCCGCCGTTCCCTCCACCCGGGCCGCTGAAGAGACCGCCGTCGCCGGCCCGGTTGCCGATGAAGCTCGAGTCGGTGACCGTGAGGCTCGGCGCGCCGCCGCCGCCTCCCGGACGGCTCGAGATCGCGCCCCCGGCGCCACCGCTTCCGACGCTACCGCCCCCCATCGACCCCGGCGAGCCGGCGCCGGCGGAATTCGCCACGAACGACACGCGAAGGACCGTCAGGGCGCCCCGGCTGCGGATCGCTCCACCCTCCTCGCCCGGATCACCCGCCGGACCCCGTCCGTTGCGAACGGTGAGATCCTCGAGCGTGAGGCTCGCGCCCTCCACGAGGTCGAGGGCCCGGTCGATGCCGCTCGCGTCGATCGACGTGACCCCCGTTCCCCGGCCCGTGATCCGCACCGACTGGACCCCCGTGTCGAGGTCGCCGGTCAGGTTGCCCGCCTCGCCGGCTCCGGGGAGCGAGAGGACGTAGGGCTGAGCATCGAGCAGGATCGTGTCGGTCCCGGCGGCGGCACCGGCGGAGCAACCCTGGAACGGCGTGTTGTCGCGGGCCGCGGTCACCGCCTCCCGCAGTGAGCACAGCCCGTCGGCGACGAGGAGGTCGGCCGGCGTGGTCACCTGGATCTCGGCACCCTGCGCGATGGCGGCCGGGCCGAGCACGACCAGCGGAATGAGCAGTCCTCGGAGGAGGGACCTCACGGACCCGACCCTACGTCAGGACTCGCCGACGCCGCCAGGCTCAGAGCCTGCCGGCGGCGCCCTCGCTGCGCTCCAGGCGCCCCCCGGAGGAGGCGCCTGGAGACGGGTCGCTTGCCCTATCCGGTGACGGGGGGTTGCCGACCGACCTGCGCCACGCGCCGGAACCGGGTGGTGACCGAATCGCCGAGGGTGGGGACGCCCTGGGCCGAAACGCGCACGAGGTTGGTCCGCGCGCCGCTGATTCCCGAGGGTGCCTGAAGCTCGACCCTGATGGTGCGGGTCGCGCCGGGTGCGAGGGCTCCGAGGCGCCAGACGATCCGTCTCCCCACCGAGGCGGGCCTGTGACTGGCGCGCAGGTAGGCCATCCCTGCCGGCAGGATCTCGGTGACCGTCACCCCCCGTGTGACGACCGTGCCGGTGTTCCGGACCACGATCGTGTAGGGCACCACCGAGGCCGCGGCGCTGGTCGCGGGGCCGGACTTCGTCACGCGGAGCCGTGGGGCCTGGACCACTCCCGGACGCGTGGGGGACGGCCCGGCGCCGGCGCCGGTCGCCGCCGCCGGTGCCGGCGCAGGCGGTGAAGGCGACCGTCACCGAGGCGGTGTAGGTGCGCGGGGTCATGAAGCCGGTCTCCTGCGGCTCGGTGCCGGCGCCCGGCAGGCGCGTCGCGCGGGTGAGCTGGGAGCCGGTCGAGGTCACCGTGACCTGGACGGCGCCGGCGGCCGGCGAGCCGAGGGTGACCGATGCGGTGCCGGCGGGGCCGAAGGTGACGGTGCTCGCCGAGAGGGTGCCCTGGCCGGAGGTGACGGCCAGCGACGCCGTCGCGCCCGGGGTGCCCGTCAGGTTGAGCGTGGTGCCGGGCCCGCCGGCGCATGTCGAACGACGCGGCGGCCGAGATCGACACGGGGCCGGCCGGCCCCTTGCCCTGGGCGAGCGCCAGCAGGGCGGCGGCGCGGGCGTTCAGGACGGGGTCGTCGGTGGGCGCCGCCGCAAGCGCCTCGCCGAGGCTGACCCAGATGGCGACCTGAAGCGCTCCGGCCTCGAGGGCGGGATCAGGCGCGGCGGCGATGAAGGCGTCCGCCTCCTGGATCAGCCAGGCGGCCGCGTTGGCGCCGGGGCTCGCCAGGAACGGGTCGTCATCGGCGGTCTGGAGCGAGATGTCATAGACCGTGCCCTGGCCGATCGGGTGCTCGGTGTCAACGCAGAACCCCTGATGGACGGTCGGCACACCGCCCGCCGGGGTCACCTGGAGCTGGAACTGGCCCGGGGTCGCCGCGACCGCGGCTCCGGCCGGCGTGGTCACGATCACGTCGCCGTACTCGGGGTCGGTGTCGAGCAGGACGAGCTGCGCTGGGGTCGCCGCCCGAGCGGGCACGGCCGCCGCGAGGACGAGAATGAGGCCCAGCATGAGAAGGCCCGCGTGTCCTCGGAAGCCTCCTCGATTCCGGCTCAGCGTCTTCACCCTCGCTCTCCTTCCATCGCCGGCACGGCCGCCGCCTGGTGGCGCCGGAGCGGTGCCGTTGTGGGACTTGCCATTTCCACCCCGAGCGACACCCTAGTGATGAACGGCCATCAGGACCTCCCTCGACGACGAACAGGAGCCGACATGCCGCCCCGCGAGGCCCGCAGTGGGACCTTCTCGACCATCTTCCCGATCATCGTCACGAGCGATCTCGGTCGCGCGCTGGCCTTCTACCGCGACCTGCTCGGGGCGGTGGTGACGTATGAGTTCCCCGCGCCCGACGGCGAGCCGGGATACGTGGGCCTCGAGCTCGGCGCGGCCCACCTCGGGATCGGTCGCGATCCCGAGGTGAGAGCGGGGCAGAACCCGCGCGTCAGCCTGTGGGCGTACACCGAGGACTGTGACGCCGCCGTCGAGCGACTGCGCAGGGCCGGCGTCAGGATCGTCGCGGAGCCGGCGGACCAGCCGTGGGGTGAGCGGGTTGCGCAGGTCCTGGATCCGGACGGCAACGTCGTCCTGATCGGGCAGGGCACGGCGACGGCTACGCCGTGACCGGCACGACCTCGTCGTAGAACTCGATGGCCACCGTGGACTCGTCCACCGTCGCCGCGCTCATCGCCTCGCGCAGGATCTCGTCGTCCAGGTACGCCTCCGCCTCCTCGCGGGTGTCGAAGGTGTGGGTGACGACGATGTCCGCCGGGTCCTCCGTCGAGCGGAGGGCCATCTGCGAACGCACCCCGCCCGCGCGCTGGTTGGGCGCGAACCCCTCGTAGACCTTTCGCCAGACCTCGAAGTCGCCCACCCTGTGGCGGATCAGCAGCGTCGTCCTCATCGTTCCTCCTCCTGGCGGGGAATGGCGTGGCCCGCGAGACGCGGGACCCCGTCCTTGGCGGCGGCCTTCTCGCGTGCGGTCCGGCGCCGCGGGGTCTTGGCGCGCCGCTTGGCGTCCGCGCAGCCGGCCGCGAGCTCGCGGCAACTGGCCGCGAAGATGCTCACGTCGACGTTGACGGCCACCACCTGGGCGCCCTGCTTGATGAGCGCGAGCGCGGCCTCGGGGGTCCAGGCGAGGTCGAAGACGGGGAGCCCGTGCGCTCGAGCGGCGGCATAGACGCGGCCGCGCTCCGCCGAGACGTCCGCGTCGCGCGCGGCCTCGCCGGCGCCCATGGACACCGCGAGGTCGAACGGGCCGAAGAAGATCCCGCCCAGGTTCGGGACGGCGGCGATCTCCTCGATGTTCTCGACCCCCTCGTGCTCCTCGATGAGGGGGATCACGAGCGTCTCCCGCTGGGAGCGCCCGTAGTGCGTGGGCCAGTCAACCAGCCCCTGCTGGGAGCCGATGATCGCCGGGGTCGCGCTGCGCCGGCCGATGGGATGGTGATGGGCCGCGGAGACCGCCGCCGCGGCCTCCTCGGCGCTGTTGACGTGCGGGACGATGACGGCGCTCGCCCCCATGTCCAGCACCTTCATGATCTGCCCGGGGTCGTTCCACGTCACCCGCACGATCGGGGAGATTCCCGCGGACCACGCCGCGCGGATCAGGCCCGCCAGCTCGCCGCCGTAGGGGCTCACCGCCGCGTGCTCGCAGTCGAGGACCACGAAGTCGAGGCCGGCGTAGCCGATGGTCTCCACCATGACCGGTGAGCCCGAGGTCGAAAACGTGCCGATGAGCGGCTCGCCGTTGGCGAGCGCCTCCTTCAGGTTGATCATCGTGGTCTCTCCCGGTTCGGTGGAGTGCAGGCGATGCCAGGGACGGACGACCGGGACCGGCGGGGAGGGGGGTGACGATTCCCCGCCGGAATCCAGCCGCGGAGCCGCGTGGTTCAGGCTCCGGTCTCCTTCACGATCCACACCCCGTCGTTGGTGCCCGACAGGTAGATGTAGCCGCGGGGGTCCACCAGGACGTCCTGGGTACAGGCCACGCGGCTCCCGCCGTGGAAGATGTCGAACTCGCGGTCGTAGGGCCGCGGGTCCGTGATCGACCCCGGGTCGGGCGCGACGAACGAGCCGACCTCGCGCGGCCGGGCGGCATCGGAGATGTCGTAGATGCGCAGCCCGGCGTTGCAGTAGGTCGCGTAGATCTTGTTGATCTCCCGCTTGGTGTTGACGTGGTTCTCGTGGATGCAGTGCGGGCCGAACCGGTCCCCGCGCTCGAAGTAGGTCTCGTAGGGCTCCTCGGCCGAGGGCTCGGGGATGGGCATCTTGGAGATCGCCTCCGGATGCTCCTCGTCGCTGATGTCGAAGACCCAGATGCTCTTGAGGCCCTCGCCGCCGAAGTTGGCGGTGTTCTCCTCGATGACCACGAGCTCGTCGCGCTCGGGGATCGGCAGGCACGTGTGGGTGTTGCCGTCGGACAGGTCGGGGAACGTCTTCACGTGGGAGACGAGCCGCGGATTCGCCCGGTCCTCGATGTCGACGATGGCGAACCCGCCGTCCCAGTAGGCCACGTACGCGCGGTCGCCCTCGACCAGCGGCTGGTGGGTGTAGACGGTCTCGCCGTCGCCGATCGGGGGCCCGCCCGGGCGCTGCTCGGGCAGCCAGAACTCGGAGACCTTGCGCGGGTTCGCCGGATCGGAGACATCGAGCGTCAGCATGATCCGGGACATGTCCGGGGCCCCGTGCATGTTGATCCCCGGAGCCGTGATCCCCGCGGCGACGTAGGCGTACTGCCCGCCGTTCCACCACGAACGGTGGCAGCCGATCCCGCCGGCCTCGGCGAAGCCGATCTCGCGGGGCTCGGTGGGGTTGGACGCGTCGAAGAACCGGACGCCGCTCTTCACGTTCGCCGCGTCCACGTTCGCGGCGAAGAAGTTCAGCTCCGACGGGAGCATCATGATCCCCTCGGCCACCTGCACCTTGATGTGCCAGGTGTCCTTGTTCGGGGTCGGCACGAAGCCGGCGACCTCGGGTTTCGCGGGGTCGGTGACGTCGAGGATGCTCACCCCGCCCGACCAGAAGTGACCGACGTACAGGTAGTGCCGGCCGTCCACCTCCTGGTACTGCATCTGCAGCCCGTCGGGCTTTCCGCCCATGTCGGAGAACCCGACGATCTCCACTCCCTGGGCCACGGGGTGGTCGAGCACGGGTCCGCGGACGCGGACGCCGGCCCGCCGGCGTGTGGTTTGACTGGCGATGACTCGCCTCCTTTGCCTCGATGCGGTCGGGTTGCCTAGCTGGTGCTGCAGCCCTCGCGGAACTGCGGTCCGATCTCGAGCTCGAGCGGCGCCTGGTCGATGTTCGCCGGCGTGTAGACGTTGCCGGGCACGACGGTCAGCTTGTTCAACGGGCTCGCCCTCGAGCATCTTGATCGTGTTGGCCATCGCCAGGCGGCCGTAGTAGACGGCCGGGACGCCGAGCACGATCGCCAGGCGGCCCTCCTGGAGGAGCCGGATCTGATCGCAGTCGCCGAGGATCTGGCCGACGGCGAAGGCCTTGCCGGCGAGCCCGGCGCTGGCCAGCGCGTCGGAGGCCGACGCGGCCATTGCCGTGGTCGTCGTCATCACGCCGGCCAGGTCCGGGTTGCGCACGAGCTGGTTCTCGACCGCGGACTGGACCTTCGAGGGATCGAAGTCCGGGATGGTCTCGTCGGCCACGACCTCGATGTCCGGGTACGACTTCAGGGCGGTGTCCCAGCCCTTCTTGAGGGCGGCCTGATACGCGGAGCCGGCGCCGCCGAGGATGACCATCGCCTTGCCCGACCCGCCCATCTTCTCGAAGAGGCTGGTCGCCATCGTCTCGCCGTCCAGCGTGAAGTCGCCGGTGACGGTGAACTCGGCGGGCGTGTCGGGCGGCTGCACGAAGCCGACGAGCTTGATGCCGGCGGCCTTGGCCTTCTCGACCGCGGGCACGACGGCCGTCGGGTCGGTGCTCCAGAGGAGCAGGGCATCGGGCTTCTGCAGGATGGCCGCCTCGATCTGATCGATCTGCTTCGGAACGTTCTGGTACCCGCCGGCGTCGTTGACGATCACCTCGACGCCGTTCTCCTTGCCGAGCTCCTGCACCGCCTCCGCCGCGCTGATCGCGAAGGCATCACTGCGGTGGGCCTGGAGCAGGACGACCTTGTACGGCTTGGAGGGCGCGGTGATCTCGGGCAGCGGGTACTCGTTGATCTTCCCGACCTCCGGCGCCGCGGCGGCGGGAGTGCTCGCGCCGCCCGCGGTGTCGGCGGAGCTCGAGTCGTCGTCGCCGCAGGCGACGACGAGGCCGACGGCACAGACCAGGGCGACCGCCGCGCCGGCGATCGTTGCCAGGCGTCGCCGCGGACCGGCTCGGCGACTCGCTGTTGACACGCTCATGGAACAAACCTCCTGGAAAGGTGGGGCCGGGACAGTCCGTGCACGGGCTCAGGTGGAGGCTGCGCTCACCTCCGGTAGCTGTGCGCGCATCAGCGCCTCTTCGGAGGCCGCGTCCGCCGAGAGGTCGAGCGCGAGGCGGCCTTCGCGCATCACCGTGATGCGGTGGCAGAGCCCCAGCAGCTCGAGCATGTCGGAGGACGAGATGACGACCCCGAAGCCGTCCGCCGCGAGGTCGGAGAGCGCCTGGTAGATCTCGCCGCGGGCGCCGATGTTGACGCCGGCGGTGGGCTCGTCGCAGACCAGCACGCGCGTGCCGGCGCACAGCACGCGCGACAGCACGACCTTCTGCTGGTTCCCGCCGGACAGCGTCCTGATCGGAGCCGAGGGCCCGGCGGTCTTGATGGCGAACCGGTCGATGAACCGGCGCGCCTGCTCCCGCTCCACGCGGCGGCGGATGACCGTCCCCCGAGCGATCGACCACAGGCTCGCCAGGGTGATGGACCGGCCGACGGAGAACGTCGGCACGGTGCCCTGGCGCCGGCGGTCCGGGGGGACGAAGCCCAGGCCGCGGCGGATCGCGCGCCCCGGCGAGGGCCGCGACAGGAGCCGCTCCGACAGGAACAGGCGGCCCTTGGCCGCCGGCTCCACCCCGGCGAGCATCCTCGCCAGCGTTCCCCGGCCGGAGCCCTCGAGGCCGGCGATCCCCACGATCTCCCCGGAGCGGACCGTGAAGGCCTCCACGGCCACCCGGTCGTCGGCCGTGCTGAGCTCCTCCGCGGAGAGCACGACGTCCTGGCCCGGCGGGCGGCGATCCGGGAAGAGCTGATCGACCTGGCGCCCCACCATCAGGGGAACGATCTCGTCCTCGCCCAGGCCCGCGGCCGGGCGGGTCGTGACCACGCGCCCGTCCTTGAGCACCGTCACCGTGTCGGCGATCTGCGCGACCTCCGCCAGGCGGTGGGTGATGTAGACGATCGCCAGGCCACGCGCGCGCAGGGCGCCGACCAGCCCGATCAGGTGGCCCACCTCCACCGCGTTCAGCGCCGCGGTCGGCTCGTCCAGGATCAGGACGCGCGCCTGGAGCGACAGGGCCTTGGCGATCGCCACCAGCTGCTGCTCGGCCACCGAGAGGGTGCCCACCCGGGCGCCCGGGCTGACCGCCAGCCCGACCATCTCCAGCCACGCCGCCGCGTCGCCGCGGCTCCTGCGGCGGAGGACGCCGAACCGCTTGCGCTCGTGGCCGAGGACCACGTTCTCGGCCACCGAGAGGTGCGAGACGAGCGCGCTCTCCTGGTAGGCCGCCGCGATGCCGGCGGCGATGGCGTTGCGGGGCGTGGAGAACTGCACCTCCTGCCCGTCGATGGCGACGCTGCCCTCGTTCGGGGCGAGGGCCCCGGTGAGGATGCGGACCGCCGTTAACTTGCCGCTGCCGTTCTCGCCGAGCAGCGCGTGCACGGTCCCCGCGTGGAAGTCGATGCTGACCCGGTCGAGGGCGACGACGGCGTCGAAGCGCCGCGTGACCTGCCGCAGCGCGGCGACCGGCTCAGACGGCATTCCGGCGCCCGCGCAGGTTGTTCACCCCGACGGCCAGCAGGATCAGCGCGCCGATGATCATCGTCTGGATGTTCGAGTTGACCGCGTTCAGGTCGAGCCCGTTGGAGAGCACCGACAGGAGGGCGACGCCGAGGACGGCGCCGATGACGCTGCCGGCGCCGCCTCCCCAGGCCACGCCGCCGATGAAGACGGCCGCGATGGCGGTGATCTCGAGGCCGTTGCCGAGGTCGGGAAGCCCCGAGGAGACGCGCGAGGACAGCGTGATCGCCCCGAGCGCGGTGAAGAAGCTGCAGGTGACGTAGCCCAGGATCAGCACGCCCCGGACCCGGATCCCCGACAGCCGCGACGCCTCCGCGTTGCCGCCGACGGCGTAGGTGTAGCGGCCGAAGCTGGTGCGGTTGAGCAGGAACCACGCCACGGCGACGACGACGATGGCGAGCAGGGTGGGCGTCGCCAGGAACCAGATCTTGCTCCCGCCGAGCCAGGCGTAGTCGGAGTCGAAGTTCCGCTTCGGCAGCCCGTTCGTGTACCAGAGGCTGAAGCCGAGCAGGAGCTGCCAGGTGGCGATCGTGGTGATGATCGGGGAGATCCGCGCGAACGTGACCAGGAGGCCGTTGATCAGCCCGATCGCGCAGCCCACGAGGACCGTCAGCAGCAGGGCGAGCGGCAGCGCCATCTCGAGGGAGAACACGACCGCGACGATCGACAGCAGGGAGACCTGGGCCCCCACGGAGATGTCGATGCCCCCCGCGAGGACCACGAAGATCTGGCCCGCCACGAGCATCGTCAGGATCGACGCCTGGCGGGCCAGGTTCTGAAGGTTCGGACCCGTCGTGAACAGCGGCTCGGTCGCGGCGAAGTACACGCAGAGGGCCACCAGGAAGGCGAGCAGACCGACGTACTCCGGCGCCCCCAGCTGTCGCAGCCTCCCGGTCCGCAGCGCCGCGAGACGGGCGAGGGGCGGTTGGTGACCGGGGGGAGAATCGGTGGTCATCGACGTCCGGGAAGGGGGCGTGATCGTCGTCGGTATCCCTCGCGCGGGTCCTGGGCATAGACTCGGCCGGCGACGTTAGCGTTGCTTGTGAGCAACGTTACGTTCGATACGTTACCCCGGGGGTGGACAGTGGTGCAAGAGGTGGTCGGCCCGATCGCCCGGAACCTGAGGCGGCTCCGCGAGCAGCAGAACCTCTCCATCTCGGCGGTCGCGGATCGGGCGGGCCTGTCGAAATCGACGCTGTCGAAGCTCGAGCGCGGCAACGGCAACCCCTCGATCGACACGCTGTGGGGTCTCGCACGGGTGCTGGGCGTCCCCTTCGCCACGCTCTTCGAGGAGATCGGGCAGCCGGACGTCGAGGTCCTGCGGTTCACGGACGCGCCGATCGTGGCCGGCCCGGGGCGCGGGGCGCCCCTGGACGCCGGCATCGACGGGGTCGACCTGCGCCACCTGGAGAGCTTCGAGGGCCGGAAGAAGGTGGAGGTCTACACCGTGAACCTCGAGGCCGGGACACGGCTCTCGTCGACGGCGCACACGCCGGGGATCGTGGAGCACGTGGTGGTCGTCGAGGGGCGGGTTGACGTGGGGCCGGACGGCGCGTCGGCGGTCCTGGAGACGGGTGACCGGATCCGTTTCCCGGCCGACCGCTCGCATCATTACGAGGCTCTCGGTGCGCCCGCCCGCCTGATCGCCATCCTCGACTACACCTGAGGGCGGATCCGGTGCCGACGCCGACCGCGGCGCCCGACGGCCTCGCCCGGACGCAGGACTTCGGCGCCCGCTACGGCGACGGCCTGTCGCTCGGCGTGTCGCTCGGCGGGGGAGGGCTCTTCTTCGTCGCCTGGCAGGCGTCGTACCTGCACGAGCTGGCCGAGAGGGGCGTCGGCCTCGCCGGCGCCGAGCGCGTCGTGGGCACGTCCGCCGGATCGCTCGTCGCCGCCCTGCTCGAGGCCGACCACCTCGGCCGCTTCCGCCGCCTGCTGTCGGTGCTGGCGAAGGTGCCCCGGCTGGTCGGCGCCCTCGCCCCGTCGGGCGACCTCCGTCCGAGCCAGCAGCGGGCGGCCGACCTCTTCGACGCCGCCGCCGACGACGACCCGGAGACCATCCGGGCCATCGGCCACGCGGCCCTGGCCGCGCAGACGCCGTCCGCGTCGGTCATGGCACGCAACGTCGGGCTGATCCTGATGTCGCGCCGGTGGCCGTCAGCCGAGCTGCACATCACCTGCGTGGACGCCTACACGGGCGAGCGGTGCGTCGTCACCGAGTCGGCTCACGTCGGCATCGCTCGCGCCGTCGCCGCGAGCACCGCGGTCCCGGGGCTCTTCGCCTCCTCAGCCGATCGGCGGCCGCCGGTGCATGGACGGCGGGGTGAGCGGCACCGGCACCCACCTCGACCTGCTCGCCGGCTGCCGGCGCGTTCTGGTGCTGGGCCTGACCGACGCGGCGGACCTCGCCGAGGGGACGATGACGACGGGGCCGGACACCCACCAGCGCGAGCTCGCCGCCCTGCGGGCCTCCGGCAGCGAGGTCTTCCACCGCCACCCCGAGTCGCTCGGTGCCCGGGGGCTGATGGACCCCGCGGGCGTGCCCGAGGCCATCGCGATGGGCCGGCGTCAGGCCGACGCCGACGCCGAGGAGCTCCGCGCCTTCCTGGCCTGAGGATCTCCCGGCGTCCGCGAGCCCGTGGCCGCCAGAGGTCCGAAGAACTCGGCGGGCGGAGAGCGTGCCCGCGATGACGCCAGGAGCCGCCCCGGCACGCTCGAGGGTTCCTCCTCGAGCGGGACGCGTGGCATGCTGCGCCGGTCAGCGTTTTTGGCGATTACCTCAAGGGGGGTTCCGATGGCCGAGTCGCTCGCCGCCGCGCTTCGTGGACGCATCGGAGGAGAGGTCGTCGCGCCAGGCGACGACGGCTGGGATGACGCCCGCGGGGCGTGGAACCTCGCGCTCGACCAGCGCCCCGACGCCGTCGTCTTCGCCGAGTCGGACGACGACGTGGTCGCCGCCGTGCGCCTGGCCGGGGAGCGGGGCGTGCGCGTCGCCGTCCAGGCCACCGGCCATGGCGCGTCGTCGCGGGAGTCGCTCGAGGGGGCGATCCTGCTGCGCACCGAGCGCATGAACGGGGTGCGGATCGACGCCCCGGGCCGGCGTGCGCACGTGCAGGCCGGGGCTCAATGGCAGCACGTCTCCGCCGGAGCCGATGAGCCACGGGCTGGCCGGCCTCGCGGGCAGCGCCGCCGACGTCTGCGTGACCGGGTTCGCGCTCGGGGGCGGGATCGGCTGGCTGTCGCGCCGGCACGGCCTCGCCTGCAACAGCATCCGCTCCGCCCAGGTCGTCACGGCGGACGGCGAGCTGCGCCGGGCCGATCCCGACCACGAGCCGGACCTCTTCTGGGCGCTGCGGGGCGGCGGCGGGAACTTCGGCGTGGTGACCGCCCTGGAGCTGGAGCTGTACCCGGCGCCGGACATCTACGGCGGCGTGTTCTTCTGGCCCCTCGAGCGCGCGGCCGAGATCCTTCACGCATGGCGGGAGTGGGCCCCCGACCTCCCGGACGAGGTCTCGACCTGGGGCCGGGTCATGCGCTTCCCGCCGGTGGAGCTGGTGCCGGAGACCGTCCGCGGCCGCGCCTTCGTCATCGTCGAGGCCGCCGTCCTCGGGACGGAGGCGAGCAGCGTCGGCCTCCTCCGTCCGATGCGCGAGCTCGAGCCGGCGATGGACACGTGCGCGTCGTTGACGCCGGGCCTCCTCTCGGCCATCCACATGGACCCGCCCGTCCCGGTGCCCTACTCCGGCGACGGCGGCCTGTTGACCGACTTCCCCGCCGCGGCTGTCGACGCGCTGGTGGAGCTCGAGGGCCCGGGCATCGACTCCCCGTTGACCTCGTTCGAGGTCCGTCGGCTCGGAGGCGCGCTCGCGACCCCCGCGCGGGACGGCGGCGCCCTCGCTGCCATCGAGGCGCCCTTCGTCTGGTTCGCGCTCGGCTTCGCGCCGATGCCCGAGGCGGTGCCGGTCGTTGACGCGCGCGTCGAGGCCCTGCACGAAGCGCTGCGTCCCTGGGACTTCGGCCGCCGGTACATGAACTTCACGGAGGTGCAGGTCGGCGCCGACCTGCTCTTCCCCCCGGAGTCGGCGAGCCGCCTGACGGAGCTCCGTACCCGGTACGACCCGGACGGGCTTCTGCAGGCGAACCACCCGATCCGATCGCAGGCCCAGCCGCTGCCCGCCTAGGTGTGATTCGGTTGCCGCACGATGCTGCGCGTCCGCCTTGTCGGTGAGCTTCGCCTCGACCTCGACGGGCGAAGGCTCGAGCCGACCCGCGAGCCGTCGGGCGCGGTCGCTGTTGGCGTGGTTGGCGTACCACCCGGGGCTGCATGCGCGCACGCGCGTGGCCTCGGTGTTCTGGCCCGACGTCCTGGAGACCAGCGCTCGGGCGAGCCTGAGAACCACGCTGGCGACGCTGCGCCGGGAGCTCGGGGAGGAGGCGGCCCGCCACGTCCTCGCCGGTCGCGATCGCGTGGGGATGGAGGACGGCCCGGAGGTATGGGTCGATGTGCGGGAGATCGGTCGTCTCGCGGCCGAGGGACGCGGCGACGCGGCGCTGGCCCTGTGCGACGACGACCTGCTCACCGACCTGGACGACGACTGGGTGCTGGAGGAGCGGCAGGCGCACCGCGATCGCGTCGTCGCCCTCCTGGTGGCCCTCGGCGAGGAGGCCGAGGAGGCGGGGGACCTGGACGCCGCGGTCCGGCATGCGCGCCGCCGGCTCGATCTCGATCCGGTCTCGAACGAGGCCGCCCGTGTGCTGATGCGACGGCTGGCGCGAATCGGCGACGGGGCGGCCGCGGTCGCGGCCTACGAGACGTTCCGCTCGGAGCTCCGGCGGGACCTCGGCATGGCGCCGTCGGTCGAGACGCGCTCGCTGGCCGAGGAGCTGCGCTCGGAGCGACGGGCATCGACGCACGCCGCGCCGGCCGTGCCCATGCCGGGCGCCCTCGCGCGCAGCGAGGCACGCGCCCCTGGTCGGCCGGCGCGAGCAGCTCGCCGCGCTGCGGGATGCGTGGCGGCGGGCGAGCGCGGGCGCGGCGGGGGTCGTGGTGCTCATCGGGGAGGCCGGCAGCGGCAAGACGCGGCTGCTCATCGAGCTGGCCGGGGAGGCGAGCGAGGCGGGGGCGACGGTGCTCGCCGGCCGCTGCATCGAGGACGGCGTCGTCGCCTTCGCTCCCTTCACCGAGGCGCTCCGCCCGCTGGTCGCGGGCGACCCGGGTGCGCTCCCCGGTTGGGTGGTCGCCGAGCTCGCGCGACTGCTGCCCGAGCTGGACCTCGGGACCGGGCCGGCCGACGGCGAGCCGGAGGGCGCTCGGCATCGCCTGTTCGAGGCGGTCGCGGCCGCCATCGGGCAGGCGGCCCGGCGGGGGCCGGTGCTGCTGGTCGTCGAGGACCTGCACTGGGCGGACCCCGCGACGTTGCAGATGCTCGCCCACGTCACCCGGACGGTCGGGTGGGCCCCGCTCCTGGTCGCGGGCTCCACCCGCCACGAGGACGCCGAGTCGGTCCCCGCCCTGCACGCGCTGCTGGGAGACCTCCGGCGGGAGCGTCGTCTCGAGCGCGTGGGGCTCGAGGGTCTCTCGTCGGCCGAGGTCGGCGACCTGGCGGCCGCGTGGCTGGGGCAGGGGCCCTCGCCGGTCCTCACGGCGGCCGTCCACCAGCGCACCGGGGGCAACCCGCTGTTCGTCGAGGAGCTCGTGCGCCACCTGGTCGAGTCCCACCCCGCCGAGCCCGCGGAGGCGCTGGTCGCCGCGGCGGGCCGCGAGGTTCCGCACGGCGTGCGGTCGGTGATCGATCGCCGGCTCGCCCGCCTCACCGGGCCCACCGGGCAGGTGGTGAAGGCCGCCGCCGTCGCCGGCGAGGACTTCGCGCTCGCCGATGTCTCCGCCGCCTGCGAGACGAGCGACGAGGCGGCGGCGGAATGCCTCGACGAGGCGGTCCGGGCCGGGCTCGTGGACGAGTCGCCGGTGCCGGGGCACTACCGCTTCGCCCACGCGCTGGTCCGCGAGGCCGTGATCGCCGGGCTGGCGGGCACCCGCCGCGCGCTGCTGCACCGGCGGATGGCGGAGGTCGTCGCGGCGCTGCCGGACGATCGCCGCGAGCGCCGCCTGCCCGAGCTCGCGCGGCACCTCCTCGATGCCCGGCCGCTGGTCGACCCGGAGACGGCCGCGAGCGCCGCCCTGCGCGCCGCGGAGGTGGCCGTGCGGCGGCTGGCGTACGAGGACGCCGTCGAGCTCCTCGAGAGCGCCCTCGCGGGCGACCTCGAGGAGCGTGGCCCGACGCGTGCGGAGGTGGTGCTGGCCCTGGGCGACGCCCGGCAGCGGCTGGGCGACGCCCCGTCGGCCGATCGGTGCTTCGATGAGGCCGCCGCGATCGCGCGCGCCCTCGGCGACCATGACCTGCTCGCGCGCGCGGCGCTCGGCATCGCCGGCCTGACCGTGAACGTCGGCCCCGTCCGGGACGGCGTCCGCGCGGTTCTCGAGGAGGCGCTCGCCGGCGTGGGGGAGACCTCGGCCCTCCGGCCGCGGCTGCTCGCGCGGCTGGCGATCGAGCTCTACTACGCGCCCCCGAAGGCCGTGCGGGAGCGCCTGAGCGACGAGGCGCTCACCGCGGGGCGCCGCACCGGCGGCCGGGCGCTGCTCGAGGCGCTCGGGGCGCGGCACGTCGCGCTCTGGAGCCCGGACCACACCGAGGAGCGGCTGGCCATCGCCGACGAGCTCGTCGCGCAGGCGCGCGCTGGCGGGTGACCGCGAGGCCGAGCTCCAGGGGGTCAACTGGCGTGTCGCGGACCTGTTCGAGCTGGGCGACCGCGACGCGCTGACCGCCTCGATCGACGACCACGAGGGCCTGGCCGACGAGCTGCGGCTGCCCGCCTTCCGCTGGTACGTGCCGATGTGGCGGGCGTCCCTGGCGCTCCTGGCCGACCGGGCCCACGAGGCGCAGCGGCTCTCGGAGGAGGGCGCGCGCATCGGGCGCGCCGCGAACGACGCCAACGCCGAGCTGCTCTTCGCGGCCCAGCGCCTCGCCATCCGCATCGGCGCCGGCTCCCTGACCCCCGCGGAGCACGCCGACATTCGCCGGCGCGTCGAGCGGTCCCCCGCCCGCGGCGCCTGGTTGGCGGGGCTCGCCATCCAGGCGGTCGCCGCGGGCGATCTCGACGCGGCCCGGCGCGAGCTCGACGAGGGGGTCGCCGGCCTCGCCTCGGCGGCCCTCGACGCCAACTGGTTGTACGCGGTCATGGGGCTCGGCGCGGTGGCCGCACGCCTCGACGACGAGCGCGCGGCGGCGAGCATCTACCCGCGCCTGCTGCCCTACGGCCACCGCATGGTGACGGTGGGACGCGGGTGCTTCTGCCCTGGATCGGCGTCGCTGGCGCTCGGGTTGCTGGCGGCGACGCTGGGCGACCCCCCGGCCGCGGTCGCGCACCTGGAGGAGGCCGTCCGGCGCAACGACGCGTTCGGCGCGGTGGCCTACGCGGCGGCGGCCCGTCACGCGCTCGCCGGCCTCGTCGGTGATCCCGGCCGGGCGGCGGCGCTGCGCCGGGAGGCCGAGGCGGTGGCCGGAACGACCCTGCCCGACGGCCTGTACCGGCGCCCATGAGCCGGCCGCACGCAGGACTCACGCTGGCCTGACGGTGGCCTTGCGGGGGGCCGGGATGCTGGACGCGTCCCGTTCGTCCCGACAAGGAGATCCCATGGCCATCGACACCCGCATCCGCGTCGGCTCCGCCGACGTCACCTCGCTCGCCGAGCGCTTCGCCGGCGAGCTCGATCACGCCCGATCACCCCGCGTACGAGCGCGCGCGCAGGGTCTGGAACGGCATGATCGACAAGCGCCCGGCTCTGATCGCCCGCTGCGCCGACGCCGACGACGTCACCGCTCGCGGTCCGCTTCGCCGCCGAGCACGACCTGCCGCTCGCCGTGCGCGGCGGCGGCCACAACGTCGCCGGCACGGCCGTCGTCGACGACGGCATCGTCGTCGACCTCTCGACGATGCGCGCCGTGCGCATCGACCACTCCCGGCGCACGGTGCACGTGGAGGGCGGCGCCACCTGGGCCGACGTCGACGCGGTCACCCAGCCCTTCGGCCTCGCCACGCCCGGGGGCGTCGTCTCGGAGACCGGCGTGGCCGGGCTCGCCCTCAGCGGCGGCGTCTCCTCGCAGCGCCGGCTGCACGGGATGACGATCGACAACCTCGTCTCCGCGGAGATCGTCCTCGCCGACGGCCGCCAGGTCCACGCGAGCGCCGACGAGCACCCCGACCTCCACTGGGCGATCCGCGGCGGCGGCGGCAACTTCGGCGTCGTGACGTCGTTCGAGCTGCGCCTGCACGAGCTGGGGCCCGAGGTCTTCGACGTCAACGTCTTCTATCCGATCGAGGACGCCGCGCGCGTGCTCGCCGGCTGGCGCGACGCCGTGGTCGACGCGCCCGGACGAGATCACCAGCGCGGCCTTCATCTGGACGTTCCCGGTCATCCCCGACCTGCCCGAGCACCTGCGCGGCGTGCCCTACGTCGGCGTCACCGCGATGTACGCCGGCCCCGCTCGAGGAGGGCGAGCGGCGCATGCGCCACCTGCGCGAGCTCTCGACGCCGCTGCTCGACATGAGCGGCCCGATCGCCTACCTCGACAAGCAGCGCTCGCTCGACGCGTACTTCCCGGCGGGCCTTCGCTACTACTGGAAGGCGCTCTACCTCGACGACCTTCCGGACGCCGCGGTCGAGCAGACCGTCTCCTGGAGCAATCGGCGCCCCTCGGATCGGACGCTCGTCGTGATCCGCCACGGCGGCGGGGCGATCTCGCGCGTCGGGCGCCGAGGAGACGGCGTTCGGCGACCGCAGCTCGCAGTTCATGCTGAGCATCGACGCGACCTGGGACGACCCGGCCGACGACGAGCGCAACATCGCCTGGACGCGCGAGTACTGGGAGGACGCCCACGCGTTCTCGCAGCGCGGCAAGATCTACTTCAACTTCCCCGGCCTGCTCGAGGAGGGCGACTCGGCGGTGCGCGCGAGCTACGGCGCCAACCACGCCCGCCTGGCGCGGATCAAGGCCGAGTACGACCCGGAGAACCTCTTCCGGCTGAACCAGAACATCCGCCCCGCGACCTGACCTGACCCACGCCGTCTCGACAACCTCCACCTTCTGGTGGAGGTTTCCCCCATCCATCCAATCCAGGGGGACCCGCCTTGAGCACCGCCACCACCCTGATCACCGGCGTCGACTTCGTCTGCGTCCCGACGCGGGACCACGACCGCGCCGTCGAGTTCTACGGCGAGACGCTGGGCCTCGAGCGCCTCAAGCGCTGGGGCCAGATGCCCGCGACGGAGTTCCAAGCCGGCAACCTCACGCTCGCGGTGATGGACCCGAGTGCCTTCGGCCAGGACGAGGCGCGCCCCAACAGCGCGCCGATCGCCCTGCAGGTCGCCGACGTCGAGGCGGCGCGCACCCAGCTCCAGGAGAAGGGCGTGACCTTCATCGTCGAGATGCTGGACTCCGGCGTCTGCCACCAGGCGATCTTCCTCGACCCCGACGGGAATCCGCTGATCCTGCACCACCGGTACGCGCCCGCTCCCGGCGCCTAGTCACCCGGGATCGCGATCACGTCAGCCGGATCAGGTCGAGCGGCGGACCGTCATCAGGCCGGCCAGCGCCGCGCGGGCGCGCCGGCGGCCGCGGTCCACCAGGTCCTGCACCTCGATGCGCAGCTGGTGGCGCGCGACGACCGCGTCGAGCTCGCGGCAGGTGCGCGCCGCGGCCACCCGGTCGCGGGCGTGTGCGTAGCGCTCCACCGCGCGGGCGCTGCGCCGCGAGCGATCGTCCGCCGCGAGGGCGTCGCAGGCCGCGCCGGCAAGCTCGTCGAGCACCGCCTCGGCGCGCAAGCGCGCGCGCCTCAGGGCGGCCCGGCGCGCAACGACCACGCGCAGGGCCACCGCAGCCGCGAGCCCGGCGATGACGAGAACCTCGATCATGCGCCTACTGTAACGCCCGGTCGCGGCTGCGCCGCGGGGTGCGCCCCGCTCAGCTGTACATCAGCGATCCCGGCGTGGTGAGCAGCTCGCCCGTCTCGAGCCACGTCTTCAGGCCGGAGAGGATCATCGGCCAGCCGCCGTAGAGCTCGTCGTTCGCACCCTCGCGCAGCTGGTCGTGGGTCACGGTCAGGCGGCAGGAGTCGCCGACCGGCTCGATCTCCCAGGTGACCCGCGAGGTGCCCTCGCTCTTCACCTCGTCGCTCCAGAGCGCCACCATGCTCTGGACCAGCCGGCGGGGCGGATCGACCTCGAGGTTCTCGCCCTCGCCGAGGAGCCCGCCGTGCGGGTGGCTCAGCTCATAGCGCGAGCCGGGCGTCCAGTCCGAGGTCTGGCGGGCGCCGAAGTTGTACTTGCTCCTGATCTCCGGGTCGGTGATCGCCTCCCAGAGGCGCTCGGGGGTCGTGCGGATGTAGATCTCGAACACCTTCTCCATGGGACTCTCCAGTCTCTCCTTGAGGCCGCTGAGCGCGGCGGCCCAGGGCTCGGCGTACTTGCTCACCCACCGGTCGTGGACGAGCCGGATCGGGACCGGGTTCAGGAAGTGGAGCTTCTCCCGGCCCCGTCGCCGTGTGACCACGAGGCCCGCCTCCTCGAGCTGCTTCAGGTGCTTCATCACGCCGAAGCGCGTCATCGAGAAGCGCTCGTCGAGGGCGCTCAACGTCTGCCCGTCCTCACGGAAGAGCTCGTCGAGCAGGCTGCGTCGAGTCGGATCGGCCAGGGCTCTGAACACCGCGTCCACACCGGAGAGAATAGGTGACTATTTAGTCACATGTCAACGGACGTGGGCGCGCGGCCGGGGGCGCGCGATTTGGCTCGCGGCTGCCCGGCTAGAGCTCGAGCTCGTAGTCGGCGCGCCACTCCCGCTGGGCCCCCGGTGGTTTATAGGCCCCCGCGACGGCCTTGGCGATCTGCAGAGCCGAGTGCCCCTCGTCCGAGCTGATGAGCTGGTGGGTCGAGATGCCCTTGAGCAGACCGGAGCTCGTCACGCGGCCGGAGAGGGCCGCGGCGGACGCCACGTCCGGCACCTGGTAGATGACGAGGCCGTCCCATTCCCCGAGCATCCAGTAGAAGACCTCCATCTCCCCGCCGACCTCCTCGATCAGCGTCCGGGCCGCATTCGCACGGTTGCCGGGCTGCTTGATCATGCGCTCCCACGCCTCACCGGTGTAACTGAAGAAGCTCACGTACCTGAGCATGGTCCCCCGTTTCTGCCTGACCACCCTGGGCCACCTCACGCCGCTCTTCGTCGATCGGCGGTGGGCCGATGCTCTGCGGGCCGGGCCGTGCCGGCATCGCCCCATCGGGACGATCGTCCGCTCCGGGCACCGCCTGACGTCGGCCGCCATCCTCGGAAATTTCGCCGGAACGGGCGACGGGCGCCCGGCGCCCCTTGTCTGCCGCTTCGCGCCCGTAGTACGAGAATCCGCATGCTCTCCCGCCGTCGGCCGGGCATCGCCCGGGCGCTCACCCTCCTCGTCGCGGCGGTGGGACTCGCCTGGGGTTCCGCGCGAGGCGCTCGGCGCCCTGCTCGGCTCGCAGACGCGGATCTCGGTGACCGGAGCCGACGGCGACGCCGCCTCCGACGCCCTCAGCCCCGACGTCGCCTACAACCCCGTGACCGACCAGTACCCTCGCGGTCTGGTCGGCCAACTCCGGCGGCGGCGGTGGGCGCGAGATCTTCGGCCGCCTGGTGGACCGGCTCGGGGCGCCGGTGGGCGGCCAGATCCGGATCTCGGACATGGGCCCCGACGGCAACGCCAACTTCGATGCGGACGCGCCCGCGGTGGCCGTGAACACCCGCACCGGCGAGTACATGGTGGCGTGGGAGCGGCGACGACGACCGCGGCGCCTTCGTGGACGATGAGGACGAGATCTTCGTCCAGCGCCTCAGCGGGACCGGTGCCGAGGTCGGCGCCAACGACCGGAGGATCTCCACGATGGGGCCGAACGGCGACACCGCCTTCACGACCGGCGCGCCGTCGATCGCCTACAACTCGGCCGCGGACGAGTACCTCGCGACGTGGAGCGGCGAGGACAACGCCGGGATCCTCGTGGACAACGAGCTCGAGATCTTCGCGCAGCGCCTGCGTACGAGCGGCGCCCCCACGGGCAACGACGACCAGCGGATCTCGGACATGGGGCCCAACGGGGACATCGGCTTCCGGGCGGCCGATCCCCGGGTGGTCGCCAACCCGGCGTCGAGCGAGTACCTCGTGGTCTGGCGCGGCAACGACGCGGGGGACGACGACGAGATCTTCATCCAGCGGCTCAGCGCCGGCGGCGTCGAGCTCGGCGCCAACGACCGCCGCATCTCCGACATGGGCCCGCCGGGCGACACGAACTTCAACGCCCTCCTGTCCGCGGTCGTCCGCAACAGCCGCTCCGGCGAGTACCTCGTCGTGTGGTACGCCGACGACGACACGCCCCCGCTGGTCAACGACGAGAGCGAGATCTTCGCCCAGGGGCTCAGCTCGACGGGCACCGAGATCCGGCCCGACGATCAGCGCATCTCGGACATGGGGCCGGACGGCTCCTCCTCATTCGACGGCCTGCTCCCCGCCGTCGCCTACGACGACCAGGCCGACGAGTACCTGGTGGCCTGGTCCGGCGACGACGACCGGGCGCCACTGGTCGGCGACGAGTTCGAGATCTTCGCCCAGCGGCTCACCTCTGGGTTCGCGGAGGTGGGCGACAACGACGAGCGCGTGTCGTTCATGGGCAACGATGGACAGACGACCTCCGAGGCATCGGCCCCCGCGGTCGCCTACGACCCCGCGAGCAAGGAGTACCTGGTGGTCTGGACCGGGGACACGCCCATCGCGCCGCTCGTCGACAACAAGTTCGAGATCCACGCGCGGCGCCTGGCAGGCGGCACCGCACTGGCCGGCGCCGGCGCCGTGTGCAAGACCCTCCCGCCGGTCACGCCCGCCACCCCGGGAGACCCCTCGGACATCACCCTCACGGTCGGCCAGCTCCTCATCAACCAGCGCATCGACCAGGCCGCGATCCGCCGTGCGAACGGCGTCCAGGCCTGGCTCGACGACGGCATCGAGGGGCGCGACGTATGTGGCGGCGCCGTCGGCCCGGTCGAGCTCGCGACGGGCATCACCTTCGACACCTCAGGCCCGGCGCTCACCTTCGTCGCCCCGGCTCCCCGTCCGGTCGTGATCCCGCCCGCGACCCCGGGAGACCCGTCGGACATCACCCTCAGCACCGGCCAGCTGCTGATCAACCAGCGCATCTCGCAGGCGGCGATCCGGCGCCTGAACGCGCTCAAGGCTCGCATGGACGGTGGCCTGACCGGCGGCGACGTCGAGGACCGGGCGATCGGGCCGCCGCAGCTCTCCACCGGGCTGCGCATCATCAACGCCCCGGCGCCGCCGACCCCGCCGGCCAGGTCGACCACCGACATCGCCCCCGCCGCGCCCGGCGACCCGAGCCAGGTGACGCTCTCGACCACCCAGCTGCTCATCAACCAGCGCATCTCACAGGCCGCGGTGCGCCGCGCCAATGACCTGATCGGCCGGATCGACGACGGCCTGGTCGGCACCGACATGAGAGACGGAGGCCTTACCGGCCTGAACCTCGCCCCCGAGGCCTTCGTTCCCTAGGCGCACCGGCTTCCCCCCTCGGCTCAAGTCGGCGACGCGCATCCCGATGGAGAAAAGTGGGCGCCAGAGGTGGCGAGCCGATCCTCTTTGCACAACCCGTCGGGATGGAGACCGTCATGCTCGAGCAGCGTTGGAGCCGGCTGCCGGGCCAGCACGGCTTCACCCTCATCGAGCTTCTGGTCGTCGTGCTCATCGTCGGCATCCTCGCCGCCATCGCCGTCCCGCAGTTCATCGGGCAGAAGGCCAAGGCCAACCCCGCCGCCGTCATCGCGCTGCTGCACCACGCCTCGCTGACGGTCGAGACCCACCGAACCGGCACGCAGGCCTATCCGACGACCACGGCGGCGGCCGTGACGGCGATGAAGGCGATCAATCCGAGCATCGCCTGGAAGGCCACCAGCGCCACCGCCCCCGCCACCGCGCCGAAGAACGAGGTCGTGATCCTCACCTCGACCGCGACGACCTACAGCCTCCAGGCCACCTCCGGCCCGAAGACCTACCGGTACGCGCGAGCGGCGAACGGCAGGGTGACCCGCACGATCGTCGGGGGCGGTACCTGGTAGCTCGCCCGTGGGCGCTCCGGCGCCTACGTTTCGAGGTCCACCGCGACGCCGATCGGGAGCCAGCGGAAGCGCTCGGCGATGTCCGCCGGCGCATCGGCGAGCTCGCGCTCGATGGCGTCGCGCCCCTCCCTGAAGTGCTGCCACCCTTCGTAGTGGATCGGGATGGCGGTGCGCGGGCGGACCAGGGCGCACAGCTCGACCGCCTCGTGGGCGGTCATCGTGTAGCGCAGCGGCCCCGTCACCGGGAACTGCACGCCCCCGAGATGGAGGAGGGCGACGTCCACCCGCAGGCGGTCGGCCACCTGCCGCACCCCGTCGTAGAGGACCGTGTCGCCGGAGATCCACAGGACGCCGTGCTCCTGACCCTCCCACGCGAGCGCGAAGCCGATCACGTGGCCCACGATCGGCCGGCTGAGCGGCGGGCCGTGCCGGCAGGGGGTGGCGGTGATCTCGATCGACGGCCGCCCCGGCGCCTCCAGCCGGGTGGTCCCCCACGGCTCCAGGCCGCGCGCCACGCCGCCCAGGCGCTGGGCGCCGGCGGCCGTCGTGACGACGACCCCCGCCGATGGCAGCAGCGAGCGCCCGGTGGGGTCGAGGTTGTCCCCGTGGTGATCGTGGCTCAGGAGCACCGCATCGATCGGCGGCAGGTCCGCAGGGGCGATGGCCGGCCCCGCCGTCTTGCGCGACCCCGTGCCCCAGCCGAACCGGTACGTACCGCCCGGCGGGTCGAAGGTCGGATCGGTCAGCAGGCGCCAGCCACCGACCTCGATGAGGACCGTCGGCCCGCCGATGTGGGCGATGCGGAGGTCCGTCACGCGACCGTCGCGTGGCTCTCGGCCCACTCCAGCGCGTGGTCGGCGACCTCCTCCCAGTTGTCCCGGGCGGGAAGCAGGTGCGGGCCCTCGAACTCCACCACCTCGGTGACCGTGTCGGACTTGTAGTGCTTGGCGTTGGAGCGCTGCACCGACGGCGGCATGAGGTGGTCCTCGCTGCCCGAGATGAACAGCAGGGGCGGACGGGCGTCGTTCTTGTAGTCCACGTAGGTGCCCTGATGGCCGGGCTCCAGGCTTGCGAACGCGCTCTCCCAGAAGATCCGGCCGGACGCCGGGACGGCGTAGCGCTCGTAGAGCTCGCGGGACCTCTCCTCGCTGAAGGTGTTCGTGAACGCGTACTGCCACTGCTCGAAGGTCAACCCGACGGCCCGGTGGCGGTTGGCGGGGTTCTTGAGTACGGGGAACGCCGACCGGACCTGGGTGAGGGGCACCACCTTGACGCCCTCCGTCGGCGCGGAGTTGATCGCCACTCCCACGGCCCCGAGGCCATGGTCGAGGAGGATCTGAGTGAAGACGCCGCCGGCCGAGTGCCCCATCAGGATCGGCGGCGCATCGAGCTCGCCGACCACGGCCTCGAGGTGCTCGACGATCAGGGGCACCGTCAGGGCCTCGATCGGCGAGGAGTCCGCGTTGAGCGCCTCGACCTCGACCTCGAATCCCGGGTAGCCGGGCGCGAGCACGCGGTAGCCGCGGGCCTCGTAGCGGGTGATCCAGTGCTCCCAGCTCCGGGGCGTCACCCAGAAGCCGTGGATCAGGACGATCGTGTCCGGCGTCGCCGAATCGGTGCTCATGCGTGGTCCTCCCGCGCGGGTCGTGTGATGTGGGCTCGCGCTCGCCGAAACCGCCCCCGCCACGGCGAGGCATGCGCCGCCGCGAGCATCGGTGAGCCGCCGATCGTCAAAGTACCGTCTCAGACGGCGTCGCCGACCGCGAATGACACGCGGCCAGGGCATGACTTACGCTGGCGCGATGCGCCGGCATCGCCTGCTCCTCGCCGCCACCGCGGCCCTCTGCGTGGGGGCGTGCGCCCCGGCGGCCCTCGGGGCGGGGCCCGGCTCCACGACCCTGGTGAGCATCCCGACCGGGTTCGCGGCGCCGTTCGACGGCGTCAACTCGGGGTTGGCCGAGTCCGCTCGGGCGGCCAGCGCGGACGGGCGCTACGTCGTCTTCACGTCCATCTCGGACGGGCTCTCGCCCGGTCAGGCCGACGACTCCGGCTTCCACTGCTATCGGCGCGATCTCGTCACGGGCACCACCGTGCTGGTGGACCGCGCGACCGGCGCCCAGGGGGCCGTGGGCAACTCCGGCTGCTCGAAGCCCACGATCTCGCCCGACGGGAGCGCCGTGGCCTTCGAGGCCGGGTCGACCAACCTGGTGGCCGGGGACACCAACAACATCAACGACATCTTCGTCCGCATGGTCGGCGCGGGCGTCACCTACCGGGCGAACGTCGACGTCAACGGCGGCCAGTCGACCGGCTCGGTGTTCGGCGTGGCGATCACCACCACCCCCGGGACCGTCATCACCGGCCCGACGGTCCACGTCGCCCTCGCCACCAACGGGAGCCTCGACCCGGCGCGCGACCCGGACGCGCCCCCCGGCATCTTCGACGTCTACCTGCGCCGCTCACGGCCGCTCAGCATCGTGGCTTCGCCGTCCAGCACCATCCTGATCAGCCGACGCGGACCGGGGCGAGCACCAACGCGGCGAACGGCGGCGAGCCCTGATTCGGCCGACGGCAACAGGGTCGTGTTCACGACGACGTCGACACCTCGACCCCGCCCAGACCACCGGCTCAGGGCGACCGTGACCGTGGACATCGTCGGCACCACCGCCTGGGTCCGGCGGGGCATCGCGCGGGTCGTCTTCCGGCGCCGCTCGGACCGGGAGGCGCTCGCGCGGCTCATCGACAGCCGCGCTCAGGCGCGCACCGACGAGCTGACGGGCCTCGTCAACCGCCGCGGCCTCTCCGCCGGGGCGGACGCGGCGCTCGCTGAGGCGCGCACCACCGGCGAGCCCGTCGCTCTGGCGATCGTGGACCTCGCATCCCTCACGCCGAACGACATCGACGACAACGACGACCAGGCGCTGGCGCGGCGGGTGACGAGCAGCGACGGCCGCTTCGTCGTGTTCTCCTCCGAGAGCGACGGGATGCTGGGAGGGCTCGGGTCCCCGAGCCGGCAGGTCTTCCTGCGCGACATGGTCGCCGGCACGACGCGCCTGCTGAGCGACGATCGAGCGGGGCACCGGGACCGGCGATTCGGGGCAGCCGACCATCAGCGCGGACGGCTCGGTGGTGGCCTTCACCACCCACGCGCCGAACCTGGGCGCGGTCGTCCACGCGCAGATCGACGTCTGGCGGGCGGCCACCGACAGCGTGAGCATCGAGAGCACCACCCCGGTGGGCACGGCGGCCAACGAGCGCAGCTTCTCGCCCTCGCTGAGCGCCGACGGCAGCAAGATGGCCTTCGAGAGCCAGGCCACCGACCTCGGCGAGCTCCCGGCCGCCGGGGTCGTCTTCAACGCGTGGTGGCGCGACCTCGCGACGGGGACGACCCGTCTGGCCTCGCGCGCCGACGGCGCCGCCGGGGCGACCCGCGAACGGGGTCTCCTTCCGGCCGGCGATCAGCGCCGACGGCTCGCGGGTGGGCTCTCGACGGTCGCGACGAACCTCGGCGACGGCGACACCACCGCCACCCTCGACGTCCACGTCCGGGACATCCCCGCCGGCGCCACGCTCTGGGCAGCCGCGCCGACGGCGCGAACGGCGCGGGCGGCAACGGGGCCTGCGCTGTACCCCTCGCTCACCGCCGATGGCGGCGTGGTGGCCTTCGAGTCGGTCGCGACCAACCTCACGGGCGACGACGCCGACGCGGTTCCCGACATCTTCACCCGCGACCTCGGCGCCGGCCGGACGACCCTCGTGAGCCGGGCGTCGGGCGCCGCGGGCGACAAGGGCACCAAGAGATCCGTCACGCCGTTGATCTCCGGCGACGGCCGCCGCGTGGCCTTCAAGAGCTTCGCGCCCAACCTCGCGCCCGACGACGCGAACGCGCTCGACGACGTCTTCGTGCGCGACCTCACGGCGCACGACCGCCGGGGTCTCACGCGTGGACGGCGCCGGGGGGACGCTCCTCGGCCTCGACGACGAGACGGGCTTCGGCGCCAGCCCCGACCTGCACTGCATCGCCTTCGAGAGCAACCGGCCGGCCTTCGTCGCGGGCGGCTACTCCTCGCGGGACTTCACGCAGGTCTACCTGCGGACGCTGTTCGGCGACTGCGCGGCCAACCCGGCGGTCCCGGGCGCGGGCCCCGGCGGCGCCGGGCGCGTGAGGATCTCGAAGGTCTCCTGCGGCCGAAGGCCTTCCGGCCCCGCGCGCGGAAGCGCGGCGGCGCGATCCTGCGGTTCACCCTCTCGGAGAAGGCCCGCGTCAGGGTCGCCGTCCAGCGCCCGCTCCTGGGCCACCGCCGCGGGGAGCGCTGCGCCGTGAGGTTCCGCAGCGGCAAGCGCTGCATCGTGTGGAAGACGGTCGGCTCGCTGACGCTGAACGGGAAGGCCGGCGCGAACCGCACCCGCTTCACGGCGAGGCTGAAGGGCCGGGCGCTCGCACCGCGCCGCTACCGCCTTCGCCTCGTGGCCACCAAGGCGGGCCGGCCGCCGAGCGTCGCCCGCACCGTGCGCTTCCGCATCACGCCGCCGCCGGCGGTGCGCTGACGGCGGGACGAGGTCTCGCCGCGCGTACTGGCGTTTTTTCTTTGACGTCGCAGCGCCGCGCCAGGCTGAAATGCCCGGTGAGCGATCGCGGAAGGTGGGCATGGAGGACAGGGCCCGAGATGACGGGCGCGGCATCGCGGCCGACCCTCGACGAGCTGGAGGCGTTCGTCCACCTCGCGCGGGCGCTCCATTTCGGGCGCGCCGCGGACCGTCTCGGAGTGGCGCGCTCGTCGCTTTCGGAGACGATCCGGCGGCTCGAGGACAAGCTCCAGACGGTGCTCTTCGAGCGGACCTCCCGGCGGGTCGTCCTGACGCAGACCGGAGCGCGGCTGCTCCCGCGGGCGCGGGGTGTGATCGGCGGCGTCGCGGGGCTCCAGTCCGCGGCCGCGACACCCTCTCGAGGGGACGCCGGCGTGCTGCGGATCGGCCTCGAGGGCGCCGGCTTCGCCGAGCTCACGCATCCGATCCTCGCGACGTTCGGCGCCCGGTATCCGGCCACCGTTCCGATCCTCCGTGAGTTCGGCGGGACGCCCCAGGCCTTCTTCGACGCTCAGCTGGACGTCGCGTTGGTCCGCTCTCCGCTGGCCGACGAGCGGCTCGAGATCCATGAGATGGCGGTCGAGCCCCGGGGCGTCCTCGTCCGCGCGGATCATCCGCTGGCGGGGACCGAGGGCGCATCGATCGTCGATCTCCTCGACGACCCGTTCGTCGCCGTCGCGGCCCCCTGCCGTGACTACTGGATCGCTCAGGAGCATCGCGGAGGGGAGCGTCCGCGCGTCGGGGGAGAGGCGTTCACCGTGCACGACGTCCTCTTCGCGGTCGCCCACCTCGGCCTGGTGACGACCGCCGGCCGGTCCATCCCGCGCTCGTTCCCGTACCCCGGGCTCGGCTTCGCAGATGTCGGCGACCTCTCGCCCGTCGTTCTCGCGGTGGCCGTGCGAGCCGGCGAGACCCGCCCGATGATCGTCGACTTCGTCGAGCTCGTGCGCGACATCGTCGCTCGCCTCGCCGACACGACCCCGGACATCGCGGAGATGTCCATCGCCTGAGCGGATCGGTCGGCACGACCGACCGTTGCGGCCCCTCCCGCCCGTGATCGTCCTGGCCCGGTTAGCGTCGTGCCGTTCGTCACAAAGCACGGAAGGGGGAACACGAATGTCCGTACGCGGTCCCTCGCTGCGGCGCCTGCTCATCGCCGGCGCCGTGGTGCTGCTCGGGCTCGCCCTCGCGCTGGCGCTCCTCGGGGGCGTTCAGGGCCAGGCGCAGGCCACCAAGTCACCGCCGAAGGCCAAGACCCATCCGGTCCCGGCGTTCACGCTCGACCCGTCGTGGCCGAAGGCCCTGCCCAACAACTGGGTGTTCGGGGGCGCCGACTCGGTCGCCGTGGACAAGCACGGCCACGTCTGGGTGCTCAGCCGCCCGCTGGCGGTTCCGCCCGCCGAGCTCGCCGCCGGCAAGATCGCCTCGCCGCCGGTCATCGAGCTCGACCAGGACGGCAACTTCATCCGCGGCTGGGGCGGCCCGCAGTGGGTCCAGCCCTGGTTCGTGACGCCGACCCCCCTGCCCGACTACCCGATCGGGACGCCCGCCGAGCACGGCATCTACGTCGACAACGACGACAACGTCTGGCTCACCGGCAGCGGCCACATCGTCCTCAAGTTCTCTCCCTCGGGCGAGCTCCTGCTCCAGATCGGGGAGTTCGGCAAGACCGGGGGCAGCAACGACCCCAAGCTGCTCGGCAACCCGACCGACATGGCCGTGGACACCAAGTCGAACGAGGTCTTCGTCGCCGACGGATACCTGAACCGCCGCGTGATCGTCTTCGACTCGGAGACCGGTCAGTACAAGCGGCACTGGGGCGCCTACGGCAACGTGCCGAACGACGACCCGCCCGAGCTCTACCAGCCGGGCAAGCCGCTCCCGCAGCAGTTCTTCATCGTGCACGGGATCCAGCTCTCCAACGACGGGCTGCTCTACGTGTCCGACCGCCAGCGCGACCGCGTGCAGGTCTTCACGAAGGACGGCACGTTCGTGCGCGAGGCCGTGGTCGACGGGAACGCGCCGGCCGGCGGAGGGATCACGGTCAAGGGCGTCTTCACGAACCCGCGCCGTCTCCGGCGCCGGGTTCGGCTCGGCCGCCCGCACCGCCTTCTCGGGAGACAAGGCGCAGCGCTACCTCTACGTCTCCTCGATCCGCGGGACCATCCACATCCTGCGCCGCAAGGACCTGACGGAGGTCGGGTCGTTCCCGGCGGCGGGGCTGCACCACATCGCCTCGGACCAGGACGGCAACATCTACATCAGCGACGGCAGGACGCCGCTGCGCTACACGCTGACGAGCCCGTCACCCAAGAAGTGACGTGAGGGAGTGACGTCGTGGGGCACGCCCTCGGGCGTGCCCCACGCGCTTCCCCCGGGGCGCACCGGTGACGGTACGAGGAACCGTCCGGGTTCGGACCACCCTCGCCCGGCCCCCCGCGCTCAGAGAGCGCCGCCTCGCGCCGATAGTGGGTGCGTGACCGTCCGCGGGCCAGGAGGGGCAGGTAGGGCCATGCGATGGCCGCGACTCCCGACGCCGCTGCTGTACGTCGTGACCACGATCGTCGTCCTCGGGTCCGCAGGCCTGGCCGTCGCCGCGTGCCCCGCCCGTCCCCTTCCGCCCTGCCAACCGACCGCGTTCACGGGCAGCGTCGAGGCTCACGCGACCGGATGTGTCCGCACGCCCCCTGTCTGCCGTGATCTGCGAGGCCCACGGGGCCTGCGGGGAATGATCGGCAGGACGGGCGCCCTCGGTCAGGACGGGGCCCGCGGGTCAGGACGGGGCGACCGGCGCCGCGGGCCCCCCGGGTCTGGCAGGCATCCAGGGCCTGCAGGGGCCCGCCGGCCCCGCGGGCGGCGCTACGGGCGTGGCCGGCCCTCCCGGCCCCGCCGGCCCTGCCGGGCTGGATGGCCTGAGAGGCCTCATGGGCCTGACCGGCGCGACGGGTGCCGACGGCCCCACCGGCTCCACCGGCCCCACCGGCCTCACCGGCCCGGCCGGTCCGACGGGCGCGGACGGCCCCATAGGCCTCACCGGCCCGGCCGGCCCGACGGGCGCGGACGGCCCCATAGGCCTCATCGGCCCGGCCGGCCCGGCCGGCCCGGCCGGCCCGACGGGTGCGGACGGCGCCGCCGGCCCCATCGGCCTGACGGGCCCCGCCGGCACGGGCGGGATCTCCGAGTACGCCTACATCTACAACCTCGGCGCGGAGGTCGTGCCGCTCGAAGCGGCCATCACGTTCGACACGAACGGCGTCATGACCCCCGGCATCACGCACGTCGGCGGCACCAGCCAGGTCGTTCTCGTGGGTGCCGGCATCTACAAGGTCACGACCTCGGTGTCGGGCGTCGAGCCGAACCAGTCGGCGCTGTTCGTCAACGGGGTCGTGGTCGCCGGCACGACCTATGGGAGCGGCGCGGGGACGCAGCCGAACACCGGGCAGGCGATCATCACGGTTCCCGCGGGCGCCATCCTGACGATGAGGAATCACACGTCGGCGGCGGCGGTCACCCTCCAGACGCTGGCGGGAGGAACGCAGGCGAATGCGAACGCCTCCCTGGTCATCGAGAAGCTGGGATAGCGTCGCCCGGCGACCGGCCCGGCGGATGCTCGACCTTCTGACGATCGTGGGGGTCGCCGCTGCCGCGGCGACCGCAGGGACCGTCGCGCAGCCCGCCACCGCCCGGGACGCGACCGTGATGAGGCCGGTGCAGCAGGTCGTCGCGCTGCTGACGCCGCACCGGGTGCTCGTGAGCCCGGGCGGCCGCTCGGCACGGATGAGAGGGGTGCGGGCATCGCGCCCGATCACCGGCGGGCAGACCGTCCTTCCGGTCGTCGGCCGGACCATCTCCGAGGATGGGGCTCGCTGGCTGCGGGTGCGGCTCCCCGGGCGCCCGAACGGGCGAAGGGGTTGGATCGCACAGCGGGGGACCGTCCTCACGACGACCGGCTGGCATGTCCTCGTGAGGACCACCCGTCGCCGGGTCCTGGTCTACCGGCGGGGCCATCTGGTGCGGTCCTTCGCGGCGATCGTGGGAAAGCCGTTGACCCCGACCCCGCACGGGCGCTTCTTCGTCGAGGAGAGCGTGCGCATGCCGCCGGACAGCGCCGGGGCGCCGTTCGCCCTGGCGCTCAGCGCCCGCTCCAATGTCCTGCAGGAGTTCCAGGGCGGCCCGGGCCAGATCGCCCTGCACGGCCTCGCGCGGGTCGGTGGCACGCTCGGGACCGCGGCCTCCCACGGCTGCGTGCGTCTCGACGAACGAAGCATCCGGTGGATGGCGGCGCGCATCGCGCCGGGAGTTCCGGTGACCATCACGCCCTGAGGGGCGTGGCGGCTCTGCGCGCAATCCGACCGCCGGCCCGTCGAGGGCTCCCTGGTGGGTCGGACGGCGGGCGCCTGCGGGTCGGCCGTCAGGGAAACGCGATGACGTCGCCCGTGAGCGGGTACTGCGCGGTCCGCTCCACGGGCGGCCGGGCGGGCACCCGGCGCGGCGCCGGGGGCTGCGCGGTGAGCCCGGTCACCCGGGCCTCGAGCCGGAAGGCATCGAAGACGTAGGGGACACCGTCGGCGCCGAGGTTCGACGCTCCGCCCGGGGAGTCCATGACGTGGAAGTGGAGGTGCGGCTCGGACGAGTTGCCGGTGTTGCCGACCAGGCCGAGCACCTGTCCGGTCACCACCTGATCGCCGGGCTTCACCCGGATGCTCCCCGGCTGCATGTGCGCGTACAGGGCGAAGCGGCCGCCGCCGAGGTCCTGGTTGACGAAGTTCCCGGCCAGGTCGTTCGGCCCGGTGCCGGGGCGGGTGTCGGGAGGGGTGTTCTCGGGCACGTCGTTGCGCGTGGCCACGATCCGGCCGGGCGCGGCGGCGACGACCTCGGCGCCGAAGATGAAGTAGCTCTCGTTGCGCTTCGGGTCGCCGGCGAACGTGCGGGCCTGGGCGCCGAGCCGCACGAAGTCGATGGCGTACCGCTGCGCGAAGACGGGCCGGATCGAGCGCGGGCTCCGGGTGGTGGCCGCGACGCGGTGGAAGAACGGCGGGCCGCAGCAGCCGAGGACCGCGAGGCTGCCGCCGTGGAGCGGGGGGCGACCTGCAGGGGCGGGCGTCGCCTCACCTGCGTCGCGACGGTCGTCGTCAGCCGTGTCGTCCGCCCGCCCCGTCGCTCGGGTCATCGAGAGCCGGTTGACCAACCGGGCGGGGACGGGCCGCCCCGTCCTCACGGAGACGTCGAGCAGCACCAGCCCGATCGTGCGCTTCGGGATCGTGCGCGTCCCGGTCTCTCCGTCCAGGCGCACGACCAGGTCCGCGAGGGCCCGCCCGCCGTAGGTGGCCACGACCCGCCCCGGCCCGGGTCGCGGACGTCCAGGCGATCCAGCCGCACGGTCGCGCGCGGGCCGTTCTCCACCACGATCTCGTAGGCGAGGTGGGTGCGCCCGTCGGTCCCGGGCACCGCGCCCGGCGCGGCGAACAGGTGGACGCCCGGAGCCGCGGCCGGCGCCGGCGCCGCGGAGCCGGTGATCGAGACCAGCCCGACCGCCGCAGCGGCGGCGAGCAGGAGTACGACGGGGCGCACGAGGCGGGGCAGCCGGAATCCCTCCCGAGGATCACACGGGGTTCACGCTACCCGCTCGCGCCCCCGGATCGCCAGATGCTCTACGGCAGGAGCCTGATCGGCCGGAAGATCGGGGGTCCCGTCCGCGGGGCGGGCCCGCCCGTGCCCTCGACGGCGTTGAGGGCCACGCCGACCGCGATGCGGAGCCGCGTGCGCGCATCGAAGGTGCGGGCGCGGAAGGGCACCGGGATGCAGGCGACCCTCTTGCCGGCGCGCCGGAAGACCACCAGCTTCTGGCCGAACAGCCGGATGCTCCGGATGCCGCTGAAGATCCTCACGTTCACCCGGGCGGGCTTCGTGCTCACGACGAGCGTGCGGACGCACTTGGACTTCTTCAGGGAGCGGAGGGAGACCGACCCGGGGGCGACCACGGTCGCCGGGCCCCGGGTGATCGTCTGGGGGTTGGGGATGGTGTTCTGGAGGTTGGGGGCGGGCGGGACCTCCCCGAACCGCAGGATCCGCGGCGGCGTCCGGGTGTCGCGGGTGTAGATCGTCCCCGCGCCGTCGATCGCCAGCCCCACCGCCTGGAGCCGGTCGCCGGGCGTGCCGTTGCCCAGGAGCGGGGGACCCACGAGCGCCCCGGCCGGGGTGTAGCGGCGGATGCCGGGCTTGGTCCCGCCCTGGCTGGACACCAGAACCTCGCCGGTGCGGGGGTTGACCGCGATCCCGAAGCGGGCGCAGCTGAAGTCCGCTCCCTGCGTCACGTTCCACCGCGCGATCAGCGTGCCGTTGGGATCGTGCTTCTGGACCGCCGCCTCGCACCCCGCCGTGCCGAAGATCAGGAGCGCGTAGACGTTGCCCGCCGCGTCGACGGCCACGTCGTCCACGAAGTTGCCGCCGAGGCCGAACTTCCGCACGAGGCCACCGCCGGTGTTGAACACCTCGATGCGGCTCGCGCGGGTGTCGGCCACGTAGAGGTTGTCCTGGGCGTCGAGCGCGATGCCGAACGCGAGGTCGTCGAACGCGTCCTCACCGGTCGGCGCGATCGTGCGCACGGGGGAGCCGGTGGGGGTCAGGACCAGCACGCGATTGCGGTCGCCCTCGAAGACGTACAGGTTGCCCGCGGAGTCAACCGCCACCCCGAGCGGCCGCTCGACGTCGACGCCGTGTGCCTTGTCCAGCACCCGGAGGACCGTGCCATTGGGGTCGTAGGCGATGATCCGGCCCGTGCCTCCGAAGAAGGGGTCGGCCACGTAGATCACCGAGCCGGCGCGGTCCACGGCGACCCCGGCCTCGCTGCCCGCGAAACCCTGGATGGTCCACTGCTTCACGAAGCCGATCGCCCCGAGCGCCGGCGCGACGCCCGCCGAGAGGGCGAGGCAGAGCGCCGCGATGAGGCCGATCGTGCGATGCGACATGTCTGGCTCCGGGTCGCCGAAATCTCCAGGCCAGTCGACAGACGCGTGCGCGGCGCTGTCAACCCCGCGACCCCCTCCGTGAGTGCAGTCCGGTGCTGCCGATCGGGGAGAAGTTCGTGGGACGGCGTTGCACTGCCAGGAAGGCGCGACGTAAGGTTGTGCACTTTTTATTGCAAGTTTCGGCAATTTGGATCGCGTGTGATCTACCCACGTTCGACCTCTCGAAAAGGCGGTCACCGGGGCGTGACGAGGCTGTGCACGACAACCATCCTCGCCGCCCTGGCAGTGGCGCTCGCCGTGCTCGCGGGCGGAACGGCGCCGCCGGCCCGCGGCGCCGAGCAACTCCTCGAGGATCTCAGCGTGCCGCCCGACGGCACGCGCGTCCAGACCACCACCCTGCTTCGCAAGGGGGAGACCTACCGCTTCGTCATCATCGGGACGGTCACGCTTCACTTCACGGGTGTCGTCGCCGGGCGAGAGGAGGACGTCAACGCCCTCTATTGCTTCGACCACCGTGGCGGGCCTTCCATCCCCTTCGAAAACTGCACGACGACACCCCCCAATCCGGCGCTGGTGGTGTCGCTCGGTCTCGATGTCGCCGGCCTTACGAACACGCCCTACGGCCTCGCCGGGGTGGCTCCCTTCCCCTACCGCTCGGACCACCGGTACGAGGCCACGTTCGTCGCCCCGTCCGACGGGCCGCTCGGCGCGAAGCTGCGCGCCTTCGGCAGCCCGCCCGCCACCGGAACCGGTGGCATCGGCATCGCGCTCTTCGGCCCGCCGCCGCCGCGCGCCCTCGCCGCCCGCGCCCCCGGTCCCGCTGGTGCGGGGGCAGCCGCCCATCGTCGGCCCACCGATCTTCCGCATCCTCCAGATCAACGGCCGGGGGGGATTCCGCTCGGCCGCGGACGCGAGCGATCGGGAGCCGAAGGTCGGCTGGGTCCTGGGGGACGGGGACCGGATCACCGCCCAGGGCGGGCTGAACCTCGGCTCGGGCTCCCTGATCCGGCTCCAGAAGATCTCCGACGGCTCGATCGTCGAGGTGCAGGGCAACGTCATCACGAGGCCCGAGGGCAACACCGCCCACCCCGCGATCATCGAGATCGTCAATCCCACGAGATTCCCGGTCACGGGACCGGCGGCGGGAACGGACCTCATCCTGCACGGGGGCCGGGTGACGCTGCGGACCGGCGGCGCGAGCACGCAGGGCCGCCTCCACCAGGCCGGCCAGATCGGCCTCCTGACGCCGGTGGGCCGGATCGCGGCCGCTGGCGGGGTGGCGACCGTCAACCACGACCCCACGCGCGGGCTCACGACCGCGGCCAACCTGCGCGGGCGCGTGCAGGTGACGCCCACCAACCCGGCCCTGCGGGGGCTGCAGCTGGTGCCCGGCCGCCAGGTCGAGGTCACCCGGAGCGCGATCGGCCGGCCCTTTGCCCTCGTGCCGGACCTCCAGACCACCATCCCCAGCCCCCGCACCCTGCGGGCCGGGCCGGCGCTCGTGACCGCGCCCTCCCGGCTCTCGCTGCGGTCCCTGCGGCGCTCCAAGTGCGTGGCCGTCGCGGTGTCGAGCGCGCGCCCGGCCCGGGTGCTGGTGACGATCTTCAGCGGCCGGCGCAGCGTGCGCCTTTTCGGGCAGCGCCTCGTGGTGTTCGCCGCCGCGGGCCGCACGAGCACCTGCATCAAGGTCCCTGCGCGCGCCAAGACGTTCAACGTGCGGACCCCCCTGAGCTTCGCCGTCGGCTACGCCCTCGGGGCCCGAGGCCGCCCCGGGGAGCGCGCCACACGGCCGGTGATCCGGCCGATCAAGCTCGTTCCCTGATCGCCGCACCGGGGTGGGGGGCGGGCGCTCGCGACCTCCCGGACCGGTGGGTCGCAGCCCCGATCAGGGGAAAGGCGATCCACCGACGCCGCCGGGCCCACGGTCACCCGAGAAGCTCGCAGCCATGGGCCTTGGCGACGGCGGCCACGTGCTCCCAGTCGGGCTCCTCGTCCGATGGGGGCGCCAGCGTGCGGCTCTGCGCGGGGACGCTCATGTCGCGCACCAGCCCCTCGAAGCCGCCCGGCGTCATGATGTACAGCATCCGGCAGCCGGCGGCGCCGACGGTGTAGCGATGGGGGACGTCACGGGGGCCGAAGACGACGTCGCCGGCGCTCGCGTGGATGGTGCTGTCGCCCACCTCGAACGTCACGTCGCCGTCGAGGATCCAGAACGTCTCGTCCTCACGGTGGTGGACGTGCAGCGGGCCGGCCATTCCGGGCGGCTCGGTGATCTCGATGATGCTCAGCAGGCCGCCCGTCTGCTCGGCGGTCAGCGTGATCTCGGCCAGGCTCCCGAACCACCACCGGGCCTCGCCCTCGCCGCGGCGGGTCAGCGCCGGTGCGAGCGTCTGCGTGATGTCGGTCATGCGTCCTCCCTTTCAGGGCGTGAGCGGGTCCAGGAGCGAGATCGCGACGCGCCAGCTGCCGTCCGTCGCCCGGCGCGCGACGTGGATCCCCGCACGCGATACGACGAGGGCCGTCTCGTGCGCCTGCAGCACCCGGGTCGCCCCGCCGACGTAGGTCCGCCCGGCGGCCCAGAGCTCGGCGGCGGCTCGGCCGATCGCCTCGCCGCCGCGCGCCTCGGGGGCGCCACCGGGCGCCAGCACGGCGCCGTCGTCGAACAGCGTGCAGAATCCCGCGCGATCGCCCACCACGAAGGCGTCCTCGAACAGCATCTCGAGCTCCTCCGGGGTGCGCGCTCCTGCATTCATGCGGCGACGCTACGCCGGGCCGCGGGCGCCGGCCATGCCACAAACCTGGCATTTCCCTTCGAGCGGGGCCGGTCGTACAGTCGGGCCATGACGCCCCACGGGCAGGCGCGGGCGAAGGACAGGATCACGGCCCTCGCCGCGGCGGGGCTCGATCTCGTCACGCTCTGGCGCGAGGCGAGCGAGGTCATCACGCCGGTGGTTCCGCACTACATGGGGGTGTGCTGGTACACGCTCGACCCCGCGTCGCTGTTGATCACGAGCCACTTCAACGAGTTCATGCCGGAGCTGCCGCACGACGCGCTCGCGCTCGAGTACTACGAGGACGACGCGCACAACCTCGCCGACGTGGCCCGCTCGCCGCGCGGAGTCTCCACCCTGCACGAGGCCACGGGCGGCGACCCGAGCGGGAGCCCCCGGTGGCGGGCGAACATCGAGCTGGGCGGCGACCAGGAGCTGATCGCGGCGCTGCGCACCCCCCGCGGCGACGTCTGGGGTGCCCTGAGCCTCTACCGCGAGCCGGGGGAGCCCATGTTCGACGACGACGAGATCGCCTTCGTCCGGGCCGTGGCGCCGGAGCTCGGTGAGGGCGCGTGCCGGGCGCTGCTGCTCGGCGAGGCGCAGGACCCCGAGGGACCGGATGCGCCGGGGCTGCTCGTGCTCTCACCCGAGTGGGAGGTCGAGTCGGCCACCCCCGGCGTCGAGCGCTGGATCTCCGATCTGCCGGAGGGCGACTGGGACGCCGGGCGCCTGCCGTCCGCCGTGCTGGCCGTCGCCGGACGGGCGCTGCGCTCCGCCGAGGGCCGCGACGCACCGGGGGAGGTCGCCGTGGCCCGCGTGCTCTCGCGATCCGGCATGTGGGTGGTCCTCCACGGCGTCGCGCTCGTGAGCGACGGCGCCCGGCGCGTCGCGGTGATCGTCCAGCCCGCGCACCCGGCCCGCATCGCGCCCCTGCTCATGTCGGCCTACGGCCTCACCCAGCGCGAGCAGGAGGTCACGCGCCTCGTGCTCCAGGGCGAGTCCACGGAGAGCATCGCGACGCGCCTGGTGCTCTCGGCCCACACCGTGCAGCAGCACCTCAAGGGCATCTTCGAGAAGACCGGGGTCCGCAGCCGGCGCGACCTCGTGGGCAAGGTGTTCTTCGCCTACTACGAGCCGCGCCTGCGCGACAACGAGGCCCGGGCGCTGGACGAGAAGCCGCTTCGCGGAGGACCGCTGCCCGTCTGAGCGTCGCGGACGGACGCGTGGAAGCGCTGCTCAGGCGGTCCTCAGTCGGTCTTGATCATCACGTGCTTGAGCTCCGTGTAGTGCTCGATCGCGTGCGCGGACATGTCCTTTCCCATGCCGGACTGCTTGAAGCCGCCGTGGGGCATCTCGGAGACGAGCGGGCCGTGGTCGTTGATCCAGACGGTCCCGAACTGCAGGGCGTTGGCCATCCGGTGGGCACGGCCGACGTCGCGGGTCCAGACGGAGGCGGACAGCCCGTAGTCAACCCCGTTGGCCCACGCGATCGCCTGGGCCTCGTCGCTGAACCGCTGGACGGTCACCACCGGCCCGAAGACCTCCCGCTGCGCGATCTCCGAGTCCTGCTCGACGTCCACCACCACGCTCGGCTGGTAGTAGAACCCGGGTCCGTCGCCCGGAGCGCCGCCGGTCACGACCCGCGCCCCGGCCCCGACGGCGCGGTCGACGAAGCCGGCCACGCGCTCGCGCTGGTCGGCGGAGACCAGCGGCCCGAGCTCGGTGCCCTCGTCGGTGGGGCTGCCCATCACGAGGCTCGACGCCGCCTCGGCGAGCCCGTCCACGAGATCCCCGTAGACGCCCGGCCCGGCGAGCACCCGCGTCGAGGCCGTGCAGTCCTGGCCGGCGTTGAAGTAGCCGAACAGCCGCACGGCGGCGACCGCCGCCTCGATGTCGGCGTCGTCGAAGATCACGACCGGCGCCTTGCCGCCCAGCTCCAGGTGGACGCGCTTCAGCGAGTCGGCCGCGGCGCGCATGACCGCCTTGCCGGTGCTGACCTCGCCGGTGATCGAGACGATCGCGACCTGGGGATGGGTGGCGAGCGCGGCACCGGCGCTCTCGCCCTGCCCGGTCACGACGTTGAGCACGCCGGGGGGCAACAGGCCCTCGGAGAGCTCCGCGAGGCGGAGGGCGGTGAGCGGCGTCAGCTCGGACGGCTTCAGCACCACGGTGTTGCCCGCCGCGAGGGCCGGCCCGATCTTCCAGATGGCCATCATCAGCGGGTAGTTCCACGGCGCGATCGACGCCACCACCCCCAGCGGCTCGCGGCGCAGTATCGAGGTGTAGCCCGCCATGTACTCGCCCGTGGCCTGTCCGGTGGCCGTGCGGGCGGCCCCCGCGAAGAAGCGGAGGTTGTCCACCACGAAGTCGATCTCCTCGGGGACCGCCGCGATCGGCTTGCCGACGTTCCGGCTCTCGAGGGTGGCGAGCTCCCCGGCGTGCTCCTCCAGCCGGTCGGCCAGCCGCCACAGGGCCGTCGCCCGCTCGCCCGGCGGCGTGGTCGCCCACCCGGCGAAGGCGCCCGCGGCGGCGGCCACCGCCCGGTCCACGTCGGTGGCCGACGACGACGCCACCTCGGCGATCACCTCGCCCGTGGCCGGGTCGAGCACCTCGTCGACGCCGCCGTCGGCGCCCTCCACCCACTCGCCGCCGATGTAGTTGCCCCGGGTGCCGGTGGTCACCGCCGATCCCCTCGCCTCGATGCCTGACGCCTTATCCTTATGGCCGCCCGCCGGGCCGCGCAAGCGACCCGAGTGCGGTCAACAGCGGCTCGTCCCCTCATTTATGTTGGCGCGCACGACCCTCTCGCGGGGAGAGGAGGCGCCATGGACGAGGGAACGTCGCAGGAGGAGCCGGCCGACGGGGGCCTGACCGAGGGGTTCGTCGACCGCTGGCGGACCGCCGCGTACAACTGCTTCAGCTCGGGTCACAAGTTCTGCCGCGAGGTCTGCCCGGTCATGCAGGTCACCCGCGACGAGGCCCACACCCCGACCGCCTTCCACGCGAACGTGGTCGGAATGGAGCAGGGCGTGCTCGGGGTGGAGGACATCGCCCGCGACTACGTCCACTGCACCCAGTGCGGGGCCTGCGAGCTGCGCTGCCCGAACACCCTCTTCACCGGGGACTTCTACCGCTTCCGCACCCGCACCGTGGATCTGGTCAAGGCGGTGCGGGCCCTCGCCGTCGACGCCGGCATCCACCAGCCCGCCTGGCGGGCCTGGAACGAGCTCACCGACGATCGGCGGCACGAGCCGGTGGGGAACGGAACGCCGGTCAACCAGGCGCGGGTGGCCGACTGGGCGGCCGGGCTCGACCTGCCGGTGGGCGGCGAGACCGTGCTCTTCTGCGACTGCGAGGCCGCCTTCCACCGCACCTCGCTGCCCCGCGCGGTCGCCCGCATCCTGCAGGCCGGCGGGGTCGAGTTCGGCCTCATGCGCGAGCAGTGGTGCTGCGGCGGACCGGCGGCCGAGATGGGCTACGTCGAGCAGGCGCGCCGATTCGCCGAGCACAACGTCGCCGACTGGCGCGCGAGCGGGACCAAGCGCATCATCGCGATCGACCCCCACGACTACATCGCGTTCACCGAGGACTACCCCAAGTACTTCGGGGACGAGTTCGACTTCGAGGTCGTGCTGGCGGTCGAGCTGGTGGCCGAGATGGTCCGCGAGGGCCGTCTGCCGCTGACGGTCCCGATCGATCGCGTCGTCACGTACCACGACGCCTGCCGGCTCAACAAGCGCAAGGGCATCCACGCGGCGCCGCGCGAGATCCTGCGGGCGATCCCGGGCCTGACCTTCAAGGACGTCGACCACGTCACCCAGTGGTCCTACTGCTCGGGCGCGGGCGGCGGGCTCGGCATCGAGCGGCCCGACCTGACCGCGGAGATCAGCCGGCGCCGGATGGAGCGGGCGGCGGGCCTCGACGTGGACACCCTGGTGAGCGCCTGCGTCTGGTCCGAGCGCCCGCTGACCGAGGCCGGCGCGGGGCGCCCGGAGCCGATCGCCGTCGATGGATCTGATGGAGCTGGTCGCCGAGTCGGCGGGGTTGAGCGAGGCGGCCTCCCCGTGAGCACGGCCGCGCTCTCCGACCCGGTCCTCGACGAGCTGGTTCAGATCGTCGGGGCCGAGGGCGTCTTCGCCGGGATCTCGGCGCGCGTCAACCGGGCCCGCGTCCCCGCGCCCTTCCCGCTGCACCGCTGGAAGGAGCACGTCCCCGACGTGGTCGTGCTGCCCACCACCGCCGAGCAGATCTCGGAGGTCGTGAAGCTGGCGAACCGGCGCCGGATCCCGGTCGTGCCGCGCGCCGGGGGAACGGGGCTCACCGACGGCGCCGTGCCGCTGCGGGGAGGGATCCTCGTCGATTGCAAGCTGATGAACCGCATCCTCGAGATCGACGTCGAGGACCGCACGGTGACCGTGCAGCCCGGGATCAACATGCTGAAGCTCTCCGAGGAGCTGCGGCCCCACGGCTTCATCTATCCCGACGACCCGGCCTCGTACCCGTGCTCGCTGGTGGGCGGGCGGATCGGGACCAACGGCTGGTCGCTGATCGGCGGGCGCTACGGCCACACCCGCGACCTGGTGATCAGCTTCCAGATGGTGCTGCCGACCGGCGAGATCATCGAGGTGGGGGACGGCGGCGGCCGCAAGATCCGCAAGTCGTCGAGCGGCTACCAGCTCAAGCACCTGTTCATGGGACACCAGGGGACGCTCGGCATCGTCACCGAGGCGACCCTCGAGCTGGTGACGCGCCCGGAGGCGGAGTTCGCCGCGTTCTTCTCCTACCCCGACTACGAGACCGCCTGGCGCTCCACCGGGGCGCATGGCGCGGTCCGGCCTGGCAACGCTGGCCGGCGTCGTGCTCTTCGACGAGTGGAAGCTCGACTACCTGCGCCGCGACGACGAGGCCTACATCCCGCAGCCGCCGGAGGTGCGGGCGGTGGTGGCCAGCGCGATGTACGGCACCGTCGACGAGGTGCGGCCCGCGGCCAAGCGCCTGCTGAGGATCGGCCTCGAGACCGGCGGCGACTACCTCGGCGACGAGATCTCCCAGGGCGACTGGGCCTCGCGTCACGACCGCTACGCCACCCCCCTGCACGGCCGCGTGCGCAACGGCCAGGTGGTGCCCATGAGCTGGCACTGCGAGGACGCCTCGATCAACTTCAGCGCCCTGCCGGCGGTGCGGGAGGAGTGGCACGCCATCGTCGAGGGCCTGCGCGAGCGGCACGACATGTTCGACGACTGGGGCATGTTCGCGTACACGAACGCCGCCTACAAACCCTGGGGCGACTACCTCACCGAGATCGACGTGGGCATCTGGGAGGAGCGCTGGGACGAGGACAGCTGGCAGGCGTGGGTCGAGGCGAAGCGCGACATCGCGGCCGTGGCGCTCCGCCACGGGGGATCGATCAGCGCCTGCCACGGATCGTGCCGCGAGGGCGAGGTCAACCTCGTGCCGCTCGAGCTGGGGGGCGGCTTCGAGGTGATGAAGAAGATCAAGCGCGCCCTCGACCCCAACAACGTCATGAACCCCGGCAAGTACCTCCTCGACCAGGCCTACGAGGAGGACGGCGGGTGATCGGCTTCCGCCTGGCGGCGCAGCGCCCGCCGGACGAGCGGCCCGTGACCGACGGCGTCGTGATGCGCGTTCGACCACGTCTACGAGGTCGACCCGGAGCTGATGACCGAGCACGTCCGCCGGCAGCAGGAGATCCCGGCGTGGGACACGCGCAGGATCGTCGACAGCCGGTGGGAGCACCTCGGCCTGGATGCATGACCACTTCGCCGACTCGGTCGTGTCCGGCGAAGAGCTGATCAAGGAGATCGAGGCCGAGGGGTAGCGCCCGGGGTCGACAATCGGAGGTGGCGGTATGAAGTTCAGCGACCTGACGCTCCCTGACTATCCGCTCCAGG
>CAVRIV010000004.1:0-94246 GCA_963721335.1 Miltoncostaeaceae bacterium
CCAACAGCGATTCCGTATGTCACCATCCGGCGCCGATGGGAGCCGACGAGACCCCGGACATCGCGCCGAGCGCGCCCCTGCGCGAGCAGGTCGAGGCGCGCGTCGGCGTGCTGCTCGAGGCGCTGCCCTACATCCGCGAGTTCGCGGGCGCCACGATCGTCATCAAGTACGGCGGCTCCGCCATGACCACGCCCGAGCTGAAGACCTCCTTCGCCCGCGACGTCGCGCTGCTGAAGTTGGTCGGCATGAACCCCGTGATCGTCCACGGCGGCGGCCCCGACATCTCCCGCTACTCCGACCGGTTGGGCCTCGAGGTCCGCTTCGTGCAGGGCCTGCGCGTGACCGACGCGCCCACGATGGAGCTGGTGAAGATGGTGCTGGTGGGGAAGATCAACAAGGAGATCGTGGCCCAGCTCCACCTGGCCGGCGCCCCGGCCGTGGGCCTGGCCGGCGACGACGGCGGGCTGATCGAGGCGGAGAAGGCCTCCAACGACGAGGCCGACCTGGGCTTCGTGGGCCAGGTGGCGAGCATCGACCCCTGGGTGCTGGAGAGCCTGTCGGAGTTCGTCCCGGTGGTCGCCTCGGTGGGGGTGGACGCCGACGGGCAGAGCTACAACATCAACGCCGACACGGTCGCCGGGCGCCTGGCCGCGGCCCTGCGCGCCCGCAAGGCGATCTTCCTCACCGACGTCGAGGGGATCTTCCGGGACATCGCCGACCCGACCAGCCTCATCAGCGAGTGCCGCCTGCGCGACCTGCGCGCGCTGATGGCCTCGGGGGCGGTGGGCAGCGGCATGATCCCGAAGCTCGGGGGCGTCGTTGACGCCCTGGAGTCGGGGGTCGGCGCGGTGCACGTCCTCGACGGGCGCATCCCCCACTCGGTCCTGATCGAGATCTTCACCGAGGCCGGCATCGGCACCAAGATCACGGCGTGATCGACGAGCTCCTCGTGCAGCGGGAGGCGGCTGCGCTGATGCCCACGTACCGGCGTCAGCCGGTTGCGTTCGTGCGCGGCGAGGGCGCGTCCCTCTTCGACGCTGAGGGGCGCCGGTACGTCGACTGCATGGCCGGGATCTCGATGAACAACGCCGGCCACTGCCACCCGGCCGTCGTGGCGGCCATCGCCGAGCAGGCGGGGCGGCTGATCAACATCTCCAACCTCTACTACTCCGAGCCGATGGTGGAGCTGGCCGAGTGGATCCGGGACCGCTCGCTGGGCGGCCGGGTCTACTTCTGCAACTCCGGCGCCGAGGCCATGGAGGGGGCCCTCAAGCTCGCGCGCAAGCACGGGGGCCCGGACCGCACCGAGGTGGTGGCGCTGGTGGACGGCTTCCACGGGCGCACCTACGGGGCGCTGTCGCTCACGGGCCAGCCCTCCAAGCAGGAGCCGTTCCGGCCGCTCGTTCCCGGGGTCGTCCACGTCGAGCGCGACGACCTCGCGGGCCTGGAGGCGGCGGTGGGGCCGCGGACCTGCGCGATCGTGATGGAGGTGGTGCAGGGTGAGATCGGGGTGCAGCCGGTGCCGCACGAGATGCTGCGCCTGGCCCGCGAGCTGGCCGACCGCCACGGGGCGCTCCTCGTGCTCGACGAGATCCAGACCGGCCTCTCGCGCACCGGCCCGCTGTGGGCCCACCAGGACGTGGGGGTGGTCCCCGACGTGATGTGCCTGGCCAAGAGCCTCGGCGGCGGCGTGCCGATCGGGGCCGTGGTGGCGCGGCCCGAGCACGACGCCGTGCTGCAGCCGGGCGACCACGGCTCCACGTTCGCGGGCAGCCCGCTGGCCTGCGCGGCCGCGCTGGCCTCGTGCGCGGTGCTGGACGACCCGGCGCTCCAGGAGGACGTGCGGCGCAAGGGCGCGGCCCTGCTCGCCAGGCTGGAGGGCCTGGTGGCCGACGGCCTCGCCACCGAGGCCCGCGGACGGGGCCTGATGTGCGCGATCGACCTGCCGCGGGCGCGGGCGGCCGAGGCGGTCGAGGGGCTCCTGCGCGAGGGCTACCTCGCCAACAACACCTCCGACCGCACCCTGCGCTTCCTTCCGCCGCTGGTGGTCGAGCAGGAGGATCTGGACGGACTGGTGGCCGCTCTTAAGCGGGTTCTCACCGCGCTTTAACCTCGGCCGCGGCGGGGCGAGCTAGCGTGACCTCTGTTCGTGTGAACGGATCCGAGCGAGGCGGCCGATGGCGATCGGCAGCGATGGCACGCAGGGCCGGCCACGGCCGCCGCGCGCGCGGTGGACGCGGTCAAGATCTACGGCGTCGGGCGACGCGGAGGTGCGGGCGCTGGACGGCATCGACGCCGAGTTCGCGGCCGGTGTCTTCACGGCCATCATGGGCCCCTCGGGCTCCGGCAAGTCCACCCTCATGCACTGCCTCGCGGGGCTCGACTCGCTCACCTCGGGGCAGGTGTGGCTGGGTGACCTCGAGCTCTCGGCGCTCGACGAGAAGGGCAAGACCCGCGCGCGGCGCGACAACGTGGGGTTCATCTTCCAGGCGTTCAACCTCGTCCCCACGCTCACGGCGGCGGAGAACATCACGCTGCCGGTCGACATCGCCGGCCGAGACGTGGACCGGGCCTGGATGGACACCGTCGTCGGCGTCCTCGGGATCGCCGACCGGCTGAAGCACAAGCCCTCACAGCTCTCGGGTGGTCAGCAGCAGCGCGTCGCGGCCGCCCGGGCCCTGGTCAGCCGGCCGAAGGTGGTGTTCGCCGACGAGCCCACGGGGGCCCTCGACTCCACCAGCGGGGCGGAGCTGCTGGGCTTCCTGCGCCAGGCGGTGGACGACTTCGGCCAGACGATCGTGATGGTCACGCACGACCCGATCGCGGCGAGCTACGCCTCCCGGGTCGTCTTCCTCGCCGACGGCCGGATCGTGGACGAGATGCCCTCGCCGAGCCCGGACGAGGTGCTCGACCGCATCAAGTCGCTCGCGGCGGTCTGACCATGTGGCGGGCCACGTTCAAGGGCATCCTCGCCCAGCGGCTCCGCCTGGTGCTGACCGGCCTGGCCGTCGTCATCGGGGTGGGCTTCGTCTCCGGCACCTACGTCTTCGGGGACACCCTCAACAAGGCGTTCGACAACCTCTTCGCCGGCATCTACGCCAACACCGACGTGGTGGTGCAGGGCTCGAGCGCCGTGTCCGACGAGGATCGCCCGCCCTTCCCGGAGAGCGTCCTCGCCACGGTCGGGCGGGTCGACGGCGTGGCGGAGGCCCAGGGGAGTGTCGAGGGCCCGGCGCAGCTGGTGAAGGCCAACGGGAAGGCGGTGACCACCGGCGGGGCGCCCGCCCAGGGGTTCTCGTGGGACACGAGCGACCTGCTCAACCCGCTCGACCTGGTCGAGGGGAAGGCGCCCACGACGCCCGGCGAGGTGGTGCTGGAGAAGCACAACGCGGACGACAACGGCTTCAAGGTGGGCCAGGACGTCCGGATCATCGTCCCGGCCGGCCCCAAGACCTACCGGCTGGTGGGGCTCGCCGAGTTCCCGGACGGCCAGAGCCTGGGCGGCTCGACCACGGCGCTGTTCACCCTGCCCGAGGCGCAGCGCGCCTTCGAGAAGGCGGGTCTCCTCGACTCGATCAACGTGGCGGCGGACTCGGGGGTGTCCGACACCGAGCTGCGCGACCGCATCGCGGGCGTCGTGCCCGGCAACCTGGAGGTCAACACCGGCCAGAACGTCCAGCAGCAGCAGTCCCAGGACGTGAAGGACCAGCTCAGCATCCTCACGACCTTCCTCCTGGTGTTCGGGTACATCTCGGTGTTCGTCGCGGCGTTCATCATCTTCAACACGTTCTCGATCACGGTCGCCCAGCGGGCCCGCCAGCTCGCGCTGATGCGCGCCATCGGAGCCAGCGGCGGGCAGGTGACCCGGATGGTCGTGGCCGAGGCGCTGGTGATCGGGGTGATCGCATCGGTGCTCGGCCTCCTGCTCGGGTTCGGCATCGCCCTCGCGATCCGCGGGCCTGTTCAGCGCGATCGGCGCCGGGCTGCCGACCGCGAGCCTCACGCTGACCACTCGCACGATCGTGGTCGGGATGCTCGTGGGCGTGCTGGTGACGCTCGCGGCGGCCCTGCTGCCGGCCCTCCGCGCCGCGCGGCTGTCTCCCATGGCCGCCCTGCGCAGCGACGTCACGATCTCGACCGGCTCGTCCCGCCGCCGGTTCGTGATCGGGACGATCGTGACGCTCGTCGGCGCCGCCGGCGTCGGCCTGGCGCTCACGGGGGACGACGCGCAGCAGGTCTTCGCGCTGCTCGGCGCGGGCGTGCTGATCCTGTTCGTCGGCTTCGCGATGCTGGCCCCGCTCATCGCCCGGCCGCTGTCGCGGATCCTCGGCTGGCCCGCCGCCCGCCTGGCGGGCGTCGCGGGCAAGCTCGGCCGCGAGAACGCCATGCGCAACCCCCAGCGCACCGCCCAGACGGCGACGGCCCTCACCATCGGGCTGGCGCTCGTCACCTTCGTGACGGTCTTCGCCTCCTCGTTCAGCACCTCGATCGGGCAGGACATCGACCGCCAGCTGAAGGCCGACCTCGTGGTCTACGACGAGTCGTCGTTCCTGGGCTTCCCGCTGACCGCGGAGCAGCAGGTCGCGAAGCAGCCCCTGGTGCAGACCGTGGCCGCGGCCCGCGGGGGCACCGTGCGCGCCGGCGGATCGGAGCGGTCGCTCGTGGGCGTGGATCCCGCCGCGATCGCCCAGTCGTACGACCCGGAGTTCACGTCCGGGGGCTGGGGCGACCTCACCAACGGGGGAGTGGCGGTGTCGAAGGACACCGCGGACGACCTCGACGTGACGGTGGGCGACCGGCTGCCGGTCCAGTTCGCCGGCGCGGGCACCCGGGATCTCACCGTCGAGGCGATCTACAAGGACAGCCAGGTGCGGCTCCCTCGCCATCACCCTCCCCGACTTCGAGCGCCTCTTCCCCGAGCAGCTCGACCTGATCATGTTCGTCAACGGCAAGGCCGGCGCCGATCCGCGAGAGCTCCAGCAGCAGGTGCAGGGGGCCCTCACGAGCTATCCCAACCTGACCGTCCAGAACCAGGCCGAGTACAAGCAGTTCGTGCGAGGACCAGGTGAACGAGTTCCTGGCGATCGTCTACGGGCTGCTCGCGCTGGCGATCGTCATCGCCATCTTCGGGATCGTGAACACGCTGGCGCTCTCGATCTTCGAGCGCACGCGTGAGATCGGCCTGCTGAGGGCCGTCGGCATGAGCGCACGCCAGGCCCGGCGGATGGTGCGCTGGGAGGCGGTCATCGTGGCTCTGCTCGGCGGCCTGCTGGGGGTGGTCCTGGGGCTGGTCTTCGGCGTCGTCCTCGCCTCGGCCACGCCCGACGTCGATGCCATCTCGATCCCCGTCGGGCGGATCGTGATCTTCTTCGTGCTGGCCGGCCTGGCGGGCGTCCTGGCCGCGATCTGGCCGGCGCGGCGAGCGGCGAAACTCGACGTGCTCCGGGCGGTCGCCCACGAATAGTCCGCGAAGAGGGGAGGGCTCCGCGTCACCCCGTCACGACACCCCGAGCGCCTCCGCGACCGACGCGAGGTAGTCGATGTGGCCGTCGACGGAGTCCAGGCCGAGGCCCATCGTGACCACCGAGACATGGGTCCCGCCCGCCTCGCGCCAGGCATCGATCTCGGCAGTGAGCTCGTCGATGCCGCCGCGAGGGAGCACCATCCAGTCTCCGCCGAAGTCCTCGACCGACCTGCCGAGGCCGCCCACCCGATCGCGCAGCCGGTTCCACGCGTCGACGGTGTGGGCGATGCCGCCACCGAAGAAGATGAAACCGTCCGCGAGCCGGGCGGCCCGGTCGAACGCCGCTTCGCTAGATCCACCCAGCCAGATCGGGATGGGCCGCGCGGGCTTCGGCACGAGTGCGGCTCGGTCGACCCGGTCGAAGCGGCCGGCGAAGTCGACGACCGGTTCGGTGAACAACCGGCGGAGCAGCGTCGATCTGCTCCTCCTGCCGGGCGCCGCGGGTACGGAACTCCTGTCCGAGGGCCTCGTACTCGACCGGGCTCCAGCCGACGCCCCACACCGAGACGCAGCCGGCCGCCGGACAGAAGATCGACGTCGGCCGCCTGCCGTGCCACGAGCACGGTCTGGCGCTGCGGAAGGATCAGGATCCCCGTGGCGAAATCGATTCGCTCGGTGATGCCGGCGAGGTAGGCGAACATCACGAACGGGTCGTGGAACGGGTCGTGCTCGGTGTAGGGGCCGGTCAGCGGAGGCGTTCGATCGGCGTGAACGGCACCGAGCACGTGGTCGTAGGCGAGGAGGTGGTCAGAAGCCGAGGTCCTCGACCGCTGTTCCGATCCGCCGAACCGCGTCCGGATCCCCTCGAAGCTCGGTCTGCGGGTAGACGACACCGATCTGCATCGGCTTCAGCCTGCCATCGGATCGGCGGCTCTGCGGTCAGGCGGCCTGCAGGTCTCCGTTGAGCCGCGCCTCGGCCTCCTCGGCCACCGAGCGCAGGAAGCCCACCTCCAGCCGCGTGCCCTCTCCGCAGGCCGTGAGCTCGAAGTCGTCGGCCAGGTTCCGGATGATGATGAGCCCCCGGCCACGGGGGTGGGTGACCGGCGGCGGCGTGGCCGGGTAGACCGGCACCGGCACTCCGGGGCGGCCCTCGTCCACCACGCGCAGGCCCGTGCGCTCGGACGTGATGCACAGCTCCACCTCGACGCGCCCGCCCTCGGGGGAGCCGTGCTCGATCGCGTTGGCGAGCGCCTCGGTCGAGGCGAGGAGAACGCGCCCGGCGCCCTCCGCCGGCCAGCCCTCCCGCTCCAGGACGCAGGCGAAGGCGCAGCGCACGAACGCGACCACCTGGAAGTCGGCGGGGACCCGCAGGGCGGACTGGACTCCGGCCGGACTCATGCGCTCACACGATCGGGATCGGGGATGTCGATGTCGAGGATACGTCCATCGCTTATCAACGGTATACGCGAGGTCCGGGGAGACCCGTCACCCCCGAACGTCGAGTTCGCCGGTTGACCGCCCCTCGGCCGGGTGGCGCGGCACTAGACTCCCCCGGCCATTTCGACCGGAGGAACGCCGTTGCCCGAGCCCCGCCCCGCCCCGCCCGTCGCGAGCTATCTCGCACAGCCTCACGAGGTGCACCGCGTGGTGCTCCTGTACTCGGGCGGGCTGGACACGTCGGTGATGCTCAAGTGGATCCAGGACGAGTACGACGCCGAGGTCGTGGCGCTGTGCGTCGACCTCGGCCAGCCGGACGACGACTTCGGCGCGGTGCGCCAGAAGGCCCTCGACCTGGGGGCGGTGGAGAGCCTGGTCGTGGACGCCAAGGAGGAGTTCGCGCGCGACTACGTGGCGCCGGCGATCCGGGCGAACGGCCGCTACCAGGGGGGCTATCCGCTCTTCACCACGCTCGGCCGCCCCCTGCTGGCGAAGCTCGCCTGCGACGCGGCCCGCGAGCACGGGGCCGACACGATCGCCCACGGCTGCACCGGAAAGGGGAACGACCAGGTGCGCATCGAGGCGACGGTGGCGACCCTGGCGCCCGATCTGAAGGTGATCGCCCCGGTGCGCGAGTGGCAGATGGGCCGCGACGAGGAGATCGCCTACGCGCAGGAGCACGGCATCCCGGTGGCGTCCACCGTCGAGCGCCCCTACTCGATCGACGACAACCTCTGGGGACGGTCGAGCGAGGGCGGGACCATCGAGGATCTCGACCAGCCGCCGCCTGACGACGTCTTCCAGCTCGTCACGCCCCCCCAGCGGGCGCCCGACCGGCCCGAGGAGATCGTCATCGGCTTCCGCGACGGGCTGCCCGCGAGCCTGGACGACGAGGAGTTGGACCTGGTGGAGCTCATCCGCCGCGTGGCCGAGGTGGCGGCGCGCAACGGCGTCGGGATCGTCGATCACATCGAGGACCGCGTCGTGGGGCTGAAGGTGCGCGACATCTACGAGGTGCCGGCCGCCGAGGTCATCCTGACCGCGCATCGCGAGCTCGAGAAGCTGGTCTGCACCGGGCGCGAGAACGCGCTGAAGCCGCAGCTGGATGCGCTCTGGGCGCAGCTCGCCTACGAGGGTCTCTGGTACGAGCCCCTCCTCGCCGACCTCAACGCCTTCATGGAGCAGGTCAACCAGCGGGTCGAGGGGCGGATCACGATGCGCCTCTACAAGGGCAACGCCACGGCCGTCGCCCGAAGCTCGCCCAACGCGATCTACGACCGCAGCCTGGCCACCTTCAACGCCGACAGCTCCTTCTCCCAGGGCGCGGCACCCGGCTTCATCGAGCTCTTCTCCCTCCAGAGCCGCATGGCCTACCGGATCGCCGAGGCGCGGGACAAGGGATGAGGCGCGGCGGGCCGCCCATCCTGCCGATCGACCCGGCCGCCATTCCCGCCTTCTCCCGGGTGGAGTTCCGCGGCCACCGAGGCCTGCGGTTGGCGCCGGCCCCGCCCCCGGCGGGCGCCGCGCCCGACGAGGGTCCCCCGCTGCGCCTGCGCGCCGGGGCACCGGCGATCATGCGCGAGGCGGCCGTGGTGGCAGGTGGCAAGCTCGCCCTGGCGATGGCTCCCGGCGTCGCGTTCACCGTTGCAATCCCCCACATGACCGTCGTCCACGATCGCCGCCCGCCCGGGCTCGACCGGGCCGTGGGGGCCCCCGGCGCCAACGCCGGGCTCCTTCACGCCGCGGACGGCTGGCGCGTGGTGGTGCTGCCCAGCCTGGGCGACGTCGCCGCCGGGCTGGGCGAGGGCCCGGTCGCCCTCCGGGCGGACGGCCGGCGCGTCGCGGCGGTGGTGGACGGCGGGGTGGAGGAGTGGGACCTCGGCACGCCCGAGCCGGTCGCCCGCCACGACGGCGTGCCCGGCGCCCTCTGCTACGCCTCCGACGGCGCCCTGGTCGCGGCCGCCGGCGCCGCGGTGGTCGCCCCCGGCGGGGATCCGGCGCCCGGCTCTCCCATCGTGTCCCTGTCGGCCGCGGCGGCGGGCTCGCGCCTGGTCACAGGCCACGAGGACGGCTCGGTCAGCGTCTGGGAGGCCGGGGCGTCGGAGCCACTCGCCTCGTGGCCGTCGCCACTTCCGGGTTCCGGCCCGCCCGCCCTGTCGCCCGACGGCGCGCTGGTCGCCCTGGGCACCGCCACCGGCGAGGCGCCGGCCGCCTGCCTCCTGCGCGCCGAGGACGGCGCGCTGGCGCGCCGCGTCGAGGGCGCCAGGGTCATCGCCCCCTCGCCCGCCGGGGACGGGCTGATGGTGGGCGGCGACTGGGGCTGCGCCTGGTTGACACACCTCGAGGAGGACTGATGAGCACACGCCCGCTCCCCCCGCCGGAGGTGCTTCGGGACGACCCCGGCCCGTGGAGCGTGGTGAGCTCCGTCTTCGCGCAGGCGGGGCGTCCGGGGCGCCGCCGCGCGCAACCGCCCACCGGGCTCATGCTGTCGCCGCCGCCCGACATCGGCCGTCCGCTCGCCGGCATCGACCCCGGGGTGCGCGTCGCCGGCCTCGGCCCGTTCACGGTGATCGCCGGCGCGCGCGAGCCGGCCCTCTCCCTGGACTTCGACGCCGGGGGCCTGCTCCGCGGGGTGAGCCCGCACGTGATCCGCGCGTGGTCGCTGCCCGACCTGGTCCTGGTGTCCGAGGAGCGGCCCGGCGACGATCCCGCGGCCGTGCTCCCGGGCCCGCTCCCCGCCGCCGACCTGGGAGATGCCGAGCTGGCCGGCGCCGCCGCACCCGAGGGCGGCGTGACGGCGGTCTACACGCGCGAGGGCCGTCTCGACGTGATCGCGCTCGTGCGGGAGTCGGATCGCGCCATCGTGCGCTGGGTGCGCGGAGCGCGGGCGGCGGCCTGGTCGCCGGACGGGCGCTACTTCGCCCTCGGCGGCCCGTGGGGGGTGGTGCTGGCGCAGACCAGGGAGGAGGGGTGATGGCTCGCGGGGCTCCCCGCGCGGACCTTCCTGGGCTTCCTGTTCATCGAGCGGGCAGCTGCTGCACCGCCCAGGCGTTGCCGTCCGGGTCGCTGAAGAAGACGAACGATCCCCACGGGAACTCCTGGACGTCGCCCACCTCCACGCCGCGCCCGACCAGTTCCTCCCGTGCGGCGTGGATGTCCGAGACCACCATCTGCATTCCACGCACCGACCCCGGGGCCGCATCCGTGATGCCGCTCCCGATGGTGATCGAGCATGCCGACCCGGGAGGAGTCAGCTGGACGAAGCGGATCTCGTCGCTGACCCGGTGGTCGTGGTCCGCGTTGAAGCCCGCCTTCTCGGTGTAGAAGGCCTTCGCGCGATCGACGTCCGAGACGGGGATCGCCACCAGCTCGAGCTTCCAGTCCATGAGCATCTCCTCACGTGGTGGTCGCGGCCGCCTGATCCAGGAGGCGCGGGAGCCAGCTTCGCACGGCGTCCGCCACCGCCCCGAGGTCCGTCCTCAGGCTGTGATCGCCCGGCACCAGGACCACCGTTCGGCCCGCGGCGGCCGGCGGGATGCCGAAGGGGTCGTTCTCGCCCTGCACGATGAGCGTCGGGACCCTCACGGCGTCGAGCTCGGAGAGACGGCTCGGGGCCGGGGGCTTGGGCGAACGGCGCGGCGGCTGAAGCGGGAACGCGAGGCAGAGGACCCCCAGGGCGCCGGTCGCCTCCGCCGTGCGGCAGGCCACCCGCGCTCCCGAGGAGCGGCCGCCCACCACCAGCGGCAACCCCCGGAGGGCATCCGCAGAAAGGTGCTCGAGCACCGCGATCCAGGCGGCGTCCAGGCGGGGAGCCGGGGCCGGAGAGCGTCGTCCGGCGACGCGGTAGGGCTGCTCGACGAGCGCCACGCTGATTCCGTCCGCGCGCGCGGCTCCCGTCACCGCGACCAGGTCTCGCGACGCGACACCGCCACCGGCTCCGTGACCGAGGACCAGCGCCGCTCTCGGCTCGTCCGCCGGCTGGAGGTGGACGTTCGCCGGGCCGTACGGGGTGTCCACCGGGAGGGTGCTCACGTGGCTCCCAGGGCAGCCGGGTCGGGCTCCCTCTCGAACTGCGTGTCCAGGAGGATCGTGGTGCGCGTGCGGTCAACGCCGGCCAGCTCGCGCAGGCGCACGAGAAGGCGCTCCATGCCGGGCGGGTCGCCCGCGCGCACCTTCAGCAGGAGGTCGCTGGTGCCCGCGGTCAACCAGCACGCCTCGACCTCGGGCATCGCGCGCACCGCCAGCACGATCGCCTCGAGGGTGCCCTCGGCCTCCAGGGCGACGATCCCCGAGAGCCCCAGGCCGATGGCCGCGGGGCTCACACGGGCGCCGTAGCCGGTGATGACCCCCCGCCGCTCGAGCTGCCGGACGCGGTGGTGGACGGCCGGCGTCAACAGCTTGACCGCCCGGCCGATGGCCGCGAACGACATCCGTCCGTCGTTGACGAGGTGCTGAAGAATCTTCTGGTCGATGTCGTCCATGTCCTCTCAGTTCTAATGATTAGGCCTGTTCGGCCGAATGATCGCCTCCTACTCTAGTGAGTGGCAAGTGTTACGAGCGAGCGTCTCGAGGAGGCAGGGATGGCGACCGTCGCGCCCCGTCAGCGAGAACTCGTCACCGCGAGGTGGCCGTTGCGCGAGGGCGCGGGGCGGGCGGTGCTCGACGGCAACGAGCTGATCGTGAAGGGCGCGCTCGAGGCCGGCGTCTCGCTCATCACCGGCTACCCCGGCTCGCCGGTCGCCGAGGTCTTCACCATCTGCGAGACCCACGCGCCGTACCTCGGGGAGCTCGGCGTGGAGGCGCAGCTCGCCAACAACGAGGCCCAGAGCGCCGCGATGGTGAACGGCGCCCGCCAGGTGCCGGGCGCGCGCGCCATGGCCGTCTTCAAGAGCGTGGGCGCCTACGTCGCGCTGGACGGCCTGGCGATCGCCAACGCCGCCCTCCCCGGGGCACACGCGGCCGGGGTGGTCGTGGTCGGGGACGATCCGGCCCTGTCCTCCACGCAGGTCGGCGCCGACAGCCGCGTGACGCTGGCGGCCGCGCGCATCCCGGTGCTCGAGCCCGCGAGCGCCCAGGAGCTGAAGGACATGGTGCGCCTGGCCTTCGACCTCTCGGAGCGGAGCGAGTTGATCGTGGGCGTGGTGGTCACGACGACGCAGGCCGACGGCGCGGGAGTGGTCGAGCTGTCGCCCAACCGGCCGCCCGAGGTGGGGCCCACCCGGCGGGTGCACCTCGACACCTCCGCGATCGACGTCCGCCGTGCGATCTCGCTGCCGCCGCAGGCCACGGGCCTCGAGGACGACCTGCTCGAGCGCCGTCGCGCGCTTCTGCACGAGGCGGTCCGCGCCGCCGGCATCGATCGGATCGAGCCCGGCCGCCCCGGAGCCGCGCGGCGGCTCGGCATCGTGGTGGGCGGCGCCTCCTACCCGCTGCTGCGCGCCGCCCTCGCCGCCCTCGGGATCGACGGGGAGCTGCCCATCCTGCGCGCCGGGCTCACCTGGCCGCTCGACCCGGAGCCGGTGCGCCGCCTCGCGGACCGGGTGGACGAGGTGGTGGTGATGGAGGAGCGCGGCCCGCACCTGGAGGACCAGGTGCGCCGTGCCCTGGAGGGCCGCCACCAGGCGGTGTGGGGCAAGGAGTTCCCCGGCGGGGCGCGCGGGTTCCCGGCGGGGGCCGGGATGGACCCGGACATCGCCCTGGCCGCGCTCTCGCGGCTGGTGCGATCCGCCCCGGACGCCGTCCCGGCCCGCGCACTCGAGCGGGCGAAGGACGCCGACGAGCGGCGCGGCGCGCTGGCCCGGCGGGCCCTCGCCGTGACCCCCCGCACCCCCACCTACTGCGCGGGCTGCCCGCATCGCGGCACCAGCTCCCCGCTGACGGAGATCCGCAAGCGCCTCGCCGACCCCGTCTACATGCGCCGGGTGCACGACCGCGAGCCGGTGGACGCGATCGCCCACGGGGGCATCGGCTGCTACTCGATGGCCTTCCTGCCCCCGTTCGAGGAGATGCACGACCTCTCGGCGATGGGGCTCGGCGGCGCCACGGGCGCCGGGTCGGCGCCGCTCGTCACCAACAAGCACTACGTCCTGGTGGGCGACGGCACCTTCTTCCACGGCGAGATGTCCACGATGGCCAACGCGATCAAGCAGGACCAGGACATCCTGTACATCGTCCTCGACAACAAGAACACGGCGATGACCGGCCACCAGGGGACGCCGGCCAGCGAGACCGACCTGATGGGCCGGCCCCAGACGCCGCTCGAGATCGAGCGCATCATCGCGGCGATGGGGCCGCGGTTCCTGGCCCGGTCCAACCCGGACGATCGCGAGGCCCACATGGGGCTCCTCGAGCGGGCGCTCCTGATGGAGGGGACACGGGTCGTCATCAGCGACAAGGAGTGCGCCATCACCTCCGGCCGCCGGGTGAAGGCCGAGCGCGCGCGGGTGGTGCAGGAGCGCGGATTCCTGCCCGAGGTCACCCGCTACAACATCGCGCAGGACACCTGCGAGAACTGCCGGGAGTGCACGACCGGCACCGGCTGCCCGGGCCTCGAGCTCGTGAGCACGCCGCTCGGGCAGAAGGTGGGGATCAGCGAGGACGTCTGCGTCGACGACGGCTACTGCGCGCGCATCAAGGCGTGCCCCAGCTTCGAGCGGGTCACCGTGCGCCGCACCCGGGCGCCGGAGACCCAGGGGCCGCCCCTGGTGGAGCCGCCCGAGCCCGTCGTCCCGGCGCGGGGGAGCGAGTTCCGGGTCTACCTGGCGGGGGTCGGCGGCATGGGCATCGGCGTGGTGGGCCGGATCCTGATCGAGGCCGCCGCCGCCGAGTGGCCGGCCGTCGAGGTCTTCCACCGCAAGGGCCTCGCCCAGCGGGGCGGCGGGGTCTTCAGCCACGTGACCATGCACGACGGCGCGAGCCCCCGGACCTCGGAGATCCCCGAGGGGATGGCCGACCTGGTGCTCGGCCTGGAGCCCCTCGAGGCGGCCCGCGCGCTGCGCTACGCCTCGGCCGACCGGACGGCCGCCGCGATGGACACCCACCGGCGCCCCACGACGATGGCGCTGACGGGGGCGCAGGCCTATCCGGACGACCTCGTGGAGCGCGCGAACGCCGAGACCCGGCCGGACGGCCTGGTGGCGACCGACTTCTCGGCCGCCGCCAAGCGGACGCTGGGGGACCGGATCTACGCGAACGTCGCCGTGCTGGGGGCCGCCTGGCAGCGCGGCTGGATCCCCCTGGGCCGCGAGGCCATGGAGGGCGCCATCGCGCGGGTCGCCGGGCGGCGGGCCGAGGACAACCTGCGGGCGTTCCTCCTCGGCCGGGTCCTGGCCGCCCGCGAGGCGGAGTCGTCGCCGGCCGAGGACGCCGAGACGCTCATCGCCCGCGAGGAGGGGTGGATCCGCTCGCGGCGCGAGCGACGGGCGTTCCGGGCGGCCGTGGAGCGCGCGCGCGAGGCCGGGCTGGGCGAGGTGGCGATGCGGATGCTGGCGCCGCGGCTCGCGGACATCGTGGCCTGGGGCGGCGCCGCCTACGCCGAGCGCTACCTGGCCGGCGTCGAGCGCGTGCGCGCCGCCTTCCCCGCGCTGACGGCGGCCGCGATCCACAACCTGCACCGCACGATGGCGATCAAGGACGAGATCTTCGTGGCCCACCAGCTCACCAGCCCCAAGAAGTACGCGCGCGACCGCGAGCGCTTCCTGGTGGACCCCTCCCGGGGCGACCGCATCGACTACGTTCACCTCAACCGGCCGGCGTTCGACGTCCTGGGCCGGCACTTCGAGTGGGACATGGAGACGCGTGACTGGCAGTTGCGGCTGATGCGCCGGGCGCGGTTCCTCCGGGCGATGCTCCCGTCCTGGCACCGGCGCGAGCGGCGCTTCCGCGACTGGTACGAGAGCGAGGTCCTCGGCGCGGTCTGCGACGGGCGGCTGGCCGGTCCGGCCGCCGACGAGGCGCTGCGCCTGCCCGAGGGCGTCACCGGCTTCCGGACGGTGCGCTACCCGAAGGAGGACGCCGCCTACGCGCGCCTCGACGAGTTGCTCCGGGCGACGTCGTGAGGGTGATCGACGACGCGTCGGTGGGCTGCTACGAGCGGGTGGTGCACGCCGTGGACGAGGCGAGCGGGCTGCGGGCGATCGTCGCGGTCCACTCCACGGCCCTCGGTCCGGCGGTGGGGGGCACCCGCTTCCTGCCCTACCGGAGCGAGGCGAGCGCGACCCTGGACGCCCTGCGGCTGGCCGAGGCCATGACGCTGAAGGCCGCGGCGGCCGGGCTGGCGCTCGGAGGCGGCAAGGCGGTGATCGTGGGCGACCCCGCCCGGCTCGCGGGCCCGGCCCTGTGGCGCGCCTACGCCGAGGTGATCGACCTGCTGGGCGGGAGCTACTACACCGCCGAGGACGTGGGGACGAGCGTGGCGGACATGCTCGCGGTGCGCCGGTGGACCCCCTACGCCCTGGGGGCCGTCGATCCGTCGCCGACGACCGCGCGCGGGGTGCTGGCGGCCGTCCGGGCGGTCTGGGAGGCGGAGACCGGCGCCGACGACCTCGACGGGGTGAGCGTCGTCGTCCAGGGCGCGGGCAAGGTGGGCGGGGCCCTCGCCCGCCTCCTGGCCGAGGCGGGCGCCCGCGTGAGCGTGAGCGACGTCGACGCCGCTCGGGCCGCCGCCCTGGCGGCCGAGATCGGGGCGGGCCTCGTCCCTCCGGCGCGAGGCGCTGTCGGAGCGGTGCGACGTCCTGGCGCCGTGCGCGCTGGGCGGCGTGCTCACGCCGGCGAGCGTCGCCGAGCTGCGCTGCCGCTGGGTGGTGGGCTCGGCCAACAACCAGCTCTGCTGCGACGAGATGGCCGAGCGCCTGGCCGAGCGGGGCATCGGCTACGTGCCCGACTTCGTGGCCAACGCCGGCGGGCTGATCTCGGTGGGGGAGGAGCTCGTCGGCGGGGACGCCGGGCACGCCGCGGAGGCGGCGGACGGCATCGGCGACGTGGTGCGCGAGTTGATCGAGACGGCCCGCCGGGAGGGCGGCACGCTGCTCGGGGCCGCCGGGGAGCGCGCCCGGGAGCGGCTCGGGGCCTCCCGGGACGCCGTCCGTTGAACGACGGGCTCTCCGACGAGCAGGTGGCCCTCCGCGCGAGCGTCCGCGAGGTGGCCGAGGGGGAGATCGCGCCGGCGGCCGAGGCGCTCGACCGCGAGGGCCGCTTCCCCTACGAGATCGTCGCCACGCTGGGCGCGCTGGGCCTGATGGGCATGACCGTCCCGGAGGAGTGGGGCGGCGCCGGCCTGGACACCCTCTCCTACGCGGTCGCCATCGAGGAGCTGGCGCGGGTGGACTCCAGCGTGGCGATCACGGTGGCCGCCCACACCGGGCTCGGCACGATGCCGATCGTGCTCTTCGGCGACGACGAGCAGCGGCGCCGCTGGGTGCCCGACCTCGCCGCCGGGCGGGCGCTCGCGGCCTTCGGGCTCACGGAGCCCGAGGCCGGGTCCGACGCGGGCGCCGGACGTACCCGGGCGCGACCGCGGGACGGCGGCGGCTGGACGATCGACGGGTCGAAGATGTTCATCACCAACGCCGGCACCGACATCACCGCCTGCTGCACGGTGACCGCCCGTACCGGCGACTCGGAGATCAGCGCCTTCATCGTCCCGGCCGACGCCCCCGGCTACCGTCCCGATCCGCCGCTGCGCAAGATCGGCTGGCGCGCCAGCGACACGCGCCCCGTGAGCCTCGAGGGGGTCGAGGTGGGCGCCGAGGCGCTGCTCGGCCCGCGCGGCGCCGGCCTGCGACAGGCACTGCAGGCCCTGGACGGCGGGCGCATCGCGATCGCCGCGATGGGCGTGGGCCTCGCTCAGGGCGCCCTCGAGCTGGCCCTGGCGCACGCCCGCTCCCGCCGCCAGTTCGGCCGCGCGATCGCGGGCTTCCAGGCCATCCAGTTCTCGCTCGCCGAGATGGCGTGCGAGATCGAGGCGGCCCGCAGCCTGCTGTACCGCGCCGCCCGGCTCAAGGACGCCGGCCGGCCGGTGACCGCGATGGCGGCCATGGCGAAGCTCACCGCGGGGCGCCTCGCGCAGACCGTGGCCGAGCGTAGCCTCCACATCCACGGCGGCTACGGGTGGATGGAGGAGAGCCCGATCGCCCGGCTCTACCGCGACGCGAAGATCCTGGAGATCGGCGAGGGGACCTCGGAGGTGCAGAAGATGGTGATCGCCCGGCACATCGGAGCGCACGAGTGATGCCCGGACACGAGCCCTACACGCTGTCGATCCTGGTGATGCCGAACCAGGTGAACACGCTCGGCGTGATGCACGGCGGGCACATGATGAGCTGGATGGACATGGCCGCGTGGGTCGCGGCGACGCGCGCCGTGGTGCCCGGTCAGACCGTCTTCTTCAAGGCCGTCGACGACTGCGTGTGGTCCGGGCCCGTCCACGCCGGCGAGGTGTGCTCGATCACCGCCACGCTCGAGGAGGTCGGCGTCTCCTCGATGCGCATCTCGCTCGCGGCCCGCTCGGAGGACCCGTCGAGCAAGGAGGTCCGCGACGTCTGCCGCGCGACCTTCACGATGGTGGCCGCGGAGGACGGGAAGGCCGTCCCGGTGCGCCTTCACGACGACCGGTCCTCGTCGGACCGGAACGGTCGCCGCGCGCGCGGTGGGCAGCCGGGACGTCGCCCCTGAGCGGCACCGCTGTCCCCGGCGGCGGTCATCATCGGGGACGTGACGACCGAGGTCCTCAGCCCGCGCGCGCTCGGCCGGGCCACCCTGGCGCGCCAGCTCCTGCTGGAGCGGGCGGACATGCCGCCGCGGGGTGCGGTCGCGCACCTGGTGGGCCTGCAGGCGCAGCAGCCGCGCGACCCCTACATCGCGCTCTGGTCCCGGCTGCGCGGCTTCGATCCCGAGGAGCTCGGGCGGCTGCTGGTGGATCGCGAGGTGGTCCGGACGGTCGTGATGCGGGCGACCATCCACCTGGTCACGGCGGACGACTGCCTGCTGCTGAGGCCCCTCACGCAGCCGGTGCTGCACGCCGAGCTGTGGCGCCACCCCGACTACTCGCCGCTGCTGCGCGACGTGGACCTCGCGCCGGTCCTGACCGCGGCCCGCCAGGTGCTGGGCGAGCGTCCGCGCACCGGCCCGCAGCTGCGCGCCGCGCTGGCGGAGCGGTTCCCGGAGCTCGACCCGGCGGCCATGGCGTACGCCTGCCGCTGCCTGCTGCCCCTGGTCCAGGTGCCGCCGCGAGGCGTGTGGGGCCGCACGGCCCAGGTCACCACGACCACCGCCGAGGCGTGGCTCGGGCGGCCGCTGGCGGACGATCCGTCGATCGACGAGGTGGTGGTGCGCTATCTGGCGGCCTTCGGGCCGGCGGCCGTGGCCGACATCGCGACGTGGTCGCGCCTGACCGGCCTCCGCGCGGTCGTCGAGCGGCTCCGTCCGGGGCTCCGCGCGTTCCGGGACGAGCGGGGCCGAGAGCTGCTGGATCTGCCCGACGCGCCACGGCCCGGTCCCGAGACGCCGGCGCCGCCGCGCTTCCTGCCGGAGTACGACAACCTGCTGCTCTCCCACGCGGACCGGACGCGGTTCATCTCGGAGGACGACCGGCGCCGCCTCTCCGCCGCGCCCGGCCGGGTCGCGGGGTCGGTCCTGCACGACGGCACCGCGCTCGGCACCTGGTGGATCGACCGCGACGGCCCGGATGACGGCGCGGTCCTGGTGGTGCGCAGCCTGCGCCGGCTCGGGGCCGCCGACCGCTCCGCCGTGGCGGCGGAGGGTCTCGCGCTGCTGGGGCTGATCGAGCCCGGGCCGGGCCCGCGGGACGTCCGATTCGACCCAGTAGCCTGAGGGGGTGGCCCCCACGATCCATCGCGGCACGGTGCGGCAGAAGACCCCGCATCGTGCGTCGTCGTTCCTTGCTGGCTCTCTCGCGCGTATGCGAGCCTGAGCGCCCCGATGCCGGCCGCCCCCGACCCGCCCTTCGCACACCTCCACGTCCACTCCGACTACTCGGTCCTGGACGGGGCGTGCAAGATCGAGCGGCTCCTCGACCGCGTCGAGCAGATCGGCCAGAGCGCCGTCGCGCTCACCGACCACGGGGTCATGAGCGGCGCCGTCGAGCTCTACCGCCAGGCGACCAAACGGGGCATCACGCCGGTCGTGGGCCTCGAGGCCTACGTGGTGCCCGACCACCGCGAGCGCCCCACCCGCGAGCGGCGCAACCACCTGACGCTCCTCGCCGAGACGACCGAGGGCTACTACAACCTCATCAAGCTCTGCTCGGCCGGCTACCTCGAGGGCTACCACCGGAAGCCGCGCATCTCGCACGAGCTGATGGAGCGCCACGCCGACGGCCTGATCGCGCTCTCCGGGTGCCTGTCCGGCGTGGTCTGCTCGCAGCCTCGAGCGCGACGACGTCGCGGCCGCCCGCACCGAGCTCGACACCCTCGCCCGGATCTTCGGCGGCGACGACGTCTACGTGGAGATCCAGCACGCCGGCCTCGACGCGCAGACCGGCATCAACGAGCACCTGCGGCGGCTGGCCGGCGACACCGGGCTGTCGATGGTGGCGACCTGCGACGCGCACTACCCCTGCCGCGAGGACGCCGACGCCCACGAGGCGCTCCTCGCCATCCAGACCCGCGACCTGCTGAGCAACCCGAACCGCTTCAAGTTCCAGACGAAGGAGTTCTTCCTCAAGACCGGCGCCGAGATGGCGGAGGCCCTGCCCGGCTTCCTCGACGCGCTGCCGGTCTCGCTGGAGATCGCCGAGCGGTGCGCGGCGCTCGAGCTTCCGCTCGGCGACGTCAAGCTGCCGCGCTTCCCCGTGCCCGACGGGGTCACGCCCGAGCAGTACCTGGACCGGCTGTGCCGCGAGGGCATCGCACGGCGCTACCCGCAGGGGGCGCCCGCCGAGGCCGAGGAGCGGCTGCGCTTCGAGCTGTCGGTGATCGGCGAGATGGGCTTCGCCAGCTACTTCCTGATCGTGTGGGACTACATGCGCTGGGCGCGCGAGAACGGCGTCGGCGTGGGCCCGGGGCGCGGCTCGGCGGCCGGGTCGCTCGTGGCCTACGCGCTGCGGATCGTTGACCTCGACCCGCTCGCCCACGGCCTGCTGTTCGAGCGCTTCCTGAACCCGGGGCGCAGGAGCATGCCCGACATCGACACCGACTTCTCGGTGGCCGGCCGGGACCGGGTGGTGCAGTACGTCACCGAGAAGTACGGCACCGGCGCGGTGGCGCGCATCGGCACCTTCGGCAAGCTGCTGGCCCGGGCGGTGGTGCGGGACGCCGGGCGCGTCCTGGGCCACACCTACGGCCAGGTCGACCGCATCGCCAAGCTCGTCCCGGAGCGGCCCATCGGCATCAAGCTGGCCGACGCGATGAAGCCGGGCACCGAGCTCGCCCAGGCCTACGCCGACGATCCGATCGCCAAGGAGATCATCGACACGGCCCTGCCGCTGGAGGGCCTGGTGCGCAACGAGGGCGTCCACGCGGCGGGCGTGGTGATCGCCCCCGGCGACATCACCTCCTACCTGCCGGTGCGGCTGGACGACGAGGGCAACGTCGTGACCCAGGTGCCCGACCACGACGTCGAGGCCCTGGGGCTGCTGAAGATGGACTTCCTGGGGCTGCGCAACCTGGACGTCATCGAGGGCTGCCTCGCGCTCATCCAGGAGCGCTCCGGGCGACGGCCCGACATCGAGACCGTGCCCCTGGACGACCCGAAGGTCTACGAGATGCTCGCCCGGGGCGAGGCGATCGGCGTCTTCCAGTTCGAGTCGAGCGGGATGCGCGAGGCGCTGCGCGAGGTGCGCCCCACGGAGTTCGCCGACCTGATCGCCCTGGTCGCGCTCTACCGCCCGGGCCCCATGGCCTTCATCAGCACCTACGCGCGCAACAAGCGCGACCCCACCCGGGTGACCTTCGAGGACCCGCGGCTCGAGTCGATCACGGGCCTCACCTACGGCGTCGCGGTGTACCAGGAGCAGCTGATGGCGATCTCCCGCGCGATCGCCGGGTTCTCGCCGGCCCGCGCGGACGACCTGCGCAAGGCCGTGGGCAAGAAGGACAAGGTCCTGATGGCCTCGCTGAAGGACGAGTTCATCGAGGGCTGCGTCGGCAGCGGCACCGCCGCGGCGGTGGCCCAGAGCCTCTGGCGCCTGTGCGAGGCGGCCGGCGACTACTCGTTCAACAAGAGCCACGCGGCCTGCTACGCGCTGCTGGCCTACCGCACGGCCTACCTCAAGGCCAACCACCCCGCCGAGTACATGGCGTCGCTGCTGAGCTCGGTGATGGACACCAAGGACCGGGTGCCCTTCTACGTGTCGGCATGCTCGGAGATGGATCTCGCGGTGCTGCCGCCCGACGTCAACCAGAGCGGCGCCGACTTCCGGGTCACCGGTGAGCGCGAGATCCGCTTCGGCCTCACGGCCACGAAGGGCGTGGGGGAGAACGCCGTGACCGCGATCCTGGCCGCGCGCGACGCGGGCGGCCCGTTCGAGTCGATCTGGGACTTCTGCCGGCGCGTGGACCAGGCGCAGGTCAACAAGCGGGCGCTGGAGAGCCTCATCCGCGCGGGAGCCCTCGACTCCACCGGCGCCACCCGCAGGGGGATGCTCGAAGCCCTCCCGGCCGCCGTGGGTCAGGCCGCCCGCCGCCGCAGCGACCTCGCGGCCGGCCAGGAGTCGCTCTTCGGGTCGATGGGGGGCAACGGCGTGGAGGCGCCGGCCGAGGTCGATCCGCCGGTCGGCACCGCCGAGATGCCCCGCGAGGAGCTGCTCGCCGCCGAGAAGGAGGCGCTCGGCCTCTACGTCTCCAGCCACCCGCTCCACGACTGCCGCCAGCAGCTCTCGCGGGCCACCACCTGCCAGCTCGCCGCCCTCACCGACCGCGCCGACGGGGAGGCCGTCACGGTGGGCGGGCTCGTCGGGGTCCTGAAGAGCATCACCACGCGGCGCGGCGAGCCGATGATGTTCGTGCGCCTGGACGACCTGGAGGGGTCGGTGGAGGTCGTGGTGGTGCCCGCCGTCCTCGCCGAGGCCCGCGACCTGCTCACGGCCGACGCCATGATCCTGATCTCGGGCCGCGTGGACCAGAAGGGGGAGGGCGAGACCAAGCTCGTCGCCCAGACCATCCGCGCCTTCACGCCCGAGGAGGGCGCCGAGGAGGAGCGGCTCCTGGTGCGCATCGACGCCGCCCGGCTCGCCCAGACCCCGCTGCGACGACCTGCGGCGGCTGCTGGTGGACCACGCCGGCCCCGCACCGGTGGTGCTCGACGTCGTGACGGACGGTCGCCGCCGGCGCCTGCGCCTGGGAGAGGAGTTCCGGGTCGACCCCCGCGACAACGGCCTGGTGGCCGAGCTGAAGACCCTTTTCGGCGAGCGCTGCCTGGCCTGACCGCGGGTTCTGGCAAGACCTCCTCGGGGCCCCGCCGGTCCCCGCGCCGCGGGTTCTTGACCGGCGGAGGACAGGGCCGCTTCAATAGGCGCCTTGCCTGAGAGATCCCCCCGATGACACCCACCACCGCGGCCGCGGCGCGCGCGGCCGGGTCGTGCCGCCAGTGCCCGGTCTCGTGCGAGCGCGTCGTCTACCCCGTGGGCTGCATCGAGGGCGGGTGCTCCCGCCTCTACTCGTACGAGGACGAGGACACCGGCCGCACCTGGATCGGCTGCCTCGAGGGCGTCTACCGGGCCGAGATCGACCTCGACGGCTTCCGGCGCCTCCAGCGCACGGCGGCCGGCTTCGGCGCCCTCCGCGCCACGAAGGAGCCGCTCCCGATGTGCCGCTGCGACGTGGAGCGCACCTTCGAGCACCGCTCGGACGGGCCGTGCGTGAACCCCGACTTCCTGCTGTCGGGCCGGGACCGGGTCTACACGGTCACCGCGACGCGCCGGGAGGATGACGAGCGGGTCTAGTGTCCGTGCCCGAGTCCGCTCCGATCGGCCTGATCACCGGGACCGGGCTCTATGAGCTGGAGGGCCTGGCCCAGCGGCGCGTCCAGGTGGTCGAGACGCCCTACGGGCCGGCGGAGGTCACCTCGGGCAGGCTCGCCGGCGTGTCCGTGCTTCACGTCCCGCGCCACGGCTCGGGCCACGCCCGGTTGTCCCACCAGGTCACCGCGCGGGCCAACGTCGCCGCCATCGCGGCCGGGGGCGCCGCCGCGCTCGTGTCCACCACGGTCTGCGGCGCCGTGGACGCGTCGCTCGAGCTCGGCTCGCTGGTGGTCTTCGACGACCTGCACTTTCCGTCCAACCGCATGCCGGACGGCTCACTGTGCACTCTCTTCACCTCACCCGACTCCCCGGGGCGCGGCCACTGGATCTACGAGCGCCCCTTCGGCGAGCGCGTGCGTGCCGGGCTGCTGCGCGGCGCGCAGGCCGCGGGCCTGACGGCTCGCGACGGGGGCACCTACGGCCACGTGGACGGGCCGCGGCTCAACAGCGTCAGCGAGATCGCCCAGCTCGCGGCGGCGGGCGTCGCGGCCGTGAGCCAGACCGGGGGGCCCGAGACCGTGCTGGCCGGGGAGGCGGGCCTGGCCTTCGGCCTGGTGGGCTTCGTGACCGACCACGCCAACGGCGTGCTGCCCGAGGCGACCCCGCCTGAGACCCTGGCGCGGCTATTCGGCGAGAGCGCGGGCGTCTTCCAGCGGGCTCTCGCCGAGGCCCTGCCGCTCATCGCGGAGGATCCGGGCCGGCCGGCGGGCTTCGTGTTCTCCCTCTGATCCGGGCGCGAGGCGCGCCCTGCGGGCCCGCACCCAGGCCAGCTGCGCCGCGAGCCCCCGCACCAGGTTCACCCTCGGGCGCCACCCGAGCTCCCGGCGCGCACGCGAGGGGTCGGCGGCCGTCCGCGCCACGTCGCCCGCGGCCGCGCCGGCCGCCCGCACCGGCATCGAGGCTCCGGCGATCACCTCGAGCAGCGCGATCGTCTCGGCCAGGCTGGTCGGGCGCCCCCCGCCCACGTTGTAGAGCGCGCCGACGGCCGGCGCCGCCATCGCTCGCCGGATCGCCTCGACCACGTCGTCCACGTGCGTCAGATCGCGGACCTGGGCGCCATCGCCGTAGAGGGGGAACCGGGGCCCGCCCGACAGCGCCTCGCACATGCGGCGCACGGCCATGTCGGGGCGCTGGCGGGGCCCGTAGACCGTGAACAGGCGAAGCCCGGTCGTCTCGAGGCCGCGGTCCCGTGCGAGCTGGGCGAGGCCCTCGCAGGCGCGCTTGGTCGCGGCGTAGGGCGAGGGCGCCTGGGGCAGGGGCCGCTCCTCGCCGGCGGGCGCCCCCCTCACATCGCCGTAGACCGACGAGGACGATGCCCACACCACGCGGCGCACGCGCGCCTCGCGGGCGGCGGCGAGCAGGCGGTGCGTGGCCAGCAGATTGTCGCGGATCGTCGCCGGGACGCCCTCGCCGAAGCTCGAGCGCACCCCCGGGCGGCCGGCGAGATGCACCACCGGCGGGCCGCCCGCGAGCAGGCTCCGAAGCGGTCCTGACGCCAGGTCCACCTCCACCAGATCGAACCGCGGCTCGTGGCGGAGGGTCTCGAGGTTCGCCTCCTTCTCGTCGCGGTCGTAGGTGTCGGTGAAGGCGTTGACGCCGAGCACCCGCCACCCGTCGGCCACCAGCGCCTCGCACAGCGTGGAGCCGATGAAGCCGGCGCAGCCGGTCACGACCGCGCTCGGCCGCGCCCCTCCCGCCGTCGTGTCAGGCGGTGGCATGAACGCCCCTCGGCACCCGCGCGGTCCGCTCGCGAGCGTAGGTGACCACGGCGACGGCCACCGCCGCCGCCAGCCATGCGCAGTGCAGCAGCCAGGTGCCCGCCGTCACGTGCAGGTAGTCGGGCAGCGCGTAGCGCCAGCCGCGGTAGAGCGGGTTGAGGGTGGTCTGCAGGTCCGCGGCCCACGTCACCCGCCCGGAGAGCCCCTCGACCACCAGCCAGGCGTAGGTGAACAGGCCCACGGCGCCCAGGCCCAGCACCGCGGCCAGCCGCCCCCGGCCTCCGCCGGCCCACCAGGCGATCACGAGCACGGCGGCCGGCAGCACCACCACGAGCTGGCGCCCGGGGAACCACCAGCCCTGCATGGTGAGCGCCACGAAGGTCGCCACCAGCCACCCGGCCAGGAGCGTCAGGCCGAGCGCTCCGGCGCCGCGCGGCCGGCGGGCGGCGAGCGCGGCGACGGCCGGGACCAGCAGCAGCCACGCCGGCTGCCACGCCGCCAGGCCGAAATCGCGGTCCACCATCAGCCCCACCAGCCGCCGGCTGCGTCCGAGGTAGTGGGGGTCGTCGCCCACCACGGTCAGCTCGCCGCCGGCGAAGTGGGAGCCGGCGGCGTAGGGGGTGAGGCCGTCGTAGAGCGCCAGGTGCGCCCCGGCATGGACCAGGGCCGCGGCGGCGAGGGCTCCCAGCAGGGCGCCCGCCGTGCGCGCCCGCCCGGACCGCCACAGCAGCCACAGCCCGACGGCGGCGAGCAGCAGGGCCACCGGCGCGTACTTCACCGACAGCCACGGCAGCGCGACGACGCTGATCCCGAGCGCCCAGAGGCCGCCGCGGCCCAGGGGGCCCATCAGCGCGGCCAGCGCGACCGCGACCGCGAGCGCCGCGGGCAGCTCGGGGTAGACCTCCGAGCCGTACACCGCGAGCGGCGCCGTGGCGGAGAGCACCGCGACCACGGCGGTGGCGGGTCGCAGGGGCACCGCCAGGCGCCGCACCGCGGTCCAGAGGGTCACCGCGGCCAGGGCGGCGGCGAAGCCCGCAAGGACGAGCTTGGCGAGCACCCAGCCCCCCAGGACCATCGGGACGGCCAGGATCGCGGGCAGCAGCGGGTCGTGGGGCTCGATCAACCGGCCGTCGCCGCGATTCTCGGCCTGCGCGAGGATCTCCACCTCGTGGAAGGGCAGGTAGGCGAGGCGCCCGATCTCGTCGCTCACGTCGAGGTCGCCGTCCTCGCCCAGGCTGATGGCGCTGAGCAGGTAGTGCGGCTCGTCCCCGGTCGTCTGGGCGAGGTGCGATCCGCGGACGTCGATCCCCGCCGCGGACGCGCCGAAGGCGATCAGCGCGACCAGGACGAGAGCCGTGCGGAGGGTCAGGACGCGCCCGAGGCGAAGCCGCGCGCCGATCGTGTCCCCGCGCACCCTCACCTTCGCCTCCCGGGTCGCCGTCCCGCGCCGCCGGCGCGGCGGCGCAGAGTGTAAGGTCAACCGCCTTTGAATATAAGGTCCACCTATCAAAAGACCTCGGGTCTGGCGAGGCCGGCGTTGACGGCGGTGACGATCGTGGCGCTCGCAGGCGCCGTCGCCTACGTCGTCCACTCGGTGGATCTGGGAGCCCTCGGCGAGACCGCCGAAGCCGCCGCGCACGATCCCCGGGGCCTGATCGTCGCCCTCGGGGCCTACGCGCTGGCCTTCGTGCTGCGCGCCGGGCTCTGGTGCCGGGCCCTCCCCGGCCTGAGCTTCGGCCAGTCGCTCGCCGCCCTGCACGTCTCGCTGGCGGGCAACCACCTGCTGCCCCTGCGCCTGGGCGAGCCGCTGCGGGTGGTGAGCGTGGTGCGCCGCGCGCGCGTCCCCGTCGCGGCGGCAACCGCCTCGACGGTCCTCCTGCGCGCCGCCGACATCCTCGCGGTCGTGGCGATCGCGGCCCTCCTCGGGCCCGAGGTCGCCGACGAGCTGGTGGGGGACGCCCGGATCCCGCTGGCGGTCGTCGCGGGGCTCCTGCTGATCGCCGCGGCCGTGTGGACGGCGCGCGATCGTGCGCCGCGCCGGGAACGCCCGGCGCGGGTGGCTCGCGCTGGCGCTGCCGGGGGCGGCGGTGGCGTGGCTGCTCGAGAGCGTGCTGGTCTGGAGCTGCGCCGGCTGGGCGGGCATCGACCTCTCGCCGCGGGACGCGGCGCTGGTCACGGCCGTGACGATCGCGGCCCAGGCCGTGGCGATCACCCCCGGCGGCGTGGGCACCTACGAGGCCGCCGCCACCGCGTCGCTGGTGGCCCTCGGCGCCGACCCGGGCGCCGCCCTGGCCGCCGCCGTGGCCGCCCACGCGCTCAAGACGGCCTACGCGCTCGTGGTGGGCGCGGTGGCCGTCGGCTGGCCCGCGCCGAGCCTGGTGGGCCGCCTGCGCCTCCCCCGGCGCACCCCCGGCGGGCCCCGGTCGCCGCCCTCCGACCCGGCCGCGCCCGTGGTGCTGGTGATGCCCGCCCACGACGAGGAGGCGACGGTGGCCGCCGTGGTGGCCCGCGCTCCGGCGAGCGTGCGCGGCCGGCCGGTGCGCGTGCTGGTGGTGGACGACGGCTCGCGCGACCGCACCGCGGCCGAGGCCGCGCGGGCGGGGGCCGAGGTGGTGCGCATGGGCGCCAACCGGGGGCTGGGGGCCGCCGTCCGGCGCGGCCTGGCCGAGGCCGTCGCCCGGGACGCGGCGGCCGTGGCGTTCTGCGACGCCGACGGCGAGTACGCCCCCGAGGAGCTCGAGGCCATGGTCGCCCCGATCCTGGAGGGTCGCGCCGACTACGTCGTGGGCTCGCGCTTCGACGGCCGCATCGCGCACATGCGCCCGCACCGGCGCCTGGGCAACCGCGTGCTCACCTGGATCCTGTCGCGCGTGGCGCGCCGCCGGCTGGCCGACGGGCAGAGCGGCTACCGGGCCCTCTCGGCCGCCGCCGCCGCGGACGCCGAGATCGTGCACGACTTCAACTACGCCCAGGTCCTCACGCTCGATCTGCTGGGCAAGGGCTACGCCTACGCCGAGGTCCCGATCAGCTACCGCTTCCGCCGGCACGGCACGTCGTTCGTTCGCCTGGGCCCGTACCTGCGGCGGGTGGTTCCCGCGGTCTACCGGGAGCTGAACGCGGGATCAGTCCTCGACGACGTGCGCGGCGAAGCGCTCGCGCGCGGCGGCCCAGCCCAGAGCGTCGAAGGAGCCGTCGCGTCCTAGGCAGTCGGCGGCGGCCCAGGCCATGGCCAGGGCGTGGTGGGCGTTGTCGTGGACGAAGAGGCCCTGGCGGCCCAGCGTGACGAGCGAGGGCTGGGCGGAGGCCCAGCGATCGAGGGCGGCGAGCGGGCCCTCGAAGCCGGCCCTCAGGATGGGATAGGCGTTCTCCAGGCGCCGCACCTCCACCTCGGCCGGGCGCGGATGCGGAAGCCCGGCCTCGACCAGACCGTCGGCCACCAGCCGGCCGAGCTCGTCGGGGCTCGCCCGCCAGATCTCGTCGCCCGGGTCGCACGGGATCTCGGCGCACAGCACGGTGTGGCCCGGCGGATCGTCGCCGTCCCGGTAGTTCTTCGGCTCGGAGACCCGCGTGACCGGGGTCGCGCCGGTGGGCAGGTAGTGCGCGTCGAACTCCGTGTAGCGGGGCCGGTCCACCACGAGGTAGGCCAGCGTCATCGCCCGGAAGCGGAGGGTCTCGGCGGCCGCGAGGGCGTCGGCGGGAGCGGCGGGCGAGGCCATCCGCGCGAGCGCGGTGAGGGGGATCGTCGACCAGACCCGTCGTGCCGAGACCGTCTGGCCGTCCGCCAGCCCGGCGACCGCGCCGCCGGGCGAGAGGGACAGGGTCGTCGCCGCGCTCCCCAGCCTCAGGTCCACCCCGGCCCCCACGCCGGCCTCGGCGAGCGCCTCCCAGATCTGCCCGTAGCCGCGGCGCGGATAGAGGAACGAGCGCTTGCCCCGGGTCCCCCGCGAGAGCGCGCGCGCCACCACCCGTCCCGGGGAGCGCGCGCCCACGCGCCTGCGGGCCTGCTCGCCGGAGAGCTCGGCCGGATCGACCCCCCAGATCTTGCGCGCGTAGGGGAGGTAGAACCGCTCGCAGAGGGTGGGGCCGAGCGCGGCGCGCAGCACCTCGGAGAACGTGTCCGCCGCGGGATGGCGCAGAGGGCCCAGGGCGGCGTCGCGCAGCGCGCCCGCGGTCATGCCGGGCGGCAGGCGCCGCAGCAGGTCCAGCGGGCGCAGGGGGAAGGCGATCCACCGGCCGCCGAGGCGGATGCGCCCGTTGCGCGGGCGCACCTGCAGATCGTCTCCCAGCAGCCCCTGCAGGACGGTCAGGATGCGCGGCTCGATGGACGGGTGCAGGCGGTGGCTCCCGAGGTCCACGCGCACGCCGGCCACCTCGCCGCTCGCGGCCGCGCCGCCCACGAAGCCGGCGCGCTCGAGCAGAGTCACCCGGTGTCCCGCGGCCGCCGCGCGGTAGGCGGCGCCCAATCCGGCCGGGCCCGCCCCGAGCACCAGCAGGTCGCAGCTCGACGCGCTCAGCTCCGGGCGACGGAGGAGGTGAGCGGTGTCCCGGGAGCGGCGTAGGCCATGGTCGGCGGGCCCACGAAGTCCACCGCCACACGGTCGCCCGCGCCGAAGACCGGGGGGCCGATGATGCGGGCCCGCAGCACGCAGCCGTCGTCCAGGCGCACCCGGTAGACCGCGTCGTGGCCGTAGTACTCGGTCGCCTCGACGGCCCCGTCGTCGCCCGCCACCGCGCGGAGCCGCTCGGGGCGGACCATCACCTCGACGGGCCCCTCCGCGTCGGCGTGGAGCGGGATCTCCCCCACGGGAGTGGACGCCCAGCGCCCCGCGGCATGGCCCGGCAGGAAGTTCGCGTCGCCGATGAACTCGGCCACCTCGCGGCTGGCGGGGAGCTCGTAGAGCTCGGTCGGGGACCCCTGCTGCGCCACGCAGCCGGCCCCGATGACCGCCACCTCGTCGCCCACCAGGAAGGCCTCCTCCTGGTCGTGGGTCACGAAGAGCGCGGTCATGTGCGTGCCGGCCAGCACCCGGCGCACCTCGAGGCGCAGCTCGGCGCGCAGGGGCGCGTCGAGGTTGGAGAAGGGCTCGTCGAGCAGGATCACCGACGGGCGCGGCGCCAGCGCCCGCGCGAGGGCCACCCGCTGCTGCTGGCCGCCGGAGAGGGTGGAGGGCATGCGCTGGTCGTATCCGCCCAGGCCGACCAGCGTCGAGCGCCTGCGGCCACCCGCAGCGTGCGATCGGGATCCCGGCGCGACAGCCCATAGCCCACGTTGCGCGCCACGCTCATGTGGGGGAAGAGCGCCGGATCCTGGAAGACCATGCCGATCCGGCGCCGCTCCGGCGGCACGGCGACCCCCGGCCCGGCCAGCACGCGGTCGCCCACGCGGACCTCGCCCGAATCGGGACGCTCCAGGCCCGCGATCGCGCGCAGGAGGGTGGTCTTCCCGCAGCCGCTCGGCCCGAGCAGGGCCACCAGCGCGCCGGCCGGGACGGTCAGGTCCACGCCGCGAAGGACCGGGGAGGCGCCGAAGGCCTTGGTGAGGCCCGTGACCGTGACGGACTCAGCGGCCGAGGGACGGCCCCCCGATGCGCTCATGGTCGATCGACGCGACGCCCGGCATTCGGTCCACCTTACCGGGGCGCGCCTCGCGGAGCGAGGTCTCGGGAAGGCCTACCCGGGGACGGGGAGGACGTACAGGCCTGCGGCGGCGCGCTCGCCGATGGCGCGCTCCTCGCCGCCGATGGCGACGGTCATCTGCCCCGCGGCGGCATCGACGCGGCGGACCTCGAGGTCGGTGCCCGGCACCAGGTTCTGCTCGTAGAACCAGTGGAGCAGGTCGCCGTCGTGCTCTGCCAGGCGCACGATGCGTACGAAGCCGGCCTCGATCTGCGCCAGCGATCGCAGCTCCGCGTTCTCCTTCTGCTCGAGGGAGGGGTCCACCGGCCACCCGTGAGGGCACCGGTCGGGATGCCCGAGCTGCGTGTCCAGCCGCTCCACCATCTCGTCGCTGAACGCGTCGCCCATCTCGTCGGCGTGGACGTGCGACTCGGCCGCCGAGTAGCCCATGAAGTCGGTCAGGAACCGCTCGATGATCCGGTGGTTGCGCACGATCCGCTCGGCCTCGGCGCGCCCGCGCTCGGTGAGGAGCGGACCCTTGCGCGGCCCGCGCTCGATGAGGCCGTCCGCCTCGAGCCGCTTCATCATCTCGCTCGCGGTCGGCGGGGTGACGTGGAGCATCTCCGCCACCCGGGCCGCCGGCGCCGGCGCCTCCTTCACCACGGGGCCGTACTCGCCCACGGGGAAGGCGAGGAAGTAGATCGCCTCGAGGTAGTCGTCCACCGAGTGTGCCCGGGCCACGCATGAATCCTACCGGGACGGCGCTCCCCCGTCGCCCTAGCGCCTTCCCCGCGCTTTTGGCAGTCTTACCGGCCATGAGCCCGCCGTCTGGACCCGGGGCGAGCCCTCGGCGCATCCTGGTGATCGCCAATGAGACCTGCGCCGGCCGGGCCGTCGTCGACGAGGTCCTCTACCGCGCCGGACCCGGTGGAGAGGTGCTCGTCGTGGCCCCCGCGCTCGCCCGCTCGCGACTCGAGCACTGGCTCTCGTCCGACCTCGAGCGCCGGCAGGCCGAGGCGCTCGACCGCCTCGACGCGTCGGTGAGCGCCTTCACGGCGGCCGGTCTCTCAGCCCGCGGGCACCTGGGCGACGCCGACCCGCTGCAGGCCCTCGACGATGCGCTGCGCATCTACGACCCGGACGAGGTGATCATCTCGACCCACCCGCCGCGGCACTCGAACTGGCTCGAGCGCAATGTCGTCCGGAGGGCGCGTGAGCGGTACGCCAAGCCGATCACCCACGTCGTCGTGGACCTCGAGTACGAGAGCGCGGAGACCTCGCTCGACACGCGTCCGCCCCTGGCCTCGGAGCGGCCCCCCGTGAGGGTGTTCCACGCCAGCGACTACGACGAGGCCATCGAAATCCGGGAGGCCGGCTTCCGCGACGGGCCCACGGACGACTCGCGCTCGGGCGTCTGGGTCACCGACCGCCCACCCGCCGACGACCTCTCGGACACCCAGCGGGTGCTGTTCGCCGTGGACGTCCCCGAGGACCTGGTCGAGGGCTACGTCGAGGGGGGCTCGCCCGGCGAGCGCCGGTTCCTCGTGCCGGCCGAGCTGCTCAACCGCCATGGCCCGCCGGTGGTCGAGGGGGACTGGTCGGAGTAGGCGCGGATCGGCGACGTCAACCTGAACCAGCCGCGCTTCGAGGTGACGCCGATCGGAAGGGTCGAGTCTCCTCTGACCGATCCCGCGTCGGCCCCGAAGCAGGGCGACGAGGGGGCTCCGGACGCGTGGCTCGCCTTCGATCCTTCGCTGGTCGAGGGTCTGGAGGGGATCCGGGAGGGGGACGAGGTCATCGTCGTCACCTGGCTCGATCGTGCGCGCCGCGACGTCCTGCGGGTGCATCCGCGCGGCGACGCCTCGAGAGCGCAGCAGGGCGTGTTCAGCACCCGCTCCCCCCACCGACCGAACCCGATCGGGCTGCATCGGGTCGAGATCGCGTCGATCGACGGAGGCAGAGTCCGGGTCCGCAACCTCGAAGCGGTGGACGGGACGCCGATCGTCGACGTGAAGCCTCTGCTCAGCGGCGACATCGCCGAGCGCTGAGGATGGCCACCTATGTGCTGATCCACGGCGCCGGTGACGTCGCATGGTGCTGGCACCTGCTGGCTGCGGAGCTGCGTGAGCGGGGCCACGACGTGGTGGCGATGGACCTGCCGTGCGACGACGAGTCGGCCGGGCTGTCCGAGTACGCCGACACCGTCGTCGAGGCCATCGGCGACCGCACCGACCTCGTCGTGGTGGCCCAGTCGTTCGCCGGCTTCACCGCCCCGCTCGTCTGCGACCGGGTCCCGGTCGACCTGCTGGTGCTGGTGGCCGGGATGGTGCCGTCGCCGGGCGAGTCCGCGGCGGAGATGTTCGCCAACACCGGCTACGAGCAGGCGGCGCGCGATTCGGACGCGCACGACGACAGCGAGATCGCCGTCTTCTACCACGACGTCCCGCCCGACCTGGCGGCCGAGGCGCTGAGGAGGGGGCGGGCTCAGGCCGAGAAACCGGGACGGGAGCCGTGGCCGCTCGAGGCGTGGCCGGACGTGCCGACCAGGTACCTCCTGTGCCGCGAGGACCGGATCTTCCCGGCCGATTGGGTCCGGCGGGTCGTCCGCGAGCGCCTGGGCATCACCCCCGATGAGATCGACGGCGGCCACTGCCCCTTCCTGAGCCGCCCCACGGAGCTGGCCGAGCGCCTCGAGGCCTACCGGGCCGGCTAGATGCAGATCGGCTGCGTCGTCAAAGATGTGCGCGTCGTGGCCAGGGTCGTGGTGGCCGGCATCCGGCCTCTATGGTCTTCCCGTGAGGTTTCTGGCGAAGTTGCTCCTCGGCGACGGGACGCTCGAGCCGGAGCTGCGGGCGGCGCTCGAGTCGGAGGGGCTCGTCCTGATCGAGGAGGGGCTCCGGGGAAGCGTTCGCTACAGGCGATTCCGGGCGCCCGGCAGGCGCCACCACGGCAAGGTGACGCCCGAGCGGATCGGGCTCGCGGTCAGCGAGGAGCGCTTCGTCGTCTACTGCCGCTCCGGCCGTGTCGAGCTCATCGACACGCCGTTCTCGAACCCGCGCCTGAGCATGTTCGACATCTCCCTCAGGGATCACGACACGGTCGCGATCCGGATCGACTACGACCGCGGCGACGTGCCGAACGTCTCCGGCGAGGTCACGATCCTGGCGAGGACCCCGAAGGCCGCGAACGTCGTCGACCACGTCCGCGCTCGCCTCGGGGGCGCCGACGCCCCTATGCCTCGGTGATCGTCACCCCGTAGATGTAGATCGGCTGCGTCGGCTTCTGGGTGGCGGGGTCGCCCGGGTCCGCGTCGGGGTCGGCGAAGCCCTCGATGCGCTGCGCGACGTCCAGTCCCGAGGTGACCTTCCCGAAGCGGCTGTAGTCGTTCGGCAGCTGCGATCCGTCGCCGGTGACGATGAAGAACTGCGAGCCGTTGGTGTTGGGGCCCGAGTTGGCCATGGCGACGGAACCCGTGGGGTAGCCGTCGTCCGGCAGCTCGTCGTCGAACGCGTAGCCGGCGTCTCCGGAGCCGGTGCCGGTGGGGTCGCCGCCCTGGATCACGAAGCCGGCCACCACGCGATGGAAGGTGAGGCCGTCGTAGAACCCCTGGCGGGCGAGGAAGACGAAGTTGTTCACCGTCGCGGGGGCCGCGGCCGCGTCGAGGGCGATGACGATGTCGCCGCAGGATGTGGTGAGGGTCGCGGTGTAGCTGCGCGACGTGTCGATGGTCTGCGGGGGCGGCGCCGGGTAGGACTTCGGATCGGGAGGCGGGTCCGGGGCGCGGTCGGTGCAGGTGCCCTCGGCCGGCGCGGTGGCGGCGACCGTGGCGGCGGGGCCGGCCCCGGTGCCGCCGGCCCCGTCGTCGCTCCCGCCGCAGGCCGCGGCCAGCAGGGTCCCGGCGACGAGCAGGACGAGGCCGGCGGTCAGAGACGGTCGCGTGCGGCGCATCGGCGGGGGAGTCAGTGTCCTGAGTCGTTAGTTCGTATGCAGGCTCCCGTGCGAATCTCCAGCGAGACAAGGACGCAGATCCCCCGCAATATCGGGAATATTGTGGGGGTCGAGGACGCTGTATCGCGATGAGATGCAGCCGGGAACTGCCACGCAATTAGCGACTCAGGACACTAGTGCGCGGGGTGGAGGTGGTCCCCGGGCCCTGTCGGGTGAGGGTGCAGCTCGAAGTACGTGAGCGTGGCCGCCGCCGCGACGAACGGGCTCACCAGCGTGTTGCCGACCGCCGTCTGGACGAAGCTGCTCACCGCGCCGCCCATCGGCAGGACCGCGGCTCCGACCGTCAGGCTCACGACCAGCTCGACCACGAGCGTCACGATGGCCACGCCGAAGACCGGCCAGCCGTGCCCGCGCACCAGGGCGCGGCTGCGGCCGAACGCCGGCAGGACGCCCTGGCCCTCCAGGACCACGACGGGGGACAGCACGAACCACCAGGTCAGGAGCACGAGCCCCGGCACCACCAGCAGCAGGAACCCGATGAAGATCGCGACGGCCGCGAGCACCCCGGCCACCGCCAGCACCAGCAGCCGGGGGCCGGTCTGGCGGAAGGTCTCGGCGACGCTCAGGTCGGGGCGCCCGAGGCGCACGTCGTCCACCGCCCTCACCAGGGCCCCGTTCACCAGGAACAGGGCGGACAGGTTGAGGACGTTCGCGCCCACGATTCCCGGCCAGCCCGCGAGCGCGAGGAGTGCGGTGACGGCGCCGAGCGGCACGAGCACCACGGCGGCGATGCTCACGAGGTGGCGCCAGTGGGCCCGGTAGACCTCCCACGAGCGCCGGAGGACGTCGCCCGGCTCCATGTCGTCGCGATCCTAGTGACCGCGTTCAGGTGCGGATTCCCACCCCGCGCGCGAAGGTCACCCCGGCCCAGCCGACCATGACGACCGCGAGCCCGAGGGTCACGGCCAGCGCCGCCCCGGCGTCCACCTCCGAGGACCCGAGCATCCCGTGCCGCGCGGCGACCACCATGTAGAGGATGGGGTCGGCGTGCGTCAGCGCCCGCCAGGGCTCGGCCAGCGCGTCGATCGAGTAGAAGACGCCGCCCAGGAACACCAGCGGCTGGATGACCAGGTTGCCGACCACGTTCTGCTGCTCCCAGCCGGTGGAGTACAGGCCCACCACGATCCCGAGGGCCGAGAAGGCGAGGCTCGTGCCGACCAGGGCCAGGACGAGCATCGCCGGGTGCTCCACCGGGAAGGTCACGAACACCCGGGCCACGACCAGCGTCAGCGCGCCGATGATCAGGCTGCGCACGACGCCGCCGCTCATGTAGCCCACCAGGAGGTGCGAGGCGCTCATCGGGCTGCTGGCGGGGTCCTCGATGAACCCGTCGTTGCGGGCCTGGTAGATCGACGTGGCGTTGTTGCCGAACGCGGATGTGGCGACGCCCATCAGCACCAGCCCCGGCACGATGAAGCGCTCGTAGGGCACGCCGTCCACCACGCGGATCTGGTCGCCGAGCGCGACCCCGAAGACCACGATGAAGAGGGTCGCCGCCACGACCGGCGGGGCGATCGTCTGGGTCCAGAGGCGCAGGACGCGCAGCACCTCGCGCTCGGCCAGGGCGCCCACCCCGCGCCATCGCAGGCGCCGCAGCTCGGCGGTCGTCACCGGCCCACCACCTGGAGGTAGACGTCCTCCAGCCTCGGGGCGCCGAAGCGGTCGCGCAGGTCGCGAGGCGCCCCCTCGGCCACGATCCGCCCTCCGTGGATGAAGGCCACGCGCTCGCAGAGCTCCTCGGCCTCCTCGATGTAGTGGGTCGTGAGGAGGATCGAGGTCCCGTGGGCGTGCAGCGAGCGGATGTAGGCCCACAGGTCGTGGCGCAGCTCCAGGTCGACCCCGGCCGTGGGCTCGTCGAGGATCACCAGGCGCGGGCGGTGGAGCAGGGCGCGGGCGAGCAGCAGGCGCCGCCGCATCCCGCCGGACAGGCGGTCGGCGTAGCCGGCCGCCTTCGGCTCCAGGTCGAAGGCGAAGAGCATCTCGTCCGCCCGGTGCCGGGCGTCGGCCCGGCTCATGCCGAAGTAGCGGCCGTGCAGCGTGAGCAGCTCGCGGACCGGCACGAACCGGTCGAGGGCGACCTCCTGGGGCGCGTACCCGATCGCTCGCCGCGCGCGGTCGGCGCCCTCGCCCCACGGCGGGTCGCCGAACACCCGGATCTCACCGCCGGAGGGCCTCGTGAGCCCGACCACGCTGCGGATGAGCGTGGTCTTGCCCGCCCCGTTGGGCCCCAGGAGCCCGACGAACGCCCCCTCGGGCACCTCCAGGTCGAGGCCGTCGAGCGCGATCACGCCGCCGGCGAAGCTCTTGGTGACCCCCGTGCACGAGAGGGCCGCGACGCCGCCCGCCGTCGCTACCAGCCCACCTGCACGACGGCCACGGCGCAGATGAGGTGATCCTCCCCGGGTCCGGCGTCGGTTCCGTTCGGCATGCGCAGCCCGCCGGGCTCCGCCGTCACGGTCACCCGGCCGTAGGGGAACTCCGCGGCCACCTCGTCGGCGCGGACCGCCTCGTGGCCGGGCACCGCCACCCGTACCTCCACGCGCATGTCGGCGCGGTCGCCGGAGGGGATCAGGTCGCGCACGCCCGGCAGCGACGTGCGCCCGATGGCCTCACGCACGGCGCGCCGCGCGGCCGTGGTGGCGTCCTCCCCCACGAGGTCGACCCCGAGCCCCATCTCGAGGAAGACCGGGAAGGACGCCCCGCCCTCCGGTGCCTCAGACGCCGTCGTCGTCCCGCTGGCCCCGCAGCTTGCGCATCACCACGAACACGCTGCCGGCGATCGCGCCGAGGATGGCGATGATGCCGAACGCGCGCTTCGCCCCGCTCTTCTTCTTGGGCTTCGCCTCGTCCACCAGGCTGCTCACGGCCTTCTGCAGGTCCTGGACGCTGGACTCGACGCGCTTGTGGAGCTTGCGGTTCTCGGCGATCTTGCGAGCGGCCTTGCTCGGCTTGTTCTTCTGGATCTCCCCGGTCACCTCGCGCCCGGTGGCGAACGCCTGACGGATCGCGTCGTGGAGCTCGGGGTCGTTGATCGCCTTCTGGACGATGGGGCGCACTGTCTCGACCAGCGCGCTCGCGCGATCCGTTGCCACCGCTCCCGCGCTCCTGGTGCGCTGCTTGATCATGAGCCCTCCCTGTCGGTCGTGCTGTCCGTTTGACTCGTTCGGCCCGTTCGACCGCTGAGCCCCGAACCGTCGGCGCACCTCGCGGCGCGCCAGAAGGCGCGCGATCACGAAGGTTGCGTACCCCACGGCGGCTTTGCGGCGGTTGAACACGTCACGAGTGTAGTGCCGTTTCCGGTCCTGCGTAAAACCCGCCATCGCACGACGACGGGTCCGCAGGCCGCGGGGTGGGGTACCATCCCCCGGGGCCTCGACGGTGAGGCTCGCAAACGCGTTCGAAACGAAGGATGTTCAATGGCTGAGGGTGTCGTGAAGTGGTTCTCCTCCGAGAAGGGCTACGGATTCATCACCCCCGATGACGGGGGCAAGGATCTTTTCGTGCATTTCTCGGAGATTCAGGGATCGGGATACCGGAACCTCGAAGAGGGCCAGCGGGTCAGCTACGAGGCGACCGAGGGCCAGAAGGGCCCCCAGGCCTCCAACGTGGCGCCGCTCTAAGCGGCACCGGAGCCCATCGCGAAGGAGCGATTCTGGGAACCAAGCAGAAGGAAGAAGCGATCGAGGTGGAGGGCGAGGTCACCGAGGCCCTCCCGAACACGATGTTCCGCGTCATGCTCGACAACGACCACGAGGTCCTGGCCCACATGGCGGGGAAGCTTCGCCGGTTCCGGATCCGGATCAACCCCGGGGACCGGGTGAAGGTCGAGTTGTCGCCGTACGACCTCACCAGGGGTCGCATCACCTTCCGCCTCAAGTAGCCGCCGGGACCGCCGCCCCCAGGCGGCGGCCCGAGAGCGGGCGCGACGGCACGGCGGCGAGCCCGGCTCGCCCCGGCGGGGCCTCGCTCGGCGGGTCTGGCGGATCCGGCTTGACCCGCACCCGCGGCTGTCCGATTTTGGACCGCTGTGGCTGTCCTCGACGCGGGCGCGGTGCGCCAAAGGATCCTCTCCTCGGCGCGCCGGATGGGTCTCGAGCCCCAGCTGCGGCGCGCGCAGGACGCCTTCACGCCCCGCTCGCAGTTGCGCAACCGGCGCGACGACGCGCATCTGTGCGCGATCATGGCGGCGATCCTCCCGCCCGAGGCGAATTGCATCGACATCGGGGCCAACGCCGGAGACGTGCTGCGGATGATGGTGCGCCTCGCCCCGGAGGGTCACCACATCGCCTACGAGCCCCTCCCGGAGCTGGCGGGCAGCCTGGCCGAGCAGTTCCCCGGGGTGGACGTGCGCAACGCCGCCATCTGGGAGACGCCCGGGGAGGCCACCTTCTACCGCGACACGGCCTCGGACTCGCGCAGCTCGCTCAGGCCGAGCGAGGGATCGGAGCCCTTGACGGTGCGTCTCGACACCCTCGACGCGGACCTGCCGGAGGGATACCGGCCGCACTTCGTGAAGATCGACGTCGAGGGCGCCGAGCTCGGGGTCCTGCGCAGCGGGGTCGAGACGCTGGCGCGCCACCGCCCCCACATCGCCTTCGAGCACGGCTCGTCCGCGGCGGCCTTCGGGACGACCCACCGGATGGTCCACGACCTCCTGGCGGGCGAGCTCGGGATGCGCATCTTCGACATGGACGGCCAGGGGCCCCTCACCGCCGACGAGTTCGACCTCGTGGCCGACCCGCCCGGCGACCGCTGGAACTTCATCGCCTGTCCGTGAGGGGCGGGCCCGCCGTCACGGGCGGAGGTCGTCGAAGGCGCGCTCGACCGCGCCGCGGTCCGGTCCGCTCACCAGCAGCCACTCCAGCGTGCGCACGTGCGAGACCGTGCCCACGCGGAGGCCCGCGGGGTTGTGGATGCCGATGCGCGCCCCCACGTAGCGGGGGACGTCGATGGCCAGGGCGGCCACGTGGCCCCGGCCGGCCAGCAGGTCGGCCACGGCCGCCGGGTCGTGGAAGCCCTCGTCGTTCACCGAGGCGATCAGCCACGGCGTGCGCAGGCTCTCCACGAGATCGGTCAGCGCGTCCCACGCCTCGCGTGACCGGTTGAAGCTGTTGCGGCGCGCGCGGCAGTCGACGCGCTTTCGCGCGACGCCGTAGGCCTCGGGGCGGTCCCAGCGCGTGATCGTCTCCCACACGTGGTAGTTCGAGAAGTAGGAGTGGTGGTTGTAGGGCGGGTCGAGGTAGGCGCAGTCGACCCCGTCCAGCTCGCGCGCCAGCACGGCCGCGTCGAGCCGGGTGACCTCGCCCGCCGGTCCCTCCACGGCCTCGGGCTCGCGCAGCTCCAGCTCGCGCAGGCTGCGGGAGGCGGGCCGCTTGAGGTAGGCCATCTGGAGTCCGCAGGTGGAGTCCACGCGATCGGCGGCCTCGAGCAGGCTCGTGAGCAGGCAGCCGCGCAGCGCGGGGTCGTCGGTGATCCGCTCGATCTCGTCGCGCATCGCGTCGATGCGGGCCCCGTTGTCCGGTGAGAAGTAGCGCGCCTGGCGGCAGAAGGTCTCGGTGACGTACCCGGGGCGTCCGGGCAGGGCCGCGAGGCGCCCGAGCAGGCTCCGCAGCCGGGGGCGGTCGAGGCCCGCGTCGGCGGCGATGTAGGCGTGGCCGAAGGCCTCCGAGTAGGTGGCGAGGTCGTTGGAGACCACCCGGCAGCCCGCGCGGCGGAAGGCCTGGCCCACCCGGGTCGTTCCGGCGAACAGGTCGCAGGCCGAGCGGATGGGCAGGCGAGCCGCCAGCCGTTCGAGCAGCGGCGTCAGCGTGCGCTTGGACCCCAGGTACTTGATCACGCCGCGGGCCGCCTCCGACCGACGCCGTCCGGCACACGCGGCAGGGTAGTGCACGGCGGCCGTCGAAGACGGGATCGACCCACCACCCCGGAGGCCCCGCCGTGGACCGGCTCCTCGTTCGGCTGTACTACCCGGTGGCGATCGCCGCCATCGGCGTCCTGGTGCTCACCCTCGGATGGCTGCTGGGCATCGGAGGCTGATTCCCCGCCGCGCCGGCGCAACGATGACATAAGGCCCACCGAACGACCTGCCTTCGGCAGGTAGTGTCCGGGCGGTGGCGTCCCGGAAGAGCAAGCGCGCGAAGATCAAGAAGCGCTGCTGCGAGTCGAAGCGGCCCTGCGCCGGGTGCCCGCGGGTCGCCGCCGGCCGCAAGCGGCGCAAGCGGGACTGAGGGTTCTCAGGCGGGAGCGTCGCCGCCGGAGAGCCTCTCCCCGACGCCCAGGCAGCTCGGGCAGGGGGTGGGCTCCAGACGTCCGGGGGATGCGATCAGGAGCTGCCGCTGACCCCAGCAGGTGGCGCACGTGATCCAGACGGGGCCGGCGGCGTGCTCGGTGCGGTGTGGTGTCATGGGACGAGTGTGAGCCGTCGCGGAGGGCGGGCCTTTGGCCTGCGGGCCAACGATCGGTGTGCGGACCCCCGACGGGCCGTCGCGATAGCGTCCCGCCGGTGAGAGCCCTCCGCCTCCCCTCGTTCGGGTTGACTCCCGAGGCCGCCGACGCGCCCGAGCCCGAGGCGGCGCCCGGCACCACCCTGGTGCGCGTGGGCGCCGCGGCGCTCAATCCGGTGGACCTGGCCATCGCCGCGGGGCGCTTCTACCTGCCGATCCCCGAGCCGCCCTTCGTCCCCGGGGCCGAGGCCGTGGGCGAGGTCGTCTCCTCCGCCGTCCACCCGGCCGGTACGCGCGTGTGGTGCCTCACGCTGGTGGGATGCCTCGCCGAGCTGGTCGTGGTGCCCGACGACAGCCTGGTCCCGGTGCCCGAGGGGCTCTCGGACGAGCTGGCGGTGGCCGTCGGCATCGCCGGCCTGGCGGGGTGGATCGCGGTGCGGGACCGTGGTGGGCTCGAGGTGGGGGAGACCGTGGTCGTGCTGGCGGCGGGCGGGATCGCGGGACAGGTGGCGATCCAGGCCGCGCGCGGGATCGCCGATCGCATCGTCGCGGTCGCCCGCGGCGCCGAGGGCCGCGATCGGGCCCTGGCGCTGGGCGCCGACATCGCGCTCGCCACGGGTCCGGAGCTGGCCGACGGGCTGCGCAACGCCTGCGGCGACGGCGCCGACGTCGTCGTCGATCTCCTCTGGGGAGACTCGGCGATCGCGGCGCTCGGCGCGCTGCGCCACGGCGGGCGGCTGGTGCAGGTGGGCAACGCCCAGGCCCCCACGGCCGAGGTGACCGCCGGCCCGCTGCGCGGCGGCCGCCTGGACATCCGCGGTTTCTCGGTCTTCACCGAGGAGCCCACGGCCCGGGCGCAGGCCTACGCCGCGGTGGCGGCGTCGGCGCGCGCGGGCGACGTGCGCCTGCCGCTGGACGTGACGCCGCTCGACGAGGGTCCCGCCGCGTGGGAGCGTCAGGCGGCGGGGACCGGTGGGGTCAAGCTCGTGCTGCGCGTCTGACGGGGGGAGAGGCGTGGGATCGTTTCGCGACGACATGGCCGCCGGGTACGCCTTCGACGTCCCCACGATCCGCGTCGGCCGGCCGTTCGCGACGCCGGGGGAGATCGAGACGTCCGTCGAGGTGGGGATCCCGCTGGCGTTCCTCAACCGCCATGGGCTGATCGCCGGCGCCACCGGAACCGGCAAGACGCGCACCTTGCAGCTCATCGCCGAGCAGGTCTCGGCCGCCGGATGCCCGGTGTTCGCCGCCGACATGAAGGGGGACCTCGCCGGCGTCGGCGCACCCGGCGAGGCCGACGAGAAGCTCACGGCCCGCGCCGGCGAGCTGGCCCACCAGTGGGTCCCCGCCGCCTGCCCGGTGGAGCTGATGTCGCTCACCGGCGAGAGCGGCGTACCGCTGCGCGCCACCGTCACGGGCTTCGGCTCGACCCTCCTCTCGAAGGTCCTGAGCCTGAACGAGACCCAGGAGTCGAGCCTGTCGCTCGTCTTCCGGTTCTGCGACGAGAAGGGCCTGCCCCTGATCGACCTCGAGGACCTTCGGGCGGCGCTCGCCTATCTCACCGGGCCGGGCAAGGCCGAGCTGAAGCAGCTGGGCGGCATCTCCAGCTCCACGGCCGGGGTCCTCCTGCGCGAGGTCTCGCAGCTCGAGGGAGAGGGCGGCGACGTGTTCTTCGGCGAGCCCGCGCTGGAGGTCGCCGACCTGCTGCGGGTGGCGCCCGACGGGAGGGGGATCGTGTCGGTCCTGGGCCTGTCCGACGTGGCCCGGCGGCCGGCGCTCTTCTCCACCTTCCTGATGTGGGTGCTGGCGGAGCTCTTCGAGACCCTCCCCGAGGTGGGCGATCCCGACAAGCCCAAGCTGGTCTTCTTCTTCGACGAGGCGCACCTGCTGTTCGACGGGGCATCGAAGGAGTTCCTCGACGCGGTCACCCAGACCGTGCGCCTGATCCGCTCCAAGGGCGTCGGCGTGTTCTTCATCACCCAGCTCCCCACCGACATCCCGGACGAGGTGCTTTCCCAGCTCGGGCACCGCGTGCAGCACGCGGTGCGGGCGTTCACCCCGAAGGATGCGCGCGCGCTGAAGGCGGCCGTCGAGACCTTCCCGATCACCGAGCACTACCCCGACCTGGCCGAGACGCTGTCGTCGCTGGGGGTGGGGGAGGCCGCGGTGACGGTGCTCGACCCGCGGGGCGTGCCGACGCCGGTCGCCGCCACCCGGCTCTATCCGCCGGCCTCCCGGATGACGCCGCTCACGCCGGAGGAGCGCGCCGCGATCCTGGCGGCGTCGCCCCTGCGGCCCCGCTACGCCGAGCGCATCGACCGCGAGAGCGCGGCCGAGCTGCTGGAGGCGCGGCTGTCCGGGGACGCGGCGAAGGCCGAGGAGGTGCGCGAGCGCGCCAAACCCGCCCCGCGTCGCGAGGCCCCCCGGGACGACGAGGGCCTGGCGGGCCAGGTCGGGGACATCCTCGGCTCGAGCATGGGCAGGCAGGTGACCCGTGAGGTGGTGCGGGGAATCTTCGGGATGCTCCGCAAGAAGCGATAAGTGTCCCGGGGATACTGAGGCGCGTGGGGCGGCTCTCGCTCGTGGGGAGCCTGCCCGTGGCCGCGACGCCCGAGCGGGCCTGGGACGTGTGGTCGCGGGTCGAGGACTGGCCGCGGTGGGAGTGGATGGGCTCGGCGGACGCCGGGTGGGTGGACGGGCCACCGTGGACGACCGGCTCGATCCTGCGCTTCGGGCACCGGCCGTGGACCTTCGACTGCGTGCTGGTGAGGGTGGATCCTCCGGGGGAGGTGGTGTGGGAGGGTGACGGAGCGGGCATCCACGGTCGGCACGCGATGCGCTTCCTCCCTCATCCACGCGGTTGCCTGGTGCAGACCTCCGAGGTCTTCACCGGCCCCGGGGCGCGCGCGCTGCGCCCGTTGATCCGCTGGTACTGGCACCACCAGCTCCACGCGTTCCGCCGTCACGTGGAGCGCCATGGGTGAGGAGATCGCCGGACGGCAGCGCCCGTCCCGAGGATCGCGAGCGGTTCGCCGAGCGGTGCCGCGAGGGCCTGGTGGCCCTGCAGGAGCTGCTCGCGCGACCGGGCTTCGGCGAGGGGCGCGACTCGATGGGGGTGGAGCTGGAGGTGGGCCTCATCGACGCGAGGGCCCAGCCTGCTCCGGTCAACCACGAGGTCATCGCGACCGCGTCCGAGCCGGGCCTCCAGCTCGAGCTGGACCGCTTCAACCTCGAGTACAACTGCGCGCCGCAACGGCTGACCGGCACGCCGTTCTCGGCGGTCGCCGCCGATCTCTCGGGAGCGCTCGGCCGCATCGAGGCCGCCGCCGCCCCCCACGGCGCCCGCCCCGTCGCGGTCGGGATCCTCCCCACCCTGCGCGCGGAGCACCTGGGTCCCGCGGCGATGAGCGACTCCCCGCGCTACCGGGCGCTGAACGCCGGTCTCCGCGGCCTGCGCGGCGGGCCCTTCGAGATCAGGATCCAGGGCACCGAGAGCCTCGACACGACCTGGGACGACGTCACCCTGGAGGGCGCCGCCACGGGCCTGCACGTGCACCTGCGCGTGCCCCCGGGGCGCTTCGCGGCCACGATGAACGCGGCCCAGATGGCCATCGGCCCGGTGCTGGCCGCCGCGGTCAACTCGCCGCTGCTCATGGGGCGGGTGCTGTGGCAGGAGACGCGGATCGCGCTGTTCGGGCAGGCCGTGGACGACCGCGCGCCCGTGACCGCCGCCTGGCTGCCCTCACGCGCCTCGTTCGGCCACGGCTGGGTGGCCGACGCGCTCGATCCATTCCGCGAGAGCGTGGCCCTGCACGTCCCGATCCTCCCCGTCCTGGGCGACGAGGACCCGCTGGAGGTGGTGCGCGCCGGCGGCGTCCCCTCGCTCGATGAGCTGCGTCTGCACCACGGCACCGTCTGGCGCTGGAGCCGCACCGTGCTGGCGCTCGGCGACGATCCCCACCTGCGGCTGGAGATGCGGGCGCTCCCGGGCGGGCCCTCGCCCCTCGACATGGCCGCCAACGTGGCGTTCATGGTGGGCCTGACGCTGTCGGTGGCCTCCGAGATCGACTGGATGGCCCGCTCCATGCCGTTCGACATGGCGCGGCGCAACTTCTACGCCGCCGCCCGCCAGGGCCTGGAGGCCGAGCTCCTGTGGCCGTCGCCGACGGCTCCCTCTCCGCGGCCGGCGCACGCGCCCGATCTCGTCCGGCGGCTGATCCCGCGCGCCGCGGACGCCCTGGTGATGGCCGGCGTGGACCGCCTCGAGGCCGAGGCCCTGCTCGAGATCGTGCACACCCGGGTGGATCGCGGCACCACCGGGGCCTCCTGGCAGCGCCGCGCCCTGGCGGCGCTGGAGCGCGACCTCTCCCGCGACGAGGCGCTCGCCCGGATGACCGAGGAGTACCTCGCCCGCTGCCGTGAGGGAGCGCCCGTGGCCGAGTGGAGCCTGCCGGCTTAGGCCACGGCCTCGTCGGGCGCCGGCGGCACGGGCACGGGCTTCCGGTCCGGCCCCATCGCGACCATCGTGAAGTGGCCCACCGTGCAGAGCTCGGTGGTGCCCTCGATGGGGCGCTCCTTCCGGACCTCCACGCGCACGCGCATGCTCGTGCGGCCCACCGAGATCACGGTGGCGGTGATCTCGACCAGGTCCCCCTGGAGGATCGGCACCTGGAACGCGATGTCCTCGATCGCGGCGGTCACCACCGAGCTGCGCGCCCGGCGCATCGCGGCGAAGCCGGCCGCCTTGTCCATCCACGATACGAGGGTGCCCCCGAAGAGGTTGCCCTGTGGGTTGGTGTCGGTGGGGAACACCGACTCGAGAAGACGTGCCTCCACCCGTGATCCCCCTCACCATCGCGCGGGGCTCGCTGGTGAGCCCGGAGCTGCCGCGTGAGATCGTACTTCGCGGGGAAGGCTCGTCTCGGACCGACAACGACCGCCGGAGGTGCAGCACGATGCTGAGCGACTTCAAGGATTTCCTGCTGAAGGGAAACCTCGTGACGCTGGCCGTGGCCTTCGTCATCGGCCTCGCGTTCGCGGCGGTCGTCACCTCGTTCGTCGAGAACATCGTCACGCCGATCATCGCGGCCATCGGCGGGCAACCCGACTTCTCGGCCCTCGACTTCACGGTCAACGGCAGCGTCTTCCGCTACGGCGTCTTCCTGAACGCCCTGATCGCCTTCGTCATCGTCGCGGCGATCCTCTTCTTCCTCGTGGTGCGGCCCTACATGACGCTGAGCGAGCGCTTCGCGAAGGAGGACCCCAGCACCAAGGACTGCCCGGAGTGCCGCAGCACGATCCCGGTCGCCGCGACCCGGTGCGCCTTCTGCACGACGGCGCTGTGATACCCGAGGGCTCTCAGGTGGCCACCGGGGGGGCGCTCACCGGGAGCCCGAGCAGGTAGGGCAGCGAGGGGTCGACGCTCTCCGAGAGCCGGGTGGCGATGCGGTGGAAGACCTCCGCCTCCTCGGGCGTGAGGTCGGCGAGCCCGGCGGGCCCCGTGAGGTAGGCGGTCCGCAGGCGCTCCCGCGCGACGATCCCGGCGGGGGTGGGCACGAGCTCCTTCACCCGCCGGTCGCCGGCCGAGACCCGCCGCTCGGCGAACCCGCGCTCCTCCAGCCGGTCGGCGAGGGCGGTCGCGTAGGAGGCGTCGCAGTGCATCTGCTTGGCGATGTCGCCCAGGCTCGGGGGATCCTCCGGCCGGAGGCGCATCAGCGCGATCGCCTGCGGAGGGGTCAGCCCCTCGGCCACGGAGGCGGCCAGCCAGCCGGCGCGCATCGACATGAACACGCCGACCATCAGCCCCCAGGCCTCGTCGGCGACGCTCCTGGACGATGCAGACGGGTCGCTCACCGGGCCCATCGTAACCCTCCCCTCGATCGCTTGACTAGTTCCAAAGGTCGGTGCTACACAACTATTGTAATAGTAAACTAAATCGGGGAGCGACGATGAGCGCATCCGAATCGCGGCCGGCGGTGCAGGCGCGCGGGCTCGTGAAGAGCTTCGGCGACGTGCGCGCCCTCGACGGCGTGGACATCGACGTCCCGGCCGGAACGGTGCTGGGCCTGCTGGGCCCCAACGGGGCGGGGAAGACGACCGTGGTCAGGATCCTCTCCACCGTCATCGAGCCGGACGCCGGCGAGGCGAGCGTGATGGGTCTGGACGTGGTGCGCGACGCCGCCCTGGTGCGCACGCGCATCGGGCTGGCCGGGCAGTTCGCGGCGGTGGACGGCAACCTCACCGGACGCGAGAACCTGCGGCTGATCGGGGCCCTCACCCACCTGCCGCGCCGTGCGATCGGCCCGCGGGCGGACGAGCTGCTCGAGCAGTTCGGGCTCTCGGAGGCCGGGGGCCGCCCGGTCCGCACCTACTCCGGTGGCATGCGGCGGCGCCTGGACCTGGCGGCCGCCCTCGTCCACCGGCCTCCCGTGCTCTATCTCGACGAGCCCACCACGGGCCTCGACCCGGCCAGCCGCAACGACCTCTGGGAGACCGTGCGCCGCCTCGTGGCCGGCGGCACCACCGTGCTGCTCACCACCCAGTACCTCGAGGAGGCCGACCTGCTGGCCGACCGCATCGTGGTGATCGACCGCGGCGGCGCCCTCGCCGAGGGCACGGCCGCCGAGCTGAAGCGCCGTCTGGGCGGCACCGTGCTGGAGCTGACCATCCTGGACGACGCCCAGGCGCTGCAGGCGGCGGGCATCCTCGACCGCCTGGAGCTCGGGCGGGTGGCGCGCGATGGCCGCACGCTGCGGGTGAACGTGAACGACGGCACGCACGCGCTGATCGCCGCGGTGCGGGCCCTCGACGCCGACGGCATCGAGCCGGCCGCCGCCGCCGTGCGCGAGCCCTCCCTGGACGACGTGTTCCTGGCCCTCACGGGGCGGCGCGCCGCCCCCGAGACCGAATCGACCGACGAGGCCGCCGACGCGCGCGGCCGCGAGAAGGAGGTCGTGGCATGACGACCACCGCCATCCCGACTCCCCTTCCCCTCGCCCTGGGCGGGCTGGGACGCGTGCGCCTCGGCGTGCGCGACGTCCTGGCGATGACCTGGCGGAACCTGCTCACGATCCGGCGGGTGCCGCAGCTCCTGGTGTTCGCCACCATCCAGCCGCTGCTGTTCGTCCTGATGTTCCGCTACGTGTTCGGCGGCGCCATCCACGTTCCGGGCGTCGACTACGTCAACTACCTCCTGCCCGGCGTCTTCGCCCAGGTGGTCGCCTTCGGCGCCGTGCAGACCGCCGTCGGGCTGGCCGTCGACCGGGGCGGGGGTCTCATCGAACGCCTGCAATCCCTGCCGATGGCGCGGTCGGCGGTGCTCGCCGGGCGCACGATCGCCGACCTCTGCCGCAACGTCCTCGTGGTGACGCTCATGCTGGCGGTGGGCTTCGCCGTGGGCTTCCGGCTCCAGACCAACGTCGGCAAGCTGCTCCTGGCCCTGGTGGTGCTGCTGCTCTTCGGCTTCGCCCTGTCGTGGATCTTCGCGTTCATCGGGCTCTCGGTGAGCAACGCCGAGACCGCCCAGGCGGCCGCCTTCCCGCTCCTGCTGCCGCTCGTCTTCGCCTCGAGCGCGTTCGTCCCCACCGCCACGATGCCGGACTGGCTGGCCGCGTTCGCGAACCACCAGCCGGTGACGGCGGCGGTCAACGCGGTGCGCGCTCTGGTGCTGGGTGGGCCGTGGGCCGAGGACGTGCTCATCAGCCTGACCTGGACCGCCGGGATCCTGCTGGTGTTCGTGCCCCTGGCCGTTCGCCGCTACCGGCGCGGGGGAGCCGCCGGGTAGGGCACCTCCATGGTGCGGGTGCCGGGCGCCTCGCCCGGCACCTCCGTGGCGTCGCCGGGGGCCGGGACGAGGGCCGCCCGGTTCGCGGCGGCGCCCACCCCGCCGCCCACCAGCGCGCCGGCCAGGGCGGCGAGCGCGATCGCCACGAGCGCGATCCCGGCCTCCCAGTCCCCCGACAGCCCGGTGTCGAGCCAGTGGGGCAGGTCGAGGCCGGCCAGCACGCCGGCCGAGGGGTCGCGCACCCAGCCCTCGACCGCGTCGGCGCCCGTGGCCACCATCGCCAGCGCCCACGCGCCCAGGGCGTGGGCCACGGCCCGGGTGCGCGCCATGCGCGCGGCCACGTATCCGCCCAGGGCGAACGCCCCCGCCTGGATCAGCAGCACCCAGAGGCCCGGCCAGAACCGGTCCTCCACCCCGGGATCGCCGCTCGCGATGCCGATGCCCAGGCCGAAGTCCACCTCGGCGGCGCGCAGGCAGCCGGCGGCCAGCACGGCCGCGCCCCACGCCGTGAGCCAGCCCGCGACCGGGGCGAGCAGCGAGCCGCGGGGCACCCGCATGAGCTCCCTCGGCGCCGCCGGGTCACGCGTCATCGACTGCGTCGTCTCGGACGCCCCGGTGGGCACGGGGGTGGAGGATCCGCTCTCCACGGGTCCAGCCTACCCCCGCCCCGGCGTTCCCGAACACCCGGTCCGGCCTTGACCGCCGAGCGCGCGGCGCATAGAGAGATCTCGTGCCGGTCCACATCACTCCGCTCACGCCGCTGGCCTTCCTCGAGCGCTCGGCCTCGGTCTTCGCCGACCGGGTGGCGGTGGTGGACGGCGCGGAGCGGATGACCTACCGCGATCTGGCCGCCCGAGTCACCCGCACCGCCCATGCGCTCCGCGCCTCCGGGATCGGCCCCGGCGAGCGCGTCGCCTACCTCTGCCCGAACACGCCGGAGCTGCTCGCGGCCCACTTCGCGGCGCCGCTGGCCGGCGCGGTGCTGGTCGCGCTCAACACCCGCCTGGCCCCCGAGGAGGTGCGTTCGATCTGCATGCACTCCGGCGCGCGCCTGCTGGTGGCCGACGCCGCGCTGCGCGAGACCGTCGCACCCGTCGCGGACCGTCTCGGCGACGTTCGGGAGATCGTCTGGGCCGGCGACGCCGGCGCGGCGGACGGCCTGCCCGGGATCTCCCACGCCGAGCTGCTGGAGCGCGGCTCCGACGCCCCGCTGCCGTGGACGGTCGACGACGAGGACGCGACGATCTCGATCAACTACACCTCGGGCACCACGGGCCAGCCCAAGGGGGTGATGTACACCCATCGCGGCGCCTACCTCAACGCCCTGGGAGAGAACGTCACCGCCGGCCACCGCGTGGACACGGTCTACCTCTGGACCCTCCCCATGTTCCACTGCAACGGCTGGTGCCACGTGTGGGCGATCGTGGCCGCCGGGGGCACGCAGGTCTGCCTGCCGGCGGTGCGCCCCGAGGAGATCTGGCGTCTCATCGACGAGGAGGGCGTCACGCACCTGTGCGGCGCGCCGACCGTGCTCTCCATGCTCGTCAACTCGCCCGCGGCCCACCCGCTCGCGGACGGCCTGGTGGTCATGACCGCCGCCGCGCCGCCCAGCCCCACGGTGCTCGCCCAGACCGAGGCCCTCGGCGCCACCGTGATCCACGTCTACGGGCTCACCGAGACCTACGGCCCGCACACGGTCTGCCAGTGGCAGCCCGAGTGGGCGGACGAGGATGGGCCCGACCGGGCGCGGCTGCTCTCGCGCCAGGGCGTGGCGATGGTGATCTCCGACCCGATCCGGGTGGTGGGCGAGGACGGGCGGGACGTCCCCCGGGACGGCGAGACCGTGGGGGAGATCGTGATGAGCGGCAACAACGTGATGAAGGGCTACTTCGACGACCCCGGGCAGACGGCCGCGGCCTTCCGGGGCGGCGTCTTCCACTCCGGCGACCTCGGCGTGTGGCACCCGGACGGCTACATCGAGCTTCGCGACCGGGCCAAGGACGTCGTCATCTCGGGCGGGGAGAACATCTCCACGATCGAGGTCGAGCAGGTGCTGGGGAGCCACCCGGCCGTCCTGGAGGCCGCCGTCATCGGGGTGCCGGACGACCACTGGGGCGAGCGGCCGAAGGCGTTCGTGGTGCTCCGCCCGGGGCGCGAGGCCTCCCACGACGAGCTGACCGCGCACGTACGGGGCCTCCTGGCGGGGTACAAGTGCCCCGACAGCTTCGAGGTGCTCGCCGAGCTGCCGCGCACGTCCACCGGGAAGGTCCGCAAGTTCGAGCTCCGCGAGGAGGAGTGGGCGGGACGGCAGCGGCGCATCAACTGAGGGACGGACGGGGGGAGAGGGCCGGAATGGGGGCATACGAGGAGCGGCACCGCAGGAGCCTGGAGGATCCCGAGGGGTTCTGGCTCGCGGCGGCGGAGGCGATCGACTGGGAGACGGCGCCGGCGCGGGCGCTCGACGACTCGGGGGCGCCCTTCTACCGCTGGTATCCCGACGGCACCCTCAACACCTGCCACAACGCCCTCGACCGGCACGTGGAGGGCGGGCGCGCCGAGCAGGTCGCGCTGGTGTACGACTCCCCGGTGACCGGCGTCGTCCGCAGCCTCACGTACCGCGAGCTGCGCGACGAGACGGCCCGCTTCGCGGGCGTCCTGCGCTCGCTCGGGGTCGGCCGCGGCGACACCGTGGTGATCTACATGCCCATGGTGCCGGAGGCCGTCGTCGCGATGCTCGCGTGCGCGCGCCTGGGCGCCGTTCACTCGGTGGTCTTCGGCGGCTTCGCGGCCCGCGAGCTGGCCATGCGCATCGACGACGCCCGCCCCACGGTGGTCGTGTCGGCCTCGTGCGGCATCGAGCTCCAGCGGGTGATCGAGTACATGCCGCTCCTGGAGGGCGCGCTCAGCATCGCCGAGCACGCGCCCGCGGCGTGCGTGATCCTGCAGCGCCCCGAGGCCGAGGCCCGCCTCGTGGCCGGGCGCGACGTCGACTGGCACGAGGCCATGGCCGCCGCCGAGCCGGCCGGGTGCGTGCCGGTGGCCGCCACCGATCCGCTCTACGTGCTCTACACCTCCGGCACCACCGCGCGGCCGAAGGGCGTGGTGCGCGACAACGGCGGGCACGCGGTCGCGCTGCGGCTCTCGATGCAGGACATCTTCGACACCGGCCCGGGCGAGGTGTACTGGGCGGCGTCGGACATCGGCTGGGTGGTCGGCCACTCCTACATCGTCTACGCGCCCCTGATCACCGGCTGCACGACCATCCTCTACGAGGGCAAGCCCGTGGGAACCCCGGACCCCGGGGCCTTCTGGCGGGTGATCGCGCAGCACGGCGTGAAGACGCTGTTCACCGCGCCCACCGCGTTCCGGGCCATCAAGAAGGAGGACCCGGCCGGCGAGCACCTGCGCCACCACGACATCTCCGGGTTCCGCGCCCTCTTCCTGGCCGGCGAGCGCCTCGACCCGGACACCTACCACTGGGCGCACGACCTCCTGGGCGTGCCGGTGATCGACCACTGGTGGCAGACCGAGACCGGCTGGCCGGTCGCCGCCAACTGCCTGGGCCTGGAGCCCCTGCCCGTGAAGCCGGGCTCTCCCACCAAGCCGGTGCCGGGCTACGACGTGCGCATCCTCGACACGGCCGGGGAGCCGGCCCCCGCGGGCCAGGAGGGCTCGGTGGTCATCCGCCTGCCGCTGCCCCCGGGCACCCTGCCGACGCTCTGGAACGACGACCGGCGCTTCGTCGAGAGCTACCTCACGGCCAACGACGGCTACTACACCACCGGCGACGGCGGCTACTTCGACGAGGACGGCTACCTCTACGTGATGGGGCGCATCGACGACGTGCTGAACGTGGCGGGCCACCGCCTGTCGACGGGGGCGATGGAGGCGGTCGTGGCCGAGCACCCCGACGTGGCCGAGTGCGCGGTCATCGGCGTGGCCGACGAGCTGAAGGGCCAGGTGCCGGTTGCTCTGGTGGTGCTGAAGGCCGGCGCCGACCGGGATCCCGAGGACGTGCAGCGCGAGCTGGTGCGGAGCGTGCGCGAGGAGGTCGGGCCGGTGGCGAGCATGAAGCGGGTCGCCGTGGTGGCGCGACTGCCGAAGACCCGCAGCGGCAAGATCCTGCGCGGGACCATGCGGGCCATCGCCGACGGCCGCCCGTACGAGGTCCCGAGCACGATCGACGACCCGGCGATCCTCGACGAGCTCGGCGAGGCTCTTCAGGGCGCCGCGCGGGCGTAGCGCCGCACGGCGAGCGGCACACAGACGGCGTCTCGAACGAGAATGGCCGGCCCCCTCGACCCGCTGCGCTGCCGGCAGGCTGTGCCCGGGACTCCCGGGCCCCGGCGTCATGGCGCCGGGCGGGAGCCCTCGACCTGCACGGGCGCGGGGAGAGGGCCGGCCATGCGCGAAGGCTCGCGCACGCCCCTCACGCGGCTCTCACACGCCTCTCACGGCCGGGGCCGGGGCCGCAGCCGGCGCTTCTGGAAGGATTCGATGGCCGCACCGGCCTCGGGGATGGGATGATCGGGTTCCCTCCCACCGTGCCTGAGGATCCATGACGACGACCGTGCCCGATGGCGCGCCGTCCGCGAGCATTCCGGTCGGCGTGCTGCGCACGCGACTCCTGCCTCCGCGGCTCCCGCCCAACAGCGTGCCCCGGCCGGAGCTGGTGGCGCGCGTGAATCGCGGGCTGGAGGGTCGGTTGCTCGCCATCATCGCCGGGGCCGGCTACGGGAAGACCACCCTGCTCGTGCAGGCGCTCGAGAGCTCGCCGCTGCCGTGGGTCTGGGTCTCGTGCGACGCGCGCCTCCGGAGCCCCGAGATGCTTCTGGCGCACGTGGCCGCAGGGGTGGCGGGGGCCTTCCCGGGCGTCGCGACCGCGCTGCCGCCGGGCGGCTCGCCCGACGACCAGATCGCCGGCCTCGCCAACGAGATCGTGGCCACGATCCCCGACGACTTCGTCCTGGCGCTGGACGACGTCCACGCGCTCGACCCCGGACCGGTGCGCGAGGCGCTCGGCAGCCTGGCGTCGGACCTGCCACCCAACGTCCACCTGGCGATGACCAGCCGCCGCGACCTGGGCATCCCCACCTCGCGCGCGGCCGCCGGCGGAGCCACGGTGGTCGACGAGGGGATGCTCGCCTTCAGCTTCTCGGAGGCCGCCGAGCTGCTCGAGGACGCGCCCGCCGGGCTCGCCGAGACCGAGATCGGCGAGCTGCACCAGCGCACCGAGGGGTGGGTGGCCGGCCTGCTGCTGGCGACCAGGTCCGGCGGAGGCGCCGGGCGGACCCCCCACGCCTCGACCGGGCCGCACTTCGACTACCTGGCCGACGAGGTGCTGGCCGGCCTGCCCGAGGAGCTGCAGCGCTTCCTGCTCGACACCTCGGTGCTCGAGCGGTTCACGCCACCGCTCGCCGCGGCCGTCTCGGAGCGCGCGGACGCCCGCGAGGTGCTCCGCGACCTGGTGGCCTCGCACCTGTTCATCGTGCAGGCCGAGGGCGAGTGGTACCGCTACCACCACCTCTTCGGCGCGTTCCTGCGGCGTCGCCTGGCCGAGCGCGAGCCGGCGCGGCTCCTGGAGCTGCACGGGCGCGCCGCCCGGGCCTGGGAGGCCGCCGGCGACAACCAGGAGGCGGTGCGGCACTTCCTGGAGGCGGGGGCGCCCGCGGAGGCGGCCCGGGCCCTGGAGCCCGTGGCCGAGTCGATGGTGGCCACGCCCGAGCGCCAGACCCTGGCCGGGTGGCTGCGGCGCATCCCGGCCGCGGAGTGGCGGCCGCTGGCCGGGCATCCAGCTCGCTCACGCGCTCCTCACCTACCTCGGCCGGCGACGCGCGCGCGGCGTTCGAGGCCTGGGACGAGGCGATCGACCGCCTCATGGAGGCCGGCGAGGTGGAGCGGGCCGCCGGGGCGCTCTACCGATCGCAGCTCGCGATGCTGACCGTGGGGGTGAGCCCCGCCGTGCGGGTGGCGCTCGCCGAGCGGCACCTCACGCGCCTGGACGGCGCCGGGCCCGCCGCGGGCCTGGTGCGCATGATCGTCGCGGTCGCCTACGCCATCGGCTGCGAGCGGGCCGAGGCCGAGGAGCTGATCGGCGCCGCCACCGCGTCGGCCGGACGGCGCGAGCTGGCGCTGCTCGACCCCTGCGCCGAGATGGTGCGCGGCTTCTACTTCGACTACGCCGACGGCCACCTGCAGGAGGCGCTGCGGCGCATCGAGGACGGCCTCAGCCGTCTGGAGCCGATCGAGGTCGAGGAGTCGTTCATGCTCCAGGCCTTCGGCCGCGGCAACCGCGCCCTGCTCCTGGCCGACGCCGGCCGCTACGAGGACTGCCTGCGCGAGGCCCAGGCGGTCCTCGACCTCTCGGCCTCGCTGGGCATGCGCTCGGCCCCGTCGCTCCTGATCCTGTGGTGGCGGCTGCTGTCGCTCTGCGGGCTGGGGGACTGGGAGGGGGTGGCCGCGCTCGAGCCGGAGGCGCGCCGGGCGATCGCCGCGGGGACGGGCACCAACGTGGCCTACCGCATGGGCGCGCAGCTGGCGCGCGCGGCGGCCGCGGCCGGCGACGCCGAGCTGGCCCTGGCCCGCATCGCGGCCGCGCGGGCGGCGGCGCGCGACTACGGCGAGTCCTACGAGATCCCCATGGTGCTCGGGGAGCTCTCCCTGGCGGCGGACGCCGCCGGCCAGGTCGCCCTCAGCCGCGAGCTCGCCGAGGAGGCGGTCGCGATCTCCGGCCGTCACGACCTCGACTGGGCCCGGGCCCGGGCCGCCCTGCTGTCGGCCGGCGCGCACATCGAGAGCCCCCTCGGGGACACCCGGCTGGAGGAGGCTCTGGAGCTCACCGAGCGTCTCGACCTGGGCATCCTGTGGCGCCGGCGCGAGCGGCCCCGGGCGGCGGCGCTGCTCGCCCGCGCACTGGAGGCCGATCTCCCGGGAGCCGCGACGGCCGCGCGCATCGCCGCCGAGTGCGGGCGTGAGGTGCTTCACGAGTGCGTCGAGCGGCTGCCGGATCCGGCCGCGCGGGCCCGGCTCGCCGGGGCGATGACCGACGACACCGACGTGGACGCCGAGACCATCAGGCTGCTGCTGGCCGATCCCGACCCCGGCGTCGCACGCGCCACCGAGCGCGTGCGCGAGCTGCTGGAGCGTCGCCCCCGGCAGCCGATCCGGATCGAGACCTTCGGTGGGCTGCGGCTGTACCGCGCCGGTGACCGGGTGCCCGACTCCTCCTTCGGGCGCGCCAAGGCCCGGGCGCTCCTCGGCGCGCTCGTCTGCGCCGAGCCCCGCGGCGTGCACCGCGACCGGCTGCTGGAGCACCTGTGGCCGGAGCTGCCGCCCGAGCGGGGGACGCGGGCGCTCGACACCACGCTCCACGAGCTGCGCCGCACGCTGGAGCCGCTGGCGCCGCCGCGCTCGGGCGGATCGCTCGTCCACCGGGAGGGCGAGGTCTACCGGCTGGCCCTGGCGGAGCGCGACTCCTGGGACGCCGGCGACTTCCTGCGTCTGGCGCGGGCCGGGGAGGGCGCGCCCGACGACGTGGCGCTGGAGCGGATGCTGCGCGCGGAGGCGCTCTGGCGCGGGGACTTCCTCCCCGACTTCCCCTACGAGCCGTGGTGCGAGGACGCCCGCCGCGAGCTGGAGCGGGCGCGGATCGAGCTGCTGGAGCGCCTCGCGGGCACGCTGGCCGAGATGGGCCGCCCCGGGGCCGCGATCGAGCGCTACCGCCATCTGGTCGAGCTGGACGGCGAGCGCGAGGGGTGGCACCGCGCCCTGATGCGCGCCTACGCGCAGGCCGGCGAGCGGCCGCTCGCCCTGCGCCAGTTCCACGCCTGCCGCGCCACCCTGCGGGCCCGCCTCGGCATCGAGCCCAGCGCGGAGACGCGCGAGCTCTACACCTCGCTGCTCTAGCCCCTCGGCCGGGAGCGCACCCGCAGGCGCATTCGCCGGCTCGAGACGGAGCCGACATCGAGTTCAGGCGGGCTGGACCCCGGCCGGGCTCGCTCCCCAGTCGTTCGGTGCCTCCGTGCTGCGGCGGCACCAGAAGACGATCAGGAAGATGATGCCGACAGGGGATGACGGCGACCGCCTGGAACCAGCCCGACATGCCGACGTCGTGCAGCCGGCGGCAGCCGACGGCGTGCGACGGCACCAGGGTGGCGAGCTCAGTAGACGGGTGCTGAAGCCGGCACGCCGGTCGCCGCTCCAGCACGGTCAGGCCGATCAAGAAGAGGAGGCTCGACAGGTGGAACGACCAGAATTCGGTCCTGCTGGACCGGCCGCCGAACGTCGCGTACTTCCTGAGGCCTAAGAGGTACCACTTCATCGGGATGCTCCCGGGTCGCCTGCTCCTCTGTGGCATCGGCACCCCGGTGCGCGGGCTTGACCCACCCCGCCGTGGGTGGAGCTCGGCGCCGGATCGCCTGCTAGGCCCTCCGGACCCCCGCCAGCAGGTCGCGGAGCCTCACGGCGGCGTCCTCGACGAGGGGCGGCCCGTGGCCGCTCCCCACGTACTCGACCGGCCCGACGGTGGCCAGCTGGCTCAGGGAGCGGCGGTTGGCGTCCATGTCGGTGCTGAGGCCCCTCCAGCCGGCCTCCAGGCGCGGCCAGGTGACCACCACGTCGCCGGTGAAGAGCGCCTTCTGGGCCGGCCAGTAGAACGACATGCTGCCGTCGGTGTGCCCGGGCGTGTGGATGGCCTGGAGGGGGCCGACCATGTCGCCGTCGCCGATCGTGCGGTCCGGCTCGCACGCCGGGAAGCTCACGAACCCCGGCCGGCGCCGGAGGTACCGCTCCACGTAGTACCCCACGTTCAGGCCGAATTGGAGCTGGTAGACCCGGAACGGGCGGCGCGGCAGGAAGCCGGTCGGCGCCGACGGGCGCTCGCCGGCGATGATCTCGCCCTCGTAGGCGTTGGCGATGACCTGGGCGCCGGTCAGCTCGCGCAGGCGCGCGGCGCCGCGCACGTGGGAGCGGTGGGCGTGGGTGAGGACGATGCGCTTCAGGTCGCCCAGCGGCCGGCTCAGGCGGCCCATCTCCGCCAGCACCACGTCGCCATCGGCGCTCGAGAGCGTGTCGATCAGGGTCAGGCCCTCGCCCCAGTCGAGGAGGAAGGCGTGGACGCGCCCCGCGGTGCCGTCGGTGATGGCGCGGATCGGAGGCCCGGTCACCGCTGGTTCTCCTGGTGGTCCCAGGGCGCGAAGGGGTTGCCCAGGGCGCGCATCCGGCCGCGCAGCTCGGGGAGGTGGCGCCCCACGACCGCCGCCATCGACGCGTCCTCGATCCAGCGCATCCCCTCGGCGCTGTAGACCTCGGGCCGGTAGTCGTCGGTGAAGAACGGGTCCGACTTCAGCCGGCGCGAGGCCATCAGCACGAAGATCCGGAAGGCGGTCTCGCTGAAGCCGAAGCCCGTCGGCAGGGGCTCGGCGTACAGGCCCACCATCAGGTCCACGCTCTCCACCTCGCCGTAGAGCCCGGCGAGCAGCGACGCCCGCGGTGCGTCGTCGCGGCCCTCGCCGGTGAGGGCGCCGAAGGTCTCCGCCGGCGGCATCCTCAGCATCCGGCGGAACTCGTTGTAGCGCGGGACCCCGCGCTCGCGGTCGCGCAGCAGGTCGATCGTGGCCACGTCCACGCGTCGCTCGGCCCCGCCGGCGTCCCGGGTCTCGCGCATCAGGCCGCGCAGGCTGTCGGGATAGTTGTGCAGGCAGAGTGCGCCCGGGTGCTGGACGCCGAAGGAGTACCAGAGGTCCGCGACCGCCCGTTCGTCGGCCACCGCGCGGGCGCGGCGGCCGGTCATCTCGGCGAGCGTCAGGCGGCCCAGGTCCTCGTGGCCGCCGGCGGCGGAGCGGAGCGTGATCTCGTCGGGCAGGAGCGGGTGCATCCGGTAGACCGAGACGAACTCCTCGGTGATCGAGTAGGGGACGCCGTGGTCGTCGCGGCGCGATCCGGGGATCCCGGTGAGGAAGTCCCAGCGCACCCGCTCGCGCAGCCACCGCGGGCAGCGCGGGCCGAGAAGGCCCCACCAGTTGGCCCGCAGCGCCGCCTGGACCGTGGGGTGGGGGAGGATGGCGAGCGTCCACTCGACCGTGTGGATCTTCGCCATCACGGCCGCGTTCACCATCCGGGCCGTCTGGAAGAGGCGCTCGTCGTCCCAATCCGGGTGGTGGGCGGCCAGGTGGTCGCAGATCGCGTTGTGCTCCCGCGCGAAGAGGTCGTGCAGCAGCGACAGGCCGAGCCACCAGTTGCCGTTGACGCCCGTGAGCTCGATCCCCGTGTCGCCCTCCAGGGGCAGCCGGCCGTCGGGCCCGAGCCGCAGCTTGCCGTCGCTCGCCAGGGTCCTCAGCCGGCGCTGCCGCTCGGCCGTGCTGCCGTAGAGCTGGGAGCCGTCCCACCAGTGCGTCTCGGTGTTGACGAACACCGGCGGGCCGCCCGGAGCGGGCCGCCCCTGCGCGGGCGGGGTGCGCACGATCTCCATGTGGTCGCCCGGCGAGGGCCAGTCGTCGCCGGGCGGCAGGGGCACCTCGACGCGCTCGTCGCGGACGCCCTTCCCGTGGCTCATCCAGTCGTGGACCATGAACTGAAGCCAGGCGGCGGCCAGCAGGTTCAGGATCGTCGCCTCCTGCATCCGGCCGTTGCGGGCGAGGACCGCCTCGCTCACCTCGCGCGGGTTCGGGTCGAGCAGGTCATCCGGGGCCGGGCCGCTCCAGAGAGGCTGGTTCCGGCCGAAGGGGGCGCCGGCCCCGCCGGTGGCCGGCCGGGCGGGGTCGGTGAACGAGCCGTCGGCCGTCCGCTCCCGGCGCGGGGGTGGGACGGTGCGCGACATCGGTCCGCGCGGGGCCTCGCCGCCCCGCGGGGTCACCGTGGCCTCGTAGAGGTTGTGCCGGCGCAGGCGGCTGCGGATGGCGAGCAGGCAGATCAGTCCCAGGGCGCGCGGCTGCTCGTGCCACGGCCTCCTCCGCTCGAGCCAGTCGCTCACGCGCAGCAGCACCCATCGGAACATCGGCTCGACTCCCGCGATCGTCGGTGCGAGCCTACCCCGACGATCCCGAGGGCGGCGGGCGCCACCGGCGTGGTCCGTCGATCTCGGCCCAGTACGCCGAGATCCCGCGCGCCTCGCGCACCACCACGCGCACTCCCCGGTGCTCGCCGGGGACGATCCCCGGGGGCGTGCCGGCCTCCACCCACACCTCGATCGTCGGGACCGGATCGCGTGTGCTGGGCAACACGCCCACGACGCCCTCCACCCGGCCCACCCACCGCCGCGCGGAGCGCAGCGCCGCCGAGAAGCCCGCGCGCCCGGGCTCCTCACCCGGCGCCTTCTCGCCGCGGTCGTGCGTCAGCTCGTCGAGCATGGGACACCTCGTGATGGGGGACCGGTGCACGGCACCCCACCACGGGGCTCTCACCGGCCTGTCACGCCGCCATCACGGCGGGAATCACGCTCCAGGCGGGTGAGGGGAGCCGAGGACCGATCGGGCCCGATCAGCTCACGAGCTGGGCGAGCTTGCTCCCGGCGGGCGGGCGGAAGTCGGCGGAGCCGACGGCGGCCGGCCCGGCGCCCTTGGGGCCGAGGCGCGTCTCGGTGATCGCGTCGGCGCCGTCGGTGCGGCAGAGGACCCGCTCGACGCCCTTCACGCGCATGGTCACCTGCAGGGTCCGCGTCGCGCGGCCGAAGAAGCGCACGAGGAACGTGTAGCCCAGGCCCGCCGGGGCCGGGACGACCTGGCAGAAGCCCTTGATGACGCCCTGCGGCGGCGCCGTCCCGACCGTGAGGGCCGGGTTGCGCCCGGAGACGTTGACCTTCGGCAGCCGCCCGAAGCTCGTGGGGGTCAGCTCCGGCTGGCTGTTGTCGCCGGCCAGCACCGACGCGGTGCCGATGATCAGGATGTCGTCGTCCGCCGGCGAGCGGACCTTGCGGGTGCGGGTGACGCGGACGCGCTTGCCGTTGCGCCGCTCGACCCGGGTGAAGGTCTCGGTGGTGAAGCGGGGCGGCTCGCCGCCGTCGAAGGCGTCGCTGCCATCGCCGGGCGCCCAGATGAAGACGTCGTCGCCGAGGCCGCCGAAGGCGACGTCGAAGTTGGGGAAGGCCCCGGCGTCGCTGCCGCGCTCGAGCCCCCCGACGATGACGTCGTCGCCGCCGTTGCCGGCCAGCACGTCCGGGCCGAGGCGGCCGACGAGCACGTCGTCGTTGCGCCCGCCGAAGATCTGGTCCCCCTTGCGCAGGCTCTGGTCACCGACCCCGGCCCCGGCGTCCGGCGGCTGGATGACGCGGGTCGGCCGTGCTGTCCGCGTCCGGGCCGAGCAGCACCAGTCGTCCATTCGCGTCCGAGCGGTCGATCAGGTTGCCGGCCGCGGGCGCGACGCCGGCGCACAGGCCCACGGCGACGCCGAGCACGATCGGGATGCGCCACCTGCGAGTACGGGTCCGGGCCATCGCGGGCCCATTCTCTCCCGCCGCGAGCTTCTGCGCCAGAGGCCGGCCATCGGGTCGACCCGGCTGGGCGGCAAGCGGGTGAGGGGAGTCGAACCCCCGTCTGTGGCTTGGAAGGCCATTGCTCTACCGTTGAGCTACACCCGCCCGACGCGGTCAGGTTAGCGGCTGATCGGGCGGATCCCGCCGGGCGCGGACCTACCCCCTGAGGGCCAGGCCCTCCTCGTGGAAGCGCCTCGCCCGCGCCATGTTCTCGGCGTCGGGGCCGGTGCCGTCGAGGCCGGGGACCTCGAGGATGACGGGGAGCCCCTGGAGGTCCGGGCACCCCAGGATGCGGCGCATGCCCTCCTCGCCGATCTCGCCGTCGCCGAGGTTCTCGTGGCGGTCGCGGTTGGAGGCGAACTCCACCTTCGAGTCGTTGAGATGCAGGCAGCGCAGGCGGTCGAGGCCCACCACCTGGTCGAACTCGGCCAGGACCCGGTCGATCCCGCCCTCCTCGTGAACCGGGTAGCCCGAGGCGAACAGGTGCTGGGAGTCGAGGCAGAAGGCCAGGCGCGACGGATGCCCCACGCCGTCGAAGACCGCCTTCAGCTGGGCGAAGGTGCGGCCGATGGTGTCGCCCGCGCCCGCGGTGTTCTCCAGGAAGACGCCGCAGTCGCCCGGGCTCGCCTCCAGCGCCTCGGCGATCCCGGCGCCGATCCGCTCGATGGCCTCGCCCTCCTTCGACCCCTTGAACGAGCCGACGTGCAGGACGACCCCCTCGAGGCCGAGGGCCTCGCCGGTGGTGAGGTGCTGCACCAGGCTCTCCACCGACGAGCGGTAGATGTTGCGTGTGCCCACCGCCGGCTTGCCCGGGGGTCCGGTGGGGACCTCGCGGTCGGGCGCGCCCAGGTTGATCAGGTACAGGCCGTGGCTCACCAGCGGGCCCATCCCGGCCTCCGCCGCGCCGGCGCGGAAGGCCGCGATCTGCTCCTCCGTGTGCTTGATCGGGCGCCAGGTGCGCGGGTTGTGGGTGAACACCTGCAGGCTCTCGCAGCCCAGCGCGCGGCCGCGGCCGATGGCGTTGCTGATCCCCCCGGACGACGAGACGTGGGCGCCGAATCTCACGGGGACTATCCTACGGTCGTGGCGAGGGAGCGACCCGAGGTGACCGGACCGGCGCGGGTGCGATTCGCCCCCAGTCCCACCGGCAATCTTCACGTGGGGGCGGCGCGCACGGCGCTGTTCAACTGGCTCGTGGCCCGGCACACGGGCGGCACCTTCGTGCTGCGCGTCGAGGACACCGACGCCGAGCGCTCCACGGACGCGAGCGAGGCCGAGATCCTGAGGGCGCTCACCTGGCTCGGCCTCGACTGGGACGAGGGCCCGTTCCACCAGAGCGAGCGCGGCGACGTCTACGCGGCGGCGGTCGATCGCCTGCGGGCCGCGGGCGCCGTCTACCCGGCCTACGAGTCCGACGAGGAGCTCGACGCCCAGCGTGCCGCGGCCCGGGCCGACAAGCGCGCCCCGGTGGTGCGCGGCCGGCGCGACCGGGACGCCGGCGAGATCGCCGAGCTGGAGGCCGCGGGCCGCCGGCCGGTGTGGCGCTTCGCGGTGGAGCTCCCCGGCACCACCGTGATCGAGGACTACGTGCGCGGGACCGTCACCTTCGACCACGCCCAGATCGAGGACTTCGTGGTCGCCCGCTCGGACGGCACGCCCACCTACAACCTGGCGGCCGCGGTGGACGACCTGGAGATGGGGATCAGCCACGTCATCCGCGGCGAGGACCACATCTCCAACACGCCCAAGCAGATGATGGTCATCCGCGCGCTGGGCGGCACCCCGCCGGAGTACGCCCACATCCCGCTCATCCTGGGCGAGGACAAGCGCAAGCTCAGCAAGCGTCACGGGGCGGCGTCGGTCGAGGACCTGGAGGCCGCCGGCTTCCTCCCCCGGGCGGTGGTCAACGCCCTGGCGCTCCTGGGCTGGAGCTTCGACGACAAGACCACGATGTTCACGGTGCCCGAGCTCGTGGACGCCTTCTCGGTGGCGCGCATCTCCAAGAGCCCGGCGGTCTTCGACCTCACCAAGCTGCGGGTGATGAACGGGCGCCACATGCGCCTGATGCCGAACGAGGAGTTCGAGGAGGTGCTCGTCGACTACCTCGACAAGACCGGGTACCTGGCGGCGCGGGGCGAGGGGGCCGAGGCGCTGGCCCGTGCCAGCGCGCCGCTGGTGAAGCGCAAGATCGGCACGCTCGCCGAGTACGACGACCTGGCCGGATGGCTCTTCGGCCCGCTCGAGATCGAGCCGGAGGCGTGGGAGGTGCTGACGCGCGACGTCAAGCACTCCATCCAGGTGATCGGAGGGGGACTCGGGCGCCTGGAGAGCCTGCCCGAGTGGACCGCCGAGGCGGTCAAGGACGCCCTCCAGGACCAGCTCCATGTGATGGGAGAGGCGGCTCGCGACTTCCTGGAGCCCCAGCGCATCGCCATCACCGGGCGCCTGGTGTCCACGGGCATCTACGAGAGCCTGGCGCTGCTCGGCCGCGAGGAGGCGTTCGCGCGCTACCGCGAGACCCTGGGCCGCCTGGCCGACATCTGGGCGACCGCGTGATGCTGGCCCGCGGCGCTCAGCGCACGCTCGTGCTGGTGGCCGGGGTCCTCTTCGGGGGCTTCGCGGTGGTGGCGTTCGTCTTCCGGCGCCAGCACATCTCGGACGAGACCCTGTCGATCGTCGGCGGGGTGATGGCGTACGCCTTCCTCGCGCTGGTCGTCGTGGTGCTCTGGCGCAGCTGGCGCCGGGCCCGCCGCCAGCCGGGTGCCGCGGCCCGGCGCTACGTGTCGCGGCATCCGGCCGTGGCCGAGGTCGTGGGGTCCCCGGTGCACGTCGGGGCGCCCGAGGGGGACGTGCCCACCGGCGCGGGGACGGCCGCCCAGGCCAACCTGGCGGTTCCGGTCAGCGGCCCCGATGGCGAGGCGCAGGTCGACCTGGTGATGGCGCGCATCGCGCGCGAATGGGAGGTGCTGTCGGGTACGTTGGTCGCGGACGGCGAGCGGGTACCGCTTGCGGCAGGCCCTCCGGAGGGCACCGTGGACGATCTCGATGGGGAGGGGTGATGGCCGATTCGAGCATGGGCCTGCACGAGGCCAGGGAGGACATCGCACCGGAGACCCTCGAGCGGCACCGCAGCATCGTCTCGCTCATGGAGGAGCTGGAGGCGATGGACTGGTACGACCAGCGGATCGACGCCACCGGCGACGCCGAGTTGAAGGACATCCTCGCCCACAACCGGGCCGAGGAGACCGAGCATGCGTCGATGACGCTCGAGTGGCTGCGGCGCCACGATCCGGCGCTGGACGAGAACCTGCGCACCTACCTGTTCACCGAGGGCTCCATCCTGGCCGTGGAGGAGGCGGCGCAGGCCGGTGGCGGCGACGGGGAGGGCGGCCCGGCCGCCGACGGCAGCCTCGGCATCGGCTCCCTGCGCGGTGAGGAGCAGCGATGAACCACCTTCTGCGGCCGCTGGCGCCGATCTCCGACGAGGCGTGGGAGCAGATCGAGAACGAGGCGCAGCGCGCTCTGCGCACGTTCCTCGCGGCGCGCCGGCTGGTCGACTTCTCCGGTCCCCACGGCTGGGAGCACTCGGCGCTCGGCCTCGGCCGGGTGGACCCCGTCGCGCCCGGCCCGGCGGCCGACGTGGAGAGCCGCCTGCGCCGCGTACTGCCCCTGGTGGAGCTGCGCACGCCGTTCCGGGTGGCGCGGGCCGAGCTGGACGCCGCCGACCGCGGCGCCCCGGACGCCGACTGGGACGTCGTGGTCGACGCCGCCCGCCGGGTTGCGCTCGCCGAGGACCGTCTGGTGTTCCAGGGTTTTCCCTCGGCCGCGGTGAAGGGCATGGTGGCCAGCTCGCCTCACCCCCCGGTCACCATCGGCGAGGACTACCAGCGCTACCCGAACCACGTCGCCCAGGCCGTCGAGACCCTTCGGCGCGCCGGTGTGGGCGGGCCATACGCCATCGCCCTCGGCCCGCGCTGCTACACCGGTGTGATCGAGTCCACCGAGCACGGCGGCTACCCGGTGCTCGAGCACCTGCGCCTGATCGCCGGGGGGCCGGTGGTGTGGGCGCCGGCCGTCGAGGGGGCCGTGGTGCTCAGCCAGCGGGGCGACGACTTCGAGCTCGTCGTGGGCCAGGACCTGTCGATCGGCTACACCGATCACGATTCCGAGTCGGTGGGCCTGTACCTGGAGGAGAGCCTCACCTTCCGGGCCGCCAGCCCCGAGGCGGCGGTCTGGCTGGCCTACGCCGACCAGCTCCCGAAACCCCGCTCCCGCCGCCGCCAGACGTAGGGCGCGCTAAGCTCTCGCCTCACCGCAAGGGGAGTACCCCCAACGACGTCATCGTCAGTACGGCCCGCGCGGCCCGGTGACGTCGGCCCCGCCCCGGCGGGGCGGGAGAGACCTTCGGCGCACGCCCGTCGTCCGCGTCGAAGGAGATCGTCCCCATGGAGCCACCCCTCTGGGCATGGATCGCCCTCATCGTGGGCGTGCTGGTGTTCGCCGCGATCGACATGCTGGTCTTCGCCCGCGGCCAGCACGAGGTCCCGATCCGGACCGCCGCCCTCTGGAGCCTCGTCTGGATCACCCTCGGCCTGGGCTTCGCCGGCGTCCTCGGAGCCACCCAGGGCGGCCAGGCGGCCGGGGAGTACGTCTCGGGTTACCTGATCGAGTGGAGCCTCTCGATCGACAACCTGTTCGTCTTCGCCGTCATCTTCGCCTACTTCGCCGTGCCGAAGGAGGTGCAGCCCCGGGTGCTCCTGTTCGGCGTGCTGGGCGCGCTGGTGTTCCGGGGGATCTTCATCGCCATCGGCGCCGTGGCGCTCGGCGCCGCCCACTGGGTGATCTACGTCTTCGGAGCCTTCCTCATCTTCACGTCCTACCGGCTGGCCCGCAGCGGCACCGCGGAGGTCGACCCGAGCAGGAACCGGCTCCTGCTGTTGGTGCGGCGCTTCGTCCCCAGCACCGATCACTACCGGGGGAACCGGGTGTTCGTGCGCGAGAGGGGCCGCCGGCTGGCGACCCCCGTCTTCGCCGTGCTGCTCGTTGTCGCCAGCACCGACGTGCTCTTCGCCATCGACTCGATCCCGGCCATCTTCGCGGTCACCGACGAGGCGTTCATCGTGCTCGCCGCGAACTGCTTCGCGCTGATGGGGCTGCGCGCGGCCTACTTCGTCGTCGTCGGCGCGCTCGGGCGCTTCGAGTACCTGCACTACGGCCTGGCCGTCGTGCTCGGGGTCGTGGGGCTGAAGATGCTCACCAGCGAGATCTACGAGCCGCCGATCTGGCTGACCCTCGGCTCGGTGGTGGTGATCCTCGGCGTCTCGGTCCTGGCCTCGCTCTGGGCCACCCGGAAGAGGGGCTCGGCGCGGGGCGACCCGTTGATCGGCTAACCAGGGGCAATTCCCGACCAGCGGCCAGGCGAGTCGCCGACGTAGGGCGGCGCGCGGGACTACCGGGCCCTGGTGCGCAGCAGCTGGAGCCAACGGTGCCGAGCTCGGGATACGATCGTGTCCCCGGCGGGAGCGGATCGTGGAGTTCGGGTCGATCGAGCACCTGGCGGTGCTCGGCGCCACCTTGGTGCTGTGCCTCGCGGCGGCGCTCGTGCCCCGCCGGCGGCCCGGCGACGCCTGGCTCGGAACCGCGCGCGCCCTCGCGGTGGTGCTGGTCGCGAACGAGATCGCGATCCGGATCGTGCTGCTCGCCGACGGCGACTGGAACTGGGGCAACGACCTGCCGCTCCAGCTCTCGGACGCCGCCCTGGTCGCCGCGGCGGTGGCCCTCTGGACGCCGCGCCCGCCCCGCCTGGCCTACGAGCTGACCTACTTCTGGGCCTTCAGCGCGACCCTGCAGGCGGTGCTCACGCCCGATCTGAAGCAGGGGCCCGACCACTACTTCTTCTGGGCGTTCTTCATCGCCCACTCCGGCGTGCTGATCGCGGCCTCCTACCTGAGCTGGGGACGGCGCCTGGCGCCCGAGCGGGGCGCGGTCAAACGGGTGCTCGTCGCGTCGCTCGCGTGGACCTGCGTCGCGGCGGTCGGCACCCTGGCGACCGGCGGCAACTACATGTTCCTGCGCGAGACGCCGGAGGGCGGGAGCCTCCTCGACCTCTTCGGGCCCTGGCCGTGGTACGTCCTGGGGGCGGGGGTGCTCGCCGTCCTGATGTTCCTCCTGCTGGCCCGGATCCGGCGCTCCGACCCGGCCGCCTGGTGGCGCGGTCTCGGCGAGATGTCGCCGACAGGGCGGTCCGGGGTGGTGATGGCGTGGGCCCTCTACGACTTCGCCAACACGATCTTCAGCTTCGCGGTCGTGTCGTTCGCGATGAGCCTGTGGAGCATCCGGTTCCTTGGCGAGGGGCCCGGGATCCTGTGGTTCACGGTGGCGGTGAGCGCCTCCGTGCTGCTGAGCGCGCTCGTGTCGCCGATCCTCGGCGCGATGAGCGACCGCGCCGGCCGGCGCAAGCCCTTCCTGGCGGCGTTCACCCTCGTGTCGGTGGCGGCCACAGCCGTCATCGGCTTCGTCGACATCGCCCTGGGTCTGCTGCTCTTCGGGGTGGCCAACTTCGCCTTCCAGGCCTCCCTCATCTACTACGACGCGCTGCTCTCGGCGATTGCCCGGCCCGAGGCGCGCGGGCGGCTCTCGGGTCTCGGGGGCGCCCTCGGCTACGCCGGGGTGCTCGTCGCCGGGATCCTCTTCCAGCTCACCACCGACGACGACGGCCGGGTCACGGCGGCGAGCTTCCTGCTGGTGGCGGTGCTCTTCGGGGCCGTCGCCGCGCCGGCGCTGGTCGCGATCCGCGAGCCGGGCGGCAGCGTCCGCGAGGCGTCGGTGGCCGAGGCGCGCCATCCGTGGCGGCGGCTGCTGCTGGCCTTCCGCGGCGCCCGCGACGAACCCGGCCTCCTGCGCTTCGTGATCGCCCGCTTCTTCTACGGCGATCCCGTGAACACGGCCATCGCCGTCATGAGCGCGTTCGCGGTCGCCGCCGTGGGCTTCAGCGAGGGACAGGCGCTCAACGTGCTGCTCGTCCTCGTCGTCGTCGCGGTCGCGGCCTCGTTCGCCTGGGGACGTCTCTGCGACCGCCTCGGCGCGGTCGCCACCCTGCTGATCGTGCTCGGTTTCTGGGCGGTGGGGCTGGCCCTGCTCGCCGGCTTCCTGGCGCCGGTGCCGTTCCTCGTCGCCGGCGCCATCCTGGGGGCCGGTGTCGGTGGGATGCAGGTGGTGGAGCGGGTGGTGCTGACCCGCCTCGCCCGGCCCGAGCGGCTCGCCGAGATGTTCGGCGTCTACGGGCTCGCGGGGAGGGCGAGCGCCGTGGTGGGCCCCGTCGCCTACGGCGCCATCGTGGCGGGTCTGGTGGAGTCCCTCGGGCGCGGCGCCTACCAGATCGCGATCGTGACCCTGATGGTGCCCCTCGCCGTGGGCTACGCGCTCGCCTGGCGGCTGCCGCGGCCCCGGCCGGTCCCGGCGGTCGGGCCTGCCGCGGCGGCGGGCGTCCCCGCGCGATGACCGGTCGACGCCGGCGCATCCTGCGCGCGGGGCTGCTCGCGGGGGCCACGCTGGTGGCCGCCAGCGCCCTCTGGGCGGTGCTGCAGGCGGTCGCGGGGACCACCCGCGAGGACCGGGTGCGGCTGGCCGGGAACCCGACGACCGTTTTCCTCGAGGTGGACCAGGGCGATCTCGACGTGCGCGCCGCTGGCCGCGGGATGGTCGAGGCCGTCGCCCGGGAGCGGAGCTTCCTGGTGGGCATCGGCGGCGAGGCGGAGATCGAGGGCGACGAGGCGCGCCTTCGATGGGCGTGCCGGCTGTGGACGTCGTGTCGGGTCGACGTGCGCGCGCGGGTGCCCGAGGACGTGGCGCTCGAGGCCCGCACGGGATTCGGCGACGTGGGGGTGGAGGGGCGGGTGGGCGACGTCGAGCTGCGGACCCGCTCCGGCGACATCGACGCCCGCGCTCTCGCAGGCCGCCGGGCACGGGTCGAGGCCCGTCAGGGCGACGTGTTCCTGGCGTTCACGGATGTGCCCTCGGACGTGACGGTGGAGCGTCTCGTCCGGCGATGTCGAGGTGGTCGTGCCGGCCGGCGCCTACCGCCTCGACGCGACGACCCGCAGCGGCGACGTCCACGTGAGCGGCGTGCGCGACGATCCCCGGGCCACGCGATCGATCACGGTGGACGTCACCGCAGGCGACATCGTCGTGCGGGGAGCCTGACGAGGCGGCGCAGCGGGGCTACAGGTTCCTGGTGCGCAACGGCTGGAGCCAGTCGCGTCCCAGCGCCCCCGGCTGGGCGATGGCGCGGACGGTGGGGCCCCGCAGGCGGAAGTCGAGCCCGCCGCCGTCGATGTCGTCGTAGAAGACCACCGCGCGCAGCAGGGGATAGCTCGTGCGCAGGGTCGCGAGCGTCTCCCCGATCCAGGCGTACGGGTCGCCCCCGGAGCCGGTCGTGCCGATCTCGGAGATCATGATCGGCTTGCCGAAGGTGGACAGCGCCGAGTAGGTCCCGCCGAAGAGGCTGTCGCCGGCCCGCCACGAGCTCCAGCTGTAGGCCTCGCCCCAGTTGAAGCCGCTGGTCGAGACCCAGTCCACCCAGCGCGGGCCGGGGTAGTACTCGGCGATGTCGTCGTTCTCGCCCGGGCGTCCCTCGAGGTTGTTGATGGACCAGACCCAGCTCACGTTGTCCGCGCCGGCGGCGTCGAAGATGCGATGCACGTGGCGCCAGGCCTTCACGTAGAGGTCGGGGGTGTTGCCGTTCACGTGGACGCCCCACGGATACCAGGTGCCGTTCATCTCGTGAGCCAGGCGCAGGAGCACGGGCTGCCCGTAGGCCGCCACGGTGCGGGCGTAGTTGCGGAGGTAGCCGTCGTGGGCGCCGTTGACGATCCGCTGGAGGCTGATCTCGGGCTGGAGCGCCGTGTGGATCTCACCCTGGGGGGCCGACCAGGGCTCCCAGGTGACCATCGGCACGGCTCCCTGGCGGAAGACGCGCAGGGCCCAATCCGTGCGGAAGCGCTGCTCGCCGCTCAGCCACTGCTGGTACCAGTTCACGATCCGCGGGCGGGCGCCGTGCGTGCGGCTCCAGCTCGCGATCGTCGATTCCCCGCTGGCGAGGGAGTAGTTGGAGACCCCGAGATAGATCCCGTGCCGGGGCGGCAGCACGTGCCGGCGCGGCTCGGCCTCCGCCTCGGCGGCTGCCCGCTCCTCGGCGGGCGAGGGGGTCTGCGCCGCGGCGGTCGAGGGCGGGCCCGCCTCGTCCCGGTTCAGGAAAAACGGCAGCGAGATGATGGCGAGCGCCGCCACGGCGGCGACGACGCCGATCAGGAGGCGGCGGGGGGTCATCCTGAGGGCCATCGGCACTCCGGCGAGGCGGCTTGAATCCCTCCTTCGATGTGCCGTTGACGCCGGGTGTGATGATTTCGTAGGGTTCAGCCCGCCCGCCGCGGTGCCGATGACTGGCTCACGTGGCTCACCGTGTCCTCATGCCTCACATCCCGCGCCCACACACGCGCGCCCTGGGTCTTTCCATGGTCGTGCTCGCCGCCGTCGTGCTCGCGGCCGTTCCGGCGTCAGCGCGCACCACGAGCGCCCCGGTGAAGGCGAGCGAGACGGGATCCCTGGGTCCGGCGCAGACCACGGTGGCCGGGGTGACGGCCGCGGTGTCCCGGATCGCGGCGGTTCCCCGGGCGACGAAGAAGGCTCGCGTCGCCCTCGCCCGGGCTCGTGCCCGCGCTCGCGCTCGCGCTCGCGCTCGTGCCCTCGTCATCCGCTCCACCAACCCGTTCGCCGCCCTTCCCCAGTATGTGGACCCGCGCACCCCGGCCCGCGCACAGGCGCGGGCGTGGCGCGACTCGCAGCCCGCCGAGGCCGCCCTGATCGACCAGATCGCGAGCCAGCCGCAGGGCCTCTGGCTGGGGGACTGGATCCCGGACGTCCGCGCGGCGGCTGCCGCGCGAGTCTCCGCCGCCCGCGCCGCCGGCGCTCTCCCGTTGCTCGTGGCCTACAACATCCCGAACCGGGACTGCGGGCTGCACAGCGGTGGCGGCGCGTCCGACGCCGCCGCCTACCAGCGGTGGATCGACGCGCTGGCGCGGGGCCTCGGCGCCGGCCCGGCCGCCGTGATCCTGGAGCCCGACGCCCTGGCCGCCAACTGCCTGGACCTCGTCACGCAGCGGGAGCGCCTGGCCCTTCTGAACGGCGCGGTCGAGCGGCTCACGGCGCAGCCTGGAATCGCCGTCTACATCGACGCCGGCAACCCCACCTGGGTCCCCGCGGCCGTGATCGCCCGGCGCCTGCGCGCGGCGGGCGTCGCCCGGGCCCGCGGCTTCGCGATCAACGTCGCGAGCTTCTCCACCACGCCCGCCAGCCGTGCCTACGGACGCGCCGTCTCGCGCCGTGTCGGCGGGGCGCCGTTCGTCATCGACACCGGTCGCAACGGCGCCGGCCCGCCGGCGGGCGAGGACTGGTGCAACCCGTCGGGCCGCGCGCTCGGTGACCGGCCGACGGCCGACACGGGCGACCGCCTGGTGGACGCCCTGCTGTGGGTCAAGCGCCCCGGCGAGTCGGACGGCACCTGCAACGGCGGGCCTCCCGCCGGTGAGTGGTGGCCCGACTACGCGCTGGGCCTTGTCGGGGCGGCAAAGGTCTCGTAAGAGCGGATCCGCGCACCAAAGCTCCGGACGCCCCGGGCGCCTGCCGATAGCAGGGGCGAGGCAATCGGTCCGGGAGGGTGCGTGCGCGATCGTCGGTGGGCTCGTCGTTGGTGGGTCCTGGGGCTCAGCGCCTGCGCTGCGGGGCTGGCCGCGTCGATCGTCCTCACGCCCAGGGTCATCGGCAACCAGATCGGGCCGCCGACGGACCTCTCCTTCCTGAACGTCGTGGAGGGCGGGACCGTGGACCATGCCGGCGACCACCTCGCGGCGACGCCCGAGGCGACGGCCCGGGCCGCCGCGAGGAAGCGCTACTGCGCGCAGGAATCCTGGCGCGCCGAACACGAGGCCTTCTGCCCCGAGGACGCGCCGACTCCCCGCGAGGCCCGCACGATCCAGGCCGCGGGCCTCACGCAGAGCCCCCTCTCGACGACCGAGGCCGACGGCTCTCTGGGGTCCCCTCCTGCACATCCCCACCACCGCCATCCACGCCGTGCTGATGCACACGGGCAAGGTGCTCTGGTTCTCCCAGCCCAAGTATCCGACCGAGCAGGACGCGACCGACGGCGGCACGGCACACGTGTGGGACCCGGCGACCAACACCACCAGGTCGGTGCCCCCGCCGAGCGTGACCTATCCCGTGAGCGGACCTGGTGGCGCGACCGCGACCCGCCCGGCCAACCTCTGGTGCGCGGGCCAGACCCTTCTCTCCGACGGCCGCGTGCTGGTCGTCGGCGGCAACCTGGAGTACCCCGAGGACACCGGCACCGGCAGCGGCAACGGAGCCGGCAACGGCTTCAAGGGCGCGCCCTGGGTGATGACCTTCGATCCCGTCACCGAGACGTGGACCAGGTACCAGGACATGCCCCACGGGCGCTGGTACCCCACGCTCACCGAGCTGCCCGACGGGCGCGTCCTGATCGTGGGCGGATGGGACGAGACGGGGGGGCGGGACAACGGAGGGGCCGCCCAGCCGGCCCTCATGGACAACGACCAGGACGTCGAGGTGTTCGACCCCGCGACGCCCGCCGGCGGCCAGGCCACGACCGTGGTGAGCAAGCTTCCCCCCGACGGTCCCGGCCAGCCGACGCCGTATCCGGACCACCGGGGCCTGGGCCTCTACCCGCACGTGTTCGTCCTGCCGAGCACCACGACCCTGGGCGCGGGCGGCGACAAGGTGCTGGTGGCCGGGCCCACCCGGTACGACTCGGCCGTCATCGACACCACCAGCTGGGTCTGGACAGATGTGGTCTCGGTGCATCCGGACGGCGGCGAGCCCCGACTCTCGCAGGATCGCGCGTGGGGCACGGCGTGGCTCGCCCCATCCGACACCAACGGCTCGACGAGCGTGGTGCTGCTGGGCGGGGCGGACACCGCCGGCGTCGCGCCCGGCCCGGGAGCCGCTCCCCCGGCCGTCGGCACGTCCGAGACCCTCGACCTCGATCTGGCGATTACCGACCCGGCCTCGGGCTGGAAGCTGGGCGTCACGCCCGACCTCAACATCGGCCGGGGCCACTTCAACACCACGCTCCTGCCGGACGGCTCGATCCTCAGCAACGGAGGCGGCTACGGCCGCCGGGACAACACCCTCTACGCCGACCCGGTCTACGAGGCCGAGCTGCTCACCCCCGGGAGCCCCACGTGGCGCGACGTGGGCATCGAGGCCGACGCCCGCACGTACCACTCCACGGCACTGCTTCTGCCCGACGGCTCCGTTCTCTCGGCGGGCGATGACCGCGACATCGCTCCCGAGCACATCACGGCCGCCAACCGCACGGCTCAGGTCTACAGCCCGCCGTACCTGTTCGCCGGTGCCCGACCCACGATCACGTCGATCCCCGTGAACGTCGACTACGACGCGTCCTTCGTCGTCGGGGTGGGGGGCGATCCGGCGGACGTCACGCATGCGGCGCTGGTCCGGCCGGGGGCGGTGACCCATGCCAACAACATGTCCCAACAGGTCATCGAGCTGCCCGTCACCGCCGAGCCGGGCGGGCTCGGTCTGCGGTCTCCTCTGGATGCGACGGTGGCGCCGCCGGGCTACTACATGCTCTTCGTGCAGAACGCGGCCGGGGCCATGTCGGTCGGACGATGGATCCATGTCGGTCCGCCCTTGCCGGTCCCGCCGCCGCCGGCGGCCACGGAGACCACGCCGACCCCCGTCCCGCCCGTGGTCGTCCCGAAGGACCGCACGGCGCCGAAGGCGACCGTGACCGCCGTGCGGGCCCGTCTTCGCGTTCGTGCCGTGGCCGTGCGCCTGAAGCTGCGCAGCAGCGAGCGCGGCTCGGTGCGGGTGAGCGTGGCCGGCGTGGGCAGGGGCTCGAGGGTGACCCTGGCGCGCCGCTGGCGAGCGGCCACCGGGCTGGAGGCCGCGCGCACGAGGTCGCTGGTGATCACCGCCCACCTCGGCGGGCGCGTCGCGCCCCGGCGCCTGCGCGTGACGCTGCGCGTCATGGACCGCGCGGGCAACGTCCGCCGGATCGTGCGGGTGGTCTCGCTGGTGCGCGTCTCAGCGCCGCGATCGTGAAGTAGCGGCGGGCTCGCGCCGATAAGCGGCCGAGGCCCAATTTCCGAGAAAGGCACGGATGCCACCCCAGACAACCGAACTGACGCCGGACGCCCGTTACGCCTCGGTCGGACGGCCGGGACTGATGCCGGCCGACCGCCGCGCTCAGGCGCTGGCGCTCGCGGCTCTGGCGGCCGGTCTTCTGTACCTGGCGTGGCGCTGGGGCTGGACGCTGGATACCGGCTCGCTGTGGATCGGCCTACCGCTCGTCCTCGCCGAGACCTATGGCCTCGTGATGATGGGCCTGCTGTCGTTCTCGTGCTGGCGCCTGGCCCACCGGCCGCTGCCGCCGCCGCTCCCGGGCCGGGAGGTCGCCGTCCTCGTCGCCACCTTCGACGAGTCCGAGGAGGTGCTGCGGCCCACGGTCCTCGGCGCCCTGGCGCTCCGGCACGAGCCGACCCCCGTGGTGTGGGTGCTCGACGACGGCGCCCGCCCATGGGTGCGCTTCATGTGCGAGGACCTGGGCGCCCGCTACCTCTCCCGGCCCGCTCCGCGCCGCAACGCCAAGGCGGGCAACCTCAATCACGCCCTCGCGGTGGTGGAGGCCGAGTTCCTGGTCACCCTCGACGCCGACCACGTCCCTCGCCCGGAGCTGCTCGAGCTGAGCCTCGGCTATCTCGCGGATCCGAAGGTCGCGGTCGTCCAGGGGCCGCAGGCCTTCTACAACCGCGGCTTCCAGCATCCCCGCGACGACGGCGACCCGCTCTACAACGACCAGAGCATCTTCTTCGACGTCATCTCCCGCGGGAAGGACCGTCACAACGCGGCCTTCTGGTGCGGCTGCCCGACGGTCATCCGGCGCGAGGCGCTGGTCTCGGTGGGCGGGGTGGCCACGGAGACGGTCGTCGAGGACGCGCACACCACCCTGCGGCTGCACAAGGCCGGCTGGCGCACCGTGTTCCAGCCCCGTGTGCTCGCCCTGGGCCTGGCGCCGGAGGACATCGCGGCCTACATCGTCCAGCGGAGCCGCTGGGCCCGCGGCTCGCTGCAGATGCTGCGGCGCAGCTTCCCGTTGCTCGCGCGGGGGCTCACCTGGCGCCAGCGGCTGGAGTACATGGCGAGCACCCTCCACTTCCTCGAGGGGCCGCAGCGGGTCATCGCCTTCCTGATCCCATCGCTCGTGCTCCTCACGGGCGTCACTCCGATCGACAGCAGCCCCCTTCTCTACGCCACCCTGTTCTTCCCCCAGTTCGTCCTGATGCCGCTCACCTCGTGGGCCATCACCCGCGGCCGCTACCGGCTCCTCGACGGCGAGCGCTACTCGATCGTGCGGATGGAGGGCTACCTCCGCGCCACGCGAGCGCTCGTGCGCGGCGGCGGGGCGAAGTTCACCGTCACCCCGAAGGGGGCCCGCGCCGAGGCCTCGGTCGCGCGCGCCCTCCGGCTGCCGATCTTCCTGGCGGTCCTCACCGGCGCGGCGCTGGCCTACCAGGTCGTCGCTCAGACCCTCCTGCTCCCCGGAGTGCTCAGCCCCGGCGCCTACGTCGTCACCACCGTGTGGGCCCTGCTCAACATCGCGATCATCTGCTGGGTCGTCGCCTGGGCGCGCGGCGTGCACCACCGGCGCCGCAGCCACCGGTTCCCCGTGGCCCTCGAGGCCGCCTACGCGGCCGACGCTCGCGGGCGGCCGACGCTGTCCGCCCGGGTCGAGGACCTCAGCCAGACCGGCGCCGGCGTGCGCGTGGTGGAGCCGGCCGAGCTGGGATCGCGGCTGCGGTTGGTGCTTCTGCTGGACGACGGCCCCGTGGACGTGGTCGGCACGGTCGCCGCGGTGCGCCCGCTGGGCGACGGCTGGCGCCTGGGCGTGGACTTCGAGCCCCTCCCGCCCGGAGTGGGCGACGCCATCGGCCGCTGGTGCTTCCTCCATCCCTTCGGCCCGGGCGCCGAGGTGCGCATCGCCGACGTGGGCCGCCCGCGCCGGGTGCCCATGGAGCAGCCCGCCACGCTCGCCCTCGCCGAGGTCGCCGCCACGCTGGCGAGGGAGTCCGGGGAGCCGTCCACCGGCTGAGGGCGCCCCATCGGCTACCCTTGCCGCGACCCGGGACGTAGCGCAGCCTGGTAGCGCACCGCCTTTGGGTGGCGGGGGTCGGCGGTTCGAATCCGCCCGTCCCGATGGGGTTCTCAGGGGTGCTCAGCAGATCGTGGGGCCGAACGAGCGCGAGTTGTTGCTCTCGTTCAGCTCGCTGACCTGGCCCGCCGAGTCGGCGGTCGCGCTGTAGACGCCGCCGTCGCGGCAGGCCTGGATCGCCGGCTGGGTGATCGACTGGCCCTGGGCGAGGCCCGGGAACTTGAAGCTGCCGACGAAGTCGGCCGAGACGAGGAAGGGGCCCGCGGGTCCGGTGCCGGAGTTGGAGACCGTGAAGCCGCTGCGGTCGAAGGCCGTGATGCTCAGGTCCGGGACGCCGGGCCCCGGCGAGGGCGACGGCGCGATGGTCGCCACCGAGGGGAAGAACGTCTGCAGCTTCCAGGACAGGCGCGCCTTCTCGCCGTCGCCGAGCCGGCCGCCGTAGGCGCTGCCGCCCACCGCGTCGCCGGTGCGGAGGGGCGCCCCGGGAGCGTAGGCGAGCGCGGCGTCCTGGCGACGGTCCAGGGAGTTGATGTCGGTGTGGTCGTGGTCGCCGCGGATCGGCGCGTCCTGCTCCCAGAGCTGCAGGAACACCGGGGCCTCGCGCCCGGTCGCGGGCGGCGCCGTGAAGCGAGGCGCGCGGAACTCGCGGCTGTTGTCCTCCAGCCAGCGGTCGATCTTGTCGTTGGAGTAGACCAGGCGGTCGTTGACCCAGATCGACGCCCCGCCGAGCCGCCAGCCGCCCGCGACGCCGTCGCGCGACTTCTCGATCTGGAGGAAGCGGATGTTGCCCGTGGTGAGCTCGTCCGCGACCGCGTCGTCGATCGGCACGCTGTAGGTGTCGTTGTCGCCGCGCTCGAAGTCGTCGTAGACGCGCTTGTCGAGGGCGAAGCGCCGCGTGTCGCTGATGCGCAGGTAGACGTCGTCGTTCGTGCCCGCGAAGCGGACGTCGCCGGTGCGGATCCGCACGCGGATCGAGGTGAGCGGAGTGCCGAAGCTCTGCCCGAACGGGAACGCCTTGAGGAAGGTGAAGGGGTAGTTGGGGAGCGTGAAGCGGAAGGAGTCGCGGGAGTTGATCACGCCCGAGATGTAGCGCTGCCCGCCGATCCTCGCGCGGGTGAAGAGGTCGGCGTCGCCGGGGATGTCGAGGTTGTCGATCTCGGCCATCGAGGTCACCTGCAGGCGCACGAACTGGGTGGCCCGCTGCAGCGCCTGGGTCGGGGGCACGACGAGGCCCGGGCCGGGGGCGTCTCCCTGCACCCGGACGATGTTCTGCTCGAAGAGCCGGCGCATCTGGCTCTTCACCAGGACCGGCTCGAAGTAGTCGATCACCGCCCCGCGCAGGTCGATGAGGTTGCCGCCGGGCCCGTTGCGGTCGCCGCAGCTCAGCGTCGAGAGGCTCGGGTTGCAGGCCTCGCCGTTGCCCTGCCAGTGGCCGGACGCGAAGGAGATGTTCAGGGCGCCCTTCTGGTCCTTGGCCAGCAGCGCCGGCGCGTTCGCGAGCCTCATCGTCCGCGCCCACAGCGCCTCGTCGGCCACGTGGGCGCGGATCGCCTGCACCCACGCACGGGTGGCGAAGTAGGACGCGAGGTACGCCTCCAGGTAGAGCGGCCGCCCCGGCCAGTCCTTCGCGTTGAAGCGGGTGAGGCTGGTGTTGCCGTCGGCGTTCCAGCCGCCGTGGTTGCGGGGGATGCCGATGCTGCCGCCGGTGTAGATGTTCTCGGCCGAGCGCACGGGCGCCGGCACGTCGAACCAGGTCGGCGTGCGGCCGAACCCGTCCGCCGGCCAGTCCGGGCCCTGCGCGCCCGGGACTCCGAGGGGCTCGAGCCAGTTGGTGTGGGAGTAGAAGTCCTGCACCTGGTGGAGGCTGATCCCGATCACGCTGAGCAGCTGCACCGGGTCCTTGGTCTCGCGCACCAGGGCGCCGACGCTGCGCTGCAGGCGCTCCCACTCGGCCGTCAGCGCCGCCGAGTTCGAGAGCACCTTGTTGGTGGCGTCGAAGTGCGACCGGTCGGCGGCGTTGACGACGGCGATGGGCCACTTGTTGATCGCCACCAGGACCCCGTTGGCGCCCGAGCCGGGGCCGAGCCCGAGCCCGATCAGCTCCTTGAACGCCCCGGCGTGGCCGGAGAAGGGGATCGACTCGGCGTTCTCGTAGAGGTCGACGAACCAGTTGCTGACCTGCGCCGACTGGATCGAGGTGTCGTTGAAGCCCTCGGCCGCCAGGGCGTCGCGCGTGATGTCGAAGTGCGGGCCGGTGTCGTAGGCCCCCGCGGTGGGTGCGACGGCGAGGCACAGCGCGGCCGCGGCGACGGCGGCGGCGCGCCGGATCGCGCGGAGGCGTCGATGCGGGGCTCGTGGCAAGGCGCGAGTCTAAGCCGGGACGTCGCGCCCGGTCCAGATCCTGACGTCGGGCCTAATCCATGAGGCCGAAGAGCGTCGCCGCGTCCCAGTAGACGCGCTCCTCCTCGATCAACCCGTCCCGGAGCCGGTAGACGCCCACCCCGGGGAGGGAGATGTCCCGGCCGCTCGCCTCGAGACCGGGGATGTCGCCGGTGTGGGTTCCGCGGTAGGTCCATTCCAGGATGGCGGTCTCGCCCTGCTCGATCAGGCCGCGCACGTCGAGCACGCAGTCCGGGACGGCGGTCATGTAGTTCTGCGCCTGGGCTGCGATCGCGTCGCGCCCCTCCAGCCGCGCGCCGGGCTTGGCGTACTCCACTCGCACGCCGTCGGGCGTGAACGCGGCGGCGACGCGTCCGCCGTCGCGCGAGTTCCAGCCGTCGATGAGTGCCTGCAGCGACATGCCCGCTCCTCCTCGCTCACCTGGCCGCGGCGTCTCCACGGCGCAGCAACCCGAGCCTCCAGCGACCGGGTGCCGGCACGCAAGCCTCGGGAGCCCTCCGTCCCGGAGTGCGAGCCCGGGCCTCAGTCCCCGAGGCGCTCCATCATGTCGCGGTCCACGAGGTCGGCGTACTCCTGATGGCGCTCGATGTAGGCGGCGATGAAGGGGCACAACGGGATCACCGGCTCGCCCAGCTCGCGCGCGGCGTCGAGCGCTCCGCGGGCGAGCGCCGAGCCGAGGCCCCGCCCCTCGAAGGCGGGGTCGATCTCGGTGTGGACGAAGACGATTCTCCCGCCGCGCTTCTGATACCGGGCGAAGCCGGCCACGACGCCGTCGACGACGACCTCGAAGCGGCGCCGCTCGGGGTTGTCGCGCACCTCGGTCACGGCGCGACCCGCCGCGCGAGCTCGGGGTAGACGACCACGAGGCCGTCCGGGTCGAGCTGGAGGTCGGCCTGGAATCCCTCGTCCACCCCCAGGGAGATGAACCGCACGACCGAGGAGCCGTCCGGGTCGCGGCGCACGTGCTCGTAGCGCTGGGGATAGGCGATCACGCCGAGATCGGGCACCGAGACCCAGGCCATGAGGTAGTCGGCGCGGGCGGCTCCCTCGTGGAGGCGGTCCCGGCGGATCGGCAGCAGGTTGGTCAGGGGCGAGAGCCCCAGGTCGCAGTCGATCGCGCCCCGCAGGACGCCCGCGTCGCCCCCGGGCGGTCCCAGGGCGGGATCGCCCTCCGTGCGAGCGTCGATCGTCCACTCACCCTCCGCGCCCCGCGCCAGGCGCAGCGAGCGCTCCCAGCCGTCGCCGGCCACGTCGACCTCCAGGCTCTCGGTGACGAAGCCCGGGGCCGCGAGCCGGTAGTCGAGGCGGTAGGGGAGGGGATCGGCGCCGACCTGGGTCCCGCGGGCGTGGATGCCGTCCGCGTCGAGGTCGATCGTCACCGCCTCGGTGCGCCAGTCGTCGATCCCCTCCCACAGGACGAGGCGACCCGAGCGGCTCGGCGGGGGATCCGGCACGGTCACACCGTAGCCGCGGCCGCAGGGTTCGGTCCCCGGTCGCGTAACCTGCTCGGCGTGTACCTCCTCCACCGCTGGAAGTGCCCATGGTGCGCCGCCGCGCGGCAGGGGATCGAGAACGTCGGAGCCCCCGTCGAGCTGGTGGAGGTGCCCTACCCCCGCGAGGAGCGCGAGGCCGTGATGGCGGTGAGCGGACAGAGCCGCGTGCCGGTTCTCGTGGACGGGGACGAGGTGATCATCGGCTCCCGCCAGGTGGTGCGCCACGTCTACGCGCGGTACGGCGGCGGGGCCTTCGAGCGGTCGGTGGTCGAGCTCGACCAGGACATGATGGCCGAGGGTGACCTCACCAGCGACGCGTGCGAGCTACCCGGGCCCTCCGCCCGCGCATAGCCGGGATTTCGTTTGTGGCGCGGCCGATCGGGCAAGATGCGCTCTCACCCTTCTTGAAAGGACCCTGAATGGCAGCCAGCGACAAACGCATCGGCGGGATCAGCATCGGCGGGATCCTCGTGATTCTGGGCATCATCGTGGCGGTGTTCTGGAGCCTCCTGCTGGGTGTGATCATCGCCGTCGTCGGCCTGGTCGCCTTCGGCGGCTTCGTGCGGGGCAAGTGGTACTGAGCGGGGCGCGCCGCCGCACCGCGCTGCGGCTTTCCTCGATCTGAAACAGCGGATACGGGCATTGAGCCATTCCGCTTGGGAGAATCGCGCGGTGCGTAGACGTGTGGTGGTCACGGGGGCGGGCGTCGTGAGCGCGCTGGGTGCCGGGGTGGACTCCTTCTGGGATGCCCTGGCCGAAGGCCGCTCGGGCGCGGGCCGGGTGGAGGTCGAGAGCGTGGGCGAGATCACGGCCTTCCCCGTGGCCGAGGGCAGCGAGGATGCCCGCGAGCGCTTCGGCCAGCGGGAGGCGCGCCGGATGGACCGCGCCGGGCGCTTCGGCTCCGTCGCCGCCGCCCTGGCCATGGAGGACGCCGGGCTGCGGGACGCCGACCCCGAGCGGGTCGGCGTGTCGATCGGGAGCGTCCACGGGGGTCCCGAGACCCTGCTGGAGGCGCACCGGGTGCTCGCCGAGCGCGGCGCCGACCGGGTGAGCCCCCTGGCGATCCCGCTCTCGCTGGCCAACGCCCCGTGCGCCGCGGCCGCCCGCAGCCTGGGCCTCCGCGGGCCCTCGGCCGCGCCCGCCACGGCCTGCGCCGCCGGCTCGGATGCGATCGGGACCGCGCTCGTCCTCCTGCGGGACGGGCGCGCCGACGCGATGCTGGCCGGGGGCGCCGAGGCCCCGATCTCACCCGTGGTCGTGGCCGGCTACCAGCGGGTGGGCGCGCTCACCAAGAGCGACCGCCCGGCCCCCGAGGCGTCGCGGCCCTTCGACCTGGCGCGCGACGGCTTCGTCATCGGCGAGGGCGCCGGGGTCCTGATGCTGGAGGAGCGCGAGTACGCGCTGGCCCGCGGGGCGCGCATCTACGCCGAGCTGGCCGGCTACGGGACGACCTGCGACGCCAACCACCTGACCGACCCCGACCCGGTGGGCGAGGGACCGGCGCGGGCGATGCTCCTGGCGCTCGCCGACGCGGGCATCGGCCCCGAGGCCATCGGCTACGTGAACGCGCACGCCACCTCGACGCCGGCCGGCGACCTGGCCGAGTCGCGCGCCCTGACCCTCGCGGGCCTGAGCGGGGCGGCCGTCTCATCGACCAAGGGCGCGCACGGGCACGCCCTCGGCGGGGCCGGCGGCCTCGAGGCCGTGGCCCTCCTGATGGCGTTCACCCGCGACGTCCTGCCTCCCACGATCAACCTCGACGACCCCGACCCGGGCTCGCCGCTCGACCACGTCACGAGCGCCCGCTCGGTGGCCGTGGGGGCGGTGCTCACGAATTCGTTCGGCTTCGGGGGGCACAACTCGTCGCTGGTCTTCCTGCGGCACGAGGCTCTCTGACCGAGCCGGACCCGCGGCCGCCGGAGGGACGGTGAGCTAGCTGTTGGCCAGGAGGGGCAGGTCGCGGACGATCGCGGCGGCCTCGAACCCCACCGGGTAGGCGGTGGCAAGCTCCCCGCTGCCGGTGACGCCGTAGATCAGGCCGGAGTGCTCGACCAGCTCGGGATCGCTCTTCGGCACCCCGCGGGCGATCTGCCAGTTCGCCCAGACCTTCTCGAGCTCCGGCCGGGTGCCGATCAGGTAGTCCACGAAGCCGCCGACGCGGCGCTGTCGGAGGAAGTCCCTCACCACCGGGACCGTGTCGCCCTTCGGGTCCACCGAGACGGCGATCACCTTCATCCTCTGGCCGAGCGGGCCGGCCTGCGTCCGCACCCGGCGCAGGTTCTCCATGATCAGCGGGCAGATGTCGGGACAGTTGGCGTAGACGAAGGTCACCAGCACCGGCTCCCCGCGGTAGGACCTGATGTCAACCGTCTTGCCGTCGATGTCCTTCAGGCGCAGGGGCGGCGCCGCCCGCCGCGGGTTGACGACCCCGCCCTCGAAGGTCGAGGTGTGCTCGGCGTGGGTCTCGGCGGCGGCCGGCTCGTCGCTCGACCCGCCGCACCCGGCGGCCACGCCCAGGGCCAGGACGAGGGCGGCGGCGGCCCCCAGGAGGCGCGATCTCACAAGCGCGGTTCTACTCGCCCGGGACCGCCAGGACCACCAGCTTGGGTTCGGTCATGCTGCGCACGGCGAAGTGCGGGCCCTCGCGCGTGTTGCCGCTGTCCTTCACCCCCCCGTAGGGCATCTGGTCGGCGCGGAAGGTCGGCGTCTCGTTCACCAGCACTCCGCCGAAGTGCAACCGTCGTGCCCAGGCGAAGGCGCGGTCGGCGCGGGCGGTGAAGATGCCCGCCTGGAGCCCGAAGGGGGAGGAGTTGGCGAGATCGATGGCCTCGTCCACGGTGTCGTAGGCGGCGATCCCCACGACCGGCCCGAAGACCTCCTCGCAGGACACCTTCATCTCCGGGTCGATGCCCTCGAGCACGGTGGGCTGCAGGAGGCCGTCGCGCACCTCGCCGCCGGTGAGCAGCTCGGCGCCCCCGCGGCGCGCCTCGTCGATCCACTCGGCGATGCGGTCGCGGTTCTGCTCGTCGATGACCGGGCCGACGTCGGTGGCGTCGTCCATCGGGTCGCCCACCACGAGCTTCTCGACCGCGGCGACGAAGAGGTCCCGGAAGGTGTCGAAGGCGCTCCTCTCGACGTAGACGCGCTGCACCGAGATGCACGACTGGCCGGCGTGGGTGAAGCCCGAGCCGGCGAGCTTGGTCGCGGCCAGCTCGAGGTCGGCGTCGGCCTGCACGATCACCGGGGTCGAGTTCCCCAGCTCCAGCGCCACCTCCTTGCGCGGCTGACGCTGGCGGATGCCCCAGCCCACCGGCGGGCTGCCGGTGAACGAGATCATCGGGACGTCGGGATGGTCCACGATCGCGTTGCCCACCGTGCCGCCGCCGCCCACGACCACCGAGAGGTACCCCTCCGGCAGCCCGGCGTCGGCCAGGGCCCGCGCCAGCAGCAGCGCCGAGAGGGGGGTGGCCGAGGCCGGCTTCAGCACCACCGGGCAGCCGGCCGCGATGGCCGGGGCCAGCTTGTGGGCCACCAGGTTGAGGGGGAAGTTGAAGGGCGAGATCGCCCCCACCACGCCGATCGGCTCGTGCAGGATCATCCCCAGCTTGCCGGCCCCGGCAGAGCTGGCCTCCATCGGCACGATCTCTCCGGCAAGCGAGCGGGCCTCGACGGCCGAGAAGGTCAGCGTGTCCACGCAGCGGGCGGCCTCGCCGCGCGCCTGCTTCATCGGCTTGCCGGCCTCGAGGCAGATGGTGCGCGCGAAGGTCTCGCCACGCTCGGCCACCAGGCGCGCGGCCCGCTCCAGAACGGCGGCGCGCTCGGCCGCCGGGGGCGGCGGAAGGTGCCGCAGGGCGCCCGCGACCGCCGAGTCCACCTCCGGTGGGCCCCCGACGGCCACCGTGGCGATGGTCTCGCCCGTGTAGGGATTGACCACGTCGAGGTTCTCGCCGGACGCGGCGAAGGCTCCATCCAGCAGCAGCCCCGTGGGCTGCGCCGGGTCGAGGGCCGGGCTGAGAATCGCCATGCGTAACCTCTTCCCCTGTGGGCCGTGCCTCAGTCTCCGAGGATATCCTCGGGGCGCCTCGGGCGCCGGATCCGGGAGAGGGGAGGCACGCTGCAGGCTGCGGAGCTGATGGTGCGCTGCCTCGAGTCGGAGGGCGTCGAGCGCATCTTCGCGATCCCCGGGGAGGAGACCCTGGAGATCGTCGAGGCCCTTCGGGACTCCCCGATCGAGATCGTCATCGTGCGCCACGAGCAGGGCGCCGCGTTCATGGCCGACGTGCACGGCCGTCTCACCGGCCGCGCCGGGGTCTGCCTGGGGACGCTCGGCCCGGGCGCCACCAACCTCATCACGGGCATCGGCGACGGGTATCTCGACTACGCGCCGATGGTCGCGATCACCGGGCAGGTGCGCCTGGACCTGGTGCACAAGGAGAGCCACCAGTACGTGGACGTGGTCGAGATGCTGCGCCCGGTGACCAAGTGGAACGCGCGCATCGAGCGTCCGGAGACCGTGCCCGAGGTGGTGCGGAAGGCGTTCAAGGTGGCCGAGGCGGAGCGTCCGGGGCCGACCCACCTCGAGCTGTCCGAGACGATCGCCGCCGCCGAGCTGCCCTCCTTCATGCGGCCCCTCGGCCGCAGCCGGCCCGAGCACAGCCGCCCGGACGAGGCGGGCATCCGCGAGGCGGCCGCGATCATCCGCTCGGCGAAGCGCCCGGTGATCCTGACCGGCAACGGCGTCATCCGCGCGGGGGCCGCCCCGGCCCTGCGGGCCCTCTGCGAGCACACCGGCATCCCGGCCTGCCCCACGTTCATGGGCAAGGGCGCCCTGGACGACCGCTCGCTCCTGTCCCTGCCGGCCGTGGGGGTCCAGGCCCGCGACAGCATGACCGCCGGTCTCGACGAGGCCGACGTCGTGGTGTGCGCCGGCTACGACCTGGTGGAGTTCGGCCCGGCGGCCTGGAACGGCGGGGGGAGGCCCAAGCGGATCGTGCACATCGACGCCCGGCCGGCCGAGGTGGACGGCGACTACATCCCCGAGATCGAGCTGGTGGGGGATGTCACCGACGCCCTGGTGGCCCTCCGCGAGGAGCTGCCCGCGGGGCCCGTGCCCTCCTACGTCACCCGCCTGCGTGTGGCCGTCACCACCGAGTTGCGCGCGACGGCGGAGCGCCCGGGGGTGGTGAGCCCGCAGGCCGCCGTCGGGGCCATCCGGGCGGCGATGGCGCCCTCGGACATCCTCATCTCGGACGTCGGCGCGCACAAGCTGTGGCTCGGCCGCCTGTTCCCCGCCTACGAGCCGGGCACGATCATCATCAGCAACGGCTTCGCCACGATGGGCATCGGCCTTCCCGGCGCGATCGCCGCGGGCCTGGCCATGCCCGAGCGCCGGGTGGTGACCGTGTGCGGGGACGGCGGGTTCCTGATGAACGTGCAGGAGATGGAGACCGCCACGCGCCTGGGCGTGCGCGCCGTCGCCGTGGTGTGGGTGGACGGCGCCTACGGCGTCATCGGGTGGAAGCAGGAGCGCCGCTACGGCCACACCACGGCGATCCACTTCGGCAATCCCGACTGGGGCGACCTGGCGCGCGCGTTCGGCTGGAGCCACCGCCAGGCCACCGACGGCGCCCGCCCTGACCGCGGCGCTGGAGGCGGCCTTCGCGGGCGACGGCCCCGCGCTCGTCACGGTGCCGATCGACTACCGCCACAACGCCCGGCTGGCCAACCTGGGGGAGCCGGCGCTGGGGGCCTAGGATCGTCGCGACACTATCCAGCGGTGGAGGTTGCCCAATGGCATCGGAGCACGACTTACCGCTCGAGGAGTACCACCGGGCAGGACGTGAGATCACGAACGGCAATCCGGAGGTCTACAAACGGCTCTACTCCCGTCGCGACGATGTGACCCTCGCCAATCCGTTCGGTCCTCCTGTTCGGGGTTGGAGCGAGGTGTCCGCGACGTTGGACCGAGCCGCGGAGAACTACCGCGATGGCGGACGGTCGTCGACATCACCGCCACCACCGGCAGCAACGCGTCCACGGGGGACGGCTGGACCTCGCCGACCGCGCGTCGATCGCCGACTTCGTCGCGGCCTGGAGCGGGCCGTTGCACCTGCTCGTCGCCAACGCCGGCGTGATGGCGCTGCCCGGCCTCCTGCTCACCCCGGAGGGCTGGGAGATGCAGCTCGCGACGAACCACCTCGGTCACTTCGCGCTCGCCCTCGGGCTGCACGACGCCCTCGCCGAGGCCGGCGACGCGCGGATCGTCTCGCTCAGCTCTGTGGGGCACCGGGCGTCGCCGGTGATCTTCGACGACCTGAACTTCACCTCGCGTCCCTACGACCCGGTGCTCGCCTACGGGCAGTCCAAGACCGCCAACGTGCTCTTCGCGGTCGAGGCGACGGGCCGCTGGGCGGGCGAAGGCATCACCGCGAACGCCGTCCACCCAGGGGCGATTCGGGCCAGCGACCTGTTGCGGCACCGCGACGGACGACCACGTGGCGGTGGTGCCAGGCACGCTGACCCGATCACCGCGCGGCGTCCGCCGGAGTCCGTGATCCAGACATAGGGCGCGGTCTCGGTGCCGCCACCGCCCGGCCCGGATCAGCCGATCGATCACTGTTGCGCGCGAACGGCGGGCCTCGGGCAGCCCGCCCTAGGAGGGGCCGAGCGCGGCCGGGCGGCGGGCGAACGCCGTCGCCGACGGCCAGTAGTCGTCGAGGTAGCTGATCGACACGCCCCCGCGCGAGCCGGACGACCTGGATCATCCAGCCGTTGCCGAGCGCGATGCCCTCGTGCCCGATCGTGCCGCGCTTGCTCTTCGGGCCCTGCGGTCCGAAGAAGACCAGGTCGCCCGGGGCGGCGGCCGCGACCGGCAGGCGCTCCCGGGGGCGCTCGAAGGCCATCTGGTCGGCGGTGCGGCCGACGATGTCGGTTCCGAGGGCCATCGGGCTCGTGCCGGGCGCTCCCTTGAAGGCCCACCACACGAGGCCGGAGCAGTCGAACCCGCCATGCGCCTGCGCTCCCCAGGGCGAGCGCGTGCCGGGCCAATCGCCGCCCCAGACGTAGGGCTGGCCCACCTGGGCGACGGCGGCCTGCACCACCGCCAGCCGCTGCGGCGACATGGCCGGCAGCTGGATGGTGCGGTAGCGCGCCAGCTTCGCGCGGCTCCAGGAGGACACCCGTCGGGCACGATCGAGCCTGCCCACGATGTCGGCGAGGTGCACCGGCTCGCGGCGTGCCCGCTCCAGGTCGTCGTGGACGCTCGGGTAGTTGTGGACCAGGCCCAGCTCGTGGGCCAGGATCTCGCTTCCGAAGCCCGAGGGCAGGCGCAGGCGCTGGCCGTCGGCGGTCGCCAGGGCCATCAGGCCGCGCCGCTCGGGCTCGAGATCCAGGGCGCGCACGAACCGGAGGTTGGCGATGATCGCCGTCGCGGGGGAGGCCGGATCGGGGCTGGTGACCGGGCGGCCGCGCAGGATGCCGATGGCGCGGTCGAGGTCGGCCGCCGTGGCGTCGCGGCCGAGGTCGGCGCTCGCCAGCTCCGGCCAGAGGCCGCTCGCGGCGAGCGCGCGCGCCGCGGGGCGGGCCCAGGCGAAGGGGCCGGGGGGCGAGGGCTTGGCCACCGGAGGCTTCACGGCCGGTGGCGTCGCGACAGGCGGCGCAGGGGCGGTCGGCGTCGGAGCCGGCGCCGTGGGGGTGGTGGCGACCGGCGGGGGGGTGACGATGATGACGGGGGGCGCCTGCGAGGCGCCCGCGGCCAGCGCCGGCGCGGCCAGGACGGCCAGAAGGACGGCGAGTCGGGTGAGGGCAGGCACCCTGCCTTTTTCGGCCACCCGGGGACCATTCTTCACCCGCCGGTCGCCGTCCAGCCATCTTGTGCGACATTTGTTGCGGATCTGCAATGCGTTTCAGGAGGACCGATGGCCGATGACACCCGCGAGCGCGAGGCCGCCTGGCGCGAGAAGCTGACGCCCGAGCAGTACGCGGTCGCCCGCGAGGGCGCCACCGAGCGACCCTTCAGCGGCGTCTACTGGGACAACCACGCCGACGGCGTCTATCGCTGTGTCTGCTGCGACGAGCCGCTGTTCGACTCGTCCACCAAGTTCGACTCCGGCACCGGGTGGCCCAGCTTCACGGCGCCCGCCAGCGACGAGGGCGTGGAGAGCCGCAGCGACACGAGCCTCGGGATGGAGCGCACCGAGGTGGTCTGCCGGAGCTGCGGGGCCCACCTGGGGCACGTGTTCCCCGACGGCCCCGGGCCGACCGGCCTGCGGTACTGCATCAACTCAGCCTCACTCGACTTCGAGGGCCGCGAGGAGAGCTGATCCTCGCCCTGCTCGCGGTGGCGGCCCTGCTGATCGGCGTCGGCGGGGGCGCGCCGCCGGTGCCCGCGGCCCCGGCCGCGCGCGACCTCTCGGCCCTCACGCCGGGGCAACTGGCGGGGCAGCGGATGGTGTTCGGCTTCTCCGGCACCCAGGTGCCCGCCGAGCTCGCGCGGCGCATCCGTGCCGGCGAGGCCGGATCGGTGCTCCTGCTCGGCTCGAACACCCCCAGCCGGCAGGCGGCCCGCTCGCTGGTGGCGCGGCTTCAGGCGATCCCGCGGCCGGCCGCCCTCGACGTGCCCCTGCTCGTGATGGTCGACCAGGAGGGGGGGCTGGTACGGCGGCTGCCGGGCCCCCCGGCGCGGCGCGCATCGGCGCTCGGACAGGCCGGGCCGGCGGCCGCGCGGGCGGCGGGCGCCGCGGCCGGCCGGCTGCTGCGCTCCGTGGGCGCGAACGTCGATCTGGCGCCGGTCGCCGACGTGGCCCGGCCCGGGTCGGCCCTCGCCCGCGACGGCCGGATCTTCGGATCCTCGCCGGCCGTCGTGTCGCGAGCGGCGGTCGCCTTCGCGGGCGGGCTGGGGTCGGCCGGGATCGCCGCGACCGCCAAGCATTTCCCCGGGCTCGGCGCCGCGCGGGTCAGCACCGATGCCGCGCCGGTGCGGCTGGGGATGTCGCGCGCGGTGCTCGACCGGGTCGACCTGCCGCCGTTCCGGGCGCTGATCGCGCGCCGGATCCCCATGGTGATGACGGCCACCGCGATCTATCCGGCGCTCGACCCCAGGCGCCCCGCGGCGCTCTCGGCGGCCGTGACGACCGGCCTCCTGCGCGGGGACCTGGGCTTCACGGGCGTGACGATCACCGACGCCCTCGACACCCCCGCCCTCGAGGCGGTGGGCGGCACGGGCGCGGTGGCCGTCCGCGCGGCGGCGGCCGGTAACGACCTCCTCATCCACAGCGGTTTCGACAACGGCGTCACGGCCGCCGCCGCCATCGCCCGGGCCATCCGCCGCGGGACGCTCGACCGCGCCGATGCACAGGAGGCCGTCGCGCGAACCCTGGCGGTCCGCGAGCGGTTCGCCCCTGGCATGATCGGGCCGTGAGCGTGTCATCACTGCGCCGGGTGAGGTTCGAGGACGCGCTCGAGGTGATGCGCTCGCACGCGCTCTCCCTGCCCGCCGAGCCGGTGCCCCTCGCGGGGCTGGCGGGGCGGATCCTGGCCGTCGAGGTGCGCGCGCGGGTGGACCACCCGGCGTTCACCAACTCCCAGATGGACGGCTACGGGGTGCGGGCGGCCGACGCCGCCGGCGGGACGCCGCAGCGGCTGGTGGGGGAGAGCCGGGCGGGCGCGCCGTTCGCCGGCGAGGTGGGCCCCGGCGAGGCGATCAGCATCTCCACGGGCGCGGAGCTCCCGGCCGGCGTCGACGCGATCCTGCGGGTGGAGGACGCCGAGGAGGCGGACGGCACCGTGGTCGCGGTGGCGCCCCCGCCCGCCGGGCTCTTCGTGCGGACGGTGGGGGAGGACGTGCGCCGCGGCGAGGTGCTGCTGGAGGCCGGGCACGTGGTGGCGCCCCACGAGGTGGGGGTCGTCGCGGCCGCCGGTCACGCCGAGGTCGCCTGCTGGCGCCGGCCGCGCGTGGCCATCGTGGGGAGCGGCGACGAGGTCGTCGAGCCGGGGGGCATCCTCCAGCCGGGCCAGGTCTTCGACTCCAACCGGCCGGGCATCGCGGCCCAGGCCGAGGCCGCGGGGGCCGAGGTCGTCTCGTCCACGCTGGTCCCCGACGACCGCGAGGCGACGACCGCCGCCCTGCGCGAGGCCCTCGACGACGCGCAGCCGCCCCCGGACGTGATGGTCACCATCGGGGGTATCTCGGTGGGCCCGCACGACCACCTGCGGCCCGCCCTGGAGGAGGTCGGCGTGGCCGAGATCCTCTTCGGAGTGCGGATCCGCCCCGGCAGCCCGCTCTGGCTCGGCCGGCGCGGCGCGCAGCTCGTGCTCGGCCTGCCGGGCAACCCGGTCTCGGCGGCCGTCTGCTTCCACGCCTTCGGCCGGCCCCTGCTGGGACGGCCGGACTCCTGGGAGCGGCTCATGGCCCTCTCGGCCGACTACGTGAAGGACACGCCGCGGACCGAGCTCATCCGCTGCCGCGAGGAGGCCGGAGCCCTCACGCCGCTGCCGCGCCAGGGGTCCCACGCGGTGACCTCCCTGGCGGGCGCGACCCATCTCGCGGTCATCCCGGCCGAGGCCGAGCACGTTTCCGCCGGGCAGCAGGTGAGGTGCTGCCCTCTCTGAGGACGGGCCGGCGGTGCCTCGTGGCGCTGTCGCTCGGGGCTCTCGTCGCCGCGGCGCCCGCCGCTGCGGCGGACTGGCCGACTCAAACGCCGGCGTCGGATCGCCTCCTGGGGGGTCTCGCCGCGGCATCCATGCCGCTCTCAACCGACGCCGGCTGGCACCCGGACCTCCCGGCGGCGATCGCCTACGCGCGGGCGCGCGACGGCGAGGTCCGGCTCTCGGTGCGCGCGGACGGCGGCGTCTGGGGCTGGCGGGCGCACCAGCAGGTTCCCTCGGCGAGCGTCCTCAAGGCGATGCTGCTGGTCGCCTACCTCGACGACCCGTCCGTGCGCGACCGGCGCCTGCTCCCGGCCGACCGCGATCTCATCGGCCCGATGATCCGTCGCTCGGACAACGCCGCGGCGTCGCGCGTGCTCGCGCTCGTCGGGCCGGAGGCCGTTCGATCGGTCGCGCGGCGGGCGGGGATGCGCCGCTTCGTGCTCGACCCCGTGGTCTGGGGCCTGAGCCGGATCACGGCCGCCGACCAGACGCGCTTCTTCCGCCGCATCGACGCACAGGTCACGCCGCGCCACCGTGCGACCGCGATGAGCCTGCTGGGCTCGATCGTGCCCGCCCAGCGGTGGGGAATCGGCCGGGTCCACCTTCCCGGCTGGAAGCTCTACTTCAAGGGTGGCTGGGGCCGCGGCACGGGCGCGGTCGAGCACCAGGTCGCCCTCCTTCGCCGCGGCGACCGGCGCGTCGCGGCGGCCGTCCTCATCACCGGCAGCCCGAGCCACGCCTACGCCATGCGGACGCTGCGCGGCGTCTTCGCGCGATTGCTGCGCGGGCTCTGACGTGAGACCCCCGACCGGGGGGCACTCGGCCTAGCCGACTTGCGGATATGTCCTGAACCGCTGGCAGCAAGAATTACACCTTTTCGAGGGATCGGGGCGGTTGAAACCTGCTTTATCGTCCCCGCCGACAGCGCACACGGGGGCGCGCAATGGCAGGAGCGTCGACGCTGAGGACGGCGGTCGAGGCAGCGGGAAGCCTCGACGTGAGCGTCCGCGAGTTGCGAGACGCCTTCGGCATCTCGCACCTGACCGCCGCCGGCCGTGAGCGCATCTCCCGAGAGCTGGGCTCGAAGGGTCTGCGGCTGCAGCCGTCGCTGGCGCGGCTCGGGCTCGACGAGCGCGTCACCATCTTCGCCCCGAGACTCCGCCCCGCCCCGATGGCCGCCGGCCCGGAGCCGGCGCAGGCCACGATTGCCGCGCCGCCAGAGGCGCCCCGGCGCCCGTTCTGGGGCCACCGGCGACGCGCGGTGGCGGCCGGCGTGGGCGTCGGGCTCCTGGTGATCCTGCTCGCCGCGGTCGTCGGCTGGAGGGTGGCCACGGACGAGCCGGAGGTCGCGGGCACGCAGGCCGCCGCCGCCCCGGCCACGACGCGCCCGCCCGCCGCGCCGAGCACACGAGCGGACTCGGGCGTTGTCGCCGCGCTCGGGGATGTGGACGTCGCCATCGCCCAGGACGACACCGATTCCGCGCGCCGGATCCTGAGCTCGATCGACCCGGACGCGCTGAAGGCCGACGCCGACCTGGCCGTGCAGGCCCAGATCCTGCGCAACCGGATCCGGTTCACCGAGAGCTACCTCGCGGCGACCGCCCTGGCCGAGTCCGGACGCTACCGCGAGGCGCGCGAGAGGATGCTCGCGCTCATCCCGTTCCGCGACGCCGGGGTCCAGGCGCGCCTCTACGGGGTGGAGCTCGCGAAGGAGCTCATCACCCAGGCGCGCACCGAGGCCCCCGTCCGCCCCGACCACGCGCTCGCGCTCCTGGAGGAGGCGGAGGCGATCGCCCCCTCCCTCTCGGCGATCACCGAGGTCCGGACAGAGGCGGCCGGCCGCTAACGGCGCTGCCCGGCTCACGCTACGCTGGCGCGCACGCCGCCGGAGTAGCTCAGTCTGGTAGAGCAGCCGCCTTGTAAGCGGCAGGTCAGGGGTTCGAGTCCCCTCTCCGGCTTCAGCGTTCTTCCTGGTAACTGCGTCGGGTCGGTTCCGGCTCCAGAGAACTCGGTGACCGGATCCTGCTCGTCGGCGATCTGGGCATCGTCGTCCAGGTCAAGCGCCGGGAGGCGTTGAGCGGCGATACGGACAAGGAGCGGCACTGGGTCGAGAAGCAGATCGTCAAGGCGATCGCCCAAGCGAACGGGACGATCAGGATGCTGAGAGTGGAAGCCACTCGGCTCACCAACGCACGCGGCCGCTGCGTCACGGTCGATGCCAGCTCCCGCCGGTGGCTTTCCGTCGTCGTGCTCGATCACCCGCGGATCCCGTTGGGTTTCGTCCCGGACACGACCGTCGCCGCGGTGCCCTGCGTGGTCATGACGCGCCGCGACTGAACGTTCCTCTTCGACCAGTTGAAGTCGACGCACGCGGTCTGTGCCTATCACAGGAGCTTCGAGGCTCCGGACGAGGTACGCGAGATCCCGAACTGGCGCGCCGAGATCCTCAACGTCGGCGGAGGAGGTCGGAAGGCTCGTCTTCGAGCCCGGCTGGCGCTGGTCGAACGACGCCAAGCCGCTCGCGAGGACGGAGAGCTGCGAGGCCCCGCACTTCCAGTACCATCTGAGCGGTCGGCTCGCGATCAGGATGGACGACGGAAGGGAGTTCATGGCCGGCCCCGGACACGTGACCCCCGCTTCCCAGCCGCCACGACGCCTGGGTTGTCGGCGACGAGCCCGCGATCGTGGTCAACTGGTTCGGTGCGAGCACCTACGCGTAGGCCGGCTGACGTGAGCCGGTACCACCCGGCACAGCGGTCGTTTCAAGATCGCTTCGACACGCGGCGGCTCGCGGACCGGCTGGCCGAGACGACGAAGGCTGTCATCGGTCCACAGCACAAGGCGTTCGTCGAGCGGCGCGACATGTTCTTCCTCGCCACCGCCGATGCGGAAGGCTGGCCTCAGTGCTCCTACAAGGGTGGAGAGCCCGGGTTCGTGCGAGTCCTCGACGAGACGACGCTCGCCTTCCCGAGCTACGACGGGAACGGGATGTATCTCTCGGCGGGCAACGTGCTCGTCAACCCCCGCGTCGGCCTCCTCTTCGTCGACTTCGAGGTCGGTACCCGTCTCCGTCTCAACGGCGTCGCGTCGACCGACGAGGACGACCCGCTCGTCGCGACCTATCCGGGCGCGCAGCTCGTCGTGCGCGTGCGCGCGCACCAGGTCTTCGCGAACTGCCGGCGCTACGTCCACCGCTATCAGCTCATCCGGCGCTCGCCCTTCGTGCCCTCTGGCGCGCAGGAGCCACCCGTTCCGGACTGGAAGCGCGACGAGTGGTTTGCCGGAACGCTCCCTGCGGGCGACCCGGCACACGACGCGGGCCGGCCAAGCGCCCCCTCGATCCCTCAGTTCTGATCTGAGCAGTGTTCAGCGCGGCAGCGCGACCGCGCTGAAGTGCCGGAAAGCCCTGACGTCGGCCACGACGTGATCCTTGTCCGCGACCGCGGCGACGTTGCGGGGCACGTTGCGGGAGAGAGGCCGGTGAGTGAGGTCGCAATCGGCGCCGCGGTCTGGGCCCGATAGGCGAC
>CAVRIV010000005.1:0-377215 GCA_963721335.1 Miltoncostaeaceae bacterium
ACCGGTGAATCGTCGCGGGGAGTGCGTCCACATCTCCTCGCGATGACACGCTCGATCGCGTCGTTCTGGAGAGGCAGGTCTGGGGCGTGCGCCCGTCGGCCTCGCCGGGACTGACGCGCGGGGATTGGAGAAGGCGCCGCCCGGCATATGCCTGGCGCGCAGCGGGGAATCACACTGACGTGCCGGTGCACGTCGGGACCTCGGGGTGGCAGTACGCCCACTGGCGCGGACGCCTCTATCCGCGCGGTCTCCCGCAGCGGCGGTGGCTCGAGTTCTACGCCGAGTGCTTCGCCGCCGTCGAGGTGAACGCCACCTTCTACCGGCTGCCGCGGCGGGCGACCGTCGAGGGATGGCGCGATCGGACGCCGGCCGATTTCGTAATCGCGCTCAAGGCCAGCCGCTACCTCACGCACGTGCGGCGCCTGCGCGATCCCATCGAGCCGATCCGCCGCCTGATGGCGACCGTCGAGCCGCTGGGGGAGAGACTTGGGCCGGTGCTGCTGCAGTTGCCGCCCGGCATGCGCCGCGACCTCGACACGCTCGACCGCGCGCTGCGCCGCTTCCCCGCCGGCGTGCGGGTGGCGGTCGAGCCCAGAGACGGGTCCTGGTTCGACGACGGCACCCGCGCCCTGCTCGAGCGCCGCGGGGCCGCCCTCTGCCTCGTCGATCGCCTCGGCCGGCGCGCGCCGGATTGGCGCACGGCCGACTGGGGCTACCTGCGCCTGCACGAGGGCCGCGCCTCCCCTCGGCCCTGCTATGGCCGGTCCGCCCTCGACGGATGGGCGCGCCGGCTGGCCGGGTTGTTCGCCCCGGGCGATGACGTGTTCGCATTCCTCAATAACGACGCCGCGGGATGTGCGCCCCGAGATGCCCGCGTGCTGGCGAGGCGCCTGCGCGCAGTGGGTCTGGAACCGACGCGCGTACCCGGGCCGCGCGAGACGCCCGTCGGCGACGGGAGAGCCTGACGGCCGCCTGCGGCCCCGCGAGGGAGGCGGCGCCATGCGGGCGGATCAGCGTGGGCCGGGCAGGAGCATGTCGATGCGGGCGTCCGAGGGCAGGCTGGCGCACCGATATACCGCAGGCGGTCATCGCCGGGTTCTCCGGGGCCGATCTTGAGGCGTACCGGGTCCTCCGCGAGGCGGGCGAGCGCACGCGTGCCGCCGAGCGCGCAGGTAGGAAGGGGCTCGCGTAGCCGGCCATTTTTCGACCCGCGGCCGGTGGGCTCCCGCGTCCTCGCGGGTAGCTCCTCGGAGGGGTGCTGTCCGGGGCCCTGAAACCTGCCCGGGGCAGCACCCCACGGCGTCTAGTCATTCCAGAAGTTACGGAAACCGTCGCCGGTGAACCAAACCCTTTTTCAATCGCCCTCGTTTGGTGGAGGATCGGGGTTGCCTGCTGAGCTCACCGCATGGTCTCGGCTCGCCTGGAAACGAAAGCACCACGGGGGCCGACCCGGTGCGGCCGGCCGGGGTTGCTTCACTCGGTGGACCTGACTCGCTTCGAGGAGTTCTCGTTGCCGACCAGCGACGTAGGTGAGCCTTTCCAGGTGCGCGCGGAGCGCCGCGACGGAGCGGTGTTCCTTGAACTCCGGGGCGAGCTTGATGTGTCGGTTCGCGACGAGGCCCTCGACGCGTTGGCGGAGGCGGTGTCGGATGTGCCCCGCATGATCGTGCTGGACGTGCGCGGCCTGACGTTCCTGGACTCGGTCGGGATTCAATGCCTCGTGAGGGGCAACTTGATTGCCGGCGCGAGCGGCAGCCGGATGGTGATCCTGAACGGTTCAGGCCCGGCCCATCGCGTGCTCCAGCTGACCGGCATGGATGCGGTGATCGAGATGGTGGACGACCCGGCCGAGCTCGACCCACCGGTGGTCAGCAAGCCCTAGCCCGCCCCAAAGGTACCCCGAGCCGCCGCGCCACCCGGCTATCGCATGGCGGCGGCTCGGGGGCGGGGTCGCTTTCCGTGCGAGAGCGCGGTTTCCGAGCGGTGAACAGCCTGGTCCGTGAATTCGGCTGGCATAAGCTCAGTGCGCGGCGTGTCCGTTGCCGCGTCGGGTCGAGCCCAGTCCTGCCCGCCGGCGAGGGCTCATGAGCGGGGGAGCAACCATGCTGGCGCGGGTGCTGCGTTTTCGATCACACGGGGTAGCCTGGTGAGTCACAGCCTCCCTGAGAGGACGACGCGATGAGCGCTCGGCTGCGGAAGGACATCAGGACAATGGTCCCGACGTCAGCCGTCGTGCGATCGGCCTCACCGTCACGGTGGACGCCGGCGATCCCCAGGCGGCACGCACGGCCGCCGCGCGCGCCCTCGCTGAGGAAATGATCGGGCTCGGTTTCGAGCGTGTCTGAGAGGCTCTGGCCGCCTGAGCCCGAACCCGAGTGGCGTGCGCGGATGGCGGCGCCCAACATAAGGGCGCGCGCGGCGCGGGCCGGCGCGCCGGCTGAGCACAGCATGGTCGAGGTCGCGCTCGACCGGACCAGTCACGGACGCCTGGGTGAGCTCCTGGCCGCCCTCGATGCGCGCCTCGAGTTCCTCGGGCCAGCGGTGGGCGCTGAAAAGAACCGACGCCTGATCGGGGTGACGGTCGCGGTCAAGGCCAGGACCGAGAAGGACGCTCAGGAGGTCGCCACCGTGGCGGTCCTCGACGAGATGGTGACGCTCGGTCTGATCTGAGACAGATCCCCGGGACGACCGCGGTCCTGGCTACGGTCGATGCGCCTGCTCTGAGGGGCCTGGATCGGCTGGCCGCCCGCTCCCTCCCGCACCAGGGATCGAGAACTCGTCGGCGGTCGCCGCGGCCCTCGTGGCGTTAGCGTCAGGCAGGTAGGGGGTACCGGCGCGACACAAGCCGAGAGGAGGTCGACACGATGTCACCGACAGAGACTGGCGGGGTCACCGGCACCAAGGACGCCCACTACAACATCATCTGGTTCACCGAGGCGTGTCTCAGCAACGCCCTCCGCCTCGAGACCTACATCGAGGACGCTGAGCGCGCCGGCGACAAGGAGCTCGCCGTGTTCTTCCGGCGCGCGCAGGCTGAGAGCCGAAAGGGTGGGGAGCAGGGCAAGCGCCTCCTACAGGAGCGCCTCACCGCTTAGGAGCGGCACTCAAGCACCCGGCGGACCCTGGGTGAAGAACGCCAGCGCGAAGACAAGGGTGAGGCCCCCGGTCTCCGGTCCCCGGCCCCTACGGCGGGAGCCGGGTCATGGGTGCGCGCGACGCCCCAGCGCCCCCGTTGACATTGGCAGGGCCCGGTTCACGCGCTTCCCCGACCCGTGGCAAGCGTCCTCAAATGCTCAGTAGGCGGACGCCATGCCCCCGGACTCGCCACCCGTCTTGCCCTCGGCCTCCTCACCGGCCTGACGGGCCCGCTCCTTAGCCCGCTTCTCCGCGGCCTCCGGATCATCCACGTCCGGCTTCTCAGGGCCGCCCTCGCCGTACTCCGGCTCGCCTGGCCCTGGCTTCCCGTAGTGAGGATCCTTCTGCTCATCGTTGGCCATCATCGCTCCTCTCATGCGCGCGCTGGATAAGCCCCCGAACTACCGGCGGAGGTGGCGCTCCAGGCGGCTGCCCTGGCGCCGGGTCGGGTGGTGGTGGGTCGGGCCGCGGCGACGGCGGATCGGGACGCGGGCCCTGCACGTCAGCTCCTGACATGTCGCCTGGTTACCCCTTCCGAGGATGAAAGACACCTGGCTCGGTCTCCGATTAGGACCCCATCCCCGGTGTCCGCACCTCTTTCGCTCCCGCCGGACCGTCGGAGACCTTCTCCTCGGGAATCGATGCCCCCGGTGCGGTCCTATTCTGGCCGCCAAGAGGACCCGGCCCAGATGCTTCGCCCCGGGCGCAAGGTGGGGGCGGGCCACCCGGCCCGCCCGCCGAGCCGGCTCAGGGCTGCAGCAGGACCTTCACGGTCCCGTTCTGCTTCTTCTGGAAGTCCTCGTAGGCGGTCGGGGCCTCCTCGAGCGACACGCGGTGCGTCGCGAAGTCGTCGGTACCGAGGGGGTCGTCGTCGCCCAGCAAGGGCAGGATGTCGTCCACCCAGTGCTTGACGTTCGCCTGCCCCATCCGCAACTGGATCTGCTTGTCGAAGAGGGTGAGCATCGGGACGGGATCGGCCATCCCGCCGTAGACCCCGATCAGGGAGATCCCGTGGAGGTGTGCTGCCGCCCGCTCGATGTCATCGTGCTTGTATTGGGCGGCGCGCACCTCGGCAGACAACACCGCGCAGCGGTGGGCGTCCTCGAAGTCGCCGTAGGGGTACTTGTAGTGAGCTTTGGTCCGGGGGGCCGCGCGTCATCCCGGCCCAGGTGCCAGCGTCCGAAGGCGACCCAGCCGTGCTCGGCGATGGCCCTGTTCTCGTCCGCCGTTGACGGCTGATGCTCGCTCCAGTCGTCGCGCTCGTCGAGCACCACCTTCCCGTCGCCGACCAACCGCTTTGCGTGCGCGAACGCTGCTCTGCTGAGCTTCACCGCCATGGTCATCTGCTCCCTTGCATCGGCGCAATCGGCGAGGATCAGCTCTCCTACACGGCGAAGGGGTAGGTCTCCGGAAGCTCGCCCTCCTCCCAGAGGCTCGTAAGCTCGAGGGCCTCGAGCGCACGTGTTTGGTCGAGGTGGACGACGGCGTCAAACTGGGCGGAGAGACGCGCCTCGAAGTAGTGCGACTGGCGTTCGGTCTCCGGGCGGTAGATGACGCCCATGGCCCGCTCCAGCCGGCGTCCCTCGAGGGCGGCCGGATCGATGAGGAAGCGCGGCGTGCCGGTGTCGTGGAAGCGCTCCTCCCAGCTTCCCAAGACCGCGCCTCGCCGGGGCGCAGCAGCGTCTTGGACGGGATGCACGCCGAGGAGGAGCACTCGCCCCCGACCAGCGCGCGCTCGACGAGGGCGACGCGCAGGCCGCCCTCGGCCGGCGCGGCGGCGCAGTGCTCGCCCGGCGCGCCGCCGCCGAGGACGATGACGTCGTAGTCGCTGCTCATCAGCGGACCTCCTCCATGTAGTGCCCGGCATCGTTGGACGAGTGCTCCCCTGCTCGCACGCGCTGATGTAGGCGGCATACCACCTCGACCAGTGGTGCTCCGGAGCGGTCGCTTCGTAGGGGCCATGGTGCTCCTCCGCCTCCCGCAGAAGGTCGGTCAGGGTCGCGACGTCGATGGGCTGGTCCCCCTCAGGAGTCACCGTCCGGGGCCCGCGTCGCCACGCTCCGGATCAGGCCCGGTCACCCATCCCTGTGTCCGCTGTGGTGGAACATCCCGCCCAGGTCGTCAGGTCGAACGTCCTTCGCCTTTTGTCGCGTGGACTAGCCGGCCCAGCGCGTGACCCGCAGGGCCTCCGGGTCTCCCCTCTCGGCCAGCGCCTCGAGGATCTCCGCCTCGGCGATCTCCGGGGTCGGCGCCGGCGTGGTCTGGCGGATCCGCACAGCCTCCCGGATCGCCTCCCAGTAGCCGGCCCGGTTGTAGAACGCGTAGACCTGCCGCTCGAGCTCGGGCGTGAGCTCCTGCTCGTCGTCGAGCGTCGGCGAGCGCTTGATGACGTCGGTCGAGTACGGCACCACCAGGAACGACTCGTCCCCGTCGGAGACGAACGCGACCTCGTCAACCGGCACCACGTGTGTGCGGCCGACGAGCCAGCCCGTCTTGACCGCGAGGTAGCGCACGAAGCCGAGGCGGGAGTCCACGATGACGGCCTGGACCGTCCCCACCCGGAGGCCTTCCGGGTCGAGCACGGGCATCCCCCGCAGCATGTCGAGGGCCGGCAGACTCGTTCCCTCGGGGTAACCCTCCGGGCCGATGGGCGCCTCGCGATGCCCCCCTGAGCGGGCGGTCCCGCGACTCGATGAGGTGCTTGAACCGCTCGAGCAGCCGCTTCACGCGCTTGCGAGCCGACTCGGTGATGGACTCGCCCGCTGACTCGGTGCCGGCGGACGCCCCCGCGCCCGCGCCCTCGTCTTCGCGGTCCATGCGCACGTCGACACGGGTGCCGTCGTCGGTGGGCGTGAAGTCCACACTTCCGTCGTCGCGCGTGCCGCTCGTCGAGCGCCAGGCGATGCGGCGGCCGGGCTCGTCCTCGGTGATCTCGGCATCCCACTCCCGCCGCTCGCCGTCGATCACGGCGACCCAATGCAGGCGCACCTCACCGATCCGCCGCACCTCCACCACGTCGTCCATGAAGTCCGGGAACCGCTCGAAGCCGGCCCACTCGTCGTATGCGGTGCGCGCCGGCACCTGGACGTCAACAGACTCCTCGATGGCCGCCATCTCCCCGCCTCTCCTCGCATCGCGTCGCCCCGCGTCGCGGCGGGGCCCCCTTGGAGGTGATCCTTCGGGTGGGAGGGTCAATCCCAAGCGCGCCCGGTAGATCAGGGGCCGGCGTGGGCGAGTTCTCTCCGATGAAGTGCCGCCTCTGCCACCACCCGATCGCGGTCCCCCAGGACGCTGTCGAGCGAGCCTTCGCGCGCATCGACCGTTCGACCGCGCGCCCCCTTTGCGCCATGGCTGCACCGGATCGTCGTCAACCGCGCCATCGACCCGCTGCGGGCCGAATGCGCCTGGTGAGCCTCGAGAGGCTGCCCGGTGGGCCGCGGGTCGAGCCATGCCCGGCCGCGAAAGGCCGCCGCGCTCGCGTGTGGTCACGAGGGCGACGCTCACGCCGGACACCACGCCGGTTCTCGGCGCAGCGGGCGTGACCAATACGTGACCAATCGTGGCGTTTCGAGGCGCTTCCTGGCACCTCGTGTCACCTCGGGTCCATGGCGCTAACCGCGCCTGGATCCCGCTTCCCGTCGCCAGTCTCGGGGTTCTCGACGAGTGGAGGATGACGGGATCGAACCGACGACCTCCGCCTTGCAAAGGCGGCGCTCTCCCAGCTGAGCTAATCCCCCGGAACGGCCGTACGGTAGCATCGCCGCCCCCCTGCCCCCCACCCTCGAGGCTCCCGTGAGCACCCCCTCCGGCGACCCGTTCGGCCTTGTCTACGCCATGCTGGACGACCTTCAGATGAAGCACTTCGAGATGGCCCAGATGGTCGCCGAGTACAAGGGCCTGGTGGAGGATCTCGAGGAGCGGCGCGATCCCGACAAGGTCAGGATGGCCCGCAGCCTCCCGGGCGCCCGCTACCAGGTGTCCACCACCTACGTGCGCGAGAGCTGGCTGAAGCTGGACGTCGAGCTGAAGCGCCTCTTCCCGGAGGACGGCGCTCAGCCGTAGATCGCCCGGAGGGCGCCCTCGAGCTCGGGGTGGCGGAACTCGTAGCCGGCCGCGAGCGCCGCGCGGGGCACGGCGCGCTGGCCGTCGAGCACGAGGGTCGCCATCTCCCCCAGCGCAAGGCGCAGGGCCACCGCGGGGGCCGGCACCACGGCGGGGCGGCCGAGGGCGCGCCCGAGGGCCCTCACGAACTCGCGCTGGCGGGGCGGCTCCGGGCTGGTCGCGTTCAGCGGTCCGGTGAGGTCCTCGCGGTCGAGCGCGAGGAGGATGAGCCCCACCTCGTCGTCGAGGTGGATCCACGGGAACCACTGGCGCCCGCCGCCGAGCGGACCGCCGGCGAAGAGCCTGACCGGCCGCGCGATCGGGGGCAGGGCGCCGCCCTCGGCGGTGAGGACGGTCGCGGAGCGCATCCTCACGACGCGGACGCCGTGATCCTCGGCGCGGGTCGCCTCGCGCTCCCAGGCCACGGCGGTCTGCGCGAGGAAGCCGGAGCCCGGGCCGGCCGACTCGTCCACCGTCTCATCGCCGCGCGGGCCGTAGTAGTCGATGCCGCTGGCGTTGACCAGGACGCGGGGCCGGCCCTCGCCGCGGAGCGCGTCGACGATCGCCCGGGTCGTCAGCACCCGGCTCTCGCGAATCTCGCGCTTGCGGCGGGCGCTCCACGGCCAACGCGCGATCGGCGCCCCCGCCAGGTTGACCACCGCGTCGGCACCGTCGAGGACGCCGGCGGGCGGCGGCCCCTCGGCGGGGTCCCAGCGGACGTCCTCGACCCCCGCGATGCCCGAGGCCCCCCGGCGCGAGACGGCCACGACCGTGTCGCCGCGCGCCACCAGCGCCTCGCACACGTGCCGGCCGATGAGACCGGTCGCGCCCACCACGACCACCCTCATCGTGCGCTCACCCGCCGCCCGGGTCGATGGGCCGGGCGTCCTCCCGTGCCAGGATCAGGAGCTCCTCGGGCGCGACGCCGGGAGCCGGGGCCGCCCGGCCCATCAGCGCCGTGCCCAGACCCTCGTCGCGCAGCCGCAGCCGGATCCGGGCCAGCGCCGGCTCCGAGCCCGGCCCGTCGATGTCCGCCAGCAGGAGCAGCAGGCTGCGGCGGCCGTCGCGCCAGAGCGCGTCCGTGTCGCGCACGGTGCGTCGCACGAGGGCCGCCAGGCGCGCCAGGTCGCCGTCACCGTGCATCGCGGTCAGCTCCAGCGACACCAGCACGACCGACCGCCTCATGCCACGGGCCGTCTCGAGGGCGTTGCGCAGCGATCCCCTCACGCCCCCGGGGTCGGCCCCGGCACCCGGCGGTGGAGCCAGGGGCGCCGGCTTCGGTCGCAGGTCGTCCTTGCGCCTGCGTCCCGGGCCGGGTGCCTCCATCGCGCACATCAGTCGACCTCGGCGACGTCGGCCGGTTCCCCGTGCCCGTAGTGCCGCGACGCCTCGGGGTACCGCGCGAGCACCTCGTCGACGGCCGCCTCCTCGTCGGGTGAGAGCGGAGCGCCGGCCAGCGTGGCGTTGCGCAGGGCCTGCTCGGGTGTGCGCGCGCCCACGATCGCGGCGGTGACCTCGGGCCGGCGCAGCACCCACGCCACCGCCAGCTCGGCGACACCCCCGGGCCGGCCCGCCTCCCGCGCGACCCCGTCCAACTCCTCCACCACCGCGACCCGCAGCGGGAAGGCCTCGTCGACGAACAGCTCGCTGCGCCCGCGCCAGTCGTCGTCCGGGAAGGTGGTGCCGGCGGACATCTTGCCGGTGAGCAGGCCGTGCGCCAGCGGCCCGTAGGCGATCACCCCGACTCCGTGCTCGGCGCACCACGCCAGCTCGCCCCCCTCGATGTCGCGCCGAAACACGTGATAGCCCGGCTGGTAGGAGTCGATCGGGGCGACGGCCCCGGCCGCCTCGAGGTCGGACAGGACGTAGTTCGAGACGCCGATCGCGCGGACCTTCCCGGCCGCCCGCAGGTCGAGCAGGGCTCCGATCGTGTCCTCGGCGGGCACCCCCGCGACGGGCCAGTGGACCTGGTAGAGGTCGATCTCGTCCAGGCCGAGGGCCTGGAGGCTGCGGTCGCAGGCCATCCTCAGGTAGTCGCCCGGAGGCCTCGCGCCAGATCCGGAACGCGGGCTCCATCTCCCAGGCCACCCCGCCCTTGGTGGCCACGAGGACCTCGTCCCGGCGCTCGCGCGCGATCCGGCCGACGACGCGCTCGGCCCGGCCCTGGCCGTAGATGTCGGCCGTGTCGATCCAGTTCACGCCGGCGTCGATGGCCGCGTGGCAGGCCGCGAGCGACGCGTCGTCGTCGGCCCCGCCCCAGCGGCCGCCGAAGACCCACGTGCCCAGCCCGATCACCGACAGCTCGAGGTCGCTCCCGCCCAGCCGCCGCCGCTCCATGCGTCCCCCTTCCGAGATGGGGTCCCGGGGGGACCACCCCGGCAGCCTACTTCGGCGTGAGCGCCACCAGCAGCCCGCCGTCGTCGTCGTAGGCCGGGAAGAAGTCGACCGTGGCCGGCAGGTCGCCGGACGCGCCATTCGGCCGGAAGGTGCACGCCACGTTCAGCATCCGCACGCCCCACTCCAGGCTGGTCTCCACCGGGTCGCCGCCGGCGAAGCCGCCGAGCCCCAGGCGCTCGATGACCTCGTGGCCGATCAGGTCGCCCTCCTGGTAGCCGGTGACGGCGAAGGCGGCGTGACCCGCGACCAGGATGCGGCGCTCGCTGGTCGCAGACGATCAGCGCGGTCTTCGGGCTGGCGTAGTAGTCCTCGAGCAGCTCGAAGGCGAAGCCGAAGCCGCAGCGGGAGCAGCCGCGCGGCTGGTGGCGCACGTTCCGCTCGCTGCTGCTCTCGCGGTAGGCGCACCGGGGGCACAGGAAGACGGGCATCCCCTGAATGGTAGCGGCGAGGGCGCGGCGCGCCCCGGTCGGGGTCAAGCGCGCGAGCGGCAGTGCCGATGAACCCTGTGCACGGCACAACTCACGGAATGGACTCCATTGAGCTCGGGCAGCTTCCTCAGCCCGGGGCGCCGGCAGGGACGCCTTTGCGCGGTGCCCTTGGCCGCCCTCGGCTTCGTTTTCGCTCTCGCCGCCGGCGTGTCCGGCGCCGATGCCGCGGTCTCCCCCGCGCTCGACGCCCGGCTCGCATCGGCCGCCCCGGGACGTGAGATCGCCGTCATCGCAACCTTCGCCGACCAGGTGCCCGGCGCCCGCTACGCGGGCCGCCGTGCGGCGCTCATCCAGGCGCTCAAGCACCGGTCGCGCACCAGCCGGGACGACGTCGCCGACGAGGTCGACGGCCCGGTGACGAGCTTCTGGCTCGTGAACGCGGTGGCCTTCTCGGGCACGCCCGAGGAGATCCTCGAGGTGGCGCGACGATCCCGACGTTGCGGACGTCTCCCTCGACACGGTCGTGCACATCGCCGACGGCGGCGAGACCGCCGCCGCCCCCTTCGACGACGCCGGCTCCGGCAACTGGGGCCTGGCCGCGTCGAACGTCCCGGCCGTCTGGTCCGCCTACGGCCTGCTCGGCGCCGGCGTCACCGTCGGGACCATCGACACGGGCGTGACGGCCGAGAACCCCGACCTCGCCGGGAAGATCGCCGCCTGGCACGACTTCGTGGGCAACTCGCCCACCCCCATCGACGACAACGGCCACGGCACGCACACCGCCGGCACCATCGTGGGCGGCAGCGCCGGGGGCGCCGCCATCGGCGTCGCCCCGCAGGCCCGCCTCGTCGTGGCCAAGGCCATGAACAAGAGCGGGGCCGGCACGGCGAGCGGGCTGTTCGCCGCCGCGGAGTGGATGACCGATCCCGACGGCAACCCGGCGACCGCCGACCAGCCCTCGATCGTCAACAACTCGTGGGCGGCCCCGGGCGCCAACGACACCTGGTTCCGTCCCGATGGTGCGCCGCTGGCTCGAGCTGGGGATCGTCCCGGTCTTCGCCTCGGGCAACACCGGCCCCGACGCCGGCAGCGTGGGCAACCCGGCCTCCTACCCGGAGTCGCTGGCCGTGGGCGCCATCGACGACCGCAACGCCGTCGCGCCGTTCTCCGGGCGCGGCCCGGTGGTCTGGCACGATGACGACGGCACGGGTCCCGCAGCGGGCACCACGTTGGTGAAGCCGGACATCGCCGCCCCCGGCGTGAACATCACGTCGACCGTCGGCACGGGCTATGTCTCCTACTCGGGCACCTCGATGGCGGCCCCGCACGTGGCCGGCGTCGCGGCCCTGCTCCGCCAGGCGAACCCGGCCCTCACCGCGCAGCAGGTCGTGGACACGCTGAAGGCGACCACCGCCGACATCGGCCCGGCCGGCCCCGACTCCTCCTACGGCACCGGGCGCCTCGACGCGCTCAAGGCCGTCCAGGCCGTCGTGGGCACGATGCCCGACACCACCTTCTCGCGCACGCCGCCGGCCGCGACCCGCGCCCAGGCGCTGCGCTACGACATGATCCTGACCGGCGGCGCGACGATGGTCCGCTCGCGCGTGGACGGTGGCCCGTGGAGCGCGCCCACAGCGGCGCTCACGTTCTCGCTGAGCCTGCCGCAGGGCCGTCACACCGTCGAGGCCCAGGCGATCGGCCAGAGCGGGATCGACGATCCCACGCCGGCGAGCCACGTGGTCACGGTCGACCGCACCAGGCCCACGCTCGGCATCGCGGTGGCCCGGCGCGGCCAGACCTCCGTCTTCACGGCCCGCGTCAGGGACACGCTGAGCGGCCCCAGCGCAGCCACCATCCGCTGGAGCTTCGGCGACGGCGAGCTGGCCCGCGGCGCGACCGTGCGCCGCCGGTTCGCCGAGGCGCGCGCCCGGCGCGTGGTGCTCACGGCCCGCGACGCGGCCGGCAACCAGAGCTTCGCAGTGCGGCGCTTCGTGCCCCGGGCGGCGGGTGCCGTGCGCGGCGCTGAAGGTCGCGCGGCCGGCGCCCGGCGCGGGATCGCTGACGGTGAGCGGCCGCCTCGTCCGGACGGCGTCGGTCACGATGGTCCTTCGCCCCGTTCGCACCGGCGTGCGCACGGCCGGCGGTGACCTGGCGGCCTCCTTCGACCGCGTCGCCCGTCGGCCCCCCCGTGGCCACGGCCGCGCTCAAGGGGCGGCGCATGGGCGGCTTCCGCCTCGGGGTCCCCATCGGGCGCCTGAAGCCCGGGACCTACCGGCTCGAGGTCCGCGCCGAGCGAGACGGGCACGAGCCTCGGCTCGCTGCGACTGACCCGCCGGGTCTCGATCTCCTAGACCGGTGGCCAGCCTGTCCTCGATGACGGCGGGCTAGGCTCCCCGGTCGTGTCGTGGCTCGAGGCCATCGTCCTCGGGATCGCACAGGGGCTCACCGAGTTCCTCCCGGTCTCGAGCACCGCGCACCTGCGCATCGTCCCTGCCTTCGCCGGCTGGGAGGATCCCGGGCGCGCTGTTCACGGCCGTCGTGCAGCTGGGGACGATGCTGGCGGTGGTGATCTACTTCTGGCGCGACCTGGTGCGGATCGTGCGCGCGTGGCTGTCGAGCCTGCGCAACCCCGACGAGCGCTCCAGCCTCGACGCCCGGATGGGCTGGTACGTGATCATCGCGACGATCCCGATCGGGATCTTCGGGCTGGCGTTCCGCAACCAGATCGAGGACGGGGCGCGCAACCTCTACCTGATCGGCATCGTGCTGATCGTGCTGGGCCTGGTCCTCCTCCTGGCCGAGCACGTCGGGCGCCGCGTGCGCAACCTGGAGGACGTGGGGCTGCGCGACGCCCTCTGGATCGGCTTCGCGCAGGCCCTGGCGCTCGTGCCGGGCACCTCCCGCTCGGGGGCCACGATCACCGCGGCCCTCTTCCTGGACATGAAGCGGGAGGCGGCCGCACGGTTCTCGTTCCTGCTCTCCATCCCGGCCGTGGTGCTCAGCGGGCTCTTCGGCCTGGTCGAGCTGGTGCGCGGTGACGAGGGCACGAGCTTCTCGTCGCTCGCGATCGCCACGGTCTTCGCCTTCATCCTGGGCTACGTCTCGATCGCCTTCCTGCTGCGCTACCTGGCGCACCACTCCACCCTGGTGTTCGTGATCTACCGGGTGGTGGTGGGCAGCCTGGTGATCGGCCTGGCGGCCTCGGGCACCATCAGCTGACCCACCGGCCCGCGGGGATCAGGCGGGCGGCGCCTCGAGCAGCTCGAACTCACGCTCCAGGTTGACGAGCTCCAGCACCCGGCGCACGGCCTCGGACGGGCGGGCCAGGGCGAACGACCGCCCGGATTCCAGGCACCTCTGCCGCGCCTCCAGCAGCGCGCGCAGCCCCGACGAGTCCATGAAGCCGACCGCCCCGAGGTCGACCACGAGGGGCTCGTCGCCGTCGGGGAGGGCCTCGGCCAGAATCGGCGCGCCCGTGAGGTCGAGCTCGCCCTCGGCGACGATCACGACGGCCTCGCCGCGCCGTTCGGCGCGGGCCCGAAAAGCGGCGACGGTGTCATCCTGCATCGCGCGAGACTAGCAGGGCGGTCCCGCCCGACCCGCCCGTCCGGCGGCCGCGAATACGGCAGACTTCCACCATCGCCGCGAACCCATCAGGACGGACCGCCGTGACGCGCGAACGAGCGCGAGCGCCTCATCGTCGAGCACCTGCCGCTGGTGCGGGGGCTGGCCCGCCGCTACGCCAACCGGGGCGAGCCGCTGGACGACCTGGTGCAGGTGGGGACGATCGGGCTCATCAAGGCGATCGACCGGTTCGACGCGACTCGCGGCGTCAAGCTCGCGAGCTTCGCCACGCCCACCATCCTGGGCGAGATCAGGCGCCACTTCCGGGACCGCTCCTGGACCGTCCGCGTCCCGCGCGGCATCCAGGAGGCCCGCGCCCAGATCACGCACGCCGTGAGCGAGCTGTCGGCCGCCAACGGCCGCAGCCCGTCGGTGCGCGAGATCGCCGAGGCGACCGGCCTCTCGACCGACGACGTGCTCGACGCCCTGGCCGCCGGCAGCGCCCAGCGGCCGGCGAGCCTCTCCGCGGCGGGAGCCGACGGCGAGGACGAGGGGGCCATCGCGGTGGGGACCGAGGATGCCGGCTTCGCGCAGGCCGAGGCGCGGGCGACCCTCGACGCCGGGCTCGCCGCCCTCCCGCCGCGCGAGCGCGTGATCCTGCACCTGCGCTTCGAGGAGGGCCTCACCCAGTCCCAGATCGCCGAGCGGGTCGGCATCTCCCAGATGCACGTCTCGCGGCTCATCCGGCGCGCGATCGAGGCCCTGCGCGAGGACACGCTTGGCGGCGATGCCCCGGAGCGAGTCGTGATGCGGGTTTCGCGGTCGCTCCGGGCGGGAACGCCGATGGCGTGGGCCGGCAGGGGGCAGTCGAGGCGAGACCCGCCACGCGGCCCGGGGGACCCCGGGTGAGCGACGACCGACCCGACGTCGAGATCGCGGTGCCGGCCGAGCCGGAGAGCGTGGTGCTCGCGCGCCAGGCGGTGCGCGGGATCGTGGACGCCCTGGGGTGGAGCGAGGAGCGCCGCACGGACGTCTCGATCGCCGTCACCGAGGCCTGCACCAACGCGGTCCTGCACGCCTATCCCGACGGCGGCGGCGAGTACGAGGTGCGGGTCTGGGCGGCGCCCGAGCAGCTGGTGGTGACCGTGCGCGACCACGGGCAGGGGTTCTCGCCGCGCGTCCCCTCCCCGGTCGCCGGCCTCGGGCTGGGGCTGCCGCTGATGATGGCGATCTGCGACGAGGTGTCGTTCTCGAGCAACGGCGAGGAGACCACCGAGGTGCGCCTCGTGCTTCTCGGCCGCGGGCCGGGCGGAGCGCGAGTGAGCGCCGCGCCGGCAGCGCGCCTGCGGGTGCGCCGGGAGGATCTCTGCGAGCCGGTCCTGGAGCGCGTGGTGGCCGCCCTGGGCGCGCGCGTGGACCTGCCGCTGGACCGCCTGGCCGACGCCCAGATCGTGGCCGGGGCGGTGGCGGCCGCCGCGCGCCGTCACGCCGCCGGCGGCGAGCTGCGGGTGGACCTCGCCGCGGAGCAGGGCACGCTCTCGCTGACGGTCGGACGCGCTCCCGAGCGGCGGCGGCGAGCGGGTCATGTCCGATACCACCATCCCCGGCGTCGGCGGGGTGCTCGAGCGCCTGGTGGACGGCTGGAGCGTGGAGAGCGACCGCGACGGCCGGGAGCGGCTGATCCTGGCGATCGGATCCGGCCGGCCCACGGAATCCTGAGCCCGCCCCGGTGAGGCGCCGCCGGCTCCTCACTCTGGGCGCCCTGGCGGGGCTGGCACTGCTGCCGGATCGCCGTGCGCGCCGCCCGCCCCCCGCGCCGCCGCGCCCTCTCTCGGAGCCGGTCGCGCCGGCCGTGGCCGCCGAGCTGTCCGAGCCGCCCCCGCCGGTCCCCGCCTGGCGGCGGGCGCTGGATGTGCTGGTCACCTCCTTCCGCGCGGCTCTTGCCGGCAACGTCACCGACGTCGCGGCCGCGCTCGCCTACTACGCGTTCCTGGCCATCCCCGCCGTCCTCCTGGTGGCGGTGGGGATCTTCGGGCAGGTGGCGGGGCCCGACGCCGTGCAGAGCATCGTCGATCGGCTGGACGGGGTGGTGCCGGACGACGCTCTCACGCTGATCCAGGACACCCTCACCCGCGTGACCGAGGGCTCCGGCGGGGACCTGACCCTGGTGGTGGTGGGCTTCGTGCTGGCGCTCTGGACCGCGAGCGGTGCGATGTCGGCGTTGATGCGTGGGCTCAACCGGGTGCACGACGTCCCCGAGACGCGCTCGTTCGCGCGGCAGCGGCTGACGGCGCTGGCGCTGCTGGCCTGGGGCCTGGTGGCGGTGATCGTCTCGTTCGGGCTGCTGGTGCTGGGCGCGCCGCTCTCGCAGACGGTCGGTGAGGCGGTCGACGCCGAGAGCCTCGTGGACTGGCTGTGGTGGGCCGCGCAGTGGCCGATCCTGGCCGGGGCCCTGGTGGTCGCCGTGGCCGGCATCCTGCGCGCGGGGCCCGCCGGAGGCCGGCACCCCCGCCGCGCCGTGATCGGCGGAGCGGTGGTGGCCGCCGTGATCTGGGTGGCGGCGTCGGGCCTCTTCGCGGTCTACGTGTCGCGCTTCGGCAACTACGGGGCCGCGTGGGGCTCGCTGTCGGCCGTCATCGTGATGCTCGTCTGGCTCTGGCTCACCAGCCTCGCGATCCTGCTCGGCGCGCAGGTGGAGGCGGAGATCGAGAGGCGCAGCGGCTAGTCTTCCGCGGGGTGAGCGGCCGGGTCCCCGAGCCACGGCGACCCTGGTCGCGCAGCGAGCGCCCCGTGCCGCGGCTGGTGGTGCGCCCGCTGCAGCGAGTTCCTTCACCTCGAGGTGGCGGGCGGGTTGGTGCTTCTGGCCGCAACGGCCGCGGCGCTCGTGTGGGCGAATGTCGCCGGCGCGACCTATGACGACTTCTGGAGTACCGAGCTCTCGCTCAGGGTGGGCGACTACGTCCTCGCGGAGGACCTGCGCCACCTGGTCAACGACGGCCTGATGGCGATCTTCTTCTTCGTCGTGGGCCTCGAGGTGAAGCGCGAGCTGCTGGTGGGCGAGCTCTCGACCCGGCAGGCGGCCCTGCTGCCCGTGTTCGCGGCGATCGGCGGGATGGTCCTGCCGGCCCTGATCTTCCTCGCGGTGATGGGCGGGGACGCCGGGCTCGCGACGGCTGGGGCATCCCGATGGCCACCGACGTGGCCTTCGCGCTCGTGCGCGCTCGCCGCGCTCGGCCGGCGCGTCCCCACAGCGCTCGTCGCCTTCCTGCTGGGCGTGGCCGTGATCGACGACATCGGGGCGATCCTGGTCGTCGCCTTCTACTACTCCGACGGCATCGCGGCTCGGATGGCTGGCCGCCGCGGCCGCGCGGGCTCGCGCTGATCGTCGTGGCGCAGCGCATCGAGATCCGCTTCCTGCGGCGTCTACGTGGTGCTGGGCCTCGCGGTGTGGCTGGCGATCTACGAGTCGGGGGTCCACGCCACCATCGCGGGCGTGGCGCTCGGCCTGCTCACGCCGGTGCGGCCCGATCCAGGATCCGGCCGTCGTGAGCGCCGAGGCCATCCGCATCGCGGCCGCCACGGCCGACGAGCCGGACGACCCCGACGCCGACGCCGGCCACTGGCGCCGGCTGGCCTGGCTCTCGCGGGAGGCGATCTCCCCGCTGGCCCGGTTGGAGCACGCGCTCCACCCGTGGTCGAGCTTCGTGGTGATCCCGATCTTCGCGCTCGCGAACGCCGGCATCGTGCTCGACGGCTCCTCGCTCGAGGCCGCCACCGAGACCCGCGTCGCGCTCGCCGTGGCGCTCGGCCTGGTGATCGGCAAGATCGTCGGGATCACGGCCGGCGTCGCCCTGGCGACCCGCCTGCGCCTGAGCTCCCTGCCGCCGCAGGTCGGGTGGTCGCACATGGCCGGGTCGGGGCGGTCGCGGGCATCGGCTTCACGGTCTCCCTGTTCATGTCGGACCTCTCCTACGCCGACCCCGACATCCTGGCGGCGGCGAAGATGGGCGTGCTGGCGGGTTCGGTCGTGGCCGCCATCGCCGGCATCGCGATCCTCCTCATGACAAGCCGCCGCGGGCGGCGCCTCAATCGGTGAGCCGCTGGCCCTTCTGGGCGTCGACGGCGTCAACGAAGCGCTGGTGGCTGGGCTTGCGCGAGAGGTCCTCGCGCAGCAGCCCCGCGGGCCGCTCGAGTGTCCTGGAGGGTGGACCAGCGAGGGCCTTCATGCGGTTCATCTGGAGCTGGGGCCGGGAGAGGACGGCATTGACCCGCTCGCACCGTGATGCTGGGATCCATCGGCAATCGGGATCCGAACCGGGGTCGTGATGGCGGTCGATGTCATCAGCGAGATCGTGATCGCCGCGGAGCCGTCGGCCGTGGCCGCCTTCGCCGGCGAGCCCGGCAACGCACCGACCTGGTACGCCAACATCGACCGCGTGGAGTGGCTGACCGCCCCGCCGTTGGCGGTCGGATCGCGCGTGGCCTTCGTCGCCCGATTCCTTGGTCGTCGGCTGTCCTACACGTACGAGGTCGTCAACCTGGTCCCGTCGCGGCGCCTCGTCATGCGGACCGCCGAGGGGCCCTTCCCGATGGAGACGACGTACTCATGGCAGAGGAGCTCCGGCGGGGGCACGATCATGACGCTGCGCAACCGCGGCGAGCCGCGCGGTTTCTCGCGCCTCGCGGGCCTCGTCATGGCGCCGGCGGTACGGCGCGCCAACCGCAAGGATCTGGCCCGCCTCAAGGGGATCATGGAGGGCCGGCCGTCACCGTGACCCGGACACCCCACCCGCCGTCACCGGGGCCCCGGCCGGCATCGGTCGCCGAGGCGCTCGCGATCACGACGGCCGCCGCGCTCGGCGTCCTCGGGCTCGGCATCCCCGGGTGCTCGGCGTGCATGCTGCTCCCAGCGTCCTTCGCGGAGATCGCCCGGGTGCGACCTGGTCTCGTGCTGGCCATCGGCGAGTTCGCCGACGTGCGGGACTGGGGGGAGCGCGAACGGCTGCTTTGGCCGCGCGGCATCCACGTCAGCCGCTCGTCTGTTCCGGCGATGGCCCTGCTGCGCGAGGGTGAATTGGTGGCCCAGCGCCCGGGCGGAGGGCCCGCCCACGTCATCAACCGCTGGCTCGCCCTCCACCTGGGCCCGTCCGCTCTCCCGCTCGGCGACGACGGCCCCACCGCGTCGGAGCTCGCCGCGCTCGACGCGATCAGCCGCCATGTCGCCGGCCAGCGCGCCGCAAAGCACGCGCGCGAGGAGCTCGCCGGCTAGCGACGCCCCACCCGGCGGCGCGCCTCGCGGGCCGGTTCCGGCGAGTGTCCCGTGCGCTTGGTGCCGGGCTTCCGCGCGCACGGCGATCGTCCGCCGGGCGGTGGCGCGGCGGGTCGATCCCGACCCCTGGGAGCCAACGTGCAGGAAGCGATCGCCGTAGGTCTCTTCGCCGTCGTCCTCGGCCTCGTCGTGACCGAGCGCATCCACCGGACCAAGGCGGCCCTCGCCGGAGCTGCCGTCGCCGCGCTCGTGGCCTGCTCTCCCAGGAGGAGGCGATCGAGGCGATCGACTGGAGCGTCCTCGGCCTGCTCGCCGGGATGATGGTGCTGGTGTGGGGGACCGAGCGGACCGGTGTCTTCACCTACCTCGCGATCCGTGTCGGCAAGGCGTCGCGCGGAAGGCCCGCCCTGCTGATCGGCCGGTGGCGACCGTGCCGCCGCGACGCTCGCCCTGGCCGCCGCGGGCTCCGGCGGCCAGCGCCAACCTCATCGCTGCCGGCGCGATGAGGAAGGCCGGCCGCGAGCTGTCGTTCATCCGCTTCCTCCGGCTCGGCGTCCCCGCCACAATGGCCTCGATGGCGGTCGCGACCCTGTGGATCTGGTCCGTGGAGGTGTGAGCTTGGGTGAGCCCGGCGATCGTCTGTCCCCCGTCCCCTCGAGGATCTCGTCCGGCGGGTCGAGCCGCCGCGCGAGGACGACGGCCTCGCCCACGCCGCCCACAGGATCGCGGCGGCGGAGGGCGCGCTGCCCGTGGCCGACGCCTCGGGTCGACCTGGTGGGGTATCTCGCCGAGCGCGACCTGCTCGAGGCGCTCTTCCCCGCCTATCTGCAGCAGTTCCGCAACACCGACTTTCTCACACGCGACTTCCCGTCCCTGGTGAGGAAGGCCCGCGAGGCCTCGGCGACGCGCGTTGCCGACCACATGAGCCGGGAGCCGGTGGCGGTGGACCTCGACGACTCGGAGTCCCACGCCGCCGAGCTGCTCCTCCACCACAGCATCGGGAGCCTCCCGGTCATCGCCCCCGACGGGCAGGTCATCGGCATCGTCCGGCTGGCGGACATGATCCGCAGCCTGCTGGAGGCCTGCGGTGCGCTGCCGCCTGCGGAGGCCCCCCCGAGCTGACGACGGCCCATCGGCATCAGATCCGCCGCTCGGCGGCTTGCTCGGTCTGTCGGCGCATGGAGCGCGCCCGGGGCGTCAGTCGGTGAGGCCCCGCCCCTTCTGGGCGTCCACGGCGTCAACGAAGCGCTGGTAGCTGGGCTTGCGCGAGAGGTCCTCTCGCAGGAGCCCGGCAGGCCAGTTCGGGTTGTCCTGGAGGTTGAACCACACGACGGCCTTCACGCGGTCGGTCTGGATCTGGGGCAGGGAGTAGATCTGGGTGAGGTAGTCGGCCTGCTGCTCCTCGGTCACCTGCACGTCGCGGAACGCCGTGGCCGCGGTCGTGTACCCGGCCTCGGTGATGTAGAGGGGGGGTGGCACGTCGGGGTCGAACGCCTCGATCTCGTCCAGCAGCCGCCCCACGCTGCTCCAGCTCGGGATGGCGTCGGTGGGCTCCGTCGGCGCCGCCGCCGGGTAGATGTGCTGGGAGTAGGCGTCGAGCGGGATCCGGCGCTCGACCAGGCCCTGCAACCAGTCGATGGCGCCGATGGCGTTCTGGCCGGTGCGCCCGCGCGGCCCGCCCACGCCCGCGATGACCACGGCCTCCGGGTTCGCCCGCTTGATCGCCGGGTAGGCGAGCTTGTCCATCGCCGCGTAGGCGTCCAGCGACACCGGCTGCCCATCCTCGAACTGGGGCGTGAAGAAGCCCGAGAGGTTGGGCTCGTTCCAGATCTCGAAGTGGCTCACCTCCGGCAGTGTCTCCCCGCCGGGAGAGGTGAACGTGCCGTCGTAGCGGGTGGCCAGCGCCTGCATGAAGTCGGCGAACGCCTGCGGGTCGGGCGCGAGCGTGTTCGGGACGATGCCGGGCACCTGCCGTCCGCCCGAGGCCCATGGCGGCGTGTAGTAGACCGAGACGATGGGCGTGATGCCGCGGTCGGCGAGGCCCAGGAAGATCAGGTCGGCGCGCGAGAAGTCGTAGGCCGGATCGGTGGGGTCGGTCGGACTCGCCGGCTGCGACGGGGCGATGTCCGCCCAGAAGAGATCCACCCGGGTCGTGGTGACGCCCGTGTCGCCGAGCAGGTCGAGGCGCTCCGGGATCTTCTCGATCGGATCCACCGGCAGGTGGTCGTCCTGCACGGCCACGACCGCTCCGATGGGAGGTGCTCCCTCGTCGTCGCCGGACATCAGCACGAGCCCGACCACCACCGCGATGGCGACGGCCACCACGACGAGCCCTGCGATCGCGCGTCCCCTGCGTCCCATCGGCACTCCCCAGCTCGGGCGGGCGGAACTCTAGGGCCCTGAGCCGCTGATTGCGTGGCAGTTCCCGGCTGCATCTCATCGCGATACAGCGTCCTCGACCCCCGCAATATTCCCGATATTGCGGGGGATCTGCGTCCTTGTCTCGCTGGAGATTCGCACGGGAACCTGCATACGAACCAACGGCTCAGGACCCTAGGGGATCGCCCCGCACCGTCCAGCCTGCCCGGCATCACAGGATGCACACGACATGTGAGCCCCGTCACCGCCGATTTCCCTGCGACACCTCGACCCGCTATCCCTCCCCGGGTGAGAACGCTCCTCGCCATCTCGGGCATCGCCGCCGCGGGCCTCGCCGCGGCGGGCGCCGCCGGCGCGGCTCCCCTCGGGGTGCAGGACGACCGGCTCAGCTCGGGCCCGGTCCCGCAGGTGCCGACGCGGCTCGATCTGCTCCAGCGCTCGCGCGCCAAGGTCACCCGCGTCAACGTGCTCTGGTCGCTGGTGGCCCCCACACGCCCGGGCGCGCCCACCGACCCCGCGGATCCGGCCTACCGCTGGGAGCGTCTCGACGCCGTCGTCGGCGGTCTCGCCACCCGGCGCATCGCCACGATCCTGGTGGCCTACAGCGCGCCCCCGTGGGCGGCGGGCGGCCGGAAGCCGCCGCCGGGCCGGGAGATCAACCCGAACGCCCCCGGTGTCGCCGACTACGCCCGCTTCATGCAGGCCCTCTCCACCCGCTACTCCGGCCGGTACACCCCGCCCGGAGGGGCCCGGCTTCCGCGGGTGCGGCACTTCGAGATCTGGAACGAGCCGAACCTGCGCGGGTTCCTCGCGGTGGGCGGCCGCAAGGCCCCGGTCTCGCGCTACGTGAGCATGACCCGCCAGGCCTACCCCGCGATCAAGCGGGGCAACCCCGCGGCGATCGTCATCGCGGGTGTCGGGGCGCCGCGCAGCTCCACGGACACCACCGGCACCGGGGCCCTGCTGTGGGCGAGGAAGCTCGCCGCCAGCTCGGCGCGCTTCGACGCCTACTCACAGCACGTCTACCCGGCCGCCCCGCCACTCGCGAAGGCCACCGCCTTCCCCTCCTGGAGCACGCTCTCGCAGCTCCCGGCGGCCCTCGACGCGGTGCGCAAGCGGCGGGGCACGCCGATCTACATCACCGAGGCGGGCTACACCACCGCGCGGACCCCCTTCCGCCGGGGGAAGGTGACCCTGGGCCAGCAGGCCGCCTACCTCAAGCAGATCATGCGCCTGCCGGAGCTGCGCAAGCCGCGGTACCGGGTCGTGATGTGGTTCAACTTCCAGGACAACCCGGACTGGCCGGGCGGGCTCCTGAACCTCCGCGGCGTGGCCAAGCCCTCCTACCGCGCCTTCGTGCCCCTGGCGCGGGCCGAGCCGCCTGCCGGCCGACCTGCGACCGGCGCCCCTGACCTGACGCCTCAGAGGCCGGCGCGCGCGGCCTCGGGCGGGACCGATCCCTCCCAGGGCAGCCGGTCCGGGTCGGGGTCGCCCGGCAGGCGGTAGTCCCAGGCCGGGCGCGCCGTGCTCCCGCCGGCCCAGCGGTGGACCTCGGCCACGAGGCGGGCGAGGTCGATCGGGTCGTCGAGCACCCCGGGGGCCATCGGGTCGGCGGCGAAGGCCAGCACGCGCCCGGCGCCCACCGTCCGCAGCATGGCCGCCGGCGCCCCGTCGATGAAGCGCGCCACCACGCTCGCCCCCGCCGGGACCGCGGCGAAACCGCGGGCGCCGGGCGTCACCAGCGGCACCGTGAGCAGGTCGTCGGGGACCCCCGGCGCCAGGGCGCCGGCGTCCACCTGCAGCATCGCGCCGGTGCGGCGCGGCCCGAGGGGCGCCCCGATGAGCGCCTCGCGCACCGGCGCGAGCGACGCCCCCGAGGGCGTCCGCCTGAACGCGTCCGGGTCGGTCACGATCAGCGTGCCGCCGGCGCGCACCCAGGCGGCCACGGCCTGGGCGAAGCCGGCGTCGAGCGTGTCGCCGCGCGGCAGCCAGAGCGTGCGCGCCCCGGCCAGGCGGGCCGGCTCGGCGCGCCAGGCGGGTGTCGGCGTCGAAGCTGAACGCGCCGGCGCCCAGCTCCCCGAGCAGCGAGTAGGTGGTGTAGAGCGCGTCGCCGGAGGTGCGGTAGCGCACCCCTCCCTGGCGCGCGGGCTGCGCCTGCCCCTCGCTGGCGGTGGCGTAGAGCGACGAGCTGCTCCGGGTCGGAGGGCGGCGCCGGCAGCCGGGCGCCGCGCACGGTGCGGGCGATGGCGAGCATCGCGTCGTAGAGGCGGCGGTTCGTGAAGCGCGGGTTGTCCGAGGCGAAGAAGCTGATGTCGGTGGCGCCCGGCCCGCAGCGCCTGGGCCGTCCAGGTCCAGAGGTCGCCGGGAGTCGGGCTGGTAGCGGGAGTAGTCGAACGCCTGCACCACGATCCGCACCCGTTTGCCGGTGAGGTCGGAGAGCAGCTTCGCGCCGAAGCCGGGGTTGTAGCGCCCGCGGCCCGCGCGGTCGCGCTCCGGGTAGCTCACGTACGGGTCGGCCTCGACCACGTCCGCGAAGCCGGCGAGGCGGGTGTAGTCCCACGGGATGAAGCCGTCGATGAAGCCGTAGTCGTTGGGGCTCACGACGGCGCCCGGGTCGAGCCGGCGGATGAGCCGCGCCTGCTCCGCCTTCATCCGGAAGAAGCGGGCGCCCGAGAAGCGCGACCAGGCCAGCCATCGCAGCTCCTCGCGCCGGCTGGAGGTCGGCCGGGCGGACGGGTCGGGGAGCGCGAATCCGGTGGCCGCGCGGAACTGGCGGGCCAGCCGGCGGCCGAAGGCGCCCCGCCGGGCGGCCCCGCGCGGCAGGACGGTCGACGGGCTCGTCGCTGCCGGTGTAGAGGTTGACGAACGGCCGGCCGCGCGTCGTGGGGACGATTCGCCGGATCTCGCGCAGGGCCTCGCGGCGGTAGGCCGGGTCGAGCAGCGAGAGGCGGCGCGTGTACGCCGTCGGGTCGGCGGTCGGGTCGGCGACGGCCGCGCCCCGCTGGAGCGCCCGGCGCGCCGCCCAGACCTCGTAGGCGACGTCCCAGCGCAGCCCGGTCTCCCGGAAGGCGCTCTCGAAACGGCGCGGGCGTCCGCCATCCGGTCGGCTCCTTCGGGCTCAGCGGCAGCGGCGGGAAGGGCAGCGCGCTCGGCCCGCTGAACCAGAGGCCGTTGCGAGCCCGACTCGCGCAGGATCCCGTCGATCGTCCGGTACCAGCGCCGAGCCGGGATCGGGGGAGCGGTGGCCGGCTGCCAGCTCGGCAGCTCGTTCTGGTTGAGCTCGTGACCCCAGGTGGAGACGGTCCCCGCCGGGCGGTCGCCGGTCGCCGGAGCGGCGATCGCGGAGCCCGCGGCGGCCAGGGCGAGCGTCGCGGCGGCGATGGCGGGGCGCAGGCGGGTCACGGGCGGCGCCCATCATGCCCACGAGCGCCGGGGCGCTCAAACGCTCGGGGTGTGAGGCGTCCTCACGCGCCGCGCGACGGCGGGGCATGATGATGCGCGTGCGCATCGCCACCGCAGGCCGCGGGCATCGCGACCGCCGGCGTGATCGCCGTGGCGCTGTCGGCCTGCGCCGGCGGCGGCGACCGGCCGGCGGGCGCGGCGATGACCTCCGCCCCAGCGTCGAGCGCCCCACCGGCGAGCGCCCCGGCCACGCCGCCCGCCGCCCCCACGCCGCCCGTGCTTCCGGGCCTGCCGCGCGACATCGCCGGCTTCCAGGGCTGGGACACGCTCAACGCCGAGCCCATCCCGCCCGACTCGGCCCAGAGCCGACGGGTGGGCGTCGACGCCCACCGCGGCACCAAGCGGGTCTACGTGAGCCCCTCCGGCGCCGAGGCGCCCTTCCCCGACGGCACGATCGTGGTCAAGGCCGCGCGGGACCGCGAGTTCGTCCACCTGGTGGCGATCATGCGCAAGGTCCGCGGCTCGGACCCGGAGCACGGAGACTGGCGGTTCGTGGAGTACCAGCGCGCGAGCGCCGGCGACCCGTTCACGACCGGCGCCGGCCTCACGGGCGCGACCTGCTGGAGCTGCCACTCCATCGCCCGTGAGACCGACTGGGTCTTCACCCCGCGCGACCGCTAGGCGGCCGCGTTCGCATACGCCTCGATCAGGATCTCCGCCACCTCGGGGCGCGTGAACTCGACCGGCGGGATCTCGCCCCGGTCGAGCATCTCGCGCACCTTGGTGCCCGACAGGAAGACGCGGTCCTCGGGACCCGCGGGCGACGTCTTGGTGGTGGCCATGCCCGCCGGTGAGGTTGCACCAGAAGGAGTGCTCGAAGAACAGCGGCTGGATCGCCGAGCTCCTCGCGGCGCGATGTCGTCGAAGATCCGGTGGGCGTCGTAGGTGCCGTAGTAGCTGCCCACGCCGGCGTGGTCGCGACCCACGATGAAGTGGGTGCAGCCGTAGTTCTGGCGCAGGATCGCGTGCAGCACGGCCTCGCGGGGGCCGGCGTAGCGCATCGCGGCCGGAAGCACGCCGAGCACCACGCGCTCGGTGGGGTAGTAGCCCTCGATCAGCACCTCGTAGCAGGCGCATCCGCACGTCGGCGGGGATGTCGTCGCTCTTGGTCTCGCCCACCAGCGGGTGGAGGAAGAGCCCGTCCACCGTCTCCAGCGCCACCTTGGTGATGTACTCGTGGGCCCGGTGGATCGGGTTGCGGGTCTGGAACCCGACGACGCTCCTCCAGCCGCGGGCGTCGAACTCCTCGCGGGAGCGGCGCGGGTCGAGCAGGAACGGCGCGGCGCCCGGGTCGAGCGGCAGCCGCGCTCGCCACGCGCACCGGGCCGGCGAGGCAGGTCGTGCCGTGGGCGTAGAGCGAGGCGACGCCCGGGTGGGCGGCCTCCTCGGTGCCGTAGACGAGCCGGGCCTCGCGGACCGGGTCGATCTCGTAGCGGTCGGTCACCTCGAGCACGCCGAGGAAGCGGCCGGTCTCGTCCACCAGCTCCACCTCGTCGGACGAGCCGACGTGGGCCAGCGCGTCGGGCGAGACGGCGAGCGTGACGGGGACGGACCACGCGAGGCCCGAGGGCAGCCGCATGTCGGAGACCACGGACTCGTAGGCCTCGCGGCCCATGAACCCGTCGAGCGGCGACATCGCGCCGACGGCGATCAGGTCGAGGTCGGCCTGCTGGCGCGCGCGAGAGGGTCACGCGCGGGCGGGCCGCCTCCCTCGTCGAGCGAGTCGTCGAAGCGGTCGACCAGCGTGCCGCCGTGGGGGGCGATGGGGCCGGGGATCGTGATGGCGGGGCTCAAATGCCCGCTCCGTCCACGTTGCCGATCGTGCGTCGGGTTCAGGAGCGTGTCGGCGCGGAGGCCGAGTCGTAGTGTCTCCAGCGGTATCACCTCGTCTGGTGGGATGTTCCCCAGGTTGACGTTGGGGCCGAACTTCCTGATGAACCAGACCTGCTGCGCCTTCTGGGGCGCCTCGAAGAGCAGGCGGTTCGGGTCGATGGCGTGGACGATCTCGTCGATGAGGCCCATCCGGACCTCGCCGTCGCCGCGGTAGATGCCCGCGGTGCCGGTCTCGCGGGCCTCGGTGATGACCTTCCACGCGCCCGGCGCGCAGCTCCGCCTCGATCAGCTCGACCCAGCGGTAGGGCGCGATCACGGTCTCGAGGTCCTTCGAGCCGACCTCGCTGAGCACGACGAAGTCCTGCGCCAGGCGCGCGATGTGCTCGAGCTTCAGGTCGTGCGGCACCGATGATCGTGCCGTCCGAGATCTCCACGTGGCGCAGGCCGAGCGAGCTCACCCACCGGCGCCAGTCGTCGAGCTTCTGCTGGGACGACGCAGATCTCCCAGAACGTGCCGCCGAGCACCACGGGGACCCCGTAGCTCTCGTAGAGCGCCAGCTTGTCGCGCAGGTTGCGGGTGACGTACGACGTGCCCCAGCCCGAGCTTGACGATGTCGATCGTCGTCGCCGGCCGACTCGAGCATGCCCTCCACGATCGAGAGGGGCAGGCCCTTGTCGATGACGTGGGTGATCCCCACCTGGCGCGGCTTCGGCGGGCGGCCGGGCAGCGACAGGAAGCCGGTGTCCGGCGCCGGGGGGCCGTTCGGGGCCGCCCTCTCCGCGCGCGGTGGTCATCGCGACGACCTCGGCGGCGCAGCGGCCGGCGCGCCGCCCGTAGACCACGGTGTCCAGCAGCGAGTTCCCCATCAGCCGGTTGGAGCCGTGGACGCCGCCGGCGATCTCGCCGGCGGCGAACAGCGCCGGGAAGCGTGGTCTGCGGCTCGGTCGTCGATGGCGAGGCCTCCGTTGCGGTAGTGAAGGACGGGGTAGACGAGCACGCGCTCGCGGGTGATGTCCACCCCGGCCTTCAGATAGCGCTTGTGCACGTAGCGCAGGCGCTCGGCGGTGAAGCCCTCCCCGTTCTCGCGATCGATGGCCGGCGTGTCGAGCCACACGCCCAGCTGGCCGTCCGGGGCGGCGACGCCGCGGCCGGCCTCGACCGCGTCCACGATGCCCTGCGCCACGACGTCGCGGGGGGCGAGCTCGTCGACGAACCGCTCGCCGTCGGCGTCGTGCAGGGTGGCGCCGTAGCCCCGGGTCGTCTCGGGAGGGCGTAGCCGGCGAGGGCCTCGGGCCACACCGAGCCGGTCGGGTGCTGCTGCCAGGAGTCGAGCTCGCGCCCCTCGGCGCCCAGCTCGAGCGCCAGCCGCAGCACCTCGGGCGTCGCGTCGGGGTGGTTGGTGCTGCCCAGGCCGAGCGCGTCGGCCTCGCCCCGCAGCCCGCCGCCGGCGGCCAGCACCACGGCCTCCGCGCGCACCGTGCGCCGGGCGCCGTTGCCGCCCGGGGCCACGGTGGCGATCCAGCCGTCGCCGTCGGAGGCCAGGCTCACGAGGCGCGTCGCCTCCCACACCTCGGCGCCGCTCGCGCGCACGGCCGTACGGAGCGCGCGGACCATCTCTGCTCCGGTGCGCTCGCCGGCCTGCAGGAGGCGCTTCCGGCTCGCCCCGCCGCAGCGCAGCAGGCGCAACTGCCCGTCGTCACGGCTGAACGCCACCCCCAGCGACTCGAGCCATCCGATGGCGTCGGGACCACCGTCGGCCAGGCGGCGCACCAGCTCCGGCCGCGCCGCATGATGCCCGGCGGCGAGGGTGTCCTCGAAGTGGGACTCGGCGGAGTCGTCCTCGCCGAGCGCCGCCTGGATGCCGCCCTGGGCCCGGCCGGTGTTGCCGGCCCCCAGGGCCGACTTGGTGGTCACCAGCACGGAGGCGCCGGCGCTCGCGGGCGCTGATCGCCGCCGACATCCCGGCGCCGCCGGAACCCACCACGAGCACGTGGGCGCGCGCCTCTGCCGGTTTCGTCACCCCAGGACCCTAGCCAACTCGCGCCGATGCTTCCAATAAGCGTGGCTTATGAGGAGACGCGCGGCGGCCATGTCGCCGAGCTGCGAGCGCGCGAACTCCTCGAAGGCCGAGCGTCACCCTCTTGGGGGTGCGGCCGGCGTGGCGGACGGCGAAGAAATGCCGCTCCAGGCCGGGTCCCTCGAGCTTCAGGGCCACCAGCCCGCCCTCGGCCACCTCGCGCTCCACGGCCAGCCGCGAGATGACGGTGATGCCGTAGCCGTCGAGCACGGCCGCCTTCACCGACTGCTGCAGGCCCAGCTCCATCGCCACGTGCAGGTCGCGGTCGCGCAGCCCTCCCTCGCGCATCGCGGCCTCCACCACCGAGCGCACGCCCGGAGCCCTCCTGCTGCAGCAGCATCGGCTCCGCCACGAGCTCCTCGAGCGTGACCGACTCCCGGGCTCGCGAGCGGATGATCGGGGGGCACGATCGCCACCAGCTCGTCGCGCACGAAGGGCTCGAACACCAGGCCGCGCTGCGGGCGTGCGGCTCCCACGACCCCCAGCTCCAGCTCGTCGTCGAGCACGCGCTCGCAGACGGTCTGGGTGTCGCTCACCACCAGGCTCACCCGCACGTCCGGGTGGACGCGGTGGAAGGCGCCCAGCAGCCGCGGCAGCAGGACCTCGCCGGGCCCGGTGGAGGACCCGATCACCAGCCGTCCGGCCACCCGGCGTGCCGATCTCGCCCATCTCCCGCTCGAGCTCGGCCTCGAGACCGATGATGCGGCGGGCGTAGCGGTAGGCCACCTCGCCCGGCTCGGTCAGCGTGACCCGGCGACCGCTGCGGTCGAGCAGCCGGTGGCCCAGGCGCTCCTCCAGGGAGCGGATCTGGAACGAGACCGCGGGCTGGGAGATCTCGAGCTCCTCGGCGGCCTGCGAGAAGGAGCCTTTATCGACGACCGTCCGGAGCGTGATGAGGTGGCGCAGGTCCACGAGGGGAGGATCCTACTTCGCCGCCGCGGCCACGGCTCGCCGCCGGGCGTCCAGGGCCAGGTCGGGACGGTTGGTGATCAGCCCCGCCAGGCCCCGCCAGCGCAGGAGCCGGTCCATCCGCGCCGGGTCGTCGACCGTCCAGACGAAGACCGGGAAGCCGAGCGCGCGCGCCTGCAGGAAGAGCCCGGAGGACGCCAGCCGGTGCTGCACCGACAGCAGGTCCGCGCCACAGCGCGCCACCCGCCGCCAGGGGACGATCTCGAGCGCCCGGCGCAGCCAGGTGTCGCCCGGTCGCCGGGCCCCCAGGCTCAGCCCGACCCGCAGATCGGGGCGGGCCCGCTTCAGCGTCCCAACCGAGACGTCCTCCAGGGTGGTGACCAACAGCCGGCCGGCGCCCACGACCCGCTCGACCTCGGCGACCGCCTCCAGCTCGTGCCCCACCTCCTTGAGGTCGATCTGGACCGTCACGCCGGAGTCCGCGCACGACTCGGCGACCTCCCGCACCAGCGCGAGGTGCGGCACCAGCTCGCGCGCATGCCCCACGGTGACCCCCGAGACGGGCTCACCCGACGGCAGCCGGTCGTCGTGCCACGCCACGAGGTGCCCGTCGATCGTGCGCCGCACGTCGAGCTCGACGGCGTCGACGCCGAGCGCGATCGCCGCGGCGAACGCCTCGAGGCTGTTCTCGGGCGGCCCCCGCATCCCCCGGTGCCCGACGATCAGCGGATGAGGGAGCGCCAGCGCCACCGGCGCAGGCTACCCGCGCGCCGCAGCCGTCAGGGGGCCGGCCAGACGCGGTGCGCGGCCTCGACGTTGGTGCCGTCGGGGTCGAGCACGTACGCGCTGTAGGGACCGTACGGGCGCGGCCCCGGGGCGCCGTTGTCGCGGCCTCCGGCGGCGAGCCCGGCGGCGTGGAAGGCGTCCACGGCCTCGCGGGAGGGCGCGATGAAGCAGACGTGGGCCCGGGCGGTCGGCTCCCCGTCGTCGCTCAGCGCGAGGTTGGCGAACCCCACGAGGTGCGGCGTGTCCAGCAGCAGCGGGATGCCGAGCGGCTCGAGCACGGCGCCGTAGAACGCGCGCGAGGCCTGCAGGTCGGCCACGCGCAGGTGCACGTGGTCGAACACGGGGCGCGACCAGTCCCAGGTCGCGGGGTCGGCGGTCAACACGCCCTGAGTATCGCCGATGGGGAGGGTTGCAGGCCGTGGTTACGAGAGGTAACCTCCTCGTGTGGCGAGTTACGAACCGTAACCGTCGCCTCGTAACCCTTCCCTCGGGAGCCAGCATGAACCAGGACGAGCGCACCATCCTCCCCGTCCTCCCCCTCGACGACGCGGTGGTGCTTCCCGGGCATGAGCGTGACCTTCCCGGTCACGACGCAGGAGCAGGCCGAGGCGCTCGACGGCGCCGTGGAAGGGCGCATCGTGCTCGTGCCGCGCGTCGAGGGCGCGGTTCGCGTCCTACGGCGCGGTCGCGCAGGTCGTCGGCGAGGTCGACCTGCCCGACGGCACCCGCGGGGTGGCCGTGGAGGCCGTCCACCGGGCCGAGCTGGGCCCCGCCGCCAACGGCGGCGAGGCCGGGCCTGCGCGTGACCGTGCGCGAGCTGCCCGACCCCGACGACCCCGGCGCCGAGGCCGCACGAGCTGGCGCGCGAGTACCGGGCGCGTGGTGGAGGAGGTCGCCGAGCTGCGCGGCGACGGCGCCCGCGTGGCCCACTTCCTCGCGACCATCCGCCACCCCGGCCGGCTGGCCGACACGGCCGGCTACGCGCCCGAGATCCCGCTCGAGCGCAAGCTCGAGCTGCTCGAGACGACCGACGTGGTCGCGCGCCTGCGGATCGCCATCGAGGCCCAGCGCGAGCGCCTGGCCGACGCCGGCCTGCGCCGGCGGATCCGCGAGGACGTGGCCGAGGGCCTCGACAAGAGCCAGCGCGAGATGCTCCTGCGCCGCCAGCTCGCCGCCATCCGCAAGGAGCTGGGCGAGGACGGCGACGGCGGCGACGACGACTGGGCCACGCGCATCGCCGAGGCCGACATGCCCGAGGCCGCGCGGACGGAGGCCGAGCGCGAGCTGGGCCGGCTCGAGCGCCAGCCCGACGGGCGCCGAGGCCGGGATGATCCGGACCTACCTGGAGTGGATGCTCTCGCTGCCGTGGAACACGCGCTCGGAGGAGCACCTGGACGTGGCCGAGGCCCGCGAGGTGCTCGACGCCGACCACGCGGGGCTGGAGCGAGGTCAAGGAGCGCATCCTCGAGTACCTGGCCGTGCGCCGTCTGCGCCGCGAGCGCGAGATGGACGAGGGCCGCAGCGGGGTCATCCTGACCCTGGTCGGGCCCCCCGGCACGGGCAAGACCTCGCTGGGCCAGTCGGTGGCGCGGGCGCTGGGCCGCGAGTTCGCGCGCATCAGCCTGGGCGGCATCCGCGACGAGGCCGAGATCCGCGGGCACCGGCGCACCTACATCGGCGCGCTGCCGGGCCGGCTGGTCCGCGCGCTGCGCGAGGCCGGCACGCGTCAACCCGGTGATCATGCTCGACGAGATCGACAAGGTCGGCGCCGACTGGCGCGGCGACCCCTCCTCGGCCCTGCTCGAGGTGCTCGACCCGGCTCAGAACCACAGCTTCCGCGACCACTACCTCGACGTCGAGCTCGACCTGTCGGAGGTCCTGTTCATCGCGACCGCCAACGTGGTCGACACGATCCCGGGCCCGCTGCTCGACCGGATGGAGGTCATCGCGCTCGACGGCTACACCGAGGACGAGAAGCTCGCCATCGCGCGGGGCTACCTGATCCCGCGGCAGACCGAGCGCAACGGCCTGCGCGAGGGCGAGGTCGAGATCTCCGACGAGGCCGTCCGGTCGGTGATCGGCGACTACACGCGCGAGGCCGGCGTGCGCAACCTGGAGCGCGAGCTCGGCAAGGTGCTGCGCAAGGCGGCCCGCCGGGTGGCCGAGGGCCACGAGGGCGCGATCACGATCGGGCCCGACGACCTCCAGGACGCCCTCGGGCGCCCGCGCTTCCACCACGAGGCGGCCGAGCGCACGGCGACCCCGGGCGTGGCCACCGGGCCTGGCGGTCACCGGGCGCGGGCGGCGACGTCCTGTTCGTCGAGGCCAGCTCGATGCCGGCCGACGGGCCGGGCGACCGGCTGGTGCTGACCGGCCAGCTCGGCGACGTCATGCGCGAGTCGGCCCGGATCGCCCTGTCCTGGACCCGCTCGCACGCCGACGGAGGTCGGCGTCGAGCCGGCCGGCGCTGGCGGGCCAGGAGATCCACGTGCACGTGCCGGCGGGCGCCGTCCCCAAGGACGGGCCCTCGGCCGGGGTGACGATGGTCACGGCGCTCACGTCGCTGGCGTCGGGGCGCTCGGTGCGGCCGAACGTCGGGATGACCGGCGAGGTCACGCTGCAGGGCCGGGTGCTGCCGATCGGCGGGGTGAAGCAGAAGGTGCTCGCCGCCCACCGGGCCGGGCTCACGGACGTGATCATCCCGGAGCGGAACCGGCGCGACCTGGACGACGTGCCGGCCGCCGTGCTCGAGCAGGTGCGCATCCACCCGGTGCTCACCGTGAGGGAGGTGCTCGACGTCGCGCTCGAGCCGGCTCGGCCAGCCCGGCGAGGCGTTCGCGGCATAGGGCCGGCGGCGTAGCGTTCACGGCGATGGAGCGGCTGTCGCGCACGTCCCCCGGTCTGCCACCGCTACCAGCGCGCGGCCGAGCTTCTCGGCCGCCGCTGGAGCGCCGCGGTGATCCGCGCGACGATGGAGGGACCCGCGCGCTTCACGGAGATCCGCGGGTCCGTGGACGGCCTCTCGCGCCCGCCTGCTGGCCGAGCGCCTGCGCGAGCTGGAGGCCGCCGGGCCTGATGGAGCGCCGCGAGCTGAGCGGCGGCGCGGTCGAGTACCGCCTCACCCCGAAGGGCGAGGCGCTCTCGCGGGTCGTCCGCGAGATCGAGGCACTGGGTCGCCACCTGGGAGCCCGCAGCCGAGCCGCAGGAAGCGCTGGGTATCCGATGACTCTGAGACGGTCTCGGCATGACTCGCAACTGACGCGCCACCAGGCGCACGATCGGCCCGACGGGGCCGACGTCGGTGCGCGATCTGGATCGACGTGACGGCGACCGGCTGTTCTTCTTCACCCAGTCCGGCAGCCGCACGGCGATGAACATCGCCGACGACCCGCGCGTGGCTCGGTCGATCGTCGACCGCGACGACCCCTATCGCCAGGCCGACGTGCGGGACGCTGGATGAGGCGCTGCGTCGACGACGGCGAGGAGGCCCGGCCGCGCTGGACCGGCGTCTCGCAGAAGTCCACGGGGCGCCGTTCCCCATGCGCAACCCGGGACCGTGGCGATCCGCGATCGAGGCGGACAGGGCGCGGGCCGTCGCGCTCAATCGTCTGATCGGCTCCGAGGAGCGCGCCATAAGCTCGATCTCGGTGCAGCGAGCGCCTTCACGAGCGTTTCGATCGAGCGGGCCGTCGACCGGCACTCCCGGCCGCCTTCGTCGAGCGGCCCATCGCCGTGTCGACGGCCCATCCCGTCGGGGTAGTGCAGGTGCACCTCCCGCCCGATCACCTCCAGCTCGTCCGGCCCGTCCGGCGCGGTGAGCGCCTTGACCTTCGCGGCGGGCGGGGCCTCGCGCAGGAACGCGATATGGAGGGCCTTCGGGTCGGCGTCGGGGAACGGGTTCGCGTCGAGGGCCGCGGTGAGCTGGGACGCCGTGCGAACCATCACCGCGGTGGCGAAGCCCAGCTCCTCCTCGACGGCCCTCTCGAACGCCACGGCCACCTTCTCGGCCGACCGTGCCGGGGTCCGGAACAGGACGTTCCCCGTCTGGATGTGAGTGGCCACGTCCTCGTAGCCGGCCCCCTCGACGCACGCGCGGAGGTCGGCCATCTTCATCCGCCCGCTGCCGCCGACGTTCACGCCCCTCAGGAGGGCCACATATCGCGGCATGGAACGAAGCCTAGAGAGGTGTCGACCTTTCGGCGGCCCGCCCCGGCGAACAGCCGGTGCCGCCGTCCGCCCGGGCCGCCGGCCAGGCGGCTCCGGGCGCGCTGGCCGGCCCCGCGAGGTGAAGTGGTGCTCCCCGGCGTCGCACCAGAACACCAGGCACCCGACGTCGTCGTGACGAGCGACGCAGGGGCATTCGCCTCGGTGCTCCGGGCAGGCGCGCGCGAACGCGGGAGAGGAGTCCCCAGTAGGCGACCGGCGATGTCCCCGCCGGAAGGGTCTCGCTCCGGGTGTCGGTGATGACGGTCACGAACGCTCCTCGCGGGCCATTGACGGTGGTGCCTGCTCGGATTCGCCGTCTCCGGCCGCGCCCCTGCCGCGGAGGATGCGACCAGAGCGTCTCGGACACCGGACCCGGCCGGCCCGCGGTCACGCGCCGTGCGAGCTCGTCGAGGCCCCGGTCCGCGAGCTCGCCCGGATCGATCGGCGGGCGGGTCGCCCGCATGATCTTGCCGTAGCGGGTCGGGCCGGACCTCCTCGTCCACGTTGAAGAGCTCCTCGTGGAGCTTCTCGCCGGGGCGGATGCCCACGACCTCGATCGCGATGTCGCGGCCGGGCTCCTTGCCGGACAGCTCGATCATGCGGCGTGGCGAGGTCGATGATCCTCACCGGCTCGCCCATGTCCAGCACGAAGACGTCGCCGCCCTCGGCGATGCCGGTCGCCTCGATCACCAGCTGCACGGCCTCGGGGATCGTCATGAAGAAGCGGGTCATCTCGGCGTGCGTCACCGTGATCGGGCCGCCCTCGGCGATCTGACGCCGGAAGATCGGGCAGCACCGAGCCGGAGCTGCCGAGGACGTTGCCGAACCGCACCGCCGCGAAGCGCGTGCCGGAGGCGTCCCGGCGGCGACTCGACCACCCGCTCGGCGAGCGCCTTCGTGGCGCCCATCACGGTCTTCGGCTCGACCGCCTTGTCGGTGGAGATCAGGCAGAACCGCTCCACCGAGAACCGCTCGGCCACCTCCGCCAGCACCACGGTGCCGATGGCGTTGTTGGCCACGGCCTGCAGGGGGTTGAGCTCCATCATCGGCACGTGCTTGTACGCGGCCGCGTGGAAGACGATCTCGGGCCGCTCCGCCTCGAGGAACACCCGCTCCATCGCCGACGCGGTCCTTGCAGTCGGCGATCACCGGCAGGAGCAGCCCCGCGTGGCCGCGCTCGCGCAGCTCCAGGTCGATCTCGAAGAGGTTGTTCTCGGCGTGGTCCACCATCACGAGGCGGCGGGCGCCGATGGCCGCCACCTGGCGGCACAGCTCGCGTCCGATCGAGCCGCCGGCGCCGGTCACCAGCACCGAGCGGCCGTTGAGGTAGCGGGCCACCCGGGCGAAGTCGATCTCCACCGGCGCCCGGCCCAGCACGTCCTCCACGCGCACCTCGCGCAGCAGGCGCACCGTGACCTCGCCGGTGATCAGCTCGGGCAGGCCCGGCAGGGTGGCGCACTGGACGCCGGCGTCGCGGCACACCTTGACGATCTCCTGCCGCACGAGGCCGGGTGCGGAGGGCATCGCGATGATCACCTCGTCGACGTGCACCTCCCGGAGCACCCGGGCCAGGTCCGCGCGGGTGCCGCGCACCCGGGTGCCCTGCACGCGCAGGCGCCGCTTGCGCGGGTCGTCGTCGATCAGGCCGACCGGCGTGTAGCCCAGCGACCGGTTGCGCTTCATCTCCCGCAGCAGCGTGTTGCCGGCGTCGCCGGCGCCGCAGATGAGCACCTCGCGGCCGCTGCTCGACCAGCTCGGAGCGCGGCGGGCGCTCGATCACGCTGCGCACGGCGAAGCGCGCGCCGCCGATCAGGAGCAGCGTGAGCAGGAAGTCGATGACGAGCACGCCGCGCGGCACCGGGACCAGGTCGTCGGGACGCCACTGCGACAGCACGGCGGTGACGATCAGGCTCGAGACCGCGGCCGCCAGCACGATGGCCTGCAGGTCGCGGAGGCTCGTGAAGCGCCACCACTTGGTGTAGAAGCGCATCGCGATGAAGACCACGAGCTTCAGGGCGAGGACGATCCCGACCGTGGCCGCGAACAGGCGCTCGTACCGCCCGGGCACATCGCCGTCGAAGCGGAAGTAGAAGGCCAGCCAGTACGAAGCGGCCACGAGCCCCAGGTCGACCGCGATCTGGCCGATGCGGTGGGCGAGCGCCCGTGGGCTCCATGTCACGGGAGCACGGCTCACAAGCGCCGCAGTGTACCCGCCGCCGCTCCGAGTATCAGGTCGACGAGGATCTCCGGGTCGCGCAGCGGCGGCCGGGCGCCTCGCTCCCGGGGGACCAGCTCGACGTCCTCGGGGCGCTCCAGGCGCCGCAGGCGGCCCTCCGCGATGAGGCTCCGGTCGACCGCACCGAGGCGGGCGGCGAAGGGCGTGTAGGCCGGCACCCCGAGGGCCGCGGCCTCCCGGTTCATCGTGCCCCCGGCGCTCACGACCAGGTCGGCGGCGGCCACCAGGCTCGGCCCGTCGACCGGGTGCTCGGGCACGATCGCGGGCCCCTGCGCCAGCGCCGCACGCTGCTCCGGGGTGCGGGGCAGCACCACGGTCTGCACGCCGGGTTCCGCCAGAAGGCGTGCGAGGACCGCGCTGAACAGGTCGGTGGAGGCGCCGCGGTGGTAGAGCGTCACCTCCGGCGGCGGCCGGACCACCGCCAGCAGCCGGCCGCGGTCGAGGGCCAGCTCGTCCATCACCGCGTCGTCGATCGCGTGGTCGGCGAGGTAGTACTCCTCCTTCAGCCCCGGGTAGCGCACCAGGCGCGGCGGCCGCATGCCGTAGCGCGCGAGGGCCGACTCCGGGATGGCGGCGGGCACCAGCAGGCGGGTCGCCAGACGGCCGTTCCAGTGGTGCATCGCCGCCGCGTACTCGTAGTCGAACATCGTCACCTGGGGGGTGCCCGCCGCCCGCGCGGCCGGCGGCTGGTCGGTGCTTCCGTGGGCCACCGCCAGGTCGAAGCGCTCGCGCGCGGGCGAAGCGCACGAGCGCGGCCGAGCGCCGCGCCATGGCCCGGGCCTTCCCCGCCCGCGACGCCCCGCCGTGCGCGCCGACGCTCAGGTACTCGATGCCGAACCGCTCCAGCAGCCCGATCGTCTGCGCGAACTCGCGGGCGGTCACGGTCACCTCGTGCCCGCGGGCCCGCAGCCGGGCGATAATCGGGCGGAAGATCACGACGTGGGGGGAGTTCGTGATGTCGATCCAGACGCGCACCGGCGCCGAGTGTAGAAGGGGGGCACGATGAGCGACCCCGGCCGCGACGCCGCGCTGCTCGCCGCCGCCGAGGCGGCGCGCGACTGGCTCGACAGCCTCCCCGACCGGCCGGTGCGGCCGGAGGCGTCCGCTCGCGAGATGCTGGCGGCCTTCTCCGAGCCCCTGCCGGAGGAGGGCATCGACCCCGCGGCCGTGGTGCGCGACCTCGCCGAGCGCGCCGGGCCGGGCCTGATGGCGAGCGGCTCCGGCCGCTTCCTCGGCTGGGTGATCGGCGGCGCGCTCCCCGCGGCGATCGCCGCCGACTGGCTCGTGAGCGCGTGGGACCAGAACTCGGCCATGTCGGAGCCCTTCCCGGCGACCACGATGATCGAGCAGGTGGTCTCGGGCTGGCTCCTCGACCTGCTGGACCTCCCGCGGGGGGCGTCGGTGGGCTTCGTGACGGGCGGCCAGATGGCCAACACGGCCTGCCTGGCCGCGGCGCGCAACCACGTGCTGGCCGCCCACGGGTGGGACGTCGAGCGGGACGGGCTGCAGGGTGCGCCCCGGGTCAACGTGCTCGTGGGCGAGCAGCGTCACGACTCGATCGACGCGTCCCTGCGCGCGCTCGGCCTGGGGGCGTCCACCGCGCTGGTCGTCGCCGCGGACGAGGCCGGCCGGATGCGGCCGGACGCCCTCGCCGCGACCGCGGCACGGGTCAGCGGGCCGACGATCGTCTGCACCCAGGCCGGCAACGTCAACGGGGGCGGCGTCGACCCGGTGGGCGAGATCGCCGAGGCCGTGCGGCGCGAGGACCTGTGGGTCCACGTCGACGGAGCGTTCGGGCTCTGGGCGCGGGCCGCCCCCGCCTACCGGCACCTGGCCGCCGGGGCCGAGCGGGCCGACTCCTGGGCCACCGACGCCCACAAGTGGCTCAACACGCCCTACGACTGCGGCATGGCCATCTGCGCCCACCCCGCCGCGCACCGCCGCGCCATGGGCGTGCGCGCCGCCTATCTGCCGGAGGGCGACGACGCGGGCCTGCGCGACCCGATCGACTACAACCCCGAGCTCTCCCGGCGTGCCCGGTCGGTGCCGGTCTGGGCGGCGCTGCGCCAGCTCGGGCGCGGCGGGGTGGCCGACCTGGTGGAGCGCTGCTGCCGGATGGCCGAGCGGTTCGCCGCCCTCCTCTCCGAGGCCGACGGCGTCGAGGTGCTGCAGCAGAACCTCAACCAGGTGGTCGTGAGGTTCCTGGACCCGGCCGGCGGCGACCACGACGCCCACTCCCGGGCCGTGGTGGCGCGGGCGCAGGCCGAGGGCACCTGCTACCCCAGCGGGACGGTGTGGCGGGGCCTCGGCGGCATGCGCCTGTCCGTGAGCAGCTGGCGCACCGGGCCGGAGGACGTCGACCGGTCCGTCGCGGCCCTCCTGGCCGCCCATCGCGCCCAGTCGTCGCCGCGGATATCCGGAGGCTGACCGGGGCGGTCCAGGCGGAGCGCCGGCGAATGCGATGATCCGGCGACGGACGAAGGAGAGAGCGTGGCGGACCCCACCGAGACCGATCCCGACAAGTACGCGGTCGTCTTCGAGAACGAGCGGGTACGCGTCCTCGAGTACCGTGACGAGCCCGGCGCCAGGACGAGAACGCACGACCATCCGGACAGCGTGATGATCACGCTGAGCGGGTTCGACCGCCGACTCACCGTGGGCGACCGGACCCGCGAGGTCACCCTTGGGCCGGCCGAGATCCGGTGGCTCGATGCCCAGTCCCACTCCGGCGAGAACATCGGCAGGACGCCCACGCACGTCTTCTTCGTCGAGCTGAAGGAGAGCCGGGCGCGACCGGCCCGTGCCCCCCTCGGCCCATCCGACTGATCTCGCGGCGGCACGAGGTGAGCATGCTCGTCTTCGTCTGTACCCGCGACGGCCGGCTCGTGCGGCTCCGGCGCGACAGCCGGTCCTGGACCGCCGAGCCCGCGCTGGAGGAGGTGGGCGCCGGGTGCGTCGCCGCCGACGGCGCGCGCGTGCTCGTCGGCACGCGGGGACGCGGGGCGTTCCTGAGCGTCGACGCGGGGGCGACGTGGGAAGGGGTGGAGCTGCCCGAGGCCGACGTCTTCTCGGTCGCGATCGGGGCGGCCGACGGAGCGCTCTACGCCGGCACCGAGCCGAGCCGCCTCTTCGTCGCCCGGGACGGCGGTGCGTGGGCGGAGCTGGAGGCGCTCCAGGACATCCCGTCGCGCAGTCGCTGGAGCTTCCCGCCACGGCCGTGGACGCACCACGTGCGCTGGATCGCCCCCGACCCGCACCACGCTGAGCGGCTGTTGGTGGGGATCGAGCTCGGCGGCCTCATGTACTCCGACGACGGCGGCACGACGTTCTCGGACCACCGGCCGGGGGCCAAGCTGGACGCCCACAGCCTGGCGTGGCACCCGCGCGCGGAGGACCGCGCCTACCAGGCGGCCGGCGACGGCGCCGCCTGGAGCCGCGACGGCGGGCGCACCTGGGAGCCGGCCGACGCCGGCCGCGAGCTCCGCTACTGCTGGGCGGTCGCGGTCGATCCCGCCGATCCCGAGCGCTGGTACGTGTCCGCCGCCTCCGGCCCGCGAGCCGCGCACGGCGGCGACGGCGCGCGCGGCCGGCTCTACCGCTGGCACGGGCGCTGGGAAGCGCTGGCGCTGCCGGCCGACTCGATGCCCTACGCGCTGGCGGCCGCCGGGGGCGAGCTGCTCGCCGGGATGGCGGACGGCCGCATCCTGCGAAGCGACGACCGCGGCGAGAGCTGGGACGAGATGGGCGTGCGCGTCGGCTCGATCACCGCGATGGCGACGGCCGGAGAGGCGACGATCCGCGCCGCGCCGGCGTGACCGGCGCCGCCGCGGTCCTTCAGCGGCGTGCGGCCGCCTCGAGCCGGGCGAGCGCCTCCCGGGCGGCGCCCACCACCTCCGTCACGTCCTCGCGGCTCAGGTTGGGGTGCATCGGCAGCGCGAGCGCGGTGCGCGCGGCCTCCTCGGCCACGGGAAGGTCGCCCTCCCGGTAGCCCAGCCCGGCGAACACGGGCTGCAGGTGCATCGGGATCCCGTAGTAGACCGCGCAGCCGATGCCGGCCTCCGACAGCCCCTCGCGGAGCCCGTCGCGCTGACGGTGCCGCGCCATGAAGAGGTGGTAGATGTGGCGCGCTCCCGGGGCGACCCCGGGCAGCTCCATCAGCTCGCCGAGGCCCTCCTCGGCATACCAGCCGGCGATCCGGGCGCGGCGGGCGTTCCACTCGTCCAGGTGCGGATAGAAGACGCGGATGATCGCGGCCTGCAGGTCGTCGAGGCGCGAGTTGTAGCCCACCTCGTCGAACACGACCTTGTCCTTCGATCCGTGGAAGCGCAGCCGCCTCACCCGCTCGGCCAGCTCCTCGTCGCGGCAGACCACCATGCCGCCGTCGCCCATCCCGGGGAAGTTCTTGGTGGGGAAGAAGCTGAATGTGGCCGCGTCGCCGAAGGTCGCGATCTCACCGTCGGCGGACCGGGCGCCGAAGGCCTGCGCGCAGTCCTCCACCACCCGCAGGCCGTGCTCCCCCGCGATGTCCATGATCGCGCGCATGTCGGCCGGGTGGCCGAAGATGTGGACCGGCAGGATGGCCCGCGTCGCCGGCCCGATGCGCGCCTCCACCGCCGCGGGGTCGAGGCAGTAGGTCACCGGGTCGATGTCGCAGAACACCGGCGTGGCGCCCACGCGGGCGATGGCCTCGGCCGTGGCGTAGAAGGTGTACGGCGTCGTGATGACCTCGTCGCCCGGCCCGATGTCGAGGGCGTTGAGGGCGATCACCAGGGCGTCGGTGCCGTTGGCCACGCCGGCGCACGGGCGTCCGCCGAGGCGCTCCGACACGGTCGACTCCAGGGCGCGACCCTCCGGGCCGAGGATGAAGCGCCCGCTGTCGAGCACCCCCGCCACGGCGGCGTCGATCTCGGAGCGCAGCGGCCCGTACTGGGCCGCGATGTCCATCAGGGGAACAGGCATGGGACGGCGCGGGACGCTATCACCCCGGCGACGGCGACCGGTCGCCGGAGGGGTGGCCGAGACGCGACGGGTCCTCGCGCTCGTCCTCCGGGGGTGGAGCGGCGCCCGGCAGGCTGACCGTGATGGTCGTCCCGAACCCCTCCCGGGAGGAAGCCGTGGCCCGTCCGGCGAAACGCTCCGAGATGTGCTTGACGATCGACAACCCCAGCCCGGTGCCGCCGAGGCGCTTCGAGCGCGAGGGGTCGGCGCGATAGAACCGCTCGAACACGTGAGGCAGGTGGCGCTCGGGGATGCCCGCGCCGTCGTCGCTCACGCACAGCACCACGCCGTCGGCATCGAGGCGCACGGACGCCTCGGCGCGGGCGCCGGGCCCCGCGTACTTGAGGGCGTTCTCCACCAGGTTGCGCACCACGGTGTGCGCCATCCGCTCGGTGAGCGGCGTCCAGGCCGGTCCCGGGAGCTCCACGACGAGCGTGACCCCGTACTCGTCCGCCATCCCCTCCAGCTCGCGCGCCACGGACGACACGGCCAGCGACAGATCGCTGCTCGTGGTGGCGGGGAGCCCCTGCGTGGCCTCCAGCTCGGACAGGAACAGGATGTCCGAGATGAGCGCCTCCAGCCGCTGGGTCTCACCCGCGGCGCGCGCCAGGAAGTCGCGCCGCGTACCCGGGTCCATCGTGGGGTCGCCGAGCGCCTCGAGCAGCCCCCGCAGCCCGGTGAGCGGCGTGCGCAGCTCGTGGGAGACGTTCGCGACGAACTGGGAGCGCAGCTCCTGGTAGGCGACCGCCTCGCTCGCGTCCGCCAGGAACACCAGCGCCTCGCGCACGTCGCCCACCTCGTAGGGCTCGACGGCGGCGCGATAGGTACGGCGCCCGTCGGCGAAGAGCCGCACCTCGAATCGCTGGCTCTCGAGGGTCGCGAGCGCCGTCTCCACGCGCTGGGCCAGCAGGTGCTCGCTGAAGGTCTCGAGCACGCTCATGCCCGGCGTGAGGAAGGGGAAGCTCTCGATGGCGGCGATGTTCGAGTCCACCAGCCGTCCCTCGCGGTCGATCCGCAGCGCCACGAACGGCAGGTCCTGGAGGGCGGCCCGTCCGCGGCGCTCCGCCACCGCGGTGGCGCTCACCGCCTGGGCCGCCTCCGCCCGCGCCCGCGCCTCCTGCGCGCGCGCCCGCCGGACCGCGACGACCGCGGCCACGGCGACGCCCACGGCGACGAGGCTCACCACGACGAGCGCGACGATCACGCCGTCAGTCTCTCAAACGCGTCGCCCCGGGCTCCTTCGCGGGTCGCACCGACCGTGAAAGGGTGCCGGCGATGAGATCCCTCGCCATCTCCGCCGGGCTGGCCGCGGTCGCCGCCGGGGTCCTCGCATCGACCGCGCCGGCCGCCGCCGCGCCGGTGGAGTCCCTTCCTCCGGCGAGCCCTCCGAAGGTCACCGAGATCGCTCCGGGCGTGGGTTACCAGCGGCTCGTGCAGGCGGGGGGCGAGGTGGTGCACGTCATCCGGGCGGCGTCTCCCCGGGTGTCCCTGAGCCCCGCCCTCACCGCCGGGTCGCCCGTGCGCCGCGCCGAGCTCACCGACGCGATCGGCCAGCGGCTCCCCTCCGGCGCCATCGCCGGCATCAACGGCGACTTCTTCAACGTGGCCCAGAACTACCCGAGCGGCGTCCTGCTGATGGGCGGCGACCTCATCTCCGAGCCCCAGCCCAGCCGCTCGGCGCTCGTGCTCCTGCCCGGCGGCCTCATCGACGCCGTGCGGCTGGCGCTGGAGGGCCGCTTCCAGGCGGTCGACCCCGCCAGCGCCAAGCTGTTCCCCCTCCGCACGTTCAGCGGCATCAACCGTCCCGCTCAGCGCGGCAGCGAGACCATCCTCTACACGCCGGCCTACGCCCAGACCGCGACCCCCACCGGGTCGCGCTACGAGGTGAAGGTGCGCCTGGACACCCCCGGGCCCCTGACGCCCAACGTGCCGCGCACCGGCACGGTCGTGACCGTGAAGAACGGCGGTGGGACGCTGATCGAGGCGGGTCACGTGGTCCTGACGGGGGTGGGCAGCGCCGGCCCGACGCTGGTATCCGAGTTCCCCCTCGGGCGGCGGGTCAACCTCTCACCGGGCCTCTCGGCCCTCCCGGCCGGAGCGGTCGCCGCCCTCGGCGGCGGACCCCTGCTGGTGCGCGACGGGCAGGCCGTGCCGACCTCGGGCGAGGGCTTCACGGGATCGCAGCTCGGGAGCCGGACGTCCCGTTCGGCCGTGGGCCAGACCGCGGACGGCACCATCCTGCTGGTCACCGCCGAGGGCCCCGCCCAGGGGAGCCCGGGGCTCACGGTGGCCGAGCAGGCGTCCCTGCTCGCCTCGCTGGGGGCCCGGACCGCCGTGGCCATGGACGCCGGGGGCAGCGCCCAGCTCGCCGTGGGCACCCACCTGGCGATCCCCTGGTCGTCCCCCCGCAGCATCCCGGACGTACTGCTCATGTCGTACGACGGGGTCCGGATCGAGCCGATCCCCTTCCGGCTCTCGGCGAACGCCGACCGCGTGGACGACGCGACGACCGTGGTCATGCGCAGCCCGCGCGCCGGAATCGCCCGCCTCACCATCGCGCGCCGCACCGGCCGCCCCGCCAAGCGGCTGTGGGAGGGCCGCCTCGGCCCGGGCTCCGTGCGGGTGCTCCTCGACCCCCGCCGGATCCACCTCGCCGACGGCGTCTACACGGTCGTCTCCAACCTCACCCCCGACGACGGCAGCGGCGTCACCGAGCAGCGCCGCCGCGTGATCCTGGACCGCACCCTCGGCAGCCTCTCGGCCCGGGCCGAGGCCCGGCGCGTGGGGCGCAGGGTGCTGGCGCGGCTCGACGTGGGCTTCGTGCTGGCCCACTCGGCGCGCGTGTCGGCGCGCATCGAGACGACGACGGGCCGGGTGCTGCACCGGCTGGCGAACGGCAGGGTGATGCGGCCCGGGCGCCACCGGCTGACCTGGGGGCGCCGCAGCGGCGGGAAGGTGGTGTCCGGGGAGGTGCGGGTGATCGTGGAGGCCCGCGGGCGGCTGGGCACCTCGGGGCTCGTGCGGGCCGTCACGCTGCGGCCGCCACCGAAGCCCCCCACCCCAGGCGGCGCCGCCCCCCCGCAAGGCTGAGAGCGCCGAGCGCCACCAGGCCGGCGGCCACGGCGAGGCCCGACCGGGACGAGCCCGCGGCGACCAGCGCGCCCGAGAGGGCCGATCCGGCGGCGACGCCGATGCTGATGCCCGTGGTGAGCCAGGTGTAGGACTCGGTGAGCGTGCCCGCCCGGGCCAGGTCGGGGACCATGCCGTAGAGGGTCGCGAAGGCCGGCGCGATGAAGCACCCGGCCAGCACCAGCGCGAGCGCGAGGATCCACGGCGACGGCGCGGCCATGAGCACCGCGTCCGCCGCCGCCGTGGCAACGAGCAGGGCGAGCACCCGCCGCGCCGGCCTCGAGGACGCGCCGGAGCGCGCCGCCACGAGGCCGCCCAGCAGGCTCCCGACCGCCCATGCGCCGAGCAGCGGCCCGGCCAGCCCCCGCGAGCCCTCCTCCTCCGCGAACGCGGTCACGGCCAGCTCGATCGCGCCGAAGGAGGCCCCCATGAATGTGACGCCCACGAGGAGCACGACCAGGGCCGGGCTGGCCAGCGCGCCGGCGATCGACCGGTCGCCCACCCTGGGCGCGGGGCGCCAGCGCCGCGACGATGGCGTGGTGGCGAACGCCACCGTCCCGCCGACCAGCAGCAGGGCGCACGCCACCAGGCCGACGCCCGGCGAGGTGGCCACCGCCAGGCCTCCCGCCAGGACCACCGGCCCGACCACGAACGTCACCTCCAGCGCGCTGGCCTCGAGGGCGAACGCCGCGTGCCGCGCGTCGTCATCCGGCACCAGGGTGGACCACAGCGCCCTCATGCACCCGCTGAGCGGCGGGTGGAGCAGGCCGGACAGGGCGGCCAGGGCGGCCAGCGCGGCGATGGGGGTCGCGTCGGGCACGAGCGCCATCGCCGCGAGGGGCAGCGACGCGGCGACGGCGCAGAGGACCAGCACGCGGCTCTGGCCGCGCCGGTCAACCAGCCGGCCCACGAACGGCGAGCCCACCGCCAGCGCGAGGGAGAAGGAGGCCACCACCAGCCCGCCCTCCGCGTAGCTGCCGCCCATCTCCCGCACGCGCAGGATCATCAGCAGCCCGATCGCCGTGTAGGGCAGGCGCCCGAGCAGCGACGCGACGAGCGTCCGCGTCACGTCGGGCAGGCGCAGCACGAAGATCAGGGACGGCGGCGGGGCCACCCCCAGAGGGTGTCAGGCGCCGCGGGTCGGGGACCCGAGGGGCGCCGGGATCAGTCCTCCGCCAGGGCCTCGATCTCGGCGTGCACCGCGCGCATCTCCGACACGAGCCGATCGACCTCGGCGTCCAGACCGGTCTCGCCCTCGCGCTGCCGGTAGACCACCTGGCCGAGGTCCTCGGCCAGAGCGCTCAGGCGTCGCTTGAGGCTCAGCTCCTGCGCCTTCTCACGGGCCTCGGTGGCGCCCTTCTTACCGGCGTCGACTCCGCGCTTGGCGGCGTCTTTGGCCTTGTCGACGAGTCCCATGGACATCCTTTCCTTGACGAGGATTCTAGATCCTGCTGCCGTGGCCGCGCTCGTCCCGCCAGTGCATCACCGACAGCACCGTGGCCACGAGCGAGAACAGGATCGCCAGAAAGACCCCGAACTTCCTGCCGTCACCCTCGAGGAAGATCATCAGGGTCACGATGAAGGTCACGCTCGTGAGGTAGGCCGCCCACGCGGCCCCGTCGATCGCCGCCGGAACCTCGAAGTTGAGGGCGTCGGCCGCGAGCAGCGCCGCCGCCACCACCGCGAAGATCAGCAGGAACCACCACGACGGCACCGTGTCCTGGCCGCTGAAGTCGACCCCCAGCGCGCCGAACCAGGGGAAGAACAGGCTGATGACGAACAGGATGTTCGCCCCGGCCGCGGCGAGCATCCGCTGCTCACGGTTGAGCGTTCGGTTCACGTGACCACTCCTCGTCGGGTACGGCGCCGCGCCGCGGCACACAGGGGGTGTTTCGCGGCGTCCGCACGGTACCCTCTCACCTGGACGCGCCCTCCACGATCGGCATCGGGGGGTTGTGGCCGGGGATCACGAGGGCCGGGCCCTCCGCGCGGATGGCGCGGAAGGACGCGAGGTGCTCCTCGCGGCGCGGGTGGTCGCCGGGCAGCTCCATCCGCGCGAACCACGCCGGGTCGGGGCCGGTGGTGTCGCCCACGACCGCCACGACCCCCTCGCCGGTGTCAACCAGGTAGGCCACGTGGCCGTCGGTGTGGCCGGGGGTGTGGATGAAGCGGACGCCCGGCAACACGGGCCCGGCGGCGCCGGACAGGGCCCGCACGGTGGCCCGGTCCCGGAAGCCGCGGCCGGCCCGGGCGTGCGCGGTCTCGAGCTCCGTCTCGTGGACGTACAGCTCCACGTCGCCGAGCTGCGGCAGCGCGGACACGTGGTCCGAGTGGAGGTGGGTGGCCAGGACGGTGTGGACGTCGTCGGGGCCCAGCCCGCGCTCGGCGAGGGCGCCCACCAGCATGTCCCCCTGCGTCATGTACCCGGGGTCGATCACCACCGGCGCCGGGCCGCCGGTGAGCAGGACCGTGTTGGGCCAGGCGATCATCCCGTGGACCGCGTCCGGCAGGCCCCGGTAGGCACCGAACGTGCCCGCCGTGGACGCGCCCCGCACCTCCACCACCTCGCCGCCCATCAGGGCGAGGACGATGCGGTGCGTGGGCACGAGGACCTCGACGCTCCACCGAAGATTCAAGCCCACCGCCGGAGCGTCTCCTGGGGGGCCAACCGCGGCGTCGCCCCTGGCGCCCGTGGGTCCGTTGCCGCTCTCACGGCGGTGGTCAGAGGGGCTATCGCGCCGCCTCGCTGCGCGAGGGATCCTCTGAGGCGGCGCGGTCGTGCTCGTAGCACGGCGCCTGGCGGAACGGGGCGACCGGGTCGGCCGCCGGGCGGCCCAGGCGCATCGCCCGCGCCCGCAGGTCCATGCCCGCGCGGCGCGCGCGCGGCGCCAGCGCCAGCCCTCCGACGATGCCGCCGGCGAGCAGCCAGCCCCGGCGGCGGCGGTGGCCGCCGGTCACTTCAGGAGCGAGAGGAACTCGTCAACCGGGATGGCCGTGAGCGTCTGGAAGTGCGCGGTCCCCCGGGCGGCCAGCTCGACGGAGACGCGGGCGATGACCTTCTCGTCCGGCGCCTCGACGATGTTCACGAAGTCGTAGGGGCCGAGGACGGCCCACTGCTCGACCACGCGCGCACCCATCTGCTCGATCTCGGAGTTGACCTCCTTGAGCCGCTGCGGGTTGGCCTTCAGGGTCCCCACGCCGTGGGGGCTCAGAGTGCTCAGGAGGATGTAGGTCGGCACGGTTCGGAAGCTCCTTGGGCGCCGCTCGTCTCGCGGGGTCGAGCGTACCATCCCGGCGCCGCTCCGCCGGGGTCGCGGACCGCATGACGGGCGAGCTCCGCCACCCGCTCGCGCCGCCGTGCGGGATCGGCCACGCACTCCAGCACCAGGCCGCGCACCTCCCCGCCGGGGGTCAGCTCCGCGGCCGCCCGGGCGAGCATCTCGGCCTCGGAGGCCTCGGCGAGCGTCCTCCCGCGGGCCGGGACGGCCCGCAGCGCCACCGGGCTCCCGTCGAACGCCAGGGCGCCGTGCCGCGACAGGTAGGCGTGGACGGTCCGCGGCCGGCCGAGGCCCGCCGGCAGCTCCACGCGCGAGGGGTCGAGCGGCACCAGGTCGTAGTTGCCGCCCTCGCTGGCGCGCACCAGCTCGGCCTGACGGGGTGACAGGAGCGTCACCACCGCATCGATCGCGGTCCCCGGCGACGGGTGGAGGGTGGCCGGGATCGCCCCGTAGCGCGTGATGTGCGCCGAGTAGACGGCGTCGGCTCCCCACAGCCGGGCGGTCGCCACGGGCACCGCCCAGCCCGGCCGGTGGGCCGCGAGCTTGCGGCGCAGCTGGCTGGGCGCGGCGTTCGATCCGTAGCCCACCAGCGCGACCCGCTCGGCCAGGGGCTCGCCGAGCCGCTCGAGCCGCTCCTCCAGCTCTGCCGCATCGAGGCGGAGCACCTCGCCATCGGCCAGGAGATAGCTCTCGGAGAGACGCTCGTACGGGTAGGCGAGCGCCCGCCTCAGGATCTCGTCGGGGCCTAGCCCGGCGATCGCGACCAGGCGCTCAGGTCGCGGCCGATCAGCTCGCCCAGCTCGGCCACGTCCTCGCGGAAGAAGTCGCGCAGCTCCCGGTCGAGGGCCGGGTCGATCTCCTCGCGCCGCGTCACCTGGCGGTTGCGGCTCCGCAGGCGGTCCATCACCCCGAGCCGCTCCACGCCCGACACCCTCTTCACCCCGCGGGCGGCCGCCACGAGGGCGCGGGGCGGGCGCTGGGTGAACCGGGCCACGGTCTCGGCGCGGTGCACCTTGTTCTCGTTCACCCGCGGGAAGTCGGTGCGGCCGTCGTCCGGCACGCCCAGGAAGGCGAGCGACTCGCGGTAGACCCTGGCCGTGTCCGCGCGCAGGTCGTCGAAGACGATCACCTTCACCTGCCGGCGCGGGAACGACTCGTACACGCGGCGCAACTGCGCGCCGAGACGCGCGGCCGCGCCGTACTGGAGGAACTCGGGAACGCGCGCGGTGGCGGGCACGGCCTCCCCGCGGCGCCGCGCCTCCTGCAGCCCCCAGGCCTCGGCCACGCTCGGACGGTCCTCGTCGAGCGTGTAGAGGAGCTGCGAGTGCAGCGAGGGGACCAGCTCCGCCGGGTTGCGCACCATCACGATGACGCGCGCCGCGGGATCGAAGTCCGCGATGTTGCGGGCGGCGTCCTCGGAGTAGAGGTACCAGACCGATGCCTCCCCCACCGCCAGATGGTTCTCGCCGGCCTCGGCGAAGAGCCTCAGGTAGTGCTCCTCGCTGCGCCGGCCGGGCGCGTAGTAGTAGTCGAAGTCGCGGCAGAAGTAGTGGGGCTCCTTCGGCCGCGAGACGAACACCCGCGGGTGCCGGCGCAGGTACTCGCTGAGAGCGGTGGTGCCGCACTTCGGCGCGCCGAGGATGAAGAAGTCGGGCCTGCGTGGCACGGCCGGCGAGACTAGCAACCCGGCCCGCGCGCGACCCGGTCGCGGTCGATAGCGTCCGGCGCCATGGAGATGACGGGCGACGCGCGCTCCCCCGCGCGCCAGGACCTCGGCTGGAGGGCCACGGCGGCGCTGATCCTGGGCGTCGTGAGCCTGGTGACCGGCTTCCTCGCGGTGCCGCTGCTCGCGGCCGTGGCGGCCATCACCCTCGCGTCCCTGACCTTCCAGGACATCGACGCCGGCCTCACCCCTCCCGGCCGGCGCGGCAACGCCGTCGCCGGGATGGTCTGCGGCATCGTGGCCCTCTGCCTCTGGATCCCGCTCTTCGTGACCCTGGCGATCGCCGAGTCATGAGCGGCCGCGGTCGCCGGACGATCGCCCCTCCCCGATGGAGCGCCGCGTACGCGGGGGTCCTGGCGGGCATCGTCGTCGTGATCGCGGTCTTCCTGCCCTGGTACACGACCAACCTCGGCGAGCCCTTCTCCCCCTCCAGCATGAGCGGGTGGGACTCCACCAACTTCGCCCGCGGCGCGGTGGTCGCCGCCGCCGTCGCCGGCATCGCGGCGGGGGCGCTGGCCCTCGAGGAGCGCGGCTCGCTGGTGCTCGACCCGCAGACCGGCGAGACGCTGGCCTGGGTCGTCCTCGGGGCCTTCGCGGTGGCGCTGGCTCTGGTGGGCTACCGCCTGCTGGTCATGCCCGCGCCGGCCGATCTGCTCTCGCGCCAGATCGGCCTGTACCTGGCGACCGTCGCCGCGGTGGCCGGGGTGCTCAGCGGCCTGGGGCTGCTGGCCACGCGGCGGTGACGGCGCGCGAGGCCCGCCCGGGCGCGGTATCACTCTGATACCGTCCCGTGCATGGCGATGACCCTCCGCCTCGCCGAGGACGAGCAGCGGGCCCTGCGTGAGCGCGCGGAGGCCGAGGGCATCTCGATGCAGGAGGCGGCCCGGCGCGCGGTCCGCGAGTACGTCGCCCGCGGACGCCACCGGGAGCGGGTGTCCGCCGCGGCGACGCGCGTGACAGAGGCCCATGCGGACGCCCTCGATCGCCTGGGACGGTGAGCGGGGAGGTCGAGTACCTCGACCCCGAGGACCTCGTCGCGCTCGCCATCCTGCTCCTCGGCGATCCTCCTCCGATCCGGGACGCCGGCCTGCTGGGGTCGGCGGCGGCCCGGCCGCGCACGACGGTCTTCGGTGAGGACGCCTATCCGGACCTCGTGACGAAGGCGGCGGCGCTCCTCCAGTCGATCGTCAAGGGCCACCCGCTCATCGATGGCAACAAGCGCCTCGGATGGCTGGCGACCGCGGTGTTCCTCGAGATCAACGGGGTCGAGGCGGCGGCGGCGCCCAACGACGAGGTGGTCTCCCTGGTGATCGAGGTCGCCGGCGGCGATCCGGCGATCGAGGAGATCGCCGCGGCTCTTCGGCGGCTGATCGGTGCCGGTTGAGGTCGCGCGCTACGCCACCGCCTCGGCCCGCTCGGCCACCGTGAAGGTGAGGTCGTCGCCCTCCACGTCCACGACGACGTGGTCCCCGTCCCGCACCTCGCCGGCCAGCAGCTTCTGGGCGAGCGGGTTCTCGAGCCGCCGCTGGATCAGGCGCTTGAGCGGCCGCGCCCCGTAGGCCGGGTCGTAGCCCTCGCGTCCGAGCAGCTCCCGGGCCGCCTCGGTCAGCTCCAGCTCCACGCCCCGGCCGGCGAGACGCGCCCGCAGGCGCCCGGCCTGGAGCTCGACGATCTCGGCGAGCTGCTCGCGGTCCAGCCGGCGGAAGACGACGATCTCGTCCACGCGGTTCAGGAACTCGGGCCGGAAGTGATCGCGCAGGGCCCCGAGCACCCGCTCCTCGGCGATGTCCTCGACGATGCCGTCGGCGAGGAACTGGCTCCCGATGTTGCTGGTCATGATCACGACGGTGTTGGTGAAGTCGACGACCCGCCCCTGGCCGTCGGTCAGGCGACCGTCGTCCAGGAGCTGCAGCAGCACGTTGAACACGTCGGGATGGGCCTTCTCGATCTCGTCGAGGAGCAGCACCGAGTAGGGGCGGCGGCGGACGGCCTCGGTGAGCTGGCCGCCCTCCTCGAAGCCCACGTAGCCGGGCGGCGCGCCGATCAGGCGGGCGACCGCGTGCCGCTCCATGTACTCGCTCATGTCGATTCGCACGATGGCGCGCTCGTCGTCGAACATGAACTCGGCGAGCGCCCGGGCGAGCTCGGTCTTCCCCACCCCGGTCGGGCCCAGGAAGATGAACGAGCCGATCGGCCGGCCGGCCTCCGAGAGCCCGGCGCGGGCGCGGCGGAGGGCGTTGGCCACGGCGCTCACCGCGTCGTCCTGGCCCACGAGGCGCTCGTGCAGCCGGTCCTCCATGTGGAGCAGCTTCTCGACCTCGCCCTCCAGGAGGCGGCTCACCGGGACGCCGGTCCACGAGGCCACCACCTGGGCGATGTCGTCCTCGTCGACCTCCTCCTTCAGCATCCTGCGCGTCTGCTGCTTCTCGGCCAGCTCGTCGTTGGCCGCCTCGAGCGCCTTCTCCAGCTCCGGCAGGGTGCCGAAGCGCAGGCGGGCCGCACCCTCGAGGTCCGCCTCGCGCTCGGCGCGCTCCAGCTCCTGGCGCGCCGCCTCGATCTGGCCCTTGATGTCGCGGATGCGGGCGATGATCGCCTTCTCCTGCTCCCAGTGAGCCCGCATCGCGTCGGCCTCCTCGCGCAGCCCGGCCAGCTCGCTCGCGATCGCGTCGCGCCGCGTCGCCGACGTGGGGTCGGTCTCGGCCTCCAGCGCCTGCTGCTCGATCTCGAGCTGCATGATGCGCCGCTGCACGACATCGAGCTCGGCCGGCACCGAGTCGATCTCGATGCGCAGGCGGCTCGCGGCCTCGTCGATCAGGTCGATGGCCTTGTCCGGCAGGAAGCGCGCGGTGATGTACCGGTCCGAGAGCCGGGCGGCGGCCACCAGGGCGCCGTCCTGGATGCGCACTCCGTGGTGGACCTCGTAGCGCTCCTTCAGCCCGCGCAGGATGGCGATCGTCGCCTCCACCGAGGGCTCGCCCACCATCACGGGCTGGAAGCGGCGCTCGAGCGCGGCGTCCTTCTCCACGTGCTTGCGGTACTCGTCGAGCGTCGTGGCGCCCACCGCGCGCAGCACCCCGCGGGCCAGCAACGGCTTCAGGAGGTTCGCGGCGTCCACCGCGCCCTCGGCCGCGCCGGCGCCCACGATGGTGTGCAGCTCGTCGATGAACAGGATCACCTGGCCGGCGGCGTCCTCGATCTCCTTCAGCACGGCCTTCAGGCGGTCCTCGAACTCGCCGCGGTACTTGGCGCCCGCCAGCAGGGAGCCGACGTCGAGCGCCACCACGCGCTTGCCGGCGAGGCCCTCGGGGATGTCCCCGGCCACGATCCGCTGCGCGAGGCCCTCCACGATGGCGGTCTTGCCCACGCCCGGCTCGCCGATCAGGACGGGGTTGTTCTTGGTGCGCCGGGAGAGGACCTGGATGACCCGCCGGATCTCCTCGTCGCGGCCGATGACCGGGTCGAGCTCGCCGCGCTCGGCCCGCTCGGTGAGGTCCTGCCCGTAGCGCTCGAGCGCCTGGTACTTCTCCTCGGGGTTCGGGTCGGTCACGCGCGCCGAGCCGCGCACCGCCTGCAGGGCGCGCAGGAGCCCGTCCCGCGACACCCCGCTGGACGTGAGCGCCTCGCGGGCCGCCTGGCCGCCCTCCTCCAGCAGGGCCAGCAGGAGGTGCTCGGTCGAGATGTACTCGTCCCCGATCGACTCGGCCTCCTCGCCGGCGCGGCGCAGCACGCGGCGGAACGCGCTCGAGAGCTGGGGGCCGCTGGTCTCGCCGCTCACCTGGGGGCGCCGCGCGATGGCCGCCAGAGTGGCGGCCCTCAGAGCGGCCACGTCGGCGCCGGCGCCCTCCAGCACCGGGCCCACGACGCCCTCGCGGGCCTCGAGCAGCGCGAGCAGCAGGTGCTCGGGCTCGATGACCTGGTTGCCGCGCTCCTCCGCGACGCGCGCCGCGCCGGCGAGCGCCTCCTGGGCGCGCTCGGTGGGCTTGTCCACGGCCATCAGACGGTCCTCCTCATGATCCATCCACGGTGGTCCACCACCCGCCGGTACCGGGGCACCAGATGGCTCGGCCGGCGCGGCGCCGGGACGAGCTGCCCGCGGCCCGCGTGCGCCTCGCGGAGGGCCACGCGGTGCGCCGCCCTCCCCTCGTCGAGCTCGGCCTTCAGGTCCCGGGCGCGCCGCTCGGCCCGCTCCAGCCGCTGCTCCAGCTCGAGCACCCGCTCGACGCCGGCCAGGTTGAGACCCTCCTCCGAGAGCTCCTGGATGCGGCGCAGCAGGGCGATGTCGGCGTCGCTGTAGACCCGTGTGTTGCGCGCCGTGCGCTGCGGAGTGATGAGCCCGCGGCGCTCGTAGACGCGCAGGGTCTGGGGGTGCATGCCGGCCAGCTCGGCGGCGGCGCCGATCAGGAAGAGGCCGGCGGGGCGGCGGCGGGTGCTCATGAGAAGAGGCGCTCCCGGGGGTCCCCCCCGTCGAGGGTGGCGTAGCGCTCCAGCGCCTCGCGCTGGTCCGAGGACAGGTCCGTGGGCACCTGCACCCGCAGGCGCGCGATCAGGTTCCCGCGCCCCGATCCCTTCAGGCGCGGCGCGCCCTTGCCGGAGATGCGCAGCAGGCGGCCGTCCTGACTGCCCGCCGGCACCTTCAGCTTCACGCGGCCGTCGATCGTGGGCACCTCCACCTGCGCGCCCAGGGCGGCCTCGGCGAAGGTGACCGGCACCTCGATCTCCAGGTCGTCGCCCCGGCGCGTGTAGAGGCGGCTGGGGGCGACCCTCGTGATGGCCTCCAGGTCGCCCGGCGGACCGCCGCGCGTCCCCGCCTGGCCCTTGCCCTTGAGGCGGATGCGCGTGCCGTCCTTCACCCCGGCCGGGATCTTGACCTTGATCTGGGAGCGCGTGGACGTGCTGCCGCTGCCGTGGCAGGTGGGGCACGGCTCGTCGATGACCGTTCCGTTGCCGCCGCACCGGGGGCAGGGCTCGCTGAAGGCGAACGGGCCGTGGTCGCGGCTGACCACCCCGCGTCCCTTGCAGTCGGGGCAGAGGCGCGGGCTGGTGCCGGGCTTCGCCCCGGTCCCGCCGCAGTCGGCGCAGGCGACCGGGATCTCCACCGACACGGGCACCTGGGCCCCCTTCATGGCCTGGTCGAACGAGAGGTTGACCTCCACCTCCACGTCGGCGCCGCGTCGCGCCACGGGCTCCTGGGACCGGGCGCCGCCCGCCCCCCCGCGGAACATCGACGAGATGATGTCCGCGAAGTCGCCGAAGCCCCCCGCGTCGCCGGCCGGGCCGCCGCCCGCGCCGCCGAAGCCCCCGTTGGGCCCGCCGAACCGCAGCCGCGTGTCGTACTCCTTGCGCTTCTCGGGGTCGGAGAGCACGTCGTGGGCGTGCGAGATCTCCTTGAAGCGCTCCTCGGCCTTGGGGTCGTCCGGGTTCGCGTCGGGGTGGTTGACCCGCGCGAGCTTGCGGTAGGCCTTCTTGATCTCGTCGGCGTCCGCCGTGCGCGAGACGCCGAGGGTGGCGTAGAGGTCGTCCACGTCCCCCCTAGTCCCGCTCCACCGCGGTCGTCGCGGGCGGCTCGGCGGCCACCACGACGCGCGTGGGCCGGAGGACGTGATCGGCGTGGCGGTAGCCCTTCTCCACCACCTCGACGATCGTGCCGCCCGGATGGTCCGACGGGACCTGCGCGATGGCCTCGTGCACCGTGGGGTCGAACGGCTGCCCCTGAGCGTCGATCTCCTCGACGCCGTGGCCCGCCAGCAGCCCCGCGAGCTGGCCGCGCACCATCTCCAGGCCCGCGACCACCGGGGCGCCGTGGTCGCCCAGGGCGGCCACCGCGCGCTCCAGGTTGTCCACGACCGGCAGCAGGTCGCGCACGACCTCGCGCACGCCCGCGAGCGCGACGGCCTGGCGCTCGCGCTCGTTGCGCTTGCGGTAGTTGTCGAACTCCGCCTTCAGCCGCTGGAGCGCGTCGAGGTACTCGTCGCGCTCCGCGGTCAGGCGGTCGACGGCGTCGTCGTCGGGGACGACGCCGTCCTCCTGCCGCTCGTGGCCGAACCCGACCTCGGCGTCCGACGGGATGGGCGCATCTTGGGTCACTCGGTGTGCGTCTCCTTCCTCGTCGTCGTGTCTAGGACGCCTTGGGGGCGTCCTCGTCGATGACCTCGTACTCGGCGTCCTCCACGGTCTCGTCGGCGGAGCCGTTGCCCGAGGCGGCGGTCTCCTGCTGGGCGGCCGCCTGCTGGTAGACCTGCTCCGAGAGCCGGTGCAGGACGTCGGTCAGGCTGCCGGTCTTGCCCTCGATCTCGTCGGCGTCGTCGCCCTCGGCGGCCGTGCGGGCGGCCGCGATGGCGCCCTCCAGGTCGCGTCGGGTCTCCTCGTCGACCTTGTCGCCGTTGTCCTTGAGCTGGCGCTCGGCCTCGTGGACGCGGGCCTCGGCCTGGTTGCGGGCGTCGGCCACCCGGCGCAGGCGCCGGTCCTCGTCGGCGTGCGACTCGGCGTCGCTCACCATCTTGGTGATCTCCTCGTCCGAGAGGCCGCTCGAGGCCTTGATCTCGATGGTCTGCTCGTTGCCCGTGCCGAGATCCTTGGCGCCGACGTGGACGATGCCGTTGGCGTCGATGTCGAAGGTCACCTCGACCTGCGGCACGCCGCGCGGCGCGGGCGGGATCCCGACCAGGTTGAACCGGCCGAGGGTGCGGTTGAACGTCGCCATCTCCCGCTCGCCCTGAAGCACGTGGATCTCGACCTGGCTCTGGTTGTCGTCCGCGGTCGAGAAGACCTCGCTCTTCTTGGTGGGGATGGTCGTGTTGCGCTCGATGAGCTTGGTGAACACGCCGCCCTTGGTCTCGATGCCCAGCGACAGCGGGGTCACGTCCAGCAGCAGCACGTCCTTGACGTCGCCGGAGAGCACGCCCGCCTGGATCGCGGCGCCGACGGCCACGACCTCGTCCGGGTTGACGCCCTTGTGGGGCTCGCGCCCGGTCAGCTCCTTCACGCGCTCCTGCACGGCCGGCATGCGGGTCATCCCGCCCACCAGCACGACGTGGTTGATCTTGTCGCTCACGCCCGAGTCGGCGAGGGCCTGCTTGGTGGGGCCCACGAGGCGCTCGAGCAGATCGTGGGTCAGCTCCTCGAGCTTCGCCCTCGAGAGCTGCAGGTCGAGGTGCTTGGGGCCGCTCTGGTCGGCCGTCACGAACGGCAGGTTGATCTGGCTGGTCGCGGTGGTCGAGAGCTCGATCTTGGCGCGCTCGGCGGCCTCGTAGAGGCGCTGGAGGGCCATCTTGTCGTTGCTCAGGTCGATGCCCTGGTCGCGCTTGAACTCGGCGACCATCCAGTTGACGATCGCCTTGTCGAAGTTGTCGCCGCCCAGGTGGTTGTCGCCGGCGGTGGACTTGACCTCGAAGACCCCGTCGCCGATCTCGAGCACCGACACGTCGAAGGTGCCGCCGCCGAGGTCGAAGACCAGGATCGTCTGGTCGGTCTCCTTGTCCAGCCCGTAGGCCAGGGCCGCCGCGGTGGGCTCGTTGATGATGCGCTTCACGTCGAGGCCCGCGATGGTCGCGGCGTCCTTGGTGGCCTGGCGCTGGGCGTCGTTGAAGTAGGCCGGCACGGTCACCACGGCGTCCGTGACCGGCTCGCCGAGGAACGCCTCGGCGTCGGTCTTCAGCTTCTGCAGGATCATCGCGCTGATCTCCTGCGGGCTGTACTCCGTCCCGGCCACGCGGATGCGCGCGTCGCCGTTCTCGCCGCGGACGACCTCGTAGGGGACGATCTTCATCTCCTCGTCCACCTCGGCGTACTTGCGGCCCATGAAGCGCTTCACGCTGAAGATCGTGTTCTCGGGGTTGGTGACCGCCTGCCGCTTGGCGACGGTGCCCACCAGCCGCTCGCCGCTCTTGGTGAACGCGACCACCGACGGGGTCGTGCGCCCACCCTCCGCGTTGGGCAGCACCTCCGGCTCGCCCCCCGTGAGGATGGCGACGGCCGAGTTGGTCGTGCCCAGATCGATGCCGATCGTCTTGCCCATGTGTTCGCGTCCTCCTCGGGCCGGGGTCCGGCCGACGGGTTCTGAAAAACGTCTTCGGCCAGTCTAGATCTAAGTCAGCGCATGTCAACCATTATCTAAGTGCTAGCGACTGAGATACCGCGATGACCCTCCGGCCGTGGGGACACAGGTCCAGGAGCGGGCACTCGCCGCAACGGGGCGCGCGGGCATTGCAGACGCCGCGCCCGTGGGCGATCAGGCGCATGTGCATCCCGTAGGCCTGTCCGGGCGGGGTCCAGGCGCTGAGGCGCTCCTGGGCGCGAAGGGCGCTCGACCCCCGCGGGACGATCCCCGTGCGCAGGGCGATGCGGTGCACGTGCGTGTCGGCCGGGACGACGGGCGCATCGAAGCAGAAGCACATGACGCAGGCCGCGGTCTTGGGGCCCACCCCCGGCAGCGCCGTCAGGTAGGCCATGGCCTCCGGCAGCGGCAGCGCGCCGAGCCATTCCAGGTCGGGCCCGCGCGGGTCCTCGGCGATCCGGTCGAGGACCGCCTGGATCCGCGGCCCCTTCTGGTTGGCCAGCCCGGCCACACGGATCGTCTCCTCGACGTCCGCGGTGGGCGCGGACCTGACGTCGTCCCAGGTGGGGTAGCGGGCCACGAGGGCGTCGAACGCCGCGAACTGGTTCGCGTCGGTGGTGCTGTGGCTGAGCATCGTCGTCACCAGCTCGGCCACGGGAGGGTGGTGGCGCCGGAACGGACGCCGTCCGTACTCCGCCTCCAGGCGGCGGGCGATCTCGAGGGTGTGGGCGCGGGTGCCGGGGCGGGGGGTGGCCACCCGGTGAGAGTAGTGCGACGCTGGGTCGCGCTCCCGCGACGAGGGGACCGATGCACGCCTCCCAGCCCAGCGACCGCGAGCTCGAGGCCGCCGAGGTCGCCGCCTGCCTGGACGCGTGGCGCGCCGCGCCCGCCGGGCTCGTCGCCGCGCACGGCATCGCGTCGGCGCAGATCGCCGGCGGGGCCTGCCTCGCGGTGGCCTCGCTCCCGGACTCGCGGATGATGAACCACGCCATCGGCATCGGCGGCGCCGGCCCGGTGACCGACGACGACCTCGACGCGATGGACCGCTTCTACACCGGGGTCGGCGTCGGCCACTTCGTCGCCGCCCGCGGGGAGCTGGCCGAGCGCCTGCGCCTCCGCGGCTTCCGGGACGACTACGCGTGGATGCGGTTCGCCCACGACGTCTCCCCCGCCGCCACCCGGCCGACGGACCTGCGGATCGCCGAGGTGCACGACGGCGGGGCGATCGGCGGGATCGTCGCCTCGGCGTTCGGGATGCCGCCCGACTTCGCGGACTGGATCGGCGCGATCCCCGGGCGGCCGGGATGGACCTGGGTCGCCGCGTGGTCCGGCGATGTCGCGGCCGGGGTGGGCGCCCTCTACGCGCACGGCGACGTGGGCTGGCTCGGCTACGGGGCCACCCGGCCCGAGCACCGCGGGCGCGGCGCGCAGGGGGCCGTCCTGGCCGGGCGCATCGAGAGGGCGCGCGAGCTGGGGCTCCGGAGGCTCGTCACCGAGACCGGCGTCCCCCGCGAGGACGGCCCCGGGCCCTCGTACCGCAACATCCTGCGGGCCGGCTTCCAGGAGATCGAGGTGCGGCCCAACCTCGCCTCCCCGCCGCGGGGGTCGTGAGGGGCGCCGAGATGGCCGAAACGTCCAAGACGGCGGCCTCGGGATCGCGCAGACTCCGGGACGTGAGCATCAACCTGTCCGCCGCCGCCTCCTTCATGGCCGCCCACGCCCGCATGGTGGACCGCCGCCGGTTCGAGCGGCTCCTGGAGGACGGCGACCCCGCGCCGCTCCTCGCGGCCCTCGCGGCCCACCGCAACCCCGACGGCGGCTACGGCTGGGGCCTCGAGCCCGACCTGCGGTCCACCGAGAGCCAGCCCGGAGGCGCGCTGCACGCGTTCGAGGTGCTCGAGGAGGCCGGCCCCGCCACCACCCCGGCCGCCGTCGAGCTCTGCGAATGGCTGGAGTCGGTCTCCCTTCCCGACGGCGGCCTCCCCTTCGCGCTCCCCGTCACCGACGCCGCCGGGGTCGCGCCGTTCTGGGCGGGCGCCGACCCCGCGGTCTCCTCGCTCCAGATCACCGCCTTCGTCGCGGGCGCCGCCCACGGCGTCGCCGCGCACGACGCGGGCGTCGCCGCGCATCGCTGGCTCGCCGGCGCCACCCGCTACTGCATCGCCGCCATCCAGGCGATGGACGACGCGCCCCACGCGCTCACGCTGGTCGCCGCGCTGCGGTTCCTCGACGCCGCGCACGAGGCCCACCCCGAGGCGCCCGCCCTCGTCGCGCGGCTCGGCAGGCTCGTCCCCGAGGACGGGCTGCTGCCGGTCGCGGGCGGCGCGGACGGGGAGGTGGTGCGCCCGCTCGACATGGCCCCCCTCCCCGACCGCCCGGCACGAGCCCTGTTCACCCCGGACGCCATCGCGGCCGAGCTGCGGCGCCTGGCCGGCGAGCAGCGGGACGACGGGGGGTGGCCCGTGGACTTCCGGAGCTATTCGCCCGCGGCCGTCCTCGAGTGGCGCGGCTACATGACCGTGCGGGCGGTGTCGATCCTCCGGCGGAACCCCATGGCCTGACCGGCCGGCCTCACTCCGGCTCGTCGACGACCAGGGCGCGCTCGATGCCCTCCTCGACCAGGGACAGGATCGTGGGCACCCAGATCAGGTCCTCGGCCGCGTCCTCGGGCGGCGGTCCGGAGGCGAGGATGCGGACCCCCTCCTCGGCGTGCGGGGCGAGCGGCTCCTCGGTGGCCGCGACCGCGGCCCGGGCCCAGGCGCGGATCTCGGGGTCTCCGCTGGCCCGGGCGAGGGCGTCAACGTCCTCGGGGCGGCGCCCCGCGTCCACGTAGTCGGCGATCTCGAGGGCGAAGTCCTCGGGGTCGAGGTCGAGCAGGTCGACCGCGATCGCGCCGGCGGCGCGGGCGGCCGCGACGGCGGCCGTCGGGCCGCCCTCGGCCACGGCCGGCTCTGCGGCGATCAGCCGCTCGCTCGACCGCAGGCCGGCCGCCGCCAGCTCGGTGGCCGCCCGCACGGCGAGCGCACGCGCGAGCGGGGTGTCGGGGTCGGGATCGCGCGCCCACTCGAGCACGATCTCGAACGCCTCGGCGTCCTCGGGGGCGGCGCGCGCGGCGGCCTGCAGCAGCGCCGTCTCCATCGGCCCCCGCAGGAGCGGCCAGTGCTCGGCGGCGGCGGCCGCGGCGAGCTCGGCCGGGTCGCTCGCAGAGCTCTCGTCCGAGAGCGCCCGGGCCAGCGCCCAGGTCTCGGGGCCGAGCACGCCGCGCGGGAAGCTGAGCCCCGTGAGGGTGAGGACGCGGAGGAGCGCCTCCTCCGGGGTCATCGGATCGCGTGCTCCAGAACGCCGAGCTCCGGGATCTCCACCCGGACCCGGTCGCCGGGCTGGAGGAAGGCCTTCGGCTCGCGGGCGACGCCGACGCCCGCCGGGGTGCCGGTCGTGATGACGTCTCCGGGGCGGAGGGTGAAGCTCGACGAGCAGAAGGCGATGAGCTCGGCCACCGGGAACACCATGTCGCGGGTGGTTCCGTCCTGGCGCAGCTCCCCGTTGACCCAGGTGCGGATGGCGAGCTCCTGGGGGTCGGGCACCTCATCCGCCGTCGTGATCCAGGGCCCGAACGGGGCGAAGCCGTCTCCCCCCTTGGCGCGGATCCACTGGGGCTCGCTGCGCTGGCGGTCGCGCGCCGAGAGGTCGTTCATCACGGCGTACCCGAAGACGTGGTCGAGGGCCCTGCCGGCCGGCACGTCGCGAGCGGTGCGGCCGATGACCACCGCGAGCTCGCCCTCGTAGTCGAGCTCGTCCGTGTAGCCCGGCCGGACGACCTCGCCGCTCGGCCCCGTGACCGCGGAGGCCAGCTTGGCGAACAGCAGCGGCTGGGTGGGCAGATCGGCTCCCGTCTCGGCCGCGTGGTCGCGGTAGTTGAGGCCGATCCCGAGCAGCGTCCCCGGCGGCAGCGGCGCGAGGAGCTCCGCCTCCGCCCGGCGCACCGGCGGCCCGGGCGCCGGGGGCGGGATCGCGTCGAGGGCGTCGCGGACGTCCCGGCCCTCGAGTGGCCGGATGAGGTCTCCCTCGACGGCTCCCAGGCGAGTGCCCCCGCCGTCCCGGTACGTGCAGAGTCGCATCGGTCGTTATCCTAGGGTCCCGAATCGCCCGGAGGCGCGGACTCCGGAGACACCCCGACGATCAAGGGGCGCAGCGCCCATCGGCACCCAGATCGAGGATCTCGGCACCCGCCGCTCCGGCCTCGCCACGGCCTTCCTGCGCCTGGTGGAGCTGAGCCGCATCACCCCCAACGCGGTCACCGTGATCGGGTTCCTGGGCATCTGCGCCGCCGCGGGCCTGGCGCTCTCGCGGCTGTGGGTGCTCGCCTCGATCGTGTTCGTCGCGGCGGGCCTGGTGGACTCGCTCGACGGGCTGCTCGCGCGCCACCAGGGGAAGGTCACCGCCTTCGGGGCGTTCCTCGACTCCAGCCTCGACCGCCTGGCCGAGGGGGTGATCCTGGGCGCGATCGGCATCACCCTCGCCAACGAGGGCAACGACTGGGGGCTCGCGGCCTGCTTCGTGGCCCTCACCGGCTCCTTCCTCGTCTCCTACACGAGGGCCCGCGCAGAGGGCCTCGGCATCGACGCCGCCAGCGCCGGGTTGATGGGCCGGCCCGAGCGCCTCGTGATCGTGGGTGCGGCCCTCTTCCTGGGCAGCCTGGGCGACGTCCTGGCCGTGATGATGGTCGTGCTGGCGGCCCTCAGCCTCATGACCGCCGGGCACCGCGTCTACGTGGTGTGGCGCGCCTCCGACGGCCGGACGCCGCCGGCGCCCGGGTGACCGCCCCCCTGCGCATCGCCGTCGTCTCCCCCCACGCGTGGCCGCCGCGGGACGACATCGCCTGCCACATCGCCGCCGAGTCGGCCGCGCTCGCGGCTCGCGGGCACCGCGTCACGATCCTCGCGCCGGCCTCCGGCCGTGAGCGCATCGCGGCGGGGCGCGCGCGCCTCCGGGCCGCCAAGGCGGGCGATCCCACCGCGCTCGTGGCGGAGCCCGCGGAGGTGCTCGAGGTGGCCGTCGCCCGCGCCCTGCCCACGGGACCCGGACGACGCCTGGGCGGGCCCTTCGACCTCGACCTCTCCCTCGAGACCGCCCTGTCGCGCGCACCCTTCGACGTGGTGCACCTGCACGAGCCGCTGGCTCCCAGCCCGGCGCTCGCCGCCCTGCGCCACAGCCGGGGGCTCACGGCCGCCACCTTCCACCGCGCCGAGCCGCTCGTGGGGGTGGCGTTCCTGCGGCCGCTGGTGGACCGCGCGCTCGCACGGGTCGACCTGCGGATCGCGACCACGGAGGTCGGCCGCCGAGCGTTCGCGGAGATCCTTCCGGGCGACTACGCCGTGGTGCGGCCCGGCGTGGAGCTGGAGGGCCTCGCCGACCCCGGTCCCGAGCCGGCGGGCGCCCCGGGCCTGGTGCTGGTCGCGCGCGGGCGCGACCGTGCCGGCGTGCGCTTCGCCCTCGGCGTGCTGCGCGACCTGGAGCTCGACCTCAACGCGATCGGCCCGGTGACCGTCCTCGGGCCGCCCGACGCCCCCTGGCGCACGCGCGCCACCGTCCCGAAGATCCTGCGCGACTTCGTCACCGTCGTCCCCGACGGCGGGCCCGAGGCGCGCGCCGAGCTGCTGCGCACCGGTGGGCGGATCGTGCTGCTCGCGACCCCCGAGGACGCGGCCGGCCCGGTGGCGCGGGAGGCCATGGCCGCCGGCCGGGCGATCGTGGCGGCCCGGTGCCCCGCGATCGAGGAGGTCGCGCGCCACGGCGTCGAGGCGCTCATCCTGCCGCCGTTCACGCGCGACGCGTGGGGCGAGGCCGTGGCGGCGCTGGCGACCGACCCCGCGCACCGCGCCGAGCTGGGGGCGCGGGCGGCCGAGCGGGGCCGCGCCCGCTCGTGGCACGACGTGGCCCGCGAGCTCGAGGAGGGCTACCGGGCGGCGAGCGTCCCCGCGCGGCGGGTCGCCGGCGATTCCGACCGGGTGCTCGCCGACCTCCGGGTGCGGCCGGGCGCCGACCTCGACGCGCCCGCGATCGTCGCCGCCTGCCGCCGGCGCGGGGTGGGCGTCGTGGGCGTGGCGGCGCCCGGCGGGATCGAGCCCGCGCTCGCGGTGGCCGCCCTGGCCCCGGCCGACCTCGCCGTGGTGGTGGGGCAGGAGATCGCCACCTCCGACGGCGTCCTCGTGGGCCTCTTCCTCAACCGTTCCGTCCCCGAGGGCATGTCCCCCGAGGAGGCCGCCGCCGCGGTGCACGACCAGGGCGGCGTGGTCATGGTCCCCCATCCGGACGCCGCGGCGGCCCCGTCGCCGGAGGCCCTGCGCGGCCTCGCCGCCGCGGTCGACTGCCACGAGGTCCTCACGGCCGCCACCGACGCGGCGAGCGACGAGGGCGCCGCCGCCCTGGCGCTGCGCCTCGGCGTGCTGGGCTGCGCCGGCAGCGGCGCGGAGCGCCCGGAGCAGGTGGGCTCGGCCGTCACGGAGCTGCGCCCCTTCCACGACCCCTCCGACTTCCTCGACGCGCTGGCCGGCGCGCGGGTCCTGCGACAGGCGCGCGGCCCGCGCGGCCGCGAGGCACGGCCGCGGCGACGCGGTCGCCGGCGCCCCGAGAGCTGAAACAGAACCCGGCAGGAGTAAGGCCGGACCCGGTAAATACCACCGTCGCCGATGACCCCCGAACCCCCCACGCCACGCCGGTCCCGGCCCTCCCGCGGCCGCCGGCCTCTGTCACCGGCGGCGGCCCCGGCGTCCAGCGCCGAGGACATCCAGGACGCCTACCTGCGGCGGGCGATCGCCGAGATCGCCGCCCTCAACGACGAGATCACCGGCTGCGACCGCTGCCGCCCCGACGGTGAGCTGCCGGTCCTGAGCTCCGGCTCGCCGCAGGCCGAGATCATGCTGGTGAAATGGACGGCGAGCCTGGCCGAGCGCCAGGAGGGGGTCGCCTTCTTCGGCCGCGCCGGAACGGCGATCCTGAAGAGCGTGCAACGCCTGGGAATCGACCCGCTGCGCCTCTACGGCACCCTCTGCGTGAAGTGCACGCACCTCGACCCGGCCGAGTCGGCGCGGCTGTGCCCGCCGTGGCTCTCGCGGGAGATCCAGGTGGTGCAGCCGGCGCTCATCGTGGCGATGGGCGAGCGGGTGGTGGACGCGCTCAACGGGCTGGAGTTCCCCCTCTCGGAGCCCATTCGCCCCGAATCCGGCGCCGTGCAGCGCTGGACGCCCACGATCGAGGCGCTCTTCGTGCCGGACATCGACTCCTCGCTCGACGAGCAGGCGGCGAAGCGATCCTTCTGGGAGGCCTTCCGGGCCATCGGGGACTGGCACCAGGACCAGCCGCCCTACTGATCGGGGCGCCGGGGCGGGCGAGAGCCATCCCCGCTCGTCGGCCGTGCGCCCCGCTGTTTGCGGCCGATGCCCGGGTCGGCATGACGAACGTCACCCGAATCCCGGGACCTTCATCAGGCTCCCAGGACCCCGGGTTGGCACCATCCCGCCCTTCGTGAGCTCTCCCGGAGCCCAGCGTCTCACGGCCGCCCTTGCCGTGACCGCCATCGGCGCAGGTCTCATGGCCGCTCTGCTCATCCCCTCCGGGGGGCGGGCCGACGGAGCCGTGGACAGCGAGCGCATGGCCGAGCTGCGGAGCACCGCTCAGGCGCTCCGTGCCCAGCTGCGCAAGGAGCGCACCGAGCACGAGCGCGTCCTCAAGCACGTGCGGCGGGATCAGGCGCCCTCGGAGCCCGCCGAGGCCATCCGGCTCGCGGCGGCCGCCTACGACCAGCCGGAGGACCGCCTCCGCCAGGTGGCCGAGTGCGAGTCGCACCTCGACCCGGCCGCGGTCAACGGCCCGTACCTCGGGCTCTACCAGTTCGGGCAGCCGCTCTGGGACGCCACGCCCTTCCGCGAGTTCCCGCGCACGCACGCCTACGCGGCCGCGCTCGCCGCGAGCTGGGCGTTCTCGCGCGGGATGTCATCCCACTGGCCGGTCTGCGGCCGCTGACGGACGCGGCGCGGCGGGATCGCGGGTGAAGCGGGCGACGGACTCGATGTGCGGCGTCTGGGGGAACATGTCCACCGGGCGCACCCACTCCAGCCGGTAGCCGCCCTCCACGAACCGGGACGCGTTGTCGGCGAAGGTGGCCGGCTGGCAGGAGACGTACACCAGCGTGGGCGCCCCCAGCTCCAGGACCCGTCGCACGGCCCGGCCCGCGAGCCCGGCGCGGGGCGGATCCACGATCACCACGTCGGGGGGCGGCAGGCGATCGCCGCGCTCGCGCAGCACCACGCCCACGTCGCCCGCGACAGCGATGTGGTTCGCGACCCCGTTGGCGCGCGCGTTCCGCTCGGCGTCCGCGGTGGCCTCCTCGGAGATCTCCACCGCCACCACCTGCCGCGCGCCTCCCGCCAGCGCGATCCCGATGCTCCCCGCGCCCGCGAAGAGGTCGTAGAGCACCTGCGTGCCGTCGAGCCCGGCGGCCTCGGCCACCCGGCCGTAGAGCGTCTCGGTCATGCCGGTGTTGGTCTGGAAGAAGGCGCCCGCCGACAGGCGCAGGGTGATCCCCATGACCCGCTCCTCCAACCAGTCGCGGCCGGCCACGACCCGCGAGGGGAGCCCGGCCGTCACCTCCGCCACGCCCTCGTTCACGGCGTGCACCAGGCCCACGAGCTCGGGATGGGCCTCGGCCAGGGGGCCGGCGAGCCGGTCGACCCGCTCCTCGACGCCCGGCGCGGTGACCACGGTCACCAGCACCTGGCCCGTCGCGACACCCTCGCGCACGACCACGTGGCGCAGGTCGCCCGCCTGGGCCCTCTGGTCGTAGGGGGTCATCTCCTCGCGGACCGCCCAGGCGCGCACGCTCTCGCGCACCGCGTTGCCGAGCGGCGTCGCCAGGAGGCAGGCGCGCAGGTCGACCACCTCGTCCCAGCGGCCGCGCGCGTGCATCCCGATCGCCATGCCGCCGGCGCCCGGCGCCACCGAGTACTCCATCTTGTTGCGGTAGCCGTAGATCTGGGCGGCGGGGTCCGGCTCCCGCACCGGCACCCCGGTCAGATGCCCGATGCGCACCAGGTGCTCGGCCACCTGGTCGCGCTTGGCGGCGAGCGCAGCGGCGTAGTCCAGGTGCTGAAGGCGGCACCCGCCGCAGCGCGGGACGTAGGGGCACGGGGGGGCGATGCGGTCCGGACCGGGGCGCAGCACCTCCACCAGGTCGGCCTCGGCGTAGCGGCGCCGGGACTTGGTGATGCGCATCCGCGCCAGATCGCCCGGCGCGGTGTCGCGGCAGAAGACCACGAACCGCTCGAAGCGGGCCACGCCCGCGCCGCCGAAGGCCAGGTCCTCGACCTCCAGGGCCAGCACGTCGTCGCGGCGGGGTCGGTCCACCGACCTAGTATGGCCATGTGGCACCCCCCGCCCCGGACCTCGACGAGTACCGCCGCGACATGGAGGCGTTCCTCCGGGCGCCCGCGGCGGCGGACCAGGACCTCCAGGGGCGCCTGTTCTCGCCCGACGCCGTGGCGGGCATGGTGGCCGCGGCGCGCGACGCGACGGGTGCGAGCGCCCGGCCGGCGCGCGCGCTGGCCCGCTTCGCGGCCGAGGGCCGGCTTCGTGCGGCGAGCGCGGAGGAGGTGGGGGAGCTCGGCCGGCGCCTGATCGATCCGGTCGTGGAGGCGGGCGGCGACCGGATCCCCCTGATCGCCGTGGACGCCGCCCTGGCCGCCGAGCCGGAGCGGGAAGCCCGCTCCACGCTGCAGGCCGCGCGCGCCCGGGCGATCGAGAACCGGCTCGGCGGGCTGGTCGCCGAGGCGCGTCAGCGGCGCGAGGAGGCCGCGCGGGAGCTCGGCGCCGCGTCCCCCGAGGAGCTGCTGGCGGGCGCGGCGGGCATCGACCTGGCGGCCCTGGCCGAGGGCGCCACCCGCTTCCTGGACGCGAGCGACGACCTGGCGGCGCGAGCCCTCGACCGCCTCGCCCTCGACGCCCTCGGGCTTCCCGGCGGCGACGTCGACTCGGCCGACCTCCCGCGCCTCGTGCGCGCGCCGCACCTGGAGGCCGACCTCCCGGCGCGCGACGCGGCGGACGCCGTGAGCCGCACCCTCGAGCTCCTCGAGATCGACGCCCCCGGTGTCGCGCCGGCCACCTCGGGCCTCGAGGGCCTGGCCGGGTACGCGGAGGCGCTGCGCGAGGCGGGGGCGATGGCGGCGGCCCGGGGCGTCTCGCCGCGCCTGCCGCCGGAGGCCCGCCTGCTGCCCGACCCCGCGCTCGCCCGCGGGGCGGGCGCGCTGCTCGAGGGGCTGCTGGCCGAGGGGGCGTGGGGCTCACGCGTGCTGCGCCTGCCCGATCCGGAGCCCACGTCGCGGTCGGCCGCGGCCGTGCGCCTCCTGCTCGCGCGGGCCGGCGCCGAGCGCGTCCGCTGGGCCGCGGGACGCGGAGACGACGACGGCCTGTCGCGGGCCCTGGGCCTGCCGTGGCCGCCGGTCCTGCGCCTCGCCGACGGGCTCGCGGGGCTCGGCCCCGCCGACGATCTCCGCGCGCGCACCCTCGGCGCCGTCCTGCGCGCCCACCTGCAGGACGCGCACGGCTCGCGGTGGTTCGCCGAGCCCGCCGCGGGCGGGCTGCTGCGCGAGCTCTGGCTCGAGGGGGGACGGCTCGATCCCGAGGATCTCGCCGGTGAGCTGGGCGCGTCCGGGCTCGATCCCGAGACCCTGCTGGCCGAGAGCGCCGGCGCCGCCGGCTGAGCGGACGGTGACCCTGAGGCTGGAGGGGCCGGTGCTGCGGGCCGGCCGCCTGGAGCCGGGCGAGGTGGCGATCGCGGACGGGCGGATCCTCGCGAGCCCGGAGGGCCGGCGGCGGCGGCTGCCCACGGGCTGGATCGTCGCGCCGGGTCTCGTGGACCTGCAGGTCAACGGCTTCGGAGGCGCCGAGGTGGGCGATGACCCGGGCGCGCTCGCGGCCGTGGCCCGGGCGCTCCCGGGCGCCGGCGTGACGGCCTTCTGCCCCACCCTCGTCAGCCGCTCCCCTGCCGCCTACCGCCGCGCCGCGGCAGCCCTCGCCGCCGCTCCGTGGCCCGCCGGCGGCGCGCGACCCCTGGGCGTGCACCTGGAGGGACCCTTCCTGGCCCGGCCGGGCGCCCACCCGAGGTCCGCGCTGCGGGATCCCGCGCCCGAGGAGGTCGACCGCCTGCTCGCGGCGTTCGCGCCCGCGATCGTCACGCTGGCCCCGGAGCTCCCGGGCGGCCTGGACGCCATCGCCAGGATCGTGCGCGCCGGCGCCGTGGCCGCCGTGGGCCACACCGAGGCCGATGCCGAGACGGGGCGCCGCGCGATCGGCGCCGGAGCCCGGCTCATGACCCATGCCCTCAACGCGATGCGCGGGATCGAGAGCCGCGCGCCCTCCGCGCTCACGGCCTTCCTGCTCGACCGCCGCGCCCGGATCTCGCTGATCGCCGACGGGGTGCACGTGGCACCCGAGGTGGCAGCCGTGCTCGCCCGGGCGGCGGGGCGGCGGCTCGTGCTGGTGAGCGACGCCACGGCCGCGGCGGGCGCGCCGCCGGGGCGCTACCGGCTCGGCGGGCGCGAGATCGTCTCGGACGGGGTCAGCGCCCGCATCGGCGGACGCCTGGCGGGCAGCGCGGCGGGCCTGGATGCGGGCCCCCGCACCCTCGTGGGCGCGGGCGTGGCGCGCGCCGCCGCCCTCGCGGCCGCCACCGAGGCGCCCCGGCGCCTGCTGCGGCTCCCGCCGGGCCTCGCCCCGGGCGCGCCGGCGGACCTGGTCGTGCTGGACCAGGACCTGGTCCCGCGGCGTCACGCTGGTTGGCGGGCGGGTGGCCCACGCGACCCCGACCTGCCCGGAGAGCTCGCCGGCATCGAGCCGGGGGCTCAGCCGTAGACGTCCGGCCGGCGATGCTCCAGTGCGGGGAGGTGGGTCCGCACCGACGCAAGCCGGTCGAAGTCGAGGTCGGCGACCACGACGCCCTCCCCGTCGGGCGCCTGGGCGAGCACCACTCCCCAGGGGTCGACGATCATGCTGCGCCCGTGGGAGACGGTGCCGTCGTCGTGCTCGCCGAACTGGTTCGCGGCGATGACGAACGCCTGGTTCTCGATCGCGCGCGCACGCAGGAGCGGCTCCCAGTGGTCCTTTCCCGTGGCGGCGGTGAACGCCGAGGGCACCACGATCACCTCGGCGCCGCCGATCGCGAGGCGCCGGTAGAGCTCGGGGAAGCGCAGGTCGTAGCAGACCGACATCCCGATGCGGCGCCCCAGCGCCTCGCCCACCACGATCGCGTTGCCGGGCCGCGTGGCGGCCGACTCCCGGTATGAGACCCCGCCCACGTCGACGTCGAACATGTGGAGCTTGCGGTAGACGTGCGACGCCGCGCCGTCCGGCTGGATCAGGACGCTGGTGTTGTACGCCCTGCCGCCCGGGGCGTCCTCGATGACGCTCCCGGCCAGGATCGCGAGGCCCGTCTCGCGGGCCCAGCCGCGGGCGGCCTCCACCGACGGGCCGTCGAGGGCCTCGGCGCCCTCGCGCGACCGCGGACCGTGGATGTAGGGCCATTTCTCGGGCAGGACCACCAGGCGGGCGCCCGCCGATGCGGCGCGCCTCACCAGCTCCTCCGCCACGGCCAGGTTGCGCCCGCGATCGGCGGCGCTGGTCATCTGGACCGCGGCGACCCTCAGGGCGCTACCATGCGGGTTGTCGGAGTCGGTCCCAGGAGGCGGCATGTCGGCGGAGATTCTCACTCAGATCGAGGACGTGCTCGACCAGATCCGCCCCGCGCTCCACGCGGACGGCGGCGACGTCGAGCTGGTGGAGTTCGACGAGGAGGGCTTCGTCCACCTCAGCATGCAGGGCTCGTGCGGCGGATGCCCCATGTCCACGGCCACGCTCACCCTCGGCATCGAGGCTGAGCTGCGCCGCGCCGTCCCCGAGGTCGAGGGCGTCATCACCGTTTAGTCGTGTTTCGCCAGCCGGCGTCGGTTTCCGAGCGGCATGGATGCCGCGGGCGACCCCCCAGGAGGCGTTCCGACGCCGGCGTTTGAGGGTCGGCGTTCCTGCGCCGGGGGTTGGTCCGCTAGCATCCTCAGGCCGCTCAGCGGCGGGGTGTGGCGCAGCTTGGTAGCGCGCTCCGTTCGGGTCGGAGAGGTCCCCGGTTCAAATCCGGGCACCCCGATCATGCAGAGGAGGGCGTCCCGACGGGCGCCCTCGTCTCGCAGGATGAATTCCTGATGAGAGTTGGCCGTGCGCCTATTGTGATGAACGTGATACAAGCGATACGTTTTGGGGTACGTTTCCCCTAGACCCGCGACCCCCGGTGGCATGCGCGACTCGCTTTGGACACACGTGCGCGGCACGACCGTCTCGCCGGCCCCGCCACCGCGGCTGAGCGCGCCCGCCCGGGTGGGCGCGGCGATCAGGCGCCCCTTCCGGAACCACCCGTGGGCGTTCGAGGTGGCCCTCTTCGCGATCGCGCTCCTGATCTACCAGGCCTCGCGCGCGCTGGTCATGGGACGACCCTCCACGGCCTTCGAGAACGCGGCCGGGATCATCAACTGGGAGAAGAGCTCGGGCCTGTTCGTGGAGACGGGCATCCAGCAGTGGGTGCTCAACCACATCCAGCTCGCCGAGGCCCTGAACTACTTCTACATGTACGCCCACTGGACCGTGACGCCGCTGTTCTTCATCTGGCTCTACAAGCGGCGCGCCCGGGTCTACCCCTACGTGCGGAACGCGTTCTTCGCCGCGAACGGGATCGCGCTGATCGTCTACATGGTCTACCCGGTCGCCCCGCCGCGGCTGATGGGGGCCGGCGACGGGTTCGTCGACTCGCTCAAGAAGGTCAGCGACATCGACCTGCACGGCGGCGTCTTCGCCGGGTGGTTCAACCCGCACGCCGCGGTGCCCTCGATGCACTTCGGCTACGCCCTGATGATCGGCATGGTCGGCCTGGTGCTGCTGCGCTCGTGGCCGCTGCGGCTGCTCGCGCTGGCGTATCCCGGCGTGGTCTTCCTCACGATCACCGGGACGGCCAACCACTACGTGACCGACGCCCTCGCGGGCGGCCTGGTGGTGGCCCTCGGCTTCATCGGCGTGTGGGCGTGGGGCGCGTGGCGCGAGCGCATGAGGGTGCACGCGCGTCTGATCCAGACCACCCGCTGACGCCCTCCGCCGGGGTGCCCGCGCGACCGGATGTCGTCCGCACAGAGCGGCTAACGTGGCTTGACAATGAGCCTCGACGGGTCGATAACCCCTGGTACATGGAAGCTCGAGCCTCAGGCCTCCGGGCCTAGACCGCCGGCTCGCCGTGACCCGTCCCCAGCCGAGAGTGTCCCGACGGCTGGCGAGTGAGCGGGTCCTCATCCCATCGAGGAGGTCATCGTGGCCAATCACCTCACCCCGGACGAGCTGTCCGAGGCGCTTGGGCTCGCCCGCAAGCAGGTCGTGCGTCTCTGCGTGGAGACGTCGGTGCCGATCTACAACGGGCGCATCGACAAGACCCTGTTCGTGAGATCGGTGACGGCCGCAGGCCACCGGCTTCCCGACCACGCGGAGGATCTGCTCCAGACCACCGCATAGGCGGTCCGCGGGGACGGGCGCTCCTCGCGGCGCTCGTCGCGGTCGCCGTCCTCGCTCCGGTCGCCTCGGCCCGCGCCGGGGGCCAGGTCCAGAGCGCAATCTCGGCCTTCACCGGGGCGAACCCCGCCACCTCCGCCCTGGTGTGGAGGATCGACGGGGACGCACGCGTCCCCGTCGCGAGCTTCCGTCCGGATACGCCCCGCATCCCGGCGTCCACGATGAAGCTCGTCACGAGCGCCGGCGCGCTGATCGAGCTCGGCCCCGGCTTCCGCTTCCAGACCCACCTCTACGCACCCACGACGAGCACCCAGCGGGGGCGCGTCCTCACCGGCCCCATCTATCTGCGGGGCTCCGGGGATCCGGTCCTCGCCACCCGTACCTACGGGAACCGCTACCTGCCCGGGAGGGCGACCCGGCTGGCCTCGCTGGCACGGCAGGTGCACGCCCGGGGGATCCGCATCGTCCGCGGCCCGATCGTGGCCGACGAGCGCCTGTTCGACTCGCGCCGCATGGGGCCGGGCTGGCCCTCCTACTACTCGGCCTACATCACGCCGCTGTCGGCCCTCCCGACGAACCAGGACTTCGCGGGCAACGTGCGGGGCGCCTACGTCACGAGCCCACCGCTCGCCGCGGCCCAGCGGCTGCGGGCGACGCTCTCCGGCTTCGGGATCGCCCAGAGGGGGCCGCTGAGGGTGGGCGCGGCGCCGGCGTCGGGGCGCATCCTCGCCACCGCCACCTCCCCGCCGCTGCCGGCCATCGTGCACGCGATGAACCTCGACAGCGACAACTTCATCGCCGAGACCCTGGCCAAGGACGTCGGCGCCTACGGCGCCGGCCGGGGCTCCACACGCGCCGGGGTCACCCACACCGCGGCCCTGCTGCGGGGCCGGGGGATCCTGACCGCGCAGGACCGGCTGGTGGACGGCTCGGGCCTGTCGCGGTCCAACCGGGTGAGCGCCTCGTCGCTGGTGCGCCTGATCGCGGCAGCCGATGCCGACCCGGTCTGGGGCGCCCCGCTCATGGGCTCGCTGGCGCGGGGCGGCGAGGGGACGCTGATCCACCGCTTCCGCTCGGGGCCGGCCACCAAGCGCGTGCGGGCGAAGACCGGCTCGCTCAACGGGGTGAGCGCGCTGGCGGGACGGGTCGTGAGCCGGCGGGGCCAGAGGTATGCCTTCGCGCTCCTCATGAACAGCTCCGACATCGCGGGGGCGTACGCGACCCAGGACCGCGTGGTCACGCTGCTGGCGTCGGGCTCCGAGGACCTCGTGGCCTCAGCACGGTCGCGCTGATCAGCAGCAGCACCCCGGCCGCCGCCAGGGCGATCGTCGCGAGCCACCAGCCGTCCATCAGCTCCACCGCCAGGCGCCACGCCAGCTCATCGTCCGGCGCGGGGACCCGCGAGCGGGCCACGTCGGGCACCAGCCTGCGCGCCAGCGCCGGAACGGCCGCGGCCACCACGAGCACCGCTCCGATCCAGGCCGTCGTGGCGCGCGTGCGCTCGGCGAGCGCGATGGCGATCGCGAGCAGCGCCGCGGCCGCGAGGGCGAGCAGGCCCACGATGGCCGGGGTGCGGTCGGCGATCCTGGCGCCCGGAATCCCCGGGGCCTCGACGCCGGTGGCCAGTTGGATGTCCGGCAGCGACGCCTCACCCTCGGCGGGCACCGCCAGGCTCTGGTCGAGGCCGGCGAGCTCCTGGGCCACCAGCTCCCGCAGCGCCCCGAGGTCGATGCTGACCGGCTCCCCCGAGAGCTCCAGGAACTCGCGGTGGGCACGTGTGAGCTCCGGCGCGAGCGCGGCGGCGAAGGCCGGGCTGGCGACCACCCGCCCGACGAGCGCGTCGATGGCCGCCCGGCTCACGAACGAGCCGGCCGGGTCGCCCGGGACGCCCACCTCGGCGATCACGCGGATCCCGATGGCGTCCCGTCCCTCGGGCGCGCGGAGGGCGACGATGGCGTCGTCGGTGAATCGCTCCTCGTCGAGCAGGTCCCGGCCGGCGGTCCACAGCAGCGCGGAGGCCAGCGCCGCGACGATCCCCACGGTCGCCGTCACGACGACGAGGAGCCCCCTCATCCCGCCGGGGCACGCTCCGGCGGTGGCCGGCCTCCGTCCAGGATCTCGAGGAACGCCTGCTCGTCCACGACCGGCACGCCCAGCTGCTCGGCCTTCTGCAGCTTGGAGCCGGGATCGACCCCCGCCACCACGAACCCGGTCAACCTGCTGACCGATCCGGTCACCTTCCCGCCGGCGGCGACGACCGCCCGCTTGGCATCGTCGCGGCTCATCGCCTCGAGGCCCCCGGTCAGGACGACGGCGCGTCCGGTGAGGGGGCCCTCCTCGCGCGGCGCGGGGACGTCGGCCTCCACCGTGAGCCCCGCGGCGCGCAGCCGCTCCAGCAGGGCCCGGTTGGCGTCGGACGAGAGGAACTCCCGCACCGACTCGGCGACGACCGGTCCCACCCCCTCGGCCTCGGCCAGGGCCTGCGCGTCGGCCGCCAGCAGCGCGTCGAGCGACGGGCACACCGCGACGATCGCCTCGGCGGTGACGTCGCCGACGTGCCGGATGCCGAGCCCGTAGAGCACCCGGGGCCAGGGGCGCTCCTTGGACGCCTCGATCGCGGCGAGCAGGTTGTCCACCGAGAGGTCCTTGAACCCCTCCATGGCGACCAGCTCGTCACGATGCCCGTGGAGGTCGAAGATGTCGGCGAAGCTCCGGACCAGGCCCGCCTCCCAGAAGCGCCGGATGGTCTTCTCGCCCAGCCCCTCGATGTCCAGCGCCCCGCGCGAGGCGAAGTGGAACAGCCCCTGCTGGATCTGCGCCGGGCAGGAGCGGTTGGGGCATCGGATCTGCACCTCGCCCGGAGGCTGGACGAGGGGGGTGTCGCAGGCCGGACACCGGTCGGGCATCACGAACGGCCTCTCGGAGCCGTCGCGCTCCTGGGGGAGGGGAGCCACCACCTGCGGGATCACGTCGCCGGCCCGCTGGACGATGACCCGATCGCCGATCCGCAGGTCCTTCCGGGCGATGTCCTCCTGGTTGTGGAGCGTGGCGAGCTTGACCGTCGCACCGCCGACCTGCACCGGCTCGAGCGCGGCGAAGGGCACCAGAGCTCCCGTGCGCCCCACGTTCACCTGGATGTCCCGCAGCCTCGTCGTGGCGGTCGTGGGCGCGAACTTGTACGCGATGGCCCAGCGGGGAGCGCGCCCCACGGCGCCCAGGCGGTCCTGCACGTCCACGTCGTCGATCTTGACCACGGCCCCGTCGATGTCGAAGTCCACCGACCCGCGGCGATCCTCCCAGGCGGCGCACTCGGCCTGAACCTCCTCGATCGTCCCCACCAGGGTGATGTCGGGGTTCACCCGGAAGCCCGCGCCGCGCAGCCATTCGAGGGCGGCCGACTGCGTGGGCAGCTCGAGGCCCTCGACGTGGCCCACCCCGTAGCACCAGATCGACAGGGGCCGCGCGGCCGTGGCCGCCGGGTCGAGCTGCCGCAGGCTGCCGGCGGCGGAATTGCGCGGGTTGGCGAAGGTCGGCAGGCCCGCCTCGGCGCGGCTGGCGTTGAGCTCCGCGAACGCGGCCAGGGGCAGGTAGACCTCGCCGCGCACCTCGACCACCGCGGGCGGCCGCTCGCCCTCCGGCGTGCGGAGCACCTGCGGGATGGCCCGGATCGTGCGCAGGTTGGCGGTGACGTCCTCGCCGATGACCCCGTCCCCGCGCGTGGCGCCCTGCACGAAGCGGCCGTCCTCGTAGGTGAGCGAGATCGCGAGGCCGTCGATCTTCGGCTCCACGCCGAAGCGCACCTCGCGCGATCCGAGCCCCTCCTGCTCCATGACCGTGCGGGCGCGCCGGTACCAGGCGTTCAGCTCCTCGGAGCCGCGGGCGTTGGCCAGGCTGAGCATCGGCCGCCGGTGCCGCACCGGGGCGAACCGCTCGGACGGAGCCGCGCCGACGCGCTGGGTGGGCGAGTCGGGAGAGAGCAGCTCGGGGTGCTCGGCCTCGAGCGCCTCCAGCTCGCGCATCCACCCGTCGTACACCGCGTCGTCGACCGTGGGGTCGTCGCGAACGTAGTAGTCGTGGTTGGCCTGGTCGATCCGCTCCCGCAGCTCGGCGACCCGGGGGGCCGGGTCCGGTGCCTCAGCCACGGCCGAGGCAGACCGACACGAGCTCGTCCGGCGTCGCCACGACCCGGTCGGGGCCCTCGGCCTCGAGGTCGGGGCGCGCGAAGAAGCCCCAGGTCACCGCGATCGTGACGACGCCGGCCGCGCGGCCGGCCTGGATGTCGAACGGCGCGTCGCCCACGTAGCAGGCCCCCGAGGGCGTGCCCCCCAGGCGCACGAGGGCCTCGAGGACCGGTGCCGCGTGGGGCTTGTGACGGGTCGTGTCGTCGGCGGCGATGACGACGTCGAAGAGCTCGCCCAGGCGTGGCAGGACGCCCCACGCCAGATCCACCGCGTCGCGGCTCTTGGACGTCACGATCCCGAGCCGGCGGCCGGCATCGCGCAGCTCGCGCAGCGCCTCCTCCACCCCGTCATAGGCGAGCAGCAGCGCGGAGGTGTTCGCGTGATTCCACTCGCGGTAGACCCGGTAGAGCTCGTCCGAGTGCTGCGGTGAGAAGACCTGCATCTGCTCCTGCAGCGGGCGACCGACGTTCGCCACCAGGCGATCGTCGGACCAGTCCTCTCCCAGCACCTCGCGCACGGCGTGACGATGCGACTCGCGGATGAGCGCCACCGAGTTGACCACCGTGCCGTCCAGGTCGAGCAGGATCGGGTCGAACCCCTTCCGCGCGCTCACCTGCTCCTCACGGCGGGGTGGTCCAGCAGGTCGGCGAGCGACATCCGCTCCAGCAGGTTCATGCCGTCGAGGTCGGTCAGGTCGAAGTGCAGCGGGGTCACCGAGATCTCGGCGCGCTCGATCGCGGCGAAGTCGGTGCCCTCCTCGCGCTGGTAGGTCGCCTGGGAGCCGTAGATCGTGAACCGCCGCCGGTTGCCCTCGGTGTGCTCCAGGATGAGCTCGTCGTTGTAGATGCGCTGGCCGAGACGCGTGACGCTGGCCCCGGTCACCCGCTCGGGCGGGAGCCCCGGCGCGTTCACGTTGAGCACCACCCGGCGCGGAAAGGTCGCTCGCGAGACCACCGGCACGAGCTGGGCCGTGAAGCGGGCGACCGCGCGGAAGTCGTAGGCCGACCCGTCCCACTGGTCCGCGGACTGGTCGACCGCCTGGGCCGAGACGGCGATGGCGGGCCAGCCGAGCATGATGCCCTCCAGGGCGGCCGCGACCGTGCCCGAGTAGGTCACGTCGTCGCCCAGGTTCATGCCCAGGTTGATGCCGCTCACCACGACGTCGGGCCGGTCCCCCAGCAGGCCGAGGGTGGCGAAGCGGACGCAGTTGACCGGGGTGCCGTCGGTGGCGAGCGCCGGCGAGCCGTCGGCCAGCTGCACCTCCTCCACGTGAAGCGCGTTGTGGATGGTGATGCCGCGGCCGATGGCGCTGCGGTTGCCGTCGGGGGCGATGACGCTGACGCGACCGAGGGGCTCCAGCGCCTGCTTCAGCGCGAGGAGCCCGGGGGAGTTCACGCCGTCGTCGTTCGTGACGAGGATGTGGGTCACCGGTCACCAAGGGTAGCGATTGCGCCCGCCGCGCCCCCCGGCATGAGCCCGGAGGGGGCCGGGTACCGCGCCCCCGTCAGCGTCAGCGGATGGGGCGGTGCGGTGGGTCCGGCCGCCCCCCTCGGAGCACCGTCCAGGAGCCGCGCGAACCGCTCGACCGGCCACGCCCCGCGCCCCACGAGCAGCATCGTCCCGGCCAGGATCCGCACCATGTGGCGCAGGAAGGCGTCGGCCTCCACGTCGAGGACGACCTCGTCTCCGCGCACGGTCCAGTCGCATTCCGCCACGGTCCGGTGGAAGAAGACGTGCTCGGTGCGCGTGGGTGTGAAGGCGCGGAAGTCGTGCTGCCCCACGGCATGCGCGGCGGCGGCGCGCAGGGCGGCCACGTCGAGCGGGCCGGGGTGATGCAGCACGCGGCCGCGCCGGAGCGCCGAGGGCGCGCCCACGAGCACCCGGTACTCGTAGCGCCTCCCCACGGCGTCGCGGCGGGCGTCGAAGCCCGGCGGCGCCTCGGACACGCCCCGCGCCGCCAGGTCGGCGGGGAGGAGCCCCCCGAGGCCGCGGAGCACCCGCTCGGGCGCCATCGGCGACGCGGTGGCGACGCTCGCCACCTGCCCCGAGGCGTGGACGCCGGCGTCGGTCCGGCCGGCGACCGCGAGGTCGAGCGGCTCCCCCAGGAGGACGCCGAGCGCCCGGCGGAGCTCACCCTCCACGGTCCGCCGTCCCGGCTGGGCGGCCCAGCCGGAGAAGCCCGCTCCGTCGTACTCGAGGTCGAGGCGCAGGACCCTCATGCCGGGCCGGTCCCGGCGGCGCGCGGGCGCCGCCCCCAGGCGGCCCAGATCTCCGGCGCGCGGAACGCCCGCGCCGGATCGAGCAGCATCGCGCCGGCCGCGTCGAGGTCGGCCGCGTCGCACCGGCCCGTGGCGAGGATCGCGGGCCGCAGGCGCTCGAGGGTCGCGCGCTGCAGCCGGCAGCGAAGCGAGCCACCCGCCACATCCGCTCCCATCCGCAGGCTCTCCACCCGCTCCAGGCCGGCCTCCTCGAGCATCCCGGCCAGCCGGCGGCCGATCTGCAGGTCCCACCCGGCCGCCGTCGCCGCCTCCTGGAAGCCGTCCCACACCCGGGTCCATGAGGGCTCGGGGGCAGCCCGCGGAGCGTGGTCCGCGAAATCCACGTCGCCGAGGACCAGCGCGCCCCCCGGCCGCAGGGCCGCCGCCATCCGGCCGACGGCCTCGCGGCGCCGCGGCAGGTGCAGCAGGACGAGGCGCGCATGGACCAGGTCGAGGTCCCGGGCGGGGGGTGGATCGGCCATCAGGTCGTGCCGGAGCGCCCGGACGTTCGGGAGCCCGAGCGCGGCCACCGGCCCGGGGTCGAGGTCGGTCGCCAGCACCGAGCCGGCCGGACCCACCAGCTGGGACAGCCGGCGCGCGACCGAGCCGCCGCCCGCGCCGACCTCCCAGGCTCGCCCGCCCGGAACGACACCGACCGCCGCGAGGGCCGCGGCGGTCAGTGGGTCGTGATACCTCTCGACGAGCGCGATCCGCTCGCTCTCGTCACGGCGCTCGCGGTCATCCCGGCCCGCGAGGACGTAGCGCGGGCTCACGCGGCCGGGAGGTCGACCTCCCTGGAGAGCTCCAGCAGCACCATCGGCGCCGCGTCGCCCTGGCGGGGGCCCAGCTTCAGAACACGCGTGTAGCCGCCCTGCACGTCGCGGAACGCCGGACCGATGACGTCGAACAGGTGGTACGTGATCTCCTTGTTGCGCAGGAGCGCGATCGCCTGGCGACGCGAGTGCAGGGTGTTCTCCTTGGCGAGCGTGATCGCCTGCTCGGCGATGCTCCGGGCCAGGACGGCCTTGGGGGCCGTGGTCTGGATGCGGCCGTGGGTGAGCAGGGCGGTCGCGAGGTTGGCGCCCATCGCCTTGCGGTGCGCGGAGGTGCGGTTGAGCTTCGGTCCGTGGTTGCGATGGCGCACGCCGTGTCCTTAGTCCTCGTCGCTGCGCAGGTTGAGGCCGTGCGCGGCGAGGTTCTCCTTGACCTCTTCGATGCTCTTCTTGCCGAAGTTCGGGATCGCCGACAGCTCGGCCTCGGTCTTCGAGATGAGGTCGCCGATGGTCTCCACCCCGACCCGCTTGAGGCAGTTGTACGACCGGACGCCCAGCTCGAGCTCCTCGATCATGATGTCGTGCATCCCGCCGCCCGGGGGCGGCTCCTCGGCCGCGGTCTCGCCCTGGATCCGCGGGCTGTCGGGGTCGGCGAAGATCGCGAGCCGTCCGATGAGGGTCTCGGCCGCCTCCGCCATCGCGCCGCGCGGGTCCACGCTGCCGTCGGTCTGGATCTCGAGGGTGAGCTTGTCGTAGTCGGTGCGCTGGCCCACGCGCGCCGGGCTCACCTCGTACCGCACCCGCAGGACGGGCGAGAAGTTCGAGTCCACCGGGATGACCCCGATGGTCGTGCCCGGACCCTTGTTCTGCTCGGCCGGCACGTAGCCCCGGCCGCGCGTGATCATGAGGATCATGTCGAGGCGCGCGCCCGCCTCGAGGTTGGCGATCTCGAGCTCCGGGTTGAGGATCTCGAGGTCGGCCGGCGCCGAGATGTCGGCGGCGGTGACGACGCCGGGACCCACCTTGGACAGCTCCACCTCGATCTCGCCGATCTCGCCGTGCAGACGGCAGACCAGCTCGCGGAGGTTGAGGATGATGTCGGTGACGTCCTCGCGCACCCCGGGGATGGTGGTGAACTCGTGCTGCACGCCCTCGATGCGGACCGAGGTGACGGCCGCCCCCTCGAGGGAGGACAGCAGCACCCGGCGCAGGCTGTTGCCGAAGGTGTGCCCGAAGCCGCGGTCGAGCGGCTCGACCTCGAAGCGGCCGAGCGTCTCGTCAGTGGGCTCGTAGGTCATGCGAGGCGACTGGATGTCCAGCATGTGCTTCTCCTTCTTCTCCGGCCGTGGGCCGGAACGGACGCGTTGCGGACCGCTGCATCGGCCCCCGTCCGCGCGTCACGGACGGGCGCCATCGCCGGCGGCCCCCGATGTGATTACTTCGAGTAGTACTCCACGATGAGCTGCTCGCTGACCGGCGTGTCGATCTCGGTCCGCTCGGGATTCTTCAGGACCTTGCCGTTCAGCGCGTCGTAGTCGGCCTGGAGCCACGGGGCCACCGCGGCGACCAGCTCGGTCGCGGAGCGGATGACCGGCTCGGCGTTCGAGCCGGGCTTCACCGTGATGACGTCGTCGGGACGCACCTGGTAGCTCGGGATGTCCACCTTGCCCCCGTTGACACGGAAGTGGCCGTGGTTGACGAGCTGCCGTGCCTGGCGCCGCGTGGCCGCGAAGCCGAGGCGGTAGACGACGTTGTCGAGGCGCATCTCGAGCATGCGCAGCAGGTTCTCGCCGGTGATCCCGGACTGCCTGCTCGCCTTCTCGTAGTAGCGCCGGAACTGCTTCTCGAGCACGCCGTAGAAACGGCGCGTCTTCTGCTTCTCCCGAAGCTGCAGCAGGTACTCGCTCTGGCGGATGCGCCCGCGGCCGTGCTCCCCCGGGGGGTAGTTGCGACGGTCGAGGTACTTCTGGCACTTGTCCGTGAGCGCCACGCCCTCGCGCCGCGAGAGCTTGACCATGGGACCGGTGTAGCGCGCCATGCCGCCCCTAGACCCGGCGCCGCTTGCGCGGGCGGCAGCCGTTGTGGGGGACGGGGGTCACGTCGGTGACCGAGGAGACCTCGATGCCGGCGGCCTGGAGCGACCGGATCGCGGTCTCGCGGCCGGAGCCCGGGCCCTTCACGTAGACGTCCACCTTCTGCAGCCCGTGCTCCATGCCCTTGCGGGCCGCGGAGTCGGCCGTCACCTGGGCGGCGAAGGGCGTGCTCTTGCGCGAGCCCTTGAAGCCCGCAGAGCCCGCCGTCTCCCAGGCGATCACGTTCCCCTGCTTGTCGGTGAGCGTGACGATGGTGTTGTTGAACGACGTCTTGATGTGGGCGTTGCCCACCGGGATGTTCTTGCGCGTGCGCCGCCGCGTGCGGCCGCGGGTCACCTTCTGGCGTGCCAACGAGCTCCTCGTTCCGGTCGGGTCGGGGGATCGTGCTCAGCTCTTGCGCTGCTTGCCCACGGTCCGCTTGGGACCCTTGCGGGTGCGCGCGTTGGTCTTGGTGCGCTGGCCCCGCACGGGGAGCCCGCGGCGGTGGCGCAGGCCGCGGTAGCACCCGATCTCCATCAGGCGCTTCAGGTCGTTCGAGCGCTCGCGGCGGAGGTCCCCCTCCACCATCAGCGTCTTCTCGATGACGTCGCGCAGGCGCCCGACCTCTTCCTCGGTCAGGTCGCGCACGTACGTGTCCCGGTTGATGTCGGTCTGCGCGAGCACCTTGTTCGCCGTCTGGCGCCCGATGCCGTAGATGTACGTCAGCCCGATCTCGATCCGCTTCTCGCGGGGGATGTTGACTCCGGCGATGCGCGCCACGGCCGCTAGCCCTGCCTCTGCTTGTGACGGACGTTCGGGCAGATCACGAGAACCGTGCCGTGTCGTTTGATGACGCGGCACTTCTCACAGATCGGCTTCACCGAGGCACGGACCTTCACGATTCATCCCCTGAGCATGTGGGCGCGGGCTCGCCCGCGGCGACTCCGCGAGCGGCCAGTGATGTTAGCACCGACGGCGCGCCCCGTCGGGGGCGCGGCCCTCTAGTCCCAGGCTTGGACCCTGATCCTGAGCCTGGTGTGGTCGGATGACATGCTCACGGCCGCGTGGAACGCCGTGCGACGGTGGAACCCGTTCAGCGCGCAGAGCACATGGTCGCCGTTGTCGTCTCTGATCCACGCCTTCCCGTAGATCGGCAGGGGACAGGCGGGGGTCTGGGTGCGAACCCCTTGTGTCGTTCCGATCGCACCCCCATCTCGGTCACCGATCAGGTCCGGGAAGCTGAACTGGCCGCCGATGCCCTTCGAGGCTCGCTGGGCCCTGGCCACGATCGCGAGGACGGTGGACCGCATCGACGGCGACGGGGGAACGTAGACGTCGGCGTACATCACGGGTGATCAATACCTCGATGACCGACATGGCAACCCTGGGCCAGGCGGCGCGAGCCTCCGCGCAGGTCGCTACGCCACCAGCGTCAGGATGCGGGGCCCGTCGGCGGTGATCGCGACGGTGTGCTCCCAGTGGGCCGAGAGGCTGCCGTCCTTGGTGGTGATGGTCCACCCGTCGTCCGCCAGGACCACCTCGTGGCCGCCCACGTTGACCATCGGCTCGATGGCGATCACGTAGCCCTCGGCCAGCTCCACGCCCGTGCCCGGCCGCCCGAAGTTCGGGACCTGGGGCTCCTCGTGCATCGAGCGCCCGACGCCGTGGCCGACCAGGCTCTGCACCACCGAGAACCCGGCGGCCTCCACCTCGCTCTGCACGGCGTGGCCGATGTCGCCCACCCGGTTGCCGACGCGGCAGGCGGCGATCCCGCGGTCCAGCGACACGCGCGTCACCTCGATCAGCCGGGCGGCGATGGGCGAGACCGTCCCGACCGCGTGGGTGCGGGCCGCATCGGCGACCCAGCCGTCGAGCACCACGCCGGCGTCGATCGAGAGCACGTCGCCGTCGCGCAGGACGTAGCCGTTCGGGATCGCGTGGACGACCTGGTCGTTGACCGACGGGCAGATCGAGGCCGGGAAGGGTGTCGGGCCGGGATAGCCCTTGAAGGCCGGGGTCCCGCCCCAGCCCCGGATGACCTCCTCGGCCACCTCGTCGAGCCGCCCGGTGGTGACGCCCACGGCCACCTCGGCCGCCAGGGCGTCGTGGCACTCGGCCAGCACCGCGCCGGCGGCGGCCATGGCCTCGATCTCGCCGGGGGTCTTCGGCACCGGGCCCCGCGGGGGCACGGCCACGGGCGCGCGGCGGCCCGGGCTACTTCGACGCCGGGATGTGCGTGGCGATCTGGGCATAGACCTCGTCCGGTGAGCGCTCGCCATCGACCTCGCTCAGCAGGCCGCGCGAGCGGTAGTAGTCGATGAGCGGCGCCGTCTGCTCCTCGTACACTGACAGGCGGGTGGCCACCGTCTTCGGCTTGTCGTCCTCGCGCTGGTAGAGGTCGCACGTGCCACCCCCCGCCGGGCACTCCTCGCCCTCGTAGGGGTTGAAGACCTCGTGGAACGAGCGGCCGCACCGCCGGCAGAGCCACCGCCCGGCCAGCCGCCGCACGAGCTCGTCGCGCGAGACGCGTATCGAGACGACGGCGTCGAGCGGCAGGCCCAGGTCGGCGAGCAGGGCGTCGAGGGCGTCCGCCTGGGGCACCGAGCGCGGGAAGCCGTCCAGGACGAAGCGATCCGTCCCACCGGACAACCTCTCGCGGATCATCCCCACCATCACGGCGTCGGGGACCAGCTCGCCGGCGTCCATGTAGCGCTTGGCCTCGCGGCCGAGATCCGTGCCCTCGGCGACGGCGGCCCTCAGGAGGTCGCCCGTGGACAGGTGCACGAGCCGGTACTCGTCACGAAGCCGCTCCGCCTGCGTCCCCTTCCCGGCTCCCGGGGGACCGAGGAGGATCAGGCGCGCTATCTCAGGAACCCTTCGTAGGAGCGCATCATCAGCTGCGCCTCCATCTGCCGCATCGTGTCGAGCGCGACGCCGACCACGATCAGGATCGAGGTTCCGCCCAGCACCCCGAAGAACACGTTCGAGTCGGGCAGGTAGCGGAACACGATGTTGGGAAGCTCGGCGATGATCGCCAGGTAGATCGCGCCCGGGAGGGTGAGGCGCGTCAGCACGCGGTCCAGGTAGACCGCCGTCGGGCGGCCCGGCCGCACCCCCGGGATGAAGCCGCCGTATTTCTTCAGGTTGTCCGCCTGCTCCACCGGGTTGAACTGAACCGCGGTGTAGAAGTAGGTGAACAGGACGATCAGGAGGGCCTCGAAGGCGATGTAGTACCAGGAGCCCGGCGCCAGGAAGTCGGACACCGACTCGAAGAACGACCCGCGCCCGCCCAGCTCGGCCAGGGTCGGCGGCAGGATCACCACCGACGAGGCGAAGATCACCGGGATCACGCCGGCCATGTTCACGCGCAGGGGCATGTAGGTCGTGCCGCCCGAGGTCATCCGGCGCCCGACGACGCGTTTGGCGTACTGGATCGGGATCCGCCGCTGGCCCTCGTTGATGAACACGACGGCCACGACCACCGCCAGGGCGATGAGCCCGATCAGCACCTGCGACACCGGCGGCAGGTTGATCCACCCCTCGATCGCCGACGGCACGCTCGCGACGATGCTGGCGAAGATGAGCAGCGAGATGCCGTTGCCGACGCCGCGCTGGGTGATCAGCTCACCGAGCCACATCAGGAGCGTCGTGCCCGCCGTGATCGAGAGCACGATCAGGTAGAACCGTCCGGCGCTGAACTCGGGCAGGGCGTCCTGCGAGCGGAAGTACAGGACGTAGGCCATGGACTGGAGGAGCGCCAGGACCACGGTGAAGTAGCGCGTGTACTGGGTGATCTTCTGCTGGCCGCTCTCGCCCTCCTTCTGGAGGGCCTCGAGCCGCGGGATCACCACGGTCATCAGCTGCAGGATGATGCTCGCCGTGATGTACGGCATGATCCCCAGCGCGAAGACCGCGAAGCGGGTCAGCGCGCCGCCGGAGAAGAGGTTCAGGAAGTCGAGAAGGCGGCTGCCGCGCTGCGTCGATGGCGGCCTGCAGGGCGTCGAGGTCGACGCCCGGCGTGGGCACGTACGACCCGAAGCGGTAGACCAGCAGGATGAAGGCCGTGAAGGCGAGCTTCTTGCGAAGGTCCGGGGACCGGAGCGAGGTGAGGATCGTCTTCAGCACGTCGCGCCCCTACTCGGCCGGCTCGGCCCCGCCGATGAGCTCGACCGTGCCCCCGGCGGCCTCGATCTTGGCCCGGGCGGCGGCGGAGACCGCGTGGGCGCGCACGGTGAGCGGCCGGTCGATCTCGCCCTCGGCGAGGATCTTCACCGGCCAGGCGCGGTTGGCGTTGTTCTTCACCAGGCCCTTCGCCGCGAGCGCCTCCGGGTCGACGACCGCGCCCGACTCGAACACCGTCGAGACGCCCCACGTTGACCGGCACCGAGTGGGTGCGGAACGGGCCCATCGGCATCGACATCTTGCGGTTGGAGCCGCGCAGCTTGCCCTGCTGCATGTAGATCGGCATCTGGCCGCCCAGGTAGCCGATGCGGACGCCGCCGCCGGCGCGGGCGCCGAGGCCCTTCTGGCCGCGACCGGAGGTCTTGCCGGTGCCCGAGCCGATGCCCCGGCCCACGCGCTTGCGGGCGCGGCGGGCGCCCGGACGCGGGGACAGGCGGTCGAGCCGGACGTCCTCGGGGTCGGTCTCCGGGATCTCGGGGCCGGGCGTGCGCTCAGCCATTGGCGGGCTCCACCTTCACGAGGCGGGCCACGAGCCGGAGCATGCCCTGGAGCTGGGGCGAGTCATCGTGCTCGACAGTCTGACCGATGCGCCGCAGCCCGAGGGCCCGGAGCGTGCCGCGGTGGCGCTTCTGCGTCCCGATCCGCGAGCGGATCTGCGTGACGCGCAGCCGGCTCATGACGCGGCGGCCGCTCCGGCCCGCGAGGCGCCGACGGCCTCGGTGGCGGGCGCACCCGAGCCCGTGGACAGGCCGAGCACCTCGGCCACGGTCTTGCCGCGCAGCGCCGCGACCTCCTCGGGGCGGCGCAGCGACTTCAGGCCGGCCACGGTCGCGGCGACGAGGTTGACCGGGTTGCTGGTGCCGAGCGACTTGGTGAGGATGTCGCGGATCCCGGCCAGCTCGAGCACGGCGCGCACGCCGCCGCCGGCGATCACGCCGGTGCCCTCGGAGGCCGGCTTCATGAACACCTTGCCCGCGCCGGAGCGGCCCAGGACCTGGTGGGTGATCGTGTTGCGGTACTTGGGCACGATGAAGAGGTTCTTCTTGGCGTCCTCGACGGCCTTCTGGATCGCCACGGGGACCTCCTTGGCCTTCCCGTGACCCACCCCGACCGTGTCCACCTCGTTGCCCACGACGACGAGGGCCGAGAACGAGAAGCGCCGGCCGCCCTTGACCACCTTGGCGACACGGTTGACCTGGACGACGCGCTCGTTCAGCTCGAGCCCGTCGGGATTGATCTTCGCTCGTCGGCGTAGCCTCAGCCACGTACGCGCACCTCTCCTGACTAGAACTCGAGCCCGCCCTCGCGGGCCCCGTCGGCGAGCGCCTTCACGCGCCCGTGGTACTTGTAGCCGCCGCGGTCGAAGACGACCCGCTCGACGCCGACGCCCTTCGCCCGCTCGGCCAGCAGCTTGCCGACCTCGCCGGCGGCCTCGCCCTTGGCCAGGCCCCGCAGGGCGGACTCGTGCGATCCGGCGGCCGCCAGCGTGTGCCCGCGGTCGTCGTCGATGAGCTGTGCGTAGATGCGCTTGTTGGAGCGTGAAACCGCCAGCCGCGGCCGCTCGGCGGAGCCGACGACCGAGCCGCGGATGCGGCGGTGACGGCGCCTGCGCGCCTCGAGTGTGCTGGTGCTCATGCCCTCTTCCCGACCTTGCGTCGAACGACCTCGCCCACGTAGCGGATCCCCTTGCCCTTGTAGGGCTCCGGCGGACGGACCGCGCGGATCTGCGCGGCGATCTGCCCGACGGCCTGCTTGTCGATGCCGCGCACGACCACCTGCGTCGGCGCGGGGACCTCGAACTGGATCCCCTCGGGGGGCTCGATGGTAACAGGGTGCGAGAAGCCGACCGCCAGCTCCAGCGAGGTGCCGCGCAGCTGCGCGCGGTAGCCGACGCCCACGATCTCGAGGCGCCGCTCGAAGCCGTCGCTCACGCCCTGGACCATGTTGGCCACCAGGGTGCGCGACAGCCCGTGGAGGGCGCGGTGCGGGCCCCGGTCCGTCGGGCGCGTGACCACCAGCGTGCCGTCCGACTCGCGGACGCGGATCGGCTCGACCACGGTGTGGCGCAGCTCGCCCTTCGGGCCGGCGACGGTCACCTTCTGCCCTGAGATGTCGACCGAGACCCCCTCCGGGAGGGGGATCGGCGTGCGTCCGATGCGGCTCATCGCGGGTTCTCCTCGTCACCAGACCGAGCAGATGACTTCGCCGCCGATGCCGCGGCGCCGGGCCTCGTGCCCGGTGATGATGCCCTGGGAGGTCGAGATCACGGCGATGCCCATGCCGCCGAGCACCTTCGGGATCGAGGTGCGGTCCACGTAGACCCGACGGCCCGGCTTCGAGACGCGCTCGAGGCCGCTGATCACCCGGCGGCGGTCGCGGTCGTACTTCAGGCGCACCACCAGCTCGGTGCCCACGTCGGCGTCGCGCAGCTCGTAGTCGGTGATGTAGCCCTCGTCGCGCAGCACTCGGGCGACCTCGGCCTTCATGGTGGAGCCCGGCATCTCGACGGCGTCGTGCAGCGCCAGGTTGGCGTTGCGGATGCGCGTGAGCATGTCGGCGATGGGGTCGGTCAGCACGCGGCTACCACGAGCTCTTGGTCATGCCGGGGATGACGCCGGCGTGCGCCGACTCCCGCAGGCAGATGCGGCACAGGCCGAACTTGCGGAACACCGCCCGCGAGCGGCCGCAGCTGTGACAGCGCGTGTACTTCTGGGTCGGGTACTTCGGCGTCCTGGACGCCTTCACCCGAAGGCTGGTCTTCGCCACGTCTCCTCCTCTACCTGCGGCCTCGGCCGCGGCTGAACTTCCTCTGCTTGCGCTTTTGACGGAGGGCCCGCTCCTCCGCCGTGTATCCCTCGGCGCGGAACGGCATCCCGAGATGCCGCAGGAGGGCGCGGCCCTCCTCGTCGGTCGCCGCCGTGGTGGTGATGGTCACGTTCAGGCCCCGCACCGCGTCGACGCGGTCGTAGTCGATCTCCGGGAAGATCGTCTGCTCGCGCAGGCCCAGGTTGAAGTTGCCGCGGCCGTCGAAGCCGTCGGGGTTGATCCCGCGGAAGTCGCGGATCCGCGGGAGCGCGACCGACGTGAGCCGGTCGAGGAACTCCCACATGCCGGTCGCCCCGGAGGGTGACCTTGCAGCCGATGGCCATGCCCTCGCGCAGCTTGAACTGGGCGATCGACTTGCGCGCCTTGGTGATGCTGGGGCGCTGGCCGGAGATGATGGCGAGCTGCTCGATCGCCTCGTCCAGGGCCTTGCTGTTGGTCTTGGCCTCGCCCACGCCCATGTTGAGCGTGATCTTCTCGAGGCGCGGGTGCTGCATGGCCGACGCGTAGCCGAACTCCTCCTGCAGGCGCGGGCGGATCTCCTGCTCGTAGGTCGTCTTGAGCCGCGCGCGCGCGGTGCTCGGGGCGGCTGGCGGTGTCGTGTCGTCGGCCATCAGTCCAGCCGCTCCCCGGAGCGGGAGGAGACGCGCACCATGCGCCCGTCCGACTCCTCGATCCGGACGCGGGTGGCGCGGCCGTCCTTGGGGTCGATCAGGGCGACGTTGGACATGTGGATGGGAGCGGGGCGCTCGATGACGCCGCCCGGCTCGTTCGGCGGACGCGGCTTGGTGTGCCGCTTCATGATGTTGAGCCCCTCGACCAGGACGCGCTGCTCCTTCGGGCGGACCTCCATCACGATGCCCGACTTCCCCTTGTCCTTGCCGGAGAGGGCGATCACGCGATCGCCCTTTCGGATGCGGGCCGGCACGGCTACAGGACCTCCGGGGCGAGCGAGACGATCTTCATGAAGTTCTTCTCGCGCAGCTCGCGCGCCACGGGGCCGAAGATGCGCGTGCCGCGGGGGTTCTGGGCGTTGTCGATGATCACCGCGGCGTTCTCGTCGAAGGCGATGAAGGTCCCGTCGTCGCGGCCGTGCTCCTTGCGGGTGCGCACGACCACGGCGCGCACGACGTCGCCCTTCTTGATCGCGCCGTTCGGGACGGCCTGCTTCACGGTGCCCACGATGACGTCGCCCACGGCCGCGTAGCGGCGGCGGGAGCCGCCCATGATGCGGATGCAGAGGATCTCGCGGGCGCCGGTGTTGTCGGCCACCCGAAGGCGTGTCTCGACCTGAACCATGAGCTCGCCGCTACCTCGCCCGTTCGATGATCTCGACCAGGCGCCAGCGCTTCTGCTTCGAGAGCGGACGGCACTCGATCACGCGCACGAGATCGCCCACCGCGGCCTCGTTGGCGTCGTCGTGGGCGTGCAGCTTCGACGTGCGGCGCACGGTCTTCTCGTAGACCGGGTGCGCCCGCGCGCTCTCGAGCATCACCGTGATGGTCTTGTCGCGGGCGGCGGAGACCACGATGCCCTGGCGGGTCTTGCGGCGGGCGATCGACTCCTGGGGCGTCGACGACCGGGGTCATGCCAGCTCCCGCTCGTGCGCGACCGTCAGCAGGCGTGCGATCTCGCGCCGCCGGGCGGACAGCTCCGAGGTGCGCTCGAGCGCGCCGGAGGCGTGCTGGAAGCGCAGGTTGAAGTGGGCCTCGCGGCTCTCGGCGAGCGTGCGGGCCAGCTCGTCGTCGGACAGGTCCCTGATCTCCTTGGCGTTCACGATGCGGTCACCGCGTCGTCACGCGTCACGAAGCTGCAGCGGATGGGCAGCTTGTTCGCGGCCAGGCGCATCGCGTCGCGGGCCAGCGGCTCGGGGACGCCGGCGAGCTCGAACATGATCTTGCCCGGCTTCACCACGGCCACCCAGGTCTCCGGCGATCCCTTGCCCGAGCCCATGCGGGTCTCGGCCGGCTTCTTCGTGACCGGCATCTGCGGGAAGACGTTGATCCAGACCTTGCCGCCACGGCTGATGCGCCGGGTCATGGCGACACGGGCCGCCTCGATCTGGCGGTTGGTGATCCACGCCGGCTCGAGGGCCTTCAGGCCGTACTCGCCGAAGTGGATCTCGAGGTGGCCCTTGGCCAGGCCGCGCCGGCGGCCGCGATGGCTCTTGCGGTGCTTGGTGCGCTTGGGCATCAGCATCAGGAGCCGCCTCCCCCGCCCGCGGTGGGCTCGGCCGAGCGCTCCGGCCGCGGTCCGCGATCGCCGCGCTCGCCCCGGTTGTCGCCGCCCGGGCGCCGCTCGCGGCGCGGGCGCCGCGGGGGCGGGGCGAGCTCGAGCTCGGTCCGGCCGCGGCTGTCGGTGACGCCCTCGGGCAGGACCTCGCCCTTGTTGATCCACACCTTCACGCCGATGCGGCCGAAGGTGGTCTTGGCCTCGTGGAAGCCGTAGTCGATGTCGGCCCGCAGGGTGTGCAGGGGCACGCGCCCGTCGGAGTAGTGCTCCGAGCGGGACATCTCGGTGCCGCCCAGCCGCCCGCCGCACTGCACCTTCACGCCCTGCGCGCCGGAGCGCATGGCCGAGGTGAGCGCGCGCTTCATGGCGCGGCGGAAGCTGACCCGGTTCTCGAGCTGCTCGGCGATGGACTGGGCCACCAGCTTCGCGTCGAGCTCGGGGCGCTTGATCTCGTTGATGTTCACCTGGATCTGCTTGCCCGTGAGCCGGTTGAGCTCGCGGCGCAGCGCGTCGACCTCGGACCCGCTCTTGCCGATCACGATGCCCGGACGGGCCGTGAAGATGTCGACCGTGAGCTTGGTCTGGTCCTTCTTCAGGTGGATCGACGACAGGCCGGCATGGCTCAGCTTGCTGGTGATGTGGTTGCGCACGAGCCGGTCCTCGTCCAGGAACTTGGCGAACTCGCGCTCCGAGAACCAGTTGCTGCGCCAGCCGTTGAGGATGCCGAGGCGAAAGCCGGTGGGGTTGATCTTCTGACCCATGGGTTACACGCGCTCCGTCTCGGCGATGCCGATCGTGATGTGGCAGGTGCGCTTGTTGATGCGCGTTGCCCGGCCCTTGGCCCGCGGCCGGAAGCGCGGATCGTGGGGCCCTCGTCGACCGTCACCCGCTTCACGACGAGATCGCGCGCGTCGAGGCCGTGGTTGTGGTCGGCGTTGGCGATGGCCGACTGGAGCAGTCTTGCGCATCGGCACCGCCGCCGCCCGCGTGCTGTAGGCGAGGATCGCCTGGGCCTCGGCCACGGGCTTGCCGCGCACGAGGTCGGCCACGAGGCGGCCCTTGCGGGCCGACATGCGCACGTAGCGTGCGGTCGCCTGGACGATCTCGGGGGCGGTGGTGGTGGCCGCGGTGCTCATCGGCGCAGGGTGGAGGTGCGGTCGGAGCCGGCGTGGCCGCGGTAGGTGCGGGTCGGGGCGAACTCACCCAGCTTGTGGCCCACCATGCTCTCGCTGATGAAGACGGGGACGTGCTTGCGGCCGTCGTGGATCGCGATCGTGTGCCCGACCATCTCGGGGAAGATCGTGGAGGAGCGCGACCAGGTGCGGACGATCCGCTTCTCGTTGGCGGTGTTCATGTCCTCGATGCGCTTGATGAGCTTGGGGTCCACGAAGGGACCCTTCTTCAGGCTGCGACCCATGTGCCCTACCGGCCTTCCGTGTGCTTGCCGCGCTTGCGGCCGCGGACGATGTACTTGCCGCTCGGCTTGCCCTTGACCCGCGTGCGGTAGCCGTGGGTGGGCACGCCCCAGGGGGTCACCGGGTGGCGGCCCGAGTTGCTCTTGCCCTCGCCGCCGCCGTGCGGGTGGTCGACCGGGTTCATGGCCGATCCGCGCACCTTGGGGCGCTTGCCCTTCCAGCGGCTGCGGCCGGCCTTGCCGATCGAGATGTTCTCGTGCGTGACGTTGCCGATCTGGCCCACCGTCGCGCGGCAGTCGAGGTGGATCATGCGCATCTCGCGTGGAGGGCAGGCGCAGCGTGGCGTAGTCGCCGTCCTTCGCCATCAGCTGGGCGCCGACGCCGGCGGAGCGGCACGAGCTGCCCGCCGCGGCCGATCTGCAGCTCGATGTTGTGGACGATCGTGCCGGTCGGGATGTCGCGCAGCGCCAGCGAGTTCCCCGGCTTGATGTCGGCCGTCGGGCCGCTCATCACCGTGTCGCCCACCCGCAGGCGGTAGCGGCGCCAGGATGTAGCGCTTCTCGCCGTCGGCGTAGTGGAGCAGGGCGATGCGCGCCGACCGGTTGGGGTCGTACTCGATCGCCGCGACCTTGGCCGGGATGCCGTCCTTGCGCCGCTTGAAGTCGATGATCCGGTAGCGGCGCTTGTGGCCGCCGCCGATGTGGCGGCTGGTGATGCGGCCGTTGTTGTTGCGCCCGCCGGTCTTCGAGATCGTCGCCGAGCAGCGACTTCTCGGGCGTGGTCTTGGTGACCTCCTCGAAGTCCGAGCCGGTGACGAAGCGCCGGCCGGGCGAGGTGGGCTTGTACTTGCGGATCCCCACGGCCTAGGCCCCCTCGAAGAGCTCGATCTTGTCGCCGGGCCGGAGCTCGACGATGGCCTTCTTCCAGCCCGGCCGATGCCGCGCGAGGCGCCGCGCCGCTTGGGCTTGCGGCTGCACCGTGACCGTGCGGACGTCGGTGACCGTGACGTCGAAGAGGTCCTCGACGGCCTGGCGGATCTCGGTCTTGTGGGCGCCGTCGAGCACGCGGAAGGTGTACTGGTTGTGCGCCTGGACGAGCTGGAAGCTCTTCTCGGAGATCACCGGGCGCACGATGACGCGGCGCATGTCGTGGCGGAGGGTGCTCACGAGGCCTCCTCGCCGTCGGCCTCGGGCTCGACCGCGGGCTCCGCCTCGGCCTTGGGCTTGGGCGGCTTCTTGGCGCGCGGGCGCTTGGGCTTCGGCGCGGGCTTGGGGGCCTCCTCCTCCTCGGCGACGGCCTCCTCGGCGGGCGCCTCGGCGGCGGCGCCTCCTCGACCGCGACCTCGGCGGCGGGGTCCTCCACGACCTCGGCCTCCGGCGCCTCGGCGGCGGGCTCCTCGCGACGGGCTCCTCGGCGGCGGGCTCCTCGGCCGCCACGGGCTCCTCGGCGACCTCGGGGGCGGGCTCCTCGACGACCGGGGGCGGGGCGGGGGCCTTCTTCTTCGGCTTCGCCCGCGGCTTCGGCTTGCGCTTGGCCTCGACGGCCTCGACCTCGGCCGGCTCGCCGGCGATCCGCTCCCAGACGGCCCGCTCCACCAGCAGGGCCCGGGCCGCGACGATGTCCACGGTCTCGAGCTCCGAGGACGCCAGCACGTAGACGCCCGGCAGGTTGCGGAACGACCGGGCCTCGACGGCGTCGAGGTCGGTCACCACCAGGAGCAGCGGGCGGACCGCCACCCCGTCGGGGGCCTGGCGCAGGTACTCGACCGCGCGCTTGGTGGAGGGGGTCTCCCAGCTCCATCGGGATCCATCAGCGCCAGCGACCCGCGCTCGGCGTGCGCGCGGAACGCCGCGCGGAACGCCTGAGCGCGCACCTTGCGGTTGACCTTGCCGCCGTGCGCCGCGCGGCGTGGGGCCGAAGGCGACGCCGCCGCCGGTCCACTGCGGCGCGCGGATCGAGCCCTGGCGGGCCCGGCCCGTGCCCTTCTGGCGCCACGGCTTCGCGCCGCCGCCGCGGACCACCCCGCGCGTCTTCGTCGAATGGGTGCCGGCGCGACGGGCGGCGAGCTCGGCCACCACGGTCTCGTGGATGAGGTGCTGCTTGATCGGCTGGGCGGCGATGGCCTGCGCGAGCGCCGCGCGACCCACCGTGACCCCGTCGGCGTCGAGGAGCGGGAGGGGCGTCACTCGGGCCTCACGATCACGATGCCGTTGACCCCGCCGGGGACCGCGCCGCGCACGAGCAGCAGGTTGCGCTCGGGGTCGCGGTCCACGACCTGCAGGCCCCGCTGGGTGACGGTGCGCGCGCCCATGTGGCCGCTCATCCGCATCCCCTTGAACACGCGGGCCGGGTAGGCGGCCGCGCCGATCGATCCCGGCCCGCGGATGTTGTGCGAGCCGTGGCTCTTGGGGCCGCGCTTGAAGTTGTGCCGCTTGATCGTGCCGGCGTAGCCCTTGCCCTTGGAGGTGCCGGTGATGCGCACCATCTGGCCGGGCTCGAACGGCTCGACCGTGACGACGTCGCCGACCGCGACCTCGATGCCGAGCTCCTCGGCCGAGAACTCGTGCAGGTGGCGCACCGGCGCGGCGCCGGCCTTCTTCAGGTGCCCGAGCTTCGGCTTGTTGAGGCTCTTCGGCTTGGCGGCCCCGAAGCCGAGCTGCACGGCGTCGTAGCCGTCGCTCTCGGCGGTCTTGACCTGGGTCACCGGGCAGGGGCCGGCCTCGATCACGGTGAGCGGCACGCGCGCGCCGTCCTCCCCGAAGATCTGGGTCATCCCCACCTTGCGCCCGATGATCGCCGCCATCGGATCTACGCCTTGATCTCGATGTCCACGCCGGCCGGGAGGTCGAGGCGCATGAGCGAGTCGACCGTCTTGGGCGTGGGCGAGTAGATGTCGATGAGGCGCTTGTGGGTGCGGATCTCGAAGTGCTCGCGGGAGTCCTTGTCCTTGAAGGGGCCGCGGATCACGCAGTACACGTTGCGCTCGGTGGGCAGGGGCACGGGACCGGAGATGCTGGCTCCGCTGCGCTGGGCCGTCTCGACGATGGAGGCGGCGCTCTTGTCGATCAGCTCGTGGTCGTAGGCCTTGAGCCGGATCCTGATCTTGTTCTGCTGCACCTCGCGCACGCCCCTGCTGAGAAAGAAAACCCCGCCGCCTCCGGGTGGGAGACGACGGGGCTCGGGAAGCTGCCTCTACTCGGTGATGCTCTCCACGACTCCGGCACCCACCGTGCGGCCGCCCTCGCGGATCGCGAAGCGCAGGCCCTCCTCCATGGCGATCGGCTGGATCAGCTCGACGTCCATGGTGGCGTTGTCGCCCGGCATGACCATCTCGACGCCCTCCTGGAGGGTGACGACGCCGGTGACGTCGGTGGTGCGGAAGTAGAACTGCGGGCGGTAGCCCTGGAAGAACGGCGTGTGGCGGCCGCCCTCGTCCTTCGAGAGCACGTACACCTGCGCCTTGAACTTGGTGTGGGGGGTGATCGACTTGGGGGCCGCGAGCACCTGCCCGCGCTGGATCTCCTCGCGCTTGACCCCGCGGAGGAGGCAGCCGACGTTGTCGCCCGCGCGGCCCTCGTCGAGCAGCTTGCGGAACATCTCGACCCCGGTGACCACGGTGTTGTTGGTCTCGGGGGTCATGCCGACGATGTCCACGTTCTCGCCGACCTTGATGATCCCGCGGTCGATCCGGCCGGTGGCGACCGTGCCGCGGCCGGTGATCGTGAAGACGTCCTCCACGGGCATCAGGAAGGGCTTGTCGATGTCCCGCACCGGGACCTCGATGTAGTCGTCCACGGCCGCCATCAGCGCGAGGATGCCCTCGGCCGCCTCGGCGTCGCCGTTGAGCGCGTTGAGGGCGGAGCCCGTGATGATCGGGATGTCGTCGCCGGGGAACTCGTAGAGCGAGAGCAGCTCGCGGACCTCGAGCTCCACCAGCTCCAGCAGCTCCTCGTCGTCGACCATGTCGGCCTTGTTGAGGAACACGACGATCGACGGGACGCCCACCTGGCGGGCGAGCAGGATGTGCTCGCGCGTCTGCGGCATCGGGCCGTCGGCGGCCGAGACCACCAGGATCGCCCCGTCCATCTGGGCGGCGCCGGTGATCATGTTCTTGATGTAGTCGGCGTGGCCCGGGCAGTCCACGTGCGCGTAGTGGCGGTTCTCCGTCTCGTACTCGACGTGCGCGGTCGCGATCGTGATGCCGCGCTCACGCTCCTCGGGAGCCTTGTCGATGGAGTCGAACGACACCGCCTGCGTGCTGCCGCCGACCTTCTCCGAGAGAACCTTGGTGATGGCGGCGGTGAGGGTCGTCTTGCCGTGATCGACATGGCCGATGGTGCCCACGTTCACGTGGGGCTTGGACCTATCGAACTTCTCTTTCGCCATCGATCACTCCTCTGGGCACTCTGCGGTTCGGCCACGCGGCCGGGCGCTCCCCGACGTGAAAAACTCCCCCCGGCGCAAAACGCGCGGCCCGAAGGCCGCGCGCGAGAAACCGGGCGCTCCGTAGAGCCCGGGTAGAGTACCAAACGCCCCGCCGCTCGCAAGGACGATCCCGATGCGGGTTCCCGCCCTGTAGGGGCCGTTTCGCCGGAGTCGTACCATCCCGCCATGGACGGAGCCGGAATGGTCGCGCGACTGCGCAGGGACGCCGCGGGTGAGGTGCGCGACGACCCGGCCTCCCGCGAGCTCTACGCCGCCGATGCGAGCATCTACGCGCGGCTCCCCCTGGCCGCCCTCCGGGCGCGGGACGCCGACGACCTGGACGCCGCGCTCGCCGCCTGCCGGGACCACGGCGTGCCGCTCACCATGCGCGGCGCCGGGACGAGCCTGGCGGGCCAGACCGTGGGCTCGGGGCTGGTGGTGGACTGCTCGGCCCTCGACGAGGTCGCGATCGACCCGGCGACGCGGACGGCGCGCGTGGGTCCCGGCGTGGTGCTCGACCGCCTGAACGCCGCGGCAGGGGCCCACGGCCTCCTCTTCGGGCCGGACGTCGCCTCGGGCAACCGGGCCACCCTGGGCGGCATGATCGCCAACAACTCCGCCGGCGCACGCTCCATCGCGTACGGGCTCACCGCCCACCACGTGCTCGAGATCGACGTGACGCTGGCCGACGGGAGCCGCACCACCCTCGTCCGGGGACGCCCGGCGCCCGCCGCCCTGGAGGCGGCCCGTCCGCTCGGCGCCGCCGCGCAGCCGGCGGCGCTCCTGCGACGGGTGTCGGGCTACGACCTGGGCGCCCTCGCCGGCGATGCCCCCGACTGGCCCCGCCTGCTGTGCGGCAGCGAGGGCACGCTCGCGGTGACCCGCGGCGCCGTCCTGCGGCTGGTGGAGCGCCCGGCGGCCCGCGGCCTGGCCCTGCTGGCGTTCGCCTCGGTGGACGCCGCCCTCGAGGCGGCGGTGGAGGCGCTGACGCACGACCCGTCGGCCGTCGAGCTGATGGCCCGCTCGGCGCTCGACCCGGGCGCTCCGGCCCAGCTGCTGGTGGAGCTGAGCGGTGATCCGGGCGAGGTGGCCGAGCGCCTGCGCCGGATCCCCGGGCGCGCGGGTGGTGCTCGACCCGGCCGATCAGGAGGCCGTCTGGGCGATCCGCCGGGCGGGGATCGGGAGCGCCCTTCGCGCCGGTCCGCGCCGGGCCGGGCGACCCGCGGCCGCTCGCGATCATCGAGGACCCGGCCGTGCCGCCCGAGCGGCTGCCCGAGCTGGCCCGCGGCGTGCGGGCGATCCTCGACCGCGAAGGCCTCGACGCCGTCTGGTACGGGCATGCCAGCGTCGGGTGCCTGCACATCCGGCCGCGCATGGACCTGCGGCTCCCCGGCGCGATCGCCGCGCTGCGGCGCATCGCCGAGGAGACCGCGGACCTCGTGTGCTCGCTGGACGGGTCGCTGTCGGGCGAGCACGGCGACGGCCGGGCCCGCAGCGAGCTGCTGCCGCGGATGTACCCGCCCGAGACGGTCGCGGCCTTCGGCGAGCTGAAGCGGCTCCTCGACCCCGGCCGGATCCTGAACCCGGGGGTGCTGACCGAGCCGGACCCGCTGGACGAGAACCTGCGCCTCGCGGCCTCGCCGCCGCGCCGTGCCCGCCGTACCGCGATGAGCTTCGCGGCCGACGGAGGCCTGGCCCGTGCCGGGGAGGCCTGCAACGGCAACGGCGCCTGCCGGGCCGCCACCGGGGCCATGTGCCCGAGCTACCAGGCCCTCGGCGACGAGCGCCACTCCACGCGCGGCCGGGCCGCGATCCTCCGTGGGGCGCTCGAGGGCCGGCTCCCGGCCGGCCTGGCGGATGACGGGCTGCACGAGGCCCTCGAGCTGTGCCTGGGCTGCAAGGCCTGCGCGGCGGAGTGCCCCGCCCGCGTCGACATGGCGCGCCTCAAGGTGGAGGCGCTGGCCCATCGCCACCGCGCCCGCGGCGTCCCGGTCGAGGCGCGCCTCACCGGACACGCCCACGATCTGCTCGCCCTGGGCGCGCGCGCCCCCGGCCTCGCCCGCCTGGCGGCCGCCGTCGCCGGGAGGATCGCCGGGGAGCCGCTTCCGGCTCCGGTTCGCCCCTGGAGATGGCCGCCGGCCAAGTGGCCGCCGGCCGGAGGGCCAAGTGGCCGCGGCCCCCGGATCGCCCTGATGGCCGACACCTTCACCCGCTTCCTGGAGCCCGCCGTCGGCGAGGCGGCTCTGAGGGTGCTCGGTGCCTCCGGCGCCCGGCCCGAGGTGGTGGACCCCGGCTGCTGCGGACGGCCGCTCCTGTCGCAGGGCCTGGTGGACGCGGCGAGGCGCCGCGCGCGCCGCGCCCTCGACCGGCTCGCGCCGCACGCCCTGGCCGGGACGCCGATCGTGGTGCTGGAGCCGTCCTGCTGGTCGATGCTCGTGGACGACATCCCGCGCCTGATCCCGCGCGATCCGCGCACGGCGTGGGTGGCGACCTGCGCCGTCGGCTTCGAGCGCGCCGTGGTCGACCTGGGGCCGCCGGACCTGCGGCCCGCCGCGGATGAGGCGGTGGTGCACGAGCACTGCCACGCCCGGGCGCTGGGCGGCGGACGCGAGGGCGCCGCCGCGTTCCTCGAGCTGGCGGGGCCCCGTGCGCGGGACTCGGGAGCCGGGTGCTGCGGGATGGCGGGCTCCTTCGGGTACCGCCACCCCGAGCTGTCGCGCCGGATCGCCGAGGACCGTCTCGCCCCGGCGGCGCGGGCGGCGGACGTCGCGGTGGCCGCCGGCACCTCGTGCCGCGCCCAGATCCGGCGCCTGACGGGCACCCGTGCCCTGCACCCGGCCGAGTACCTGGCCGCCCGCCTCTCGTGATCACCTCCCGCCGCGGCCGCGGCATCCCGCCCCGCGCCCTCAACGGGCTCGTCACCCTGCTCGTGGGCCGGCTCGGCCTGCCGCTGCCGCGCCTGCGGCTCCTGCGGGTGCACGGCCGGCGGACGGGACGACTGCGATCCACCCCGGTGCTGGTGCTGCGCCGGGGGGACCGGCGCTACGTGCTCGCCCCCCGCGGCGACACCGACTGGGTTCGCAACCTGCGCGCCGCCGGCTGGGGGGAGCTCATCCGCGGCGGCCAGGTCGAGCGGGTGCGCGCGGTGGAGGTCACGGGGGAGGAGCGCGCGCTCGCGGTGAGCGCCTACGCCCGCCGGTTCGGCTGGCTCAACCGGCGTTTCTTCGGTCTGCCGAGGAGCTTCCGCCTGGAGGACGCGCGTCGCGTCGCGCACCGCCACCCGACCTTCCGGCTGGGCGCCACCCTCGCGGCCGTCGTCGCCATCGGCGTCACGGCCCCCGCGTGGGCCTCCGCGGCGCGCTCGGCCTACGTCATCCGCTCGGACGCGCTGCCGGCGGACGTCCCCTCCGCGCGGGCGGAGCTGCGCCGCGCCCTGGCCCGGGCACCCGCGGGATCGATGACCCGCGCCGACATCGACTACGTGCTCCGCCTCGGGCGCCTGCACCTGCGCGCGGGGCAGCCCGACGGGCGGCGCCGGACGGTCGCCCGCACCTTGCGCGTCAACGCCTGGTGGTACGCGAGCCATGCGGCTCCCGGCGGGCGCGTGATCGCCCGCGATCCCGGCGGCGTGCTGTCGACCTACTGGGAGGGCCGCGGCTTCGGGGTCAACCCGGTCGCCACGGCCGGGAGGTGGCAGGGGCTGAACGACGCCCTCACCCCCGAGGCCCTCGCCGACGCGCTCGTCCCCCTCGGGGTGGCGCGGCGGCACGGGGCACGGCGCTTCATGCTCTGGGAGTACTACGACGTGCCCGACCAGCCCGGGAGGATCCGCCCCGGCGCCTCGGGGATGGCCCAGGGGCGCATCTCCCAGCTGATGGCCCGCGCCTACCACCGCACCGGGGAGACGCGCTTCGCCGACGCGGCCCGGCTGGCCCTGGCCGCCTTCACGGTCCCGGTGAACAGCGGCGGGGTGCTCTCGCCGGTGGCCGAGCCCCTGGGGGGGCGGCCGATGCCCTGGTACGTCGAGCGCGCCTACCCGGGCGCCAACCCCTGGAAGGGAGCCGCCCTCAACGGCTTCATGGTCACCCTGCTCAACCTGCACGCCACCGCGCCGCTGCTCGCGGGCCGTCCGGTGCGGCCTCCGGGGCAGCCCCTCGCCGAGCGCTCGCCCGGCGCTGCGCGCACGGCCGTGACGGTGCGGGCCCTCGTGGAGCGGGGAGAGGCTACCCTGGCCCGGTACCTCCCGCTGCACGACACCGGCACCTGGAGCCTCTACGGGCTCCTCACGCCCGGATACCCGTGGCGCGGGTTCCTCGCCGATGTGAGCTACCACTGCTACCACGTGCGGCTCCTGCGCCAGCTGGCGCCGCTCGCCCCGGGTCGCGGCTTCGCCGTCGTGGCGGACCGGTGGACCGCCTACGCGATCCGGGCGGGGGTTCGTTGCCGCGCCTGATGCCGCGCCGACGCGCGGACCAGAACTGGACCCACGAACAGTTGTTTTCGGGGGCGCCCGGCTCTCATATTCCTGCTCTGATGGGACTTCTGGGCGGCAGGAACGGACTCCGGACTCGGCGCGCCCTTGCGGTCGCCGTCGTGTTCGTCGGCATGCTGACCCTGGCCGTCGTCGCCGATGGCGCGCCGGCCCGGGACGCCGCGGCCCACGGCCAGGTGATCCAGCAGCGCCCGAGCTACTACATCCCCTTCGAGGAGCTGCCGGCCGACGCCGACACGGCCATCGCCATCCTCCAGAACCGCCTCTTCACCGTCGCGCCCCTGTCCGGTGAGGAGCGCGACATCCAGTACCTGCTGCGCCTCGGGAGGCTCTACCTGGGACCCGAGCAGCCGGAGGGCCGGAGGGAGACCGTCTCGCACACGCTGCGCGTGAACGCGTGGTGGTACACGCGCTACGTCGTGCCGCGCAGGCGGGTCATCCTCCTCGACTTCGAGGGGATCCTCTCCACCTACTGGGCGGGCCGCGGCTTCGCGGTCAACCCGGTCGCGACCGCCGGGCGCTGGCAGGAGCTCAACCGCTCCTACGCCCCGGAGCAGCTCGCCGAGGCGTTGCTGGCGATGGGGGTCGAGCGGCACGGCAAGGGCCGCGACTTCATGCTCTGGGAGTACTACGACGTGCCCGACCAGCCCGGGAGGATCCGCCCCGGCGCCTCGGGGATGGCCCAGGGGCGCATCTCCCAGCTGATGGCCCGCGCCTACCACCGCACCGGGGAGACGCGCTTCGCCGACGCGGCCCGGCTGGCCCTGGCCGCCTTCACGGTCCCGGTGAACAGCGGCGGGGTGCTCTCGCCGGTGGCCGAGCCCCTGGGGGGGCGGCCGATGCCCTGGTACGTCGAGCGCGCCTACCCGGGCGCCAACCCCTGGAAGGGAGCCGCCCTCAACGGCTTCATGGTCACCCTGCTCAACCTGCACGCCACCGCGCCGCTGCTGGGGTCGCGCCCGAACCCCCTGGACGCCGGCCCGCCCGACCAGCGCGCGCGGGAGCGCGCCCCCGGAGCCGCGGTTGCCGGCAGCATGGCGCGGGCGCTCGCGCGGCGCGGGGAGCGCACCCTGAAGCGCTACCTCCCGCTGCACGACACCGGTACCTGGAGCCTCTACGGGCTGCTCACCCCCGGGCGCAAATGGCGCACCTACGTCGCCGACGCCGGCTACCACTGCTACCACGTGACGCTGCTGCACGAGCTGGCCAAGATCGCGCCGGGCCTCGGTTTCGCCGGCGTCAGCGACCGCTGGAACCGGTACGCGCTCAACGCGGGCGTGCACTGCAAGCCCACCGCCGGCCCCCAGCGCATCAGCCCCTCGTCGCAGTAGCTGCGTCGGCGTACGCCGACGCGCATCCCCAGGTGCTAATATAGTTGCCTATCGGCAATCAAGTGACAGGAGACGAGGGGTGACGAAGGCGCCGCCGGTGGCGATGGACGAGGAGACGGTCGACCGGCTGCGCAACGCGGTCATGCGCATCGGCCGGTGGCTGCGGACGGCGAGCGCGGACGAGGGCCTCACCACCACCCAGTCCGGTGTCCTCGCGACCCTCGTGCGGGAGGGCCCGATGCGCGCCGGCGACCTGGCCGAGGCGGAGGCCATCAACCCCACCCTCCTCTCACGGGTGCTGGGGCACCTCGAGGAGGCCGGGCTGGCGGCGCGCGGCGCGGACCCGGACGACGCCCGCTGCACCCTCGTCTCGGCCACCGCGGCCGGCACGCGCGTGCTGGGACGGCTGCGCGCCCGGCGCGCCGCGCTCCTCGTGGCCGGGCTGGAGCGGATGCCGGACGATCGCCTCGCGGCCCTGCGCGAGGCCCTCCCCGCGCTGGAGGACCTGATGCGCGAGGGGGAGCGGCGCTGATCCTCGCGTGGGCCCACGGCACCTTCTCGGCGCTCCACACCCCGAACTACCGGCGCTACTTCGCCGGGCAGGCGGTGAGCCTCGTCGGCACCTGGATGCAGACCGTCGCGCAGGGCTGGCTCGTGCTGGAGCTGACGGGCTCCGGCACCGCGCTGGGGCTGGTGTTCGCGGCGCAGTTCCTGCCGATCCTGGCGCTCGCGCCCTATGGCGGGCTGCTCGCGGACCGTCTCGACAAGCGGCGCCTGCTGATGACCACCCAGGCCGCCCTCGGGGTCATGGCGCTCACGCTCGCGATCCTCGTGCTGAGCGGAGCGGTCCAGCTCTGGATGGTCGTTGGCCTGGCCCTGATGCTGGGCCTCGTCACCGCCTGCGACAACCCCGTGCGCCAGGCCTTCGTGCAGGAGATGGTCGGTCCGGACGAGCTGAGGAACGCGGTCAGCCTCAACAGCGTGCTGGTGAACACGGCCCGCGCGATCGGACCCGCCGTGGCCGGCGTCCTGATCGCCACCGTGGGCACCGGGCTGTGCTTCGCCATCAACGCCGCCACCTACGCGGCCGTGCTGGTGGCGCTCGCCGGGATGAACCGGGCCGCGCTGCACCCCTCGGCGCCGGCGCCGCGCTCGCCGCGGCAGGTGCGCGAGGGCGTCGCCTACGTGCGCCGCACGCCGGAGCTGCTGGTTCCGCTCATGATGCTCGCGCTCGTCGGCACCCTGGCGTACGAGTTCAGCGTCGTGCTGCCGCTGCTCGCCCGCGGCACGTTCGGGGGCGGGGCGGAGACCTACGGCCTGCTCACCTCCGCCATGGGCGCCGGCGCGATCGTGGGCGGGCTGGTGGTGGCCGGCCACGGGCGCACCGGGCTGCGTCCCCTGACCGTGTCCGCCGCGGCCTTCGGCGTCGCCATCCTCGGCGCGGCGGCCGCGCCGACCCTGCCGGTGGCGCTGGTGGCGATGGCGCTGGTGGGCGCCGCCAGCATCACCTTCCTGGCCACGGGCAACACCACGCTCCAGCTCACCAGCGAGCCCCGCTTCCGCGGCCGCGTGATGGCCCTCTGGACGATGGCGTTCCTGGGCAGCACCCCGATCGGAGCGCCCATCGTGGGGGCGATCTCGGAGTACGGGAGCCCGCGGGCGGGCCTCGTCCTCGGAGGCCTGGCATGCCTTGCCGCTGCCGCGGTCGGAGCCGCCGCCCTCAGCCGCGGGCGTGCCGCGCCGGAGCGGTCCCGCCCTGGGCTTCCGTCCGAGGCGCGTCTAGGAACTCGGCTCGGCCCGGGCGGCCCCCCGCTCGACGACGTAGGCGGCGCCCGCGGCCAGCAGGTTGGGACGCCGGCTCACCCGGCCGGTCGCCGCGCCGCCGGCGGCGTCGAGCAGCCGCCGCTGCCGCACCACCAGGCCCTCCGCGCGCGCGAGCGCCTCGAAGTCGGCGACGGTGCAGAGGTGGATGTTGGGGGTGTCGTACCAGGCGTGCGGCAGCGTGCGGGACGACGGCATCCGGCCGGTCGCGAGCAACCGGAGCCGGATCGCCCAGTGGCCGAAGTTCGGGAACGAGACGACGCCCACGCGCCCCACGCGCACCATCTCGCGCAGCACGTCGCGCGGGCGGTGCAGCGCCTGGAGGGTCTGGGAGAGGACCACCACGTCGAAGGCCGCGTCGCCGAAGTCCGACAGCCCGGCGTCCACATCGAGCTCCACGACGGGGATGCCGCGCCGCAGGCAGGCCACGACCGCGTCCGGCGAGCGCTCGGCCCCCTGCACCCGGCATCCCCGGGTGCGGGCCAGATGGTCGAGCAGGGCGCCGTCACCGCATCCGAGGTCGAGCACGCGCGAGCCCGGCGGCACGAGGCCGGCCACGAGCGCGAGGTCGGCCCGCATCCCGCTCAGCCCGCGAGGGGGGCCGGGGCCGGCGTCGCGCCCCCCTCGCGCACGCGGTCGAGGAACGCGGACACCGTGCGGTGGTACTCCGGCACGGTGAGCAGGAACGAGTCGTGGCCGTGGGGCGAGGGGATCTCGCGGAAGGACACCGGCACGTCGTTCGCCGCGAGCGTCCGGACGATCTCGAGCGAGTGGGCGGTGTCGAAGCGCCAATCGGTGTCGAACGAGACGACGAGGAACCGCGGGGGCGAGCCCGCCAGCGCCGACGCCACGCCGGCGGCGTCCGCGAACGGGTCGAAGTAGTCCATCACCCGCGACAGGTAGAGGTAGCTGTTGGCGTCGAACCGCTTCAGGAAGCTCTCGCCCTGGTGCTGGAGGTAGCTCTCGACCTGGAAGTCGACGTCGAAGCCGAAGGCGGGCACGTCGCCGTTCTGCAGCCGGCGGCCGAAGCGGCGGCGCATCGACTCCTGTGAGAGATAGGTGATGTGGGCCATCATCCGCGCGACGGCGAGGCCGCGGTCGGGACGGACCCCGGCGTCCTGATAGTCGCCCTCGCGGAAGTCCGGGTCGCTCATGATCGCCTGGCGGGCGACGGCGGAGAACGCGATGTTCTGGGCCGAGAGGCGCGCGGAGGCGCAGACCAGGATCGCCGAGTCGAGCTCCTCCGGGGCGTCGAGGGCCCACTGCAATGCCTGCATCCCCCCCAGCGAGCCGCCGATGGCCGTGGCGAAGCGCTCGATCTCCAGATGCCGCGCGAGCGCCCGGTGCACCGCCACCAGGTCGCGCACGGTGAAGAGCGGGAACCGCAGCCCGTAGGGGCGGCCGGTGGCGGGGTCGATCGACGACGGGCCGGTGGTGCCACGGCAGCCGCCGAGCAGGTTGGAGCAGACGACGAAATGGCGGTCCGTGTCGATCGGCTTGCCGGGGCCGATGATGGTGTCCCACCAGCCCGGGCGCGCCGGGTCGCCGTGGTGTCCCGCCGCATGGGCGTCGCCGGTCAGGGCGTGGCAGATGTAGACCGCGTTCGAGCGGTCGGCGTCCAGGCGGCCGTAGGTCTCGTAGGCCACCTCGACCGGTGCGAGGATCGCGCCGGACTCCAGCCGCAGCGGAGTCCTCCTGCGTGAAGAGGACGACCCGCCGGGTCTCGACGAGCCCGAGCGAGCCGGGCGGGCGGGTGGGGCTCATGCTCGGGTCGGTTCCTCCGTCTGGGACGCGGGAACCGAGCCTATCCCGCTCGGCCCCGCCCACGGGACGGACTAGGAGGCGGCGCCCCGCTGCTTGATCTCCTCGGCGATGGAGACCGGGACCTCCTGATACGAGTGGAACTGCATCGTGAAGGTGGCGCGGCCCTGGGTGGCGGACCGGACCGAGGTGGCGTAGCCGAACATCTCCGACAGCGGCACCTGGGCGGTGACCACCTCCGTGGTGGCCCCGCGGGTCTCCATCCCCCCGATGCGCCCGCGCCGCTGGCTGAGGTCGCCGACGACGGTCCCGACGTAGTCCTTCGGCACGACGACCTCGACGGCCATCACGGGCTCGAGAAGCGTCGGGGATGCGCGCCTGGCGGCCTCCTTGAAGGCCATCGACCCGGCGATCTTGAAGGCGATCTCGGACGAGTCGACCTCGTGGTAGGAGCCGTCCACCAGCTCCACCTTGATGTCCACGAGCGGGTAGCCGGCGACCACGCCGCCCTCCATCGCCTCGCGAACGCCCTGGTCGACCGCCGGGATGTACTCCCGCGGGATGCTGCCGCCCACGATCTTGCTCTCGAACTCGTAGCCGCCGTTCTTGTTGGGCTCGACCGTCAGGTAGACGTGGCCGAACTGGCCGCGGCCACCGGTCTGGCGGACGAAGCGGCCCTCGACCTTCTCGACGCGCTTCCGGATCGTCTCGCGGTAGGCGACCTGCGGCGCGCCGACGTTGGCGTCCACGCCGAACTCGCGCATGAGCCGGTCGACGATGATCTCGAGGTGCAGCTCGCCCATTCCGGAGATGACGGTCTGCGCCGTCTCATCGTCGGTGCGCACCCGGAAGGTGGGGTCCTCGTCCGACAGGCGCGTGAGCGCCTGCCCGAGCTTCTCCTGGTCCTGCTTGGTCTTCGGCTCGATCGCGAGGCCGATGACCGGCTCCGGGAACGTCATCTGCTCCAGGATCACGGGGTCGGCGGCGTCCGTGAGGGTGTCGCCGGTGGTCGTGGTCTTGAGGCCGACGGCGGCGACGATGTCGCCCGCCGTGACGCTGTCGACGTCCTCGCGGTGGTTCGCGTGCATCATGAGCAGCCGGCCGACCCGCTCCTTGCGGTCCTTGGTGGCGTTCATGACGCTCGAGCCGGTGGACACCGTGCCGGAGTACACCCGCAGGTAGGTGAGGCGCCCCACGTAGGGGTCGCTCATCACCTTGAACGCGAGCGCCGAGAACGGGCCCGTTCGGGTCGGCCGCGCGGGTGACCTCCTCGTCCGTGCCGGGCACCAGCCCCACGGCGGGGAGCACGTCGAGCGGTGAGGGCAGCAGGTCGATGATCGCGTCGAGCAGGGGCTGAACGCCCTTGTTCTTGAAGGACGACCCGCACAGCACGGGGGTCATGGCGATGTTGAGCACCGCCGTGCGGATGGCCGCGACGAGCCGGTCCACCTCGATCTCCCGGCCCTCGAGGTAGGCGTCGGCGAGCTCCTCGTCGTGGTCGGAGGCGACCGAGATCAGCTCCTCGCGGGCGGCCTCGGCCGCGGCGCGCATCTCCTCGGGGATCTCGGTGACGTCGAACTCGGTGCCGAGGTCGTCCTTGTAGACGATCGCCTTCATCCCGATGAGGTCGATGATCCCGCGGAAGTCGGCCTCCTCGCCGATCGGCAGCTGGATCGGGACCGCTCGCGTGCCGAGGCGGTCGACCATGGTCTTGACGGCCTTCGCGAAGTCCGCGCCGACGCGGTCCATCTTGTTGACGTAGGCGATCCGCGGCACGCCGTAGCGGTCGGCCTGACGCCAGACGGTCTCGCTCTGTGGCTCGACGCCGGCCACCGAGTCGAACACGGCGACGGCCCCGTCGAGCACCCTCAGGCTGCGCTCGACCTCGATCGTGAAGTCCACGTGCCCCGGGGTGTCGAGGATGTTGATGCGGTGGTCGCGCCAGAAGCACGTCGTCGCGGCGCTCGTGATCGTGATGCCGCGCTCCTGCTCCTGCGCCATCCAGTCCATGGTGGCGGCGCCGTCGTGGACCTCGCCGATCCGGTGCGTGCGGCCGGTGTAGTAGAGGATCCGCTCGGTGGTCGTCGTCTTGCCGGCATCGATGTGGGCCATGATGCCGATGTTGCGGGTCTTCTCGAGGGAGACCGTCCTTGCCGTCGTCGTCACGCCCACTCACCTCATCCGTTCGTCGTCGCGCGGCCACTCGGCCTCGCGTCATTCATCCCGACCACCCACCCCCCGCCGCGAGGGCGGGATCCCTACCAGCGGTAGTGCGCGAACGCCTTGTTCGCCTGGGCCATGCGGTAGAGGTCGTCCTTCCGCTTGAAGGCGCCCCCCTGCGAGCCGAGCGCGTCGAGGAGCTCGTTCGCGAGTCGCTCGCTCATCTGCTTCTCCCGCCGCTCGCGCGCGAACCGGACGATCCAGCGAATGGCGAGCGTGCGCCCGCGGCGGGGCGGCACCTCGATCGGCACCTGGTAGGTGGCGCCGCCCACCCGCCGTGACTTCACCTCGAGCGCGGGGGTGACGTTGCGCACCGCCTCCTCCATCACCGCGACCGGATCGCGACCGGTGCGGTCACGGATCCGCTCGAGCGCGCCGTAGACGACGCCCTCGGCGGTGGACTTCTTGCCGTCCTTCAGGACGCGGCTCACCACCTGGGTGACCAGGGTGCTTGTGTAGACCGGGTCCGGATCGAGCGGACGACGGGTGACGACGGCTCTGCGCGGCACTACTTGGGCGTCTTCGCGCCGTACTTCGAACGGGCCTTCCGACGCTCGGCGACGCCCGCGGCATCGAGCGCCGCTCGGATCACCTTGTAGCGCACGCCCGGCAGATCCTTCACGCGCCCCCCGCGGACCAGCACCACGGAGTGCTCCTGGAGGTTGTGCCCCTCCCCCGGGATGTAGGAAGTGATCTCCATCTGGTTGGTGAGCCGCACGCGCGCCACCTTCCGAAGTGCCGAGTTCGGCTTCTTCGGCGTGGTGGTGTAGACGCGCGTGCAGACGCCGCGCTTCTGCGGCGCGCCGCGCAGCGCGGGCGTGGACACCTTGGTGAACTTCGGCTTGCGGCCCTTGCGGACCAGCTGGTTGATCGTCGGCACTGTCGCCTTTGTCCGGTCACGACGGAGCCGCCCTCTCGGGCGGCGCCCGGGAACGGTAGCACGCACGAGCGGGCCTCAGAAGGGCCGGCCCGGCCGGGCCGGGTCATGTGCGCGGAGTGACGCTCTCGAGCCTGAGGTCGGCGTGGGCGTCGAGGGTGACGACGCCCCGGATGCGCATCTCGATGGTCCAGCGCAGGGGCAGCGCGAGGGCCGGCGACCACCAGCGGGTGTCGGTGCGCGTGCCCGGGTGGGCTCCTCCGGTGTCGCCGACCGTGCTCACCACCACGCAGGGGATCCGGCGCCCCTCGATCTCGACGGCCTCGCGCCGCAGCACCCGGCTGCGGAACGACACCGGCAGGTCGCCGGCCGCGTAGCGGCCCGACCAGCTGCGGCCCACCCGCAGGTCGGGCGGCAGGTGGACCGGCGCCGGGCGCAGGTCGCGCCGGTCGTCCCGGCCGACGCCGAGGAACTTCACCTCGGTCCGCCGCGAGACGGCCCGTGACCCGCCGTCCGGGGCCACGCGCAGCCGCAGCCCCTCGATGTGCTCCTGGCTGATGTCGAGCTCCTCCGCGTAGCCGCCCGGCACATGCGTGACGACGTAGCGCGCGTGGGCGGGGAGATCCCGGGAGATCGACACCGGACCGGCCCCGCCGCTCTCCGATCCGCTCTGGTCATAGGTGTAGACGCCCGGCCGGGGGACTCCGGGGGCCGCGGAGCCGCCCTCCGCGCCGCCCTCCCGGCGGAAGGCCGCCACGGCCGCGTCCTCGCTCACGGGCGTGCTCGACCGCGCGTCGTTCCACGCCCAGATCCCGGCGCCCGCGAGGGCGAGGATCACGAGCAGGACGGCCGCGAGCAGCGGGCGGGCGGTGAGGCGGCGGAGCATGGAGGGCAGGGTAGAACGCGGCGGTGGGAGGGGCGCTCGGGGTGGATGGCCAATTGGCCGTCCCGCCCGCGGCCAATTGGCACTCGCCACCGAAGCCCCTTCTACAACGGGGATTTCACCCTGCTCGGGGCCGTGTTGGTACCGTCGGCCGCATGGTGCACCGCCGCCATCGCGGTCGTCGAGAGGCCCTCGCCTGCTGCCCGGCGTGCGCGGCGTCGGTGGCGCGCCGCCCGCGGCGCGGACGGGGCCGGCCTCCGTGGGCATGGGTGACCCTGCTCGGCGTGGTGGCCGCGCTGGTGCCGCTGGCGGCGATGGAGGACGGGCCGGCCGGCGCGACCTCGGCCCAGGCGGCATCCTCGCCCGCCCCGGCCCCCGCCCCGGCGCCTGCCCCGGCCCCGCCCCCCACCCGGGCGCCGGCGCCCCCGCCTCCGGCGACGGTCGAGCGCCGCGACGCGCGGCCGCGGGTTGACTGGCACGAGAGCATCGCCCACGGCACCCCGAACTCCGGGAGCCTCGAGGGCGGCGTCCGGCTCCCGTCCGAGGGCCCCGGCTTCTACACCTACAACCCCGCGACCCAGGAGCCCCCGGGCGGCGAGGGCCGCAGGTGGGGGACCGCCGCGCTCGTGCACCAGATGATCGATCTCGGCGAGTGGTGGGCGCGCACCCATCCCAAGCGCCCGCGCCTCGGCATCGGCGACCTGGCCCAGGAGCACGGCGGGTCGTTCCTCGGTCCGGTCGTGGGACACGCCTCCCACGAGAACGGCCTCGACGTGGACATCCGGCTGGTCCGGGGCGACGGTCGCGAGTCGGCGGCCGACCCGACCACCTACGACCCCGCCCTCACCCAGGCGGTCGTCGACCGGCTGATCGCCCAGGGGGCGAGCCTGGTGCTGAAGGGGCCCAACCTCGCCGTGAGCGGGCCGAGCGGCATCGTCATGGACTGGCCCGGCCACGACGACCACCTGCACGTCAGGTTCCCGGACCCCGACGGGACGGGTAACTGAGGTCCATGAGCGACTTCACGCTCGTCAACCTCGGCGACATCGAGGACAGCGCGGTCGCGTTCGGCTACGCGCCGGCGATGGAGGCGCGGTTCGCCCGCGAGGCGCTCGACTGCGAGCGGACCGGGCTCAGCTACCAGCGGCTGGCGCCGGACGCGACGGGGCCGTTCGGCCACGTCCACGGGGAGGACGAGGAGATCTACGTCGTCCTCTCGGGCACGGGCCAGGCGAAGCTCGGCGACGAGATCGTGGACCTGAAGCCTCTCGACGCGGTACGGGTCGCCCCGGGGACGCCGCGCGGGTTCGCGGCCGGGCCCGAGGGCCTCGAGCTGCTGGCCTTCGGCGAGCACACGGAGGGCGACCCGCAGCTGATCCCCGACCTCTGGGACGAGGCGTGACGGCCTCGTAGCGGGGACGGCAGGCGCTTGCCCGGTCGCGGCGAAGAGGGCCGGGCTCGGGCTGTCACGCGTGAGCCACGGCCGGTGGGGGAACGACGAGGGGATGCCCCATGCGAGCATCCGCCCGTGAGCGGCGCGGCGATCTCCCCCGGCCTCGGCGCTCCGGAGGACTACGCGGTCGGCTTGCTGTTCGTGGGCCTCGCGGTGCTCGTGGCGATTCTCGCCCTGAGCCACCAGCGCGCACGGGCCTACTCGCCGAGCAGCGTCTACCTGGTGCTCGGCGCGCTCGCTGCGGCGGGCATCGCCGCCCTCGACGCCCCGGCGCTCGACCTGGTCGAGGACATCGACGTGATCGAGCGGCTCAGCGAGCTCACGGTCATCGTCGCCCTCTTCGCCACCGGCCTCCGGCTCGACCGCCGCCTGACCTGGCGGGCCTGGCGGTCCACGACGCTGCTGCTGGCGGTCGTGATGCCGCTCACGATCGCCGCCGTGGCCGGGTTCGGGTACCTCGCCATGGGCCTCTCGGCCGGCGCGGCGATCGTCCTCGGCGCGGCGCTCGCGCCGACCGATCCCGTCCTCGCCGGAGACCTCGGCGTGGGCCCGCCGGGCGAGTCCGACGAAACCGAGCCGACGTTCGCGCTCACATCGGAGGCCGGGCTCAACGACGGGCTCGCCTTCCCGTTCGTCCTGCTCGGTCTCCTCGTGGCCGCCGACGGCGGGGGCGGGGACATCGCCGAGTGGATCGCGGCCGACGTCGTCTACGCCACGCTCGCGGGCGTCGCCATCGGCGCGCTCGGGGGCTGGGCCCTGTCGGCGCTCGCGGCGAGGCTGCGCGAGCGGAGCCTCGTCGACCGCGAGCTCGACGGCTGGGCCGCCCTGGGAGCCGTGCTCGCCATCTACGGCCTGACCCAGGTCGCGGGCGCGTACGGCTTCCTCGCCGCGTTCGCGGGTGGGATCGCCTTCCGCCGGCGCGAGCGCGACCACGAGTACAACCAGGCCGTCCACGCCGGTGCCGAGACCGTCGAGCGGGTGCTCGAGCTGGCGATGATCCTGCTGCTTGGGAGCCTGATCACGATCGATGGGCTGGCGGCGCCCGGGGTTGCCGGCTGGCTACTCGTGCCGACCCTGCTGCTGCTCATCCGCCCGGCAGCCTCCGCGGTCGGCCTCGTGGGGTCCCCGCTCGGGCCCCGCGAGCGCGTCTGGGTCGGCTGGTTCGGCGTCCGCGGGATCGGATCGCTCTACTACGCCGCGGCCGCGGTCGGCGCGGGCGTGCTGGGGCCCGCCGAGGCCGACGTCGTCCTCTGGACCGTCGTCGCGGTGATGCTCGTCTCGATCGTCGTCCACGGAGTCACCGGCGCGCCGCTCACCCGGCGCCTGCTCGGTGAGGAGCTGCGCGCCGACGAGGAGCCCGGCGGCGCGCCTGCCGCCGGCCGGCCCCGTGCGGGACCGGCCGGCGGCGCCGCCTAGCTCTCCTCCTCCAGCTCCGGGCCGAAGGAGTAGGTGCCCCCGTCGCCGTCGCCCAGGCCGATCAGGCTGTCGTCGTCGGAGTCGGAGAACGGCTCGTCCAGGTCGAACTCCAGCAGCGCGGGCGCGCGGCGCACGGCCTCGATCTCGAGCTGCCGGTAGCGCTTCAGCCCCGTGGCGGCCGGGATCAGCTTGCCGATGATCACGTTCTCCTTCAGACCGCGCAGGCGGTCGACCTTGCCCTCCAGCGCCGCGTCGGTGAGCACCTTGGTGGTCTCCTGGAAGGAGGCCGCCGAGAGGAACGACTCGGTCGCCAGCGAGGCCTTGGTGATGCCGAGGATGAGCGGCTCGAAGTTGGCCTGCACGCCCTCCTCCGCGCGAGCGATCTCGCTGTCGTCGCCGGTGAACTCCCCGCTCTCGCGCTTCTCGAGCAGCTGCTCGCGGATGCGCTCGGCGGCCCGGGTGTTCTCCCGGTAGAGCACCGGCTTGTCGACCAGCTGTCCGTGGAGGAAGTGCGTCCCGCCCGGATCCTCCACCCGCACCTTGCGCAGCATCTGCCGGACGATCAGCTCGATGTGCTTGTCGTTGATGTCCACGCCCTGCGAGCGGTACACGTTCTGCACCTCGCGGACGAGGTAGAGCTCGGTCTTGGTCGACCGGTCGCGCGTGTCCGTCCTGCGCGTAGAAGCGCTGGCCGGCGACCACGTCCGTCTTCGCCTTGATGACCGGCGCGGGCCGGTCGTCGGGGAGGCGGAGGTAGCGCGCGGACAGCCCGGCCTCGGTGTCGACGTCGACCCGCAGCCAGCCCTTGCCCTCGTCCTTGACCTTCTTGATGGTGCCCGGTGACGCCGATCGCCACGCCGGGCTTGGAGCCGAGGATGTCGGTGGGGAACGCCGAGCCCGTGGTGAGCAGCTCGCCGGCCTCCACCCACTGTCCGTGGTCCACCCGGATCTGGGTCCGCCGCAGCACCGGGAACGGGTGCTCGCGGGCCGGCGCACGGGTGGCCCCGGTGCCGGCGTCCTCCTGCTCGACGTACTCGGGCTCGACGACGGTGAGCGTCGCCGATCCCGGACGGGTCTCGTCGTCCCTGATCTCGCACCCAGCCGTCGACCGGGGCGACGTGCGCCAGGGCCTTCGGCTTGCGCGCCTCGAACAGCTCCACGACGCGCGGCAGGCCGTGCGTGATGTCGGCGCCGGCGACGCCGCCGGTGTGGAAGGTGCGCATGGTGAGCTGCGTGCCGGGCTCGCCGATCGACTGCGCGGCGATGATGCCGACCGCGTCGCCGGGCTCGGTGAGCTTGCCCGAGGCCGGGTTGCGCCCGTAGCAGCGGGCGCAGATGCCCACGTCGCTGCGGCACTTCACGGGCGAGCGCACCGAGACGATCACGTCCAGCGGCCTGCCGTCCTCGCGCAGCTCGGCGTCGAGCCGCTTGCCGTCGGCCGTCGAGACCAGGTGGCCACGCCGGGAGGCGAGCACCGCCTCCTCGTCGTCGCCGTCCGACCTCGGGACGCAGGTCGAGCACGACCTCGCCCGTCAGCCGGTCCACGACCGGGCCCAGCAGCACCCGGCCGGGGAGGCTCGGGTTGAGCGCGTTGTCGTCGCGGAAGACCGGGACCTCGATGCCCGTGGTGGTGCCGCAGTCGAGCTCGCGCACGATGACGTCCTGCGACACGTCCACCAGGCGCCGGGTGAGGTAGCCCGAGTCGGCGGTCTTCAGGGCGGTGTCGGCCAGGCCCTTGCGGGCGCCGTGCGTCGAGATGAAGTACTCCAGCACCGACAGGCCCTCCATGAAGTTGCTCTTGATCGGGCCGCTCGATCGTCTCGCCCTTGGGGTTGTTCATGCAGCCGCGCATCCCGGCGAGCTGGCGGATCTGCTTGAACGATCCGCGCGCGCCGCTGTTGGCCATCATGAAGATCGGGTTGAGCCGGAAGAGGTGCTTCTCCATGGCCTCGGCGACCTCGTCGGTGGCCTGCTCCCAGAGCTTGATGACCTCCTCGTGGCGCTCCTCGGGGCTCATCTCGCCGAGCCCGAAGAAGCCCTCGACCTCCTCGACCTTGTCGTCGTACTTGGCGATGATCTCGTCCTTCGTGGGCGGGACCACGATGTCGTTCTTCGAGATCGTGAGGCCCGAGGCGCTGGCGTAGCGGAAGCCCAGCGCCTTGAAGGCGTCGAGCACCATCGACACGGCCGTCGGGCCGTACAGGTTGACCAGGTCCTCGATGAAGTCGCCGGTGAGGCGCTTGGTGAGGGTCTCGTGGCGCTCCGGGAAGGGGCGCTCCACGAGCTCCTCCGCGCCGACGACCACGTCGGCCAGCGCCTCGCGCACCTCGTGGTTGAAGACCACGCGGCCGGCGGTGGTGATGCGGCGCGCGCCGTCCTCACCCAGCGCAGGTCGATGACCTCCTGTAGCTCGACCGCGTCCTGGTCGAGCGCCGTGAGCACGTTGTCGACGTCGCGGAACGCCCGCGGCGCGGCCGTGAGCTTCGCGGCCTCGAAGGGCTTGGTGCTCCACTCGCCGCCCTGCACGCGCGCCTCGTGGCCCTTGGGGATCTCCCACTTGCGGGTCTCGGGGTTCCAGAGCTCGGTCAGCTCCATGGCGCTTGCCCTCTCCCTCCTGGCCCTTCTTGCGGACGCTCAGCGATCTGCGCGTAGGTGAGGTAGTAGAGGCCGAGGACCATGTCCTGGCTGGGCACGGCGATCGGGCGCCCGTGCGCGGGCGACAGGATGTTGTTGGCCGAGAGCATCAGGATGCGCGCCTCGGCCTGGGCCTCCACCGACAGCGGCAGGTGGACGGCCATCTGGTCGCCGTCGAAGTCGGCGTTGAACGCCGTGCAGACGAGCGGGTGGATCTGGATGGCCTTGCCCTCGACGAGCACCGGCTCGAAGGCCTGGATGCCCAGGCGGTGCAGGGTCGGCGCGCGGTTCAGCAGCACCGGGTGCTCCCCGATGACCTCCTCGAGCACGTCCCACACCTCGGGGACCATCGCGTCCACGAGCTTCTTGGCCGCCTTGATGTTCTGGACCTGCTTGCGCTCGACCAGCCGGCTCATGATGAACGGCTTGAAGAGCTCCAGCGCCATGAGCTTGGGCAGCCCGCACTGGTGCAGCTTCAGCTCGGGCCCGGCCACGATGACCGAGCGGCCCGAGTAGTCGACGCGCTTGCCCAGCAGGTTCTGCCGGAAGCGGCCCTGCTTGCCCTTCAGCATGTCCGAGAGGGACTTGAGCGGGCGGTTGCCCGGGCCGGTCACCGCGCGGCCGCGGCGGCCGTTGTCGAACAGCGCGTCGACGGCCTCCTGCAGCATCCGCTTCTCGTTGTTCACGATGATCTCGGGGGCGCCGAGGTCGAGCAGGCGCTTCAGCCGGTTGTTCCGGTTGATGACGCGGCGGTAGAGGTCGTTGAGGTCGCTGGTCGCGAAGCGGCCGCCGTCGAGCTGGACCATCGGGCCGCAGCTCCGGCGGGATCACGGGGATCGCCTCCAGGATCATCCACTCGGGACGGTTGGTGCTGCGCCGGAACGCCGAGACGACCTTCAGGCGCTTCAGGGCGCGCGCCTGGCGCTGCCCCTTGCTCGTCTGGATGGTCTCGCGCAGGAACTCGGCCTCGGCGTCGAGGTCGATCTTCTCCAGCAGCTCCTTGATCGCGGCGGCGCCCATGCCGCCCTTGAAGAGCTCCGCGAAGCCGTGCGGCGAGCCGAAGCGGTCCTTCATCTCGCGGAAGAGCTGCTCGTCGGGCTCGATCTGGCGCGGCTTCAGGTCCTTGAAGGTGAGCCAGGCGCGCGTGAGCCGGTCGATCGACTCCTCGGTGTAGCGCTCGATGTCCTTGAGCGCGATGTCCGTCTCCTTGCGGAGGTCGGTCTCGGCCTGCTTGCGGTCGGCGTCGGTCAGCTCACGGCGCGCCTCGGGGTCCTCCGAGGTGCGGTCGCGCTTCAGGTCGTCGATCCAGTACTCGTCCTCGTCGGTGAGGCCCGGCGCGTCGTCCTCGCGCAGCCAGGTCACCCGGCGCTCGAGGCGCTCGTTCAGCTCGAGGAGGCGCTCCTCCTTGTCCTGCCCGTACTGCTCGATCGTGGCGTTGACCTCGTCCTGCAGGCGGTCGATCTCACCGACCCGCGCCTCCTGGTCCACCTCGGTCACGATCGAGGCGGCGAAGTACAGGACCTTCTCCAGCTCCTTCGGGGCGATGTCCAGCATGTAGCCGATGCGGCTCGGGACGCCCTTGAAGAACCAGATGTGGCTGACCGGCGCGGCCAGGTCGATGTGGCCCATCCGCTCGCGGCGCACCTTCGCGCGCGTGACCTCGACGCCACAGCGCTCGCAGATGATCCCCTTGTAGCGGACGCGCTTGTACTTGCCGCAGTAGCACTCCCAGTCCTTGGTCGGACCGAAGATCTTCTCGCAGAAGAGCCCGTCCTTCTCCGGCTTCAGCGTCCGGTAGTTGATGGTCTCGGGCTTGGTGACCTCGCCCGAGCTCCACTGCCGGATCTGCTTGGAAGAGGCCAGACCGATGGTGATGGAGTCGAAATTGTTGATGTCGATCACGTCCACGCGCCTTTCTCGATTGCCGCTGCCGCACGCGTGCGCGCCGGCCGGCGTGACTCCGCCTGTCCATCGCGGCGGTCCGGCCCGTGAGCTCCGATCGAGCTCACGCGCCGGATCCGCCGGGCCCCGCTAACCCTTGGTCCCGTCGGAGTCGGCCGCCTCGCCCGAAGAGGCCACGACCTCCGCCTCCTCCGGTTCGACGCCGTCTCCGCCGGCCTCCTCGCCGTCGCCCTCCGGCTCCACGACCGCGAGGCCGCCCGAGAGGTCGATCCCGAGCTCCTCCGCTGCCCGCAGCAGATCGTCGTCCTCATCGCGAGCCGAGAACTGCGGGCCCGCCTCGCCCTCCACCTTCACGTCCAGGCCCAGGCTCTGCATCTCCTTCAGCAGCACCTTGAAGCTCTCGGGGATCGAGGGCTCCTGGATGTTCTCGCCCTTCACGATCGCCTCGTAGGCCTTCACGCGCCCGACCGTGTCGTCGCTCTTGATGGTCAGCATCTCCTGCAGGGTGTACGCGGCTCCGTAGGCCTCGAGCGCCCACACCTCCATCTCGCCGAAGCGCTGGCCGCCGAACTGCGCCTTGCCGCCCAGCGGCTGCTGGGTGACGAGCGAGTACGGGCCCGTGGAACGGGCGTGGATCTTGTCGTCCACCAGGTGGAGCAGCTTCAGCATGTACATGTAGCCCACGGTCACCTTGCCCGCGTAGGGCTCGCCGGTGCGGCCGTTGTAGAGCTTCATGCGGCCCGAGCACCGCCGGCCGGGACGGTCGCTGGCGTCGATCGAGAGCTGGATCGGGCTGTCGGGGTGGCTCGCCTGCCAGTCCATGAGCACCTGGTCGACGTCCTCCGGCGTGGCGCCGTCGAACACCGGGGTGGACACCAGCGTGCGCTCGGGGGCCTTGCCGTTGAGCCCCTTGTCGTAGGCGCCGTCCACCCATCCGTGGTGGGCGGCCCAGCCGAGGTGGGTCTCCAGGATCTGGCCGATGTTCATGCGCGAGGGCACGCCCAGCGGGTTGAGGATCATGTCGATCGGCGTGCCGTCCTCGAGGAACGGCATGTCCTCCTCCGGCACGATCTTCGAGATGACGCCCTTGTTGCCGTGGCGCCCGGCGAGCTTGTCGCCCTCGGCGATCTTGCGCCGCTTGGCCACGTACACGCGCACCAGCTCGTTCACCCCCGGCGGCAGGTCGTCGCCGCCGTCGCGGCTGAACTTCTTGACGTCGATGACCTTGCCGCCCTCGCCGTGGGGCACCTTCAGCGACGTGTCGCGCACCTCGCCGGCCTTCTCCTTGAAGATGGCGCGGATCAGCTTCTCCTCGGCCGTGAGCTCGGTCTCGCCCTTCGGCGTGACCTTCCCGACCAGCAGGTCGCCGGAGGTGACCTCGGCCCCGATCCTCACGATGCCCTGCTCGTCGAGGTCCTTGAGGGACTCCTCGGAGCGGTTGGGGATGTCGCGGGTGATCTCCTCGGCGCCGAGCTTGGTGGTGCGGGCGTCGATCTCGTAGGCCTCGATGTGGATCGAGGACAGCCCGTCGTCCTTGACGAGGCGCTCCGAGATGATGATGGCGTCCTCGAAGTTGTAGCCCTCCCAGCTCATGAAGGCGACGAGGACGTTGCTGCCCAGCGCCAGCTCGCCGTTGTCGGTCGAGCTGCCGTCGGCCAGCACCTCCCCCAGCTCCACGTCCTGGCCCTTCGCGACGATGGGCTTCTGGTGGATGAGGGTGCCCTGGTTGGACCGGGTGAACTTGTGCATCTCGTAGTGCTCGAGCTCGCCCTGGGGGTCCTCGACGATGATGTGGTCGGCGTCCACCGCGGCCACGGTGCCCGGCGTGCGGCTGAGGACGACGTCGCCGGTGTCCACCGCCGCGCGGCGCTCGATGCCGGTGCCCACCAGCGGGGCCTCGGTGATCATCAGCGGCACCGCCTGGCGCTGCATGTTCGCGCCCATCAGGGCCCGGTTGGCGTCGTTGTGCTCCAGGAAGGGGATCAGCGCCGTGGCGACCGAGACGATCTGCTCGGGCGAGACGTCCATGAACTCGACGTCGGACGGGTCGGCCAGGATCGGCTCGCCGCCCTTGCGGCACAGCACCTGGCCCACCAGCTTGCCCTTGGGATCGATCTCGGCGTTCGCCTGCGCGATGATCTTGTGCTCCTCCTGCGTCGCGTCCAGGCGCTCGACGTCCGCGGTCACCTTCCCGTTCTTCACGCGGCGGTAGGGGGTCTGGATGAAGCCGAACTCGTTCACCGTGGCGTAGCTGCCCAGCGAGCCGATGAGGCCGATGTTCGGACCCTCCGGCGTCTCGATCGGGACACATGCGCCCGTAGTGGGTGGCGTGGACGTCGCGCACCTCGATGGGCGCGCGCTCGCGGGTGAGCCCGCCCGCGCCCAGCGCCGAGAGGCGCCGGCGGTGCGTGAGGCCGGCCAGCGAGTTGGTCTGGTCCATGAACTGCGAGAGCTGCGAGGAGCCGAAGAACTCCTTCAGCGCCGCCACCACCGGCCGGATGTTGATGATCGTCTGCGGCGTGATGGTGTCGACGTCCTCGGTGCTCATGCGCTCGCGGACGACGCGCTCCATCCGGTAGAGGCCGATGCGGAAGGCCTCCTGGATGAGCTCGCCGACCGTGCGCAGGCGCCGGTTGCCGAAGTGCTCGTACTCGTCCAGCTCCCCGGCGATCTCGTCGCGGGGCATGGTGGCCGCGTCGGCGGCGAAGTCCTTGGACTCCTCCGGCAGGCCGATGCTGATCGGCAGGCCCACCAGGCGGCGGATCAGCTCCACCAGGTCGTCGGTCATGTTCGAGAGGCGGCCGGTGAAGCGGGGGCTGGTGAGCGTGCGCACGCTGGAGCCCACCTGCAGGCCGAGGCGCGCGTCGAGCTTGTAGCGGCCGACCTTCGTGAGGTCGTAGCGCTTGGGGTCGAAGAACAGCGAGCGCACCAGCGCGCGCGAGTTGTCCACCGTCGGCGGCTCTCCCGGGCGCTGCTTCTTGAAGACCTCGATGAGGGCGTGCTGCATGACGTCGCCCGAGCGGGCGTCCAGCTTCTTCTCGAGCTTCTCGATCTCGGCCTCGACGTCGGCGCGCGCCTCGGCGGACGCGTCGTCCACGCTCTGGGCCAGCTTGTGGATCTCGCCCACGATCGCCGCGATCTCGTCCAGGCTCTTGCGGTTGCCCGTCTGCGGCTCGCCCTCCGTGGCGTCCTTGTCCAGCGTCGCCTGGATGAACGGGTTCACCCGGTCGGGGTCCGGCGGGTGGCGGAAGAGGTTGGCGACGTCGTCGCGCGTGTAGCCGAGGGCGAACAGCAGCGTCGTGACCGGCAGCTTGCGCTTGCGGTCGATGCGGACGTGCACGAGGCCCTTCTTGTCGATCTCCAGCTCCACCCACGACCCGCGCGACGGCATCAGGTTCGCGATGAAGACCTGCTTCTCGCGGTCCTTGGGCTCCATCACGTAGGCGCCCGGCGAGCGCACGAGCTGGGTCACGACGACCCGCTCGGTGCCGTTGATGATGTAGGTGCCCCAGTCGGTCATGAGGGGCAGGTCGCCCATGAAGACCTTCTGCTCCCGGATCTCACCGGTCTCCCGGTTGACGAAGGCGACCTCCATCGTCAGGGGGGCCGCGTAGGTGAGGTCCTTCTCGCGGCAGTCCTTGATCGACTCGTTCGGCTGGATGTGGTCGAACGGCATGCCGGGCTCCCAGCCGCCCAGCGTGTAGCGGCCGAACTGCACGGCAAGGGTCCCGGTGAAGTCCTCGATCGGGGAGATGTCGTCGATGGTCTCGCGCAGGCCCTCGTTGAGGAACCACTCGAACGAGGAGCGCTGGATGTCGATGAGGTTTGGGACCTCGAGAATCTTCTCGAGGCGCGAGAACGTACGGCGGCGAGAGCAGCGGAGGGGGTGCTCAAGTCGCGAGGCCTCCTGACGAGAGCGAGCGAGGGACGGCTGTACGCAAGGCGGTCGGCTCGCCAGGCGTAACGACGGACAATAGCACATTCGGGCAGGTCTCAGCGGCGGCCTCGCTCACGAATTCGTGAGTGGCCGACATGGGCCGCGATGGGCGCGCCGTCGCCGTCAATCAGACCCGGGGACCAAGGCCGACAATCTTAGCACCCGCCTCGGCGGCCCCGATTTCCGGCGCTCCGGCCCGTTGGTCATACTGGCGCGATGAGCAGCACCCTGCCCTCGTATGCCGCCGGCGCGCCGGACTCCGGGATGGACGTCCGCCTGCGGGGCCTGCTGGAGACGACGCACCGGCAGTGGACGTCGCCCGCCGAGCGCCGGCGCATGCGCGCCTTCGGGTTCCGCCCGGCCGTCGAGCCGGAGGTCCTGAAGCGCGAGTGGCACGGCCTGGCGGTGCGCGTCTCCACGGCGGGGATCCGCGCCGCGCAGCCGGGTGCGGGCGAGCTGGCGTGGGTCGCGCCGGACGGAGCCCTGCTGGTCGACGGCGAGCCCTACACCGGGCAGCCGGAGGCCCTGCCCCTCGTCGAGAGCCTCCTCGCCCTCATCGCCGCCTACGAGCGCTGGGTCGAGGCGCGCGAGGGGAGGGAGGAGCGCATCGAGCGGGGACGGTCGACGTTCCCCGACCGCCGCCCGATGAACGCGCTCGCCGAGACGCGGCGGCTCCAGCGGCTCCTCCACGGGCCGTCCACCCGCCGGCGGTAGCCGCCGCGCCCAGGAGCCGGCCTGAATGTCGCCTCTCACGGACGAGCGCCTGACGGCGCGCGGCCCCGGACCTCCCGAGGGGGTGCGCTATGGTCGTCCCGCGGCCCCATCCTCAGCGCGAGACGACGTGGATCGGGTGGCCTGCGCCCAGACCCCGCGTATGAGCAGTGTGACGCGGTGGGCAACCAGCCTGGGCCGCGACGAAAAGGGAGTCCGATATGCGCAAGCTCTTCGAGATCGGAGGGCTCGTCGCCGCGGCCATCCTGATCGCGTTCGGCGTCGCCGCGATCGTCATGGGCGTCAACGGCCGCTCAACGGTCGAGACCAGCCTCAGCCAGGAGAAGATCGTCGGCTCGCCCGACATGACCCCGGACCTGATCAGAGCCGAGGCGAAGGAGGCCGGTCTGCCGGCCGACCTCGACTACCCGACCGAGAGCGTCGCCGGCCTGGACATCAACACCGGCGACCGGGCGCGCGCATTCGCGGGCTACATGCGGATCCACGCGCTCGAGGCGACCGGCGGGTTCACGTACGCCGAGATGGGTCAGTACGTCGCAAAGCCGGGCGCTCCGGCGTCGGCCCTGGCGCCGGGCGGAGGCACGAGCGACCGGCAGTTCGCGGTAATCGACCCTGAGACCAAGCAGCCCCAGTCCAACGGAGCACGGACCGTGTGGGTGACCGAGACCGCGCTGGCGACCGCGCTCAACTCGACCTACATGGCCTCCCAGCTGTCGCTGTTCGCGATCATCGTCGGCGTGGCCCTGCTGCTGGCGGGCTTCGGCTTCGCGATCCTCTCCATCGGCGGTGCGCTCCGGAACCCGGAGACCATCCTCCGGTTCCTTCACAAGCCGGGCGCGAAGCCCGGCGCGACGGCGGTGCCCGCCGCGTAGCACGCACCACCCCGCCGCCACCGGCGGCGGGGTGGCTCCGCGGCTCGGCCCACGAGTCCGGAGGCCACGCGCCTCGGTCTGCGCGACTCTCCTAGAACTTCCCGGGGACGCCTCCGCCCCTGATCATCTCCAGGTCCTCAAGCCAGCCCTGGACGCGCGCGTAGTCCTTGTCGTCGGGGTCGAGGGTGCCGAGGACCGCGGTCACCTCGTCCGTGACCGCCTCGACGTTGTGCTTGTTGGCCGTCAACACCTTCTCGCGCAGCGCGCTCTTCGCAGCCTGCTCCAGCGGCATCGCAGTCCTCCCGGGATCGAGATGAACACCCGCCGGCGCGACTCCACGGCCCGGCGCGAGGCGATTGTGCGCGATCGTCCATCCCGGTGTCCAGATGCGTCAGCGTACGCCGGGCCCAAAAAACGTGGGCGCGGCGGGAGCCAAATGCGGCCTGGCGGCCACATTTGCGGACCGGCGGCTCCGCCTTCGGCGGGGCTGGCCGCCGGGACGACCACTGCGAACAACCCAGGGGGCTTGGGAGCCCTCCGGCGTCCGCTCAGTCCCTCCTCGCGCCCGCCCTGATCCAGGCGGAAGGGCGGGTACTCGTCCCGCATGAGCGCGGAGTACGCGAAGACCCGGTAGCTCCAGCGGTTGAGCCCCATCACGAGCCGGAAGAGGTCGCGCGGGTAGCGGCCGGTGAACAGGATCGCGACGCCCGCGATGAGCACGAGGAGGCCGATCAGGCTGCCTCCCGCGGGGTTGCCCCAACCCCACCCGCCGGCCCAGTCGTCCCAGCGGCCGGGATCCGTCCAGCCGAGGAAGTCCCAGAGCCCGCTCCCGAAGACGGCCACGATGAGGTACTGGGGGATCGCCAGCAGCCACCACTTCACCAGCACCAGCCCGCGCGAGAGCCGCTCCGGATGATCGACCTCCAGCGTGGCGGGGTAGTCGGTCCGGTCGAGGCTGAAGGGCGGGTAGCGGTCGGTTCCGATGGCGCTGTAGGCGTAGAAGGCGACCCGCCAGGTCCAGCGCATCACGCCGACGTTGAAATCGAAGATCCCGCGCGGATAGCGGCCGGTGAACAGGATCGCGAAGAAGGCGACGACGGTCAGGACGAAGAAGGCGATCCAGAGGAACACCAGCACGATGAAGTGGGGGATGGCCAGCAGCCACTTCACCAGCCACAGCCCGCGGCTGAGGTCGGGTTGCAGGTCCCCCTCCAGGCGCAGCGGGTACCCCGGGCGCTCGGTGGTCACGGAGCGATGTTGTCACAGAGGCCCGGTGCGTCGACGGGCGTCGCAGCGGACCGCCTCCCTTAATCCGATCCGCCCTCGTTCTTCACGAGATCTCCGCCCTCCTCTCAGCCACCGCTCAGGTGCCCGGTCTAGAACGAGATCTCGGACCGGAGTGCGGAGCGCGGGGGAGGCGTCCATGAACGCGGTGCGCAGGCGGGTGGCGATCGTCGCGAGCGGCGTGGTGTTGTCGGCGGGGGTCGGAGCGGGCGCGGGCATCTGGGCGTACGACATGTCCCAGGGAACCCCGGCGGGGACGGCGGGGACCACCACGGTCGCCACGGCGACCCCGGCCACGACCCGCTCGCTGGCGGCCGCGAACGAGTCGGCCGGCCTGACCGCCGGCCAGATCTACTCGGCGGCGGCGGCCGGGGTGGTGGAGATCCAGGTGACCTCGCGCTCGTCGGGCGCCGGGGGCCCACAGGGGCCCGGCGGGACCACCGAGGCCCAGGGGTCGGGCTTCGTCATCGACGACCAGGGCCACATCGTCACCAACGATCACGTCGTGAACGGCGCGACCGCCATCTCCGTGATCTTCAACGACGGGACGCGGGCCGCGGCCACGCTGGTCGGAAGCGACGCGTCGAGCGACCTCGCCGTCTCAAGGTGGACGCCGACGCGGCCCACGTGACGCCGCTGCAGCTCGCCGACTCCGATCAGGTCCGGGTGGGCGACGAGGTCGTCGCGATCTCCAGCCCGTTCGGGCTCGAGAACACCACGACCGCGGGCATCGTGAGCGCGCTCCATCGCACCATCCAATCGATCAACGGCTACACGATCGCGGGCGTCATCCAGACCGACGCCTCGATCAACCACGGCAGCTCGGGCAGCCCGCTGCTCGACGACCACGGCCACGTGATCGGGGTCAACTCGCAGATCGAGGGTGGCGAGGTGGACGGCAACGTCGGCGTCGGCTTCGCCATCCCGAGCACCACCGTTCAGAAGGTGGTCGATCAGCTGATCGCCGGAACCCCGGTGGCGCACCCCTACCTCGGGGTCCAGCTCACGACCGCCTCGGCGATCGGCGCCGCGAACGCCGTCCCGGGCGCCACCGTGGCGGCCGTCACCCCGGGGAGCCCGGCGGCCAGGGCCGGCCTGGTGGCGGGCGACGTGATCACGGCGGTGAACGGGACCGCCGCCACCTCGGCCGACGACGTGACCGCGGCCGTCGCCGCGCTCGAGCCGGGCCGGACCGTGACGCTGCAGGTCACGCGCGGCGGCTCCTCCCGCACGGTGTCCGTGACCCTGGGCCGGCGACCCGAGTGACCGCCGTCCGCCGCCGGTCCCCGGGCGGGACCTATCGCACGAGGATCCGGCGGCTGACGGTGACGGCGTTCCCGGCCCGATCGGTCAGCCGCAGGATCACCGTGTAGCGGCCGCGGCGGAGCTCTCCGAGGGGGACCCGGCGCAGCGGGCCGGGTCTCACCGCCGAGGAGCGCGCCGACAGCGAGCGTCCCGCGCGGTCGCGCAGCGCGGCCCTCACCGCGAGCGACCCGGTGGCGCCGGGGTCGAGGGCCGACACCAGCATGGCCACCGTCCTCGGCGCGCGCGCGGCGGCGGGGCCGCGGGGGCGGCGGGACACCGTCCGCTGGACGGCGAGGACCGGCGGGGTGTTGTCCACCTTGAACGCCCACTCCCGGACCCCCACGTTGCCGGGGAAGTCGCGTGCGGCCACGCGGATCGCGTGGAAGCCGTCGGCGAGCCGGCGCGTGTTGATGGTGATCCCGCGGGGATAGGGCTGGAGGCGCCGCACCGCCGGCACGCCGTCGAACGTCCAGCGACCAGTGGGTGACCGTCGAGCGCGATTGCGCGGTGAAGCGCACGGTGACCCGGCCCCGCACCGAGGCGAGGGGCGCGGGAATCAGGCGCCCCAGCCGGGGCGGGTCCACCGACGCGCGCACCCGGCCCGCGCCGTAGACATCGTCCGGCCCCGGAGCGCCGAGGTCGAGCGCCAGCGCCGAGAGCTGGCCGCGCACCTCGGCCGCGCTCGGGGCCTGCCCCGCCCGCCGCGCCGCCGCGAGGATGACGGCCGCCACGCCCGCGGCGTTGGGCGCGGCGATCGAGGTCCCCCCGATCGACCGGAACCCGTTGGGCCCCATCAGGCGCGTGTCGGTGGGCGCCACGATGTCGGGCTTCAGACGGCCGTCGGCGGTCGGCCCCTGCGACGAGTACGACTTGAAGCGGTCGCCGCGCCAGTCCACCGCCCCCACCGCGACGGCCCCCACGGCGTCGCCGGGCGTGGGGACGCTGCCCTCCACCGTGCCGGAGATCGCGACGAGCGGGATCTCCCGCGAGAACAGGGTCAGCGGGCCCTTCGGCGGCGGCCCCGACACCAGGATCGCCCGCAGGCGGAAGGAGCCGTCGGCCGGCGGGAGGTAGCCCGTGATGCGCTCGGCGCTGGGCGCGCCCTCCGCCTGGCGGTCCTGCCGAGCGGGCCACGACGGTCCAGGTGCCGTCGGGCTCGAGGTGCTCGAGGGCGAGGTCGATGTCGGTCGGCGGGCCCACGGCCGGCCGGGCCCACGAGAGGGCGAACGTGATCGGGAGCCCCGCTCCCCGCGTGAAGGTCCAGCTGTCCCCGTTCGGCCAGTCGAGGTCGCGGTCGAGATCCGCGTCCAGCCACGGCCCGCTCCAGTGGAGCCGCGCGTAGTTGCCGACCGAGTTGAACCAGAGGATCCCCGCGGCGGCGGCCCGGTCGACCGCCCGCGCCGCGGGGCCGGTGCCGTCGAACGGCCCCTCGATGAAGCTGTTCGAGTGGACCACGATGTCCGGCCGGCGCGCGGCCACGGCGTCGGCGGCCACGACGAAGTCGGCCTCGCTGTGGTAGTTGACCAGCAGGTAGCGGGCGTTCGGCGCGTAGTCGTAGACCGTCTGGGTCACGAGCTCGCCGTGGTTGGTGCGGTGGCCGTAGGCGTTGGTGCCCGCGAGCCCCGACGTCGGCGTCGAAGGAGAGCATCTCCACCCGGCTGGGCGGCGGCAGCTCCCCCTTGGCCTGGAGCGTCGCGATGTTCTGGCCGAAGCCCATGTCCACGACGGCGATCGTCAGCCCGGCGCCGCCGCCCGCGACGCGCCCGAGCACGTCGGCGCCGCTGCGCTCCACGCCCTGGCTGAGGGCCTCGTCGGCGAACGCCGTGGGGTGCGGAGGCGGCCGCGGGCCCGGCGGCCAGGAGGGAGGCGGCCGCGCCGAGGACGAGCGCCGCGCGCCAGGCGCCGGGCGGCTCATCGCGCGCGGGACCGGATCACCCGCGTTCGTGTGGTGACGTTCCCGGCCATGTCCTCGCGCCGCGACGGTCAGACGGCTGGACCGCCGCCGCGCAGGGCGGGCAGGCGCAGCCCGAATGCGGGCCGGCGCACCACTCGCAGCGTCCGCCCGTTGAGGATGGCCCGCACGTCGCGGATCGTACCCTCGTCCCCCACCCGTACCCGCAGCACCGGCCGCCGCGCCCGGCTCACGCCCAGCCGCAGGGAGGGCGCGGTGGCGTCGAGCCGGGCCATGCCCGCGCCGTAGAGCGGGTCCGCGCCGCGCCGCCCCAGGTCGAGGGCGGTGGCGACCAGCACCGCGCGCAGGTCGGCCGGGGCCACCGGTGCGCCCCGGGCCAGGCGCTCCTGGCGCAGCAGCGCGGCCGCACCGGCGACGTGCGCCGCCGACGACGATGTGCCCGCCGTGCCGGGCCACTCGGGGTTGGAGGTGACGTAGGTCGGCGCCACCAGGTCCGGCTTGGCCGGGCCGCCGGCCGTCGCGCCCTCGGAGGAGTAGGGCTCCAGGTCGACGCCGGTCCACTTCACGGCCCCCACGCTGAGGGCGCCCGCGGCGTCGCCGGGCGTGGGGATGCTTCCGTCGGCCACGGCGAGGGCGACCGAACCCGACGGTCTGGGAGAAGAGGCTGAGCTCCGCCGGCGCGCCCGCGTCCTGGCGCACGACCAGCCGCCACGCGCCCGAGTCGGTGGTGAGGGGCGTGGTGACCGCGTTCCCCGGCCCGGCCGGGGCGCTGCGCTGGACCTCGATCCACGCCCCTGAGGGGTCCTGGCGCTCGACCGCCACGCTCGCGGCCACCGCGGGCGCGGCCCAGCAGAGGCTGAACAGCAGCGGGGCGCCGCGCCGGGGCGATCGGGATGACGGTGCCCCCGGCCGCGGCGGCCGCCGCGCCAGTGGCGCTGGCCGTAGTTCCCGGCCGAGTTGACCCAGAGCACGCCCGCGGCCGCGGCGGCGTCCACCGCCCGGGCGGCGCGCCCGGTGCCGTCGAACGGAGGGGTCAGGAAGGAGTTGGAATGGCTCACGATGGGGATGCCCTGGGAGGCGATCCAGGCCGCGGCCTCCTCGAACTGATCGATGGTGCGGTAGCCCACCAGCACCAGCCGGGCCTCGGGCGCGAGGTCGTGGATGAGCTCGGCCATGCGGACGCCGTGCTGGGTGGGCAGGCCGAACTCGGTGCGCCCCTCGAGGCCGCTCTCCGGATCGAAGCTGCGGATGGTCATCGCCTCGCGCGGCGGCAGCTCGCCGAGGGCGATGGAGCGGTCCAGACCGGAGAAGCCCTCGTCGAGCACCGCGACGGTCTGCCCCTGCCCCAGCAGGCCCCGGCTCCACAGCGCATCGGCCCCCATCCGCACCCCGCCCTGGCTGATGAGGGCGCCCGTGGCCGCCGGCGCGAGCAGAGCGGCGCCGATCAGGACGGCCGTGACGACGGTCGCTCTCCCCACGGCGGGCCACGGTAGTGACGCCCTCGGACGGGCTCAACCGGCCCGGGTCCACCCCTCCCGGCCGCCCGCGCGGGGGCCTGGCCCCGCGCGGGCTCGCGAGCTACTTGAGGCTGACGATCCCCCCGGCCTCCTCGAGCTGGGCCTTGACCTGGTCGGCCTCGTCCTTCGTCACGCCCTCCTTCACGTCGCTGGGGGCGTTGTCGACCAGCTCCTTGGCCTCCTTCAGGCCCAGGCCGGTGACCGCGCGGACGACCTTGATCACCTGGATCTTCTTGTCGCCGGCGGCGTCGAGGCTGACGGTGAAGGCGGTCTGCTCCTCCTCGGCGGGCGCGGCGGCGCCGTCACCGCTCGCGGGCGCGGCCGCCACGGCCACGGGGGCGGCTGCGGTCACGCCGAAGGTCTCCTCGAGCGCCTTGATGCGCTCGGAGAGCTCGAGCACGGAGATGCTCTTCAGCTCCTCGATCCACTCCTGCGGTCGTCGCCATTCTGTCTCCTTGGTTCTCGAGCGTGATTTCGGAAAGTCGGTCGGTGCGGAGCCGCTAGGCGTCCGCGGAGGCCGTCTCGTCGTCCCGCTGCGCCTGAACGGCGGCGAGGGTGCGGGCGAGGCCTCCGATCAGGCTGTTGAGGGTCCCGGCGAGGCCGGAGAGCGGTGCCGCGAGGCCGCCGGCGAGCTGGCCCAGGAGCTGCTCGCGGGAGGGCAGCCTGGCCAGGCGCACGACGTCGGCGTCGGGGAGGTCGTGCGCCATCGAGCAGGCCGCCCTTGATGCGCAGCGCGTCGGGGTGCTCCGCCGCGAACTGCGTCGAGCGCCTTGGCCGCCGCGGAGGGGTCGCCGCCCACCCAGACCAGGCCGGTGGGCCCGTCGAGGTACGGCAGCAGCGCCTCGCGCCCGGTCTCGGACGCCGCGCGGCGGGCGAGCGTGTTCTTGACCACCGTGAACTCGGTCTCGGCCGCGCGGAGGCGGCCGCGCAGCTCGGCGAGCTCCTTGACCGTCAGGCCGCGGAAGTCGGCGACGAAGATCGTCGTCGCTCGCCGTGAGCCGCTCGGCGAGCGCCGCGATGGCTCGCGTCTTCTCGTCTCGTCTCAGGGGGTCACCTCCATCGTGCTCGTCGCCCGCGCGGGCGGGCGAGAGGACGGGCGACCCCCGAGGGCCACTCCGACGTCTCGTCGCCAACCTCGCACGGGGTGCCCTTCGCGCGTCGGGCGGTTTGAGGCGGCGGTCGCCGCCCCCGTGGGTCTTCGGTCGGGTTGTGTCGGTGCGGTCGGCTAGGCCGTCGGGCTCCTCCAGCACGTCGGCGGACGAGTGCGGGTGGTGTCGAGCGGGATGCCGGGGCCCATCGTCTGGGCGATGGTGATCGACTTCAGGTACCTGCCCTTGGCGGCCGCGGGCTTCATGCGGACGATCTCCTCGATCACGCGCCTGGTAGTTCTCGAGCAGCTGGCGCTCGTCGAAGGACCGCTTGCCGATGCCGATGTGGATGATGCCGGCACGGTCGGTGCGGTACTCGACCTTGCCGGCCTTCACGTCGGTGACGGCCTTGCCCACGTCGAAGGTGACCGTGCCGCTCTTCGGGTTCGGCATCTTGCCCGAGGGGCCGAGGATGCGGCCGAGCTTGCCGACCGTGCCCATCATGTCCGGCGTCGCGATGGCGACGTCGAAGTCGTCGAAGCCCTCCTGGATCCGCTTGGCCAGGTCGTCGCCGCCGACCACGTCGGCGCCGGCCGTCTCGGCCTCGCGGGCCTTGTCGCCCTCGGCGAAGACCGCGACCTTCACGGTCTTGCCGGTGCCGTGCGGAAGGCTGATCGTGCCGCGGAGCTGCTGGTCGGCGTGGCGCACGTTGACGCCCAGGCGCAGGTGCACCTCGACCGTGGGGTCGAAGCGGGTGAGCTCCTGCGACTTGATGAGCCGGACCGCGTGCAGCGGGTGGTAGACACGCTCGGTGTCGATCTCCGACTTGGCCTGCATGGTAGCGCTTGCCGCGCTTGGGCACCGCGCCCTCCTCCTACTCCGCGTCGACGGTCACGCCCATACTACGCGCCGTCCCCGCGATGATCGTCATGGCCGACTCGACGCTGTTCGCGTTGAGGTCGGGCAGCTTCGTCTCGGCGATCTGCCGCAGCTGCGCCCGCGTCAGGTTCGCCACCTTCTCCTTGTGCGGCTCCGGGCTGCCCTTGTCGATCCCGAGGGCCTGGCGGATGAGCACCGCCGCCGGCGGGCACCTTGGTGATGAAGGTGAACGAGCGGTCCTCGAAGACCGTCACCTCGACCGGGGTGATGGTCCCGTTGCCGGCCTGGGTCTGCGCGTTGAACGCCTTGCAGAACTCCATGATGTTGATGCTCGCGCCGCCCAGGGCGGGACCCACCGGAGGGGCGGGCGACGCCTGACCGGCGGGGATCTGGAGCTTGATGACCTGCAGGACCTTCTTCGCCATGACGTCCTCGATCGCGGGGCGTCTGCCCCGGGTTGCGCGTGCGGGGTGTGACCGCCCTTCGGGAAGGCTACGTGAGCTTCTTGACCTGGTCGAACGAGAGCTCGGCCGGCGTCTCGCGGCCGAAGATGCTGACGAGCACCTTCAGCCGGCCCTGCTCGGCGTTGATCTCGGCGATCTCGCCGGTGAAGTCCGACAGCGGGCCGGCGATCACCTTGACGCTCTCGCCCACGACGTGAAGTCGGCCCGGACCTTGGGGCGCACCTCGGTGGCGACGTTGAGCAGCCGGTCCACCTCGGTCTGGGTCAGCGGCACGGGCTCGTTCTCGCGCCCGCCCCCGCCGACGAAGCCGGTGACGCCGGGCGTGTTCTTGACCAGCCAGAGCGTGTCGGGCGTCATGTCCATGTTCACCAGGACGTAGCCGGGAAGGCGCCGCTTCTCGGTCTGCACCTTCTGCCCGTCCTTGGTCTCCACGACCTGCTCGGTGGGGATGACCACCTGGCGCACGCGCTCGCGCTGCCCCAGCGAGACGAGCCGGTGCTCGAGGTTGGCCTTCACCTTCTTCTCGTGGCCGGAATAGGTGTTGATGACGTACCAGCGGAACAAATGGGCGCTCCTAGAAGATCGCGTCGACGAAGCGCTCGAAGATCGAGTCCAGCACCGCCAGGTAGACGGACGACGATCGCCACGACCACGAGCACGACGCCGGTGGACTGGATCAGCTGGGTCCGCGTGGGCCAGCTGACCTTGCGCGAGCTCGGCGATGACCTCGCGGATGAACCGGGATCCGCGGCGTTCCCTGCTGGACGGCCTTGGTGACCGTCCCGGCCTTCTCCTGCGGGCGCCGGCGTCCGCCGCCGGGCGCCGGCGTGGGGCGGGGGCTCTGGGTGGGCTGGGTGCGGCGGGGCCGTGGCGCGCGCGCGCCACCGGGCGCCGGCGGGGTGGGCGTCCCGCCGTCGCTGCTCCCGCGGTCCCTGTCCCTTCGCGGGTCGGATTCGCGCCAGTCAGCTCGTGATCACCTGTTGTGGACGACAGGGCCGGAGGGACTCGAACCCCCAACCCCCGGTTTTGGAGACCGGTGCTCTACCAGTTGAGCTACGACCCTTCGCGGGAGGCCCGCGGCGACCTGGGTCGCTTAACGGGTCTCCTTGTGCGGCGTGTGGCGCCCGCACCATCGGCAGAACTTCCGGAACTCGATCCGGTCCGGAGTGTTCCGCCTGCTCTTCGTGGTCTGGTAGTTCCGACGCTTGCATTCCTCGCAAGCCATCGTCACTGCGATGCGCTGACCTGTCGCCACAGGTGGCAGCCTTCCGTCCGGGGGCGAGCGACGTGCAGGGTACCACACGCCCTCCGGCCTCCCGGGGCCTCGGACGGACCTCTCAGAGGGTGTGGCGGCCGGCCCTGCGCATGCGCGCGGAGGGCGACTGCGCGGCCACGGCCTCGGCGCGCGCGGCGGCGCGGAGCAGGCCGGCAGCGGCCCGCTGGAGGTCGAGCCCGGTGCTCGATCGCCTCGGCACCACGCCGAGGGTCTCGGCCAGGCGGCGGTACTCGGTGACGAGCGGCGGGCGGGCCCGCGCGTTGGGGGACCCGGCCGAGCGCACGCGCTGGCAGCAGGGTCTGCACGACGTCCACGGTGGGCTGGGCCGCGCGCACCCTCATGATCCGACCGGCAGCAGGAGCATCTCGCCGTGGCGCGGCGTCGACCGAGAGCAGGTAGCGACGACCGCGGGGGCCGAGCTCGAACTCCTCCTGCAGGTCGAAGACCTCGTAGCCCTCGCCGCTGGAGTGGCCGCGCACCCGCAGGGGCGCGTCGGTGTGAGCCGACATGGCCTCCATGCCGTGGGCGAGGCTCGCACGGGCGCCGGCGTTGAGCACAGGATCGTGGAGGAGCGGGAGGGGCATCTGTCCATGGATCGGCCGCGAGGGGGCCCGGCTTGACCCCCCGGGGTCATGGCCGTCGCCCGCGTGTGGTCTACTGCGCCGCCCGGATGGCTGAGTGGTCCGACTGGTACCGGCGCGAGGACCCCACCGGGTGGGTGCTTCCGTCGCTGCTGCGCCGGCGCGCCGAGGAGCATCCCGACCGCGACTACCTGCGCGTGGGCGACGGGCCCCTGGCTGAGCTACGGGGAGATGAACGCGCGCGCCAACCGGGTGGCCAACGCGCTGATCTCCCGGGGCCTCCGTCCCGGTGAGGCCGTCTCCACGATGCTGCCGAACTGCGAGGAGAACCTCGCGGTGTGGTTCGGCATCCAGAAGGCGGGGGGCGTGCAGTGCCCGATCAACCTCGCCTACCGCGGCGGCTTCCTGTCGTGGGTCGTGAACCTGCCGCGCTCGCGCTTCCTGGTGATCGCCGACTCCCACCTGGGGATGCTCGAGCAGGTGGCCGGGGAGCTCGCGAGCCTGGAGCGCGTCTTCGTCCACGCCACGGGGGCGCAGGACGGACCCGACCCGGCGACTGCCCTGGGAGCCGCTGGCCGAGCTGCTCGCCGCCCCCGACGGCGAGCCCGGCGTGGAGGTCGTCGTGGACCGACGACGCCCGGATCATGTTCACCTCGGGCACCACGGGCCGCTCCAAGGGCGCGATCAAGCAGCACGCGTCTGACTACTTCTCGGGGCGCACCTACAACGAGGTGTGCGGCGTGACCGGGGACGACACGTTCTTCTCGTGCCTGCCGCTCTTCCACTCGAACGCACAGGTGCTGGCGGCCTATCCGGCGATGATCGCCGGAGCGCGCATCGCGTTCGCCGAGCGCTACTCGTCGGCCCGCTTCTGGGGGCAGGTGGTCGACGCGGAGGCCACGATCCTGAACACCGTGAGCGCGATCAACTACTTCATCTGGAACACGCCGCCCGACCCGCGGGAGCGCGCGCACTCCGTGCGCAGGATCATGGCGATGCCCGCGCCGAAGGACATCTACCACGCGCTTCGAGGAGCGTTTCGGCATCCGCTTCATCGAGGGCTACGGTCTCACCGAGACCGGCATGGTCACCTACCACCCACCCGGAGCGCCGCCGCGGCCCGGCAGCTGCGGCGTCGCCACGCCCGGGTTCGAGGTGAGCGTGGTGGAGCCCGGCACCGACCTGCCGCGCCCGCCGCCTGACGCCGGGCGAGATCGTGGTGGACATGCAGCATGCCGAACATCGTCATGCGCGCCTACGCGGGGATGCCCGAGAAGACCGCCGAGGACTTCCGCAACCTCAAGCTCCACACCGGCGACCTCGGGATGATCGACGCGGACGGCTACCTCTACTTCCTGGACCGCGTGAAGGACTACATCCGGCGGCGCGGCGAGAACGTCAGCTCGATGGAGGTCGAGGCCGTGGTGACCGGCCACACCGACGTGCTGGAGGCGGCGGCCGTCGGCGTCCGGGCCGCCGAGGGGGCCTCGGCCGAGGACGAGATCCTGGTGTGCGTGGTCCTGCGCGAGGGGAGCGCCCCGGACCTCGGCGAGCTGCTCGACTGGTGCACGGAGCGGATGCCCTACTTCGCCGTGCCGCGCTACCTGCGCGTGATGGATGCGCTGCCGAAGACGCCCACCGAGCGGGTGCGCAAGGTCGAGCTGCGCGAGGCCGGGATCACCGCCGACACCTTCGACCGCTCCCCATGAGCGACCTCGACCTGGGCGAGGCGGCCGACTACATCCTCGCCGAGCGGCCGCGCCTCGGCGAGGATGTCGTGTGGGCGGTGCTGAACGAGCTGGGCGAGCCGCCGGCGGAGGGCGCCGACGACCTGGCGCTGGAGCTCCTGTCGCGGTCCCGCCCCGAGGTGAGCCGGCGCGACGCCCGCCGGGTCATCGTCGAGTGGCGCGCCTACGCGCGGCTGGCCGGCGAGCCCGACTGGGATGACTGATCCAGCGTAGGCCGGCCCTCTTAAGCGGGGCCGGCCAGACGCCATCTGGATCCTGGCGGATCCAGATGCGGACGTCGGTCACCGCCTTCGGCGGGGTGGGCCCGCCGAAAGATCAAACCCCGTCACCGGTCGCCCTAGGGGCGGATGACCCGGATCTCCTGCTCGGCCCCCTCGTAGCCCGTCGAGCTCGCCCGCGCCGTGACGATGCGCGTCGCCGGGGAGAGATCGAGCGTCACCTTTCCGCTCGCGTTGGTGGTGTCCGACTCGCCGGCGGCCCTCACGCGGGCGCCCTTCACCGGCTGGCCGGCGTCGAGCACCGTGAAGGTCACGGAGGTCGTCGTGTCGTCGGGGATCCGCAGGCGCGATGACCTCAGCGTGAGCCCGGGCAGCACCCTGGTCTGGTAGGTGGCCGCGTCCGAGGTGGTCCCGACCGAGAACCGCGCGAGGATGTCGAGGGCCCCGTCGGTCGCGCTCGCGTCGAGGTGGTAGGCCTGGAAGGACTTGCCCGCGCGTCCGGCGTTGACGGTCTCCCCGAAGACCCGGCCGGAGGGGTTCGAGCGGCGCGCGAGGACGTGGGGGACGCCGCCGTCGTCGGAGACCCAGGCCACCCACAGCCGCCCGTCGGCGGCGGCGGCGAGGGCCGCGGTCGAGCTGCGGGTGCGCGGGGTCCGCCCGATGACGGTCGCCCCCGCGGCCCCGACCCTCCAGAGCCGTATCCGGTTGAGCGTCGGGTAGCCGGTGGCGTACGCGACGTAGAAGCCGCCGCCGGGGCGGGCGACGATCGGGGTGCGGCCGATCTGGCCGACCTTCATGTTGGCGGTGCCCGGCATGTTGACGGCCGAGCCGACCGGGCTGCCGTCCGCCGCCACGTCCTGGGCGTGGACGCCGAGATGGCCGGGGGCGTTCGAGTACCAGGCCACGACCGCGCGGCCGGCGGCGTCGGTGGCGATCGCGCTGTCGTAGCCGTAGCTGCCGAGCGGCGCCTGGAGGTCGTGGATGGGCGCGTCGGGGACGAGGCCGGAGTGGACCCAGGTGCCGAGCGTCCCGGCCCAGGTCTGCAGGGGGGTGCCGTCGGGCAGCGCGGCGGCCGAGACGGGGCTGCCGTAGGCCTGCCCGCCGTCCGGCACGACCGAACCGGTCTGGAGGGACCAGGTGGCGCCCCCGTCGGCCGAGAGGGCGGTGTTGAGCTCCTGGTTGGTCTCGGCGGTGTCGGTGGTGCGCTGGCCTCCCCAGAAGGCGCGCAGGACCGCTCCCGGCTGGACGACGAGCGCCGGGTTCTGGATGCCCGCCCAGCCGGACTGGATGGGGGTCGTCCCGAGCAGCTTGCCGTTGGGAGCGAGCGTCGTGTGGAGGAGATCCTCGGTCAGCGGGCTCGTGGAGTGGTGCCAGGCCACGTGCAGCTTCCCGTCGGCCGTGCGCAGCAGGCCCACCTGGTCGATGCTGGGGCCGTTGGCCGTCACCTTGACCCAGCCCGCTGCCTGGGCCAGCGCCGGAGCGATGAGCAGGCAGGTCGCAGCACCGATGATCGCTCGAGCCCTCACGCCGCCCCCCTCGATTCGCCGAATACGCCGACGCTACCCCGGCGGGCGCAGGGCGGGCAACCCGAGGCGTCGGTCGCACCGGCGGACCCGGCCCGGTCCGCTGGAGTACGATCGCTGCTGGTGTTCCGCGACGACGTTGACCGGCTGTTCGCCGAGCTGTTCCCGGGCGGCCGCCACGCAGGATCCGGCGAGGCCCGTGCGCCCGTGGACGTGTACGTGGCCGACGGCGAGCCGCCCACGCTCACGGTCGAGCTGGACGTGGCGGGCGTGGACCCGGCGCTGGTGGAGGTGGCCCTCCACGAGGACCTGCTGATCGTGCGGGGAGAGCGGCGCCGCGCGGGCGAGGGCCGGCGCGTCTACCAGCACGCCGAGATCGCCTGGGGGCCCTTCGAGCGCCGCCTTCGCCTGGGCGTGGCCGTCGACCCCTCGTCAGCGACGGCCACCTACGCGAACGGCCTCCTGCGGATCGCTCTGCCCCTGGCCCCGCGGCCTCCGTTGCGGCGGGTGGAGATCGCGGTCCGCGCACGGTGAGCACGGACGCCGGCGCCGAGGATCCTGGGCAGACGCCCACGGGCGGCGAGACGGAGGAGCGAGCCGAGGGGACCGAGGGGGCTCTCCCGGAGACCCTGCCGGTGCTGCCCCTGAAGGAGACGGTCGTCTTTCCGGAGGCGGTGGCGCCTCTCGCGGTGGGCGAGCCGCGCTCCATCCGGCTCATCGACGAGGTCCTGAACGGCCCCGACCGCCTGCTGGCCCTGGTGGCCAGCAGGGACCCGGAGGCCTCCGAGCCGGAGCCCGAGCAGCTGCACGAGATCGGCACGGTGGCCGTCGTGCAGCGCATGGTGCGCGTGCCGGACGGGACCGTGCGCATCCTCGCCCAGGGCCTGCGCCGCGTGCGGCTCGGCCCGTACACGCAGACCGAGCCCTTCCTGGTGGCGCACGTGGCGGAGGTGCCCGATCGCGCCGAGCGCACGACCGAGGTCGAGGCGCTCACGCGGAACCTCCAGAGCATCTTCAGCCGCATCATCGAGCTCGTGCCCCATCTGCCCGACGAGCTGCAGATCGCCGTGGCCAACATGGACGACCCCACGACCCTCTCGTACGTGATCGCCGCCGCGATGCGGCTGTCCACCGAGGAACGCCAGGAGCTGCTGGAGGAGACCGACCTGGAGGCGCGCCTGCGCCGGCTGACCGTTCTCTGCACCCGGGAGCTGGAGCTGCTGGAGCTGGGCGCCAAGATCCAGAGCGACGTCCGGCTCGACCTCGACAAGGGCCAGCGCGAGTTCTTCCTGCGCCAGCAGCTGAAGGCGATCCGCGAGGAGCTGGGCGAGGGCGACGACGAGCAGGCCGAGATCGAGGAGCTGCGCCGCCAGCTGGCCGAGGCCGATCCTCCCGAGCTGGTGCGCACGGCCGCCGAGCGCGAGCTGGCGCGCCTCGAGCGCCTGCCTCAGGCGTCCGCCGAGTACGGCGTCGTGAGGACCTACCTGGACTGGATCCTCGCGATCCCGTGGAACGCGGCCACCGAGGACAATCTCGATCTCACGCGCGCCCGAGCCGTGCTCGACGAGGACCACTACGACATCGAGAAGGTGAAGGACCGCATCCTCGAGCACCTCGCCGTGGTGCGGCTGAAGAGCGACGCGGCGGGCCCGATCCTGTGCTTCGTGGGACCTCCGGGGGTCGGCAAGACCTCCCTCGGCCAGTCGATCGCCCGGGCGCTCGGCCGGCGCTTCGCGCGGCTCTCGGTGGGCGGGGTGCGCGACGAGGCGGAGATCCGCGGCCACCGGCGCACCTACGTCGGCGCGCTGCCCGGCACGATCGTGCGCGCCATCCGCGACGCGGGAACCATGAACCCGGTGATCATGGTCGACGAGATCGACAAGATGGGGTCCGATTTCCGGGGCGACCCCTCCTCGGCGATGCTCGAGGTGCTGGACCCGGCCCAGAACTCGACCTTCCGGGACACCTACCTCGACCTGCCCCTCGACCTCTCCCGGGTTCTCTTCCTCTGCACGGCGAACGTGCTCGAGACCATCCCGCCCGCCCTCCTCGACCGCATGGAGGTGACCCGGCTCTCGGGCTACACCGAGGAGGAGAAGCTCCACATCGCGCGGCGCTTCCTGCTGCCCCGCCAGATCGCGGGCGCCGGGCTGCCGGAGGGGATGCTGGAGGTGACCGACGAGGGCCTGCGGACCGTGATCGGCGAGTACACCCGCGAGGCCGGCGTGCGCCAGCTGGAGCGCCGGCTGGGCGCGATCGCGCGGCGCGTCGCGCTCCGGGTGGCCGAGGGGGATGACTCGCCGGTGGTCGTCGACGCGGCCCTCGCGCGGGAGATCCTGGGCCCCGAGCGGATCCACAACGAGGTGAAGCGCCGCACCAGCGAGCCGGGCGTGGCCACCGGCCTCGCCGTGACCGGCGCCGGCGGCGAGATCCTGTTCGTGGAGGCCCAGGTCATGCCCGGCAGCGGGCGGCTGATCGTGACCGGGCAGCTCGGCGACGTGATGAAGGAGTCCGCGCAGGCGGCCCTCTCGTTCGTCCGGGCCCGCGGCGCGGATCTCGGACTCGAACTGCCCGAGGACTTCTTCTCCAGCCACGACATCCACCTGCACGTGCCGGCCGGAGCGGTGCCCAAGGACGGCCCGTCGGCCGGCGTGACGATGGCCACCGCGCTGGTCTCCGCCCTGTCCGGGCGACCGGTGAGCGAGGACGTCGCCATGACCGGGGAGATCACGCTCACCGGCCAGGTGCTCCCGATCGGCGGCGTGAAGGAGAAGGTGCTCGCGGCCCACCGGGCGGGCATCGGGACGATCGTCCTGCCGAAGCTGAACGAGGACCAGCTGAGCGACCTGCCGCCCGGTCTGTCCGACGAGGTGCGGATCGTCCTCGTCGACCGCGTCGAGCAGGTGCTCGACGTCGCGCTGGAGGGCGTGCCGGCGAGCGCACCCGGACGGGCCTGAGCCGGGGGCGGCGGCCCCGCGCCGGGTCGCGATAGCGTGTCGCCAATCAGCGACGCGCCAACACCGGCCTCCATCCAGCGGATCTACCTTCTGCTGCTGCTGGGCAACACCCTGGCGGCGTCGTTCATCTGGGGCATCAACACGATCTTCCTGCTCGACGCAGGGCTCTCCAACCTGGAGGCCTTCGCGGCGAACGCCTTCTTCACCGCGGGCATGGTCATCTTCGAGATCCCCACCGGGGTGACCGCCGACACCGTCGGCCGCCGGGCCTCCTACCTGCTCGGCACCGTGACCCTCACCGTCACCACGCTCCTCTACGTGCTGCTCTGGCAGATCGAGGCGGCGTTCTGGGCGTGGGCGCTGGTGTCCGTGGGCCTCGGCCTGGGGTTCACCTTCTTCTCGGGAGCGGTGGAGGCCTGGCTGGTGGACGCCCTGAGGGAGACCGGCTTCGAGGGCAGCCTGGAGTCGGTGTTCGGCAAGGGGCAGGTGGTGGGCGGCGTGGCCATGCTCTCGGGATCCGTGGCGGGCGGGTACATCGCCCAGCTCACGAACCTCGGGGTGCCCTTCCTCCTTCGCGGCGCGGTGCTCGCGATCATGTTCGCGTTCGCCTTCGTCGTGATGCGGGACGTGGGCTTCACCCCGCGCCGGGGCGAGCGGCTCACGGCGGAGATGGGCCGGATCGCGAGCGCCTCGATCCAGTACGGCTGGCGGGTGCCGTCGGTGAAGTGGCTGATGCTGGCCTCGCCCTTCACCGCGGGCGTCGGCATCTACGCCTTCTACGCCCTCCAGCCGTACCTGCTCGAGCTCTACGGCGACCCGGAGGCCTACGGCATCGCCGGGCTGGTGGCCGCCATCGTGGCCGGCTCGCAGATCGCCGGCGGCTTCGCCGCACCCTGGATCCGGGGCCTGTTCCGCCGCCGGACCTCGGCGCTGATGGCGGCCGCGGCGGCGAGCGCCGTGACCCTGGCGCTGATCGGCGCCCTCCAGAACTTCTGGGCCGTGCTCGGGCTGATCGTGGTGTGGGGATTGCTGTTCGCGGCCACGATGCCGATCCGCCAGACCTACCTGAACGGGCTGATCCCGTCCGAGCAGCGGGCGACGATCCTCTCCTTCGACTCGATGCTGGGCTCGACCGGCGGCGTGGTCATCCAGCCGGGGCTGGGGCGGGCGGCCGACGTCGGGGGCTACGGGAGCTCCTACCTCGTGGGTGCCGCCGTCTCGGCACTGGCGCTTCCCTTCATCTTCCTCTCGCGCCGGCAGGACGCGCCGGCGGACACGGTCGAGGCGGTGACCGCCCCGGAGGAGGAGGCCCTCCTCGAGCCCGCGGGCGCGCTGCCGGCGGGTGAGGCGAGGGACCGCAGCTGAGGGACCTAAGCGCGGCCTAAGCGCCAACCGCTTTACTGCGCGCCATGAGGACCTCCCGGGTCAGCGCTCGAACGATCCGGTCGGCACTCCTCGCGGCCGCCTGCCTCGGCATCGCTGTCGCGGCCCTCCCGTCCCCGGCCGGCGCGGCCTCGCCGCCGGGCGCCCTCGTCTCCTGCCCGCCGCCGCTGGAGTGCGGCGTCATCTCGGTGCCGATCGACCACGCGACGCCGGAGGCGGGCCGGCTCCAGCTCGTGGTGTCGCGGCTGCGCGCCCGGCGCGGCCCGAGCGGCGGGGCGCTCCTCTTCCTGACCGGCGGGCCCGGACAGGCGAGCCTGGCGCGGCTCGATCCCACGACCATGGCCCTGCTGCGCGATCTCTCCCTCAACCGCCAGGTGATCGCGGTGGACATGCGGGGCACCGGGCGCTCCGGCGCCCTCGCCTGCCCCAGCCTCGACGGCGAGGACGCCGAGGCGGGGGACGACGCGGCCGCCGTCGAGGCGGCCGTCGCCGGGTGTGCCCGCGAGCTCGGCCCCACGCGCCGCTACTACTCCACCCCGCAGGCGGTGGAGGACCTGGAGCTCATCCGCGAGCGGCTCGGGGTCGAGCGGTGGGCGGTCGGCGGGGTCTCCTACGGGACCTACGTGGCGACCCGGTACGCGCGGTCGTACCCGCAGCGCGTCGACCGGCTGCTGCTGGACTCCCTCGTGCCGGTGGAGGGGCAGAGCCCCTCCGGCGCCGACAGCCTGGCCGCCACGACCCGAATCCTCGACGAGTTGTGCACTCCCGCCTCGTGCCGGGGCATCTCGCGCGACCTGGGGGCCGACGTGGCGCGCCTGGAGGAGATCCTGCGCGTGCGGCCGATACCGGGCACCGTGATCAGCCGGCGGGGCGTGCCGTCGCGCAAGCCGTTCGGCGGACCGGGCCAGGCCGACCTGGTCTACCGAGCCCTGCTCGGCGGAGATCTCAACGGCGCCTCGCGGGCCACCTTCCCCGCCGCCGTGCGCACCGCGCTCGACGGCGACGCCACGCTCCTGTGGAGGATCCTGCGGTCGGGAGGGGACGAACCCGAGAGCCCGACGCGCCTGAGCCAGGGGGCCTTCCTGGCGTCCCTCTGCCAGGACACGCCCCTGCCGTGGCAGAGCGCGACCCCGATCGACGCCCGCCGCCGGCTGGGCGAGGCCGAGGCGGCGTCCCTCGGCGCCGGGTCCCGCGCGCCCTTCCCGCCCGCGGCCGCGGCCCCCACCAGCCCGAACGTCCTCTGCGTGGGCTGGCCGGAGGCGGCGGAGGCGGCCGCACCGGCCGGCGCGCTGCCCGACATCCCGGTGCTCGTGCTCGCCGGAGGGGCGGATGTGCGCACCCCCCTCGAGGGTGCCTTCCGGCTCCGTGAGCTGAACCCGCGGGTCGAGATCGTGGTCGCGCCGCACCGTGGCCACTCGGTCCTCGGCGGCCCGGCCTGCGCGGCCATCGCCGTCCGCCGGTTCTTCGCGGGCGAGCCGGTGGGACGGCCGTGCGCGAGCCTGACCCGCCCGCCGCTCGTCCCCCTCCCGCCGTCCCGCCTCGCGGTGGTGAGCTCGGGCCCGGTGGGTGAGCGCGCCGCGCGGACCCTCCTGGCGGCGGTGACGGCGACCCTCGACGACGTGCCCACGGCGGGGGCGTTCGCGCGCAGGACGTCCCTGGGCTTCCGCGCGACCGGACTCCGGGGAGGGCTGGTGGACCTCCGCGCGGGCTTCCTCGGGCTGAGGATGGTCTTCGACCGGTTCGAGTACGTGCCCGGCGTCCGTGTGTCCGGTCGCCTGAGCCAGACGTCCCTCCTCACGGCGCTTCCCGTGGAGGGGCGGCTGCTGATCACGAGCCCCCTCGGCCGCGCCGTCGTCTCGGTGGGCGCGGGCGCGCTCCGCCTGCGGCGGAACGGCGCGCGACCGGTCTCCGCGCCGTCGGACTTCTCGCCGCTCTCCTAGTGCGAGGCCTCCGGGTTCCGGTCGAGCAGCTCGATGCGGTAGCCGTCCGGGTCGCGCAGGAAGCAGATCCGCGGGCCCCCCGGGAAGGCCGCGTAGGGCTCCTTCTCCGGGTGGATGCCGTTCTCGGCCAGCCGCGCGAGCTCGGCGTCGATGTCGTCGCCGCTGGCGGTGATCGCGATGTGGCCGTAGCCCTCGCCGATGTCGTACGGCTCGGTGCGCCCGTCGTTCAAGGTCAGCTCCAGGCGGGCGCCGTCGCCCGGCACGGCCAGGAAGATCACCGTGGCGGTGTCGCCGCCGACGCGGTTCCGGCCGCGCTCCTCGAAGCCGAGCGCGCGGTAGAAGGCCAGCGAGCGCTCCTCGTCGAGCACCCGGATCATGGTGTGGATGAGCTCTGCGGGCACGGGGGCCTCCCGGGGAGAGGTGGGACCTGGCGGGGCTCCGATGCTACCTGCGAGTGGCGCCGGCGGGGCGGACGGGAATAGGGTCGCGGTGATGGGGCTGTCCCGCCGGCTGTTGTTCCTCCGCTGCTGCCCGCCCCCCGGGATCGTGACCGGGGTCGAGGCGCAGACCGGTGGCGGGAGCGGCGAGGTCTTCGTCGCGTGGAGCCCGCGCCCGCCGGGCGAGAGAGTGTTCGCGTACCGCGTGTACCGGCGCGTCCAGACCGGGGTCTGGCGGCTGCTCGCCGACGTGACGGACAGCGCGACCGACGTCAACTTCCCCGGCAAGATCGTGCTGCTCGACTACCCGGAGAACTTCCCGGGCTTCAGCGACTTCGGGGCCTCCGGCGAGCGCACCTACGTCGTCACGGCGCTCGGCCGCTCGGGCCTCGAGAGCCAGCCCTCGGCCCCGGTGGTGGGCAGCCCGCGGATCTGCAGACCGGTCCGGCGCTGCCGAGCAGCCGGCCGACGTAAAAGCAGTCGATCCCCACCAGCTGCCCGGGCCGTGTCGAGTCGATGTGCGGCTCGGGCTCGGGCTCGCGCGGCGGCTCATGGGCGCGCGGTACCCGGCCCACCAGGGCAAGGCGCTTGGCGCGCGTGTTGAGGCGATGACGCACCAGCGTCTTGTAGATCCCGTTGGGCGAGATCAGAAGCCCGCCCCACTCCGGGCGGGCCAGGCGCGAGGCGATCCGCCGCGGGCCAAGCCCGGGATGACCCAGGCTGAAGGCGACGATCCTCTGCTCGACCAGCACCGACAGCTGGTTGGGCATCTGGGGCCGGCGCCGCTCCCTGGGCGCAGCATCTCCAGGCCCTGGCGGTTGACCTGGGCCTTCCAGCGGTAGTAGGTCGAGCGATGCACGCCCATCAGGCGGCAGGCCTAGGAGACCCCGCGCTCGGCGGCCAGGGCGAACAGCTGCAGCCGATAGCCGAACAGCACGTCATCCTTGGTCATGCGGCTTGTGCTCCATTCACTTGGCGGTGATGGAGCGACCATGAGCCGCAGCCCGGACGGCCCCGACATCCTCGGGGCCTCCGGTGCTTTCGGGCCTCTCGCGACAGACGACTGTCGCGCGATCGCGGAGTCAGTTCACCCTAGGCCGGTCGGACCGGCCTAGACGATCGCGATCTCGCCGGGCGAGATCAACGACCACGCCGCGATCGGCCCGGCCTCGACCATCGCGGCGCCGAGCGCCTCGGCCGCCGCCAGGTGCGCGCGCCCCCGATCGGGCGCCTCTACCTCCACGCTGAGCTCGACCGCGCCCGCGGCCAGGTCGGCGGACACGACCGGATCGACCAGGCCGGTCGCGCCCTCCAGGAGCTCACCGAGCTCGGCCACCAGATCCGGCGTGGGGTCGAAGCGCCCGAGAGCCCGGATCTCGATCTCATACAGGGCCATCGCCGTCACTCCTCGTAGCCGTGTCGCCTCAAGGTGCTGCGAATGCGCCGGATCGTTCGGGGGCTGCTGGGGGTGCTGGGAATGCGAACCACGAAGGCCCCGTCCGGCGCGCGGACCAGATGGTAGTTCTTCGCGGTCCGCTCGACACGCCATCCCGCTCGCACGAGATCGCGGACGAGTTTCTCGATCTCCTTGTCTGCCACTCACGCGAGTCAAGGGCCGTCGCCCGACAGGGATCAGCATCGATTCGAGCCGCATTCGTGACGCGCGGCGGCGAGTCTGCGCTACGGCGTGGTCGACTCCGCGGTGATCGCCCGCGCGACCTCCAGCAGGTCGGCGCCCTCGGCGTCCGGCTCGGGCAGGAGCTCGGTGCGGGTCAGCTCACGGCGGCCCACCCAGGCGACGCGCATGCCCACGGCCCGCGCTCCGCGCAGGTCCCACCAGTGGGCGGCCACCATCGTCGCGTCGGCGGGCTCGGCGCCGATGGCCGCGAGGCCGTGCCGGTAGACCCGGGCGTCCGGCTTGAAGACGCCCACCTGGTCCGTGCCGATCACGTGCGCGAAGCGGTCACGCAACCCGGCGGCGCGCAGGCCGCGCTCGGCGGTCTCGGTGGGGCTGTTGGTGAGGACGGCGAGGCTCAGCCCCGACTGGGCGAGCAGATCGAGGGCGCGCGGCGCCTCGGGAAAGGCGGGCATGGCGGCGGCGGCGGCCATGGCGGCCTCGACCTCGCCGGGCGGGCGGGCGCGTGCCACGGCGGCACGCAGCAGCTCGGGGAACGGCCGGTACTCGCCGACGTGGTTGAGCGTCATGCCGGCGAGGATCGCCTCGTCCAGTGCGTCGGGACCGATCGCCTCGGGATCCAGGAGGGTGCCGTTGAGGTCGAAGACGGCCCAGGCCGTCATGGCGCGGGGAGCACCTCGACGATCGCGTTGTAGTCGGGCACCCCGCTGGCGTCCCGCTGCCCCGCGGCGATGAGCGGGTTGGACTCGGGAAAGTACATCTGGACGTTGCCGGGCCGCATCCGGGCGATGTGCGCCCGCGCCCGGACCTCGCCGGTCGCCGAGCGCACGAGGATGGGATCGCCCTCCCCCACGCCCACCCGCCCGGCGTCCTCGGAGGAGATGAACAGGGCGTCGCGATCCTGCCCCGTCAGGGGATCGTGATCGCGGAACACCATCGAGTTGAACTGCTTGCCCCGGCGCGTGGACATCATCATGTGACCCTCGGGGATCGTCCGCTCGGGGGGCTCGACGGTGGCGAAGTGGGCCTTGCCGTCGGGCGTGGGGAAGTTCCAGCCGTCGCAGAGCCGCGGCCCGCCCCACTGCACCTGGTCGCCCGTCTTGGCGAGCGTCTCGATGCCCGCGTACATGGGCACGACCCGGGCGATCTCCTCGCGGATGGCCTGGCCGGAGGGGATGTCGATGAGGTGGGCGCGGTCCGGGTCGACGCGCTTGGCGAGCTCGCTGAGGATCTCCCACTCGGTGCGCGCCTCGCCCACCTGGGGCCCCCGGATCCGGGGGCTGAAGGCGATGCGCCGCTCGGTGGTGGTCTCGGTGCCGCCGTCGCGCTGCTCGTAGCGGGTGGCGGCGGGGAGCAGCACGACGACCTCGCCCGGATCCACCAGCATCTGGGTGGTGACGATGATGTCCTGGTGCACGCGCACCGGCGCCCGGGCGAGGCGGTCGGCCACCAGACCCGGATCCGGAAGGACGTCGAGGAAGTTGCCGCCGCTCGAGTAGAGGACCTCGAGGCGGCCGTCGGCCGCGGCCTCGACCATCTGCTCGGCGCTCAGGCCGGGCGTGTCGGGCACGTCGAAGCCCCACTGCCGCGAGAGCTCGGCCGCCGATTCCGGGCTCACCGGCACCCCGCCGGGGAAGGCCGTCGCGTAGGCGCCCATCTCCGCTCCGCCCTGGACCCCGGAGTGCCCCCGGATGGGCATCAGGCCGGCGCCGGGCCGGCCGACGTTGCCGCGGGCCAGCGCCAGGTTGACGACCGCCCGCACGTTCTGGGAGCCGAAGGCGTGCTGGGTGAGGCCCATCGACCAGACGAGGATCGCCGACTCGGCGGCGGCGTACATGGACGCGAACCGCTCCATGTCGGCCCGCGACGCCCCGGAGAGCCGCTCCAGCTCGTCGAGCCCGAGGTCGTCGAGGGCCGCGGTGAGCTCGTCGAAGCCGGCCGTGTGCTCGGCGATGAAGCGCTCGTCGAGCCCCCCGGTCGCCGCCAGGACCTTCATGACCCCGGCGATGAACGCGATGTCGCCGCCCACGTTCACCGAGAAGAACTCGTCGGTCATCCTCGTCCCGAACAGGGCGCTCTCGGCGTTGGACGGCACCCAGTAGTGCTCCAGCCCGGGCTCGCGGTACGGGTTGACGACGGCGACCCGCGTCCCCTCCTTGCGCGCGAGGTAGAGGTACTTCATGACCACCGGCTGCGCGTTGGCGACGTCGGACCCGAACAGGACGATCAGGTCGGACTTCATGAGGTCGGTGTAGGAGATGGTGGTGGCGCCGGCGCCGACCATGGTCTTCAGCGCCGCCGTGGACGGCGCGTGGCAGACGCGGGCGGCGTTGTCGACGTTGTTGGAGCCGAGGAACCGCGCCACCTTGCCGGCCGTGTAATAGACCTCGTTGGTGATGCCGCGAGCGGTCATGTAGAGGCCGAGACGGTCCCCGCCCGCCTCGCGGATGCGCCCTGCCACCAGGTCGAGCGCCGCGTCCCAGGAGACCCGCGAGAACCCGGCCTCCCCGGCGCGGCGGACCATCGGGTAGGCCAGACGGCCGAGGTCGCGCAGCTCCGCGGTCGTCCGCTGCCGCAGCGGGCCGACGTCGGCCAGCAGCGAATGGTCCATCGCGCCCATCGTGTTCACCTTGAGCAGGCTGAGTCGGGTGGTGCACAGGTGCACGCCGTCGATGGTCCAGTCGTGGAGCCCGGCGACGCCCAGCGCGCAGCCGTCGCACACGCCCTTGCGCAGGATCCGGGACGCGTATGGCAGGGCGCGGCGGTTCTCCCAGGCCACCCGCAGCATGTCGAGGTAGTGGTTGGGCTTGGTGAGGCCCATCCCGTTCGGGCGGAGGCTGACCCACAGGTCCCGGCGGCGGGGGCGGGTGCGCGCCATCAGACGAGGATGCGGTCGCGGCCGGTGTAGAGGTTGAAGCCGTCGCCGCGCAGGAACCCGATCAGGGTCATGCCGAAGCGCTCCGCCGCCTCGACCGCGAGGCTCGAGGGGGCCGAGACGGCGGCCAGGACGGGGATCCCGGCGACGGCCGCCTTCTGGACGATCTCGAACCCGGCCCGCCCCGAGACCATCAGCACGCGGTCGGCCGGTGGCAGCTCCCCGGCGAGCGCCGCCGCGCCCACCACCTTGTCCACGGCGTTGTGGCGCCCCACGTCCTCCCGCACGGTGAGCAGGAGGCCCTCCGCGTCGAAGAGCCCCGCCGCGTGAAGCCCGCCCGTCGCGTCGAACACGCGCTGCGCGGCGCGCAGCCGGTCGGGCAGCGCGAGGAGCGTCTCGCGGGCGATCCATGGCCCGGCGGCGAGCGGCGCGCAGCGCACCTCCACCTCGTCGAGGCTGGCCTTGCCGCAGATCCCGCACGCCGACGTCGCCGGGGTGCGCCGGCTCTCGCCGAGGGTGATCGCGCCGTCCGTCCGCACGGTCACCACGTTGTAGAGCTGATCGCCCTCGACATCGTCGCAGTAGGCGACGCGGCGCACGCCGCCGGGCTCGATCACCCCCTCGGTCACGAGGAAGCCCACCGCCAGCTCGAAGTCGTGGCCGGGAGTGCGCATGGTGATCGCGACCGAGCGGGGCTCGCCGGCCATCGGGGCGACGCGGATCTCCATGGGCTCCTCGCCCGCCAGGCGGTCACGTCGCTCGCGGCGGATGTCGCCGCGGACGGTCAGGACCGCGCGGTGCGGCGCCGCGGAGCTCATGACACGATCCGGGCGTGAGCCGGGACCGCAACCTGAGCCTGGAGGAGGCGCTCGAGCGGGCCCGGCGGATCGCCCCGTCGACCGGCGCGGAGGAGGTGCCCGTGCCGGACGCCGCCGGACGCACCCTCGCCGAGGACGTCCGGGCCGAGCGCGACCTGCCGCCGGGCGCGACCTCGGCCATGGACGGCTGGGCGGTGCGGGCGGCGGACACGCCCGGAGAGCTCGCCGCGGCCGGCGAGAGCGTGGCGGGACGACCCTCCGGCCGGGCGCTCGCGCCCGGCCAGGCCGTGGAGATCTCGACCGGCGCGCTCCTGCCGGAGGGTGCCGACGCCGTGGCGCGGCGGGAGGTCGTTCGCGTCGAGGGCTCCACGGTGCACGTCGATGCCCCGGTCTCCCCGGGGCGCGACGTGCGGCTGCAGGGCGAGGTGATCCGGGAGGGCCGGGTGCTCCACCCGGCGGGCCACCGGGTCGCTCCCCACGAGGTGGGCGGGCTCGGCGCGGTGGGCCGCGCCACCGTCCTCTGCGCGCGGCGCATCCGGGTCGCCATCCTCTCCAACGGCGAGGAGCTCGTGCCGCTCGGGGCCGCGGCCGGCCCGGCCCAGGTGCACGACTCGAGCCGCCACGGCCTGGCCGCCCAGGCGCGGGCCGCCGGGGCCCTGGTGAGCGCGTTAACGATGGTCGGCGACGACGTGGAGCGGACGGTCGAGCTCGTCGCGGCGCTCCTCGACGCCGGCGGCGACGAGCGTCCCGACGTGCTGATCACCAACGGCGGCATCGGTCACGGGCCCCACGATCACCTGCGCGGCGCCCTCGAGAGGCTCGGCGTGGAGGAGGTCGTCCCGGGGGTCCGCGCCTCCACCATCCGCCCCACGGTGATCGGCGTCCGCGGCGACCAGGTCGTCCTGGGGCTGCCGGGGAACCCGGTCGCGGCCGCGGTCGCGCTGCACGTGCTGGGGCGGCCGGTGCTGGGCGCCCCCGAGGACTGGTGGCGCCGCGCCGCGCTGACGGTCGATGTGGCGAGCCGCCGCGGACGCGCGGAGCTGGTGCGCTGCGTCGAGGTGCCGGAGGGCCTCACGCCGACGGCGGACCAGACCTCTCACGCGGTCACCTCCCTGGCCGGAGCGACCGCGCTGGCCTGGGTCGCCGAGGACGCGGACGGGGTCGTGGCGGGCCGGCCGATCCCGTTCTCCCGCATGTCCTGAGCCGCGCGGGCACGCGCCCCGGCGAGGTCGGCGGGCGTGTCGAGGTCGCGAAGGCCCACCAGCTCCGGGTCGGCCGCGGCCACCGCGGGGTCGGCCAGGAGGGCCGCCTCGTCGAGCCGGACGACCCGGACGCGGTCCAGCAGCTCACCCATCCGGCGGGTCGGCCCGCTCGGCGAGCTCGGCGACCAGGGGCCGGAGGGCGGTGCGGTACGCCGCCGCGAGCGGCTGCGGCCGCCCGCCGACGACCGGCACCGCGGCGTCGACCGCGGGGCCGACCGCCCGGAGGACCCGGGCGACGATCGCCGGGTGCAGGAACGGGAGGTCGACCGCCGCGAGGAACGCGAGCTCGGCCTCGTCCCCGACGGCCCCCAGGCCGGCGAGCATCGCCTCCAGGGGCCCCCGGTCCCGTCGGGCGTCCTCGACCACCGCGACGCCGGCCGGCAGGGTCGGCAGCGCCTGGCCCGGAGCCCTCACGACGACGACCCGGCCGGTCGCCCGGCCGACCGCGTCGACGACCCGCTCGAGCAGCGTCGCGCCCTGCCACTCGAGGGCGGCCTTCGAGGTCCCCATCCGGGAGGAGCGACCGCCGGCGAGGACGATTCCCGCTGTCCTCCTCATGCCCGGATGGTATCTCCACATGCGGCGGCGGGACCGGCGTTCACGCCCCGTCCGAGGCCGTGTGCCAATTGGCCGTCGACGCAACGGCCAATTGGCACGTTCACAATTCGGGCTCTGCCCGAGGGGGTCGCGGCATGTAGCACCGGTCGAGCAGACCCATCACCTCGATCATGAGGGGCCCATGTGGGGACGTGCCTTCTCCTCGAGCGTCGTGACTCGAGAGACCGCAACGCCCTGCTAGGAGCGGCGGGGCGCCTTCTTGCGAACCTCGAAGTTGCTGATGCCGAGGGGCTTCGCGGTGTAGTTCGCGCCCACCATCGGCCAGACGCGCCACACGTGGGTGGCGCCGTGAGTGAGGCGCCCGGGAGGCACGCGGACGTGGTTGGCCCTCGGGAAGACCGAGAGCACCTTGATGAGCCGCTTGCCCACGAGCCGGAAGACCTGGACGTTGTAGAACTTCGCGTCCTTGCGCGCCTTCCAGCGCAGGACGGGCCGCGTGGAGACGATCTTGGCGCCCAGGCGCGGCCGGAGGCGCCTCGCGTTCTCGGGCGGGGGCAGCACGGGGGCGGGCTCCCCGGTGACGGCCGGAGCGGCGGCCGCCACCGGGGGAGGCGTCGGCACGAGCGGCGCGGGCGTGAGGCCGGGGCCGCTCACCGTGTAGTCGCGCTGCACCGTGACCACGTTGCCGGCCCGGTCGGTGGCCGTGACGCTGAACGACTGGAGGCCCGGCGTCGCGGTCGGGACGAGGCCGCCGTCGGGCACCGGGCCCACGCAGAGACGCTCGTCGCACTTGTAGTCGGCCTCGACCTTCTGGCCCTGTGCGTAGACGGCGCCCGGTGCGGGCGTGGCGATCTCCACCCGCGGCGGGGTGGTGTTGACCGCGAAGTCCCGATGGACCCACGCTCGGAGGGGCTCCCCGTCCTGCCACGCCCAGAGCCGGTATCGGTCCGCCTCGGGCAACCCCGGGAAGCTGGCGGTCGCCGGGGACGCGCCGGTGCCGATCGCGTCGGCCTGCGTCGGGATCGCGCGCCGCTCCTTGGCGAGGGCCCAATGGACCGTGGCTCCTGCGCTTCCCGTGATGGTGTACGAGGGCGTCGTGGTGGCGTTCCAGACATCGTCGTTGCCGCCCGAGATCGTCACGGCTCCGAACGCCGGCGCAGCGAAAATCGCGCAGGCGACGGCGGCGATGAGAAGGCAGATCTGGGCGCGCATGGGAATCTCGGGGCCCCGATGCAGGCGGGAGGGTGCGAGGCGGGAGCGGCTACAGGTTCTATCGCTTTTCAAGTTTCGAAACACCTGGACCGACGAGGGGGATTCCGCCGTCGGGCGATCAGCCTCCGATGAGGCTCATCGGCCGCCCCGTGTAGGTCCACTCGGGATCGGCCATCCCGTGGCCGGGGCCCTTGGCGAGCACCGCGGCGCGCACGATCCTCTCGATCTCGACGTCGCCGGCACCCGCGCGCAGGGGGCCGCGCAGGTCGGTCTCGCTCTCGGCGAACAGACACGTGCGCAGCTGGCCGTCGGCCGTGAGCCGCAGCCGGTCGCAGCTCGCGCAGAAGGGCTCGGTCACGGACGAGACGAACTGCAGCTCGCCGGCCCCGTCCGCGAAGCGCCAGCGGGTGGCCGGGGCGGCCGGCCTCTCCCGGTCGAGCGGCTCCAGGGGCCAGCGCGCGCCGATCATGCCGCGGAGCTCCTCGCCCGAGAGGACCGCGTCGCGGGTCCAGGTGCGGGGCGCATCGAGGGGCATCACCTCGATGAAGCGCACGACGTAGGGGCGGCGGCGGGCCAGCTCCGCGAGGGGCAGGACGTCCGGCTCGCTCACGCCGCGCAGGGCCACCGCGTTCACCTTGATCGGCCGCAGCGACTCGTGGCGCTCGCACGCCTCGAGGCCGGCGAGCGCGCGGTGCAGGTCGCGCCGGCGCGTGATCTGCTCGAAGCGGTCCGGGTCGAGCGAGTCGATGCTCACGTTCACGCGCCCGAGGCCGGCCGCCACCAGGTCGTCGATGCGGTCGGCCAGCAGCACGCCGTTGGTGGTGATGGAGACCTCGCGGATGCCCGGCACCGCGGAGATGCTCGCGACGAGTGCCGCAAGGCCGGCCCGCACCAGCGGCTCACCGCCCGTGACGCGGAGGTCGGTGATCCCCATACGCGCCAGCAGGCGCACCACGCGCACGAGCTCCTCGTCACTGAGGAGCTCGTCGCGGGCGAGCCATTCCATCCCCTCCGCCGGCATGCAGTACCGGCATCGGAGGTTGCACCGGTCGGTGACCGAGAGGCGCAGCGACCGGTGCGTCCGTCCGAAGCCGTCGACGAGGGGCGGCGTGTTCATCGAGGGATTATCGCGCGAGCGCCTCCTCCACCGCCCGCGCCGTCAGAACGCGGGACAGATGGCGGCGGAAATCCGCGCTCGCCCAGGTGTCGGTGGGCGGGTCGGTGCCCTCGTCGGCCTTCTCGGCCGCGGCCTTCACCCCGTCGCGCGGGGCGCCGGCCAGCGCCGCCTCGACCGCCGATGCCCGAAGCGGGGTCTGACCCATGTTGCTGAGCGCGATCCGGGCTCCCTGGATGGTGCCGTTGCTCGTCCCCACCACGGCGGCCACCCCGACGACGGGCCAGTCGAGGGCCCGCTGGCGGAACTTGATGTAGCCCCAGCCGGCGTTCCCCACCTTGGGAACGCGGATCTCGGTGAGCATCTCGTCGTCGCCGAGGGCCGTCTCGAAGAACCCCACGAAGAAGTCCTTCGCGTCGATCGTCCGCTCGCCGTTCGGGCCCCGCGCCACCAGCACCGCGTCGAGGGCGAGGCAGACGGTGGGCAGGTCGGACGCCGGGTCGCCGTGCGCGAGGGATCCGCCGATGGTGCCGCAGTGGCGCACCTGCGGATCGCCCACCATCCCGGCCACGTGGCTGACCAGCGAGCAGTGCTCCTTGGCCGTGGCGTCGTTGTTGAGGTCGTGGTGGCGCGTCAGTGCGCCGATGGCGAGGTGGGCGCCCGCGTCGCGCACCCCCGAGAGGTTCGTGAGGCGCCCGATGTCCACCAGTGTCCCGGGCCGCGCGAGCCGCAGCTTCATCAGCGGCAGCAGGCTGTGGCCGCCCGCCAGGAGCTTGGCGTCCTCCTTGGTGCGCAACAGCTCGAGAGCGTGGTCGACCGACTCGGCCACCTCGTAGTCGAATCCGGCCGGGATCATCGCTTCGCCTCCTGGATGGCGTTCCACACCTTCTCGGGCGTGGCCGGGCGCTCGACGTCGGTGACCCCCATGTGGGAGAGGGCGTCCACGACGGCGTTGATGACGGCGGGCGGCGAGGCGATGGTGCCGGCCTCGCCGATGCCCTTCACCCCGAGCGGGTTCGTGGGGCTGGGGGTGCAGGTGCGGTGGAGCTCGAAGTTCGGCAGCTCGGGCGCCCCCGGCACCATGTAGCTGGTCATGGTTCCCTGCTGGAGGTTGCCCTCCTCGTCGTAGGTGGCCTCCTCGAACAGGGCCTCGGCGATGCCCTGGGCCACGCCGCCGTGCACCTGGCCCTCGACCACCAGCGGGTTGATGACCACTCCGCAGTCGTCGACGGCGACGTACCGGAGGATGTCGACGCTGCCGGTCTCGGTGTCCACCTCGACCACGCAGGCGTGGGCGCCGTTGGGCCACGAGAAGTTGGGCGGGTCGTAGAGGTGGGTGGCCGTGAGGCCCGGCTCCATGCCGTCGGGCAGGTCGTGGGCGGTCCAGGCCGCGAAGGCGAGGGCCTTGATGTTGACCGACTTGTCGGTGCCCTTGACCGTGAAGTCGCCGCCGCGTGAAGTCGAGGTCGTCCTCGCTGACCTCGAGCTGGTGGGCCGCCAGCGTGCGCGCCTTGGCGATGACCTTCTCGCCGGCGAAGTGCATGGCGACGCCCCCGACCGTGAGCGAGCGGCTGCCGTAGGTGTCCATGCCCGAGCGGCACCACCTGCGTGTCGCCGTGGAGCACCTCGACGTCCTCGAAGTCGACGCCGAGCTGGTCGGCGACGATCTGCGAGAACGTGGTGACGTGGCCCTGGCCGTGGGGCGTGACCCCGATGAGCACCCTCACCGTGCCGGTGGGGAGCATCTCGATGGTGGCCGCGTCCCAGCCGCCGGCGACGTACTTGAGGGCGGCGAGGACCCGCGACGGGGCCAGCCCGCACATCTCGGTCCAGCAGGAGAGGCCCACCCCGATGTGCTTGGTGGATCCGCTCTGGCGGCGCTCGGCCTGCTGGCGGCGGATGTCGTCGTAGTCGAGCGCCTCGATCATCGCGTCGTGGGTGAGGGGGTAGTCGCCCGAGTCGACCGTCAGGCCGCTCGCGATGGTGAAGTTGGGGAAGCGGTCGGTCGGGATGTAGTTCTTGCGCCGCAGCTCCGCCGGATCGATCCCCAGCTCGCGCGCCAGGAGGTCCATCGTCCGCTCCACGGCGTACGTGGCCTCGGGGCGCCCCGCCCCGCGATAGGCGTCGGTGGGCGTGGTGTGGGTGTAGATGTTGGTGTACTCGAAGTCGTAGCCCTCGACGTCGTAGAGGCCGCCGTAGAGCCAGGCCGAGAGCATCTGGATGCCGGGCGTGACGATCTGGTGGTAGGCGCCAACGGCGCACCAGACGTTGACGCGGACAGCCTTGAGCACACCGTCCCGCGTCGCGGCCATCTCCATGTCGGTGTAGAGGTCGCGCCCGTGGATCGTGGCCACGTAGCCCTCCGAGCGCTCCTCCGTCCACTTGATCGGACGGTTCAGCCTCCGTGCCAGGGCCAGGCAGATCGACTCCTCGGCGTACGTGTCGAGCTTCGATCCGAAGCCCCCGCCCACGTCCGGGGCCACGACGCGCAGCTTGGCCTCGGCGATGCCGCAGGTGATTGCCTGGGTGGTCCGCACGATGTGGGGGATCTGGCTCGCCGTGTACATCGTGTACTCGCCCATCGCCACGTTCGGCTCCACGATCACCCCTCGCGGCTCCATGGCGTTCGGGATGAGGCGCTTCAGCCGGTAGCGGTGCTTGACCTTCACGAGGTCGGGGTCGTCGAAGAAGGGCTTGGACGACTTGAAGGGGGCGGGCGAGTCGCCCTTCTCGAACCCCCAGACGCTCGACACGTTGGTGCCGAAGTCGTCGTGCACGAGCGGGGCGCCATCCTCCATCGCCGCGAGCGGGTCGGTCACCGCCGGAAGCGGCTCCCAATCGACCTCGACCAGCTCGGCGGCGTCCTTGGCGAGGGCGCGGCTCTCGGCCACCACCACGGCGACGCCGTCGCCCGCGTGGCGCGCCTTGTCCTTGGCGAGGGGCCAGTGCTCGCTCATCTTGATGTCGTCGGTGACCGGCCAGGCGCAGACCAGGGGCGCCGCCCACTCGGAGGCCAGGTCGGCGCCGCTGTAGGCCGCCACGCAGCCCTCCATGGCGAGCGCCTTCGACACGTCCACGCCGTTGATCCGGGCGTGCGCGAAGGGGCTGCGCACGACGTGGGCCCACAGCATCCCGGGGACCGTGATGTCGTCGACGAAGCGGGAACGGCCGGTGATGAGCTCCGGGTCCTCCTTGCGGATCTGCGGACTGCCGACCGACTTCTGCGGCTGCTCTGTGGTCGCCATCGCCGCCTCCTAGGAGCTCGCCACGGCCGAGACGGCCTTGACGATGTTGTGGTAGCCGGTGCAGCGGCAGAGGTTGCCCTCGAGCCCGCTGCGGATCTCATCCTCGGTCGGGTTGGGGTTCTCGTTCAGGAAGCCCACCGCCGCCATGATCATCCCCGGCGTGCAGTACCCGCACTGGAGGCCGTGGTACTCCTGGAAGGCGGTCTGCATCGGGTGCATCTCGCCGTTGGTGGCGAGCCCCTCGATGGTGGTGACCTCCGCCCCGTCGGCCTGAACGGCCAGCAGGGTGCAGGACTTCACGGACTGCCCGTTCAGAAAGATCGTGCAGGTCCCGCACGACGTCGTGTCGCACCCCACGTTGGTGCCGGTGAGACCCAGCCCCTCCCGCAGGAAGTAGACGAGGAGCTCGCGCTCCTCCACGTCCGCCTCGTGGCGTACGCCGTTGACCGTCACCGTGATGTGCCTCACGCCGCCTCTCCCCCTTTCGGCCGTCGCCGCGGCCGAAGACTCGTTTGATCGAAGCCACCAGGGCGCCCACCATCAGCCAGAACCTGAGATCGGCTTCTTCGCCTGCTGCACCGCCTCGGCCGCCTGCTCGGGTGACGCCGAGAGCTGGGCCTTGAGGCACTCCGCGAACTGGTTGACCAGCTTGTTGGACACGTCCTGCACCACCCCGGGGCGCCCGAGCTGGGCCACCTGGCCGGAGAACCGCAGGTCGGTGACCATCTCCACCCGGGTGCCGCCGTCGCCGAGCCCGGTGAGCCGGGAGTCGACCGAGCCCTCGGCGCCGCCCTTGCCGCGCGTGTCGCGCCCGCGGAGGCTGAGCTTGACCACATGGGACTGCGGGTCCCGGTCGAGCAGCTTCACGTCGACCAGGAACTGCATCCCGACCGGCCCGAGCTTGACCCCCATCTCGGCCTTCCAGGTGTCCTCGTCGACGACCTCCTTCAGGGCCGCCCCGGGCATGCAGGGGACGACGCGCTCGGCGTCGAGCAGCAGGGTCATCGTTTGATCGGGCGACGCCGGTACCTCGAACGCGTGCTCCAGCTTCACGCCGCGCTCCTCTCCGTCAGCTCACCCGAGTCTCCGGCGGGAGGGACGCTCGCGTCAAACGTTGCAAGGGGGTTGCAGCCCGTTTGCGAGACGGGCGTCCGCGTCGCGGACCATGTCGTCGATCGCCGTTCGCAGCTCCTCCACCCCCGGAGCACACGAGCGGGGCAGGAGGCCGTCGCCCGCGAGGGCGATGACGTCGGCGGCGCTTCCCTCGAGGGCGTAGCGACGCAGGTCGAGCGCGTCCGCATCCACGTCGGCGTCAAGACGGTACGGCCGCGTGGCCAAAGCCGAGCCGATCAGGCGACGCAGGCGCGAGACCTCGCTGCGCACCGAGGCGACGGGGTAGCCCGGGCCGTAGAGCGCGGCGCCGAGCTGCTCGCTGGTGAGGCCCTCGGGGCGCAGCGCGAGCAGGGCGAGGATCTCGGCGTGGCGGGGGCTGAGGTGCAGCGGTGACCCGTCGAGCCAGGCGCGGGGCTCCCCCATCAGACGCAGGCGCAGCTTCCGGCGCAGCGGGGCCCCGCCGGACCGGGGCGCGGCCCAGACCAGGTAGCCGCCCTCCACTCCGATCGGCTCGGCCCGGAAGGTCTCGCCGCCGGGCAGGAAGCCCACGCGGCCCTCGCCGGGGATCGCCACCTGGGTGCCCAGCCACCCCGTGGGATGGGCCATCACCACCCGGCCGCTCCGGCTCACCACTCCCGTGGGCCGCTGGCCCAGGTGCACGAGTCGCCGGATGTAGCGGTCCCGCAGGCGCTCGTCGCGTTGCCAGTGCTCCTGGCGCAGGGCCCCGGTCGCCGCCCCGGCCGCGGCCGTCACCAGGGCCAGGCTGTGGGGGTGGGTCATCCGGTAGGGACCGGTGAGATCGACCGCGCCCAGCAGGGCCCCGCTCTCGGGATCGAAGATCGGGGCGGCCGAGCAGGTCCACGGATGAACCGTCGTCTTGAAGTGCTCGGCGGCGAACACCTGCATCGGGTGCCCGATCGTCAAGGCGGTCCCCAGGGCATTGGTCCCGGCGCCATCCTCGCTCCAGAGCGCGCCCTCGGCGAAGTTCATGGTGTCCTCGGCCGCCACGCACGCCCGCGCCGGCCCCTCCACCCACAGCAGCTCGCCGTCGGCGCCGCAGACCGCCACGATGTGGCGTGCGGCCTCGGCCACGTCGAGCAGCAGGTGGCGCAGCGTGGGCATCATGCGCGCCAGGGGGTGCTCATCGCGCAGCTCGCGCACGTCGTCCCGGGCGTGCACGCTGGGCGCGACCGGACCCTCGGGGCGGACGCCGGCCTCGCGGGAGCGCCTCCAGGAGTCGGCGATCAGAGGGCGCACCGCGCCGGGAGCCGGCGCCGTCTCGGCCTCTCCCGCGTAGCTCGCGTGGGCCGCGCGCAGCTCCCGCGCCCGCTGCACCGGGTCCGTGCCCGGATCGAGCGCGAGCCACGGGTTCCGCCGGGGAGTCACGCTCGCCCCCCGGCCCTCGGTGGGGCCCGGCGCCGAGCGGATCATGCGGGGGCGGGGGCCCCGGCCCGATTGGCCACGGAGATGATCTGCGCGCCGATGGCGACCGCCACCTCCTCCGGGGTGCGCGACGCGATGGACAGGCCGATCGGAGCGTGTACGCGGTCGAGCTCCTCCTCGGCCACCCCGAGCTCCATCAGGCGCTCGCGACGGCGCTCGGTGGTGCGGCGCGACCCCATCGCGCCGATGTAGCGCGCCGGGGTGGCGAGCGCGGCCCGCAGCGCGGGCACGTCGAACTTGTCGTCGTGCGTCAGCACGCAGATCGCCGTGCGCTCGTCCACCGGCGCGCGGGCCAGGAACTCGTGCGGCCACTCGATGACCAGCTCGTCGGCGTCGGGGAAGCGCTCGGGGGTCACGAAGATCGCCCGCGGGTCGCAGACGGTGACCCGGTAGCCCAGGAACCGCCCCACGGTGGCGAGGGACGAGGCGAAGTCGATCGCCCCGAAGATGTACATGGCCGGGCGCGACACGAACGACGACACGAAGACCTCCCGCCCGCCGACCTCGACCACGCCGCTCTCCCCCAGGGCCAGCAGCGGGCGGGCGGCGGCCTCCGCCTCGTCGGCGGCGTCGCCCGCGCGGGAGATCACCCGGGGCCCTCCCAGCGGCTCCCCGCCGACCGTCGTGAGGTAGGCCACGGGGCGCTCCTCGCGCACGGCGGCCGCGACCTGGATCACCGCCGCGGGATCCATCGGCTCCACGAAGATGCTGACGTTGCCGCCGCAGGGGAGCCCGACCTCGAAGGCCTCCTCGTCCACGATGCCGTAGGTCGCCATGCGCGCCGGACCGCCGGCCAGCACCTCCTCGGCGTGGAGGTACACGGCCGGCTCCACGCAGCCGCCCGTGACCGAGCCGACGACCTCGCCGGTCTCGCTCACCGCCATCACGCTGCCCGGCTCCCGCGGGGCGGAGCGGTCGACCCCGACCACCGTCGCCAGCGCCGCTCGCACGCCGTCCTGCGCCCATCGCTCGAGCGTCGGAAGCACGTCGCGCACGCCAGTGACCTCCCGGATGGTCGCCGGCCGGACAGCCGGCTCCGAACTTCGTCAATATACGCAGGAAATGCGGAATCTGCCCATGCCGGCGGGGAGGATCGAGGGATGAGGTTCGAGGACGTCGACGCCCTCGAGACGGCCCTCGCGGAGGAGTCGTACCTCGCCGATCGCGGCCTCGCGGTCGCGGTCTACCTGGCCCTCACGCTCCGCCGGCCGCTGCTGCTGGAGGGCGAGCCCGGCGTGGGCAAGACCGAGGTCGCCCGGACCCTGGCGCGGGTGCTGGACGCCGAGCTGATCCGCCTCCAGTGCTACGAGGGCATCGACGCCGGCCAGGCCCTGTACGAGTGGGACTACTCGCGCCAGCTCCTCTACGCCCGCACGATCCAGGACGGCCAGCTCGACCCCTCCCGTCGCGCCGCCGAGCTCTACGGGCCGGAGTTCCTGGTGGAGCGGCCGCTGCTGCGCGCGGTGCGGGCGGGGGCCGGCGCGGTGCTGCTGGTGGACGAGCTGGACCGCGCCGACGAGGAGTTCGAGGCCTTCCTGCTCGAGGTGCTGGCCGACTCGGCGGTGACGATCCCGGAGATCGGCACCGTGACGGCCGAGCAGCCGCCGGTGGTGATCCTGACCTCCAACCGCACCCGCGAGCTGCACGACGCCCTCAAGCGCCGGTGCCTCTACCACTGGATCGACTACCCGACCCTGGAGCGCGAGACGGCGATCATCCGGCTGCGGGCGCCCGAGGCGTCGGAGGCGCTCGCGCGGTCGGTGGCCGAGGTCGTCGCGCGGCTGCGCGAGATGGACCTCATCAAGCGGCCCGGGCCGGCCGAGGCCATCGACTGGAGCCGCGCGCTCGCGGCCCTCGGCATCGGGGCGGTCGATGCCGACTCCGCCGACGAGACGCTGGGCTGGGTGGTCAAGAACCGCGACGACCTCACGATGGTGCGCCGGGCGCTGCCGGAGCTGCTGGAGGGATGAGCGAGCTCGCGATCCCCCTGGCCCTCGCGCACGGGCTGCGCGAGGCGGGCGTGCCGGTGGGCACCGGGCGGATCCTGGGCTTCGCGCGGGCCGCCGCGTCGCTGGGGCCGGGCGACCTCTACTGGGCGGGCCGCGCCACGCTCATCTCCCGGCGCGAGGACATCCCGGCGTTCGACCGGGCGTTCGAGGACGCGTTCGGCATCGTCGGCCCGCCCGAGCCCGCGTCCCAGCGGGTGGCCGACCGCATCCCCAGCGTCATCGCCCCGAGCGAGCTGTCGGTCGCGGCGGGGCCCCGCGCGGAGGGCGACGAGACGAGCCTCGCCAGCTCCGTCGAGAGCCTCCGGCGCAAGAGCTTCTCGGACTGCACCGAGGCCGAGCTCGCGCTGCTCGCCCGCCTGATGTCGCGACTGCGCCTGCGGGCGCCCGAGCGGCGCACGCGGCGGCGGCGCCCGTCCCGCTCGGGCGACCCGGACCTGCGGCGCACGCTGCGGCGCGCCATGCGCACCGGGGGCGAGCCCATCGAGCGCGCCTGGCGGCGGCGGCGGGTGCAGCGGCGGCGGCTGCTGCTGGTGCTGGACGTCTCGGGGTCGATGTCGGCCTACTCGCGCGCCCTCGCGATGTTCGCCCACGCGGCCCTCCGGACGGGACCCGACTGGGAGGCCTTCGCCTTCAGCACCCGGCTCACGCGCATGACCGGGGCGCTCTCGGGCTCCGATCCCGACGCCGCCTTCCGCGCCGCCTCCACCGAGGTGACCGACTGGGACGGGGGAACGCGCATCGGCGCGTCGCTGAAGCGCCTGATGGACGAGCACGGGCGCAGCCGCGCGGTGCGCGGAGCGGTGTGCGTGATCCTCTCCGACGGCCTCGACGTGGGCGATCCGGAACTGCTGGGCGAGCAGATGGAGCGTCTGGCGCGCCTCGCGCACCGCGTCGTCTGGCTCAACCCGCTGAAGAGCAGCGACGCCTACGAGCCGCTGGCGCGCGGCATGGCGGCGGCCCTGCCCCACGTGGACGTCTTCCGCCCCGGCCACAACCTCCAGAGCCTGGAGGAGGTCGCCGACGTGATCGCGCGCCTGTAAGCGATTTGGAAGGACCCCTCTCGGGGGTCGCGCTCTGAGGCCCCCCGGCCGATATCGGGTACAGGCCCAGAACCACGGCATGACGCCCGGGCCCTGCGTCGCGATCGATACGCGACGCGACCCAATTCGGGAGGGAACCCTTGAAGCGCACCGCCCTCATGGTGGCCGGCATCGCGATGGCCGCCGCACTCGTCGCCGGCGGCACGACCGCCTCGGCGGCGTCCAACCACAAGGCCAAGGTCGCCCCGGCGAAGGTGACGCAGCTCCAGAAGCTGTCACGCCTCGATGGTCAGTTCATCTCGCTGACGAAGCGCGTCAAGCCCTGCGCCGGCTCGGCCGCTCAGATCAAGGCGGCGGGCGCGATGCGCAAGACGGCTCTGAAGAGGGCTCGCAAGAGCTCCGTCCGGGTGCTCAAGGCCAAGAACGTCAAGATGAGCAAGGCCGTCCTGCGGCTGGCGAAGTTCGCGGGCACGTGCGGCAAGCCCGGAGGCACGACCCCGGTTATCGTCCAGCCGGGTCCCGGCGCCACGGTGACGCTCCCGCAGCTGCTGGGCTCTCGGAGCATCGACGTCGCCTCGCTCCTCGACGGGGGCATCCTGCCCGACACGATCGCCGCGGTCCCGCTGGACGACCTTCTGACGTCGCCCTGCGTGACACAGGGCACCGCCTGCGTGGGGATCGACCTCGACGCCCTGGCGGCGGCCCTCACGAAGATCGTCAACGACAACCCGCTGGTCGCCCCGCTCGTCACGCCGCTCCTGAACCAGGTGCTCGCGGCGCTGCGCGCCAACGACCTCAACTCGCTGCTCACCGTCACGCGAGTGAACGACACCGTCATCCAGCTCGTCCCGAAGGGGCCCCTCGCAACGCTGCAGGCGCTCCTCGGCTCGATCACGGGTGGCGGCTCGGTGGCCGACGTCATCGGCCGCCTGAAGGTCAGCTAGCCGGCGCGCCCGTCCCGCCGCCCCGGCCCGGGGCGGCGGGGTGCCGCGCGACGAGGAGCGCGTAGTCCTCAGGCGTGTCGATGTCCGCCGGCGCCGCTCCGCCCACCTCCACCAGCGCCGGCCGCTCGCCGCGCGCCGCGATCAGGCCGCGAGCACCCGCATCGCCGCGCCCTCTCGCCAGCTCCGGCCACAGGGACCGGGCCAGCAGCACCGGATGACCCGGCACCCCGCCGTAGGACGCCCGCACCACCGGTGCGTCCGCCGCCGCGGCGATCACCGCGCGGATGGCCTCCGGCCGCACCTCGGGTTGGTCGCCCAGCAGCACGAGCGCCGCGGCTCACCTCCGACCGCATCCCATCCAGGGCGAGGCTGAGCGAGGTGGACTGCCCCTCCTCGTGACGGGCGTTGACGACCACCCGCGCGCCGGCCGGCAGCCGCAGCGCCGGTCCGACGCGGTCGGCGGCGTGGCCCAGCACCAGCACGAGGTCGTCCAGGCCCGCGGCGGTCGCGGCGTCGAGCACGTGCTGAAGGAGCGGGCGGCCGTCGAGCGGCAGGAGTTGCTTGGGGGTGCCCCCCATCCGCACGCCCCGGCCGGCGGCGAGCACGATTCCGCACACGCTCAACGCGGCGCGGGGGCGCTACCCGCTCGCGCGCTGAGGCCGCCGCCGCGGTGACCGGCCCAGGAGAAGGTCCCGCGCCGCGTTGAGCGCCACGGTCAGCCCCTCGGCCTGGCCCTGGATCGCCGGGTGCAGGCCGGCCACCCGATCCGGGTGGCAGCGACTCACCTGCTCACGGTAGGCGCGCTCCACCTCGTCCGGCGCGGCCCCGCGGGGAAGCCCCAGGAGCGCGGACGCCTCCGCCTCGCTGCGCGGCACGGTCACCTGCGCGGAGGAGGGCGGGGGCGGCGGCGGCGCGGGTCCCACGCGGCGGCGGCGGGCACGGTCGGCCGCCACACGGGCACGCTCCTCGACCAGGGCGACCCGCTCGGCGACGAGGCGCTCGCGCTCCTCCGCGACCTCCCGCGCCAGCGAGATCAGGCGCCGGTCGCGGGTGGCGGGGTCCTCGCGCAGCGCCGCGAGCATCGCCTCGGGGTCGGGGTCGTCCGGCGCGTCGCCGGGCACCGTCCAGCCCGGGCCGGCCTCTCCGCGGCGCACGGCGGCCACGACCTCGTCCAGCGTGGAGTGGGCGCGGTTGCCCAGCGCCGGCCCCTCCGAGGGCGCCAGGCGCACCAGGCGCAGGGCGTCCCAGCCCGGCTCCGCGAGGAACGCCGCCGACGAGCGCCCGCCCAGGATCACCCGGCGCTCCGGGCGGGGGCGGTGGCCCAGCAGGGCGAATCGCGCCGGGGCCGCGTCGCCGCCGGCCAGGGCCGTGAGCTCGGCCTCGAGGTCCGCGAGCCGCCGGGCGACCTCCCGCCCGTCCGGCCCCTCGGCCGGCTCGCGCAGCGCGGCGGCCAGGGCCTCGTCCAGGCCCTCGGCGCCGGCGGACTGCCCGGCGGCGAGCACCCGCCACCACCGCGCCCAGGGATCGCCCGGCGGGGCGCTCCGCAGGGCGGCGGCAGCCGCCTCGGGATGATCCAGCGACAGCAGCGTGGCCGCGAGCCCGGCCGAGGCCTGGGGCGAGTCGCCGAGCGCGGCCGAGGCGGCCAGGAGCGCGACCTGGCGCCAGCGGCTCTCCGTTCCACGGGCGGGGGCGGGTCCGGCGGCGGCGATGAAGGGATCGGGCATCGAGGTCAACCGTAGCCGTCCGGAGCTATGCTCGCCGGGTGAACCGGCTCGGCGGCGAGTCATCGCTCTACCTGCGCCAGCACGCCGACAACCCGGTCGACTGGTACCCGTGGGGCGAGGAGGCATTCGCCCGGGCCCGGGCCGAGGACCGGCCGGTCCTGCTGTCGATCGGCTACTCGTCGTGCCACTGGTGCCACGTGATGGCCCACGAGTCGTTCGAGGACGCCGACACCGCCGCGGTGATGAACGAGCTCTTCGTCAACGTGAAGGTCGACCGCGAGGAGCGCCCCGATGTGGACGCCCTCTACATGCAGGCCACGCTCTCGCTGGCCGGGCAGGGCGGCTGGCCGATGACGGTCTTCCTCACCCCCGACGCGCGCCCGTTCTACGCGGGCACCTACTTCCCCCGCACGGCCCGCGGGGGCCTTCCCGCCTTCCCGGACCTGTGCCGGGCCCTGGCCAGCGCCTACCGGACGCGCCGGGACGACGTGGAGAGCCAGGCCGGTGAGGTCGCGCGTCGTCTCACGGCGGCCTCCGAGCGAACCCCCGGAGAGGGCCTCGATCGCCAGGTGCTGGAGGACGCCGTCGTCGGGCTGGCGCGTGTGTTCGACCCGGCCGAGGGCGGGTTCGGCGGGGCGCCGAAGTTCCCGCCCTCGCTCGCCCTCGAGTTCCTCGCCCGCCGGGTGTGGCGGCGGCCCGACGACCACCACTCCCGCGAGATGCTGGCCCTGACGCTGGGGAAGATGGCGGCGGGCGGAATCTACGACCAGGTGGGCGGGGGCTTCCACCGCTACAGCGTCGACGGGCACTGGCTCGTGCCCCACTTCGAGAAGATGCTCTACGACAACGCCCTGCTCGCCCGCGCCTACACGCTGGCCCACCGGGTGACCGGGTCCCCGGAGTACCGGCTGGTGGCCGAGCAGACCCTGGACTACCTGATCCGCGAGATGCGCCTGCCGGGCGGCGGATTCGCGGCGGCCCAGGACGCCGACTCGCCGGGCGGCGAGGGCGCCTTCTTCGTCTGGACGCCGGACGAGCTCGCCGAGCTGCTGCCGCCGGCCGAGGCCCGGGCGGTGACCCTGCGCTACGGCGTGAGCCGGGAGGGCAACTTCGAGGGGAAGACCATCCTGCGCCTGGTGGCGTCGCTCGACGCCGTCTCGAGCGAGCTGGGTGAGGACGCCCGGCCGCTGCTGGCGTCGGCGCGGGCGACGCTCTACGCCGCGCGGTCGCGACGGCCGGCTCCCGCGCGGGACGACAAGGTCATCGCGGCCTGGAACGGGCTGGCGGTGGCCGCCCTGGCCGAGGCCGGCGTGGCCTTCGGGCGCCCCGACTACCTGGACGCCGCCTCGGGCACCGCCGCGTTCCTGCTCGACGCCCTGGTCGTGGACGGGCGGCTGCGGCGCGCGCACATGGAGGGGCGGGCCGCGCAGCTCGGGCAGCTCGACGACCACGCCGACCTGTGCCACGGCCTGCTGTGCCTCTACGACGCCACCTTCCACCCGCGCTGGCTCGCCGCCGCGCGCGCGCTCGCCGACCGCATGGCCGAGCTGTTCGCCGACCCCGAGGCGGGCGGTTTCTACTACTCCGGCTCCGACGGCGAGGCGCTCGTGGCGCGCACGCGCGACCTCGAGGACCACCCGACGCCGGCGGGGAACTCGCAGGCCGCCGACGTGCTGCTGCGGCTGGCCGACCTCACGGGCGACGCCGGGCTGGAGGAGCGGGCACTGGGCGCGCTGCGGCTGGTGGCCGGGGACATGGCGCGCTTCCCCCAGGCGTTCGGCACCGCGCTGGTGGCGCTGGACCATCACCTGGCCGAGCGGCGCGAGGTGGCCATCGTGGGCGCGCCGGACGACGAGCGCACCCGGGCGCTGATCGACGCCGCGCGCGCCGCGCGCGGCCCCTACGACGCGCTCGCCGCCGGCGACCCGGGCGACGCGGAGGCCGTGGCGGCCGCGCCGCTGCTCGCCGACCGCCCCCTGGTGGACGGGTCCCCCGCCGCCTACGTGTGCCGGCGCTTCGCGTGCCAGGCCCCCGTCGTGACACCCGAGGAGCTCACGGCCGCTCTCTCCCAGTAGCCTTCGCGCGCCGGAGGAACCGACGGGAGGAGCGAGGGTGAGCGGAGCGGGGATCAGGCGCGCGGCGCTGGCGTTGACGATGGCGGCGATGGTGGGTGCGGCCGGGCTGACCGGCCTCGCGATGGCGGCGAGTAAGCCACCCGCCGTGCGCGCGTTGAGCGCGAAGGGGAACGAGCTGGTCTTCAACGTGAAGGTCCTCAAGGCTCCCGCCGGGCCGGTGCGGCTCGTCCTGACGAACCGCTCGGACCTGGCCCACAACGTCGCGCTCCGCGGACCGAAGCTCCCCAAGCCGAAGCTCGGCAAGGTCGTGGGCAGGGGCAAGAAGTCGGTGGTGTCCTTCGCCAACCTCCCCGCCGGGAAGTACACGTTCTACTGCAGCGTCTTCGGCCACGAGGCCGGAGGCATGAAGGGGACCCTCACCGTGGCGAAGCGCAAGAGCTGACCCCCGCCCGAGGGACCTCCCCCGGCCGAAAATCGAAGAATGGTTGCCTCGGAAGTGGGCCCGGGTATCTGATGGCGCGGTAGTGCCCGACCACGACAGAGGTGAGGCAATGGCGAAAAGGATTCGATGGGCCCTCGCGGCGGGCGCCGCGACCGCGGCGGTGGCCGTGGTGGCGGCGTCCGGCGGGGCCCAGGCCCCCGGCGTGACGGTGGTCGCAGACAACCTCAACAACCCGCGCGGTGTCTCGATCGCACCGGATGGGAGCGTCTACGTCGCGGAGGGCGGCACTGCCGGCCCCAACTGCTTCGGCGAGGGCGACGAGGAGGCCTGCGTTGGATTCACGGGCTCGGTGACGCGCGTCAGCGGCGGGGTGGCGACTCGCGTCGTGAAGGGCCTGTTCTCGGGCGGCGGCCGCGACGGCAGCTTCGCCGGCGCCGGCAACGGCGTCTCGGTGACCGCCAACGGCACGATCTACATCATCATGGGCGGGTTCGGCTGCGGACCGCTTCCGCCCCAGGTCCCGGCCCGGGCACTCCAGCAGGTCGGGCGCCTCCTCAAGGTCGGCCCTGCGGGGCGCCTGAGCGGGGTCTACCCCATCAAGAGAATCGAGTGCCGCACCAACCCCGACAAGCAGGACGTGAACCCGAACCCCTACGGCGTGCTGGCGCTGGGCAACGGCCATGAGCTCGTGGCCGACGCCGGCGCCAACACGCTGCTGGACGTGAACGGACGCAAGGCCAGCGTCCTGGCGGTCCTCCCGCCCTCGAAGGGCCGGCAGTCCGTCCCCACCTCGATCGCGCTCGGCCCCGACGGGGCGTACTACGTCGGCGGGCTCGACGAGGGTCTCGGCAAGGGCGGCGCGCGGGTCTTCCGTGTGGCGCCGGGCTCGAAGCCGACGGTCTTCCGGAAGGGCTTCACGAACATCACCGGTGTCGCCTTCGGTCCGGACGGGTCGCTCTACGTGACCCAGATGACCACGGCCGGCCTCGAGGCCAACAAGCCGGCCGGGTCGGTGGTGAAGGTCGCCCCCGACGGTACCCGGACGGAGCTCGGGAAGGGCGCGCTGTTCTTCCCGCAGGGTGCGGCCGTGGACGCCACGGGCGGCGTGTACGTGTCGAACTGGAGCGTCCTGCCCGGGAAGGCGGCCCCCGCGGGTCCCTTCAAGGGCAAGAACGGCCAGCTCGTGAGGATCTCGCAGTAGGCCAGGCGGCAAAGAGCACCACGATCGACGCCCGCCCAGGCCCCGGCCTGGGCGGGCCGCTATCGTCCGAGGCGATGGCCGACCTGTCCGAGCTGACGTCCATGATCGAGTCCGCGCTCCCCGGAGCGGAGGCGCAGATCGTCGACCAGGGCGGCGGGGATCACCTCGCCGCAACGGTCGTGGCGCCGCAGTTCATCGGCCTCTCGCGCCTGGAGCAGCACAAGCTGGTCTACGCGGCCGTGCAGAGCCGATTCGACGACGGCAGCATCCACGCACTCGCCCTCAGAACGCGCGCACCGGAGGCGACATGAGCGACACCATGACCATGACCGACCAGGAGATCCTGGACCAGATCAAGTCCGAGGTGGCCGAGAACCGGGTCTTCCTCTACATGAAGGGCGTCCCGGAGATGCCGCGCTGCGGCTTCTCCAACCAGGTGGTGCAGATCCTGAACCACCTCGGCGTCGAGTACGGCTCCCGCGACATCCTGGTGGACCCCCGCATCCGCCAGGTCCTGTCCGGCTGGTCCGACTGGCCCACGATCCCGCAGCTCTTCGTGGACGGAAAGCTCGTGGGCGGCTGCGACATCGTCACCGAGATGTTCCAGGACGGCGAGCTCAAGGAGCTGGTCGCCGCCTAGTGTCCTGAGTCGCTAGTTCGTATGCAGTTCCCGAGCGAATCTCCCGCGAGACAAGGACGCAGATCCCCGCAGTATCGGGAATCGTGGGGGTCGAGGACGCTGTATCGCGATGAGATGCAGCCGGGAACTGCCGCGTATTGCGACTAGGACACTACGGTCGCCGCGATGGCGGTGAGCGCGGTCTTCGCCGCCGACGAGCCCCTCGCCGAGCTGCACGCGCACCTCGGCGGAGGGGTGGATGCGGCGACGATGTGGGAGCTCGCCCACGAGCAGGGCATCAAGGTCCCGTACCGGGACTACTGGGAGTTCGCCGGGGCCACCAACGTCGGCACGGGCACCGACGGCCTGGCGGGCCTCGACCGGATCTACCACCTGACCGAGCTGATCCAGAGCAGCCCGGAGGGGGTCTTCCGGGCCGTCCACGGGATGATCTCGGGCGGCTACCGGTCGCAGCGCATCACCACCCACGAGGTGCGCTTCAACCCGGCCAAGCGCAACCGGGGCGGCGAGCGCGACCTGGACGCCATCGTGATGGCGGCCGTCCACGGCATCGACCGGGCCTCGCTCGAGTACCCGGTGCGGGCGGGCCTGATCCTGATGATGGACCGCGCCTTCGCACCCGATCTGAACGCCGCCATCGTGGAGCGGGCCGTGCGCTTCCGCGATCGCGGTGTGATCGCCATCGACATCGGGGGCCCGCGTCCCCCCGGCACCTCGGCCCCCTACCCCTACCGCGACCTCGCCCCGCTGGTGGAGCGCGCCCGGGACGCGGGCCTCGGGGTGACGCTGCACGCCGGCGAGGAGGGTGTCAACGCGCCCGACCCGGGGCCCTTCATCGACGAGATGCGCCAGGTGCTCGAGCTCGGGGTGGACCGGATCGGCCACGGGATCATCACCGCGATGGACCCGCGGCTGCTGGATCAGGCCCTGGAGCGCGGAGTGGTGCTCGAGATCTGCCCCACCTCGAACGTGCGCACCGGGGCCGTGCGCAACGAGGAGCAGATGGCCGAGATCGTCTTCGGGTTGCAGGCGGCGGGCATCCCGCTGGTGGTTTCCACCGACGGCCCGGAGATGATCGGCACCCGCCTTCGCGCCGAGTACGCCCTGCTCGTCCGCCGTGGCGCGCTCTCCCGGGAGGGCGCCCGCGAGGCGAACGAACGCGGGCACGCCGTCAGCTTCATCGGCAGGGCCTGAGCGTCAGCCGCCGCGGAGGTAGGCGCCCATGTCGCCGACCGGCCCGAGGTGCCGCAGCTTCTCGGGGTTGACGACCGAGCTGACCGCCTGGATCCGCCCGTCGGCGATGTCGAGCGCCCACACGGCGATCACGCGCCCGCCGGGGTCGAGCACCATCCCGCCGGGCTGGCCGTTGACCTCGACCCGGCGCAGCGAGACGTCCCCGGCGCGCCGCGTCGTCTGAGCCCACGCCCGGAGCGTCCGGGCGACCCGGGCCCTGCCGCGAAGGGCCCGGCCGAGCGCCGGCACCCGGCCGCCGCCGTCGCCGTGGAGCACGACGTCCTGGGCGAGCAGGCTCTCGAGCGTCTCCAGATCGCCGTCCTGGACCGCCGCGAAGAAGCTCTCGGCCAGTTGCTCGCGCCGCTCGCGCGAGGCCTCGAAGCGCGGCCTGCGCTCCTCCACGTGCCTGCGGGCGCGCACGGCGAGCTGGCGGGCGTTGCCCTCGCTGGTGCCGACGATCTCGGCGATCCGGTCGTAGGGGTAGTCGAAGACATCGCGCAGGAGGAACGCCGCACGCTGCTCGGGCGACAGGCTCTCGAGCACCACGAGGAAGGCGAGCGACAGGGAGTCGGCCATCTCGGCGCGTTGGGCGGGATCATCGTCGGCGCTCGAGAGGAGCGGCTCCGGCAGCCACTCGCCGACGTAGGTCTCCCGCCGGACCCGCGCGGAGCGGAGCTGGTCGATGCACAGCCGCGTGACCACCGTCGAGAGGTAGGCGCGCGGCGACTCGATCCGCGCGCCCTCGCTGCAGGGTGCCGTGCAGCCGCAGGAACGCCTCCTGCACGACGTCCTCCGCATCGCTCACGCTGCCGAGCATCCGGTAGGCCACCGCGAAGGCACGCGGGCCGCAGATCCTCGAAGAGGCGCGCCGTCGACATCGCTCAGCCGAGCCCCTGGGCGAAGCCCAGCCGCCAGCTCGGGTAGCGCGGCCGCCAGCCGAGCTCTCGCTTCGCCTTCGCGTTCGACGCTCCGCGCACCTCGGTCATCATGACGGTCGCGGCCTCACCGGCGGCGAGGCGCCCGATCCAGCGCGGGAGCCGCCGGGGCGGCTCGGCCTGGAGCGCCTTCGCCAGCGCCGGAAGCCACTCCCGTACCGGAGCGGGCTCGTCGTCCACGATCTGGTAGATGCCCGCCCCGCCCCGCTCGACGGCCGCGACGGTCGCGCTGGCGGCGTCCTCGATGTGCACGAACGACCACACGCCGCCGCCGCCGCCGACGAGGGGCAGCTGCCGCTTCCGGACCGCCCCGGCCATCCATGCCGCCGGATCGAGGCTGAGATCCGTGCCCGGTCCGTAGAAGCCGCCGTATCGCAGCACCAGGCCCTCGGCCCAGTCGATCCCGGTCACCGCCGTCTCGAGGTGGCGGATCGCCGCCAGGGACGAGCGGAGCGCCTCGGGCGGGTGGGGATCGAGCGGATCGGCCTCGCTCTTGACCGGCCCGCCCGTGCGCGCGAACGGCCAGCCCGTGAAGCTCTGCGCCACGAACCGCCGCACGCCGACCGCACGCCCGGCCGCGAGCAGGTGGTCGGTGCCCTCGGTGCGCAGCCGGTTGGTCATGGCCATCGACCGGTCGATGTGCCGCATGTCCATCCCCTGGGACAGCGCGGTGAGCTGGTGCACGATCACCTCGGGCTCGGCCTCGGCCACCGCCCGGGCCACCGCGTCGGGGTCGAGCGCGTCGGCCACCGCCGGCCGCGCTCCCAGCGCCCGGAGCGCCTCCCGCTTGGACGGCGTCCTGGTCGTGCCCACCACCTCGTGGCCGTTCGCGACCAGCCGGGGGATGAGCTGTGTTCCGAGCGCGCCCGTGGCGCCGGCGACGAGAATCCTCATGGCATCTTCCGTTCCTCGTTGTGTTCCCGAAGATCAGACGAGATAGCCCCACGGCCTGTGACAGTCGGATCGCGGGACCCCGACCAATGGGGGTTGCAACGGCCTCGGGCGCCCCGGGAGGATCGGCCCAGATGCGCCGCGCCTCGTCCGTCCTCCTCGCTTCCGCCGCGCTCGCCGCCCTCGGCGCGGGAATGGCCCTGGGCGCCCCGAACGACACCACGCTCGTCTCCCTGACCCCGGCCGGCACGGCGGGCACCACCGCGGCCGACCCGGCCGCCGTCTCGGCCGACGGCCGCTACGTGGCCTTCACCGACGGGAGCCGTCGCGCAGCTCTTCGTGCGCGACCGGGTCGCCGGCACCACGGTCCTCGCCTCGTCGAACGCGGCCGGACAGGCGGCGAACGCCGAGGTCCTGGCGGAGGACGTCGGAAACGTCCAGTTCGCGATCTCGGGCAACGGCCGCTACGCGGTCTTCGCGTCCAATGCCACCAACCTGACACCCCAGGACACCGACACGAACAGGGACGTCTTCCGCAAGGACCTGGTCACCGGCGCCGTGGACCTGATCTCGCTCACGTCCACGGGGCAGAAGCCCAACGCGGGGGTCTTCGGCGACCCGGACGTCTCCTACGACGGCAACCGGGTCTCGTTCGGGTCCGGGGACGCGACCGACCTCTTCCCGGGCGACACCAACGGCGCCTCCGACATCGTGGTGCGCGACGTCGCGGCCGGGCACCACCGTGCTCGCCGCGCAGAGCAGCGCCGGGGTGCTGGCGAACGACACCACCGAGCGCTCGGCGATCTCCGCCGACGGGCGCGCGGTGGCGTTCGAGGCGTCCGACCACCACGTTCAACCTCGTGCCCGGCGACGACACTGAACGTGGGAAACGACGCCATCGTGCGCAATCTCGCAGGCCGGTACCACGGTCGGCGGCGAGCGACCCCACGCCGACGACCGGCTCGGGCTTCCCGGACATCTCCGGGGACGGGCGCTACGTCGTCTTCGAGACCGGCTACGCGTACGACGCGGTCAACGACCTGAGCCCCGGGAACGACGTGTACCGGCGCGACATGGCCACCGCGGCCGATCGCCCTCGTGTCGGCGAAGCAACGGCGCTGGACGCCGGCAGCGCCGCCGGCGCGAGCACCCGGCCGGCCATCTCGGCCGACGGCAGCCGGGTGTCGTTCACGTCCACGTCCATCGACCTGACCGGCGGCGACACCAACGCCGTGGCCGACGTCTACGCGCGCGACGTCGGCGACCAAGGTCACCCGGCGCGCGAGCCTGGCGTCCAACGGGGTCACACCCGAGAGCGCCACCGCCAGCGAGCGGTCGGCCATCGCCGGGGACGGAAGCCTGGTGGCCTTCGTGACCACCGACGGCGCCGGAAACAGCATCGCCCCGGGCGACACCAACACCGTTGCCGACGTCCTCGCGAAGGAGCTCGCGGCCACGGACACGACCGGCCCGGCGATCCAGCTCTCCTCCGCGACGCCGGCCGCGGGCGGTCACGCCGTGGCCGTCACCGCGACCGACCCCTCGGGGGTCGGCTCCGTGACCGCCAACGGCGCGGCCCTGCGTCCGGGGGCGGGCACGACGTTCGCGGGCATCGCGCCCACTGCCCCCGGAAGGGCCCTGCGGGTGGAGGCGACCGACGGCTCCGGGAAGACGGCCACGCTGGCCGTGGTGCTGCCCGCCACCACCGGGCCCGCCGGCACGCCGTTCTCGCGCACGCCCCCCAGGCTCACCCGGCTCCGCGCCAAGCTCGTGAAGGGCAAGGTCGTGGTGACCCTGCGCCTCAGCACCGCCGCGCGCGTGAAGGCACAGCTCCTGCGCCGCACGATCAAGGTCTTCAGGAAGGCTCCCAAGCGCCGGGTCGTGCTGCGCACCGTCGGCAGGGCCGTGACGAAGACCCTCAACGCCGGCACGCGCAGCCTCACCCTGACGCCGCCGAAGCTGCGGCGGAAGGCGAGGTACACGGTGCGCGTGCGGGCGACCACCACGGCCGGCACGACCACCCGCACGGTCGGGATCACCGTGCCGGCGGCGCGCCCGCGCGCTAAGAGCGGGGGCTGACGGGCGCTCGCACCGGCGGGGCGCCGTCCGCGTGGCTCACCATCGGGCGCCGGGCTCCGACCGTGGGCGGCGCGTCGGGCGCGGCCCAGGGGATCGGGACCGGCCGCTCGACGGCGACCACGACCACGTCGTCGCGCAGGCTCTGGTCCTCGTGCCGTCGCGCGGCGTCGATGAGGCGCTCCACGCGGGCCTCCACGGCCGAGCGGCGCTCGGCGGCCAGCACGGCGCACGCGCGCTCGACCCCGAACGTGTCGGCCCCCTGACGCGCCTCGATGAGACCGTCGGTGTAGAGGACGATCGTCCCGCCCGGAGGCAGCGAGGCGTGCGTGACCGGCCAGTCGGCCTCGTCGAACACCCCGAGCAGCGGCCCGGTGACGAGCGGCTCGAGCGGCTGGCAGACGGTGGCGGTGAGGAGGAAGGGCGGCGGGTGCCCGGCCGGGGCGAAGGTGACCGAGCCCCTGGGGTCGATCAGCATGTAGATGATCGAGGCGAAGAGACCCTCGGCGCGCTGCGAGGGGCCGGCCATCTGGGCGTTCAGCGCCGCGAGCACGGCGGCGGGGTTGGGGTTCACCGACACCAGGGTGCGCCAGCCGAAGCGCAGGCCCGCGGCCTGGGCCGCCGCCGGGGCACCGTGGCCGGCCATGTCGCCCACCATCACGGCCAGGCGGCCATCGGGGAGGACGACGGCGTCGTAGAAGTCCCCGCCCACCAGCAGGGCGCGCTCGGCCGGCTGGTAGCGCGCCGCCAGGCGGAGGCCGCGGACGCCGGGCAGGCGCTCGGGCAGGAGGCCGTTCTGCACGGTCTCCCACAGGTTGCGCTCGGTCTTCTGGGAGGCCTCGCGGCGGGCGGCCGCCGCCACCGCGTCGCGCTCCTCGCGCACCTCGCGCTGCATCAGGTTGAAGCCCTCGACCAGCTCGGCCAGCTCGCGCACCGCCTCCCGGCTCACGGGCACCGGGTCGGACAGCCGGCCGCGCGTCACGCGCCCGACGCCCGCCGACAGCAGCGCGACCGGCCCCCCGATCCGCCGCCAGAGCTGGCGCGACACGATGGCCACCATGATCAGCGCCAGGAGCGCCGCGACCACGATGGCCGCGAAGGTGAGCCGGCGGCGGCGGTCGTCGTCGGCCAGGCCCCGCGCGCGGATCTCCTCGATGTCCTCCCCCAGGCGGGCGTGCTCGACCCGGAAGGCGTTGAAGCGGTTCTCGGACAGGCCCTGGTCGATCCGCCGGCGCGCCTCCTCGGGGTGCCCGGTCCGCCGCAGGCGGATCAGCTCGACGGCCTCCGAGAAGAACAGGAGGGCCGTGCGGTCGACGGCGTCGGCCGAGGCGGTGAGGCTCGGCTCCTGGGCCACCAGGCGCTCCAGCCGCTCGATCTCCACCGGATAGCGGTCGCGCGCGGCCAGGTACGCCCGCAGGTCCTCCCCGCGCGCCAGGAGGACGTAGGCGCGGTTGGCGCTCTGAGCGCTGAGCAGGTCGATCAGCACCTGGTTGGCCGCCGCCTGGCGCTCCAGGGCCCGCTGGGCCCCGTCGCGATAGTCGCGGGCGGTGTTGACCATGCCCAGCAGGGCCACCGCGATCAGCAGGGCGAGCACCATGCCCAGCGCCACGACGAGGCCGGACAGAACCCCCCGCAGGGAGCCGGGCCCTCTCGACCGGCTCATCCTGCGGCCTCGATCGCGCCCCGCGGGCGCCCCCCGGGCCGGCGGTCAGGCACGCGCGGAGATTAGCTCAGTCCTCCTGCGGGCCCTCCGCGACGAGGCGGTTGATCTCGTCGAAGCTGCTCGGTCGCCCGATGACGACCAGGGTGTCGTCGGCCCGCAGCAACTCGTCGGGGTGCGGCGTCGCCAGGGAGCCGGATTCGCGCAGAATCGCCACGATGGTGGCCCCGGTGGTCGAGCGGATGCGGCAGGTGGCCACCGTGAGGCCCACCAATGGGCTCGTGGCGGGCAGCTCGATCCACTCCATCACGAGGTCCTTGAGCGCCACCTCCAGGTCCTTGACGAGCTGCGGCCGGTAGACGACGCCGCCGAGGATCGCCCCGAGCTGGCGCGACTCCTCGTCGTTGAGCGTGATGACGTGGGGCTCCTCGTTGACGTGTGGGTAGTGGTAGATCTCGCGCATCCCGTCGACATGCACGACGGACGACAGCTTCTCCCCCCGGTGGGTGCGCAATGTGAACTTCGTGCCCACGCCGGGAAGCCGGGTCTCGCGGACCTCGAGCACGCGGTCTCATCTCCTCGTTCTGGTGACGGCGGGGCGGGGCGGGAACACCGCCCGTCCGATGCGCCGCGATTCCCTCATGAATACCACTCCGGCGACCGCCGTCGCCAGGACGAACAGTCCGGCGAAGGGCGACACCAGGCCACGGAAGGTGGCGTCGAGCGCCGCGCCGCCTGCGGCGAGCTGGGCCAGGATGATCGTGAACTCCCCGCGGGCCACGAGAGCCGCCCCGACGTTCGTGCTCTGACGGCGGGTGAAGCTGGTGGCCCTCCCCGCCAGGTAGCCGCCCACGAGCTTGCCGACGATCGCCACCGGAACCGCCAGGCCGAGCCACACGAGCACGTCGCTGTTGACATCGGCCAGGTCGATCTCGAGGCCGAAGGCGAAGAAGAAGATGGCCGCCGCGAAGTCGCGCAGGCCCAGGAGCTGCTGCTCGATCTGGTTCCGCACCTCGCTTCCGGACAGCAGCACCCCGGCGAGGAGCGCCCCGACCGCCTCGGAGAGGCCCGCGGCCTCCCCCAGGGCCGCCCCGCCCAGCGCCACCCCGAGCCCGCCGAGCAGGATCTGCTCGCGGTCGAGCCGGGGAACGATGCGGTCGATGGCGTGGTGCGCCCAGCGGCCCACCAGCAGGAACGCGATCACGAACAGCAGGGCCAGGCCCGCGGTGCCGGCGATCTCCAGGCCCCCCACCGAGTCCCCGGTGGCGAGCGCCGCGGCGATCCCCAGGAACAGGGCGATCGCCAGGTCCTCGAACACGAGCACGCCCAGAACGAGGTCGGTCTCGTCGTCGCCCAGCCGCTGCATGTCGAACAGGGCCCGGGTCACGATGCCGCTGCTCGAGACGTACACCAGGCCGGCCAGGAGGATCGCCTCGGGGCCGGGTCCCAACAGGATCAGCCCCACCGCGAGGCCCAGGCCGCCGTTGATCACCAGGTCGACCAGACCGCCCATCAGCACCAGCCGCCGGGCCGCGAGGATCCGGTCGAGCGAGAACTCGAGGCCCAGGAAGAACAGCAGCAGCACGATCCCGAGCCGGGCGAGCAGGTCGGTGCCCACGGAGGGCTCGATCACGGTGGGGAACCCCGGTGAGGGGCCCAGCAGGATTCCGGCGACGATGAAGACGGGGATCGCCGAGAGCCTCAGCCGTCCCGCCAGCACGCTCGCCGCCACGAGCGTCACCAGTACGAGGGCGAGGTCGCTGAACTCGAGCAGATGAGCCTTCGGTCGAGGGGCGGAGGCGCCCGGAGACTAGAGGATTGATCTCCTTTGGCGATCCGCCTTGCCGCCGGAAAAGCCAGCCGCCGAACGGGCATGGATCGTCCGAGACGCCTGTCCCGGCGGCCAGCCCCGCCGAAGGCGGGAGCCGCCGGTCCGCAAATGCATCCGGCCAGGATGCATTTGGCGTCGAGCCGGCCCCGCTTAAGAGGGCCGGCTTACGCTAGGTCCCTGCCCACGATCTCGCCCACGTGCCGCACGCCCTCGCGGTCCATGCGGGCGAGAAGGCCGGCCGCGATGGAGCGCGCCGTGCCGGGGCCGCCGTACACGAGCCCCGTGTAGACCTGCACCAGGGACGCGCCCGCCGCCAGCTTCTGCCAGGCGTCGTCGGCGTCGAACACGCCCCCCACCCCCACCACCACCAGGCGGCCGCCCGCCCGCTCGGCCACGCGGCGCACGAGGGCGGTGGAGCGCTCGCGCAGCGGGGCGCCCGACAGGCCGCCCTCCCGCACGGTGAGCTCGGGCGGCGAGCGGAGCCCGTCGCGGGAGAGGGTGGTGTTGGAGACGATCACGCCGCCCAGGCCGCGGTCGAGCGCCAGGTCGACCGCCGCGTTGACCTGCTCGTCGGAGAGGTCGGGGGCCAGCTTCACGAGCACGGGGCGCCGCGCCGGGCCGCGGGTGCGGGTGATCCCGCGGTTCACCTCCTCCACGGCGTCCAGGATCTCGCCCAGCGGCCCGGTGGCCTGGAGGTCGCGCAGGCCCGGGGTGTTGGGCGAGCTGACGTTGATCGCGACGTAGTCGGCGTGCGGCCACAGGCGGGCGAGGCTCGCGGCGTAGTCGCCCGCCGCCCGCTCCGGCGGAACGACCTTGGACCGGCCGATGTTCACCCCCAGCGGGACCCGGTGGAGCCCCCCGCGGCGCTCCCATGAGGCCAGCCGCTCGGCCGTGCCCTCGGCGCCGTCGTTGTTGAACCCGAGCCGGTTGATGAGCGCCCGGTCGGCGGGGAGGCGGTGGATGCGCGGCCGGGGGTTCCCGGGCTGTCCCAGGGCGGTGACCGTGCCGATCTCCGCGAAGCCGAAGCCGAGGGCCGGCCAGGCCGGCACCGCTCGCGCCCGCTTGTCGAAGCCGGCGGCCAGGCCGATGGGGTTGGGGAAGCGGAGGCCGAGCAGCGTCTGCTCCAGCCGGCCGTCGCCGTCGGGGGGGCCGGGCATGCGCGCCAGGACGGGCGCCGCCCTGCTCAGCAGGGCCAGCGAGAGCTCGTGCGCGCGCTCGGGATCGAGGCGGAACAGGAGCGGCCGCAGGGTGGCCGCGTAGAGGCCGCCACGCCGCTCCTCACCCGAAGTGGTGGTGCGGGACGCCACCGTCGTCAACCTCCGGTGGGCGGTGGGACGCCGCTCGCCTCCGCCTCGTCCTCCTGAAGCGCCGCCGCGAAGGCCGCGAGCCCGTCGAGCACCGCGCGGCGGCCGTCGTCGTCGAGCCGCTCGACCAGGCCGCGCAGCCGCGCCCGCACGATCGCCCCGGCCTCCTCCGCGACCGCCCGGCCCTCGTCGGTGAGACCCACCGGGCGGCGGCGGCGATCGTCGCCCGGCGCGGGGGTGGTCCGCTCGACCCATCCCGCCCGCTCGAGCGACTGCACCATGCGGGTCGCGGTGCTGATGGCGACGCCGGTGGCGGCGGCCACCTCGGACACCGCGAGCGGCCCGTCGGCCAGGCTGAGCAGGGTGATGTGCTGAGGCGCGGTCAGCCGCTCGCCCGGCGTCGCGCCGGCACGGCGGCGCTCCTGGCGGGCCAGGATCAGCGGCACCACCCGGGCGCGCAGGTCCGCGAGGGCGTCGACGACGGTGTCCAGGTCGGTCTCGGTCAGCGGTTGTATCCTGCAAACAATGGCGGCCGGGGACCGAACGATGCCTGACGGGGGGGCGAGGGTCGAGCACGGGCGCGCGCGCCCGTCGCTGACGCTCGGCGTTCTCGCGATCGCCAGCATCTCCTACGTGCTCCAGCAGACGCTGGTGGTGCCGGCGCTGCCGACCATCCAGGACGACCTCGACACGACCAACACCTGGACGACGTGGGTCTTCACCGGCTTCCTGCTCACATCGGCCGTGGCCACGCCGCTGCTGGGGAAGCTCGGGGACACGTACGGGAAGAAGCGGCTTCTGGTCATCGCCATGGCGATCTTCGCCGTCGGCACCGTCGCGGCCGCCCTGGCCGACTCGATCGCCCTCCTGATCGCGGCGCGCGCCCTGCAGGGCGCGGCCGGCGCCATCTTCCCCCTGTCGTTCGGCATCATCCGCGACGAGTTCCCCCGCGATCGGGTGGGGATGGGACTCGGGCTGCTGTCGGCCACCTTCGGCGTGGGGGGCGCGCTCGGCCTGGTGCTGAGCGGGGTGATCCTGGAGAGCCTGCACTGGACCTGGCTCTTCTGGATCGGCGCCGTCCCGGTCATCGCGGCGCTGCTGCTGGTGTGGAGGATGGTCCCCGAGTCGCCGATGCGGACGCCCTCGCGCATCGACTGGCGCGGCGCGGTCACGTTGTCGGCCGGCCTCGTCGCCCTGCTGGTGGCCCTCAGCGAGGGCGAGAGCTGGGGCTGGCTGAGCGCGACGACCCTCGGCGTGGGCCTGGGCTCGCTGGTCATCCTCGCCCTCTGGGTGCTGGTGGAGCTGCGCGTGCCCGAGCCGATGGTTCAGATCGGGATGATGCGCGACCGGGCCGTCTTCTGGACCAACATCGTCGCGCTCATCGCCGGCTTCGCGATGTTCGGCACCTTCCTGCTCGTGCCGACCTTCGTTCAGATGGGCGCCGGCCTCCCGGCCGGGCTCGCGGCCCAGGTCTCGTACGGGTTCGGGGCCAGCGTGATCGTGGCCGGCCTCTACCTGCTCCCCTCCTCGGTGGTGATGCTGGTGGTGGGACCGGTCGGCGGCATCCTCGAGGGCCGCGTCGGAGCGCGGGTGCTCACCGGCGTGGGGTGCGCGGTGCTCGGGCTCGGGGGCTTCGTGCTCGCCCTGGCCCACACCACCGGCGCCGAGATCGTGCTCGCCATGGTCCTCGTCGGAGCCGGGGTGGGCCTGGTCTACGCGATGCTGGCCAAGCTGATCGTCGACTCGGTGTCGCCCGAGGTGACGGGCATCGCGCTCGGCATGAACACGGTCATGCGCACGATCGGCGGGGTGGTCGGCGGCCAGGTGGGCGCGGCGATCCTCAGCGCGGTCACGATCGGCCCCTCCGGGCTCCCGGCCGAGAACGCGTTCACCGTCACCTTCCTGATCTCCGGCGTCGCCGCCTTCCTGGCCGTCCTCTGCACGTGGCGCATCCCGCGCCGGACGCGGGAGGCCGTCGTCACCCGGGAGGAGCTCGGCCGGCTCGAGGCCGCGTCCGTGGCCGACTAGGCGCCGGTGCTGGAGGCGAGCACGTCGGGGCTGACCGGCGCGGGCGGCACGTAGGGCACGACCTCGCGGAAGAGGCGCCGGCCCACCAGCAGGACGAAGCCGGCGATGCCGATGGCGACGAGCGAGAAGATGAAGAGCGTCGTCGTGAGGCCGATGGCATCGCCCATGTAGCCCAGCGCCACGGTGGGCACGGTGCCGAGGTAGGCGCACATGTAGAGCAGCGACATCAGCTTGCCGCGCTCCTGGATCGGCACGATCGTGCCGCAGATGACCGTGCCGCCGTAGAGGATGAAGCCGTTCATGATCCCGATGGCGGCCGCGGCGCCCACCACCAGCGCGACCGAGTCCACCTCCGCCGAGGCCACGATCAGCAGCGACAGGAGCGACGAGGCGGTCGCCCCGATCGCCACCGCTCGTCGCGGGTCGAGCCCGCGCCCGATGAAGGGGGCGAGGCCGCCGAGGGACAGGGTCAGGAAGCCGATCGCCCCGACGATCGCCAGGTTGTGCACCCCGAGGGTCTCGACCACGAAGATCGGCACCACGGACAGCAGGGTCCCCTCGATGAAGCTCATCATGAAGGTGGCCGGCGCCACGTAGGTGAGAAAGCCGAGCGCCTGTCCCTGCGGCACCCCGATGCGGATGCGGAAGGGCCCGGGCTTCGCCTTCCGGAAGAGGGTCTCGCTGGCCGAGGCGACCGCGATCATGCCGATCACCATCAGGGCGATGTGGCCCCAGAAGGGGGTGTGGCGCGGCGCCGGCCCGTACTGGGCCGCGATGCCCGCGAGCCCCGGCCCGAGGCCGAAGCCCACGCGGAAGAAGACCCCCGCCAGGGCGGCCGCGAGGGCCTTGCTGCCCGCGCGCGCGTGGTCCACGACGAACGCCGAGCCCACACCCAGGAAGCCCCCGATGGCGAGGCCCTGGAGCACCCGGCCGGCGAACAGCAGCGGCACCGACTCGGCCAGGGCGAACACCAGGGAGGCGAGCGTCATCACCGCCATCGCGGGGAGCAGCAGCCTCTTCCGGCCGAGGCGGTCGGCGAGGTTCCCCGCGATCAGCATCGTGGGGCAGACCGTCACCGTGTAGGTGACGAAGAGCAGGGTGGCCGTGCCGGTGGAGAGGCCGAAGTCGCGCTGGTACAGCGGCAGCAGCGGCGTCAGCGTGCTCGTCCCCATGGTGAGGACGAACAGCCCGATGAGGGCCTTCCACGATCCCGACGTCACCCTGGGAGCCCCCCGCCGTCTCTCGCGCCGGTCGCCACCCGGGAAAAATACCAGACGGTTCAGTTCTGTAATCCTTGCGGCGATGGTAGCCTCGCCGCCGTGAGCGCGAACCCCCCCGAGATGGCGGTGGCACCGCGCCGCGGGCGCCCCCGCTCGCCCGAGGTCAACGCCGCCATCCTCGACGCCGCGCTGCGGCTGCTGGCGGCCGAGGGCTACGCGCGGATGAGCATGGACGGCGTGGCCGGCGAGGCGGGCGTGAGCAAGGCCGCGATCTACCTGCGCTACCGGAGCAAGGCCGACCTGGCCACCGCCGCGCTCGCCCGGCTGCGGGAGAGCGGCCGGCCCGAGCCGACCGGCGACCTTCGCGCCGACCTGACGGCCCAGCTCCGCCAGCTGCGCACGAACGCCGAGCGGGTGTCGGCGATGGCCCTCGTCGGCACCTGCCTCACCGAGGAGCAGCACACCCCCGAGCTCCTCACGCTCTTCCGCGAGCGCACGCTGCAACCGCGGCGCGCGCTGCTGCGCGAGATGCTCGGCGCCGCGCGCGAGTCGGGCCGGATCGATCCCGACGCGGACATCGATGCGGCGGTGGACCTCTTCATGGGCGCCTACCAGACGCGCTACCTGTCGGGCGAGCCCTTCGGCGAGCGGTGGGAGGAGCGGGTGGTGGACGCGCTCATGCGAGCCGTCGGCGGGTGAGGCCGCGCTGAGCGACGCGCGCGTCGAACGCCTGGCGGACCTCGCGGTGAGGGTGGGGGCGAACGTCCAACCCGGCCAGGTGGTGGCGGTGAGCGGGCGCTCGGGCCAGGAGGACCTCACGCGCGCGGTCGCCGAGGCCGCCTACCGCCAGGGCGCGCGCTACGTGGACCTGTCCTGGTTCGACCCCCACGTCAAGCTGGCCCGGCTGCGTCACGCCCCGGAGGACACGCTCGACTGGGTGCCGCCCTGGCTCGGCGCGCGCGCCACGACCCTCGGCGAGATGGCGGCGGCCATGATCGCCCTCACCGGCCCCACCACGCCGGGCCTCTACGACGGCGTGGACCCGGCCCGCGCGGGCCGGGACCGGCTGCCCGCGGTCCGCGAGGTGACGGACGTGGTCATGGCGGGGGAGGTCAACTGGACCGTGGTGCCCTGCCCCAACCCGGCCTGGGCCGCCCTCGTCCACCCGGACCTCCCCGCCGAGGCCGCCCTCGAGCGCCTCTGGGAGCAGATCGCCCACATCTGCCGGCTCGACGAGCCGGACCCGGCCGCGACGTGGCGCGCGCGCGGCGAGGAGCTCGAGGCCACGGCGCGGCGTCTCGACGCCCTGCGCCTGTCGGCCCTGCGCTTCACGGGCCCCGGCACCGATCTCACGGTCGGCCTCCTGCCCGGATCGCGCTGGCTGGGCGGCGGCGCGCGGCGTCGCGACGGCCTCCCGCACCTGCCGAACATCCCCACCGAGGAGGTGTTCACCACGCCGGACCCCGAGCGCACGGAGGGCATCGTCACCGCCACCCGGCCGCTCGACGTGGGCGGCAGCGTCGTCCGCGGGCTGCGGGTCCGCTTCGCCGGCGGCCGGGCCGTGGAGATCGACGCCGACGAGGGCGCCGGGGTGCTCCGCTCACGGGCGGCGGTCGACGACGGCGCCTCGCGCCTCGGCGAGGTGGCCCTGGTCGACGGCAGCGGGCGGATCGGGCCCCTCGGCACGGTCTTCTACGACACCCTGCTGGACGAGAACGCCACCAGCCACATCGCCCTGGGGGCCGGCTACCCGACGGGGGCCGACCCGGCCGACGCGGACCGGATCAACCAGAGCGCGATCCACATCGACTTCATGATCGGCGACCCCGCCGTCACCGTGCTCGGCGTGGATGCCGAGGGCCGGGAGTCGCCGGTGCTGGAGGGCGGCGCCTGGCGCGGGGCCGCCGCCCCGTAGGGCCGGAGGTCAGCCTCTCGCCCCGAGAGGGGCGGGCCGGATCGACGACGCGATCAGCACCCGGTCGCGACCCGCGCGTTTGGCGCCCATGAGCGCCTCGTCGGCGGCCCGCAGCACATCGTGGAACGCCTCCTCGGGTCCCGCCTCGGCCACGCCGACGCTGCAGGTGAACTCCGGCACCTCGCCGTTCAGGAGCGCCGCCTGCACGGCCGTGCGGACGCGCTCCATCACCTCCGCCGCCTCGCCCGTGGAGCAGCGGGGGAAGATGACCACGAACTCCTCTCCGCCGTGGCGTGCCACGATGTCCTGGCCGCGGACCGCCTCCCCCATCGTCCGCGCGAAGAGACGCAGCGCACGGTCGCCGGTCTCGTGCCCGAATGAGTCGTTGAGCAACTTGAAGTGGTCGAGGTCGGCCATGGCGACGACGAAGGGGATGCCGGTGCGTCGAAGGTCCTGGACCCGGTCCTCGAGGCTGCGACGGTTGAGAAGGCCGGTCAGGGGGTCGGTCGAGGCCTGCAGCTGGCTCTGGGACATCGCACGGATCACGCCGAGGCGCGAGCCGATCTGGGTGCCGGTGGTCTCGAGCGCGTCGCGCGCGGCGTTGGCGGGCGGGTGTCCGACGGGGCCGGTCGCGTGCAGGACGCCGATCGTCCTGCCGAGGATCGACACGGGTGTGCAGACGGCCGAGCAGGGGCCCCCCGGACGATCACGGAGCCTGGGGCAGGCGCCGACGGCCTCGCTCGAGGGGAAGACCACCGCCTGGCCTCGCCTGACGGCCGCACACGCCCGAGGGGCGTCGACCGGACATCCCGGACCGGCGGGGTCCGGACCGGCGACCAGCGCGCGATGCAGGTGCGCCTGGCTCGAGTCGGCGAGGAGCAGCTCCGCGGGGACCCCCGGGCACGCCTGGCCGAGCGCGCGCCCGACGACCTCGAGCGCCTCGTCCTCGGTGTCGGCCATCTCGAGCGCCTCGTGGAAGCGGCGGCGATACGTCTCTCGGGCGCCGGCCCGGCGCAACGGACGGATCACGAGGAACCACAGACCGAGTGCCCCGGCCCCGAACAGGCCGGTGAGCACGACGACGATGAAGGTCGTGCGCGCGTCCCGATAGTCCGCCTGGCCCGCTGCGAGGGTGGCCTCGGCCTCGGCCTGCTCTTCCGCCTGGAGCTCGTCCAACCCCTCGTGCAGGGCCTCGAAGCTCACGTCGGCGGGTCCGGTCAGGATCGCGATCCCCCTCCCTCCGTCACCGCTCCGGCTGAAGGCGAGGAACGGGCTGCTCTGGCGCACGTAGCGTCGCCAGATCGAGATCAGGCGGCGGGCCTCCTGGCGCTCGTCCGACTCGGGCGCGATCCGTTCGTAGTCCTCGAGCCCCATGACGACGACGCTCCCGAGCCTCGGAAGCTCGGTCTCGAGGCGGTTCTTCCCGGCCGGCGAGGGCTCGACGAGGTGGCGCAGCTGCATCTGCCGGTACTCCTGCAGCGAGGTCTGCGTCGCGGCGCTCCGGTCAGCTCCGGGATGTTGTTCCCGGCGATGCGCTCTGCCCGTTGGCTCAGATCGTCCATCAGCGACAGGGCGAAGACGCCCAGCCCCACGATCACCAGGAGGAGGGATCCGAATCCGGCGAGGAGCCGTGGGCTGAGATGTGAGGTCATGGTGGGGCGTCGCCCGGGTGCGCCGGGCGCGCACCTCCCGTATCGGCGGGAGGGCAGGGCAATCAAGGTGAGCGGTGCGGCGGCCTACTCGCCGCGCCAGGGCCGCTCGAACGGCAGGCGCCAGGTGTGCGGGGCGATCAGGGCGTTCATCGCCTCGGCGGGGCCCCACGAGCCCGGGGCGTAGGGCAGCACCGGCGGCGGGTCGTCCAGGAGCGGCTGGGAGATCTCCCAGAGGCGCTCGATGCCCTTGGAGCTGGCGAACAGGGTGCGGTCGCCGATCATCGCGTCGTGGATCAGGCGCTCGTAGGCCTCCAGCATGTCCACCGCGCCCTCGTCCTCGTGCAGCGAGAACTGCAGGCTCTGCTTGGTCAGGCGCATCCCGGGTCCGGGGCGCTTGCCGTAGAACGACAGCGACAGCCGCGAGACGTCGGCCAGGTCGAAGGTGAGGTGATCGGGGCCGAAGTCGCCCACGCCCGACCCCTCGGGGAACATGCTGCGCGGCGGCTCCTTGAAGGCGATCGAGATGATCCGCGCCCCGTCGCCCATGCGCTTGCCGGTGCGGAGGAAGAAGGGGACGCCCGCCCAGCGCCAGTTGTCGATCTCGCACCGCAGCGCGACGAAGGTCTCGGTGTCGGAGTCGTGCGCGACGCCCGTCTCGGAGCGGTAGCCCTCGTACTGGCCGCGCACGACGTTGGCCGGCTCGATGGGACGCAGCGAGCGGAAGACCTTGTCCTTCTCCTCCCCGATGGCCGTCGGCTCGAGTGCGGTGGGCGGCTCCATCGCCGTGAAGGCGAGCACCTGGAGCAGGTGGGTGACCACCATGTCGCGGTACGCGCCGATGCCCTCGTAGAAGGCGGCCCGGGTGCCCACCGAGAGCGTCTCGGGCACGTCGATCTGGATGTGGTCGATGTGGTGGCGGTTCCAGATCGGCTCGAAGAGGCCGTTGGCGAAACGCAGGGCGAGGATGTTCTGCGCCGCCTCCTTGCCCAGGAAGTGGTCGATCCGGAAGACCTGGTCGTCGCGGAAGACCCTCTTGACGGCGTTGTTCAGGCGCCGCGCCGAGGCGAGGTCCGTGCCGAACGGCTTCTCCATGACGATCCGCGCGTCCTGCACCAGGTGGGCCGCGCGGAGGGTGCGCACGACCGACGGTGCGGCCGACGGAGCGGACGCTCAGGTAGTGCAGCAGCCGCGACCGGCCCCCGATCTCGCGCTGCGCCAGTCGCCACGGCGCTGAGCGAGGGCCGTCGGGCCCCTGGCGCAGGTCGACGTAGGAGAGCCGCCAGGCGAAGTCCTCCCACTGGCGCGTTCGACGCCGGGTGGCGGCCGAACTCGTCCCAGGCCGCCCGCGCCCGCCGCCGGAACTCGTCGTCGTCGATCACCTCGAGGGCGGTGCCCACGATGCGGCAGTCGGCCATCAGCCCGTGGGACGCGAGGTGCATCAGCCCCGGCAGCAGCTTGCGGCGCGCCAGGTCGCCCGTCGCTCCGAAGAGGACGATGACGTACGGCTCGAGCGCGGGGACGGCCGAGGCCGCCGCGTCGCCGGGATCCTCGGCGGGCATCGCGCGCACGCTACGCGCCGCGGCGGCGGGCGATCAATGGCCGCGGGGCGAAAGAAGCGGCGTCGTTACACCCGGCCGGTCGGCGCCCTCAGTCGGAGGCGATCCGCTGGTAGCTGCGGATGGCCAGCGGGGCGCAGACAACGACGATCACCACGATCCAGATGGAGCTGTAGAGGATCGGGTGCTCGAGCGACCACGGCGGGTTCGATCCGTAGTCTCCGGTCGGGTTGCCGAACAGCTCCCGCAGCGACTCCGAGACGGTCGTGACCGGGTTCCACTCGGCGATCGTGCGCAGCACTCCCGGGAGCGTGTCGACGGGCACGAAGGTGCTCGCGATGAACGTGATCGGGAAGATCGCCGTGAAGGCGACGCCCTGCACGGCCTCGACCGAGGGCAGCAGCGACCCCAGCAGCACGCCGAGCCAGATGATGGCGAACGAGAAGGCGAGCATCATCCCGTACCCGCCCGCCGCCTCCCAGAACGACGTGTGGATCCGCCAGCCCACGATGAGGCCGCAGAGCGACATGAGGATGATCGGCAGCGTCGCGCGGACGAGGCTCGCCACCGCGTGCCCGCCCAGCACCGAGCCGCGCGCCATGGGGAGCGAGCGGAACCGGTCGATGGCGCCGTTGCTGCGGTCGTAGGCGAGCGCGATCGCGACCCCGAAGGCGCCGAACACGATCGTCTGGGCGAAGATGCCGCCCATCAGGAACTCCTGGTAGCCGCCGCCCGGGACGTTGATGGCGCCGCCGAAGACGTAGGCGAAGAGCAGCACGAACATCACCGGCTGCAGGGTCACGTCGGCGAGCGCCTCGGGCTGGCGCCGCATGTGCAGCAGCCCGCGCCGCGCGACGACCCAGGTGTCGCCGAACATGTTGCCCACACGTTCGGCCGGCGGTCGGATGGCCGTGCTCATCGCGGGACCTCCTCCGGTTCCATCTCCTCGATCGGCGCGCCGGTGAGGGTGAGGAAGACGTCGTCGAGCGTCGGCCGGCGGAGGCCGATGTCGTACACCTCGATCTCGTCGTCGGCGAGGGCGTCGGCGAGCCGCGAGACCGCGCGCGGGCCGTCCTCGCTGGGCGCCTGCACCAGGCGCTCCTCCTCGTCCACGCTCGGCTCCACGCCGGTGATGCGTGCGATGTGGCCCGCGACGATCTCGATCTGCGCGGGGTTGACGACCGTGGCGAAGAGCTGCGCACCGCCCACCTGGCTCTTCAGCGACGCGGCGTCGCCGCGCGCGATCACGCGGCCGTGGTCGATGACCACGATGTCGTCCGCCAGGCGATCGGCCTCCTCGAGGTACTGGGTCGTGAGGAGGATCGTCGCCCCCTCGTGCACCAGCGTCTCGAGGACCCCCCAGAGCTCGACCCGCGCGCGGGGGTCCAGGCCGGTCGTGGGCTCGTCGAGGAACAGGATCTCCGGTCGGGCCACCAGCGTCGCGGCCAGGTCGAGGCGCCGGCGCATCCCGCCGGAGTAGGTCTTCGCGAGGCGCCCACCGGCCTCCTCGAGCGCGAACTGCGCCAGCAGCTCGTCGGCCCGCGCCTTCGCCGTCCGCCGGCCCAGGTGATGGAGCTCGCCGATCATGATCAGGTTCTCGCGCCCGGTGAGCAGGCTGTCCACGGTCGCCTCCTGCGCCGCCAGGCCGAGCACCCGGCGCACCGCCATCGGGTCCTGGTTCACGTCGATCCCCGCCACGCGGGCCGACCCGGAGTCGGCCTTCGAGAGCGTCGTGAGGATGCGCACCGCGGTCGTCTTGCCGGCGCCGTTCGGGCCGAGGATCCCGCACACGATCCCCCGCGGCACGTCGAAGCTGACACCGTCGAGGGCGACGGTCTCGCCGAAGCGCTTCACGAGGTTCTGCGCCAGGATGGCGACGTCTGCAGGCACGGGACGCTCCGCGGGTGACGTGGGGCACCGCTCGCGGGCGGCGACTACCCCTCAGAGGTTGCCACGTGTGACCCCTTCCCGGCCCTGACCCTGTGAAACCCCCTCGTGCCCGGGGGACGGGCGCGGCATGATCCCCGAGGGGCCGTTAGCTCAGCTGGTAGAGCAGGGGACTTTTAATCCCAAGGTCGCAGGTTCGATCCCTGCACGGCCCATCTTCGTCCGGGCGTTGGTGACGCAGGACAGACGCGAGCACCGGGGCTAGCCTGCCCCCGTGCACCGCCTGAAGCGATGGATCGGCCCCCTCATGGCGCTCGTCGTGGTGGCGGTGTTCGTGTTCGTGCTGCCGCGGATCGCGGACTACGCGACCGTCTGGGCGCTCGTCACCGACATCTCGCCGGGGTGGGGCCTGGCGCTCGCGATCAGCGTGGTCGTGTACGTGGCGAGCTTCGCGCTGCCGTGGATGGCGGCGATGCCCGGGCTCGGGTTCCGGCGGGCGACCATCGTGACCCAGGCGTCCACGGCCGCCTCGATCGTCCTTCCCGGCGGCGACGTCGTGGGCATGGGCACGCAGTTCGCGATGCTCCGGGGGTGGGGGTTCGGCGCCGACATGGCGAGCCTGGCCGTGCTCGTGACAGGGCTGTGGAACCAGCTGGTCCGCATCGGGTTCCCGGTCGTCGCCGTCGGGCTGCTCGCCGTCACCGGCGAGGTCCCGACGGATCTGCGCATCGCCGGCGCGATCGGCGCCGTGCTGTTCGCGGTCGTACTCGGGGCGTTCATCGGTCTGCTCGCAAGCGACCCTCTCGCGCGTCGGATCGGCGACCTCGGCGCGAAGGCCGCCATGTGGTTCATGCGCGTGATCCGTCGACCTCGGACCTTCTCCTGGGGCGACGACGCCGTCGCGTTCCGGGAGAACTCGGAGCAGCTGGCCCGCCGGCGCTGGCCGCACCTCACGGTCGGCACCGTCATCGGCCATCTGAGCTCGTTCGCCGTGCTGCTCGTGAGCCTCCGCGCCGTTGGCATCGACCACGCCGAGCTCACCGGGATCGAATGCTTCGCGGTCTTCTCCCTGGTCCGGCTGCTCACCGCCGTGCCCATCACCCCCGGGGGCCTCGGCGTGGTCGAGCTCGGGCTGACGGGCGGGCTCGTCGCGTTCGGCGCCGACCAGGAGGCGGTCGTCGCCGCAGTTCTGCTCTACCGCGCCCTCACCATGCTCCCGGTGATCCTGATCGGCGCCGTCTGCTTCCTCTTCTGGAGGCGGGCCGGCTCCGGTACCGCGCCCCAGCCCTCCTGACGTCAGCCGGGCGGCGGGTGTCCGCCACGTCGGTTCGGCCCGCCGAGCCTCTCGGTCGGTCTTATTGGTCTCGGGGAACTGCGGTCCCGGGCGGCGGAATTTCATCTGCTGCTCTCGCGTCGGCGGCGCCGCATCCGCTACTCCGCACCAATCGAGGCGAGCGGCCTCCGCGGACGAAACGCCTCGCGGAGGCCAATCGCGGCGCTCGACGCGACCCGCCTTCAGACCTCAGCCCCGGGCCATCTCGGGCAGCGCGCCGATCTGCCGTAGCAGGCCGACGGTGTCGACGAGCTCCCACTCCTCCACGATCCTCCCGTCGCGGCAGCGGCTGACCGTGAGGCCGATGAACGCGACGTCCCTTCCGGTCGGCGGCGTGCCCATCAGGTCGCCGTCGTGCGTACCGCGGATCGTGTAGCGCGTCGCCACGTAGTCGCCCTCGGTGAACTGCTGGTCGATCGTGACGTGTGAGACCGGCGATGGCGCTCCGATACGCCTCGACCATCTCCCTGAGGCCGTCGACGCCGCGGATCTCCTCGGGGTGCAGGACGTAATCCGGGCTGACGATCGCGTCGAGCGCGTCGAAGTTGCCCTGCGACGCGTTCTCGAAGCAGATCCCGCACGGCCGCCTTGTTGTCCTCGCTGGTGCTCATCCTTCCGCCTCCTCCCGTCGGGTGTCGGACCGTCGGCCCGATCCTCGCGAGGAGGATGTCCCCGACCGGCGCCGCGGGCATCGGTGGGACTACCTATCCGGCTACGGGTCCTGCGGCAGCTCGCGCACCGCGTACGCGGCCGCCTCGGCGCGGGTGCGCAGGCCGAGCTTCGAGAGGATGCTCGCGACGTGGTGCTCGGCGGTGCGCCGGCTGATGAAGAGGCGCTCGCGATCTGCGCGTTGGAGAGACCCGCGGCCAGGAGCGACAGCACCTCGCGTCTCGCGTCTGGTCAGCGCTCCGTGGCCTCGGGGCCATGCGCGCCCGGCGGCCCCGAGCTCGCGGAGCAGCCCGGCCGCCTCGTCGGCGTCGCGCGTCGCGCCCAGGCGCTCGAAGTCGGCGAGCGCGAGCCGCGCCTCGGACACCGCCGCGGCCGTGGAGCTCGACGCGAGCACGCGGGCGAGCGCGAGCCGTGCCCGCGCGGCCTCGAGCGGCAGGTCGAGGGCCGAGAAGCGCTCCAGCGCGGCCGTGAGATGCGCTGGGGCGCGCTCGTCGCCGTCGGCCGCGAGCACTCGGCCCGCCGCGAGCTCGGCGGAGGCGCGCACGCGCTCGTCCTCGCAGGCGACGGCGAGCGCCGGCGAGCCGGTCGAGCGTCTCCCTCGCCGCGGGGAGGTCGTGACGGGCGAGCTGGATCTCCACCAGCAGCTCGAGCAGCGGCGCGCAGGCGGGATCGGACGGGTTCTCGCCCTCGACGCAGAGACGGGCGAGGTCCTCGGCCAGCGCGAGGTCGCTCCGCGCCAGCGCGATCGTCGCCAGCGACCGCCGGGCGGCCGGATGCCACTCGTTGCCCTCGAGCAGGCGCTCGGCCTCCTCGAAGCGCCCCTGCCGCACGCGCAGCTCGGCGAGCCGGACGAGCGGAGAGACGCGCTCCGCGCGATAGCCGCTCTCGAACGCGCGCAGCGCGGCGAGCAGCTCCTCCTCGGCCTCGGCCCAGCGGCCGATCGCGATCAGGATGCCCGCCGTAGTGACACCGGCAGGTCGGCGCCACGAAGTCGCTCCAGGCCACGAGGCGGTCGGCCGCCGACATCCACTCCTCGGCGCGCCGGACGTCGGCGACGTGCTCGCAGGCGCTCAGCAGCCGGCAGTAGATCTCGCCGATCGTGCCGACCCCGACGACCTCGCCCCCGGAGATCGCGGCCATCGCCTCGTCGAGCAGCCTCATCCCCTCGGCGAGGCGTCCGGTGACCGACGTACACCTCGCCGAGCAGGGCCAGCGCGTCGAACTCGAGGTCGGCGTCGCCGAACCGGCGCCCGATGGCGAGCGCCGCGGTGGCGAGCCGCTCGCGCTCGGAGCGTCGCGCGTGAACGGAGCGTGGTCGAGCGTGAGCCATCCGTGCGCCGCGCACTCGTCCACCCCCTCGAGCAGGCGCTCGGCGCGCGCCATCCACCCGCTGGCGGCCGCCATGTTGCCGTGGACCGTGCCGTGGAGGAACGCCAGCCAGCGCGCCAGCTCGGCGGCCTCCGCGCGCATGTCGCGCCGCCGGTACGCGGCGAACGCGCGCCTCTTCAACTCGATCGCGCGGGCGTACTGGCCCTGGAAGTGGGCCGCCTGGCTCAGGCCGTCGAGCACCTCGGCGGTCTCGCCGGTCTCGCCGGCCTTCTCGAACAGGGAGCGCGCGCGCTCCCAGTCGGCCGCCGCGAGCGCGTCCCGCCCGCTGCGCAGCAGGTCATCGGCGGTCTCCGCCTCCATCACGGCGATGATCCCACGACGGGTGGTCGCCCCGCGAGCGCCACCATTCATCGCCCCACTGGGTGGCAACAGGGTGGCAACAAGACGGGCAGAGACGACCCGAGACGGACGCGCCTTGGCCGGACCCAGATCCCGCCCGCGAAGCGGGGATCCCGAGACCACCCGAGACACACCGAGCGCGCGCGCGGGTGCTTTAATCCCAAGGTCGAAGGTTCGAATCCTTCACGGCCCACTCCCCCGCGCGTCAATCACTTGTCGAGGACGGCGGGCAGCGGGGCGTCCAGCGAAGCACAGCTCGTCGCCAGCACCTGCCAACTCGCCGGCGCCAGCGGCACGACGCCGCTGGCGGTGAGGCTCAGGTAGCGTCGCTGGCCGCGCTCGCCGGGGACGAGCAGCTCGTCGACCCCGGGGAGCCGCTCGCCCTGCTTGATCTGGTCGATCTGCGCGTCCATGCGCGCCATGAACTCCCGCCGTGGCAGGAAGGCCTCGACGTCGAGGGCCCAGAGGAAGCTCCCCGGTGCGCCATCGGCCACCCCTCGCGCGAACCCGGCCCCGCTCAGCACACCGGCCAGGGCATCGACGAAGAGGGCCAGTCCGAAGCCCTTGTGCGGCGCGTGAGGGCTGCCGAGCGACGCCATCAATCCTCCCACGAGAAGCTCTCCCGGGTCGGTGGTCGGACGCCCGGCGCGATCGAAGATGACCCCTTCCGGCATCGGCGTCCCCTGTTGGGCCGCGATCCGGACCTTTTGCATCGAGATCACCGTGGTGGCGACATCCAGGATCACGGGGTGATGGCGCTGGGCGGGAAGGCCGTATGCGAGCGGGTTGGTGCCGAGAACCGCCGTCCGCCCACCGGGTGGGGCGACCAGCGGCATGAAGTTGGTGCAGGCGAAGCCGATCAGCCCCGCCTCTGCCGCGAGGCGCGCGTACGGAGCGGCGACCAAGAGCTGCCAGTCCCGGACCGCGGCGACGGCCACGCCCGAGCGCTCGCGGGCGCGCTCGATACACCACCGCATCGCCCGGGTCGGCACGCCGGGCCCACAGCCGCTGTCTCCGTCGAGGAGGAGCGCGCCGGCGGTCTCGCGCAGCACGCGCACGCGCGGCCGGGGGTTCAGCGTGCCGTCTCGATAGAAGGAGGTCAGGACCCCGAGCGCGGCGATCCCGTGGTCCGGGTGGCCGCGAAGCTCCGAGTCCACCAGGAGTCCGCCGATCTCCTCGGAGTCATCGGCGGCGAGCCCGAGGCGCCGGAAGGCGATGGCAAGGCAGCGTCGGAGGTCGTCGATCCGCACCAGCCGCGCGCCTTCACTGCGATCTTCGGCCATCTCATGCCCCGACGCTCACTCTAGGGCTTGAGAGAGCGCCCGGAACTGACCCTCGCGCCGTCGCAGCCGCGGGTGTGCGGACCTGAGGCCCCTGGACCCTGGTGTCGACTTCATCGCGCGTCCGGTCCAGCCGTTCTGAGGGAACGCCCTTCATCCAGGCTCTCGACGCCTTCGATTGGGAGACTGCAAACACGGTGCAAACGAACGGAGCCGAACCCAATGCCACGAGAAGGCACGGATGGTGAAGCCGAGCCCGCAGAAGCCGTACCAGAAAAGGCTTCTCGGTACAGGACGAGATGGGGTGGCACCAACGCCACGAGCCTTTTAATCCCAAGGTCGCAGGTTCGATCCCTGCACGGCCCATCGCTGAGATACCGCTCCGAGCGGAATGCCGACCGGCTCGACGTTCGCCGTCAACTCTGGCGCAACTTCGGCTCGTTGCTGTCTGCCACCAACGTGATCGATCGGATGCCCCGGGCAATCCTCGGTGCCCTCGCGACGGCGGGCTACGAAGGCTGACATCCTGCTCCATGCCGGAGGCGTCCGCCGCCCCGCGATCCGACTGGCTGCCGCCGTTCATCCGAATCCGCCCGCCAGCTGAAACCGGAAGGGCCGGTTCAGCCTCGCCGAACTCCGGCGGGCGCTCACGGAAGCGCAAAGGCTCGGCCACCGCGCGCCGGCGACCACCCCACGTCCCTGTCGGGTCTTCACGCGGTGGAACTCACGGACTGACGGCGGCGGGCGGCACGCACACCACCAGCGCGCCCGGCACCACCCGGATCTTGAGGCTCCGCACCTTCTCGCGATCGCCGCCGTCGACCTGGTAGAGCACCTCCCGGTCGAAGCGCACCCTGATCTTGCGGGCCTTGGTGGTGCGCGCGTAGGGCCCGTCGTCCACCGTCGTGACCGCCACCCGCGCCATGGTGCGCATGGTCGCGAGCGCGCCCGTCGCCGTGAGCACGCCCACCTCGAGCATGCCGTCGTCCTCGTGCGAGTCCTCGAACAGCTCGAGGCCGGCGAAGAGCTTGCCGACGTTCCCGGCGATCACGCAGTTCGCCGGCCCGTGGTACCAGGTCGTGCCCTCCACCGAGACCGTGGCCGTGAACGGCTCGGCGCGCAGGTTCTTCAGGCCGGTCCAGACGTAGCTGAGCCGCCCGAGGCGGTCCTTCAGGCCGCCGTCGGCGTCCGCGATCATCCGCGCGTCCAGCCCCGCGCCGGCCATGACGGCGAACGTCTCGCCGTTGATCCGGCCGATGTCGATCCTCTTCCGGTCGCCGCGCAGGCCCACGTCGACCGCCCCCTCCACGTCCTTCGGGATCCCGAGGCTCGCGGCCAGGAGGTTCGCCGTCCCGGCGGGCAGCAGGGCGATGGGGGTGTCCGCGCCGTCGAGCGCGTCGATCGACCGCTGCGCCATGCCGTCGCCGCCCCAGACGAAGATGAGGTCGGCGCCCCACTCCAGCGCCTTCCGCACCTGCTTCGGGGCCTTGCGGCTCTTCGGCACCTCGCGCCATTGCAGGTCGTGGACGCCCCGGCGCTCGAGGATGGCGCGCAGCTCCGGGAGGCCCCCGCCGAACGTCTTGCCCCGGTGCGCGATCACCGCGACCTTCACGACGGCGCCTGCGCGCGCTCGCGGCGCGTTCTCACGTGTCCGTACACGCGGATCGCGATCAGTGCGACCGCCAGGCACCCGAGGCCGAGGAGCAGCCCGCCGAGGGCGTCGATCGGGTGGTGCATCCCGCGGTACATGCGCGACAGCGCGACGACGAGCACCGCGAGCACCGCGATCGTCCAGACGATGGCGGAGACGAACCGGCGGCGCGCCCACGAGCTGATGATCATGGCGAGGCCGACGTACGTGACCGTCGTCGCTGCGACGTGGCCCGAGGGGAAGCTCTCGTCCATCGGCAGGTGGTCGTCCAGCCGCGGCACGTCGGGCCGCTCGCGCGGTCCCACCCAGGCGGAGAGGCGGTACAGGGTCAGCTCGATCACGATCGCCGTGATCAGGAACACGCCGATGCGGGCCCGCCGCACGGCCAGCGACACGATCGCCGTCAGCGCGACCAGCGCCGGGACGACCGGTACGTCGCCAATCCGTGAGCCGATGTCGGACAGATCCGTGCGGAACGGGGTGCGCCGCTCGTTGAGCCACTCCGGGAACCACTCGTCGGCGTCGGCGACCGCGGTCCAGTCGAGCAGCACCTTCGTGACCAGCAGCGCCAGCACCGACATGGCCGCCGCCAGGAGGACCCAGCCGACCAGCGTGGTGACGCTCCAGGCGGCGACGGGACCGCCGTGCCAGCGGTCGGCGACGCTCGTCGCCAACCCCCCTGGCCGCGGCTCGACGACCGTCGCGTCGGCGCGGCGTCGATGGGCCGCCTCGTCGGGACGAGTGGCGGCCGGTCCGGAGGCCCCACTAACAGTTGTCACGGCCGGACCTTCCCCCGCGTCTGGTGGGAGGAAACCTCCCCGCGGGGGAACCTGACCGACACGATGCCGGCCCTGGTCCTCATAGTCGTCGCGGTCGTCAGCGGCGTCCTCGCGTGGGCCGTCGCGCGCCGTTACCCCTACGACGTTCCCGGCTCCGCCACGGCGGAGCCCGTGACCGCCGCGATCCGCCGGTCCGCCGGCCACCATCGCGCGCTCCGGCGGTGGCTCCGGGCCCGCCGCGACCCCCGCGTCGCGACCGGGCTCCTGCTCACCCTGGCCGCCGCGGTGGTCGTGGGCGCCGGGCTCGTGATCGGGGTCCTCGCCTACCTGGTGCGCGGCAACGATGCGCTGCGCCACATCGACAACGGCGCCGCCCGGTGGGGCCGCGAGCACTCGACCGAGGTCTCCGACGCGATCGTGAACGGCGCCACCCAGCTCGGCGAGACGTGGTTCGTGATCGTCGCGGGCCTCCTGGTGGCCGCGTTCGAGTGGCGGCGCGGCTCGAGCCGGCTCGTCGCGCCGTTCCTCGTCGTCGTGGTCGCCGGGGACAAGCTCCTGACGACGGGGATCAAGGAACTCGCCAACCGCGCGCGGCCGACGCTCGAGCCGATGGCCGAGACGCTCGGCCCCTCGTTCCCGAGCGGCCACTCGTCCACCGCTGCCGCCTTCTTCGCCGCGGCGGCCCTGGTGCTTGGGCGGGGGCGGTCGCCCCGGACGCGGGCCCTCATCGCGGGGGCGGCGGTGGCGCTCGCCGTGGCGGTCGCCGCCAGCAGGGTGCTGCTCGCCGTCCACTGGACGAGCGACGTCGTGGCGGGGCTCGCCCTCGGCGGGGCGTGGTTCGCCCTCTGCGCGGTCGCCGTCGGCGGCCGGCTCCTGCGGTTCGGGGCGACCGCCGAGCGCGTTCGGCGGCGGACGCGGGCGACGTCGGGCGCGCCGCACGGATGAGAGGTGTCAAACCGACTGCGCGGGGGAACCACGGTCCACGATGATCACTGCACACCGGACCGCGGACGAGGTCACCGCCGGCAGGAACTTCGAGCGCTTCGCACGCACGGGGTACGTCGCCCGCGGGGTGCTCTACATCCTGATGGGTGTCCTCGCCATCGAGCTCGCGCGCGGGGAGGCGTCGGACCGGCCGAACCAGGAGGGCGCGTTCCGCCTGGTGGCCGAGCAGACCTTCGGCCGCGCCCTGCTGGTGCTCATCGCGATCGGGCTGCTCGGGTACACGGTCCTCCGGTTCACGCAGGCCTTCATCGGCCGGACGCCGGAGGCCGGGCGCCACGGCGCGGGCGAGCGCATCTCGGCGTTCGCTAGCGGCTGCGCGTACGCGATCTTCTTCGCGCTGGCGATCAGCGTCCTCGTCGGCTCGGCCGGCGGCAACAGCGGCGGGGAGCCGAAACAGGCCACCGCCGACATCCTCGGCTGGACGGGCGGCCGCTGGATCGTGCTCGTCGCCGGCATCCTGTTTGCGGGCGTCGCCCTCTATCAGGGCTGGATGGGCGCGAGCCGCCGCTTCCTGAAGTACACGAAGACCGAGCGGATGTCGCGGAAGGGCCTGCGGAACTTCACCGTCCTGGGCGTGGTCGGCCACATCGCGCGCGCCGTCGTGTTCGGCTTGGTCGGGACCTTCCTGATCAAGGCGGCCGTCGAGTACGACCCGCAGGAGGCGGTGGGTATCGACGGCGCCCTCCAGCGCCTCCAAGACGAGGCGTACGGCACGGTCGCGCTGGTCGCGGTGGCGATCGGGCTCATCGCCTTCGGCGTCTACTCGGTGGTGGACGCCCGCTACCGCACGATCTGACCCCTTGCCGTCCCCCAGCGGGTTGAGCAGGTCCTCCCGCCCGTCGAACGCGAACAGCGGCAGGTTGACCTATCCGGAACGTGTCCGGGTAGGGGCCCAGGGTGGGGCGCCCAGGCGGGTCGGACATGATCGAGATCTGGCTGCCCTCGATCGCGCGGGTTGAACTCGGCCTCGCGCAGCGGTATCGCTTCCGGCGCCTCACTTGTGTGGTTCGGCGGCTTCCTGGCCGGGGCCTATCGCTCGGCCGGGCGGATCGATGAGGCCCGGGGGCCGCCGAAGGCCCGACGCGGCGGCCGCCTCGCCGCGCGCGTGCCCGCTCCAGGCCCCGCTCGACGAGCGCCCCCTGCGTCGTGGGATGCACCGGCGCCCATCTTCGCCTCGCGTGGGTGGCAACAGGGTGGCAACGACCCGAGACCGACGCGCCCGGTCAGGCCGAAATTCCGCTCGCGAGGGCGAAATCGCGAGACCACACGAGACAGCCCGAGACCGCGCGCGGGTGCTTTTAATCCCAAGGTCGCAGGTTCGATCCCTGCACGGCCCATCATCCTGATCCCGCACGACGAGCGGGATTTCCTTTGCCAGAGCCTCTGTCGCGCCGAGCATTCCGGACCGGCTGTCACCGCCGGTGTCACGTTCAGGGTCGGGGGACCACTCCGTGAGTGCGAGGGGGCGGGGGATCTGCGCCGGCGCGCCCGCCTCAGCGGTCGTAGACCTCGCCTCGGTGCCCGAGCGTGACCACGACCACCAGAAGCACGTCGTCGGCGACGGTGTAGATGATGCGGTAGTCCCCGACCCGGACCCGAAGGCCGGGGCGGCCCTTCAGGGCTCGGGCGGCCGGCGGACGCGGGTCCTGTCCGAGCAAGGCGATCGCGCCCTGCAGGCGACGACGAACCGGCGGATCGAGCTTGCGAAGCGCACGGACGGCCGCCGGTCGCAGCTCGATGCGGTACTCGCTCACTCCCAGCCGAGGTCGGCCTTCACCTGCTCCCAGGGGATGTTCGGGCCCTCCTCATCCATCGCCGCATCGAACGCGGCGACGTCCTCGGCGTCCTCCCAGGCGGCCAGGAGCTGCTCATAGCGCTCGGGGCTGACCAGCACCGCGGCCGGGTGCCCGTAGCGCTCGAGGAACACGGCCTCAGTCCTCGCCAGCTCAACGGCGTCAGGCAGCTTGTCTCGCGCCGCGCTGATGTTCATGGTGGCCATGTCTCGAAGCATACAACTCAGGCTCGATCTTGTACAACAGTTCCTTGAGTTGGGTCGGGGCCGCGCGGACCAGAGAGGCCCGGTCTCCAGAGACGACGCGAGACCGAGCGCGCGGCAGGGTTGCGGAATCCTTGTCCACAAGCGGCTTTCCCGAGACGACCCGAGATGCGCCGAGACGGCGCGCGGGTTCTCTTAATCCCAAGGTCGCAGGTTCGATCCCTGCACGGCCTATGGCGCTTCCCGCTTCCAAGCCCCGAGGCGGAGGTTCGAGTCCTGCACTGCCCATCGCTCAGTTGCCGCTGTTCGTGATGGTGCGTGCCGGGCTCCGCCCTACTGGCGCTGCCGGTCGGCGCCGAGGCCGCCGAGCAGGCTGTCGCGCCCTGCGCCGCCGACGAGCAGGTCGCGCCCGGGACCGCCGAGCAGCAGGTCCCGGCCGCCGCCGCCGCGCAGCGAGTCGCTGCCGCCTCCGCCGATGAGCCGATCGCGGCCCGAGCCGCCCGACAGGAGGTCCGGGCCGCCGCGGCCGCAGATGACGTCCTGGCCGCCCAGGCCGAGGATCCGGTCGGGCCCCGCTCGGCCGACGATCACGTCGGCCCGCGGCGTACCGACGGTGCGGGGTCCGCGCGCCACGATCGTGGCGCGCCGTCCCCCGCAGCGCGGCACCGCCCCGGCGGCCGGCCGGACGGAGGCCGGCCCGGGCCCCGCGGCCGGCCCGGCCGGCGCGGACGGAAGCTCGCGGGCAAGATGCGTGACCGCGTTGTTGACGTTCGCGGCGACGTAGACGGAGGCCCCGTCCGGGCTGACGGCGACGCCGATCGCCCCGTCGAGCGAGCCGGCCGGCGCGCAGCCCGAGGCGCCGCCCTCGGCGAAGCAGCCCCGCGGGGTCAGGCCGCCCGCCGCCGCGCGAGAGAAGGTCGTCAGCGAGTCGTCGTCGAGGGAGGCCACGTAGGCGGAGGTCCCGTCCGGCGCGACGGCGACCCCGAAGGCTCCATCGAGCGAGCCGGCCGGCGAACAGCCGGACGCCCCGCCTTCCGCGACGCAGCCCGCGATCGCCAGCGTCCCGTCCCCGGCGCGGGCGAAGGTCGTCACCGCGTCGTCGCCAGTGGCGGCGACGTAGACCGACCTCCCGTCCGGGCTGATCGCGAGCCCGACGGGCTCGTCGAGCGTGGTGGCCGGCGCGCAGCCGAAATTGGCAACGTCGACGAAGCACGCCGTGAGCGCGAGCACGCCGTTCGCTCCGCGCGAGAAGATCGAGACGGTGTCGGCGTCGGCGGCGGTGACGTACACCGAGGCGCCATCGGGGCTCACGGCGACGTTCCAGGCGCCGTTCAGTGTCGCCGCGGGCTGGCAGCCGTAGGCGCCGACGGTCGCATGGCAGCTCGCGAAGGCCAGCGAGCCGTCCGGCCCCCGGGACAGGTGGGTCAGCGCCTCGCCGTCGAACGAGGCCACGTAGACCGACGTGCCATCGGGGCTCACGGCGATGCCGAGCGGCCCGTCGAGCGAGGGTACGGCCGCGCAGCCCGCGGGCCCCGCGGTCGGCGCCAGGCAGCCGGCGTAGGTCAGCGCGCCGTTCGCGGCGCGCGTGAAGATGCTGACCGTGTCCTCATCGAGCGAGGTCGCGTACACCGAGCGCCCGTCGGGGCTGACGACCACCCCCTCCGCCTGGGCGAGCGACCCCACCGCCGCGCACCCGGCCGCCCCTCCGTCGGCGACGCAGCCCTGGAACCCCAGCTGCCCGCCGGCGCCGCGAGCCAGGGTGGTGACCGAGCCCTCGACGAACGACGCGACGTAGAGCGAGGCGCCGTCCGGGCTCGGGGCGAGCACCTCGGCGCCGTCGAGCGATGGCGCCGGCGCGCAACCCGACGCGCCGCCGTCGGCGATGCAGTCCCGAAGCGTCAGGTCCCCCGGCGCGGCGTGGGCGGATCCCGTAAGCGCCAGGGCAAGCAGCGCCGCGCCAAGCGCCATCGCCGACCAGATCCGGGCGCGCCGTCCCGCGAGGCGCTCGCTCGCGTGGCCGACCGGCGACACCCTGCGCTGCATCCGCATTCCCCTGAGTCGCGAGCATGACCGGAGTGGGCCGGACGCTCCTGGCGGCCGAGTCTCCCGGATCGGCGCGGGCGCCGTCAACGCCCGTCAGACCAACCGTGCGAAGCCGCGTGTCGGAGGTTCCACTCTGCACGGCCCATCCGCTTGGCCAAGCTGTTCTCGGCAACCGGATGGGCCGTCCCCCACGCGGGGGTGCTCAGGCGGTGCGGCGCCGGAGCGTCGCGGCTGCCAGGGCCAGCGCGGCGATGGCGGAGCCGACGACCACCGCGATGTCCACGAACAGCTCGCCCGTCCAGGACGAGGAGGTCGAGACGTGGTGCAGGGCGTCGAACGCGTACGTCATCGGGAGGGCGCCGGCGGCGACGTCCAGGACCGGGGCCATCTCGTCCCGCGAGGCGAACAGGCCGCACAGGACGATCTGCGGAAGGAGGAACGCCGGCATGAACTGCACGGCCTGGAACTCGCTCGCCGCGAACGCCGAGGCGAGGAGGCCGAGGGACATGCCGAGGACCGCGTTGACCACCGCGAGGGCGATCGCGGTCGGGATGGCGCCGGTCACGTCGAGGCCGAGGAAGCCGATGGCGACCGACGAGACCACGAGGGACTGGACCGTGGCGACGGCGGCGAACGCGAGGCCGTAGCCGAGCAGGATGTCCAGCTTCGACGAGGGCAGCGTCATGAGCCGCTCGAGGGTCCCCGAGCTGCGCTCGCGCAGCATCGCGATCGACGTGATCAGGAACATGATGACCAGCGGGAAGATGCCGACCAGCGGGAGGCCGATGCGCGCGAACGTGTCGTCGCCGACGACGTACTTGATCAGCGTCACCAGCAGGACGGGGATCACGATCACCATCCCGAGCGTGCGGTGGTCCCGGCGGAGCTGCGTCAGGACACGCCCCGCCGTGGCGAGTGTCAGCGACGGGTTCATGCCGCCACCGCCTCGGCCTCGGCCACCAGGTCGAGGAAGGCGTCCTCGATGGCGTCGGTGCCCGTGCGCGCGCGCAGCTCGTCCGGCGTGCCGCTGGCGATGATGCGGCCGTCGCGCATCAACACGAGAGTGTCGCAGCGGTCCGCCTCGTCCATGACGTGGCTCGAGACGAGCAGCGTGGTGCCGCCGTCGGCGAGCCGGCCGAACAGCTCCCACAGGTCGTGCCGCAGGACCGGGTCGAGGCCCACGGTCGGCTCGTCGAGGACGAGCAGGCCGGGGCGCCCGAGCAGCGCGGCCGCGAGCGACACGCGCACCCGCTGGCCGCCGGACAGGCGCCCGGCGGGGCGGTCGGCCCAGCGTCCAAGGTTGACCGAGGCGATCACGTCCTCGACCTGGCGCGCCGGCGCGCCGATCAGGCGACCGAAGTAGCGCAGGTTCTCGCGGACGGTCAGGTCCAGGTAGACCGAGGGCGTCTGGGGGACGTACCCGATCTCGCGGCGCAGCGCGGCCGAGCCGGCGGGCCGGCCGAGGACGGTCACCGTCCCCGACTCGACGATCTGGATGCCCACGATCGAGCGCATCAGGGTGGACTTGCCGCACCCCGAGGGGCCCAGCAGGCCGACGATGCTCCCGCGGGGGACGTCCAGGGAGATCCCGTGCAGAACGGGGTCCCCGCCACGGATGACGCGGAGGTCGCGGACCTCCACGGCGTTGGCGTTCATGATTCCTCCTCAGTGCCGCCGGCGAGGGCCGGGCGGCGATCGGCGGCCGCGAGGGGCCGCGGGTGTCCGAGCGAGCCGAGCTGGGAGATGTCCCAGGGGAAGAGCTCGGCGATGGTCCAGTCGGCGGCCACGCGCAGGCGCCGGCGGCGCAGCGGAAGCCGGGACATGTGGTACGTGCGGGCGAGGAGCCAGGCGGGCACTCCGCGCAGGTGGAGGCCGGCGACGTCAGCGATCGCGCTGTGGCGACCGAGGAGCGCCATCTGGCCCTTGGTCGTGTAGGCGTACGGCACGGCCGGGCGGCCGCGCCGCTCGCGCCGCACGTTCTTCGCCAGGCGCCGGGCCTGCCGCAGCGCGTGCTGGCAGGTCGGCGGGTCGGTGCGCGCCGGGGTGGCGGCGTTCGGCACGCGCGGCGCAGTCGCCCGAGCGCGTGGACGCGCTCGCGACCCTCGACCCGGAGGAACGGGTCGACGACGATCCGGCCGGCGTCGTCCACGGGCAGGCCGAGGCCCGCGCCGAGGCCGCTCGGGCACGACGCCCGCCGACCAGACCAGGGTCTCGGCCCGCACGTCGGTGCCGTCGGAGAGCATGACCCGCCCGCCCTCGGCGGAGAGCAGCCGGGCGTCCGGGCGGATCTCGACGCCGCGCTTGCCGAGCTGCCGGGCGGCGTACTCGCCGAGGCGGCTCGGGGACGCTCGGCGAGGATGCTCGGCGCCGGCGTCGACGAGCAGCCAGCGCTGCGGCGGATCCTTCAGGCGCGGGTAGAGCGCATGGCGTGCTCGTGACCAGCTCGAGGAGCTCGGCGACGGCCTCGACGCCGGCGTACCCGCCGCCGACGAAGACGAACGTGAGGTAGCGGTCGACGTTCCGGCGGGGCGGCGTCGGCCAGGTCGAGGCGGCGGAGCACGTGGTTGCGCAGGTGGACCGCGTCCTCGATGGTCTTGAACGCCGATCGCGTGCTCGGCGAGCCCCGGGACGGGAAGCATCCGAGCCGTGAGCCGAGCGCGACGACCAGCCGCTCGTAGCCGACCTGCACCGGCCCGAGGTCGGTCTCGACCGTCAGCGACTTCGCGCGTCCTCGTCGAGCCCGGACGGCGCGCCGACGATCAGGTGCTCGGCGTGCGGGCACATCATGCCGCAGGGGCACGTAGACGTGGCGCGGCTCGACGGCGCCGGCCGCCACCTCCGGCAGCAGCGGGGTGTAGAGCAGTGAAGCTCTCGGGGCAGACGATCGTCGCCCCGGCCCGCCCGAGCATCCGGGCGACGTGGGCGCCGCCGAAGCCACCGCCGAGGATCAGGTCCCGTTCCGCGCGTGCGGCGGGCAGCCGGGTGCGCGCGTGCCGTGTGAGCACGTCGGTGTCTCTTTCCGTGAGGTGGTCGGCAGTGGCGGCCGGCCCCTGCGCGCCGGCATCGCGCGAGGAGCCGGCGGCGGGCCGGCTAGCCGACCGGGACGAGCTCCTCGCTCCTCGCGCTCGTCGGACGGAGTCCGCGGCTCCTCGTCGTGCTCCTCGGGGCTCGATGGTCAGGCGCGGGAGCACCCGGTCGAGCCAGCGCGGGATGTACCAGGCGCGCGTCGCCGAGCAGGTGCATGATGGCCGGGACGAGCAGCATCCGGACGATCAGCGCGTCGACCAGGATCGCCACCCCGAGACCGAGGCCGAACGACTTCACGGTCCGGTCGTCGGTGAGCACGAAGGCCCAGAAGACGACGCCCATGATCACGGCGGCGGCCACGATGACCCGGCCGACGCCGCGCACGCCGTCGCGTGACGGCCGCCGTGGCGTCGCCGTCCTGGACGTACTCCTCGCGGATCCGGCTGGCCAGGAACACCTCGTAGTCCATCGAGAGGCCGAAGAGGATCGACAGCACGATCACCGGCAGGAAGGACGCGGTCGGACCGGTCTGGTCGAGGCCGACGATGCCCTGCAGCCAGCCCCACTCGAAGACGGCGACCAGGGCACCGAAGGCGGCGAGCGCCGACAGGCAGCGGTGGTGAGCGGCGGCCTTCAGCGCGATCACGATGGAGCGGAAGGCCATCGTCAGCACCAGGAAGGTGATCCCGACGATGAAGAGCAGGAACAGCGGGAAGCGGCTCGACGATCTTGCGAGGCGATGTCCTCGTTGGCGGCCGTTGTGCCGCCGACGTAGCGCCTGCGCCGTCGAGCCCTCGAGGGCGGCCGGGATCGACGTCGTCGCGCAGCGTGTCGACGAGGTCGGCGGTCTCCTCCGACTGCGGCGAGGTGGTCGGGTAGACCGCGATCTGGGCGGTGTCACCGGCCTCGTTGACGACCGGCGGTCGGCGACGGCGGCGACGCCCGTCGGTCTCGCGCGAAGGCCGTGGCGAGCGCCTCGGTGGCCTCCGGGTCGTCCGCCTGGTCCACGGCCACGAGGAGCGGGCCGTTGAAGCCGGGGCCGAAGCCCTCGGCGAGCAGGTCGTAGGCCTTGCGGGTGGTGGTGTCGAGCGGGGCGGTGCCGGCGTCGGCGGTGCCGATGTTGCATGGCGAGCGACCGGGATCGCCAGCGTGAGCGACGACCGCGAGGGTCGCGAGCAGGACCGTCCTCGGCCGGCGCTCGACGTGCCGGCGACGCGCGACGATGCCGCGGTTCGGCGTCGGCTCGCGCTGCGCTGCGTCACCCACGGCAGCCGCCAGCCGGTCGATGCGGTGCCCGACCTTGGCGAGCAGCGCGGGGAGCAGCGTGACGGCGGTGCAGACCGCGACGATCACGGCGATGGCGGTGCCGTAGCCCATCTTCGCGACGAACGGGATGCCGACGAGCGCGAGGCCGGAGATCGAGATCGCGACGGTGGCGCCGGCGAAGATGACGGCGCGGCCGGCGGTGGAGCCGGCGACGGCGGCCGCCTCGCGGGGAGCTCGGCCCTTGGCCAGCTCCTGGCGGAACCGCATGACGATGAACAGCGCGTAGTCGATCGCCACGCCCAGGCCGATCATCACCGCCAGGATCGGGGTGATGGTGTTGAAGTCGGTGAAGGCGGCGGCGAGCGTCAGCAGCGACATGCCGATGCCGATCGAGACGAGCGCGAGCGTGATCGGCAGCGCCATCGCGACGACCGTGCCGAGCACGATCAGCAGCACGAGGATCGCCGCGGCGAAGCCGAGCGTCTCGCTGGTGTGCGAGTCGACGGCCTCGGCCTCGATGACCGGTGCCGCCGAACTCGACCTGCACGGAGCAGTCGTCGACCGCGGCGCGGACGTCGTCCTCGACTGGCCTCGATCTGCGCGTTCTCGAGCTCGCGGGCCGGCTCGTCGAACTGGACGTCGACGAAGCCGATCGTGCCGTCCTCGCGTCAGGGCGCCGGCTCGCCGCTCGTACGGGTCGCCGACGGCGATGACGCCGGGGATCTCGGCGAGGGCGCCCTGTGGCGGCCTCGACGGCCTCGCGGCCCTCGGCGCCGGTCAGGGACGTGTCGGAGGCGAAGACGATGCTGGGCGGAGTCACCGGCGCGCTCGGGGAAGCGCTCGTCGAGGAGGTCGATGGCCGCCTGGGCGTCCGAGCCGGGGATGGTGCTGTTGTTGACGAGCTTGCCGCCGAAGGCGGATTCGCGGCGAAGATCGACGAGGATCACGGCGATCCAGGCGCCGATCGTCCGCCAGGGGTGGTTTGCGCACGCGCGCACGAGCCGGGTGAGCACGGTCACTTCCTTCCGATGGGTAGGACGCGGCCGCTGCGGCCGCGGACGGCGATGGCGTGGTTGCTGATCACGCGGCCAGCCTGGTCCGGCGCGCCGATCCGTCGCATCAGGTGTTCTCGCCTAGGTGGTGCAGTTCGGCGATCGGCGATCCGCGCTGGCCCGCCGGACGGCAACGGTCGTACGATCGCGGCGTGCTTCACGGCCGCGATGCCGAACGGGACGCCATCGGCGGGCTCCTCGAGGGTGCGCGGGCCTCGCGTAGCGCCGCGCTGGTGATCCGTGGCGAGGCGGGGGTCGGCAAGAGCGCACTGCTCGCCGACACCGCCGACCGCGCGGAGGACATGCAGGTGCTCCGGGCCCGGGGCGTCGAGTCCGAGTCCGACCTGCCGTTCGCCGCGGTCCAGGGGCTGCTGCGGCCCGCGCTCGCCCGGCTGGACGCGCTCCCCGTGCCGCAGGCCCGCGCCCTCGGCACCGCGCTGGGCCTGGCCGAGGGGCCGCCACCGGAGCGCTTCCTCGTCTACTCCGCGTGCCTCGGGCTCCTGGCCGAGCTGGCCGAGCAGCGGCCGGTGCTGTGCCTGGTCGACGACGCCCACTGGCTCGACAGCCCGTCGGCGGAGGCGCTGACGTTCGTGGCGCGCCGGCTGGGGGCGGAGGGCGTGGTGCTCCTCTTCGGCGCCCGCGAGGGCGAGGAGCGGCGTTTCACGGCCGACGGAGTCCCGTCGCTGGACCTCGGCGGCCTGGACCCCGACGCCGCGCGGGCCGTCCTCGCGGCCTCGGCGGCGGGCGTCGCGCCCGGCGTCGTGGAGCTGCTGATCTCACGGAGCGGCGGCAACGCCCTGGCGCTGGTGGAGCTGCCCGGCGCGCTCAGCGACGGGCAGCGCTCGGGCGCCGAGCCGCTGGCGGCGGCCCTTCCGATGACGCGGGAGCTGGAGGCGGTGTTCAGCCGCCGCGCGGCGGGGCTCTCGGCGGACGGGGCGGCGATGCTCCTGGTCGCGGCGGCCGACGACTCCGAGTCGCTCGCGGTGGTCACGCGTGCGGCGGGCCGGCTGGGGATCCCCGCCGACGCGCTCGACGAGGTCGAGGCGGCGGGGCTGGTGGCCGTCCACGGCGGCCGCCTGACGTTCCGGCACCCGCTGGTGCGGTCCGCGGTCCACGAGGCCAGCGCCCCCGGCGCCCGGCGCGACGCCCACCGGGCGCTCGCCGACGCGCTCGACGGGGACCCCGGCGAGGGCGACCGGCGCGCCTGGCACCTCGCCGCCGCGACCATCCGCCACGACCCGGAGGTGGTGCGCGAGCTGGAGCTCGCCGCGCGGCGCGCCGAGGAGCGCGGCGGGCTCGTATCGGCCGCGCTCGCGCTGGAGCGGGCCGCCGTCCTCTCCGACGAGCCGTCATCGCAGGCGACGCTGCTGGTCCGCGCGGCGGCGGACATGAGCGCGGCGGGGCGGGACGCGGCGGCGGTCGCCCTGGTCGCGCGGGCCGACGGGCTGCTCGACCGGCCCCTGCTGCGCGCCGAGGCGGCCCGGGTGCGGAGCATGGCGGCGGTGCGCCAGGGTCGCCCGGCGGATGCCTATCCGGAGCTGGTGGCGGCGGCCACCGAGGTCGTGGGCGAGGCGCCGGCCACCGCGGTGGACCTGGTGATGCACGCGGCCATCGCGGGCTGGCAGAGCGGCGGACCGGGGTCGGCGTTCGAGGTCGGCGCGGTCCTCGACCGCGTCGATCCCGGCGCCCTCGACCCGGACTCGCGCGCCGTCGTGCGGATGTTCCGGGGCTTCGTGGCCCTGCTGACCGGCGACCAGGCCGCGGGCGTGCCCCTTCTGGCAGAGACGATCGACTGGGGGGCGCAGACGCACGAGCCGCGGCACGTGCAATGGGCGTCCTGGGCGGCCCTCTGGCTCGGCGACGCGGCGCGCTTCGAGGCCCTGCTCGACCGGGCGGCCGGGATCGCCCGCGACCGCGGGGAGCTCGGGCTCCTGGCTGACCTGCTGGGCACGCGCGCGGTGCACCTCGCGTTCTTCGCGCAGCGCTACCGCGAGGCCTCAGTCGCCGCGGAGGAGGCCCTCGGCATCGTTCGCGAGCTCGGCGCCGCCAACGTGCGCCTGCTGCCCCTGGCCGCGCTCGCGACCGTCGCCGCCGTCCACGGCGACCTGGACGAGGCGCGCCGGCTCGGCGAGGAGACCGTTGCGCTCGCGAACGACCGGGGACTCGCGTTGCGGTCGTCCGCCGCGGTGCAGGCGCTCGCCCTGGCCGACATGGCCGACGGGCGCTGGGACGAGGCGCTGGCCCGGCTCGAGACCCTCTCCCATCCCGCCGACCCGGCCGTGGGGATCGTGGCACCCGACCTGATCGAGGCGGCCGCGCGCGCCGGTCGTCGTGATCGCGCCGTCGTCGGGCTCGAGCGCTACGAGGCGTGGGCGCGGCTCGCCGGCACCCCGGAGACCCTGCCGCGGTTGGCGAGCTGCCGCGGCCTGGTCGCCGACGACGACGAGGCGACCCGCCACCTGGAGGAGGCCGCGGCGGGCGCCGACGCCGCGCGGCCCTTCGACCGCCCGCGGATCCTGCTGCTCTGCGGAGAGCACCTGCGCCGGCAGGGGGGCCGCGTCGCCGCGCGTGCGCACCTGCGGGCGGCGCTCGAGGGCTTCGAGGCCATCGGGGCGGAGCCATGGGCCGAGCGCGCCCGCGTGGAGCTTCGCGCGTCGGGCGAGACGGCACGCCGCCGTGACCCCGGCGCGGTCCCGCAGCTCACCGCGCAGGAACGGCAGATCGCCCGGCTCGTCGCCGAGGGCCTCACGAACAAGGAGGTCGCGGCGCAGCTCTACCTCTCCCCGCGCACGATCGACGCCCACCTGCGCGGTGTCTTCGCGAAGCTGGGGATCACGTCGCGGCGCGAGCTCCGGAACCGGCCGCTGGACCAGCCCGGCGAGGCGCCGGCGGGGGAGACGGTCACGGCCTGAGCGGTCCGGATCTTCATGGCATGAAGAGGGCTCGGCGACTTTCACCGATGCGAGCCCGCCCGCCCCCGGCCTACCGTCGTGACCACCGCACCCCTCCGACCCGGCGAGGACACCGTGAGCACCTCCCCGAGCACCGACCCGATGCGCACCTACCTCGACCAGATCGACCCCGCCCTGCAGGCCGTGGCCCTCGCGGCATGAGCGCCCCCGCGGGCCGCTTCGATCTGGTGGTGATCGGGTCGGGCCCCGCGGGCCGCCGCGCGGCCGTCGAGGCCACGCGGCTCGGCGCGCGCACGGCGCTCGTGGAGCGCCGACCCGCCCTCGGCGGCACCGTCACCGAGGCAGGAATCCTGCCCTTCCGCACCCTCCGCGCCGCCGCCATCGACGCGGCCGCCGCGGCCCGCGGGCGCTACCTGCGCCCCGGCGGCGACGGGCGCGAGGTCACGGTCGCCGACCTGCTCTGGCGCGCCGACCGGGTCGTCGAGGCCGAGCGCGACGCCATCAGCGACCAGCTGCGCCACGAGCACGTCGAGGTCGTGAGCGGCAGCGCGACGTTCATCGGGCCCGACGCGCTCGAGGTCCACTCGCCGCACGGCCGCACGACCGTGACGGCCGAGCGCTTCGTGATCGCCGTGGGCACCGCGCCCCGCCGGCCCGCCGAGGTCGATTTCGACGACCGAAGCGTCGTCGCGGCCGACGGGATGGTCCGCCTGCACGAGGTGCCGCGCCGTCTCACGGTGGTGGGCGCCGGGATCTCAGGCCTCGAGGCGGCGTCGGTCGCCACGGCCCTCGGCGTCGCCGTCACCCTGATCGACCGTGCGCACGATCACGCGGACGAGCTCGACCACGAGATCCGCGACGCGCTCGTCTACCACCTGCGGGGCCTCGGGGTCACCGTCCGCCTGGGAGAGGAGGTGCGCAGCGTGGGCCGCCCCGCTCCCGGCGTGGCCGTGACCCACCTGGCCTCCGGCGAGGCGATCCGCTCCGACGCCGTCATCTACGCGGCCGGCCGCGAGGGCGCCACCCGTGACCTCGCCTTGGCGGCCGCCGGCCTGCGCGCTGACGCGCGGGGCCTGATCCCGGTCGACGACTCCCTGCGCACGGCCGTCCCTCACATCTTCGCCGCCGGCGACGTCGTCGTCGGCGCCCGCGGCCGCGCCGTCGAGGCGATGGACCAGGGCCGCCGCGCGGCCCTCGCCGCCCTCGGCCGGCCCGCCCCCGCCTCGCGGGCGCCCCTGCCCCTCGGCGTCTCGACGATCCCCGAGATCGCCTCGGTGGGGCCCAACGAGCAGGATCTCGTCCGCGCCGGCAGGCCCGTCGTGCGCGGCGTCGCCCGCTTCGGCGACCTGGTGCGCGGCGAGATGTCCGGAGAGCGCACCGGTCTCCTGAAGCTGCTGGTGGACCCGCGCACGCGCCGGGTCCTCGCAGTCCACATCTTCGGCGCGTCGTCGATGGAGCTGGTGCACGTCGGCCAGGCCGTCATCGCCTCCGGCATGACGCTCGACTATCTGGTCGACGCCGTCCCCGACGTCGCCAGCTTCGCCGAGGCCTACGCCGTGGCGGCGCGGGACGCGTCGGCGCGGATGCGGCACGGCGAAGATCGCCGATGCGAGGTCCCCGCGGCCGCTCGTACGTTGGCGTCGTAGCCCGCACCCCTCGGTTGCGAACCTCCAGGAGACCCCGAGATGGGCACCGCGGTCGACATCACGACCACGCCGGCCACCGCCGTCTGGGCGCCCTGCGCCGCCGCGACGGTGTCGTGAGGGACCAGCTCCCGATCGCCGAGCACGGGGTCATCGGCGACCTCCGCACGGTCGCCCTCGTCGGAACCGACGGCGCGATCGACTGGTGCTGGCCGCGGTTCGACTCGCCGAGCGTCTTCGGCGCCGTCCTCGACGCCGAGCGCGGCGGCCCCTTCCGCGGCCGCTGTGCGATCACCGACGCGAACTCGGAGCCGCCCAGGTCAACCGTCGCCTCCCCTGAGTCGCCGAAGGTCTGGTCGAGCTCACCCGGCGCCGCAGCCGCCGCGCCCCCTCCCCATGAGGGTGAGCGCCAAGGGCAGGACGAGGAGGAGGCGCCCGTGCATCACGGCGATCCTGCCCGGGGACCGCCCGCGGCGCGAGATGCCCTAGGGATGGAACCGTTCATCCCTCGGGCGTCCACGCCCCCGCGGACGACTCAGGCCCCGGCAGCGGTCACGACGCCGGGAGGTAGGTCAGGAGGACCACTCCGGAGTCGAACCGCTTCACGTCGTCGAGCTCCATCCGGACGGTTCCCCTGTCGCCGAGCACGTGGACGTTTCCCTCGCCCCAGACGAGCGGGTTCAGGTAGACCTCGTACTCGTCGATCAGGCCCTTCTCGGCGAGGGCGTAGGCGAACTCGCCGCTCCCGTGCATGAACAGGTCACCGTCAACGTCGTCCTTGAGCTTCGGGATCGAGTCCTCGAGGTCCCCCTCGAGGAGGGTCGCATTCCACTCGAGATCGCCGGACAGGGTGTTGGACCCGACGTACTTCGGCATCGCGTTGACCATGTCCGCCCACTTGCCCGACTGGCTCGGCCAGTATCCCGCCAGCCCCTCGTAGGTCTTGCGGCCCAGCACCAGCCCGCTGGACCTCGCCTGACGCTCGAACGAGTAGTCGCCGTGATCTCCGTCCGCCTGCACCCACTCGCCGACCGGGTCGATGACGCCATCGACGGTGGCCTGCGTCGTCGCGATCAGCTTTCCCATCTCGATTCTCCTTGGTCAGGGGAGCTCCGTCTGAGCCACCTCTACCCATAAAGACGAACGGGGGCGTGCCGATTCGACGTTTTTCGCGCTGCTCGGCCTCGATCATCTCGTGGGTGCTGCGCAGGAGGACGCTGGCGACGCCGCCCGCTCGGCGCGCTTGAGGTTCTGCGGCAGGTCGTGGACGCCGACCTTCGCGAAGAGCGAGCGCACGTGGCTCTTCACGCCCGGCAGCGACAGGTGCAGCGCGGCGGCGATCGCCCCGTTGCTCGCCGGCACAGCGCCCGCCCCGGGCTGGAGCAGCGGCCGGCACAGCTCGACGAGCACGCGGCGCTCGGCCTCGGTCACCCGTTCCGGCGGCGCGAGCGAGACCGCCGTGCTGTCGTCAACCACCATCGCCGGATGACGGAACAGGATCGACGTCGCGCCCACCCGCAGCACGTCGCGGTCGGCGAGGCGGCGGTGGCGGCGGACGCGCTCTCCGTTGACGTAGGTGCCGTTGCGCGACATGCCGTCGTCGACGACCGCCCAGCCCGCGGCCTCGGCCTCGAGCAGGGCGTGCGACCGGGAGACCTCGGCGTCCCCCTCGAGCGCGACCTCGTTCCCCGCGGTACGGCCGATCCGCACGCGCTCGGTGAGCCCCAACGGCACGATCCGGAGATCGCCGTAGGCGTCGCGATAGACGAGGAACGGCCCGCCGGCCTGCTCGGCGACGAGCAGCGCGGCCCGTTCGGACGGCGACATCGAGTGTGCGAGAAGCTCCACAACCTGAGTAATAGGGGATCGTCCAGTGGCGCACCACCGGCCTCCGGGTAGATCGCCCCCCACCTGCGTCCGACGCTCCGATGGCCGTACGGCCCCGCACCTTGACGCTCTCCACCGGACGCCGGTGGTATGTGCGGTGTGAGCGGTCGTGGGGCTCCCGTCCCGGTTCGTCGCTGCGCCGTGTGCCGGGCGCCGGCCGTGGCCCTGCTCTGCAGCGCCGAGAGCATCGGTCGCGATCTCGTGCGCGCCCGCCGCGGAGTCGATGGGTTCCTCCACGACGACGCCAGGGCCGTCTACTGGTGCGGATCGTGCGGGAGCGCATGCCGGGATCCTCTTACGAGTCCACGGCGATGACAAGGCCCGCTACCGGCGCTGCCGCTATCGGACGGACACGCTCGACGAGCTGTGCCGAAAGGGCCGGGCCGAGCTCGATCGCAAGGCCGGCCGCCTCCGGGCGCGCGGCGTGGTCGCCGGCGCCCGGCTGCTCGAGATCGGAAGCTACGGCGGCGCCTTCCTGGAGCTCGCCCACCAGGCGGGCTGCCGTGCGACGGGCATCGACATCAACCCCGACGTGGTCGCCCACTGCCGGGCGCGCGGCTTTGACGTCCGCTGCGAGGCTTCGAGCCGGGTCGCTTCGAGGCCGGCGAGTTCGACGGGGTCTGGATCCTGAACTGCTTCGAGCAGCTGCCCGACCACGCGCGCGTGCTCGCCGGGGCGGCACGGCTCCTTCGCCCCGGCGGGACGCTGGTGATCCGAACCCCGAACGCCGAGTTCCTGCGGCTTCTGTATGCAAGGCGCGCCGGCGCGCTCCTTGGCCCGGTCGCAAGAGCGAACGCTCTCCTCGGAGTGCCGTTTGCGAAGTGCTTCTCGGCGGCGGCGTTGATCCGGGCGATCGAGGAGCACGGCCTGAGCGTCGAGGCGGTGGAGGGCCAGGAGTTCTCGTCGGTTGCGCCCGCGCGCTGGGCGCGCTGGTGGGGGCTACGTCGCGGGCTGCGGGTCGCCGCCTACCGGGTCGGCTCGGTCGCCGTGCGCCGTCCCCTGTTCCCGTGGCTGGAGGTGACCGCCCGGCGCACGGGGCGACGCGACGCTGTCGATGGCGGGTCGCCAGGCGATGCCGGAAACGGATGCACTCCTTGTCCCGTGAGGAAGGCGCGGGAGCCGCTTCGCTCTCCCGGGGACTAGACGGCGCTCAGGTCGGGTCGGTCGTAGTGGCCGGCGGTGTCGAGCACACGCCTGGCGCCCAGGATCAGGTCGAGGTCGCAGTCGGCGTACAGGATCTCCTCGCGATCGTGCACGGGCCCGGCCAGGATGTTGCCCCAGGGGTCGCAGATCACGCTGCCACCCGTGAACTGGACCTCGGGGCAGCCGGCGAGCTCCTCGCGCAGCGGGAAGTCCTCGGGGAAGTCCGCGGTGCGGAGGTACTGCACGGCCGACAGGACGAATGCGCCCGCCTCGAAGGCGAACGTCCGCATCGCGGCCACCCAGATGTCGCGGTCATCGGCGGTGGGTGCCACGTAGAAGTCCACCCCCTCCTGGTGGAGGTGGCGGCGGGCGGCGGGCATGAAGTTCTCCCAGCAGATCAGCCCCCCGAGGCGACCGAATTCCGCCTGCACGACCCCCAGGTCGTCGCCCGGCCCCTGGCCCCAGAAGATGCGCTCGTGCATCGTCGGCACGAGCTTTCGGTGGCGGCGGGCCAGGCGGCCATCGGGCGCGAACCACAGGAGAGTGTTCCAGAGGGTGCCGGGGCGGCTGTCCTCGCGCTCGTTGACCCCGATCGCGACCCAGGCCTCGGCACGGCGCGCGGCGTCGCCGAGGGCGGCGGCGAGGGGTCCGTCCGCGTCGACCGCGTTGTCCCAGAGCCGGCGATGCAGCTCGACCGAGCGCGGGGAGACGATGAGGCCGTAGTGATGCCCCCAGCATGAGCGGGGCATGATCGGGACGAAGCCCTCGGGCAGCGCGACCAGCTTCGCGCCGCCCGCGGCCGCCTCGGCGACCAGGGCGCAGGCCTTCTCCACCGAAGCCGGGCCGTCCAGCACGACGGGCGTCGCCTGCACCACCGCCACGCGGACCTTCATGGAGCGGCTCCGCGTGATCGATGCATCAAAGGTCGCCATCGGAGAGCTCGCGCGTCCGATGCGCCCCGGTGCTCACCCGTTCTCCGCTCAGCGGACGGGAGGTCGGCTCGGTGGGCAGCGGGAGGTGCAGCCGCTCGTCGGCCAAGAGGCTCTGGACGAGCTGCGCCGCGATGGCGCCCGCTCCGACCGCGGAGGCCACGCGTTTCACCGAGCCGTGCCGCACGTCTCCCGCCGCCACCACTCCGGGCATGCTCGTCTCGAACGAGAGCGGCGGGCGCTCCAGCGGCCAGTGGTCGCCGTCGAGGAGCTCCGCGCCGGTGAGCAGGAACCCGTGCGCGTCTCTGGCGATGTCCGCGGGCAGCCAGTCGGTGTGGGGGCGGGCCCCGATCAACACGAAGAGGGCGTCGGCGGCGAGCGTCTCCGCTTCCCCGGTGGCGCCGTTGCGGAGGACCAGATGCTCGAGACCGCCGTCGCCGCCGCCGCCGACCACCGCGGTGTCCGTGCGCACCTCCACGTTCGGCGTCGCCGCGATCGCTCGCACCAGGTAGTGCGACATCCCGGCCCCGAGCGACCGCGCGCGCACGACGAGGGTGACGCGTCGCGCGTAGCGCGCGAGGTGCAGAGCCGCCTGCCCGGCCGAGTTCCCGCCCCCGGCGATGTAGACGTCCTTGCCGCTCAGCCCGGGAGCCTCCGAGGCGGGCCCGCCGTAGAAGACGCCCGCGCCGTGAAAGGCCTCCAGCGAGGGGACGTCCAACCGGCGGTAGCTGGCGCCGGTGGCGAGGATCACCGCCCTGGCGGCGACGTGCCGCCCGTCCGCGAGTGACACGCTGAGCCGGTCCCCGGAGCGGGTGAGGGCGGTCGCTCGATGCATGAGCACGAAGCTCGCCCCGAAGACCGACGCCTGCTCGTAGGCCTGCTCGGCGAGCCGGCTACCGCTGACGCCCTTGGGAAAGCCGAGGTAGTTGCGGATCAGGGAGCTCGACCGGGCCTGGCCACCGAGGCCGCCCTCATCCACCACGAGGACGCGCAGTCCCTCGGAGGCGGCGTAGACGGCCGCCGACAACCCGGCCGGCCCCGCGCCGACGATGACGACGTCGGAGGTGCGCTCATCGAACCCCGCCGGGGCCCCTGCGGCCTCGGCGATCTGGGCGTTGGATGGGTCGCTGAGGACCCGGCCATCGGGAAGCAGCATCAGCGGCAGCGTCGCGTCGGTCCCTGTCCTGGCGAGCAGCTCGCGCCCCTCGTCCGATTCCGCCAGGACGAACGTGTGCGGGACCACGCAGCGCTCGAAGACCCCCCTCAGCTCGAAGGCCCGGCCCGACCACGTCTCGGCGACGATGTGAACCGTGTGCGGAACGAGGGCACGATCCCTCGCCCACTCGAGCAGGAAGCTCGACACGGCTTCGTGGAAGACCTCGTCGTGGGAACCCGCCGGCCTGGGCACGTAGTAGTCGATGCGCCCAAGGGCCATCGAGTCGCGGACCGCGTCGGCGATCGGCCGATCCGTCCACAGCGGCCGGCGGAACCAACAGCGCACGCTTGGCGTGCGAGTGAAGCCGGCGCACCTGCTCGAGCAGGTGACCGCCCGAGCCCCGCGAGAACGACGTGGCCGCGAGCACCAGCGCCACCTCCTCGCCGCCCTGCGCGAGCCCCTCCAGCGTCCGCACGGCCTCGTCCGGATCGGCGAGACACTCGACGCGATAGTCGCGTGCGTACCGTTGGACGAGCTGGGTCTCGAGGTTCTCGAGGGCCTCCCGATCCTCGTCGACCGCGATCAGGAGCGGTTGGCGCATCGTCTCCCTACGCTACCGCCCCGGCCGGGTGCGCTGCCACAGCATCGAGGCAGGTCGGTGCTCGTCCCGGCTCCAGGACGTCACGCCGCTGTGCCATGAGTATGCATCGCGCCGCGTTGGTAGCCTGCCCCCGTTACCTTCCTCCCCCGGAGGCGTCATGGCCCAGGAGATCCTCATCGCGGGCGGCCCGAATCGGGCCAAGGTACGCAATCCGTGGGGGGTCTTCGGGCTCCTCCTGATCACGCTCGGGATCTACACGATCTGGTGGTGGTACTACGTCAACCGGGAGATGCGCGACTACGGCCACGCGACCGGCAACGACCTCGGCCAGAACCCGACGAACTCGGCCCTCGCCTGGTTCCCCGGGTCCCTGATCATCGTGCCCCACATCGTCACCTCCTGGAGGGGCACCCTGCGGGCCCAGTCGGCCCAGCGCATCGCCGGCGTCACCCTGCTGAGCGGGTGGATCGCGCTGATCCTCTACATCCTCCTCAACGTCGCCTTCCCGTCCTACATCCAGAGCGAATTGAACAAGGTATGGCGCCAGGTGGGCACTCCGCTGCCCGGCGAGTCGCTTCCGGCCCAGCCCGGGGAGATGCCCTCGCCGCAGCAGGATCCGCCGCCTCCGTCGGAGTCCTGAGCGACCGGGCAGCATGAGGTCGCGGAGCGAGGGCGCGAGACCTACCGGCCCTCGCCGCGCATCCCACGGCCCGAGCCGAGCGCGCTCAGGCGTTCATCGCGACCTCGCCCACGTGCACCTCGGGCGCGCTGACCGACAGGTGCCCCAGATTGGTGGCGATGTAGTTGCGCGCGATCTCGTTCGAGGCCTCAGCGCCGGCCTGATCGTCGCAGACCGTGATGGAGGTCGCGCTCACCGGCCCGGTCTTGACGATGTAGTAGCTGCGGAAGCCCTTGATCTCGCCGAAGAGGCCGACGATCTCGTCCTTGTGCTCGGCGACGGCGTCGGCCAGGCCCTCTGCTTCGCTGTAGATGCGGATGGTCGCGTACATGGGTTCCCCTTGGGTTCGAAGTCGGGCTGACCCTCGCCCACGCGGCGCTCGGGAGCAAGCCGCCGCCGTGGGGGCCCGGCATACACTCCCGCCGACCAGCGACGGCGGGAGGAGACATGGACCACACGGCCACCCTGCGACGGGCGTACGACCTGATCAACGCCCACGACATCGACGCCTTCGGCGAGATCCTGGCCGACGACTTCGTCGAGCACGAGGAGCTTCCCGCCGGCAGTCCGACGAGGGAAGGGGTCATGGACTTCTTCCGCATGCAGATCGCGGCATTCCCCGACCTCGCGATGACGGTCGAGGACGTCGTGGACGGCGGCGACAAGCTCGTGGCCCGGGTGCGATTCACCGGGACGCACGAGGGCGACTTCATGGGGATGCCGGCCACCGGACGGAGTGTCGACGTGGCGGTCATCGACATCATGCGCTTCGGCGACGACGGCCTCGTGCACGAGCACTGGGGCGTGTTCGACGCGATGGCCATGATGCAGCAACTCGGCGCCGGGGCCGCCTGAGGCCTGACCAGCGTCAACCCTCCCGCTCTCGCGAGAGTCGGACGATGCCCCACGCCGAGACCAGCGCCCAGACGCCTTCCAGCAGCAGGAAACCCCATTGGCGCTCGTACCAGGCCAACACGGTGAGGACGGCCGAGCCAACCAGGTTGAGGACGAGGTAGACCTGGGAACGCACGGAGAGCTTGTCGAGCTGCGCGGCGGCGAAGGCGGCGAGGATGAGGAGGGCGCCGCCGATTTGAATGATCTGGTCCGGATCAGGCATGGAGATGCAGCCGCTCGCCCTCCGGCCCGACGATCATGATGAGCTCCACGGGGCCGTCGACCGCGCCGAACCAGTGCGGCGTCCAGGTCGAGAATTCGACGGCCTCGCCCGGCTCGATCGTGAAGGCCTGATCGCCGAGCAGCAGCCGCAGAGACCCTCTGACGACGTAGAGCCAGTCGAGTCCCTCATGCACGGGCAACACGTCCGGCGGTGTGCGCCGCTCCGGGCTGATGTCGATCCGGTAGGCGTGCGTGCCGGCGGGCCCGAGGCGGGTGAGCGGCCACACCGTCATGCCGTCGTACGTGCGCGGCCGTTCGCGAACGCGCGGGTCCTGAAGGGGCGGGGAGCCGAGCAGCTCGTCGGCGCTCACGCCGAGCGCGGCGGCCAGGGCGGGAAGGTGGTCGAGGGCCAGGCGGCGCTTGCCGGCTTCGAGGCGGCTGAGCGTCGAGATGTCGATGCTCGCCCGCTCGGCGACCTGCCGGAGCGTCAGCCCCCGCTCCGTGCGCAGCTCCCGGAGCCGCCGGCGGACGCGCACGTCGACGGGCTCCTCGGGTGTCTTTGCCTTCATGGCAAATCAGTTTGACACCTCGCGGCGGCGCGTGCCACCGTGGCGACATGGACACGACCTGGGACTGCATCGTCGTCGGCGCGGGTGCCGCCGGCCTGAGCGCCGCGCTGGTGCTCGGCCGCGCCCGGCGGCGGACGCTCGTCATCGACGCGGGAGGCCCGAGCAACCGCGACGCTCATGGCATCGGCGGCCTGCTCGGCCACGACGGTCGTCCGCCGGCCGAGCTCTACGCCGCCGGGCGCGACGAGCTCGCGGCCTACCCCACCGTGCGGCTGCGGTCCGGCGAGGTCGTGGGGGCCGAGCGGCGCGGCGCGGGCTTCACGCTCGAGCTGGCCGACGGCTCACGCGAGGCGGCGCGGCGCGTGCTGCTCGCCACGGGCATGGACTACCGCGTCCCCTCGCTCCCCGGGATCGCGGAGCGGTGGGGCCGATCGGTGTTCCATTGCCCGTTCTGCCACGGATGGGAGGTCCGCGACCAGCCCCTCGGAGTGCTCGACCGGGGCGCGACGGGCGTGCGCCGGGCGCTCCTGCTGCGGTTCTGGAGCGACGACGTGACGATGCTCGCCGACGGCCCTGCCGGGCTCGACTCGCAGGACGCCGAGCGGCTGCGCGCGGCGGGGGTCACGGTCGACGAGCGCGCCGTCGCCGGGCTGCGCGGGCCGGACAGCACGTTGACGGCCGTCGTCTTCGCCGACGGCGGCGAGCTCCCGTGCCGAGGACTGCTCGTGCCCGTCACGCTGCACCAGCGCTCCACCCTCGCCGAGCAGCTCGGCGCGGCGACCACCGGCCCGGGGCCGATCCTCGTCGACGCCGTCGAGGTCGACCCCATGTGCCACACCAGCGTGCCCGGGCTCTTCGCCGCGGGCGACGTGAGCACGCAGGGGATGCCGTCCGTGGCGAACGCGGTCGCGGCGGGCTCGAACGCCGCGGCCATGATCGTCCACGACCTGATGGCCGACGCCCACGGGCTCACGTCGGAGCACGCCGGGGTGCTCACATCGGGATCGTGACCTGGGTGAGCCGCAGGTGGTTCCCCGAGGGGTCGCGGAAGCCCGCGTCGATGCCGTAGGGGCGCTCCTCGGGCGTCTCGACGAACTCCACGCCGCGGCCGCTCATCTCCTCGTAGTCCGCCCGGCAGTCGTCCGTGGTGAGGAAGACGGTGCCGGCGAAGCCCTTGGCCATCAGGTCGCGCACCTCGCCGGCCGTGCCGTCGTCCATCACCGGCGGGCCGGGCACGGCCATCAGCACGATCGAGACGTCCTCCTGGCCGGCGGGACTCACGGTGAGCCACCGGAAGTCGCCCATCTCGGGGAGCGTCACGTCGGCGCGCACCTCCATGCCGACCTTCTCGGTGTAGAACGCGAGAGCCTCGTCCTGGTCGTGGACCCAGAGCTGCGCGTTGGCGATCTTCATCGTGTCCCCCGTTCGTCGTCGGAAATCGTGGGGCGATGCTAGGCCGGTCGGGGCGCGGGGTCTTCTCGAAACGTCCGGTGTCGCGGACGGCCGTACGCGCGGACGATGCAGGCCGGCACGCGTGCCAGGTCGGCGGCCGGCGGGAAGGCCGCACGGTAGGCCCGCGGAGACATCCCGTAGGTGCGCGTGAAGCTCGTCGTGAACGACCCGAGGCTGCTGAGACCCACGGCCAGGCAGATGTCGGTGACCGACCGGTCCGTCGTGCGAAGGAGCGCCGCGGCCCGCTCGAGGCGGCGCGTGAGCAGGTAGGCATGGGGGGTCTCGCCGAAGGCCCGGCGGAACTCGGCGCTGAAGTGGGCGCGGGACAGGCCCGCGGCGCGGGCGAGGGCATCGACGTCGAGCGGCTCGGCGTACCGACGGTCGGCGAGGTCGCGGGCGCGCAGAAGGTGGCGGGCGGGGGGCACGACGGCCATGCGTGGATCATCGCGCCTCGCGCCGCGCCAGGCCCACCGGGTGGGAGACTGGCGCCGTGGCGACGTGGGCCCTCGACCTCGACGGCGTCCTCTGGCGCGGAGCGATGCCCATCCCGGGGGCGGCCGACGCGGTCGGGCGCCTGAGGACGCGCGTCGAGCGCGTCGTCTTCCTGACCAACAACGCCGCCGCGACGATCGGCGAGCACCTCGCCAAGCTCGAGCGGTTCGGCGTCGCGACCGATCCCGAGGATCTCCTCACCTCCGCCCAGGCGGCGGCGACCATGCTTCCGCCGGGCTCCACGGCGCTGGCCTGTGCGGGCCCCGGCGTGCGCGAGGCGCTCGCGGCGCGCGGCGTGCGGATCGTGGAGGCGGGGCCCGCCGACGCGGTGGTCGTCGGGTGGCACCGCGAGTTCGACTTCTCGCGGCTGGCCCGCGCGGCCGACGCGGTCCGGGCCGGGGCGCGGCTCATCGGCACCAACGAGGACGCGACCTTCCCGACACCGGACGGACTGCTGCCCGGCGCGGGCGCCCTGCTGGCGGCGGTGGCCTACGCCTCCGGCGCGACCCCGGACGTCGCGGGAAAGCCCCACGCGCCCATGCGGCGTCTCGTCCTGGAGCGGGTCGGGTCCGTCGCCACCGTGGTCGGCGATCGGCCGTCCACCGACGGCGCGCTCGCCCGGGCCCTCGGCGCCCGGTTCGCGCTGGTCCTGAGCGGTGTCACCGGCGAGGGGGAGCTGGATGGCCTCCAGCCGACGCCGGACGTCGTGGCGCTCGACCTCGCGGCCCTCGTTCCGTAGGCGACGCCGGATCGTCCCGCGGTGGTCAACCCTCCGCGGCGACAACCGTGACGGCCACGCGATCGCGCGGCCCGCCTGAAGCTCCTCGAGGCGGAGCGGCTCCCTGGACGGACGCCTTCATCCCCGCGCGCCGCGACGGCCAGCCGGTGCGACGCGCGGGCATCCGAGCATCTGCCGAGGACCCTCCCGGACCGCGCGGGCGGGCAACTACGGAGAGCGCCGCGGTGCCTTCCCGGATGCTCGCCCCGCTGTTCGTGGGGATGCTGGCGATGCCCTGATCCCACTCAGCGAGGTGCCATCGTGAAAGCCGCCGTCGTCCACAGCTTCGATCAACCGCTCGCCATCGAGGACGTTCCGATGCCCGAGCCCGGGCCCGAGCAGGTTCTCGTGCGCATCGAGACCTGCGGTCTCTGTCACACCGACATTCACGCCGCGCGCGGCGACTGGCCCGTCCAGCCCTCGCCGCCCTTCATCCCCGGCCACGAGGGCGTCGGCATCATCGAGCGCGCCGGACCGGGCAACACCCACGGTCTCGGTGCCGGCATGCGTGTCGCGCTCCCCTGGCTGGGCTACGCATGCGGGGACTGCGGCTTCTGCAACAGCGGCCGCGAGACCCTGTGCGAGCGTCAGCTCAACACCGGCTACGGGATGAACGGCGCCTTCGCCGAGTACGCCGTCGGCTACGCGCGGCACGTCGTACGCGTCCCCGACGGGATCGAGCCCGCCGACGCGGCTCCGCTGACGTGCGCGGGGGTCACGACGTACAAGGCCGTAAAGGTCTCGGGCGCGGGGTCCGCGGACCTCGTCGCGGTGTTCGGGGTGGGTGGCCTGGGCCACCTGGCCGTGCAGTACGCCGCGATCACGGGCGCCCAGGTCGTCGCGGTCAACATCAACCCGGAACGGCTGGCCAGCGCTGCGCAGCTCGGAGCCGAGCACGTCATCCACGCGGGCGAGCAGGACCCGGTGGCCGCGATCAAGGCACTCGGCGGCGCTCAGGCAGCGATCAGCACGGCGGCCAGTCCCGAGCCGTTCGAGCAGGCGTTCTCCTCGCTCGCGCGCGGTGGGCGGCTGGTCTGCGTCGGGCTCCCCGCCGCCAACACCATGCGGCTCCCGATCTTCGAGACGGTGCTCGGCGGGCTGACCGTCACAGGTTCGATCGTCGGCACCCACCACGACCTCGAGGAGGTCTTCGCGCTGCACCTGCGCGGCAAGACGCGCGTCGAGCGCTCGGAATGCGCGCTCGACGACGTGAACACCGCGATCGAGGCGGTGCTCGACGGCAGCGCCGGCACCGCCCGCACGGTGCTGCGGATGGCCCCGACCGCCCCGGCCCCCGCGAACGGCCGGCCGGCCGTGGCAACGGTCTGAGCGCTCAGCTCGCGGCCGGGTCGGGCCGCGCGGTGCCGTCTGCACCGCGCGGCCCGCGCGGTCAGCCCGGAGCGCGCTCCAAGCGCTCGAGCAGCCGGAGCAGGGAGCCGCTCAGCTCCGGGAGCTGATCGGCCGGGCCCCGGGCGACGCGCCCGCGGACGTGCGCGTCGGGGTCGAGGCCGTGCGTGAGCTGGATCCGGGCGGCCTGCGACACGACCATCGCGTCCTCGGCCGTGAGCTCCGCCGGAGCGTGCACGTCGTCCGGCCAGCCCAGGATGTCGAGGACCCGGACGGCGGCGCGCAGGTCGCCGACGGCCGGGTGGTCATGACGCCCGGCCGTGACCTCGTGGGTCAGCCGCGCCGCCGCCGGCAGCAGCGTCCAGGCGAACACCGCCCGGCGCGCGAGGTCGGCCTCGCCCGGTTGGAGGCTCGCCGGTTGGTCGTGGTGCCGATGCTGGTCGTCCACGACGACCTCCCTTCGGATCGCGCGTGCCCTGAGCACACCGTCTCGTGCCGGTGGCCCGACGCCATCGGCGCGGGCACGGAGGCCGCCACGGGTTTCCCGCAGGCGCCCGGCGGGCGCGGGAATCAGGGGGCCAGGGCCATCAGCACGGCGTACCGGCCCCCGGCCTCGGCCAGGTCGGCCGCGCGGCCCCGCTGCACCACGCGGCCGCCCTCCAGCACCAGCACCTCGTCGAACGACTCGAGCCCGATGGGCGAGTGGGTGATGAGGAGGACCGAGCGCTCGGGAGAGGTCGCGAGGATCCGGCCGATCAGCTCGCGGGTCGAGGACGGGTCGAGATGGGCGGCCGGCTCGTCCAGGATCATCACGGGCGCATCCGAGATCACGACGCGGGCGAGCGCGATCCGGGACCTCTGGCCGCCGGAGACCTCGGCACCGGCCTCGCCCACCGGGGTGTCGATTCCGTGCGGGAGCCCGTCGATCCAGTCGTCCAGCCCCACGGTGACCAGCGCGGCACGGAGGTCCGCGTCGGACGCGTCCGGTCGCCCGATGAGGACGTTGTCGCGGATGCTCCCGGTGAAGAGGTGGGCCTGCTGCTCGCAGAGGCGGACGCGACGCCGCACGTCGTCCGGGCCGAAGAGGCCGATGTCGCGTCCGTCCAGCGTCGCCCGGCCCGCATCGAGGTCGCGGAAGCGCACCAGGACCTCGGCGATCGTGGTCTTCCCGCCCCCGCTCGGCCCGACGATCGCGATCCTGCCGCCCGGATCCAGGCGGAGGTCGACCCCGTCGAGGATCCATGGCCCGTCGGCCCCGTGCCGCAGCCGCGCGCCCTCCAGGCCGAGGGCGGGCGCCGCCGGGACCGGGAGCGGCGCCGCCGGGTCGAGGACAGGGACCGGGGCAAGGGTCACCTCCTCGATGCGCCGCGCCGCCGTGACCGTGGCGGCGAGGCGGCCGGCCGCCTCGGGCAGGGGAGCGAGCGCCTCGACGGAGGCCAGGGCCAGAAGGGTGAGCGCCGCCAGGAGGACGCCGTCCATCCGCCCGTCCCGGACCGCGGGGGCCCCGACGGCCAGCATCGCCGCGGCCGCGAGGCCGGCGAGCGCCGCGACCAGGCCCGCGCTGCCGGCGCCGATCGCCGCGTCGGACCGCGCCTCCCTCGCCAGGTCGCGATCGGCGGCGCGGACGCGCCGCACCCGGTCGTCCACCAGCCCGTAGGCGGCCAGCTCGGGCGCGAGTTGGAGCGACTCCAGGATTTCCGAGCCGAGGGCCGCCCGGGCCGGGGCCTGTCGCCGCCCCGCCCGCCGGCCCGCGAGTCCGGCCATCAGGGGGAGTCCCAGCGCCGCGACCCCCAGGATCACCGCCAGGACGAGCCCCGCCACCGGCAGGATGGCGCCCGCCGCGCCCGCCGCCGCGACGGTGATCACGAGGGCGACGGCGGGCGGCCCCAGGCCGCTGACGTAGAGGTGCTGCATCGCGTTGACGTCACCTACGAGCCGGCCGAGCAGGTCGCCGCCGCGCATGCGCGGAAGGCCCCCCGGGACGAGCGGGATGAGCCGGTCGTAGACCGTCCGCCGCGTCCTCGCGAGGATCCGCAGCGCGACGTCGTGGGACAGGAGGCGCTCCGTGTAGCGACCGAGGGCGCGCGCGATGACGAGGCTCCGCACCACCACGATCGGGACGGTCAACGCGAGGACTGCAGGCCGCTCGGCCGCCCTGCTGATGAGGTAGCCGGACACGGCCAGGAGGGCGACGCCCGCGCCGGCGGCCACCACGCCGGCGAGGAGGGAGACGGCCAGCCGCCGGCGGCTGCCGCCGGCCAAGCGCACGGCGCGGGCGAGGGCGCCGAGGCCGCTCATACGGCCACCGCGGTCTCGGCCCGCACCTGAGCCCCGAAGGCGCCGGCGGTCTCGGCGAGGACCGCCGGGTCACCGTCCTGCGTCACCCGTCCCCCGCTCAGGACCACCACGCGGTCGGCGCTGCGGGCGAGCCCGAGGCGATGCACCGCGAGGACCGCCGTGCGCCCTCGGCAGAGGCGCTCGATCGCGTCCTCCACGAGCCCCGCCCCCTCAGGATCGAGGTTGGCGACCGGCTCGTCCAGGAGCACGAGCGACGGATCGCGCAGGAAGGCGCGGGCGAGAGCCACCCGCTGGGCCTCGCCGGCGGACAGCGGGCGCCCTCCCTCGCCGACCCGGGTGTGGATCCCCTCGGGCAGCCGGTCCACCAGCGCCCCGGCGTTCGCCGATCGCAGAGCGTTGAGGATGCGCGCCTCGTCGGCGGCGGGGTCGCCCATGCGCACGTTGTCCGCCACGGTGCCGCTGACGAGCGAGGGGCGCTGGGGCACCCATGCGACACGCCGGCGCCAGGCCTCGGCGTTTCCCTCGCGCAGGTCCATCCCGCCCGCCGTGACCCGTCCGTCGGTCGGGTCGGCGAGGCGGGCCAGGAGGGCCAGCAGCGTGCTCTTGCCCGAGCCGCTCGCCCCCACCACGGCCAGGCGCTCTCCGGGCGCGATCGTGAGCGTGACGTCCGCCAGCGCCGGCGCTCCGCGGCCCTCATAGCGGACTCCGGCACCCTCCAGCCGGATCGCCGCGCGGGCCGGGTCGGGCAGCTCGATCGGCCGCTCGGCGCGCGACAGGAGCGGGGGCAGGTCGAGCACCTCGTAGACGCGCTCGGCGGCGGCCAGGCCGTCGGCGCTCGCGTGGTAGTTGGCGCCCAGCCGGCGCAGGGGCGCGTAGAGCTCGGGGGCGAGCACGAGCACCGTCAGCCCGGCGGCCAGGGTCATCCCGCCGGCGGCGAGCCGAAGCCCGATCGCGACCGCGACGAGCGCGACGCCCAGGGACGCCGCCAGCTCGAGGACCAGCGCCGAGAGGAACGCGACCCGCAGGGTGGCCATGGTCTCCCGCCGCAGCCGCTCGCCGATCGATCCCAGGGCGGCCGACTGGTACTCGGCGCGCCCGTGGGCACGCAGCGTGGGGAGGCCGCGGACGACCTCCACGAAGCGTCCCCCGAGCGCGCGCAGAGAGCCCAGGCGTGCTCGCGATGCCTGCCCGGCCGCCATGCCGACCAGCACGAGGAAGACCAGGGCCACGGGGAGCGTCACGGCCATGATGGCGGCCGAGGCGGGGTCGAGGGGGATGACCCAGGCGAGGATCGCCACGGGCACGAGGACCGACAGCACGAGCTCCGGCACGTAGCGCCCGAAGTACGCCTCGAGGGCGTCCACGCCCTGCACCGCGGCGATCGCGAGGTCGCCGCTGCGCGCCCCCTCGCCGGCCGCGGGCCGGGACCTGACGAGGTGGTCGACGAGCCGCACCCGCAGCCCCGACATGATGCGCGAGGCGGCCAGGTGCCCGGTCATCTCCTGGCCCCAGACGAGAAGGCCTCGGGCCGCCGAGACCAGCGCCAGCGCCACGATCTCGACCCGCACGTCCCCGAGCGACCGCCCGTCGACCACGACGCCGGAGATCACCAGGGCCAGAAGCACCGCCTGCGCGATGACGGTGGCGGCCGTCGCCACGCCGCTCGCGACCGCCGCCGCCAGATGCCACCGCGCGGCTCCGCTCGCCCGCAGGAGCCGGCGGTGGAGGGGCTTCATCAGGCGTCCGCCGGCGGGTCCGGGGCGGTCCGAGGCTCGGGCAGGAGGTCGAGCGCGGTGTGGGCGCCCTCGGCCTCTCCTCCCACCCGGGCGCGGAAGATCCAGTAGGTCCACCCCTGGTAGGCGAGCACCACGGGGGTGAGGATCGCGGCCACCACCGTCATGACCGTCAGCGTGTAGTTGGTCGATGCGGCCTGCGCGATGGTGAGCGCGAGCGACGGATCGTCCACCGAGTTGATGACGTTCGGCCAGAGGCTCGCGAAGATCGTCACGACGAGCAGCACCACGACCGCCCCGGTGGCGCCGAACGCCGACGAGTAGCGCCGCCGCACCACGAGGGCGAGGGCCGCGATCGCCGCGACGGCCGTGCCGGCGGCTGCGACGGCCGCGAGCGCGTTCAGCGTGTCGTCGCTCGCCGAGCGGCCGATGGTCCAGGCCAGGAAACCGGCGCCGCCCACGACGAGCGCGGCGGTCAGCGGGAGCGCCAGGGCCCGGGCGCGGCGGTTCAGGTCGCCCCGTGTGCGCATCGTGAGGAAGAGGGCGCCGTGCGCGGCGCAGAGCACGAGCGTGGCCACCCCGCCCAGGAGCGCGTACGGGTTGAGCAGGTCGCCGAGGTTCCCCGCGTACTCACCGCTTGCGTCCAGGTGGACGCCGCGCACCAGGTTGGCGAAGGCCACCCCCCAGAGCAGGGCCGGCACCGCGCTGCCGACGACGATCGCGGCGTCCCACGTCGCCCGCCAGCGCCGGCCCTCGTGCCGCTCGCGGAACTCGAACGCGACGCCGCGCACGATGAGCGCGGCCAGGATCACGAAGAGTGCGAGGTAGAAGCCGGAGAAGAGGGTGGCGTACCACTCGGGGAAGGCCGCGAAGGTGGCCCCGCCGGCGGTCAGCAGCCACACCTCGTTGCCGTCCCAGACGGGCCCGATGGAGGCGATCAGCGAGCGGCGGTCCTCCTCGCTCCGGCCGAGCACGGGAAGGAGCATCCCGACCCCGAAGTCGAAGCCCTCCAGGAAGAGGTAGCCGGTCCAGAGGACGGCGATGAGCACGAACCAGAGCGTCTCGAGCGCGGTGGGGTCCACGGATCCTCCTAGTAGGCGAGCGAGGGCTCGGCGCCGGCGTCGTCGTCCGAGGAGCCGGGCTCGGTCGGCGAGCGGCACCTCGCGCAGCCCCCTCAGGGCGAGCCATCCGGCGACGCCGGCGAGGACGCCGTAGAGGATCGTGAAGCCCACGAGGCTGAGCGCCACGGTCCAGGCGCTGACGGTGGGCGAGACGGCCTGGTCGGTGCGGAGGAGCCCCTGCACGACCCAGGGCTGCCGCCCCATCTCGGTGAAGACCCAGCCCATCGCGTTCGCCAGGAAGGGCAGCGGGATGGCCCAGACCGCGAGGCGCAGGAAGCGCGGCGAGGTGGTGAGGGTGCCCCGGCGCAGCAGCAGCAGCCCCACGGCGCCGAGCAGGATCATCAGCATCCCGGCCCCGACCATCAGCCGGAACGACCAGTAGGTGATGCCGATGACCGGGCGGTAGTCGCCCGGCCCGTACTTGGCCTCGTAGGCGGCCTGCAGGTCGTCGATGCCCTCGACCCGTCCGTCGATGGTGTTCGTGGACAGCACCGAGAGGGCCTTCGGGACCTCGATGTTGTGGGTCAGCCGCTCCGGCGTCGCCTCGAACGGCGCCACCGCGAAGAGCGAGAACGGCGCGCCGTCCTGCGACGTGTAGAGCGCCTCGGCGGCCGCCATCTTCATCGGCTGCTGGTCGGTCATGAGCTGAGCCTGGAAGTGGCCCACGGTGGCGGTGCCGACGGCCGCCACGAACGTCACCGTCAGCGCCAGCGTGGCCGAGCGCCGGAAGCCGTCGAGGTCGTTTCCGCGCAGCAGGTGCCATGCGGACACGCCCAGGATCACCATCCCGCCCGTCGTGAGGGCGCCGAGGATCGTGTGGGCGAAGGCGAAGAGCGCGGTCGAGTTCGTCAGGACCGCCAAGATGCTGGTCATCTCGGCTCGCCCCGAGGCGCCGATCGTGTAGCCGACCGGATGCTGCATCCAGGAGTTCGCGGCGAGGATGAAGTAGGCGGAGAGGGCGGACCCGAACGCGACGAGCCAGATCGTCGCGAGGTGGACGCGCGGAGGCAGGCGGTCGCGGCCGAAGATCCAGAGGCCGATGAACGTGGACTCCAGGAAGAAGGCCGCGAGCGCCTCCATCGCGAGCGGCGCGCCGAAGACGTCCCCGACGTAGCGCGAGTACTCGCTCCAGTTCATGCCGAACTGGAACTCCTGGACGATCCCGGTCACCACACCGACGGCGAAGCTGATGAGCATGAGCCGGCCCCAGAAGCGGACCATGCGGGCGTAGACGGGCTTGCCGGTGCGGTGGCGCGCGGTGTCGAGCACCGCCACGAACGCCGCTAGGCCGATGCTGAGCGGCACGAAGATGAAGTGGAAGAGGGTCGTGATGCCGAACTGCAGGCGGGCGAGCTCGAGCGCGCTCACCGCGGGGGCGGCACCCCTGCCGCGCGCCGCGCCGGGGTCGTGTTCACGGACATCTCGTCGGCCTGCATCGTGCCCCTCTCGTGGCGGCGGGAATTTCCGCCCGAGACGCTAGGTCCGGGGCGCACGGCGGGCATGGGTCGTAACCCTCATCCCGGGTTGCGGCTTTCCGCCGTCAGGGGATCCGCCGCGCGCGCGCATCCAGCACGAGCGGCCGTCCCTGCGCGCCGGCTCGCACGGGATTGAGGTCGAGCTCGGCGAGCAGGGGCTGGTCGGCGAGCAGCCACGCCACTCGCTCGGTCAGCTCGGTGAGCGGGGCCCGGGGCACCGACGGCGCTCCCCGCCAGCCGTCGAGAAGCGCGGTTCCCCGCAGCCCGCGCCAGAGCTCGTCGGCGGCCGCCGGTCCCACGGGGGCCAGGGCGAGCTTGCGATCCCCCCAGAGCTCGGCCTCGCCGCCGCCGATCCCGGCGAGCACGACCGGCCCGAAGACGGGGTCCTGGAGCCCACCGACGATCAGGTCCGGACCGTCGGGCGCCATCTCCTGGACGAGGACGCCGTCCATCTCACCGGCGCGGCCGAGACCCTCGAGCGACGCGGCGATGCGGCGGACCGCGGCGGCCGCGGCCTCCGGCGAGCGGCAGTCGAGCACGACGCCGCCCACGTCCGCCTTGTGGGTCACCGTCCGGCTCAGAAGCTTGACGGCCACGGGCGCCCCGATCTCAGCCTGGGCGGCGGCGGCCGCGTCCGGATCGCCCGCGCCGATCTGCCGGGCCGAGGCGATCCCATAGGCGTCCGAGCAGCGTGGCGAGGTCCTCGGGCGAGAGCCACGCGTCCGGCTCGGCGCCGGCGAGCACACGTCGGGCGGCTCCGGCGTCGATCTCCGGCGGGCGCACCGCGGGATCGGGAGGGCGCCGGCGCGCCTGCTGCGCCCACCAGGCGTTGGCCAGGGCACGGGTCGCCCCCTCGGGCATGGCGAGCCATGGCACGGGCCAGGTCCCGTCGGCGGCGTTGCCGGCGGGCGGCTGGCGGCCCAGCAGGCAGCCGACCACGGTCAGGCGACCGTCCGCGAGCCGCTCCACGGCGCCGACCACGGAGGCCAGGATCGCCTCCCTGGACCGGGGTCGACAGCACAATGAGGGCGTCGATCTCACCCGAGTCGATCAGGGCCCGGCCGGCGGCGGCAAAGCTCTCGCCGCCGGCTCCCGCCCCCAGATCGACCGGGTTGGACGTGCCGGCGACCGCGGCCGACGTCCCGGCGAGCACCGCCTGAAGATCGGCGCTGAGGGACGGCACCGAGAGGCCCATCGCCTCGCACGCGTCGGCCGCCAGGATGGCGGGCCCTCCGGCGTTGGAGACGATCCCCACGCGGTCGCCCTCGGGCAGCGGCTGGGACGCGAGCAGCTCGCCCGTCTCCAGCAGCTCCTCGAGCGTCTGTGCCCGGACGACGCCGGCGAGGTCGAAGAGCGCGTCGGTCGGCGCCTCGCCGGCCGCCAGGGCTGCGGTGTGAGAGCCGGCCGCGCGCTGCCCCGCCGCGCCGCGGCCGGCCTTGAGCGCCACGATGGGCGTTCCGCGCGCGACCCGCCGCGCGACATGGCCGAAGCGTCGCGGGTTGCCGAAGTCCTCGAGGTAGAGGAGCACCACGCGCGTCCGGGCGTCGCGGTCCCACCACGCGAGCAGGTCGTTGGACGACACGTCGGCCTTGTTCCCGAGGCTGACGAAGGCCGAGAGCCCCAGCCCCCGCGCCGCGCAGTACGACAGGGCCGCGATCCCGAGACCGCCGCTCTGCGAGGCGAAGGCCATGCGCCCCGGCGTCGGGCCGATGGGCGCGAAGGTGGCGTCGAAGTGCGCCGCCATCGCCCGTGACCGCGATGCCCAGGCAGTTGGGGCCGACCATCCGCATCCCGCTGGTGCGCACGATGTGCACGAGCTCGGCCTCGAGGGCCGCCCCGTCGGCGCCCGCCTCCGAGAAGCCGGAGGACAGCACCAGCAGGGCGCGGGCGCCGCAGGCGGCGGCCTGCCGCGCGACGGCGGGGACCGCGGCCGGCCGGCACCGCCACCACGACCAGGTCGACCGGCTCCGGCAAGGGCGGCCAGCGAGGGATGGGTGGCCCGCCCGGCGACCGTGCCGGCCGCGCGGTTGACCGCGTACAGAGGCCCGGGGAAGCCGCTCCCGGCGAGCGCGGAGAAGACGCGCCCCTCCGGGCGAGCCGGGGTTCCGCGACGCGCCCACGACGGCGATGGCGCGGGGCCGGAACAGGGGCTCGAGCGAGGCGGCGGCCGCCGTGACGAAGCGCACGGCGCTCGCCTCCTCCAGGGCGTCGTCCGAATGGAGCGGGATGCGCACCAGGCACTCGTCCGGCGCGTTCATCTCGCGCACGTCTCCCCCGAGCCCGCGGAAGACGCCGCGCATCTTCCAGTTGTCCTGACGTACGAACGCCCACAGGGCGTCCAGGCCCGTCGGCTGCCGCCCGCTCGCGAAGGCGCTCGATGAGCCCCGTCCCCAGCCCCAGGCCGTGCCATGCGTCGGCCACCGCGACGGCGAGCTCGGCCTCGGCCGCGCCCGGCTGGCGGTGGTAGCGGGCGATCGCCACGATGCGCTCGGGCTCGGTGCCGGCCAGCGCCACGAGACCCACTCCATCGGGCCCCGGCGGGGCGGCCATGGCCCGGGCCTCCTCCGCCGAGAGATCTCCCCGCGCCGCCCCGAAGCGCATCGCCCGCGAGTCGACCGACAACTCGTGGACGAGGGCGGCGACGCCGTCGGCGTCCGTCTCCCGGCAGGCGCGCACCGCGACGCTGCGCCCGTCCACCAGGGTGAGGCGCTCCTCCGGCTCAGGCGTGCTCAGGGTGCCGCCAAGCCCTGAGGCCTCGCTCCATCCGGCTCCTTCACTCGCCCACGCGCAGGGCCACCGCCGGCCGGATGCGCGCGGCCCTCGCGGCGGGCACGGCCGTGGCCGCGAGGGAGGCGATCAGCGCGATCGCGAACATCACCCAGAGCGTCGCCCACGGGGCGCTGAAGGGGATGCCCCGCTCCCCGAGCGCGTCGGAGCGGCTCGCCAGCAGCCAGCAGGAGAGGAGTGCCAGCCCTCCGCCGATCAGCAGGCCGCGCGCCGCGACGAACGCCGATTCGAGGACGAAGGCCCGCCGCACCGTGCGTCGCCGGGAGTCCCATCGCCCGGAGCATCCCGATCTGCCGGCGGCGCTCGCGGACCGCGCGGATCATCACGACGCTCGAGCCCCCCCACGCCGATGACGAGGCCCAGGGCCACGAACCCCTGCGACAGGGCCATGAAGGAGCGGTTGGCGGACAGCGACCGATCGACCACCGCGCGCAGCGACTCGGCGTCCGCTCCGTGGTCCACCAGCTTGCCCGTCAGGGAGGCCGCGACCTCGTCCGGGTCGGCGCCGGGGCTCACCGTGAGGAATGCCCGGCTGGCCACGGCGTCGCGGCCCAGGATCGCCCTCGCGGTCGAGGATGCGACCATCACGCCGCCCAGGGCCCAGTCAGCGTCCACGATGCCCGCCACGCGCAGCCGCCGGGTCTCGCCGGAGGCCGGGTCGCGCATCACGATCGACTCGCCCACCTCCACGTAGTGCGCCTCGGTTCCGCCGCCGACCTGGAGGAACCAGTCGGGCACGATCGCCAGCGACGGCGAGTGGAGCACGGCCTCGAAGGCGGCGCGGTCGCTGGGGTATCGGGCGTCGCGGGTGCCGAGGGCGGGTGCGCCGTGCTTCAGGAGGCTCGCGTCGAAGCCGGTGAGGTACCAGCGGCCGAACTCCGCGTGGCGGGGCGCCGAGAAGTCGGGGTAGGCACGCACCAGGGGGGCGACGGCCTCCACCCCGGGCTGCCGCCCCAGGGTCGCCGCGTCCAGCGGGTTGCCGGGGCTGGAGTCCACGATGACGGTGTGGCCGGCGCCGATGTCCGCGACGTACCGGGGCGCCTGCTCCTGGTAGAGGTGGCTGATGATGCTCATGAACACCAGCCCGAAGATCACGAGGGCGAACATGCCCATCTGGATCGCGGTGCGGAACGGCCGGGCGAGCGGGTAGGCGAGCCCCAGGCGCGCGGGCAGCCCTCCCCGGGGAGCGTGGCGCGCAGCGCGAAGCCAGAGGCCCGAGTCAAGGGTGGCGAGGCAGATGCCCGCGGCGCACATGACGACGCCCTGGGCCACGAAGCCCTGGATGCCGGCCCTCTCGAAGGTGTCGGGAAGGACGACGACGCTCACGGCGCCCCAGACGAGCGCCGCGGCGGCGGCGACCCCGATCGCCCAGCGCGCGGGCACCACGGCCGCCGCGAGGCCCGCGAGGCCGGCGACCGCGAGCACGGGGCCCACGAGGGCCGGGAACCAGGCGCCGCCGGCGATCCCCACGAGAGACGCGAGCACTCCGAGGACGAGGGCCGCGACCGAGAGGGCCTCGATGCGGCGCAGCGACCGGCGCCAGGGAGGAGCCGGCAGGTCGCGGATGGCGCGAATGATGTTGAGCCGTGAGATCCGGCTGCTGGTGGCCCAGACGGTCAGCAGCGAGATGCCGGCGCCGATCGCGAAGCCCTGCACGACGCTGGCGGGGGGCACCGCGAACCGGAGGCCGAAGTTCGCGTCCGTGGACTCGAAGATCCGGCCGGCCACGGCCACGACGATCCGCGCGACGCCGATGCCGGCGAGCGCCCCGAGCGCGGCGCCCACCACGGAGTAGATCGCGCCCTCCATGGCGAACGCGCGCACCATTCCGAGACGCCGGAGCCCGAGCGCCCGCAGCGTGCCGAGCTGCACCTTGCGCTCGTCCGAGAGCATCACGAAGACGTTGACCAGGAGGAGGATGCCGGCGATCACGGCGACCGCCCCGATCGCCGCGAAGATGGCGGTGAAGGAGCTCCCCGCCTCGTCGGCCTGGTCGAGCAGATCGCGCTTCACGGGCTGGACCGTCACGGTCGCGACGGGAGCGATCGCCCGGGCGACGGCTCCCGAGACCTCGTCCGTACGGGCCGCGCCGCCGAACACGCCGCGCCCGTTCGTCACCAGCAGGAGCCCCTCGGCGGGCTGCGCGCCCCGAGCGCCGGGAACCGCCATCCGGGCGACGGTGCCGGGGGCCACGAGGGCGTTGACGCTCTCGGCGTCCGCCTGGTCGCCCAGCCCCGCGATGCCCACGCCGGGCACCACGCCGCGCACCGTCAGCGTCGCGCTTCCGCCGGCCGCGAGGATCCGCTACGCGATCGCCCGTCCGGGCGTCGAGGGTCCGGGCGGCGTCCTCCTCGAGGACCACCTCGCCGGGCCGCAGGGCGTCGGAGAGGCCCGCGAGCCCGGTGGCTCCCGCATCCCCTCCGAAGCCGCGGGCCGCCGGCATGTCGATCTCGAGTACCCGCAGGTGGGGCTCGGCCCGTCGCGGTCCGGCCGTCGAGACCGCCACGCCGGCGGCCCGGACCACGGGCAGCACGGCGGCGCCGGCGGGCAGCCGGTCGCGCACGGCCGTCTCGGCGCCGGCGAGTCGTGTCTCGGGGACCTGGACGATCTCGTCGACCGGCCCGAGCTCCGTGCGGGCGACGTCCCGCACCGACGCGCGGAGGCTGTCGCCCACGAGCAGGGACGAGGTGATGATCGCCGCGCCGAGCAGGCAGCCGACGATCACCAGGGCGCCCTCGCCCCGGCGCCGGGCCACGTTCCGCATCGCGAGCCGCCGCAGCATGGGGGCGCGGATCGCGTCGTGGACGGCGACGACCGCCAGCAGCGCGACCGCCGCGAGCAGGATGACGATCACGCCCGCGCGGCCGCCTCGGCGAAGCTCGCGTCGGGCGTGCCGTCCGCGACGATCCGGCCGTCGCGCATGGTCACGAGCCGGGGCGCCCCGGCGCCGATGCCCGGGTCGTGGGTGACGATGACCAGGCTCTGCCCGGAGGCGTGCATCTCGCCGAGCAGCTCCATCACGTCGGCCGCGGTCTCGCTGTCGAGGTTTCCGGTGGGCTCGTCGGCCCACACCAGGGCCGGCTCGGCCACCAGCGCGCGGGCGATCGCCACGCGCTGCTGCTCGCCGCCGGACAGCTCGGCCGGCAGGTGCCGGCCGCGACGGCCGAGGCCGACGCGCTCGAGCATCGCCCGCGCACGGTCCCGGGCCGGTCCCGGGCGCTCGCCCAGGAGCAGGAGTGGGAGCTCGACGTTCTCCTCCGCGGAGAAGACCGGGATCAGGTTGAAGCTCTGGAAGACGAATCCCATGTGCCGGGCACGGTGGCTGGTGCGCTTGGCGTCCGACATGGCGTGCACGTCCTGGCCGTCGACCAGGACGTGGCCGTCGTCGATCTCGTCGAGCCCGGAGAGGCAGTTGAGGAGCGTGGTCTTCCCGGATCCCGACGGACCCATCACCGCCACCATCTCCCCGCGGTCGATGCGTCAGGTCGACCGCGCGCAGCGCCTGGACCTCGACGACCCCCGTGCGGTAGGTCTTCGTCACCGCGCTCGCGACCAGGACCGGAGCGACCCTCGCCCCGTTGCCGCTGACGCTCCTCATCGGCTCAGCGCCGCCGGGCGCGGAAGGTCGACCAGCGCCGGCCTCCGCCGGCCAGCCCTGGAGGAAGGGCGCCAGGAAGCGCCCGGCCACCTTCGCCACCGGCCACCACAGCGGGGTGTCCTCGGCCGCGCCGGTGCTCTCGGTGCGGCCCGCCGGGCAGCTCCGCCCGCAGGAACGTCCCGCTCTGACCGTCCCAGACCCAGGCGCGCAGCGTCGGCATGAAGGGCACCTCGTCCACCTCGATACCGAGCCGACGGGCGATCGCGGCCGCCACCGAGTCCGCCTGCTGGCAGGCGATCCCGCCCTGCTTGACCGGGAAGCTGGATCCGTCGCCCACCGCCCAGACGTCGGGCGCGCCCGGCACCGAGCCGTCCCCAGCGGTGCGCAAGAAGCCGTGCGCGTCCGTCGGGAGGCCCTCGAGGGCGGGGCCGCGCTGCACCGGCAGGGCGATCACGCGATCGGCTTGGAGCGTCGCCCCGGCGAGCAGCTCGAGCTGCCCCCATCGCCATCCGCGGACCACCGCGCCTGTGTGGATCGTGATGCCCGCTCGGCCCAGCTTGCGGTCGACGGCGGCGCTGGCCTCCGGGCCGAAGACGGCCAGGGGGGTGTCCTCCGCCGTGACGACCGCGATCTCGACGGCGTCACCGCCCTCCGAGGCGTTCAGGTGCTCCCGCGCCATCAGCGCCAGCTCGTACGCGGCGAGGGGCCACCCGCATCCCACGGGGACCACGATGGCCAGCTGGGTCTCGGCACCGCGGGACCCGGCCTGCGTGATCTCCCGGACCATGCCGCGGACCGACTCGACGTCGGCGTGCCCTCCGAAGCTCAGCGCCCCGGGAACGGACGGTTCGGCATGAGCTCCGACCGCGACGATCAGGGCGTCGTAGGTGAGGAGCTGCCCGCCGGACAACATCGCGAGATGGCGCTCGGGGTCGACCGCCGCAACGCGGCCCTGCGTGAGCGTGGCCCCGGCGCGCGCCGCAACGTCGGCCAGAGGGTGGTCGATTCCGTTCCCCACTCCGAACGCCCGGCCGGTCGCGGTGGCCGGTACCCTGAACCGGCGGCCGGGATCGATCAGGCGCACATGGACGGCGGAGCCGGCGAAGGCGCCGAGCGCCAGCGTCGCCTCGATGCCCGCGATGCCGGCACCGGCGATCAGGACCCGCGATTGTTCCCTGGCGGTGCTCGTCATGGACCGCATGCTGGCCGCCGGCCCGGCCGCGCTCATCCGGGGCTGCGCGGTTCTCCTTGCGGTCTTCCCGAAGATTCGTCGTCGATGCCCCGCCCAGGCCGCGGCGCCTCGCCCGGGCGCTCAACCCTGGCGTAAAGTCGGCGCGTGAGCGACACGGACGAGCGGCCGACGGCGACCACTCCCGCGTCGGCCCCTCCCGGCCGGGAGGTCGATGCGGAGCTGCTCGGCCTCGTGGCCGAGGTCGCGGGTCTCGACGCCGTTGCGCTCATCGTCTCGGACGACGCGGGGTCGGTCCTTCGTGGGTCATGGCCCCGCGACCGGGTGGGGCTGGAGACGGGCTCCGCCGGCGAGGTCGACGCCTCCCGGCTTCTCACCGAGCTGGGGGGCGCGGGAGGGCGAACCGTCTCGGCGTCGGCGCCGGTGGACGAGGGAGTGCAGGCGGCCCTCTGGGGGAGCCTGGACGCTGGCGGCTCCGTCTCTGAGGATGCGACGCGCCGGGCGATGGAGGCGTTCGCCGGGCTGCTCGCGTCGCGCCTGGGGCTGGAGGGCGCCCGGCGGCGCGCCGAGGAGGCCCGCTCCCGGATGGCCAGCCTCGTGGACGCCGGCCTGTCGCTGGGCCGCGAGCTCGCCCTCGACGATCTGCTGGCGCGCATCGTGCAGTCCGCCCGCACGGTGCTGGGCGCGCGCTACGCGGCCCTCGGGGTGCTCGACTCCACCGGAACGGAGCTCGCCCGCTTCGTGACGACCGGGCATGACGGACGAGGAGCGGGAGGCCATCGGCCCCCTGCCGCGCGGGCCGCGGGATCCTCGGCGTGCTGATCCGCGACGCACGTCCGCTGCGTCTGGAGCGGCTGAGCGACGACCCGCGCTCCTCGGGCTTCCCGGCCAACCATCCGCCGATGGAGTCGTTCCTCGGCGTGCCGGTCGCCCTGCGCGGCCAGGCCTTCGGCAACCTCTACCTCACCGACAAGGCCGGCGGGCCGTTCACGGAGGAGGACGAGCAGATCGCGATGACGCTCGCCGCCCAGGCGGCGGTGGCGGTGGACAACGTGCGCCGCTACGAGAACGAGCGACGCCGCGCCGACGAGATCGAGAGCGTGACCGAGGTCGCGCGCGCGGTCCTGACCACCCTGGACGTCGACGCCCTCCTGCCGCTGGTCGCCCGGCGTGCCCGTCATCTGACCGGCGCCGAGACCGTCGGGCGTGGCGGTGCGCGACGGCGACGAGCTGATCTTCCGCTACGCCCACGGCGTCGACGCCCTCGGCCTGGAGGGCAGCCGCGGGCCCGTGGAGATGGAGGAGTTGGCGGGGGCCCTGCGCGCGTCGCTCGGCGCCCCCGCGGTGGAGGCGTGCGCGCTCGAGGTGGACGGCGAGACCGCGGGGGCCCTGGTGGCGGTGGGCTGGCAGCCGTTCGACGAGGGCGCGCGGCGGCTCCTGGTGGCCTTCTCCAGCCAGGTGGCGGTGGCCCTGGCCAACGCTCGCAGGGTCGCCGCCGAGCGCGAGCAGCTGCAGGAGACGGCCCGGCGGGAGACCGCTGCGGCCGCCGAGGGGGCCGCCGCCGAGGGCCTGCGGCGCGCGGTCGAGGCCCAGGAGGCGGAGCGGGCCCGGGTGGCCCGCGAGCTGCACGACGAGTCCGGCCAGGTGCTCACCGCGCTCGCTCTCCACCTGAAGGCTCTCGAGGACGACGTGGGACCGGGGGACGTGCGCGAGCGGATCGCCGAGATGCGCCGCTCGCTCGCCGCCGCGTCGTCGAGCCTGCGGGAGCTCGCCACCCGCCTGCGGCCGTCGGCCGTGGAGGAGCAGGGGCTGCAGGACGCGATCGAGGAGCAGGCAGCGCGGCTGCGTACGGAGGGCATCCAGGTGGACGTGGACCTGCGCGGGCTGGGCGCGGATCTCCCCGGCGAGATCCAGACCGTACTGTTCCGGGTGGTGCAGGAATCGCTCACGAACGTGGCACGGCACAGCGGTGCGGAGCGCGCCAGCGTGGTCGTGAGCGCCCGCGAGGGCCGCCTGCGCCTCATGGTGGAGGACGACGGCTGCGGCTTCGACACCGCCGCGCCCACCGGCCGCCTCGGCCTCGCGGGGATCCGCGAGCGGGTGGAGCTGCTCGGCGGGCGTCTGCGCATCGAGTCGTCCCCGGACGGCGGGACCGCCGTGGTCGTGGACCTCGAGACCGGGTGAGCGCGCCGATCCGCATCCTGCTGGTGGACGACCACGCCGTGCTGCGCGCCGGCCTGCGGCTGCTGCTGGAGCGCGAGGAGGGGCTCGAGCCGGTGGGCGAGGCGGCGACGGCCGAGGAGGCCGTGCGCGCGCTGCCGCGGCTGATGCCGGACGTGGTGGTGATCGACATCGAGATGCCCGGCATGGGCGGCATCGAGGGCGCCGCGCTCATCCGCGAGCGGGCCCCGGACGCCCGGATCCTGTTCCTGTCGATGCACGACCAGGCGCGCGACGTGCGCCGGGCCTTCGACGCCGGCGCCGACGGCTACCTGCTGAAGTCCGCCGCCGACGAGGATCTGATCCGCGCCGTCCGCGCGGTGGCCTCGGGCGAGCGCTACGTCCACCCCGCGCTCGGCGCCGCCCTCGCGGCGCCCGTCAGCGACGGGCCCCTCGACGAGCTGACGGCCCGCGAGCGCGAGGTGCTGCGGCTGCTGGCGCTCGGCCATACCAACCACGAGATCGCGGAGCGCCTGGTCGTGAGCGTGCGGACCGTGGAGAGCCACCGCGCCCACGTGATGACCAAGCTCCGCGTGACGCACGCGAGCCGGGCTGGTGCGGGCGGCCCTCGCGGCAGGCCTGTTGACCGAGGAGGATTGAGCCGGTCGCCCGCGTGGTGACGACCGAGCGGCCGCCGGCCTCACCTCCGCCGAGGCGGCGTCGCGCCTCGCCGCGCTGCCGCAGCGCCCCCGCGCGCGCGGCAGCCGCTCCTACGGCGAGATCGTCTGGGCGAACACCGCGACCCTCTTCAACGCGGTCCTGGGCGGGCTGCTCGCGCTGACGCTCGCGCTGGGCAACCCTCGCGATGCGCTCTTCGGTGGCGTGATCGTGGCCAACACGCTCATCGGGATCGTCCAGGAGATCCGCGCCAAGCGCGTTCTCGACCGGCTCGCGCTGCTGGTCGCGCCGCAGGCGCGCGTGCGCCGCGACGGCGCGATCACGGAGTTGCCCGTCAACGCCGTCGTCCCCGGGGACGTGGTGCGGCTGGAGCCGGGCGACCAGGTGGTCGCCGACGGATCGGTGCTCGTGTCGCGCGGCCTCACCATCGACGAGTCGATCCTGACCGGGGAGAGCGAGCCGGTGGAGCGGGAGGCGGGCGAGCCCCTGCTCTCGGGCGCCTACTGCGTCGCCGGCGCCGGCGAGTACGTCGTCGAGGCGGTGGGGGCCGAGAGCTTCGCCGAGCGCCTCGCGGCCGAGGCCCGCGGTACCCGCGCCGCCCTCAGCCCCCTCCAGGCCGACATCAACCGGATCCTGCGGTGGACCGTGGCCGCGATGGTCCCGCTCGCGGCCGCGCTGATCGTGTCGCTGTGGATCCGGGACGTGTCGCTCACGGAGTCCGCGCAGACCGTCGTGGCCGCGCTCGTGCCGCTGGTCCCGGAGGGGCTGGTGCTGCTCACCAGCCTCACCTTCGCGGTGGCCGCCGTGCGGCTCGCGCGGCTCGGGACGCTCGCGCAGCGACTGAACGCGGTGGAGAGCCTGGCCTCGGTGGACACCCTCTGCCTGGACAAGACGGGGACGCTCACCGAGAACCGGCTGCGGGTGATCGGCGTGGAGCCCGCGGCCGGGCGCGGCGAGGAGGAGCATGCGGGACGACCTCGCGGCGCTGGCGGCCAGCGCCGGCGCGCCGAACGGCACGACGCGGGCGATCGCCGAGTGGGCTCCCGGGTCGCCCAGGCGCGCGCTGGCCGAGGTGCCGTTCTCCTCGGCGCGCAAGTGGAGCGGCCTGACGCTGGAGGGCCGCGGCACCCTGCTGCTCGGCGCGCCCGACGTGCTCGCGCGCGCCGGGCGTGCCGGTGGACGAGGAGCTGCGCGCGCGGGTGGCGCAGCACGCCGGCGAGGGCCTGCGGGTCGTCCTCCTGGCCGGCGCGGCCGCCCCGCTCGACGGCGACGACCGGCTCCCGGCACGGAACCGTGGCCCTCGGGCTCGTTCTGCTGGCGGAGGCGGTGCGCCCCGACGCCGCGGACACGCTCGCGTACCTGACCCGCCAGGGCGTGACGACGCGCGTGATCTCCGGGGACGACCCCCTGACCGTCGCCGCCGTCGCGCGGGCGACGGGCGTTCCGGGGGCGGACGTGTCCATCGGCGGCGCCGACCTCCCCGAGGACGGGCCGGCCCTCGAGGAGGTGTCCGAGCGGACGGCGGTCTACGGCCGCGTCACCCCCGAGCAGAAGCAGCGACCTGGTGCGCGCGATGACGCGGCGCGGGCGCTACGTGGCGATGACCGGCGACGGCGTCAACGACGTCCTCGCGCTGAAGGAGGCGCGCCTCGGGATCGCCATGGGCAACGGCAGCCAGATGGCCAAGGGGGTCGCCGACCTCGTGCTGCTCACCAACGCGTTCTCCACCGTGCCGCGCGCCGTCGAGGAGGGGCGCCGGATCCTCCGCAACACCCATCGCGTCGCCAAGCTGTTCGTGGCCAAGACGGTCTACTCGGCCGTCGTGCTCGCGAGCCTGGGACTGGCACCGATCGCCTACCCGTTCCTCCCGCGCCACATCACCGTGGCCTCGACCCTCACGATCGGCGTGCCCGCCTTCTTCCTCGCCCTCGCCCCGTCGGAGGGCCCGGTGCGCCGGGAGGGCTTCTTCGCGAGCATGCTGGCGTTCGTGGTGCCGGCGGGCGTCGTCAGCGCCCTCACGATCGACTACCGCGTACCTGCTCGCGCGCGGGCCGCTCGACGCCGGCGTCACCGAGGGGCGCACCGCGGCGGTGCTCGTCACGACCGGGATGGGGCTCGCGATCGTCGTGGAGGTGGAGCGCGGCCTGGAGGGGCGCCGCGTGCGCCCGTGGGTCTGGGGCATGGTGGCCGGCTTCGCCGCCGTGCTCGTCGCGGGGCTGCAGGTGCCCGCCCTCCGGGACTTCTTCGCGGCGGAGGTGCCGAGCGCGGACGTCTGGCTGATGGTGGCCGGCTGCCTGGCGGTCGGGATCCTGCTGCTCGTGTGGGTGCGGCGGCTGCCCTGGCTGGCGCGCATCGAGGCGCGCGGCTCGTAGGGCTCAGCGCCCTCCGTGGAGCGCGCGCAGGGCGTTCGCGATCACCGCGACGTCGATGCCCTCCTGCAGCAGCGCGCCCGCGAGCGGGGGGATCAAGCCCGCGGCGGCGAGGATCATCGCGGCGACGCTCAGACCCATCCCGACCAGGACGCTCTGCCGGGCGATGCGCACCGAACGCCGCCCGATCTCGATGGCCTCGGCGACCCGGTCGACCCGGTCGACCGCGATCACGGCGTCGGCCGCCTCCGACGACGCCGTGGCCGCCGTCGAGCCCATCGCGATGCCCACGTCGGCCATCGCCAGCGCCGGCGCGTCGTTGATCCCGTCGCCCACCATCACGACGCCTCCGCCGGACCGCTCGCGCATCGCGCGCACGAGCGCCAGCTTGTCCTCGGGCGAGAGGCCCGCAGTGCACCTCGTCGAGCCCGACGCGCGCGCGCCACCTCGGCGGCCACCGGCCGGCGTCGTCGCCGGTGGCGAGCGCCGACATCCGCGCACGCCGGCGCGCCGCAGCCGGCGCGACGAGCCCGGAGGCGTCGGCGCGCACGCGGTCCGCCATCACGAACGACGCCGGCGGCCCGACCGTCGATCGCCGACGAGGATCGCGGCGCGCCCGTCCGCCGCGGCGAGCGCGCCTGCCGGCGTCGGGCGGCGCGCATCCCTGCTCGCGAAGCCAGCCCGCCGAGCCGGCCACCACCCACCGGCCCTCCACCCGGCCCATGACGCCCTCGCCGGGCCGCTCGACGACCTGGTCCGGAAGGGACAGAGCCGAGGTCCTGGCGCCGCGCCTCGCCGCACGAGCGCCTGCGCCAGGACGTGCGCGGAGACCTGCTCCAGCGAGGCGGCCAGGCGCAGGATCTCCGCCGCCGGGAGCCCGTTCAGGGCCACGATCTCGCTCCACCGCGGGCGTCCCGATCGTGAGGGTGCCGGTCTTGTCGAGGAGGACGCCGCGGCGCGGCCGAGGGCCTCGATCACGCCCGCGCCCTTGACGATCACGCCGCGCCGGGCCGCGCGCGAGACGCCGCTGACGAGGGCGATCGGGGCCGCGAGGATGAGCGGGCACGGCGTGGCCACCACCAGCACCGCCAGCGCTCGCACGGGATCGCCGCTGGCCGCCCACGCGGCCCCCGCGATCAGCAGGGTGGCCGGGAGGAAGAGGGCCGCGTAACGATCGGCGAGCCGAACGAAGGGCGCGCGTTGCGAGGCCGCGTCGCGGACCAGGCGGACGATCGCCGCGTACGCGCTCTCGGCGGCCGGGCGCGACGCGCGCAGCGTCGAACGTCGCCACCGGCGTTGGTGCCGCCGCTGCGGATGGGCGCGCCGGGCGCCAGGGTGACCGGCAGCGACTCGCCGGTCAGCGCCGACTCGTCGACGACCGCGACGGCTCGCTCGACCACTCCGTCCACGGGCACGACCTCGCCCGATCGGATCAGGACCACATCGCCCACGGCGACCTCGTCGACGGCGACCTCCACCAGGTCCCCTCCCGCCGCAGCCGCGCGGTCCGCGGGGCGCGCGAGAGGAGGGCGGTCAGCTCGCGCTGTGACCGGCGCGGCGGCGAGCCGCTCCAGCGTGCTGCCCCCGGACATCATCAGCGCGACGACGGCCGCGGCGAGGTACTCGCCGAGCGCGAGTGCGGCGGCGATCGCCAGCAGGGCGATCAGGTCGAACGCCGACGTCCCGGCCGTGCGAGCGAGCGGCCGACCGACCAGCGTCAGCGGAATGAGCGCGAGGGCCGCCGTCGCCGCCCAGACGGCATCGGCGCCGGGGACGCCCGCGAGGGCGAGTGCTCCGCCGGCGGCGAGGCCGGCGAGCGTGATGCCCAGGACGAGCCCCGTGGGCAGGCGGCGTGGCATGTTCCTCCGGTGGTCGCGTCTCGTCCGTCACCGAGCCTGGGCCGCTCCGCTCGCGGCCGCATCCGCGCACCCCGGCTCGGGCGTGCGGATTTCCCGTAGCCGGGGGGCGGGTGGCCACCGCTGCGGCGCCGGGCGGCGGGCCCTAGCCTGGTCCTGGTCCATGCTCGAGAGGGAGCCGCCGATGCCCGCCGAGATCCGCCCCGAGGAGACGAGCGCGCTCGCAGCGCTGATGCCCGGCGCCCGGCTGGTCGAGGTCTCGCGGCTGCGACGTCGCCGCCGATCCGGCGCGCGCATGGGAGCACGTGCGGCACGGGGACCTCGGTGGCCCGCGGCTCGTGCGGGCCCTCTTTGCGCTGCGCGCAGTGCCGGACCGTCTCTCGGGACGGGACCGGACGCCGCTCCGCATGCGAATCGACGACCTCGTCTCGACGCCGGAGGCACCGGGCTTCGGGGTGCTGACCGACGCGCCTCCGCGCGAGGTGGTGGTGGGCGCGATCGGCCAGGTCTGGCGGCCGAACATCCCCTTCGTGCACGTCGAGGACAGCGCGTCCTTCGCCGCCTTCGCGACTCCCGGATACGTGCGGGTCGCGTGGGCGCTGCGAATCTCGCCCCGGCGGGCGGGCGGCTCCCGCGTCGAGGTCGAGGTGCGCGTCGATGCAACCGACCCCGGGTCGTGGCGGCGCTTCCGGCGCTATTTCGTCCTGGTCGGTCCGGGATCCCGGTTGGTGCGCCGGTCGCTCCTGCGGAGCATCCAGCGTGACCTCGGAGCCGCGCCCCTTCCGGGCGACGAGCTCCTGCCGGACGCCGTGGCCGAGGCGACCCAGGAGGTGACGGTCGACGCGCCGCCCGACCGGATCTGGCCCTGGCTCGTGCAGATGGGCCGGGGGCGCGGAGGCTTCTATTCGATCGACCTCCTCGACAACGGCGGCGCCCGCAGCGCGCGAGAGCTGGACCCGGCCCGCGCCCGGCTCCGCGTGGGCGACGTGCTCCCCGCCGACGCCCGCGGGAACGGCTTCGAGGTGATCGACCTCGATCCGGGCCGGGCCCTGGTCCTGGGGGGCCTCTTCGACGCGGGGGCCGGCCGGCAGCGACCCTTCCGCGATCCGCGCCCCGACCGCTACTGGCACGTCACCTGGGCCTTCGCGCTCGAGCCGCTGCCGCACTCCCGTGCCCGTCTGATCGCCCGGGCGCGAGCGGCATACCCGCCGTCCGGGCGCCTGCACGCCGCCTGGGGGCGGGGAGCGCACGCCGTGATGCAGAGGGTTCAGCTGCGCAACATCGCCCGGCGGGCGGAGGGGCGCCTGCCGGCCACCGACTGGCGCGACGCGCTCGCAGGGCTCGGCGGGGCAGGGATCATGGTCGCGGCAGCGGCCACCCCGTTCATGCGCGCACGACGCGGCGCCTGGGACGCCCGCACCGGCACGGCCGGGGGTCCGTACCCGGGGGACGAGCGCATCCCGGAGCCGCGCTGGGGATGGACGCACGACATCGAGATCGCCGCGCCCGCCGACGAGGTGTGGCGCTGGGTGGCGCAGATCGGCGCTGACCGGGCCGGCTTCTACAGCTACACATGGCTGGAGAACCTGGTCGGCTGCGGCGTGCGCGACGCCGAGCGGATCCACCCCGAGTGGCAGGCCCGCGCCGGAGATCGTCTGGTCCTGCATCCGTCCGGGCCGCCGTTCGAGATCGTGGATGTCGAGCCGGGCCATCACCTGCTGGCCTTCGGCCCCCCGGACGAGGAGGCGCGGGCCGCCGGACGCCCGTGGGCGGCGGCGAGCTGGCTGCTCCTCACCGAGGCGCTCGACATGGGGCGCACCCGGCTGGTGAGCCGGTATCGATCCGCGGGATCGGACGACCTGCGCACCCGCCTCACGATGGGACCCGCTCTGATGGAGCCGATCGGCTTTGCCATGGACCGTCGCATGCTGAAAGGCGTCCGGAGGCGCGCCGAGCGCCCGTGAGTACCGCCCCGGGGCCGCTCCGCCCGATGGAGGTCCGGGTGCCGGTGCAGCCGCTGGCCCGCTTCGGGGAGCTGGTGGATTCCGATGCGTACGAGGGCTGGCGCGCGGCGATCCAGGCGGCGGCGGAGGTCCTGCGCGGCCGAGTGGTGTGGCACGTCAGCTCCACCGCCCGCGGCGGCGGGGTCGCCGAGATGATGGGCCCGCTGATCGGGTACGCCCGGGACGCGGGCGTCGACGCCCGCTGGATGGTCATCGCGGGGTCGCCCGAGTTCTTCGCGCTCACCAAGCGGCTCCACAACCGGCTCCACGCCGACGCCGGGGACGGCGGCCCCCTCGGGCCGCCGAGCGCCGGCTCTACGAGCGGGTGCTCCGCGAGAACGCCGCCGAGCTGGCCGCCGTCGTGCGCCGGCGGCGACGTGGTGGTGCTGCACGACCCGCAGACGGCGGGCCTCGCGCGGCCGCTCGCGCGGCCGGGGCGCCGTCGTCGTCTGGCGCTGCCACATCGGGCACGAGGACCTGCGGAACCCGCTGGTGCAGGAGGGCTGGGAGTTCCTGCGGCCCTCGCTGGAGCACGCGCGACGCGACGGTCTTCTCGCGCGACGGCCTACGTCCCGGCCTTCTGCCGCGACGGACGGGTCGCGGTCATCCGGCCCGCGATCGACCCCTTCTCGCCCAAGAACCAGGAGATGGCGCCGCCGTCGTGCGCGCGATCCTGGTGCGGTGCGGCATCGTGGAGGGCGCGCCCGACGGCGTCGTCTGCGCCTTCGACGCGCGAGGACGGCTCCCCCGGCCGGGTGGACCGCGGAGCCGACATCCTCCGCCTGGGGCGGGCCCCGGACGCCGAGACGCCGCTGGTCGTGCAGGTCTCGCGCTGGGACCGGCTCAAGGACCACCTCGGCGTGATGCACGGCTTCGCCCGCCTCGAGGAGGCGGAGGCCGCCGGAGCGCACCTGGTGCTGGCCGGGCCCGTCGGTCACGGGCGTCGCCGACGACCCCGAGGGGCCCGCGGTGCTCGCCGAGCTCACCGCGGCGTGGCGCGCCCTGCCGCACGCGAGCCGCCGCCGGGTCCAGATCGCCAGCCTGCCGATGGTCGACGCCGGCGAGAACGCCGCGATGGTGAACGCCCTGCAGCGCCACGCCGCCGTGATCGTGCAGAAGAGCCTGCAGGAGGGGTTCGGGCTGACGGTCACCGAGGCGATGTGGAAGGGGCGCCCGGTCGTGGCGAGCGCGGTCGGCGGCATCGTCGACCAGATCGACGACGGCTCCGACGGCGTGCTGCTGTCGCGATCCCGCCGACCTCGACGGGCTCGCCGCCGCGCTGCGACGCCTCCTGGGCGATCCCGCCGAGGCGCGCCGTCTCGGCGAGGCGGCGCACGACCGCGTCAGGGCGGGATCGCTGGGGATCCGGCTGCTGGCCGACTACGCCCGGCTGATCGGCGACCTGATCGACTGAGGGCGGGTCGGACCGCGCGGGCGGCACGTCACCCCGAGCGGCGCGTCTGCGCTGCCTCGTACGGAGCACGCTTGAGGCTGGCCCAGATGGCTCGCTCCTGGCGGTCGGCCCAGGCGAGCGATGATCGGGCCGCATCAGACGCCGAGGACGCCGCGGGGCTCCAGCTCCGTAGCTCCATCCGCATCCGGGTTCCCGCAGGGAAAGGGCTCGAAGACCAGCGTTCGCATGGATCGTCCGATGGTGGAGAGGTGGGTCGACGACGCGATCCGCCGGCGGTCGCTCGTAGGCGGTGATCTCGATCGTCGATCTCTCGCCGGCTCGCCCCATCGTCGCGGTCTCGGCGCGGAAGGCTCGCGTTCCGACGTCCGACCGGCCTCGGGAGAGATCTTCTCCCGCCCTTCGCATCGGTCGCGGGTTGTACCGCGGGCTCGTTGCGCTCGTCGGCGACGAAGTCGAACACCTCGATCCAGGACCCGGCCTGGTGGATGACGATGACTTCCTCCGCGATCCGGGCCATGCGGTGCTCCTCGTCGCGACCACCGTTCGCCGGACTGCGGGCGGCAGGACCGTCATGCGTCCACGCCGCCCGGCGGCGGCCCCGCCTCAGCGCGGCGCCGTCACGCACGCTCGCCGAGGGCGAGCCGGCGCGTCGATGACCGCCCGGGTCGAGGCGGAGGGGCGGACACCGAAGCTCGGTCATGGTGCTGCGCTCCGCGTCCTCGCGGAGCGCCCGGTTCATCGGCGACACGTCTCGGCGCCGCGCGGGAGCGACTCGATCAGAGCGAGCGCGACGGCGCCGAGGAGGGCCAGCGTCGCCGCTCTGTCCGCGAACGTCGAACGCCTCGAGGAACCTGGCGATCGGTGAGCTGCGGGGGCCAGCAACATCACCGGCGTCACGCGTCCATCGATCGGGGGGTGATGCTCGGCGCCAGATGCCGCAGCCGGGGCAGTGGGGGCGGCGGTCGCCGGGCGGCCGCACGTGTGCGCACGACGCGGTCATCGCGCAGCGCCCGTCCGCCGTCCAGGTACCGCTCCCGCACCGCCGGGCAGCGCTCGGGCAGGTACGCCGCGCTCACCACCCGGATCGGCGAGCGGCACTGCCGGCACGCGTAGACCGTCGCGCCGTGGAGCCGCAGGCGCCGGACCCCGCCACGGAGGTCGGCCGCCGATGGAATCGCCCCCGGAGTCATGGGGTCCCCGGGCGCCTCGACGGTCACCGGATACGATCCGATCGCGCTCGACATGGCTCACCTCCGGTTGTCGTGAACTGTGATCCGACCCTCTCCGATGACTCGTGCCGCGCCGACGGGGAGCCCCCGGTCATCGGCTGCGGAGGACTACGGACGGCGGCGGCGGGTCAGCCGATTCCCAGGCTGAGCGCCAGGAGCACCGCGCAGGCGACCGCGACGGCCGCGATGATCACGGCGCAGACCGCCACGCCCCTGCGGGTGAGGTGGTGCGCGCCAAGGACCTCGGGATCGCGCCCCAGGCGCACCATGAAGGGCAGGATCGCCAGCAGCAGGACCGCGTTCAGGACCTGGGTGAGGTAGAGGACGGGGATCAGGGGAACCGCCGGCACCAGCACGACCCCCGCGGCGACGGCCATCGCCGCGATGAACGAGCCGTAGAACAGGGGCGCCTCCGAGGGTCGCTGATCGAGGCCGGCCGGGTGGCCCGGTGGCCTCACACATGGAGTAGGCGGTCAACAGCGGCACGATCGCCGCCGCCAAGAGGCCCGCCCCGAGGATGCCGAGCCCGAACAGCAGCGGACGCCGACGACCCGGCGAGCGGCTCGAGCGCCCGCGCGGCGTCGCCGCCGTCGTCGATCGCGATGCCGGCCGGGTGCAGGGTGGCGGCGCAGGCGATGACGACGAAGAAGCCGATGATGCCGGTGAGCAGCGGCGCCGCTGACCACGTCGAGCCGCTCGTACCGGAGGTCCGCGACGGTCAGGCGCTTGTCCACCGCGTAGCTCTGCATGAACGCGATGCCCCACGGGGCCAGCGTGGTCCCGAGGGTGGCGACCGAGATGAGGACGGCGTCGCGCGAGTCCGGCATCTCCGGCACGACCAGCCCGCGCCCCGCGGCGCGCCAGTCGGGATGGGCCAGGATCCCGGCCGCGACGTAGGAGACGAACACCAGGCTGAGCGCGAGGAGGACGTGCTCGACGCGGTGGAAGCTGCTGCCGAGGACGAGCCACGACACCGCCACGGCCGCGATCGGGACCGAGACGGCGCGTGCGCGCTCCGGTGAGCAGGTCCGCCCCGATGGCCACGCCGGCGAGCTCGGCGCAGATGGTCCCGACGTTTGCCACGACCAGGGCCGCGACGGCCAGGAACGACGCACGGTGGCCGTAGCGCTCGCGCACGAGGAGGATCAGCCCCTTGCCGGTGACGATTCCGGTGCGCGCGGCCAGCTCGTGGAAGACGATCAGGGCGACGGTCGAGAGCACCAGCACCCACAGGAGCTGGTAGCCGTGGTCGGCGCCCAGGATCGAGTAGGTGGTGATCCCCGCCGGATCGTCGTCCGACAGGCCCGCGAGCAGTCCCGGCCCGAGCACTGCGAACACTCCCAGGGCGCCGAGGGCCGCACGGCGGCGGCGGATGCGATGGAGCCGGTGGGCGGCCGCTCGGCCCACCGGAGGGACGCCCCGGGGGGGGCGGGGAATGGGAACTCGACGGGAAACGGGGCGAGCGTACCCGCCGCCGCAGGCGTCGGGCGTGCGGCCGATCGCGGATCGCCACGGCGGGCTATCCGCGAACGGGATGAGGGATGCCGCCCATGCTTGCCCGGCGGCCCGGGCCTAGCGTCGGGTGTGACCGTTCCCCGACGCACGAGGAGGGCGAGATGCCCGTCGGCGAGATCTTCCTGTACGCGATCTGGGCTGCGATCGCGATCGGCTCCATGATCGTCACGGCGATGGTGCTGCGCGGCGGGGACTGAGGGCGTGGCTCCCTCGTACGGCCACATCGGCTGCTGCATCGACAGCTCCCCGTGCGGCGCGGCGGCGCTCGACCGGGCGGTCGCCCTCTGGCGAGGCTCGGGCGGCCGCCTGAGCCTCGTGCACGTGGGCCCCTACCCCGTCGCCCGCGAGCGGGTCGACCACGGGACCGCGTTCCGCCGCGACGACCTGAACGCGCACGCGCGTGACTGGCTCAGCCGCCGCGCAAGCGAGATCCCCGGTACTCAGCCGGTCTTCCTGCACGGCGTCCGCGGTCCGGCGACATGCACGTGGGCGGAGAGCGCTGACGTCGACCTGATCGTCGTCGGCGCCGGCTCGGGCCGCGCACCCGGGCTAATACCGGGCGAGTTCGTCCACCACCTCCTGGAGTACGCGCCCTGCAGCCTGCTGGTCGTGCGCCCCGTTCGGCATGAGCGGGGGAGCGGCGCCGAGCGGGCCGGCGCGGCAGCGGGCTCCCCGAGGAGCTGAGCGCGAGGCCCGCGGCGGCGACCGACGGCCGCCGCCGATCGTCAGTCGCGACCGTCCAGATGCTCGATGCGGGCATCCGAGCCGGGGTAGAGCAGCGTCTCGTGGCCCGTGTCCTCCCAGCGCACCAGGAAGGGCGCGCCTCCGTCGGTCCCGTGGGCCTCGAGGACCTCGGCATCGCGCTCCACCTCGCCGATCTCGTGGCCGCGGATGACCAGCCGGTCGCCGGGCTCCGCCCGCAGGCCGCCAGCCCACGGCGGCGCCGCCGGCTCCGAAGAGGCAGGCGGCTCTGTGGCGGGAGGCGCGAGGCGGGCAGCCACGTCCATTGCCGAGACGATCCCGACCGGATGGCCGTCATCAACGACGATGACGTGGGAGGTCTCGTGGTGGGACATGAGAAGCGCGGCGTGCTGGAGCGACTCGTCGTGTTCCACCGTGATGAGGGGCGAGGACGCGACCCAGCCGGCGGCGGTGGCGCCGTAGTCGAAGGGCGCCGCCTCGACGAGGTCGTTCGCGGAGATGACGCGCCACGGGAGCGCGTCGCCGCCGGCCGGGCTCGGATCGCCGACGACCACGACGGCGTGGATCCGGTGGCGGGCCATCAGCTCCGCGACCTCATCGAGCGGGACCTCAGAATGGCAGGTGACGATCGGGGTGCTCATCACATCGCCGACGCGTGTGTCGTTCAGGACGGACACACCCCGGACCGGCTGGCGATCGGGCATCTCGGACCTCCGTACTGGATGTGCTTCCTCGCCCCTTGGGCAAGCGGTTTCACCCACGTTCGCCGACGGCTGCCGATCGCGAATCGGCACGAACGCGGATGCGGCGTCGGGAAAAGCCGCAAGGCCGGGCGCGGCCCGCCCGGATGACGCCGCCGGACGCGAGGAGCGAGGCTGAGCCCCATGCGACCACCGGCCGAGCTCATCGAGACGCACATCTCGGTGATCACGATGATCGGCGATCGTGCCTACAAGCTCTTGAAGCCGGTCGCGATGGGGTTCCTCGACCACCGCCGCCGCGAGGACCGCCTCGCCGCATGCCGGCGCGAGACCGAGGTGAACCGGCGCTTCGCGCCCGACGTGTACCTCGGGGTGCTCGACGTGGTCGACGATCAGGGGCACGCGCGCGACCACCTGATCGAGATGCGCCGCATGCCGGACTCCCGGCGTCTGTCGGCGCTGCTCGACGACGCCGGCGCGCCCGGCCTCGTCCGCGAGGTCGCGCGCACGGTCGCCGGGTTTCACCGGGACTCGTTGACCTCGCCGTCGATCGCCGAGGCGGGTCGCCTCGCCGTCGTGCTCGGGCTGTGGGAGGAGGGTCTCGACCAGCTCGCCCGCTCGGCGCCCGGGGTCGTCCCGGACGAGGACGTCGAGCAGGCGCGCACGCTCGCCCGGGCGTACCTCGACGACCGGGAGACCCTGCTCGACCGGCGCATCGCCGACGGGTGGGTGCGCGACGGTCACGGGGACCTCCTGGCCGAGGACGTCTTCTGCCTCCCCGACGGCCCGCGTGTCCTCGACTGCCTGGCCTTCGACGACCGGTTGCGGCACGGCGACGTGCTCGGCGACGTCGCCTTCCTCGCGATGGACCTGGAGGCGGACGGGCATCCCGAGCTCGGCGAGATGCTCATCGGGGAATGGCGTCGAGAGCTCGGTGAGACCCACCCGACCTCCCTGGCTCACCACTACCTCGCGTACCGGGCTCACGTCCGATCGAAGGTGGCCGCCCTGCGCTCCGAGCAGGGGGGCGACCCGGACGCCGCGACGCGCGCCCGCAGGCTCCACGCCCTCGCGCTCGCGCACCTCGAGCGTGCCCAGGTCCGGATGGTCCTCGTGGGGGGCGCTCCCGGCACGGGCAAGATCGACCCTCGCCCAGGCGCTCGGCGAGGCCACGGGCTGGACGGTCGTGCGATCGGACGAGACCCGGAAGGATCTCGCCGGGCTTCCGCACTCGCCCGCCGATCCAGGCGAGTTCGGCGTCGGTCTCTACGCGCCGGAGATCTCCGACCGCGTCTATGCCCAGATGCTTGACGGGGCGGCCGGCCACCTCGCCCTGGGCGAGAGCGTGGTGCTCGACGCGTCCTGGAGCGCAGGCGCGCGCCGCGCCGCCGCCCGGCGCGTGGCGTCGGCGTGCGGCGCCGAGATCATCGAGATCCGGTGTCGGCTCGCGCCCGCGATCGCGAGCGCGCGGATCCTGGCGCGGCGCGCGGCCGGCGAGGGCTCCTCCGACGCGACTCCGGAGATCGCGGCGAGGCTGGCGGCGAGCGCGGACCCCTGGCCCGAGGCCCGGTCCATCGACACGGACTCGCCGCCGGACCTCGTTCTCCGCGAGGCCCGGCGGCTGGTGGGCCCCGTCTAGGAGCCCGTCGCGGCGGCGTGCGCGTCCAGCGCTGCGACCAGGGGGGCGTCGACCTCTTTCACGGCCATGTTGACGGCTCCGGCCTCGCCCAGGAGGCGCTCCGCCTTCTCGACGTCGTCCAGGTCCATCGTCACGACGAGCGCCGAGTGTCCCGCGTCGAGGTCCCGCCCCATGGCCTTCAGGTCCTCGTCCTCGAAGTCCGTGTCGCGCAGCTTCGCGACGAGGGCGCCGACGCCCGCGCCGATCGGGAGCCCGAGCAGCCCGAGCGGCGTGACGAGGAGGCCCAGCAGGCCCACGCAGACCCCGATGCCGGCGCCCTCCGCGGCGCCCTCCGCGACGCTGGTGTGGGGCGTCTCGTGGAAGCGGAGCTTTCCCTCGTACTCCTTCGAGACGATGGCCGCCTGGCCGATCCTCTCCGGCCCCACCCCGGGCACGATCGTGGCCAGGGCGCGGGCCGCGCCCGTCTCGTCGGCGAATGTCGCGACGACGAGCTTGAGGTTCTTCGCCTCGTTCATCCGAGCACGTCCTTTCGTGGGCCCGTCGAGGAGCCCGTGGCGCCTTCGGTGGCGCCGGCGGCGGCCGGGGTCTCGGCGGGGGGGTGGACCAGGAGCACCGGGCACGGGGCGTGGTAGGCGATATGGGACGCGAAGCCGCCCAGGATCGTCCTCTCCAGGCGCCCGCGACGCGCCGCGGCAACGATGAGGTCCACTCCAGAGGAGCGGGCCCAGTCGCAGACCTCCCTGGCGGGCGGCCCTTCGAGCAGCACGGAGGTCGCCTCGGGGATCTCACGGGTCACCTCCTCGAGCCACGCCTCGGCCTCGTCCCGGAATTCCATGACCGCGCCATCCGCGAAGGGACTAGCGATCAGCGCGTGAGGCGGGGCGAGGACGTGGACGACACTCAGGGCTCCGAGGGCGCCATCCGCAATTCGGATGCCCTCGCGCAGCACCTCTTCCGCCATGCCGTCGTTCTCGATGCAGCACGCGATCGTCTTGTACGGCCTGTCCATCGGAGACCTCCTGGCGTCTCGGGCGGCGTCGGCGCCGCATCTGACGACATCGTCCGGCCGGACGTCCCGTGCGCCATCGGTGATGACCGCGGGCCGGTATGCGGACTTCCCGCAGCGCGATGCCGGGCCGGCCCGGCTGGCCGGTGGCGCCTCCGGCCCTAGTGTGGAGGCATGACATCTGTGCCCGACCATCGGCCGCACCGTGTGCTCGTCGTCGTCGCCAGCCGGCACGGGGCCACGCGGCAGATCGCAGACGCTCTGGCCGGGCACCTCCGGGACGCCGGCTTGGACGTGCACCTCGAGGACGCCGACGGAGCCGGCGACCCCGCCGCGTACGACGCGGTCGTGCTCGGCAGCGCGGTCTACTACGGCAAGTGGCTTCCGCCGGCCCTGGCCTTCGCGCGGACGCACGCGTCCGCTCTCGTCGATCGTCCCGTCTGGCTCTTCAGCAGTGGTCCGGTGGGAGACCCGCCGAAGCCGGACGGCGGCCCCTCAGACCTGGATCCGCGCGGCCTCGTCCCCGGCGCGCGCGACCACGCCGTCTTCGGCGGCCGGATCGACCGAGACCTCCTCGGGACGCGCGAGCGCCTTGTCACGCGGGTCGTGGGCGCGGACGAGGGGGACTTCCGGGACTGGGAGGAGGTCGCGTCCTGGGCCTCCGCCATCGCGGACGAGCTCCGCGTGGAGGCCGTGCGATGAGCGGCACCCCTGCCTTCCGGCACATCGGATGCTGCATCGACGACTCGCCGGCCGCCGACCTGGTCCTCGCCCATGCGCGTGCCCTCTGGCTCCCCGGCCAGGCGCGGCTCAGCCTCGTGCACGTCGGGCCCCACCCCCTGGTGTTCCAATCCGGTGAGGGATCCGACGTGCCGTCCCCCGCGGACATGAACTCCATCGAGCGAGGATGGCTCGATGCCCGTGCACGCGAGACGCCGGGAGCGATGCCGGTCTTCCTGGAGGGGCTGCCGGGTCCCGAGATCTGCCGCTGGGCCACCGCCTCGGACGTGGACCTGCTCGTGGCCGCCACGCGCGGCGCCGGCTGGACCTCCGCCCTGCTCGGGAGCGTCACCAGGTACCTGGTGGACCACGCCCCGTGTTCCGTTCTCGTCGTCCGGGAGGACGACCGCACGCCGATTGCCCATGGACCCGCGACGTCGGAGGCATCGCAATGAAGGCCAGGGACGTGATGACCGCACACCCGATCCTCGTGTCCGCGTCGGAGACCGACAAGGGGAGCCTCCTTCGCCTGATGGAGGACGCGCAGGTCCACCACCTGCCGATCGTGGAGAACGGGCTCCTGCTCGGGGTCTGGGTCTCCACGAAGGACGGGGGCATCGTCTTGTTGGGCCGTGATCGGGTCGCCGAGGTCTCCTCCGATTCAGATGCGGACGCCGGAATGCGGGCGCTGATCGGCGACGCCGAGGCCGTTCTGGTGCGCGATGCGGAACTCCCGGTGGGCGTCATCACACGCTCCGACGTGCTCGGCATCGTCCGTACCGCCATCGGGAGGGGCGTCGGCAAGCGCCACCGGCGGCGCCCGACGGTGATCCGGCTCGCCGGCCGCGCAGGCGCGGGCAAGACGACCCTCATACGTGCGGTCGCTGGCTCACCTCGGACAGTACGACGCCGTCGTGGTCCAGGCGAACGCATCCGGATCCGGATCGGCCGAGGACGTCGGCATCCAGGTGGTAAGGGACCCGTCGGCCCATCAGCCTGCCGGGCTCGACCGCGTGGTGAAACGGCTCGCCGACACTCAGCTCATCCTCCTGGAGGATCGCGACGGCGCGCCGGACCTGGCGCACGGGATCGGCGAGGACCTCCAGGTTGCGGTGGTCCCGGTCGGTGAGGTCGGTGAGCTCACGGCGGATCGGCTCGCGGATGCCCAGGCGGTCGTGGTGACCCATGCCGACACCGTGTCGCGTCACGAGACGCAGGACGCCGTCGCATTCCTCGAGGAGCTCTGTCCGGGCCTTGCGATCTTCGTCGTCGCCGTGGCCCGCGACGACCGCGGACTGGACGAGTGGGTGCGCTGGATCAGCCGTCATGTGATGCGCCAGCGCAGCTGAGGCCGGTCCGCCCGCCGAGCCGCGAGGATCGGCAGGGGGTCTCAGATCGGGCATTCTGCGACGAGCTGGAAGATCCCCCCGGGGAGTCGATTCCCTCTTCACCCGCATGCCGCCCCCGCCGTCAGGCGCGGACGCGAGGACCACCGCCCGTCAGGAGGGCGCAACGTGAAGGCCGAGATGGACACGCATCCGGAGGCATCTCGCGAGCCGGCGCTCGCGAGCGCGTGGGGCTTCTCCCGCGTCGTGTGCGGCATCGACGGGTCGAGAGAGGGTTTCGAGGCGGCGCGGCAGGCGGCGCGCCTGACGGCCGCGGACGGGCGCCTCGTGCTCGTCGCGGTCGCTCAATTCGACGCTGCCCTCGCGGGGCGCTGGGGTCCCGAACCTGCGCGGTGGCGCGGGTCGAGCGCGTCAGAGCGCTCCGTTCGACAAGTGCTTCGCGGATCTTCGGGCGCGTGCCCGGGCATCCCTCGCGCTGGCAAAGCGACAGGCGGACGAGCCGGCGGAGGTCGTCACCCGCGTCGTTGACGGGGAGGTCGCTGTCCGGCTCCGCGAGGTGGTCGATGCCGAGAGCGCGACGCTTCTCGTCCTCGGGACCCACGGCGGGAGCCGCCTCGCCGGAGCGGCCTTCGGCGAGGCGACGACGACGCTGCTTCACGAGGCGCCCGTCTCCGTCCTGATCGCCCGATCGCCCTTCGACCCGGACCGCTTCCCGGCGAGCATCGTCGCCGGCATCGACGGCTCCGCGGAGGCGCGTCGGGCCCTCGACGTCGCCGCAGCCCTCCGCGAGCGCAGCGGAGGACGCCTCACCGTGGTGATCGCGTCCGGCGAGGAAGGATCCTCCGCGGGCGCGACGCTGGAGGGCTTCGCTGCGCCACACGAGTTCCTCGCATCCAAGGCCCGGCCGGTTGACGCGCTTGTGACCGCCGCACAGACCGCAGATCTCCTCGTCGTCGGCTCGCGAGGACTCCGCGGGGCGCGAGCGCTCGGCAGCGTGAGCGAGCGCGTGGCTCACCGGGCGTCGTCCTCCGTGCTCGTGGTCCGGCCGACGGCCCCGGAGGTCGCCGAGGGGGAGGGGTGACAGCCCCCAGGCGTGGGACCGCCCCGCGGTTTCGGCTTTGCCGCACGAGCGCTGGGGCAGTTCCCTGCCGCAGAACGAGGGTCCGTCCTGACGGATCGACCTCGCGCAGCGTCGATGCTCTGGGTGTCACGAGGCACCGCCTCGTACGCCGAGAGGAACCGAGATGTACTTCCAGGGACAACCACGAGACCCGCGTCGCGGTCGTGGCCGCATCGCATTCCTCGCGATCGGAGCCTTCGTCCTCACGGCGTTCGGCCTGACCGCCGCCATCCGCTCCGTTAACGCCGGGCCCGTGCCGGCGGCGGCCCAGCCCGCGCCCACACCCGCGGCCTCCGTGGACGCGGGCCACGATCACTCGGATCACGCCACGAGCCCGGAGATCGCAGCGGCGGCCGAAGCCGAGGCGCCCAAGAACACCATGAGCGCCGACGCGCCCGCCTACCGGCCCGCCGCCGTCCATCGCGTCCACTTCGACATGACCGAGAAGACGGTCGAGATCGCCCCCGGGAAGGTCGTGAAGGTCTGGACCTTCGGGAACAAGGTGCCGGGCCCGGTCCTGCGGGTGCGGGTCGGCGACACCGTTGAGGCGACGATCGTCAACAAGGCGTCGCTCCCCCACTCCATCGACTTCCACGCCGCCCGCATCGCCCCGAGCCGCGCATTTCGCGACGTCATGCCCGGGAAGAGCTTCACGTTCCGCTTCACCGCGTCGTCGCCCGGGGTCTTCATGTACCACTGCGGCACCGCCCCGGTGGTGCACCACATCGCAAACGGCATGTACGGGATGATCATCGTCGAGCCCGAGGGCGGGCTGCCGCCGGTCGACCGCGAGCTGGCCTTCGTGCAGTCCGACTTCTACGTCTCGGACACTCCCGGCGCGCCCGCCGACGACGCGAAGCTGATGACCGGCATCCCCGACGTCGTCGCCTTCAACGGCTACGCCGCCCAGTACAAGGAGAAGCCGATCATCGTGAAGAAGGGCGAGACGATCCGTGCCTTCATCCTCGCCGCCGGCCCCAACACCTGGAGCGCCTTCCACGTGGTCGGCACCATCTTCGACCGCGCCTGGATCGACGGGAACCCCGCCAACGAGCAGATCGGCAACCAGACCCTCAACCTGGCTGCCTCCCAGGGCGCGATCGCCGAGTTCCGCCTCGATGAGGAGGGCGTCTACCCCTTCGTGACGCACGACTTCACCAACGCCACCAAGGGCGCGGTCGGCCTGTTCAAGACCGAGCACGCGACCGGGACGATGAGCCACTAGCCCGGAGAGAGACGATCAGATGCCACTTCCGGGGGCGCCCAGCGGGCGCCCCCGGTTCGGACGGCGTCAGAACACCATGACGTTGACGTCCTGGCCCGCGAGGATGGCGCCTGCGGTGGTCAGGGTGTCGCGTCTCAGCAGGAAGTGCTGCGTCAACGCGTCGATGTCCCGCAGGCGTCGCTGCAACGGGGACGCGGCGTAGATCGAGCCGCCGCCGCCGGCCCGGTAGGCGGCCCTGACAACGTCTGCCGACTGCTCCGTCGCCCAGACGACCGCCGCGCGGATCCTCGCGCGTTGCGGCAGCGTGAACTCCGCCGCGTCCGTGGCGGCCTCCCAGGCCGCTTCGGCGGTCTCGTAGATCAGCGCCCGGGCTGCGTTGAGCCCGGCGTCGGCGGTGGCCAGCTCGAGCTGGAAGGTCGGGTTGGCGGCGAGGGGCCGGCTGTCGAGGAGGGGCACCTTGTCCGCGGCGACGGCGAGGATGTCGTCCAGCGCGCCCCGCGCGACACCGATCGCGACGCTTGCGACGCCGAGCGCGAACAGCGCCGGGAGCGGGATGCGGAGGATGGGAGCGTCGAGGGAGGGTGGGTCGACCATCGGCTCGAGCGTCCGGTCCACGGGCACGACCACCGAGTTGACGTGGAAGTGGTGGCTGCCGGTCCCGCAGAGGCCGGCCACCGTCCACGTGTCCTCGATCTCGACCTGGTCGGGGGAGAAGACGGCGATGCGAAGCCGGGGGACGCCGTCGACGACCGCCTCGACGCAGTTGCCATAGATCCAGTCGGCGTGCTCGCAGCCGCTGGCGAAGCTCCACCGGCCGGTCACGCGATATCCGTCGTCGGCCGGGACGATCGAGCCGCTCGGGGCGAAGACGCCGGCCGTGATGACGTCGGGCGCATCGGAGAACAGCTCGTCGAAGGTGGCCCGGGGCAGCGAGGCCAGGTCGCACCACGAGCCCGATCCGATCAGCACGGTCCAGCCCACCGACGCGTCGGCCCGAGCGAGCGCCTCGTACACGCGCATGGCGCCGGGAAGGTCGGCGCCGAGGCCGCCGTGAGTGGCGGGCCGCAGGACGCGGAACACGCGCGCCGCGATCAGCTCGTCGAGCAGGTCGCGGGGCACCCGGCGGCCGGCTTCGATCTCGCCGGCGCGAGCGGTGATGGACGGCGCCAGGCGACGCGCGGCGTCCAGGACGCCCTGCGGCGTCGTGATGCCCGTATCCACTGTGGTCAACGTCTCCTCCTCGCCTCTCCCCGTACCGGCCATTCCGACGAGGGTGACCCGGGGAAGGAGAGCGCGCTTCGGTCGAACAGCCCAACCTCCGCCGCGGGGCGCGTGGGTAATTCAACCCAGACGGTCGCTCAGACGAGCTCGTGCTCGTAGGCGTACGCGGTCGCCGCGGCGCGCGACGAGACATGGAGCTTGGCGTAGAGGTTGCTCACGTGCCGGTCCACCGTCCGCCGGCTCACGCCGAGCCGGGCGGCGATCGCCTTGTTGCTCTCGCCCGTCGCGAGCCTGCGCAGCACCTGGAGCTCACGGGGCGTCAGGCCGGCGGTGCCGGCGACGGCGGGGACGGGCTCGGCCCCGAGCCGCGCGAGCTCGTCGCGCGCCGCCTCGAGCTCCAGCTCGGCGGTCTCGTCGTCCCCCATCGTCCGGCAGGCCTCGGCGACCAGGAGACGCGCGCGCGCCGCCTCGTACGGCGCCTCGAGCTCGAGCCAGAGCTGGGACGCATGGCGGAGCAGCGGCGCCCCGGCGCGAGCGTCTCCGCCGGCGAGCTCGACCGCCCCCCGAGCCTGCGCGGCGGAGGCGAGCAGCATCGTCCGCCCGTTGCGCTGGGCGATCTCGTCGAGCTCGTCACACGCGGCCCGCGCTCCGTCGAGGTCCCCGGCCGCGAGCATGATCTCGATGTGGGCGGGGAGGAGCCGGGCGCGCTCGGCCCATCCGGCGGCCGCGTCGACGACCCCGGCGATCGCCGCGGACGCAGCATTCGTCCGACCCTGCGCGAGACGGAGCAGCGCAAGGCCCGGCTGGGGCTCCCGGCCGTGCCGGCTGGCCTCCCGGAACGCGAGCTCGGCGCCGGCGAGATCGCCCCGAAGCCGAAGGATCTCCCCGCATCGGTAGGACGCCTCGCCCGCCGCCCTCCGGTCCTGTCGCTGCGCGAAGCGCTGAGAGGCCAGCCGGGCCTCGACCAGGGCCTCGTCCCACGCGCCGCGGATCTGCAGGATCTCGGCGCGGTGCACGAGGCAGGTGCCGGTGAACGGGACGAGATCCGGCTGCTGCGCGCACCAGTCGGTGAGGGCGACGGTCCACTCGCGGGCCCGCGCCAGCTCGTACGTCACGTGGCAGCCCTCGATCACGCCGCAGTAGACGAATCCCGTCGCGACGGGCGAGAGCTCGCCGGCGGTCGCCGCCACCATGGCCTCGTCGAGCTTCCCGAGGCCCTCCGCGACGAGTCCCTCCTCGATCAGCGCGCGACCGAGGTCGATGAGCCCGAGCGCGACCAGGTCCGGATCGCCGAAGCGCTCGCCGACGCCGACCGCGTCCGCCGCCGCCGCGCGCGTCGCGCGCCAGTCGCCGGCGACCATGGAGCGAAGCGCGTCCGCCGACGAGAGGTAGCCGCGCTCCACGCAGTCGCCGGCCTCGTGCTCCAGTAGCCGCTGCGCCCGAGCGAGCCATCCGTTCGCGCGACCGATCTCGCCTCGGATGATCAGGTGGGCGCCGAGCCAGAACGCGGCGCGCACGGCGCCCGCGGCGGTCGCCGTCGCGCAGGTGGGCACGATGGGCTCGCCCGAGCGCCCCGAGCTGCTGGTCGTCGAGGCCGAGCATGTAGGCCGCCACCGCCAAGCGCTCCAGGTCCTCGGGAGCCAGCGGCGCCTCCTCGTCGACGCGCCCGAGGAGCTCGTGCGCCTGCGTCCACGCGCGACGTCCGTATGCCTCGCGGGCGGTCGTGAGAACGTCGGCGTGCATCTGCATGGGCCTCGTCAGCAGCCGTTGACGCTCAGCTGCGCCTGGTCGTGGGCCGCCCGCCGGAGCGAATCGACCGCGGTCAGCCGCACCAGGTGCTCGCCGGTCCGGTTCACGCGGAAGCGCAGCACGTGCGCACCGGCGCCGAGGCGGGCGCCCGGCCGCGCGACCGTCTTCCCCGAACGGGTGACGACCACCGACACGGTCGCGGCGCGGGCGAGGGCGAATCGCACCGCGACCAGGCGCGGCGGACACGCGACGCGGATGCGGGTCAGGCTGTTCACCCCTCCGCGCTGGATCCCCCTCGCGAACGAGGCGGCCATGAGGCGCGGCACCGTCGCGCCGGGAGCGGGGCCCGGATCGGCGCTGTCGATGAACCGGATCTTCCCGGCGTGCGGCTCGGCGACGAAGACCCCGCCGCCCGCGGCCGCGGCGACACCGCGGGGGAGCCAGGTGTTGGCGGAGCGGGCGGGTCCGCCGTCGCCGGAGAAGTTGCCGCGACCCGTTCCCGTGAGGGTCACGATCGTGCCGTCCGGGCGCACGCGCCGGATCTGGTTCACGCTGGCGACGAGGAACCCGCCGTCGGGGGTCGCCGCCACCGCGGCGGGACGCGGCACCGCGGCCGCGATCGCCGGCCCTCCGTCGCCCGACGGAACCATCGCTCCGTTGCCCGCGACGGTCGAGATCGTCCCGTCGGGCGCCACCCGCCGGACGCGGTTGCCGTCGGCGATGAGGAACCCTCCGTCCGCGGTCGACGCCACGCCCTTCGGCCGCGACAGCCGCGCCGCCGTCGCCGGGCCGCCGTCGCCGAAGAACCCACGGACCCCGCTCCCCGCCACCACGGTCACGGCGCCGGCTCGATCGACGTGGAGGACGCGGTTCTCGAAGTCCTGCACCACCAGCACGCCCCCGTCGGCCGCGGCCGCGACCGCGTCCGGGGCGATCATCGTCGCGAGCGTGCCGATCACCCCGGCCGGATCGACCACGTGCCACCCGGTTGTTGCGCTGGTCGGCGAACGCGACGGCGCCATCGGCGAGCTGAGCGACGCCGACGGGCGTGTTGATCCGCGCGGCGGTCGCCGGCCCCCCGTCGCCGGAGAGGCCCCCGCGGCCGGTCCCCGCGACCGTCGTGATCACACCCCGAGGCGAGACCCGCCGGACGCGATGACGGTTCGCCTCCGCGACCAGGAACCCCCCATCCCGAGTGGCGGCCACGGCCACGGGAGAGGTCAGGCGAGCGAAGGCGGCCGGTCCCCCGTCCCCGGTCGGAGGGGCCACGGCGACCGACATGTTGCCGCGGTCGAAGAACCCGGCCCCGGCGACGGAGAAGATCCGCTCGGTCGCCGCGGCAGCCTGCGAGGCGCTCACGGCGGCCACCGCCACGAGCGCCACCGCGGTCGCCGCAACGATCCCTGCCGCTCTGCGTCGCTGGCCGCCCACGCCTGCATCATGCCGGGCTGGACCAGCGTCCCCGGCGCGCCCTGTCCCCCGTCCACTCAGGATCGTCCCGTCGAGGCCGATAGAGAGCCATGGGACATCGCCTCCTGAGGCTCGCCTGCGCCGCGCCCCTGCTCGCCGTCTGCGCGGCTGTCCCCGCCGCCGCGGCGCCCGCCTGGTTGGCCCCCCAGACGCTTTCCGTCGCCCCGGCCGCGAGCGCCGCCCGGGTGGCGGTTGACCCCGACGGCGATGCGATCGCCGTCTGGCTCCGCAGCGACGGCTCGGACCAGCGGGTGCAGGTCTCACGCCGGCCCGCCGGCGGAGCCTGGAGCACGGCGGTCGATCTCTCCCCGGCGGGCGAGAATGCCGCCACCCCGCAGGTCGCGATCGCCGCCAACGGCGACGCCGTGGCCGTTTGGAGGGGCTCGACCGACCGTGTGCTCGCCCGGTCGCGACCGGCCGAGGGCACCTGGGGCCCGGTGGCGGAACTCGCGACCGGAGGCACAACGGCCGATCCGCAGGTGGCGCTGCGGCCGAGCGGAGACGCCGTGGTCGTCTGGTCGCAGAAGATCTCCGGGAAGTTCCTCGTGCGGTCGTCCGTTCTCTCCGGGGGAACCTGGGCGACGCCCCAAACCGTTTCCGACCCCGGCGATGACGCCGCCGAGCCCCAGATCGCGATCGACGCCGCGGGCAATGCCGTGGTGGTGTGGATCCGCACGGATGGCTCAAACGATCCGGTGCAGGCGGCTACCCGCCCCAACGGGGGCTTGTGGTCGGCCCCGGTCACCCTGACGGGGAGTGGTAACAACGCCACAGCCGCCCGCGTCGCGGTGGACCCGGCGGGGAGCGCGACCGCGGTCTGGATTCGGCGCGTCGGCGGGGAGGACGCCGTGTGGACCGCGCGTCGCGCCGGTGGATCGTGGAGCGCCCCGGACCTCCTCTCTGACGACAGCAGGGCCGCGGCCGCGCCCGACGTCGCGATGGACGCCGCCGGCGGCGCGGTGGCCGTCTGGTCACGGGACGACGGATCCCACACGCGCATTCAGGCCGCCGCCCGCTCGGCCGCCGGTCCGTGGCCGGGCAGCCCCTCGACCCTGTCGGTGAGCGGTCAGAACGCCGTGACGCCCCAGGTCGCGATGACCGCGGCAGGTGACGCGATGGCGGTCTGGTCGCGCTTCGACGGGACCCGCAACGTGGTCCAGGCGGCTCAGCGGCCCGCGGGCGGCCCGTGGGCCCCCACACCGACCACCCTCTCGACGACGGGACAGGCCGGGGTGCTCCCGCAGATCGCCTTCGACGGCGCGGGCAACGCGGCGGCGGCCTGGATCCGGTCGGACGCCCCGGCGACGGTGCAGGCGGCGGGCTACGACGCGGTCGGACCCGTGGCGACGGCGGTCAGCGTCCCGACGACCGGCACCGTCGGCAGCCCGGTGCCCGTCTCGGTCACCTTCACCGACGCCTGGTCGGCGCTCGCGGGCACCCCGGGCTGGACCTTCGGCGACGGCGGGGCGGCGAGCGGGACGTCGGCGGCCCACACGTACGCCGCCGCGGGCGTCAACACCGTGACCGCGAGCCAGTCGGACGCGCTCGGCAACTCCGGCCAGGCGATGCGCTCGATCACCGTGGCAGACGCTCCGCCGGTCCCTCCCGACCCCCCGCCGGTCCCGCCCGCAACCCCGCCCGACACCCCGCCGCTCCTCGTGCCGCCGCCTCCGGCGCCGGATCCAGAGCCCGTCATCGGGAAGACCATGGTGGCCGAGCCCCTGTCGGGGACGGTCCTCGTTCGGGTGCCCGGGTCGGCGCGCTACGCACCCGTGGATCCGTCCAAGCCGCTGCCGGTGGGCACGCTCATCGACACCACGCACGGCCGGGTCGCCGTCGCCACGGCGCTGCCGCGACCGGGCGCGAGCCAGACCGGCGTCTTCTGGGCCGGAGTCTTCCAGGTGCGCCAGCCCGCGAAGGCGGGCGGACGCACCGACATCGTCCTGCGCGGCGGACCGCCGCGATGCACGGCCGGGGAGGGCCAGGTGACCTCGGCCCGTCGCCGGCCCGCGCGCCGCCGCCTCTGGGCCCAGGACGACGACGGACGCTTCACCACCGGGGGGCGCAACAGCGTGGCCAGCGTGCGCGGGACGAAGTGGCTCACCGAGGAGCGCTGCGACGGCACCCTCACCCGGGTGGTGACCGGTGCGGTCCTGGTGCGCAACGTGCACACCGGCCGCTCGGTGCTGGTCAGGGCCGGCCGGTCCCACCTCGCGCGGACCCTCCGGCCCGGGGGATGACCGGCCGGCTCGGGGGGGTTCGGGCCCTGCGCGTCTGGGCCGCCCTGGCCGCCGCGGCGGCCGCGGTCGCGGTCGGCATCGGGGTTGACGCGTCGGGCGCCCTCCAGGGGCTCGAGAACGACGCCGTGGACCTGCGCTTCCAGCTGCGCGGCGCCGAGACGCCGAGCGACATGCTGGTTGTGGGAATCGACGACGTCACCTTCTCCGAGCTCGACCGGGCCTGGCCCTTCCCGCGCTCGCTCCACGCCCGGGTCATCGACCGCCTCCACGCCGCCGGGGCGCGCCACATCGCCTACGACGTCCAGTTCACCGAGCCGACCCGTCCTCGCGAGGACCTCGCCCTCTACGACGCGGTCGGCCGGGCGCGGCCGGTGACGTTGGCCACGAGCGAGGTCGATGCAGAGGGCCGCACCAACGTCCTGGGGGGCGATGACAACCTCGCACGCGCGGGGGCCCGGGCGGGCGCGGCCAGCTTCCCCACCGAGGCGGGCGAGATCATCCGGCGGTCCGACCGGTCGGCACTCGGCATCTCGACCATGTCGGTCGTGGCGGTCGAGGCGGCGACCAAGCGTCGCGTGCCCGCCGAGCTCTTCCCGGGCGGCCACGCGCTCATCGACTACCGGGGGCCCCCCGGCACGATCGAGACCGTCTCGTTCTCGGACGTTCTTCGCGGACGGGTGGACCCCGCCCGGATCCGCGGGCGCATCGTGGTGGTGGGCGCCACGGCGCCGACGCTGCAGGACATCCACGCGACCCCCACCGCCGGCGACCGCCCGATGGCCGGCGCCGAGGTCCAGGCCAACGCCATCTGGACGCTCCTCCACGGCAACCCGCTCCGACCCGCGCCGGCCTGGTGGGGCGTGCTCGCCATCGTGCTCATGGGCGTGGCGTGCCCGCTGGCGGGTGCGCGGTGGCGGCCGCTTCCGGTGGCCGCCCTCGCGGTGCCGCTCGCGCTCGCCGCCCTCGTCGGGGCCCAGGCCCTCTTCGAGGGCGGCATCGTGGTCGAGGTCGTCCCGCCGCTCCTGGCCCTGGCGGTCGGAGCGGTGGGGGTCGTCGTCGTGACCTCGATCGCCGAGCGTCGTGAGGGCGCGACCGTGGCCCGGCGCAACGAGGTGCTCGAGGCCCGGGTGCGCGAGCGCACGCGGGAGCTGTACGAGACTCAGCTCGAGGTCATCAGCCGCCTCTGTCAGGCGGCCGAGACGCGCGACGACGACACCGGCCGCCACATCGCCCGGATGAGCGGCATGTGCGAGGCGCTCGGCCTCGCCCTCGGGATGAGCGCGGCCGACGCGGAGCTCCTGCGTCACGCGAGCGCGCTGCACGATGTGGGGAAGATCGGCATCCCCGACCGGATCCTGCTGAAGCCCGGGAGGTTCGACGACGAGGAACGGGCGATCATGCAGACCCACACCACCATCGGCGCGACCATGCTCGCCGGATCGTCGTCGCAGCTCCTGCAGATGGCCGAGGTCATCGCCTTGACCCACCATGAGCGGTGGGACGGCACCGGCTATCCCGCGGGTCTCGCGGCTGAGGAGATACCCCTGATGGGTCGGATCTGCGCCATCTGCGACGTCTTCGACGCGCTCTGCTCCCCTCGGCCGTACAAGGACGCCTGGTCGTTCGAGGAGGCCGTGACCGAGATCGAGCGCTCGCGCGGCTCGCAGTTCGACCCCTCGATGATGGACGCCTTCCTCGCGATCGCGCCCGCGCTCCACGAGCGGTTCTGGGGGCCGTCGGGATCCCACGGCGCCGAGCCCCCCGTCGCCGCGGCGGTCGCCCACCTCCCCGCATAGCCCCCTGGTCCTCGTACGAGGCCCGTTAGCCTGCTGCGGTCCAAATCCAGGGGGTTCGCGATGACCGTTCCCGCGCCGACGAGTGGCCCGGCCATGAGGTCCCTCGAGGGCAGGGTCGCGCTCGTGACAGGCGGAGGCCGGGGGATCGGAGCGGCCACCGTGCGCGCTCTCTCGGACGCGGGGGCACAGGTGGTGGCGCTGTCGCGCAGCGGTGCCGATCCCGCGGTTCCCGGGGCGGTGGCGGTCGCCTGCGACCTGCGCGATCGGCCGGGCATGTTCGAGGCCGTCGATCGGGTGGTGAGCCGTTTCGGGCGGCTGGACATCGTGGTTCCGAACGCCGGCGTGGGGAGCTACGGCCCCTTCATCGAGCTGGCGCCGGAGGAGGTGGACGAGATGATCGACGTCAACGTGAAGGGCACGCTCTACACCCTCCAGGCGACCCTGCCGCACCTGCTGCGCAGCCCGGCGGCCGATGTCGTGATCATCGCCTCGGAGGCCGGGCGCCGCGGCCTGCCCGGGGAGTCGGTCTACTGCGCGTCGAAGTTCGCCCAGGTGGGCCTCGGGCGTGCTCTCGACCACGAGCTGCGCGAGCGCGGCGTGCGGTGCACCAACGTCTGCCCGGGAGGGGTGGCCACCGGATTCGCCGTGGGACGTGGGCGTGATCCCGACGACGAGGTGGGGATGATGAGCGCCGAGGAGGTCGCCGACGTCGTGCTCTTCGCGGTGACCCGTCCGCGCGGGATGCGCCTGCTGGAGGTCGCGCTGCGGCCGATGACGGAGTCCTCCTGGGGGTGACGCGTCGCCCGCGGTGAGCTCCCGCGTCTCAGGTTCGACCGCCCCGGGGAGCGGTGGCACCTAGCTGTCGTCGGCGACGTCGTCCGCCGGGACGGTCGTGAAGCGCACCTCGTCGGCCGCCTCGCCATCGACGGTGGAGACGCGTAGCCGCAGGACGTGCTCCCCCGCGGAGGGTGCCTCGATCCAGAGCTCGCCCTCGCCCACGTCGCTGCCGTCGAGCTCCCACCGCCACGACTCGGAGGGGATGGGCTCGCCCGACGCTGACACCGCCGCCGCGAACAGGCGCAGGGTCTGGCCATCGACGTGGACCGCGCCGGGGCGCGGGTGCATGACGGCGACGTCGGGCGCGCGCGCGGCGATCTCGAGGCCGACGGGCGTCGAGTGGGTGGAGGAGAAGCCGTCGTGCGCGACGAGCTGGATCTGGACGGGTCCCGGCGGCAGGTGGCGCGTCGCGACCTCCGCGCGGTCGCCGGTGAGCCCGGTCGCGAGGGCCCTCCAGTCCTCACCGTCGCGCGACCAGCGCAGCCAGCAGTCGGTGGCGGCCGGTGCGCGCCACCCGGCGCGGACGGCTCCCTTGACCACCCGGCAGGTGAACCGGGCGATCTCCGGCGGCCGCGGCGGCGCCGCGCGGGTCCACACGACCTCCTCGCCGGCGACGATCTCGAGGCGGGCGCCGAGCGCCACGTTCGGGATCAGCGCCTGGGCGACCGCGTCGCCCTCGTCGTCGTCGCCGCCGCACCCGCAGCCCGCCAGGCCTCCGAGCCGCCGGAGCGGCGCCGCGGCCAGCACCGCGCCGTCCTCGTCCACCAGGCGGGCGGTCATGCCGGTCGCGGTTGAGATCGCGGCCGGCCGCGTGAGGGTGCGGGCGACGTGGCGAACATCCACCGAGTCGCCGGGGCCGATCACCGCGATCAGGCTGATGACGTCCTCGGCCGCGGCGACCAGGTGGAACGGGCCGTGCGGCTCGGCGACCTCCAGCCACCAGAGGTCGGCGAGGCACACCGACTCCGGGTTGAGCGCCGACGAGCCGAACAGCGCCCCGTGGTGGTAGAGCGATATCCACTTCGGCCAGCAGTACGACATGAGGTCCTTGAAGGTCCCGGGGGCCTTGATCGCGCCGTTGTTGACGTCCAGCCCGTACTCGCCGATCGACCCCTGTGGCATCGCCGCAGGGTCGTAGGGCTCGTAGGCCGGGTAGCCCGCGTCGCCGATGACCCCGCACGGCGCGTGCCACACGCCGCAGGCGTGTCCGATCTCGTGGGCCATCGTGAGCCCGTCGGTGATGTGCCCGGTGGGGCCGACCGCCAGGCCGCCTCCGCCACAACCGCCGCCGCCGAGCGCCATCGGCATCAGGCCGTAGTAGATGAACCCCGGCTGGTTGCCGTCGGCGGTCATCTGATTCGCCACGGCCGTGAGCAGCGCGATCCAGTTCGGCAGGCAGGAGCCGTCGGACGCGACGCCCAGCTCGAGGGGGGTCGTCCACGCGAGCGTGCCGGCATCGCGGAAGTCGGCCTGGGAGCGCACCGGGTACAGCGTGAGCGTGTCGGCCGCGGTCGACTGGAGCGCCTGCATCGTCGGCGCCGCCGCGGAGATGACCTGCGCGCCGGGGTTCGTGTTGGCCGGGCCGTTGTAGGAGATGAAGATGCCGGCGAGGCGCAGGGTGCGGCGCAGCGTCGCGTCGATCGTCGTGCTCCTCACCGCGGGCGCACCCCTGCCCTGGACCCGTGCGGTGAGCTGCAGCTCCCCGCACATGAGCTCGGCCGGGATCACGAAGTTGAGGGTCGCCGCGAGGCTGCTGCGCTCGCCGGCGAGGTTGCTCTCCACCCACTGGGGCCTCGGGGCGACGATCGTCCCGGGGGGCCGCGGCGTGAGGGTCGCGACCGAGGGCCAGAAGAAGCGCCGCCTGCGCCGGATGCCCAGCGTGCCCGTGACGCCCCACTCGCCGTACCAGCTCCGCACGTACACGCGCACCCACGCCGGCTTGCCCGCCACCAGCCGGGCCGAGTTGTCGGGCATCCGGTCGGCCGGGTCGGCCAGGTGCCGGTCGGCGCGCGCGTACTGGATGCCCTGGGTGACCTCGATCCCGACGATGAACAGGTCGCCCGACTGGTCGGTCTCCTCGGCCCAGCCGAGGAGGTGGAGGGGGTCTGGGCCGTGGAACATCAGGGCCTCCTGGCGCGGGGGCCACCACGATACCCCGCGCGTTCGCGCGGGCACGAGGACGCGCGGACAGCTCTGCCCGCCCGAGATGCGGCGAGGCTTCTCATGAATCTCTCATCGGGCGATTCGTACAACCCGCCTCCGGTGGCCCGGACTCGAACAGGCCGCCCCAGCATTCGGAGGACGAAACCGTGAACAAGCACGCATCCGTCGCCGCGGTCCTCGGCTGCGCAGTTGCCATCGTGGGGATCGCGGGCTGCGGCGGCGATGGACCGGCGGGCGGCGGCGCGGATCGGGGCCTGCCACAGGGGGGCGAGCCGGTCACGCTCGACCCGGCCGACTTCTCGACCACGATCGACAACCCCTACTGGCCGATGACCCCGGGCAGCCGCTGGATCTATGTCGAGGCCCAGCCCGGGGGGACCCCGCAGAGGATCGTCGTCACGGTCACGGACCGGACCAGGATGATCGCGAACGGGATCCGGGCTCGCGTGGTCCGCGACGTGGTCACCGAGGACGGCGCGCCCGTCGAGACCACCGACGACTGGTACGCGCAGGACGAGGCGGGGAACATCTGGTATCTCGGCGAGGACACGCGCAGCTTCCAGGACGGAAAGCCCGCGGATCGGTCCGGCTCGTTCGAGGCCGGAGTCGACGGCGCGCAGGCCGGAGTCGCCATGCCGGCCGACCCGGTGCCCGGCCTCTCATACCGCCAGGAGTACTACGCGGGCGAGGCCGAGGACAGAGCCGCGGTCATCACGGTCGGCGAGGAGCAGGTGGAGGTGCCCTTCGGCCACTTCGCGGCCGACGTGCTGATGACGCGGGATCTCGTGCCGACCGAGCCCAGGGTCCAGGAGCTGAAGTTCTACGCTCGCGGCGTCGGGCCGGTCCTCAGCATCCACACCGATGGGCCCGGCGAGCGGGCGGCGCTGGTGAGCTTCACCCCCGGCGACTAGCCCGTCCGACGTGAGAGGTTTGCGGCCATGCGGGTGCTGATCGTCGAGGACGACGCGAAGCTCGCCCGAATCATCCGACGGGGCCTGCGCGCGCAGGGGCTGAGCGCCGATGTCGCGGCGGCCGGTGAGGACGCCCTCTGGATGGCCGCGGCGACCGACTACGGGGCGATCGTCCTCGACGTCATGCTGCCGGGCATCGACGGCTTCGAGACCTGCCGCCGACTCCGCGCCGGGGGGATCGCCACCCCCGTCCTGATGCTGACCGCGCGCACCGCGATCGCCGATCGCGTCGCCGGGCTCGACCACGGAGCCGACGACTACCTGTCAAAGCCGTTCGCGTTCGATGAGCTCCTGGCCCGCCTTCGGGCCCTCGCCCGGCGCACGGGCACCCCGCGCGCGCCGGTCGTCGAGGTCGGCGACCTGCGGCTCGATCCGGCCTCCCGTGAGGTCTGGCGGGGGGCGACCCCGATCGAGCTGACGCCGAAGGAGTTCGCGCTCCTCGAGGCCCTGATGGGCAGCCCGGGACATGCGCTGTCTCGGTTCCAGCTGCTGGAGCACGCCTGGGACGACGAGTACGAGAACCGCTCCAACGTGATCGACGTCTACATGCGCTACCTGCGCGACAAGATCGACCGGCCCTTCGGGACCTCGTCGATCGAGACGGTCCGCGGGGTCGGCTACCGGCTCCGCGAGCCCGCGGAACGGTGATGCGCCTGCCACTGCGCTGGAAGGTCACGCTCGCCTTCTCGGGCGCGCTGCTCGTCGTGCTCGTGGCCGTCGGCGCGTTCCTCTACCTGCGCCTCGGGGTGGAGCTCGATCAGTCCCTGGACAGAGGCCTGCGTGCGCGTGCGGCCGAGATCAGCTCCCTCGTCTCGCGCTCACTGGACGGGGTCGCCCGGACCGAGGCGACGGGGCTCGAGACCGACGAGAGCGTCGCGCAGATCCTGCGCGACGACGGGACGGTCGTCGCGTCGACGTCCCACGCGGCCGTCCCGCTGCTCGAGGCATCCCAGCTGCGCCGCGCGCGAACCGGCGCGCTCTTCGCGGAGCGCCCCGGCGACGAGCACGTCGACGAGGCGCTCCGCCTGTTCGCCGTGCCGGTACGCGCCCGCGGCGAGGACTTCATCGCCGTGGCCGGCGCCTCGCTGGACGAGAAGAACGAGGCGCTGTCATCGCTCCTCGTGCTCGAGCTCGTGGGGCTGGCGGTCGCCCTCGTCGTGGCGAGCGCCGCGGGCTACGTCGTCGCCGGCGTCGCGCTCCGACCGGTCGACGCCATGCGGCGGCGGGCCGCGGAGATCACCGACCAGCCGGACCGGCGGCTCCCGGTGCCCCCGGTCGACGACGAGCTCGGGCGGCTCGCCGCAACCCTGAACGCGATGCTGGACCGCCTCGAGCGGGCCCGCGTCGCCGAGCGCGAGGCGATCGCGAACGAGCGGCGCTTCGTCGCCGACGCCAGCCACGAGCTGCGCACGCCGCTGACGATCCTCAAGAGCGAGATCGAGGTCGCGCTGCTCGGGCCGCGGGACGTGGGCGAGCTCGGGGCGGCCCTGGCGTCGGCGGGCGAGGAGACCGACCGCCTGTGCCGGCTGGCGGAGGATCTCCTCGTGCTCGCGCAGGCCGACGACGGCCGGCTGCCGATCCGCCCGGCGCCGCTCGACATCGCTGAGACGCTCCGGGCGATCGCCGCGCGCGAGGGGCCTCGGGCGGAGGCGGCCGGGCGGCGAATCACCGTCCAGGTCTCCCCGCCCGGACTGTCCGCCGCCGCCGATCGCCTCCATCTCGAGCGAGCCCTCGGGAATCTCGTTCGACAACGCCCTTCGCCATGGCGCCGGAGACATCGAGCTGACGGCCGACCGGGCTGAGGAGGGCGTCCGCATCGCCGTGCGCGACCACGGGACGGGGTTTCCCGAGGACTTCAGGCCGCGCGCGTTCGAGCGCTTCAGCCGCGCCGAGGCCGGACGAACCGGAGGGGGGTCGGGCCTCGGGCTGGCGATCGTGGAGGCTGTCGCCCGCTCCCACGGCGGCAAGGTGGAGGCCGAGAACGCCGGCCCTGGGGCACGTGTCCGGATCACCCTGCCGGAGTCATGACCGCACCGCGCCGGCTCTCATCGTCCTCTCATCGTCGTCCCGGCACGATGCTCACGCCGCATGACGCGGACATCGAGAAACGGAGGATCTGCACATGCGCCTCACCCGAAACAGGCTGATCGCGGTCGGAGTGGCCGCGGCCCTTGTCGTCGGCGGAGCCGGCGCCGCCTTCGCGGTGGCGGGCGGCGGTGACGACGGCGACCAGCAGGCGAGCGGCCCGGGGGCCGATCGCGCACGCGCGGCGGCGCTCGCCGCCGTCCCCGGCGGCACGGTGAACGCGGTCGAGCGCGACGGCGAGAACGGCGCAACCTGGGAGGTCGAGGTCACCCGGCCCGGCGGCGGCACCGTCGACGTCCGGCTCGACGACCGGTACGGCGTCGTGGTCATCGAGGGCGACACGGAGGCCGCGGACGACACCGACTGAGCTGAGGTAGCGTGATCGGATGGCGGCGGAGGTCGAGCAGCTCGAGCTGGACGCCGGCGGGCGACCCGTCGCCATCAGCAACCCGGCCAAGGTGATGTTCCCGGAGCACGGCGAGACGAAGGCCGACCTCGCCCGGTACTACCTCGCGGTCGCCGAGCCGCTGATGCGCACCGTGCGCGACCGGCCGACGCTGCTCCAGCGCTTCCCCAACGGGGCGGCCGGCCAGTCGTTCTTCCAGAAGCGCATCCCCGAGTCGGCGCCGGACTGGCTGCAGACGACGATCGTCTCGACGCCCAACGGCACGACCTCGCGGGCGATCGTGATGGCCGACATCGCCCACGTCGTGTGGGCGGCGAACCAGGGCTGCCTGGGGTTCCACCCGTGGCCGTACCGGGCGTCGGCGCCCGGAGGAGACCGACGAGCTCCGCCTCGACCTCGACCCCTCCCCCGGCGTCACGTTCGAGATGGTGCGCGAGGCGGCCGGCGAGGTGCGCGCGTTCATCGAGGAGCTCGGCATCGCCGCGTTCCCGAAGACGACCGGCAACCGCGGGCTGCACCTGTACGTGCGCGTGGAGCCGGGGCGGGACTCGATCGCGGTGCGCCAGGCCGCGGTGTCGGTCGCCCGTGAGATGGAGCGCCGCCGCCCCGACCTGATCACCGGCGCCTGGTGGAAGGAGGAGCGCGGCGCGCGGGTGTTCATCGACTTCAACCAGAACGCCCCCCACAAGACGGTGTTCGGGGCGTGGTGCGTGCGCGCGCGCGCCGGCGCCCAGGTGTCGACGCCGTTCGCCTGGGACGAGCTGGCCGCCATCGTCCCGGACGAGCTGTCCATCCGGACCGTCCCGGGGCGCCTCGACGGCCTCGGGGATCCGTGGGCCGCGATCGACGACGCGCCGCAGTCGATCGAGCCGCTCCTCGAGCGCTACCGCGCCGATCTCGCCGCGGGCATCCCCGACAACCCCTGGCCGCCGGTGTACCCGAAGATGCCCGACGAGGCCCCGCGGGTCGCCCCGAGCCGGGCGCGCAAGCCTCCCGCCGCCGACGGCTGACCGGCGACCTTGATCGGTCGACCGGATCGCCAAGTCAAAAGGGTCAAATTCACGTACGTCACCTAGCCAGCCGAGAGGCGCCGATCTAGCGTTGCTCGCACACGCTGCCCCCTCCCGGAGGCCCCCCATGACCCGGAAACGGTCCTTCGCGCTGGTCACCGCCGCCGCGGTGATCGCCTTCCTGACCTTGGGGGCGGTGCTCGGCACCGGCTCCGGTAAGAAGGGCCCGAAGGGCCCGCCGGAGACGGGCTTCATCGAGGGGAAGGTGACCTCGGGCAAGAAGCATCCCGAGGCGGGCGTCTGGGTGATCGCGGAGACGTCCGACCTGCCGACGCCCTACCGCAAGATCGTGGTCACCGACGACCAGGGCCGCTTCGTGCTGCCCGAGCTGCCCGAGGCCGAATACCAGGTCTGGGTGCGCGGCTACGGGCTGCGCGACTCCGGGAACGTCCCGGTGACCGTCCGGCACAAGGGGAATCAGGCCCCCATCTCCATCGAGACAGCGAAAGCCGACAGCGCGCAGGAGGCCGCGGCCAACTACCCGGCCAGCTACTGGCTCTCCCTGTTCAAGCCACCCGCCGACACGGCATCCCTGCCCGGCGCGCGCAACCAGCACGCCTGGGTGAGTGACTTCAAGCTCGGCTGCCAGCTCTGCCACCAGATGGGCTCGGCATCCGCGCGCGGCATGCGGGGCAACCGGGCGGGGCTCGACGCCGGGCTCAAGAAGGCGGGCAGCATGGACAGCGCCGCGGTCGGGCTCGGCCGCGACGCACTGCTCGACGCGCTCGCCGACTGGGGCGGCCGGATCGCCGGGGGCCAGACGCCCGAGGCGCCGCCGCGACCGACCGGCATCGAGCGCAATCTCGTGGTCACCCAGTGGGCCTGGGGCGACCTCTACGCCTACGCGCACGACCAGATCGCCACCGACAAGCGCAACCCGCGGCTCTACCCGGACGGGAAGATCTGGGGCGTGGACCTCGGCAACGACCGCCTGCTGAGCGTCGACCCGACGACCAACGAGGCCGACGAGCTGCACGTTCCGACGGTGGGCGGCTTCGCCACGCCGTGGGGCAAGCAGGTCAACGGCTTCAAGTCGCTCGGCGATCCCGCCCCGGGCGGGACGACCGCGCACCCCGACGCGTACGACAACCCGGCCAACCCGCACAACCCGATGATGGACGACACGGGCAAGGTCTGGATCACGACCCAGATCCGCTCCAACGCGACCGACCAGGCGCCCGCCTTCTGCAACGCGGACCCGGTGATCGCGGACAACTTCCACCACCGCCAGCTCGGCTACTACGACACCAAGACCAAGGCGTTCCAGCTGATCGACACCTGCTACGGCACCCACCACCTGCAGTTCGACGAGAACGGCCGGCTGTGGACGAGCGGCGACTCCTTCGTGCTCGGCTGGTTCGACCCGGACAAGTTCGACCCGGCGCGGCCCGAGACGCTCGAGAAGGCGCAGGGCTGGTCAGAGATGAAGGTCGACAGCGACGGTGACGGTGTCAAGGACACCCCGACGCCCGGCTTCAACTACGGGATCATCCCCAACCCCGTCGACGACACCGTCTGGACGGGGCGGCTGAGCGGCGGTCGCGGGGATATCCTCCGCTACGACCCCGCCACCGACGAGTTCGAGGTCTACAAGCCGCCGGCGCCGGGGTACGGACCGCGCGGCGTCGACGTCGACACCAAGGGCATCATCTGGACCGGGCTCGGCGGCAGCGGCCACCTGGCCAAGTTCGACCGCTCGAAGTGCAAGCAGACCTGGGGCACCGGCGACCAGTGCCCGGAGGGCTGGACCCTCTACCTCAGCCCCGGGCCCAAGATCCAGACCGGCGAGGGGCCGGAGAACGTGACGAATGCGGACTTCCACTACTACCTCTGGGTTGACCAGTTCAACACGCTCGGCATGGGCAAGGACACGGTGATCCTGAACGGCACGGGCTCCGACTCGCTGCTCGCCTTCGACCCCAAGCGCGAGAAGTTCACCGTCATCCGCGTCCCATACCCCAAGAACCTCTTCACCCGGGGGCTCGACGGGCGCATCGACGACCCGAAGACCGGCTGGAAGGGCCGCGGGCTGTGGTTCGACAACGGCACCGACCCCGTGCTCCACTCCGAGGTGCAGCAGTCGTACGTGGGCAAGGTGCAGCTCCGGCCGAACCCGCTGGCCAGGTAGCGGGACCGACGTAGCGCCACCCCCCGCCCCGGGCAGCGGCGGAGGGTGGCGCTCCGGCGGAGCCACGCGACCCGCTGCATCTGACAGCCTGATCGACCGATGGCCGACCTCGAGCTCACGCGCACATCGGGCGATCGCCGCCTCTACGCCCTGGGGGACCTCGGCACGCTGCGCCTCACGGGGTGGGCATCGCGCGGCGCGACCGCTGAAGCCGGTGGCAGCACCTGGCGGATCGCCCGCCGGGGGTTCTGGAGGCGGGTCATCGTGGCCACCGACGCGGCGGGCGAGGCCGTCGGCGAGTTCGAGCCGCGGACGCTGCGTCGGGGGGGCACCGTGCGCTGGGCCGGTCGTGAGCTGGTGCTGGGGCCCTCGAGCAGCTGGCGCGAACGGTACGCGCTCGCCGAGGCCGACCGTGAGCTCGCCGTCCTCGACGGCAAGGGCTGGGGCCGCCGGCCGGTCACGGTCACCGTCGAGGATCCCGCCGCGGTCGAGCCCGGGCTGCTCCTCTTCGCGGCCTTCATCGTCCACGGTCTCGCGGCGGATGCCGGCACTGCGAGCGCCGGAGGCGCATCGGCGGCGGTCAGTGGCTGACGAGAGCCGCCGTCGAGGGGCGGCCTACCTGACGATGATGTCGGCGCCGAAGAGCGGGAGCGGCCAGGCGATGACCGCGAGCACGGCCGACCAGAACTCGTTGGCGGTGTTGACGTCCTTGAAGTAGTCGTTGCTCCAGGCGACGATCAGGCCGATGACGATCCAGATGAGCGGCAGTGCACCGATGCGCAGACGCACGTTGTCTCCTTGTCGAGGCGAGGATCCTGGCCGGACGGTCGCGCGTGCGCTTCGTCGCGAGGATGCGATCGGGCGCCTGCGGACTCTAGGCACCGCGCCTGCGCCTCCGGCGCCCTCCCACGCCGTGGAGCGCGGTTCTGGCGGATCGATCGAGACAAGGCGTGGGGACCCCGCGCGGCGGGCCGCGAGCCGCCGCCGGCGCCTAGTCTTGCGGGACGGCCGACGGCACGGAGGTGATGCGATGGAGGAACGCCCCGGGGGATTCTCGGGTTCCGACCGCGACCCGGACATCGAGACCAGCGACATCGGGTCGCTCGACGACGAGGCCTTCCGCACGGTGGACGGCGCCCAGTCGGACGAGCCCGAGGACCCGGCCTTCCAAGCGGTGATCGAGGCGGGCGGTGGCGTCTCGGAGGGCTTCGAGCAGGCGGAGGCCGAGCTCGTCGACAACGCCACGGACGACGATCTGGCGAGCCTGAAGAAGGTGCTGGGCGACGCCGGGGAGCCTGAGGAGGAGGAGGACCGGGGCGTCTACGGGGAGGCCGACGAGGAGCACACCTCCGAGAGCGAGGACTGAGGCTCCGAGAGACGGCGGCGTGCGCCGTGCAGGACGCCGAGGGTCGCTCCGGCCGCATCCTGGCGCGGGTGCGGGAGATCCCCGAGGGGTTCGTGCGCACCTACGCCGACATCGACCCGGAGGCGCCCCGCGCGGTCGGGCGCGTGCTCGCCACGGTCCACGCCGGCGTCCCCTGGCACCGCGTCGTGCGCTCGGATGGCAGCGTCGCCAAGGGTGCCGCCCAGCTCGAGCTGCTTCGGCGCGAGCGCGTGCCCCTGCGCGGCGACCGCGTCGACCTCGCGAGCGCGCGCTTCCCTCCCGGCCCGCCCGGCGGCACGCCCCTGTCCGGATCGCCGCGCGCGTCCCTGGCCGCCGCGATCCGGGCGGTCGCCGCCGCGGATCCGGTCATGGCCGACCTGGTCGAGGTCGTGGGCCCGATCCGGCACCGCCCGCGCGACCCGGACGGCCACTTCGGCGCCCTGGTCCGCGCGATCGTGTTCCAGCAGCTCGCGGGCGCGGCCGCGAACGCCATCCACCGGCGGGTCCGAGCCCTGGTGCCCGGCCCGCTGAGCCCCGAGGCGCTCCTCGCGGTCCCCGACGAGGATCTGCGGGCCGCCGGGCTGTCGGGCGCCAAGCTGGCCTCGCTGCGCGACCTGTCGGCCAAGGTCCTCGACGGGACCGTCGTCCTCGGCGGTCACGGGCGGATCGCCGACGAGGAGATCGTCGCCCGGCTGGTCACCGTGCGGGGCATCGGCCCCTGGACCGCGGAGATGTACCTGCTGTTCGAGCTGCGCCGCCTCGACGTCTGGCCCGTCGGCGACCTCGGCGTGCGCCAGGGCTACGGCCTGGCCTGGGGCATCGACCCTCCCCCGATCCCGAGCCGGCTGCGGCTCCTCGGCGAGCGGTTCCGTCCCTACCGCTCCGTCGTGGCCCGCTACTGCTGGCAGGCCGTGGCGCTCGCCCGCCGGGGGACCGACCCCGCCCTGCGCTGACCTCGGCCCGGCGGCGACGCGGACGGGGCCGCCGTCGTCGTCTTGCAGGACGAAACGGGACCGTGCTCGAACCCGTCCGCCGGTTCCCCGCGCGAGGCAGCGGTGGAAGGATCGACCCGGTCCACCCTCGGAGAGCCCATGAGCCACATGATCGGACGGGCCGTCGCCCTGGGCACGAGGGTCGGCCCGGATGCGACGCCTCCCACGGCGCCCGGCGTCTGGGAGCTCCCCGTCACGCCGGGGCCGGCGCTCTCGGGCGGGCTCCCACGGTTCGTGATCCTGCACTTCACGAACATGTCCTTCCCGACCGGCTCGCGGCTGGAGGTCGACGTCGGGTACGGGACCGACGTCTTCGACTCCGGGGCGGAGGGCTGGACGCGGCCGATCGACCCGGCGGGGGGGCCGATCGCCGTGCGCTACCGCGGCTCGGGCACGACCGGCGGCGCGACGCTCGCCGAGTACTGGAGCGGGGAGCCGACCCGGACCGGCAACCCGGGCGACTCGGTGGGCAGCCTCACCAACCCGGACGTCTTCCTGCACACCAGCCCCTACGTGGAGCCGACCTACGAGACCCGCCTCAAGTGCGGCGTCTTCGACTGGGAGAACGCCGCGTGCGCGGCGAGCGGCTCGGTGGAGGAGCAGGCCGCGCGCGCGGTCTGCGTGCTGGTGAGCGTTCACGTGCACCCGGACGGCAGCCGGGGCATGGGCAGCTGCAGCGGCACGCTCATCGGACCGGATCTCGTGCTGACCGCGCTGCACTGCGCCGGCACGCTCGAGGAGGCCTCGGGGTCCGTGTGCTTCGACTACCAGACGACCTGCGCGGGCGGGCGCCCGACCGGGTACGCGCCCACCTTCCACAAGGTGATCCGCGCGGTCCGCCGGGGGAGCTGGGACTGGGCGGTGTTCCAGATCGCCACGCCTCCCGGCGGCCTCGGCATCACGCCCCGCCCGCTGCGCCCCGGGGCTCCGATGTTCGGCGAGGACGTGTTCGTCGTGCACCATCCCAACGGCGCGGTGAAGAAGCTCCAGCGCCGGACCCTGGGCGAGACCCTGGTCTCCCCCGCCGACGGCTTCGACTACGCCGGCGGGAGCTCGGGGTCGCCGCTCTTCGACGCCGCCGGGCGGGTGGTGGGCGGGGCGCTCTCGACCGGGCCGGTCGGCGGGAACCCCTGCAGCGCCGCCTACGTTCCGGGCACTCAGGTCCTGGCCGAGCTGTCGAACCCGCCGGCGCCCCCGGTGCCGTTCGACGTCGTGCTCGTGATGGACCGCTCCGGGAGCATGTCCGGCCCCGCGACGACGACGCCGGGGCGCACGAAGCTCCAGGAAGCGCGCGACGCCGCGTCGCTGTTCGTCCAGCTGGTGCGGGCCGGCGCCGGCCACCGGGTCGGCATGGTCTCCTTCAGCTCCAGCGCGAACCGGCCGGCCGACTCGGCCCTCGCGCCCGTGGACGCCGCGAAGAAGAGCGAGCTCGTGGGGCCGGCGCCGTTCGTGACCGGCCGCATCGGGGCCCTCGCCGCCGGCGGGGTGACGAGCATCGGTGACGGAATCGCCGTCGCGACCGCCGAGCTCGCGCCGGGATCGGCCAACGCGCGGGCGATCCTGCTCCTCACCGACGGCCTCCAGAACGCCCCGCCGATGATCGAGGCCGTCGAGGGCATGCTGGGCGACACGCGGCTCTTCGCGATCGGCTTCGGCGCGGAGGGGGACCTCGACGGACCGCTCCTCACGCGGATCGCGCGCGACCACCACGGCATCTACACGCGGGCGAGCGAGGGGCTCGCGCTGAAGAAGTTCTTCTCCCTTGCGTTCGGCAACATCTTCGAGGCCGGAGCGCTGAGCGATCCCGACCAGGTCCTGGCGGCGGCGAGCCCCTCGACCGGCCCGACGTCCTTCGAGGTGTGCGGCGAGACGCGTCTCACGGTCGTCCTCGGGTGGAGCGACCCGGCGCAGCCGCTCGGCCTGTCGCTGCGGACACCGGCCGGGGCGACCGTCGGGCAGGGCAGCCCCGGGGTGGAGGGCGATCGCGGGGAGACGTGGCAGTTCCTCAAGGTCCCGCTGCCGTACGGGGCCGAGCAGGACGGGACCTGGCAGTGGCAGGCCGACCGCCTGGGCCTGGGCGAGCTGTCCCCCCGCCCGCCGATGTCCGCCTCTTCGTCAACGTGATCGCCGAGGGCGGCCCGCGGCTCGAGCCCGTGGTTCCCGTGCGGCGCATCTACACCGGGGATCCCCTGAACCCGCGGGTGGCGCTTCGCGACGTCGACGGCACGGCGCCGCCGGCCTCGATCGAGCTGGACATCGAGGCGCCGGCCGAGGCCATCGGCGCGGCCGTCGCGGCGGCCGGCCTCGCCGCGCCCACCGTCGGAGGCGATCCGCTGAGCGCCTTTCGCGCCACGCTCCGGGCCCTCGGCGGTCCGTCGGGCGGATTCGAGCCGTCGTCGACGCGCGCGACGGTGCCGCTCTTCGACGACGGGGCTCACGACGACGGCGCCATGGAGCGGGACGGGGTCTTCGGCAACCCGCTCCCCGACATCACGCGCTACGAGGGCACCTACCGCTTCCACGCCCGCGCGCGCTTCGGACCCGACTGCGGCCGCCGCGAGGCCCTGTGGTCGATCTACGTCGAGCTCGGAATCGACGCGGGCCGCACCACCGTCGAGGTCCGCGGCGCGGCCGACGCCCCGGGCGGGGGCCGGAGCGCGACGATGGTCATCACGCCCGCCGATCGATACGGCAGCCCGCTCGGCCCCGGGCGGGGCGACGCCTTCACCCTGAGCGGAGGCCCCGGGACGACGGTCGTGGGGCCGGTCCGAGACTCCGGCGACGGCACCTACGAGGCGGACGTCGTGTGGTCGCCGGGCGCCGGCGCCCAGCCCGGAGTCGTGGTGACCCAGCCCGACCGCCCCGCCGTCCCGCTGCAGCCGCCGGCGCCGGCGGGCGGGGCCGCCGGCTGCCCGCGCCTGCTGTGCCTGTTCCTCGCGGTCGCCCTCGTGGTGGCGATCATCGTGGTGATCCTGCTCGCCGTGACGTAGCGCACGCCTACGGCCGATCCCGCCCTGCGCTGAGGAGGCGGCGACTCCCCCGCGGGGTTGCCGCCGCCTCATGCCGCCGTCGCGATCAGCGCCGCCCTCTCAGACCCCCTCCTCGCCGCCTCCCTCATTCGAGCGCTCGGCGTCTTCGCCGGCCTCGCGAGCGTGCTCCTCGCCCTCCGCCACCGCGGCCGTGGCGGCCTTCACCGTCTCGCCACCCCGCTCGACGACCTCCTGGCCCAGCTCCGCGCCGCGCTGCTTCACGTCGTCGGCGACCGCACCGAGGTGCTCGTCCTCCACCTGGGTGGAGGGAAGGAGCGCGCCGGCGGCCACCCCGAGGACCAGCGCTCCGATGGCGAGTCCGACCGGGTTCGAGCGCGCGAACGTCACGGCCTGGCGGCCACCGGTGCGGACGTCGTCCGTGGAGGGAAGACGCTCCGCGACCTTTCCGCCGGCGTCACCGACCGCCGCGACGGCCGACCCCGCGGCCCCGGCGGCCGACCCCGCGGCATCGGAGACCGTCCCGGCCACCGAGCTGGCGCCCTGCGAGACCGACTCCACCACCGAGCCGGCGCGCTCGCCGGCCGATCCGGCGCCCGATGCCACCGACTCCTTGGCCGAGCCGGCACGCCCGCCGATCGTCGATGCGACGGAGCTCAGGCGATCGGTGAGAGACCCCGACGAGCGGTGCGAGGCGCTCCCGGTCGAGGACGATCCCGACCCGACGCGCTCCCGAACCACGCCCGCGGTCTCCCGCATGATGTCGCGCGCGCGCGCCGGGACGTCCGCCTTCCACCCGATGGCCTCGGCGGTGTCGCGCAGCCGCCCCCGGGTGCCCTCGATGTCCCGCCGGATCTCGGCGATGTCACGAGCCATTGCTCTCCTCCCCATTGCTGGACCGACCGGTCTGGATCCCCTCCTGCACCGCCTCGATGTCCCGCCGGACCCCCGCCAACGCCCGTTCGGGCACCGGTGGCGCGAGAGCCTTCAGCCGCGCCCGGCCCATCAGCCCGAGAACGCCCGCGAGCAGCAGAAGGGCGCCCCCGACGATCAGCGCGGCGAGCCACGTGTCCATGGCGAGGGCCAGGGCGGCGATCGCACAGGCGGTCAGCGCGCCGAGACCCGCGAGGGCCAGCACGGCCGCCGCGCCGAACAGCCCCGCGCCCCTGCCGGCGCGCGACACCTGCTCACCGATCTCGGCGCGGGCGAGCTCGATCTCCTGGCTCACGAGGGTGGTGGACTCCTCGACGAAGCTGCCGAGGAGATCCCCGATGGGGCGCTTCCTCATCCGGGTGGCGTCGCTCATGGCGTCGCCCCCCCGCTGCGGCCGCTCGGCTCGGAGGCCTTGAGGAGCCTCCCGGCCATGATCCCGGCGACCGCGGCCCCGGCCACGACCACCGCGGGCCGGCGCCGGCTGAAGCTCCGGACGTCCTCGAGGATCCGGTCCGTGTCGGACTCACGGAGGTACGCGGCGAACCGCTCGATGCGCTCGGCCGCGTCGTCGGCGAGCCGGGCCGGGCCGTCGCGGCCCTTGTCGCGCAGGCCCTGGGCGATGTCGCGGACGTCCCCCGCGGCGCTGCCCACGCGGTCACCCGCCTGCGTGGAGCGCCGGTCGAGCTCCTCACGTGCCCGCGAGCCGGCCTCGCTCACGGCCTGGGCCCCGGCCTCCTTGGCCTCGTCCACGGCGGTGGCGCCGACCGCCGCGATGCCGCCGGATCGGTCCTCCGGTTCTGCCGGTGCCGGTCCGCCGCCGGACGACGGGACCATGGGGGCCCCCGCCGGCCGGATCACCTTCTCATGCTCCTCTGCCACGCGATCTCCTTCGTCGTGAATGCTGGGCTGGTCGCACGTACCCGTGGCGAGAGAGGCCAAACGCGAGGACGAGCTGGGGCGCGGAGGGCGAGACAGGACCCCGCCGCGGCCAACGGCGGCCAGGGGGTCGCCCGCGGACGATGCCGCGGGCGACCCGAGGCGATCGACTACTTCGCGGCCCTCCGCGGCTTCGCCGCCCGCTTGGCGGGCTTGCGCTTCTTGCCGGTGGCCGGCGGCTTCGCCACGACCCCCGTCGGGGCTTTCGGCAGACCCGCCGAGGCTCGGAGCCGGGCCGCGATCTCGGCGATCTCCTCCGGAGCGTAGTCGGGTGCGAAGACCGCCGACTGGGGCGGGAGGTCGTGGGCGGGGAACCCCGGGGGAGCCTGGTCGACGACCTCGAGGTCCTCGCCGGTCTCCGGGTGCGGCCCGTTGAAGACCGCCGCGATCTCGAGGTAGTCGTCGGGGGAGAACCGGTAGATCCGGCGGTGGTCGCCGCGCGCGATGTGCGGGCGGCACTCGGGGATCTTGTCCGTGGGGATGCGCGGCGAGGGGAACATCTTCATCAGGTCGGCGCCGGTGAGGTTCTCGAGCGCGCGGGCGTAGGCGATCTGGTGGACCCCTCCGCGCACGAGCAGGTAGCCGAGCAGCGCCTTCGCGGCCGGGTGCGCGCTCATCTCGTAGACCTTCAGCTTGTTGTTGCGGGCTCCGGTCTCGAGGAAGAAGTTGTGGGTCAGGTCCTCCACCAGGTCGCCGGAGGAGAACACGTAGTCGCCGTTCCAGGGCTTGCCCATGGAGTCCTGGACCAGGGTGCCCTGACCGCCGGCGATGAAGTGCTGGGCGTTGCGAAAGCCGGTCACGTCGGCGAGCGCGCCGTCGGCGTAGGCCGGCGCGTCGCCCGTCGGGGACGCCCCGGTGAGCATGGTGTTGATGGTCGCCGCCACCAGCTCGATGTGCCCGAACTCCTCGGCGGCGATGTTCGCCACCAGGTCGTAGAAGGGCCGCGCCTTCTGACGCCCACGGAAGTTGAACGACTGGAAGGTGTAGTTCATGAAGGTGGACATCTCGCCGAAGCGCCCACCCAGCAGCTCCTGGACGACGGACGCTCCGTTCGGATCCGGGTCGGAGGGTGGCGGGAGCTCGATGCCGAGACGGTCGATGCGAAGGATCATGGGTCTCCTTTGGGCGGGTGTGCGCCGTCAGTACCCCGGATGACCTGTCGCAACCACGCCGGCGTCCGGGAGCTCCCGCGGGCGCTCTGACGCACCTGCTCCAGGACGGACGTAGATCCTCACAAATCTTGTGTAACGGGCGAGCCGGACGTAGAGTGACGCACTTTTCGTCGATCTCGCTGAGGCGGACACGCGTGACTCCGGATTGGTCGAAGGCGGCTCGGTCGTCCCGTTCGAGGATGAAGGCTCTCGTCGTCGGGCTGATCGCCCTCACGGCCCTGGCCGCGCCCACCTCGGCGGGGGCCTTCTTCAACAACACCGACGTCAACGTCAACGCCATCCCGCGGCTCCCCTGCAAAGAGAGGCCCCTCCCCACCGAGGACGTCTGGTGCGGAAAGTGGGAGACCGATCAACCCGTGGGCCCGCTGGCCACCTTCGAGTCCCTCGGGGCGATCACCCTCGACTCGATCTCCATCCCGCAGGCCCAGGCCGTCGAGGGGAAGCCGTTCGGGGCGTTCAACTACACGAGCAAGTGCTCCGCCGACGCGCACAACTACGCCGGAAGCTACCGGGGCTCCGGGTCCACGGCCGGCGAGGCCGGCCGGATCCTCGCCTGCGCGGACGGTACGACGCTCCACGGCACCTACCGCACGTCGGAGCTCGAGAACGCGGGCAACACCTTCCCCGGATCCGGTTTCCGAAGCGGGGAGTTCACGATCACCCACAACCTGCGCGGAGCGGCGGCGGCGTTCACGGGCACGATCCTGCAGCATTTCTCCGCGACCGTCCCCTGGACGGGCCGGTGCACCGTGCCGACCTGCCAGGCCGAGCTCCCCCCTCAACCGCCGATCGTCGGGCCACCGCTCTTCCGCATACGGGGCTTCAGCAGCTCGCCTGAGATCCGATCGGCGGCCGACGGCGTCACCCGCCGGATGGAGGTCGGATGGCTGGTCGGCGCCGGGGACCGCCTCACCGCGGCCGGCTCCCTGAGGATCAATGGGCGGGCCTTCATCCTGCTCGAGGCGGTCGCGGGGGGCGCGAGGTTCGAGGTCAAGGGGACCGCCGTCCAGGACGCGAGGGGCAACAGCATCGCGACGCCTGCGGTCTTCGAGGCGGAGGAGACACCGATCCTCCGTCAGGGCGAGGCGACGGTCACCACCGCCGGCGCGCAGACGCGGGCGCGGAGCGCCGCGATCCAGGGCGCCGAGCTCCTGACGCCGGTGTCGCGGGTCTCCATGAGCGGGGGCGTCGCAACCGTGACGCACGACCCGCGGCGGCGCCTCACGACGGTGGGCAACGTTCGCGGGAGCGCCTCCGTGACGCCCGTCAACCGGGGGCTCAGGGGGCTCAAGCTGGCTCCCGGCCGGGGCGTGGAGGTCACGCGGAACTCGATCAGCCCCCCGTTCGCGCTCGTGCCCGGCGGATCGGGCACCCCGGATCTGCGCACGTTCATCCCCAGCCCCCGCGAGGTCCGGGCCGGCCCGGCGATCGCCACGGCGCCCTCCCGGCTCTCCCTGCGGTCCCTGCGCGGCTCGAAGTGCGTCCGCGTCGGCGTGACGAGCGCGCGCCCCGCCCGCGTGCTGGTGACGATCTTCAGCGGCAAGCGCAGCGTCCGCCTCTTCGGGCAGCGCCTCGTGATCTTCACCGCGGCGGGCCGTACGAGCACCTGCATCCCGGTGCCCGCGCGGGCCCGCACGTTCGACGTGCGGACCCCCCTGAGATTCGCGGTCGGCTACGCCCTCGGCGCCCGGGCCCGCTCCGGGGAGCGCCCCACACGGCCGGTGGTCCGGCCGATCGCCCTCGTGCCATGAGTACCGCCGTGCGCCGGCACGCGTTGCTCTTCCTCCTCGCCGCCCTCGCGGTCGGCCTCGTGGCGCCCGCGTTGGGCGCGGCCCTTCCGGCCAACCCCTGGACAGGGCGGTGGCAGTCGGGCTCGGACGTCATCACGCTCAGCCAGGCCGGGTCCCAGATCAGCGGTACCGGCCCGTGTCCGGGAACGACGAATCCGGCAGTGACCTACAGCGCCAGCGCCTCGGCCGACAACACGACCGCGAACTTCGCCTACGCGAGCTCCGTCTGCACCGGGACGGGCGGGACGTTCACCGGGACCCTCGCCGCCAACGGGCAGACCATCAGCGGGAGCGGCGTCACCCAGTTCGGTACGGGTTTCAGCTTCTCGTGGACCTACGTGGGGGGCGGAACGGAGCCCCGGTCGACCCCGCCGCCGCCCCCACCACCGCCAGCCCAGAGCTGTCCGGGCGGTCCCTGGAGCGGTCAGTGGGGGGAGTCCTCGAGCGCGTTGACCCTGGTGCAGAGCGGCCAGACGGTGAACGGGACCTATCCCCTCGACGTCGTGGGGCGCCCGGGAGGAACGGTCATCGGCACGGTCTCAGGGCAGACCCTCACCGGGACCTGGAGACAACCCTCGGGGGTCGGCACGTTCTCGTACACCCTTGCCCCGGGGGGCCGATCGTACAGCGGCAGCAACACGACGGCCGACGGCACGATCACGCCGACGACGGCCAGCTTCATCGGCTGCCCCTCGCCCGGCCCCAACCTCCAGTCCACCATCCCCAACCCGCAGACGTTGACCAACGGCCCCACCACCATGGTCGCGCCGGGGACGATCTCGCTGCGCTCCCTGAAGCGCTCGAAGTGCGTGCTGGTCAAGGTGGCGAGCAACCGGCCGGCCCGCATCCTGGTCAGCATCTTCAGCGGCCGGCGGAGCATCCGCCTGTTCGGCCAGAAGCTCGTGGTCTTCCTCGCCCCCGGCCGCAGGCAGCCGTGCATCCCGGTGCCCTTCCGGGCCCGCACGTTCAACGTCCGCACCCCTCTCAACATCGCCCTCGGCTACACGGCCGGCGCCCGTCCGCAGCGCGGCGGGCGCAAGCCCAAGCCGGTCGTCAGGCCCATCCGCCTGGTGCCCTAGGCGATCGGCCGCCGGCGATCCCCGCCGAAGGGCCTCTGCGAGGGCGACGGGGTCGTCGCAATACTTTGCAGGCGATCAGACCCCGAACGCGGAGGCGACTCATGACCGAGGATGGCGTAGGGGAGACAGGCGCCGACCCGATGGCGCTGGAGCAGGGCGATCTCGGCCTGTTGGAGAGCGACGTCGCACGGCGTTTGCTCTCGTCTCGGATTCCCGCGCGCTTCGCCTACATCGCCACCGACGGGACGCCGCGCGTTCTCGCGACGTGGTTTCACTGGACGGATGAGGTGCTGGCGATGCCGACCTTCCTGGCGGCGCCGCACGTTCGCCACCCGCCCGGCCGTCTTCGGGCGCTGCGGGCGAACCCCGATGTCGCCGTGACGATCGATACCGAGAGCTTCCCGCCCGAGGTCCTCACGATCCGGGGGCGGGTGGAGATCAGCGAAGTCGAGGGGATCCCGTCCGCATACGCCTCCGCGGCCCGGCGCTACCTGGGTGAGGAAGAGGCTCGTGAGTATCTTGCTCAGATCGATCAGCCCGGCACCCGGATGGCCGGGATCGACCTTCGCCCAGCCTGGGTGGGCGTCCATGACTTTCGATCGCGGCTTCCGAGCGCGCTTGGTGGCATCTCGTGACCCACGCGCGTCCTCCGGCTCACGCCTGCGTGCCCTGGTCCTCGTGCTGCTGGGAGACGACCGCGATCAGGTGACGGCGGTCCTCCTGCAGCCCCGACACGGTCGCCGCGAGGCGGCGATCGCCCTCGCGGGTCAACCGGAGGCGGACCACGCGCCCGTCGGTCTCCGAGGGCTCGCGCTCGACCAGACCCACCGCCTCCGCCCGCGCCACCAGCTCGGTCACAGTGTTCTGCGCGATCTGAAGGCGCTCGGCGAGCTCGGTGGGGGTCGCTCGCTCGCTTCCGTCGGGGGCCCCCTTGATCATCAGCAGCAGCAGCTGGCGTTGAGGCGTGAGGCCCGCGGTCCGCGCGACCTGCTCTCCTCGGCGGAGGAACAGGCGCACGGCGGCCCGCAGAGCCGCCGCGCGCTGGTAGTCGGCGAGGTCCGGGCTACTTCTGGTCAGCGTGAAGGAAGGGCTCGCTGCCACGGCCCTCCGAGTCGAAGAGGCCGTAGTGGCCGAGCAGATCCGCCCACCAGTCGCTGCTCTTGTGCCACCCCTCGGGGCTCTCGTCGGGCGGGGGCGGCGCGTCGAGGACCTGCTCGCGGCCGATCCCCTCCACCAGGAACACGCTGTTGACGGGCTTGTCGATCCGGGCGATCGCCTCGACGGGCAGGTAGCCCGCGTGGCCCGGGCTGCCCGGGATCTTGTGAATGCGCACCCCCCTGGGGCGCACGCCCTCGATCTCGCCGACCACCGTCGCCCCGTCGAGGGTGCGTGCCTGATAGCCCACCAACCGGATGCTGGTCTGAACCGTGTCGGTCATGACGTCCTCCAGTAACATCGTACTACGAAGTAGTCTCAGCTTAGACTCCTTCTCCACTCATTTCATCCCCGCCCGCGGCGCACGGTCGCCGACAGACCAGGAGGCTCAATGGAGGACGACGAATCGGGACCGCGCGGCAGAACGCTGGTGATCTTCGGCGTCTGTCTCGCCATGGGTGATCGGGAATCATCGCCGTGGCGGCGATCATCGGCGGATGAGCGCCGCCCGGCCGGAGCGTCCGGGCCGCTGAGGCGGGCGCTCGTCCATTCGACAAGGAGGCAGGATGACAAGCGGGGGCAACGACACCCCATACGAGTCGCTCGACTACCCGGGGACGCTCGCGAGGCTGGCGGCCCTGGAGGGCCGGGAGGTTCTCGTGGAACTGCGGATTGGCGATCTTCACGGGCCCTTTCGCCTGGCCGCGAGGGGCGTGCTGGTCGGTACCCCCACGGGTCAGCTCGAGTCCAGGGGGCGGCGCCACCACGGCGATGATCTCGAGGCCTTCATGCTCGACACCGGCGGCTTCCTGACGGTGAGGAAGGAGGACTTCGTGGGCGGTGAGTGGCACGCCGGGAGCGACGAGAGTCAGTTCTCCGCGCAGCCGCGGCTGAACATCGCGTTCACCGACTCGGTCCTCCATGTCGCCGTTCTGTGGCGAAACGACCCGCCGACAGTGGAGCGATCCTGATGCCGTGCCGTCAGCCCGCTGTGGCGGTGAACTCGAAGCGGGTGCCCACGCTGTTCTGGATGAACGCCTCGGGGAACCTCGCGGCGATCTCGTGGGTGGCGCGCCAGCCGGTGCAGTGCGACGGGACGAGGTGGTCGATGGAGAATTCCTCGAGGGCCTGGCACGTGGGCGCGACGACCTTCTCGAAGAGCGGGCCGCTGAGGTGGAATCCTCCGACGACCGCGTGGATGCGCTCCTGGCCCGTCAGCTTCCGGGCGTAGCGGAGGATGTTCACGATGCCCGAGTGGCCGCACCCCGTCAGGACCACCAGACCCCGCCCGCGCACGTTCGCCACCAGGGCCTGATCGTCGAGGATCAGCGGGTCGGGCTGCCACCGGGTCTCGTGATACGCCTCGTGGAAGGGGAAGCCCTGCTCGAACTCGGTCGTGCGGTCAACCTCGCCGGTGACCAGGAGCGAGCCCTCGAGGATGAACGAGGGCTGGCGCTCCTCGGCGATCTCGAAGCCGGCTCCCTCGAGGGCCTGCCGGCTGGTGGAGGGGAGCTCCATGGGCTCGCGCCCCGGCAGGGCGACCCGGCGGCGGCTCCAGAACTCGGGATGGATCAGGACGGGCAGGTTGGCGCGGCCCAGCTCACCGACGAGGCCGTGCATCCCGGTGGTGTGGTCCCAGTGACCGTGGCTCAGGACGATGATGTCGATGTCGCGCGGGGACAGGTCGAGGCGGCGCATGTTGTCCACGAGGCCGTTCGGCGTGAGCCCGGCGTCGAACAGGACGCGAGTGGCCCCGCCGGCCTTCACCAGCGTCACGAGGCATGAGAACCCATGCTCGGCGCGCAGCGCGTCGCCCGTCTGGCCCCCCTCCAGGAACTGCGCGGGAACGCCGCCGCGGACGAAGGTCCCCAACGACGGCCGCGTGGCGGGGCCCTCGTCGAGGAGGAGCATGTCGGTGACGTTGTTGACGAGGATGGTGATCGACACCGAGTCGACGGGCTCGAGCGAGAAGGCGTTCATCGTCTACTCCTGATTGGTTCCGCGGGCCGACCAGCCCCGCCACTCCGCGAGATCCACCGCGATGACCGGTCCTTCCGGCGGCTCCCGCCGGTACTGCGGGTACTTCTCGATCAAGGGGGCGAGCGCCCGCTCCATGGCGTCGCCCGGCTCAAGGATCTGAGCCGGTCCCCGAAGGCGCGCCCACCAGAGCCGCGACCAGTCCTCCTCGTAGTGGTCCACCAGCACCGTGGCCCACGGGCGCTCGCTCAGGTTCCGCAGGCGCCGAAGGTCTCGTGAGCGCTTGGGCTTCTGGTCGACCGCGCTGTAGAGGCGGTCCCCCTCGACGGCGAAGCAGATCGGCACCAGGTGCGCGCGGCCGTCGGCCTCGATCGTCGCCAACCGGGCGACCCGCGCCTCGACGACCCGGCGCCGCAGATCCGCCTCGTCCATCTGCGTAGTCTGGCTCAAACCGGTCGACGCCTCGTGCGAAGACGTCTCGACACGGAGGTCTGTGCCCGTGCGCCTCGGATACTTCCTGCCCCAGATGGGACCCGCCGCAGGGCCGGACGCACTGAGCGCCGTCGCCCGACGCGCCGAGGAGATCGGCTACGACTCGCTGTGGGTCACGGAGCGCCTCCTCTTCCCCCTCGAGCCGCAGGCGCCCTATCCGTCCCCCGACGGCGTGCTCCCGGACGTGTACCGCACGGTGATCGACCCGCTGTCCGCCCTGACCTACGTCGCCGCGCAGACGAGCCGTATCGCCGTCGGCACGAGCGTGCTGATCCTGCCCTGGTACAACCCCACGCTGCTCGCGCGCACGCTCACCGCGATCGACGTCCTCTCGAAGGGGCGGCTGCGAGTGGGCTTCGGGACGGGCTGGTCCCCCGACGAGTACGAGGCCGTGGGCGTGCCGTGGAGGGAGCGCGGGCGGCGCGCGGACGAGAACCTGGAGACCCTGAAGGCCATCTGGACCACCGACCCGGTCGAGGCCGCGGGCGGGCACTTCCGCATCCCGCGCTCGATCATCGGCCCGAAGCCGGTGCAGAACCCGCACCCGCCGATCTACATGGCCGCCTACACGCCCGCGGCGCTGGCCCGCGTCGCGCGCTTCGCCGACGCCTGGATGCCCGTCGGCGTGCCGCTGGAGGGCATGAGGAGCACGATCGCCCAGGTCAGGTCGCTGGCGCAGGACGCCGGCCGCGACGGCGACGCGATCGAGCTCATCGTGCGGGCCAACGTGCACATCACGGATCAGCCGATCGAGAGCGATCGGTTCATGTTCACCGGCACGCTCGAGCAGATCGCCGAGGACGTCGCGGCCTCGCGCGACGACCTCGGGGCCGCTGAGCTGACGGTCGACATCACGTTCAGTCCGGACGCCCGGACAGCCGACGACTTCCTGGCCCGCGCGGACGACTTCTGGGGGCTCGTGCAGAGCGCCTGAGCCGCTCCCGCTGGCGGCCAGGCGAAAAGCTCGGGACTCTGGGTGGGCGTCCACTTCCCCCACCTCTGGTGAGGCGAGCGGAAGCCGTCCCCGTCACAGGGTCGAGCCGGTATCGAGCAGGGGCTGAGTCGAGGGGCGCTCCTGCTCTTGGGGTTGCCTCGGCAGGAAGAGGGCCGCCACCAGCCCGATGAGCCCGACGACGGCGAGCGCGATCATCGCCCAGGTGTACGCGCCCCTGGCCAGGCCCGCGACGAGGATCGTCCCGGCGATCGCGGTCCCGAAGGACGATCCCAGGTTCGACACGCTGCGCGACAGGCCCGAGATCTCGCCCTGGAGCTGCTCGGGGAAGCTGGACTGCACGACGTTGACGGAGGGAGTCAGCATCACCCCGACGCCGAGGCCGATCAGCGCGAGGCCGGGGATGAGGGCGACGATGCTGTCCGACGCGTACACCAGGCCGATCAGCAGGCCGATCCCGGCGACCGTGACGACGAAGCCGGCCACGATCAGCGTTCGCTGCGCGTACCGCTTGGCAAGTCGCTCCGCGGCGAGGGAGGAGGCCAGGATGCCGAGCGTCGCCGCCGTGAAGATCAGGCCGGTCTCGATGGCGTTGTAGCCGCGAACCACCTGGAGGTACGTCGCGACCGTGAAGGAGACCCCCATGAGGAGCAGCCACTGCATGTTCTGGGTGACGAGGCCGAGATTGGACGTGCGGCTCCGGAACAGCCCGCTGGACAGGAGCGGCTCCTTCCCGGCGCGCTCCTGGGAGCGGATGTAGAGCAGGAACCCCACCAGGAACGCCGCCCCGACCGCCATCAGCACCGCCATGAGCACGACGTCGTTGTCCGCCTGCAGGACCCCGAAGACCAGAAAGAACATGCCCACGGCCGACAAGACCGCGCCGACGGCGTCGAAGCGGCGCGTCGGGTCGGCCGGCAGAGGATCGACCATCCGGCGGCTCAAGAGGATGATGGCCGCGACGACCAGGGCCTGGAAGACGAACGCGGCCCGCCAGCTGATCGCCGTGGTGATGATGCCGCCGATCAGCGGGCCCGCCGCGGCGCCGATGCCCCCGGCGCCGCTGATCACCCCGAAGGCCTTGGCTCGCGACGTGAGGTCGGTGAAGGCGATGGTCGCGAGGATGTAGACGGGAGGGATCAGCAGAGCGGTGCCGACGCCCTCGAGGACTGAGTTGCCGAGGATCAGCACGCCGAGGCCCGGGGAGACCGCGCTCACCAGGGCGCCGACGCCGTAGAGGGCAAGCCCGCCGATGAAGCAGCGCTTGCGGCCCCAGCGATCCGTGAGCTTGCTCGCGGGGATCATGAAGATCGCCATGATCAGCAGGAACAGGGTGATCGCCGTCTGCACGCCGGCGACGGTGGTGTCGAGGTCCGTGCTGATGTCGGTGATCATCACGTTCATGTTCGAGCCCGCGAAGCTGCAGATGAACTGGGCGAGCGCGAGCGGGAGCAGGATGCGCCGCGGCGAGATGCCCAATCGCGTCTGCTGCGTCGGCGGGGTCGTCGGCCGAGGCGCCACGGGCCGAGTCTATCGGCGGGATCCGCCGTGAATGTGGGCGGCTAGTCAGGTCGCGCGGTTGCCCAGTAACACCACATTGAGCGGATGGCGGCGGCAGCCGGGCGGCCCCCTAGGCTGCGGCGCGCAACTCCGCGGTGAGCTCCCGCATCTCGGCGAGGCGGCGCAGGGCCTCGGCCTGGATCTGGCGGACCCGCTCGCGGGACACCCCGAGCGTCTTCGCGATGTCGCCGAGCGTCTGCGGCTCCGCGTCTCCGAGCCCGAAACGCAGGCGCAGCACCTGAGCGTCGCGTTCGGGGAGCTCGGCGAGCGCCTGCTCGAGGGCGTCGTTGCGCAGGCTGACGTCGAGCTCGGCGAGCGGCTCCTCGTCGGGAGCCGCGACGAGCTCTCCGAGGGTGGCACCGTCGTCGTCGCCGACCGGCCGGTCGAGGCTGGTCACCGCGCGCGGGAGGTCGCGCACCATGGCGACCCGCTCCTCCGGCAGCCGGGCCTCCTGGGCGATCTCGGCCACGCTCGGGTCCTGGAAGGTGCGGGCGAGGAGCTGGCGCTCGGCGCGCGACACCCTCTGCTGGTGCTCGACGACGTGCACCGGCAGCCGGATGGTGCGGGACTGATTGGCCAGAGCGCGCTGGATGGCCTGCTGGATCCACAGGGTCGCGTAGGTCGAGAAGCGGAAGCCGCGTCGCCAGTCGAACTTCTCCACGGCCCGGATCAGGCCGAGCGTTCCCTCCTGGATGAGGTCGAGCAGGGAGAGCTCCGAGCTCCGGTAGCGGCGCGCGATCGAGACGACGAGCCGCAGGTTCGAGTTGACCATGCGCTCCTTGGCCGCGGCGTCCCCGGCCTCGACTCGGCGCGCGAGCTCCTTCTCCTGGTCGGCCGTGAGGAGGGGGTACCGGCTGATCTCGCGCAGGAAGATGGCCATCGCGTCGGTGGTGACCTCGGCGAGCTCGCCGTTCGCGACCTGGGTGGGGCCGGCGACGTCGATCCTTGCGCAGTCGTCGGTCACATCGAGGCCCCGCTCGCGGATCGCGGCGTAGAGCTCCTCGATCTCCTCGTCGCCCATCTCGAGCGACTCGGCGAACTCGGCGACCTGACTCTGGTTGAGACAGCCCGCGTCGGCCGCCGCCATCAGCGCCTCGAACTCCTGCGGAATCTCGAACCCGGTGCCCATCTACCCGTCCCTGTCGCGTGCGCGCGTCGCCAAGGTTCCCACAGGTGCTCGGCCGGCGCCCCCTCGAGTGGGAATGAGGGCCTCGGTCACGAGCTCGACTCGTACTCGTCGTGCGGTCGCCACCATTGGTAGGGAGGCGTCTGCGGCCGGCCGGGCGGGGTGTCCTCCCAGTCCTCCTGGCGGCCGAGGGGCGTCAGGTCGAGGAAGGTCCAGACGCTTCCGAGCGCCTCGACGCCGCGGGACGTGGTCGCATAGGTGAGGAACACGCGCTCGCCGTCGCGCAGGAAGACGTCGAGCGCGAAGTACTCGGTGGTCCCGCAGGCCTTCTGGAAGTCCTCGCCGACCACCGTGTACCAGGGGATCGACCAGTCCATGCGGCGCGCGTACCGCTCGATCTCCGGCTGGGAGGCCCGCGAGACCAGCGCGAACGAGGTGTCGCGCGCGTTCATGTGGGCCAGGGGGCTGACCTGGTCGGTGAACATCGTGCAGCCACCGCAGGGCTCCCCGCCGGGGGGGAACCAGAAGTGGTAGAGGATCAGCTGCCGGCGCCCCTGGAAGAGGTCGACCAGCGTCACGCGCCCCTCGGGCCCGTCGAACTCGTGATCCGGGGAGAACTCCATCATCGGCTGGCGCCGGCGCTCGGCGGCCAGCGCATCCCGCGCCCTGGTGGCCTCCTTCTCCTTCGCCAGCAGGGCCTCGTGCGACCTCTGCCATTCCTCCTCGCTCACGATCGGCGGTAGCTCCATCGGTTGCCTCCCTCACGGTCCGTCCATCCAACGCCGAGCGGCCCCCCATGGTCAAACGCCGGGCCGTCCGTGTACGGCGAGAGCGGCGTTGCCCCACTCGGGACGGCCCGTGATCTCCTCCCCGAACCAGGCCGGCGGCTCGAAGGCGTCGGCGGCCTCGGGTGAGGGGAACTCGACCTCCGCGATCCAGAGCCCCTCGAGCTCGCCCTCGAAGACGTCCACCTCGGCCCGGTGCTCGCCGAGAGGGACGACGGAGCGGACCTTGGCGATGCGCCGCCCGTCGCTCAGACGCCACAGGGCCTCGAACTCGTCGGCGTCGATCGGCGGCTCCACCTCGACCCGCTCGCGCCCGGTGCCGCCCTTCACGGTGATCGTGTAGGCGCCGGCGGCGTCTCGCACGCGCACCTGGACGTCGCCATCGAGGGCGACATAACCCTGCCGGACCGGGGTGCCGCGGGGCAGATCGGCGGGGAGCCGGTCGAGCAGGAAGCGCCGCTCGATCTCGCGGGTCACCGCAGGGCGCCGTCCACGAGCAGCTCCCGGGCCACGGGCGGCCGGTCCGCGGGCTCCCGGGCCAGATCCGCGATCTCCCCGACGGGGCGCTCGCGGCCCAGGGCGTGCCAGGCCTCCCAGTACCGGCCGACGCGCTGCCCGTAGGCCCGCGGCGACTCCGCGTAGAGCCGGGCCCCGAGGCGCAGGCAGCGGTCCTGCAGGTCTGCCCGGGCCGCGTCGACGAGGGCGATCGCCTCCTCGTGCGCCGGGCCGCCGAAGTCTCCGGGCGCGGCGAGGATCGTCGCGCGCAGCACGGCGAGGTCGTGGTCGTCGCCGAGCCCGTCCGACAGATCCTTGAGCCGCTTCGCCAACGGCCCGAGGGCGCTCGGGGCGACCGCGTGGAGCAGCTTTGCGTGGTGCCAGCCGTACTTGGCGCGCTTTCGCCACTCGTGGAGCGCGACGTCGGTCGGACGGTCCAGCGCGTGGCGAAAGGCGTGGCGGCCGCGGCGGTGGTTCTCCGCGAGGCCGGACAGGACGATCGCGACGTCGTCGTCCGGTGCCCATCGATCCACGCGCTCCCGCACGCGCGCGAGATGCTCGCCCGCGCGCTCCAGCGGGGCGCCGGCGTCGGCCCGCTCGGCCTCGGCGGCGCGCAGCACGAGGCCCTCCCGCACGCCGGCGAGCGTCCGGCCCGGGAGCCGGTCGCCGTGTGTCGCGGCGATCAGGTCGTCGAAGGTCCCGAGCATGGCGTGGGCGTCGCGTAGGGGTGACAGCTCTCGAGCCGCGTCGCGCACGTGCGCGTTGGCGCGCCGGTACTCCGTGCCGAGCCCGGGGCGCACGAGGCGGAGCAGGCCGCGGACCTTCTTGCAGCGCTTTCGGACGTCGTGGACCGTCTCCTCGAGCCCCAGGACGCCGGGCTCCGCGAGGGCGGCCAGCGCCCCGTCGAGCTGGCGGCGGGAGAGGCGGCGGAGGTTCTTGCGGATGGGCCTGTCGGGATCGATCCGGAACGACATGTCGAGCTCCGTCGTCGGCGTGTGGGCATCAATTCGCCTACCCCGACGGCCGAGTGGCCGAACGCCGGGGACCACGAACGGCCGGCGAAGGCGCTACGGGCCGGCCGCCGGCTGATCGAGCTGGGCCGGGTCGTCGACCATCTCGATGATGCTGTCCATGCCCGCCAGCTCCAGCAGGCGATGGCACGCCCCGGAGCCGTTCACGATGGCGATGCGCGCCCCGGCGGCATCGGCGAGGAGCTTGGCCTCGAAGAGGCAATGGAGCCCCGTGGAATCCATGAACGAGAGGCCCTGCAGGTTCACGAGGACGACGCGGGCCCCGTCGGTGACGGCGTCGGCCAGCGTCGCGGCGGCCTCGTCCCGGCCGGACAGGTCGAGCTCGCCCAGAAAGCCCAGGACGACCGTGCCATCGCGCCGCTCAGCGCGCACCGCGAAGGGTCGTCCCACGTTGTCGATCGACATGGGATCTCCTCGGCGTCGGAGGGACGTTGAAGAGAGCAACCCGACCCGTCCACCGGGCGGGGGCGGACCGGCGTGATGCCTGTGTCTCGAGGCCGACCGAGACCTGCGCAGATCTCGGAGGCGATGAGATTTTGCACCGCTCGCCGTCCGGTTCGCAACCCATCCGCTCCGGCCGTGGCGTTCTCGCGGCTCCCTGTGGGGCGGATTACTAGCCTTGGCCACGTGTACGCCACCTTCACCCCCGCGCACCGCGGCGGCTCCGGGTCGCCGCTGCTGTGCCTGCACGGGTTCACCGACACGTGGCGGACGTGGGAGCTGGTGCTTCCGGAGCTCGAGCGCCACCACGACGTGCTGGCGCCGACGCTGCTCGGCCACGCGGGCGCACCGCCCTTCGCGGGCGAGGTCAGCGGCGCCGCGATCGCCGATGCGCTCGAGCGTGCGATGGACGAGGCGGGCTTCGAGACCGCGCACATCGTCGGCAACTCGCTCGGGGGCTACCTCGCGCTGCTGCTCGCCGCGCGCGGGCGGGCGCGATCCGTGGTGGCGCTCGCCCCCGCCGGCGGCTGGGCCCGGGGCGACGGGTCGTTCCGGGAGACGCTCGACTACTTCGCGACGAGACAGGAGCTGGTGAAGGCGGCCGTTCCGCACGCGGAGGCGATCGTCGCCACCGCGGAGGGCCGGCGCCAGGTGACGCAGGACATCACCGCGAGGTTCGAGCACATCCCGGCCGAGCTCCTCGCCCACCAGATGTGCGGCGCCGCGGCCTGCGAGGGGACGGGGCCGCTGATCGAGCACGCGCTCCGCGAGGGCTGGGAGCCTCGACGCGGAGCGGATCACCTGTCCGGTGCGCGTCGTGTGGGGCACCGACGACCGGCTCCTGGCATGGCCGTCGGCGGCCGCCCGCTTCCGCGAGGACTGGCTGCCGCACGCGGACTGGGTCGAGCTCGACGGCGTGGGCCACTGCCCCCAGCTCGACATCCCCCTCGAGACGGCCCAGTTGATCGTCGGCTTCACCGCCCGCTGACACGCCGCGCTTGTCGGACCATGGCCGGCCGGGCACCATCAGCGTGACAACTCCCGTCCGAACCGAGAGGGACCGATGCCGCCATCCGTCGATGCCCCGGCCGCTCCGCGGTCGCTGAACAACTACATCGGAGGCTCGTGGGAGCGCCCGAGCGCCGACGATGTGCTCGTCTCCCGGAACCCCGCCACCGGTGAGGACCTCGCGCGCGTGCCGCTGTCGGCCGCGGCCGACGTCGAGCGTGCCGTCGCGGCCGCCCGCGCCGCGCAGCCGGGCTGGGCGGCGACGCCGATCCTCGCGCGCGCCCGGGCCCTGATGGACCTGCGCCAGGTGCTGGTCGCGCACCAGGACGAGCTCGCGCGCATCGTCGCGACCGACATGGGCAAGACGATCCCCGACGCCTTCGCGGAGGTCGGCCGCGGGATCGAGTCGGTCGAGGCCGCCATCGCCGCGCCGCATCTCCTGAAGGGCGAGGTGCTCGAGGGCGTCTCGCGCGGGATCGACGTGGAGAGCTTCAACCAGCCGGTCGGGGTGGTGGCCGCGATCACGCCGTTCAACTTCCCGGCGATGGTCCCGCTCTGGTTCATCCCGTACGCCATCGTCTGCGGCAACACGATCGTGCTGAAGCCGTCGGAGCAGGACCCGCTCGCGCCCGAGCGCATCGTGGAGCTGATCGGCGGGATCGACGCCATCCCGCCCGGCGTCGTGAACCTGGTGCACGGGGCCCACGACGCGGTCAACGCCCTCCTCGACTCGGACGGCGTCAACGCGGTCTCGTTCGTGGGCTCGGCGACGGTCGCCCAGTACGTCGCCGAGCGGGCGATCGCCAGCCGGCAAGCGCGTCCAGGCGCTCGGCGGCGCCAAGAACTCCATGATCGTGATGCCGGACGCCGACGCCGACCTGATGGTCAAGGGCGTCTCCAGCTCCGCCTTCGGCGGCGCGGGCCAGCGGTGCCTGGCCGGCTCGGTGGCCGTCCTCGTGGGCACGACCGCCGAGCAGGACGCCTCGCTCGACGCGCATCGTCGACGGGGCCCGGGAGCTGCGCGTCGGCGCCGGGCTCGACGACGCGACGGACGTCTGCCCGGTCGTGTCGCCCCAGGCGCGGGAGCGCCTCGAGGACGAGATCCGGGTCGCCGCCGACGGCGGCGCGCGGGTCGTGCTCGACGGCCGGGGCGACGGCGGCCCGGGTGGCTGCGAGCTCGGCCCGACGATCCTCGACCTCACCGATCCGGAGGCGCGGGCCGGGCGCGAGGAGCTCTTCGGCCCGGTGCTGTCGGTCGTCCGCGTGCCCGACCTGGACGCGGCGATCGACTGGACCAACGGGTCCCGCTACGGGAACTCCGCGATCCTCTTCACCGCGTCGGGGGCGCCGCGCAGCGGTTCCGCCAGCGCATCGAGTCCGGGATGCTCGGCGTCAACATCGGCGTGGCCGCCCCGGTCGCGTGGTTCCCGTTCTCCGGCTGGAAGGACTCGATGGTCGGCGACCTGCACGCCACCGGCCACGACGCGTTCACCTTCTACACGCGCCGAAAGGTGGTGACCTCGCGATGGGCATGACGCACGACGAGCTCCAGGCTCCTCGCCCACGACCACCTGGTCCAGCAGTTCGCCCGCAACGGGGCCTTCGGCCCGGGCCTCGCCGAGCTGCCGGTGTGGGTCCGCGGCGAGGGCTGCGAGGTCATCGACAGCCGAGGCGAGCGGTACCTCGACGGGCTCTCGTCGCTCTTCTGCATGCAGCTCGGCTACGACCACGGCGAGGAGATCGCCGAGGCCGCCGCCGAGCAACTGCGGACGATCCCGTACACGACGAACTGGTCGACCGCGACGCCCGTCGCCATCGAGCTCGCCGCCGCGCTCGCCGCGCGGGCGCCGGGTGACATCACGCACGCCTTCTTCACCTGCGGGGGCTCCGAGTCGGTCGAGGCGGCGTGGAAGATCGCCCGGCAGCACTTCGTCCAGAAGGGCGAGCCGGAGCGGCGCAAGGTGATCGCCCGCACGACGGCCTACCACGGCGTCAGCCTCGGCGCGCTCGCGATCTCCGGGCTGCCGAGCTACCAGGCGCCCTTCGGGCCGCCCGCCCTCGAGGTGCGCCACGTCTCGAACACGAACCGCTACCGGCAGCCCGACGGCGACGACGACGCGGCCTTCTGCGCGCGCCTGCTCGGGGAGATCGAGGCGGTCATCCAGGAGGAGGGGCCCGAGACGATCGCGATGCTGTCGGCGGAGCCGATCCAGAACGCGGGCGGCTGCTACACGCCGCCGGCAGGCTACTGGCCGGGTCTGCGCGAGCTGGCCGACCGCTACGGCTTCCTGCTGCACGCCGACGAGGTGATCTCCGGCTTCGGACGCCTTGGTGAGTACTACGGCGTGACGCGGTACGACGGCGTGCCCGACGTCATCACGCTCGCCAAGGGGCTCACCTCCGGGCACGTGCCGATGGGCGCGGTCATGCTCTCGAAGGGGATCATGGACGTGCTCCGCGAGCCCGGCTGCACCCTCATGCACGGCCTCACCTTCGGTGGCCACCCGGTCTGCGCGGCCGTGGCGCTCAAGGCGATCGAGATCTACGAGCGCGAGGGCGTCCTCGAGAGGGTCCGTGACCGGACGCCGTTCCTGGGCGAGCTCATGGAGGGCCTGCTCGAGCTCCCGGCCGTCGGGGACGTGCGCGGCGACGGCTACTTCTGGGCGGCGGAGATCGTGGCCGACGAGGAGGGCTCGCCGCTGACCGGCGCCGAGAAGCAGCGCTACGTCGGCGAGGTGATGCCGCGGCACCTGGCCGAGCAACGGCTCATCGCCCGCCCGGACGGCCGCGGCGACGCCGTCGTGCAGATCGCGCCGATCCTCACCGCCGACGACGCGACCCTCGAGGAGATCGTGGCGCGGCTCGGGCGGGCGATCGAGGGCATGGCGGCCGAGATGGACCTCCCGGCGGCCAGCAGGGTGCGGCGCCTAGGGCGAACGCCGGGATCACGTCCGCGCCGTAGGCGTCGAGCGTCTGCTCGTTGGCGTCGTGCATCAGGTAGATGGCGAACTGGTCCATGCCCGGCGTCGCGGAGCTCCCGCGAGCTTGGCGACGTGCTCCTCGGCGGTCCCCAGGACGCAGAAGCGGTCAACGATCTCGTCCGGCACGAACAGGGTGTCCGGATTGTCGGCGCGGCCGTGGTGCGCGTAGTCGTAGCTCTTGCGGGCCTTGATGTAGTCGGTCAGGGCGGCCGGGACGTCGCTGTGCGTGCCGTAGCGCTCGACGATCTCGGCGACGTGGTTGCCGACCATCCCGCCGAACCACCGGCACTGGTCGCGCTGGTGCTGCCGGTCGTCGCCGACGTACGCCGGCGCGCAGACGAGCACCGTGATGTCGCCGGGGTCGCGGCCCGCGGCCTCGGCCGACTCGTGCACGCGCGCGAGCGTCCACCGCAGGATCTCCGGGTCGGCCACCTGCAGCACGAAGCCGTCGGCGCAGCGGCCCGACGACCTCGAGCGCCTTCGGGCCGTAGGCGGCCATCCAGACCTCGAGGCGGCCGTCCCGCACCCACGGGATCTGGACCTCGCTGACCGGAGGCGCGCCTGGATCGCCCGCCCCTCCGCCAGCTCGCGGATCACGTGGATCGCCCGCTCGGTCTGGGCGAGCGTGGTGGGCTTCTTGCCGAGGACCCGCCGGGCCGAGTCGCCGCGCCCGATGGCGCAGACGGTGCGGTTGCCGAACATGTCGTTGAGGGTCGCGAACACCGACGCCGTCACGGTCGGATCGCGCGTGGCGGGGTTCGTCACGAGCGGCCCGACCATCAGGCGCTCGGTCGAGGACAGGATCTGCGAGTGGATGACGTACGGCTCCTGCCAGAGGATGTGGGAGTCGAACGTCCACGCGTGGGAGAAGCCGAGGGCCTCGGCGCGCCGGCACAGCTCGATCACGCGGCTCGCGGGCGGGTCGGTCTGCAGCGTCAGGCCGAAGTCCATGGGCGCTCCTCGGTCGGCGGGGTCATCCGGGGCGGGCGTGCTCGGCCCAGGCCAGCGTGCGGAGCGCCAGCCCGTGCAGCGCGCGCACGGACAGCTCCAGGTCCTCGATGGCGGTGTCCTCGTCCTTGGTGTGGCTGACGCCGCCGATGCTGCGCACGAACAGCATCACCGACGGCACGACGCGGGCCATCTCGGCGGCGTCGTGCAGCGGGCCGCTCGGCAGCCGCGGCGCGTCGCCGGTCAGCTCCTGCAGCACCTCGGCCGCGATCTCCACGAGCTCGGGGTCGAACGCGACGGGGGCCTGCGCGAACTGGGGCGTCCACTCGACCTCGCAGCCCTCCTCGGCGGCGATCCGCTCGGACGCCTCGCGCGCCTCGGCGACCATCTCGGCGACCACGTCGGCGTCGAGCGCGCGCTGGTCGAGCGTCAGCTCGCAGAGGCCGTTGAACGCGGTGACGATGCCCGGCGAGACGGAGACGGATCCGACGGTGGCGCGCGTGTCCGGGCGGCGGACGGCGCCCTCGCGGAACTCCAGGGCGCTGCGGGCGGCGGCGAGGAACGCGTCGCGGCGCAGGTCCATGGGCGTCGACCCCGCGTGCGCGTGCGCCCCGCGGAACGTGACGACGTGGCGCTGCAGGCCGAAGATGCCCGTGACCACCCCGAGGGGGGCGTCGATGCGCTCCAGCACCGGCCCCTGCTCGATGTGCAGCTCGAGGTAGGCGGCGACGTCGCGCAGCTCGGCGCCCGACGTCGAGCATGCGGTCGAGCTCGACGCCGTGGGCCGCGAGCGCCTCCGGCAGCGCGATGCCGTCGCGGTCGCGCAGCCCCCGCAGCTGCTCCGGATCGAGCGAGCCGGCGCAGGCGCTCGATCCGACCAGGCTGCGGCCGAAGCGGGCGCCCTCCTCGTCGGCCCAGTCGACGAGCCGCACGGTGAGCGCCGGGGTGGGGCCCTCGGCGATCGCGCGCAGCACCTCGAGCGCCGCCAGGACGTTGAGCGCGCCGTCGAGCCAGCCGCCGTCGGGCACCGAGTCGAGGTGGCCGCCGATCACCACGCTGCGCTCGCTCGTCGCCCGGCAGCGTTCCCCAGATGTTCCCGGCCGGGTCGGTGTGGACCTCGACGCCGGGGATCTCCGCCAGCCGGGCGCGCAGCCAGTCCTGAGCCACGAGCCAGCGGTCGGTCCACGCCACGCGCTGCGCGCCGCCCTCGTCCCCGGTGAGCTGCGCGAGCTCGCGCAGCTGCCGGGGGACGAGCGGCGCGTCGAGCGTCATGCGGCGACCGCGCGCCCCGGTGCGGCGAGCGCCCGCGGCACGAACCGCCCCGATCCGGGCGGCGCGACCACCTCTCCGTCGTGGAACGCGAGCACGCCGCGCACGTAGACGCGCTCGGGGCCGCCCGACGAGCGCGGTGCCCCTCGTACGGCGAGTAGTCGTTGCCGCCGTGGCGGTTGGCGTGGGTGATCGTCGACGCCTGGTCGGGGTCCCACACGACGATGTCCGCCTCGGCGCCGGGCACGATCAGCCCCTTGCGCGGCGCGAGCCCGTGGACGTGGGCCTGGTTGGTCGACAGCACGGCGACGAACCGCTCCGGCGAGATGCGGCCCGTGCGCACGCCGTTGGTCCAGAGCAGGGCCGCGCGCTCCTCGACGCCCGGCATGCCGTTGGGGATCTTCGTGAAGTCGCCGCGCCCCATCTCCTTCTGGCCGGCGAAGTCGAAGGCGCAGTGATCCGAGCCGACGAGCACGAGGTCGCCGTTGTGCAGCCGGCGCCACAGCGGCTCCTGGTTGCTCGCGTCGCGCAGGGGCGGCGAGCAGACGTACTTCGCGCCGTCGAAGTCGGGGCGCGCGAGGTCGTCCTCGCTCAGCACGAGGTACTGCGGGCAGGTCTCGCCGTGCACCGTGACCCCGCGGGCGTGCGCGCGACGGATCTGCTCGGCCGCGTCGGCGCAGGTGACGTGCACCACCGCGAGCGGAGCGCCGGCGATCTCCGCGAGCCGGATCGCGCGCGCGGTGGCCTCCGCCTCGACCCCCTCGGGCCGGGTGCGCGCGTGCCAGATCGGGTCGACGTCGCCGCGCGCGAGCGCCTGCTGCTGCAGCTTGGCGATCACGTCGCCGTTCTCGGCGTGCACCATCACGAGGACGCCGGCGTCGCGCGAGATCTGCAGGATCTCGAACAGGTCCTCGTCGGGCATGAAGAGGGACGTGCCCTTGTAGGCCATGAAGACCTTGACCGTGCAGACGCCGCGCTCCGGGAGCGACGGGATCTCCGCCTTGACGGCGTCGGTGAGGTCGCAGATCGCGACGTGCAGGCCGTAGTCGATGTGCGTCTTGCCGAAGGCCTTGCCCTGCCAGGTCGTCGATGGCGTCGCCCAGGCTCCGTCCCTCGTCCTGCAGGGCGAAGTCGACGATCGTCGTCGTCCCCCCGGCGACGGCCGCCGCCGTGCCGGAGTCCCAGTCGTCGGCGGTGATCGTGCCGCCGAACGGCATGTCCATGTGGGTGTGGGCGTCGATGAAGCCCGGCATCACGAGGAGCCCGCGCACGTCCACGGCCTCCGCGCCGTCGTCCGGCACCGTCGGTGCCGACCGCCGCGATGCGGCCGTCCCGGATCGCGACGTCGGCATCGAAGGTGCCGTCCGCCGTCACGACGGTCCCGCCACGCAGGTTCAGGTCAGGCAATGGTGCACCCCTCCTCGTCCGCGGTCGCGCCTGCTTTCACGGATACTGCGTCAACCTGCACGTGGGGCTCGCGCTGCGGGCGGGCGAGCGCCCGCGGCGACTTCACATGCTCTCGGTGTGGCGCGAGGCAACGTGCTTCACCGCGCGCGAACGGGCGGCGCTCGCGCTCACCGAGGCGCTCACCCTGATGTCTCGCGGCCCCGTTCCCGAGGAGGTCTACGCCGACGCCGCCCGGCACTTCGGGGGGGCCGAGCTCAGTCAGCTCGTCGTGGTGATCACCGCGATCAACGCTTGGAACCGAGTGATGGTCGCGGCCGGCCAGGAGCCGCCGCCGATCGATGAGTAACGGTGCGCCTAGACGTCGCGGACACCCGAGATGACGAGGGCGACCGCGACCACCACCTGCAGCGCGGCCAGGAACTGCGCCGCGAGCCCGGCGGCGGGCTCGCGCGGGACGGGCGACGGCCGCGATCGCGACGACGGCGAGGGCGATCGCCGCGGCGCCGAGCACCTCCCCGGTCGCCTCGTCGGCGCCGAGGCTGACCGCGAGGCATGCGAGCGCCGGCGTGACGAGGATCGCGGCGAACGGTCCCGACGGCTGGGGCCACACGATCGTCCGCAGGCCGGACGCGCCGAGCACGAGGCCGGCGGCGATGCGGAAGGACTCCGGGCTGATCGCGAGCGCGTCGAGCAGGTCGTCCGCGAAGACCACGCCGACGACGATGAGGACGACGCCGGCCACCAGGGCCGGCGCCAGCGTCCGGGAGGGCGGGCGCTCCCCGCGGCAGGCGAGCGCGACGCGCCCGGCATTGGTGGTCGCGAGGAACCCGACGACCATGAAGGCGAAGCTCACCTGAGGACCTCACGGGAGCCGAGCAGCGCGGCGAGGGCGTGCTGCTGGTCGTCCATCTGCGTGTAGCCGTCCGCGAACCAGGCGCCGCGGGCCCGGGGGTTCGGGTCCGCCGGCGAGGCCTGCCGGTGGACCAGGATCCCCGTCGTGACAGGTGCTCCGCTCGCCGAGGTCGCCGCGCAGGTCGGCGAGCCGGGGATCCTCGCCCGCGAGCCGCCAGAGCGCGCGTCGTCGCCTCGCCCAGGGTCCCGAGGCCGGCGCCCGATTCCGAGAACGGATTGAGGAAGCCGCCCATGTGCTGCGACTCGATGCGGTCGAGGAAGCCGAAGTAGCCCGCCAGCCAGCGCGCGTATTCGGCCTCGACGTCCGTCAGGCCGGCGGGCGCCAGCTCGGCGAGGCCGTAGGCCGCCCAGTGATCCGGCTGGCGCACCGAGTGGCCCTCGGCCTCGTCGCGGCGGGTCGCCAGGTAGTCGGCCGTGCGGTGCGCGGGCCGCTCCCAGCCCTCGTCGGGGAAGGCCCCGCGCATGAGGGCGAGCGCGTAGAAGGCCTCGCCGGTCGCGAACTTCCCGAAGACTCCGGGAACGCTGCTTCCCGTGGCGGGCCGCCAGTACTGGAGGATGCTCCCGTCGGCGCGCTGCTGCGCGAGCAGGAACCGGGCGATCCGGCGGGCGAGGCCGTCGAAGCGCTCGTCGCCGGTCTCCTGCCGGCGGTGCATGAGGGCCACGACGACGAGCGCGCTGGCGCCCACGTTCGCGTCCTCACCCGGAGGCGCGAACGCGGTCCAGCCGTCGTGATGGATGAGGTTGGCCCGGACGTATCGCAGCCCGGCGTCCGCGGCGCGGGTGCGCCCGAGGCGGTACAGCGCGTCCAGGACGCCGGCGTGGCGCGTGTCGTTGTACTCCGGCGACACCTCGTCCCGGGTCGAGGTGTAGCCGTAGAGGAACCGGCCGTCGTCGCGCTGGCCGCGCACGAGCCAGGCCGCCCCCGGCGTCGATCGCGCGGCCGAGGGTCGGCGCGGTCACCGGCGGACAGGACTCCCCCGGCACGACCACGACCCGCAGAAGCGCGATCCCGACGCCCCAGACCAGGGCCTGGCGGATCAACCACGGCCGGTGCCTCCGCCAACCCTCCACGGGTCCCATCCCTCGCTCGCGCGCCACGACGGTAGGCTAGGTCAGAAGACGGTGGCCCAGTCGTCCCTGACGCTGATGACCGTCCAGCCCTCGCGATCGGCCCTCTCGGCGTCGAGGAGCCAACGCTGCGCGCCCCTCACCGGGATCGCGCAGCGTCGATGTCCCACCTGCGGCGGACGGTGACCGGTTCCTCTCTCAGATGGGTCCGCTAGGACGCCTGCCCGGCGAGCGCCTTCGCCTTGAGGGTGTCGAACTCGGCCTGCGTGATCGCGCCGCTGTCGAGGAGCTGCTTGGCCTTCTCGATCTCCGCGGTGGGTCCGCCCGATCCGGCCGCCGACTTCACGCGGGCGTCGAAATCGGCCTGCGCCGCCTGGTACTGGGCCTGGTTGCGCTCGGCCATGTGCCGGCCCTGAGTGATCAGATAGACGAACACGCCGAGGAACGGCAGGACGATGACGAAGATGGTCCAGAGCGCCTTCATGCCCCCGCTGAGGTCATGGCGCCGGAAGAGATCCGAGAAGACCGTGATGAGAAGCCAGAAGAAGAAGACCCAGGCGAAGAAGATGCAGATCGCCCAGAAGACGTCGAGGAACTGCCAATCCATGTTGCCTCCGTTGACGTGTTTGGCGACGAGGATCGCTCCGCGTCGGGGGCCGCGCATCATCCCCAAGGGATGATCAGCCGCTCGACTAGTCTGACGCCGGGCCGGGCGCTCCGTGGCCCCGGGCCCTGACCGAGGGGGACGCATGGCGCGGCTCACCGGCACGACTCGCGGCTACCCGCCCTCCGAGGCGGGGCGCCAGGTGCTCGACAGGGTTCGCGAGTTCATCGCCGAGGAGGCCCTCCCGATGGTGGAGGAGGTCGAGGGGGAGCTCGGCGCCACGGCCTTCGCCCTCGAGGCGGACGGGCGCCTGGCCGGCCCGATGATCGGGCTCAAGCGCAGGATGCAGCAGGCGTCGGCGAGGGCCGGCCTCTACTGCCCCCACCTCCCGCAGCCGGACGGGCTCGGGCTCAGCCTCGTGGACACCTTCCACATCCAGGAGGAGGTCTACGGACACGGTCTGCGGGGCGTGCAGTGGATGCTCGCCTGGACCGACGGCCCCAGCCACCTGGTCCGGCACTGGAGCCCGGGGGCGCGCGAGGCTCATCTGGGCGACTTCCTCGCCGGGCGCACCAGCGTGGCCTTCGCGCTCACCGAGCCCGGAGCCGGCTCGGACGCGCTCGCGCTCGAGACCTCGGCCCGGCGCGACGGCGACGGAGTGGGTGCTGAGCGGCGTGAAGCACCTCATCACCGGGGCGCCGTTCGTGGAGCACGCCCAGGTCATCGCCCGCGTCGAGGGCGCCGGGCGCCGGGAGCTGACGGCCGTTCCTGGTCCCGATGGACAGCGCGGGCGCGGCGCGCGGGCCGGTGCAGCAGACGATCATGGCCGACGGCCAGACCGGGGTGCTCGAGTTCCGGGACGTCCGCCTGCCGGCGAGCGCGCGTGATCGGCGAGGAGGGCGAGGGCCTCGCGCTCGTCTTCCTCTGGATCAACTGGGCGCGCAGCCGCCGCGGCGGGATGTGCTCCGGGCTGGCCGGGCACTGCCTGGATCGATCGGTGCGCTACACGGCGGGGCGCCGGGCCTTCGGCCGGCCGATCGCCGACTTCGGGGCCGTCGCGGAGCGGCTCAGCGACGTCTACATGGACTGGCGGGCGATGCGGGCGCTCTCGCTGGAGATCCTGGCGCGGCTGGACGATGCCGACGTGCTCGGCGGAGGGCCCGTGGGAGCGGCCGAGCGGCGCGACCTCTCGACGCTGAAGACCTGGTGCGACGAGGCGCTGATGCGCGTCTCCGACCGGGCCATCCAGGTGCACGGCGGGCGGGGCCTGCTGGCGGAGACCGGGCTCGAGCGCATCTACCGCGTCGCGCGCAACCTGCGCATCCCCGCGGGGACGACCGAGATCCAGCGGGCGATGATCGCCGAGAGCCTCACCGGGGGCGACGGGGACGACGCGGGCGGACGCGGTCTAGGGCCGGAGCGGCTCCACGTCGACCGGGAATCCCTGGGGCGACGGCACCGGGGTGGGGCGCGAGCCCAGGAAGAGCGGCCGGTCGGCGGCGTTCAGCAGCACCGGCATGACGTCCGCGCCCGTGAGGCGGCCGAGCAGGCCGCCGGCGCAGTCGAGCTCTCCGAAGCGCTCGACCCGATCGGCCCGGACACCGGGCCCGGCCAGGAGGAAGGGGACCGGGTCCCCCGAGTGGATGACCTCGGGGGACGTGGGCGTCGCGTGGTCGCCGGTGACGCAGACGACCACGTCGGCGAACCGGTCGCCGAGGCGCGCCAGGGCGCCGTCGATCGCCTCGATCACCGTCCGCTTGAGGTGGGGATCCTTGCTGTGGCCGGCCTCGTCGGGGGCCTTGAGGTGGCAGAACGCGAACGTGGCGCCCTCGTCCAGAGCCGTCCGCGCGAGCTCGAGCCGGTCCCGCAGGGCGGCGGCCGGGTCGTCGCCCTCGGCGGAATGGACGAACCGCATGCCGACGGTGGCCGCCACTCCGGCGAGGAAGGGCGAGCCCGCGATCAGGACTCCCTCGAGGCCGTGTCGCTCGCGAAACGCGGGGGTCTCCCGCGGGCGGCCCCACCACTTGAGCGTGACCGCGGTCAGGGGCGGCCGGCCGCGCAGCCCACGGGCGGCGTTCGCCGGGTGGCCCGCGAGAGCCCTCAGCGTCGCGCGGCTCCAGAGCTCGGCGGCGCGGGCCGTCGCCTCGGCCTCGGGAACGAGGGCCCGGGGGCGGAGGACGGGGTGCCGGTCGCGGAAGAACGGGTCCGAGTCGGTGACGCCGTCGTGGGCTCCACCGGTGACCACGAGGACGCCCTCTCCCCTCTCCGGGACGAGTGGGCGCAGCTCCAGCTCGAGTCCGCCGACCGTGCGCCGGGCGATGCTCCCGATGAGGGTCCGGGCGTCGTCGGCGTCGTCGGGGCCGGCCTGGCCGGTCGCCCAGACAGCTCCGTCGCGGAGCTCCGCGGTGCTGAGGGCGGCGTGGGCGAGCACCTCGCCGACGGCCGGCGAGTGGCCGTGCCCGCGGGCCTCGAAGACGGCGCGGCCCGGGAACTCGGACGGCGGGTATCCGAGGATGGCCCAGTGCGCCAGCTCGCTCGACGGCGCGCGGCCGGGGCCCAGCGGCAGGAGGAGGCCGGTGGAGCCGCGCGCGGCGAGGGCGTCCAGGTTGGGGGTGCGGGCGGCCTCGTTCGCGGTGCGCCCGCCGTGCGCGGCGTGGGCCCGGTCGCCGAGACCGTCAAGGAGCAGGACGAGGAGCGAGCGCATGGTCGGCGGGGAGCGCGTCGATGAACCCGGCCACGGCGGGCGGGACGAGGCGGCGCCAGTCGCCACCCTCTCGGATGGCCGCGCGGACCTGCTCTCCCGAGACCGCCTTGCCCTCCGGCGCCTCGAGCACCTCGGTGCGGTATCCACCCGCCCGGAGGCGGTCGAGCTTGGCGTTCCCCCAGGAGGAGAAGAGGCGGAGGAAGTGGACGGCGTCCGGCGGGACGTAGTCGTCCCAGAGATCCGGGCTCGGTGATCGGGAACGGGATGATCCGGATTCCCCGGACCCCGGCCTCCTCGGCCGCCGCGGCGATCATGAGCAGGCGCTCGGTGTAGGTGAGGGGATTCGACTCCGGCAGGTGCCGCCGGGGATCGTCGGCCTCCGGCCGCATCGCTCTGCGGTCCGGGTTGGTGATGCCGACGAAGAGCTCCGCACACCGTTCGGCCGCGGCCTCCAGGTAGGCGAGATGGCCGTTGTGGAGGGGCTGGAAGCGCCCGTGGATCATGCCGCGAGAGATCACTCGCGGAGCCTACGGCCGTCGTGTGGTTGCGGCAGCCCCGGACTGAGCAACCGGGCGGATCCGTAGGCTCTTCCATCGTCGCGTCCCGACCACCCCGAGCGCTCTGTGCCGCGCATCGCACCACGCACCTCCGGCGGGACCTACGCCCTCCTGGCCGTGCCCACGTTCGGCTTCGCGCTGGCGGCCACCACGGTCGGCACCTACCTCCCGGTGCTGGTGGCCGACGAGGCCGGCTCGGCCACCGCGATCGCGGCGCTGATCGCGGTGGAGGGGGTGCTCGCGCTCTTCCTGCCGGTCCTGATCGGCGCGCGCTCGGACCGGCTGCGCACGCCCATCGGCGGGCGGCTGCCGTTCGTGCTGGCGGGCGTCCCGGTGATGGCGGTGGCGCTCGTGCTGCTGGGGTTCCAGGACGCGCCGGCGCCGGCGCTCGCGATCGTGATCGTGCTGTTCGGGGCCTACTACGTCGCCTACGAGCCCTACCGCGCCCTCTACCCGGATCTGGTGCCCCACCGCGACGCGGGACGGTCCCAGAGCGCCCAGGCGGTGGCCCGCGGGGTGGGGACGGCGCTCGCCCTCGTGGGCGGCGGCCTGCTCCTGGCGATCGGCGACACCGTGCCCTTCGACGTGGCGGCGGCCATCCTGCTCGCCACGACCGGCGCCTTCGTCTGGGCCCTCCTGCGTCGCGACTACCCCCTGCAGCAGGAGCCGTCCGACGCGATGACCGCCCGCGAGGCCTTCCGGCAGGTGCGCCGCCTGCTCGCCGAGCTGCCCGGGCTGCGGGCGTTCTTCGCGGCGAACGCCCTCTGGGAGGCGGCCCTCGGCGCGATCCGCACGTTCGTGGTCCTGTGGGTCACGGTCGGCCTCGGGCTCAGCCTGGTCCAGACGGCAGGCGTGATCGGCGCGGCGGGGGTGTGCGTCCTGGTGGGCGCCGCGGTGGCCGGGCGGCTGGCGGAGCGCTTCGGTACCCGGAGGGTCGTGCGGGCGACCGCGATCACGTACGGCGCCCCGATGATCGTGCCGTTCCTCCTGGACGACACCTCGCTGCTCCTGGTGATGATCCCGATCATCTCCGCGAGCGCGGGGATCATGATGGCGCTGCCCTACGCCATGCTGATCCCGATGATGCCGAGGGCCGGACACGGCCTGCTGACCGGCGTCTACAGCATGAGCCGGGGGGTCGGGATCGTGCTCGGCCCGCTGCTCGCCGGCGCCGCGGTGCAGGCCCAGGAGGCGCTCGACACGCCCCTCGGGACGAACGACTACTCGGCCCTCTGGCTGGTCGCCGGGCTGCTGCTGCTCGCGAGCGTTCCGCTGCTCGGGGACATGACCCGCCCGCGGCCGTGGCGGGCGGCGGTCGCCCTCCGCAGGGCCGCGGAGTAGACGGCTCGAGAGGACCCGCGGGCGATTTCCGCAACAGCGAGGGATTTCAAAACAACCCCTTCGACAACGCTTGCATCGCCCTCAGGCGGTCCACAGGCGGCCCCGTCCGAACGACCGCCGAGAGCCCCGTCGGCGCGCGTGTCGGCTCGGAGGCCGCTGCACGGAGCCAATTCCCCGCCGTCGGCGGCGGAGGAGGGTGCGCCCGATCAGATCCTGGTGGGCAAGGCGACCGGCGATGAGGCCGACGCGATGGCCATCTCCACGATCTCGCCGGAGCTCGCCACGCGCACGCCGCTGTGGACCTACGTGCTCGCCGAGACGACCGCCACCGCCTTCCCGGTGCGCGGCGGCCGGATCACGGGGCCGCAGGTCGCACCGTTCCGGCTCGGTCCCGTGGGTGGGCGCATCGTGGCCGAGACCTTCGCGGGCCTGCTCCAGGCGGACCGGGGCTCGGTGGTCAATGCCGCGCGCTTCCGGCCCGACCCGGCGATCGCCGTCGGAGGGCGATTCGGCTTCAAGGAGCTGATCGCCGCCACGACGTCGAACGCGCTCGCGCAGGCACCGCGGACGACGACGCCCCCCGGCGGGAACGCGGGAGGCGGCCGCCCCACGCCGCAGGAGCCGCACCGGCGGGCCCCGCGCCGCTCGGACTCGTAAGCCACGACCGAAAGCCGCCCGGCCTCTGAAGCCCCGCGCGAGCGGGGCTTCAGCCGGGCCCGGGCGTGGGGCCGCTCGTGCCTCGCACGGCCAGGGTCGTCGGGAGCGCCGGCGCCGGGGGGACCGGCTCACCGGCCATCAGCGCTAGCAGGAGCCCACCGGCCAGCTCGCCCATCGGCAGGTAGGGGACGAACACGCTGGTGAGGCGGAGCGCCTGCGAACCGGCCAGGTCGTCGATCCCGGCGACCGAGAGCTCCAGGGGGACCTCGATGCCGAGCTGACGGGCGGCATCGAGGGCGCCCCACGCGAGCCGGTCGGTGAGCGCCAGGAGGGCGGTGGGGCGCGGTCGTGCCCCGAGGGCGACCCCGGCGGCCACCTCGCCGTCCGCCCGTGCGGACCCGACGGCCTCGTAGCTCACGAGCGCGCCCGCCCGTCCCCACCCCTCGCGGGCACCCTCCAGCCGCTCTCCCGTCCCGGGCGGCCCGATGACCGCGAGCCGGGCGTGGCCGAGGTCCGCCAGGTGGCGGGCCGCGGCGGCGGCTCCCGCGCCGAGCCGCGCACGGACGCAGGGAACGCCCTCGGGCGCCGGCCCGCCCACGGCCACCACCGGGCCGCCTCCACTCCACGACCGGGCGTCGCCGAGGACCACCGCGCCGTCCGCCGCGCTGTTGGCGCCGCCGGCCAGGAGGAGCGCGTGCCCGGCGCGATCGCAGGCGCGCGCCAGGCCGCGGGCCACGAGGACCGAGGCGGGGTCGGCCAGGAGGTCCTCGACCGAGCCCGCCCGGGCCAGGACGACCGTCCAGTGGCGGCCCAGCCGCAGCGCGCGTCCGGCCGCGTGCGGGCCGGCGTAGCCGATTCCCGCCGCGACCGCCAGCACCCGCTCGCGGGTCGCGACGGCCACGCGATCGGGCCGGTTGAAGGCGTAGGAGACGACGGCGGTCAACACGCCGGCCGCACGGGCCACATCGCGAATGGTGGGGAGCTTGCCGTGCATCCTGCTAAACGTTTAGCATGACGGCCCCCGCCGCCGTCACGCTCCCGAGGAGACATCATGGCCCCGCTCGCCGCGCCGCAGATGGTCGTCAACAGCCGGATGCTCTACACGAGCTGGATGCCGGCCGATCCCGAGGCCGCGGCGGCCCTCCTGCCCGCGGGGGCGCCGGCGCCCGCGGGGCCCGTCTACATGAACCAGTACGTGGTCGACCGCGACGAGCAGACGTCCGGTTTCGGGGCCTACTCGCTGACGTACCTGGGCCTCGACATCGCCGGGATGATGGACCCCCAGGGGGTGATCCCCGCGCGGTACATGCTCTTCTACTTCAACTCGTCCGAGATCATGCGGGAGTACACGGTGCGCGAGTACGGCCTGCCGGCCGTGCCCGGCGCGACGGTCCTGGAGGCAGGCGACGGCCGCGTGACGGCCACGACGTCGCTGGACGGCACCCCGGTCATCCGCACCGAGGCCGTCATCGGGCCGGACATCCTGATGACCTTCTGCGGCCAGCTCACCTACGTCCGCCAGAAGGCGGGCCGGTTCATGGCGGGCAACTTCCCGTTCGTCGCCGACCTGGCCGACGGCTTCGAGGTGCGCTCGGTCGAGTTCCTCGACCCGAACCACCCCGTCTACGCCCTCCGGCCGGCCGATCCGATCCAGGTGGTGGCGGAGGGGTCGTTCTACTCGCCGGACGACTCGTTCGTGTACCCCGGCGGCGTGTACGAGCTGAGCTCCTGACCACGCGCCCCGCGCGAGCGGGGCTTCAGGCGTCTCTACGGCACGACGACGCCCGGGGCGAGGTCGAGCGCCGTCACCGTGCCGTCGCGCACGTCGCTCGCCAGGAGGCCGTCGTCGATCCGCCTGATCAGGTCGTTGGCCCTGCGCACGGCGGCCTGGGAGATGCGCTGGTTGATCAGGAGCTGGCCCGTGGTCAGCGTGACCTTGCTCGGGTCTCCGGGCCGGGCCGGGGCGATGTCGGTGGTGGAGGCCGCCGGCGGGCTGGCCGGCGGCGGGGCGACCAGCACCCGCAGGCCGGCGATGAAGACCGGCTGGGTGAGGGTCTGGTCGTCCACGTCGCCGCCGGTGAGCCCGCCGTCCATCCGCGCCTTGAGGGCGTTCAGGCGCCGGATGGCCGCCTGCGAGATGCGCTGGTTGATGAGGAGCTGTCCGGTCGTGAGCGTGATGTCCGAAGGATCGCCCGGCGTCGCGGGGGCGACCACGATCGGCCGGGGGTCGGGGGCGGTGAAGGCGAGCGGGGGTCCTCCCAGGTCGTCACGATCCCGGGCGCCAGCTCGCTCGGGCCGAGGGTGCCCTGGCAGAGGTCGCGCCCCTCGATGCCGTCGCCGAGCCAGGCCGAGACGCCGTTCGCCCGCCGGATGGCGGCCTGGTCGATGCGCTGGTTGATCAGGAGCTGGCCGGTCGTGAGCGTGATGTCGCTCGGGTCGCCCGGGCTCGGCGGGGGCACCGGCGGCAGGGTCTTACAGACCCCGCTGCGCGCCCGCCACCGGCGCCCCGGCGCCGAAGCGGCGGACATAGATCTCGAACTTGTTGTCCACCAGCGGCGCGATGTTGGTGTCGCCGTCGAAGGCGATCAGGTACTCGTTGGGCCCGGAGCCGTAGGCGACCGCGGCCGCGAAGCCCTCGCTGACCCCGTCGCCGTCCACGCCCATGGCCGAGACGCGCTCGTCGTCGCCCCCGACCTCGGTCCCATCCAGGCGGAGGCGCTGGGCGTAGACCTCGTACTCGTTGACGAGGGCGCCGAGGTCGTCCTCCGCGTCCCAGGCGACCAGGTACTCGTCCGCCCGCGTGCCGACGGCCACGCGCGGGAAGCCGGCCTGGAAGCGGGTGTCGCCGTCGGGTCCCATGTGGGAGATCCGCTGGTCGTTGGCGCCCACCTCGGCGCCGGTCGCGCCCAGGCGCTGGACGTAGATCTCCTCCTCGTTGCTGGCCATCGCCCCGGTGATGTCGTCCCCCTCCCAGGCGACCAGGTACTCGTCGCTCGCGGAGCTGCGGGCGAGGCTCGGGTTGGCGGCCGCGAAGCCGGTGTCGCCGTCGGGACCCATGTCCGAGATGCGCCGGTCGTTGGCCCCCTGCTCGGTGCCGTTGGCGGCCAGCAGCTGGACGAAGACCTCGTCCTCGTTCTCGACGAGCGGCCCGACGTCGTCGTCACCCTCCCACGCCACGAGGTACTGGTTGCTCGCCGAGTCGTGGGCGACGGCGGGCTCCTGGGCGGAGAATCCGGTGTCGCCGTCCGGCCCCATGTCGGACACGCGCCGGTCGTTGGCGCCCACCTGGGCGCCCGACGCGCTCAGTCGCTGGACGAAGATCTCGCGCTCGTTCGCGACGAGCGCGCCGGCGTCGTCGGGTCCGGACCACGCGACCAGGAACTCGTCGCTGGTCGGGTTGTAGGCGATCGCGGGACCACGGGCGAAGTAGGCGGTGTCGCCGTTCGGGCCCATCTCGGAGATTCGCCGGTCGTTCGCGCCCAGCTCCGCGCCCGCGGCGCTCAGGCGCTGGGCGAAGATCTCGAACTCGTCGTCGACGAGCGGCCCCGCGTCGTCGTCCCCGCTCCAGACGACCAGGTACTCGTTCCTGCGCGCGTTGTAGGCGACGGCCGGCCTCCCGGCGTCGAAACCGGCGGCCATCGGCGGACCCATGTCCGAGATCCGGAACTGCGCTCCGACCGGGGCACCCGCGGCGTCCACCAGGCGGGCGAAGATCTCGTCCCCGCCGACGTCGCTCGCCGACCAGGCGACGAGGTACTGGTTGGCCACGGGGTTGTAGGCGACGCTCGGGCTGCTCGCCTCGAGTGTCTCGTCGCCGTCCGCGCCCGTGAACGAGATCCTCGCCTGGGAGCCGAGCGGAGCCGTCGCCGCCGTGGGCGCGAGCAGCGCCAGCGCGATGCCGCCACGCCAACGATCGCGGCCAGACCCGTCGCGCGCCGCCACGATCGCGAGGCCATCATGGAACCTGCCTACTACGGGCGTCGCGGGCGTCGCAAGCGCAGTACGGCGCCGCAACGTGCTTCTGGCGGACCTGTCTCAGGCGTCGGGTGGGCCGCCCAGGAGTCGAAGCTCCCGCGAGCGCTCGACCGCCTCGCTCCGAGAGGAGACGCCGAGCTTCCGGTAGAGCGAGTGGGCATGGCTCTTCACGGTGAATCGAGACAGGAAGAGGAGCTCCCCGATCTCGCGGAACGAGTGGTGGGTCGGGCAGCAGCCGGAGGACGCGGGTCTCGGCGGCCGTGATGGACGAGAGGCAGGCGCGATCCCCCTCCGGCATCGGCTGGATCCGGCGGCCGAGCTGCTCGAACTCGTCCCGCAGGCTCGGGGCGTCGCTCAGCTGGCCGAGGTGGCGCTCCACCTCGGCGAGCGACTCCCTCGCGATCGCGTCCTCGTGGATCGTGATGCCGGCGCGGGCCACGACCACCCGTACCTCGACGGCGAGCCACGCCGAGGCGTCGGTCGTCTCGGACAGGACGCGGCGCGCCTCGATCAGGTTGTCCCGCGACTCGTTGACCCGGTCCGACTGCGCGAGCGCGAGCGCGCACGCGCCGTAGACCAGCGCCGAGGAGCCGTACGCCTGGAGGCCCCACTCCTCCACCACGGCCCTCGCGCGGCGGGCGAGCATCAGGCCGCGCACTGCGGAGGCCTCCTCGAGCGACAGCAGCGCCAGCTGGGCCAGGCACAGGGCGTGGACGCTCGGCGCCACCTGGCCCGCCCGCTCGAGCCCCTCCTCGAGGAGAGCCCGGGCGCGCTTCCTGTCGCCGCGCAGGTGGGACGCGACCCCCTCGAGGAAGCGGCAGTAGGAGCGCCAGGGCCCCTCGTCGGGCTCCAGGCGGAAGCCCTCGGCGGCGTCGCGCGCCATCTGCGCCAGCCCGTCGCGCCCGAGCGCGGCCCGGAGCGTGGTGATGCCCGAGGCGATCGAGTCGGGCGCGCCGTGCTCCGAGGGCGGGCTCGAGGCCCTCTGGGCGAGGGAGAGGCAGTGGGCCACGAGATCGCCGCGGGTCTCGGTGCAGCACCAGGCGGAGGTGAGCGCGAGCGGCGCGCTGGCGGCGACCTGGTCGATGCTGAAGCCCTCCAGCCAGCCCTGGAGCGTGTCCAGGCGCCCGCGCGTGAAGAAGGCCGGGAAGCTCGCCCACACGAGCTCGGCGGCCCGCCCCGTGTCGCCGGCGGCCATGGCGTGGCGGACGGCCGCCTCCTCGTCCCCGGTCGCCGCGCACCACTCGCTCGCCCGGCGGTGGAGCTGCGGCACCAGGTCCGGCTCGCGCCTGCGCAACTCGCGGCGCAGCAGGTCGCCCAGCAGGTGGTGGTACCGGTACCTCTCCCCGTGGGCATCGAGGGGGACGAGCAGGAGGTTGGATCGCTCGAGGTCCAGCAGCCTCGTGGCGGAACCCGGCTCCTGGAGCACGGCGTCGCACAGCTCGCCGCTCAGCCGGTCGAGCACGGAGGTGCGCGTGAGGAAGGCGAGCGTCTCGGGCGGGAGGTCGTCGAGCATGGCCTCGTGCAGGTAGTCGGCCACGAGCCGGTCATCTCCCGTGAACGACGGGACACCGGCCGAGGGGTCGGTCTGCTCGCCAAGCCTCAGCGCGGCGAGGCGCAATCCCGCGGGCCAGCCCTCGGTGCGCGCCACGACCCTCTCCAGCGCCTCGGGCGTCAGCGTGACGCCGGCCGCCGCCATCAGCGCCTCCGCCTCCTCGGGCCCGAAGGCGAGGTCGTCGCGCGTCACCCGCACGAGACCGCCCTCCACCAGGCGCCGGCCGAGCAGCAGGTCCGGCTCGACCCGGCACCCCAGCGCGAGCTGGCCGCCCGGGGGCAGCTCGGCGACGAGCGCCGAGACCACCTCGAGCGCCTCCCGGGACGTGAGGGCGTCGGCGTTGTCCATCACGAGCAGGAAGGGCCCGGGCGCGACGGTGAGCGCCTCCCGCACCGCACCGAGCAGGGCGGCGGTGGAGCTGGGGCGGCGGGCGGCACCGAGCGACTCCGCGACCTCGGCCAGCAGCCACCGGGGGTCGCGGTGGGCCGGTGTCAGGGTGAGCCATGCCACCGGGCCGTGGCTTGCGCGCGCCCACTGGGTCAACAGGGTCGTCTTCCCGTAGCCGGCCGGCGCCGACACCAGGACGAGGCTCGCCGACGAGGCGTCGAGCAGCCGGCGCACCAGCACGCCGCGCTCGACCTCGTCCGCCGGCGGGTCCTGTCGCGACGTGCTGGAGGTGGCTCTCCGAGACGGCACAGCGCACACCTGGATCGGGTGTCGAACGCCCTGCCCGGCGGGCCGCCGGGCGACACGATCCTCTCACCGGGCCCCGCCCGCCCCAACTCGGCGGGCACGACACACCCAGGCCCGCCCGCATCACCGCCGGCGGGGATGCCCGCACGAGCCGCATCGCCCCGGCTCGTCCCATCGGGGTGATGCGAGGCGGGCGCCGGGGCGCTTTCTTTTGGCGAGGGGGGGCGGCATCCTCCGGGCTCGAGCCGGCCGTCGACCACATCGAGGAGGCGCCACGATGATCAGGGGAGCGCGGTTCGTGCGCCGGCGCCGGCTGCTGCGTGCGGCGGCGGTCGGTGGGATGGCCTACCAGGCGGGAAAGCACATCGACCCGAAGCGGCACGACGCACCGGAGACGCCGGCCCCGGCCCCCGGCCCAGTGCGGGACATGCCATCGAAGCTCAAGATGCTCGACGAGCTGGGAGGGCTGCACGAGCGCGGGGTGCTCACCGACGAGGAGTTCGCCCAGCAGAAGCAGCGCGTGCTGGAGGGCTGAGCGGGGCCGGCGGAGCCGGGGCGCTCCCATCCCACCCCTCTCGCCGGAGCGACGGTGCCGCCTCGGGTGGCGCCGGAGGGGCGGCCCGCCGCCGGCGCCGCAGGGGACGGATCCGCTCGGCCTGGGCCTCCCTGCGCCGCGCCGTCAACGCGGCCCGCGCGATCGATCCCGACGCGCTGCAGGAGGAGCTTCAGCGCATGGGCAGGAGGCGGCGCTGGCTCGCCCCCCTCGCCTACACGGCCGCCACCATCGCCGTCGTCTTCGACGGCGTCCTGATCCTGTTGCGCAACTGGCGGCTGCTCCTGCTCCAGCTGGTGCCGGCCGCCTGGATCTGGGTCATGAGCAGAGAGCTGAGGGCCCATGTCTTCGCGGGCCACGAGCTTCCCACGACCGGCACGGGCGCGGTGGCCGCCGGAGCGATCGTGCTCGCCCAGATCTCGTACTGGTGCAACGCGACGTTCGCCTTCACGGTGGCCTCCGGCGCGGGCACGGGGATCGCGGACGCCTTCCGGCAGGCGCGCAGGCGCTGGCGGCTCGTGGCCGGCGTGGCCCTCCTCACCGGCGGGGCCCAGGCGGCCGTCTGGCTGTGGCTCGACGGAGCCTGGCTCACGGTGGGCCTCCTGACCATGCTCGTCGTGCAGATCTACATGTTCGTCGCCGTGCCGGCGTGGGTGGTGGGCGCGCCCCGGCGGGACCAGTCGCGCCACGAGCGGATCATGCAGAGCCTCACCACCGGCGTGCTCAGCGGCGTGGCGTTGACCCCGGGGTTCCTCCTGAACCGCATCTCGCTGCTCATCCTGGGCATCCCCACGATCGGGATCATCGGGTTCGCCCTCCTCGCCGTGAGCGCGGTGCTCGAGGTCACGGCGTCGTCCTCCGTGCGCGTGGTGAAGATGTCGATCCGCCTGCGAGACCCCGCCGCGGAGCCCTCCGCCTCACCCCATCCGGGGGATGACGCGTCCGAGCCGCGCTCCTCGGCTGCCGATCAACGAGGGCAAGGGGGAAGATGCGATCGCGACGAACGAGCCCGGCGCGCGGCCGGGCCGCTCGAGCCGAGGCCCCGCGGCGACGGCACGCCGACTGGGAGCCCGCCGCCGACCGGCGCGACCCGGTGGAGTTGCTCGAAAAGCAGGCCGCGACCCGCGTGCCCGAGCTGGTGCCGATCCGCTACGGGCGCATGCTCACCTCCCCCTTCGCCTTCTACCGCGGGGCGGCCGCCCTGATGGCCGCCGACCTGGCGGGCTCGCCCACGAGCGGCGTCCGGGTGCAGCTCTGCGGGGACGCCCACCTGTCGAACTTCGGGTTCTTCGCGACGCCCGAGCGCTCGCTCGTCTTCAGCGTGAACCACTTCGACGAGAGCCTGCCCGGCCCGTGGGAGTGGGACGTCAAGCGGCTCGCCGCCAGCGTCGCGATCGCGGCCCGCCAGCGGGGCGAGCGGGAGGACGTCCGGAGGAGCCTGGTCGCGAGGACGGTCGGCTCGTACCGGCGCGCGATGAGGGACTTCGCCCTCATGCGCCACGTCGAGGTCTGGTACGCGCGCGCCGACACCGAGATGATCCGGCGGCGGCTCGGCTCGGAGGCCGCGAAGGGAGAGACCGAGACCTTCGAGAAGAGCATCTCCAAGGCGCGCGCGAAGGACAGCATGCGCGCCCTGGATCGCCTCACCCAGCGGGTGGACGGCGAGCTGCGCATCGTCAACGACCCTCCACTCATCGTCCCGATCGAGCAGTTGGCGGAAGGACGGTACGCCGACGCGATCCAGGCGGGCCTCACCGCCATCCTCAGCGCCTACCGCCGTACGCTGCAACGCGACCGGCGGCGGCTACTGGACGGCTACCGGTTGGTCCACGTGGCCCGGAAGGTCGTGGGCGTCGGCAGCGTGGGCACGCGCGCCTGGATCGCCCTCTTCGTGGGGCGCGACGAGCAGGACCCGCTGGTACTGCAGGTGCTAGCCGAAGGCCCCCAAGTTGACCTCGGACGGCGCAGGGTCGGGTTGCCGGGCCATGCCGAACGTGATCAACAGCCCGATGAGACCCGCCAGGAGCGGGATCAGCAGCGCCACCTGGAGGGCGATCGGCCGGGCGTCCGTGTTGATCCGGATGATCTCGTCCTGAACGTCCTGGGGCTGGCCGACGAGCAGCCCTTCGAGCTTGGTGTTGGTCATCACCTCGGCGTCGTCCTCCAGCGCGTTCGCGACCTGCTCCTGCTGGGCGGGAGCCAGCACGGTGCTCGACTCCGCCAGCTGGGTGAAGGTGATCGAGAGCGCGGCCAGCATGATGCCGCCCGCGACGGCGAGCCCGAACGACAGCCCGAAGGAGCCGGCCGCCGAGTTCACGCCGGCGGCCTCGCTGACGCGCTCCTCCGCGATCGGGGCCAGCGTGTAGTTGTTGAGCTGGGACACCAGGAAGCCCAGCCCCGATCCCGCGATCACCAGGGGGACCAGCAGGTACCAGCCGGAGTCGGCCCGCGGAACGATCGGGATCAGGATCGCCATGCCGATCGTCACGAGCGCGAATCCGAGCCGGATGATGCTGCTCGGGCGTCGCCCCCCCGCCTTCTTCCCCGCGAGGACCGCCACCGCGAACATGCTGAGCGAGAGCGGCGCGAGCGAGAGGCCCGCCTCGAGCGCGTTGTACTCGAGCACCATCTGCAGGTAGATGGGCAGCGTGATCATCGCGCCGCCGAGGGCGACCTGCTGGAGCAGCTGCCCCGAGACTCCGAACCGGAAGATCTTCGACGTGAAGAGGCCCGGGTCGATCAGCGCCGGCTTTCCCTGGCGCGTGCGGCGCACGATCCAGTAGACGAACGCCGCCAGGGCGACCGCGCCGAGCGCGATGATCGCGCCGACGAACTCGCCCCCCTCCTGCCAGACCAGGATGCCCAGGACGATGCCGCCCATGCCCACGACCGAGAGAGCCGCCCCGACGAGGTCGATGCGCCGGGGCCCGGTGTAGGGCACGTCGCGCACGAGCCCCATGCCCGAGAGCACGATCGCGATGATGACGACCTCGAGCAGGAACCCGACGCGCCAGGACAGGTAGGTGGTGATGAAGCCCCCCAGCAGCGGTCCGACGCCGGCGGCGATCGCGGCCGCGGCCCCGACCAGGGCGTAGGCCTTCTTCTGCGCCGCTCCCTCGAAGTTGCCGTGGATGAGCGACTGCATGGAGGGCAGCAGAAGCGACGCCCCGAGCCCGCCCACCACCGCCCAGAAGATGATCACCGCCGTCAGGCCCTGGGCGACCGCCATCGCCAGGGCGCCGGTGGCGTAGCCGAGCAGGCCGAGCACGTAGGCGCGCTTGCGCCCGATGAGATCGCCGACCTTGCTGCCGATCAGGATGAACGCGGCAGACACCAGCGCCTCGAGCGCGATCGCCGACTGGACGCCGCTGACGGTCGTGTCGAGGTCCTCGACCACCGCGGAGATCGAGACGTTCATCAGCGATGTGTCGACGACGAGCACGAACATCGCCATCGCCAGCAGGATGGCGAGCCGTGTATTGCCCGTCGCCTCAGGGGGCGCGCTGGGGCCGGGCTCCGGCATGGCGGAAGGCTACGCGCCCGCTCGGACGGGGAAGGCTCCAAGCGCGCGAGACGCGAGTGCGGCCACCTCGGGCGCTCGATCGGTACGAGAAGCTCACGAGCCGCGCGCCGGCCGCCTGAGGCCGTACGCGATCCCATGTCAGGGCCCGCCCGATCCCGCTCCGGTGCGGGCCGGCCCGGCGCCCTGTGGCGCCCCCGGCCACCTCCGCGGCGAGCAGGGCGCGGGCGCGGTCGTACGGCGGTGCCCAGTTCGCCCCCGGATCGCGGGGGTGGCGGGCGCGGTCCTCCATGTCGGCGCGCTTGACGGTCCGAGCGATGTGCCCCGCTCTCCCGGCGGCGCGGGCGATCACGAGCACGTGCTCGAGGAAGCTGCGGTCGCACGCATCGCCCGTGTCGCGCGTCAGCAGGCGGACGGCGGCGAGCTCGTCCGGGCTCAGGCCGGCGGCCACGAGGTCGGGCTCGCCGCACCCGGTCCACTCGAGCGCGTCGTGGAGCCAGGCGACGGCGCGCGCGAAGGGCGGCACGGCGGAGGCGACCCTCCTGACGTGATCGAGGAACATCCGGCCGCTCGGCTCGACCTGACCCCGGTGGGCGCGCTCGGCGAGCTCCCGGGCGCGCATGGCGCCGGCACCCTCGGCCTCCGGGCCGGCCGATCTCGGCGATGGCCACCTGGTCCCCCTGGTCGGGTCGGCCTCGGACGGCGGACATGATGCCGTCGTTCACATCGATGCAACATCATCCCGATGGGGTGAACCCGGCGTCGCGCGCGGAGCCGCGGTCTCACAGGCGCGCCGGCTCTTCGTCCCTTCGGGTCGATGGCGTCGCGGTTTCGGGCTGATTGGATCTCGCCCGTGGCGTCGGCCCTGGTGCGAAACCCCCTCATCTACGAGATCAACACGTGGGTCTGGCTCGACGAGCTGGGACGGCGCGACGGAGCCGCGATCGACCTCGCCGGGGTTCCGCCGGGCGAATGGGACCGGATCCGCGACCTCGGCTTCGACGCCGTCTGGCTGATGGGGGTCTGGGAGCGCAGCCCGGCGGGGATCGCCATCGCGCTCGAGGACGAGGAGCTCGACGCGTCCTTTCGCCGCGCGCTGCCCGATGCCGGACCGGAGGACGTCGTCGGCTCGCCGTACTGCGTCCGGAGCTACACCGTGGACGCGCACCTCGGCGGACCGGAGGGCCTCGCCACCGCCCGCGCCGCGCTCGCCGAGCGGGGGCTGGCGCTGATCCTCGACTTCGTGCCGAACCACGTCGCGCCCGACCACCCGTGGACGGAGGACCATCCCGAGTACTTCGTCCTCGGCACCGACGAGGACCTCGCGCGCGACCCCGCCTCGTTCATCCGCGTCGGCGACCGCGTCCTGGCCAACGGCCGGGACCCGTACTTCCCGGCCTGGCCCGACGTCGTGCAGCTGAACGCCTTCTCGCCGGCGCTGCGGGCGGCCACGGTCGACACGCTGACCGCGATCGCCGCGCAGTGCGACGGCGTCCGCTGCGACATGGCGATGCTGATGATGAACGAGGTCTTCGAGCGCACGTGGGGCGAGCGCGCCGGCCCGCGGCCGGACGCCGACTACTGGCCCGCCGTGATCCCGTCCGTCCGGCAGGCCCACCCCGGTTTCGTCTTCATGGCCGAGGCCTACTGGGACATGGAGTGGGCGCTCCAGCAGCAGGGCTTCGACTACTGCTACGACAAGCGCCTCTACGACCGCCTGGTGAGCGACGGCGGCGAGCAGGTGCGCGGGCACCTGAGCGGGGACGACGCCTACCAGGCCGGGTTGGTCCGCTTCATCGAGAACCACGACGAGCCGCGGGCGGCGGCCACCTTCCCGGGCGACAAGGCGCGCGCCGCCGCCGTGGTGGCGTTGACCCAGACCGGCGCGAGGATCGTCCACGAGGGGCAGATGGAGGGACGGACGACGCGCGTGCCGGTGTTCCTCGCCCGCAGACCCGACGAGACGGCCGACGCCGCGCTCCGGGCGTTCTACGAGGGGCTGTTGGCGGCACTCGGGGACGGCATGGTCCAGAACGGCCGATGGCAGCTCGCCGGGACCGGTGGGTGGGCGGGGAACGACACATGGCGGAACCTGGTCGCCTGGAGCTGGCATGGCGAGACCCGCCGCCTCGTGGTCGTGAACCTGGGCGACGCCCCCGCGTCGGGCCATGTCTCGCTCGCGTGGGACGACCTCCGCGGGCGCCCGTGGCGGCTGGACGACGCCGCCACCGGCGAGAGCTACGAGCGCAGCGGCGACGAGCTCCACGACAACCTCTACGTCGCCCTCGACGCCTGGGGCTGGCACCTGTTCACCCTGACCCCACTCGCCCCCCTGGAGGGCTGACCCGATGCCGACCTCGCCCGAGCCGCCGCGGACCGCCGAGCACGCCCGCCTCGCCGAGGCGACCGGGCGGGCCGAGGACGATCTCTTCTCGGCGAACCCGTGGTACGAGTGGGGCCCGTACCTCAGCGAGCGCGCATGGGGCACGGTCCGCGAGGACTACTCCGAGAGCGGCGACGCCTGGGGGTCGTTTCCGCACGACCACGCCCGCTCCCGCGCGTACCGCTGGAATGAGGACGGCATGGCGGGGATCTCCGACATCCGCCACGAGCTGTGCCTCGCGCTCGCGCTCTGGAACGGCCAGGACGCCATCCTGAAGGAGCGGATGTTCGGCCTGACCGGCCCGCAGGGCAACCACGGGGAGGACGTCAAGGAGTACTGGTGGTTCCTCGAGGGGCTGCCGAGTCACGCGCTCCTGCGCTGGCGCTACCACTACCCCCAGGCCGCCTTCCCCTACGAGCAGCTGGTGCATCATGGCCGGGGCCTCCAGGACCCCGAGCTCGAGCTGCTCGACACCGGCGTGTTCGACGACGACCGCTACTGGTCGGTGGACCTCACCTACGCCAAGGCCTCGCCGACCGAGGTGCTGGTCCGGATCGAGCTCGAGAACCACGGCCCGGATGAGGCCACCCTCGAGGTGCTGCCCACGCTCTGGTTCCGCAAGACCTGGGCGTCCGGCGACACGTCGGGCCGTCCTCGCATCGAGCGCGACGGGTCAGGCCTCAGGGTCGCCGATCACGCGCTGGCGGGGTACCGGCTCGAGGGCGCCGACGGCCCCGACGGAGCCGTCCCCGAGGCGCTCTTCTGCGAGAACGAGACGAACGCTCCCCGGATCTTCGGCTCGGAGCCGACCACCCCCTACCCGAAGGACGGCATCAACGACCACGTCGTCGCCGGCGCGGCGACGGTCAACCCGGAGGGGTTCGGCACGAAGGCGGCGCTCCGCTACCGCGTGACCGTCCCCGCCGGAGGCACGGCCGAGCTGCGGCTGCGGCTGCACCGGCCGCCGGAGGGGACGGCCGCCACGAGGCCGGCGCGCCGGCGACTGGTCGCGGCGGCGCGTTCGACGACGTCGTCAGGGCTCGCGAAGCGGAGGCGGACGAGTTCTACGGGGCGCTCGCGCCGGCCGGTACGACGCCCGAGACGATGCGGGTGCTCCGTCAGGCGTGCGCCGGGCTCGTGTGGAGCAAGCAGATGTACCCGTACAACGTGCGCCGCTGGCTCGACGGCGACCCGGGCGAGCCGCCCCCGCCCGAATCCCATCGCCACGGACGCAACAGCGGCTGGGGGCACCTCGACGCCTTCGACGTGCTCGCGATGCCGGATCCCTGGGAGTACCCGTGGTTCGCGGCCTGGGACAGCGGATTCCACGCGGTGGTCTGGGCGCATCTCGACCCCGCGTTCGCGAAGTACCAGCTCGTCGTGCTGCTCCGGGAGTGGTTCCTTCACCCCAACGGGGCGCTCCCCGCCTACGAGTGGAACTTCGACGACGTCAACCCGCCGGTGCACGTGATGGCGGCGATCCGGGTGTTCCAGATCGACGGCGGCACCGACCGCGCGTTCCTCGAGCGCATCTTCCAGAAGCTGCTCGTCAACTTCACGTGGTGGCTCAACCGGCAGGACGCCGACGGGAACAACGTGTTCGGCGGCGGCTTCCTCGGGCTCGACAACATCAGCCCGGTCGATCGCTCGAACCTCCCCGAGGGCGTCACCCTCCAGCAGGCCGACGGCACGGCGTGGATGGCCTATTACGCCCTCTCGATGCTCGTCATCGCGGCGGAGCTCGCAGAGGAGAACGACGTCTACGACGACATGGTGATCAAGTTCGTCGAGCAGTTCGTCCTGATCGCGCGGGCGCTCGACGGTCAGGGGCTCTACGACTCCGAGGACGGGTTCTTCTACGACAGGATCACCTTCCCGTCGGGGGACAGCGCCCCGATGAAGGTGCAGACGATCTCCGGCCTGATCCCGCTGCTCCCCGCCGTCGGCCTGCCGTTGCACGCGATGGGCTCGGCCGGCAGGCTCCGCGCGCGGCTGGCCCGTGTTCGCCAGGCGCTGGACGGACAGCGGCGGGAGCATGGCCGGCCGGCTGCGCGAGGTCGGCGACGAGCGCACGGTGCTCCTCTCGGTGATCGCGCCCGGCGACCTGCGGCGGACCCTTCGGGAGTTCTTCGACGAGTCGGCGTTCCTCTCGCCGCACGGCCTGCGCTCGGTCTCGAAGCGCTACGACGGGAACCCGTACACGGTGGCCGGCGTGCCCGGCTCGATGATCGACTACGAGCCGGCCGAATCGACCACCTCCATGTTCGGGGGCAATTCCAACTGGCGCGGCCCGGTCTGGATCCCGGTCAACTACCTGGCGATCCGCTCCTTCACGGCCCTCCAGCGCTTCCTCGGCGACGAGTTCACCGTCGAGTATCCGACCGGCTCGGGGAAGGAGCGCACCCTCGCGTGGATCGCCCAGGACCTCTCCGACCGGATCCTCTCGATCTGGCTGCCCGGACCGGACGGCGACCGACCCGTCTACGGAGGCAACCGGCGGCTTCAGGAGGACTCGGCGTGGCGGGACAACCTCATGTTCTTCGAGTACTTCCACGGCGACGACGGAGCCGGTCTCGGCGCCATGCACCAGACCGGCTGGACGGCGATCATCGCCGACCTGATCCTCGACCCCCCCGGTGCGGCGAGCGACGACCCGGTCGGGCGAGGAAGGAGACCGATGAGCACCACGGCAGCGACGACGGGCACGAGCGACCGGAAGGTTCCGCACTTCTCGGTGGCGGAGCGGGCGGCGCGGGGAAAGGCGGCGCGCGCGGAGATCCCGCGCCGGGTGCATGGGGAATGGGCGCCGCCGCCCGGGCGTCGCGACCCGGTCGATCTGCTGGAGGAGCAGGCGACCACGCGCGTGCCGGAGCTCGTGCCGATCCGCTACGGGCGGATGCTGGTCTCGCCGTTCACGTTCTTTCGCGGTGCGGCGTATCTGATGGCGGCGGATCTCGCCGGCTCGCCGCGAACGGGCCTTCACACGCAGCTGTGCGGCGATGCCCACCTGTCGAACTTCGGGGCCTTCGCCGCCCCCGATCGGCAGATCACTTTTGACGTCAACGACTTCGACGAGACGCTGCCGGGGCCGTTCGAGTGGGATCTCAAGCGCCTGGTCGCGAGCTTTGCGGTCGCCGGGCGCGATCTGGGCTTCGACGCCAAGCAGCGGCGGGGCGTCAACCTCGCGGTGACGCGGGCCTATCGCGAGGCCATGCGCAGGCTCGCGAGGCTGAGGACGCTCGATCTCTGGTACTCGCGCATCGACGTGGACGAGGCGATCAAGCAGTTCCAGAGCAAGGCGAGCGCCAAGCGCCGCAAGCTGATGGACAAGAACATCGCCAAGGCACGCGCGAAGGACAGCCTGCGCGCGTTCGACAAGCTCACGACGATGGTCGACGGCGAGCCGCGCATCATCAGCGACCCGCCGCTGATCGTGCCGATCGAGGAGCTCGCGGGCGGGGCGCAGCAGCACGAGATCGAGGAGTTCACGCGCGGCGTGCTGCGCTCCTACCGGCGCACGCTCGCGGGCGACCGGCGGCACCTGCTGGAGCGCTTCCGCTACGTGCACGCCGCGCGCAAGGTCGTCGGCGTCGGCAGCGTCGGCACCCGCGCCTGGATCGTGCTCATGGCCGGCCACGACGCCGGCGATCCGCTGTTCCTGCAGGTCAAGGAGGCCCAGCCCTCGGTGCTCGAGCCCTTCCTCGGCAGGAGCCGGTACGCGAACCACGGCCAGCGTGTCGTGGAGGGCCAGCGCCTGATGCAGGCGGCAAGCGACGTCATGCTCGGCTGGCAGCGGGTGGTCGGTATCGATGGCGTCGAGCGCGACTTCTACGTCCGCCAGCTCTGGGACCAGAAGGGCTCGGTGATCATCGAGGGCATGCTGCCGGCCGAGCTCGCCGCGTACGCGGAGGTCTGCGGCCAGGTGCTGGCCCGCGGCGCACGCGCGCTCGGGCGATTCCGTCGCCATCGCCGCCTACCTCGGCTCCGGCGACGTGCTCGACCGGGCACTGGCCGACTTCGCCGAGCTCTACGCGGAGCAGAACGAGCTCGACTACGCCGCGATCACCGCCGCCGTCCAGAGCGGGCGCATCACGGCGCAGACCGGGCTGTAGTGCAGGAGGTGCCTCCCGGCCTCACTCACGACTCCCCGGGGAATGCGCGGACCCGATGCTCAGATGTATCGTCGCCTCATGGCGATGGACGTGGCCGTACAGAGGTTGGAGGTCGGCGACGTCGTCTTGGCTGACTTCCCCGAGCAGGGTGGAGAGGTCGAGGCGACCGTGGTGCGTGACATCGCTCGGACGGACAGCACGGTCCGCGTCACGTTGCGGGTGGGGGGATACGCCGAGTTCGTCAGGGAGTGGGCGCTCGGCGAGATGGTCACGGTCGTGCGAGGTCCTTGAGCCACCGGGCTGCGTCCGCTTCGTGTGCTCAGTTGGATGGCGTGTCGGCCGCCGCGCCGTCTGGCGCCCCGGGGGGCTCCCGCGGGGACAGCAGGTTCGTGACGAGATAGGCGACGACCACCCCCACGATGATGAGCGGCGACGCTCCCGGCCCGTCCTCGATCGTCAGCAGCACGGCGATCACGACCGCCGAGAGCGGAAGCCGCAGCATGGATGCGGTCATGGCTCCCATGCCGACGGCCACCGCCGGCGTGAGCGCCAGCCCCGGGAGGTGAGAGGCCGCGACCCCCAGGGCGGCACCGAGGAACAGGGCCGGAAAGGTCGGCCCGCCCCGGAAGCTCCCCAGGGAGATGCCCCAGGCGGCCCCCTTGAACAGGAGCAGCAGCACCAGCGACGCGACCGACCAGGCGGCCGGGTTCTGGGCCAGGTCCGGCAGCGCGTCCTGTCCGGAGAAGAGCACCTCGTCCACGCCGTGGCCGGTCCATTCGGAGAAGGCGATCGCGAGCCCCGCGACGGCCAGGCCGGCGGCGGGCAGGAGCAGGTACGGCGACCGCATCGCGAGCCCGTGGACCCGCGTGCCCAGCCACACCGCGGCGAAGGTGATGAGGGCCGCGGCGACGCCCAGCGCGATCGTCCAGCCGAAGTCGGCCCAGCCGGGCTCGTCGAAGGCCGGTAGCGACAGGGGCTGGAGGGAGTACGCGCTGGTGTTCAGCCCGGCCACGGATCGCGTGCCGATGTAGACCAGCGACCCGATCCCGGCCGCCAGCAGGCCCGGGAGCAGGATGATCGGCACCCGGGGACCTCCGAGGCCGATCGCCTCGATGAGGATCACCGCGGCGATCAGCGGCGAGCCGAAGATGAGCGACACCGCGGCGAAGCTCCCCGCGGCGGCCATCACCATGAGCATCTGCGGGGGGCGTCCCGGCGCGCCAGTCTCGTGAGGAGGACCGCCAGCCCGCCGCCCAGGGCGATCAGGGGCGCCTCGGGCCCGATCACCGCGCCGAGGCCGATGGAGGCCAGCGCGGCCAGGATGACCCCCGGCAGATCGACCGGAAGGGTCTGGCCCGCGGAGAGACCGTTGGCGGGCACATGGCCGCCCCCACCCGGCAGGCGCACGATGGCGAACGCCGTGATCAGCCCCGCGATCGCAAGGACGGGCAGCGACCACCAGGTGGGCGTGCTGTCGAAACCGAGGGCTCCGGGCAGGTCGTCGTACACGCCGTCCTGGATCCAGTTGATCGCCTCCAGGAACCCCCACGCGGCGTAGGAGACCACCACGCCCACGACCGCCGCGAAGACCAGCAGGACCACGAACGCCCTGCTGCGAAGGATCGCGACGGGATCCGAGGACGGTGGGGCGGCCTCACTCACGCCGGTCTCCGCCTCTGCGCCGGCCACGCGTTGAACGCTGGGACGAAGACGATCCCGAGAACGATCTGCACCCCGCCGCCTCCTGTCGTGATCGGCCGGGTCCGAGCCTACCCGCGGTCGCGGCGCCGGAGACCCCGCTCAGGATGAACGCCCGGGTCCCGTCGCAACCTCGTCCCATCGGGGTGATGCGGCGCGGGCGCGTCGGCGCTTTGGTGGGGCGACGCTGGCGGCGTTCGGCGGACCGACGGGATCCGAGTGGGAGGTGCGGCGGCGATGGCCGAGGTCAAGACGGAGACCGCCGACACCCTGCGCGGTTTCTCTCAGGGCGAGCCCTCGGTGATCGAGGGCCTCCTGGGGGTGCAGCTCGAGAACCTGGAGGACTCGGGGCTCGACCCACGCGCCTATGCCCTGGTCAAGATCGCCGCGCTGATCGCGCTGGACGCGCCCCCCGCGTCCTTCATCGCCCAGGTGGGCTTCGCGCTGGACGCCGGGGTCAGCGCCGAGGAGGTGCTCGGGGTGCTGGTGGCCGTGGGTCCCCAGGTGGGGATGCCGAAGGTGGTGGCCGCCGCGCCCGAGTTGATGCTGGCCCTCGGGCTGGCCGTTGACGACATCTAGGAGGGCCTGACGGCCTCCTACGGATGCCTCTGGGTGAGGCGGTGGTAGCCCCGTAACCCGCGCTCCATCTCGGCCGCCCAGCGGTCGTCGATGACGGCGATGAAGACCGAGCTCCCGGGCTCGAGGCCCGTGGCCACCTCGCGCATGAAGAGCTCGTTGAACTCGCGCTCGGGCTCGCCGCCGCCGGCGCCGTCCACCGAGGCCGCCATCAGACCCGCGGCGACCACACTCGACGGCAGGGCCACGCCCAGGATGGTCGCGACGATGTCGGCGCGCGCCGCCAGGTGCCCGGCGGAGAGCCCGCGGACGCTCCAGCGGACCTCCCCCGCGCGATCGCGGGAGATCACGGCGGCGGCGAGGAGCACGATCAGGCCCTCCTCCTCGATCGCCGCGAGGTCCCTCTCGGCCACCGCGGCCCGCGACTCGTCATCGAAGACGGTCACGAACACTCCTGGTGAGGGATCGCCCAACGCGCCCCTTCAGCGGTCGAGGGGTGAAAGGGAAGACAAACAGTGGTCGAGCGGGCGCGCGAGGGTGCGCGCATGCCGACGGGCGGGGGCGTATGCCACCACCGGTCGGCAGGAGGCTCAGGCCGTGTTCGGCTCCATCGGCGGAGGGGCGCCCGGCGCGTCGTCCGCGGAGATGCGGCCCCACACGACGGTCCCCCGCCCGGGGGCGGACTCGATGCTCAGCGTGCCCCCCACCCCCTCGATGCGATCGCGCATCCCCATCAGGCCGGAGCCGGTCGCGAGGGGCCCACTGACGAACCCCGGCCCCCGATCGGCCACCTCGAAGCTGAGGGCGCGATCTGCGTCGAGCCAGGCGCGCAGGCGGACCCGGGGGTCGGCCCCCCCGTGCTTGACCGCGTTCTGGAGCGCCTCGGCGCAGCAGAAGTAGACGGCCGCCTCGCGCAGAGGGTCGAAGCGGCCGAGCTCCCCGAGCTCGACCTCGACCGGCACGGGAGAGTGCCGCGCGGCGGAGCGCAGGGCCTCGGCCAGACCGTGGTCCACCAGCACCGAGGGATAGAGGCCGTGAGCGAGCTCCCGCAGCTCGTCCAGGGCGTGCTGGAGGTCGAGGGCGAGCCCGGCCAGGATGTCCTGTGCCATCTTGGGGTGGGCCGCGAGCACCTCCCGGGCGGTCGCCATGCGGACCATCATCCCGACCAGGTGCTGCTGGGCGCCGTCGTGCAGGCTCCGCTCGATGCGGCGCCGTTCGGTCTCCGCGACCGACACCAGCCGCTGCCGGACCTCCATCAGCTCCGCATCGGCCCGCGCGCGCTCGAGGGCCACGGCCCCGAAGGCGGCGATCGCCTGCACCCGCTGCCCCTGGGTGCTGAGGGCGGGGTCGAACGTGAGCGCCCCGGCGCCGGCGCCGGCGATCGTCATCTCGACCCAGCCCCGGTCCCCAGCGCCATTCGAGGGCAGCGGCCGGCCCTCGACGTCGATCCACCCGGAGCCGTTGCGGAACGCGAGGCGGAGCGAGGGATCCCCGAGCGCCTCCGAGATGAGATTCTCCACCTGCGCCGGGTCTCGCGCCCCGCCGAGACGGGACATGAGGCCGTCCTGGATGACGCGCGTCCGTACCGCGTACGCGAGCAGCACGGCCAGCAGGGCGAGCGGCAGGGCCGCGCGGATGATCCCCGTCGAGATGAGATACGGCGACAGGCGCTCGGGCCCGGGGTCGATGGCGAGGGCCGCGAGCCCCACGCAGAGGGGGCCGCCCCAGACGAGGGTGAGCCATGCCACCGGCTTCAGGGTCCGCTTCGCCACCGGGCTCGCGGCCCTGATCTCGCGCACGAGGACGACGAGCGCCGCGAGGATCGAGACGATGGCGACCACCGCGAGCGCGACCACCAGCCCGCGGGCCGCCCCGGGCGCCTCCGTGACCTGGATGGCCGATGTCGAGCAGTCGTCCCGGCACTGGCTGACCGCCTGGCTCCAGGGTGCCGTCGGGGCCACCATCAGGTAGGCGGTGCCGATGGCCACGATCACCGGGACCGCGATCAGGACCAGCCGCCTCTCCCATTCCCTGCCGATTCGCCCTGCGGGGAAGGACATGAGCATCAGGGCCGCCACCGGCACGAGCGCGATCGTGGCGATGCGCGACGCGGTGTAGGGGACCTGACCGGCGAACGCGTCCAGGGAGGCGACGGCGGCGATGGCCGCCGAGGATGGTCATGAGGACGCCCAGCCGCCACGCGGGACGTCGCCATGCGAAGTAGACGCCGACGCCGGCGTAGAGGCCGATCCACCCGGCGCGCAACGCCGCCGCCAGCTCCGGATGCTGGAGCTGGCCGCCGACCAGCGACACCGTGACGACGACGACGCCCAGGGCGAGCGCGGCGGCGGCGGTCGCGAGCGTCGCCAGCCAGAGCGCGCGCTCGCGCCGGTCCGCCGGGGGGTCGCCGACGGCCCGAGGGAACCCGGTCATGGCCCATCCGCTGCCGACTCGCTCGACCGATTGCACGGAGCCCACCCTCCCGCCGTCAGGACGCCCCGTCGCGCGCCCACGGGGGATGTCTCGAACACGCCGGCCAAACGTCCCCGCGAACCTATGACAACGCGCGCCCGGGCACCAACATCGCGCACGGGGATGTTGCGAGCCCGGACGTCCCCGGTCCTGCCAGAACTCTTCGTTCGCGCCCCGGAGGCCCACGAAATGGTGTCCCCCGTTGGTTCGCGACGGTATCGTCGCGCCCATGGGGATCGGCGTGGTCATCGCGGAGGACGACCTCCTCGTCCGCGAGGGCATCCTGCGCGTGCTCGAGCCGAGCGACGAGGTCGACATGCTCGCGGCATGCGGGGACCGTGACGAGCTGCTCCGCGCGATCGAGCAGCACTCGCCCGACGTGGTGGTCACGGACATCCGGATGCCCCCGGCCCTCGCGGACGAGGGCCTCGAGGTCGCGCGCCGCATGCGGCGCGAGCACCCCGACATGGGGGTCGTGGTGCTCAGCGCGCACGCCGAGGTGGCGTACGCGCTCACGCTCCTGGAGGACGGCTCGCGCGGGCGGGCCTACCTGCTGAAGGAGCACGTCTCCGACCCGCGCCAGCTGGTGGGCGCGATCAAGGAGGTGGCGAAGGGCGGCTCCATCATCGACCCGACGGTGGTGGAGGCCCTGGTGGGCGACCGGATGCGGGCACGAAGGTCGCCACTCCAGACCCTCACGCCCCGGGAGCGTCAGATCCTGGGCGAGATCGCCCAGGGCAAGAGCAATGCCGCCATCGCCGCCGAGTTGGTGCTCACCAAACGCGCGGTCGAGAAGCACGTCAACGCCATCTTCGCGAAGCTGGCGCTGCGGGCGGGGGACGAGAGCGTGGACCGTCGCGTGCGCGCCGCGCTCCTCTTCCTCGCCGACTCGTCCCCGGCCGCCGCGCGCGACTGAGGCGAGGCCCCGGTCTTCGTCCCTTCGGGGGGATGCCCGGGCGCAACCCGGGGCTGGTACCGTCGCGGCGGCGATTTTCCGAGCAGGCGGTGACCCGGTGATCTTCAGCCGCTGGAGGCGACACGCGAGGCCCCGGCCGCCCGCGCCCACCGGCGAGGAAACGGGCCCCGCCATCGACCGGCAGCAGCTCGCCGACCTCTTCGAGGCGCCGGTGTGGCTGCGCCGGCTGGGACGCCAGGCCTGGCTCCTGGTGGGCATCGCCCTCGTGCTCGTGGGGCTCATCTGGATCCTCGGGCTCACCGGGACGATCGTCGTGCCGGTCGTCACGGGCGGCGTGATCGCCGCCGTTGCGTCGCCGGGGGTCGCAGCGCTGAAGCGCCGCGGGGTGCCCCGCGCAGGCGGGGCGGCCGTGATGCTGCTCGCGCTCGTCGCGGTCGCGGTGCTGGTGATCGCGATGGTGCTGGGCGGGATCGTCGCGCAGTCCTCGGAGATCCAGGGCTCGGCTTCGCACGCCCTCGACACCATCGAGGGATGGCTGAACGACGCGGGCAGCGGGAGCGCCGGGACCGCGGACGCGAAGCAGGACCTCTCGAGCGCGGTCACCTCCGCCGGCAGTTTCCTGCTCCAGGGGATCTCGCAGGGGATCGAGGAGCTCACCTCGCTCGCCTTCTTCCTCTCCTTCACGGCCTTCAGCGTCTTCTTCCTGCTGAAGGACGGCCCCGTCATCCGGCGCTGGGCGAACCGTCACCTGGGCGTCCCGGTCCCGCTCGCGGACGTCATCACCGGGCGGGTCGTCGAATCCCTGCGGCACTACTTCCTCGGGGTCACGATCGTCGCGGCGTTCAACGGGGTGGTGGTGTGGCTGGGTGCGCTGATCCTCGGCGTGCCGCTGGCCGGCACGATCGGGATCGTCACGTTCGTCACCGCCTACGTGCCCTTCATCGGGGCGTTCGTGTCGGGGACGTTCGCCGTCGTGCTGACCCTCGGATCTCAGGGAACGACGGACGCCCTGATCATGCTCGTCATCGTGGTCCTCGCGAACGGGCTGCTGCAGAACATCGTCCAGCCCGTGGCGTTCGGCGCGACCCTCGACCTGAACCCGCTCGCGGTTCTCGTGCTGACGATCGGCGGCGGGTGCCTCTTCGGCATGGTCGGGATGATCCTCGCGGCGCCCCTGGCGTCCGCGGTGGTGCACATCAGCAAGGACCTCGCGAGGGCGCGCGAGGACGGCCGGGCCGTCGAGCTGCCGGGGATCGAGGGCGCGCAGGCCGAGGAACCCGCGCCCGGGTGAGCGGCGGCCGGGGACCCGGCCGGATCACCTGGCTGGGCCACGCGAGCGTCCTGGTGGATCTGGATGGCGTCCGGCTGCTCACGGATCCCGTCCTGGCCGCCCGGGTCTCGCTCCTGCGCCGGGTCGTGCCCCGTCCCGCGGTCCCCGCGAGCGTCAACGCCGTCCTCCTCTCCCACCTGCATGGCGACCATGTGCACCTTCCCTCCCTGCGCCGCGTCGCGCGCGGCGGGCTCGTGCTGGCGCCGTCCGGCTCGGCGGCGCTGCTCGCGCGCTCGGGGGCCGCGGAGGTGATCGAGATGGTGCCCGGGGACCGGTTCCCGGTCGGCGCGCTCGAGGTCCGGGCGGTGCACGCCCAGCACGACGGCCGGCGCGGCCGGGGCCGGCCCGCGGCCGGCGCGCTGGGCTATGTCATCTCGGGATCGCGGCGGGTCTACTTCGCCGGTGACACCGACCTCTTCCCGGGGATGGCGGACCTCGCCCCGGGCCTGGACGCCGCGCTCCTGCCCATCTGGGGCTGGGGACCCACCCTCGGCCCCGGCCATCTCGATCCGCAGCGGGCAGCCGAGGCGCTCGCCGTGCTGCGGCCCCGGATCGCCGTCCCGATCCACTGGGGGACGTACGCCCCCGCCGTGCTGTGGGGAGGGATCGGGACGTCGTTCCTCACGCGCCCGCCGCACGACTTCGTACGCGCCGCCCGGCGGCTGGCGCCGGACGTGCAGGTGCGCGTGCTGGCGCCGGGCGGTTCGACGGGGATGGAGTCGGCATGAGCGGGGCGGAGGCGATGCACCGTTGTCTCAGCAGGCGCCGACCGGCCGCTGTAATCTGGCCAACGGACCGGCTGGTTCGAGCGATGCCAACCGCGGGATTGACCGCGAGATCAACAAGGAGACGCTATGGCGATCGGCCCGGTCAACGTCGTAATCATTGGCTTCCCCGGCAACAAGTTCACCGGCCGGATCGCCCCGGCCCTGATGGAGTTGGTCAACAGCGACACGGTGCGCGTCCTGGATCTGCTGTTCGTCACGAAGGACGCTGACGGCGTCACGACGACGATCGATCTGGAGGACCTCGACCCGGAGACGGGGCCGGCGTTCCTGGCGGTGACGGTGCAGGAGGCGGGCGCACTCGGCCCGGACGACGCCGAGGAGGTCGCCGACGACCTCGAGCCCAACACCTCGGCCCTTCTGATCGCCTTCGAGAACACCTGGGCGCGGGAGTTCGTCGCTGCCGTCCGCGCGGCCGACGGCGTGCTGATCGACCAGATCCGTATTCCCGCCGACGTGGCCGAAGCGGCCCTGTCCGGCAGCTAGAGACCCGACTTCCTGACCAACTGAGAGGCACTGACATGGGACTTCTACGCATGGCCGCCCGCACGGCCGTCGTCGCGGGCACCGCGACCGCGGTGTCCGGGCGGGTGGCTCGCCGTCAGGCGGCCAAGTACGACGATCAGCAGGCGGAGCAGTACGCCGAGCCTGCCCCCGCCGCTCCCGCCGCCCCTGAGCAGGACGATCAGACCGCCAAGCTGCAGGAGCTCGCGCAGCTGAACAAGCAGGGCGTGCTGACCGACGAGGAGTTCGCGGCCGCCAAGGCCAAGGTCCTCGGCATCTGAACATGGCTCGGCCGCCGTACGGGGTCGGCCTCATGAGCGAGGCTGACCCGTACGCACGGCTCGCGGGGGTCTACGACGAGATCGTCGTGGATCCCTGTTACGGGCGCTGGGCGGCCTTCCTGCACGAGCTGTGGGCGGCCGACGCCACCGGGGTGCGCACCGTCCTCGACGTCTGTTGCGGCACCGGCCTCATGGCCTCCGAGCTGATCGCCCTCGGCTATCGGGTCACCGGCGTGGACACCTCGGCGGCGATGCTCGCCCGCGCTCGCCGGCTCCTCGGCCCGGACGCGGTCCTGGTCCGGGAGACGCTCCCGGACCTCACGATCGACGCGGTCTTCGACGCCGCGGTGTCCACGTTCGACGGCCTGAACTACCTCACCCTCACCGAGTTGAGGGCGACTCTGGTGGCCCTGGCGGATCGGCTCCGTCCCGAGGGCTGGCTCGTCTTCGACGTGCACACGGACGCGATGATGGAGTTCACCATGGCCAACCCGGTCGTCGAGGGCGAGGCGGACGGGCAGCGCTTCGCGATCACGAGCGTCGTGGACGCCCGCGCCCGCACGTGCGACTCGCGCATCGAGGTCACGCGCACCAGCGATGGCGCCGCCTTCACCGAGCGCCATCGCCAGCACTTCTTCACCGACGGGCAGATCCGGGACGCGCTCGCCGTCGCCGGCTTCGAGGTGGTCGCGGTCACCGACGAGTACGCTCATGAGCCGGTGGACGGGTCGACCCTGCGGGCGACCTGGACCGCACGGCACCGGCCGCAGAGGGTCGCCTAAGACGTCCTCGCGTGGCCGCGGTCGTAGACGACCGCCGTGTCCACGATGAGGTCCTGCAGCGACGCGTTCTTCGCGCTCACCGCCGCCCAGAGGATCCCCAGGGGGAACACGACGTAGGCGAGAGCCCGGACGATGGCGCGCGGGAGCTTGATGTCGCCTCCGTCCTCGCGGACCGCGCGCAGGCCCAGGAGGACCATCCCGAGCGTCCGGCCGCCCAGCGCCCAGCCGAGGGCCAGATAGGTGACCAGCAGGAGCACGGCGATGATCTGCCCGTAGGGCTCCGGCGCGACCTCGAACACGACCCTTTGGATGAAGAGCGCGCGGATGACGGCCACGCCCAGCACGAGCACCTCGGCGACCACGATGACCAGGAAGAGATCGATCGCCGCCGCCATGAGGCGTGAGACGATGCCGGCCCGCCCTGTCCGGCGCGTGTCCTTCTGCGTCGTCCCCTCAAACGCCGGCTCCGGAACGCCTCCTGGGGAGTCTGACGGGCCGTCCATGGCCCTTTCAACCAGCGCCGGCCGGCGTGTCTCAAACTCCGGCGCCGGAACGCCTCCTGGGGGGTCTGACGGGCCGTCCATGGCCCTTTCAACCAGCGCCGGCTGAGCGACGGAGTGCCCGGTCCACCACCCGTGCCACGACACCGTCGGCGCGCATCGCCTGATCTCGAACGGCGTCGACGGTCTCGCCTCCGATGCTCATGCTCGACTCCCGGATCACCTCGCCCATGTCGATGCCGTCCATCGCCTCCTTGGCGAGGGCGCCGACGTCGAGGCGCTGGACGAGCCGGTCGAGGTCCACCTTCCCGAGCAGGGCGTCCAGGTCGACCCGGCCCAGCACCGCGTCGATGTCCACCTTGGCGATCAGGCGCCCCACGTCGACCCGGTCGATGATCGCGTTGAGGTCCAGGCGGTCGAGCGCGCCGTTCGCGATCCGCGCCGCGACCGAGGCGACGAGATCGGTCGCCGCCTCGGCCGGCCGGCGCGCGGCCTGCCACGACGCGCCGGAGGCCGGCGAGCCGATGTGGCGGATGCCCGGCGGCGCGCCGCCCGGCCCCGGGCGAGCTACGGGGGCGGCGGCGGGCTCCGCGGGCGGCGGGCGCAGGCTGTCGAGGGCTCCCGCGAGCGCCGACTCGATCGCATCCGTCACCAGGCCCGCGGCGCCGGCGAGGACCGAGGGGTCGGAGCCGGCGGCCGTGGTCACGGCGAGACCGGCGGCGGGTGCTCGCGCGCGATCTGGCGGCGGAGCGCCTCCACCCCCGCGACGACGAGGGCGATGATCACCAGCGTCCCCACCAGGCGCCGCGGTGCGCCGGTCGGCCCCCACCACAGGATCAAGAGGGCGACGATGAGGACGACCGAGTACACCAACACCGGTTGGTTCTGCATGGCCGGAGCGACCCTACGCCGCAGCGACACCGCGGGCCGCGACGGGCCCGCCAGCCACGCCCACACCAGGCCCACGATCGCGATGGCGACGAGGCCCAGCGCCAGGTCGCCCAGGAGGCTGGTGCCGATCACCCACACCTTCGTCGCCGCGGGCTGGCCCTGTGGAGACGAGAGCGCCTCCACGATGGCGTCACCTGCCAGGCGCCGGACCAGCAGGAGCACGATGCCCACCACCAGGATCCCGGCGGCCGCGGCGCGCACGGCCTCCCGGCGGAACCCCGTGGCGAGGTACACCGCGAGCACGAGCAGCACCACCACCACGATCGCGAGGATCGACGAGAGCTTGTCGATCGTGCTCACGGCGTCCTGCGCGGCGCCGAGCTGGCTCGACGTCATGATCGTGATCTTCCCCGCATCGGGGCTGAGGCTGGCCTCGACCCCGAGCTCGTCCGCCAGGCGCGTGATGAGGGGGCTGAGGTCGAGCACGACCTCGCCCCCGGTGGTGGTGACGGCGCCGCCCTCGTTGCCCTCCAGGACGTCCACCAGACGCGTGTGGACCCGGCGGTTGATGTCCTCCCAGAGGCTCTGGATCGCCGGCCGCTCCAGAAGGTTCTCCGCCGAGTCGAGGGCGAGGTTGCGGAGGGCACCGGTGATCGGCGCCGCGAGCGGGTCGAGCGAGGGCGGCAGACGGCTCTCGACCCTCTGCTCCACCTGGGGCCCGTCGAACATCCCGTCCACCAGGCGCTGGGCCACCGCCTCGCGCACCTCCGGCTGCAGCAGGAGCTGGCTGCTCGTGTCCACCCACCGGTCCGTGTCGAGCACCTGCCGCTGCACCCAGACGGTGAGCGACGAGGCCAGCGTCAGCACGCAGGCGATGACGATGAGCGTGTACACCAGCACCTTGCGCCGGCGCGGCGTCAAGACGGCCCCGGCCTCGGAGGTGCCCTCGCTCCGACGGTCCTTGTCAGCGGAACCCGCCATCCCTCCGGCCTCCCGGTCGCTCGTCCGCGGCGACGTGGCCGCCGGTCGATCAAAACCCGGCCGAGGATAACCGGTCATCGCCCCGATGGGATGAAACCGCCCCACCGGCGCCCGCGGCGCGCGGGTTCATCCCATCGGGCCGATGCGACTCGGGGCCCTCTGATCGAACGTGGCCGCTCGTGCGCCCGGCCGACGGGCATCCGCGGGATGGCGGCCACGTGCCGCCGCCGGCCCGCACACCGAACGGAGGAACGATGGCCGTCCATGGCGTGAAGAAATCCCACGAGGCGGCGGCCCAGAGCCAGGTCTACTCGGCCGCCGACCCCTCGCAGAGGGTGCCGAAGTACCGGATCCCCGAGGGCGAGTGGGACCCGCGCCATGCCCACGAGCTGATCCTCGACGAGCTGATGGTGGAGGGCAACTCCCGGCTCAACCTCGCGACCTTCACCCAGACCTGGCTCGAGCCCGAGGTGCGTCTGCTGATGGCCGAGACCTGCGACAAGAACCTGATCGACAAGGACGAGTACCCGCAGACGGCCGAGATCGAGCAGCGCTGCGTGAACATCCTGGCCGACCTCTGGAACGTCCCCGACGAGACCGACGCCATCGGGACCTCGACGACCGGGTCGAGCGAGGCCTGCATGCTCGGCGGGATGGCCCTGCAGCGCCGGTGGCGCGCCCGGCGGCGGGCGCAGGGGGCCTCCGACGGATCGGCCCAACATCGTGATGGGCGTCAACGTGCAGGTCTGCTGGCACAAGTTCGCGCGCTACTGGGACGTGGAGCAGCGCCTCGTGCCTCTCGAGAAGGGGCGCTACGCGATGAACGCCGCCGAGGCCGTGAAGCTGTGCGACGAGAACACCATCGGGGTGGTCGCCCGTCCTGGGCTCCACCTTCACCGGCGAGTACGAGCCGGTCGCCGAGATCAGCGACGCGCTCGACGCGCTCCAGACGGAGACGGGCCTCGACATCCCGATCCACGTCGACGCGGCGAGCGGCGGCTTCGTGGCACCGTTCCTCCAGCCCGACCTGCTCTGGGACTTCCGGCTGGAGCGCGTGAAGTCGATCAACACCTCCGGGCACAAGTACGGGCTCGCGCCCCTCGGGGTCGGCTGGGTCGTGTGGCGCGACACCGCGGAGCTGCCCGAGGAGCTGATCTTCCGGGTCAACTACCTCGGCGGCGAGATGCCCACCTTCGGGATCAACTTCTCGCGGCCGGGCAGCCAGGTCGTCTGCCAGTACTACAACTTCCTGCGCCTCGGCCGGGAGGGCTACCGCCGGGTCCAGCAGGACGCGCAGGACGTCGCGCTCCACCTCGCGGACCGGATCGAGGACATGGGCCCGTTCAGGATGATCACGCGGGGCACCGACCTGCCGCTGCTTTCGTGGTCGCTACAGGACGGCGCCAACTTCACCCTGTTCGAGTTCTCGGACGCCCTGCGGCGCTACGGCTGGCAGGTGCCCGCGTACACGCTGCCCGCCAACCTCGACGACATGACCATCTGCCGGATCGTGGTGCGCCACGGCCTTCGCCGTGACCTCTCCGACCTGCTGCTCGACAACTTCCAGGAGGTGCTCGACCGGTTCGCCAAGGAGCCGGACCGCAGGCCCTCCGTGGTCGAGGACGGCGGCTTCAGCCACACATAGGGTGAGCTCAGGGCCCTTCCCGGCGCACCCGACGGACTGGCGCATCGTCGAGACCCGCGGCGCGGGGCCGTTCGTCTCGCAGGCCGTCTACGAGGACGCCCTCGGGCACCGGCACGAGTGGACCTCCCGCCGCCACCGGACGGGCAGTGGCGCACGGCACCATGGGGCGGCCCTGGGGGTGTGGATCGGCGTCCTGTTCATGATCGGGTCGGCGTGCTTCGCCCTGGCCTCGCTGCCGGGAGTCGCGTCGCGCGCGGACCCGACCGCGGTGGGCATCACCTTCGTGGTGGGAGCCGCGTTCTTCACCAGCGCGGCCGCCCTCCAGCACCTCCAGACGATCCGCGCCGAGCGCACGCTGGACCGGGCCGCCTCCGGGCCGCAGCGGACTGCCACGAGCTACCTCGCGGAGCCGCGCCGCCTCGACTGGTGGGTCACCGCCGTCCAGTTCCTCGGGACCATCTTCTTCAACATCACCACGGCCGCGGCCCTCAACGAGGCGCTCGACACGCAGGAGCAGATCCGCCGCATCTGGGCGCCGGACGCGCTCGGGTCGGTGTGCTTCCTGATCGCCAGCTACCTGGCGGTGGTGGAGGTCTGCCACCGCCGGTGGTGCCGGCACCGCCGCGACGTCGGCTGGCGCATCGCCGCGCTCAACCTCCTCGGCTCCGTCTTCTTCGGCATCTCCGCGATCGCGTCGTTCATCCTCCCGGGCACCGGCGAGGTGCTGGACGCGGAGGCGACGAACGCCTTCACGTTCCTCGGTGCCGTGTGCTTCTTCGCGGGCGCCTGGCTCGTGGTGGTCGAGGCCCGGTCCGCCGAGCTGCCGGCGTAGGCGCCGCCCGAGACGGCGCCCCGCAGGAAAACGGGGCGCCGGCTCGGCACGACGGACCCCTCAGGCCCTCAGGTCCTCCCTCGCCTCCTTCCAGCCCGCGGTGAGCGCGTACAGGACCGCGATCTCGAGCCCGATGGCGAGCAGGCTCCAGAGCGGGTAGGCGGGGAACCAGGCGATCTGGCCGATGCCGTTGATGATGATCGCGACGATCGCGAACCAGCGTCCCCACCCCTTGCCGGAGAAGAGCGCCATGGCGGCGAGGATCAGGACGATGCCCCAGATGATGAGGCTCCATCCCCAGGCGGTGAAGTTGGTCGTCACCAGAAGACCGGACTCGGTGACGGCGAAGGTCTCGTCCTTCAGCAGGGCCGAGAGGCCCTGGATGATGTCGATGGCGCCGATCGTGAGCATGACGGCGGCGGCGAAGATCACCCACCCCGTCCACGGCGACCCCCTGTATTCGTCGGTGGACACTGCCTGCTCCTCCTCCTGTCGGGGCCCCGGGCGTCTCGCCGCGGGACTGCGAATGCCGATCGAATCGTCCCCGCGGCTCCGGCGGCCCGGGGCGGGCCCCCCTCCGCGCGGAGCGTCTGCTTCCTACCTGCGGCGCGCGGTGCGGCGAGAGGTGCGGCGCGCGACCCTGCGTGCTCCCATCATCTGAACCTCCGTCTGTCGTTGGTGTCGGCCCTCTATGCGGCCGCGGAACCCGTCTCGATCGCGTGGCGCCTCGGCGGCCTCCTCGGCGGAGACCAGCCCGATGGCGATCAGGTCGAGGGGGCTGATGAAGCCGTCGGAGATGCGAAAGCCCCCGGCGCGCGCGATCGCGTCGCGCAGCGGCACCGCCCAGTGGTGCTCGATCAGAAGGAGCGCCGCGGCGGAGTCGTTGGGGATCTCCTCGATGATGTCCCAGGCGTCCTCGTCGTCGAAGGCGGCGATGCCGTCGGCGGCGGCCTGGGCGCCGGCGATGGCGCCCTCCTCCAGGCCCTCCTCGCCCTCGATGCCGAGGCCGATCAGGGCCCCGATCTTCGGTGCCGATCTCGATCGCCTCGTCCTTGGAGAGGTTGCTGAGGTGGGCGACCTCGATCTCCCCGTCGGCGTCCTTGTGCACGGCGAGCGCGTCGATCACGCGGACGGTGTCGCTCTCGCGCAGGCGCTCGAGCTCGGCGATGATCTCGCCGTGGAACTCGGGGTGCTGGAAGCCCAGCACGATCAGCTGGACCGGTCCGATGGCCATCTCTCTTCCTCCCTGGTGTGGGTGCGCTACGACGCGGGCGCGGCCAGCGCGTTCGCCTTGAGGGTCTCGAACTCGGCCTGCGTGATCGCGCCGCTGTCGAGGAGCTGCTTGGCCTTCTCGATCTCCGCGGTGGGTCCGCCCGATCCGGCAGCCGCCTTCACCTGAGCGTCGAACTGCGCCTGTGCGGCCTGGGCCCGATCGTTGTAACGCTCGGCCATGTGCTGGCCCTGAGTGATCAGGTAGATGAACACGCCCAGGAACGGCAGGAAGAGGACGAAGATGGTCCAGAGGACCTTCATGCCGCCACTGAGGTCATGCCGCCGGAACAGGTCCGAGAAGACCGTGATCACCAGGTAGAAGAAGAAGACCCAGGCGAAGAAGATGCAGATCGCCCAGAACACGTCGAGGAAGTCCATGCTGATGCCTCCGTTCGATTTTCCTGCGCGGTCATGAGGCGAGGCCGAGCTCGCGACGAGGATGTCTCGGCGCCGGGGGCGACGCATCATCCCGACGGGGTGATCCGGTCTACGGAGGCGGGTCGGCGTTCGTCACTCGTTCACCCGTATGGGATGAGGCAATCGCATCCCGCAGGGACCACGATGTGCCCGGCGCGCCTGTCGGGGCGCCCGCGCCCCGGGTGCGGAGGAGGAGGGCAACGTGTTGATCGCATTGCTGGTCGTTCTCGGGGTCGATCTCGCCCAGCGGGAGGACTAGCCGGTATGCCCGAACCCCTCATGGCCGACCCGCCCCCTGCCCCGGGGAGGGTGAAGAGGCGGCAGGAGCGGCGGGAGGGGATCCTGCTGGGCGTGACGCCCCGCGCGGCCCTGGTGTGGATCGCCGTCGCGGCCGTCGCGGTCGCGACGCTCGGGGCGCTTGTCGCCTACCTGGTCGACCGGGAGGCGTTCGACTCCTTCTGGGACGCGCTCTGGTGGGCCGTCGTCACCGTGGGGACGGTCGGCTACGGCGACGTCGTCCCGACCAACGGCGCGGGCCGCGTGGTCGCGGGGATCCTGATCCTCTTCACGATGGCGTTCTTCCCCATCCTGACCGGCGTCGTGACCGCCACGCTGATCGACCAGCACCAGCGCGAGGCGAGGAGCGACCAGCGGCGCGAGGACGAGGAGCGCCAGGCCGCGCTGCTTCGGCACCTGAGCTCGATCGAGGATCGCCTGACGCGCTTGGAGGAACGCGCGCGCTGATCGCCTGCCGGCACGCGCGCCGACAGGCGAGTCCCCCGGCGACGACCGCGGCGTTCGGCGCCGGGCCGGATCACGGCGGCGACCCCATCACGTAGGACGAGGCGCCGCCGAGCCCGGCTCGGCGCGCGGTCGGAGCGGCTCCGCGCCGGGTGGCCCGGCGCCGGTGCGAGCCTAGGACCCCTGCCCCGACATCATGGCGCCGATCTGCTTCTCGGTCTCGGCCTTCTCGGAGTCGCGCAGCTCCTTGGCCTGGCGCCGCTCGGCACGGCTCAGGAGCTCGTCGATGCGCTCCTCGAGGCGCCAGTCGCCGAGCACCACGAGCCCCGCCTCGCCGGTGTTCAGGAGGTCGCCCAGGTCCTTCATGTCCGAGCGCGACAGGCTCTTTGCCATGTGGCCGCCGAGGGCGCCCACCGTCGCGCCGACCACCGCGCTGCCGATCAGCGCCGGCGGGAAGATCAGCCCCACCAGCGCCCCCACCCCGGCCCCGCCCCAGGCGCCCTTGCGCGTGCCGGTCTCGTCCTTGTTGACGTGCACCTTGCCCTCGTGGTCCTTGGTGATGACGGCCGCGTCGAAGCCGCCGATCACCCTGTTGAAGTGGAGCTCCTTGATGACCTCGTAGTCGGCCTGGGCGTCGTCGACGCTGGCATATGCCCCGACGAGCAGGAATGTGTTGTCCTCTTTGGCCATCACGGCCTCCCTTTGGTGCGTGGTGGTACCGGTCTGCCCCAGGGTCGCGGAGCGACCGGTGGAGCGCATCGTCCGATCGGGGTGATGCGATCGGACCAGCGACCCCCCGGCCCCTGCGGACCGGTCTGACGCAGATGGGGGGCACTAGACCCCCGTCTGCGCCGTCAGCCGCCCACCGGCGACGGCCTCCGTGAGGGCCGCGTAGTCGCGCTCGTTCTGATCGGCGTAGGCCACGGAGAACGCGGCGATGGCCCGGTCGAATGCGTCGCTCTTGCCGAGGTAGGCCGTGATGGCGACAGGGTCGCCCGAGCGTGCGTGGGCGCGGGCCAGGGTCCAGCCGCACATCTGGGCGTAGATCTCCATGCCCTTCGGGACCATCACCTCGATGTCGGCCGAGCCCTTCCAGTCGCGCAGCTGGCGGACATAGAAATCGCGCTCAGCGCCGTCGAAGGTGTCGGTGACGTGGAGCCATCCGAGAAAGATGTCGCCCGCCGCCTGCATCAGCCGTTGCCCGGAGACGACCCGGTGGCCGGCGTTGCGATAGTCGCTGCGGCCGGCGTAGTCCTCGAGCACCGAGGGCTGGGCCTCCTTGAACTGCAGGAACAGGGGGTCGCCCTGGTCGCGACCGACCAGCAGGGCGATCCAGGCCCGCGTGCCCACGCTGCCCACCCCCACCACCTTGCGGGCGAGATCGACGAATCGGTAGCGCTCGAGGAGCCGGCGGCGGTCCGTCTCGAGCGTGCGCCGGTAGTCGCGCAGGCGCGCGTGCACCCACTCGGTGAAGATCGCCGCCGTGTCGTCGGTGAGGAGGTCTGCGACCGGCACGATCAGCGGGGGGTCGGCGGTGATGCGCGGCTCTCCGTCCACCTCGTGGCACAGCCGATCGAGGGCCTGCATGCTGTCCTTGGTGCGCGCCTTGGCGAGCGCCTTCTCGGCACGCTTCATGATCTTGCGCGGGACGGTGGCCCGGTAGCGGGCGAACACGTCCTCGACGTCGAACCTCGCGTAGAAGGCCTCGAGGTTGGTCTGCCCCGCGAAATCGGCCATCGCGGAGCGATAGCTCCTGACGCAGCCGCGGACGATCGCATCGCGGTCGGCGTCCGCGAAGCCCCGGTCCCGGCCGGCGACCTCGAGGCTCGCCGCCAGCCGCTTGAGGTCCCACTCGAACGGCCCGGGCAGGGTCTCGTCGAAGTCGTTGATGTCGAAGACGGCCCGCCGCTCGGGGCTGCCGAAGACGCCGAAGTTCGAGAGGTGGGCGTCCCCGCAGAGCTGGACGCGCAGGCCGCTCGTGGGCGTGGCGGCGAGGTCGCTCGCCATGATCAGCGCCGCGCCGCGGTAGAAGGTGAACGGCGAGACGAGCATGCGTCCGTAGCGGATCGGCACCAGCTCGGGCACCCGCGACTCGGCCTGGCCCTCGAGCAGGGCGACCGGATCCGGGCGGTCGGGGCCGGGGTCGAGGTCGGCGTGGGCGGAGCGGGGCACCTCCGCGCGCGAGGCCCGGCCGCGCGCCACGCGCTCGGCGACGGTGGGGTGCTCGACCTTTGACTTGGTCGGGACGCGGCGGTCCTCGCGCGCGCTGGTCGTCATGGTGAGACTCCGTTCGAGTGGTCCGGCGAACCGATGTGGTCCCGGCGGTGGCGTCGCCGGCATCGCCGGCATGAACTGGGCTCAGTCGCGTGCAAGGGATGCGCTCGTCGAGTCGGCGGTCTGGTCGTTCAGCATCGTGCGCCAGGCCTTGAGCAGGTCGTGGACGGCCGCGGCGCCGATGAGCGGCTCGTCGGGCACCGGCAGGTCGCCGGGGTAGAGGATGAAGGGACGGGTCTGGAGCCCGCCGAGCCCTCCGTGGAAGGAGATCAGCTCCTCGAACGCGCAGCCCTCGTCGAGGTCCGTCGTCGTAGAAGCTCCCGACCATGATGTCGGCGACGTGCTCGAACCCGTCCGTGCGACGGAGATGCAGGTGCGCGGTCGGCGAGAACGACGCGAGCGGATCGTCGCCCTCGACACGGTCGTCCGACAGGTAGCGCGTGCCCGTGCCGCCGAGGACGACCGCACCGTGCTCGGCGGAGCGCACGAGGAGCCATCCGACGTGGGGATGCTCGCGAAGCGCCGGCAGGAGCCGTGGATGGCGCTCCTCGATCTCCTCGAGCGTGAGGCGCCGCGGCTCCTCCATGAGGTAGATGAGGCCGAGGTTTCCGGACCCGAGCACGATCACGTCGCGGTCCGAGACGTCGTTCTTCGGGCGCTTCTTCGCCGAATGCCCGGTCGCGTCCGTCAGCGCATGGCCGACCATCGCGTTCTGCTCGTCGCCGCCCGCGACCCCGGCGACCTCGCCGGACGCGAGGGAGCGCTCGACGAGCTCGTCGAGCCCGTAGCCGTTGCGCTGCTTGAACGTCGCCCCCTGCGTCTGGCCGTGATCGGAGAGCACGACGATCTCGTACGGGCGGGGTGCGTAGCGGCGAGCACGGTCGATCCGGGCGAACTGCTGGTCGAGCTTCCGGAGCGCCTCGAGCGTGTCGGCCCGCTCCAGCCCGGAGTGGTGGGCCACCTCGTCGTAGCTGGAGAAGGTCGCGTAGATCGCGGGCCGTCCCCTCATCATGTCGGACAGGACGCCGAAGACGATGAGGTCGCGCACGATCACGCACATCGCGCCGCGCAGGAACGGGTAGATCCCGCCCCGGTGTCCGCGCGGGTGGACGTCCCGCCGGATCGCTCGCAGCGCCGCGGTCCACTCGAGGATGATCTCCCAGAAGAAGAGGACGAGCGCCCGCGTGACGTTGTGTCCGTTTGCGAAGAACGCGCGGTAGCCGGGGTTCGGACCCTTCTCGGCGTCCATGCGGCTCACGGTGAGGATGACGTGGTCGGCCTCGCCCGAGAGGAGGTTCCCGCGGCTCGAGCCACCGTCGGTCAGAAGACCGTTCCCCGCGTGCCGGCGCTCGATCTCCGCGCAGTCGGGCGGCGCCGAGCAGGTCATCATGATCGCGCGCTCCTTCTCGACCCAGCGGAACGCCGGGATGTCCTCGTTGGAGCCGAGCAGGATGCCCGCCTGGCTCGCTCCCGTCTGGGACGAGAGATCGGGCTCCCATTCGAGGAACCGATGCGAGTCCTCCGCGAGCCAGCGCGCCATCGCCGGCGCGTTGCCGTCCCGCATCGCGCGCTGGAGGACGGGACGGGCGAGCCCGTCGATCTCGAGGTAGACGATGCCCGGCGCGTCGGTGCTGACCTTCTCGCCGGAGCGACGCGCGATCCGCTGGATCACCCGGATCGTGTACGCGTCGTCGTCGTTCGTGCCCAGGACGACCTCGAGCACGATCGAGATCGCCGAGATGAGGAGGGCGGCGAGGATTGCCGTTCCGACTCCGCTGACGTCGATCGAGTCCGAGAGCGCGCCGGCCGCGAGCACGGCGAGCGCGTCGAAGAGGAGGATGAGGAGGAACGTCGTCGCGATCGTGTACGGGAGGCGGAGCGCGGCGATGACGGGAGCGACCACGGCGTTGATGAGGCCGACGATGATCGCGGCAGTGAGCGCGGCCCACCCGTCGCTGAGCTCGAATCCGGGCAGGATCAACGCCGCGAGGAGGAACGCGGCGGTGCTGACGGCGAGCCCGAGCAGGAACCTCGAGACATGGAGCTTCGGGCGGACGTCGGCGCGGCTCGCCACCTCGCCGTACCCGTGAGGTTCAGCGGCCGGGGCGCTCATCCCGTGACCGCCTGGCGGCGCGCCCGTCGAATGCCGAGCGATTGAATCGGTCCGATTGCCATGCCGCTCTCCCTACGTTGCACGCCCCCCAGCCGGGCGCTTCTCCGGCAGTCTCACCCAGGAAGGATGACGCGCGAGCAGCAGCGCGTCTGGCGGGGAAGCGGGGCCCGGACGGACGGAGTCCGCCCAGGAGCCCCCAGGGCACCTCGCCTCAGCTCACGAGCACTGGATCCCGTTGCGCATCTCCGTCAGGGCGCTGTTGACGCCGTCGATCGAGGGCTGCAGCTGCGCCTTGGCCTCGGCGACGGTGACCCCGGACGGCAGGTCGTCGACGGCGCTCTCGAGGTCGCCGAGCGCGGAGTCGATCGCGTCGGCGTCGGCCTCGTTGATGTCCTTGGCGGACTGCTGGACGCCGCTCCAGGTGGCCCTCACCCGCGAGACGGAGATGTTCTGGGCGTTCGCCTCCGGGTTCCCGAGCTGGACGCTCTCGACCTGCTGCAGGGCGGCCCCGAAGCCCTCGAGGCTCGTGCACAGCTGCGCCTCCGCGGCGGACTGGCCCGAGTCGTCGTCGTCGCCGCAGGCAACCGCGCCGAACGACACGACGAGGACGGCTCCCACACACGCCAGCACCCGTTTCATCCCGCCTCCCCCCTCGCGTGACATCGCCGGGCCGAAGCTCTCGCGTGGGGCGCCGCGCTGCATCACCCAGATGGGATGAACGCGCCGGGCCACGGATGAATGATGAAGTCCGAGGTGGCGTGGAGACGGGCGGTGAGGTTCACTCTCTCTCCGGCCACAATCGTGAAGGGGTGGATCATGGGTTCCGCCGTCGTGGCTCCCGCGCTCTCGGATGAGCAGCTTGCCGAGTTCCTCGCACTGACCAAGGGCGCCGACAGCGTCGAGCTCAAGCTGACGGTGCCGCTGTCGGACCGGAGCCGGGCGGGGGCGGCGCTGGGGGTGGATCCCACCGAGGGCCAGATCCGGCAGATCTACTTCTTCGACACACCGGACCTGGCGCTCAACAAGGTCGGCCTCGTCGTTCGCGCCCGCCGGGTCGCGCGGAGGGGGGACGACTCGGTCGTGAAGCTGCGCCCGGTCGTGCCGGAGCACCTGGGGGCGGAGCTGCGCGCGTCGCCCAACTTCGGGGTCGAGGTCGATGCGATGCCGGGCGGGTACGTCTGCTCCGGGTCGATGAAGCGCGTGCCGGGGAAGATCGACGTCAGGGAGGCCGTCGCGGGCAACCGATCGCTCCGCAAGCTCTTCTCCAAGGAGCAGCGGTCGCTGTACGCCGCACACGCGCCCGAGGGGCTCGACCTGGACAGCCTCTCGATCCTGGGCCCGATCAACGTGGTCAAGCTCAAGTTCGCGCCGAAGGAATACGGCCGCAAGCTGGTCGCCGAGCTCTGGCTCTACCCGGACAACTCGATGATCCTCGAGCTGTCGACCAAGTGCGCGCCCTCCGAGGCGTTCCAGGTCGCCGCCGAGACGCGGGCGTTCCTGACCGGACATGGCATCGACCTCTCCGGCGAGCAGGAGACCAAGACCAAGAAGGCGCTGCGGTACTTCTCGAGGCAGCTGCAGGCGGCCGGCGCGTAGGGGACCCGCCCGCTCCATCGGCACGTAGGGTGGGCCGCATGCCTGTGGGATCGAGCGCCGTGCCGGTCCCCGGTGGCGACCTGCTGATGGGCACGGACGCCCCCGGGGGCTACCCGGCCGATGGTGAGGGGCCCGTCCACCGGGTGCGGCTGCGCCCGTTCCTGATCGAGCCCCACGCGGTGACGAACGCCCGCTTCGCGGAGTTCGTCGAACGCGACCGGACACGTCACCGACGCCGAGCGCTACGGCTGGTCCTTCGTCTTCGCGGGCCTCCTCCCCGACGAGTTCCCGGACACGGCCGCGGTCGTTCACGCCCCCTGGTGGCGGCAGGTGTTCGGAGCGGACTGGCGCCGGCCCGAGGGACCCCAGTCGGACGTGGCGGGCCGGCCGGACCACCCCGTCGTCCACGTCTCCTGGAACGACGCGGTGGCGTACTGCGGGTGGGCCGGCGGGCGGCTGCCCACCGAGGCCGAGTGGGAGCACGCGGCCCGCGGCGGGCTGGTGGGGCGGCCGTTCCCGTGGGGCGCGGACCTCGAGCCCGGGGGCGAGCACCGCATGAACGTCTTCCAGGGTCGGTTCCCCGTGGAGAACAGCTGCGCGGACGGCTTCGCCGGCACGGCCCCCGTCGGCGCGTTCCCGCCGAACGGCTTCGGCCTGCACGAGATGACGGGCAACGTCTGGGAGTGGGTCGGCGACTGGTTCGATCCCGGCTACTACGCCGCGAGCCCGGTCGAGGACCCGCGCGGGCCCGAGCGCGGCACGCATCGCGTGATGCGCGGGGGCTCCTACCTCTGCCACGCGTCCTACTGCAGCCGGTACCGCGTCGATGCCCGCAGCGCCAGCGAGCCCGACAGCTCCGCCGGCAACGTCGGCATGCGGGTCGCGTTCGACGTCACCGGGGGCGATCCGGCGTAGCGGGGAAGGCCTCCCCGTCAGTTCGTGGGGATCCCGAGAATCGTCCGGATCTCCTCGAGCATGGCCCACTCGCGCTTGCTGACCTGAGTCGCGCCGATACCGAGAAGGCCGCCCTCCTTGGCAGCGTCGGCGGTGGCCCCCGCCACCTGGACCAGCCACAGCCGGAAGCTCGCGGCCTCCTCCGGCGTGGCCTTCGCGGCCAGGATCCCGTTCACCGTGGCCAGCTCCTCCACGACCTGCTTCCGGGCGGCCCTGCCCAGGAACTCGAGGTCCTCCATCGGCTTCTCCTGCGTGCGGATCTGGTCGTCCAGGTCCTGGGAGACGGCCACGAGGAGCTCGTCGTCGCTCGGGGGGTTTCTGACCGCCCTCAGCGCAACCAGGCTCTCCTTGGTCTCCTCGATCGGTCCGCCCGGGTCGGCCAGCGAGATCGCCAGCCCGGCCACCAGGGGCGCCCGGCGCAGCACCCGCCACTCCTCGTCGGTGTAGTCCGCCTTCGTGGTCATCCGGGCCTCCTTCGCCGACTGGTGACGCGGTGCGCCGACCCTATGGGATGAACCCGGCCGCCGGGGCCGGTCTCAGCCGCTCGTGATGAGCAGCGGAATGCCCACGGCCAGCAACACGAGAAGCGCGAGGATCGCGAACGAGATCAGGACGAGGGGCCACACCCTGCGGGTCGGATCATCGTCGGGGACGGGGATCAGCGGCGTGATGGGCCCCCGCGCGGCGCCGCTGATCCGGGCTCGCAGCCCCTCGACGGTCGCGATCGAGCCGTCCAGCGCGCCATCGATCGCGGCCGCCAGGACCGGGGGCTCCGGGGCGCCCTCCAGCAGCCGGCGCAGGATCCGGGCGACCGCCGCGCAGGCGGGGTCGGCGCCGGCGGGATCCGGAGGGACCTCCACGAAGCGCGTCACGCGCACGTGCCCGTCGTTGCTGACGATGGTCGACCCCGGCACGATCGCGACCCTCTCCCGCGCGCTCCGGTGCACTGCCCGGCACGCGTCGAGCAGCTCGACGGCGTACTTGGCCGCCTCCGCCTCGGGCAGCGGCCCGCGGCGACGGGCCAGCTGCTCCATCGTCAGGCCGGTCACGAGCTCGCTGGCGACGTAGGCGACCCCGTCCCCGCTCTCGCCCTCGTCGAGCACCGGTACCGCCGGCGCGGAGTCGAACTGGACGGCCGACATGCGGCGGGCCTCCCGACGCAGGGCCGCAACCGCGTCGGCATCCTCGGCATCGACCACCCGGAGGGCCACGTCCCGTCCGAGCGGGCGGTCGCGTGCGATGAAGACACGGCCCGTCCGGTCGCCTCCGAGATCACGCATCAGCTCGTAGCGCGCGTCGACCACGTCGCCCACGGCCGGCGTCACGACCGCCGGCCCGGCTGGGGATTGGTGGGCGCGCACGCCACCCCGTGAGTCAACACCGACAGGACCCGCCGCGCATCACCCGGACGGGACGAAACGGATCCCGCCCGGCGCGGCGGCTCGCCCTGCCGGGAGGAAGGGTTGGGGAGGGGGCGAACGCTGGTGGATCCATGGAGACGCCCCGCCCACCCCGTCGCCGACCGCGCGACTCCATGCGCGCGGCCTTCGAGAAGCGTCTGCGGCTGGCCATCACCAGCCGGGGGGCCTTCCAATACCTCGCGCTCGCGACCGCGGCGCTGACGGTGCTCATCGGCTTCCTGATGACCCTGATCGACCGGCAGGACTTCCCCACCCTGGGCGACGGCCTCTGGTGGGCGGTCCAGACGCTCAGCACGGTCGGCTATGGCGACATCGTGCCCCACAGCAACTGGGGGCGCCTGCTCGGCACCCTCGTGATCATCATCGGCGTCACCTTCCTCGCGTTCCTCACGGCCAGCGTCACCTCCATGTTCATCACGGCGGAGCGCGAGCGGAGGGAGCAGAAGGACGACCTGCACCGGGACGAGGCCGACGACGCCACGGCCGCCGCGCTCGCACGGATCGAGGATCGGCTCGCCGCGATCGAGGCCCGCTTGGGCGAGCGCGGAGACGCCTGACGCTCGAAGCCTCGATTCCGACGACAAGAGCCGGCCGCGGTGCGGCCGGCTCTGTCGTGTCCAGTCCCATCAGGGGGTGTGTCCCCGCGCCGTCGATGGCCCGCTGCGGGAGCGGAGAATCTGCCTTGCGAGTCGAACGGCGGCTCGCTTGGAACTCGCCTACCCGATCGCCGCGCGTCCTATTCGCTCGGCGGGCTCATTCCCGGTCGAAGCGCCACCGGGTCTGGCTGAACACGTCTCCCTTGCTGAAGCCGAACGCCCTCGCGGGAGCGACCTCGAACACGAGGGCCCGGCCGCCGCGGTGGGTGAACTCGCCGTCGCTGACGGTGAAGCGCCAGTCGCTGCCGTACTTCGATTCATAGGCATCGGCCGCGCGCTGCAGCAGGCCGTCGTCGCGCACCCTCACCGCCTCGCCCTCGATCACGACGTCGAGCCCCTCGTCGAGCGCGTTGCACCCGGTCGTGAGGACGCAGTGCGGGTTCCGCGCGATGTTCTTGGCCTTCTGCTCGCCCGGACCCGTGCAGAAGTACGCCGCGTCGTCCAGCCACACCGAGATCAGCGGGGTGACGTTCGGACGCCCGCCGGGCCTCACCGTCGAGATCCAGTAGATCTCCGCGCCCGCGAAGCGCTCGCGCGCCTGTTTCCACGCCGTGGGACTCGCGCCCTCGCTGCTGAACCGGGCATCGAGCTCGGCCACCGGATCCGTGCCTGCCATCTCACTCTCCCCTCGCCGTTCGCTGTCCACATGAGAGAGGACGGTCCGGGGAGCCCCGACTCATCGGTGAGCGACGGGTGGGGGCGCCCCGGCGAGGCGGGCTACATCACCTCGAAGGTCTCGTAGACCTCCAGCGTGCCGCCGTTGGCGAGGAGGGGGCACCCCTTCGCAAGCGTGGCCGCCGCGTCGAGGCTGTCCGACCTCACGATCGAGTAGCCGGTGAGGGCCGAGGGCGCCCCGTCGCTGATCGAACCGTCGCCCGCCAGCGCCTTGGACGGCCCGAACGGGTTGCCCGCGTCCACCACGGCAGCGCCCAGGTTCTGGAACCAGCCGCCCCATGCCGCCATCTGCGCGTCGCGCTCGGCGTCGCTCTCGGGCATGCGCCCGCCCTTGTATGCCAGTACGTAGGTCGCCATCTCGTTGCCTTTCGTTCGTGGTCGGTCAGTCGGCGTCGCCCGTGGCGTGCTGCACCCACGGGTCGGGGCCGGGGTCTCCCCCGGCGGCGGCCATCACGAGCCGCTCGAGGTAGTGGTCCCATCCGGTGGCGTGGCCGTTGGCCGAGTCCCTGCTCGGCAGGTTGCTGTGGACGAGCCGGACGATGGTGTGGTCGCCGTCGGGGACCAGCGTCACCTCGACGGTCGAGCCGCCGGGCGGCACGGCGTTGTCCTCGGACTCCCAGCCCCACGTGAAGACCACGCGCTCCGGCGGCGACACCTCGAGGTACTCGCCCCGCGCGACGTGGCCACCGTCCACGTCGACGCGGTAGATGCCGCCGGGGCGGGGATCGACCTCGGCCCAGGTGCCCATCCAGCGCACCATCAGCTCGGGGTCGGTGAAGAACGGGAAGATGGTGTCGGGCCGCGCGTGGATCCGCACCTCGCGCGCGACCGCGGTCAGGTCGGTTGAAATCACTCGCCTCTTTCTCTCTCGGCCTGCTCGGCGGCGACCTTCAGGCGGTCCAGCCCGCCGGCCCAGAACTCGTCGAGAAAGCTACGCAGCCCGTCCAGGCCCTCGGGCCGGACGCGGTACAGCCGCCGCGTGCCCTCGCGGCGCTCGGTGAGCAGGCCGGCGCCCTTGAGCACGGTGAGGTGCTGGGAGACGGCGGGGCGTGTGATCTCGAAGTGGGAGGCGATCTCCCCCGCGCTCATCTCGTCCGAGCCCACGAGCCGGAGGATCGTGCGCCGGCGGGGCTCGGCGATCGCGCGCAGGGCGGCTTCCATGCGAGCAAGTATAAGCGCTCACTAACGTAAGCGCCAACTGACTCTACCGGGGCTCGAGCCTCACGACCGCCGGCGCCCCTGCTCTCGCATCCAGCCATCTCGCGAACTCGGCCGGCGGCATCGGCCGGCCCAGGTGGAAGCCCTGCCCGACGTCGCAGCCCAGGTCCCGCAGGGTCTGTTGGATCTCCCGGCTCTCGATCCCCTCGGCGACCACCTGGAGGCCGAGGTTGTGCCCGAGCTCGATGGTCGAGCGCACGATCATCGCGTCCGCGGCATCCGTGGACATGTTGCATCACGAAGGAGCGATCGATCTTCAGGACGCGGATCGGCAGGCTCTTGAGCTGGTTCAGCGAGGTGTATCCGACACCGAAGTCATCGATCGAGAGCACCACGCCGGTCTCGTCGAGAGGCCGGAGCACCTCGAGGGCGCGCGCCGTGTTCCCCATCAGCGCGGTCTCGGTGAGCTCGAGCTCGAGCCGGTCGGGGGAGATCCCGAAGCGTTCGAGGCGCGCGGCGACGGCATCGGCGAACTCGGTGTCGAGCAGGTTGCGCGCGGAGATGTTGACCGCCACCGAGAGCAGGTGGCCATCGCTCTCCCACCTGCCGCACTCCTCCAGAGCACGGCTGAGCACATGGAGGGTGAGCGCCTTCATCAGCGTCGTGTGCTCGGCGAGCGGGATGAACTCGCCCGGGGAGAGCAGCCCGCGCTCGGGGTGCTGCCAGCGCACGAGCGCCTCCGCTCCGAGGAGCTCGCCGCTCGCGAGGTCCATCTTCGGCTGGTAGTGCAGCACGAGCTCGTCCTGCTCGATCGCCCTCCGCAGCTCTCCCACCAGCGCGAGTCGCTCCGGGCTGTATTCGTCCTGCTCGGTGCCGTAGACCGAGAACGGGAGGGACTCCGACTTGGCGGTGTACATCGCGACGTCGGCTCGCTGGAGCAGCTCGGTGACGTCGGCGCCGTGGTCCGGGAAGAGCGCGATCCCGATGCTCGCCTCGGTGTCGAGGGACAGGCCCTCGACGACGATCGACTCGGAGATGGCGTCGCCCAGCTCCATCGCGACCCGCTCGGCGGAGGCCGCATCGGGGACGTTGGAGAGGAGCACGGCGAACTCGTCTCCTCCGAGGCGGGCGACGGTGTCGCTCTCCCGCAGCCTGCCCCGCAGCCGGTGTGCGACCTCCTCGAGGAGGAGGTCGCCGCAGTGATGGCCGAGGGTGTCGTTGACCTCCTTGAAGCGGTCGAGGTCGATGATCATCACCGCGGCCCGCTCACCCTGGCGCCGGGCACGGTTGATCACCTGCTCCACCCGGTCATGGAACAGGCGGCGATTGGGCAGTCCGGTGAGCGCGTCGGTCACCGCCTGGGCGATGTTCTCGCGGAAGGTCAGCCCCGCTCGGGCCACGCAGACCACGAGCGCCGCTGCCGCAAGCCAGACCGCCAGCACCATCGTGCGCACGTAGTGGTCGTAGACCAGCAGGCTGATCGACCCGAACACGACGGCGGCGGGCAGGACCATCACGCTCCACCCCTCCAGGCGTCCTGCGCGGACGCGCGGCGAGGGCTGCCAGGCCGCGAGGCCCAGGAAGACCATGCCGAGGGGCCAGAAGAGATCCACCAGGCTCCCCTCGGTGTAGGTGCCCGCGGCGATCTGAAAGAGGTAGACGCTGTCGGCCAGCGCGAGGGTCAGGCACGCCGCGACGAGCAGCCCGATGGCGCGGCCGGGGCGCCAGCCCATGAGGCCGGCGAGCGCCGTCACCAGAGCGAGGATCACCAGGTCGCAGAGCGGATAGGCGAGGTTGGCGGCGACGGCCGCGGCGGTGCCGCCCTCGTTCCCGACGAGGATCGGCGGCAGGAGGATGGCCATCCCGACGGCCGCCACGACGAGGACCGCGGCGAGCCCGTCGAGCCACTGGCTGGCGTGGAACCGGCGCACGCGGGCGCGGACCAGCAGTACGAGGCCGACGTAGACGAAGGGGTAGAAGGACAGGTAGAGGCCGTCGGCGATCGACGGGTACGGGACCTCCTCCGCGTCGGCGAACGCCACCAGCCAGTAGATGTCCCCGGCCCCCCAGGCGAGGGCGCCGAGGCCGATCATGGTCCAGGCCAGCCGCTCCGTCCGCACGAGGACGACCCGGGCCAGGATGCCGATCCCGCTGGCGGCGATGAGGATCTCGAAGAGCCAGTCGTCGAGGAGGGCCGACGGCTCGAAGCCGGCGCGCGAGACCAGGCCGACGCGCGCGCCGTAGACGAGCAGGCCCACCACGACGATCGCCCAGCCGCTGAGCACCACGGCGCTCAGACGGGGCGTGAGATTCCCGGCGAGAAGTGGCATATCGGCTCTATCGGCATCGACGGGCTCGATCGGCATCGACCGGCCCGTCGGCGCCGGGCCCGGCACGCGAGTCCCGCCTTCGGCTCGATGTCTGGCTCCCAGCGGGACAGGCGAAATAGGTTGTCTTCGCCCCGTTTCTTACTTCAGGGGGGAACGATGGCCAGTCAGACCTTCGTGAACGAGACGCCGGTCACGATCGACGCCGGACCGCCGAGCGTCGTCACGTCTCAGATCACGGTGAGCGGCCTGGGCGGGGCCCTCGTCGACGATGCGGAGGTCATGGTCGACATCGACCACACCTGGGACGGCGACCTCACGCTGAGCCTCGTCAACCCCGGCGGGGCCCGCGTCGTACTGGCCGATCGGCGCGGAGGACAGCGCGACCACTTCCGCCAGACGCTCTTCAGGTCCGGAGCGCCCACGTCGATCGTGAACGGCGTCCCTCCGTTCCAGGGCCCGTTCCGCCCGGAGGGCGACCTCGGAGACTTTCGCAACGGTCCCGCCGAGGGCCCCTGGACTCTCGAGGTGCGCGATCGCGCCTTCCAGGACGGCGGCAAACTCACGCGCTGGAGCCTCACCATCGCCACGTCCGCGCCGTCCGCGCCGGCGTTCGTGATCGACGTGAGATTCCGCGGCGGCCTCACGACAGCGCAGCAGTCCGCGTTCGCCCTCGCCGCAGAGCGATGGTCGAAGATCATCGTCGGCGACCTCCCGGACGTGCGCGTCGGCACGCGAGGTGGTCGACGACGTCGTCATCGAGGCCGAGGGGGTGCCGATCGATGGCCCTCAGGGAACCCTCGGCCAGGCCGGCCCGACCCGGCTGCGGCCGGGGACCTTCCTTCCGGCGTGGGGCGTCATGTCCTTCGACACGGCGGACCTCGCCCAGATGGAGGCGGACGGCAGCCTGGTGCGCGTGATCATGCATGAGATGGGACACGTCCTCGGGTTCGGCACCATCTGGAGCCAGCTCGGGCTGCGGCAGGGGGCCGGGACCGTGAACCCCCGCTTCACCGGGGCCAACGCGATGCGCGAATTCGCCGCGCTCAGGGAGGGCGCCGCGACGGAGGCGGTCCCCCTGGCGAACGTCGGGGGGCCCGGCACGATCGATGCGCATTGGCGGGAGCTCGTCTTCGGCAACGAGCTCATGACGGGATTCCTCAACAGCGGTCTCAACCCGGTCAGCCGGGTCACCATCGGAGCGTTCGAGGACATGGGCTACCAGGTGGACTACGGCGTCGCCGATCCGTACGCCCTCCCGAGCTCGCTCATGCTCGCGATCATGGGGGTCGGCGTGGAGCGGGAGGACCACGGCGGTCACGGCATCGTCCTCGTTCCGCATCAGGTCGTCCTGCCCGAGGACGCGCTCGTCTGACGGCCCGCGGGCGATCACGGGGGTTGCCCCGTGGCGACCCGCTCCGCGAGCCCGAGAAGCAGCAGCTCGATGGCGCGAAGGTCCGTGAGCGCCGCCACCTCGGGGTACTCCCGGGCGGCGGCCGCGAGCCCGTCCACGGCCACCTCGTGTCGCCGGCCGTCGGCCGCGACCGCGATCCGCGTGCCGGCGGCATCCAGGTACGGGGGGCCGAGCGGGACGGAGATCGCCTCCGCGCCGCCGCCTGCCTGCGGCTCCGCGCGGCGGGCGCGGGCCGCATCGAGGTCGCGCGCGACGGCCGCGGAGTCGATGGCGAAGAACCTGTGGCGGTCGACGATGGCGCGCAGGAGCTCCTGCAGCCGCTCCGGGGGGATCGTCGCCTCCACCGCACGGCCGCCGCCGAAGCGGTCGCCCACCGTGACGTCGCCGTTCGCGCGCACGATCAGGTCGGTGGTGGGCGCGTGGGATGGCCCGCCCCCGCCGGACGTCGCCCACTCGAGCACGACATCGTCGGGGACGTCCCGGCCCGGCGGGCCATCGTCCGTCGGGCCCTCTCGCACGCCTACCCGCCCGGGCCCGGAGAGGCCAGGTACTCCTCGTCCGTGACGTGCGAGCCCCAGTGGGTCGCCTCCCCGTCGTCGTCGATCTCGTGGATCGCCAGGTGGGTCATGAACCAGTGAGGTCCGGCGCCGTGCCAGTGCTCCTCGTCCGGCTCGAACCTCACGGTGTCGCCTGCGCGGATGATCTCGACGGGGCCGCCGCGGCGCTGGGCGAGGCCCGTGCCCTCGGTCACGTGCAGGACCTGCCCGCGCGGATGCCGGTGCCAGGCCGCTCGGGCGCCGGGGCTGAAGTGCACGCTCACCACCCGAAACCGCGCGGGCTCCGGGGCGGCGGCGATGTCGTCGATCCAGACCTCTCCGTGGAACCAGTCGGCCCGCCCCCGCGTGGTGGCCGGGCGCGTTCGGGTGATCTCCATGGCTCGCCTCTCGTGGTCGATGCTCAGGTCCGGCCGAAGCGCTCGATGTCCTCCTCGAACTCGCGCACCATCGCGCGGGTGAGGGTGGGGCGCACCGCGGCGGCCGCCACGGCGAAGTCCTCGGTCGTGGCGGGGGAGTCGGCGCCCTCGGCGAGGGCGCGCTCGAAGGCCGCCTGGGCGGCCTTGCGGACCGCGAACTCGATGTCGGCCGGGGTGAACAGATCCGTGGCGGCCACGAGCCGGGGAAGGTCCACCTCGCTCTGCGTGACGGCCTGGGTCAGCCGCCGCAGGAGCGCCTCGCGGGCGGGCGCGTCCGGCGGGCCGATCGGCAGCACGTAGTCGAAGCGCCCGGGGCGCAGCAGGGCCGAGTCGAGCTCCCGGACCGAGTTGGTCGCGCACACCAGCAGGCGGTCCTCGCGCGAGCGGAAGAGCGGGATGCCCTTCAGCAGCTCGTTCACGACGCCCTCGGTGTCCGGGCGCTGGCCCCGCGCGCCGGCGATCTCGTCCACCTCGTCGATGAACAGCACGAGGTGCTCGATGCTCTGGACCTGGTCGAAGAACTCGCGCAGGGCCGCGGCCTGGCCGCCCTGCTCGCCGGGCGCCAGGCGGCTCGGGAAGATCTCGAGGAAGGGCCAGCCGAGCCGGCCGGCGACGGCCTTGGCGAACGTCGTCTTCCCGGTGCCGGGAGGCCCGAACAGCACCACGGCCTTCGGGGGAGAGACGCCGTGCCGAGCCGCGAGGTCCGGCTCGGCCAGCGGCAGCACCACCCGGCGCTCGATCAGGGCCTTGGTGTCCTCCATCCCGGCCAGCTCGTTCCAGGCCGACGCGTCGATGAGGCGGCCGCCCAGGGTGCTGAGGGCGTCGAGGTCGGCCGGGCGCAGCGGCTCGCGCTTCTCGAAGTACTCCACGCCCGGCGTGAGCGTGTAGCCCTGGCGCAGGAAGGCCTCGTGGCCCACGCCGCCCTCGGGCAGCAGCGCGGCGATGCGCCGCACGCCCATTCGCAGCAGCCGCTCCTCCAGGGCGTGCAGCAGGGCCGACCCGATGCCCTCGTGGCGCGCCTCCGGGTGGATGGCGATGCGCACCACCCACGCCCGCTCGCCGGTCACGCGCGCCACGCACGTCCCCACCACGCGTCCGTCGCTGACGGCCACCACCGCGGGCTCCCCGCTTCCGAGGGCCTCGATCACCTCCGCCACCACGAACAGCGGCGCGTGGCCGCCCTCGGCCGACGCGTTCCACACGCCGACCGCCTCATCCAGGTCCGAGGCGTCGAAGTCCCTGATGTGGGGCACGGCCATGGGCGATCTTAGGGCCAGGCACGGGGCGGCGGGTGACGATCGTCCCTGGATCGCGGGCAATCAGCCCCTCGTCTTGCATCGCGCAAAGGCCGTGCGTTACGTTCAGCACAAGTCACCACCGACTTTCTCGCCCCTCGCCGGAAAGAAGGTTCCGACCCATGTGCCTGGCCATCCCCGGCCAGATCGTCGAGGTCGTCGACGAGCCCAACCGGCTCGCTGCGGTGGACGTCGCGGGCGTCGTGAGGAACGTGAACATCGGCCTCCTCGACGAGGACGAGGACGGCGGTGCGGGCCCCGGCGACTGGGTCCTCATCCACGTGGGCTTCGCCCTCTCGAAGGTCGACGAGGAGGAGGCGCTCGCCACGCGCAAGCTCCTCGAGGCCATGGGCGAGGACTACGAGCAGGAGCTCGAGGACCTCCGCAAGAGCCTGATCGAGTGAACGGATGCTGATGTAGCCATGGCCTCCGAGGGCCCGCCCACCTTCTGCACGACCGACCATGGATGTGTCACCTGCGCGGACGAGGGGGTGGAGGTGCGGGTCGTCGGCATGGGCCAGGAGGGCCTCGCCGACTGCATCGACCCCGCCGGAGTGCACGGGGAGGTGGACGCCTCCCTCGTCGGGGAGGTGGTGCCGGGGGATGCGCTGCTCGTCCATGCCGGCGTCGCCCTCGTGCGCCTCGAGCGTGAGGCGGTGGCGCCGTGAGGTTCGTGGAGGAGTTCCGGGACCCTGACCTGGGGCGGGCGCTGGCCGGCGAGATCCTGTCGGCGGTCGAGCCCGGGCGCCACTACAAGGTGATGGAGGTCTGCGGGGGGCACACCCACTCCATCTACAAGTACGGCGTCGACGACCTCCTGCCGGCCAACGTCGAGCTCGTGCACGGCCCGGGGTGCCCGGTCTGCGTGATCCCGATGGGGCGCGTGGACGACGGCATCGCCATCGCCCGCGAGCCCGGCGTGATCTTCACCTGCTTCGGCGACATGATGCGCGTGCCGGGGGCCGAGGGCAGCCTGCTGGACGCCAAGGCCGAGGGCGCCGACATCCGGATGGTCTACTCGCCGCTGGACGCGCTGCGGATCGCCCGCGAGAACCCGGACCGCGAGGTCGTCTTCTTCGCGATCGGCTTCGAGACCACCGCCCCCTCCACCGCGCTCACCCTGAAGCGCGCCAAGGCCGAGGGCATCCGCAACTTCTCGTGCATGTGCAACCACGTGCTGATCGTGCCGCCGCTGCGCGCCCTGCTGGAGAGCCCGGACCTGCGCCTCGACGGCTTCGTGGGACCCGGGCACGTCTCGACCGTGGTGGGTGCGCGGCCCTTCGAGTTCATCCCGGCCGACTACGGCAAGCCGGTGGTGATCGCGGGCTTCGAGCCGCTCGACATCCTCCAGGCGATCCACATGATCCTCCTCCAGCTCGCGGCCGGCCGCTGCGAGGTGGAGAACCAGTACACCCGGGTCGTTCCCTGGGAGGGGAACACGACGGCGCTCGCGGTGCTGGCGGAGGTCTTCGCGCTGCGGCCGCACTTCGAGTGGCGGGGCCTCGGCTTCATCTCCCAGAGCGCCCTGCGCCTGTCCGACGCGTACGCCGACCTCGACGCCGAGCTGCGCTTCTCGGTGCCCGGCGTGCGCGTGGCCGACCCCAAGGCATGCCAGTGCGGCGAGGTGCTCAAGGGCGTCATCAAGCCCTGGGAGTGCAAGGTCTTCGGCACCGCCTGCACGCCGGAGCGCCCGATCGGCACCTGCATGGTGTCCTCGGAGGGCGCCTGCGCGGCCTACTACAACTACGGCCGCTTCGCGCGCGAGCGAGAGGTGGTCTGACGGATGGCCGAGCGCACCGCCGTCTCCGACCGCGAGCAGGTGGTCCTCGACCGCATCGAGGTCGCGCGCGCCAAGCGGGCGAGGTTCCGCGACCCGCGCATCACCATGGCCCACGGCGCGGGCGGCCGCGCCAGCCAGACGCTGATCGAGGGGATGCTGGTGCCCGCCCTCGGCGCGCCGGATCCGGCCGCGCTGGGCGACTCGGCGCTCCTGTCGGTGGGCGGCGTGGAGCTGGCGATGACCACCGACAGCTTCGTGGTGACCCCGCTGCGCTTCCCCGGCGGCTCGATCGGCGACCTCGCGGTGAACGGGACGGTGAACGACCTCGCCGTGGCCGGGGCCCGCCCGGTGGCCCTGACCCTGGCGCTCGTCCTCGAGGAGGGGCTGGCCGCGGGGGACCTCCAGGCGGAGGTCGACGCCATCGCGGCCGCCGCGGCCGCCGCCGGGGTGTCCGTGGTGGCCGGCGACACCAAGGTGGTCGAGCGCGGCCACGCCGACGGCATGTACGTCACCACGACGGGCCTCGGGCACGTCGACCCGCGGGCGAGCCTGTCCCCGGACGCGCTTCGCCCGGGCGACCGGATCCTGGTCTCGGGGCCGGTGGGCACGCACGGGATGGCGATCATGCTGGCGCGCGGCGAGTTCGAGCTCGACGCGCGACATCGTCTCCGACACGCGGTCGCTGTGGCCCATGGTCAACGCGATGCTGGACGCCGCGGGGCCGGGCCTGCGCTGCCTGCGCGACGCCACGAGGGGCGGCGCGGCATCGGTGTTGAACGAGCTGGCGCGCGCCTCCGGCGTGGCCATGATCGTGCGCGAGGGCGACGTCCCGGTGGAGCCGGCGGTGCGCGGCGCGGCCGAGATCCTGGGGATCGACCCCATGTACGTGGCCAACGAGGGCGTCCTCGTCGCCGCGGTGGCGCCCGAGGCGGCCGAGGCCGCCCTGGAGGCGATGCGGGCGACGCCGGGAGGCGAGCGCGCGAGAGAGATCGGCGAGGTGCGGACGGAACCACCCGGGATGGTGCTGGTGCAGACGGCGTTCGGGGGCAAGCGAGTGATGGACCAGCTCGTGGGCGACCCGTTGCCGAGGATCTGTTGAGCGGAAGGGGACGCTGATGGGGACCGTTGAGTTCGTACCGGGTCAGCAGGCCACGGAGGCGGTGACAGCTCATGTCATCTGGATGACCTCGGGCCAGGGCTGCGACGGGGACTCCGTGGCGATGACCTCGGCGACGAACCCGTCGCTCGAGGACATCATCCTCGGGGTCATCCCCGGCATGCCCCGCGTGGTCATCCACACGCCGGTGCTCGCCTACGAGAACGGGGCCGAGTTCCTCCAGGCCTGGTACGACGCCGAGGCCGGCAAGCTCGACCCGTTCGTCCTGATCCTCGAAGGCTCAGTCCCGAACGAGAAGATCAACGGCGACGGGCACTGGGCCGGGATCGGCGTCAACCCGGAGAACGGCCAGCCGATCACCACCAATGAGTGGATCGACCGGCTCGCGCCGAAGGCCGCGGCCGTGGTCGCGATCGGGACGTGCGCCACCTACGGCGGCATCCCCGCGATGAAGAACAACCCGACCGGCGCGATGGGCCTGCCCGACTACCTCGGCTGGAACTTCAGGTCCACGGCCGGCCTCCCGATCGTCTGCATCCCGGGCTGCCCGGCGCAGCCGGACAACATGACCGAGATGCTGCTCTACCTCGTGCTGCACCTCGGCGGCCTGGCGCCGGCTCCGGAGCTCGACGAGCAGCTGCGGCCGAAATGGCTCTTCGGGCGGACGGTCCGCGAGGGCTGCAACCGCGCGGGCTACACGGAGCAGGGCAACTTCGCGACCGAGTACGGCGATGACCCGCGCTGCCTCGTCAAGCTCGGCTGCAAGGGCCCGGTCGTCAAGTGCAACGTCCCGATCCGCGGCTGGGTGAACGGCATGGGCGGCTGCCCCAACGTCGGTGGGATCTGCATGGCGTGCACGATGCCCGGATTCCCGGACAAGTTCATGCCGTTCATGGAGGAGGACACCTACGGCGCCATCGCGGCGCGGACGACCCAGTTCACCTACGGCCCGATCCTGCGCTACTTCCGGCACCGGAACATCACGAAGAAGTACGACATCGAACCGGAATGGCGGTCTCCGAAGCCGGAGCTGACGACCGGATACCAGCCCAGGAACTACGCGCACGGGACGACGACCTCGACAGAGGGAAGGAGCCTGAGATGGCGACGACCGAACGGACGACCCCGGAGCGGCAGGTCGTCGTCAAGGAGATGTCGTGGGACCCGATCACCCGCATCGTCGGGAGCCTCGGGATCCACACGGAGATCGACTTCACGAACCAGGAAGTCCTCAAGTGCTACTCGACGTCGATGATCTTCCGCGGCTTCGACATCTTCATGAAGGGGATCGATCCTCGCGACGCTCACTTCATCACCAGCCGGATCTGCGGGATCTGCGGTGACAACCACGCCACCTGCTCGTGCCTGAACCAGAACATGGCCTACGGCGTCAAGCCGCCGAAGCTCGGCGACTACGCGTTCAACCTGGCCGAGTCCGCCGACTACATGTTCGACCACGCGATCTTCAACGACTGCATGTGCAACGTGGACTTCTGCGAGCAGATGGTCAAGGAGACCAACCCGAGCGTCCTGGCGAAGGCGGAGCAGACATCGGCCGAGCACGCGTCGGTCCACGGCTACCGGACGATCGCCGACATCATGCGGGCACTCAATCCCTTCACCGGCGAGTTCTACCTCGAGACGCTGCACGTGGCCCGGTACACGCGCGAGATGTACTGCCTCTTCGGCGGGCGCCACACGCACCCCTCGACGATCATGCCGGGCGGCTGCAGCGCCAACATCACGCACCAGACGATGACCGACTACTACGTCCGCCTGATGCGCTACTTCGAGTACGTCAAGCGCACCGTGCCGATGCACGACGACCTGTACGACTTCTTCTACGACGCGCTGCCGGGCTACGAGAAGGTCGGCTACCGCGACACGAACCTGGTCTGCTGGGGCGCGTTCGACGATCCGGACATCGTCGACTACGACTACCGGACGATGACCGAGTGGGGCAACCGGCGCTTCATCACCCCCGGAATCGCGATCAACGGCGAGCTCGTGACCACCGACCTCGTCGAGATCAACGGGATGATCAGGATCCTGCTCGGCAGCTCCTACTTCGACAGCTGGGAGAACGAGAACACCTGGGTCACGGAGGATCCGCTCGGGAACCCGATCGCCAAGGACCACCCGTGGAACAAGACGACGATCCCGAAGCCGCAGGCGCGCGACTTCACGGACAAGTACAGCTGGGTGACGTCCCCGCGGATCTACGACAAGCGGACCGACACCTACGTGAGCTGCGACACCGGTGGCGGCCCGTTCGCCCGCCAGTGGGTGACCGCGAAGGCCGGCCTCGTCGACCTGGGCTTCCTCAAGGCGACGGGCGAGAGCATCCTGATGACCCTGCCGAAGACGGCGAGCATGCCCGAGATGGAGCTCGAGTGGAAGGTGCCGGAGTGGTCGAACGCGATCGAGCGCGACCGGGCCCGCTCCTACCACCAGGCCTATTCGGCGCTGGTCGGCCTCTACAACCTCGAGAAGGCGCTGGTGGAGGTGCGGGCCGGCCGGACGAAGAGCTGGTCCAACTTCAAGGTGCCCGACGAGGCGATCAGCGTCGGCTTCCACGAGGCGGCGCGCGGCGTCATCTCCCATCACATGGTGATCAGGGACGGGAAGATCGCCAACTACCAGCCCTACCCGCCGACGCCGTGGAACGCGAGTCCCCGTGACAGCTACGGCACCCCCGGCCCCTACGAGGACGCGGTCCAGAACACCCCGATCTTCGAGGAGAACGGGCCGGAGAACTTCAAGGGGATCGACATCATGCGGGCGGTGCGGAGCTTCGACCCGTGCCTGCCGTGCGGCGTGCACATGTACCTCGGCAAGGGACGCGTCAAGAAGGTGCTGCACACGCCGACGGGGACCTGCTAGATGGCGGTCGCCCCAGCGCCGCCCGGTCGAGCGGTTCCAGAGCCTGATCGCGCGCCTCGAGTCGATCGACGACGTCGGGGCGCGCGAGCTCGCCGAGGAACTGATCGGCACGATGCTCGAGCTCTACGGCGAGGGGCTGGAGCGGATCGTCCACGCCCTCGAGGCGGCGCCCGAGGTGCGGGACGGCCTCGCGCAGGACGGCGTCGTCGCCTCGCTCCTCCTGATCCACGGCCTTTACCCCGTGCCGATCGCCGACCGGGTGGAGGCCGCGTTGGAGAGCGTGCGGCCGTACATGGAGTCGCACGGCGGCGGCGTCGAGCTCGTCAGGCTCGAGGGCGGGATCGCCCACCTGCGCCTGCGCGGCAGCTGCGACGGCTGCCCCGCGTCGGCGTCGACGCTGGAGCTCGCCATCAGGGAAGCCCTCGACGAGGCCGCGCCGGACCTCGACGGAATCGAGGTCGAAGGGGTCGTGGAGCCGAAGCGGGCCGAAACCGGTCCCCCTCTCCGGCACGAGCGCACCCGCCCCGGAGCCGGGCGTCCAGCCGAAGTGGGTGGAGCTGGGCGGCGTCACTGAGCTCGGGATCGGTGAGATGACGCAGACCCAGGTGGGCGTCGTCCCGCTCCTCGTCGCGAACGTCGGCGGAACGCTTCTGGCCTACCGCAACGCCTGCGCTGGCTGCGGGGCGCCGCTCCATCGCGCCGAGCTGGACGGCGGTCTGCTCACCTGCGCCGGTTGCCGGCGCCGCTTCGAGCTGCCGCTCGCGGGTCGCGCGGTCGGGGAGGACCTCCAGCTCGCGCCGGTGCCGCTGCTCGAGGATGTCGGGCACGTCAGGGTCGCGGTCTCGTGATCGAGGGCGGCGCGATCCGTGAGCTGCGCCGCCTGGCCAACCGGAACACGGTGGACCGGAAGGCCGACGAGCCCCGCGCTGCGCCGGAGGAGCGCTGCGACCTGTGCTCGGTGTCGATCCCGGCCGACCACCGCCACATGCTCCACGTCGAGGAGCGGCGGATCGTCTGCGCGTGCGAGACGTGCCGCGCGCTCTTCGCCGGCGACGGGCCGTACCGGCCGGCCGGCTCGCGAACGGCCTGGCTGGAGGGGTTCGAGCTCCCGGACGAGCTGTGGGCGTCGTTCCGGATCCCGATCGGGCTCGTGTTCTTCCTCCGCAGCAGCACGGTCGGCGGTGTCGTCGCCATGTACCCGAGCCCGGCCGGGACCACCGAGAGCGAGCTCGACCTCGGCGCCTGGGAGGAGCTCGTCGCCGCGAATCCCGTGCTGGAGGGGCTCGAGACCGACATCGAGGCCGTGATCATCAATCGGCTGGGGGGCGCGCGGCAGCATGCGATCGTTCCGATCGACGAGTGCTACCGGCTCGTCGGCCTGGTGCGGGTGAACTGGCAGGGGATCTCGGGCGGCCCGCAGATCGAGACCGCCGTGGCGGCCTTCTTCGCGGAGCTGCGGGAGAAGGCGGCGTGACCGAGCAGCTCGAGGAGGCCCGTGTCCTGCCGCTGCCCGTACTGGAGCTCGAGGTCGCCGGGGCCGCCGCGGCGCTGAACGTCGCGGCGCCGACGCTCCACTTCACGCTGCGTGCGGGCGAGCCCACCGGCCGCGAGGTGTACATGGTCGCCCTCTCGACCCTGATCCACATCGATCCCGGGCTCCGCTCCCACGACGACGAGACGCGCGAGCTCCTCGTCGATCTCTTCGGAGAGGCGGGGCGCTGGGCGGCCACGACGACGAGCATCGTCATGGCGCAGGTCGACGTGCTCGTCCCGTCCTTCACCGGCACGACCGAGTTCACCGTCCCGGTGCCGTGCAACTACGACCTCGAGGTGGCCGCGACGAAGTACCTCTACGCGCTGCCGGACGGGGAGGTCCCGCTCAGCTTCCACTTCAGCGGCCGGATCTTCTACCGCGGCGAGGGCGGACGGCTGCAGGTCGTGATGGTCCCCTGGGTCTCGGCGGCGTTCCGCCTGCCGGTGGCGACGTGGCGGCGGATGATCGACCACCACTACCCGGGCGGCGGCTGGATCCGGGTGCACGAGGACACCTTGCGGCGGCTGCAGCTGCGAAAGGCCGAGCGCGGCCTTCCGACCTTCGACGCGGCCGTGACCGAGCTGCTCGGGGATGCGGAGTGATCGAGGAGCTGGTCAACTCCCTGCTCCACGAGGGCTACGCGCTCTACCCCTACACGCCGGGAGCGCACAAGAACGCGACGCCGACGCCCTTCGGGATCGTCTATCCGGCCGGCTACAAGTACGGGTTCGATCACCTCCGGCTGGAGTGCCTGGTCCGCGGGGAGGACCCGCGTATCGACGTCGAGGTGCGCTTCCTCCAGGCGAGCGGCGGACGACACCAGGCGGTCGAGCGGCGCATCGGCGTCGGCGGGATCGACCTGCCGCCGCTGCAGGGCGAGGCCAGGCTGGAGCTCGAGGCGGTGGAGCCCGGCCTCCACCGAGTGACGCTGACGATCGAGAACCGGACGCCGTTCGCGGGCGGGACCCGCGCCGAGGCGCTCGAGCACTCGCTCATCTCGACCCACCCGCTGCTGCGCGCCCGAGGCGGCACGTTCGTCTCCCCGCTCGAGGCCCCGGTGTGCGAGAACGTCAACACGTGGCCCGTGCTCGCGGCTCCCGACGACACCGTCATGCTCGGCGCCGCGATCGTGCTGCCGGATCACCCCCAACTCGCGCCCGAGAGCCGGGGGAGCCTCTTCGACGCGACCGAGATCGAGGAGGCGCTCCTGCTCCACGTCCACGCGCTCTCCGACGCGGAGCGCGAGGAGATCGCGGCGGGGGACCCGGCCGTGCGGGAGATGGTCGAGCGCGCCCTCGCCTCGACGCCCGAGGACATCGTCCGGCTCCACGGCCTGATGCGGCCGACCGAGCAGCCACCCGTGCCGCCGCGGCCGCGCGAGGCGCCGGCGACCGAGCGCGAGGCGACGATCGACGGACGCACCTTCCGGCTCGGCGACCGGCTCGTCCTCCGGCTCGCGGGCCGGATCGACACCTACGACCGGATGCTCGACGGCCGCACGGCGACGCTGGAGCGGATCTACATCGACTACGACGACAAGGTCCATCTCGGGGTCACGATCGACGACGACCCGGGGCAGGAGCTGATGCGCGAGACGGGCCGCTTCCATTTCTTCTACGCGGGCGAGGTCGAGCTCGTCGGCGGCAGCGACACGGACAGGGGGACGACATGAGCGAGCAGGAGAAGTCGAAGAAGGGCGCCTTGAGGAAGGACAACCCGGACCCCGACGTCGGCCCCGAGGGCGACAAGGGCCTCGGCAGCGAGACGGGCGCCGAGGGTGCCGCCGCCGACCCAGGACACGACGTGACCGATGAGATGCCCGACGCCCGGGGGGAGGTGCGGTACCCGGACGTGGAGGATCCGGACAAGGTGCGCTCCGATGCGGTCCCCGAGGAGGGAGGCGTTGACGAGGATCCGGACACGGCGACGGACGCCGCGCCCGGGGCGAAGGACTAGATGCGTCCCACGGTCGGCCACAGGAACATCCTCGTCGCGGCGGTGGGCAACCTCTGGCGCCGCGACGACGGCTTCGGTGGCGCCGTCGCCAAGCGCCTGCGGGAGCGCGAGCTTCCGGAGGGCGTCGAGGTGGCGGACTTCGGCACCGGCGGCCTCGACCTCGCCTACGAGGTGATGCGCGGCTACGACGCCCTGGTGCTCGTGGACATCAGCCGGCAGGGCGGCGACCCCGGCACGCTCTACGTGATGGAGGCCGATCCCGAGTCGATCGAGACCGGAATCGAGGACGGCGACATGATCGATCCGCACGACATGGATCCTCAGACCGTGCTGCGGTTCGTCAAGTCCGTGAACGGGTGGCCGGGCAAGGTGATCGTGGTCGCCTGCGAGCCGGCGGAGATCGAGGACTTCGGCATCGGGCTCTCGCCCGCCGTCGAGGCGGCCGTGGAGCGGGCGGTCGGGCTCGTCGCGACGACCCTCGACGAGCTGCGCGCGGCCTGATGCACGAGCTCTCGATCGCGGGTGCGATCGTGGCGACGGTGGAGCGGCACGCGGGCGGGAGCGCGGTCACGAGCGTCCGCGTCCGCGTGGGCCGCCTCCGGCAGGTGGTCCCGGACTCGCTCGAGTTCTGCTTCGGAATGGTCGCGCGCGAGTCCGTCTGCGAGGGCGCACGGCTCGAGATCGAGGTCGTCCCTGCGGTCCTGCGCTGCGCCGGCTGCGGGCACGAGTGGGAGATCCGGGAGCCGCCGTTCCGGTGCCCGGAGTGCGCGGGGGGCGACGTCGCGGCGGTGAGGGGCGAGGAGCTCGAGGTCGAGTCCATCGAGATCGAGGAGGCACCGTGCATCGCACCCGGGTGAGGGTGGTCGAGTCGGCGCTCGACGCCAACGACACGATCGCGATGGCCAACCGCGGCGACTTCGACCGCGCGGGCGTGGCCGTGGTGAACCTGATGAGCGCCCCGGGCGCGGGGAAGACGACGCTCCTGGAGCGCGCGCTTCCCGGCCTCCCCGGCGTGCGGGTGGGGGTGCTGGAGGGCGACGTGGCCGGCAGCCTCGACGCCGACCGCCTGTCGCGGCTGCACGTGCCCGTGACCCAGCTCAACACGGACCAGGGCTTCGGCGGCGAGTGTCACCTCGACGCCAACATGGTGCGCTCGGCGCTGCCCGAGGTGCCGCTGGACGAGATCGACCTGCTGGTGATCGAGAACGTCGGCAACCTGGTCTGCCCGGCCGAGTTCCGGGTGGGCGAGGACTCCCGGGCGATGGTCTGCTCGATCACCGAGGGCGAGGACAAGCCGCTGAAGTACCCGCTCATGTTCCGCGCCTGCGAGCTGGTGATCGTCAACAAGATCGACCTGCTGCCGCACCTCGACGTCAACCTCGACCTGCTGCTGGCGAACATCGACGCGGTCAACCCGGACGTGCCGCGGCTGCTCACCAGCGCGCGCACCGGCGAGGGCGTGGACGCGCTGCGCGACTGGCTGGTGGGGGTGGCGGCCCGGGAGAGGGTCGCGACATGAGATCGACGGCCCCCACCGCGGCCCTCGGGCGCCGGCTGGAGGGCCTGCTGGAGAGCCGGACGCGGGCCAACGAGCGGTTCTTCACGGCCGAGGCCGGGCGCATCGCACGCCTCTGCCACGCCATGGCGGAGCGGTTCGGCCGGGGTGGCCGGCTGATCGCCCTTGGCGGCTCGCCCGGCGCGCGGTCGGATGCCCGCCACGTGGCGGTCGAGTTCGTGCACCCCGTGATCGTGGGCAAGCGCGCGCTGCCCGCGATCGGGCTCACCGACCCCGGAGTCGCCGACGTGCTGGCCGGGCTGGCGCGGCCCGAGGACGTGGTGATCGCGGTCGGCACGGACGGGCGCGACCCCGACGCCGAGGCGGCGCTCGCGATCGCGGCCGAGCGCGGGTGTCTCACCATCGCCCTCTGGGACGCCGGCGCGCGCTGGGAGCTTCCCCCGCTCGAGGCCGACCCCTTCGTGCGCCAGGAGCTGGCCGAGACGCTCTACCACGTGCTCTGGGAGCTGGTGCACGTGTTCTTCGACCACCGGGGCCTGCTCGAGGGACGGGAGCCCCGCGCGGCCCACGACTCCGGCGGCTCCGCATTCCTCTACCCCTTCCTGGCCGAGCAGCAGGACGACCTGGAGGCGGTCGTCGAGGACGTCCGCGCCTCGGTCCTGATGAAGGCCGAGGAGGTGGGCGCGCTGCGCGCCCAGACGCTGCGCGACAACCGCGACGAGCTGGTGGCCGCCGCCGCGGGCGCTCCGCGCCTGCTTCGACGGCGGCGGGATGCTCCTGGCGCTGGGCAACGGCGGCTCCGCGACCGACGCCCAGGACGCCGTGGCCGACCTGCGGGCGTCCCCCCAGGGCTGGCCGGCCCGGCCGGCGCTCGACCTTGCCGAGGACCCCTCGATCATCACCGCGATCGCCAACGACATCGGGGTGGAGGCGATCTTCGCCCGCCAGGTGATCGCCCACGGCCGCGCCGGCGACGCCGTGCTCGCGCTCTCCACCAGCGGCAACTCGGGCAACGTCATCGCCGCCCTCGCCGAGGCGCGCCGCCGCGGCCTGCTCACGGTGGCGATGGTGGGCTACGACGGGGGCCGGGTGGCCCACGAGGGGCTGGCCGACCACGTCGTGGTGACCCGCTCGGAGCACATCCCCCGGATCCAGGAGGCCCAGGGGAGCGCCTGGCACGTCCTGAGGGAGCTCGTCGAGCACGCGGTGCCGTGACGGACCCCCGGCGTGTCCGCGTCCGGGTGGAGGGCGTGGTGCAGGGGGTGGGGTTCCGCCCGCACGTCCACCGCCTGGCCACGGACCTCGGCCTCGCGGGGTTCGTCCTCAACGACGCGGCCGGGGTCCTGCTCGAGGTGGAGGCGGACCCGCGGGCGGTGGAGCGCTTCCTGGAGCGCCTCGGCTCGGAGGCGCCGCCTCTCGCCAGCATCGAGCGCCTCGTTCCCGAGGAGCTCACCCCGATGGGCGAGCGGGGCTTCGCGATCCTCCTCAGCGACGGGGCCGGCGAGCCCTCGGCCGCCGTCGCGCCCGACGTCGCCACCTGCGCCGACTGCCTGGCCGAGCTGCGCGACCC
>CAVRIV010000006.1:0-26787 GCA_963721335.1 Miltoncostaeaceae bacterium
GCGCCGGGTCGGGCGCCCGGCCGGCATGCCGCGCCGGCGGCGGCCACTCGGGCAGCAGCGCCAGCAGGGCGAACGGGAGGAACCAGGGGATGTAGAGGTAGAACCAGTGGGTCACGGTCAGCTGGAGGCCGATCATCAGGGCGCCGACGAGCGCGCTCATCGTCCGCAGGTCGAGCCGTCGCGGCCAGCGCATCACCGCCAGCGCCGCGAGGGTCACGACCACCGTCAGGGCGATCTGGATCGGGCGCAGGTCGGGGTACTGGCCCCAGATCGAGAACGGGGAGTCGCGGTCGAACTGGTAGCCGACCGTGCGCGACCAGAACGCCCGCACGCCGTCGAGGCCGTCGAGCAGGAGCACCCAGCCCGTCAGGGCCACCGACAGGGCGAGCCCCGCTCCGTACGGGATCAGCCGGCGCCACGAGCCCCCGCGCGGAAACGGCTGGCGGCTCCAGAGCGGTATCAGGACCGCCGGCGCGAACTTGGTGGCCAGCGCGAGCCCCAGCAGCAGGCCGCGCCCCAGCGGATGTCGCGCCACCACCAGCCCCCAGATCAGCATGGCCGCCACCAGGGAGTCGTTGGAGTTGCTCTCCAGGGCGTAGGCGGTGAAGGGGAAGGCCGACCACGCCAGCGCGAGCCCGATTCCCAGGCGCAGCCCCGACAGCTGCCATCCCAGCATCGCGAGGCCGCCGATGCAGAGCAGGTCGAAGAGGGTGGCGGCGCCGTGCGCGGCGGGAAGGGAGTCCCACGACCCGTGCCACGGCTGGGTGAGCTCGAAGGGCACGTACGCGACGTAGTTCAGCGGCCCGTAGGTGTCGCAGGTGGCGCAGTCGCTCGGGAAGGTGCCGTAGGGCGTCTCGCCGTGGGTGATGCGGTCCGCGCCGATCACGCCGGCGTAGCCGACGTCGATGACGTTGGAGTCGAAGGCGTTGAGGCCGAACCGCAGGGCCAGGGCGACGGCCAGCAGGCTCACCAGCAGCCAGGTGGGCGCCGAGCCGCCGAACGCCGGCCGCCGGCGCGCCGGCGCCGCGGGCTCCGCGGCCTCCGCCCTCGGCCGGCGCGCGGCGCGTGCCCGAGACGCCGCGATCCACGCGAGGCGCAGGCACAGGTAGACCATGGGCGGGTACTGCAGGGGGACCGACGTGAAGATCTCGCCCTGGTTGAACCAGATCAGGGAGAACCCGAACGACAGCAGCACCAGCAGGTCCAGCGTGCGCATCGACAGCAGCCGGCGCGGGCGCATCACGGGCAGCAGGGCGAGCAGGAAGAGGGCGGACAGGGGCAGCCAGATCGCCGGGCGGCTGACGGCCCGCCCGAAGGCGCCCTCGTAGCCGCGGGCCATCGACCACGCCACCTGCGGGCCGGTGCGGACCTCGGTGATCTCGCCGCTCGCGTCGGACACCAGCACCTGGGCCTCGACGACCTCGTGCTCGCCGTCGTCCTTGCTCACGAAGAACACCGTCCACACCCGGGTCTCGTCGTCCAGCTCGGTGGCGGTGCGGACGATCGTCCGGTCGCGGATCCAGTCCTGCAGGCGTCCGGAGGTCTTGGCGATCGCCGTGACCTCGTCGTCGGTGAGGGACGGATCCGGGTCCGGGGCGGGCTTCGCCAGCGCCTGCTCGATCTCGCCGGCCTTGTCGCCCACGGCCTTCACGAGGCCCCGCACGGCCACGGCCGCCTCGCCGGGCGTGGGCTCGTCGACGGCCCGGGCCGGAGCCCCTGCGGCGGTGGCTGCGCCCAGCAGGACGGCGGCGACCGTCAACGAGACGACGGTGCGGCGCCGGAGGATCACGCGACTACCGGAAGGACCAGCGGCGGTTGAGCAGGAAATTGACCGGCATGACGGCGGCGATCGCGATGGCCTGTGCCGGCACCTCCGGCATTCCGGCCTGCACCAGCACCTCCAGCACCAGCAGGTTGAGCCCCAGCGCCACGAGGCTCACCGCAAGGTACCGGGCCCCCTGCTGGACGGTGGAGAGCTCGTGCCGCCGGAACGTCCAGTGCTTGTTGAAGAGGAAGTTGTTGGTCCAGGCGATGCAGAAGGCCACCACGGCGGCGAGCGCGTAGTGGGTCCCCGCCACGTGCACGAGCACCGAGAACACGACCAGGTTGACGACGTAGCCGCTGGTTCCGACCACGCAGAAGCGCACCAGCTGCTCCCAGTCGGCTCGGCGCGCGCGGCGAATGTTGGGCGCGCGCAGCACGCGCGCCTCGGGCGATGTCGCCGGAGGGGCTTGCCTGGTCGGCACGGCCCGAGGGTACCAGAGGGCCGTTCGGCTCCCCGGGGCGGCTGACCTAGACTGCCGTGAGCCCCTCCGTCCCATCCCCGGGAGACACCACGCCCCCCCGCACGCCGCCGTCGCGCCACCGCGAGACCGCCCTCACGCCGGGCGACTCGGCGCGCTACGACGCCCGCTTCGCGTCGCGGGCGTCGGGGATCGTGTCCTCCGTGATGCGCGACCTGATGTCCCTCGCGGAGCGCCCGGAGATCATCTCCCTGGCGGGGGGCTTCCCGAACACCGAGTCGTTCGAGCGGGAGGTGTTCGAGGACGTCGTGGAGGTCATCTCGCGCGACCACCTGGCCGCGGCCCTGCAGTACGGGCCCACCGAGGGACTCGCGGAGCTGCGCGAGCGCATCGTGCAGGTGATGGCCCACGAGGGCGCGCGCGCACGGGTCGAGGACGTCATGGTCACGAGCGGCGGCCAGCAGGCCATCGACCTCTCGATCCGCACGTTCGTGAACCCCGGCGACACGGTCCTGGCCGAGGGGCCCGACCTACCCCGGCGCGGTGCCGTGCTTCACCACCTACGAGGCGCGGGTCGAGCACATCCCCATGGACGACGACGGGCTGCGCGTGGACCTGATCGACGAGGTCCTGGACCGCCTGGCCGCCGAGGGCCGCCCCCCGAAGCTGCTCTACACGATCCCCAACTTCCACAATCCCGGCGGCGTCACCATGTCGCTGGAGCGCCGCGAGCGGCTGATGCGGCTGGCCCACGAGCGGGAGCTGCTGATCGTGGAGGACAACCCCTACGGGCAGATCCGCTTCGAGGGGGATGCGCTCCCCACGCTGTGGGAGCTCGACGACGGCGCGGGGTGGGTCATCTACCTCTCCACCTTCTCCAAGATCCTCGCGCCGGGCGTGCGCGTGGGCTGGGTGGCGGCGCCCGCGGCGGTGCTGCGCAAGATGAACCTGGGCAAGCAGGCCGCCGACCTCGCGTCGTCCACGGTCTCGCAGCGCTTCGTGCTCGAGTACCTGCGGCGCTACGACTGGCGTGACTACGTGGCGCGGCTGAACGTCATCTACCGCTCCCGCCGCGACGCGATGCTCCGCGCGCTCGAGGAGGAGATGCCTCCCGAGGCCACCTGGACCCGCCCGTCCGGCGGGCTGTTCGTCTGGGCCACGCTGCCCGAGTACCTCGACACCACCAACCTCCTGGCGGCGGCGGTCGACAAGCACGAGGTGGCCTTCGTGCCGGGCCGGGGCGCCTTCCTCGACGGCCGCGGCGGCAACGCCATGCGGCTGAACTTCTCCGGCGTCCCGGAGCCGATGATCAGCGAGGGCGTGCGCCGCCTCGGGGTGGCCGTCGCCGAGATGACCGAGCTGCACCGCGCCCTCGGCGGTGGGCTGCCGTGAAGGTCGCGGTCCTGAAGGGGGGCCGCTCCCTGGAGCGGGAGGTCAGCCTGCGGTCGGGCGCCAACGCCGAGGCCGCGCTGCGACGCCTGGGCCACGAGGTCCTGGCCGTCGACGCCGACCCCCACCTGGTCCGCACCCTGCGCGCCGAGCGACCGGACGCGGCCTTCATCGCCCTGCACGGCAAGGGCGGCGAGGACGGCACCGTCCAGGAGCTGCTCGAGATCCTCGAGATCCCGTACACGGGGCCGGGGGTCCTGGCCTGCGAGCGGGCGATGGACAAGGTCGTGGCCAAGGCCCACTTCACCGCGGTCGGGCATCTCCACGCCGCGGGCGTACGCCTTCCGCCAGGACGCCTTCCGGGAGCTGGGCGCCGGCGAGGCGATCCCCGACATCCGCGAGCGCCTGGGCCTCCCGCTGATCGTGAAGCCCGCGACCCAGGGCTCGGCGCTCGGCATCTCGGTGGTGCGGGAGACCGGCGACATCGCGAACGCGCTGATGAACGCCTTCGCCTACGACGAGCGGGTGCTGATGGAGCGGTTCGTCGCGGGCCGCGAGCTCGCGGTGTCCGTGGTCGGCACGGCCGAGCCGTGGGCGCTGCCGGTGGTGGAGGCGATCCCCCGCGAGCGCGACTTCTACGACTTCGAGGCGCGCTACACCCCCGGGCTCACCGACTTCGAGGCCCCCGCGCGGCTGCCGGACGCGGTGGCGCAGGAGGCCGCCGCGCTGGCGCTGGCCTGCTACCGGGCCCTGGGCTGCCGGGGGATGAGCCGGGTGGACATGATCCTCGACGCCGAGGACCGGCTGTGGGTGCTCGAGATCAACGCGATCCCGGGGATGACGGACACGAGCCTGCTGCCGAAGGCCGCCGAGGCGGCGGGCCTGGGCTTCGACGAGGTGGTCGAGCGGATCCTCGCGGAGGCGGCCCTCGGCGCGTGACGAGCTCTCTCTCTAGCAGAACACCTGCACGTGCCAGCCGGCGTTGACCGGGGCACCGCCGACCGCGTTGGTGCGCACCACGAGCTGGGTGCGGGCCGCGTCGGTCGTGTCCAGCGCGAGGCGGACCGTCACCGTGTCGGCCGCCGGCGGCGCGTCGCTGGCGGCCGTGGCCGACCAGGAGCACACGCTGATGTTGCGGTTGAATTTGACGCGATAGTTGCCGTCGTCGATGCGTTGGGCGCAAGAGCTCCACGGCCCCGGACGAGGTTCGACCCCACCGCGCCGCTGCTGACCGCGAACAAAGGCACCTGGGCATTCAGCGTCGCGAGGTTCTTCAGGGCATCATTGCTCCGCTTGACCGCCGCCTGAGAGATCCTCTGGTTGATCTTGAGCTGCTGCGGGCTGACGATCACCTTGCGGTTGCCGGCCGATCCATCGCTGGTCGCCGCCTGCACCCCCGCCACCGTGCCGAGCCCGATGACCACGCCCGCGGTGATGCCCATCCACCAACGTCCCTTCATCTGTCCCCCCATCCTGTGGGTTTTGTGACAAACGCAACGCTATGCTGCCGCGCCCCCCGGGGCCAGATTTCTCATCGGACCCTTACGTCCTTCCGGGGCGCGCGGCAGGCGAGGTCGGGCGGCTAGCAGAGCACCGCCAGGTGGAACGGCAGGGTGTTGGTGGGCGCGGTTCCGTCCGAGAGGGCGGTCTGCACCGTCGCGACCTTCGGGTCGGTGGCACTGCGCCACACGCTGATCTCCCCGGTGGGCGTCACGGTGGTCCCCCCGTCGCCGATCGTGGCCAGCAGGGCGCAGGCGCTCAGGTCGCGATCGAACGTCACCGCGTAGAGCCCCGGGGTGACGAGCTTCTCCGAGCTGACGGCGTTCTTCCCGCGCACCAGGGCGCCCGTCGTGGCGGCCACCACGGCCCAGCGCGGCTGGCCCTCACGCAGCGTGGAGTCGAGCTTGGTGCGGGTGATCGCGTTGTCGGCGATCTCGGTGGTGCCCCACCCCGGGGCGGTGTCGGTGGTGCCCGACTTTCGCACCGGATCGAGCAGGTTCAGGGCCTCGTTGCTTCGACGCACCGCGGCCTGCGAGATGCGCTGGTTGATGCGCAGCTGCTCGGCCGAGACGGTGAAGCCGCTCTGCGCCGACGCCTGGTCGGTCGATGCCTGCACCCCCACCACCGCGCCCAGGCCGAGCACCATGCCCGCCGCGACGCCGATCCACCATCGTCCACTCATGGGTTCCCTCCCCGTCGGGTGTCCTGACGCGGGAACGGTAGTGAGGGAACCCCTTCGTTTCGCGGTTTCTCATCGCACCCTTACGGGTGCGGTGAAAGCACTCACCGCGACCGCGTGGCCTCACCGGGAGCGCGCGCGGGCCTCCTGGAGGGCGAGGAGGCCGTCGAAGACGGCGTTGATCGGTGTCGGAACCCCCAGCTCGGCGCCCTGGCGGGCGAGGAAGCCGCACAGCGCGTCGCGCTCCAGCTGCTTGCCGGCGTCGAGGTCGCGGGCGGTGGAGGGGCGGTAGTCGCGCAGCTCGGGGTTCGGTGCCGCCATCTCGTCCACGTCCGCGGTCGTGAGGGTGACGCCGCGGCGGGCCGCGACGGCCACCACCTCCTCCATCGCGCCGCGCACCAGGGCGGCCGAGCCCGGGGTGGCGAGCGCCTCGCCCGCCGTGGCACCCGTGATCGCGCAGATCGCGTTGAACCCGGCGTTCCACAGCAGCTTGTGCCACTGGTCGTGAACGATGTCGTCCGACAGCGTCACGGACCACGAGGGCTCGAGCAGGGCGAAGACCCGCCGCCCGATCTCGGTGGAGCCGGCCGGGTCCCCCATGACGACGCGACCCTCGGCCTCGTGCTCCACGGTCCCGGGCTCGCCCACGCTCAGTCCCGACGAAGGCGATGCCCCCGAGCACCCGCTGGGCGCCCAGCACCGAGGCCAGGCGGGCCACGTTCTCCAGGCCGTTCTGCAGCGACAGCACCGGGGTGGAGGGAGCCAGGGCCCCGGCCAGGGCGGTCGCCGCCGGTAGGGTGTGGTGCGACTTGGTGGTCACGATCGCGAGGTCGGGCGGCGGTGGGGTGGGGGCGTCGTGGGCGCGCACCGGGGCCTCCCAGGCGCTGCCGTCGGCCTCGCGCACGACCACCGCCCCACGGCTCCGGAGGGCGTCGAGATGGGCTCCACGCGCGACCAGCGTCACCTCGTGCCCGTCCCGCGCGAGCAGGGCCCCGTAGTACGAGCCCACCGCTCCCGCCCCCATCACGATCACTGATGCCAGCTGAGCCCCTCCCTCCCGGCGGGCGCCTCGGGGTGGAGGAGGCCGGCGACGCCCTGGTGGTGCGGATCGTCAACGAGGGCCGCGCGAACGCCCTCGACGAGACGGTCCTCGACGGTCTCGTGAGCCTACTCAACGGCCCCCGGCCGGCGGAGTTCCGGGCCGTGCTGCTGGGGGGGGCGGGGGATCGTCACTTCTCGGCGGGCCTCGACCTGGGCGACCGCCCGCCCGAGGAGCTCGCGGCGCATCTGCAGGACGGCGCGCGGCGGATGCGGGAGACGGCCCGCGCCATCGCCGAGTGCGCGGTGCCGGTGGTGGGGGTGATCAACGGCGCCGCCTTCGGCGGGGCCCTCGAGCTGGCGATGGCCTGCGACTGGCGCATCGCGCGCCGCGGCGCGCGGCTGGGGATGCCGGCGGCCCGGCTGGGAGTGGTCTACGCGCCCGACGGCCTGCGGCGCTTCGTGGCGGCCCTCGGCCCGGGGCGCACCCGGCGTCTCTTCCTGACCGGCGAGCCGGTGGACGCCGACGAGGGGCTGGCGATCGGTCTCGTGGATCAGGTGGTGGAGCCCGCCGAGCTGTGGCCGGCCGCCCGCGCCGCCGCCGCGGCCGTGGCCGCCGCCGCCCCACTCGCCGTGGCGGGCACGCGGGCGATCGTGCGGGCGCTCTCCGAGGGACCGCTGCCGCCCGAGGTCGACCGTGCCGCCGGGGACTGGGTGGCGCGGGCGTTCGCATCGGAGGACTTCCGAGAGGGCCTCGCCGCATTCCGAGCCCGCCGCCCCCCCGAGTTCAGGGGGATCTGACCGCTCCGCGGGAGGGGCTCACCGCCTCCGCAGCGACGGCGCGAGGTCGGCCGCGCCGATCGAGCCGGGCCGGAAGTCCTCCGTCGAGAGGCCCTGGAGCAGGCGCTCGCGCAGCGCGTCGGCCCGCCGCACGGCGCTCTGGGAGATCCGCTGAGAGATCAGCGCCTGTCCGGGGCGGAGCCGCACCCGCGCCGGGGCACCCGCCCGCGGGCGCGCCGAGGCGGTGCTGGCCGGAACCGGGGCCGATCGCGCAACCGGCTCTCCCAGCGTCACGCCCGGGGCGAGCTTCTCCGCGCCGATCGAGCCGTCCACGATGTCCCCGCCGGTCAGCCCCGCGGCGAGACGCGCCTCGATGGCCGACACCCGCCGTACCGCGGCCTGCGCGATGCGCTGGGTGATGAGCAGCTCCGTGGCGCTGACCCGGATCCCGCCGCGCGGTGCCGCGGCCGCGGAGCCGCCGATGCCGACGGGCCGCACCGCGGCGGCCGCCGTGCCGCCCGCGGTCGTCGGACCCGAGGGCTCCAGCGCGGGGTCGAACGCCGCGACGCCGAGCCCCTGGTGGCGCAGGTCGCCGGCCACGATCCCGGCGTCGATCCAGTTCTCGATGGCGTCGACGCGCCGCAGCGCGGCCCGGGCGATGCGCCGGTTCACCAGCATCTGCCCGCGACTGAGCTTCACGGGGCGCGCCAGGTCGAAGAAGCTCATGCCCACGGGCGTGGCCGTGTAGCCGGATCCGCGCACGAAGGGCCAGACGCGCCACACGTACCGCTCGCCGAAGCGCAGCCCTCTCACTCGGGCGCGGGTCCCTCGGGGGAAGCGGGAGACGACCTTGGTCATCTTCCGGCCGCGGACGCGGAAGACCTGGAGGTTGTAGAGGGCGGCCTTCGGGTTACGCCGCCATGACAGGAGAGGGCGCGCGAGGGTCGTGGTGGCGCCGGCCCTGGGGCGCAGCAGCCGCGCGTTGCGCGTGGGCGGGACCACCCGCCCGGCGCTCACCGCCCGCGCGACGGTGAACGGGTCCGCGACGCTGAAGGGGCTGCTCCGGCCGGACGCGCCGGTCTGGCGCACCTGGAAGGCGTAGGAGCCGGACGCGAGAGGGCCCAGGGCCACCTGAGGGGCGAGCGTGTCGCCCTGGGAGATCACCGTCCCCTCCGACAGGACCTGCCAGGTGTAGGTGGCGCCCGGCTCGCCGCCGGTCCAGGAGAACGCCGGCCGCACGGTGCTCACCGGGTTCGCCGGCCGGCCGACGATGACCGGCGCGACCGGACCCACGACATAGGACACCGTCTGCGCGGCGGAGTTTCCCGCCGGGTCGACCGCGACCACGGTGAACGTCCCGGAGCCCGCGGTGTCCGTGGGGAGCATCGCGCCGTCGGCCAGGGAGCCCGCACAGGTGGTCGCGCCGGCGCAGGAGTAGTTGACCGCCACCGCCTGGTCGAAGACATAGCCGGCGCCGTTGGCAGGCGTGCGGATCGCGATCGTGGGCGGGGTCACGTCCACGCGCACGATGCGCCTGGCCGTCGCCGCCGGGCCCTTCCGCGTCGCCGTGAGGGTGTAGGCGCCCGTCGGCAGGTTTCGAAGCTCGACGCGCAGGGGGGAGGGGCCCGAGCCCTTCAGGGTCGTGCCCGAGAGCGTCCAGGTGATCTTCCCCTTGCGCGGGCTCCGCACCGTGTAGACGGGAGTGGGCCGCGCGACGTTCCAGAACTCGGCGTCGGTCCCCGTGATCGTCAGCAGGGGCGCGGGCGCCCCCGCCTCGGCGGACGGCGCCAGGACCAGCGCTCCGACGAGGAGCGCGGCCGGCCAGGTCAGAACTCTCGCCCACCTCATGCCGGAAACGAGGCTAGCGACCCCCCGTCGGGGGGAAGCTGAGAAAACGGTGAACCTTTTGTTCGTTGTGCCGCGAGGGTGTGTGGGGCCTAGCCCCCCATCGCGGCGGCGTGCTCCCGGATGCGGGTCGCGAGATCCTTCGCCGCGGCGTCGTAGGCGTCCCCGTCGGCCCAGGTGCCGCGGGGGTCGAGCAGCGACGCCTCCACGCCCGGGACCTCCGTGGGCACCGCGAAGCCGAAGTTGGGGTCGGTGCGCGTGGGCGCGTCGTCGAGCTCGCCCGACAGGGCGGCGCGGATGATCGCCCGGGTCGCCGAGATCGGCATGCGCGATCCGGTGCCGTACGGACCCCCGGTCCAGCCGGTGTTGACGAGCCATGCGCTCGCGCCGTGCTCCTCGATCCGCTCGCGCAGCAGCTCGGCGTAGACCGAGGGCGGCTGCGGCAGGAACGGCGCGCCGAAGCAGGCGCTGAACGTGGCCTGCGGCTCGACCACGCCCACCTCCGTGCCGGCGACCTTCGCCGTGTAGCCCGGCGAGGAACATGCGCATCGCCTCCTCGGGGGTGAGCTTGGCGATGGGGGGCAGCACGCCGAAGGCGTCGGCGGTGAGCATCACGATGGACGACGGGTGGCCGGCGCGCTTGTCTCGGGACGGTGTTCGGGATCGACGCGAGCGGGTAGGCGCGCGCGGGTGTTCTCGGTGTTCGAGGCGTCGTCCAGATCGAGCCGGCGCGATGACCGGGTCCATCACGACGTTCTCGAGGACGGTCCCGAACATCTGGGTGGTCGCGTAGATCTCCGGCTCGGCCTCGGGCGAGAGGCTTGATGACCTTCGCGTAGCAGCCGCCCTCGATGTTGAAGACGCCGTCGTCGCCCCAGCCGTGCTCGTCGTCGCCGATGAGCGGCCGGGTGGAGTCGGTGGAGAGGGTGGTCTTGCCGGTGCCCGAGAGGCCGAAGAAGACGGCCACGCGCCCGTCCGCGCCCACGTTGGCCGAGCAGTGCATCGACAGCACGCCGCTGGTTGGGCAGGCGGTCGTTCATCAGCGTGAAGATCGACTTCTTGATCTCGCCGGCGTAGTCGGTGCCGCCGATCAGGATCTGCTGCTCGGTGAGGTGGAGGACCACGAAGTTGGCGGCGCGGGTCCCGTCGGTGGCCGGGTCGGCGGTGAAGCGTGGGCGCGTGGAGGACCACGGCCTCGGGGCCGGTGCTCGGCGAGCTGCTCGTCGGTCGGCTCGATGAACAGGGATCGGGCGAAGAGGGCGTGCCAGGCGCTCTCGGTGACCAGTCGCAGCGACAGGCGGTTGGCGGGCTCGGCGCCGGCGAAGGCGTCGATGACGTAGATCGCGCCCGAGCCGAGGTGGTCCCGCAGGCGGGTGCGGAGCCCGAGGAAGTGGGCCTCGTCGATCTCCTGGTTGACGGGCCCCACCAGACGCGGTCCTCGCTGCCCGGGCTCGCGGACCACGAACTTGTCCTTGGGGGCGCGGCCGGTGTGCTCGCCGGTGGAGACCACGAGTGGCGCCGCCGCGGGCGAGCTCGCCGTCGCCCGCCGCGATCGCGTGCTCGTAGAGCGCGGCCACCGGGAGGTTCCACCAGACGGTGCCCGAGGGCTCGATGCCGTGCGTGTCGAGCCCGACCCCGCCGCCCCTCGGCGGTGTCGCTTGGTCAATCGCCACCTCAGCCCCCCTGCGTCGCGTCCACCAGGTCCCGCTCCCCGCGACGTCCGGCTCAGCCAGTAGACGAGCGCCGGGACCAGGGTCGCGGCCGGGAGCGCAAGGGGAGAGCCTGCCAGGTAGAGGCCGATTCCGCACGCGAACCCGCTCCCCCACGCGGCGAGTCCCGCGGTGTGCCAGCCGTCCTCGATCGCGGTCGCCGTAGGAGGCGTGGATCACGCAGACGGCCACCAGGCCCGGCGCGGCGAGGGCGATCACCGTGAGCCAGGGGAGCATCAGGTCGTCGAAGCCGGCCGCCGCGAGCACCGCGCCGGCCCCCGCCACCGCGAGCAGCGCGGCGCGGTGGGACACCCGGGGGGCGGCGTCCCGGAGCGACAGCGCCCCGGACCAGAGGTTCGTGAGGACGGAGCCGGTGAAGCCCACGGCCACGAACAGGTAGGCCACGCCGGGACTCCCGAGGCCGCGCAGGACGTCGGCCAGGTCCCATTGGCCGGTGGCGGCCTGCAGCACGGCGCCCGCCAGGGCGAACGCCAGGACCGGCGCGGCGAGGCCGGCCAGCGCGCACCACACCACCTGGCGGGGGCGGGCCAGGTCGTGGGTGAAGTCCGGCGTGCGCAGCGAGAACGCGGCGCCGTAGCCGATCACGAGGGTCACGGCCGGCAGGAAGCCGATCGGATCGGTCGCCGTGTGACCGCCGGAGAGCGTGGCGTCGTGGTCGGCGAGGGCCAGGTGCAGGCCGTAGCCCGCGAGCGACGCCGTCGCGATCCCGGCGACCAGCGCCGACCAGGACAGCACGGACAGGCCCAGGGCGACGATGCCGAGCATGATCGCGGTGAACAGGATCACCCCGGCCACGTCCGGCATCCCCACCAGGCGCCCGAGCGCGACGCCGGCCACGCCCGCGTTCACGCCGAACCAGCCCGAGCATCATCGCGAGCATCACCACCGAGGCCGTGAGGCGGCTGCCCTCCCGCCCCAGCGGCCCCGCCGTGAGCGCCGCCAGGGGGACGCCCGGTTCGCTGGCCGAGCAGCCCCTGCACCAGCGCGAGGCCGGTCAGCAGGACGACGCCGACCACGAGCGCGGCCACCAGCTCGCCGCCACGCAGCCCCTCGGCCACGCCGCCCCCGGTCATGAGAGCGGCCGGGCTGGTCCCGATGCCCACCCACGGACCCACCCGCCGCAGCCATCCGTCCTGCCCCATCGCACCAGGGTACGGTCCGCCCGTGCGACGCGACGACCTCGCGGCCCTGGGCATCCAGCTCCCGGTGCTGCCCACGATCGTGCTCGGGGCGCTCCCCGGGGCGCCCGACTGGTCGGCGCGGCTGGCGAGCATCGGCCTCGACGTGACCGCGAGCGGAGCCGACGAGGACACGGGCGCGACCCTGGCGGCCGCGCGGGACGCGGCCCCGCACCTCGCGGTGAAGGCGCGTATCGCGGACGCCGGGGCGCTCGACGGCCACCGGGCGATGATCGTCGAGACCGAGGGCCCGGTGCCGCCGCACCTCTACCGGCTGAGCTCCGACGACGCGATCATCGTGGCGGTCAACTCGGAGGGCGCGGTCGAGGACGTGATGGACGTCGCCCGCCATGTCCTCGCGCGGGCCCGCGGCGGGTCGGCCGCTGCGCTCTGGGTCGCCACCGCGACGGGGTTGGACCGGTTGCCGCGCACGGTCGTGGAGGCGAAGCTGGCCGTCCTGGTGGAGGGCGCCCGCCAGGCCCGCCTCTACCTGGCCAAGGAGCAGTTCGAGATCTAGCTGGACGCCGGCGAGAGGTCGATCAGCCCCCGCTCGGCGGCCAGCCGGACCGCCTGCGCGCGGCTGCCGGCTCCGAGCTTGGCGAAGATGTTGGCCACGTGCCGGATGGCCGTGTTCTGGCTGATCACCAGGCGCTCGGCGATCTCGCGGTTGGTGAGCCCCTCCGCCACCAGCCCGAGCACCTCGAGCTCCCGCGACGACAGCCCCCCCGCGCCGGCGCGAGACGGCGTCGGGGCACGCCGGCCCAGGGTGCGGAGCTGCCCCTCGAGCCGCCGGCACCACGCCTCCGATCCCAGCGCCTGGAACCGCTGGTGGGCGGCGCGGGCGAGGTCGGCGGCGGCGGCGCGGGTCTCGGGGCGGGTCGCCAGGACCGTCGCGGCCGTCGCCCGAAGGCGCGCCCCGTCCAGGCGCGCGCCGTACGCCTCGGCCCGCGCGGCGGCGCCCTCGATGGCCGTGGCGTCGAGCGCCGGCAACGCCAGCGCGAAGTCGGCCAGGAAGGCCTTCGTCCTCGCGCTCGCGACGCGAGACGCGAGCTGCGCCGCCTCGTCGAGCCGCCCGGAGGCGACCAGCGCCCCGACCCCGACGGCCGCCGCTTCCTCCCGGTCGCCCGCGGTGAGGGACTCGAGGGAGGCGAGGATCGGCTCGACCTCGGCGAGGGCCTCCTCGGCTCGCCCCAGCACCAGCAGGACGCCGCCGTACGAGGAGCGCGCCCAGATGTCGTGGTTCGGGCTCTGGCGGGACAGCGAGCTCGCCATCAGCCCGGCGAAGCCCTCGAGCGCGTCCTCCAGCTCTCCGCGGCCCAGCGCGACCAGCGCGGAGGCGCACCGTGCGGTCCACCGCGTCCACTCCCCGTGCTCCGAGTCGCCGGCGAGCGCCTCGGCGTCGGCGATGCGGCGCTCGGCCGCCTCCCAGTCGCCGGCCTCGGCCAGCGCGTAGCCCGAGAGCGCCGCGTAGAACGCCTCGGGATCGGTGAGCCCGTGCCGCCCGACGAGCTCCGCTGCGCTCGCCAGGTGGTGGATTCCCTCGGCGATGTCGTCGTAGGCAGCACTCGCCGAGGATGTGGTGCGCGCGGGCCGCGCCGACGTCGTCGTGGAACGCCGTCGCCAGGGCGAGCGCCTCCTCCACCAGGGCCCGGGCCTCCAGGTCGTCCTGGAAGATCGCGACCATCCCGCGCGTGGCGAGGAGGCTCACCCGGTCGAGCGCCTCCGCCGCCGTCGCGGCGGACGGGACCAGGGCGAGTCCCTCGTCGGCCACCTCGGCCGACTCCGCGAGCCGCTTGTTGAGCGCCAGGCCCCGCGCGTAGGCCGCCAGCGCGGAGCGCAGCGGGGCCCCCGGCTCCGCTCGCAGGGCCCTCACGGCGCGCTCCCATTCGTCGAGCGCCTCGTCGCGTCGGCCGGCCTCGAAGTGGGCGGCGGCCAGGAGCGCCAGCGTCCACGCGGCCGAGCCATCCTCGCCCAGCGCCCGGAACTCCGCCAGCGCCTCCTCCAGCGGCGCCATCGCCTTCTCGTCGCCCCGCGATCCTCGCAACCGCAGGCGGCCGGTCTCGCGCAGCATCTCCGCCCGCTCGGACCGGGATCCGTCCTCCGGCCAGAGCGCGAGGGCCTGCTCGAGGTGGGCGACCGCCTCCTCCACCGCGCCGAGCTGGAGCGCGCGCCCGGCCGCCTCCTGCGAGAGGGCGACGGTCCGCCGGCGGTCGCCGGCGGCGAGCGCGTGCCCCGCGAGCTCGGCGGCCGAGATCGGCACGCCCTCCCCGGCCAGGGCCTCGCCCACCTCCAGGACACGGGCGTGGCGGAGCCGGCGCCGGGCGGTGAGACCCTCCTGCGAGAGGGCCTCGCGCACCAGCGCATGGCGGAACGCGAACCCGTATCCGGAGGCGTCCGCCGGGTCCTCGGCCACGAGCCCCGCGGCGATGCAGCGCTCGAGCCGGGACAGCGTCTCTCCCTCGGACAGGTCGGCGACGGCGCCCAGGAGCCGTGCATCGAAGCGCTCGCCGACCACCGCCCCCCACCGGAGCAGCTCGCGGGCGTCCTCGTCGAGTCGCCCCGCCCGCGCCCGGATCGATTCGGTGAGGGTGAACGGCAGGGCGAGCGGCGCGCCCGGGTGGGTCTCGGCATCGTCGAGCCAGCCGGAGTCCGCGGCGGCGCGGGTGAGCTCCTCGAGGGCGAAGGGGCTGCCGCCCGCCAGCCGCACGATCTCGGTCTCGATCGCCACCGGTGGCCGGCTCCCCAGGATCTCGAGGAGCATGTCCGCCGACTCGCCGGGGGTCAGCGGCTCGAGGGCGATCTCCTCCGCGAGCCGGGTCCGGCGCAGCTCGCGGCGCATCTCCTGCAGGGCGGGCGCGGCCGCCGGGTCGTCCGGCCGGTACGTCATGAGCATGATCGCGCGGGCCGGCGTCAGCGCACGGGCGAGGAACGACACGAGCCGGAGGCTGGTGGGATCCGCCCAGTGGAGGTCCTCCAGGATCAGCAGGAGCCCGCGCCGCGCCGCGAGCCCCCGCAGGTAGAGGGCCGCGCCCTCGAAGACCGCCCCGAGGCTCTCGGGCGCGAGGGCGCCGCCGCCGAGCTCGGGCAGGATCGTGGCCGGAAAGCCGGCGGCGACCGGGTCCGCGTTGCGCGGAGTGAGGCCCGCCCGCCGCGCCGCGCGGACGGCGTCGCAGAGGACGCCGAGCGCCTCGGTGAGCTCCAGCACCGCCCGGCCCTCGACGACCACCCACCCACCGGCCATCGCCTGCTCGGCCGCCCAGCGCGCGAGCCGGGACTTGCCCATGCCCGCTTCGCCCACCAGCGCCAGGGCGCCGCCCGCCGACGCCGGGTCGAGGGTGGCGGAGAGCGCCGCGAGCGCGTCGTCACGGCCGTGAATCGACCGGGCGAGGAAGCCCGGGGGGGATCCGGCGGGGCCGGTCATGCCGCGAAGGATGGCAGCGCCGGGGCGCCGCCGCGACGGAGGATCAGGCGGCCGCGGGCTCCGGGGCGCGCTCGTAGTGCCAGGTTCGGCGACAGCCAGCGCTCGATCTCCTCCACCGGCATCCCCATCCGCTCGGCGTAGCTCTCCACCTGGTCGCGGCCGATCGGCCCGACGGCGAAGTAGCGCGCCTGCGGGTGGTGCAGGTAGAGGCCGCTCACCGAGGCGGCGGGCAGCATGGCCAGGTTCTCGGAGAGGGTCATGCCGATCTCGCCGGCGTCCAGCAGCTCGAACAGGCGGCGCTTCGGCAGGTGGTCGGGGCACGCCGGGTAGCCGAAGGCCGGCCGGATGCCCCGGTACGCCTCCGCGATCAGGTCCTCGTTGCTGAGATCCTCGTCGGCGCCGTAGCCCCACTCGCGCCGCACGCGGGCGTGGAGCATCTCGGCGAAGGCCTCGGCGAGGCGGTCGGCGAGCGCCTTGACCATGATCGCCGAGTAGTCGTCGTGCGCGCGCCTCGTGCGCCTTCGCGAGGTCCTCGACGCCGATGCCGCTGGTCACCGCGAAGGCGCCCACGTGGTCGAGCAGGCCGGACTCGCGCGGCGCCACGAAGTCGGCGAGCGAGTAGCTGGCTCTTGTCGTCGGCCTTCACGCGCTGCTGGCGCAGCATCGGGAAGCGCACCAGCTCCGCGCCGCGGCCGGCGTCGGGATAGAGCACGAGGTCGTCGCCGTCGGCGTTGGCCGGCCAGAGCCCGTAGACGCCGTTGGCGGTGATCGTGCCGGCGGCGATCAGCTCGTCGAGCATGGTGGTCGCGTTGTCGAACAGGTCGCGCGCGGCCGGGCCGTGGCGCGGGTGGTCGAGGACGTCGGGGAACTTGCCCCGCATCTCCCAGGCGTGGAAGAAGAACGTCCAGTCGATGTAGCGGGACGATCTCGGCGAGCGGCACGTCGCGCAGCTCGCGGCGCCCGGTGGACGCGGGCACCGGCAGGTCGGCCGGCGCGCCAGTCGATCGCGAGCCGCCGCGCGCGCGCGGCCTCGCGTAGGAGTGGATCGGGCGCTCGTCGGCGGGTGGCGTACTGGTCGCGCAGGCGCTCCTGCTCCTCGCGCACGTCGTCGGCGAACCCGCCGCGCTCGTCGTGGTCGAGCAGGCGCGACACCACGCCGACGGCGCGCGAGGCGTCGAGCACGTGGGTCACCGGCTGCGCCGTAGGCGGGCGCGATCTTGACGGCGGTGTGCTGCTTGCTGGTGGTGGCGCCGCCGATCAGCAGCGGGATGCGCATCTCCCGGCGCTCCATCTCGGCGGCGACCGTCACCATCTCGTCGAGGGACGGGCGTGATGAGGCCCGACAGCCCGACCATGTCGGCGCTCCTCGGCCTCGGCGGTCTCCAGGATGCGGTCGACCGGCACCATCACGCCGAGGTCGATCACGCGGTAGTTGTTGCAGCCCGAGCACCACGCCGACGATGTTCTTGCCGATGTCGTGGACGTCGCCCTTCACGGTGGCCATCACGATCGTGCCCTGGGCCTCCACGTTCTCGCCGGCGGCCTCGGCGCGCACGCGCTCGTCCTCCATGTACGGCTCGAGGTGCGCCACGGCGCGCTTCATCACGCGCGCGCTCTTCACCACCTGGGGCAGGAACATCTTGCCGCGCCGAAGAGGTCGCCCACCACGCTCATGCCGGCCATCAGGGGTCCCTCGATCACCGCCAGCGGGATCGCCGTAGACCGAGGCGCGCCTCCTCGGTGTCGTCCTCGATGTAGTCGACGATGCCGTTGACCAGGGCGTGCTCGAGCCGCTCCTCGACGGAGCCCTCGCGCCAGGCCTGGCTCGACCACGCGCGCCTGCCCGCTGCCCCTGACGCGCTCGGCCAGGTCCACCAGCCGCTCGGTGGCGTCCGGCCGGCGGTCGAAGAGGACGTCCTCGACCGCCTCGAGCAGCTCCTCGTCGATCTGCTCGTAGACGATCAGCTGGCCCGCGTTGACGATGCCCATGTCCATGCCGGCGCGGGTCGCGTGGTAGAGGAAGGCGCTGTGCATCGCCTCGCGCACCACGTCGTTGCCGCGGAACGAGAACGACAGGTTGCTGACGCCGCCGCTGATCTTCGCCCCCGGGCAGCGCTCCTTGATCTGACGCGTGGCCTCGAGGAAGGCCATGGCGTAGCCGTTGTGCTCCTCGATGCCGGTGGCCACGGCGAAGATGTTGGGGTCGAAGATGATGTCCTCCGGCAGCACGCCGACCCGCTCCACCAGCAGGCGGTAGGCGCGCTCGCAGATGGCGACCTTGCGCTCGACGGTGTCGGCCTGGCCCTCCTCGTCGAAGGCCATCACCACCATCGCGGCGCCGTAGCGGCGCGCCAGGGCCGCGCGCTCGAGGAAGTCCTCCTCGCCCTCCTTGAGGCTGATCGAGTTGACGACCGGCTTGCCCTGCACGCAGCGCAGGCCGGCCTCGATGACGGACCACCGCGAGCTGTCGACCATGATCGGCACGCGCGCGATGTCGGGCTCGGTCGCGACCATGTTCAGGAACGTGGTCATGGCGGCCTCGGAGTCGAGCATCGCCTCGTCCATGTTCACGTCGATGATGTTCGCCCCGCTGCGCACCTGCTCGGTGGCCACCTCGAGGGCGGTGCCGTAGTCGCCGCCGGTGATGAGCTCGGCGAAGCGGCGCGACCCGGTCACGTTGGTGCGCTCGCCGATCATCAGGAAGTTGGAGTCCGGCCGCACGACGAGCGGCTCGAGGCCGGCGAGCCGGGTCAGCGGCTCGGGCGCGGGCACGCGCCGGGGCTCCACCCCGGCCGCGGCGGCCGCGACCGCGCGGATGTGGTCGGGCGTGGTGCCGCAGCATCCTCCGATCATGTTGACCAGCCCGCTCTCGGCGAACTGGCGCAGCTCGCCGGCGGTCGTGTCCGGCGTCTCGTCGTACTCGCCGAAGGCGTTCGGCAGCCCGGCGTTCGGGTAGCAGCTCGTCCAGCAGGTGGCGACGCGCGCCAGGTCGGCCAGGTAGGGGCGCATGTCGGCCGCGCCCAGGGCGCAGTTGAGCCCCACGCTGAAGGGCCGCGCGTGCGCGATCGTGATCCAGAAGGCCTCGATCGTCTGGCCGGCCAGCGTGCGCCCGCTGCGGTCGGTGACGGTCACCGAGATCATCACCGGCAACCTGGTGCCCGTCTCCTCCGCCACCTCGTCGATCGCGAAGATCGCCGCCTTCGCGTTCAGGCCGTCGATGATCGTCTCGACCAGCAGCAGGTCGGCGCCGCCCTCGATCAGGCCCCGCACCTGCTCCGCGTACGCCGCGCGCAGCTGGTCGAAGGTGATCGCCCGGGCGGCCGGATCCTCCACGTCGGGCGAGATCGACAGCATGCGGTTGGTCGGCCCGATGGCGCCGGCCACGAAGCGCGGCTTCTCGGGGGTCCGCGCCGTCCACTCGTCGGCCGCGGCGCGGGCCAGGCGGGCGGCCTCGACGTTGATGTCCCGCACCAGGTGCTCGGTGGCGTAGTCGGCCTGAGCCACCGAGGTCGCGCTGAAGGTGTTGGTCTCGACGATGTCCGCGCCGGCCTCGAGGAACGCGTGGTGGATCTCGGTCACGATGTCCGGACGGGTCAGCGTGAGCAGGTCGTTGTTCCCCCGCAGCGGCGTCGGGTGACCGGCCAGGCGCTCGCCCCGGAAGTCGGCCTCCTCGAGGCCGTGCCGCTGGATCATCGTGCCCGTCGCGCCGTCGAGGATCAGGATGCGCTCGCCGAGCAGGCGGTCGAGTGTGCTCCGGACGTCGCTCATCCGGGGGAGGTTAGCGAGGCTCGTTGCCCTTGGACGTGAGCGCCCGCGCGACCAGCGGTCCGGCGAGGATGCCCGCGAGCACGATCCCGACGGCCGCGTAGCCCAGGGCCTCGCTATCCCGCGTCACGGCCATGATGCCGACGACGGTCGCGACGGCGCAGACGACGACGAGGCGGATCGTCTTCTCGGCGCGCGGCGACAGGCGCCGCAGGAACGCCGTCATTCAACCGCCGTCCCCGTCGGCCCGCGTCAGCACCACCACCGCGTTGTGGCCGCCGAGGCCGAACGAGGCCGACATGGCCACCCGGATGTCGGCGGGCCGCGCGGCGTTGGCGACGTGGTCGACGCCGATGCAGTCCGCGTCGACCTCGTGGAGGTTGATCGTCGGCGGGATCAGGCTCTCCTGCAGCGCGAGCGCGGTGATCGCCGCCTCGAGCGCGCCGGTCGCGCCCATGCAGTGGCCGTGCATCGACTTGGTGGCGCTCACGGCGACGCGGGCGGCGACCTCCTCGCCGAGCACGTTCTGCAGCATCCGCACCTCGGCCGGGTCGCCGGGCTTGCTCGCTCCGCCGTGGGCGTTGACGTGGTCCACCTGTCCGGGGCGATGCCCGCGTCGTCGAGGGCGGCCACGACCGCACGGGCCTGGGCCGCCCCGCTCGGGTCGGGGTCGGTGATGTGGTGGGCGTCCGCGCTGGCGCCGTAGCCGGCCACCTCGCAGACGATGTGCGCGCCGCGCGCCACGGCGTCGTCCCAGCGGCTCGAGCACCACCACCGCGCCGGCCTCGCCCACCAGGAACCCGTCGCGGTCGTGGTCGAACGGCCGCGCCGCGCCCGCCGGGTCGTCGTTGCGGTGCGAGAGCACCCGCATCGCGTCGAAGCCCGCCACGAAGAAGGGGGAGATGAGGGTGTCGGCGCCGCCCGCGAGCATCGCGCGCGCGTCGCCGCGGCGGATGATGTCGGCGGCCGTGCCGATGGCGTCGGTGCCGGCGGCGCAGGCCGTGCAGACGGCCGTGACCGGGCCGCGCAGGCCGAGCTCGATCGACACCTGCCCGGCGCCCATGTTGGCCACGCTCAGCGGGATCGCGAACGGCGAGACGCGGTCCGGGCCCCGCTCCAGCATCACCCGGTGCTGCTCCTCGCGGGAGATCGTGCCGGACCCGCCGTTGCCGATGATCGCGCCGATGCCGGCGCCGTCGTCGTCGATCGCCAGACCCGCGTCGGCCACCGCGAGACGCGCCGCGGCGACGGCGAGCTGGGCGTAGCGGTCCATCCGCCGCGCCACGCGCCGGTCCATGAAGTCGGTGGGGTCGAAGCCGTGCGCCTCGCAGGCGATCCGCACCGGCGAGTCGGTGGCGTCGAAGAGGGTGATCAGGCCGGCGCCGGAGCGGCCCTCGCCCACCGAGCGCCACATCTCCTCGCGCCCGATGCCGAGCGGGCACACGACGCCGATGCCGGTCATCGCCACGCGCGTCCGTCCGCCGTTCCTCACCCGTCCACCGACGCGAACGCGAGCACGGCGTTGTGGCCGCCGAAGCCGAACGAGTTGGAGAGCGCCACGCGCACCGGGCTGGCGCGCGGCTCTCTCGCCACGTGGTCAACGCCCGGCGCAGGCCGGGTCGAGCTCGTCGACGTTGATCGTCGGCGGGATCGCGCCCTCGCGGATCGCGAGGGCGGTCAGCACGGCCTCGAAGCCGCCCGCGGCGCCCATCCCGTGGCCGTGCATCGACTTGGTGGAGCGACGACCATCCCGGCGGCGCGCTCGTCGCCGACGAGCTGGCGGATCGCGCCGATCTCGACCGGGTCGCCCGCGGGCGTCGAGGTGCCGTGCGCGTTGACGTAGTCGACCTCGTGCGGGTCGCGCCCCGCCCGGCGAAGCGCCATGTTCATCGCCGCGACCTGCCAGCGCCCGCTCGGGTCGGGGTCGGTGAGGTGGTAGGCGTCGCTGCTCGCGCCGTAGCCGGCCAGCTCGCAGACGATGTCCGCGCCGCGGTCGCGCGGCGTGCTCGAGGCTCTCGAGCACGAGGACGCCGGCGCCCTCGGCCGAGACGAAGCCGTCGCGGCCGGCGTCGAACGGGCGGCTCGCGTTCTCGGGCTCGTCGTTGCGCCGCGACAGTGCGCGGGTCGCGTCGAGGCTGGCCATGCAGTAGGCGGTGACGCCGGCCTCGGTGCCGCCGGCCACCATCACGTCGGCGGCGCCCCGGCGGATGATCGCGGCGGCGTCGCCGATGCCGTGGTTGCCCGAGGCGCAGGCCGTGACGACGCACGAGGACGGCCCGCGCAGGCCGAGCTGCATCGAGACGTGCCCGGCCGACATGTTCACGATGGTCATCGGCACCATCAGCGGCGAGGACCGCTCCGCGCCGCGCTCGAGCAGCGAGCGGTGGTTCTCCTCGAACGCCTCGCTCGAGCCGTTGCCGGTCGAGATGACCGTCCCGGCGCGCTCGCCGTCGCCCTCGATCTCGAGGTCGGCGTCCTCGAGGGCCATGCGCGCCGCGGCGACCGCGAACTGGCTCACGCGGTCCATCCGGCGCGCGGCGCGGCGGTCGATGAAGTCCTCCGGGTCGAAGCCGGCACCTCGCAGGCGATGCGGCAGGCGTGCCCCGAGGTGTCGAAGCGCGTGATCGGCCCGGCGCGGAGCGCCCGGCGAGCGCCGCCTCCAGGCGTCCCGCCAGCCGATGCCGAGCGGGGAGACCATGCCGAGGCCCGTGATCACGACCCGCTGCTCGTCCGCTCATATCCGCAGCCCCCCGTCCACGGCCAGCACCGCCCCGGTGATGAACGCGGCGCCCGGCGAGCAGAGGAACGCGACCGGGCCGGCCACGTCCTCCGGCGAGCCGAGGCGCCCGAGCGCGGTGGCCGACAGCAGGCGGTCGCGGTGCTCGTCGCCGAGCACGTCGGTGAGCCGGGTCGTGATGAAGCCCGGGGCGACGGCGTTGACGCGCACGCCGGCCGGGCCGGCCTCGCGGGCGAGGGCGCGCACCAGGCCGATGATCCCCGCCTTGGAGGCCGCGTAGTTCGCCTGCCCGGCGTTGCCCTGCACGCCGACCACCGACGAGATCGCGACGACGCTTCCGGCGCCCCGCCGCAGCATGCCCGCCAGCGCCGCGCACATCGTCATCGTCCCGGTCAGGTTGACGTCGATCGGCTCGCGCCACGCCTCGCCGCTCATCCGCACGGCGGGCCCGTCGCGCGTGACGCCGGCGTTGGCGACCAGGGCGTCGAGCGGGCCGAGCGCCCGCTCCGCCGGCGCACGACGGCGGGCGCGGAGGCCGGGTCGCGGGCCTCGGCGCGGTGCACGTGGGCGCGCCGGCCGGCCGCCGCACCCGCTCGGCGACCCGCTCGGCGCCATCGCGGTCGTGGGCGTAGGTCAGGCCGACGTCGAAGCCGCGCTCCGCGAGGGCCACTGCGCACGCCGCTCCGATTCCCTTGCTCGCCCCGGTGACGAGCGCGACCGGCACCCCTACCCGGGGGACCGCCCGGCGAGCGCCAGGAGGGCCGGGAGGTCGGACGGGTCGCCCAGGTTGACGGCCTCGACGCCCGGGCGGATTCGCCGTACGAGGCCCGACGAGCACGCGGCGGTGCCCGAACTCGACGAACCGGTCGACGCCGTGGTCGAGCGCCATCCGGACCGTCTGGGTGAAGCGCACGGGGGCGGTGAGCTGCTGGGCGAGCAGCGAGCGCAGCCGCTCGCCGCGCTCGAACGCGGCCGAGGTGGCCGACAGGAAGGGCAGCGAGGGCGTGTTGATCTTCACGCTCGAGAGCGACTCGCGCAGCTTGCTCGGCGGCGGGCGCCATGACCGACGAGTGGAAGGCGCCGTCGACGTCGAGGAGCCGGGCCTTGATGCCCGCGCGCGCGCGCGAGCTCCATCAGGCGGTCGACGCCGCGGTGCAGGCCGGAGGCCACGATCTGGCCGGGGCAGTTGTAGTTGGCCGGCCACACCTCGCCGGCCTCGAGGCAGAGGGCCTCGACGTCCTCGTCGCTCGCGCCGAGCAGGGCGGCCATCGAGCCGGGGGTGTTGACGCACGACGTCGTTCGTCGCCTCGCCGCGCGCCTCGACGAGCCGGAGCGCCTCCGTCGAAGCCGAGGCTGCCGCAGGCCACGAGGGCCGAGTACTCGCCGAGCGAGTGACCCATCGTGAGGTCGCCGGTGATGCCGTGCTCGGTCGCGACGCGCCACGCCGCGACCGAGTTCGACGAGGACGGCCGGCTGGCAGTGGCGGGTGGACATCAGCTCGTCGTGAGGGCCCTCGAAGCAGATGCGCGCGAGGTCGTAGCCGAGGAGGTCGTTGGCCTCCTCGAACGTGCGGCGGGCGGTCGGGAAGGCCTCGGCCAGCGCCCGTCCCATGCCGACCTGCTGCGCTCCCTGACCAGGGAAGAGCAGCGCGATCAGGGCGAGACCTCGCTGCCGCAGCGGAACGGGTCGATCGACCTCATGCCGGACTCCTCATACGACAGGGGTATGACCCGGGCACCCGCGGAACCAGGATGATAGAGCGGGGCGCGCGCCCCGGGCGCACCGGACCGCGGCCCGCCCGAACCTGCGACGATTCGCGCGGTGCCCCCGCTGATCCCCCTCCGCCACCTCTTCGACAACCCCGAGCGGGCCCTCGCGCGCCTCTCCCCCGACGGGCGCCGCATCTCCTGGCTCGCCCCGCGCGACGGCGTCCTGAACGTCTGGGTGCGCGACGTCGCGGGCGGCGAGGCGGTGCCGGTGACCGACGATCGCGACCGCGGCGTGCGCTCCTACCTGTGGTCGCGCGACGCGACCCGGATCCTCTACGTGCAGGACGTCGGCGGCGACGAGAACAACCACCTGCTGGCGTCGACGCCGCGGGCGGGGCCGCGGCCCGCGACCTGACGCCCTTCCCGGGCGTGCGCGCGGGCCTGATCGCCGCGCCCCGCGCGACGCCGCGGCACGTGCTCGTGTCGATGAACCTGCGCGACCGCGTCCGTCTTCGACGCCTACCGGCTCACCCTCGCCACCGGCCGCCTCGAGCTGGTCGGGCGCAACCCCGGCAACATCATCGGCTGGGTGGCCGACCGCGAGGGGCGCCTGCGGGCCGCCCGGGCCCAGACGCCCGGCGGGCGACTACGAGCTGCTGGTGCGCGACGACGAGGGCGACGAGCTTCCGGGTCGTCGCCGAGTACGCCAACGAGGACGGCGGCCACCCGTTCGCGTTCACGCCGGACGGCAGCGCGCCTCTGGGTGGGCAGCGCCCGCGACAGCGACCTGATCCGCCTGGTGGAGCTCGACCCGGCCGACGGCTCCGAGCGCGAGATCGACGCGCGACGAGGAGGTCGACCTCTCCGGGCCGGTGATCAGCGACCTCACCGGCGAGCTGCTCGGCGCGGTCTACCTGCGCGACCGCGTGCGTGGTGCACATCTTCGACGAGCGCCTGGCGCGCGACTGGGAGGCGTGCGGGCGCTGCACCCCGGCGACCCGCACATCACCGGCCAGGACGCCGACGAGACGGCGTTGGTCGTGTCCTTCGACGACGACCGCGACCCCGGCGCGACCTACCTCTACGACCGCACGACGGGCGACGCGCGGCTGCTGCTTCCGCTCGCGGCCCTGGCTCGACCCGGCCACGCTCGCGCCGATGCGGCCGGTCACGATCACCTCCCGCGACGGCCTGGCGCTCCACAGCTACCTCACGCTGCCGCTCGACGCCGAGCCGCACGGCCTGCCGGCCGTGCTGCTGGTGCACGGCGGCCCGTGGGCGCGCGACGCCTGGGGCTACGACCCGCAGGCCCAGTTCCTGGCCAACCGCGGCTACGCCGTGCTGCAGGTCAACTACCGCGGCTCGACCGGCTTCGGCAAGGCGTTCACCCACGCGGCCGAGCACGAGTTCGCCGGCAGGATGCACGACGACCTGATCGACGGGGTCGAGTGGCTGGTGGCGCGAGGGCATCGCCGACCGCGAGCGCATCGGCATCTACGGCGGCTCCTACGGCGGCTACGCCGCGCTCGTCGGGGCGACGTTCACGCCCGACGTCGTTCGCCGCGGCGGTCAGCGTCGTCGGCCCGTCGAGCCTGGTCACGCTGGTGCGCTCGTTCCCGCCCTACTGGCGCCCGCTCCTGGCGAGCACCTGGTTCCGCTACGTCGGCGACCCCGACGACCCCGAGCAGCTCGCCGACCTCGAGGCGCGCTCGCCGCTCAACCGGGTCGACGCGATCCGCGCCCCGCTGCTGGTGATCCAGGGCGCCAACGACCCGCGCGTCACCAAGGCCGAGTCCGACCAGATCGTCGCCGCGCTGCGCGCGCGCGGCGTCGACGTGGAGTACCTGGTGAAGGACGACGAGGGCCACGGCTTCGTCAAGCCCGAGAACCGGATGGACGCCTACGGCGCCATCGAGCGCTTCCTCGCCCGCCATCTCGGCGGACGGGTCGCCGACTGACCGCCGGCGGCGCGGCCGCGCTACCGCTGGGTCGTCCTGGCGGTCGGCATGACCGCCCAGGCGAGCATCTCGGCGCTCCAGCTCGGGCTCCCGGCGATCGCCCCGGAGATCCGCGACGAGTTCGGCCTCTCGCTGGCCGCGACGGGGGCGCTGCTCGGCGCCTCGACGCTCGGCGGTCATCGCGACGCTCCTCGCCTGGGGCGCTCTCGCCGACCGCATCGGCGAGCGCGTGGTGATCGTCGATCGGGCCTGACCGGCGCGGCGGCGGCGCTCGCCGTCACCTCGCAGGCCGGCTCCGCGGCCGCCCTCGGGGCCGGCGCTGGTGGTGGCCGGGGCGTTCGGCTCGAGCGTCAACGCGGCCAGCGGGCGCGCGGTGGTCGTCGTGGTTCCGGTTCTCCCAGCGCGGCTTCGCCCTCGGGCTGCGGCACATGTCCACGCCCCTCGGGGGCGCGATCGCCGCGGCCCTGCTGCCGCTCGCGGCCGACGCGGGCGGCGTCGACGCCGCGCTGCTGGCGCTGGCCGGCGCGTGCCTCGGGGCGCGCCGTCGCGGCCCTCGTCGGGCTGCGCCGCGCGGAGCCGGCCGGCGAGACGGCCGGACGCGGCGGTCCCCGTCCGCCCGGCCCGCTCCGCGACCGCGCGATCTGGCGCCTGTCGCTCGGCACGGCGAGCGTGGTGCTGGCGCAGATCTCGCTCCTCAGCTTCACGGCCCTCTACCTCCACGAGGAGCGCGGCTGGTCGGTGGCGCGCCGCCGCCCTCGCGCTGGCGGGCGTCCAGGTCGGCGGGGCGGTCGCGCGCGTCGTCGCGGGCATCTGGT
>CAVRIV010000007.1:0-12831 GCA_963721335.1 Miltoncostaeaceae bacterium
GGTCGAGCTCGCCGGCCGAGTAGCAGAGGCGGGTCGCCCAGTCGGGGTCGCCCGCCACGTCGGGTTGTGGGAGTCGATCGCGATCGCGCATGACGAGACCTCCAGGGTGGCGCGGCACGGCGGGAGCGACGCTCTCACACGCTCCGGCCGAGCGGCAATGCGCCGCCGCGAGGGTTACCGTTGGCCGGATGCACGCGCCGGACGACCCGAGATGGGCCCACACCACGGGCATCGCGGTGGGGCTCGCGGGCGTGGTCATCGTGACCTGGCTGATCCACCTCTCCCGCGGCCAGGTCGAGGTGCTGTCGATGGCCATCCTCTACCAGCTGCTGGTCCTGGCGGTGAGCGGCGTCTACGGGGCGGTCGCGGGCCTCACCACCGGGCTCGTGTCGGCGGCCGCCTTCAACTGGTTCTTCATCCCGCCCACCCAGACCCTGACGGTGGGCGACACGCGTAACTGGGTGTCGCTGGTGGTGTTCGCGGCCACGGCCATCGTGACCAGCTACCTCGCCGCCGGCTTCCGGCGGCAGCGCCGCGAGAGCGAGGCCCGCCTGCGCGACGCCGAGGTGCTCACCCACCTCGCGGAGACCGCCCTGGCCCAGGTCGGCCCCGGGCATCCCGGACCGCAGGTGGAGGCCGCCGCCGCGCAGGCCCTGGGCGTGACCTGGTGCCGGCTCGAGCTGGCGCCGGCCGCGGCCGGCGGTCACAACCCCGCCGGCCATCTGCGCCCGTCGCCCGACGGCTTCACCGTGCCGCTCGTGGCCGGGGGCCGCGCGCTCGGCCTGCTGGAGGTGGGACCCGCGTCGCCGGGGGAGGAGCCCCGCTGGGCGACCCCCGGGTTCGCCCTGGCGGTGGGCGGTCTCGCCGCGGTGGCCGTCGAGCGCGGCCGCATCGTGGAGACCGCCCTCGAGACCGAGAGCCTGCGCCGCAGCGACGAGTTGAAGACCGCCCTGCTCCACGGCGTCTCGCACGAGTTCCGCACCCCGCTGACGGCCATCCGGACGGCTGCGCACGCGCTGGCCGAGGATCCGGCAGGGGCGCCGCGGCCCGGGAGCTGCTGGCCGCCATGTCGGCCGAGACGGGCCGGCTCGAGCGCCTCGTGGCCAACCTGCTCGACCTGTCCCGTCTCGAGGCGGGCGCCCTGGTGACCCGGCTCGACTGGTGCGCCCCCGACGAGATCGTGGCCGGGGCCCTCGAGGCCGCCGAGCCCTTCCTCGAGGGGACGCCCGTGAGCGTGCGCATCGACCCCGACCTCCCGCTGGTGCGCGCCGACCCGGTCCTGTGCGAGCGGATCCTGGTCAACCTGCTCCACAACGCCGTCCGCCACGGCCGGCCCGCCGGTGTCCATCGTGGCCCGCCGGGCCGGCGAGCGGCTCGAGCTGCGCGTGACCGACGCCGGGCCCGGCCCGGACCCCGCGGTGGCGGGACGCCTGTTCGACCCCTTCGCGGCCGGGCCGCGGACCGGCGGCACCGGCGTGGGCCTCGCCCTGGCCCGCGGCCTCGCCGAGGCGCAGGGGGCGCTGCTGGAGCACGAGGTGGACGGGAGCGGGACGACCTTCGTCCTGGCGCTCGCCCTGGAGCCGGTCCCCGCGGTGGCCGGGTGAGCTCCGGCCGGGTGCTGGTGGTGGACGACGAGCCGCAGGTGCTGCGCGGCCTGAGCGCCGCGCTGAGCGCGGCCGGCTACGGCGTGGACGAGGCCGCGACCGGGGCGGAGGCCCTGCGGGTCGCGGCGCTCCACCCCCCCGACGCGGTGGTGCTCGACCTGCGCCTGCCCGACATCAGCGGCGTGGAGGTGTGCCGGCGCCTGCGCGAGTGGAGCCAGGTCCCGGTGCTGGTGGTCTCCGCGGTCGATGCGGAGGAGGACAAGATCGCCGCTCTCGACGCGGGCGCCGACGACTACGTCACCAAGCCGTACGCCGTCGGCGAGCTCCTCGCGCGGTTGCGCGCGGTCATGCGCCGCGCGGCGGCCCCGCCCGGGGAGACGCCCGCCGTGCGCTTCGGCGACGTCGAGGTCGACCTGGCGCGCCGCGAGGTGCGCCGGGCCGGGGAGCCGGTGCATCTGACGCCCCACGAGTACGGGCTGCTGGCCGAGCTGTCCCGCCACGCCGGACCGGGTGCTCACCCACCGGGCCCTCCTGAGCGCGGTGTGGGGGCCGGGCTACGCCGACGAGACGCACTACCTGCGCGTCTACATGGGGAACCTGCGCCGCAAGCTGGAGGAGGATCCCGCCCGCCCGCGCCACCTCACCACCGACACCGGGGTGGGCTACCGGCTGCGCCTGGGAGCGCCCGCTCCGGGCTGACGCGGGGCCCGGCTTACGAAGCTCGTCCGAATCGCTCACAAAGGGCTCACCCTCTCGCGGACCGGGCGGGGGAGGGTGGTCCCTCATGCCGATGAGATTCGCACTCAGGCTCGTCGCCGCGGCGCTGATGCTCGCCTGCGCCGTACCCGCCATGGCGGTGCAGCAGGTGACCCACGACTCCGCCGGGCGGCCGATCACCTTCGACGTCCAGGCCCAGGGCGCCGACGTGGCCGGCTACTCGGCGGTCCTCGACGGCCTCCTGCACGGGGCGGAGATCAGCGACGTCACCGTGACGATCGTTCCGCAGTCGTCGATCGCGTCGGAGTGCGAGCCGGGGGCGGTCGCCTGCTACCGCTGGAGCTCACGGGACGGTGCGGCGATGTTCGTGCCGAGCCAGCCCCCGCGCGCAGGTCCGCGGCTCGCTGGCCCACGAGTACGGCCATCACGTCGACACCACCCGCCCGCACCTGCCGGGCGCGAAGGGGCTGGACGGCACCGCGGGCTGGTGGCAGGCCCGCGGCATGGCGGCCCTCCTCGCCCAGGGGCGGGTGGCGTGGGACTACTCGCTCGGCTGGGACCGCTCCATCGCGGAGATCTTCGCGGAGGACTACCGGCTCACCAACATCCCCGGGGAGACGTCTCAGATCCAATGGTTGGGCGCCCCCCCGGCGGCGGTCTCGGACGCGATCCGGGCCGACCTCGCCGGCGCCACCGTCCCTCCCGGACAGGCCCCCGTGCCTCCCCCCCCGGCGACGGGCCCGGCCCCCGCATCCGGACCGGCGACGACGGGAGCGGGCGCACGCACGGTGATCCGTTCGAGCGGACGGCTCGCTCCCGGCAGGCGCTCCCGGGTCCGCTTCTCCGTGACCTCCCCGCGCCGAGTGGCCGTGAACGTGAAGGGCATAACGGGGGACCGTGTGCGCGCGGTGCTCCGCTGCAACGGAAAGCCCGTCGGGGGGGCGGTGGCCCGCCGCGGACGGCCGGCCACGGTTCGCGCGGGCGGGTCGCGCCGGGCGCGTGCCGGGTCACCCTGCGGGCCGTCGGCGCGTCGAGCTCGTATCGCGTGACCGTGGTGACGACCCGGCTCCACCTGACGTCTTGACGTGATCTTGAGGCGGGGCGGCCGTCTCTTGAGGCGCCCTTGAGGTGACCGGTCGTAGCGTCATCCCCCGTGGGTGACCTCGCCGCCATCGCAATCGCGCTCGCCGCCTTCGGGCTCCTCGCCGCATCGATCTGGCTGATCGGAAAGGTGGACTGATGGACGCCGGCGACGTCCTCGCCCTGATCGTGGCGACGGTCCTGTTCGGCTACCTCTGCTACGCCCTCTTCCGGCCCGAGCGGTTCTAGGCTCCCATGACCGCGAACGGCGTCGCCCAGATCGTCTTCTTCCTCGTCGTGGTGACGGCGCTGACCCCGCCGCTCGGGGCCTACCTTGCGCGCGTGTTCGAGGGGCGCCGCATCCCCGGCCTGACCCCCGTCCTCGGCCCGGTCGAGCGCGGCATCTACCGCACGCTGCGCATCGACGCCGGCCAAGGAGCAGAGCTGGAAGGGGTACGCCGGCGCCGTGCTCGCGTTCAGCGTCGCGAGCTTCGCGCTGCTCTACGCCATCCTGCGCCTCCAGGGCCACCTCCCGCTCAACCCCAACGACTACCCGGGCATGAACTGGTTCACCGCCTTCAACACGGCGGCGAGCTTCGTCACCAACACGAACTGGCAGTTCTTCGCCGGCGAGTCGACGCTCTCGTACCTCAGCCAGATGATGGGGCTGACGGTCCAGAACTTCGCCTCGGCGGCGGTCGGCATGGCGGTGCTGGCCGCCGTCATCCGCGGCTTCGCCCGCCGGGGCGCCGGGGCGCTCGGCAACTTCTGGGCCGACCTCGTGAGGATCACCCTCTACGTGCTGCTGCCCGTGGCGATCGTGCTCGGGCTCGTGCTCGGCTCCCAGGGCGTCATTCAGACCTTCGACGACCCGGTCACCTACCAGACCCTCGAGGCGCGGACGCTCGGCGCCACCGACGACGCCGGCGAGCCGGTCACGCAGACGATCTACCGGGGGCCGGTCGCCTCCCAGATCGCCATCAAGCACTTCGGGACCAACGGGGGCGGCTACTACAACTCCAACTCGGCCGTCCCGTTCGAGAACCCGACCCCGCTGACCAACTTCCTGGAGATGGTCGGGGAGATCGTGATCGCGTTCGCCCTGACCTACACCTTCGGGCTGATGGTGGGCAACCGGCGGCAGGGGTGGGCGATCTTCGCCGCCATGATGGTGATGCTGGTGGTCGCGATCGCCGTGATCGTGCCCTTCGAGCAGCGCGGGTCCGAGGTGCTGCAGTCCTCCGGCGTGGAGCTGTCCGCCGGAGACGGCCAGGCCGGCGGCAACATGAGCGACAAGGAGGTCCGCTTCGGGCCACTCGACACGTCGCTCTTCGCCGCGGTCACCACCGGCACGTCGACCGGGGCGGTCATCGGCGGCCACGACGCTCTCACGGGCGGCGGCGGGGCGGTGGCGCTCTCGCTGATCACGCTGGGGGAGGTCGCGCCCGGAGGGGTCGGCTCCGGCATGTACGGGATGCTGCTGTTCGTCGTGGTGGCGGTGTTCATCGCCGGGCTGATGGTGGGCCGAACCCCCGAGTACCTGGGCAAGAAGATCGGCGGCAGGGAGATCAAGCTCACGATGATCGGGATCCTGGTGATGCCGATCGGCCTGCTGGTGATGCTCGCCGCGGCGGTGACCACCGATGCCGGCACGGCCTCGATCTTCAACACCGGGCCGCAGGGCTTCTCCGAGGCCTTCTACGCCTACGGCTCGCAGTTCAACAACAACGGCAGCGCCTTCGCCGGCTACGGGGTGACCGAGCTGTCGGCCACCCTCGGCGGTGTCGCGATGATGCTGGGCCGCTTCGCCCCGATCCTGGCGGTGCTCGCCCTTGCGGGCGCGCTCTCGCGCAAGCCGGTGGCCCCGTTCAGCGCGGGCACGCTGCGCACGACGACGCCCACCTTCGTGGCGATGCTGATCTTCGTGATCCTCCTGGTCGCCGCCCTCAACTTCATCCCGGCGCTGGCCCTTGGGCCGCTGGCCACCGAGCTGTCGGGGCAGCCCTTCTGATGCGTCGCGTCCTGCACCCTCTGGGCGTGGCGGCGGGGATGATCGTCCTCTTCGCCGTCCTGCTCGGCCTCGTCTACCCGTTCGCCATGACCGGGGCCGCCCAGGTGCTGTTCCCGGGCAAGGCGGACGGAAGCCTGGTGAAGCTGGACGGGCAGGTCGTGGGCTCGAAGCTCGCCGGCCAGGTCTTCACCTCGCCGGCCTACTTCCACACGCGGCCCTCGGCGACGACGCCGCCCGACAACCCCTCGGCCACGACGTTCGCGAACCTCGGCCCCAACAACCTGGCCCTGCAGGACGCGGTGGACGGATACATCGCCGACGCCCTGAAGCTCGAGCGGCCCTACAACCCCGGCCTCCGCGCGCGGGACCTGCCCGTGGACATGGTCACGACCTCGGCCTCCGGCATCGACCCGCACATCTCCGAGGCCAACGCCCGCCTGCAGGCGAGCCGCGTCGCCGAGGTGCGCGGAGTCCCGATCGAGCGGGTCCTCGGCCTGATCGACGACAACACCGAGGGCCGCTCGGTCGGATTCCTCGGCGAGCCCGGGGTCAACGTCCTCCTCCTCAACCTCGACCTGGACCAGCTCGCCGGTCCGCCCCCGCGCCCATGACCATCGCCTCCCGCCCCCGCCGCAAGCTCTTCACCAAGGACATCATGGTCCCGGCGCTCTGGGCGTCCTTCCGCAAGCTCGACCCGCGGGTCCAGATCCGCAATCCCGTGATGTTCGTGGTCGAGGTGGGCAGCGCGATCACGACCGGGATCTTCCTCGCCGACCTCTTCCGGGGCCGTACCGACGGCCTGTGGTTCACGGGCGTCGTCGCCCTCTGGCTGTGGTTGACGGTGGTCTTCGCGAACCTCGCGGAGGCGGTCGCCGAGGGGCGCGGCAGGGCCCAGGCGAACGCCCTCCGGGCCACCCGCAGCGAGATGATGGCGCGGCGCCTGGACGATGGGGGGCAGGAGGAGAGGGTCCCCGCCTCCCAACTGCGCCCGGGCGACCTGGTCGTCTGCGAGGCCGGCGACCTGATCCCCGGCGACGGCGACGTCGTGGAGGGGGTCGCCTCGGTGGACGAGTCGGCCATCACCGGCGAGTCCGCCCCGGTCATCCGCGAGTCGGGAGGCGACCGCAGCGCGGTCACGGGAGGCACGCGCGTGCTCTCCGACCGGATCGTGGTGCGCATCACCCAGGAGCCGGGAGCGAGCTTCCTCGACCGCATGATCGCCCTGGTGGAGGGCACCTCGCGGCGCAAGACGCCGAACGAGATCGCGCTCAACATCCTGATCGCGGGCCTCACGATCGTGTTTCTGGTGGTCACGGCGACCCTGCGGCCGATGGTCACGTACGCGGGCAGCGAGGTGTCGCTGACGGTCCTCATCGCCCTCCTCGTGGCGCTGATCCCCACCACGATCGGGGCCCTGCTGTCGGCGATCGGCATCGCCGGCATGGATCGCCTCGTGCAGCGCAACGTGCTCGCGATGAGCGGGCGCGCGGTCGAGGCCGCCGGCGACGTGGACACCCTCCTCCTCGACAAGACCGGCACCATCACGCTCGGCAACCGCCAGGCGACGGAGTTCATCCCGGCGGACGGGGTCACCGAGCGCGACCTGGCCGACGCGGCCCAGCTCGCCTCCCTGGCCGACGAGACCCCCGAGGGCCGCTCCATCGTCGTGCTCGCCAAGGAGCGCTTCGGCTTCCGCGAGCGGGAGGAGGTCGCGCGCGGCCTCGAGTTCATCCCCTTCAGCGCAGAGACCCGCATGAGCGGCGTTCAGACCAATGGCACGAGCATCCGCAAGGGCGCCTCCGACGCCATCCAGGCCTGGGTCGGCGGCCGGGGAGGCACGTTCCCGGCGGGCTTGCAGGATGCGGTCGACGTGGTGGCGCGCTCCGGGGGCACCCCGCTCGTCGTGGCCCGCGACGCGCAGGCCCTCGGAGTGATCCACCTCAAGGACGTCGTCAAGGTGGGGATGACCCAGCGCTTCACGGAGCTGCGCCAGATGGGCATCCGCACGGTGATGATCACCGGCGACAACCGCCTGACCGCCGCGGCCATCGCGGCCGAGGCCGGGGTCGACGACTTCCTCGCCCAGGCGACGCCCGAGGACAAGATGTCCCTCATCCGGGAGGAGCAGGGTCGTGGGCACCTGGTGGCCATGACGGGCGACGGCACGAACGACGCGCCGGCCCTTGCCCAGGCCGACGTGGGAGTGGCGATGAACACCGGGACCTCGGCCGCCAAGGAGGCCGGGAACATGGTGGACCTCGACTCCGACCCCACCAAGCTCATCGAGATCGTCGAGGTGGGCAAGCAGCTGCTCATCACCCGGGGCGCGCTGACGACCTTCTCGATCGCGAACGACATCGCCAAGTACTTCGCGATCCTCCCGGCGATCTTCGTCACGAGCTACGCGGCCGAGCAGGGCGGGAAGGGTCCACTCGACGCTCTGAACGTGATGGACCTCGGCACTCCCAGGAGTGCCATCGTGTCCGCGATCGTCTTCAATGCGCTCATCATCCCGGCCCTGGTGCCGCTCGCGCTGCGCGGTGTGCGCTACCGGGCGATCGGCGCCACGCGGCTGCTCCGCCGGAACCTGCTGATCTACGGCGCCGGGGGCGTGATCGCGCCGTTCGTGGGGATCAAGCTCATCGACCTGCTCATCCACAACGTCTTCGGGGCCTAGGGCATGGTCCCGGAGCGACGCATCGGAGGCCTGACCGGCCGCCTGCCCGAGTACCGGCACGCGGCCCTTCTGATGGGTGGCTGACGGTCGTGGCCGAGGTGATCGCGCGGGGCAGGTTGAAGGTCTACGTCGGCATGGCGGCCGGGGTCGGCAAGACCTACACCATGCTCGAGGAGGGGCACGACCGGATCCGAGAGGGCGAGGACGTCGTCATCGGGTGGGTCGAGCCCCACGGGCGTGCCGAGACCTCCGCGATGGCGGAGGGGATCGAGGTGATCCCGCCCCGCGAGGTCGTCCACCGGGGAATCACGCTGCGGGAGATGGACACCCCCGCGGTCATCGCGCGGCGGCCCGCGGTGGCGCTGGTGGACGAGCTCGCCCACACCAACGCTCCGGACCTGGAGCACGACAAGCGTTACTCCGACGTCGAGGATCTGCAGATCGCGGGCATCGACGTGATCTCCACGGTCAACGTGCAGCACCTCGAGAGCCTGAACGACCGCGTCTTCGAGCTCACCGGGGTCCGCGTGCGCGAGACCATCCCCGATGGCGTGCTCCTCGACGCCGACGAGGTCGTGCTGGTGGACCTCACCCCCGAGGCGCTCCAGGCGCGGCTTCGCGCCGGGAAGGTCTACCCGTCCGAGCGGGTGGAGGCGGCGCTCCTCAACTTCTTCACGACGGCGAACCTGGACACCCTCCGCGAGGTGGCGCTGCGCGAGATCGCCGGCGCGGTGGACGAGCGCATCCACCGCGACCCGCCCGGCACGGCCGGCGGCGCCGAGCCTGCGCCGATCGCCGACCGCGTGATGGTGGTGGCGCGACCCGAGCGCGGGGCCCAGCGGCTCGTCCGGATCGCCTGGCGCGCCGCGCGGCGTCTCGGGGCGGAGCTCGACGTGGTGTGCGTCGAGGGGCGCATGGACGAGGAGGCCGAGCGCCAGCGCGACCTGCTCCGGGGCCTCTCCGTCACCCTGGGCGCCCACTTCCTGGCGCTGCCCGACGAGGAGCTGGCCGAGGCGATCACAGCGCTGGTCCAGGAGCGCGGGGTCACCCGCCTGGCAATGTCCACGCCACGGGCGCGCGGGATGATCGGACGACTGCGAGGGGATCTCCTGTACGCCCTCCTCGAGCGCCTGGAGGGCGTCGACCTGCTCCTGATCGCCGATGGCCCACGGCCCCCGGTCGAGGAGCAGCGGTGAGCCGGACGCGCCGCGTCCTGGTGGCCACCGACCACCAGCACAGCCCGACCGTCGCGCTGGAGCACGCCGCGGCATTGGCCGGGTCCCCCGGCGAGGTGGTCCTGGCAGCGGTTCTCGTGGTCCCCCTGGCACAGCCACTCGAGGCCAGCCTCGAGGGCGCCGCCACCGCCGCCTGCGAGGTCCTGGAGCGGGCCGAGCGCGAGTTCGACGGTGGGGCGTTCGACACCCGCCTGATCCGCGCGCGGTCATTCTCGGAGGGGGTCCTGGACCTCCTGGAGCGCGAGTCGTTCGACCTCCTGGTGCTCGAGCGCCGGCGCGCCTCCCGCGGCGACGGGCGGTCCGCCCAGATCCAGGCGATCCTCGAGCGAGCGCAGGTCACCGTCACGGTGGTGCTTCCGGCCGGCTGACCCGGTTCGGGCGCACAGGCGGCGACACCAGGCCCCGCTCGGCCGCCCAGCCGACGAACTCGGCCAGGGTCTGCGAGCGGGAGGCGCGCTCCTCGGGCGGCAGGGCCTCGACGTGCTCGGAGAGCCATGCCGGCCGGAGGCTGGGCAGCCAGTTCTCCCCGCCGTCCTCCAGCCAGGCCCCGGCCATCTCCTCGAGGGCCTCGGAGCGCTCGCTCAGGACCCAGGGGCGGGTGTGCGCCAGGTCGCCCAGATGCGAGTCGATGGCGCCGAGCAGGGTCCGTCCGTGGACCATGCCCCGCTCGCTCGCCACCTCGCGGCTACCTGCCATCGGTGAACCTGCCCCAGGGGCCGGTGATCGCGACCGACGCCGGGCGAGGGATGTCGGCGCCGAAGTTCGGCCAGCGGCTGCTCGGGCTGGTGGTCGACGCCGAGTTCTCGCCCGGGTGCTGCACCGACAGGAACAGCGTGCTGCCGTCGGGCGTCCACTGCGGTCCGGTCATCTCGCACTCGACCGGCCCGCTCGCGAACTGGTAGGCGGTGCCGGCGTCCGCCCCCGTCGTGGGCAGGAAGAAGAGCCCGTTGTTGCCCTGGAAGGCGTAGATCCCCTTGCCGATCCGAGAGCTGGAGATGTCGGTGACCATCCAGAGGTCCCCGTCGGCGTCGAAGATCAGGTTGTCGGGCGACGAGAAGCCGCTCTGCGGGCCGCCCACCGCGAAGATGCTCCACCCGAAGGCGGTGCCCGCGGGGTTGTCGTTCTTCTCCTCGATCCGCACGATCTGGCCGTGGAAGTTGCCGTGGCCGGTGTTGTTGGTGAGGGCGACGAACACGCTGCCGTCGATCGGGTTGATCTCGATGTCCTCGGGCCGGTCGACCGGGGTGGCGCCCACGGCGAGGGCCGCCGCCCGCGCGTCGGCCAGCACGTCGGCCTGGGACGTGAACAGGAGCGAGCCGTCCGGCGCCTTCGCCGCCCTCAGCTTGTCCGAGGTCGCGTAGTCCAGCGGGATCCACACCCCGTTGCCGAAGTCGGCGACGTGCAGAACGCCGCTCTCGAGGATGGTGAGGTTCGCGGTCCGGTCCTTCGAGAGCCTCCTGCTCGCGACGAACTTGTAGACGCAGGAGTCGGCCAGGTCGTCGCCCATGTAGGCCACCACGGTGCCGTCCTTCGCCACGCGGATGGCGACGTTCTCGTGGCGGAAACGGCCGAGGGCGGTGTGCTTGCGCGGGGTGCTCGCTCCTGTCGAACGGGTCGACCTCGACCACCCAGCCGTAGTGGCGCTTGCCGTAGACGGCGGGGTCCCAGCCGTAGCCGAGGGGCGGCGCGGACGTGAAGTCGGCGAAGTTCTCCTCGCAGCTCAGGCCCGTGCCCCAGGGCGTCATGCCGCCGCTGCAGTTGGCGAGGCTGCCGACGGCCTTCGGTCCTCCGTCGATCGTCGCCGCGGGGCCGGTGAGCACGACGGGCGTCGTCGCGTCGATCCGCCGCGCGAAGGTGCCGTCCCCCGAGTCGACCGACCAGCGGCCGGCCTTGCTGCGCCTCACCCGGACGACGGACATGCCCACGACCGCCTGCTCCCTGCGGATCTGCTCCGGCGTCTTCGGGCCGGTCCCGGTGTAGCCGGCCACGAAGAGCGAGTTGATGTACTCGTGGTTGATGATGAGGATCCCGTCGGTGCTCGACGACCTCTTCGGCAGGAACCCGATGTGGGGCGCGAACGGGTCGGACCCCACCCTCAGGAGATCGATCGGGAAGTAGCCGATCCAGTCGTGGTTGAAGCCGGCCTTCAGGCCCCCGCCGATGTCGGAGTCCCAGGGGGCGATCACGTCGGCGGTGAATCCCTTGGGGAGGACGAGGCGGTCCGCGGCGGACGGCTCGATCGGCGAGAATCGCGACGGGCCCTTCCGCGACGCGGCCGCCGCCCGGTCGGTGGAGAGGTGCAGGGGCACCATGGCGGCCGCGCCGGCGGCGGCGGCACCCGCGAGCAGGCTTCGCCGGCTCATCTTCGCCTCGACGAGGGAGTGCCACTCGCTCTGGTCGGCAGGCTCGGCGGTCACAGGTCGGTCCACGTCACGCTCCTGGTCGCTGATGGCTCGGGTTCAGCGGCAACGTAGATCGCGCCCAGCGGCCCGCAGGTTTCAAGTCCGTGATCGATCGCGGGGGGCGGGGAGATGTGACAGCGATGTCACGGCGGTGTGGGATCACCGGAACGGCCGCCGCGCGCACCCGGCCCGAACCTGCCTATCCTGGAGCCGTGACCACGTCGCCGCGTCCGCGCGCCGCCTGCTCCCTCGAGCCCCATGAGCGCGCCGACCGGATGGGCGAGTTCGCGAAGCTGTTCTCGGACGCCCTCCTGTCGAGCCGGCTCGACGCGTCGGGGCTCGTGCTCTCCCTGGCGCCGCGCCCCGGGGTCATCGCCGCGATGCGCGACCTGCTCGCCCGCGAGGCGCGCTGCTGTCCCTTCCTCACCAGTGAGGTCGTCGAGGACGAGGCGGCCCTCGAGGTGCGCGTCAGCGCCCCCGACGCCGGCGCCGGCGCGCTGGCGAACCTCTTCGGGCTCGCGCGCGAGGCGCTGGCGGCCCGGCGCCGGTAGCTCCCGCGAGACGGGCGGCCGCCCCCGACCCTTCCTCAGGCCCTGCTCTCCACGATGTCGCGCAGGCGCTCGAGGCCGGCGATCATGACGCCGCCGAGCCGCGACTCGATGTCGTAGCCCTCGACCTCCGAGGTGGCGGTCTGGCGCCAGAGCACCTGGGAGCCGCCGGGGGCCTCGACCACCCGGATCGTGGCCCTGTGGCTGCGGAGCCCCGGGATGCCGGTGAGCACCGTGTAGGAGTACGAGCGCCCGGCGTCGTCCCGCTCGATCCGCTCGACCAGCACCGCGCCGCTGCCCATGGTGACCGTCCGCTGGTCGCCGTCCACCTCGCACGCCACCACCGGCGCGAACCACTCGCCGATGCGCCCGGGATCCCCCGCCAGGGGCCAGACCCGGTCGGGCGCAGCCGCCACGTCCACGCCCACCTCGAAGTCGTTCGCCATCCGTGCCTCCATCCTCGGGACCGTTGAACCGGAGGCTACGGGTGCCGTCGCGCCGACGCGACGAACGGATCGGCTAGTGCAGCAGCGCCGTCCGAGCCTCGGGCGCGGGGA
>CAVRIV010000008.1:0-1466365 GCA_963721335.1 Miltoncostaeaceae bacterium
TGCTCCCAGTCGGGCTCCTCGTCCGACGGGGGCGGCAGCGTGCGGCTCTGCGCGGGGACGCTCATGTCGCGCACCAGCCCCTCGAAGCCGCCCGGCGTCATGATGTACAGCATCCGGCAGCCGGCCTCGCCGACCGTGTAGCGGTGCGGGACGCCGCGGGGGCCGAAGACGAAGTCGCCGGCGCTCGCCTCGATGGTGCTGTCGCCCACCTCGAACGTCACCTCGCCGTCGAGGATCCAGAACGCCTCGTCCTCACGGTGGTGGACGTGCAGCGGGCCGGCCATTCGGCGGCTCGGTGATCTCGATGATGCTCAGCAGGCCGCCCGTCTGCTCGGCGGTCAGCTTGATCTCGGCCAGGCTGCCGAACCACCACCGGGCCTCGCCCTCGCCGCGGCGGGTCAGCGCCGGTGCGAGCGTCTGCGTGATGTCGGTCATGCGTCCTCCCTTTCGGGCGTGAGCGGGTCCAGGAGCGAGATCGCGACGCGCCAGCTGCCGTCCGTCGCCCGGCGCGCGACGTGGATCCCCGCACGCGATACGACGAGCGCCGTCTCGTGAGCCTGCAGCACCCGGGTCGCCCCGCCGACGTAGGTCCGCCCGGCGGCCCAGAGCTCGGCGGCGGCTCGGCCGATCGCCTCGCCGCCGCGCGCCTCGGGGGCGCCACCGGGCGCCAGCACGGCGCCGTCGTCGAACAGCGTGCAGAATCCCGCGCGGTCGCGCACCACGAAGGCGTCCTCGAACAGCGTCTCGAGCTCCTCCGGGGTGCGCGCTCCTGCATTCATGCGCCGACGCTACGCCGGGCCGCGGGCGCCGGCCATGCCACAAAGCTGGCATTCCCTTCGAGCGGGGCCGGCGTACAGTCGCGCCATGACGCCGCACGGGCACGCGGGCGAAGGACAGGATCACGGCCCTCGCCGCGGCGGGGCTCGATCTCGTCACGCTCTGGCGCGAGGCGAGCGAGGTCATCGCGCCGGTGGTTCCGCACTACATGGGGGCGTGCTGGTACACGCTCGACCCCGCGTCGCTGCTGATCACGAGCCACTTCAACGAGTGTCATGCCGGAGCTGCCCCGACGACGCGCTCGCGCTCGAGTACTACGAGGACGACGTCCACAAGCTCGCCGACGTCGCCCGCTCGCCGCGCGGCGTCTCGACGCTGCACGAGGCGACGGGCGGCGACCCGAGCGGCGAGCCCGCGCTGGCAGGCGAACATCGAGCTCGGCGGCGACCAGGAGCTGATCGCGGCGCTGCGCACCCGCCCGCGGCGACGTCTGGGGCGGCCTGGCCTCTACCGCGAGCCGGGGCGAGCCGCATGTTCGACGCCGACGAGATCGCCTTCGTCCGGGCCGTGGCGCCGGAGCTCGGCGAGGGCGCGCGCCGGGCGCTGCTGCTCGGCGAGGCGCAGGACCCCGAGGGACCGGATGCGCCGGGGCTGCTCGTGCTCTCAGCCGAGTGGGAGGTCGAGTCGGCCACGCCCGGCGTCGAGCGCTGGATCTCCGACCTGCCGGAGGGCGACTGGGACGCCGGGCGCCTGCCGTCCGCGGTGCTGGCGGTCGCCGGACGGGCGCTGCGCTCGGCCGAGGGCCGCGACGCTCCGGGGGAGGTCGCGGTGGCACGCGTGCTCTCGCGATCGGGCACGTGGGTCGTCCTGCACGGCGCCGCGCTCGTGAGCGACGGCGCCCGGCGCGTCGCGGTGATCGTCGAGCCCGCGCACCCGGCCCGCATCGCGCCGCTGCTCATGTCGGCCTACGGCCTCACCGAGCGCGAGCAGGAGGTGACGCGCCTGGTGCTGCAGGGCGAGTCGACGGCGAGCATCGCCGACGCGCCTGGTGCGTGTCGGCCCACACCGTGCAGCAGCACCTCAAGAGCATCTTCGAGAAGACCGGGGTCCGCAGCCGGCGCGACCTCGTGGGCAAGGTGTTCTTCGCCTACTACGAGCCGCGCCTGCGCGACAACGAGGCCCGGGCGCTGGACGAGAAGCCGCTACGCGGAGGACCGCTGCCCGTCTGAGCGTCGCCGACGGAAGCGTGGAAGCGCTGCTCAGGCGGTCCTCAGTCGGTCTTGATCATCACGTGCTTGAGCTCCGTGTAGTGCTCGAGGGCGTGCGCGGACATGTCCTTTCCCATGCCGGACTGCTTGAAGCCGCCGTGGGGCATCTCGGACACGAGCGGCCCGTGGTCGTTGACCCAGACGGTGCCGAACCGCAGGGCGTTGGCGACGCGGTGGGCACGGCCGACGTCGCGGGTCCAGACCGAGGCCGACAGCCCGTAGTCGACGTCGTTGGCCCAGGCGATCGCCTCGGCCTCGTCGCTGAAGCGCTGGACCGTCACCACCGGCCCGAAGACCTCGCGCTGGGCGATCTCCGAGTCCTGGGCGACGTCGACGACGACGCTCGGCTGGTAGTAGAAGCCCGGCCCGTCGCCCGGGCCGCCGCCGGTCACGACCCGCGCCCCGGCCCCGACGGCGCGGTCGACGAAGCCCGCCACGCGCTCGCGCTGGTCGGCCGAGACCAGCGGCCCGAGCTCGGTGCCCTCGTCGGTGGGGCTGCCCATCACGAGGCTCGACGCCGCCTCGGCGAGCCCGTCCACGAGGTCTCCGTAGACGCCGCGGCCCGGCGAGCACCCGCGTCGACGCCGTGCAGTCCTGGCCGGCGTTGAAGTAGCCGAACAGCCGCACGGCGGCGATCGCCGCGTCGAGGTCGGCGTCGTCGAAGACCACCACCGGCGCCTTGCCGCCCAGCTCCAGGTGGACGCGCTTCAGCGAGTCGGCCGCGGCGCGCATGACCGCCTTGCCGGTGCTGACCTCGCCGGTGATCGAGACGATCGCGACCTGGGGGTGGGTGGCGAGCGCGGCGCCGGCGCTCTCGCCCTGCCCGGTCACGACGTTGAGCACGCCGGGGGGCAGCAGGTCCTCGGCGAGCTCCGCGAGGCGCAGCGCGGTGAGCGGCGTCAGCTCGGACGGCTTCAGCACCACGGTGTTGCCGGCCGCGAGCGCCGGCCCGATCTTCCAGATCGCCATCATCAGCGGGTAGTTCCACGGCGCGATCGAGGCCACCACCCCCAGCGGCTCGCGGCGCAGGATCGAGGTGTAGCCGGCCATGTACTCGCCCGCGGCCTGCGCCGTGGCCGTGCGGGCGGCGCCCGCGAAGAAGCGGAGGTTGTCGACGACGAAGTCGATCTCCTCCGGGACCGCGGCGATCGGCTTGCCGACGTTGCGGCTCTCGAGCGTGCCGAGCTCGTCGGCGTGCTCCTCCAGCCGGTCGGCCAGCCGCCACAGGGCGGTCGCCCGCTCGCCGGGCGGCGTGGCCGCCCACCCGTCGAAGGCCCCCGCGGCGGCGGCCACCGCCCGGTCCACGTCGGCGGCCGACGACGACGCCACCTCGGCGATCACCTCGCCGGTGGCCGGGTCGAGCACCTCGTCGACGCCGCCGTCGGCGCCCTCCCGCCACTCGCCGCCGATGTAGTTGCCCCGGGTGCCGGTGGTCATCGCCCGATCCCCTCGCCTCGATTGCCGGACCGGCCTATCCTGATGGTCGCCCGCCGGGCCGTGCAAGCGACCCGAGGGCGGTCAACAGCGGCTCGTCCCCTCATTTATGTTGGCGCGCACGACCCTGTCGCGCGGGGGAGGTGGCGCCATGGACGAGCAAACGTCGGAGGAGCAGCCGGCAGACGGCGACCTGACGAGCGGGTTCGTCGATCGCTGGCGGACAGCCGCCTACAACTGCTTCAGCTCGGGTCACAAGTTCTGCCGCGAGGTGTGCCCGGTGATGCAGGTCACCCGCGACGAGGTCGCACACCCCGACCGCCTTCCACGCCAACGTGGTCGGGATGGAGCAGGGCGTGCTCGGGGTCGAGGACGTCGCCCGCGACTACGTCCACTGCACCCAGTGCGGGGCGTGCGAGCTGCGCTGCCCGAACACCCTCTTCACCGGGGACTTCTACCGCTTCCGCACCCGCACGGTGGACCTGGTCAAGGCGATGCGGGCACTGGCCGTGGACTCCGGCATCCACCAGCCCGGCTGGCAGGAGTGGAACCGGCTCACCGAACGATCGCCGCCACGAGCCGGTGGGCAACGGCACGCCGGTCGACCAGGCGCGGGTCGCCGACTGGGCGCCGGGCCTCGACCTGCCGGTGGGCGGCGAGACCGTGCTCTTCTGCGACTGCGAGGCCGCCTTCCACCGCACCTCGCTGCCGCGCGCGGTCGCCCGCATCCTGCAGGCCGGCGGGGTCGAGTTCGGCCTCATGCGCGAGCAGTGGTGCTGCGGCGGGCCGGCGGCCGAGATGGGCTACGTCGAGCAGGCGCGCCGCTTCGCCGAGCACAACGTCGCCGACTGGCGCGCGATCGGCGCCAAGCGGATCATCGCGATCGACCCGCACGACTACATCGCCTTCACCGAGGACTACCCGGCGTTCTTCGGCGACGACTTCGACTTCGAGATCGTGCTGGCGGTCGAGCTGGTGGCCGAGATGGTCCGCGAGGGCCGTCTGCCGCTGACGGTCCCGATCGATCGCGTCGTCACGTACCACGACGCCTGCCGGCTCAACAAGCGCAAGGGCATCCACGAGGCGCCGCGCGAGATCCTGCGGGCGATCCCGGGCCTGACCTTCAAGGACGTCGACCACGTCACCCAGTGGTCCTACTGCTCGGGCGCGGGCGGCGGGCTCGGCATCGAGCGGCCCGACCTGACCGCGGAGATCAGCCGGCGCCGGATGGAGCGCGCGGCGGGCCTCGAGGTGGACACGCTGGTGAGCGCCTGCGTCTGGTCCGAGCGCCCGCTGACCGAGGCCGGCGCGGAGCGCCCGGAGCCGATCGCCGTGATGGACCTGATGGAGCTGGTCGCCGAGTCGGCGGGGCTCGGCGAGGAGGCCGCCCCGTGAGCACGACCGCGCTCTCGGACCCGGTCCTCGACGAGCTGGTGCAGATCGTCGGGGCGGAGGGCGTCTTCGCCGGGATCTCGGCGCGCATCAACCGGGCCCGCGTTCCCGCGCCCTTCCCGCTGCACCGCTGGAAGGAGCACGTCCCCGACGTCGTCGTGCTGCCCACGACCGCCGAGCAGGTCTCGGAGGTCGTGAAGCTGGCGAACCGGCACCGGATCCCGGTCGTGCCGCGCGCCGGCGGAACGGGGCTCACCGACGGCGCGGTGCCGCTGCGGGGAGGGATCCTCGTCGATCGTCAAGCTGATGAACCGGATCCTCGAGATCGACGTCGAGGACCGCACGGTGACCGTGCAGCCCGGCATCAACATGCTCAAGCTCTCCGAGGAGCTGCGGCCCCACGGCTTCATCTATCCCGACGACCCGGCCTCGTACCCGTGCTCGCTGGTGGGCGGGCGGATCGGCACCAACGGCTGGTCGCTGATCGGCGGCCGCTACGGCCACACCCGCGACCTGGTGATCAGCTTCCAGATGGTGCTGCCGACCGGCGAGATCATCGAGGTGGGCGACGGCGGCGGCCGCAAGATCCGCAAGTCGTCGAGCGGCTACCAGCTCAAGCACCTGTTCATGGGCCACCAGGGGACGCTCGGCATCGTCACCGAGGCGACCCTCGAGCTGGTGACGCGCCCGGAGGCGGAGTTCGCCGCGTTCTTCTCCTACCCCGACTACGAGACCGCCTGGCGCTCCACCGGGGCCATGGCGCGGTCCGGGCTCGCCACGCTGGCCGGCGTCGTGCTGTTCGACGAGTGGAAGATCGACTACCTGCGCCGCGACGACGAGGCCTACATCCCCCAGCCGCCGGAGCGTGCGGGCGGTGGTGGCCACCGCGATGTACGGCACCGTCCGACGAGGTGCGGCCCGGCGGCCAAGCGCCTGCTGAGGATCGGCCTCGAGACCGGCGGCGACTACCTCGGCGACGAGATCTCCCAGGGCGACTGGGCCTCGCGCCACGACCGCTACGCCACCCCCCTGCACGGCCGCGTGCGCAACGGCCAGGTGGTGCCCATGAGCTGGCACTGCGAGGACGCCTCGATCAACTTCAGCGCCCTGCCGGCGGTGCGCGAGGAGTGGCACGCCATCGTCGATGGCCTGCGCGAGCGGCACGACATGTTCGACGACTGGGGGATGTTCGCGTACACGAACGGCGCCTACAAACCCTGGGGCGACTACCTCACCGAGATCGACGTGGGCATCTGGGAGGAGCGCTGGGACGAGGACAGCTGGCAGGCGTGGGTCGAGGCGAAGCGCGACATCGCGGCCGTGGCGCTCCGCCACGGGGGATCGATCAGCGCCTGCCACGGATCGTGCCGCGAGGGCGAGGTCAACCTCGTGCCGCTCGAGCTGGGGGGCGGCTTCGAGGTGATGAAGAAGATCAAGCGCGCGCTCGACCCCAACAACGTCATGAACCCCGGCAAGTACCTCCTCGACCAGGCCTACGAGGAGGACGGCGGGTGATCGGCTTCCGCCTGGCGGCGCAGCGCCCGCCGCAGGAGCGGCCCGTCACCGACGGGGTCGTGATGCGCTTCGACCACATCTACGAGGTCGACCCCGAGCTGATGACCGAGCACGTCCGCCAGCAGGAGATCCCGGCCTGGGACACGCGCAGGATCGTGGACAGCCGCTGGGAGCACCTCGCCTGGATGCACGATCACTTCGCCGACTCGGTCGTGTCCGGTGAAGAGCTCATCAAGGAGATCGAGGCCGAGGGGTAGCGCCCGGGCCGACAATCGGAGGTGGCGGTATGAAGTTCAGCTACGTGACGCTCCCTGACTATCCGCTCCAGGACTCGATCGAGATGATCAAGACCGCGGACGAGCTGGGGTTCTACGCCTGCTACTCGGTCGACGAGACGTGGCACAAGGACCCGTACGTGCTCTTCGCGGCCGCGGCCGACAAGACCACGAACATCCGCTTCGGCCCCAACGTCGCGCCGATCGGCCTGCGCGAGCCGACGCTCGTCTGCCAGACGATCGCGACCCTCGACGAGCTGACCGGCGGCAGGATGGACCTCGTGGTCTCGATCGGCAACTTCGGCCTGCTGGCCCAGTACAAGAAGGATTGGACCAAGATCAAGTCCTTCTCGCGGGTGCGCGAGGCCCACCAGGTGATGCGCACGTTCATGGACACGGGCGCCATCACGCGGGATGGCGAGTTCTACGACTACGCCGGCCTGTTCAGCTTCGCCCGCCCCGTGCAGGAGCGGCTGCCGATCTTCCTCGGCGCCATGCGCGGGCCGAAGTCCTTCGAGCTCGCCGGCGAGGTCTCCGACGGCTGCCACCACGCGCTGAGTTACTCGAAGGAGGCCTACGAGTACCTGGTCAAGCACATGACGATCGGCGCCGAGAAGGCCGGCCGCAACGTGCAGGACCTCGACATCGGCGCCTGGTGCGCGTTCGCCGTCGGGCCCGACTCGGCCCAGGCCAAGCTGGCCGGCGGCGCGCTGGTGGTCTTCTACATCACGGCCATGCCGAACGAGCAGCTGGAGCGCCACGGCATCGACCCCAAGGACATGGCCCCGATCATCGACGCGATGGTCGCCGGCGACGTCCCGGGCGCGATCAAGCTGCTGCCGCCGGAGGTCGCCGACACCTTGTCGATCTCCGGTACGCCCGAGGAGTGCGTCGAGAAGATCCGGGTGATCGCCGACACCGGCGTGAACCACATGATCCTCTGCGTCACCGACGCGTTCCTGGTCAAGGCCTTCACCGGCATGGACGCCGACGTGCCCGACGTGCACGGCCAGCTGAAGATCATCCACGACGAGATCATGCCCGCGTTCAACTGAGGCCTAGGTGCAGCCGTACGCGGCCGATGCCTCCTCGAGCACCGGCCGCAGCACGGCCTCGATCTCCGCGAACTCCTCGGGGCCGGCGATGCACGGCGGGGCGATCTGGATCGCCGGTGCGCCCCGGTTGTCGGCGCGCGAGATGAGCCCGCGCTGGAACATCGCCGGGGTCAGCTCGGCGCAGAGCCGGTCGGCGTCGGCCTTGGCGAAGCGCCCCTTGGTGGCCTGGTCCTTCACCAGCTCGATGCCCATGAAGTAGCCGGCTCCGCGCACGTCGCCCACGATCGGGATGTCGCGCAGGCCCTCCAGCATCCCGCGCAGCACCGGCTCGTTGGCGCGCACGTTGTCGTTGACGCCCTCGCGCTCGAGCACGTCGATGTTCGCCAGCGCGATCGCGCAGCTCATCGGGTGGCCGCCGAACGTGAACCCGTGCATGAAGGGCGGGCCGCCGTCGGCGAAGGGCTCCGCGACCCGGTTGGAGACGATCACCGCGCCCATCGCCGCGTACGCCCCGGCCAGGCCCTTGGCCGTCGTGATCAGGTCCGGCACGTAGTCGTAGCGCTGGGAGCCGAACCACTCGCCCAGCCGGGCCCAGGAGCAGATCACCTCGTCGGAGATCATGAGCACGTCGTACTCGTCGCAGATCTCCCGCACCCGCTCGAAGTAGCCCGGAGGGGCCGGGATGCATCCGCCGCCGTTCTGGACCGGCTCGATGATCACGGCGGCCACCGTGTCGGGCCCCTCGAACAGGATGCGCTCCTCGATCGCCTCGGCGAACTCGTCGGGGGAGTGGCCCTCGGGCAGGCGGTAGGTGTTGGTGGCCGGGACGTGGGAGGCGCCCGGGGCCATCGGCTCGTAGGGCTCGCGGAGGAAGGTGAGCCCCGTGGCGGCCATCGCCCCGTAGGTGGTGCCGTGGTACGACATCGTGCGCGCGATCAGCTTGGTCTTGGTGGGCTTGCCCATCAGCCGGTGGTGGTGGCGCGCGAGCTTGATCGCGGAGTCGACCGACTCGCTCCCCCCGCTGGTCAGGAACACGCGGTCGAGCCCCTCCGGCGCGAGCCCGGCGATCCGGGTCGCCAGCTCGATCGATCGCGGGTGCGGATAGGCCCAGGTGGTGAAGAACCCGAGCTCCTTGGCCTGGTCCGCCCCCGCCTGTGCCACGTCCGCCCGGCCGTGGCCGATGTTGTTGCAGAAGAGGGCGGAGAGGCCGTCCAGGTAGCGGTTCCCCTGGTCGTCCCAGACGTGGCAGCCCTCGCCGCGCACGATGATCGGCACGTCCCGGTCCACCCGGGCCGGCGCGAAGTGCCGCCACAGGTGCGCGCGCGCGTGCTCGTGCAGCCACTCCCGGTCGTGGACGGCGTCGGAGCCGGAGCCAACGGCGCCACCGGACTCGCGTGGGGACAAGGCGCCTCCAATCGTCGGCGTGAGGCGGCGACCGCGCGTGGGCGCCACGCCGACCAACGCTATCAGCCGTCCTCGCGGGGCCGTCGCGCGGCGCGACGCGATACTTTTGTGATGCAAGCCGCTAGGATTGCGCGATGCTGGGTCGCGACTACGCCGGTCAGAACTGCTCGATCGCGCGGAGCCTCGAGGTCGTCGGTGAGCGCTGGACGCTGCTGATCGTGCGCGACGCCTTCCTCGGCGTCACGCGCTTCGAGCGCTTCCAGGAGCGGTTGAGGCTGGCGCCGAACATCCTCACCAAGCGCCTGCGCGCGCTCACCGACGCGGGGGTCCTGGAACGGCGGGCCTACCAGGAGCGCCCCGAGCGCTTCGAGTACGTGCTGACCGAGCGCGGCAAGGGGCTCCTTCCGGTGATCCTGGGGCTGCTGGACTGGGGCGACGGGCACCTGGCTCCGAACGGGCCGCCGGCCCTCGTGCTCCATGCCGGCTGCGGCGGGCCGGTGGAGGTGGGAGCCGTCTGCGGGCGGTGCGGGGAGACGGTCGGCGCGGATGAGGTGGAGTGGCATTTCGGCCCCGGCTCGGGCCGCACCGGCGTGCGGCGGCCCCAGCCCGTCTGAGGAGGCTGCGTGGAGACGCCCGCCGACGGGGGCCGCGAGCCCCTCTACCTGGACGACCTCCACGTCGGCCAGCGCTTCACGACGGACACGTACACCATGGACGAGCGCGACATGGTCGAGTTCGCGGGGCAGTTCGATCCGCAGCCCTTCCATCTCGACGACGAGGCGGCGCGATCGACCTTCTTCGGGGGCCTGGCGGCGAGCGGCTGGCACACCGCGGGCATCACGATGCGGCTGCAGGTGACGAGCGGACCGCCCATCGCGGGCGGGCTCATCGGGGCCGGCGGGCAGATCGACTGGCCGCGCCCCACCCGGGCCGGCGAGACCCTTCGCGTCGAGAGCGAGATCCTCGAGGTGCGGCCCTCCCGCAGCCGCCCGGATCGCGGGATCGTGACGATGCGGAGCACCACCCTGAACCAGGACGACGAGGTCGCGCAGACGTTCACGGTGAGCATGGTGGTGCCGCGCCGGCCCTGAGGCGCGCCTAGTCCCGGCCGTCCGTCCATTCCGGGGCCACGTAGACCCCGCCCGGGACGCCTCCGATGCAGAGCACGCGCATCCCCTCGGGCCCGCTCCGCAGCCGCCGCGCCACCGAGGGCCCGATGCGGGCCAGGTGCTCGGGGTCGAGCGGCACGCTCTCCTCGGGCGGACCGTCGAGGACCACCGCCCCGGAGCCGCTCAGGGCCATGTAGAGCTCCTCCTGGCCGCTCGCGGTCTCGTCGTGGGACTTGGTCGTGTAGTCGGGCGGCAGGTCCATGATCTGGACGCCGAAGGCCCGGATCCCGAGGCCCTGGCGCACCATCTTCGCGAAGCCGTCCCAGAGCGTGGGCAGGTCGTCGATGCTGCTGGCGGTGACGTCGTGGGCCATGCTGCGGGGCATCCTCCCACGACGCGCCCCGCGAGCACACCCCTAGGGGCGGTGCGGCGGCGGGGGAGGGGGCGGGCGCCGGCCCGGCCGAGGCGGCGGCGCCGTGCCGGCCAGCATCGCCTCGAGCTTCGGCAGCGAGCGGCCGAGCGCGTCGACCTCCGGCGGCGGGAGATCGCTCAGGAGCCCGGCGAGCCGCTCCTGCAGCAGGGCCCGGGCCGATCCGAGGGCGGCCTCGCCCGCCGGCGTCAGGGCGAGGCTCTGGCGCCGCCGGTCGTCCCCGCCGCGGGCGCCCCGCTCGATGAGCCCGTCGCCCTCCAGGCCGCTCAGGAGCTGGGACACCGCCGCCGCCGAGACTCCCGTCCGGCGGGCGAGGTCGGCGCCGAGGGCATCGCCGCGCGCCACCGCCTGGAGCGCTCCGTACTGAGCGGGGGTGAGGGGCGGCTCGTGCGACGCGAGCAGGCGCTCCGTCCACCGGGTGACGAGCGGCGCCACCCGGCTGAGCGCGTCGGCGACGTCCTCTCGACGGGACCGGGAGGGAGGGCGAGGCGGCATCTATCCTTAAGTCTGATTAACTATCAACCATGGTTGTCCTTCTCCACACACTACTCGTCGTGACGGCCCTCGCCTGGGTGATCCGGCATCCGCGCGGCTGGGCAGCGGCGATCTTCGCGACCGCGTGCGCAGCGGTGGAGGTGCTCGCGGGGGTGGCCCCGCCGGGCCTCCTCGGCGTCGCCCTCCACGCGGCGGCGCCGCTCGCCCTGTTCCTCACCGCGGCGATCTGGCTGAGCGCGTTCGCCGAGAGGACCGGCCTCGCGCGCCGCCTGGCGGACGCGGTGGCGCGCCGGGCCGGGCACTCGCGGGCGTTGCTGTATCTCCTGGTGTGCACCCTCTGCGCCCTCCTGACGGCGACCGTCTCGCTCGACGGGGCGGTGGTGCTGATGGTGCCGGTGCTGCTGACGCTCACCCGCGCCGCGCCCGAGCTGCTGCGACCACTGCTGCTGGGCACCATCGGCGTGGCCAACGCGTTCTCGCTCGCGCTGCCCCAGGGGAACCCGGCCAACCTGATCGTGATGGAGCGCCTGGGCCTGGGGCCGGGGGAGTTCATCGCACACCTCTTCGTGCCCTCCGTGCTGGCGACGCTGGTCTGCGTCGGCGCCGTGGCGCTGGTCCAGCGGCGCGCCCTGCGAGGGCGCTGCACGCTCGCCGTGGGATCGCCCGGGCCGTGGAGCGCGGGGGAGCGTCTGGCGGCTGCCGGGCTCCTGGCGGCCGGCGTCCTGGGTGCCGTGGCGCCGTGGCTGGGCGTCGCGCCGTGGTGGCCCATCTGCGGCGTCGCCGCCGCGATCCTGGTGGCCGCTCTCGCCGGCGGGTACGGCCGCGCCATGCCGCGCGTGCCCGCGCGGGTCTGCGTTCAGGTCGCCGCGCTCGTCGTGCTGGTGGGGTGCCTCGCCGCGACGCTCGCCATCCCCGTCCCGGCGGCGACCTCCCTCGGCGGCCTGATCCTGCTCGCCCTGGTCGCCTCGGCCATCGCGGGCGCCGTCAACAACCTGCCGGCCAGCGTGGTGCTGTCGGGGATCCTGGGATCGCATTCGCTGCCGGCGTGCGCCGCCCTGACCGGTCTGTCGGTGGGGTCGCTCGCAACGCCCCACGGCTCGGTGGCGACGATCCTCGCCGTGGAGGGCGCCGGCGAGACCGGGACGCCGGCGGCCCATCTGCGCCTGTGGCTGCCCGCCGCGGCGGTGGCCACGGCGATCGCCGTGGGCGCGCTCTGGCTCACTTGAGCCGAGGGCGCTCCGCCTCCGGCGTCCGGCACGATCAGATCCTCGGGCCCGCCCTCCACGATCACGGGGCCCGACCCGTAGCGGCGGCGCTGGCGCCGCTCGATGCGGCGGGCGATGGAGCCGAGGGTGAAGTTGACGACGATGAACATGAGGGCCACGACCATCAGCGCCTGGAGCGGGTTGCTCGAGAACTCGCCCACGATGCGGCCCCTCCGGAGCAGCTCCTCGTAGGACACCACGTAGGCCAGCGAGGTGTCCTTCAGCAGGGTCACGTTGGCGCTGATGAGCGCCGGCACCATGCGCCGCACCGCCTGGGGGACGACCACCAGCCTCATCGCCTGCCAGTAGCGCAGGCCCACGGCGTACGCCGCCTCGGTCTGGCCCTGCTCCAGGGACAGGATGCCGGCGCGGAAGATCTCCGCCAGCACCGCGCCGTTGTAGGCCGCGAGCCCGATCACCGCGTACCAGAACAGCGGCAGGTCGATCCCGTACTCCGGCAGCACGAGGCTGGAGAAGAGGATGAGGAGCAGGAGCGGGGTCGCCCGGAAGAGCTCCACGTAGGCGCTGGACAGCCAGCGGATCGGCCGCAGGCGGGAGAGGCGCCCCAGCGCCGCGAGCATCCCGATGACCAGGGTCAGAGCCGCCGCCACGAGGAAGAGGTAGAGCGTGTTGCGGAGGCCGATGAGCATGAACTTCACGACGCCCCAGTCGGTGAAGACGTCCCACTTGTCGGCGTCGAGCTGCCCCTTCTCGTAGAAGCGGTACACGGCCAGGGCGAAGAGCCCGGCCAGCACGACGCCCGCCACCAGCGACGCGATCAGCGAACGGCGGCGGCCGCGCGGGCCCAGGGCGTCGCCGAGCGGCGAGGTCCGGGCGCTCACCGCTTCACCGCCACGCGGCGCTCGATCACGCCGATCGTGAAGCCCGCCGGGATCGTCAGGATGAGGTAGCCCACGACGGCGCCGAGGAAGGCCGGCAGGTACTCGGCCGTCTCGTTGCCGATCCGGTCGGCGGTGCCGGTGAGCTCGACGACCGAGATGGCGTAGGCCAGCGAGGTGTTCGCGATCAGGGCGATGAACAGGCTGCCGAGCGGCTGCACCACCGAGCGCAGCGCCTGCGGCAGCACCACGAGCCCGAGGACCTGCGTGAAGGTGAGCCCGATGGCCCGGGCCGCCTCGACCTGCCCCACGGCCACGGTGTTGATGCCGGCGCGCACGGTCTCGCCGACGAAGGCGCCGGTGTAGATCGACGAGCATGATGACGGCGGTCGCGAAGGGCGACCACGTGAACCCGAGCTTCGGGCAGGCCGAAGAAGAACAGGATCAGCAGCACCAGCAGCGGGCGTGTTGCGGATCGTCTCCACGTAGAGGGCGCCGACGGCGCGCAGCGGCGGAACCGGGCTCACGCGGAACGCGGCGATCACGCAGACCGATGACGAACGCGCAGACGAAGGAGAGCAGCCGTGAGCTGGACGGTCACCCAGAAGCCGTCGGCGAACAGGTCGAGGTTGTCGAAGATCACGTCCACCGGCTGCGCTCCCCGATGGGGTCACGGTCGCGCCGGCGGGCCGCGGAGGCTCGCCGGCGCGCACGCGGTTCAGCTCAGTAGCGGTCGACCGGCGGCGGCTCGGGGGTCTCCTCGCCCGCCTGCCCGACCGTGGCCTCGAAGGCCGGCGGCCCAGCTGCCGTCGGCCTCGATCTCCTCGAGCCGGTCGTTGATGAAGTCGCGGAAGTCGTCGTCGCCCTTCTTCACGCCGATGCCGTAGGGCTCCTCGGTGAACGGGGTGCCGACGAGCTTGAAGGCGCCGTCGGACTGGCGTTCACGAGGCCGAGCAGGATGATGTTGTCGGTGCGTCACCGCGTCGACCCGGCCGTCGCCCAGCGCCTCGGCGCACAGCGAGTAGACGTCGAAGGTGATCGACGAGGTCGGCCTCCGGCGCCTGCTCCCGCACGTTCGTCGATCGACGTCGAGCCCTGCACCGAGCAGACCTTCTTGCCGTTCAGGTCCTCGACGCCCGTGATCGAGTCGTCGTCGGCCTTCACCATGATGTCCTGGCCGGCCACGTAGTACGGGCCCGGCGAAGTCGACCAGCTGCTTGCGGGCGTCGTTGATCGTGTAGGTGGCGACGACCATGTCGACGCGTGCCGTTCTCGATCGACGCTCTCGCGGATCGTCGACGGCGTCTCGACGAACTCGACCTTGCCCGTCGATGTCGCCGCCGAAGATGCCCTGCGGCGATCAGCTTGGCGATCTCGACGTCGAAGCCCTCGACCTGGTCGTTGGTCGGGTTCTTCAGGCCGAAGCAGCGGCTGGTCGAACTTGGTGCCGACGACGAGCTTGCCCTTGTCCTGGATGCTGGCCATCGTCGATCCGGCGGGAAACTCGGGCACCTGCGCGGCCGCGGTGTCGGCCCCTGCGCCACTGTCACCGCTGTCGTCGTCGTCCCCGCATCCCGCCGCGACGAGCGCGGCGGCGCAGATCGCGACGATCGCGATCCACCACCATCGGTTCTTCCTCATGGTCCCTCCTCAAGGGTCCGTCCTCTGTCAGTGGGCCAGGATCTTGGACAGGAAGTCCCTGGCCCGCTCGGTCTCCGGAGCCGAGAAGAACTGCTCCGGCGGCGCCACCTCGACGACGGTGCCCTCGTCCATGAACACCACCCGTCTGGGCCGCCGAGCGGGCGAAGCCCATCTCGTGGCGTGACGACGATCATGGTCGTGCCCTCCGCGGCGAGCTCGAGCATCACGTCGAGCACCTCCTTGATCATCTCGGGGTCGAGGGCGGAGGTCGGCTCGTCGAACAGCATCACCTTCGGGTCCATCGCCAGCGCCCGGGCGATGGCCGCCCGCTGCTGCTGGCCGCCCGAGAGCTCGGCCGGATAGCGGTCGGCCTTCTCGGCGATGCCCACCCGCTCGAGCAGCTCCATCGCCCGCTGGCGCGCCGCCGCCTTCGACAGCCCGCGGACCTTGATCGGCCCGAGGGTGACGTTGTCGAGGACGGTCTTGTGGGCGAAGAGGTTGAACGACTGGAAGACCATCCCGATGTCGGCCCGCAGCCGCGCCAGCGCCTTGCCCTCCTCGGGCAGGGGCTGCGCCGTCGATCACGATGCGGCCGCTGTCGATCGGCTCGAGGCGGTTGATGCAGCGGCAGAGGGTGGACTTCCCCGAGCCCGACGGCCCGATCACCACCACCACCTCGCCCGCGCTCACCTTCAGGTCGACGTCCCGGAGGGCGTGGACGTCTCCGAAGCTCTTGTTCACCTTCTCGACGGACACGAGCTCGGCTACCGCGATCTGGAGCCTCCACCATCGGGAGCGCGCCGCAGGTTGCGGGCCAGGCTACACAAGCCGAGCGGGGGGCGAGGGGAGGGGCGCCCGCCCAGAGGCCTGAGATCCGTACGGCTCGCATGACTCCCCGGTCCTGTTCGAGAGCCCGAGCGGCAACATCCGCTGCCTGGTCGCCCAGGGGAGCGGCAAGGCGAGCGCGCGCTGCGTGACCCTCCAGCCCCGCCAGGCCGCCCAGGTGGTCAACGGCCAGAGAGCGCGCCAACTGCCGTTCGGACGCGTCGGCCCGCTCGAGTCCGCGGAGGTCCTTCCCTACGGCGAGAGCGTCCTCAGCGCGGGGTTCCTCTGCAACTCGAGGAAGGTCGGCGTCGCCTGCGTAACGTCTCCACCAACCGAGGATTCCGCGTCGCGCGGGAGGGCATCGCGATCTTCCCGCGGCCCACGCCGGACCCGCCGCCGGCACCGAGTGCACCGACGACGCCCGCGCCGCTCGTGTCCCCGCAGGCGGCCTGCGATCCGAACTACCAGGGGGCCTGCGTTCCGCCTGCGCCCCCGGACCTCGACTGCTCCGACATCGGGACGACCGTGCGGGTGGTCGGATCGGATCCACACCGTCTCGACGGCGACGGTGACGGCTACGGCTGCGAGAGCTACTAGGCCGGGCATCCTCTCGCAGCGGGGCGGCTCGGCGGGAGTAGGTTGCCCGGCGTGGAGACCGCGGCCGCGAAGACGATGATCCGGCGGATGGTGGTCCTGGGAGCCGGGGGCGACCTCGCCGCGCGGCTCCTGCTGCCGGGCCTCGCCGGCCTCCTGGGTCTGGGGAAGCTCCCCGAGGGCTTCCGCCTCGTGGGGGTCAACCGCGCCGAGTTGGATGAGGACGCATTCCGGGCCCACGTCGAGCAGTCGGTCGCCGAGCACGGCGACGAGGGGGCCCGCGCCCGCGCCACGGATCTCGCGGCGATCTGCACCTATGTCCGCGGCGACGCGGGCGACCCGGCCGCCCTCACGGCCGCGCTCGCGCAGGGCGACGGGCCCGCCGTCGTCTACCTCGCCCTTCCGCCGCCCGTGTTCCCGGCGGCCATCAAGGCGATCGCGGCCGCCGGCCTTCCCGAGGGGAGCGCGATCGTGGTCGAGAAGCCCTTCGGACGGGACCTGGCCTCGGCCCGGGAGCTGAACGAGCTCCTCGCCACGGCCGCCCCCGAGCGGGCGATCCACCGGGTCGATCACTTCCTCGAGAAGCAGACCGTGCAGAACATCGCGGGCCTGCGCTTCGCCAACCGGATCTTCGAGCCGATCTGGAACCGCGACCACATCGACCGCATCGAGATCACCTTCGACGAGTCGCTCGCCCTGGAGGGGCGGGCCGGCTACTACGACCACGCGGGCGCCCTGCGGGACATGATCCAGAACCACCTGCTGCAGGTGATGGCGCTGGTGGCGATGGAGCCCCCGCCCACGCTCCACGAGCGCGACCTGCGCGACCGGAAGGTCGACCTGCTCCGCGCCATCCGCACGCCCACCGCCGAGGACGTCGCGCAGGAGACCCTGCGCGCCCGCTACACCGCCGGGACGTTGCGGGGGGAGCCGGTGCCCGACTACGCCGACGAGGAGGGCGTCGACCCGGCCAACCAGACCGAGACCTTCGCGCGGGTGACCCTGCACGTGGAGAACTGGCGCTGGGAGGGCGTGCCGTTCGTGCTCCGCTCGGGCAAGGCCCTGGGCGACGACGAGGAGCACGTGGCGATCGTCTTCCGCGAGGTGCCGCACCTCACCTTCGGGCAGCAGGACCCGCCCGAGCCCAACCGCCTGCTGATGGGCCTGGCCCCGGACCGCCTGGAGCTGGCGGTGGAGATCAACGGCCCCGGGGACTTCTTCGACCTCGAGCGGGTGACGATGTCCGCGGCCCTCGCGCCCCAGGAGGTCTCGGCCTACGGCCGCGTGATCCTCGACGTCCTCCACGGCGACCCCACCCTCTCGATCCGCGGCGACGAGGCCGAGGAATGCTGGCGCATCGTGGAGCCGATCCTGGAGTCGTGGACGCGGGGCGTGCCCGAGCTCCGGGAATACCCCGCGGGCTCGCCGGGCCCGGAGCCGCACATCCATACGTGAGCGCACCCGGCGCGACGATCGCCGGCGTGCGGAAGGAGGTCGCCGGGGGATGGCGAACATGTGTTCGTCCACCCACGCGCGGTAGCATCGCTGCCCGCCCGTCAGACGGAGGCACGCCATGGAGGGATCCCGAGGAGCGAACGGCTCGCGCCACCTGAGGGCGGTGGGCGCCGCCGCGCTCGAGCCCGCGGCGCTCGCCGAGGAGATCCTCGCCTGCCTCGCCGGCGCCCCCGGGGGCATCCCCGTCCGGGCGCTGCCCGCCGCGCTCGCCGAGCGCCTGGCGATGTCGGCGTCGGACCTCCCCGCGCGGCCGGTCGAGACCGCGCTCGGCCTGCTGATCGCGGGCGGTCGCGTCAACGAGCGCGCCGGGCGCCTGGTGCCCGTGAGCGAGGAGCAGCGCCGGGCCGTGTAGCCGGCCTTCGCGCGGGCTGCCCTAACATCCCCCCTCGTGCCCGCACGCGAGGACATCCGGAACGTGGCCATCGTGGCCCACGTCAACCACGGGAAGACGACCCTGGTCAACGCCATGCTGTGGCAGTCGGGCGCCTTCCGCGCCAACGAGAACGTGGCCGAGCGCGTGATGGACTCGATGGACCTGGAGCGTGAGAAGGGCATCACGATCCTGGCCAAGAACACGGCCGTGCGGCACGGCGGGATCAAGATCAACATCGTCGACACCCCGGGTCACGCCGACTTCGGCGGCGAGGTGGAGCGCGGCCCTCCACATGGTCGACGGCGTGCTGCTGCTGGTGGACGCCTCCGAGGGCCCGCTGCCGCAGACGCGCTTCGTGCTGCGCAAGGCCCTGGCGGCCCGCCTGCCGGTGGTCCTGGTGGTGAACAAGGTCGACCGCCCGGACGCCCGGGTGGCCGAGGTGCTGGACGAGATCTACGAGCTCTTCCTGGACCTCGACGCCGACGAGAGCGCAGATCGACTTCCCGATCGTCTACTGCAACGCGAGGGCCGGGCGCGCGTCGCTCGACCCCGGCCGAGGAGGGCGACGACCTGGAGCCGCTCTTCGACGTGCTGCGGGCGACACGTCCCGGCGCCGACGTCACCGAGGGCGCGCCGCTGCAGGCGCTGGTGACCAACCTGGCCGCGTCCAGCTACGTCGGGCGCCTCGCGATCTGCCGCGTCCACGAGGGTGAGATCGTCGCCGGCCAGACCGTGGCCTGGTGCCGCGCCGACGGGACGGTCGCGCCGGCGCAAGCGTGAGCGAGCTCTACGTCACCGAGGCTCTCGACCGGGTGCCGGCCGAGTCGGCGAGCGCCGGCGAGATCGTCGCCGTGGCCGGCCTCGCCCGAGGTGACCATCGGCGAGACGCTCGCCGATCCCGACGACCCGCGGCCGCTGCCGGTGATCTCGGTGGACGAGCCGAGCCTCTCGCTCACCATCGGCATCAACACCTCGCCGCTGTCCGGGCGCGACGGCAACCGGCTCACGGCCCGCATGGTGAAGGACCGTCTCGATCAGGAGCTCGTCGGCAACGTGTCCCTGCGCGTGCTGCCCACCGAGCGACCCGACGCCTGGGAGGTCCAGGGCCGCGGCGAGCTCCAGCTCGCCATCCTGGTGGAGACGATGCGGCGCGAGGGCTTCGAGCTGACCGTGGGCAAGCCCCAGGTGCTCACCAAGCGCATCGACGGCGTGCTCTGCGAGCCGCTCGAGCGGGCGTCGATCGACGTGCCCGAGGAGTTCCTCGGCGTGGTCACCCAGCTCCTGGCCCTGCGGCGCGGCCGGCTCGAGCAGATCGTCAACCACGGCACGGGCTGGGCGCGCATGGAGTACGTCGTCCCCGCGCGGGGCCTGGTGGGCTTCCGCACCGAGTTCCTCACCGAGACGCGGGGCACCGGCCTGCTGCACCACGTGTTCGACCGATGGGAGCCGTGGATGGGCGACATCCGCAGCCGGCCTCGCGGCAGCCTGGTGTCCGACCGGGCGGGCATCACGGTGAGCTTCGCCCTCTTCGGGCTGCAGGAGCGGGGGACCCTGTTCGTGGGACCGGGGGAGCAGGTCTACGAGGGGGTGATCGTCGGGGAGAACAGCCGCGGGGACGACCTCGACGTGAACCCCACCAAGGAGAAGAAGCTCACCAACATGCGCTCCTCCACCTCCGACGAGCTGGTGCGGCTGGTGCCGCACCGCCGGCTGTCGCTGGACCAGGCGCTCGAGTTCGTGCGCGACGACGAGTGCGTGGAGGTCACCCCCGGCGCGGTGCGCCTGCGCAAGGTGGAGCTGGCGGCCGTCGCGCGCACCAAGCGCGCCCGGCGAGCCGCGACCGCCGCGGCCTCCCGCTAGAGATCCAGGACGATCTCGAGCGCATCGTCCGCGCGGAGCTGCTCGACCAGGACCCGGGTCGTCTCGCCCGCGACCGTGATCTGCGGCCGGAAGGTCGCGGCGGCGGCGCTCCGAGAGGTGGTAGATGTCGCCGAGCGTCACTCGGGCCAATCGGAGGACAGAGCCTCCATGTCGGCCATCACGGCACGCCTCTCGGCGAGGTCCGCCGAATCCTCGGCGATGCGCTGCACCTCGGCGGCGAGCATGGAGCGCCGGCGCCGGCGGAGGCCGGCCTCGATCAGCGCGGCCCGAACCGCCTCCGTCAACCGACGCCGGCTGCGGTCAGGCCCGGCACGCTCCTCGGCCAGGGCCCGGGCGCGCTCCGGTAGCTCCGGGGCGCCGATCTCCTCGCACACGCTCTCGAGGGCGGCGGTGGGCCCCCGCCAGGCGATGGCGTCCACCCCGTCCTCGAGCACGCCCGGCACGTCGCGGCGCAGCGTGGCGAGGAACCGGAAGAGCTCGGCCGCCTCGCGGCCCGCGCGCAGCGCCGCCCCCAGACGCGCGGCACCGCGCACGGCCACGTCCCAGCCCGCCTCGTCGTCCGGGATCTCCTCCAGGTGGACGTAGCGCGCGAGCACCGCCGCCGCGCTCTTCGCGCCCCATCCGGGAAGGCCGGGAAAGCCGTCGGCGGAGTCGCCCACGAGGGCCAGGTAGTCCGGGATCGACTCGGGCCCGACGCCGAACCGCTCCCGCACGCCGGCCGCATCGCGAACCGTCCCGGCGCGCCGGTCGAGCTGGACCACCACCCCGCCCACGCACTGGGCCAGGTCCTTGTCGGGGGTGCAGATCAGCGCCCGCCCCACCCGGGCGTCCTCCGCGGCGCGCGCCGCGGCGGTGGCCAGCGCGTCGTCGGCCTCCACCTCGCGCATCCCCCACACCGTCACGCCGAGCGCCTCGAGCGCGTCCTCCACGAGCGGGAACTGGCTGAGGAGGGCGGGGTCGACGCCCGCTCCGGTCTTGTAGCCCGGCCAGAGGTCGTTGCGGAACGACTCGATCACCGTGTCCGTGGCCACGCCGACGTGCGTCGCGCCGTCCGCGATCAGGTCCAGCACCGACCGCATCACGCCCCGGGTCGCGGCCCCGCGGGAGGTCGCCGCGACCTCGCTCGGGAGCACCGAATGATGGCGGAAAAGCTCGTATGTGCCATCGATCAGATGGACCTCCATGCCCCCACGCTAGCGGTCGAATAGTGTGAGGCCCACCCTCTCGAGGAGCCTGGATGTCCGACGCCGTCCTGACCGATCGCCCGGTGATCGTGGAGCGCGATCGGCCCCATCCAGACCATCGTGCTCAGCCGTCCCGAGCGGAGAAATCCGCTCTCGACGGACACCATGGCCGCTCTCCTCGACGCGCTGCGCGCGGCCGGGGAGGACGAGTCGGTGCGCTGCGTGGTGCTCGGCGCGCAGGGCACCGTCTTCTGCGCCGGGCACGACCTGCGCGAGCTCGCGACACGAGACGCGGCGGTGCACGAGCGCGTCTTCGCGCTCTGCGCCGAGCTGATGCTGGCGATCCACCGGCTGCCCGTGCCGGTGGTGGCGCGGGTGCAGGGCATGGCGACGGCCGCCGGCTGCCAGCTGGTGGCGGCCTGCGACCTCGCCGTCGCCGCCGAGGGGGCCCGCTTCGCGACGCCGGGCGTGAGGATCGGGCTCTTCTGCACCACGCCCATGGTCGAGGTGGCGCGCGCCGTCGGGCGCAAGCGGGCCATGGAGATGCTCCTGACGGGCGATCCGATCGACGCCCCCACGGCGCTCGACTGGGGCCTCGTGAACCGCGTCGTACCCGCCGGCCGGCTCGACGAGGAGGCCGCCGCCCTCGCGGGGCGCGTGGCCGGCGCGAGCCGCGCCACCGTGGCGATCGGCAAGCGCGCCTTCGGCGAGAACCTCGACCTCCCGCTGGAGGAGGCCTACCGTCACGCCAGCGCGGTGATGTGCCGGAACGCCGGGATCGACGACGCCCAGGAGGGCATCGCCGCCTTCCTGGAGAAGCGCGAGGCGACCTGGTCCCACCGCGTATGACGGGCGAGCGCCCGGCGCACGCACAGCTCGAGGCGATCATGGCCTGCGTGTCGGGCGGCGTGGCCGTGGCCGATCCTGAGCGGCGCGTGATCGAGGCCAACGAGCGCTGGTGCGAGATCGCCGGCCAGACCGCCGGCCGAGGTCGTCGGCCGGCCCTGGGACGCCCCCCTGCACCGCGACGACCGGGGCCTCACGATCGAGGCCGCCTCGGTGGTGGGCCAGCCGGTCGAGGTGCGCGTCGTGCGCCCCGACGGCGAGGTGCGCTGGGCCGCCGTGACCCTGAGGCCCGTGTCCGCGGGGGCGACCACCGTGGTGGTTCTGGACGACACCACCGAGGCCAAGCGCTGGGACACCGAGCGGGCGGCGCTCCACCGGGTGGCCGAGGCCGTCGGGCGCGGGGAGGAGCCGGAGACGCTCCTGTCCCTCGTCGCGGAGGAGATGGCCTGGCTGGTCAACGCCGAGGGCGCCGTCATCGTGGTCTTCGAGGGCGCCGAGCAGGCGCGCATCGTCGGGAGGTGGGCGATCGACCCCGAGCTGGTCGCCGCCACGCCGGACTTCCTCCCACTGGAGGGGGAGGGGGTGACGGCCCGCGTGTTCGCGACCGGCCGCACCCAACGCGCGGACCAACCGGTGTCGAGCGCCGGGCAGTGGGCGCCCGTGCCGTGGCAGTACTCGGTGGCGGCGCCGATTCGCGTCGAGGGGAGGCTGTGGGGGGCGCTCGGCGCGGTGAGCATGGGGGGCACGCCCCTCAGCGACGACGCCGAGGAGCGGATCGGCCGGTTCGCCGAGCTGGTCGGAGTGGCGATCGCCAACACCGAGGCCCGCGAGCTGCTGGTGCGCCAGGCGAGCACCGACCCGCTGACCGGGCTCGCCCACCACGGGGCCTTCCACGAGGCCCTCGCCGATGAGGCCCGCCGGGCCGAGCGCTACGGCCACCCCCTGAGCCTCGCCGTGATCGACCTCGACCACTTCAAGGCCGTCAACGACGCGCACGGCCACAGCGCGGGCGACAACGTCCTGCGCGAGGTGGCCGGGCGCCTCCGGGGCCGCGCACGGTCGATCGATGTGACCGGCCGCGTGGGCGGCGAGGAGTTCGCCTGGCTCATGCCCGAGACCGACGTGGCCGGCGCGGCCGCGGGCGCCGAGCGTCTCCGCGCGGAGATCTCGAGCTCGACGATCGGTCCGGTGCGGCGCCTCACCGCGTCGTTCGGAGTGGCCGAGCTCGCCACCGGCGACGAGGACGGCTCGGATCTCTTCCGCCGCGCGGACGCGGCCCTCTACCGCGCAAAGAACAACGGCCGCGACCGCACCGAGGCCGCCGTTCCCCCATCGCCTCCGGTGGCGTAGCTTTTCGGGCGTGTCCCCGTCGCGCACCGACCCGGCCGCCGCCTTCGAGGCGCTGCACATCGGCCTCGCCGAGCTGGCGACGCTGGTGCTGTCGCAGGTCGAGAGGGCGGTCACGGCCTGGGGCGAGGCCGACCCGAGCGTCGCCGACTCGGTGATCGCAGCCGACCGCGAGGTGGATCTGCGCAGCGCCGCCCTCGAGAGCCGCATCCTCGACCTGCACCGTTCCTGGCCCGCGTTCGCGGGCGACCTGCGCCTGTTGCACGTGGGGTTGATCGCCGCGGTCGCCCTGGAGCGGGTGGGGAACCTGGCGGTGCGACATCGCGAAGCTGGCCAGCTCGGTGCCGCCCCCCCGGAGGGCCTCGACAACGTGCGGGCCCTCATCGACGCGATGAGCGGGCGTGCGGTCGACGCGCTCGCGCGCGCCGTGGAGGCCGTCGCCCGCGCCGACGTCGAGGCGGGGGAGGAGGCGGTGGCGGACGCCCGCCGCGTCAACCCGATGCTCGACCGGGTGCTCCAGGCCGTGAGCCAGGCCCCGAGCGAGTCGGGCATGCGCGCGTGGGCCGCCGCCGCGGTTCTCGTGGCGCGCCACATCGAGCGGATCGCCAACAACGCCGCCGAGCTCGGCCAGCGGGTGCGGTTCCTGGTGAGCGGGGAGACGCTCGCGAGCGACGCGGACTGAGCGCGCCCGTCGCCGCGCTCAGGCGGTGCTGATCCCCCGGACGGCGGGAGCCGGCGGCCAGAACCGCGCGGTGAGCAGCGCCAAGGCGGCGCCGACGAGAGAGACGCCGAGGGCTGTGGCCTGCACGCCGAGGCTGAACGCCACCACCGTGTTGGCGCCGATGCCGTAGGTGGCCACGAGGGCCGGCACCAGCGCCGCCTCGCGCACGCCGACCCCGCCGGGAGAGATCGCGATGAGGCCCGACATCACCAGCAGGGCGAACACCAGCAGCGCGGCCGCGGGCGGCAGCCCGAAGGCGTGGAGCAGGGCCGCGTAGCTCACGACGCGGCCGGCGACCGCCCCGAGCTGCAGGCCCACGGCGACGAGCGTGTCCCGACCGCGGCCGAGCATGGCCGCGCCCTCGCAGAACCGCACCATCGGGCCCCGCGCGCGCCGGGGAAGGCAGCGCGACACCTGAGCGGGGCTCAGGCGCCGCACGACGAGCAGCGCGAGGGCCAGGCCCACCAGCGCCGCGAGCGCGACCCAGCGCAGGAACGAGGCGGCATCCGGCAACGGGATGACGACGGTCGCGACCGCGGCCACCACGAAGGTCACCAGGCCGTCGATCACCTTGCACGCGCCGAGGCTGCCGGCGACCCTCAGGCCGCAGCCCGCTCCGGCGACCGGGTGACGGCGGATCACCGCGTAGCGCACGGCCTGGCCGAGCTGGGCGGGCAGCAGCTCGCCCGCCCCGTGGCCGATCCAGTAGGCGCTCATCACATGGCGTCTACCGACCCCGCCGACTCCGCCGGCACGGAGGCCGACGCCCCAGACGAGGCCCGAGCAGATCTGCCCCGCCGCGTAGGAGATGCCGGCGGCGGCGACCCAGGGCCAGCTCACCGCGGCGAAGGCCTCGCCCATCGCTCCGGGGTCGAGCGCGTGGGCCGCGCCCCATGCGCCGAGAGCGAGCAGAGCCGCGGCAGCGGTGACCAGCAGAGCGCGGCGAGGGATGAGGGTGGAGGAGATCAGCGACCTGGCATCCAAGAGGAGGATAGCCCGCCCCACAAGGACAGGTGTCATACCTGTCGGCTGCCGACCGCCTCGTCCTTAGCCGTGTGGCGGCTCACGGCGGGGGTGGGGGCGTCCCGCCGCGCCGCCCACATGCCGCTCACCGCGGCGTACAACAGCACCATGCCGGGGATCTGGGCCAGGTGGTAGAGGGAGGTCGAGTCGAGCCCCACGAGCCCGGCCAGGTTGCCCGGGGCCGCGCGCAGCCCCGCGGCCGCGCCGCTGGCCAGGATCGCGAGGATGACCGGGCCCGCCAGCGGGTGGCGGTCGTGCGCGGCCTTCGCCCAGAGGGCGAGCACGCAGACCATCGTGAGGCCCTCACAGAGGAGGATGGCCCCCACCCCCGCGCGCCCGGAGACGGCCAGGGCGACGTAGGCGACGATCCCCACCGACCGAAGGACCCAGAACGCCCGGCCGTGACCGGGCCCCAGCACCTCCTCCACGCTGGCCGCGAGCAGGTACGAGACCGTGATCACGACCATCGTGCTGATGACCGCCCAGCTCGGGCCGGCCCAGTAGTCGGAGTAGGTCACCACCCCGTGGTGGACGGCCCCCGCCAGCGCGGCGAACCCGGCCCACCAGAAGGTGAGCTTCCAGTAGCGGTGCACGTCCGGCATGCCCTGCAGCCGGACGGCCAGCCACAGGGTCACCAGGCCCAGTGCCAGGTCGGTGAGCGAGCTTGCCGGTTCGGAGAGCATTGGGCCCCCGAGCGTATCGCGGCGCCGGGGTGCGTTGCGTTACATATGTATTTGACCTATAGTGCGCCGCGATGCCACCGAGACGGGGAATGGGACCGCGCGGACACCGCGCACGCTGCCGCCGAAGCGTCGGTCCGGGGCGCTGGGAGGTTCGCGCCCGGATCGAGCGCTTCGTGGAGCCGGCCCTGCTCCAGCTGCTGAGCGAGCAGCCGATGCACGGGTACGAGCTGCTCGAGCGGCTGCCGGAGCTGGCCCGCGAGGAGCGCCGGGTTGATCTCGGCAACCTCTACCGCCTGCTGCGCTCGCTCGAGGACGAGGGGATCGTCTCCTCGGCCTGGGACGAGAGCGTGCCCGGCCCGGCGAAGCGGATCTACCACCTCACGCCGGCGGGGCGGGGCCTGCTGGACCAGTGGGCCGACGCCCTCCGCGACGCGCGCGGGGTGGTGGACGCGTTCCTGGCCCGTCACGACGCGCGAGAGGAGGTGAGCACATGACGCATCGAGCACGCCACCGCGGCGGGCCGGGCTGCGGCCCGTACGGCCGCCGCCGCCGGTCCTTCAACCGCGAGGAGTGGCTGGAGCGGCTGGAGGAGTACCAGCGCGACCTCGAGCAGGAGACGGCCGACGTGGCCGACCTGATCAAGCGCCTCAAGGACGAGGCGCCCAGCGAGACCGCCCAGACCGCCACCGTGTGAACGACGGGATCCGCGGCCCCGGCACACCCGCCGGGGCCCGCGCGATCAGCCGGCGACCGCCTCGGCGGTTCTCGATCCGAGGCGTACGGCCTCTCGGGCGATGCCGCGGACCATGCCCCGGAAGACGAGGCCGTGGAGGGGCCAGACCGAGTACCAGTAGAGCCGGCCGGCCAGGCCCACCGGGTCGAAGATCGCGGTCTGGCGGATGATCGAGCCGCCGTCGGCCGGCTCGACCTCGAACTGGAGCCAGGCACGCCCGGGCAGGGTCATCTCGGCCGCCAGGCGCAGGAGGCGGTCGGCCTCGATGGCCTCCACGCGCCAGAAGTCCACCGTGTCGCCCAGGCGCAGCTGGTCGGGGTGGCGCCGGCCGCGCCGCGCCCCGGCCCCTCCGAAGGGCAGGTCGAGAAGCCCTCTGCAGGCGCCAGAGCGGGTCGGCGTAGTACCAGCCCCGGGCCCCGCCGATGCGCCGGATGGGGGCGAAGGCGGCCGCGGGGGGGACCGGCACGCGCGCGGAGCGCGAGTCGACCAGGCGCGAGCCCACCGCCGCGCCGCCGAACGCCCGGGAGGGGGGCCCGGACGACAGCGCGTCCGACCAGCGCGTGCTCGCGAAGTCGCGGTCCTCGTTGGCCAGCGCCCGGTCGATGGCGTCCCCGGCCCCCCGCGGCCGCACGGAGAAGATGCTCGCCGCGCTCGGGTCGCGCACGACGGTCTCGTTGCGCAGCCCCTCCACCAGCTGGCGGCCGACGCGGGCGTAGACCGGCGTCAGGAGGCCCAGCCACAGACTGGAGAGCCACGGCGTGAGCACCGGCACCGGCACCATCACCCGGCGCAGGCCCCGCCGGCGCGCGTACAGGCGCATGAGCTCCCGGTAGGAGACGCGGTCGGTGCCGCCGATCTCCACGATGCGGCTCTCGCGCAGCGACACCCGGGCGGACTCTGCGAGGTAGGCGAGCACGTCCTCGATCGCGATCGGCTGGGTCAGGGTGCTCACCCAGCGCGGCGTGACCATGACGGGCAGGCGGTCGACCAGCGCGCGGATCATCTCGAACGAGGTGCTCCCGGAGCCGATGACGATCGACGCCCGCAGCTCCAGGGTCGGGACGCCCGACGACGCGAGGATCCGCCCCACCTCCTGACGGCTCGCCAGGTGAGGCGAGAGGTCGTCTCCGTGCCCGAGCCCTCCGAGGTAGACGATGCGGCCCACCCCCGCCGCTCGCGCCGCCCGGGCGAACGCCGAGGCGCCCTGCCGGTCGGCGTCGCGGTAGTCGGTGCCGGAGGTCATCGAGTGGACCAGGTAGTAGGCGACGTCGACCCCCGCGAGCGCGCGGTCGAGCGAGCCGGGGTCCGTGACGTCGCCGCGCACGACCTCGGTGCCACGGGCGACGCGGTCCTCCAGCTCCTGCGGGCGCCGCGTCATGCAGCGCAGCCGGGCGCCCGCCGTCTCGAGACGCTCGAGGAGCCGGCCACCGACGTAGCCGCTGGCTCCCGTCAGCAGGATCAGCGGACCATCCCCGCCACGGGCGGGGGAGCCGTGAGCGGCCGGGACCATGTCGTGAGGGTAGCCTGGCGGACATGAGCAGGGTCGCCACCGCCCGCCGTGGCGCATTGGCGGGCGCCGCGGCCGCCGCCGCCTGGGCCGCCCTGGAGCCGCTCGCGGCCCGGGCCCTGGGAACCCGCTACAGCGACGTGCGGCTGCTCGGCCGCATGGCCCCGGTGGGCCGCTGGTGGGCGCCCGCAGGGACGGCGATCCACGCGGCCAACGGGGCGGCGTTGGGGACGGTCTTCGCGCTCTCGGGCGCGCGCGGTCCGCGCGCCGGGCTGGCGTGGGCCTGCACCGAGAGCCTGGTCGCCTGGCCCGGAATGGCCATCGTGGACCGCGTCCATCCGGACCGGCGGTCGGGCTACTGGCCGCGCCTGCTCACCGACCGGCGCGTCTTCGTCCAGGAGAGCGTCATGCACGCGCTCTTCGGGCTCCTGCTGGGCCTGCTCCTCCCCAAGCGGAGGGGTTCTCCGAAGGTTCTCCCCGAACGGTGGGGTGCGCCCTAGCCCTGTGAGGATTTCGCGGTTCTGTGAGGATCGACGACCCTCGCAACATGAAAGAGAAGCGTCGCGGGAGGACCTTCCGCCGAATGGCGGGACGGGGACTCGCGGTCGCGATCCTGGCAGGCGGGCTGTCGACGGCCGCTCAGGCGCAGGCGCACGGCACGGCCGCGTCCCGCGGCATGACGGACGCTCAGCTCCTGCGCGTCGAGACGCGGGTCATCGGTCGCCCCCACGCCCTGGAGCACCTGCGCGCGCGCCGCGAGTCGCGCCGGCTGGCCGCTCACCCGCGGCCGAAGGTCAAACGGATGAAGCTGGCCGGCGCTCCGAGCGTGGTCGGCCAGTGGTCCGGCGGCTCACACATCGACGTGACCGGCATCCACGCCATGCTGCTGCCCACCGGAAAGGTGCTCTTCTTCAGCTACGGCACCACCGAGAACACGAGCATCGGGACGCTCTGGGACCCGGCGACGCGCACCAGCAGGCGCATCAGCACGCCGGACGAGAACATCTGGTGCGCCGGCCAGACGCTGCTGGCCGACGGCCGCGTGCTGGTGGTGGGCGGCAACATCCCGAAGGAAGGCAGCGCGAACTACCGCGGCCTCGACTCGATCTGGATCTTCGACCCCTGGACCGAGGAGTGGACCTTCCAGGGGAAGATGAACGACGGGCGCTGGTATCCCACCACCACCACGCTGCCCGACGGGCGGGTCCTCATCACCAGCGGCCTCTCCGCCGACGGCTCGGGGAACATCAACGACGACGTCGAGGTGTTCACCCCCTCGCCGGACCGCACCAAGAAGGGCACGATCACCCCGGTCGGCCAGCGCCAGCTCAACGTCTACCCGTTCCAGTTCGTCCTGCGGGACGGGCGGGTGATGGTCGCCGGGCCGTTCCGCGGGGACCACGGCCTGCTGAACCCCGCCACCTGGGCGTGGGACCCCGCGATGCCCCAGTTGCGGGGCGACCACTACTACGGCTCGGCGGTGCTCCTGCCCGACGGCCCGAGCGGGTCGAGCAAGGTGATGGTGATCGGCGGCGACCAGCAGACCAGCACCGAGGTGATCGACGCCGAGCACCTGGGCGCCGGGTGGAGCCTCCGCCGGCCGCTGCCGGAGGCGCGCCGCAACGCCAACAGCGTGCTCACCGCCGACGGGGCGATCATCACGATCGGCGGCAACGGGCTGAACAACTACGAGCAGCCGCGGTTCGACGCCCTGCGGTACGACCCGGCCGCCGACACGTGGTCGCGTCTGGCGCACCAGGCCGAGCAGCGCGGCTACCACTCGACCGCCCTCCTCCTGCCCGACGGCCGCATCGTCTCGGCCGGCGACGACGGTCCCGGCGGCGGCGGCGGCGCGTCCGACGCGATCGAGGTCTTCTCGCCGCCCTACCTCTTCACGGGCACCCCTCGGCCCACGATCATGTCGGCGCCGGATGAGGTCCGCTACGGGGCGGCCTTCTCGGTCACGACGTCCGGCGGGCCCGTGGCCCGCGCCGTGCTGATGTCGCCCGGCGCGACGACCCACGCCAACGACATGCACCAGCGCCTGGTCCCGCTCGCCATGACCTCCGGCGGTGACGGCCGCATCGACCTCACCTCCCCGGCCACCCGTGCGATCGCGCCGCCCGGCTACTACCAGCTCGTGCTCCTGAGCCCGGAGGGAGTCCCCTCCGAGGCCCGCTTCCTGCGCCTCGGCGACGATGCGCCGGCCGTCCCCGCGCCGCCGCCGGCCGGGCCCACGACGCCGGCGACCGGAGGTCAGGGCGTCGTCCACTCGGCGCCCTCGACCACGGGCACGCTGGGCCCTCCGGCATCGCTCGCCCCGCTCTCCTACTGGCGCCTCGGCTTCGAGAACCCGTTGCCCGGCATTCCCCGCGCCGCCTTCGTGGGAGCCTCCCATTCCGGGAGCAAGGCCCTGTGGGTGGGGACCGGCGCGCGCGTGGACAGCCCGCGGATGGTCGCCGGCCGCTACCGGGTGGGCCTCTGGGTGCGCAGCGGCCCGCCGCGCCTCGCGACGTCCACCTCGCCGGCCACCCTGCGCCTGCGGATCGTCACGGAGCCGGGCGCGTGGCGGTGGCGGAAGCTGAGCGCGACGGTCCGCCTGCCGGCGACCGGGCCGCAGCGCGTGATCCTGCGGCTCGCCCCCGGCGGCAAGGCGATCGTGGACGACCTGGTCCTGACGCGCGTCGGCCGCTAGGGCTCATCACCACAGCTCGGGGACCCGGGCGACGCCCGGCGGCGGCGGTGCCTCGCGGCCGAGCCGCTTCAGCTTCGGGAACGAGACCTTGGTCCGCTTCGGGCCCCCGTGGGGGATCGACGCCAGCAGGTGGGCGATGCAGTTGAGGCGTGCGCGACGCTGGTCCTCGGCGTCCACCACGAACCACGGCGACTCCTCGGTGTCCGTGTGGCTGAACATCTCGTCGCGGGCGCGTGAGTACTCGTCGTACCGCTTGCGCGCCTCCAGGTCGATCGGGCTCAGCTTCCACCGCTTGGTGGGATCGTCGGCCCGCTCGCGGAAGCGCTCCTCCTGGGTCGCGGCGCTCACCTCCAGCCAGTACTTGCGCAGGATGAGCCCGGAGCCCACCAGCATCCGCTCGAGGGAGGGGGTCTCGCGGAAGAAGTCCTCGACGTCGTCCTTCGAGCAGAAGCCCATCACCCGCTCGACGCCGGCGCGGTTGTACCAGCTGCGATCGAAGAGGCAGATCTCGCCCGCCGCGGGCAGCCGCTCGATGTAGCGCTGGAAGTACCACTGCCCCTGCTCGCGCTCGGTGGGGACGCCGAGGGCCACCACGCGGCAGGCGCGCGGGTTGAGGTGCTCGGTGATCCGCTTGATGATCCCGCCCTTGCCGGCCGCGTCGCGGCCCTCCATCAGCACGGCGACGCGCAGGCCCTTCTCGCGCACCACGTCCTGCAGGTCGATCAGCTCGAGCTGCAGCCGCTCGAGCTCCCGCTCGTAGATCTTCTTCGTGAGTTTCTCAGTCATGACCCCTCCGCCCGGGCGCAGTCGCCGCAGCCTATGCCGAGGAGTCGCGCGCGCCGGCGCGAACGTGGACCGGTGACCAACGACGGACCCTCCACCCGCGCGATCCTCCGCGTCGTCGGGGTGATCCTGGCGGTGGCCGTCCTCGCTGTGGGTGCTATGGCTGTCGCGCGGGGTCCTCACCTGGGTCGCGATCGCCGCCTTCCTGGCGGTGGCCATGAACCCCCTGGTGAACCTGCTGCAGCACCGGCTGCGGCTGCGCCGGGCCGTCGCCATCGGCGTCGTCTACCTGCTGGTGACGGGCGTGGTGACGGGCGCCGCGCTGCTCCTGGTGCCGCCGCTGGTCGACGCGGGCCAGGAGGCGATCGACGACCTGCCCGGCTACGTGGACCAGCTCGAGCGAGTCGAGCCTCGTGCAGGAGCTCGACCAGGAGTACGACCTGCTGAACCGTCTGGAGGAGGAGGGCACGACGGCTCTCGAGGGCATCGCCGGGCCGGACACGGCCGTCGATCTGGCCACGCGCGTGATCAACGGCCTCCTGGCGCTCATCAGCATCGCGGTCATCTGCTTCCTGCTCAGCCTCTACGGGCAGCGGCTGCGGTCGTGGACGCTCGATCTGGCCCAGGGCTCACGGCGCGAGCGGCTCGAGCGGGTGTCCGACCGCATCTACCGGGTCATCTCGGGCTACGTCGTCGGGGTGTTCACGATCGCCCTGACCGGAGGCCTCGCGGTGTGGCTGTTCCTCACGATCCTGGACGTCCCGTTCGCCCCGCTGCTGGCGGTCTGGGCCGGGCTCTCGTCCCTCGTGCCGCTGGTGGGCGCCACGATCGGCGGCATCCCCTACATCGTGGTCGCGTTCTTCCAGGGATGGCCGATCGGGCGTGGCCGCGATCGTCTTCCTGATCGTCTACCAGCAGATCGAGAACAACGTCTTCCAGCCGGCGATCCACCGCTTCACGGTGCAGCTCAACCCGCTCTGGATCATCCTGGCGGTGCTGGTGGGCACGACGCTGCTCGGCGTCCTCGGCGCGCTGCTCGCGATCCCGATCGCGGGGATCATCCAGGTGCTTGTGCAGGAGTGGTGGAGCACGCGGACCGGGCCGCCATTGATCGAGCCCGGCTCGGCCGAGGAGCCCCGGCCGCCGTAGTCTCGCCGGGGAATGGATCCCCGGAGCGCCGAGCTGCTCGAGCTGTCCGCGGTGCGCGAGCGGCTGGCGGGCATGACCTCCTTCGCCGGCGGGCGCGAGCGCGCCCTCGCCCTCGCGCCGTCGACCGAGCCGTCCGAGGTGGCGGACCGCGCCGCCGAGACCGAGGAGGCGCTGCGTGCTGCGCGACCTGCGGCCTGGGCGGGCCGGGGGGCGCGTTCGACGTGCGCGAGGCCGCCGCCGCCGCGGCTGCGCGACGCCGCTCCTCGACGCCGAGACCCTGTCCGAGGTGCTGACCACCGCGCGCGTCCACATCGAGGCCCGTGAGGCCGTCGGCGCCCACCAGGAGGTGGCGCCCCGGCTCGCCGCCGCCCTCGTCGGCGCCCGATCTGGGCGCCGTCCGCCGGGTCGAGACGGCCCTGGAGCGCGCGATCGACCCCCGCGGGGGCCTGCTCGACACGGCCTCCGCCGAGCTGGCCTCCTCCGCCGGCGTCTCGCGGCCGCGCGGCGTGAGGCCTCCGATCTGCTCCGCGAGCTGGCGTGCGGCTGCGATCCCACCTGCAGGAGACGTTCACCACCGAGCGCGGCGGCCGGCCGGTGCTGGCGGTGAAGGCGTCGTCCCGCTCGGCGCCGTGCCGGGGATCGTCCACGACAGCTCGGGCTCCGGCGAGACGATCTTCGTCGAGCCGATGGCGCTCGTCGAGGCCAACAACGAGGTCCGCGAGCTGGCGGCGCGCGAGCAGGAGGAGCAGGAGCGCATCCTGCGCGCTGCTGTCGCGGCTGGTGGGGCAGGAGGCCGCCCGTCTCGAGGAGGTCACGGCGCGCTCGCGCGACCTCGACCTCGCGCTCGCATCGGCGGCGCTGTCGCGGGCGTGGGACGGCTGCCCGGTGGAGCCGGCGGACGAGGTGGACCTGCGCGCCGCCCGCCACCCGCTGCTCGACCCGGCCACGGCGGTGCCGATCGACCTGCCCCTCGCGGGCGTCCGCGCCCTGGTGGTCTCGGGTCCGAACACCGGCGGCAAGACGGTGGCGCTGAAGACGCTCGGCCTGCTCGCGATGCTCCACCAGTGCGGCCTGCGGGTGCCGGCGGCCCGGGCGCGGCTGCCGGTGTTCGACCGGGTGCTCGCCGACATCGGCGACGACCAGTCGATCGCCGAGAGCCTGTCCACGTTCTCGGCCCACGTGCGGCGCCTGATCGCGATCATGGCCGCGACCGGGCCGCGGTCGCTGGTGCTGCTCGACGAGCCGGCCGCCGGCACCGACCCCGACGAGGGCTCGCGCCTGGCCCAGGCCGTGGTGAGCGCGGCTCGTCGGGCGGGCGCGCTGGTCGCTGGCCACGACCCACCACCCCGAGGTGAAGGCGTGGGCGAGCGCGGCCGCCGGCGCGACGAACGCGGCGGTCGGCGTCGACCTGCGCACGCTGCGCCCGCTCTACACGCTGACGCTGGGCGAGCCGGGCGCCTCGCACGCGCTCGGCATCGCGGAGGGGCTCGGGCTCGACCCCGAGGTGGTGGAGGCCGCCCGCCAGGCCGGGCCCGCCCGAGCGGCGCGCCCTCGAGGCGCTGCTCGCCGACGCGGCCCGGCCGCGCGCGCCGCCGAGCCGACGACGAGCGTCGGCCGCCCGCGCGGCGCGCGAGGACGCCGAGCAGGCCGAGCGCGCGGCCCGCGAGCGCGAGCGCGAGCTGGCGGCGCCGGATCGCGCGCTCGCGCGAGGCGGCCGAGCGCCGAGCGGGCCGCGGCGCGCGCGCGCGCCCAGGCCGAGCTGGGCGAGCTCACCCGCGAGCTCGCCGACCTGCGCGGCGCGATCGCCGCCGCCCGGCGGGAGGAGGCGGCGCGCGCGCGGAGGGCGTCGCTCCCGTGGCGACGAGCGCGCCCGCGAGCGCGACCGGCGTCTGGGCGCGGCCTCGCGGCCGCGGCCCGGGCCCGCGAGGAGCTGCGCCGCCCGCCCCGGCGGTCGGCGCCCGCCAGCGGCCCGTCGCCGTCGGGCGACCTGGTCATCGATCCGGAGATGGGCTTCCGCGGCACGGTGCTGGCGATCGACGGTGGCCGGGCCGAGGTGCAGGGCGGCTCGGCGCGCATGCGCCTGCCGCTCGCGCGGCTGGTGCATCGACGGCGCGAGCGCCGCGGCGGCGCCGAGCCCGGAGCCGGCGCCCCCGCCCGCACCCCGTCGGCCGTTCCGGCGTCACTGGAGGTCGACGTGCGCGGCCGGCGGGCCGACGAGGCGCGGACCACGGTGCGCAGCGCATGGACTGCGGCGTCGATGGCCGGGCTCCCGCAGGTGCGGGTGATCCACGGCCACGGCACCGGGGCGCTCCGCGCGGCCGTGCGCGACGAGCTCAAGCGCGCACCCGCTGGTGGAGCGCGCCGCGCCCGCCCCACCCGACGAGGGAGGGGACGGCGCGACGATCGCCCACCTGGGCGGCCGTGAGCCCAGCCGCGGGCCGGGGCGATCAGCTCGGGTCGCGGCAGCTCCCCGACGTTGCGCAGCACGCCGACGTCGGGCGCCATGGTGCGGAAGGCGTCGTCCTTCTGCAGCACGCCGACGGTGTAGACCGGGACGTCCTGCATGCGGGACAGCATCGAGGCGGCGTCGCGCGAGCGCGGGCACGGCCTTGTAGGTGGAGACCAGGACGGCGTCGTAGGTGCCGGCCTTGGCGACCTCGAGGGGCTTGGGCCAGGTGGGGTCGCAGAGCTCGACCTCCCAGCCGGCCTCGGTGAGCTTCTCGACGGCGGCGTCGGTGCCGGGGAAGCGGACCTTGCCCTCCTTGTTGAGGACCTCGTCGGTGGGGACGGAGACGAACAGAAGTTTCGGCATGGCGCGGGACATTACCGGCTCGCTCCCGCGCCTCGCCGTCGGTACGCGCTTCCCGCGAGGTGAGACGTCCGTCACCGACCGTGGCGCTCGCAACAGTCGCCACGAGGCGGATCGCCGATGTAGATTGCGCAGGTGGCGGGTCCCGTCGTGCAGCCCGCCGCTTGCAGACACACGCCGGAAGATCCGACCCCAGGGGGGCGAGATGTCAGTAAGCGCAGCGGAGATCCCCGACAAGACCTTTCTGCAGACCGTCGGGGATCGTCGGAGCATCCGGTACTACGACCCGGACAAGAAGGTCGAGGACTGGAAGATCCAGACGATCCTCCAGACCGCTCGCTTCGCCTCCTGCCAGGGCAACATCAACGCCACCGAGGCGATCGTCGTCCAGAAGGAGACCTGCGACATCTGGGACGAGATCGAGGAGTGCGTCTCCGGGTTCAACGTCCAGATCATCAACCAGAGCTCGCACCTGATCTTCTGGCTCGACGAACCTGAACGCCTGGTACGGCCGCGCCAACGACGGCCTCTCCACGCTCGCCCTCTCGGGCGCGCTCACCAAGTACCACGGCTGGAACTACGAGTTCACGATGACGCAGACCGTGCCGCGCCTCATGAGCTTCCCGACCGAGCGCACCGAGATCCTGCTGCGCTTCGAGACCGGCCAGGCGGTCGGCCAAGCGCGATGCTCGCGGCCGCCGCCGCTCGACGTGGGCAGCATCCTCCTCGCCTTCGGCCGCAAGCCGGGCGGCGTCGAGAAGGCCTTCGGCCTGCCGCCGAACTACAAGCTCACCTGGGGCCACGCCATCGGCTACCCGCTCGAGGACCCGAAGGCCGGCGGCCAGCGCCCCCGCATCAAGTTCGAGAAGCTCTTCCACAAGGACGCGTACGGCACGCCGCTGCCTGCCCGACCCCGCGGTGACGAAGGCGCTGGAGGAGAAGGGCGTCATCCAGGAGCAGGCCCCGCTCCCGCGGCCGCATCGAGGAGATCGAGAAGCTCGCCGCGAGGTTCTCCCGCGAGCCCGGGCGTCGTGTCGTGGCCGGAGAAGGAGGTCAAGCGCCTCATCAACGACGACGGACTGGGACTTCGGCCCGAACATCAAGAAGCGCGCCGAGGAGGTCCTCGCGCAGGGCGACCTGCCGGACTACCCCGAGGAGATGCGCGAGACGTTCAAGAAGCTCATGGAGGAGCACGAGATCGACACGAGCAAGTACCTGAGCGACTAGCCGTCTCCGACCGCACAGTCGACTCGAGGCCCCCGTCAGCCCTCCGGCGACGGGGGCCTCGTCGTTCCGCGCCGGTCCCCGCCGCCTGCGGGGACGACCTCGGGCCCGTGGCGGTGGTGGTCAACCAGCGATCGGGCAGCTCCCGCAGCCGGCCCTCCTGGCCCACGACGGCGAGGTGCGCGAGGTGTCGGGCGAGATCACGTTCCGCTCCCGGCCCGGAGCCCTCAGAGTGCTGGTGCCGCCGACGCTCCGGAGGGGCTAGGCCGGCGCGCAGAGCTGGCGTACGGCGGTCGAGGCGTGGTCGAACCGGTTGCGCTGCAATCGAACGGCTGCGCTCGGCGTGATCACCAGCGAATCGAGGGAGGCGAGCGACTCCCTGCTCGTCCGCAGCGCCCGGAAGAGGCTCCCGTTGAGGACGTTGCCGGCGTAGCTCAGCGCCGTCGCGCAGCTCCTTCCGGCGCGGGACCGCAACACGTCGAGCTGGTACACCGACACGACGACCCGGTCCTCCACGCCCGCGTAGGCATCGTCGAAGCAGGTGAGTGCCTGGGCCACCTCCACCGCCTGGAGCAGCACGGAGCATCGGCCCGCGAGCTCCTCGGTGTAGTGGTCCACCTCGCGGTTGACGCCGACGATGGCGGACGTCGCCGACTTCCACTCGCGCACGCTCAGGCGGCCGGTGTCTGGAGGCGGGGCGGGCCCCTCGGCTGGCGCGATCAGGACGGGGGTGGTCGATCCCGGGGCCGCCTCAGAGCTGGTGGCGGGCTCGTCGGCGGAATCGCCGCCCGCGCCGCAGCCGACCGCCGCCCCGATGATGGCCGCCACGGCAATGACCCCGAGGAGCATCGTCGCCTGGTGCCACCTTGCCCGCTTGCCCCACCAGCGCGTCATGAGCGCGACGCTAGTCCCCACGGCCTATCCGGTCCATCTCGGCTGCAAGGCCGACGCGTCTGGCGAAACTCCGGGGACGCTTGCGCGATTTCCGGCGGGCCACGCATGTAAGGAACCCGGCCCGGCGGCGGTAGAGAGTGGTAGGAGCACCCTCGACCCGCAAGGAGCCCCCTTGAGCCGCCACTTTCCCGACCGGGAGCCTCATGACCTGGAGCGCGAACTGCGCGACGGTCCCGAGCCGCCGCCCGACCTCGTGCACCGGATCGTGAGCCGCACCCGCCGCTCGCGCTCGGCGGTGCCCCGCGGCCGAGCGATCGCGGCCGCCGTCCTCTCGACCGGCCTGCTGTTCGCCCTGGGGGCGACGGGAGGCCTCGCCTCGGTGTCGTCGGCGATCAAGGACACGGCCGGCGGCGTCACCAAGGTCATCAACGGCTCCGACAAGCACAAGGGCTGGGTCGGCTCTGACAAGGGCAAGCCGGCCAAGCCGGCGCGCGACCAGTACACGCACCCGGGCCAGGGTTGCGACATGAAGAAGGGCGACGGCCTGGCCACCAGCAACACGGTCAAGAAGAACGCCAAGAAGGCCAAGAAGAACGCCAAGAAGGTCAGGAAGCACGCGCCCAAGAAGCCGCCCAAGAAGCACAAGAAGAAGAAGCCGCCCGTCCGCAAGCCGCCCATCGTGATTCCGCTCCCGGGCGTGGTCGGCACGCCGAACCCGGTCACCACGGCGCCCGGCCCCGTCACCACGGCGCCCGGCCCGGTCACGAAGCCGCCTCCGAAGGTCACGCCGAAGCCCCCCAAGCCCCGGCCCTGCCCGGTCCCGACCAACAAGAAGAAGTAGACGAGAGCGTCCGGCGGGCGGCGCGAGCCGCCCGCCTGGCGAACGTGGTCATGCGCCTCCCAGCGCAGCGCGGAACTGCGCCACCTCGACGCTCGTCGGGTTGAGGGCGGAGGCGCGGTCGAGGGCACGGGTCACCGCCGCCCCATCGCTCCACCGCGCCAGCTCGAACCAGAGCGTCCACTCGTCGGGGTCGCGCTCGATCGCCTGCCTCAGCGTTGCGCGTGCCTCGCCCAACCGCCCCTGTCCGCCGAGGGACCGCCCCAGCAGCATCCGCGCGTTCGACGACCAGGGCTCCCACCGCACGGCTTTGCGCGCGTGCGCCTCGGCGTCGCTCCACCGGCCCGCGTCGGAGGCGTCGGCGGCGGCCTCGTGGGCCCGGTTGCCCACCAGCGCCACGATGCAGAGGCCCGCGACGGCGAGCGCGGGCACGATCACCGCCAGGCGGTGGCCCGTCGGGAGGGGGACCTCCTGCTCTCCGCGCCGCGAGGCGGCCAAGAGGACCGCGCTCAGCAGGATCGCCGTGATGGTGATCGAGGGCATCTCCCAGTCCCAGTCCACGATCGCGTGAACCAGGAAGGCGACGTACGCGGCGAGGACCGCGGGCACGAGCGGGACCGACCGCGCCCGCAGGCCCGCGACGACGGGGGCGCCGAGCACCGCCAGAAGCAGCAGCAGGCCCAGCGGCCCCAGCTCCGCGAGGGTCTCGAGGTAGAGGTTGTGCGCGTCGCGCACGATCTGGCCGTCACCGTGCTGAACGAAGTACCGCTCGTAGCCCCCCGCTCCGATCCCGAGCAGGGGATGATCGCCGTAGGCGTCGACCGCGGTCTCGTTCAGGCGCGCCCGTCCGGTGCCCGAGAACTGGAAGAGCCGCTGGTTGAGGTCCGTTCCGCCGGCGTCGGCGGGGGTCGGCGACGCGAAGGAGTGGTAGCCGTCCTTCGCGAGCGCCACCGGCCCCCCCTTGGCCACCAGGGCCGCGATCGACGCGCAGACGAGCACCCCGATCACGACGGCCCCCGCGGCACGTCCGACGCGGCGGCTCAGGGCGAGTCGCGGCTCCAGGCGCTGCAGGCCCACCGCCGCCAGCGCGCCGAGGCCGGCCAGCGGCACCAGCAGCAACGCCAGTCGGTGCCCGTCACTGGTGGCCTGGGCGATCAGGGCCTCGCGGTGGGTGAGCCCGAACGCGCGGGACCCGACCCAGACGGCGGCGACCGCGGGCAGACCCGTCGCGATGACGACGGCGATCAGCGCCAGACGGCGCGAGCTCACCGCCAGGAGCGCGATCAGGCCTGCGGCGAGGGCCAGCCATGCGCCGCGGCTGAAGGTGAAGTAGAGCGTGCAGCCGAGCAGCGGCAGGCTCGCCCCCGCCAGGGCGCGAGCGACCGGGCTCGCGCCGCGGGCGGCGACACCGAGTGCGAGCAGCACTCCGATGGCGGCGAAGAGGCCGAGGGCGTTCCAGTAGCCGATGGGGGTGAACAGCCGGTAGCCGGCCACCGAGTCGAAGCTGCCCACCCGCTCGGGGAAGAGCCTCGTGGCCAGGCCGTAGCCGGAGACCAGGACGATGGCCGTCAGAGTGCCGCCGACGAGCGCGCCGACCAGCCGCCGGCGCGCCACGAGCAAGAGCGCGACCGCCGCGGCCAGGTAGAGGACGGCCCGCTGCAGCTCCAGGACCGACTGAGCCCGATCGATGGACCAGGCGATCGAGAGCCCGATCCACGCCACCAGGCCGGCGAGGGCGCCGAGGAAGACGAGGTCGAGGGCGCCGAGGCGGGGCCGGGTGGGCAGGAGCACGAGAAGTGCCGCCGCCCAGACCAGCGCGAGGGCGCCGGCGTTCCAGGCGCTGGGAAAGTAACCGCCGTCGTCGGCGGCGAGGGCCGCGATGAACCCGAACGCGGCGACCGCCGTCAGGGCGGTCGCCACCTCTGGCGTCGCGATCCGGAGGCTCGCGAGCCCGGTTCGAGCCCCAGCCGTCACCGCGCGATCACGGCGCCGGCGCGCGGGCCGGTCTCCCCTCGTCGCGCTCCACCCTGGTCCTCAGGCGGCCGACCGCCCGGTGCAGCGCCACCTCGACGGTGTTCACGCGCATCTCGAGCAGGGTGGCGATCTGGCGGGCCGTCAGGTCGGCCCCGTAGCGCAGGGCGATCAGGTCCTGGTCGCCCTCGTCGAGGGTCGCGATCGCGGAGGCGAGCTCGAGGCGGCGGAGGGTGCGGTCCTCGAAGCGTTCGCCCGCGTTCTCGCCGAGGTCGGCCTCGGCCAGGTCCGCCGGATCGAACCGCCCGTCGGCGCGGCTGCGCCAGAAGTCGTCGATGCAATGCCTCGCGATGCCGATCAGCCAGACGATGGGCTTGCCCTGCGACGCCTTATAGCTGGCCCGGTAGCGCACCGCACGCTCGAAGACGTCGCCCGTCACGTCCTCCGCGTCGGGGCCGTCGCCGATCCGCCGGGCCACGTACGCGTAGACGCGGCGCACCAGCGGCTCCGGGTCGTGCAGCGGGTCGCGCGCGAAGATCATGCTCGGGTCACGGGCGAGCCTCGGCGTCGTCCCTCAACAGGCTCCTCGTCGGGTCACGACGGCCGGCAGCGTGCGGACCATGATTCGCAGGTCGGACACGACGCTCCAGTAGCGGGCGTACGAGCAGTCGAGCTGCAATCGCTCCTCCCACGGCAGTCCGCTGCGGCCGTTGACCTGCCATGGGCCGGTGATGCCCGGACGCACGTCGTGCCGGGCGTGCTGCCAGTCCAGCAACCTCACCGCCTCGGGGACGAGCATCGGCCTCGGGCCCACCAGGCTCATCTGCCCGAGGAGAACGTTGAACAACTGCGGCAGCTCATCGACGCTGTAGCGGCGGAGGAACGCCGCCCACGCGGGTCACCCGTGGGTCCCGCGGGTGCTTGAGCTGACCGCTCAGCAGCGCCTGCGTCATCGCGATCTGATGCAGGTCGGCACCCCGGACCATCGAGCGGAACTTCCACATCTTGAAGGGGACGCCGTTCCGCCCGATGCGCGGCGCGCAGTAGAAGATCGGGCCCCCGGTCCTCGAGGACGATCGCGGTGGCGACCACGAGGAAGAGGGGAAGGGCGACCACGATGGCCACGAGGGATCCGACGATGTCCACGAGAGCGCTTGACCATTCGCTGCCACGGGCGCAGCTTGCGGCCCGGCCGATCGCCATGAGCGGCAGTCCACCCAGCGTGCGCACGCGCCCGTCGAGGTCGAGGACCTCGAAGAACCGGGGGACGACGTCGATCGCGACCCCGGCCGCCTCGCAGCGACGCAGGAGGGGGAGGATCTCGGAATCGCTGCGGCGCGTGAACGAGACGACGACGCGGTCGATGCGCTGCTCCACCAGAACGCGGTCGAGGTCGTCGATCCGGCCGATCACGGGCGGAGCGTCCTCGCCGAACGGCGCCGGATCGTCGTCGAGGCACCCGACCACCTGCGCCGGACCCTGCACGCCGCTCCGTGCGAGGCCGACGTAGCGGCGGGCCACGATCCCGGAGCCCAGCACCAGCACGCGCTCGCCCTCGTCCTTGGCCCTCGTCGTGCGAAGGCTCCGCGGCCCAGCGACGAGCGTCGTGGCCTCGGCAGATCCCGGTTCCGTCTCGACTTCGGCTTGGAACTGGGTCGCCAAGAAAAACCTTCGGCTCTACGTTCTGGCCAGGGCGCCGATCGTCCCAGATTCGCCAAGTTCGCCAACTGGCCATCCGTACTGTTCTCACCTCGAGGCGACCCCCCCAGGCCGCCAATTCGCAACCCGAGCGTGTCGAGGGCCGCGACGGCGAGCCTTCCGAGTAGATCCACGCCACCGGCAGGAGCACGCCGACCACCCGCCTTGCCATGACGAGGAGCCCGAGCGCCGCCCCGACGACGTCAGGGGAGTTAGTGAATCCCGTCGGTCAGCGCGACGACGACGACCGCCAGGGCCCCGGAGGTGGCGGCGACCGCGAGCGGCCAGGCCGCGGCGCGCAGCCCCCGACGTAGCCGCCCCGGGCGCCGCCGGGGCACTCCTTCGGCGCGGGGTGCGGCGGTCAGCTTCGGAGCCGCGCGGATCTCGCCCGGGATCTCCGCAAGGATGCCCGCGAGGTGGCGCAGTCTCTCGATGCTCGACCGAAGAGAGACCTCGCCTTCGAGTTCGGGAGCCGGCGGAGGTGCGCCCGCGCCCGCGACGTGTTCGCGCCCCGTCCTGTTGCTCGGGTGACGATCCTCAGCGGTCACTCGCCCGAGTGTCGCACCACGCGAGGCGGACGCGACAGCCCTCGTCTGTTTACGGCCGAGTAGACGTCCTCGCAGATGGCTGACCGGAGGACGTCGGGCGCTGGCCAGCTGGCCACCTGCGCTCAAGGCCAGGGAGCAGGCGCCGAGATGGTGTAAGACTCGTCGTGGATTCCGTCCCTCCGAGCCCCCGGAGCGGCCGCGGGCGCGAGCAGGCCGATCCCGATCCGATCCGAAAGGCCTCCATCCGATCCTCCGCACGGGCCCGCCTCAGGGGCTCGATCCTGATCGGCGCCAGCGTACTGGTGGCCGTCATGGGCATCTCCTCCGCGGCCGGGGCGCCAGGGTCACGGTCTTCGCTCGAGAGACCTCCGGCTCGACGGCCCGCCCGCGCCGGCTCGATGGACATCAGGCCCGCGTCCGCGCGCCTCCGTCCGGGCGGCCGACGCAGGTTCGCTGCATCGGGACTCGCGCCCGGTGACCGCGTGATCTGGTCGGTCGATGGCGTGCCCGGGGGCGCGAAGGGGGCTTGGCAGCATCTCGCCGGCGGGCGTGTACGTCGCCCCCTCCGGGCCGGCGCCGGTGGACAGCGTGCGGATCGACGCCCGCGTCGGATCCTCGGCGCGGTCGAGCACGGCGTGGGTGCTCCTGGACGGCGCCTCGCGCCAGCGAGTCGACGCCTCCTTCACCGCTGTCGCGCCGGGCTGCCCCCGCCGCGTCGGGGGCGGGCTGACGATGCTCGAATGCCCCATCGAGGCGCGCAACCAGACGCTGCTCGAGTTCGGACAGCGCTCCCACTGGATCCAGCCGTGGAGGGCGTACCTCGACACCGTGCCGGCCAGCCGGCTTCGGGACGCGGTCGGAATCCAGTTCAACGTCCACCCGAGCGAGGCCGGCGCGACGGCTCGGCTCCTCGCGGCCAGCGGCGTCCGGCGCGCCCGGGTCGAGATCGGTTGGGGGGAGATCGACTACGACCATCCCGACCGCCTCTGGCGCCCCGAACGACACCGCACCATCCTGAAGGCGCTCGTCCGCCGCGGGATCCGCCCGCTCATCCTCCTCAACAGCAACGAGGGGATGCCGACGGCCCAGCGCGATATCACGCTTGTCACCTCGTCGGCCGCCTCTCAGGGCGACCGACAGGTCCTCCTGAGTTCCGCGTCCGCGTCGCTCGTGATCCCCGGACGGACCGGCTTTGACGATCTGACCGGGTATCGAGCCGCCGAGGTGCTCATCACCGGGGTCGACTCCGCCGGCGTGGCGACCCTTTCGCGGCCGCTGCCCGTCGATCTCCCTGCGGGCCCTCACCCGGCATCCACCTTCCTCTATGAGCCGTTCAGCCGCCCGGTCATGGCGGATGGAAGCCCGAACCCGCGGTTCGAGGCCACCCTGGCCGGCTGGCTCGCCTATATCTCCACCGTGACCCGAGAGGTGCGCACGATCGTCGGCGGCGACGACTTCGACGTCGAGATCTGGAACGAGCTCACCTTCGGCTCGGATTTCCTCGACATCAACCGCTACTACAGCCCGGCGGTGGACACGTCGCCGGGCGAGGCCATGGAGGTCACGACCCGCGCGATCCTCGAGCGAAGCGTGGAGTGGCTCCGCGACCCGGCTCATGGAGTGTCCGGCGTCGGGATCGGCGACGGCTTCGCGAGCCAGCGTCCCTGGGAGGCCGGCTCCACCATTCCGGTCGGGCTGACGGCGATCGACAAGCACCCCTACCCACGCCGCATCAGCTATCCCGACCAGGCCATCCTGGACGGCTCACGGCCGACCGATGCCCTCGGGCGGGAGGAGGGTTCGCGCGACGCGGCGGGGCGATGGGTCGATTCCTTCACGCCCAGCGTACGTCTCCTACTTCCCCGAGTACGTCCTGAGCGCGATCCAGACCGAGCACATGGTCCGCGACCTCTCGCCTCTGACGACGGAGCGTCTACGGCGACGCCGCACGGGCGCAGGACGCGACCGGTTGGAGGGAATCCCCCCGAGTTGTGGATCACCGAGCTCAACCTCGGCTCCTACGCCGTCAAGCCCGCCGCGCGCGAGCGCTTCCAGGCCAAGGTCGCGCTCAGGTCGATGGTGTCGTTCGTGGCCAAGGGGGCGAGCGTCGTCGATCTTTTCGCGGCCCGGGCGGTGGAGGACGGACAGCTCGGGCTCGTCGATCCGCGCTTCTTCAAGGCGCTCGACGGCTCGCACGCCTATCCCGGCGATGCCGCCGGCGGACTCACCCTCGCCGCCACCCGCCGGCTGGTGGAGGCGCTGCGGGGCCCGCCGACCGTCAGGCCGCGACGTCTCTCACTGCTCGCCATCGGCGACTACGCGGACCGCAAGCAGTTCACCGGCGACGGCACCCGCGCCCATCCGCCGCTCTTCGACCGCGAGGTGGCCGCCGTCTTCCCGTTCCAGGTCGATGACGACCGCTTCGCCGTCGCCGCCTACGTGATGACACGAGACCTCGGTCGCATCACGGCGACCGCGCGCGAATCCGGACCGTCGCTACGACCTCCCTCCCGAGACATATCGGCTGAGGCTTCGGAGGTATTCGTGCCTGTCCGACGCATCTCGATGCCGTGGACCCCCTCGACGGCACCCCGGTCCCCGCGCGCGTCGTCAGGTGCGCAGCACCCGTGATCGAAGTGGAGATGGCGCTCACCGACTCTCCTAGGATCGTGCGATTCACCGGCTGATCCCGGGCTCCAGCCCGCCTCCGAGGTCGAACGGTGCGGCCACGCGACGCGGCACGTCCTCTGCGGAAGTGGTTTCTCTGGCCGGTTGCACGATCGAGTCAGGGTGGGGCCGATGGTGAATGCAGACGTCCAGCAGGGATCGCTCGGCGACGCCTCAGATCACGTCCACGCCGCAGCGGTCAGTGCCGCAAGACCTCGCCCGGGGCTTCAGTGGCTGGACATCGGTTGTGGGCAGGGGGATGTCCTTCGGCGAATCCGCGATCAGCATCAGCCGACACAGCTCACGGGTCTCGACATCATCGACTGGCTGGACGACGACCTTCGTGACCGAGTTGAGATCAAGGTCGGTGCCGCGGAGGAACGTCTTCCCGAGATCGAGGACGCCGACCGTGTTCTCCTCGTCGAGGTCATGGAGCACCTCGAAGCGCCTTGGACGGTTCTTCGCGCCGCCGCGAAGCGCGTCAGGCCGGGTGGCGTGATCGTGGTGACCACGCCGAACGTCGCAACGCTCCGACACCGGTTGGAGCTGGTGGTCCGAGGACAGCTGACGTTCTTCCGACCGGACAACCTGCCCCATCTGCAGCCGATCCTTCCGCATGTCACCGAGCGGATTCTCCGCGAGGAAGGCTTGACACCCCAGCCGCGCCGCTACGCGACGGCCGATGTGATCTCGCTGATGCGTGGACACGCTTGGCCGCAATGGATGAGCCGTCGCTTCCCGCGGCTGCTATGCGTCTCCGTAGTCCTGTCAGCGCGGCGAAACGGCTAACCCTGCTCTCGATCCGGCCCTGCCAGGCCGGCCCGAGTAAGCCGCGCCGCCCCTTGAGGGCAGTTTGGAGCGTGAAACCGATCGAAGGGCTAGTGCATGCAGGGGATCGCTGGGCCACGCTTTCGACGCGCACGTCGTTCGTCGGCCGGGGGAGAGGCGCGTGAGGATCTTGAGGGTGGCGGACATCCGTGGCGATGCGCCCGGTGGGATGCACGGCTACATGACCCACAGCGGCCGGGCCCTCATCGAGATGGGCCACACCGTGCGGTATCTCTTCCGCGGGGACCTCGGCGTTCGGCCGCGTGGCGGGGGGCTGCGACGCTTGCTGGTTCCCTGGCTCATTCCCCTCCGGGTGATGATGGGTCAGCGCCGCGGAGCGCGGTTCGACGTCGTCGAGATCCACGAGCCCCTCGCAGCCCCCTACGCCTTCATCGCGGCCCGCGCGCGTGGCCTGCTGCCGCCCTGCGTCGTCCTCTCCTACGGGTTGGCGGAGCGCCTCTGGTGCGAGACGAAACGATATCGGCGGCTGACCGGTGAGCGGGTCCCGCTGAAGAGCCGTCTCCTCGTGCCGTGGACCCTCCTCGCTCCCTCGCGGTATGGGCTCCGCCACGCGGCGCACGTTGTCGTGCCGTCGTCAGAGGACGTTGCGTACCTGCGGGTGAGCTGGGCGTGCCGGCCCACCGGATATCGGCAGCCCCGACCGGCGTCGCGCCGCCGTTCTTCCGCGTCGCGCGACCCGCGGCCCCCGTGGAGGCGCTGAGGGTCGTGTTCGTCGGAACATGGATCGAGCGGAAGGGCATCAGAGAACTCTGCGAGGCCTGGTCCGGCGTGTGTCGGAGGTCCCCGGACGCGCATCTCACCGTCGTCGGCACGGCCACCGGCGACCAGGTGCTCCGCGACTTCCGGGCCCACTGCCGCGATCGGGTGACCGTCGTCCCGCATGTCGAGCCAGCGGACCTCCCAGAACTGCTCAGCCGGCAGGACCTGTTCGTGCTCCCTACGTGGTTCGAGGGGATGCCCTTGTCGATGCTCGAGGCGGCCGCGTCCGGGCTCGCCTGCGTCGTCGGGGCGACCTGCGGCAACCTGGATTTCTTCCCGCCCGATGACCCAGAGGCCTGCGGCGGCATCCTCATTCCTCTCCATGATTCCGCGGCCCTCGCCAGCGCGATCGAGCGCTTCATCGATGAGCCCGGTCTGTGCGGGACCCTCGGAGAACGGGCCCGTGCACGGGCCCGTGAGTATCCGTGGAGAAGGACGGCGGAGAACCTGCTCGCCGCCTACGATCGGGCCGTTGGCGGCGCTGATGGTCAGGCTCGCAAGGTGGGGGATCCAGAGGGTAGGGTGGCGTGGATGGAAGAGCCGTGAGGAGCCAAGTGCCTCCAAGCTTGCTCACGGAGAGGATCGGGGACGCCACCCTTGGGCGGCGTGCCCTGGAGCTCGTGTGGGAGCTGCTGGCGGATCAACGCCCCAAGAGGATCCTTGAGTTCGGATCTGGGCTCTCGACGCTGCTGTTCGGCCTCGCAAACCGCGAGCTCGAACTGAGCGCCCAGGTGGTTTCGGTCGAGCACAACCCGCGCTTTCTCGAGAGGACGCTTGGCGACCCTTCGGGAGACCGGCCTGGCGCTCGAGGTAACGAATCTCTACGCGCCGCTTCGCCCCGTCCTCGTCGGCGGCCGCGTCTATCTGTCGTACAGCCCGCGCGTGATCGAGGCGATCAGTGGGTTCGGCGCTCAGTTCGTCCTCATCGACGGCCCTCAGGGTCATTACCGGCGCGACGGCACGCTACTGATCGCACGGGGCGCGATCGCCCCGGGCGCGACAATCCTCCAAGACGACGCCGGACCGACCCCTCGAGAGGATGGCCCTTTCAGTCTGGCGCGAGGGCTTCGGACAGGACCTCGAGGTCGAGCGCTATCTGGACGAGCGCCTCGGCATGGCGGTCTTCACGCTGCCCTCGACCCAGCTGGCATGTCACTGGGGACCCCGAGTCACGGCTCGGACCGCGACCAGCGCCGCCCGGGCCCTAGGGGGCATCGTTGGTCGGCGCGTCACGCTCAGGCGAAGCTCTCGACGGTTCGCACCGGGTCGCTGAGAGCTCTCAGCAGCCGCTCGGCGACGACCGGCCAATCGAACTCTGCTCGTGTAGAGCACTCGAGCGGCCTCCGCCATGGAGAGGCGTAGGTCGGCGTCCTCGGATATCAGCCGTACGGCCGCGCCGAAGCCGGTGACATCCCCGACGGGAAGCAGTCGGATCGCCGAAGTGGATCCGGTCAGCATCGAATCGGTCGATTCCCCCGACGTCCCCACGACCGGCAGCCCGTGCTGGAGGGCCGCCATCAGGGTCGTGCGCCGGGTTGAGACCCCATCGGAGAACGGCGCGAGGAAGATGTCCGCGCAGGCGAGGTGCCGAGCGACCCGCTCGGCAGGGAGTGCTCCCGGCCGATGCACTTCGATTCGAGGATCGAGGCCCGGCGAGCGGCGGTGCCCCGTCTCCCAGGTTGAGGAGCAGCACTCGCGGGACCAGTCCCGCCACCGCGTTGGCCCCCGCGACGAGGTGGCCGACCAGCCGGGAGGGGTGCTCCGTCCCGAATGCCGCGAGGACGAGCGCGTCGTCGCCCACACCCAGTCGGCGGCGCTGGTCATCCCGCGCCCGGTCATGTCGGGCAGGTTCGACCCCACCGGCATGTGGAAGCTCGGCCGGCTGCGGCCACCATGCGGCTAGTCGCCGCGTCCAGGTCTCGATCGACACGCAGACGACGTCGGCTTGGGCGCGCAGCGTCGCGAGCTGGGCTCGCTGGTAGGCGCCCATGAGCGCCCAGCGCACGGTCTTGTGGCGCACGAACATCTCGTGGGCCATGAGGGCGACCCTGGGGTGCTCCCGACGGCGGCGAAGTCGCGAGAGCGCCGCCACGAGCCACGGAGCCACGCCCCACCGGCCGTACATGAAGGGGTTGTACTGAAGGACAACCCAGTCGTAGGCGTCGAGCCCGTCGTCGAGGCGCCTGCGGGGAGGGCCGGAGCGATCCGCGATCCATCGGCCGGAGGCGGTGCGCTGATGGAGGTCGGCGACGACTCCCTCGCGATGGCCGAGCGCCGCCGCCAGCAGCACGCTGTGGTCGCGGATCCCGTCGCGCGCGCCCCGGCTCTCGTTGCAGACGACGGCGATCCTCAGGGCCGCCGCTCCCTCGGGCTGCGCCGGTTCGTGCCCGTCGTCACCCCTCGCTCTCGGACAGGACGTCGCGCACCGCCGCCGCGACGGCGGAGACCTCGTCGTCGCGGAGCTCGGGGTAGAGCGGCAGGCTCACGACCTCGCGCGCGAGGCGCTCGCTCGCGTCAGGCCGCCGTGTCGCGCGAGGGCCGGCGTACGCCGGGTGCCGGTGCACCGGCCGCGGGTAGTGGACGAGCGTCTCGACGCCGCGCTCGCGCGAGCGCGGTCCGGAAGCGGTCGCGGTCGGCGACGCGGACGACGAAGAGGTGGAAGACGTGGACGCCGTCCGCGGGCCTCGTCCGGAAGCGCGACGGGGAGGTCCGTCGAGCTCCTCGAGGTAGCGGCGCGCGATCGACCGACGGCGCTCGTTCGCGGCGTCGAGGCGCGGGAGCTTGCGCGAGCAGGATCGCGGCCTGGAGCGTCGTCGAGCCGGCTGTTCGTGCCCGGCGACGACCGAGTCGTAGCGCTCGCGCTCGCCGTAGGTCGCGCAGCCGGCGGGCGCGGTCGGCGACCTCCGCGTCGTCGGTGACGACCGCGCCGCCGTCGCCGAGCGCGCCGAGGTTCTTCGTCGGGTAGAAGCTGAACGCCGCCGCGTCGCCCGAGCGCGCCCGCGCGCCGGCCCGCGTAGCTCGGCGCCGTGCGCCTGCGCCGCAGTCCTCGACGACCTTCAGGCCGTGCCGCCGCGGCGATGCGCTCGCGATCGGCGTCCATGTCCGCGCACTGCCCGTAGAGGTGGACGGGCACGATCGCGCGGGTGCGGGCCGTGAGCGCGCCTGCTCGAGCCGCGTCCGGGTCGAGCGTGTAGCGAGTCGTCGACGTCGACGAGCACCGGCCGTCGCTCCGCTGGCCTCGATCGCCGCGACGGTCGGCACGCACGTGTTCGCGGCCGTGATCACCTCGTCGCCGGGCCCGACGCCCACGGCGCGCAGCGCGAGCGTCGAGGGCGTCGGTGCCGGAGGCGACGCCGACCGCGTGCGGCACGCCGCAGAAGCGCGGCGAACTCGCGCTCGAACGCGCTCGACCGCGGGCCGAGAACGAACCGTCCCCCGTCGAGCACGCCCGCCACCGCGCCGTCGAGCTCCGCCCGCAGGTCGCTCACCTGGCGCGACAGGTCGAGGAACGGGACCCTCATCGACGGCGTCGTCCCAGTAGCGCTCGCCGTGCTCGCGGTAGAAGTCGAGCGAGCGCCTCAGGCCCTCCTCCAAGCCCGACCGCGGGCTCCCAGCCGAGCTCCTCGCTGGATGCGGCGCGAAGTCGGCGTAGTAGTCGCCGATGTCGATCGCCTTGCGGTCGGGCGGGAACGGCACGAGCCGGTACGAGCCGCCGCCGTTCGCGCGGACGAGCAGCTCGGCGAGCTCCTTGAGGCTCACGACCTTCGAGTCGCCGAGGTTGTAGACCCTGCCGTTCGCCTCGTCGCTCGCTCGCGGCGAGCAGGAACGCGCGCACGGCGTCGTCGACGTAGTTGAGGTCGCGCCGCTGCGCGCCGTCGCCGAAGATCGCGAGCTCCTCGCCGGTCGAGGAGCAGCCGGAACCAGTAGCCGAGGAACGTCTGCCGGGCGTCGCGCACGCGCATCCGCGGGCCGTAGGTGTTCGTCAGCCGCAGGACCGCGACCCGCATCCCGTAGACCTCGCCGTAGAGGAGGTGGTACCACTCGCCGGCCGTCTTGTTGATGCCGTTGACGTCGACCGGGGTGATCGGGTGCTGCTCGTCGACGGGCAGGTAGCTGCGGGCGCCCGTAGATCTGGCGGGTGCTCGCGAAGACGATCTTCACGTCGGGGTTGTGGTGCCGGCACGCCTCGAGGATCGAGAGCTGGCTGCGCGCAGTTGATCTCGAGGTCGGTGAACGGATCGGTCATCGAGTCGAGGTGGCTCGTCTGGCCGGCGAGGTTGAAGATCACGTCGCGGCCCCGCACGAGGTAGGCAAGGCTGTGCCGTCGCGGACGTCCGAGATGTTGATCTCGACGCGGTCCTCGATCCCGTCGATGTTGGCGAGGTTGCCGCCGTACTCCGGGATCAGCGAGTCGACCAGGAGCACCTCGCTCCCGGCGTCGACGAGGACGCGGGCGAGGTTCGAGCCGATGAAGCCGAGCCCGCCGGTGATGAGGACACGCCGGCCCCGGTAGGCGCCGGTGAGGTCGAAGTCCGTCACGGGGCACCGTCCGCCCGGAAGAGGAAGCCGCGCGTCTCGAACTGCTCGGGAGCACCGCGCACGGTGACCTCCTCGCCGCTGAGGAACTCTCGCGTCAGCGTGAGCCCGCTCCAGTGACGCGGCGGCCAGCAGCTCCTCCCTGTTGATCACCCAGCTGACGTACTCGGTGTCCTCATAGGTCCGGTACGGCCGCTGCCGCACGAGAAAGGAGGGGTGCTCGAAAACCGTCGGCACGCGGGAGAGGAAGAGGTGCGGTCCCGCGGCCGCGCCCAGCCGAGAGAGCGTCGTGGGCCAGTCCTCGCTGTACTGCAGCGAGCTCACCGCCATCACCAGGTCGTACCGGTGCCGCAGGCAGTCCTCGTCCTCGTGGAACATCACGTCCGGCTGCAATGCTCCGGCCGGCTCGACAGAGCGCGGGGAGGTCCTTGACCTCGTAGCGGATCTCGACGTCGGGGAGGATCGTCCTCGCCGTGAGGTGGAAGTGCCCGACGCCACCACCCCAGTCCAGGATGGACAGATGGCCGTCGCGGCGCTCCCGGTCCGCCAGCATGAGGACGTACGCGTGGGACACGGCCGTGTTGTGCCGCCAAAGCTCTCTCGGACCGACGCGGCGGGCGCCGTCCTCGGCTCCGAGAACTCCGGTCCGAGAGTTCATCCGGACGTGTCGAGGCCATGCGTCCCGCTCGACGCGCGCGACGGATTCCTGGTCCCATCCGAGCGCGGGCGGCGTCCACCGGTCGGCCACTTCCCACGCGGGCGCCCATTCGCCGATGCCATACCCGTCGCGCCGGCTCGAGCAGGACCGGAGGCGTCAGCGCCGCGATGGCGCGTCGTATGGGAGCGGGCAGCGAGCGGCCACGTTTGGGCTGGTCCACGGTCAACTCCATCTCGTTGTCGCTGCCTCTTCGCCCGCCGCGGCGCGGTACGCCTCCAGGGACCTCCGGGCCGTCTCCCGCCAGGTGAAGGATCGTGCACGGAGCCGGGCGCTCTGGCCCAGCTCTCGACGCAGGGAGGGCTCTGTGACGAGCCGATCCATCGCGTCGGCCAGCGCCGCGGGATCGTGCGGAGGCACGAGAAGCGCGCCGTCGTCCTCGGGGGCCTCGGGCCGGAAGAGATCCTCGTGACCGCCGATCGCCGTGACGATGCAGGGCAGACCGGCGGCGGCGGCCTGAAGGCTGGCGCACGACATCCCTCCCTCGAACCGCGACGGCAGTACGAAGAGATCATGGGTCGCGAGGACCGATCGAAGTTCGTCGTCGCTCAGCAGCGGGTGCACGCTCACGCGCTCCGCGCTTCCGTCGAAGTCGCTCAGGACGGTTGCGCTCGTCGGTGACCGTGCAGGTCACGCTCAGGCTGGCAGTGGGGTGCGCAGCGGCGACCAGTCGCCAGGCGTCCACCAAGTCGGGAGCGCCTTTCTTGTCGATCCAGGCACCGGCGAACAGGATGCGGGGACCCTCGCCCGCCGTCCCCCGGTGCTCGATCTCGAAGAACTCGTCTCCAACCCCGCTGTCGACGCGCGTCAAGCGCTCGCCCGGGACGCCGAGCTCGTCGCGCAGGTACCTGGCGTCGTCGTCGGACGGCACCATGACGTGATCCGCGTTTCGGAAGGCGGTTCGCGACGAGCGGATGAGGAAGCGGATCCACAGCCGCCTTGCCCCGCCGCCGACGACCGCCGGAACGTTCAGCCGGCGCCCCTCTCGCGCCAGTAGAGCTCCTCCGTGCCGTAGCTCGCCACGACGCAGGGTGGAAGGCGCTTTCGCGCGAGCCGTCTGCGAAGAGAGCGCAGTAGGGTGCGGCGACCGTCTCGTGGATCTCGACGACGTCGTAGCGGCCATGGACGCGTTCACGTCGCAGCACCGAGAACGGGATGAGCCACGGCACGAGGAGCCTTCGCCGCCGCCGGCCTCGCAGTCGCGGGAAGAGGTCCTCCCTGAAGAGGCAATCGACCTCGTGGCCCGAGTCCTCGAGCACTCGTCCGCTGCGAAGCATGAACGACAGCATGCCGCCGGGCGTCCCTTGCGAGATGTCTGCGATCTTCAGGATCCTCATCGTCGTCTCCTCCGCGGCCCGCGCTCGGGTGTACATGAGGCTCGCGCAGGACGAGCGCCTGGAGTGAGCTCGCGGTGCGTCATGGGCGCGTCCCCCGTCGTGTCGGGACATCACGCGGGCCACGATCCCAGGCCGCGCGCAGACATGTCGGCGAACACCTCCGGGAGCTCCCGTGGTCGGCCGTTACGCATCTCGTGCGCCGCCTGATGGCATGGCGCCATCAACGAGGAAGGCCAGCGCCACACCGGGCCGCCGCTCCCAGACGAGGTACCGCTTGAGGCCCACGTAGAACCTCGAGCGACGGATCAGTCGCCGTCGGCGCCGCTCGCTTGCCGGCGATCTCGGCGGACGGTTCGTGGAGGTTGACCAGTTCCGGCGCGTAGACGATTCGGTAGCCGCGGGCGAGGAGCCCCGCTGCGGCGTCCACCTCGTCGTGTCCGTAGACGATCGCCTCGTCGAAGACGTCATGGAGAAATGCCGAACGAGGGAAGACGTTGCTGTTCATCTGGATGTTGCGATAGACGCCATCGGGCCGCTTCTCGTGATGGCCGAGGAAGGTCGGGTTCTTCGGTGTCAGCAGTCGCCCCCCTCCCTCACCGCGCCGGTCACGACCGTGGCGTCGTCCAGATCCTCGATGGCGTGGAGCGCACGCGAGATGAAGTCCGGCGCGAGCACACCGTCGTCGTCGATGAACGACACGTGACTCGTTGTCGCCGCCCGGGCCGCTGCATTCCGGGCGGCGCAGTAGCCGCGCGCCGTCGGGCGCACGCAGCGGACACCCCTGAATCGGTCAGTCACGGCGTGGGTTCGGTCGATCGACCGTCCGTCGTCGCTGACGATCACCTCGCTGGGCAGGACGTCGCCCGCGAAGATCGCCTCCAGGCAGCGAGTGAGCTCGTCCGGACGGTCCTTGGTCGTGACGCAGACCGCGATCGACCGCGACGTCATGGCACCGTCTCCGGTTTCGCGTCGTCGGCCAGCGCGGCGTCGGCCTGGGCGGCGCGAATGCGCCGGCTCCCCGTGGAAAACCGCCGCCGCAGCATGCCCGCCAGGTCGGCCCGGACCCAGGAGGGGCAGAGGAGCCACGCGACGATGGCGTACACGCTGAGCACGAGGGGCGGAAGCACGATCGCCTGCGCTGTGGGCGAGAGCCCCGCCTCGCGAACGAGGAGTCCCAACGCCAACGAGGAGCCGATCGGGCCCGTCAGCCAGAGCAGTCGCCGGCCGATCCTCACCGACATCGCGCCGAGTCCCGCGAAGACGACCGGCAGGCTCACCCCGAGGGCGATGAGGTATCCGATCGGCACGCCGTTGTATCCGACGAGCAGGACGAGCGGCACCGTCACCGCGAGGAACGTGAACTGGTGGACCGCGATGCCTCGGGTGCCCAGCCCGGTCCGCCCCATGCCGTTGAGAGCGGCCTCGCACATGACGAATGCCGCGTCTGCCGGCAGGGCGGCGGAGTACAGGACCAGGGCGAGCACGGCCGGCGTCCACTTGTCCGTGTAGATCACCTCGACGAGCGCCGGGCCCGCGACGGCGATGGTCACCGACCAGGCGGCGCAGACACCGATGAGGTACGTGAAGTAGCGATCGAGGAGCCGCTCGACGCGGTGGGGCTCGTGCTCGGCTGCGCGGGCGATGTGCGGAAACGCGACTCGCACGATGCTCCCGACGAAGACCAGCGGCTTGCGACCGTTGACGCCGGCCCAGGTCAGATAGCCGACCTTCGACACGCCGCCGACGGCGCCCACGAGCACCGGCGTCACCCAGTCGCCGGTCGCCTGGACCAGATCCTGGACCTGAAAGGGCAGGCCCGCGCGAAACCACTCGACGGCGCCCCGCCGCGGCAGCGTCAGCCTGATCGGCCAGGGCGCCGACAGGTAGATCGCGACGCTCCCCGCCGCCGCCCTCACCAGCGCGGCGATGATGAAGCTCCACACGCCGAAACCCGCGAAGGCCAGCCCCACGGCGAGCCCCTGGTAGAGCAGGCTCTCGCCGACCTCGACGCGAACGAGGCGGTCGAATCTGAGCTCTCGCTCGAGTCGCGCCGCGCTCAGCATCCGCCACGAGACCAGGTAGAGGCTGAGCGCCAGAGCCCGGACGACCCAGACCATGTCCGGCGGCGCGTCGGGGTAGATGGCCACGATCCACGGCGCCGCGATCACGATCACCACGACGACGACGGTCGCGAACAACTGCTGGAGCGTGAAGGCGACCTGCAGGTCCCTCTCCGTCAGGGCTCCGCGGCGCTGGATCAACGCCCGTGGAAGGGCGGTCGTCGCCAGCAGCCCGAACACCTCCACGAAGAAGGTCGCGATCGCGAAAAGGCCGAATTCCGACAGGGGTCAGCAGGCGGGCGAGCGCGACGCTCCCCACGAAGGTGACCACGAGGATGAGCACCTGCCGGATCACGACCTGCTTCACGCTGCGGGCGGCGCGGCGGTCGAGGCCCTGCTGTTCCGACTGGTCAGCGGGGGACGCGGGGGGCGTCACGAGGACCGGTCCGCGGTCTGGACGCTCGCTCCGGCGAGCTGCCGGTAGAGCCGGAGCACCGAGTCCGCGGACCGCGACCAGGTGAACTCCGAGATCCATGCCCTACCGGTCGAACCGAGCGATGCCCTCAGGACGGGGTCGTCGGCGAGCCTTTGCAGCGCATCGGCAAACGCCTGGGGCGTGCGCTCCGAGAGGACGCCACCCCCGGCCTCCACGAGGTCGGAGAGGCCGTTCACGCAGGTTCCGATGACCGGGATGCCGGTCGCCGCGGCCTCGAGGGCGACGAGGGGAAAGGCCTCGTAGAGGGTGGGGAAGATGAGGAGGTCCGACGATGCGTAGAAGCGCTCGGTGTCGGCCCGCCGTCCGAAGAACCGGACCCGGTCGCCCACCCGAGCCGGGACGCGAGCTCCAGGTACCGCTCGACGTCACCGGAGCCGACCACCCACAGACGGAGACCAGCGAGCGTCCGGGAGGACGCAATCGCGAAGGCCTCGAGCGCCAGTCCGAGTCCCTTCCGATCCCAGTCGCCGCCGACGAAGAGCACCACGACGTCGTCCGAGCTCACCCCTTCCGTGGAGCGCAGGGTCTCGCGTTCCCCGTCTCGAGGATGGAACCTCTCGAGGTCAACCCCGTTCGGCGTGATCGTGCTGGCGATGCGGGGGTAGGCCTTTCGTACCTCCTCCTCGACGCCCGAGGAGACGCAGGCCAACGACCTGACGCGCGTTGGCGAGAAGCACACCCGTTCGGCGGCGAGCGAGATCAAGCGCGTCATTGCGGTGTTGAGCCGGCGCAAGGATGGAGCGCCGGCCGGCGAGAGCCGACCGGTCTTCTCGACGAAGCCGCGATGGCAGAAATGGACGGACGCGACGTCGGCAGCCATCGGCGCGATGGCCCCGCAGGTGTGGACCAGATCCACGTCGAGGCGCCGCCGCCGCAGGGGAGCGAGGAGGAAGAACCACAGGAACTTCACGGGGAAGGGACGGGACGGCGTCGGGAGGCGCCGCCACGAGACGTATGGGCGAAGCTCCGCTCCGAGCGTGTTGGACAGGACCATGAAGTCAACCTCTCCACGGCCCTGCTCGATCAGCTCGAAGAACGCGCGCTCCATGCCGCCGTGCGAATGCACGTCATGGGCGACGATGAGCACGCGGAGCCTCGGCTTTGTGGTGGACGGCATTCGTCGTGACCTGGCCGCTAGGCCCGTCGCGGGAGCCCGGACATCGCCGGGTCATGGTCGGCCTGCGGGTCGGTCAACGGCAGCGTCTCCTCGGAGAGGCGGGTTGCCTCTGCCCAACCGAGGACCAGCCACGGGAGCAGACCCACCGCGTACTGGCCACCGTTGAGCCACTGGAGGGCGGTGACGGTCAGCAGGCCCAGTGCGCCAAGTGAGAGGAAGTCGCCCCGCCGACGCGCGAGCCCGTAGAGGCGGGCGATTCCGAAGCGCGAATATCGCCAGGTAGACCGCGAGCCCCGGGAGCCCCATCCCCACGGCGGCGACGGCGGGGTCGCCCTCGCCCGGGCCCCGGGCGCCCCCGAACTTCTCCGCGGCGATCGTCGTGTCGGAGAGGCCGGACCCGAGGGGGTTCGAGAAGGCGCTTTGGACCCCCTCGACGAGGATGGTCATGTGGATGTCCAGCGTCGAGACGTCGGCGTTGTTGGGGTCGGCGAGCCCTTCGACCTGGTGGGCGATCAGGGGGTCGTCGATCGGGTCGGGGTCGAGGCTCGATACGACGACCGGAAGGAGGAGCACCAGAGCAACCGCGATGGCGATGGCGGTGGCGATCCGCATGCCCAGGGACAGCCGGAAGCGGGCCGCCACCATCAACCCGATGGCCGCCACCACCTGAAGATGGCGCTCCACGGGCCGAGGCGGTGAAGACCGCGACGCCGAGGAGCACGAGGACGGGCGGAGAACCGGGAGCAGGCGCCCGCGATGGAGGAGCCCTGCCACGATGACCGCCACGCCGATCGAGGGTACGCGATGTATTCGGACGCGGAGGAGAACGTCGCGAACGGGCGGATGACCCCGCCCGACGTTGAGGGCGGTGTAGCCCGAGGTCTCGATCCACCTCCTGTCCCAGGACGGGAAGCCGCTGAAGCTCTGGACCAGCCCATAGGTCGCCGCGACCACCGACAGCGCCGCCACGAGGATGAGCGCACCCCTCAGGATCCGGTCGTCGATCCGAGTCCCCACCCAGAAGGCGAGGATCGGCACCAGCACGAACATCAGGCTCGAGGCGCCCGCCAACGGCGAGCCGCCCGCAGGGTTGAAGGCGGCGAGGACCGCGAGGATGCCCAGTGCGGCCACCAGTTTGGCGAGCGTGCTCTCGCGGAGCACACGCGTCGCGGCCGGCGTCCCGACGAGGATGACGACGATGATCGAGGGCGCGACGAGGAGGAGCAGGTCGTAGGTCGTCGGCTCCACGAACTCGGTCACGAGCCGACGAACGAGCCCCAGCGCGGCCAGCCACGCGATCAGCGCCGGCACGAGGAGTCGCGCTGAGATGGCCCCCAATCCGGCGAAGGCTGCGAGCACCGCGCCGAGAATCGCGACCCGGACGGTACCCGGTTGTCCTACGAGCCAGCCGAGGACCACGCACCATCCTGCGACCAGGATCGCGAGGAGGCCGACCCCGATGCGGCGGTCCCACGCCTCGTGGTACCCGAAGTCGCGCGGGAGCGCGAATCCGGCTCGTCCCGGCGAGCGCGTGGCCGGACCCGGGGCGGGCGCCAGCTCGCGCACCCTCGACCGCCGGTAAGCGGCGAACGCGGTCAGGGCGGCAAGGGCCGCGATCACGATGGCGCCGTAAAGCCTCATCCGATGACCCCCGCGCTCGCGACGCGACGCGAGAACGCGCGGCGCCACGGTCGATGGGCGCCGTTGGCTCCCGGCCAGCTCATGCTGCGGCGTCCCCCGGCACGGATCGTCCTGCGACCGCCGCCAGAGCACCGGTGATTTGCTCCGCCATGCGCGAGGCAGTGAAGCGCGCTTGGTAGAGGTCGTGACCCGCCCGACCCATCTGGCTGCGCAGCGCCCGGTCGCGCACGAGCCGTTCGACCGCGGTCGTCAGCGAGCGGACATCCCCCGGCGGGACGAGGATGCCCGAGCGTCCATCCGCGACGATCTCGGTGGGTCCTGCACTCGCGAAAGCGACGATCGGGATTCCAAGGGCCATCGCCTCGATCAGGACGATGCCGAACGGCTCGTTGTCCGAGGCGTTCACGAGGACGTCCATGGCGCCCATGAGCCGACGGGCGTCGGGCACTTGGCCGGTGAACTTCACGCGGTCGGCGACCCCGAGCGCTTCTGCGCGTCGGTGCAGCTCGGGTTCGCAGTCCGGCTCGAGGCCATGGGCGTCACCGCCCACCACCAGGCCGTGGACAGGTTCGGGCGCGTCGATCGACGCGAGCGCCTCGAGGACGTGGTGGTGACCCTTCCACCGCTGGAGTCGTCCGACCGTCCCGACGAGTACGGCATCGTGCGGGATCCCGAGGCCGGCCCGCAGCGCCCGGCGCTCTGCGTCGGAGAGCGGCAGGGCTGCTCTCACGCCAGGATGGACGACCGTCACGGGGCGTCTCGGGCGCAGCCTCGCCTGCGCTTCGGCCACGGCATGGGAGGAGCAGATCGCCCCGGCGCTCGGAATGGCCGTCGCCAGTCTGGAGAGCCAGCCGCCATCCGGTATCTCCGCTGGCCAGAACAGGGTTCGCCGCGACAGACGCGCCGCCGCCGCCGCCGGACCGCAGTAGAGGTGCGCCTTGGTCGTCCAGCTCAGGACCGCCTCCGGGTGGTCTCGGCGGAGGATCCCCACGAGGTCCCGCACCACCCTCGGGAAACGGTTCAGCTGCCTGAGACGGCCTGCCGGGATCACCGTGGTCCGGATTCCGAGGTCCGCCACCTCCCCGGGAAGGGGACCGGGTTGCAGGAAAACGAAATGCGGATCGATCGCGAGGCGGTCGATCTCCTCACAGAAGGTCAGGAGCCTGTTCTCGGCTCCGCCGAGGCGCTCGCCCCAGGACGCCACGATGACCGAGCGCACGGGACCCCGGAGCGTCTCGGCGCGAGGCGACCACCGTCCCGCCGACGGCGAGCTCGCAGTGGCCAGAGGTCGGGACGCCCGCTCATGGGCGTTCTGGGTGAGGCGGTCGTGGACGATGGCGACCCTCATCGCCCCGGCCTGGCCGAGGCGCGGTCCGCGAGCACGCGCTCATAGATTCCCTCGACCTGCGCGGCGCTGGTTTCCGGCGAGTACTCGCATGCCGTCTCACGGCCGGACGGGGCGATCCTGTCCACGACCCCCACTTGCGGAGGCACTCGGCCGGTGGCGCTTCGGGGGGTGGGCGACCCCGAGGGCGTTGCAACCGGGCACGCGATCACCGCCACGGGGCAGCGAGCGCGGGGGAGGGTGGTGCGAGCGATCGCGAGTTCGCGATGATCGCGTCCGGCAGGTGGGCCACGGCGCGCAGCGCAGCGAAGCGGACTGCGGGGAGATGGCCGGCCAGCCGGTCGCGGAGGTGCCACACGATCGGCACGCCGACGAGCGCGCAGCCACGGCGCCGTACAGGGCCGACTTCAGGGAGTTCGTCTCGACGAGGTCGGGCGCGAGGCGGCGAAGGCGCCGGGCGAGCGCGGCCACGTGGCCGCCCGATGCGAGGGCCGCACCCAGGGAAGCCTCGCGAGGCGTCACCCGATCGCGCTTGAGGCCGCGCGCCCGCTCCGGCATCGCGACGACCTCGACCGACACGCCCGCGCGCGTGAGCCGCGCGACGAGCGGCCCGTCCTCGGCGAGGATGACGTGGACGTCCACGCCGCCCAGCGCCTCCAGCGTGCGCGCCATGGCGATCTCGCCGCCCGACAGCTGCGCGCAGTGGTCGAGGAACACGATCCGCGGACGTCGGCGCCGCGACGGGCGACGACCGACGCGTAGATCGCGCGGTGACGTCGCGCCGCCGGCCCAGGTGAAGCGCTCCGCGTGGGCCCGGCATCGCTCCGGCGACGGGAGGGGAACGCTGCCGTCGCGCGCGCCGGCGAGGCGGCGCGCGAGGGCCGCGTGATCGCCGGGCGGGCACGACCGGGTCGACCGCCCAGGCCGGCGACGGCCTCGGGAAGACCACCCACATCCGTCACGACGACGGGCGTGCCGCACGCGAGCGCCTCGAGCACGACCAGGCCGAAGCCCTCCAGCTCGACCGTCGGCGTCACGCAGACGTCGGCCGCCCGGTACCAGTCGCGCAGCTCGTCGTCGTCGACGCGTCCGAGGAATCGGACGCTCGACGCCGATCCCGAGCTCGCGGGCGAGCTGCCTCCAGGCGCGGGCGCAGCGGTCCCTCGCCGATGATCGCGAGGAGGCCGGGTCCCCCCGTCGTCGGGAGAGCTCCCCCCACGAGCGGAGGAGCACCTCCAGTCCCATCCGCGGCACCAGGCGGCGGGCGACGACCGCCGTCCAGCATCCGGGGCTCAGCCCGAGGCGCTCGCGCTCGCTGCCGTCGCCGGGTGCGAACCGATCGAGGTCGACGCCGGGCGGGACGATCTCGACGCGCCAGGGCGCGACGCCGTACCTCTCGACGAGGAGTACGGCGGAAGGCCGCCGACAGCACCACGAAGCGGTCGGCGCGGCGGTAGACGGCAGCGCTCGATCGCCCGCTTGACCGTGACGACCAGCGTCGCGCTCACCACCCGCGCCGCCTCTCGGCCGCCCACGGTCCGTGGAAGTGCACGACCAGGGGGCGGCGGCGGAGCGCCGTGACGAGGAGGGGAAGAGCGCCATAGAGCGCGAAGTGCGAGTCGATCAGGTCGGTGCCGGCGCCGCGCGCGGCGCGCCGCCGCGCAGGTAGGGACCAGACGCGCCAGGAGCGGCCGCGCTCCGTCGGACGCGACCAGGACTCCGGGCGCCGGGGTCTCCGCCGGGCCGATGACCACGGCGGGCGGCGGGGCGCCGGCTCAGGGCCAGGGCCGAGTGGAGATCGCGGAAGTAGCGGTTCAGCCCCCCAGCCTGATCGGGGAACCAGCCCATCCCCAGCATGAGCGGCATCGGGTCTGCCGTTGCGGTCGCCCCGAGCCGCTCCGGCGTCGCGCTCATCGCACGAGGCGTCGGGAGGGGTCCTCCGTTGGAGCCGAGGACTCGCTGCGACCGTAGTACCCGCCGTAGTCCTCGTCCGACGGCGAGCCCGTCACGACGACCCCGAGCTTGGCGGCGCGCATGCGGCGCAGCAGGCGGGAGGTCTCCGCGAGCATGTGCTGGGAGACCAGGTTGACGCGCGCCACGACCAGCAACGCCTCGATGTTCATGCTCATGGCCATCGTGTCGCCGACGCGCAGGAGCGGCGGGGTGTCGAGGATCACCAGCTCGGAGCGCTCGCGAAGATCGGACAGGAGCGCACCGAGCGCCGGGCTGGAGACGAGCTGGCCCGCGTCGCTCGCCGGCGGGCCGCTGGGCAGGAGGTGGAGCGTTCCCGCGCCGTCGCGGCCGTTGCGGTCGGGGACCGCGGGCGCGTCCCGGTCGAGCTCGATGGGGATCAGCGCCTGATCGACGGGCCACTCGCGGCGCACGATGTCGGTCACGCCCGGCCGCTCCGCCGCGTCGAAGTAGGTGTGAAGCGTCGGACGCCGCAGGTCGAGATCGACCAGGATCACCCGCGTTCCGGCCCGGGCGAAGGCAACGGCGAGATTGCCCGCGGTCGTGGACTTCCCCTCGCCGTTGACGGCACTCGTGACGGCGATGATCCGCGAGCGTCGTTCGAGGTCGACGAACTCGATGTTCGTGCGCAGCATCCGGAAGGCCTCGGCGCCCCCGCCGGTGGGCTGCTCCGTCATCACGAGCCGGTTCGCCGACCGCACGCGTTTCGGTGGCTCCGGGATGCGCGCGAGGAGCGTGAGCCCGAGCCGCTCGCTGATCTCGTCGGCGCTGCGGACGGATGTGTCGAGAGCCTCCCGCAGGAATGCGAACCCGATGCCGACCAGGAGCCCGAGCCCGAGCCCGATGGCGCCGTTGCGGATGGGGGTCGGAGCCACCTTGGCGGCCTCGGTCCCCTCCTTGACGAGCAGCGCGTTCGACGTCTGCAGGGACTGGAGCGTCTGGAGGGTCTGGTCCTTGTCGATCAGGTTGGCCAGGAGATCCGAGCCGCTGGCGGTCTGCTGGCTGAGCGAGAGCGCGTCGATCCGGGTCTGCAGCTCGTCGCGGGCGCGGGTGATCGCCGCGGTGTCGAGCTCGAGGCGGTAGGCGATGAACTGGGTCGCGTACTCCGTCGCGAGCTTCGTCGCGAGCTCGGGATCCTCGTCCCGGACCGTGAACGTCAGGAGATCGGACGAGGGCGAGGCGGACACCGATGACGAGCCCAGGAAGTCGTCGATGCTGCGTCCGGGCTCTCCCGCTGCCTGCAGCGTCTTCCGCGCGACGGTGGGGACGCGGGCGAGGCTCGCCTGGGTCGCGGCGGCCCTCTCCGGATCGACGGTGGCCGTCGAATCGGTCGTCCCCGTGAGGCTGCCGGCGAGGTTCTGATAGCTCAGGAGGACGTCGGCCGAGGATTCGTAGACGGGGGTCTTGCTGGTCGAGGCGGCAAAGGCCGCGCCCGCTGCGATGATCGCCGCGGCGAGGATGATCCACCATCGCCGCCGGAGGACCGCCAGAATGCGGCGAAGCGCGAGCGGCTCGCGAGAGGTTTCCATCACGTACCGCCCATCGTCCGGATCGCCATCCGACTGGAGCCGCGGGGACGCCCGTGATCGACCTGCACAGCCATATCCTTCCCGGCATCGATGACGGCGCCCGCACGCTGATCGACAGCGTCGGCCTCGCCCGCGACGCCGTCCGGGACGGGGTGACGACGATGGTAGCGACGCCCCACGTGCGCGACGACTACCCGACGCGGCCCGAGACGATGGAGCGACTCACCGGCGAGGTGCGCGAGGCGCTGCGGGCCGCGCAGGTCCCCCTCGAGGTCGTGACCGGAGGAGAGGTGGCCATCGACGCCCTCGTCCCGATGGGCGGCGAGGAGCTCACCCGCTTCAGCATCGCCGGCGCCGGTCGGTACCTGCTGGTGGAGTTCCCCTACCTCGGCTGGCCCCTGCGCCTGCCGAGCGAGATCGAGCGGCTCCACGGGCTGGGCATGATCGCGCTGATCGCGCATCCGGAGCGCAGCAGAGACGTGCAGGAGAGGCCGGAGCGCCTGGCGCCGTTCGTCGACCAGGGGGCGCTCGTGCAGGTGACGGCGGCGTCGTTGGACGGTCGCCTCGGCCGCCCGGCACGGCGGGCGGCGATGCGCTTGCTGGACCTCGGCCTTGCCCATGCGGTGGCGAGCGACGCTCACATGCCAGGGGTCCGGGAGGTCGGAATGTCGCGGGTGGCGGAGGCCCTCCGGGACGAGCGCCTGGCCCGGTGGCTGACCCTGGAGGTCCCCGGGGCCGTCGTCGCCGGCGAGGAACCGCCACCGCGCCCCGCGCGTCGTCGCCGGTGGGCCCTCTGGGGCTAGCCACCGGGCAATGCGCGCGCGGCCGATTCGTCCGCTCGGCACCGCTCTCCTGGTCGTCATGCGAAAATCTGAGGGAATGCTGGTGATTCCAGTTCTTTCGGCGCCTCTGAACGAACCCCCACCAGGGCTCCCGAGGCCCATCGTGGTCGCACGAACCGCGGTTCGCTACTAACCCGGTGGGGAGTCGAACTTACCTAAACCCATCCATTGGGATTGGTCTGGCACGGATCTCCGCCGGCGCCACCTCGGGCCCGGAGCCCTTCGCGTGCCCCGGTTCCGCCCGGCGGGGGCTGACCGGGCCGTTGCGATACGGTCGGCCCACGTGCGCTCGTAGCTCAGTGGACAGAGCGGCGGCCTTCTAAGCCGCGGGTCGCAGGTTCGAATCCTGCCGGGCGCACTCAAGAACGCCTGCCCACCGGGGCCCCGATCAGACCTCGAGGTGGCGTGCGGCGGTGATGAGCGCTTCGGAAAACGTCGGGAACTGGACGATCGTGTCGCACAGCACCTCGATGGGGACCCGGGCGCGCACCGCCAGCACGGCCAGGTGGATCCACTCCGCCGCGAGGGGGCCGACGGCATGGGCGCCCACGAGCACGCGCTCGCGGCGGTCGGCCACCACCCCGACCAGGCCCTCCACCTCCCGCCCGTAGGTCCGCCCGCGCTCCACCTCGTGGAGGGGGACCGTTGCGACCGCCACGTCCAGCCCGGCCTCGCGTGCGCCCGAGGCCGTGAGGCCCACGGCGGCGATCTCGGGATCGCAGAAGACCGAGCGCGGCACGGCGGTGTAGTCGGCCGCGACCGTCTCGCCCAGGATGTCGGCGCAGACCACCCGGCCCTGATAGGCCGCCACATGGGTGAACTGACCGATGCCGGTGACGTCGCCGACGGCCCATACCCCGTCCGCGGCCCGGCAACGGTCGTCGACCGGGATGCCCCCATCGTCGGCCTCGATCCCCACCGTCTCCAGCCCCAGGTCGTCCACGCGGGGGCGACGGCCCGTGGCGACGACGACCCGCTCCACGGTCCGCTGGTCCCCGTCGCTCAGGCGCAGGCGCGCGCGCTCCCCGTCCCGTGTGAGGGCCACCACCTCGGTCCCGAGCATCAGATCGATGCCCTCCCCCCGAAGGCTCCGGGCGAGCAGGTCCCCGACCTCCGCCTCCTCGGCCGGCAGCGGGCGCGGCGCATCGTCGATCATCACCACGCGGCTCCCGTAGCGGTGGAGCATCTGCCCGATCTCGACACCCACGGGCCCCGCGCCCAGGATCGCGGCGCTCTCCGGCACACGCCGGAGCTCCATCGCCTCGCGATTGGTCCAGTACTCGATCCCGTCGAGGCCCTCGATGGGCGGGATGACGGGCGCGCTTCCGGATGCGACGACCACCCACCGAGCGGCGTGCACCGTTCCCTCCACCTCGACGCGGCCGGGCCCCGCCAGACGCCCGTGGCCGCGCAGGATGGTCACCCCGAGCGCGGCGTAGTGCTCGGTCTTCTCGGCATCGTCCCATCGGGAGACCACGTCGTCGCGGAAGGCGACGACCTGGTCCCAACGCTCGATCCCCGCTCCCACGCCGGGGACGCGGCGGGCGTCGGCGACGGCCTCGGCGGGGCGCAGGAGCGTCTTGGCGGGCATGCACGCCCAGTAGGGGCACTCGCCGCCCACGAGCCCCGACTCGACCATCGCGACATCCATGCCGGCGTCGGCCAGCCGGCCTGCGACCGCGCGCCCGCCGGAGCCCGAGCCGATCACCACCACATCGAAGCGCTCGCTCATGCCGTCCCCCCATGGTGGAGCCGCCGTGCAGGCCGTCGCTGCCGCAGGGCTAGTACCCACGGCGGCGCGGTACAAAGCGCCGGAGGCCTTCCCGGCGTCCCTCGCCGCCTCGCGGCGACCTGGCGGGCGGCGGCTCGGCTGGAGCCCCGCACGGTTAGCGCCCCTCCTGCATGGGGATAAGAGCGTGACGTGACCGCCGCTCTCGATCTCCGCCCGCATGCGCAGCTGCGACCCGTCAACGGAATCCTGGCCGCGATCGGCGATACGCCCCTGGTCGAGCTGCGGCGCTACCTCAGAGACCAACGGGTCAGGGTCTGGGCGAAGATCGAGGCCGGCAACCCGGGGGCGAGCGCCAAGGCCCGGCCGGCCGCGCGGATGATCGGCGATGCCCTGGAGCAGGGCCTGATCGGGCCGGACACGACGGTGATCGAGTCCACCTCGGGGAACATGGGCGTCGGTCTGGCGCAGGCGTGCCGTTATCACGGGATGCGGCTGATCTGCGTCGTGGACAGCCGGACGCACGAGACGAACGTGCGGACCCTGCGGGCGCTCGGGGCCGACGTCCGGATCGTCTCGCGCCCCGATCCGGCGACGGGAGACCTCCTCACCGCCCGCCTCAAGCTCGTGGAGCTTCTGCTCGAGACCACGCCGGGGTCGTTCTGGCCCGATCAATACGCCAACGAGTCCAACCCCGCGGCTCACGCCGACGGCACGATGCGTGAGATCGACGAGGCGCTGGGCGGGGAGCTGGACTACCTCTTCGTCGCGACGAGCACCGCGGGGACGCTCCGCGGCTGCTGCGACTACCTGAGCCAGCACCGGCGCGCGACCCGGGTCGTGGCGGTGGACGCCGTCGGCAGCGTGCTCTTCGGGGGTGCGCGCGCCGCGCGGCGTCTCCCCGGCTTCGGGGCCGGGATCGAGACCGCGCTCTCCCGGTCAGCCGAGTTCGACACCCTGATGAGGGTCTCGGACCTGGATTGCGTCGTCGGGTGCCGGCGCCTGATCGATCGGGAGGCGGTTTTCGCCGGGGCCTCCTCCGGCGGGGTGGCCGCGGCCCTCGAGTCCGCGGCACCGTTCCTCCCGCCGGGGAGCCGATGCGCGCTCATCTTCCCCGACGGCGGAGCCGGATACCTGGGAACGGTCTACGACGACGGCTGGGTCGCCGACACGCTCGGTGTCGATCCGGTGGAGCTCGCCGCGCTGGTCGCGGGTGAGCGGGCCGCATCGCTGACGGCAGCGGTCTGAGGCGTGGCCATCCCTGACCTCCGGGTCGCGATCCTCGGCCTCGGCCCGAAGGGCCTCTTCGCGCTGGAGCGTCTGCTCGATCACGCCTGCCGCCGAGGAGCGCGGACCTCGATCCACGTGGACGCCTTCGAGCCCCATCCGGTGCCTGGCGCGGGGCCGGTGTACGACCCCCGCCAACCCCCGTACCTCCGCATGAACATCGCCTCCGACCACCTGAGCCTCTGGTCCGCGGACAACGCCGCGGTGCCCTCGCGGGAGCGCCTGACCTTCTCGGAGTGGCGAGGCTCACAGGATCTCGTCGGGAGGGCTGCAAGCGCGCGCTACCCGCCCCGCGCCCTGGTCGGCCGCTACCTCGCCGACGGGCTCGATCGCCTCCGTCGTCGGTTGCCCCCGTGGGTGAGGCTCGAGCTGCTGCCCCTCGAGGCTCGCGCCGCGCATACGGACGGCACGAGCTGGACGGTCGTCGCGGCGGACCATTCCGCCCGGGTCTACGACGAGGTCCTGGTGACGGCCGGGCACGGGACCTGGGCCGCGCCGGCCGAGCCCGAGTCCTGGCCGCACGCCGCCCCGCTGGTACCGGCGGTCTTTCCCGTCAGCCGGTGGCTGACCGCCGAGCGCGTGCCGCCGGGGGCCGTCGTCGTGGTCCGGGGCTTCGCGCTGACCTTCCTCGACGCCGCCCTCGCGCTGACCGAGGGGAGGGGTGGAGCCTTCGAAGCCGAGGACCATCCGTACCGGCTGCGGTACGTGCCGGGCGCGGCCGACGCGGGCGTGATCGTGCCGGTCTCCCGGACCGGGCGGGCGATGCTCGCCAAGCCCGAGCCCGAGCTGGCGGCCTCGGTCCCCGAGCTGGAGGAGATCGCCCGGTCGGGCCGCGAACGGGTCCTCGCGCTGCCCCGGGGCTTCGATCTCAGGAAGGACCTGCTGCCGATCCTCGCGGACACCGCGGCCGCCGCACTCCTGGCAGCCAACCGCCGCCGGCCGGAGGGCGAGCGCCGGCGCCGTGTCGCCGAAGCGGCCGGCCGGTGGCTCTCCAGGGCATGCGACGGATTTCCACCCGTCGCCGCCCACCATGCCGCCGCTGAGGTGGAACGCTCGCTGGAGGTCGGGGCCGGCCTGCGGCCGCCCGACCTTCCCTGGGCGCTGGGGCAGACCTGGCAGAGCCTCTACCCCGGGCTGGTCGCGCGCCTCGGCGGTGCGGGACTCTCCCACCACGAGTGGCCGGCCTTTCGCCGGCTGGCGGCCGAGATGGAGCGGGTCGCCTTCGGTCCGCCGCCCGTCAACGCCGCGAAGCTGCTCGCCCTGGTCGGCGCGGGCAGGGTCGACCTCGACCATGCCGGAGGGTCGCCGATCACCACGACCCGCGGCGTCACCTCGGTCGGCGCGGGGCCCGCCCGGCGGATGGTGGACGTCGTCGTGAACGCGGTGCTGCCGGCTCCCGGTGTGCGCGGTTCCGGCTCGGCGCTCCTCGCGCAGCTCACCGCCGACGGTCACGTCCGGGTCGCGCCGCGGCGTCGCGGGTTGGAGATCACGAGCGACGCGGCGTGTGTCGGGCGCGACGGCCGCCGAACCCCGGGCCTGTCGGCGATCGGCCGCGCGACGGAGGACTGGGTCATCGGCAACGACACCCTCAATCGCAGCCTGCATCCGCACGTCGATCGCTGGGCGCACCGGATCGCCGTCGCGTCCGGCCGCGCCCTGCCGCGCCGCGACGCCGCGTGAGCCTCCGGGTGCCCGCGAACCCGGTCGCCAGCCTGCGCGCGCGGTGCGAGGGCATCGTGGCGCTGCCCGCACGACTGGAGCCGTGGCAGCGTGAGCTCTGCTCCCACCCGGACCTGATCCAGGAGTGGATGCGGGTGCACGGGTCGCCGGTCAACCTGATCGATCCGCGGCCGATGGCCCGCAACGCCGCGGAGCTCGAGGACGCGGCCGCGCCCTTCGATCTCGCGTTCCGCGTCTACTTCGCCCGCAAGGCGAACAAGGCGCTGGCGCTCGTCGATGAGGCGAGGCGGCTCGGCTTGGGCATCGACCTCGCAAGCGAGCGCGAGCTGGCGCAGGTTCTGCGGCGCGGGGTCCCCGGCGCGGCGACGATCATGACCGCGGCCGTGAAGCCGACGGCGCTGCTGGAGCTCTGCCTGGCCTCGGGCACCACCGTCGCGCTCGACAACCGGGACGAGCTGAGCAGGGTGGGCGAGCTCGCGGCGCGCATGCGCCTCGGCGCGTCGGTCGCCGTCCGCCTGACGCCGGACCTGGGGCCGGATCGCCCGTCGTCCCGATTCGGCTTCGAGCTCGACGAGGCGATCGCCGCCGCCGGCTCATGGCCGGACGCCGTGAGGATCGACGGCGTCCACTTCCACCTGGACGGATACGACCCGGACGACCGGGTCGCGGCGATCGGACAGGCACTGGCTCTCGTCGATGCTCTCCGGCAGAGGGACCACCACCCCCGGTTCATCGACATCGGCGGCGGGATCCCGATGAGCTACATCGACGACCCCGCCGCGTGGGAGCGCTTCTGGCACGAGCACCGCGCTGCGCTGCTGGGCCGGCGCGAGCCGCTGACGTTCGACAACCACGGGCTCGGCCTCATCGCCCACCGGGGCGAGGTCATCGGCAGGCCCGCCGTGTACCCGTACCGCCAGCCCCTCACCCGCGGTCCGTGGCTGGCCCACGTGCTCTCGGCGCGGCCGTCATGGGCGGCCGGCGGCACGGTCGCCGACGGCCTGCGCGACCGCGGGCTGGAGCTGCGTTGCGAGCCGGGACGGGCGCTTCTGGACGGGTGCGGGCTGACGGCGGCGCGCGTTGCGCACCGGAAGCGACGGCGCGACGGCGCGTGGCTCATCGGCCTGGAGATGAACCGCACCCAGTGCCGCTCGGCCTCGGAGGACTTCCTCGTCGATCCCCTGCTGATCCGCCCCGATCCGGAGGCCGCACGCCCCTCGGATGATGACCCCGCGGGTCCGATCGAGGGGTACCTCGTCGGTGCCTACTGCATCGAGCGAGAGCTGCTCACCTGGAGGCGGCTCCGCTTTCCGACCGGGGTTCGCGTGGACGACATCGTCGTCTTCCCCAACACGGCCGGCTACCTGATGCACATCCTCGAGAGCAGCTCGCACCAGATCCCCCTCGCCCGCAACCTCATCCTCGGACCGGAACGCGCGCCATGGCCGGACCCCATCGATCGTCCGGAATGAGCGGCGTGTCGAGGCGGCGGCGGCCGATACCGGGCCTGGTCACCCTGATGGCGGCGACCGTGTCCGTGGGCGCGCTGCTCACCGCATGCAGCCCCGAGGACGTCACCGGCGAGCCGGAGGACATCGGAGCGCTGATCCATGTGATCCCGGAGGGATCGCGATGCGTCTACGACCGCGATGCCGGCACCGCGCGGTTCGATGTTCGCCTCAGCAATACCGGGGAGGACGAGCGCGTCGTCACCGTCACCCCGGTGCGGCGCTTCGACGACCGCGACGTGGGCACCTCGCTCGACGGCTTCAAGGTGACGGTGCCGGGCGACGGTGAGGCGGACGGCGGTGTCCTGGTGGATGGCGTCTCCGATGATCTGACCGACTGCCTGGTGACCCTCGACGGCGGGTCCCCGGTCAGGGTGGATCTGCAGGACGCCGCCTAGCTGCGGCATGCGGGGGACCGCGGCCGGCCGGTGACCGAAGACGCCGCGACGGTCGGCCTCTGCGGCGACTACCCTCTGGCGATGGCACGGCACCGCTCGATGTCGGGAGCGACGGGCGCAGCAGAGCACCTGCGCCGGGAGGGAGCCCCACACCGGCTGCCCGAGCGGCTCCTTCGGGATTTCGAGGACACCCTCGGCGGGCCGATGGCCCTGTACGTCATGGACGTCGACGGGTCGTGCCTGCACCTGCTGGCCGGTGACCCGTCGCGGGTGCCCCTGCTCATCCCGGCTCCGATCGGGATCGGGCCCGAAGTCCCTCCGGAGGCCTTCGAAGCCCTCGCGGCGGCCATCGCCGAGGCACTGCCCAGGTGCGGCTCGATGCCGCTCGTGCTCGCGGATCGCGGCGTCGGCGCGCTCGTCCGTGTCGACGGCCCCTCTTCGCGCCTGGACGAGTTCGCGTCCGAGGCCGCGCTGGCCCTCGAGACGATCAGCGGCTACACGGACGTGGTCCACGCGGCGCGGCGACACAAGCACCCGCGGCCGGCGGCCGAGATGCAGCAGAACCTCCTCCCCCCGCGGATCGCGCGACTGAGCGGCGCCGATATCGTCGGAGGCGTGCTCCCGGGCTACGACGTGGGGGGCGACTTCTTCGACTACGCCGACAACCACGAGGGCGTGTGGCTCACCGTCGCCGACGCGGTCGGCAAGGAAAACGAGGCAGCCGCCCTCGCCGCCGTGACGATCGGGGCGCTGCGGGCCTCGCGGCGCTCGGGAAGGGGGCTCGAAGGGGCGGTCGGCGCGATGCGCGATGCCGTCAGGGGCTTCGGACACACGAGGCTCGTCTTCGTGACCGCGGTCGTGGCGCTGTGGAATCCGGCGACGCACCGGCTGCGGTGGATCACCGCGGGGCACCCGCGTCCGATCGTGGCGCGCTCCGGCGGGGAGCTGGAAACCCTCAGCGCGGGCGTCATGCGCCCCTTCGGCATCGAGGGTGGTGACGACGAGCTGCGTGCGGCCGAGTGCTCCCTGTCGGCGGGCGACCGGCTGATCCTGTATTCCGACGGCCTCGTCGAGCAGCCGCACCGGCGTACTGCGGAGCCGGTCGGCATCGAGGCCATCCACCGGGTCGTCCGTGAATCGGCCGACGCCAGCTGCGCCCAGATGGTGCGGCGCCTCCAGGACCTCGTCGTCGAGGCGTCGGGGGGCAAGCTGCGCGATGACGCGACGCTCCTCGCGCTCGCCGTCGACGCTGCGTCCGAGCCTTCGCACGGCGGCTAGCGAGGGTCGCCCCACAGCCCTTCGCTGGGACACTTCGTGAACAGCGTGGTAGAGGCCGGCAGGGTATCGGGGGTCAGGGACACCCGGCCGGAATGGGCTCTACCTGTCGTCCGCGTCCCGCCGAGCGGGATCGACCGGCCGTGTGGTCTCGCGGTCCTGGTTGCCACCCACATCCGCGCGAGTCCTCCGGTCGGCGCTCGGCTGGCCGGCGGCCGCCTCGTCGTCGTCGTCGGTCGCCCGCATCGTCTGGCGGATCTCGGGCGTGGGGCCCTGGGTGGTGTCGCTGACGTCGTCGACGCCACCGGTCTCGCCAACGACGGAGTCATCCTCGGCGAAGTCGCGGCCCTCCACGTGGCCGGCCGGGTGACGGGTCTCGGGGGTGGGGCCGCGGGAGAGATCCTCGCCGGACAGATCGTCGCGGAGCGGTGCGTCGTGCTCGTGGAGATCGTCGCGCTTGTCCTTGTGGTCCATATCGCCTCGATTCGTTGAGGTGCCGGGCACCGTCATCTACCCCGGAGCCCCCGGATCTACACGCCGTCCCGCGGGCAGGGCTCGGGGCAGCGCCGCCGAGATCGCTCGCGCGTTGACCGTGAGCAACGCCCGGGCTAGCGTCGGTTGGCCGTGATGCCGAGATTGCTGGATGAGACACGGATCTCGCTCGACCTCGAGGCCCTCGGGCTTCGGAGAGACCGCCTCCTCGACTTCTGGAGGACCCTCTGGGAGCGCATCCTGGCGTGGCTCGAATGCTGGTTGCGTCTGTGGCGCCGGCTCGCGTTCTCGATGCAATCGCAAACTCAGACCCAATGGTGCTGGGCGGCGTGCTCGGTGAGCGTTTCACGGTTCTACGACAGCGCCAGCCCGTGGACTCAATGCTCCGTCGTCAATGCGGAGCTGGGTCAGTCCACCTGTTGCCAGGATGGCTCCACGGCGCAGTGCAACCAGCCGTGGTACCTGAATCTCGCCCTGACGCGTACCGGCAATCTCGCCAGTTGGTCCGGGGGGACGGCGACGTTCTCCCAGGTCAGATCCGAGATTCGGAATGGACGACCGTTGGGAGCGCGCATCGGGTGGGCCGGTGGTGGCGGCCATTTCGTGGTGATCGTCGGCTACCTCTGCGATGCCGTGGGATACCTCGACGTTCGCGACCCGATCTTCGGCAGCTCGGACATCGCCATGGCGACCTTCGCCACGAGCTATCAGGGCACCGGTTCGTGGACCCACACGTACTACACGCAGGCCTAGACCGTGCCGATCGCCGCCCGCGACCTTCCTCCCGACGCCGTCGCGGCGGTGCGCCGCGCGCTCGCGGCGACCGGACGCTTTCCCCGTCGCCGGGGCGCCGCATTGTCGCTGACCCTGCCCCATCCAGTGTTCACCGTGGGGTTGGAGGCCCTCGCGGCGCGGCGGCCATTGTCGGAGGCGGCCGAGCTCGCCGGGTGGCGTGCGCTCCTGGAGGAGGACAAGACGGTCGTGGCAGCCGTGGAGGTGGCCGTGCCCGCGGCCGGCGCCGCGATCTCCGACGCCTCGATCAATCGCGGCGCGTTCGTGCAGTCCACGGTCGAGGCGCTGGACGCGGCGGAGAGGGATGACCGCGTGGCGTCGAAGCAGTTCGAGATCCGGCTTCTTCGCGTGGTGGCCCTTTACGTGGTCGCGCTCTGGCTTCGGAGCTCGGAGGATGCCGCGAGCGATCTGTTCGTCCCGCTCGCACCGGCCCCATCGCCGCTGAAGGCCGGCGTCGCCTTCGAGGCGGAGCAGTTCGAGGGCGATCTCGCAGGCATGGCGGAGGCGCTCGTGTCGGCGTACGACGCCGCTGAACGACCCGACGAGCTCGGCTCATAGGCCGGTTGGCGGCTCTCCGGGACGGTCGGTCCGAATCCCTGGGGGGCTCGCCCAGCGCGCCGGCACGATGTGAGAAGCTGGCGCCACCGCGACCCTTCGGAGATCCGCTGTGCCCGTCCACCTGACCCCCGAGGACCTCGCCGGCCTGTTCGACGTGGAGCCTCATGTGATCCTGAACGCCGCCCGCGAGGTCAACGTACCGATCTACAACGGGCACATCGACAGCGTCCTGTTCTCCGAGGCGATCATCGCCGCCGACCACCACCTGGCCGATCGTGCCCGCGATGTCCTTCAGGCCGAGGGCGGGCCCTGAGGAGCTCCTCGCGGACCTGAGGCGTCGCCCGGGCGCCTCAGGGGACTCCGAGACCCGCACCCCGGAGCAGCCGGCAGAGAAAGGCCACCCGGCCGAGCTCCTGGCGCGTCGCGGCGGCGATAGCCTCCCGGCCTCCGCGTCCTCCGAGCCCGGGAGCCACGTGACCGCCGTCCGCATCCGCCGTACCGCCGCCCTGCTGGGGCTCGTCGTGGGCCTGCTGGCGGCGGGGACCGCCTCGGCGGCCACGTCCCTCGAGGTGATCGCGCCGCCGTCGGCGGAGCCGCGCACGCCCGACCTCGCCGTGAACGGCGCCGGGCGGGCGGTGGCGGTGTGGACGGGCAGGGCCCCGGGCGGGAGCGGATTCGCCGTCTACGCGCGGATACGCCTCCAACGGCGCGGTGCCTGGACGCTGCCGGAGCGCGTTTCGGGCATCGAGGCGCAGCGGCCGCTGGCACCGACCGTGGCCCTGGGCGATGGCGGCGGCGCGGTCGCCATCTGGCGGGTCCCGGGCGGAGCCGTGCAGTCGGCCACGCTTCCGGCGGGCTCGACGACCGCGTGGACACGCCAGACGGTGGCGGCGGACGGCGAGGGCTTCGTCGCGCCGGCGATCAGCGCCCGGCCGGCGATCGCCGTCTGGGCGGATCGTGTCGGGACGACGTGGCGCGCGCGGCGGGCGCACCTGCTGGACGGGTCATGGCAACTCGCACCGCCGCTCGACCTGTCGGCCGCGGGCCTCATCCCGCCCGGCGCCCCCGACTCCCCGCCCGACCTCGCGGTCGGGGCGCGCGGCGACGCCGCCGTCATCTGGCCGGGCCCCACCGGACCCCCGGTCCCGGCGGCGGCCACCCGGTTGTCGGTCGCCCTGTGGCCCCGCGGCTCGCAGGCGTGGCAGCCCCCCGTCGTCCTCTCCGAGCAGGGCGCCCACGGCGACGTCGCCCTGGGTCCCGCCGGTCACGCGGGTGCCGCCTGGGTCGAGGGGGCGGGCTCGGTGCGGGCGTCCGTCCGCGACCCGGAGGCGGGCGCCTGGCCGGCCCCCGACACGCTGGTCGCCGGCCAGACGGCGACCCCGGCCTTCCCGCACATCGCGCTCAACCGCGAGGGCTACGCGGTCGCGAGCTGGGGCGAGACCGAGGGCGACCTGTCGCTGCGGGCGCGCACGCGCTCCGGGGCGAGCGGTGTCTGGGGCGCCGAGCGGACCGTCTACGACGACTTCTCAGTCCTTCTCGGTGTTCGAGGTGGGGAACGGCGAGGCCGTGGTCGACGACGACCGCGTCGCGACGCTCGCCTGGACCGACCCGGAGGGCCCGGGATCCGCGTCGGCGTACGCCGCGCGGGCGACGTCGGGCGACTGGAGCATCGCCGCGCGGGTCGCGATCCTCGAGGACCTCGACGAGGTGTCTCTCGCTGCTGACGCCCACGGCGGCGCTCTGCTCGCGACCCCGCGAGCCCGGGTGATCGACGAGCCCCACATCGACCTCGTCGCGGCGCAGTTCCCGCCGCCGCCGGAGTTCACGCTGTCGGCCACGCAGATGCTGATCAACCAGCGCATCTCCCAGGCCGCGGTGCGCCGCACCAACGCCGTGATGGCACGCCTCACGGCCAAGCTGCGCAGCCAGGACATCCGCAACGGGACCCTCCCGGCCGCCGTCTTCGGCGAGGGCGTGACGGTGGGGGGCACGCCGACCGGCGAGGTCGTCCCCGCCGGACCGATCGCACCGCTCGACATCGCCCCGCCCGGGCAGGGGGGAGACGCGGTGACGCTCTCGGTCGCCCAGCTCCGGATCAACCAGCGGATCTCGCAGGCCGCGATCGTGCGCTCGGGCTTCGTCCGTCAGACGCTCGCGCTCGGCCTCACGGGCGAGCACGTCGCCGACGGCGCCATCGGCGCCGGCAAGCTCCTGCCGGGCCTGCGGATCACCGGGGCTGTTCCGGTGACCACCCCCCTGCCGGAATCGCCCGTCTTCCGCCCGGGGACGAGCGGCAACGACCGCGTCACGCTCAGCGTCACCCAGCTCCAGATCAACCAGCGCATCGCGCAGGCCGCGGTGTTGCGGGCCAACTGGCTGGTGGAGCTCTTCGAGAGCGGCATCCGGGGAGACGACTTCCGCGCCGGCGGGCTGCGGGCCGAGGACCTGACGCCGGGGTCCTGACGAGCCGACGCAGTGACCGCCCGTCCTGCTGCGGAAGGACGGACGGCACGCCCGCCTCCCCCCGCGGGAGGGCGCGAAAGATCAGCCCGAGGCCGACACCGGATCCCCTCCCGGGCCGACGACGAGCGGGGCCGCGGGGCGCAGCCTTGGTCGGGACAGATCCACCGGTCCGGACGACCGGACCCGACCGAGGAGTCACCATGGCGTACGCAGGACAGGTCATCGAGAACCCGGTGAGCGGCGAGCGGATCACCTTCCGCCGGACGGCCTCCGACACCGGCGGCGAGCTGCTGGCCATCGACCTCGAGCTCACGCCCGACGGGCACGCGCCCGGGCTGCACGTCCACCCGGTCCAGGAGGAGCGCTTCGAGGTCGTCTCCGGGCAGATGCGCTTCCGCCAGGGCCTTCGGACCTCGATTGCCGGACCCGGCGACGTCGTGGTGGTCCCGCCCGGCACCGCCCATGCGTTCGCCAACGCGGGGGAGGACCGGGTGCGCGCCCGGGTGGAGATCCGGCCCGCGCTCCAGATGGAGCGCCTCTTCGAGACCGCGGTGGCGCTCGCCCGGGAGGGGCGCACCACGAGCACGGGCATGCCCACGCCGCTGGAGCTCGCCCTCTTCACGCGCGAGTTCGCGCAGGAGGTCCGAGGGCCGTTCGCCCCCGCCTGGCTCCAGCGCATGACGCTGGCGCCACTCGCGTGGCTGGCGGCGCGCCGAGGGCGCGACGCTCGCTACGCCGGGCGGCCGGCCACCGCGTGAGTGCTCGGACCGACGCGGACGCCCGCCGGCTTTCGCCGGCGGGCGTTCCGTGAGCTCCGCGCCGAGCTACGGCCTCACCAGCACCTCCTTCTCCAGCCCGGCCTCGGGGGTCACCAGGATCGCGCCCTCGCCGCTGACGTAGGCCTCCTCGCCGTGGGAGACCACGTCCATGCCCAGGGCCTCCTCGCGCTCGGTCACGCGCAGGGGCATCAGGGCACCGATCACTCGCAGCAACACGTAGGTCGCGACGAACGCATAGGCCGGCGCGGCCAGCGCCGCGACCGCCTGGTCCAGGAGTTGCCCCGCGTTGCCGTAGAAGAGGCCGTCGGACACGCCGTTCCACGACTCCTGCGCGACGAAGCCGATGAACAGGATTCCGACGAAGCCCGCGATGCCGTGCGCGGCGAGCACGTCGAGCGTCTCGTCCACTCGCGTGCGCGTGCGCCACACGATGACGGCGTAGCTGGGCAGCGCGACGAGCGCGCCGAGCGCCATCGCCCACGCGGGGCTGACGTAGCCGCCGGCCGGCGTGATGCCCACGCAGCCGACGATGATCGCGGTGGCGGCGCCGATGGCGGTGACCTTGCGCCCGCGGATCAGGTCGAGCGCGAACCAGACCACCAGCGTGCACGCCGGGCAGAGCAGCGTGTTCACGAACGCGAGCACGCTGGGGTCGCCGGTGGAGAAGCCGCTGCCGCCGTTGAAGCCGAACCAGCCGAACCAGAGCAGGCCGGCGCCGAGGAGCACGTAGACCGCGTTGTGGGGCAGCAGCGCCTGGCGCCCGTAGTCCTTGCGTGCGCCCACGATCAGCGCGGCCGCCAGTGCCGAGAAGCCGGAGGCCATCTCCACGGGCACGCCGCCGGCGAAGTCGAGGGTGCCCCGCTGCATCAGCCAGCCGCCGCCGAAGGCCCAGTGCGCCATCACGGCGTACACGAGCACCGACCATGTCCCCGCGAAGACCAGGAACGCACCGAAGCGCATCCGCTCGACCACCGCGCCCGACACCAGGGCCGTGGTGATGATGCAGAACGTGGCCTGGAAGGCGAAGAAGACGAGGTGCGGGATCGTGGTGCCCTCCCGCGGGGTGAACTCGACGTCGCGCAGGAAGGCGTAGTCGAAGCCGCCGACCAGGTCACCGGTGCCGTCGAACGCGAGCGAGTAGCCGACGACGGCCCACGTCACGGTCGCGACCGCGATCGCGCCGATGCACATCATGAAGGTGTTCAGGGTGTTCTTCGACCGCACCAGGCCGGCATAGAAGAGGCCGAGCGCGGGGGTCATCAGCAAGACCAGCGCGGTGGCCACGAGCATCCACGCGGTGTCCCCGGTGTCGATCATGAGGTCACCGGCGTCACCGCGCCCTCGGCCGTCTCGCCGGTGCGGATGCGCACGGCCTGCTGGAGGTCGAGCACGAAGATCTTTCCGTCGCCGACCTCGCCGGTGCGGGCGCCCTCGCGCAGGGCATCGATCGTCGGCTGCACGAACGGCTCCGACACGGCGATCTCGAAGCGCACCTTCTCCGACAAGCCCATCTTCACCGTGGTGCCGCGGTAGGTCTCGACGCGGTCGAGCTCACCCCCGTGGCCCTGTACGCGGCTGAGCGAATAGCCGCGGATCTCGGCGCGGTAGAGCGCCTCCAGCACCTCGTTCGCCTTCTCTGGACGAACGATCCCGATCACGAGCTTCACGTTTGCCCCCCAACGATGCGCGGTCTGCCGAAAGCGCGCGCGAGCCTATATCGGTGAGGGCGCCGGGTCTCTCCCCGCCCGTGGTGAGGGCACGGCTAGCGGTGGTGATTCACCAACTCGATGTTGTGTCCGTCCGGATCGAGGACGTAGGCGCCGTAGTAGCCCGGGTGGTAGATCGGCCGCTCGCCCGGAGCGCCGTTGTCACGGTAACCGGCAGCGATGGCGGCGGCGTGGAAGGCGTTCGACCGCGGCGTCGTCGCCGACCCCGAACGCCACGTGGACCGGCGCGGTGGGCTCGCCCGCGACCAGGGAGAAGGAGCCGCTGTCGCCGGCGAACTGAGCCCGCTCCGGCGTCTCCGCGCGCAGCCGGAAGCCGGCGTGCGGGGCGACCGTCGCGTAGAAGGCCGTGCTCGCGGCCACGTCGGCCACCCGGATCCACAGGTGGTCCACGATGCCACCGCGCCGCAGCGCGCCGTGATGGACCGCCTCGGCGCTGTTGCCATCCGGGTCGAGCAGGAACGCGCCGTAGTAGTCGTCGCGGTACTGCGGGCGCGGCCCCGGCGCCCCGTCATCGCGGTAGCCGGCTCCCGTGCCCGCCCGCCAGAAGGCGTCCACATGGGTCCGGGACGGCGCCACGAAAGCGATGTGGAGACCCCGTGTCACCGGCTCGCCCGATGCCGCCGGCGCAAGCGAGAAGTCGTCCCACTCGTCCCGGACCGGCGGCCGGACGTCGAGCGTCCGCAGCACGGTGGCGTAGAAGCGCACCGAGGCGGTGCGGTCGGAGACCCGCAGCGTGACGTGGTCGAACACCGACTACCGCCCGGGCTCAGCCCGAGGGCGTCAGGATTGCCGAGGCGATCCCCGGCTCACCCTACCGGCTCCACTTGAGCTCGATCTCGAACTCCGTCTCGTCGTCGCCGACCTCGATCTCGAGCTCCAGGCGTACCTCGTCGGCGACGTGCACCTTGATGTGCTTGCCGCCCCAGTCGAGCTCCACGTCGTTGTGCGACGCCAGCCCGTCGGCGATCGCATGCAGGCGTGCCGCCGCCTCCTCGCGGGAGAGGGTCTCCGTGCTCTCGATCTTGAGGATGTCTCCCATGGCTGCCTCCTGGGGCTACTCGGGGGTGGGTGGACGGGGTGGAGCCTCGTCATGCGCCTGGTCGGACCGTACCGGCGGCGACCCTCAGCGTCGCGCGGATGCCGTCCCACAACCCCTCGGGCAGAGCCGCCGCCGGCGAGGCACCCGGGTGGTGCGGGGCGAGCCGCACCCGCAGCACGCCGGGATGGACGGAGAAGCGCAGGGGCGGCTCGAGCGTGAGCGCCTCGCCGTCGACGCCGGCCGGAACCGGCGCCTCGGAGCCCACCTCGAAGCTCGGCGCCGACCACTGGAGCCAGAGCCCGCGGCGGCCGTCCTGGCCGCGCTCCTCCCGGAGCCCCCATCACCGCGATGCCCAGCAGGCCGTCGTCGATCCGCGGCCGCGAGCCGGAGCCGATCGCCCGACCGAGCCGGTAGACGTTGTTCGAGACCAGGATCACCGCGGCCGAGTCGCGTGCGACTCCCTCGGGGCCGGTCCAGTGCAGCGCCGGCGTGCGCGATTCGCCGGTCCCCACGATGTCGGGCGCGGTGTCGAGGATGGTCCGCAGCTTCGCGTCCCGATAGCCCTCGCGCTGCACCGCCTCGGCATAGAGCCCGAGCGAGACGTTGTTGACGAACGTGCGCCCGTTCACCTCGGCGAGGTCCACCCGGCGCTCGCCCCCGGCGACGAACGCATCCAGGGCGCCGACGACGTCATCGCGGTCGACGCCGAGGTCGAGCGCGAGGTGGTTGCGCGTCCCGGCCGGGATGCAGGCGAACGGCAGGTCGTGCTCGGCGGCGATCGACGCGATGAGGGCCTGGGTGCCGTCGCCGCCCGCTGCGGCGAGCGCGTCCGCGCCGTCGGCCACCGCGGCACGCACCAGCTGAGCCAGGTCGTCGCCCGGCGTGAGCTCGATGGGCTCGATCCCGCGGGCGCGCGCCTCGGCGGCGAGATCGGCCTTGAGCGCCTTCCCGCCCCCGGACCGGGGATTCCAGATCACCACCGGGTGCTTCGGTCGCTCCGCCGGCGACAGTCGGGTCCGGACGGCGAAGACGCGCCGGGCCAATGCCAGACCCGCCACCAGGAAGCCGATGGCCAGCAGGGACTCGAGGATGAGACCGCTCACGAACGTGAGCACGATGGCGGCCACGAGGAGCGCCGCGCCCGCCGACAGGAACGCGATCCGCCCCGCGCCCCGGCGCCGGATCCCCTCCCACGCGGCCATGATCGCCACGACGAGGATCGCCGCGATGATCAGGCCGCGCGGGAAGGACCGCACGGAGCTCACCACCAGGACGACCCCGCACGCGGCGAACAGGGCGAGGACGGCGATCGCCGAGAGGCGCCTCATGTCGAGAGCCTAGCCCTGACGGAAGAGTCGGCCATCAGCACCATCCCCGGCTCACTCGTGGTGGAGGGCCTCCAGGGGGTTGAGCCGCGCCGCCCGGCGGGCCGGCAGCGCCGCCGCCAGGATCCCGGCCAGGATCGCCAGCACGAGGAAGACGACCAGGGTGACGATCGGGAGCGAGAACTCGATCCCCTGGTCCTCGAGGCCGCGCGAGAGCACCCACGCGAACAGGACCCCGATCAGGATGCCGAGCACCCCGCCGATGACCGCCGTGATGATGCTCTCGTAGCGCACGATGCTGCGCATCTGGCGTTGCGTGGTCCCGATCGCCCTCAGCATCCCGATCTCCCGCGTGCGCTCGTAGATCGACAGCACCAGGGCGTTCACGATGCCGAAGAGCGAGATGATCAGGCTGATGGCGAGCAGCGCGTAGAGGAGCGCCAGGAGCTGGTCGATCTGGCTCTCGAAGTCCTCCTTGAACTCGGCGTTGGACTGCACGTTGACGATGGGGAACTGCTGCTCCATCACGTCGGCGACCTGGGCCTGCACCGCGTCCGCGTCGGCGCCCGGCGCGAACTTGACCACCCCCACCGAGGGGTCGGGCGGGATGTCGAGCCCGTTGGCGGCCGCGTTGGAGACCGTGATGCCGGTGAACAGGACCGGGTCGCGGTACTCGCCGAGGACCGTGAAGGAGCCCTGGTTGCCGCGGTTGGTCGTGACCGTGAACTCGTCGCCCGTCCGCAGGCCGGACGACTTCGCCAGGTTGGTCTCGATGAGCGCCCCGTCCGTGCCGAGGTCGGCGAACAGCGCGTTCGAGCCGTCGCCCTGCCAGTCGAAGTCGAAGACCTCCTGGGCGGTCGCGGGCTCGATCGTGTTGAGGAACTGGCTGCCGCCGGGGTCGGTGCGGACCTCCGGGAAGCGCAGGAGCTGGACCACGGCCACCCCCGGCACGTCGCGGATCACGTCGCCGCTGGCCGCGGGGAAGGTGTCGAAGTTGTCGGTCTGCAGGATCAGGTCGCCCTGGATCACGCGGTCGATCGCGCCGGTGAACGACTCCTTCAGCCCGGCGGCGAAGATGGCCACGAAGGTGACGAGGCCCGACGCCGATCATCAGCGCGGCGGCCGTGGCCGCGGTGCGAGCCGGGTTCCGGGTGGCGTTGGCGCGCGCGAGGTGGCCGGTGGTGCCGGCGACGGCCTCGATGGGCGCGCCGATCACCCGGGCGAGCGGCCGGATGATGAAGCGCGAGAGCATCCCCACGCCGATGAAGACGAGGATCGCCCCGAGGGCCAGCACCTGGAGGGCCTGGGTGGCGCCGAGGTCCGCCGGACAGGCCGTAGACGAAGAGCAGGATGCCGCCCACCAGGAACACGCCGGCCAGGTAGGGGGAGATCTTGCTGAAGCGCCCCGGCGGCAGGGTGGCCCCCTCCTGCACGGCCGCGATGGGCGGGACCCGGGTGGCTCTCAGCGCGGGCCCCACGGCCGCGACGACGGTCACGACGACGCCCACCAGGAGCGCGACGATCACCGTCCGGGGCTTGATCTCGATGCTCGCCGCGGGCAGCCCGAAGCCGATGGCGTCGAAGAGCGCCTGGATGCCGACGGCGATCCCGATGCCCGCGACGAGGCCGATGATCGATGCCAGGACGCCCACGACGAGCGCCTCGCCCACCACGTTGCGCAGCGTCTGCCCGCGCGTGGCGCCCAGCGCGCGCACCATCCCGAACTCCCTGACGCGCTGGGCCACGGTGATGGAGAAGGTGTTGAAGATGATGAACGCGCCCACGAACAGCGCGACGCCCGCGAAGGTGAGCAGGGCCGGGGTGAGGAAGCCCGAGATGTCTCCGGCGACCTCCTCGCTCTGGGACTCGGCGTTCTCCTGGGCGGTCTCGACCTCGGCCGTGTCGGGGAGGGCCGCGCGGATCCGGTCGGCCAGCTGAACCGGGGAGACCCCATCCTCCGCCGAGGCGAAGACGAGCGAGGTCTGGCCCTCGCGGTCGAACCACCGCTGGGCGTCCTCGAACGTGGTGAGCACGACGGTGGCGCCGCCGATCGACTCCACGTCGCCGTAGCGGAAGACGCCCACCAGCTCGACCGGCTGCGTTCCCGTCTTGGTCGCGAGCCCCACGTCGGGCTGGCCGACGCTCAGATCCTCCTGGTCGGCGGTGTTCTTGATGACCGCGACCTCGCCCGGGCTCTCGGGCAGGCGTCCCTCGATCGCCACGTTGGGGTTGATCGACTCGTCGACGTTCGAGAACACGAGCGCCGGAGCGCCCTGCGACTCGATGATGTCGCCGTCGACGACGAGCTGGCCGATCGCCTGGATCTGACCCTCGGCGTGCTCGACGCCGTCGACCCGGGCCACCTGCTGGATCGTCGACTCCGGGAGGGGCGGGAGCTGGTCCTCGAAGCTGTCGAAGGTCGTCTGGCGCGACACGACCGCGTCGATCTTCGAGTTCCCGGTCTCGAAGATGTCGTCGAAGGCCGCGTTGATCTGGTCGGTGAGGATGAAGGTGCCCGACACCATGGCCACCCCGAGCACGATGGCCACGGACGTGAGCACGGTGCGCAGCTTGCGGGCGAGCAGCCCGCGGACGATGAGACGCAGCAAACGCCTACTCCAGCGACTTGACGACGTCGTAGATGTCGTCGGCCTCGAGGTGGCCGCGGTCCTCCACGATCAGCCCGTCCCTCAGGAAGACCACGCGGTCCGCGGCCGCGGCCGCGCGCCCGTCGTGGGTCACCATCACGATGGTCTGCCCGTACTCGTCCACCGAGCGCCGCAGGAGCGCCAGCATCTCGGCGGACGTGGACGAGTCGAGGTTGCCGGTGGGCTCGTCCGCGAACAGGACGGCGGGCCGGGAGATGAGCCCGCGGGCCAGGGCCACGCGCTGCTGCTGGCCCCCGGAGAGCTCCGAGGGGCGGTGCTTGCGCCGGTCGCCGAGGCCCACGGCGCCGACCAGCGCCTTCTCCCACTCCGGGTCCACCTTGCGCCCCGCGATGGCCATCGGCAGCTCGAGGTTCTCCTCGGCGGTGAGCATGGGGAGGAGGTTGAAGAACTGGAAGACGAAGCCGACCTTCTCCCGGCGCAGGAGCGTGAGCGGCTTGTCCTTGAGCTTCGTGATGTCGGTGCCGTCGATGAAGACGCTCCCCGACGTCGGCTTGTCGAGGCCGGCGAGGATGTTCATGAGCGTCGACTTGCCGGACCCGGACGGGCCCATCACGGCGGCGAACTGGCCCGTGGGAAAGTCGACCGAGATGCCGCACAGCGCGTCCACGGCCGCGTCGCCCGACCCGTAGCGCTTGGTGACGCCCTGAGCCGAGACGGCCACGTCGGCCCCCGGCACCGGCCGCGGGATGCTCTCCTCCGCCATCCGTCGTCCCCTCCCGTCGAATTCCGGCCCGCGCGAGGCTACCGGAGTCCTACCCCGGGGGGGGCCCTCGGCTACGCCAGCTGAGGCCCGACCACCTCGAATCCGAACCGCTTGGCGACCGCCATCGCCGCCTCGGGGTCGTACCCCTCCTGGGGCGGCGCCGCCGTCTCCCCGTGGGCCGGCACGCCGCCCTCGAACATCCGCTCGAAGCCCCCGGGCGTCATCAGGACGAGCGCCCGCGCGCGCTCGGACTCCACCCGGAAGGCGTGCGGCACGCCACGAGGGCCCCACACCCAGGCGCCGGGGCCCGCGACGAAGTCGTGGTCGCCCTGACGGAAGCGGATCCGGCCCTCCAGGACGTAGAAGGCCTCGTCCTCGCGGCTGTGGACGTGGAGGGGCGGCCCGAAACCCTCGTAGAAGCTCGCCTCGACCAGACCGAGGGCGCCTCCGGTGTCCTCGGCTCGCGCCCTGATCGTCATCAGGCTGCCCTGCCACCAGTACGCGTCGTGCTGAGCGGAGATGCTCGAAGCGGCGCTGCTCATCGGTCTGCCTCTCGTTGTCCGGCGGTCTCGGCTCAGAGCGCCTAGATGGGACGTGCGTCCCATGATACTCAAGTACCATCATGGGCATGTCAATCCCATATGAGCTGACCGGGCGCCGCGCACACAAGGCCCGCACGCGCCGGGCCCTGGTCAACGCCGCCCGCCACCTCGTGGCCGGGGGCCTCACGCCGACGGTCGAGCAGGCGGCCGCCGCGGCGTCCATCTCGCGCACGACGGCCTACCGCTACTTCCCCAACCAGCGCGCGCTGCTGGTGGCGGCGCACCCCGAGATCGAGGCGCCGTCGCTGCTCGGCGAGAGCGCGCCCGAGGATGCCGAGGAGCGGCTCGAGCTCGTGGTCGAGGCGCTGACCCGACTGGTGGTCGAGACCGAGCCGGAGCTCCGCACGCAGCTGCGGCTGTCGCTCGAGCCCGGCGCCGAGGATCGCGAGAAGCTCCTCCTGCGCCAGGGACGGGCGATCGGCTGGCTCGAGGAGGCCCTGGCCCCCCTTCGCGACCGGCTGCCCGCGGGCGACCTCCGGCGCCTGGTGCACGCGATCCGATCCGCCTGCGGGATCGAGGCGCTGGTCTGGCTGACCGACGTCGCCGGCCTTTCGCGCGAGGAGGCCGTCGAGGTCATGCGCTGGTCGGCCCGCGCGCTGTACCGGACCGCGATCTCCGAGTCGGCCGGCGCCGCGTAGACCCACGATGCCGGGGCCTCTAGGGGAGGATCGCCCGTCGGGTCGAGGCCACGAACCGCAGCTTCGCGCCAGGGGTCGCAGGCTGGCGCGCGACCCAGGCGGCGGTGATCGTGCCGCCCGTGCCGATGCCCACGGACGGGAAGAGGCGCGGCCCCGATCCGGTGGAGACGCGCTCCACCGGCCCGAGCGGGCCGCCCCGCGGGACCCGGCGGGCGCGGATCTGCGATCCCCCGGTGAGCGGGTGCGTCCAGACCACCAGCGCGTCGCCCGACCGTGCCATGACCAGCTTCGGGGGCCCGACGTTGCCCGTCGCGCGGGCGATCGCGCTCACCCGCCAGGGCCGGGCGGGGTTGCCGCGCCAGGCCACCTTCAGCGCCAGCGGGGCGGGTGACTCGCGCCACGCGACGGCCACGGCGTCGCCGAGGGGCGCCATCGCCAGGGCCACTCGTGCGCCGGGGGGGAGGGGCGCCGCGGGGGCGACGGCCTCGGCGGGCGACCACGACCCCGCGCGGGTGCGCAGCGCCACCATCGGGGCGCGCTCGAACCACGACACGGCGGCGTCGCCGAGCTCGCCGATGGCAACCGCGACGCCTCGCGCCGGGCCCGGGCCGGAGACGCGGATCGCGGGCTGCCACGCCGTGGCGGGATCGCGCCAGGCCGCCCACACCGCCCTGTCCGGGCCGATCCAGGCGGCCACGGCCCGGCCGTCGGGCGCCACGGCGAGGGCCGGCTCGGTCGATCCCAGCGGACCCAGCACCAGCGGCGCCGAGACCGCGACCGAGCCGGCGGGCCGCTCCGCCACCTGCACCGTCCGCAGGAAAGAGGTCGCGGGGAAGTCGCGCTCCGTGAAGAGCAGGATCGCGGTGCCGGACCGGTCGACCCCGACCGACAGGCTCTCCGCGATGCCGGCGCCCGGCACCGTTGCGACGGCCGCCGCGGGTCCGGAGGGGGGCACGATCGCGAGCCAGGGCCGCCGGTCGCGGAGCCAGGCCGCCGTGCCCGACCCGTCGGCGGCCAGCGACACCACGGGGCCCTGGGTGAGGCCGTCGAGGCGATCGAGCTCGAGCGGCGCCTGGAATCGCCCGGCCGGGCGCGCGCGCCGGGCGACCTCGACCGCGTTGCTCAGCCCCAGCTCGCCCAGGGCCCGCAGCCATGTCACCGCGACCGCTCCGGTGCGGGCCACGGCCACCTGCGGCCCCGGCGTGAGCGGGCCGGCCCGCGAGGAGAGCGCCACCGGCGGCTGCCAGGGCGTGGCCGCGGCCGCGCCGCCCGGCACAGCCGCCGCGACGGCCAGCGTCACGATCACCACCCGGCGCGTCATCGCGTGGAGCCTAGGCCCCCGCGAGGTGCTCGTCACCCCGGATGGGAGGTGCCCCAGCTGAAGTTCGTACCGGCCTAGAGCGTGACCTCGGCGCGGTCGTCGGGACTGCTGTCTGGATCGAGGACCCAGTGCTGGGACACCGTCGCCCGGTACAGCCGATAGGGCGCCGGAGCGACCATGTCCGCCAACGCCCAGCGGCGGCTCAGGCCCTGTGCCTGGCCGGCCGTGTCGAAGAAGGCGACGTCGCGTTCGAGGTCGGCGCCGGACAGTTCCTCGGCGCGAGCCGACATGTACACCGCCCGCGCGCTGCCCACCGCGACCTGGGAGTTGAAGATGACGATGCTCACCCCCGGGCGCGCCCTGACGTTCCGGGAGTGCCTGCGCTCGGGCGACGAGACCCAGATGAACCGCCGGTGGTCGGACTGCGCGTACCACACCGGCGTCACCCACGGCACGCCGGCCTCGTCGGCGGTGCCGAGCACCATGTAGCGGTTCGACTCGATGACGTCCCTCGCCATATCGCTGAAGTCAGGCATGTCTTCTCCTTCGCCGCGAGGACGCGTCGGTCACGAGCTGACCCCCGGCCAGGGGGCGAGCCTCCGGCCCCGGTGCTCCCTAGGCTACCCGCGTGCCGCCTCGCCGCCGCCGCCAGCAGCAGGGGCTCGATCGAGTGCTCGGCGCACCGGCGCTGTTCGCGACCGCCTACGGCAACGTGGGCTCGTCGATCTACTACGCGCTCGGCGTCACCGCGGCCCTGGCCCTGGGGCTCACGCCGATCGTGTTCCTCATCGCCGGCGTCATCTTCGCGGCCACCGCGGCGACCTACGCCGAGGGCACGGTGCACTACCCGGAGGCGGGCGGGTCGGCCAGCTTCGCGCGCCACGCCTTCAACGAGCTGGTCAGCTTCGGGGCCGCCTGGGCCCAGCTCCTCAACTACGTCATCACGATCGCCATCTCGGCGTTCTTCGTGCCCCACTACCTGTCGATCTTCTGGTCGCCGCTGAAGCAGAACCCATGGGACGTGGTCGTGGGCGCGGCGGTGATCGCGCTGCTCGTGGCCATCAACATCGTGGGCGTCAAGGAGGCCGCCAAGCTCAACGTGCTGCTGGCGGTGATCGACTTCGCCACCCAGGCGCTGCTCGTGCTGCTGGGCTTCGCGCTGATCTTCTCGCCGAGCATCCTCGTGAACAACGTGGACCTGGGCATCGCCCCCACCTGGAGCAGCTTCTTCCTGGCGATCCCGGTGGCGATGATCGCCTACACCGGCATCGAGACGATCTCGAACCTCTCCGAGGAGGCGCGCGACCCCTCGCGCGACATCCCACGCGCCATCCGCCTGGTGGCCATCGCGGTCTACGCCATCTACTTCACCCTTCCGGCGATCGCGCTGTCGGCGCTGCCCGTGACGCTGGGCCCGGACGGCTACCAGACCCCGCTCGGGCTGCCGCCGGAGGAGGGGGGCTTCGCCAACGACCCGGTGCTCGGGCTGGTGAACAACCTCGGGGTGGAGGGAGGGCTCCTCTCGGCGCTCGAGATCTACGTGGGCCTGCTGGCGGCCACGATCCTCTTCATCGCCGCGAACGCCGGGGTGATCGGCGCCTCGCGGATCACGTACTCGATGGCCACCTACCGGCAGCTGCCGGAGCGCTTCCGGCGATTGCACCCGCGCTTCAAGACCCCGTGGCTGGCCCTGGTGCTCTTCGCCGGCGTGGCCTCCATCGTCGCCCTCCTGCCCGGGCAGACCGACTTCCTCGGCACGATGTACTCGTTCGGCGCCATGCTCTCGTTCACGATCGCGCACGTCTCCCTGGTGGCCCTGCGGGTGCGCTACCGCGACGAGGAGCTGGTCTACCGGGCGAGACCGAACATGCGCCTGCGCGGCATCGACTGGCCGCTCTTCGCGGTCTTCGGAGGCCTCGGGACGGGCCTGGCGTGGCTCGTGGTGGTGGTGGAGGAGCCGGTCACGCGGTGGGCCGGCCTGGGGTGGCTGGCGGTCGGGTTCGCCGTCTACCTGGTCTACCGCAAGCGCGTGCTCGGGATCTCCGTGCAGGACACCGTGCGGGCCCCCGCCCTGGTGCTGGGAGCCGGCGCTGCAGATCGAGTACCGGGCGATCCTGGTGCCCGTCACGCGCTCGTCGGAGTCGGAGGACGCCCTGGTGGCGGCCGCGCTCCTGGCCGCCGAGCGGCGCTCGACCGTGGCGATCGTGCACGTGCTCGAGGTCCCGATGGAGCTCCCGCTCACCGCCGAGCTGCCCTCGGCCGAGCGCGAGGCCGACGATCTGCTCGACGACGCCCGGGCCCTGGTGGAGAGCTACGGGGTGCGCGCGGTCACCCGCCTGGAGCGCGCCCGGAGCGCCGGGCCGGCGATCGTGGCGAACGCGGTGTCGCGTGACGCCGAGCTCGTCGTGATCGGGGCGGCGCGCCGGGCGCTCAGCCGCCGGGGGCCGATCTTCGGCGCCACGACCAAGCACGTTCTGAAGTACAGCCCGTCGCGGGTGCTCGTGGCGGGCTCCGGGGTGGCCGCATGAGCGGGGCGCGCCATCTGCCCGTGGCGCTGGCGGTGGTCGTGGTGGTGCTGGGCGTCGCCGTCGTGGCCCGGACCGTGGCCGCCGGCGTGGGCGGCGGGCTCGGGCTGCTGCTGGGCGGCCTGATGATCCTGGGCGGGGCTCTGCGGCTCTACCTGCTGCGGCCGTGGCGCGGCGGCTGACCGCCCCGGCGCGCTTCCTGCGCGCCCGCTCCCTGGCCCTCGTCGCCTACGGCGAGACCGGCTCCTCACTGGTCTTCGCGCTCGGCATCGTGGCCTTCTACGCGCTGGGCCTGACCCCGTGGGTGCTCCTGGCGGTCGGGATCCTGATCCTGGTCGTCACGCTCTCGTACGCCGAGGGCGTCGCCGCCGTGCCCGAGGCCGGGGGGGCCGCCACCTTCGTGCGCCGCGCGTTCAGCGACCCCGCCGGGTTCGTGACCGGCTGGGTGCTGTTCCTCGACTACCTCGTGGTCATCTCGCTCGCCGCGCTCTTCGTGCCCCACTACCTGGGCGACGCCCTCGGGTGGGAGACCCTGGCCGAGTCGCCGTGGGACGCGGTCGTGGCGATCGGCGTCATCGGCACGCTCGCGATCCTCCGCCGGGTGCTGCGCGGTCAGCGTCTGTTCCGCGTGGCCGTGGTCTCCGCGGCGATCGCGCTCTTCGCCTGGCTGCTGCTCTCCGTGCTCGGCTTCGCGCTGGTCTTCTCCTCCGACTCGCTCAGCGTGGGCGTCAACCTCGGCACCGCGCCGTCGTGGGGCTCCGTCGCCCTGGCGCTGTCGCTCGCGACGCTGGCGTACACCGGCCTCGAGACCGTCACCAACTTCGTCGCCGAGGCCCGCGAGCCCGGGCGCACCCTGCCGCGAAGCCTGTTCGTGGGCATCGGTGCCGTCGTGGTGGTCAACCTCCTGGTGGCCGTGGTCGGGGTGTCGGCCTTCCCCGCGGGGCCCGACGCCCGCGGGCCCGACGGCGTGGCGAGCGGCCTCGGGATCGACTGGCTCGAGGCCCCGCTGGTCGGCATCGCCACCGTCATCGGCGACGACATGCCCGGCGGCCTCGCGACGGCGCTGGAGATGTTCATCGGGCTCAGCGCCGCGCTGGTGCTGGTGACCGCGATCGTCACCTCGCTCGCCGGGGCGGAGCGCCTGGCGTTCTCGATGGCCCGCTACAACATGCTCCCCCACGCCTTCGCCCGCCCCGAGCGCGGCGCGGCGCCCACCGCGGCGGCGACCCTCGCGGCCACCCTGATCGCCGCCTTCCTCCTGGTGCTCTCCGACGTCGTGGGCGACGGCGCCCAGTTCCTCGCCAGCCTCTACAGCTTCGGTGTGCTCATCGCGCTCACGGCCGCCCAGGTGGCCGTGGTGCGCCTGCGGGTTCGCGAGCCCGAGCTCGAGCGACCCTTCCGGGTGCCGTGGGGCGTGCGGGTGAGGGGCGTCGTCGTGCCGGTGCCGTCGGTGGTGGGCGCCGTCCTGACGGGGGGCCTCTGGGTGGCGGCGCTCTTCACGCACGAGGCCGCGCGGATCGTCGGCCCGATCTGGCTCGCCGCAGGCGTCGTCGTCTACCTGCTGTCGCGCCGGGCGGCGGGGGAGAGCCTCCTCGGCCGGGCGACGCCCGCGGTGCCCGATCTCGTCCCGGGCGCCGAGTTCGGAGCCCAGCGGATCCTGGTGCCCCTGAAGCTCAGCGAGATCGGCCAGGAGGTGCTGGCCACCGCGCTCCGTCTCGCGGAGGAGCGCGGGGCCCAGGTGTACGTCGTGCACGTCATCGTGGTCCCGATGGCGCTGCCCCTCGACGCGCCGGACCTGGAGGGGGAGGCCGACGGCCGCGCGGCGCTGGAGGAGGCGCGGGAGATCGCGGAGGACCTCGGCGTGCAGGTCACCGCCCAGGTCGTCCGGGCCCGCTCGCTGGCTCAGGCCGTCCTCGACCAGGCGGACGCCCTGAAGGCGGACCTCATCGTGATGGGCTCGGCACCGCGCTGGCGCCGCCAGTCGCGCTTCTTCAGCCCCACCGTCGACGAGGTGCTGCGCCGGGCGCCGATGGAGGTGATGGTCGTCGCCTATCCCGAGGGCGTCCTCGCGGACGAGGAAAGCGGATAATGAATTTCATGAAAGCCGTCATCGTGGGCTGCGGAAGGGTCGGCTCGACGCTGGCGCGGAACCTGGCCGATTCGGGGTGGGAGGTGGTCGTGATCGAGCGCCGGGAGGAGAACCTGGGCCGGCTCGGCCCGGAATGGCGCAATCCGGTGGTGCTCGGGCACGGCATGGACACCGCCGTGCTGGAGGAGGCCGGGATCGAGGACGCCGACGTGCTGATCGCGGCGACGGACGGCGACAACACGAACCTGGTGGTGGCCCAGGTCGCAAAGGAGCGGTATCACGTGGCCCACGTGGCGGCGCGCATTCAGGATCCGGCGCGGGCGAATGCCTACTCCGGTCGTGGATTCGAGGTGATCTCCCCGGTGAAGATGGCGATCGACGGTCTCACCGGGTGGGCGATGAAGGCCGGAGCGAGCGAGGGGGCGGTCTGATGTTCGTGATCGTTGTGGGTGGCGGGAAGATGGGGGCCAACATCACCCGGACGCTGCTCCAGAAGGACCACGAGGTGGCGATCGTGGAGGCCAAGGCGACGCGGGCGGATTCCCTCCAGGCCGAGTTCGGCCATCGCGTGGTGGAGGGCGACGGGACCGAGCTCTACGTCCTCGAGCGGGCCGGCATGACCCGGCCTCCCGACCTCGTGCTGGCGCTGACCGGCGACGACGAGGACAACCTCGTCATCTCCCAGCTCGCGCGCGAGCGGTACGGGGTCAAGAAGATCATCGCGCGCGTCAACGACCCGCGTAACCAGGAGCATTTCGACCTGCTGGGCGTATCGCCCACGATCTGCCCGACCCAGCGGATCATGGCCCTGATCGAGCACGAGGTGCCCCAGCACGACGTGGTGCACCTGCTCGACCTGCGCCACGAGAACCTGGAGATCATCGAGATCGAGATCGATCCCAAGTGTCCGTGCGTGGGGAAGGCCGTGTCGAACCTCGGCCTGCCGGACGGCTCGCGCCTGATCTCGGTGGTCCGCGACGGCAAGGCCGTGATCGCGGTGGGGGACACCGTGCTGGCCGAGGGCGACCAGGTGCTCGCCATCCTCGAGCCCAACCGCGAGGTCGAGGTGCGGGAGCTCCTCATGGGCCGGTGACGAATACATCCTCAGGCTGATGACCTCATCCGCATGAAGCGGCTTCAGATCATGATCGACGAGGAACTCGACGACGCACTCAGGAGGCTGGCGGTTGCCGAGGGTGTATCGAAGGCGGCCCTCGTGCGGCGGATCGTCGGCGCAGCCGTTCGCCCTCTTCCACCTCTCGCGTCCGATTCCTTGATGCAGCTCTCCGGCTCGGCCGACTTCGAGCGCGGCGACGTCGATGAGGTCGTCCACGGCTGATCGTCGTGGACACCCTGCCGGGCCGCCAGAGGGAGCTGTGCACCTGAGGTGACGCCCGGCTCGGCAGGCGTTCCCCTCCTCCCGCCGAAGGTGTTCGGCATCGGAGGACGCCACCGGAAGGAGGGGCCCAAATGGCCGAGGAGCACGCAACGAACGGCGCCGGCAACGGGGCGCCGGCATCGAACGGCGAGGCCGCGACCGCGACGACCGCGAAGACGACGGTCAACGCGGCCCACGTCGAGGAGATGGTCAGCCGCTCGCTGGCCCACACGCGGGACTGGATCAACCGCAAGCGCCTGGCACCCGAGGTGCTGCCGGCCACGCCGCGCCTGTCCACCCGCGACTGGCTGGTGCGCGCCAGCTTCGCGCTGTTCGCGGTGGTGGTCATGGGCGTGGTGGTGTTCTCGGCCCTCGGCCTGCTGAGCGCCGGCGAGGCCATCGCGGCCCTCAGCCCCGTGACCACGCTGACCGCCGTGATCGTGGGCGTCTATCTCGGGGACCGCTCGGCCGGTTGAGCGACGAGGCCCTCGACGCGGACCGCCGGACCCGCCTGGCCAACGAGCGGACGTTCCTGGCCTGGTTGAGGAGCGGCCTGACGGCGTTCGCGGTGAGCCTGGCCGTGGGCGGGATCGTGCCCCAACTGGTCAACCGGACCTCCTGGCCGTTCGTGGCGAGCGGGGTGGCCTTCGCGCTGTACGGCGTGGCGATGATCCTGGTGGGCGCCCAGCGGGGGCGCGCCGTCGAGCGGGCGATCGCCGGCGGGGGCTACGCACCGCTCCCCGACCGCACGCTCGTGGGCCTCGCCGGCGGCGGGGCGGCGCTCGGCCTCGCCACCCTGGCGCTGGTCGTCTGGCTGCTCTGAGGAGGGTCGTCACGCCTGATAGCGTCGCGGCGTGACGATCCTCGACGAGCTCGAGCACACGCTTCTCGAGGAGAAGCGCTCCATCGAGATGGACGAGGCGCGGAGCCTCGTGGACCTCCCCGCCGCCGAGCTGCCGCGCCTCCTCGGGCTGGCCCATGAGGTGCGCCGCCGCTGGTGGGGCGAGGGCGTCGAGCTGGAGTCGCTGATCAGCGCCCAGACCGGCGGCTGCCAGGAGGACTGCGCGTTCTGCTCGCAGTCGATGCACTACGACGCGCCCGCTCAGCGCCACGCCTTCCTGCCGCTCGACCAGGTGCTCGCCGCGGCGCGGGCCACGGAGGAGTCCGGGGCGAGCGCCTTCTGCATCGTCGTCGCCGTGCGCGGCCCCGACCGGCGCCTGATGGACCAGGTGCTGCGCGCGATCGAGGCCATCCACGCCGAGACGGGGCTCGACGTCAACTGCTCGCTCGGCATCCTCACCCGCCCGCAGGCCGAGGCCCTCCGGGACGCCGGCGTTCACCACTACAACCACAACCTCGAGGCCGCGCGCAGCTTCTTCGGCGAGATCGTCACCACCCACACCTGGGAGGAGCGCGCCGAGACCTGCCGCCTGGTGACCGAGCTGGGCATCAAGCTCTGCAGCGGCGGCATCCTCGGCATGGGGGAGACCTGGGAGCAGCGGCTCGAGCTCGCCTACGAGCTGCGCGAGCTGGGGCCCGACGAGATCCCGCTCAACTTCCTGAACCCCCGGCCGGGGACGCCGCTCGCCGGGCGGCGGCCCCTCGAGGCCCACGACGCGCTGCGGGCCATCGCGATCTTCCGGCTCGTGTTCCCGGACCGGATCATCCGCTACGCCGGCGGGCGCGAGCTGGTGCTGCGCGACGCCCAGGCCCTGGGGCTGGTGGGCGGCGTGAACGGCATGATCGTGGGCAACTACCTCACGACCGCCGGCCGCCCGGCCGCCGAGGACGTGCGCCTGGCGCGCGACCTGGGGATGCCGGTGGTGCCCGGCGCCCGCGCCGACGCCGCCCACTAGCGGCGCGCCCGCCATGACGGCGCAGGAGCTGCTCGAGCTCGACCGCGCGCACGTCTGGCACCCCTATGCGTCCATGCCCGGGACGCACCCGCCGCTGGTGGTGGCATCGGCCTCCGGGGTGCGCCTGCACCTGGCCGAGCCCGTCGCCGGGCATGACGAGCTGGTGGACGGCATGTCGTCGTGGTGGTCGGCCATCCACGGCTACGCCCACCCGGCCCTCGACGCCGCCGCTCGTGACCAGCTCGAGCGCATGAGCCACGTCATGTTCGGAGGCCTCACCCACGAGCCCGCGGTGGGGCTCGCCCGGCGGCTGGTGGAGATCACGCCGGAGCCGCTGCGCCACGTGTTCCTGTGCGACTCGGGGTCGGTGTCCGTGGAGGTGGCGGTCAAGATGTGCCTCCAGTACTGGCGCTCGCGAGGGAGGCCGGAGCGGCACCGCCTGCTGACCTGGCGGGGCGGCTACTACGGAGACACCCTCACGCCGATGTCGCTCTGCGACCCGGACGGCGGCATGCACCACCTCTGGAGCGGGATCCTGCCGCGCCAGGTGTTCGCCGACCCGCCCCCGGACGGATTCGACGCCCCCGCCGATGCCGGCTACGTCGACCATCTGACGTCGCTGGTCGAGGCGCACGCGGGCGAGCTCGCGGCGATCATCGTCGAGCCGGTCGTGCAGGGCGCCGGAGGGATGCGCTTCCACAGCCCGGCCTACCTCGGGGCGCTGCGCGCGCTGGCCGACGCGCACGACCTCCTGCTCGTGTTCGACGAGATCGCCACCGGCTTCGGGCGCAGCGGGGCCCTCTTCGCCGCGGCCCATGCGGGCGTGGCCCCGGACGTGATGTGCGTGGGCAAGGCGATGACCGGCGGCTACCTCACGATGGCCGCCACCCTCTGCACTCCTCGGGTCGCCGAGGCGATCTCCGCCGGGGAGGTGCCCGTGCTGGCCCACGGGCCGACGTTCATGGGCAACCCGCTGGCCGCGGCGGTGGCCAACGCCTCCATCGACCTGCTGCTCGGCCAGGACTGGGCGGGCGAGGTGGGCCGGGTGGAGGCGGGCCTGCGGGCGGGGCTGGCGCCGGCGGGCGACCTGCCGGGCGTGGCCGACGTCCGGGTGCTCGGCGCGATCGGCGTCGTGCAGCTCGACCACGAGGTCAACGTGGCCGCGGCGTCAGGGGCGGCGGTGGAGCGCGGCGTGTGGCTGCGGCCGTTCCGCGACCTGGTCTACACGATGCCCCCCTACGTGACGGGCGACGACGACCTGGCGGCGATCGGCGACGCCGTCGTCGCCGCGGCGGCCGTTGGCTAGGTCCGGCCTCGGGTGGCTGCCGGGCGCCCTGGCCGATCTCGCCGATCGCGACCTCCTGCGCGTGCTCACCTACTGCCAGGGCGCGCCGGACGCCGAGGTGCGCATCGACGGGGTCCCGCATCTGCTGCTGGCCTCCAACAACTACCTCGGGCTGGCCAACGACCCGGCCGTGGTGGCGGGCGCGCGGGCGGCCCTCGAGGCCTATGGGGCGGGCGCGGGCGCCTCGCGCCTGGTCACCGGGAGCCTCGACCTGCACCGCACCCTCGAGGAGCGCATCGCCGCGCTGAAGGGCTGCCAGGACGCGCTGGTGTTCCCCACGGGCTTCCAGGCCAACGTGGGCACCATCCCGGCGCTGGTCGGGCGCGGGGACGTGGTCTTCTCGGACGAGCTCAACCACGCGAGCCTCATCGACGGCTGCCGCCTGTCGGGGGCGCGGGTCGTTCGGTATCCGCACGCCGACCCCGACGCTCTGGAGGCGGCCGTGGGGGGCGCACCGGGCCGCCGGAGGCTGATCGTGACCGACACGGTCTTCAGCATGGACGGGGACCTCGCCCCCCTGCCGGCCATCGTCGAGGTGGCCGAGCGCCACGGCTGCATGCTGATGGTCGACGAGGCCCACGCCACCGGGGTCCTCGGTCCCAGCGGCGCCGGGGCCATCGAGCACTTCGGCCTGGGGGGCCGGGTGCCGGTGGTGATGGGGACGCTGTCGAAGGCGCTCGGCTCGCAGGGCGGCTACGTCGCGGGCGACCGCGACCTGTGCGACTACCTCCGCACGCGCGACCGCGGCTTCGTGTTCACGACGGCGCTGGCCCCGGCCGCGGCCGGGGCCGCGCTCGCCGCCCTCGACATCGTGCGCGACGAGCCGCAGCGGCGGGCCCGCCTGCACGCCCTGGTCGCGCGACTGGTGGAGGGCGCGCGGACGCTCGGGTACACCGTGCTGCCCACCGACTCGGCGGTCGTCGGAGTGCTCATCGGCGAGGCCGCCGACGCCCTGGCGGTGGGCGCGTCGCTGCGCTCGGCGCGCGTCTGGGCGCCCGCCATCCGCCCGCCGTCGGTGCCGGTGGGCACCGCGCGCATGCGTCTGACGGTGATGGCCACCCACGAGGACCGCCACATCGACTGGGCCCTCGGGGCGCTGGCCGACGCGCGATCGCTGGTGCCCGCCTGATGCTCGACGAGCCCGGCATCTTCGTGATGGGCACGGACACCGGGGTGGGGAAGACCGTGGTGGCCGCCGCGATCGCCATCGCCGCGCGGGCCGAGGGACGCACGGTCGCCCCGCTGAAGCCGGCCCAGACCGGTGACGACGGCAGCGGGGCGATCACCGGCGACGCCGAGTTCGTGGCCGCGCTGATCGGCCTGGACGAGCCCCTGGACGCGATCCGCCCCTACTGTCTCCGGGCCCCGCTGGCGCCGGCCGAGGCGGCCCGGCTCGAGGGCGTGCGGCTCGACCCGCGGGTGGTCGCCCGGGCGTACGAGGACCTCTCATCCCGTCACGACCTGGTGGTGGTGGAGGCGGCCGGCGGCGCGCTCGTGCCCTTCTCCGACGGCGTCAACATGGCATCGCTGGCGGGCCTGCTGGGGCTGCCCGTGGTGGTGGCCGCCCGACCCGGCCTCGGCACCCTCAACCACACGCTCCTGACCCTGGAGGCCCTCCACCGCCGCGGTCTCACGGTGCTGGGCGTGGTCATCTCCGGCTACCCGGCCGAGCCGGGGCTCGATGCCCTCACCAATCCGCAGGCGCTGTCGCGGCTCACGCCCGTGCCGCTGCTCGGCGCCATCGCCTTCGACGCCGGGATCGACACCGGCGCGGGCCGCCCCGGCCGCCTCGCCGAGATCGGCCCCGCGGGCCTCGACCCGCTCCTGGGCGGCACCTTCTCGCCCGCCCGCTTCCGGCGTCAGGCCGAGTCGGGCCTGGCCGCGCTCGCTCCCACCTCGACGTCATGACCGGCGCCGCCCCGGAGCGTCGGGAGCGGATCCTCGCGTCTCTGGTGCGGGCGGGGGCGGAGGGCGCCTCGGGCGAGGCGCTCGCCGCGGATCTCGGCTGCTCGCGGGCGGCGGTCCACCGCCACGTCGAGGGCCTGCGGCGCGAGGGCCTCGCGATCGACGGCGCGCACGACGGCTACCGGCTGGGTGAGGACGCCGACCCGGTGGTGCCGATGCTCGTGACGCCGCGCCTCCGGCCGCCCCTCGCCGGGCCGGTGCTGTGGTCGCCGGACACCGGCTCCACCAACGACGACGCCATCGCCCAGGCCCGCGCCGGGGCGGGGGAGGGGCTGGTGATCGGCGCCGACCGCCAGAGCGCGGGGCGCGGCCGCAGGGGACGGGCCTGGCTCGCCGCCCCGGGCCACGCGCTGCTCGTGTCGGTGCTCCTGCGCCCGGACGTGCCGCCGGTGGACGCCGGCCTGCTCCCCATCGTGGTGGCGGTGGCGGCCGCCGAGGCGCTGGGCCCCGAGGCGCGGATCGTCTGGCCCAACGACATCCTGGTGGGGAGGCGCAAGATGGCCGGGATCCTGTGCGAGATGTCCGCCGACCAGGAGCGGGTGGCCTGGGCGGTCGCGGGGATCGGGGTCAACGTGCGCTCCGCGCCGGCGCTGGACGACGCCCGCTGGGAGGCGGGGGCCCTGGGCGATCTCGGCGACCCCCCGGCCCGCGCGGACCTGCTCGTCGAGCTCCTGTCGGCCCTCGGGCGCCGCTACGCCCAGTGGGTGGGCGGCGACGCCCCGGGCGTGCTCGACGCCTTCGCCGGCCGCGACGCCCTGGCGAATCGGGAGATCACGGTCGCCATGGCCGGGGAGGAGGTCCGGGGCGTCGCGGCCGGCACCGACGGCCTCGGGCGCCTGCGCCTGCGCACGCCGGCGGGCGAGCGCCTCCTGGGCGCCGGCGAGGTCGTGAGGGTCGCCCCGTGACCGGTGCGCCTACCCGTGGTGGTGTGGCGCCTCGCAGCCGGGGTGGTGGCAGTGGCACTCCTCGTCCGAGGGGTGCGCGGAGCACCAGTCGGAGCAGTACTCCAGGCCCTCGCGGGCATCGCACGTACAGGTGGTGTGGGCGCAGACCGCCATGGCCGTCCTCTCCTTGGAAGCGGGACCCCGACTCTACGCCCGGTCCGTAGGATCGGCACGTGAGCACCGGGGCGCAGAGCAACGACCTCTACCTCACGGAGGAGCTCCTCTCCGCGGAGGAGCGGGACGTGCGGGACCGGGTCCGGCGCTTCTGCGACCAGGAGGTGCGGCCGGTCATCAACGGCTACTGGGAGCGGGCCGAGTTCCCGTTCGCCCTGCTGCCGAAGCTGGCCGAGCTGGGCGTCTGCGGCGGGACCATCCAGGGCTACGGGTGCCCGGGCCTCACCCCGCTCGGCTCCGGCCTGGTGGCGATGGAGCTCGCGCGCGGCGACGGCAGCATCAGCACCTTCCACGGGGTCCAGTCCGGCCTCGCGATGAACACGATCGCCCTGCTCGGATCCGAGGAGCAGAAGCAGCGTCTCCTGCCGCCGCTGGCGCGCCTCGACGCGATCGGCGCCTTCGCGCTGACCGAGCCGGACCACGGCTCCGACGCCGTGGCGCTGGAGACGCGGGTGCGCAACCTGGGCGACGGCTACGTGATCGACGGGGAGAAGCGCTGGATCGGGAACGCCGTGTTCGCCGACCACACCGTCGTGTGGGCACGCGACGCCCAGGACGAGGTCGGGGCCTACGTCGTCGAGAAGGGCACGCCCGGCTTCGAGGCCCGCCCCATCACGGGGAAGATCGCCAAGCGCGCCTCCTCGCAGGCCGACGTCACGCTCACCGACGTCCGGGTGCCGCCGGAGAACAAGCTCGCCGGCGCGCACAGCTTCGACGACGCGGCTCGGGTGCTCACCGCGGCCCGCCCGAACATCGCCTGGGGGGCGCTCGGCCATGCGCTGGCGGCCTACGACGCGGCGGTGGCCTACACCTCCGAGCGTGAGTCCTTCGGGGGGCCGATCGCGGGCATGCAGCTCGTGCAGTACCGCCTGGCGAAGATGCTCGCCGATCTCACCGCGATGCGCCTCGTCTGCCTGCGCCTGGCCGAGCTGGGCGCGGCCGGAGCCGTCACCGCCCCGATGGCGTCGTTGGCGAAGATGCACAACGCCGAGCACGCCCGGCGGGTGGTGGCCGAGGCCCGCGACCTCCTGGGGGGCAACGGGATCCTGCTCGAGAACGAGGTGGGCCGGCACCTGGGCGATGCGGAGGTGGTCTCCACGGTCGAGGGCACCGACACGGTCCACGCGCTGATCGTGGGACGGGAGATCACGGGGCTCTCGGCGTTCTCGTAGCCCGCCCCGAACGGGGTCGGTCTCGAAAACCGTTATCCGGCGTTCGTCGGATCGGGGGTTCAAATCCCCCCCTCCGTTCCTCCCGCCGACTTGGCCTGTCGCAGACGACGGGTCGGCCTGCAGTGGGACCCTGGGGCCACAGATGGGCCCTGGCAAGGGTGAAGGAGCGCTTAAGCTGGCGAGAGCACGCGCCGACGAGGATCGCAGGCGTGCATCCAGGACGACCGGAGACCACCACGTGGCCATCAGGGTGTCGAACTGCAGGCGAAACCTGGTCGGCGGGACGACTCAGGAGCATGACCGGAGCGTCGTCGCGACTCACGGACCGAGCATGCCCGGCTACTCGGCGGCGAGCTGTACGAGGTGCTCGGAGCCCCCGATGCCCTGGTCGAGATCGCCGATTGGGAGTCGGCCGGCTCGAGGAAGCTCGGGAAGCAGCTGCCGGCGCGCAGCTTCGGGATGAACAGCTCCAGGGTCTGATCGCACGGCCGGGACCGGCCTCGACCGTCCGGGGCGCCCCCGGTCCCGTCGCGACGCCGTATCGCCACATTCGCCGCCTGCCTCGATCACACGCCGTGCGCCGACAGGGTGATCGAGGTGACTCGAGAGCTCGGGTGCGGCGAGGATCTGCCGCGCTCAGCGTCCTCCATGTGGTTGCGCCGCCACGCGCCGTCCCGAGGGGGCTGGTGGCGAGGATGCTGCCGATGTCAGCGGCGCCGCAGGGGCCGGGGGAGCCGCCTACTACGCCGCGCGGCGGCCGAGTGCGACGATGCCGAAGCCGTCCTGCTCGCTGGTAATCCGGCTCAGACAGCCTGCGAGTGGGCGGCGTCCGCCGGGGTGCTCCTGGTCGTCGCCCCGCGCGATCACCCGCCCCGCGGCCTCGGCGGCTTCGCCGCCCAGCTCGCCCGCTCGGCGCCGTGTTCGGTCCTCGTCGTCCGGGGCAGCGACTGATCGACCGGCGGGGTGCATCCGGCCGGGGTGCGTGGATCAGTCCGGCCGGGTCGCCCGCCGGCGTTGCCTCAGCCACTTCTCGACTCCCACGGCGGCGTAGACGCAGAGGCCGACGCCGATGATGCGGATCCACGCCTGCAGGCCGAGGGGAGCCGTGTGGAAGAGGGTGTGCATGAACGGGGCGTAGGTGATCAGGATCTGAAGGCCTACCGTCGTCAGGACGCCGCCGGTGACCCAGTGGTTGCTGAAGACGCCCACGCGGAACATCGAGTGCTCGAGCGAGCGGCAGTTGAACAGGTAGAAGAGCTCGACCACGACGAACACGTTGACCGCGGCGGTGCGGGCCTCAGCGAGCGACGCCCCGCTCGCGAGCTCCCAGTGGAAGAGCCACGAACGCGCCCGCCGACCAGCAGCGCCGGACACGAAGCAGGATCCGCCCGATGAGCGCGCGCGGTCAGGAGCGGGCGCGCCGGGATCGCGGGGCGGGCGCCCCATGATGCCCGGCTCCTTCGGCTCGAAGGCGAGCATCAGGCCCAGGGCGACGGCCGTGGTCATGTTGATCCACAGGATCTGGACCGGCAGGATCGGCAGGGTCGTGCCCGAGCAGGATCGCGACCAGGATCGACCAGCCCCTCGCCCATGTTCGTCGGCAGGGTCCAGACGATGAACTTGGTCAGGTTGTCGAAGACGCCGCGACCCTCCTCGACGGCCGCCTCGATCGAGGCGAAGTTGTCGTCGGTGAGCACCATGTCCGCGGCCTCCTTGGCGACCTCGGTGCCGCGCGACGCCCATCGCCACGCCGATGTCGGCCTGCTTGAGCGCCGGGGCGTCGTTGACGCCGTCGCCGGTCATGGCCACGACGTGCCCGCGGGCCTGCAGCGCCTCGACCAGGCGCAGCTTCTGCTCGGGGGCGACCCGCGCGAAGACGCTCGCCCGCTCCACGGCCGCGGCGCAGCGCCTCGTCGTCGAGCGCGCGTCGAGCTGCGGCACCGGTGAGCACCTCGGGCGTCCGTCCGCCGGGCCGCCGTCCAGGTGCCGAGCGGCCGGCGATCGCCGCGGCGGTGGCGACGTGGTCGCCGGTGATCATCTTCACCGCGATCCCCGCCGCCCGGCAGCTCGCGACGGCGGCGATCGCCGTCGGGCCGGGGCGGGTCGAGCATCGCCTGCGAGGCCGAGCGAGGGTCAGCCCGCCCTGATCCACGACGCCGCGCTCGAGCGTCACGGTCCCGGGTCGGCACCGAGGCGCGCGCGACGGCGAGCACCCGCAGGCCCTCGCCGGCGAGCCGTCCGACCTCGGCGAGCACGGCCGCCGGGTCCAGGGCGACCTCCGTCGCCGGTCGGCCCGAGCGCCTGCCCGCAGCGGGCCAGCACCCGCTCGAGGGCGCCCTTGAGCATAGACGACCGGCGCCTGCCCGGGCGCGCCCGAGTGGAGCGTGGCCATGTACTGACGCTCGGACTCGAACGGGATCGCGTCGATGCGCGGACGCCCGCGGGCGAGAGCGACCGGATCGAGGCCGCCCTTGCGGGCCACGACCTGCAGTGCCGCCTCGGTGGGGTCGCCGACCACGCTCGTGTCGCCCGCTCGCGCTCGCGCAGGCGGGCGTCGTTGCAGAGGGCGCCGGCCGTGAGGCACTCGGCCAGGGCGGGCCGACTCCCCGGCGTCATGGCATCCTCGCCGCGCCGGATCGCACCGAGCGGCGCGTACCCGGCGCCCGTCCACCGAGCAGGAGTCGCCGCCGGCAGAGATCCACTGGACGGTCATCTGGTTCTCGGTCAGGGTGCCGGTCTTGTCGCGTGCAGATGACGGTGGTGCTGCCGAGCGTCTCGACGGCGGGCAGCTGGCGGACGACCGCGCGGCGGCGGGCCATACGGCCACGCCGATGGCGAGCGTGATCGTCACCGCGGCGGGCAGGCCCTCGGGGATCGCCCCGACGGCGAGGGCGACGGCGGCGATGAACATCTCGGCGGCGGGCTCCCCGCGCGCGACGCCGATCGCGAAGGTGAAGGCCGCCAGGGCGACGATCACGATGCTGATGATCTTGCTGAAGTGGGCGATCCGCCGGGTGAGCGGGGTGTCGATGCCGCCGGCCTGCCGACCAGGCGGTGGATGCGACCGAGCTCGGTCTCGCCCGCCGTGGCTCATGACGACGCCGGCACCCGGCCGCCGCTGACCAGCGTTCCGGCGAAGGCGAGGTTCTCGCGGTCGGCCACGACCGTGTCTCTCGGCAGGATCCGATCTGACTTCTCCACCGGTACCGACTCGCCGGTGAGATGGGACTCGTCGGCGCGCAGATCGCGGACCGAAACCAGGCGAAGGTCGGCGGGCACCTTGTCGCCCGACTCGAGCAGCACCAGGTCGCCCGGCACGAGCTCCTGCGAGTCGATCGCGAGCTTTCGGCCGGATCGCATCACCGTCGCGCGCGTGCGCGCCATCCTCACGAGCGCCTCCAGGGCTTGCTCGGCGCGCGACTCCTGGACGAACCCGATCGCGGCGTTGATCAGGACGACGCCGAAGATGACGCTCGCGTCAACCACTTCGCCGAGCACCGCGGTGACCACACCCGCGGCGACGAGGATGTAGATCAGGGGGTGGTGGAACTGGAGGGCGAGGCGGACGAGCGGACCCTGGCGGCGCACGGCCGGGAGCACGTTCGGCCCGAAGCGCTCCCGCCGTCCCGCGGCCTCGGAGTCGTCGAGCCCGTCCTCGGGATCGGATTCGAGCAGCAGGACGGCCTCATGGACCGCTAGATGGTGGAGCTCCTGCACGGTGGGCGGATGCCTGTAGGTGGTTGCGGGTGCGTTCACCCGCAGCCGTGGGTCACGAGCGATGCGTCATCGAGCCCCGGGAGGTCAGGGACGGACCACCAGCACCGAGGATGCGGCACGGTGTGCGACCCGCTCGCTCACGCTGCCGAGCGCGCGCACCCCGCCAACGCCGCGAGACCCGACGACCAGCAGATCGGCCCTCGAGGCCGCATCGACGAGGGCCTCGACGGGGCGATGCCGGTCGACACTCACCTGGTGAGGCGCGGCGCGGTGGACCAGCTCGTCGAGGTCGATGCCCACGTCGAGCGTCGCGGTGACCACGGTGAGACTGCGTACGGGGTCGTCGCAGAGCCGCGCGGCGACGGACAGCGCCCGCATGCTGCTCTCGGAACCGTCGAAGCCGACCACGACCCTCGACGGGAAGGCGCCGGGGTCGAACGGCGTCCGGGCCAGGAGCACGGATGCGGGGGCGTCGTGGAGCAGCATCGTCGCGACGCTGCCGAGAGCGGCCCCGGTGAGGCGCCGCCCTCCGTGCGCGCCGACCGCGATCAGGCTCGCCCCGGTTCGGGCCGCCTCGTTGCGCAGCTCCTCCCACGCTCTCCCGCTGACGAGCCGCGTCTCGACGCTGACGGCATCACCCGCCTGCCGCTGCGCCCATGCAAGCGAGTCGCGCGCCATGGCGCCGACGGCGTCGTGCAGCTCGGCAAGGTCACCTTCGGGCCCTCTGAGGATATCCCGCACGATCAGCTCGGGTCCCCAGCGGCCGGAGATCGCATCGAGGAGATGGGTGGCCGCGACCAGCACCAAGCGACCACCGGGACCGGTGATGCGGGCTGCCTGTCGCGCCGCCTCGAATGCCTCGCGCGTGCCATCGATGCCACACACGACGCTCTGAAACGGAGAGCCTGTCATCCCATGCCTTCCCGGCGGTTCCCTTGGCCTTGATCATAGGTCCGTCATCCATCCTCGGAAGCAGCACCGTGCGCTCCCCCCCGTCTCTCGAGCCGACCCGGGAGCACGGGGTAGACGGATTCCTCGCGCGACACTGCTGAAGGCCTGGAGGTCGGCTCCAATTATCTCGTTGTTCTCCCTACTCGTCCCGGCCCGGCGGGGCGGGCGGCCGTCCGGTCCGGCGAGGTCCGGGTGCCAGCGCGTCAAGTGCTCGATGTGCTGCTCGGTGAGCGCGCCCGGCCGGTAGTGCCGGGCGTAGAAGTCCGGTCCGCGTTCTGGCTCTGCACCGTCAGGCGCTGGTACATCGGGTCGATCATGGCGAGTGGAGCGATTGGTGGGCGCGCGAGGATCCCAGCACCTGGGTCCTGGCAGACGTCCTCAAGCGGCGGACGCCGAGCACCCCGACCGCGACTACCTGAAGTTCGCCGACTCCCCCGGGTGAGCTACGGCCGATCAACGCGCGCCCCAACCGGATCGCGTACGCCCTGATCGCCCGTGGCGTGCAGCCGGGCGAGGCGGTCAGCGTGAGGCTCCCCAACTGCGAGGACCTCATCCCGATCTGGGTCGGGGATCCTGAAGGCCAGCGCCGTGATGAGTTCGATCAACACGGCCTACAAGGGCGACTTCCTGTCCTGGACGATCAACCTCGTCGAGGCCAGGAGGCTGCATCGTCTCGGACGAGTTCCTCGACCGCCTGGACCTGATCAAGCGCGAGCTGCCCACGCTCGAGCGCTTGATCGCGTGGAAGTCGGGCAAGCGCGAGGGTCCCGACCCGAGCCTTCACAACGAGCCCCTGGCCGCCCTCGTGACGGTCGGCGACGGTGAGCCCGACGGGGTCCCGCCTTCGAGCCGCGCCGAGCAGGAACCCGCTGATGACGACAGTGGCCTGGTTGCGCACTCATGTGGGCCCGTCGCCCGGCTCGCGCCGATGCGGCTCGCGCAGCGTGCCGGCATGGGCCCGCGCGGTCGGGTCGCGACGGGCCTTGATCAGACTCGCGACCGTGGTCACCAGCAGGACCACCGCGATGACGCCCAGAGAGACCGACGTGGAGATCTCCGGGATGTCCGGGTTCTGCAGGTGCGCGTAGTGCAGCACCAGCTTGCCGCCGATGAACGCGAGGATCACCGCGAGGCCGGTGGAGAGGTAGACGAGCCGGTCCAGCAGGCCGGAGGACGAGGAAGTAGAGCGCGCGCAGGCCGAGCAGGGCGAAGGCGTTGGCGACGAAGACGATGTACGCCTCCTCGGTGACCCCGAAGACGGCCGGGATCGAGTCGAGGGCGAACAGCAGGTCCGTCGTGCCGATCGCCAGCAGCACCAGGAACATCGGCGTGAGCATCCGCCGGCCGCCGAGTCTCGTGATGATCTTGCCGCCGTCGTAGTCGTCCGTGATCGGGAACCGGCGGCGCGCGAACGCCACCAGCTTGTTGTCCTCGATCGTGGGGTCCTCGTCGCGGTGGCGGAAGAGCTGGATGGCCGTGCCCAGGAGCAGCAGGCCGAACAGCAGGAACGCGAACGAGAACGCGGCGAGCAGGGCGGCGCCGAGGGCGATGAAGATCGCCCGCAGCACCAGGGCCATGATGATCCCGAACGTGAGCACCCGCTGCTGGTGCTCGACGGGCACGGCGGTCTCGAAAACCGTTCGGGGCGGTTCCGTCCCGCGAGGGTTCGAATGACGCGCGATCAAGACCCGGCGGCGCGAAGGGTCACACTTCACCGATTGAGATTCGCGGAAGGCGGCCGAGTTACGGGCCGCCGGGAGCCTGATTGGCGTCGCCCTCCCGGGGCGCCTGCTCGTCGATGTCGCCTGCGCGCTCCTGTGGGCCGCCGGGGGCGAGCCGGAGGGCGTACGCGGCCTCCCGGACCGCAAGGTCGGTCTCGAGGGCCGCCCCGAGCGCCCCCCCGACGGTCGCGAGTGAGGCGACCAGCCACGTCAGGCGTACGTAGGCGCCCGCCCCCGCGCCGTGGCCGAGCGCGTCCTCGAGCGCCTCGGGGTCGATCAGGAGCAGCGCCGCGGGCGCGATCACCAGGAGCAGCCCCGCGTAGAGGGTCAGAACGCCGATCAGGACGGTCGCCGCCGTCCCGATGTTGAAGAGCACCACCTGCTCGCGCGCCCCACGGCCCGGGTAGGGCTCCCACAGATCGTGGGCGGCGATGAGCGAGGCGACCGTGACGCCGATCGCCGCCAGCGTGATGAGGGCCAGCCGCGCCGGCGACAGCGTCGCGGAGATCCGCCAGACGTCCGAGGTCACCAGCGCAAGGGCGGCGGCGGCGAGCGCGGCCGCCATCGCCCGCGAGAGACGGGCCGCGAGCCGCCAGGGCCGGTTGTGCCGGATCATCCCGAGCACCAGGCGGAAGTTGCCGCGGACCACGGCCGTGACGAAGCGGACGGTGCCGTCGTCCTCCTCGTCGATCTCGGCCCGACCGGCCGGGATGGCCAGCTCCCGCAGGCGGGCCCGGACGCGGGCCGCGCGCCTGTCCGCATCGCCCCGGCCCGGCCCCTCGCCGAGCAGGCCGTCGATGATCTGCAGCACTGCCCGTTCCGCCCGCCGCGCCAGCTTCATCGCCCCCAGTGCCGGCAGCGACATGACCCCGACGCCGTGGGTGTTGGAGACGCGGGCGACCACCGGCCGCGCGCCCGTCGCCAGTGGGACATCGGTGATGCAGACCGCGAGATCCCAGCACTCCTCGACGAGCACCCGGCGCGCGTCGTGGACCAGCTCCATGCTCCGCGCCCCCGCCGGGACAGGGTCGCCGACGGCCACGCGAACGACCCAGCGCACCTCGGGGAAGCGGCCGGCCAGGCGCTCCGGGAGGTCCCGGGCGAGCTGGTGCGCCACCTCCTCCGGCAGCCCGGGGGCGGCGATCAGGCCCAGGACGACGTCGTCGAGCTGCGTGGGGATCGGTCTGCCTTAGCCTTCGTGTGCCACTCAGGCCCTCTTCGGGGTTGGACAGAGAGCCCGGGTAGACATCGAGCTAGCGCTGCGCAGTCGTGCGTCCGGCCGCGGGACGCGGCTGCGGACCATGGCTTCCCCGGCCTAGAGCCGGCCACTGCCCGCCTCTCATAGGCCCTGCCTCCGCTTTGGCCCCTGTATTCCTCGCACGCGGAGAGGGTGCGCTCTATTCCTCGACCAGGAGCACCAGGGACTCGGCCACGACGCCGTCGTGCTCCATCGCCGCGGCCGCCGCCGGGGTCTGCATCGCGGCCATCACCGCGTCCATGTCCGACACGTCCATGAGCAGCGCCACGTGGGTCGGGTTCCGCGGGTCGACGAACGTGCGGATGTTCGTGACCCCGAGGGGTCCGAAGAACTCCTCGCGCTTCGGCGAGGCCAGCCAGTGCGCGGTGTCCTTGACGTCGTGGTGAGCGATGACCGTGGGCATCGTGCCTCCTGTGCGCGGGTGGGAGGGCGCGTCGGGCGCCCGCGCGACCCTACGACGGACCACGACGCGATCACAAGACCGCGCCACGGCTGCCGTGGAGGCTCCCGGACGCGATCGCTCAGGCGTCCAGGAAGAACTCCATCCCGTATCGAGGGGCCGCCTCGGCGGCTAGCTTCCCCGCACCGCTTTCACCCGTGGGGACTGGACGGCAGAATGGAGCCCCGGATCCGGAAGGGGAGCGTCTCATGGCCAAGGTCCGAGTGCTCGTCGGGACGCGCAAGGGCGCCTTTGTCCTGACGTCCGACGGCGCCCGCCGCGACTGGCGGATCGAGGGCCCGCACTTCGGTGGCTGGGAGGTCATGCACGTCAAGGGCTCCCTCGCCGACCCCGACCGGCTCTATGCCTCGCAGTGGACCGATTGGCACGGCCAGGTCGTCCAGCGCTCGAGCGACGGCGGCCGAACCTGGGAGCCCGTCGGCAACAACCTCGCCTACGAGGGTGAGACGGGGACGCACAAGTGGTACGACGGCACGCCGCATCCGTGGAGCTTCAGGCGCGTGTGGCACCTCGAGCCGTCCCCCGACGACCCGGACACGGTCTTCGCCGGGGTCGAGGACGCCGGGCTCTTCCGCTCGGACGACGGGGGAGAGAGGTGGCAGGAGCTCTCGGCGCTCCGCACGCACCCGACCGGCGCCGACTGGCAGCCCGGCGCGGGCGGGCTCTGCCTGCACACGATCATCATCGACCCGGTCCGACGTGCGGCGCATGTACGTGGCGATCTCGGCCGCCGGCGCCTTCCGCACGGAGGACGGCGGCGAGACCTGGCACCTCGCGACCGCGGGCCTGCGGTCGGAGTTCCTGCCGGAGCCCGAGGCGCAGGTCGGTCACTGCGTCCACAACCTCGCGATGCATCCGTCCCGCCCCGACACGCTCTTCATGCAGAAGCATTGGGACGTCTGCCGCAGCGACGATGCCGGCGACCACTGGACCGAGGTGAGCGGAAACCTCCCGAGCGACTTCGGCTTCCCCATCTCGGTGCACGCCCACGAGCCTGAGACCGTCTACGTCGTGCCGATCCTGAGCGACGCCGAGCACTACCCGCCGGATGGGAGGCTCCGCGTGGGCCGCAGCCGCACCGGCGGCAACGAGTGGGAGCTGCTCACGAACGGGCTGCCGCAGAAGGACTGCTACGTGAACGTCCTCCGCGATGCGATGGCCGTCGACACGCTCGATTCGTGCGGCGTCTACTTCGGGACGACGGGCGGCCAGGTCTACGCGTCGCCGGACTCGGGCGACTCGTGGCGGCCGATCGTCGAGCACCTCCCGGCGGTGCTCTCCGTCGAGGTGCAGACGATCGCGTGACGACGGTCCGGATCGCGCTGCCCGCGCACCTCCGCACGCTTGCACGCGTCGGGCCCGAGGTCCGCGTCGAGGTCTCCGACACGCCGACGATCAAGGGCGTGCTCGACGCGCTCGAGACCGCGTACCCGGCTCTCCGCGGGACGATCCGCGATCAGGTCTCCGCGGAGCGGCGTCCGTTCATACGCTACTTCGCGTGCGGACGGGATCTGTCGCACGACCCGATGGACCAGCCGCTCCCCGATCCCGTCGTCCACGGTGCGGACGTCTTCTGCGTGATCGGGGCGATCGCCGGGGGCTAGCCATGCCGTCGGCCCGTCCGGCCGGACGAAAATTGCTCGGCGAGCGATGGATCGCAGGGCCTCGGCGGATCTCTCTTCGAAAGGAGGCGACTCCGCTCGCTGGAGGCTTCGGCGCCGGCGGGGCGATCGCCGATCAGCCACGGGTTCAGGGGGTCATGGAATGAGGCGCGTGATGGTTCGCTACCGGGTGAAGCCCGATCAGGCCGCCAGGAACGAGGAGCTCGTCCGTGCGGTCTACGAGGAACTGCGGCGGACCGAGCCCGCGGGCCTCCGGTACGCGACGTTCCAGTTGGACGACGGCGTGAGCTTCGTCCACCTCGCGTCGATCGAGACGGAGGACGGGAGCAACCCGCTGTCGGGCCTGACGGCCTTCGCGCGGTTCCAGGAGGGCGTCCGCGAGCGGTGCGACGAGGCTCCCGTCGCCACCGAGCTCCGCGAGATCGGCTCGTTCCGCCTCCTCGGGGAGTGAACGCGCCACCGATGGCACGAGGCGACCGATGAATTCGAGGGTCAGCGCGGATCAAAGAGGTATGGACATGAAACCGTCCCACCTCAATCCGGTCGTCCACCTCGAGTTGCACACGGGCGATCTGCCGCGCGCCAGCGCGTTCTACTCGCGGCTCCTGGGGTGGCTCCCGGAGCGCGTCGAACGCCGGGTCCGGCTCGTATCTCACCCTCGGGATGGGCGGGGGCGTCGGCGGCGGCATCGTCGAGTGCGGCACCCGGCGCCCGTGCTGGCTGCCATACGTCGAGGTCGAGCGGATCGACGAGCTCACCGACCGGGCGCGCCGGCTCGGGGCGTCGGTGTTGCTGGAGCCTCGCGAGGGCCCCGCAGGGTGGCGCAGCGTCGTCGCCACGCCCACGGGCGGGGAGATCGCCCTCTGGCAGCCGAAGGGCGTGGAGTGGGACACGCCCCGCGACGTGGTCTGATGGGCAGATGAGCTCCTCTTCCTCAGCCTCGACCGTCGACGACCGACAGCTGCTCGAGGCCGCCCGGCAGGGTGACGAGGACGCCTACGGCCGGCTCGTGGGGCCCCATCGCGCCGCCCTTCACGCCCATTGCTACCGGATGCTCGGCTCGTTCCCGGACGCCGAGGACACGCTCCAGGAGGCGCTCCTGGGCGCCTGGCGCGGGCTGCCCCGGTTCGAGGGCCGAAGCCCGTTTCGGTCCTGGCTCTTCAAGATCGCGACCAATGCCTGCCTGAAGGCGATCGAGCGACGGCCCAAACGGGTGCTCCCGATCGACTACGGCCCGGCGGCCGATCCCCACGACGGCCCCGGCGCGCCGCTCGTCGAATCGGTGTGGGTGGACCCCTACCCGGATGAGGAACCCGGCCCCGATGACGGCGTGGCCGCCCCTGACGCTCGCTACGAGCAGCGCGAGAGCGTGGAGCTGGCGTTCATCGCGGCGCTCCAGCACCTGCCGGCGCGACAGCGCGCCGTCCTGATCCTTCGCGACGTGCTCGGCTACTCGGCTCGCGAGGCCGCCGAGGCGCTCGGGACGACGCCGGCGTCGGTGGACAGCGCCCTGCAGCGTGCTCACAAGACTGTTCACCGGCGACTCCCCGCGCGGAGTCAGCAGGCCACGCTGCGCTCCCTCGGCGACGCCGGGCTTCGCGACATCGTGGACGGCTACGTCGACGCGTGGGAGCGCGGTGACGTCGACGCGGTCGTCGCCATGCTGGCTGAGGACGCCACGATCGCCATGCCTCCGATCCCGACCTGGTATGCCGGGCGGGAAGCGGTCGCCGGCTTCCTCAGGGGCTGGCCCCTCGCGCTCGGCCGGCGCTGGCGCCTCGTGCCGGCCCGCGCCAACGGGCAGCTGGCATTCGGTCACTACATGTGGGACGCGGGGAGGGAGAGCTTCACACGGCACGGTGTCAACGTCCTCACCCTGCACAGCGGGCGGATCGTTGAGATCACCGCCTTCCTCGACCCCGAGGCGTTCGGGCGCTTCCGCCTGCCCGACGAGATCCCCCCGACATCAAGGAGCGAGCACCATGAGCGCCACCACCGGTGACGGATCCCCGGCCGATCCCTGGATCCTCGCGACCCCGAGCGGCCAATCCGAGTTCCAGGCCTACCGCGACGAGGCGCTCGAACCGCCGGCGTTGGTGGTCCGGGTCGGAAAGACCGAGCTGCGGTACCGGCTGAGCTGCATCGCCGACCTGCGAGAGATGCTGGTCGCGCACGGCGGCTGGATGCCCCTGGGCAGCGCGGACGAGCAGAAACCCGCAGCGGCAGGCACCGTCGAGGCCTGGGCCCGTTCCGGTGACAACCCCGTCGGCGGCTGGTACGGACTCAAGAAGGGCCTGCGGGGCCGATTCGCCAACTACGTGCCGCCGGTCCTCGAGCGGCTCGGTCTCGCCGAGGTGGAGCACAACGCCCGCAACAATCGGATGCGCGCGGTCTAGCGCCTACATGTGCTCCATCGACATGCCGGGGGCCATGTTCGGCTCGTGGAGCCCCGGCACGTCGCCGGGCGCGGCCGCGATCAGCGAGCCGAGCGCGACGAGGCAGACGGCCACCGGAGCGGTGAGGCGCGCGCCGCCCGGGAGCACCTTCTCGGCGAAGATCACCACGGCCACGACGGCCATCCAGGCGATGCTCATCACCCCCACGGCGAAGAGGGCCAGCATCAGGCCGAGGCAGCATCCGAGGCACCAGGCACCGTGCTCGAGGCCCATCGCGAACGCCCCGCCGACCCCCTCCCGCCAGCGGTGCATCACGAAATGGAGCGGCGTGCGGCAGTGCCGCAGGCAGGCGCGCTTCAGCGGGGTGAGCTGGTACGCGCCGGCGGCCGCGACCGCCGCGCCGGCGATGAGGGGCCCCTCGCGATCCCAGGAGAGCGAGGCGGGGTGGTGGGCCGCGAGGACGCGGAAGGTCCCGTAGGCGGCCAGACCGTAGGCGGTCCACGCCGCCAGATACCCGGCCAGGAAGAGCGACGTCGTGGCGGGGGCCCCGGGGCGGCCCCGCCCTCGATGTGCCGAGGCCGCTCGCACCGTCAGGACCATCGGCGCCGTCGAGGGCAGCATCATCGCGGCCGTCATGGTCACCCAGACGCCGATGAACCAGCCGAGGCCGCCGAGATCGGTTCCCGGGCCCTCGTCCATGCCCCGCATCCGCTCGATCGTCACGACCCAGGTGACGAGCGCGACGGCCAGGAGCGCGGCGACCGTGAGGACCGGGCTGATGCGCAGGGGGCGCCCGCCCGCCGCCTCTACGACCGGCGTCAGCTCTCCTCCGAGGAGTACTCGAACGTCGTCTCGTAGGCGCAGCGCCCGCTCAGATCGAACGAGAGCGGCCCCTCGTCCACCCGGAGACGGTCGGCGTAGTCCTCGGTGCCGGGGCGGTGGTGGCCCGGGATGCCGCAGGTCACCGCCCCCTGGTCGGCCACCGGCCCGCGGACGCGCACCTCCACCCGCCCGCCGGCGCGGAACCACCCCCGGCCCGGGCTGTGGTCGATCTCGATCCGCACGGGCCGCCAGCCGAGGAAGCGGCTCTCCTTCCAGGCCCACGGGAATTGTTCGAGCGTGCTTCCGCCGCGGGCCCCGGTGAGGATCTCGACCAGAGCCGCGCGCTGGTCGTCGTCGCCCCGCTCGTCGATGTAGAGGAAGAACGTCCAGGGCGAGCCCGGCTCGTCGTCGTCGTAGCGGCACGCGATGACGGCGCCGAGCCCCGACAGGTCGATGTCGCCGGCATGGCCTGACTCGACCGCCCACGAGAGCGCGCCCACGCAGATCCCGTAGGTCGAGCGCCCGCCCCCGTGACCTCCGATCCGGCGGCAGGGGCAGATCGCCTCGCAGTTGCACGCCTCGAGGTAGGTGCCCGAGATGCTCCAGGTGTCACGGTCGGCCAATCGGTCCTCCGTGCGCGAGCTTCCCCCGCGGACCGGTCGCCGATCAAGCCGAATCAGGTCGTCTCGACCACGACCTTGCCGAAGGCCTCCCCCGACTCGAGGCGCTCGAACGCCGTCCGGGCGTCGGCGAGGGTGTGGACCGAGTCGATCACCGGCGTCAGCGCGGCGACATCGACCAGGCGGCAGAGGGCGCCGAGCTCGCCGAGGGTGCCCATGGTGGAGCCCGCGACGGTCAGGCCCCGCCAGAAGAGCCGGGCCAGCTCGGAGGGCGGGTCGCCACCGCTGGTCGCGCCGCTCACCACGACGGTCCCGCCCGGGCGCAGGGATCGCAGCGAGTGAGCCCAGGTCGCCGCGCCCACGGTCTCGATGACGGCGTCCACGCGCACGGGCAGGCGGCCGCCCGGCTCCAGCGCGGCGGCCGCGCCCAGGCCCAGCGCTCGCTCGCGCTTCTCCTCCGAGCGGCTGGTGACGTACACCTCGAGCCCCATCGCGCGCCCCAGGACGAGCGCGGCCGTGGAGACACCGCCGCCGGCGCCCTGCACCAGCACCCGGTCGCCGGGGCGCACTCCCGCCCTCGTGACGAGCATCCGGTAGGCCGTCAGGTAGGCGGTCGGCAGGCAGGCGGCCTCGGCGAACGTCAACGACGCCGGCTTCGGCACGAGGTTGCGCGCCGGCACGGACACCCGCTCGGCGAGCGTCCCGGGCACGCCGCGCTCGGACAGCAGGTGCAGGTCGGGCGCGAGCGTCTCGTCCTCGCCGGGGCCGGCCGAGCCGAGAACCGCGTGAACAACGACCTCGCGCCCATCGTCGGTCACGCCGGCCGCGTCGGTCCCGAGCACCGAGGGGAGGTCCTCGGGCCGAACGCCCACGCCGCGCAGCGTCCAGAGCTCGTGGTGGTTGAGCGAGGCGGCGCGCACCTGGACCGTCACCCAGCCCTCGCGCGGCACGGGGTCGGGCACCTCCCCGACCCTCAGTCCCGAGAGCGGGTCGCTCTCGCTGATCCCCGTCACGCTCGCGGCGAGCACGGGGAGACCCTAGCCGCGGGCCGGCTCTCCGGCCCGCGGGGATCGCGCCATGGGGCCGTCCTCATAGACGACGAGGCGGTCGCGACCCGCGTCCTTCGCGCGGTAGAGCGCCGTGTCGGCCGCCAGCAGCAGGGAGCTCGGCGGCTCGCCCGGGCGGGGACCCTCGGTCACGCCCAGCGAGACGGTGGCCGTCGCCTCGGGGTACACCCGCCGCGTGGCCTCGGCCACGCTCACGCGGATGCGCTCGCCCACGGAGACGGCCTCGGTCACCGCGGTATCGGGCAGCAGGATCACGAACTCGTCGCCGCCGGTCCGGAACAGCACGTCGCCCTGGCGGATCTCCCCCCCGGCGGTGACCGCCACGAGCACCAGCAGCGCGTCGCCGGCGGCATGGCCGAGTGAGTCGTTGACGATCTTGAAGCAGTCGATGTCGAGGGCGATCGCCGACAGCGAGCTGTCGTTGCGACGGGCGCGGGCATCGAGCTGCACCAGCTCCTGGTCGAGGCGGCGGCGGTTGTACGCGCCCGTGAGGGGGTCGGTCATGGCCAGCCGGTCGCGTTCCGCGATGAGCCGGTCGTTCACCCGCAGCGTGATGCTCATGCGCACGGCGACGATGATGACGGTGATGAGCGTCAGGGTCCCCACCACGCCGTGGCTGGGCGCGAGCAGCCCGATCGCGCTCAGGCCGACGACGGCGGGTACCGCCTGGCTCCACGCGGGCGGGTGGGTGTGGCGCCCGGCGGCCCAGACGCGCTGGCCCTCCGCGCAGCGGGCGGATGCCGCCAGCGCCCAGAGCCAGGCGGCCCCGGCGTAGCCCACCCAGGCGACCGCCTCGCCGATCTCGGTCCCGTTGAGGGCCGCGACGAGGTACGCCGAGTCGCTCACGGTCTGGACCGCGAACGCGGCGAGGATCCACCACAGCCAGGTGGGGGCCTGATGGCCGATGCGCAGAACGATCCACCCGATCGTCACGAGGCCCGCGAACGCCGTCGCGGGGTAGAGCAGGTTCACGGCGGTGCCGAGCGCGCCGCCCGAGCCCTCCTCGGCGACCGGCCCCAGCAGGAGCACCCAGGAGAAGATCCCGAGCGCCAGGGCCAGCGCGACCCCGTCGAGGGCGCCCTGCCAGCCCTTCTCGGGGCGTAGCCGCGCGTACAGCATGGCCGCGCCGATCAGGGTGAGCACGTTGAACCCGAGCCAGCCGATGTCGAGGACGCTCACCTCGGGGACCTCGACGTCCATGAGCAGCGCGACGGTGGACGCCAGGTCGGAGATGAACCAGCAGCCGAGGGCGGCGGCGAAGACGGCCCAGGTCTGCCGGGCGCGCGAGCGTGTGTGGCGCGCGGCCATCACGCACATGACGAGCCCCGCGAGATCGCCCGCCACCTCACCGAACGAGCCGATGACGGGGGTCATGGCGGCGTCCGGGGCGAGGATCGCCACGGCCCCCACGAATGCGAGGGCGACGGCGGCCGTCCAGGCCAGGGATATGGTGAGCGGGCGTCCGGTCCGCATGCCCAACCATCGTCCGGAGCGGGCCTCCTCCTGAGCGGTCGGGCAATCCGCAAGTAGGCTGCGGGCGTGCGGGTCGCGGTCTACCACGGCGCCGGCCGGATCGAGCTGAGCGAGCGGCCCGACCCGGTGGCCGGGCCCGGCGAGCTGGTCGTGCGCGTGCGGGCCTGCGGGCTGTGCGGCAGCGACCTGATGGCCTGGTACCAGGACCCGCGCGCGCCCGTGGTGCTGGGACACGAGCCGTCCGGAGAGGTGGAGGCGGTCGGCGCCGGGGCGCCCTTCGCCCAGGGCGACCGCGTGTTCGTGCACCACCACGTGCCGTGCGGCGACTGCGCGCGGTGCCGTGCGGGCCGAGACACGCTCTGCGACACCTTCCGGCGCACGCGCATCGACCCCGGCGGCCTGGCGGAGCGCATCCGGGTGCCCGCCGAGAACGTGCGCGCCGACGTCCTCCGCCTGCCGGACCACCTCCCGCACTGGGCGGCCACGCTCGTGGAGCCGCTCGCGTGCGTCGTGCGGGGTCAGCGCTGGGCGGGAGTCGGGGCGGGAGCGCGGGTGGCGGTGGTGGGCGCGGGCGCGATGGGCCTGCTGGAGGTGGAGGCCGCCCGGGCCGCCGGCGCGGCTGCCGTGGTGGCCGTCGAGCCGCGCTCCGATCGCCGGGCCCTGGCCCGCGACGCGGGCGCGGCCACGAGCCCCGAGTCCGACCCCGCCGCCGTGCGCGACGCGCTGGGGGGTGAGCTCGCCGACCAGGTGTTCGTCTGCACCTCCGACCGGCGGGCGATCGCGGACGCGCTCCACCTGGCGGCGCCGGGCGGGGTGGTCCAGCTCTTCGCCCCGACGCCTCCCGGAGAGCTGGTGCCGATCGACCTCGGCAGCGCCTTCTTCCGCGAGGTGACCCTGCAGTTCGACCTACTCCGCGGGACCCGCCGACACCCGGGCGGCCCTCGCGCTGCTCTCCACGGGTGCCGTGGACGCGTCGCGGCTGGTGTCGCACCGCCTGCCCCTCTCCCGGGTGGAGGAGGCCTTCCGGCTCGCGCGCTCGGGGGAGGCGACCAAGGTGGTCGTCGAGCCATAGGCTGCGAGGCACATCACGCGACCCAAGGGGGATGACGATGTCGATGGCCGACCGCCGTGCCGAGACCGAATGGGCCGGCAATCTCACCGAGGGCTCGGGCACGCTGGAGCTGATCTCCAGCGGGGCCGCGTCGCTGCCCGTGACATGGGCGTCGCGGGTGGAGAGCCCGGACGGGCGCACGAGCCCCGAGGAGCTCATCGCCGCCGCGCACTCCTCCTGCTACGCCATGGCCTTCTCCAACTCGCTGACCACGGACGGCACGCCGCCGGAGCGGCTGCACGTGACCGCCGTCGTGTCGCTCAACCCCAAGGAGGGAGGCGGCGTCGAGGTGACCGACTCGGCCCTCACGGTGACCGGGGTGGTGCCGGGGCTGGATCAGGCCGGCTTCCAGGCGGCGGCCGAGAAGGGCGAGCAGGGCTGCCCGGTCTCCAACGCCCTGCGCAAGAGCGTGAAGATCACGGTCACGGCGACCCTGGACTAGCTCAGCCCGCTCCCTCCGCCTTCCGGGCCACGCCGGCGTCGAACCTCGCGCGGTCGACGACGAAGCGCCGGTGCGTGCCCCGGCAGATGAGCTCACGCTCGTCCTCGGCCACGGCGGAGAAGGTGAGCCTCCGCCCGTCGACCTCCTCCAACCGGACGCGCGCCACCACCTCCATCCCGGGAGGGGTGGCCGCGTCGTGGCTCAGGTTGACGTGCGTGCCCAGCGACAGCTCGCCCTCCTCCAGGTGGGGGGCGATGGCCTCGATGCAGGCCCACTCGACGAGGCCCACCATGAAGCCGGTGGCGAACACCTCGGGCATCTCCCGGAACCGCTCCGACTCGGGGTAGAGGTGGGGCACGGTCTTGGTCGCGGGCACCACCAGCCGCAGCTCGTGCTCGATCCCGGGCCGCAGGCTCGCCCTCATCGGTCCGCCCGCGCGGTGCAGAGGAACCCGAGCGGCTCGTCGCCGAGCGCGGTGAGCTGGTGGACCTCGCCGGAGGCCACGAAGACCGCATCCCCCTCGGCCACCTCCCGGCGCTCCTCGCCGAGCCGGGCCTCGGCGCGCCCGTGGAGGATGAGGATCGCGTGCTCGTGGTCGTGGCTCTCCAGGGCGGAGGCCCCGCCGGCGGGGATCAGGAAGTAGCGCAGCTCCACGTCCCGGGCGCCGTCGCCCGGGCCGATCAGCGTGTGGCGCTGGGCTCCCGAGGCGTACTCGCGGGGCGGCACCCCCTCCCAGCTCCACCCGTCCGCGCGGCGCCTCACCAGTCCCATGAAATGCACGTTACCGGCCGTGCGCGGCGCTCGGCGCCCACCGCGAGGGGACGCTATGCTCCCGGCGGCGCGGGCCGGCAGCCCGCCGATGGTGAACGTAGCTCAGTTGGTAGAGCTCCTGGTTGTGGTCCAGGCGGTCGTGGGTTCGAGTCCCATCGTTCACCCCTCTCGGACGCCGGCCGCGAGCGGGTGTGGCGGAACTGGCATACGCGCTAGGTTTAGGTCCTAGTGGGGCAACCCTTGGAGGTTCGAGTCCTCTCACCCGCATCTCACTGGAAGGCCCGGATGACCGCCCAGGGCCGATGCCGCTGACCGCGGAGGTCACGCCTCTCGAGGAGAACCGCGTCCGCCTGGACGTGGCGGTCCCCGGCGACGAGGTGCAGCGGCGGATGGAGCGCGCCATCCGGCAGTTGGGCCGCGACGTGCGCGTGCCCGGGTTCCGTCCCGGCAAGGCGCCGGCCGAGGTCATCGTGCAGCGCGTGGGCCGCGACGCGGTCGTGCAGGAGATGCTGAAGGGCTCGCTGGGGGAGTGGTACTCCGAGGCGGTCGCCGAGACGGGCGTGATGCCGATCGACGACCCGGAGCTCGATCTGGACGCGGTGCCCGACGAGGGCGACCTGACGTTCAAGGCCACGGTCCAGGTGCGCCCCAAGGCGACGCTCGGCGAGTGGCGGGGCGTGGAGGTCGGCCGGGCCGAGCCCGAGGTGCCCGAGGACGCGCTCGACCAGCAGCTCGAGGCCCTTCGCGAGCGCGCGGCGCGGCTGACGCCGGTGGAGCGGCCGGCCGCGATCGGGGACTTCCTGATCGTCGACTTCGACGGGTCCGTCGCGGGCAAGCGGCTGCGCAGCGCCAGCGCCCGCGACTACCTGGTGGAGCTGGGCGGCGGCCGGCTGGTGCCCGAGTTCGAGAAGCACCTCACGGGCATGAGCGCCGGCGCGACGGCGACCTTCCCGGTGACCTACGACGACTCCGACCAGCGCGGCGACCTGCGCGGGCGCACCGTCGACTACTCGGTGACCGTGAAGGCCGTGCAGCAGAAGGAGCTGCCGCCCCTGGACGACGACCTGGCCATCGGCGTGAGCGAGCACGACACCCTCGACGAGCTGCGGGCCGACATCCAGAAGCGCCTCGACGCGGCGGCCGAGTCGCAGGTGGACGAGCTCTTCCGGCGCATGGTGCTCGACGCCGTCACCGCCGCGTCCAGCGTCGACGTCCCCGAGGTGATGGTCGACCGGCGCATCGGCTCCATCCTCCAGCAGACCTCCCAGCAACTGCCCGAGGGCGTCTCCTTCGAGGACTACCTGGCCGCCACCGGGCGCACCATCGCGGAGATCGTCGACGAGCTGCGGCCGGATGCCGAGATGGCGGTGCGCCGCGAGCTGGTCGTGGAGGCCGTGGCCGACGCCGAGGGCATCGAGGTCGACGACGAGGAGGTCGAGGAGCAGGTGCGCGCGGACGCGGAGGCCACCGGCCGCGCGCCCGATCGACTCGTGCACGACCTGCGCGAGCACGGCGGCTGGGAGACCCTGCGCCAGGACCTGCGCATGAAGCACGCGATGGAGCGCATCGTGGAGGCCGCCACTCCGATCCCCATGGAGCAGGCCGAGGCCCGCGAGAAGCTCTGGACCCCCGAGGACGCCCGCCGCGGTCAGGCCGAGAAGGCCGAGACGGCAGGGAAGCCGGCCCCCGCGGGGAAGCTCTGGACGCCCGGCGACCCCCGATGACACGCGCGAACGGAAGGACTCCCATCGCATGAGCCCATTGATCCCGATGGTCGTGGAGCAGACCTCGCGAGGCGAGCGCTCCTTCGACATCTACTCGCGTCTTCTGAACGAGCGGATCGTCTTCCTCGGGACGCCGATCGACGACCAGATCGCCAACCTGATCGTGGCCCAGCTGCTGCACCTGGAGAGCGAGGATCCCGACAAGGACATCTCGCTGTACGTGAACTCGCCCGGCGGCTCGGTCTACTCCGGCCTGGCGATCTACGACACGATGCAGTTCATCAAGCCCGACGTGCAGACGATCTGCGTCGGCATCGCGATGAGCATGGGCGCCCTGCTGCTGGCCGGCGGCGCGCCGGGCAAGCGGATGGCCCTCCCGAACGCGAAGATCCTGATCCACCAGGTGTCCAGCGGCTTCAGCGGCCAGGCGACCGACATCGAGATCCACGCCCGCGAGATCATCGACCTGCGCAAGCGCCTCGACGAGATCATCGCCAAGCACACCGGCCAGGACCTCGAGAAGGTGGCCAAGGACACGGAGCGCGACTTCTTCATGTCGAGCGAGGAGGCCAAGGAGTACGGCATCGTCGACCGGGTGATCGAGAGCCACTAGTCCGCCACGCGGCCGACCCCTTCTGATGGCCAAGACCCAAGAGCCGAACGAGCAGCTCCTCTGCAGCTTCTGCGGCAAGTCGCAGCGGCAGGTGAAGAAGCTGATCGCCGGTCCCGGCGTCTACATCTGCGACGAGTGCATCGATCTCTGCAACGAGATCATCGACGAGGAGCTGACCACCCCGGTCAGCTTCGACCCCGACTCGCTGCCGCGCCCGCGCGAGATCTACGACGTCCTGAACGACTACGTGGTGGGTCAGGAGGAGGCCAAGCGCACCCTCGCCGTGGCCGTCTACAACCACTACAAGCGCGTCAACATGATGTCGTCGAGCGAGGGCGACATCGAGCTCCAGAAGAGCAACATCCTGCTGCTCGGCCCCACCGGGTGCGGCAAGACGCTGCTCGCGCAGACGCTCGCGCGCATCCTGAACGTGCCGTTCGCCATCGCCGACGCGACCGCCCTCACCGAGGCCGGCTACGTGGGCGAGGACGTCGAGAACATCCTGTTGAAGCTGATCCAGGCGGCCGACTTCGACGTCAAGAAGGCCGAGACCGGGATCATCTACATCGACGAGGTCAACAAGATCGCGCGGAAGGCGGACAACCCGTCCATCACGCGCGACGTGTCGGGCGAGGGCGTGCAGCAGGCGCTGCTGAAGATCCTCGAGGGCACGGTGGCGTCGGTGCCGCCGCAGGGGGGGCGCAAGCACCCCCACCAGGAGTTCCTCACCATCGACACCACGAACGTGCTGTTCATCTGCGGCGGCGCGTTCGCGAACCTCGAGAAGATCATCGAGCGCCGCATCGGCCACAAGGGCGTGGGCTTCGCCGCCGAGGTGCGCAGCCGCCGGGAGCACGACCCGCACGACGTCTTCAGCGAGGTGCTCCCCGAGGACCTCATGAACTACGGGCTGATCCCCGAGTTCATCGGCCGGCTGCCGGTGATCTCCGCGGTCCACCAGCTCTCGCGCGACGACCTGGTGCAGATCCTGACCGAGCCGAAGAACGCGCTCGTGCGCCAGTACCGGCGCTTCTTCAGCTTCGACCACGTCGACCTGGTCTTCGCCGACGACTCGCTCCAGGCGATCGCCGACCGGGCCCTGCACCGCGAGACCGGCGCGCGCGGGCTGCGGTCCATCATGGAGGCCGCGCTGCTGGACGTGATGTTCGAGCTCCCCTCCCGCGACGACGTGCTCAAGTGCGTCGTCACCCGCGAGACGATCGAGAAGGGCCTGCCCCCGACACTGGTCACCGAAGCGCCCGATCGGGTGGCCGAGGCCGGCGGCGAATCCGCCTGAGCACGCCGTGAGCCCCCCTCGGTCCCGGCCGCTGCCGGCCGGCACTCGCCCGGCGGAGCGGTTCGATCCGGCCGAGGTCGAGCCCCGATGGATCGCAGGCCTGGGACGAGGCGGGCGTGGGCCACGCCGACCCCGACAGCGATCGCCCGCCCTACACGATCGCGATCCCGCCCCCGAACGTCACGGGGGTGCTCCACATGGGGCACGCCCTCAACAACACGATCCAGGATCTGCTCATCCGCACGCGGCGGATGGCCGGCGACGAGACCCTCTGGATCTGCGGCACCGACCACGCGGGCATCGCCACCCAGGCGGTCGTCGAGAAGGCGCTGGCCGCCGAGGGCACCTCCCGCGTCGAGCTCGGGCGCGAGGAGTTCGTGCGGCGGGTGTGGCAGTGGCGGGAGGAGTACGGCGGGCGCATCATCGACCAGCTCCGCCGGCTGGGCGCCACCCTCGACTACCGCCGCGAGCGCTTCACCATGGACGAGGGCTACGTCGCCGCCGTTCAGCGGGTCTTCGTGGACCTGTACGACAAGGGCTACATCTACCGCGACCGCTACATGGTCAACTGGGACCCGGGGCTGGGCTCGGCCATCTCCGACCTCGAGGTGGAGGACCGCGAGGTCACCGACACGATGGTGACCATCGCCTACCCGCTCTCCGACGGCAGCGGAGAGATCGTGGTGGCGACGGTGCGGCCGGAGACGATGCTCGGTGACACGGGGGTGGCCGTGAATCCCGGCGACGACCGCTACCGCGACCTGGTGGGCAGGACGGTCACGCTCCCGCTCGTGGGCCGTGAGATCCCGATCGTGGCCGACGAGCGCGTCCTGCCCGAGTTCGGCACCGGCGCGCTCAAGGTCACGCCCGCGCACGCGCCCGAGGACTTCGAGATCGCCCGCCGTCACGGGCTGCCCGCCGTGAACGTCATCGGCGAGGACGGGCGCATGACCGACGAGGCGCCCGAGCGCTATCGCGGCCTGACGCCGGCCGAGTGCGCCGCGCGGGTGGTCGAGGACCTCCGCGCCGAGGGCCTGCTGCGCGCCGAGGAGCCCTACACCCACACCGTCCCGTTCTCCCAGCGCTCCGGCGCCCGGGTCGAGCCGCTCATCTCGCTGCAGTGGTTCTGCGACATGACCCGTCTCGCGGCGCCCGCGATCGCGGCGGTGGAGGAGGGGCGGGTGCGGTTCACGCCCCCCAAGTGGGGCGAGGTCTACCTCAACTGGATGCGCGAGATCCGGCCCTGGTGCGTGAGCCGCCAGCTCTGGTGGGGCCACCAGATCCCGGTCTACTACCGCGGCGACGAGGTCCACGTCTCGGGCGAGCCCCCCGAGGGGGAGGGCTGGGAGCGCGACCCGGACGTCCTCGACACCTGGTTCAGCTCGGCGTTGTGGCCGTTCGCCACCCTCGGCTGGCCCGAGCAGACCCCCGAGCTCGAGCGCTTCTATCCCACCCAGGTGCTCTCGACCGCCCGCGACATCATCTTCCTGTGGGTCGCCCGGATGGTGATGATGGGCATCGAGTACATGGGCGCCGAGCCGTTCTCGGACGTCTACATCCACTCGGTGGTGCAGGCGCCCGACGGCCGCCGCATGAGCAAGTCGCTCGGCACGGGGCTGGATCCCATCGAGCAGATCGAGACCCATGGCGCCGACGCCCTGCGCTTCGGCCTGCTGATGATGTCCAGCACTCAGGACGTGCGCTTCAGCCCCGATCGCATCGACCAGGGCCGGCAGCTCGTGACCAAGCTCTGGAACGCGGCCCGTCTGGTGAGCGACCGGGGCGGACGCGGTGGAGAGCCGGCGCCGCCCGCGACGGGCCTCGCCGACCGCTGGATCGCGTCGCGGGTCGCCGCCGCCGTGGAGCAGGCCGACGCGCTGAACGAGGGCTTCCAGCTCTCGCAGCTGGCCGACCTGGTCTACCACCTGGTGTTCGACGACTTCTGCGACTGGTACCTGGAGCTGCTGAAGGCCGGCGAGGCCTCGCCGGACATGGCCGGCCACGTCCTCGAGCAGATCCTCGCGCTCACCCACCCCCTGATGCCGTTCGTGACCGAGGAGAGCTGGTCCCGCCTGCCCGGGGCGTCGGGGCTGATGGCGACGCACGCGCCGCCGGCGGCCCCGGGTCCGCGCGACGCCGATGCGGAGGCGGAGGTCGCCGCGGTGCGGGAGGTGGTCACGGCGCTGCGCGCCTATCGCTCGAGCCGTGGGCTGCCGCCGCGCGCTCCGCTGGTGATGGAGCCGCCGCCGCACCCGGCGGTGAGCGCTCTCGACGCCGTCGTGGCCGCGCCCGCCGGCGCCGCGGCCGGTCTCACCACCACCCTGCTCGCGGACGGTCGCTCGATCGCCGTCGGGCCGGCCGAGGAGCGGATCGACCCGGCCGCGGAGCGCAGCCGTCTGGCGCGCGAGCTCAGCAAGGCCGAGACCGAGCTCGCGCGCGCGGAGGACAAGCTCGCCAATCCGGCCTTCGTCGGGCGCGCGCCCGCCCACCTGGTGGATGCCGAGCGCGACAAGGTCGCGCGCTACGCCACCGAACGGGATGCGCTCGCCGAGCGCATCGCCGCATTGAGCGACTGAGCCGCCCATGAGCCCCGAGGAGGCCCGGGTGTGGATCGCCGGGCTCGAGATCCTCGGCATGCGCCTCGGGCTCGAGCGCATGACGGTCCTCCTGGCGGCCCTCGGCAACCCGGAGCGCGCCGCTCCGGCCCTGCACGTCGTGGGCACCAACGGAAAGTCGTCCACCTCCCGTCTGGCCGCGGCCGCGCTCGGCAGCGGAGGCGCGCGCGTGGGGGCGTACCTCTCCCCGCACCTCACCGACTGGACCGAGCGGATCCAGGTGGACGGCGAGCCAGTGGACGAGGAGGCCTTCGCCGCGGCCATCGCGGCGGTGCGGGAGGCGACCGGGCGCCTGGCGCTGCCGGAGGGCGACGAGGTGACCCAGTTCGAGGCCCTCACCGCCGCGGCCTTCTGGTCGTTCCGAGAGGCCGGGGTGGCGGCGTGCGTCGTGGAGGCCGGGCTGGGCGGCCGCTACGACGCCACCAACGTCCTCAAGCCGGGCGCGGCGGTGGCGCTGACGAACATCGCGCTCGACCACACCGACTTCCTCGGAGACACCGAGGAGGCGATCGCGGCCGAGAAGCTGGCCGTCTGCGCCGACGGCAGCGACCGGCTCGTGGTGGGGCGGCTCACCGAGCGGGCGCGCAGCGCGGTCGATGTGGAGTGCGCCCGCCGCCGCCTGCGGCCCCTGCGCTACGGCGAGGGCCTGATCGCCCGCGAGACCCCGGGCGGGGTGGAGGTGGTGACCCCGGGGGCCGTCTACGGGGACCTCCCCCTGCAGCTCGCCGGACGCTTCCAGCAGGACAACCTGGCGGTGGCGCTGGCCGGCGCGGAGATGCTGGTCGAGGCGCCCTTCGACGGCCCGGCGCTGTCGGCGGCCGTGGCCGGGGTGCGCATGCCGGGCCGGCTGGAGGTGGTGGCCGGCGTGCCCCCGATCGTGCTCGACGGGGCTCACAACCCCGCCGGCGTCGAGGCGCTGGTGGCCTCGCTCCCCGAGGTCGTGGGCGGTCGCCACCCCGCCGTGGCGGTGGTGTCGGTGCTCGACGACAAGGACGCCGCCGCGATGCTCAACGCCCTCGCGCCCGTGGTGGACGCGATCCTCGCCACCCGCTCCGGGCACGCGCGGGCGGCGTCCGCGGAGGACCTCGCGGCGCTGGCCGAGGGCCTGGGCATACCCGCCCGCGTCGTCCCGGGACCGGTGGACGCTCTCCGCGCCGCCCAGCTCGAGACGGGCCCCGACGGGGTCGTCCTGGTCACCGGATCCCTGTACCTGCTCATCGATCTGCGGCGCTACGCTCTGGGGGAGGCGGCCGACCCCCCCTGCTAGTGTCCTGAGTCGTTAGTTCGTATGCAGGTTCCCGTGCGAATCTCCAGCGAGACAAGGACGCAGATCCCCCGCAATATCGGGAATATTGTGGGGGTCGAGGACGCTGTATCGCGATGAGATGCAGCCGGGAACTGCCACGCAATTAGCGACTCAGGACACTAGACTCGCGCGCGCCCGGAAGGGCACCGACCCGACCGAGGCGAACTAGGCTCAGGATGCTCGATGCCGGAACGTTCAGCGTGATCCTCGGGTTCGGCGCACAGGCGGCGCAGCCCACCACCACATCGGGCAGCGACGACCCGTTCTCGTCGATCTCGGACTTCTTCGACTCCGGCCTGTGGAGCGCGATGAGCCTGCTCCTGCAGGTGTTCGTCGTGCTGCTGTGGCTGGCGCTCGCCTACTGGACCTATCAGGACGCGCGCCGCCGCATCGAGACGCCGGCCCTGGTCGCCGCCTGCGTCGCCCTGTCGGTGTTCATCCCGTTCCTCGGCTCCATCATCTACCTCATCGTGCGCCCTCCCGAGTACCTGGACGAGGCGCGCGAGCGGGAGCTCGAGCTGCTGGCGCTGGAGCAGCGCCTGGGCGAGCTCGGCGACCAGGAGGGCAAGGAGATCGTCGGCCGCCTGCTGGCGCGGGAGGGGCTCCCGGCCGGCGGCGACGCGGCCGGGGTGCAGCGCACCCTGCGGCAGGCCGGCGTGGCCTCCGTCCAGGACGTCAAGGACCTGGACCTCCGCCTGTCCGAGCTGGAGTTCCGGATGCGGGTCACCGATCGCGGCGCGGTCCCTCGCGACGCCGGCGACCCGCCGCCGCGCACCCAGCGTGCGCGCGACCGCGAGCGCGAGCTCACCGAGCCCACGGCCGGCGACACCGGCCGCGTCCCACGCTGGCGCCGCCCCCGGAGAGATCCCGAGGCGTATGAGTGAGCGCTCGTTCGTGATGGTGAAGCCCGACGGGGTTGCCGGGGGGCTCACCGGGGAGGTCATCTCCCGTATCGAGCGGCGCGGGCTCAGGGTGATCGCAATCCGGAAGACCGTGATGGAGCGGCCGGTCGCCCAGGAGCACTACGGCGAGCACGTCGAGCGCCCCTTCTACGGAGAGCTGGTCGACTTCATCACCTCGGGGCCGGTCGTGATGCTGGCGGTGGAGGGCGACGGCGCCATCGCGGTGCTGCGCACGATGATGGGCGCCACCGACCCGAAGGACGCCGCGCCCGGGACCATCCGCGGGGACTTCGCGCTCGACGTGGGCCAGAACGTCATCCACGGGTCCGACGGCACCGAGTCGGCGGCCCGCGAACTGGCGTTGCACTTCCCCGATCTCGTCCTAAAACGCCGGCGTCGAACGTCTCCTGGGGGGCCTACCGCGGCATCCATGCCGCTTGAAACCGCCGTCTGAGATCCTGACTCTGGCCTCGCGCTCGCCGCAGCGGCGGGCGCTGCTGGCCGCCCTGGGAGTCCCGTTCCGAGTGGTGGTCTCGGGAGTGGAGGAGGGACGACGACCCTCTCGGCGAACGCGCGCGCCAAGGCCCGCGACGTGGCGGAGCGCGCCGGGATCCCCCCCGGCGGGGCGGTGCTCGGGGCCGACACCGAGGTGGTGGCCGACGGCGCCGTGCTCGGCAAGCCCGCCGACGCCGCGGCGGCCCGGGCCATGCTGGCCGCCCTGGCGGGCCGGGAGCACGCCGTCCACACCGCGGTTTGCGTGATCACGCAAACAGGCGGTGAGCGCGCCGACACCGACCGCACCCGCGTGCGCTTCCGGCCCCTGTCGCCGGCCGCCATCGACTGGTACATCGCCACGGGGGAGTGGCGCGAGCGCGCCGGCGGCTACGCGATCCAGGGGGCCGGAGCCGCCCTCGTGGAGGCGGTGGAGGGCGACTACACCACGGTGGTGGGCCTGCCCGTGGGCCTCACCCTGAGGCTCCTGGACGAGGCCGGCCTCGCCCCCTGGTCGGCGCCCGGCTCGTAGCCGGAGCTCTCGCTAGCGTTGGCGGGGTGAGGATCGCGTCACTCGTGCCGTCCACCACCGAGATCGTGGCCGCCCTCGGCCTGGCCGACGCGCTCGTTGCGCGCACCCACGAGTGCGATCACCCGCCCCAGGTCGCCCACGCCGTCCCGGTCACGCGGGACCTGCTCCCGCCGGGCCTCTCCCCGGCGGAGATCGACGAGGCCGTGGCGCGCTCGGTGCGCGACGTCCACACGATCTACGCGCTCGACGCCGCGATGCTCGAGGCGGCGCGCCCTGACGTGGTGCTGACCCAGACCACCTGCGCGGTCTGCGCGGTGGATCGGGCGTCCCTGGACGCGTGCTCGATGGGCGAGGCGCGCGTGGTCTCCTACGACCCGGCCACCCTCACGGAGATCCTCGACGGCATCGGCGAGGTCGCCAGCGCGCTCGGCGTGCCCGAGGAGGGGGATCGCGTGGTGGGGGAGCTGCGGGGCCGGCTCGACGCCGTGGCGGCCCGGGCGCGGGACGGCGAGCGTCCCCGGGTGGCGGCGGTGGAGTGGCCGGATCCGGTCTACGCGCCGGGCCACTGGCTGCCGGATCTGGTGGAGGCGTCCGGGGGACAGTCCGTGTTCGGCGCGGCCGGGGCGCGCTCGGTGCGGAGCTCGGTCGCCGACCTGTGCGCCTCACGGCCGGACGTCGTGGTGCTCGCCTTCTGCGGCTACGGCCTGGCGACCACCGAAGGCATGGCCGGCGACCTCGCGCGGCGCCCGGAGTGGGCGCCCGTGCACGACCTGGGGGTGCCGGTCGTGTGCGTCGACGGCTCGGCCCACTTCAGCCGCCCCGGGCCCCGGGTCGTCGACGGCGTCGAGCACCTCGCGGGGCTGCTCGACGCCGTCGCCTCAGCCTCCGCCCCTACCCGACGGCGGTCGCTCCCTCGGTCTCTCCCTCGGTGGCGGCCAGGTCCTCGTTCCTCAGGGTGACGAAGGTCGCGAGGACCCCCACGGCCGCGAACGCCGCCGCCACCCAGAACGCCAGGGAGAACCCGCCGGTGAGCGCCTCGGGCTGGGAGTCGCCGTCCGCGAGGAGGGTGTCGGTGTGCGTGGTCGCCACGGTCGTGAGGATCGCGACCCCCAGCGCCCCGCCGATCTGCTGGCTCGTGTTGATGAGACCCGACGCGAGGCCCGCCTCCCGGGGCGGGATCCCGGCCAGGGCGGCGATCGAGACCGGCACGAACGCGAACCCGAGGCCGACGCCCACGAGCATGAACCCGCCGAAGAGGTCGGCGAAGTACGTGCCGTCGGTCGAGATCTGCGTGAACCACAGCAGGCCCCCGAGGGTGCACGCCATCCCGAATGCGAGGCACGGCTTGACGCCGATCCTGGTCACGAGCGCCTGGGCCACGCCGGACGCCACGATCGCCGTGAGCGCGACCGCGAGGTAGCCCACGCCGGTCTCGACGGCCGAGTAGTTGAGCACCTGCTGCTGGTACAGCGAGAGCAGGTAGAACATGCCGAAGACGACCGTGCCGAGCACGAGGCCGACGATGTTCGCCCCCGTGGGCGTCTGGCGCTTGAAGAAGCTGAGCGGCATCAGGGCGAACCGGCTCCGGTGCTCGGTGACGAGGAACACCGCCATCAGCACCGCGGAGGCCACCAGCACGCCGATCGTCTCGGAGGAGGTCCACCCGACCTGGTTGGCCCGCGTGAGCCCGAAGACCAGGAGCATCAGGCTCGCCGTGACGGTCACGGCGCCGAGGGCGTCGAACCTCCGTGCGAGGCCCTCCACCTTGCTCTCCTGGACGAACCGGGGGACGAAGAAGAGGGTCAGCACCCCGATCGGCACGTTCACCCAGAAGACCCACTCCCAGCCGAGGTACTCGGTGAGGAAGCCGCCGGCCAGGACTCCGATGGCCGCGCCCGACCCGGCGATCGCGCCCAGGATGCCCAGCGCCTTGTTGCGGTCGGCGCCCTCCTGGAACGTCACCGTCACGATCGAGAAGACCGAGGGGGCGAGCACGGCCGCCGCCGCGCCCTGCAGGAGCCGCGCGATGATGAGCATCGTGTCCGTCTGCGAGACGGCGCACAGCAGCGAGAAGACGGCGAACAGGGCGAGCCCGGTCATGAAGATGATCCGCCGGCCCAGGATGTCGCCGGCCCGCCCGCCCAGCAGCAGCAGGCCGCCGAAGGTGAGGGCGTAGCCGCTGACCACCCACTGGAGATCGGAGGGCGAGAAGCCCAGGTCCGTCTGGATCGAGGGAAGGGCGACGTTCACGATCGAGACGTCGAGGACGACCATCAGGTAGGCGATTCCCAGCACCGCAAGGGCCTTCCAGCGGCGGGGATCGGGTGTCACGGCGGAATCCATCGGAGCCTCCGAGCGGGTGGCGCGGGCGGAACGCGCCGACGAGGTCCAAGGGCCGGCTCGGCCCCACCCCTGGCGCTCCGCGCGATGCTAGTAGACCCTCCCGGCCGCGGGCCCGGCGACGGAGTGGCTCAGAACAGGGGCGGGTAGCGCTCCAGCAGGTCCGCGTGCCGCCGGGCCCGTTCGCGCTCGGCGAGGTGGGCCTCGTTTCCGGCCTCCTCCTTCAGGCGCCGGAGGGTGGCGAGGATCTGGCTGCGGCGGTTCTCGCGCTCGCGTTCCTCGCGCGCCGCCCGCCGGATCGCCCGCCGGTAGGAGCTGTTGTCGTCAGCGAAGAGCGGCGGCGACGGCATCGCCCATGAACGCTAGCGGACGCCTCGGGCCCCCACCACGCAGTGGTGGCTCCGACCTGCACGAGCCGGCTTCCGGGGTCCTTCTTCGCCCTCGAAACCGCCAATAAACGTCGCCCTGGTACAGATCCCACGACGGGAGCTTGCCGCGTGCCCCTGGATCGCAGTAGGACGTCCCCAGTACCGATTGGCAGACGACGCACCGAGCGCACATGCCGGGCAGTCGACAGGACGGTATCCGCACCCAACAATCGCTGCAGGCCGCCTCGCCCGGCCCATCGGCCACGGGTGCGCCACAGGCGGTGCTCGCGACGGCCGGGCGTCTCGTGGAGGGCCGTCGGTACGACGAGGCGGCGGAGGTCATACGGGAGCTGCTGCCCGGGGACCGCGCCGATTCCCATGGCGCGGCGGCCGAGACGCTGATGGCGGCGCGCCAGATCTCCCTGTCGTGTCACGAGCACCGCTTGGAGGCACAGGTGCATCGGGAGGCGGCCCGCGGAGCGGCGTCGCGCGAGCAACGGCTGCGAGAGCGGCTGCTCACGATCCTGCGACTGGCCGGCCCAGCCACCGCGACGGCCGCCCACCGCGCGCAGCCCCCCGGCCCGGGCCCCGGACACGGGCGCACCGCCTCCGCGCGCGCGTCCGTCCTCGCGGTCCACTGCCTCGGGCCGCTCCGGGTGTACAAGGACGGGATGGGGCTCGGGCCGTGGCCCAACCGACGCAGCAAGTCGCTGTTCAAGTACTTCGTCTGCCACCGCGATCGCGTCGTCCCCAAAGAGCTGCTCATGGACCTCTTCTGGCCGGAGGCGACGGCCCGGGCCGCGCGCAACAACCTGAACGTCGCGGTCCACCACCTGCGACGCATGCTCCGCAACGGCGGCGACGAGCTGTCGTACGTCGTGTTCGAGGACGACGCCTACCGCCTCAATCCCGACCTCGACGTCTGGGTCGACGCCGAGGAATTCGAGCACCTCATCGCATCGGCCCGGAGGATGTCCAGAGAGGGCGACCGGGCGAGCGCGATCCGCGACTACGAGGCCGCCGAGGCCCTGTACCTCGGCGACCTCTTCGAGGAGGACCCCTACGAGGACTGGACCCTGCCGCGCCGGCGCGCGCTCCAGGACGCCTACCTCGGCGCTCTGCAGGAGATGGGGAACGCCTACCTCGACGACGACGATCACGAGGCCTCGGCGGCCCTGTTCCGGAAGGTGCTCGCCGTGGACCCCTGTCGTGAGGAGGCCCACCGCGGGCTGATGCGCTGCTACGCGCACAGCGGGCAGCGGCACCTGGCGCTGCGCCAGTACCAACAGTGCGTCGCGATGCTCTCGACGACGCTCGAGCTCGCGCCCGCCCCGGAGACCGCAGCGCTGCGCGAGCGGATCCGCCGGGATCCCGGCGTTCGCGCGCTAAGCGCGAATTAAGCGCCGACTAAGTCTCGGTTCGTAGCGTCCCCGGGACGGTCGTGGTCGGGCGTCCGACGACGAGCGTTCATGACAGCGACGAAGAGAGAGGTGCGCAATGGCAGTCGCCGACATCGACGTCGGAACACCGGTGACCGGTAGGTTCGAGGCGGTCGTCGTCAACTCGGGTGGAGCCCCGAGCAACGTGATCCGCGTGAGCCAGGCGTGGCAGATCGACTGCAGGTGGTTCATCGAGGGAGGCTTGGCCAGCTCGCTGGGCGGCCGATGGGAGCTCTCCGCAGCGCTCGAGGCCATCGGCCCTGGCGCCGAGGTGGTGACCGCGATCCAGCTGATCAACCTGGACGGACGGACGGGTTCGGCAACGCCGTACACCGACACCATCGCGTTCCCGGCGAACAGCATCAACCTGGGCGGCAGGCAGAAGATCCCGTTCAAGGTCGTGGCCCTCCTCAACTACGACGACACGGCCCTGAACCCGGGCCCGATGGCGGCGTTCGTCGACCTCGGCGTCGTGACCATCTACGCCTGATCGGCGTTTGACCCTAACGGGCGCCGACCCGGCCCCGGCGCGGAGCGGTCGGCGCCCGACCTCGCGGAGGGAGCGACGATGGACGACGCAAACGAGCTTCGTCGGATCAGGGGCATCGGCGCGGCGCGGGCGGGCTGGCTGCAGGCGACCTTCGGTATTCGGGGTCTGGCGGATCTCGCGGCGCTCGATCCCGATGAGATCTCCCGGCGGCTGGCCGAGAGCGGCCGAGGGGGCGTCGCTCGCGACGCCGTCGCCTCGTGGGTGGAGACCGCGCGGGAGTTGACGTCGGCGGGGGCGGACGAGTCGGTTGCGCCCGCCCGTGCGGAGACCGGGGTCGAGCGCGAGGGGGAGGCGTGGAGGCCACGGGCCTCTTTCGTCGTGGAGTTCCAATCGATGACCGGAGGGGGGGCTGGGTCCGCGTGGCGCACCGCCGCGCACCACGTCGAGCGGGACGGTGACGAGGCCTGGCCGGGGATCGACTTCGACGGCCTCGTCCGCTGGATGACCGGCCATCTGGCGGCTGTCGGGGCGGTCGAGCCGCTCGGAGGCGAGCCTGGCCGCGGAGCCCGCCCCGAACGCCCGTCCCTCCCCCGCGCCGGCCGAGCTGGAGACGGACGAGCCGGGCGTCGAGCTGAAGGGTCATGTGATCGACGGCGACGGCTACCGGGGGGCACGCCTCGTGCGCATCGACACGCCATGGGCCGTGGACCTCTGCTGGGACCAGGGCGATGCCGTCGACCTCGCCGGGCCGGGCGAGTGGCGCATCGAGCTCTCGCTCTGGCCGATCGGCCAGAGCGCACCGCTCGAGCTCCCGGGGATGGTCGTGCCGAGTCTCGGCGAGGGAGAGGATGCCCGCCACCGGCACCGCATGGAGGTCCCGGCCGGCCGCGTCACCAGCGCTCACTGCGGCGCTCCCTACCGGGCCACCGCAACGCTGACCTTCCACCGCGCGAGCGACGAGCCGTCCGCGGTCGCCGGCGCAGTAGACCTTGGCTTCGTGCGCTTCTACGACCCCACTCGGACGCGGAGACGGGTCGGGGAGCTCCCCGGGACGAGAGCTACCGGGGGCGGCCCCTAGCCGACCTCGACGTCAGGGACATCCTGCGGCTCGGGCTCATCCTGCGCCTCGTGCTCCAGGGTCGCGCCGAACGAAAGCCATGGCCCGACATGGGCACCGAGCTCGAGCTCGTCGGGGGTCCAGCGGTGCTCGTGCTCCGGAAGAAAGCGCTCGAAGCGCTCGGCGGTGTCCGTGCTCCCGTTCCGGGCCAGCAGGTGCACCAGCCGCCGGGTCGCCTCCTCCTCCTGCGGTGACAGGCGCTTTCCGGCCCACAGCAGCGTTGCCTCGTTCACGTGCTCGTCCCTTCGCGATGGCTCCATGTGACCGGAGCGTTGTCTGCTCGGAGTCCCGTGGTCGAGGAGGGACCGTGATGCGTGTTCTTACCAGAGGGTCACCTTCGCGAGCCGGACGAGGAATCCCCCAAGGTCGAGATCGCAAATCGGGGTCGGCTGGTCACGCCCCCCAACGGCCCAGGCTTGGAGGCGCTGGCGGACGTCCGCGGGGGGAGGTACGGTAGACCCGCATCCGGGGCGTGCCCCCGGTCTTCTCGTTCTGTCGTCATTCGTGCGAGAATCCGGCGCTTTGCAGCGGCTCGTGTGCAGCGGGCGTCAACTCGAGGGGGAGGCCACCGATCGGGTTCTGGAGCTACCTGACCGGCTTCGGCGGTCGCGACATGGCCGTGGATCTCGGCACGGCGAACACGCTCGTCTACGTGCGCGGTCGCGGCATCGTCCTCTCCGAGCCCTCGGTGGTCGCCATCGACCAGCGCACGGGCGAGGTCCACGCGGTCGGAATCGAGGCGAAGCGCATGCTGGGGCGCACTCCCGGCAACATCAGCGCCATCCGCCCGCTGAAGGACGGCGTGATCGCGGACTTCGACGTCACCGAGCAGATGCTGCGCCACTTCATCCAGAAGGTCCACCAGAATCGGTGGGCCCATCCGCGCGTGGTCGTCTGCGTCCCGTCCGGAGTGACCGGGGTGGAGAAGCGCGCGGTCGAGGAGGCCACCCTCTCCGCGGGCGCCCGCAGCGCCTTCCTGATCGAGGAGCCCATGGCGGCGGCGATCGGGGCGGGCCTGCCCGTGGCCGAGCCGACCGGGAACATGGTCGTGGACATCGGCGGAGGCACCACCGAGGTGGCGGTCATCTCGCTCGGCGGCATCGTGGTGGCCCAGTCGATCCGGGTCGGCGGCGACGAGCTCGACGAGGCGATCATCAGCTACGTCAAGAAGGAGTACAAGCTGATGATCGGCAACCAGACCGCCGAGGAGGTGAAGCTGGAGATCGGCTCCGCCTACCCCCTCCGGGAGGAGGTCCAGGCCGAGATCCGGGGCCGCGACATGATCACCGGCCTTCCCAAGACCGTCGTGCTTTCCTCCGAGGACGTGCGCGACGCCCTCGAGGAGCCGCTGGTGCAGATCATCGACGCGGTCAAGAGCACCCTGGACAAGACGCCGCCCGAGCTCGCGTCCGACATCATGGACCGGGGGATCATGCTGGCGGGCGGGGGCTCGCTGCTGCAGGGCCTGGACGAGCGCCTGCGCCGCGAGACCGAGATGCCGATCCACATCGCCGAGTCGCCCCTCACCTGCGTGGCCGTGGGCTCGGGGCGCTCCCTCGAGGAGTTCGAGGTCATGCAGAAGGCGGCGGCGAACGGCCGCCACAGGAAGCGCTACTGAGAAGCACATCCGGGACGACCTTCTGAGTCACACGATCTGATGGGAACCCAGGCGAATTCCGGCATCGCCCGGCGCCGGGCGACCTTCCGGCGCGTGACCATCACAGCCCTCGTGCTGGTGTGCCTCGCGCTCTTCACCGGCTACTTCCGCGAGACCGACGGCGGCCCCCTCCACGGTGCCCAGAGCACCGCCGCCGGCGTGGTCGCGCCCGTGCAGGAGGTGGCCACGCAAGCCGTGCAGCCCTTCCGCGACGCCTGGGGATGGGCGACCAGCCTGAGGGACGCGCGCGACCGCGCCGCCGCCCTCCAGACGGAGCTCGACGAGGTGCGCGCCAAGGGCGACGACAACCTGGTCCGCGATCAGAGGCTGGCCCAGCTCGAGAAGCTCCTTGGCGTGGAGGGGGCCGGCATCGGGGGGTACGAGCCGGTCACCGCCCTCGTCATCACGCGCTCGGTGAGCCCCTGGTACCGCTCCGGCCGCGTCAACAAGGGGACCGCCGACGGCGTGAGGATGAACTCTCCGGTGGTCGCGAGCGGCTCGGCCGGCGCCGCGCTGGTGGGGATCGTCACCCGCGCGAGCGCGCACACCGCCGACGTGGCGTTCATCACCGACGGGCGCACCGAGGTGGGGGCCAAGATCCCCGAGGCCGGCAACTTCCCCGGCCTGCTCCAGTCCACCGTCCCGGGCCAGCTGCGCCTGGCCGGCGTGCCGCGCGAGGCCGGGGTGCACGAGGGGCAGGTCGTGGTCACGGGCGGCTATGCGGGGAAGGGCCTCGAGGGCCCGTACCCGCCGGGCATCCCCGTGGGCCAGGTGACGAGCGTCGGCGGGCGGGAGGTTGACGTCCAGCAGACCGTGCAGGTGACGCCCTACGTGGACGCCCGCAGGCTCGACTACCTCGTGGTCCTCACCCCGCAGAGCCCCGAGGCCCTGCGGCGCGCCGCCGGATGAGCAGCGACCTGACCCCGCCCCGGGCGATCGGCCCGGCCACCCCGCGGCCTCAGGCGAACGCGCGGGCCGGCCTTCACTGGGTGCTCCTCATGGTCGTCGCAGCCGTGCTGCTCGAGGTCTCGGTGATGCCCTACGTGAACGTGGCCGACGGCATCCCCGACCTGATCGCCCCGACGGTGGTCGTGGCCGGGCTGCTGCGCGGGCAGCTGGTGGGCGCCGTGACCGGCTTCGGCGCCGGCCTGCTGCTGGAGCTGACGTCCACGGTCGACACGCTGGGAGTGCTCGCCCTGCTCTACCTGATCGTGGGCGCCTGGTGCGGCCGCTACTGCGGCCGCGAGGAGTTCGACGACGCTCGCCGCCCCGCTGGTCCTGTCGGTGGCCGCCGCGTTCTTCGTCCAGGTCGGCTACCTGATGTTCCAGCTCCTGCTGGGCTACAAGATGCCCGCCTCGGAGTTCGTGGGCGCGGTGCTGCTGCCGACCCTCGCGCTCACCGCCCTCCTGAGCCCGCCGGTGCTGCTCGTGGGGCGCCGCTTCCTGGGCGCGCCACGGGTGATCGAGCCCTACGGGTTGTCAACATGAGCCCCCCTCGCCGGCCCCGTGGAGGGGGCCTCTCGGCGGGCGGCTGGGCGCCCCAGCTCACCCCGCGCACGGCCGTGCGCATCGCCGTCCTCGGCGCGATCGCCATGGGCCTGCTCGGCCTCCTGCTGGTGCGCCTGTGGTTCCTGCAGGTGATCGGCGGCGAGGACTACGCGGCGGCCGCCGAGAGCAACCGCCTGCGCACGGTCATCACCGAGGCCCCGCGGGGCAACATCCTCGACCGCAACGGCGACGTGCTCGTGGCGAACCGCCCGGGCAAGAACGTGGTCGTGCACCCCCGCGAGCTGACCGGCGCGCGCCGGGAGCAGGTGCTCGAGCGGCTGGCCCCCAAGCTCCACCTGCCGGCCGACGAGCTGATCGAGAAGGTGGATGCGGGCGACAGCCGCCCGCTGGAGTCGGTGGTCCTGGCGGAGAACGTCACCCCGCGGCTCTACTACTACCTGGCGCAGCGCCGCCGGCAGTTCCCGGGGGTCGGGCTGGAGGAGGCGTACCTGCGCACCTATCCCCGGGGTGACCTCGCCGCCCACGTCCTGGGCCAGACGGGGAAGATCGGCGCGGGTGAGATCGACGACTACCGGCGCCGCGGCTACGCGGGGGACGAGACCGTGGGCAAGGGGGGCATCGAGCAGGAGTACGAGCAGTTCCTGAAGGGCACGCAGGGGCGGGACGTCGTGGAGGTCGACGCTGCGGGGGAGCCGGTGGGGCGCGAGGTGGTCTCCTCGCGGGCGCCGTCGCCGGGTCGCGACATCGAGCTCAGCATCGACGGACCGACCCAGCGTGCGATGCAGGACGCGCTGCGCGAGGAGGTCTCGCTGGGCAGCTCCACCGGCGCCGCCGGCGTGGCACTCGACCCGGCCACCGGCGAGGTCCTGGCCATGGCGTCGTATCCCACCTTCGACCCCTCCGTGTTCGTGGACGGGACCACGAAGCAGATCGACCGCATCAACACGAGCCCCGACACCCCCGCGCTGAACCGGGCGATCGGCGGGCGCTACCCGTCCGGGTCGACCTTCAAGGCGATCACCGCCGCCGCGGCCCTCCAGGCGGGCTACGTCACCCCCGGAGAGCTCGTCGACTCCCCCTCCGAGGTGACCCTCTACAAGCAGGTCTTCCCGAACTTCAAGAACATCGCCCACGGCGAGGTCGATCTTCCGCGTGCGCTCGAGGTGTCGAGCGACACCTACTTCTACAAGCTCGGCGACCGCTTCTACCGGGCGCAGGGATCACCCCTGCAGGCGGAGGCCGAGAGCTTCGGCCTGGGCCGTGACACCGGGATCGACATCCCCGGCGAGGAGCCGGGGCTCGTGCCCACCCCGGCGTGGAAGCGGCGCAACTACGCGGGGCCCGCCTTCACCGACCTGGACCGCGACTGGAAGCCGGGCGACACGATCCAGCTGGCCGTGGGGCAGGGCTTCCTGCTCGCGACCCCGCTCCAGATGGCCGTGGCCTACGCGGCGGTGGCCGACGGCGGGGTCGTGCGCACGCCCACGCTCGCGCGGCGCGTGCAGGATCCCAACGGCCGGGTGGTGCAGGAGCTCTCGCAGGGACGCCCCACCCACACGCTCGACGTCTCCGCCGACAACCTCACGGCGATCAGGCAGGGCCTCTATCAGGCCGCCAACGGGCCGGACGGCACCTCGACGGGCGTGTTCGGCGGTCTGCCGGACGACGACAAGGTGGCCGGGAAGACCGGCACCGCCGAGGTGGAGGGAGGCGCCGACCACTCGTGGTTCGTCGGCTACGCGCCCTACAAGGATCCGAAGATCGTGGTGGCGATCGTGATCGAGCGCGGCGGCACGGGCGCGAACGCCGCGGCGCCGGCCGTGTGCCGCACGATCGCGGCCTTCCGGAAGTTCGACCCCGGCCGCTGCGGCGTCACGGCCGTCGCCAACTAGTGCTCGCGCGATGACCACGACCTACGCCCCCGGGCGCTCGGCCCGGTCCGGCTTCCTCGACCGCGCGCGGTCGGCCATCGCCGGGCTCGATTGGATCCTGCTGCTCGGCGTGGCGGCCATCACGGCCTTCGGCCTGTTCGTGGTGGGCCGCTCGACCGAGACCGACCTGCCCGGCGACCCCCGCTACTACCTCGACCGGCAGATCCTCTTCGTCGCGATCGGGACCGTGCTGCTGATCGTGGCCACCCGCATCGACCTGGACCGGCTGGCGCGCTGGGCGTGGGCGCTGTGGGGCGGCCTGCTCGGCGCTCTGGCGATGGTGTTCGTGCTGGGAGAGGCCGTGAAGGGATCGAACCGATGGATCGAGATCGGCCCGTTCAACCTGCAGCCCTCGGAGGCCGGCAAGATCATCATGATGGTGGTGCTGGCGGGCCTGGCGGTCGAGCGCATCCAGGACGTGGGGCGGCCCCGCTACACGCTCTTCCTCACCGCGGTGATCGGGGTCCCGACGGTCATCGTCTTCCTCCAGCCCGACCTCGGCACCGCGATGGTCTACGCCGTGATCCTGCTGGCGATCCTGTTCCTGGTGGGCGTGCCGTGGACGCACTTCGCCGTCTTCGGGTCGGTTCTGGCGATCGTGATCCTCGGGGTGCTCTGGATCCTGCCCCACGCGGGCGTGACGGTGCTCCAGGACTACCAGGTCGAGCGGCTCACGGCGTTCATGGGCGCCGAACGCGACACCAGCGACGCGGGCTATCAGCTCGATCAGAGCACGACCGCCATCGGCTCGGGCGGAGCCCTGGGCAAGGGGCCCGACGGCGCGACGCAGGCGATCAACGACTTCCTCCCCGAGCACCACACCGACTTCATCTTCGCCGTCACCTCGGAGATGTTCGGCTTCGTCGGGGCGGGGCTCCTGATCTCGCTCTACGCCCTGGTGCTGTGGCGGGGCCTGCGGACGCTCGCCCGCGCCTCGAGCCAGGTCGACATGCTCGTCGCGGGCGCGATCGTCGCGATGATCGGCTTCCAGGTGTTCGTTAACATCGGTATGACCGTGGGCATCATGCCGATCACCGGCATCCCGCTGCCGTTCATGAGCTACGGCGGGAGCCACACCCTGAGCTCGATGGTTGCCGTGGGGCTTCTCCTCGGCATCCATCGCCGCCGCTCACCCGTCCGCGGGTAGGGGGCCGTGGGCGCCCTCGGGCTCGTGTCGCGCGGGGTCAAGGCCGTGCGCCCCATCGCCGACGTCGTCCGCGCCGCCGAGGCGGCGGCCGAGACCGGCGGCGAGATCGCGATCATCCCGGGTCACCCCGAGGCGACCCGGCGCCTGAGCGAGCTGCTCGGCGTGCCCGGCTTCTCGTCGCCGAACGAGGACGCCCTGGCCGTGATGGCCCTGGCCCCCGGCACCCCCGACATCGAGACCGGCCTCGCCGCCCTGGGGCGCCGGCGCCGATCCGGGGCCGGGGCGCTGGCGATCCTCGTGGGCACGCCGGCCGAGCGCGCCGACCTGGAGCGGGAGCTGCTGGCGGACCATCGCCTGGAGCCGTCGAACATCACACACGTCGCGTCGCTGGAGGGCGAGGGGGCGGAGGAGGCGATCGAGGCGGTCGTGGCGGTGCTCGGCGACGCGGCGGTGGCCGCGGGCCGGCGCAACCCCGCGCTTCGCCCGGCCGTCGGCCGCGCCCTCGTCCGGAGCGTGTCGCGCCAGGCCGCCGCAACCGGCGCGCTGCCCCTGAAGGGCGCCGACATGCCCGTGCTCGCGCTCCTGCAGGTGGGCCTCGTGAGCCGGCTCGCGGCCCTCTACGACCGGCCCCTGGGCGCCGAGCGTGCGATCGAGGCCGCCGCGGTCGTGGGCGCGGGCTTCGGCTGGCGCGAGCTGGCGCGCGCCGTCCGCCGCGCGGTCCCCGTCCCCCGCTGGGTCACCGGGGGCACGGTGGCCTACGCCACCACCCGGGCCATCGGCGAGGGCGCGCTCGCGCGGCTGGCCTCCGGCCACGACCTCATCGAAGGAGCGCCCGTCGACGCCGCGAAGCCCAAGGTGGAGCGGCTGCTCGCCAAGCTGAAGCGCAACCCCAAGGGAGAGACGTCCTGAACAAGCAGATCCTGGTCTCCGTCGACCGCGCCGAGACGCGCGTCGCAATCCTGGAGGACGGCCGCGCCGCCGAGTGCTACATCGAGCGCCGCGGCCAGCGCTCGGTCGTGGGTCACGTCTGGAAGGGACGAGTCGAGAACGTCCTCGCGGGAATGGAGGCCGCCTTCATCGAGGTGGGCCTCGACAAGAACGGCTTCCTGCACGTGGACGAGGTCGCCGCCCTCGGCGTTCCGAAGCGCAAGCGGCAGATCGCCGACCTCCTGAAGCGCGGTGACGAGGTCCTGGTGCAGGCCACCAAGGACGCCATGGGCAGCAAGGGCGTGCGCCTGACCATGCAGCTCTCGCTGGCAGGGCGGTTCGTGGTCTACGTGCCCTTCGGCGACGGCATCGGGGTCAGCAAGCGCCTGGGCGACGACGAGCGCACCCGCCTGCGGTCGATCTGCGGCGCCCTCCCGCTGGAGACCGGCGGCCTCATCGTGCGCACGGCCGCCGCCGGCGCGTCGGCGCGCGAGCTGGCGCGCGACCTGGCCTACCTCAAGCGCCTGTGGGAGACGCTGCAGCAGCGCGGGGACCTGGCCAAGGCGCCCACGCTCCTCTACTCCGAGGCCGACATCTCCCTGCGCGTGATCCGCGACCTCCTGAACGCCGACGTGGACGAGGTGCTGGTCGACGACGAGGCGCAGTTCGAGCGCATCACGGGCTTCCTGCGGCGCACCTCGCCCGAGATGGCCGAGCGCGTGCGCCACTACACGGACGCCACGCCGCTGCTGGCCGCTCACGGGGTCGAGGCCACGATCCGGTCGACGATGGACCGGCGCGTGCCGCTCCCGGGCGGCGGCTACCTGGTGATCGACGACACCGAGGCCATGACGGTCATCGACGTCAACAGCGGCCGGAACGTGGGCAAGGGGGGCAACCGCCTCGAGGACACCATCACGAAGACCAACCTGGAGGCCGCCACCGAGGTGGTGCGCCAGCTGCGGCTGCGCGACATCGGCGGCATCGTGATCATCGACTTCATCGACATGGACGACGAGCGCAACCGCAAGGCCGTGAAGGCCGCGCTGGACGAGGCCCTCGCGGGCGACCGCACCCGCACCTACGTGGTCAACATCTCGCCCCTCGGGCTGGTGGAGATGACGCGGCAGAACATCTCCGACGGGCCGCGCGAGATCATGACCGAGGTGTGCCCGACCTGCGCCGGGGTCGGGGTGGTGCCCAGCGACGAGACCCGCGCGATCGCCATCGAGAGGGAGCTGCGCGAGACCCTTCCCGGACGGGCCGGCGCAGGCGTCGCCGTGACCGTGCACCCCCGCATCGCCGAGATCATCTCGGGCGAGGACGGCCTGCGCCTGGCCGAGCTCGAGCGGGAGACGGGAAAGCAGATCCACCTCGAGCGCGACTCCTCGCTTCTGCCCGACGCCGTCCGCACCCGGGCGCTGGACGAGGTGGCCTCCGCCCCCGCGCCCGCCGGCGCGCACCTCCGCGTCACGCCGGCGAGTGTCGTCCCGGTCGTGAGGAGCACCTCGGCGCGCCCCGGTCCTCAGGGGAGCCGCGCCCTGAACCAGAGGAACCCGTAGAGCTGGTGGGCCACGTAGCCCCGCACCCGTGAGGATGTGATGTCGGCTCGCACGCTGTTGGCGTAGGGCGCCCAGGGCGCGAGACGGGTCACCGCGCGGTCAACCCCGGCCCAGCGGGCGGCGCGGGCGGCCGGGTCCCACGTGCGGCCGGCCCGGGCGATGAGGCGGTCGAGCCCGGCGTCGCCCAGCAGCGAGTAGTTGAGGTTGCCCTCCGAGCGGATCCCGGCCCTCGACAGGAGGAGGGGATACCAGTCGGCGCCATCGGGGTAGTCCTGCCGCCACCGGGCGTAGCCGATCTGCGACGGCGCCGCCGGATCGGAGAGGGCCGTGAGCATCTCGGATCGATCCCAGAGGCGCGTCGTGGCGCGCAGCCCGATCGCGCGCAGGGTGGTCGCCAGCCGCTCCGTCACGGCGGGGGAGGGCTCGGCGGCGTAACCCCACACGACCACCGGCGCGCCCACGGCGCCGGCCGCCCGGATGAGGGCCCGGGCCCGGGGCAGGTCCGGGGCGGGAGCGGCCACCACGTCGCGGCGACCGGGCACCCCGGGCGGCAGGACCTGCGACGAGGGCACGGCCGCGCCACCGAACTCGGCCGCCAGCGCGGAGCGGTCGATGGCCAGGTTCACCGCGCGGCGCACGCGCACGTCGTCGAAGGGGGGGCGCCGCGTGTTCATGAAGAAGTAGTAGGTCGTCCCCTCCACCCAGCGGTGGACCCGCGCGCGCGACCCGGCGTCCTGCGCGGCGGCGACCTCCTCGGCACCCGGCCGCGACTGGACGTAGTCGATCGTGCCGCCGGCGATGCCGCGGACCCCCGCGGCCGCGTCGAGGCCGATCCGCACCTCGATGCGATCGGGCCCGCGGCGCGCCGGGCCGGCCGCGCCCGGCGCATAGCCGGGGTTGGGCTCCAGCTCGATCCGCACGCCGGGCTCGTAGTCGGTGATGCGGTACGGGCCGGCCGTGGCGAGGGCCGCCGTGCTCTGGTCCGTCGGTGGGGTGCCCTGGGGCACGACGAACGCGAAGGGCAGCGAGAGCACCCGCAGGAAGGCCGGATCCGAGCCGGTGAGCCGGAACTCCACCTCGTCCGCGTCGTCACGGGCCACGATGCCCGGGATGCCGCCGCTGCGGGTGCGCTCGAACTCCGCCGCGCCGCGGAGGCCCCGCAGCAGCCCCCGTCCCGGCGACCCCGCGAGGAAGAGGCGCTCGATCGACGCCTTGACGTCGCTCGGCAGGACCGCCCTGCTCGCCGGCGGTCCGAAGCGCGCGTCGGGGCGCAGCGTGAAGACCAGGCGCCTGCCGCCCTCCGACACGCGGGGCATCGCCTGGGCGAGCGCGGGGACCACCTCGGCTCCGGGGCGCCCCGCGGCGCGACGGTAGGCCACGAGGCCCTCGCCGCAGTTGGCCAGCACCTGCCACGCGTCCGACCGGTAGGCGAGCGCGGGGTCGAGGCTGTCGGGACCGTCCTCGCTCGCCACCACCAGAGTCGCGGCGCCCGCGGGGGCGGCCGAGGCAGCGAGGACGGCCGCGACGGCCGTCAGGCGGGCGAGATGCCTCACGGGAGAAACGCGTTGTCACACGGTATGGCCCCGGGGTCAAGCCGGCCGGTGCGTGGCGCCACGGCCCCCGGGTCGCTAACATCCGCCGTCGCTCGCAAAACGTTGAGGTCAGGTCCGTGCCGGATTACGCCGTGATCGCCCTGGGGGGCAAGCAGTACCGCGTCCGCGAGGGGGAGCGCCTGCTCGTCGATCGCCTCAAGCACCCCGAGGGGGGGACCTTCCAGCCGCGGGTGCTCGCCGTGGGCGACGGAGACGGCATCGCCGACGGGGGCGCCGTGACCGCCACGGTCGAGGAGCACCTGCTCGGCAAGAAGATCCTGGTCTTCACGTACAAGCCGAAGCGCAACTCGCGCAAGCGCCGCGGGCACCGCTCGCGGCTGTCGCGGGTGCGCATCGAGTCCATCGCGTCCGCCTGATCCCGGAGTAGAGAGATGGCCCACAAGAAGGGTGGCGGGTCCAGCCGCAACGGCCGTGATTCCAAGCCCAAGATGCTCGGGGTGAAGGTGTTCGCCGGACAGGTCGTCCCGGCGGGCTCGATCATCGTCCGCCAGCGCGGCACGCGGTTCCGTCCCGCCTCCGGCACCGGCATCGGCCGCGACCACACGATCTTCGCCACCGTGACCGGCCGCGTGGAGTTCGCCAACGGCCGCAAGGGCCGGCGCATCTTCGTCCACCCCGAGGAGACGGCCTCCGTCTAGTGGCCTGAGCCGCGGTGCCGTTCACCGATCGGGCCCAGATCCACGTGGAGGGCGGAGGCGGCGGCAATGGCGCCCTGTCGTTCCGGCGTGAACCCCACGTGCCGCGCGGCGGGCCCGACGGGGGCAACGGCGGCCGCGGCGGGCGCGTGGTGCTGGTCGCCGACCCGCAGGTGACCGACCTGTCGCGGTTCCGTCACGCGGTCCATCACCGCGGCCCGTCCGGCGCGCCCGGCGAGGGCAAGGGACGCCACGGAAAGGCCGGCGCCGACCTCGAGGTGGCGGTGCCCCCGGGCACGCGCGTGCTGCGCGACGGCCACCCCATCGCCGAGCTCGCCCGGCCCGGCGAGCGCGTGGCGGTGGCCCGGGGGGGAGACGGAGGGGTCGGCAACAGGGCCTTCCGCTCCTCCACCCGGCAGGCGCCCCGGATCACGATCCCGGGCTCCGCGGGCGAGCAGACGTGGCTCACGCTCGAGCTGAGGCTGCCGGTGGACGTGGCCCTGGTGGGGCTGCCCAACAGCGGCAAGAGCGCGGTGCTGGCGGCGCTCACCGGCGCCGCCGCCGTGGTCGCCCCGTACCCCCACTCGACGCGGGAGCCCGCCCTGGGCCCGCTGGAGGACGAGGACGGGAACCTCTACCTGGTCGCCGACCTGCCCGGCCTGGCCGCCGACGGCACCCCGCGCCGGGACGCCCACCTGTCCCAGCTGGAGAGGGCGCGGCTGATGCTGCACTGCGTCGATGCCTCCGGCGAGGAGCCGGTCGAGGCGCTCCTCGATCGCGCCCGCCCGGCGCTGTCCGAGCTCGCGCCCCCCGGCGTGCGCGAGCTGGTCGTCGCGACGCGCGCCGACCCGGCCGAGCCTCCCGAGGGCGCCGATCTGGGCGTCGACGCCGAGACCGGCGCCGGCGTGGACGAGCTGCGGCGGCGGATCATCGCCGAGCTGACCGCCTGATGGCGATACTGGTGGCGAAGCTGGGGTCGTCGACCCTGGTCGATGCCAGCGGCGACCTGCGCGAGGACGTGCTCGAGGCGCGCGTGGGCGACCTGGTCCGCCTGCGCCGCCAGGGACACCACCCGGTGCTGGTCAGCAGCGGCGCGATCGCCTGCGGGCTCGGGCGCCTGGGCTTCTCCGACCGCCCCACCGCCCTGCCCGACCTGCAGGCCGCGTCGGCGGTGGGGCAGGGGGTCCTGTTCCAGCGCTACTCCCAGGCCTTCGCGCCCCACGGCGTGGTGCCCGCGCAGGTGCTGCTCACCTCCAGCGACCTCGCGACGCGGGCGTCGTACCTCAACGCGCGCTCGACCCTGGGGCGCCTGCTCGAGCTGGGGGCGATCCCGGTCGTCAACGAGAACGACACCACGGCGACCGACGAGCTCACGTTCGGCGACAACGACGTCCTGGCGGCTCAGGTGGCGATCCTGCTTGGCGCGGCCTGGCTCCTCCTGCTGACCGAGCGTGAGGGTCTCTACACGCCGGGCGCCGGGGGGCCGCAGCTCCTGGGGGACGTCCCCGCCGGCACGCGGCCGCACGAGCTCGTCCTGGCCGACATGGCCGGCTCGGACCTCGGTCGAGGGGGAGTGCTCAGCAAGGTGGCGGCGGCGAGCATGGCGACCGGCGCCGGGGTCACCTGCGTGGTCGCCTCCGGCCTCGCCGAGGGCGTCATTCCGGCCGTGGCCTCCGGGCACCGGGTGGGGACCCGTTTCACCCCCCCGCCGCGCCGCGAGTCGGCGTTCAAGCTCTGGCTGCGCTACGCCAAGCCCACCCTCGGCCGCATCGCGGTGGACGACGGCGCCGCCCGGGCGCTGCGCGAGCGCGGCACCTCGCTGCTGGCGGTGGGGGTGACCGGCTGTCAGGGAGACTTCACCGCGGGCGACGCGGTGGAGGTGGTGGCCGATGGCGAGGTCCGGGTGGGCAAGGGCATCTCCGCCATGTCCGCCGACGAGCTGCGCGCGGTGGCGGGCCTCCAGACCGAGGCCGTCCGCCGGCGGATGCCCGACGCCCCGCCCCAGGTGATCCACCGCGACGAGTTCGTGCTCGACGAGACCCCCGTCTAGGTGGGCGACGTGGAGGAGCGCGCGCAGGCGACGGGCACCTCTGCTGAACCGCGGCGGGTGGGGGTGCTGGGGGGGACCTTCGACCCGCCCCACATCGGCCACCTGATCGTCGCCTCGGAGGCGCTGTGGCAACTGCGCCTGGACGAGGTGCGGCTCGTCCCGGCGCGGGTCCCGCCCCACAAGCCCGACGGGTCGTCGGCCGAGGCCGAGCGGCGGGCCCGCTGGGTGGAGGCCGCGGTCGCCGGCGAGCCGGGTCTCGTGGTCTCGCGCATCGAGCTGGCCCGCACGGGGCCCAGCTACACGGCCGACACCCTGGAGGAGATGGCCGCCGCGGAGCCCGGGGTGCGCCTGTGGTTCATCCTGGGCGCCGACCAGCTCGCCGAGCTGCCCGGCTGGCGGGACCCCGGCCGCATCCTCGCCGCCGCGCGCCTCGCCGCCGTGCCCCGGCACGGACGCGACCGGCGCGAGCTCGGGGCCCTCGCCGACCGGATCGCCCCGGGCCGCGTGGACTGGCTGGACGTGCCCGAGATCGCCGTCTCCTCCAGCCTGATCCGCGAGCGGATGGCCGCCGGCCGGCCCATCCGGTTCCTCGTCACACCGGCGATCGAGGCGGCGCTCCGGCGGGAGGGTCTGGTACCCTCGCGCGCGGACGAGTAGACGACGAAAGGACCACCGCGACCCCCCCGCTCGAGCTCACCCTGGCCGCCGCCGCCGCCGCGGAATCGAAGAACGCCAGGGACATCGTGATCCTCGACATGCGGGGCTTGGTGGCCTACACCGACTACCTCCTGGTGTGCACGGGGCAGACGCCGCGCCAGACGAAGGCGATCGCGGAGGAGATCCGCCACCAGCTCAAGACCGTCCACGGCGCCATGGCGCGCAAGGTCGAGGGCCAGCGCGAGGGCGAGTGGATCCTGATCGACCTGCTCGACGTGGTGGCCCACGTCTTCACCCCCGAGGCGCGCGACTTCTACCGCCTCGACCGACTCTGGAGAGAGGCCCCCCAGCAGGCCTACGCGGCGACCGCCTCGTAGGAGGGCCGGGCGCCTTCCCCCGTGCGGGAGGCTCTCCTATACTTCCCCGTCGCGGGGGATTAGCTCAGCTGGGAGAGCGCTACGCTGGCAGCGTAGAGGTCACCGGTTCGATCCCGGTATCCTCCACCATTCGTTGGACAGTTCGAACCCCCGACCCCTTCGAGGCGGGGGTTCCTGAGCCGCTACTTCACCAGCCGGCCACTGGCCGTCCTCACGACCTTGCCGGCGACCGCGATCGTCACCCGGTACGGGCCCTTCGCGAGCTTGCGGCTCCTGAACGTGACCTTCACGGGGCCGGGCACCTTCAGGCGGATCCGCTTGCCCACCGACACGAAGGGCTTGCGCCGCGGACCCTGCTGGAGCCGCGCCACCGCGGGGCCGGCGACGTTGGACCCGATCAGCACCGGCACCCCGTTCGCGAGCGCGCTCGAGACAGGCAGGCCTTTCGGGAGGACGGTGGTGAGCTTGCGCTTCGCGGGCGTCCCGCCACCGCCGCCCGCCCCGCCGCCGCCGCCGGGGGGCGGCGCGAGCACCGTGATCCTGCCGACCCCGGTACGGGAGACCCCGGGGCCGTATGGGGGGAGATCGACCGTGAACGTGACGTCGTAGACGCCGGGGGCGGCCCTGGCCGGGATGCCGACGGCGACGATCGCGGTGGAGTCGCCGTCCGCCGGCGGCTGCTGGAGAGCCTCCGGCGTCGCCGCGAGCGTCGCCCCCGGGAGCGTCGACGTCGCCCGGACCGGAAGCGGCGTGATCCCCTCGGGGGACGTTCCCGCTGCGCAGGATGAACGGCATCGAGACCAGGCTTCCCGGGGGGCCGCTCGCGCGGGCGCCCGACGTCACCACCCCGTAGTCCGACGCGCTGCTGGTGATGTCGGTCTGGGAGTCCAGGCAGAACACGAACCCGGGATTCTGGGGGTCCTCCACGTCCGCGAAGCTCGTCGTCAGCGAGGTCCCGCAGGCCACCGGGCGCTGCGGCGTCGCGACGTCCGTGACGTTGCGGATGCCGACCACCCAGTTGGACGTGATGGTGTCCGGAACGTAGGGCGACCCGTCGGGGGCGCGCGGGAGCTGCCAGTCCGCGCTTACGCGGAGCTTCTGTGCGGCCAGCGTGTTGTTCGCGGCGTCGTAGTTCAGCGTCGGCGAGATCCAGCCCACCCACTTCCGCCCGGCGGGCGCCGGCTGCAGCCGATGGAGCTCGGCGGCGTAGCCCGGGCTGGAGGAGAACGTCACGGCGGTGGGCGCCGGCGTCACGAGGCTCGACGGCGCTCCCACGTCCGCGGGGATCTGCGCGCCGAGGAGCAGCTGGCGGAATCCGCTGGTGGCGTCGAGGCCCAAGTTGCCCTTCTCGCGGCACGTGTAGTTGCCGGTGGAGCCCGACGCGCAGATCGCGACGGTCTGGTAAGGCGACCCGATCGTGCCGCCGTACCCGCCGAACTCCAGGATCGCGCAACCGGAGGTGAGCAGCGGGATCGCCGCCGCGCAGCCGATCAGCAGCAACCGCACCCGCCGTGTCCGTGTCATGCCGTCTCCGTCGCCGATGAAGGGTCACACCGCCGCATCAAGACACGGTTTGCGTGTGCGCGGCAACCATCCGCCGGCTGGTCGCCGTGGTCGCTGCATGCACTTCAGTCCGCGATCGCAACCGGGGTGATCAGGGTGCCTGGACGGTCGGCGAGGCCGGCGGCCTATACGCTGGTCGAGTTGGAGAAATTGGGGCTTTCCCCGGACGACGCGCCGACGTAAGGTCGCCCGCAAGCGTTCTCCCACGCACCCTCGACGATAGGGCTGATGCCATGGTCCCGCCTGCCCCGACAACACCACGCAGCAGGCGAAACCGCCTCCGACTCGCCGCCTCCGCGGCGGCCGGCGTCGCTGTCGTCGCGCTCACGCTGAGCGGCTGCGTATCGGTCAAGAGCTTCAACGCCGAGCAACAGGGCTCGATCGGCGCCATCGACCTCGTCGTCACCGGATGCGGCTCGAAGGCCGCCACGCCCGGTTGCGAGCTCGGGAACACCAACCTCGAGTCGAACAACACCAGCACCGGGCAGGTGCTCCTGGGCGTACAGATGGACGCCCGGTTCGTGCCCCCGGCGAGCTTCACGACGGATATCTTCTCCGACCAGCAGCCCTTCACGGCGAGCCCGTCCTACACGGCCGAGCTGACGCGGCTCGATCCGCCCGGCGCCGGGCGCAAGTGGGCCGGCTACATCTCGGACGCCCGCACGTACACGCCGGGCAAGCTGATCACGGCGCGCGTGCCGATCATCCGCCCCCTCCTGCCCGATGGGTCTCCCAACCCGTCCGGATTCGGCTTCGGTTGGAAGATCGGATCGCGCGGCGTCCTCCCGGAGGCTCCGGCGACGCGCCCCGTGACCTGCGGGGCCGACCTCACAACGGTCACCGACCTCACGATCTGCGCGGACGGGACGGGCGGGATCGGCGGGTCCGGCTTCAACGACTTCGCGTTCCTGACCCCGGCGCCGGTCACGGTCCCACCCGGGCAGACGGCGGTCGTCCCGATCTCCGGAAAGCTCACGGGACCCGCGAAGCCCGCCATCAACTTCGCCCTCAGCGCCTCGACCACCGTGCCGGGCGCCACCGCCCTCACCAACGTCCCGACCCTGGCACCTCCGGGTGAGAGCACGACCACGGTGACGGTGTCGGTGCCGGTCCCGCCGGCGACGGCGCCGGGCACCTACGCGGTGACGCTCACCGGCACCCTCGCCAGCGGCCAGACCCGGGTGGCCACGGGCACGGTGGTCGTGCCGGGCCCCGGCGGGAGCATCGCCGGCTCGCCCGGGCTGTCCAAGCTGACGATCTCGCGCAAGTCGATCTCGAGTGCGCGCGGCGCGGCGCCTGCGGTGATCTCCGTGACGCTGGACAAGCCCGGGCGCCTGCGGGTCCTGCTCGAGCGCAGGCTCGCCGGCCGCAGGAAGAACGGGCGCTGCGTGGCCCCGACCCGCGCGCTCCGACGGGCCGGCGCGCCTCGCTGCAACCGCTTCGTCACGGTGTCCTCCTTCACCCGTGCCGGCCTCGGCGCCGGCGTTCAGAAGGTGAGCATCAGCGGGCGCGCCGGCGGGCGCAGGCGGGCGTCCGGCACCTACCGGGTCACCCTCACGGGCGTGAGCGCCGAGGGCGTCGCCAGCGTCCCCCTGCGCACCACCCTCACCATCACGCGCTGATCTATCCGGCTGCGTCGCCGTCCGACCAGGACGGCGACGCAGCCGCCTGCATGCCGGGGACTGCTCGGATCAGCTCAGGGCTTTGGCCTTGAGAGCGGCGAACTCGTCCTCGGTGATCGCACCGCTGTCGAGCAGGCTCTTGGCGCTGGCGATCTCCGCCGCCGGACCGCCCGTGCCGGCCGTGTCCCTCACGTAGGTGTCGAACTCGGCCTTCGCCGCCTTCTCGTGCGCCGCGGCTCGCTCCATCATGCCCTTATGGCGCACGATCACGTAGAGCAGGATTCCGATCAACGGGAAGACGACCAGCAGGATCAGCCATCCCGCCTTGCCCCACCCCGACAGTTCATGGTCTCGGAAGAGGTCGGTCACGATCGAGAAGAGGATCATGATCACGACGAACAGCGCGTAGATCACGATGATCGTCCAGATCAGGTCCAGAAAGCTGAAGTCGTCCACGTCGCCTCGCAGTCGAGTGTGATGAGGGACGCCCTGTCCGGCGCCTTCCCGGAAACGGGCCCGCGGACCCTATACGTGCGTTGCGCGAGGGAATAGAGGTTCCACGGAGGCGTCAACCGCCGGATCCGCGCTCGGCGCCGGCAGAGCTAGGTGCGCTACCCACGGACGTTGTGAACGCGGCTGATCGGCGGCCGGTCCCCGATGCCGCTGTGGAGCCGGCGCCGATTGTATGTCCTGACCCAGCTGGAGAGGGCCCGCGCACGGGCGGCCGATGATGGCCACTCGTGCGCGTAGGCCCACTCGGCCTTCATCGTCTGGATGAAGCGCTCGGCCTTGCCGTTCCAGCGCGGCGTGGAGGGCGGCGTGACGATGTGCCGCGCCCCGGCGGCCGCCAGCGCCTGCTGGAAGACGGCCGCGGTGCGGTAGCAGCGGGCGCCGTCGGTCATGACGGCCTCGGGCGGCTCCAGGCCGAGCTCGGCGAAGTGGGCGAGGGCGCGGTAGAGGAAGGCGGCGCAGGTCGGCGCCCGCTCGTCGGGGTGCTGCTCGAGGTAGGCGTAGCGCGAGTGGTCATCGACGGCCACGTGGACGAAGGTGGTGCCCATGCCCTGGTTGGCGTGGATCTCGACGCCGGCGCGCCCGCGGGTGCGGTGCCCGGGCCGGCCAAAGCGGGCAAGGCGGGCGGTGTCGATGTGGATCAGGGCCCCCGCCCGGGCCCACTCGTAGCGGCGCGTCAGCGGCCGCGGCCCCGGGCGCCGGCGCGAGGCGCCGTTGCGGTGAAGCACCTTCCAGATCGTCGAGCGCGCCCGCCGGCAGATGTGGGCAAGGCGCCCCGGGCCCAGGTTGGTCGCGGCCCGGGCGGCGAGGATCGGCGCCTCCTCGGCGCCCGACAGGCGCCGCGGTGAGCGATGAGGCCGGCTCGAGCGATCGCACAGGCAGGCGCCCGATCGGCGGGCGCCCTGGTCGGCGCCGGCCCAGCGGTGCCACCAGCGGTGGGCGGTCGCCGGGGCGACGCCGAGGGCCGTCGCCGCGGCCCGCAATGAGCGGCCCTGCTCGACCAGCTCGACCAGCCGGCGGCGCCCGGCCAATCCGAGGGCCGCGTTAGCGTGCAGCTGCATCCGGGTCTCCTTCGAGGAGGTGTGAGTCGTGGCGACCCACAGCCTCACCGGAGGCCCGGATGCCTCCTCAGCCGTTCACAACGTGTGTGGGCGTGGCAGCTAGGGGAGGGTGGCGCGCCCCGTCAGGGCCACGGCCTCCCTGCGGCCGGTGATCGAGTGGATCGCGTCGAAGGCCAGGGGGCCGCCGCGGATGCCGGCGTAGGCGCGGGTGCCGCCCGTGAACGCAGCCGCACGCCGGTGAAGGTGAGGTGCAGCCGGGTGGCGACATACCTCGACCTCGCCCGTCCCGTGACGGTGCCCCGCGCGTTCACGATGGTGAACGTGGTGGTTGCGACGCCCGCGCCGGGGTTCAGGGTGTAGACGAGGGTGATGCGGCCGGACCCGACGGGGCTCCCGGTGATCGTCCCGCGGTCGATCAGCACCGTGCTGCTCTCGACCTTCGCGAGCGCCGTGCGGCCCGTGAGGTGGACACCCGTCGCGGTCGGCCTCGCCGCCGCGGTGAGCGTGACGGCAGAGGCCGACAGCGTCGCAATGGCGAGGATGGCCACCGCGAGGGCACGCCATGGGGCCCGGCGGCGGTGTGGCGCGACGGCCACTTAGAGCGGCTGCAAGCGGGTCGCCCGAACCTTCGCGAGCTTCCGGCGCAGGCGCGTCAACTGCGCGCTCTGGGCCGGCGTGCGCCGATAGCCGGGCCGGGCGATGTTGGTGGTCTCGAGGGGATCGGTCTTCAGGTCGTACATCTCCCATTCGGCCCGGACCGTGCCGGCGGGATCGTGGTATCGCGCGAGCTTCCAGCGCGTCTCGCGGAGGCTGGTGATGTGCTGCGGCGGCGGCACGTAGGGCCCATCCGCCTGTCCGGCCTGGTAGTCGTCGTAGGTGAAGACGATGTAGTCCTGCACCGGCGCGGCCCTGCTCCGCAGGACGAGCCGCGAGTAGTCCCTGCCCTGCCACGCCGCGCGGGCGCTCTGCGGCGCGGCGAAGAGGCTCGCGACGGTGGGCAGGAAGTCCACGTGCGAGACGAGCGCGCTCGAGCGGCGCGGCCGTGTGAAGATCTGAGGGTTCGAGTACACGAGGGGCACGCGGATGGCCTCCTCGTAGACGTTGAAGTTCTTCTGCCGCAGGCCTCCGTGGGCCAACCCCATCTCGCCGTGGTCGGCCGTGCGGATGACGAGGGTGTCGTCGTAGAGCGTCGAGCCGGAGGACGTGCTCACCGACTTGAGCGCGGCGAGGACGTTCACGAGGTAGTCGTCCGACGACTTCATGAGGTTGCCGTAGAAGTTGAGGTAGTTCTGCTTCTGCCGGTCGGTGCGGAGCTTGCCGCTCAGGTTGAAGATCTTCAGGAAGGCCGCCTGAGCCCTGGGCTTGTCGCGGAGGTCCTCGTCCACGGTGGCCGGGAGGCCGATGCCGCCGTCCAGCCACTCGTCGCTGTACCCGCCGGCGCTGAAGTTCCGCGGGTAGGCCAGGACGTCGTGGGGGTTCACGAGCGAGATGATCATGAAGAACGGCTGCTGAGACGCCGCGACCGAGGTGAGGAACTCGAGCGCGCCCTCGTCGCCCGTCGTGTAGTCGCCCGCGGACGCCATGAAGCGGCCGTCGTTGTCGGCGATGCCCCCGCCCATCTCGGGGAGGCTCTGATTGGCGCCGGCGTCGGCCGGGTTCCACCGCGAGAACCCGTACGCGGACAGGTCCGACGGACTCGCGGTGGCGCCGGCGGGCTTGCTGCAATGCCACTTGCCCTTGTAGACGACGTTGTAGCCCGCGGCCGACATGACCGTCGCGATGTTCGCCAGGGCGCTCGGGGTCGGGAGCGACACCTGGGGGTACGCGGGCGGCTCCATGTTCGCCTCGAGCGTGTACTTCACGCCGTGCTGGTCCGGGAAGTACCCGGACATCAGCGTGGAGCGGGCCGGCGAGCACATGCACGCGTTCGTGAACGCGTTCTCGAAGGTGACCCCGTGCCGCTCGAGCTGCGTGAGCCCGGGCAGGTTCTGCTGAGACCAGCCCAGCGGGAAGTGCTGGATGGCCCGTTCCTGGTCGGTGATGAACATGACCACGTTCATCCCGGCCAGGCTCGCGGGGGTCTTCGCGGCGGCGCTGCCGGCGCCCGCCGCGAGGCCGCCGAGCCACAGGGACCCCGCGGTGGCCGCCGATCGCTGGAGGAACTGCCGGCGGGAGATGTCCCCCGTCGTATCCGGGGGGGTCGCTTTACCGTTTATGGACGGAACGCTAGACCTCTCGGCGGAAATGGCGAAATGGCCTGTATGCGAAAGCCCAATTCCCCGCCCGTCAGACTGCTCGTCGTGACCCCGCGCCTCAGCGACGACCGGCAGCGCACCGCCCGCCGCGTGATCGAGGCGATCGCCGGCGCCGACGCGCGCCTGCAGACGGATCAGGAGACGGCGGTGGCGGCCCTGTGCGAGCGCGGCTCCCGAGTGCTCGTGGTCCAGGCCACCGGCTGGGGCAAGTCCGCGGTCTACTGGATCGCCACCGCGATTCGGCGCGGCGAGGGCGCCGGGCCCACCCTGGTGGTCTCACCGCTGCTCTCGCTCATGCGCGACCAGGTGGCGGCCGCCCATCGTGCGGGCCTCCGGGCGGCGACCCTGAATTCGTCCAACGTCGAGGAATGGACGGCGATCGAGGCCGGCCTGCTCGCGGACGAGGTCGATGTGCTGCTCGTCTCGCCCGAGCGCCTGGCCAACCCCGGATTCGGCCGGCGCGTGCTCGGCACCCTCACGGGGCGGCTCGGCCTTCTCGTGATCGACGAGGCCCACGCGGTGTCGGACTGGGGACACGACTTCCGGCCCGACTACCGCCGGGTGGCCGACATGGTGCGCCGGCTCAACCCGGAGACGCCGGTCCTCGCCACGACCGCGACCGCCAACGCGCGCGTGACCGACGACGTCGCGGCCCATCTCGGGGAGTCAACGCTGGTGCTGCGGGGGCCGCTCGCGCGCGCCAGCCTCCAGCTCGCCGTGGTCGACGCGCTCTCGCCGCTGGACCGGTTCGCCTGGGTCGTCGAGCAACTGCCGGGCCTGCCCGGCTCGGGGATCGTCTACACCCTCACCGTCGCCGACGCGGAGCGGCTGGCCGCGGCCATCGCCGCCCATCACGGCGACGCGCTGCCGGTGGCGGCCTACACGAGCAAGCTGGAGCCGCCGGCGCGGGAGCGCCTCGAGGATGACCTGAGGCGCAACGCGCTCAAGGCGCTGGTGGCGACCTCCGCCCTCGGCATGGGCTACGACAAGCAGGATCTCGGCTTCTGCGTCCACGTCGGCTCGCCGCCGTCGCCGGTGTCCTACTACCAGCAGGTCGGCCGCGCCGGTCGGGGCATCGACCACGCCCCCGTCGTGCTGCTCCCATCCGACGCCGACGCCGGGATCTGGGACCACTTCGCGACGGCCACGATCCCGGACCCCGATCGGATGCGCGGACTGCTCGCCGCGCTCGCGGCGGCGGACGGCCGCCCGGCCACGGTGCCGGGCCTCGAGGCCGAGACCGGGGCTCGGCGCGGCCGGCTCGAGCTGATGCTCAAGCAGCTCGCGGTCGATGGCGCCGTCGAGCGGGTGGAGGACGGATGGGTCGCGACCGGCGAGCCATGGACGTACGACCGAGACCACTACGACGGGATCGTCGCGGTCCGCCGGCGCGAGGAGGCCATCATGCGCGCGTACACGCGAGGCTCGCGATGCCTGATGCAACTGCTGCAGGAGGCCCTCGACGACCCGTCGGCGCGGACCTGCGGGCGGTGCTCGGTGTGCCTGGGCCGGCTGCCCGAGGGGATCCTCGCCCGGCCCTCGCCGGAGGTGACCCGCGCGGTCGCGGCCACGCTGCGGCGCCAGGCGCAGGTCGTGGAGCCGCGCAAGATGTGGCCGGGCGGGTCGTTCGGCTCGAGGGGCCGAATCCCGGCCGGCCTCCAGGCCGCACCCGGGCGGGCGCTGGCGTTCGCCGACGCTCCGGAATGGCGAGAGGTGGTCCGCACGGCCTTCGCACGCGACGCGGAGGCCCCGGACGAGGTGGTGCGGGGGTGCGTCGAGCTGCTGAGCCGATGGCGCGAGTCGTGGGACGCCCGGCCCGAGGTCGTCGTCGGGCTTCCCGCCGCGGGCTACCCCCTGCTCGTCGGCAGCGTCGTCGAGGCGATTGCGGCGAGGGGGCGCCTGCCGACGGCCGGGATGAAGGTCACCTCCCCGGTGCCCGCCGGGATCTCGTCATCGGAGGAGGCCGCGCATTGGCGTGATGCGGTGACCGTGCCGGGGGATTCGGCACGGGCGGTCACGGGGCGGGTCGTCCTGCTGGTGGTGGACGCCACGTCGTCGCGGTGGCCGGTCACCGTTGCGACGGCTCAGCTGCGAGAGGCCGGCGCCGCGGCGGTGGCGCCCCTCGTGCTGCACCTTCGTCCGTGAGCGGGCGCCCCCGCGCTACGGGGCGATGTTGTGGTTCAGGTGGAACAGGTTCTGGGGGTCGTACCTGCGCTTGACCTCCACCAGGCGGTCGTAGTTCGGCCCGTAGGCGGAGCGGATCGCGTCGTCGCCCTGGTCGTCGCCGAGGTAGTTCAGCCAACGCCGCCCGACGAAGTGCTCCTCGAGCGCCGAGAACGTGTCGCGTGTCCACGCGATGTTCGCGTCGGTGTCGGCGGGATCGGTCCAGACCGAGGGGAGGAGGAGGCTCCACCCGGGCTCGCGGTGCGGGACGGCGGTGTCAGCGACCCCGACCCTCGTCACGGCCCCGTGGAAGTGCTCGAGCACGACCGCGTTCATCGGCGAGGGCGTCGTGGCGAAGCGCTCGACGACGGTGTCGATCAGCCCGTCCTCGAGTCCGTCGGTGAAGGACGAGAGCCAGTAGTTCAGAGATCCGGTGGGATACCCGGGGTCGAGAATCGTGTTGATCACCGGGTAGGGCATCGGCCCGACCTCGACCATGATGGGCGAGCCGAAGCCCTTGAACGGGGCCAGATCGCGCTCGGCCTGCTCGGGCTCCCCGCAATGGCAGATGATGAACGCCGAGAGCTTGGTTCCGGAGCCGTCGGGCGCATGCGCTACCGCGGCGAACACCGTGAGCTCGTCCGGACAGGTGGCGACGGCCTCACGGTAGAAGCGCAGCAGGTCCCCCGCGGCCTCGAACGGATGGGCGATCAGACCCCCCACGACCGTCCGGAGCGGATGCAGCCGGTACTCGAGCGACGCCGCGACACCGAAGTTGCCGCCGCCCCCACGCAGGGCCCACATGAGATCGGGGTGCGAGTCATCGGTCACGTTCAGGACGGCGCCCTCCGCCGTGACCAGCTCCACCCCGATGAGGTTGTCGGCGGCCAGCCCGTAAGCCCCCATGAGCCACCCCAGGCCTCCGCCGAGCGTCAGCCCGGCGATGCCGGTCGTGGAGATGGCGCCGCCCGTCGTGGCGAGGCCGTGAAAGGCCGTCTCCCGGTTGAACTCGCTCCAGAGGACACCTCCCTGCGCGCGGGCCGTGAGCGCGTCGGGATCGACGTGGATGCCCTTCATGAGGGAGAGGTCGATCATGACGCCGCCCTCCGTGACCGACCGGCCGGCCACGTTGTGGCCGCCTCCGCGCACGGAGACCTCCGATCCGGACTCGCGCGCCAGCGAGATGGCATCCGCGATGTCGGCGGCGCCCCGGCAGCGTGCGATGATCGCGGGGCGCTTGTCGATCAGCCCGTTGTGGACGCGTCGGCACTCGTCGTACCCGGCGTCCCCCGAGTTCAGGATCTCGCCGGAGAAGACGGCGGCGAGCTCAGCCAGCCGATCGCCGTCGATCGTTTTCGTGAACATGTGGCCATCCCCCCCGTCGGGCGGCGGACACCGTCGGGCGGCATCCGCCACGAGCGACCAAGTCTCGGCCAGCGCTCGTCGGCCTGTCAACTCGACGAGCTCGAGGCTCAGGGGGCGGCCGCGGAGCGGCCGCTAGTCGTCCGACAGGTGCCGGTCGGCGCTGCTCCCGATCTCCTCCGGGCGACCCAGGGGCGCCTGCACGGTTCGGTCCGCCAGCCAGGCGGTCAGGGCCTCCGCGGAGATCGGCCGGCTCATGAAGAACCCCTGGGCCTCGTCGCAGCCGAGAGCCTGGAGGTGGGCCAGGGCGTCCTCGGACTCGACCCCCTCGGCCACGACCGCCAGCCCCAGGTTGCGGCCCAGGTCGATGGTCGAGCGCACGATCACGCCGTCGTCGGCGCTGGCCTGCATGTTCATCACGAAGCTCTTGTCGATCTTGAGCTCGTCGACCGGGAGGCTCTTCAGGTAGGCGAGCGACGAGTAGCCGGTGCCGAAGTCGTCGATGGCCAGGCGTACGCCCATGGCGCTCAGCTCCTCGAGCTTCGCGATCGCGCGCTTGGGGTCGGTCATGATCGAGTTCTCGGTGATCTCGAGCTCGAGCCGATGCGCCGGCACCGCGTGCTTGGCGAGCAGCCGCGCGACGTCGTGGCACAACTCGACGTCGAGCAGGCTGGGCACGGCCAGGTTGACCGCCACGCGCAGCTCGATGCCCTCGTCGCGCCAGGCTCGGCACTGGCCCAGGGCGCGATCGAGCACCCACAGGGTGAGCGGCCGCATGAGGCCCGCGTGCTCGACGAGCGGCACGAACTCCATCGGAGGGAGCAGCCCGCGGACGGGGTGGCACCAGCGCACGAGAGCCTCGACGCCGGACACCTCGTTCGTCCGCAGGTCGATCTTGGGCTGGTAGTGCAGCACGAGCTCGTCGTCGCTGATGGCCCGCCGCAGCTCGCCGACCAGCGCCAGGCGATTGGGGTCGTGCGGGTCGCTCTCGGGGGCGTAGAGCGCGTGCCCGGAGCGGTCCTCCTTGGCCATGTACATGGCCACGTCGGCGCGTCGCAGGAGGGTCTCGGCGTCGGAGCCGTGCTCCGGGTAGAGGGCGATGCCCACGCTCGCCGCGGTCGCGACCGTCACGCTCTCCAGCCCGAAGGGCTGGTCCAGGGCGGCGTGCAGGCTCTGGGCGACCTGCCGCGGACCCGGCGATGTCCGTGCCCGGGAAGCAGGATGGCGAACTCGTCGCCGCCCATCCGCGCGATCGTGTCGCGGGCGCGCAGCGCCGCGCGCAGCCGCGGGCCGACCAGTTGCAGCAGCAGGTCGCCGTTGGCGTGGCCCAGGGTGTCGTTGATCTCCTTGAACCGGTCGAGGTCGACGATCAGCACCGCGAGCGGTTCCCGCTCACGCTCCGCGTTCAACAGGGCCTGCTCGAGCCGGTCGTAGAACAGGATCCGGTTCGGCAGGCCCGTGAGGGCGTCGTGCAGGGCCTGATGCCGGCTCGCTTCGGCCAGGGTGCGGTTGCGCCGCGCGGAGTTCATGAGCGCCCAGGTGAACAGGCCGAGAAGGATCAGGCCGATGGCGAGGACCACCGGCCTCGCGATGAACGCCAGCTTCTCGAGGCGCTCGAGTCTGCGCAGGGCGCCCGCGGCCTCGGCGCGGGCGGCGGCCGCGGCCCCGCCGACCTCACCCTCGATGGCGGCGAAGCTCGGATCGACCTCGCGCTCGTCGATGGCGAGGACCAGGTTCTCCCGGCCGCCGTCCTGCGCGGTGAACATGCGGTCGATGGCGGCCAGATAGCCGGTCTGCCGGGTGAGGACGCTCCGGACGACGGCCTGCTGAGCCGGGTCGCCGGATGCGGCGGCGGCGCGGAGGGCCGCGACCATGTCGTGGCTCGCGGCCTCGTGGAGGCCACGGACGTGCGGCGACGGCTCGAGCAGGTACTGCCGCTCGAGCGACTCCTCCTGGGAGGTGGCGTATCGGGCCTCCTCGAAGGCCGCGCTCGTGCTCGCCCGCCCGGGCCGCGAGCGTGGTCGCACGGCTCGTGGACACGCCGACCCACACGGCGAGGCCGGTCAGGACGAGGAGCACCACACCGAGGCCCACGGGGGCCCAGGGGGCCGTGATCCCGGGACGAGCCAACACCAGCGAGAGTCCTTCCGGTCCGGCACCCGGTGCTCGGGCGCGGCGTGCCGGCGGCCTCTGCCGCCTCACCCCCTATCGGCCGCCCTCGGCCATTACTTCGTTTTGGGGCCGCTCCTCGCCCCGAGGTGCGTCAGTGGAGGCCCCGGCGCCCGCTGCGGGGTGAGCCGTCGCGCCGGAAGAGTCCGCGGGCGACGGCCGCATCGATCACCCGCTCGATCGCGATGTCGTAGGCCGCGTCGCGCAGGGAGACGCCGTTCACCTCGGAGCGGTCGGCCATCTCCCCGTAGGCGTCGCCGAGGGCCACCGCGATCCGGCTGTTGACGTCGCCGTGCTCCCAGCGCACGTGCTGGAGGTTCTGGACCCACTCGCAGTAGGAGGCGACGACCCCGCCCGCGTTGGCGAGGATGTCGGGAAGTACGCTGATGCGGCGCTCGGCGAGGATGCGGTCGGCCTCCGGGGTGGTTGGATCGTTCGCGCCCTCGACCACCATGCGGCAGCGCAGCCGGTCGGCCACGCCCTCGTCGATCGCGCCGCCCAGGGCCGCGGGGATCAGGATGTCCGCGTCCACCTCGAACAGGTCGGCGCCCTTCATGCGCTCGGCGCCCTCGAAATCGGCCATCCGCCCGCCCTCGCGCAGATGGGAGTCGAAGGCGTCGAGGTCGATGCCGTCCGGGTGGTGCAGCGCGCCCTCGATGTCGGACAGGGCCACGACCCGGTAGTCGAGGCGCCGCGCCAGGCGGGCGGCCCAGGAGCCCACGTTGCCGTAGCCCTGCACCGCGACCCGCGGGCGGTCGCCCTCGATGCCCGCGCGTCGGCGGGCGTCGTGCATCACCAGGGCCACGCCGCGGCCCGTCGCCTCCTCGCGCTCGGGGATGCCCGACAGGGCCGGCGGCTTGCCCGTGACGATTGCCGGCGCGTACCCGTGGTGGCGCGACCACTCGTCCATCATCCAGCCCATCACCCGGGAGTCGGTGTTCACGTCCGGCGCCGGGATGTCCTGCTCCGGGCCCAGCACGATGTCGCACCCGTCGATGTAGGCGCGGGCGATCGTCTCCACGTCGGCCTCGGTGAGGTTCTGGACGCTGCAGTCAACGGCCCCCTTGGCGCCGCCGAAGGGGATGCCGACGAGCGCCGTCTTCCAGGTCATCAGCGCCGCGAGCGACCGGGCCTCCACCAGGTCAACGTCAGGGTGGAAGCGGACGCCGCCCTTGAAGGGTCCGCGCACGTTCTTGTGCTGCACGCGGTAGCCCGTGAAGTGGTGTAGCTCCCCGTCCGAGAGGCGCACCGAGATCTCGACGGAGAGCTCGCGGTGGTTCTGGCGGAGGACGCGCCGCACGGTGTCGGCGAGACCGAGCCGGTCGGCGGACCGCTCGAAGTAGTCGTCGCGGTCCACCTCGGGCAGGTTACGCGTCCCCTCGCGAGTGCGCGATGCGAGACGAAATCCGGGCTTTGGTTTCACTAAGCGCCCATCTCTGGCGTGGCGCAGGGCCCCTGGGTTATGAACGGGCACCGGGTACACGGCCGGGGTGGGACGCGTTGGCCGACGACAGATCGACGGTGGTCCCTGCCATGGAGGGCGACGGCCCCCCGTCGGCCGGTGACGGCCCGATCGGCCAGGTCGTGGGCGGCTACCTCGTGCAGGCCGTCGCGGGGTCCGGAGGAATGGGCGTCGTCTACCGGGCCCATGACACCGAGCTCGGCCGCACGGTCGCGCTGAAGCTGATCGCGCCCGAGCGCGCCGGCGACGCGCGCTTGCGCGAGCTCTTCGTGCGCGAGTCGCTCGCCGCCGCCGGGCTCGAGCATCCGAACGTGATCCCGATCTACCGCGCGGGCGAGGACGACGGGCGCCTCTTCATCGCGATGCGCTTCGTGGAGGGGGCGAGCCTGCAGGACCTGATCGTCGCGGCGGCCGAGGGCATGCCGCCCGGGCGGGCGGCGCGGATCGTGGCCCGGGTCGCCGACGCCCTCGACGCCGCACACGCCCGCGGCCTGGTGCACCGCGACGTCAAGCCGGGCAACATCCTGATCGCCGACCCCGACGGCGAGGAGCACGTCTACCTGCCGGACTTCGGCCTGAGCGTCCACGGCGCGCGGCGGCCGCGCGGGCCGACGGCGAGCTGGGCCGGCACGCTCGCCTATCTGGCCCCCGAGCAGATCCGCGGCGAGGCGCTCGACGGCCGCACCGACGTCTACGCCCTCGGCTGTGTCCTGTTCCACGCGCTGACCGGCCGCGCCCCGTTCCCCACCGGCGACGAGGAGGCGGCGCTCGCCGCGCACCTCGAGGCGAACGGCCGCCGGCGCCGTCGTCGCTCGTGCCCGGCCTGCCGCCGGCGTTCGACGACGTCGTGCGCCAGGCCATGGCCAAGAGGCCCGAGGACCGCTTCCAGACCGCCGGCGAGCTCGGCCGGGCCGCCCTCGCCGCGCGCTACGACGTGGCGCTGCTCCTCGCCGCCGACGAGCGGAACGCCGGGGCCGCCGAGGTCGCCGCGCGCCTGCCGGAGTCGGAGTTGCTGCCGCTGGTCGCCGTGGCCTCGGAGGCCGGGCGCCGCGGCGAGGGCGTCCGGGCGTCCGGCGCGTGCGCGGTGCTGGTCGGCGCGGGCGGCCTCGGCGACTGGGCCCGCGACGGCCTCGCGGCCGCGACGCGAGGTCGCCGCGCGCGACCGGGCCTTCCGCCTGGTCGCTCGTGCTGCTGCCGGGCGCTCCGGACCCGGGCGATCCGGGCCTGGCGTACCTCGCCGCGCACCCCTGGGTCGACCTGCGCGCCGGCGCCGACGACGCGCTGGCGGCGGCCGACCTCGTCCGCGCCCTGCGCGGCGCCGACGTGCCCCGCGGGACTGGCCCGCCGCCGGCGACGCGCCGCCCTACCGGGGCCTCGAGGCGTTCCGCGAGGAGGACGCCGACATCTACTTCGGGCGCGAGCAGGACGTCGCGGCGCCTCGTCGAGCGCCTGCGCTCCGCGCGCTTCGTCGCCGTGCTCGGCGCCGTCGGGCAGCGGCAAGAGCTCGCTGGTGCAGGCCGGCCTGCTGCCGGCGCTCCGCCGTGCCGCGCGTCGCCGGCGGCAGCGGGGAGTGGCGGGTGCTCGAGATCCTTCCCGGCGCTCGTCCCCTCGCCGCGCTCGCCGCCCAGCTCGCCCAGCTCCCCGGCGCCGGCGCGCCGTCGGCCGCCGACCTCGCCGCCGACGAGCGGGCCCTCGACCTGGCCGTCGCCCGTGCGCTCGACGGCCGTCCCGCGGACGAGCGGGCCCTGTTGTTCGTGGACCAGCTCGAGGAGGTCTTCACGCTCTGCTCCGACGAGGGCGAGCGGGCCGCCTTCCTCGGCAACCTCGTCTACGCCGCGACCATCCCCGGCGGCCGCGACCGTCGTCGTCGCCACGATGCGCGCCGACTTCTACCACCGGCTCGCGGAGCACCCCGAGCCGCGCGGCCTGGTCGCCGACCACGAACGTGCTCGTCGGCCCGCTCGACGCGCGCAGCCTGCGCCGCGCGATCGAGGAGCCCGCGCGCCGGTACGGCCTCGACCTCGAGCCCGGCCTCACACGCCGGATCCTCACCGACGTCTCCGACCGCCCGGGGACGCTGCCGCTGCTGGAGCACCTCCTCCTGGAGCTCTGGCGCCGACGCCGCGGCCGCACGCTGACGCTCGAGGCCTACGCGGCCTCCGGGGGCGTCGAGGGCGCGCTCGCCCGGCGCGCCAACGAGGTCTACGGCGGCATGGAGCCCCGAGCGCCAGGCGATCGCCCGGCGGGTGCTGCTGCGCCTGACCCAGCCGGGCGAGGGCACCGAGGACACCCGCCGCCGCGCCGAGCGGCGCGAGCTGGTGACCCGTCCCGAGGAGGAGGCGAGGTCGACGGCGTGGTCAACGCGCTCGCCGAGGCCCGCCTGGTCACGACCGGCCGCGACGAGGTCACCGGCGAGCCCGTCGTCGAGGTCACCCACGAGGCCCTCATCCGCGGCTGGCCCGAGCTGCGCGGCTGGATCGACGAGGACCGCGAGCGGCTCCGCCGCAGCGCCGCCTGTCCGACGCCGCGGCGAGTGGGACGCGGTGCCCGCGACGAGGGCCAGCTCTACGGCGGCGCGCGCCTCGCGGTCTGGCAGGAGCGGGACGGCTCGGACCTCAACGAGCGCGAGCGGACTTCCTCGCGGCCAGCGCCGAGCGCGCCGACCGCGAGCGCGCCGACCCGGCGGCGGCGCGTGCGCGCTCGCGATCGGCGGGCTCGCCGCCATCGTCGCGATCGATCGCCGGCGTCGCGGTCTTCGCCTTCGTCCAGCGCAACGACGCCGCGGACCAGCGCGACGTGTCGCGTCGCGGGAGCTGGCCGCCAACGCCCGGCCTCCAGCTGCAGCGGAGACCCCGAGCTGGCCCTGCTCCTCGCTCAGCGCGCGGCTACGACGTGCAGCCGACCACGGAGGCGGAGGAGGTCCTGCGCGAGGCGACCTACGCGTCCGACCATACGGGCGGCGTGCGGGACCACGCGGGCTTCGTGTGGGACGTCGCGGTCGCCCGACGGCACACGATCGCGAGCGCGGGGGCTGACGGGACCGTGCGTCTCTGGCACCCGGGAGGCGCGGCCCCGAGGCGGTGCTCGCGGCCACGACGGCGAGGTGCGCGGCGTCGCCATCAGTCCCGACGGCGCCTCGGTCGCGAGCGCCGGCGCCGACGGGACCGTCCGGGTCTGGCCGCTAGCCGGGCGGATCGCGCACGCGTCCTCCGCCGCCACGAGGGCATCGTCAACTCCGTCGCCTTCCGCGCCGACGGCGGGCGGTGTCAGCGGGGGCGATGACACGACGGTGCCGGCTGTGGCCGCTGACGGGAGGGGATCGCGCTCGTACATTCCTGGAAGCGAGGCGCGCGGTCCTGAAGGCCGTCTTCGGTCCCGGAGGCGAGATCGTGAGCGGCGGCGCCGACACGCTCGTGCGGTGTGGGCTCCCGATGGCCGGGCGGTTCGCATCCTCCGGGACACGCGAACGGCGGTCTTCGGCGTCGCCGTCGCTCCGGACGGGCGGTCGCCAGCGCCGCGACCGACCTGACGGTGCGCATCGGGCCGGCCGAGGGCTCGGACGCCCCCCGCGTGCTTGCACGCGGCCGCCTTCGGGGAGTCGACGACGTGGCGTTCAGCCCCGACGGACATCCGTCGTCACCTCGGGCCAGGACGGACCCTTCGCGTCTGGACGAGAGGCGGCACGCCGCTCGCCGTTCTGCGGGGGCACGACGGCGAGGTGCTGAGCGCCCAGTTCGTCTCCGGAAAGCCGGAGGTGGTCAGCGTGGGCCTCGATGGCTCGGTCCGCGTCTGGAACTGGGCGTACGCCCTGCCTCAGGCCGTGCTGCCGAGCTCGGTGACGATCGCGTTCACCGGAGGGCCGGTGTTCTCGAAGGATGGCAAGAGCATCTACGAGCTGCGCGAGGACGGCTCCGTTCGCTCGTGGGTCCCCGGAGGGCGCGCCACCGTCATCGTGCCGCCGGGCTCCGGCGGAAGCACGCTTGCGGTCAGCGGCGACGACACCCACCTCGCCATTGGTGGCTTCGACGGGCCCATTCAGGTCCACGACCTCGGCTCCGCGCCCACCGCGGCTCCGGCCACCCTGACGGGCCACAAGGGCCCGGTGTGGTCCATGGCCATGGACCAGAGCGGCGGACGCCTGGTCACCGGGGGCGACGACGGCACCGTCCGGCTGTGGGACACCTCGACGGGCCGCGGGCGCATCCTGGGTCGTCACGAGGGCGCGACCGTCCTGACGGTCGCCCTCAGCCCGGACGGGACACGTGTGGCGAGCGGCGACAGCACCGGCGTGGTGCGGGTATGGAGCGCCGACGGCTCCGCCGACCCGGTTGACCTGAAGGGACACGAGGGGTACGCGTACGACGTCGGCTTCAGCCCGGACGGACGTCGGCTGGCGAGCGGGGCCAGCGATCGCACGGTGCGGGTGTGGGACCTCGCCACGGGCCTGGGCACCGTCCTGGGCAGCCACGCGACCGCCGTCTTCACGGCGCGCTTCAGCCCTGACGGTCGAACGGTCGTGAGCTCATCGCTCGACGGGACCCGGGTATGGGACTGGTCGAAGAGGATCGTGCTCTTCGAGCCCCCGGGACCTTCCTACGGCACCGCGCGCGCCACCCTCAGCCCTGACGGCACGCTGCTCGCCATCGGCACGGTCAGCGACCAGGTCCGCGTGATGTCATGTGAGACCTGTGGTCCGATCGACAAGGTCCGGGCCCTCGCGCGACAGCGGGTCACCCGGTCGCTCACCCCCGACGAGGAGGAGACCTTCGGAGGATAGGCGGGCGGGCCGGCGATCCACACCCGGCGGCTCCGGCGAAATCGGAGGCGCGGAATCGAGAGGAGACAGGGATGGAAGAGAACGACCTCCTAGACCTCGTATTGCCCTTCATCAAGAAGCTGGCGACGGACGTCTGCGACCTTCCGAAGACCGTCGTCCTCAAGGGGTACCTCGCGCCGGGACCCCTGTCGGCGGGCGGCACCAGGAGGTGGCGCGTCTATCTCAACCACACCTTCACGGACTACTGGGAGATCGAGGACAAGGCCCACATCCTCTACGCGGAGGACATGACCGACGATCCCCAGACCCCTCAGATGGTCTGGCTGCAGCACGGGGTGTCGATCCGCCGGGTGCGCTCCCGGGTCGGCGAGGCCGAGCTTCCGCTTCTCGACGGGCCGCTGGCCCAGCGGCTGCTGCCGACCGCTCCCCCGGCGGCGCCGCAGGTCTACGGCCCTCCGCCGTACCCGTACCCGCCGAACCCGCCGGACGGCGGCCCCTGGCTCCCCGACGACGATCCGGGCTGGGAATGGAGCAAGTGCAAGGGCTGCGCCTCCGCGTCGCCCTGACGCGAGGTGGCCCTCGCTGACAGGAGGGGTCTCGACCACGCGCTCGTCGCCGATCTCGTCCGCCGGGGCCTGGTCGAGGTGGGCGACGTGCTCTCGGGCGACCTCGTGCTGCGCGACCTGTCGCGCCGGAACGCGAACATCCTCGTGGAGCGCCGGCACGCCCCGTCGCACTTCATCAAGTGGGCCACCGCATCCGGCGGACGCGATGCGCTGGAGCGGGAGGCTCGCTGCTACCGGGCGTTCGCCGACGCCGGCGTCGCGGACCTCGCGCCCCTCGTGCGGGGGTACGACCCAGACACGGGCACGCTGGTGCTCGAGGGGCTCCCCGGCGCCCGGAGCCTGAGGGCGTTCCACATCGATGCGGGGCGCCTGCCGGTCTACGTCGGCGCCATGGTCGGAGACACCCTGGCCGCGCTGCACGGCCTCGAGTGGCGTCCCCGCTCCCGCGCGGAGACGCCGTGGGTCCTCGAGATCCACCGGCCCACCGTCGAGGCCTTCCGCGACCTCACCTCCGACAGCCTGGAGCGATCCGGATCGTCCAGGCCGAGCCCGGCATCGGATCCGCCCTCGACGTGCTCCGCGAGGGATGGCAGACCGGTGGGCTCGTGCACAACGACCTGAAATGGGACAACGTCCTGGTCATGGCCGGTCGGGGAGGGCTTCGGATCGTGGACTGGGAGCACGCCATCGACGGGGACCCGCTGTGGGACGTCGGCTGCGCGATCGCCGGGTACCTGGGATTCTGGATCCTGTCCATGGGCGCGGGCGGCGGATCGTCGGCGAACCTGGCCGGGCGGTCCGGACTTCCCCTCGAGACCGTCGTGCCCCCGATCGCGACCCTGTGGGAGCACTACCTGGAGCGCCGCGGGCTCGAGGACGAGAGTCAGGAGATGATCGAGCGGGTTGCGCGGATGGCGGGGGCCCGGCTGCTCACGACGGCCTACGAGGCGACCCAGGGCGGCAGCGAGATCAACGGGCACGTCGTGTTGCACCTGCAGGTCGCCGCGAACCTGCTGGAGAGGCCACGCGAGGCCCTGGGCCTTCTGGGCCTCGATTCGCCGGCACCGGCCCCGTCTCCGGGGTGAGCCGGTATCTCGACCAGGTCGCGGCGGCGCTCGGCGCGCTCTCGGTGCGCTCGCCCTCGGCGTATTCGTGGCTCGGTCAGGTCTTCGAGCGGCGCGGGGGGCGCCCGGCCCCTGCCGCGGAGCCCACGGCCCGTCCCTGGATCGCCGAGCGCCTCCACCCGCGCCTGTACGCCGACTTCTACCTCACGGGCGGTCCGGCGCCCGCCTCCGCGCCCGTGGCGTGGCGGCTCGACCTGACCGGAGGCGCACGGCCCGAGCCGCTCTCCGATGCCAACAGGGGCGGGGGCTCCATCGAGGCCGGCTGGGTCTGGCACCGTCGCGACGGCGACCGCATCGTCGTACGGCGCGACGGCCTCGAGGTGTGGGCTCGGCCTGAGGAGCTCGCGAGCCAAGCCGGGGTGGAGCCGTCGCCGGGAGCGGAGGTGGGCCTGCGCCTCCCGAAGGAGCGCCTCGGGCTGTCGGGCGGCTTCTACACGGTGCTCGGCGACGCCGGCGACGGGCGCCGGAGCACCTCGGATCGACAGGGTCTACTGGCACCTGCACCCGGCGGGCGCTCCGCTGTTGACAGCCACCGCCTCCGAGGTGCTGAACCGTGAGGGCCTCGTGTTCCGGCTCAAGGTCGCCAACGGGCGGCGCGGGTTCCGCCGCTGCGACACCGGGGTGCTCTACACGCGGCGGGAGGACCGCGACCGGATGCTCGCCCTGGTCGGCGAGATCCGGAGGCGCACGGCGGCGGAGATGCGCGAGGCCGTGCCGGCGCTCACGCTCCCTCTCGCCCCGGGTCTCGCTTTCGCCGAGGACCCGGGGGCGGCGAGAGCTACGGATCGCACCGCTGCCGGCTGATCGTCGAGGCGGTGCTCGAGGCGTGGCGTGAGGGGGAGAACACGCTCGAGGGCCGGCTCGCGCGCGTCGCCGAGGCGTTCCGGCGGAAGGGCCTCGACATCGCCCGGCCCTATCTCGGGCCGGACGCCACCGGAGATCCCGCCGGAGGTGAGTCGGTCGTTTGAGCGATCTGCTCGACACCTCCCTGACGGTGGGGCGCCGGCTCGCCGCGGAGGCGTTCTGGGACGACGGATGCTGCTCGTGGATCGGGACCGTTCCCGTGGCCGCGCCGCCAGGGAAGCGCGCGCCCCTTACGGCGGCGGCGATCGGTCCGGACCTCTACGGGGGCACCGCCGGGGTGGGGCTCTTCCTGGCTCACCTGGCCGGCCAGACCGGCGAGATCGAGATCCGGCGCACTGCCCTCGGGGCGCTTCGCCACGCGCTGACGTGGGCCGAGCGCCTGCCCCCCGTGCGGGCCCTCGGCCTGTACGACGGGCGCCTCGGCGTGGCGCTCGCCGCGGCGCGATCCGGCGCGATTCTCGACGCGCCCCGGCTGCGGGCTGCCGGTGCGGCTCTCGGTGCGCGGGCGGCGAGCGGCCCCGATCCCGCTGCTGGCGACATGATCGGCGGGACCGCCGGCGCCGTCGCCGGGCTGCTCTCGCTCAGCGACGAGCTCGCCGAGCCGGGCTTCCGGGAACGCGCGATCCAGATGGACCTGCCCTGGCCCGCGCGGCCGGGTCGCCGAGTCTCACCGGGATGGCCCACGGGGCCGCGGGCCAGGTCCACGCCCTGCTGGAGCTCGTGGTTGTGAGCGGGGACGACCGGCTCCGGGCGGCCGCGGAGGAGGCGGTAGCGTACGAACGGCGCCTGTTCGACCCGCCGACGGGGAACTGGCCCGACCTGCGCGACGACGGTCACGGGCCGGCGGGCAGCGCATCGGGCATCGCCTGGTGCCACGGCGCGCCCGGAATCCTCTTGTCGCGCCGATGCGCCTCTGAGGTACTCGGCCCGGACGAGGACGATGAGCTTCGCAGCGGCTTCGCCACCACCGAGCGCTGGGTCCGCTCCGCACTCGCCACCCGCCCGGGGAACTTCTCGCTCTGCCACGGGCTCGCGGGGAACGCTGAGGTGCTGTGGGAGACCGCCGGCGGTCTCGGCCAGGATCCCGGGAGCGCTCGGCGATTGGCGCATGACGTGGCGGCGATGGGCACGGAGGAGCACGCGCGGACCGGGGATGCGTGGCCCTGCGGGACGCCGGGCGGGGAGACGCCCTCCCTGATGCTCGGACTTGCCGGGATCGGCCTCTTCTACCTGCGTCTCCACGACCCCTCGATCCCGTCGGTTCTCGCCCCGGTGCCGGCGAGCCGGGGGCTCAGCGTCGGAGCGTCGCCGTGACGGTCTCGGCGACCACACGGCGGATCTCGGCGCCGTGCCGGATCCAGCACTCGGTCGTCTCCGGCTCGCCAGGGCCGGGCCCCGTCGCGAGGATGTCGTCGGCGCGCACCTCCAGCCAGGAGGAGAGGTCGGTGGTCTCGTAGATCCGCCAGGTGCCGTCGGCGGCGCCCTCCCCGAGATAGCCGGAGACGGTGACGTACTCGGGGAGGTCGCAGGGATCGGCCTCGAGCCATCCCCCCGGCCCTGACGGGGTGACGACTCCGGGAACGGGATCGTCCAGGATCTCGTCGGCCCGCGTCACCGCGGCGCCCGCGTCGATCAGCCCGCAGCCAACCTCGGGCGTCCACTCGATGTCCGGATCGCCCGGGCCGAAGACGCGATCCGGGTGAGGCATCAGGTCCGTGTAGAAGGCCGTATCGATATGAGAGGTGCGCTCGATGATGGTGCGAACCTGGAGGTTGGTCCGCGCCGGATCCTGTGCGAGGAGCAGCGCCGCGAGGCCGGCGACGTGCGGGGTCGCGCCGGACGTGCCGCCGAAGACCGCGAGGTAGTCGCCCGAGGCGTCGCCGACCTCCTTCACGGGGCTTCCGAACCAGGACTGCTGCAGGACCGCCCCTCCGTCGGCTGTGTTCCACCCGCCGGACCCACCGGCGGCCGCGCGCTCGTCGGCCGCCCAGAGGTTGACGCCGGGGGCGATCACGTCGACGCCGCTGCCGTACCGGCTCCACCACCACTCGAGGTCCGGAGTATCGGGGGTCTTCCGCCGGTCGTAGTCGTCGCCGGCGCCGGCGCCGACGCCGATCACGTAGGGATGCCGGGCGGGGAACCCGACGCTCGGGCGCTCGTTGCCGAAGCCGTTTCCGGTGGCGGCGCACAGGACGAGGTTCGCCGCCCAGCAGGCCTCGATCTCCGGGATCAGGACGCTCGTGGCGACCGTTGTCAGGCTCAGGCTCACCACCCGGATGTCCTTCTCCCGGGCCCAGGCGAGCGCGAGCGCCACCCGGCTCGCGCTCGGCTTCGCACCGAGCTTGAGCGGGACGACGTTGCCGTTCGGGAGGCCGGTGACCGGGCCGGGGTACGCGTCCCCACCGATGCTGGCGATCCCGACGCCCGTGTTGCCCGCGGCGTCCCGGGAGTCGATCTTCGCGCCGAGGATGCTCGCCACCGGGGTCCCGTGCGGTGACCGTGACGGGCCGGCGTCGAAGTCGTTCTCGTCTCCCCGCCAGATCGCCGGCACGTTGAGATAGCGCTCCTTGTCTGGCGCCTCGTAGTCGATGTCGGGATGGCCGAGGTCGAATCCCGAGTCGGCGACGGCGACGGGGACGCCCGGCGCGCCGCCCATCGCCGCCCAGGCCTCCTCCATGTTGATCTTCTGGAGCCCCCGCTGGCCGGGCCAGAACTCGTCGGCCGGAGGGCCGTCCGGAAAGACCTGATGGTAGGTCTCGATCTTGATCCAGTCGTGCTCCGCCTCGAGCACCCCGGGCACGGAGCGTGCGCTCCTGACCTTCTCGAAGCCGTCGTCCGACTGCAGGGGGGTGACGAGCCGGAAGAGGCTCCAGTCGCCGTTCAGATGGTCGGAGGCCCGGTTGACACGCTCGAGGCCGAGGTCGGCGAGCCGCTCGCGCGCGCTGGGGAAATCAGCCGGATCGATCCGGAGCATCAGATCTCTGGGAAAGGGGACGGCGGCCTCGCCCTCGTCGCCCGCGGCAGGCTGGAAGACCGGCGTCACCGCATCCACGATGACGGCGGAGGCCTCGATGCTGCGGGCGAACGCGCGCATCTCCCGGTCGGGGCGGTTGAAGGTCATCCACCGCATGCCCGCGGCGCGGAGCCCCTCATGCCGCTGGCTGTGATGCTCGACTCTCTCTCCGAGGTCGGTGAGATCGGAGAGGAGGCTGTCGATCACTCCCTCGGGCACCGCGTCAGGGAAGTGGAGCACGAACTCGCCCGGCCGACGCCGGTAGCGCCGGGCGAACGGACCCGTGCCGACGTCCAGATACCTCGGGTACACGCGCGGTTGCGCCATCCTGACCTCATCCGCGGTCGCTCCGGTTCACGCTACCCCGGACGCGGGCCTCGTGTCACGCCTCAGCCCGGCTGCGCGACGCCGGGACCTCACCCGGGCCGGGCCACACCGCTCTCGTAGGCGAAGATCACCGCCTGCACCCGGTCGCGCAGGGCCAGCTTGCCCAGGATCCGCTTGACGTGGGTCTTGACGGTGGACTCCTCGATCACCAGCGACGCGGCGATCTCGCCGTTGGTGAGCCCCTGCGCCACCAGCTCGAGCACGTCGCGCTCGCGCGGGGTGAGGCGGCCCAGCGCCTCGGAGGGCGCGGTGGCGGGCAGCGGCTGGGCGGCCATCCGGTCGATCACCCGCCGGGTGACCGACGGCGACAGCAGGGAGTCGCCGGCCGAGACGGTGTGGATCGCGGTGATCAGCTCCTCGGGCCGGGTGCGCTTGAGGAGGAACCCGGAGGCCCCGGCGCTCAGCGCGCCGAAGATGTACTCGTCGTCCTCGAAGGTGGTGAGGATCACGATCCTCGCCTCGGGCGCGGCGGCGAGCACCTCCCGCGTGGCGGCGATGCCGTCCATTCCGGGCATGCGGACGTCCATGAGGACCACGTCGGGGCGCAGCCGGCGCACGGCCTCGGTCACCTCGCCGCCGTCGGCCGCCTCGCCCACCACGGCGATCGTGTCGTCGCTGGAGAGCACGGCGCGCAGCCCCGCCCGCATCAGGGCGTCGTCGTCCACGATCAGGACGCGCGCGCGGGGGCTCATCGGGCCCCCGGCGCGGCGGGCAGGCGCGCGCGGACGCGGAAGACGCCGTCCACCGGGCCGGCCTCGAGCTCGCCGCCGAGCAGGCCCGCGCGCTCGCGCATGCCCACGATTCCGTGGCCCCCGCTCGGACGGGGCTCGGGCCCGCCGCCGGCCACGGGGTTGGTGACCGTGATCTCGAGCATCGCGGCGCCGTAGCCGAGCTCCACGCGCGCCGGGCCGCTCCCGTGCATGGCGGCGTTGGTGAGCGCCTCCTGGACGATGCGGTAGGCGGCGCGGCCCACCTCCGCGGGCACCGGCCGCTCGGCGCCGGTCGTCACGATCTCCACCTCGAGCCCGGCCGCGCGATGGCGCGCCGCCAGCGCCGAGATGGCCGAGAGGCCGGCGGGCGGCTCCACGCCGCCGTCCGGATCGTCCTCGCGCAGCGCGCGCACCATCTGGTCGATCTCGACGATCGTCTCCCGGGCGACCTCCTCGATGGTCTCGAGGGCCTCGCGCGAGCGCGCCGGGTCGCGCTCCTGCAACAGCCGGGCGGCGCCCGCCTGCACCAGGATCACGTTGATGGCGTGTCCCGCCGAGTCGTGCAGGTCCCGCGCGATGCGCGTGCGCTCCTCGGCCGTGGCCAGGCGCCGCTCGCGCTCCACGTCCCGCTCGGCGCGCTCGGCGCGCTCCCGGGCGGCCTCGATCCGCTCACGCCGCAGCCGGACGCGGTCGCCCACGAACCAGGAGGCGCCCCAGGTCACCAGCCCGCCGAGGAACTCCGGCGCCGACAGCCCGCCGGTCCAGACGATGCTCACGACGAGGAGCAGCACCAGCCCGCCGGCCACCACCAGCGCCGTCCACAGGGCCTGGTCGCGCGAATGGCGGGTGGAGGCGCCGACCTCGAAGAGCGCGATCATCGATCCCACCGGAGGACCGAGCGAGTACGTCATCGAGTAGAGGACCAACGTCGGGACGAGGATCGCGGCGAACACGACCAGCGGCCACCGGCGACGCCACAGGAGCGGCAGCGCCGTGAGCGCGGCCAGGGTGGTGCCGAGCCCGTCGAGCGAGCGAGGGTCGTCCTCGAAGTGCCCGCCGTGGAGCATCGCGATGGTGAGGCCGAACGTGAGCAGCACCAGGGCGACGTTGACGACGCGCGCGGGAACGGCGCGGCGGCGCGAGGGCCGGGATGCGATGGGGTGGGGGATGGAGCTCACGATCATCCGACGCTAGCGCGCGGGGGCGCCGCGGGGATCGCCCCACGGAAGGATCGCCCTCCCCCGGCGGGGGGAGGCCGAGGTTCGTCCCGCGGGGCGTCGCGGCGCGCGGCGCCGCGTTCCTAGCGTGGGCGGACCCTCGAGAAAGGACCCGCCATGACCACCGCCCGCACACCTCGACCCTCGGGAGCGCTCGCCCGCCTCGCCGACTTCGCCGCACGGCGGCGGGGACTCATGGTGATCGCGTGGATCGCCGTCCTGGGGGCTGCGCTGGCCCTGGCGCCGCGCATCGCCGGCGACTTCGCGGCCGACTACTCCACGCCCGGAGCCGAGTCGTCGGCCGCCGCCGATCTGGTGGCCGAGCGATTCCCGGGCAGCTCGGGCGAGGCGGTCGACGTCGTCTGGCAGGCGCCCGGCGGCGCGCTCGCGCCCGACGTCCGGCAGCGGGTGGACCGGTTCATCGCCCAGGCGGAGGAGGTGGAGGGCGTCGGCGCCGCCGCGCCCGCGCGCGCCTCGGCCGACGGCACGATCGGAATCACCCGGCTCGAGCTGGACCGGCCCTCCTGGGACGTCCCGGTCGAGTCCGGCAAGCGGGTGATCGCACTCGCCGAGGCCGCCGACGGCGACGGCCTTCGGATCGAGCTGGGCGGCAACGTGATCCAGGCGGCGGAGGGCGGTGGGTCGCCCGAGCTGATCGGCCTCGCGGCCGCGGCGGTCGTCCTCCTGATCGCCTTCGGATCGCTGGTCGCCGTGGGCCTGCCGATCGGCGTCGCGCTGGTGGGCCTCGGCATCTCGGCCTCGCTCATCGGCGTGGCCGCGGCCCTGGTGGACGTGCCCGAGTGGGCCCCCGGAGTCGCCTCCCTGATCGGCATCGGCGTGGGCATCGACTACGCGTTGCTGATCCTCACCCGCTTCCGCGGTGCGCTGGCCGACGGCCTCGACGTGCACGGGGCCGTCATCGAGGCGGTGACCACCGCCGGGCGCAGCGTCCTCATCGCGGGCGGGACGGTCGTGATCTCCGTGCTGGGGCTGTTCCTGATGGGGGTCTCGTACCTGATGGGCGTCGCCGTGGCCGCGAGCCTGACGGTCCTGGTGATGATGGCCGCTGCCGTGTCGCTGCTGCCGGCCCTGCTGGCCTTCGCCGGGACGCGCGTGGACCGGCTGCGCCTGCCGGGCCTCGGACGCGGCCTGCGGCCGGGCGCGCCGGAGGGCCCGGCCGCCCGCTGGGCGCGCGCCGTGCAGCGGCGGCCGGTGGCGGCCGTCGTGGCGAGCTCGGTGGTCCTCCTGGCCCTGGCGTCCCCGGCTCTGGGGCTGCGGCTCGGATTCCCCGACGCCGGGAACAGCGCCACCGACACCACCACCCGCCAGGCCTACGACCTGGTGAGCGAGGGCTTCGGGCCCGGCGCGAACGGGCCGTTGCTGGTCGCGGTCGACCTGACGGAGTCCGGCGCGGCCGCCGACCTCGACGCCGTCTCCGCACGGCTCGACGCCGAGCCCGGAGTCGCCGTTGTCACCCCGCCGCGCCTGAACCAGGCGGGCGATGCGGCGATCATCACGGTCATCCCCGGAAGCGCACCCCAGGCCGCCGAGACCCAGGACCTGGTGGACCGCCTGCGCGCCGACGTGTCGGGGGAGACCTCGGGCGGCGCCCGGGTGCTGGTGGGCGGCACGACGGCCTCGTTCGTCGATCAGAGCGAGCTGGTGCGCGATCGCCTGCCGCTGTTCATCGGCGGCGTGGTGGGGCTGTCGTTCCTGCTGCTGCTGCTCGCCTTCCGGGCGCCGGTCATGGCCCTGAAGGCGGCCCTCATGAACCTGCTGTCGGTGGGCGCCGCCTACGGCGTGATCGCCCTCGCGGCCGAGGGCGGCTGGGCCGGGAGCCTTGTCGGCATCGACACCGAGACGCCCGTCGCCCCCTTCATCCCCGTGATGATGTTCGCGGTCCTCTTCGGCCTCTCGATGGACTACGAGGTCTTCCTGCTCTCGCGGATCCGGGAGGAGTTCCTGCGCACCGGCAGCAACCGTGGCTCGGTGGTCGCGGGGCTGGCCAAGACCGCCCGCGTGATCACGGCGGCCGCGGCGATCATGGTGGCCGTGTTCCTCGCGTTCCTCGCGAGCCCCGAGGTGTTCCTGAAGCTGATGGGCCTCGGGATGGCGACGGCGATCCTGGTCGACGCCACGATCGTCCGGATGGTCCTCGTCCCCGCCCTGATGGCGCTGCTGGGCCGCGCGAACTGGGCGATCCCCGCCTGGCTCGACCGGCTCCTGCCCCGGCTCGCCGTCGAGCCCGGGGCAGGAGGGGCGGGGAGGCCCTAGGCCACCGCCGGCCGGAGGGCGCGGCGGCGGCCCGCGCCCTCCACCAGGTTGGTCAGCGCCGCCTCGGCCTCGCGCCAGCCCCGCGTCTTCAGGCCGCAGTCCGGGTTGGCCCACAGGCGGTCGCGGCCGATGCGGGCCTCGGCCAGCTCGAGCAACCGCTCGATCTCGTCGGCCGACGGCACGCGCGGGGAGTGGATGTCGTAGACCCCCGGGCCGACGTCGCCCGGGTAGTCCACCTCGGCGAAGGCGTCGAGCACCTCCATGCCCGAGCGCGACGCCTCGATGGAGAGGACGTCGGCGTCGAGGCGGGCCACGTGGTCCATGATCCCGTTGAACTCCGAGTAGCACATGTGCGTGTGCACCTGCGTCTCGTCGCGCACCGGCGCCGTGGTGAGCCGGAAGCAGTCGACCGCCCAGCGCAGGTAGTCGTCCTGGTCGGCCCGGCGCAGCGGCAGCCCCTCGCGGAGCGCGGCCTCGTCCACCTGGATGATCGCCGCGCCGGCCCGCTCCAGGTCGAGCACCTCGTCCTGGATCGCGAGCGCGATCTGACGGCAGGTCTCCCACCGGGGCTGGTCGTCGCGCACGAACGACCACTGGAGGATGGTGACCGGGCCGGTGAGCATGCCCTTCATGGGACGGTCGGTCAGCGACTGCGCGTACCGCCACCAGCCGACCGTCATCGCCGACGGGCGCGACACGTCGCCGTACAGGATCGGCGGCTTCACGCAGCGGCTCCCGTAGGACTGCACCCAGCCGTTGTCGGAGAAGGCGAAGCCCCGCAGCTGCTGGCCGAAGTACTCCACCATGTCGTTGCGCTCGGGCTCGCCGTGCACGAGCACGTCGAGGCCGAGGCGCTCCTGGACGGCGACGACCTCGGCGACCCGCTCCTCGAGGAATCGCTGGTAGTCCGCGGGACCGAGCGCGCCGGTCCGCAGGTCGCGGCGCGCGGCGCGGATGGCGTCGGTCTGGGGGAACGAGCCGATCGTGGTCGTGGGCAGCTCGGGGAGGGAGAGGCGCGCGCGCTGGAGCCGCCGGCGCTCCTCCACCGCGGCGGCGCGATCGTGGTCGGCGCCGGTCACGGCGGAGGCGCGGTCGCGCACCTCCGGGTCGTTCGTCCGCGCCGAGGCGCGCCGCGACTCCACCCGCTCCCGCGAGGCGGCCAGCAGCTCGTCGCGCCGGCCGGGGCTCTCGACCGCGCGGGCCAGCACGGCCAGCTCGTCCAGCCGCTCCGCCGCGAAGGCGAGCCAGCCGCGGACCTCGGCCGGGATGCCCGTCTCGCGCGCGGCCTCGTACGGGACGTGCAGGAGCGAGCACGAGGACGCGATCGTCAGGCGGTCGCTCCCGAGGGCCTCGCCGGCCGCGTCGATCCGGCCGAGCGCGGCGTCGAGGTCGGTGGCCCAGACGTTGCGCCCGTCCACCACGCCCAGCGAGAGGCGGACGGAGGTGCCCGCGAGCGCCCGCAGGGCGGGCGCCAGCTGCCCGGGGCCCCGCACGAGATCCACGTGCAGCTCGCCCAGCGGCAGCGCCGCGAGCCGGTCGATGGTCTCGGGCTCGAGGGGGGCGAAGTAGGTCGCCAGCGCGACGGCGGGCCCGTCCCCCGCGGCGAGCGCACCCAGGGCCGCGACGGCTGCGTCGAGCTCGTCGCCGGTCAGGTCGAGGGCGAGGCAGGGCTCGTCGATCTGCACCTCCGCCGCGCCCGCCGCGGCCATGGCGGAAAGCAGCTCGGAATAGGCGGGCACGAGAGCGTCGAGGGCGTCCAGCGGGCGCGCGAGGCCCTTGGAGAGACGCAGGAAGCTGAACGGGCCGAGGACGACGGGCCGGGTGGCGATCCCGAGCCGGCGCGCCTGGGCGATCTGATCGGTCCAGTGGCCCGGCCGGGCGCGGAATGCCTGGCCGTCCGCGAGCTCGGGAACGAGGTAGTGGTAGTTGGTGTCCAGCCACTTGGTCATCTCGAGCGGGTGCGCGTCGGCGCTTCCGCGGGCCATGGCGAAGTACGCGCCGAGCCCCTCCGCGTCCGGCCCGCCGAAGCGCTCGGGGACGGCGCCGAGACCCCAGGCGGCGTCGAGGACGTGGTCGTAGAGGCTCTGGTCGCCCGAGGGGACCACGTCGATGCCGGCGGATCGCGCCCGGCGCCAGGCGGCGGCGCGCAGCGCGGCCGCGGTCTCCCGCAGCTCGGGCTCGCCGGCTGCGCCCGGCCCAGTAGCTCTCCAGCGCGTGCTTCAGCTCCCGGTCGGGCCCCACTCGGGGGAGCCCCAGGACGGCGGTGCGTGCCATCAGTCCTGCTCCGTTTCTCCGTGCGATCCGAGTCGCGGGACCGCTCTGTGCGGGGAGCCCGCGGCGTGCGGGCGCGGAGACGACAGGTCTTCGGGCTCGGATGCGATCGAGGGGGCGACCTTCCCGGGCCGCGATCGGCCCAGTGGCTCTCCGCCCTCCCGCACATCCCCACCGCTGCGCGTCAGCTCCGGATTTCGAACCGGATTCCCTGGCCCCGGACGGGGCGCGATCGACTCCGCCATGGACCCTACGCCACCGGCGGGGCTCGTCGCCGGGCGGGGGTCGCCGATCCAGTAGCGCGGACCGGCGCCCTGGCGGCCCGCGCGATCGCCCGGGTTCGCGAGCGCGCAGCGGTCGAGCGACAGGCAGCCGCATCCGATGCACTCGCCCAGGCTCTCCCGCAGCCGCTCGAGCTCGGCGATGCGCCCGTCGATGCGCTCGCGCCAGGTCCGGGAGAGGCGGTCCCAGTCCGACCGCTCGGGCACCCGGTCGTCCGGGAGGCGGGCCAGCTCGACCCCGATCTCCTCCAGGCTCATCCCCACCCGCTGGGCGAAGACGATGAACGCGACCCGGCGGATGATCGCCCGCGGGTAGCGCCGGTGGCCGGCGGGCGTGCGCTCGGCGGCGATCAGCCCGCGCTCCTCGTAGTAGCGCAGCGCCGAGGTCGCGACGCCGCTGCGCTCGGCCACCTCTCCGACGGTCAGCGTGGGTGCCATGCCCTCACCTCAGCACCCGCGCGGCCTTACTTCAAGTGAGCTTGAAGGACTCCGTGCCCCACCCTGGTCAGAGGGTGGGGCACCGCGGGTCCGCCTAGAACGTCCGGATCGGGATCTCGGCCGGCGCCTCGAGCAGCGACGACAGCTCGTCGTCGAGACGCACGAGGGTGAGCGAGGCCCCCGCCATGTCGAGCGACGTGCAGTACTCGCCCACGTAGTTCCGCGCCACGTTGATGCCGCGGTCGGCGAGCTGCTCGTGGGCCCGCCCGTAGAGGATGTAGAGCTCGCTGATCGGCGTGCCGCCGAGGCCGTTGATCATCAGGGCCACGTTGTCGCCCTTCTTGAACGGCAGGTCGGAGGCGGTCGCCTCGAGCAGCTCGTCCACGATCGCGTTGGCGTTCGTGAGCTTCTCGCGCCGCCGCCCCGGCTCGCCGTGGATGCCGACGCCCATCTCCATCTCGTCGTCGCCGAGGTCGAAGAGGGGAGAGCCCTTGGCCGGGGGCGTGCAGGAGGTGAGCGCCATGCCCATGGTGCGTGAGACGGAGTTCACCCGCTCGCCCAGGGCGACGAGGTCATCGAGCTCGGCGCCCTGCTCGGAGGCGGCGCCGAGGGCCTTGATCACGAAGAAGTTGCCGGCGACTCCGCGGCGACCGACCGTCCACGTGGAGTCCTTGACCGCCACGTCGTCGTCGACGATCACGGTCCCGATCTTGACGCCCTCGGCCTCGGCCATCTCCCGGCCCATGTCGAAGGCCATGCGGTCGCCGGTGTAGTTGTTGATGATGTGCAGGACGCCCTTCTTGGAGTTCAGGAGCTTGGTCGTCTCGAGCACATAGTCCATCGGCGGCGCGGAGAAGACGTCACCAGGACAGGCGGCGTCGAGCATCCCCTTGCCGACGATCATCACGTGGGCCGGCTCGTGGCCCGAGCCGGAGCCCTGGACGATCGACACCTTGTCGTCGCTGGGGGCATCGGTCCGCATGATCAGGTTGTACTCGGGCACGTACTTGATCGTGTCCGGGTTGGCCAGGGCGATCCCCTTGAGCATCTCGGGGACGAAGTCCTGGGGCGCGTTGACGAACTTCTTCACGGCGTCACCTTTCCTCGCGTGGTCAACTGCTGATGTGCCCGGCGAGCGCTACGTCTCGGGCCAGGCCTTGGCGAGCTCCTCGAACATGACCGCGACGCCCACGGCTCCGGCGTCCGGGCTCCCGATGCTCCGCTCGCCGGTGTAGGAGGCGCGCCCCCGCTTGGCGAGCATGGGCGTGGTGGCGTCGGCCGACTCGCGGGCCGTGACGGCCGCCGCGGCAAGCGCCGCCCGGCCCTGGCCGGCGCGCAGACCCTCCTCCAGGGTGTCGGTCGCCGGGACGAGCGCGTCCAGCAGGGTCTTGTCGCCGAGGTCGGACTGGCCGCGCTGCTTGACGCCCTCGATGGCCGCCCGGAGCATGGCGACGGCCTCGTCGGCGCCGATCGCGTCCGCGTCGTTCACGGCGACGCCCGCGCGCAGGAAGGCCGTGCCCCAGATCGGGCCCGAGGTGCCGCCGATGCGGCTGGTGATGATGATCGCGACCTTCTTGAGGAAGGTCGCCGCGTCGGTGCGGTCCAGGTCGTCCCACTGGGCCAGCACGATCTCGAAGCCCCGCGCCAGGGAGTAGCCGAAGTCGCCATCGCCCACCACGGAGTCGAGGTCGCAGAAGTGCTTCTCGTTGTCGACGGCCGTCTGGGCCATCGTGCGCACCACCAGCTCGACCTGCTCGAAACCCTCCTGCGCCATTCGCCCCCCTCCCAGGTTGCGCCCGCTCGTTCGCGCGTCAGCCCTCGAGGCAGGCCTCGAGGTCGCGCAGGGTCACCCAGTCGCGCGGCCCGGCCCGGCACCGGTCGGCGAGCACGTAGCTCCGCTCGCCGTCCGGGTCGCCGAGGGAGCTCACGACCAGCACCGCCTCGCGGAAGTCCTCGTCCGCCGTGTAGCCGTTCACGGTGACCACGCACCGCAGCCCGGCGCCCGTCGCGGCCTCCAGGCCGTTGCGCGAGTCCTCCACCACCAGCGCCTCGGACGGCGCCACCCCGAGCCGCTCGAGCGCGAGCTCGTAGATGTCGGGGGCGGGCTTCTTGCGCGGCACGATGTCCCCGGCCAGCACCTCGGCGAAGCGGGCGGCCTGCTCCTCGCCCGCCACGTGCTCCAGCACCGCCCGCACCGAGGGCTCGGCCGACGTGGAGGCCACCGCCAGCGTCCAGCCGGCGTCGAGTGCCTCGCCGATCACCCGCCGCACCCCGGGACGCCCCGGCAGCGCTCCCGAGCCGACCATCTCGGTGTAGATGGCCGTCTTGCGGGCGTGCCAGGCGGCGAGCATCTCCCTCTGCCCCTCGGCGTCCGCCGGCAGCCCCGCCTCGCGCACGAACTCCGGGGTGAGGAGGCTGGCCATCCGCTCCTTGCCGCCGCCGATCCTGAGCTTCTCGGCGTAGTCCTCCTCCGACCAGCGCACCGGCAGGCCGAACTCGGCGAAGGTCTGGTTGAACGCCGGGAGGTGGCCGAACCGCTCCGTGTCGGCGAGCACCCCGTCGCAGTCGAAGATCAAGGCCGTCACCAGGCCTTGCCCGCGCTGCCGAAGATCGTCAGGTGCCGCTCCGCGAGGTCCTTGATCGCGGCGTGCTGCTCACGGAAGAGGGACGGCGGGTCGTACTTCGTGGGGTTGGCGTCGAGGAAGGCCCGCGTGGAGTCGAGGTAGGAGACCTTGATCGCCGTGGAGATGTTGACCTTGGCGCAGCCCCGGGCGATCAGGTCCTGGAAGGCGGCCTCGCTGAGCCCGGTCCCCCCGTGCAGCACCATGGGGATCGGCACCCGGGCGACGATGTCGCTCACCCGCTGGGGGGTGAGCACGGGCTCGGTCGAGTACACGCCGTGGGCCGTGCCGATGGCCGGCGCGAAGCAGTCGACGCCGGTCGCCTCGAGGAAGGCCACCGCCTCGTCGATGGGGTAGATCTCGCCCTCCTCGTCCGAGCCGATGCCGTCCTCGACGCCCCGGACGCCCTCGATCTCGCCCTCCACGTGCGCGCCGTGCCGCCGGGCCTCGGCCACCACCTCGACGGTCTGGCGGGTGTTCTCGTCCACCGGCAGCGCCGACCCGTCGAAGAGCACCGAGTTCCACCCGGTGTCCAGGCAGGTGGTGATCACCTCGCGCTCCGGGCAGTGGTCGAGGTGCAGCGTCACGGGGACGCTCGCGGGCTCCGCAAGCGACCGGAAGAGCCGGTAGAGGACCTCGGCGCCCATCGACTTCACGGTCTTGACCGAGGTCTGGACGATGAGCGGGGAGCGGACCTCCTCGGCGCCCGCGATCACGGCGTCGAGGGTGAGGTCGTTGACGACGTTGAACGCCGCCACGCCGTAGCGATCGGCGAAGGCGCGGTCGAGGATCTCCTTCAGCGGCACGACTGGCAGCGGACCCTCCCGGTCGCCGGGACGCCAGTCGCCCCACGCTATGACGGGGACCCGGGCGCGCCATCCGGAGGACCCCCCGTCATCCGGTGCGGGATTCCCCTACCGCAGGGCTCGCTCCCGGGCCTGGAGGGCGGCCTCGGTGCGGTTCTGCGCCCCGGTCTTGCGCAGGATCGCGCCGACGTGCTTCTCGACCGTCTTGACCGAGATCGACAGGGCGTCGGCGATCTGGCGGTCGGGAAGGCCGCGCTCCAGCAGGCTGAAGACCTCCCGCTCGCGGCCCGAGAGCTCGACGGCGCCGTTGAAGTGGGCCTGGAGGCGCTCGACCGCATGGCTCGACAGGAGCGCTCCGCCGTGGGCCGCGGCGAGCACCGCGCGGGCCAGGTCGGCGCCGGACGCCTCCTTGCCCAGGTACCCCCGCGCGCCGGCGCGCAGGGCGCTCGCAACCAGCTCGTCGTGGTCGAAGGCCGTCAGCGCCACGATCGCGGCGTCGGGATCCTCGGCCCGGATCCGGACGATGGCCTCCACGCCGTCGCCGTCGGGCATGCGCAGGTCCATCAGCACCACGTCCGGGCGGAGCGCGCGCCACAGCAGGAGGGCCTCGCGCCCGGAGCCGGCCTGGCCGACCACCTCGATCGAGGGCTCGACGTCCGCCAGGAGGCGCGCGATGCCCACCCCGATCGCCTGGTGGTCGTCGGCGATCAGGAGCCGCACGCGGGCGACCGCCGGGCGGCTCGGCGCGTCCTCGGCGTGGGGCAGGTGGGCCCGCACGCTCGTGCCCCAGCCGGGGGTGGACTCGACCGCCAGGGTGCCGCCCATCAGGTGGGCCCGCTCGGCCATCCCGCGCAGGCCGATGCCGCGCAGGGCGTCGGCCTGCTCGACCTCGGCGAGGTCGAAGCCGCCCCCGTCGTCCTGCACCAGCAGGGTCACCGCCTCCGGTGCGTAGACGAGGCCGATGCGCACCGAGCCGGCCTCGGCGTGGTGCAGGGCGTTCGTGAGCGCCTCCTGGGCGATCCGGAAGAGCGCGTGGGCCACCTCGGCCCGCAGCGGGACCGGCTCTCCGGCCACCACCAGGCGGACGTCGGCGGCGCCGGTGCGGTTGGCCCAGGCCAGCTCCCGCTCCAGGGCCTCCTCCAGCGAGCGGCCCGCGAGCGGCGAGGGCGCCAGCCCGAGCACGCTGCGCCGGGTCTCCTCGAGCGCGAAGCGGGCGGCGGCGCGAGCCTCCCCGATGGCGACCCCCAGCTCGGAGGTGCGGCCCGCGGCGAGATCCGCCTCGGCGGAGCGGAGCTGAAGGAGCACCGAGACGAGCCCCTTGGCCACCGTGTCGTGGACCTCGCGGGCCATGCGGTTCCGCTCCTCGGCGGCGGCCTCGGCCCGGGCGTTGGCCTCGGCGGACTCGTGCAGGCGCGCGTAGGTGATGGCCAGCGCCGCGTGGGTCGCGAAGAGCTCCAGCAGCCGGGCGTCCTCCGCGCTGAAGGAGCGGTCGGGGTCGCGGCTGAAGATGACGCAGGAGCCGATGATGCCGGTGCGCCACCAGATCGGTACGCCGATGACGGCCTGGAGCGTCGCACGGTCGGCCTCGGGCACGTGCCCGCCGGGCACCTGCGCGTAGTCGCGGAAGATCACCGAGCCGCGCCGCGCGACCACCGCGCCCGTGACGCCCTCGGTGAGGGGGAAGACCCGGCCGGACTGGCAGGCCACGCCGATGTCGGCCTCCTTGCGGTAGACGCCGGCCAGCTCGTCCACCAGGGAGATCGACCCGGCGTCACCGCCGAGGAGCGTGATGGAGCGGTCGAGGATCCGCTCCAGCAGCGGCCGCAGCGACAGCTCGGCGCCGAGGTCCTCGACGACGGCCGCGAGCGCCGCGGCACCCTCGCGCTCGCGCGCCGTCGCTCGTGCGTCTGGAGTCCGGGTCTCGCGCGTCGTCACCGAGCGCCACTCGTCGTGATCGGGCCGGGCCCGGCGACTGTATGGGGTCTCGGCGGACCCGACAAGCGGACCGCCCCCCAGGCCGGCCGGTCTACTCGACCGCCAGCAGCACGTCCGAGGCCTTGATGACCACCGTCACCTCGCTGCCCGCGGAGATCCCGAGCTCCCGAACCGCCTCGACGGTGATCGAGGACACCAGCCGGTGGCCGGCGACATCGAGCTCCACGTTGGCGATGGCCTCGCCCTGGGTGATCCCGGTCACGCGGCCGGGCAACTGGTTGCGCGCGCTGATCTTCATGGTGCGGCTCCTCGATCGGTGCCGATGAGCTTACGGCGTGGCGCATGGTTCGAGGGATCGGCGCGCGGGGACTTGAACGTCCATGACGCGAATCGGCTGGCACGCCTCTCACGAGCAGATCGCCCCGAGCCGCCTCCTCGCGGCAGCCCAGCGGGCCGAGGAGGCCGGCTTCGCGGCCGGGATGTCCTCCGACCACTTCTCGCCCTGGAGCGAGCGCCAGGGGCACTCCGGTTTCGCGTGGGCGTGGCTCGGGGCCGCCCTCGCCACGACGGCGCTCCCCTTCGTCGTCGTCTCTGCCCCGGGACAGCGCTACCACCCCGCGATCCTGGCGCAGGCGATGGCCACCCTGAGCGAGATGTACCCCCGGCGGCTCTCGGTGTGCCTCGGTTCGGGGGAGGCCTCCAACGAGCACATCACGGGCGACCGATGGCCGCCCAAGCAGATGAGGAACGCTCGGCTGCGCGAGTGCGCCGAGATCATCCGCGCGCTGCTGCGCGGAGAGGAGGTGACCCATGACGGCCTCGTGCGCGTCGACCGCGCCCGCCTCTGGAGCCGCCCGGCGGAGCCGCCCCCGCTCCTGGGCGCCGCGGTCAGCGAGGAGACCGCCCGCTGGGTGGGGGGATGGGCGGACGGGCTGGCGACGATCCACCGCCCGCGCCCGGAGCTCGAGCGGGTCGTCGCCGCCTTCCGCGAGGGCGGCGGCGAGGACAAGCCGATGGTCCTCCAGGTTCACCTCGCATGGGCGCCGAGCGAGGAGGAGGCCATGGCGATCGCGTGGGACCAGTGGCGCACCAACGTCTTCGCCCCGCCGCTGTGCTGGGACCTCGACACGCCCCAGCACTTCGACGAGGCCGCCCGGCACGTCCGGCACGAGGACGTGCGCGGCAGCGTCCTCATCTCCAGCGATCCGGCGCGCCACGCGGAGTGGATCCACGAGGCGGCAGGACTCGGCTTCGATGAGATCAACCTCCACCACGTCGGCCAGGAGCAGGACGCCTTCATCGACGTGTTCGGCCGCGACGTGCTCCCGGCGCTCGCATGACCCGCAAGGTCTCGAGCGACCTGTGGTGGCGGGACGCGATCGTCTACTGCCTCGACGTCGAGACCTTCCTCGACACGGACGGGGACGGCTGCGGCGACATCGGCGGGGTGATCGAGCGGATCGACTACCTGGCCGGGATGGGCGTCACCTGTCTCTGGCTGATGCCCTTCTTCCCCTCGGCCGACCGGGACGACGGCTACGACATCCTCGACTTCTACGCTGTCGACCCGCGCCTGGGGACCCTCGGCGATTTCACCGAGATGATCCGCACCGCGGGGGACCGGGGCATCAGGGTCATCGCCGACCTGGTGGTCAACCACACCTCGGTCCACCACCCCTGGTTCCAGAGCGCCCGCTCCTCACGCGAGTCGCCCTTCCACGACTGGTACGTGTGGAGCGACGAGAAGCCGCGCGAGCGCCCCGGCGACGTGGTCTTCCCGGACCAGGAGAACTCGAACTGGGCGTGGGACGACGAGGCCGGCCGGTGGTACCTGCACCGCTTCTACACCGAGCAGCCGGACCTGAACGTGGCGAACCCACGCGTTCGCGACGAGATCGCCCAGATCGCCGGGTTCTGGATGCAGCAGGGGCTCGCGGGCTTCCGCGTCGACGCCGTGCCCTTCCTGATCGAGCCGGTCGGGATGCCGTCGGGCGCCATCGAGGACCCGCACGAGCTCCTCGCCGACCTGCGCGCCTACCTCGGACGGCGACGCGGCGACGCCGTGCTGCTGGGCGAGGTCAACCTCCCGCCTCCCGACCAGGTCCGCTTCTTCGGCGACGGCCGGCGGGAGATCGACATGATGTTCGACTTCCACGTCATGCAGGCGATGTACCTGTCGCTTGCGCGCCAGGACGCCGGCCCGCTCGCCGAGGCGCTCGAGCGCCGGCCGAAGCCTCCGGACGGCTGCGCCTGGGCCGTGTTCGCGCGCAACCACGACGAGCTGACGCTCGATCAGCTCAGCGACGACGAGCGCGCCGAGGTGTTCGACGCGTTCGGTCCCTCGGAGGACCTGCAGCTCTACGGCCGGGGGCTTCGCATGCGCCTCCCCACCATGCTCGACGGCGACCAGCGGCGCCTGAGGACGGTCTACTCGCTCGTCTTCTCCCTGCCGGGCGCGCCGGTGCTGTTCTACGGCGAGGAGATCGGCATGGGGGAGAACCGGGACATCCCCGGGCGACTGGCCGTGCGCTCCCCGATGCAGTGGTCGAACGATGCCAACGCCGGTTTCTCGTCCGCTCCCGGGGCCGAGCTCTGCCGGCCGGTCACCGCCATGCCCGGCTTCGACGCGGCGGCCGTGAACGTGGCGGACCAGCGGCGCGACGAGGGGTCGCTGCTCAACTGGTTCGAGCGGCTCATCCGGAGGCGGCGGGAATCGCCGGAGATCGGGCACGGCAGCTACACCGGCCTTCCCACCGGCGATCCGGCGGTGCTCGCGCACCGCTGCGACTGGGAGGACCGCGCGATCGTCGCCGTTCACAACCTCGCCGGACGCAGCGCGCGGGTCGACCTGACGGCGCTTGCGCACGACGGGGTCGAGGGCCTGACCGACCTGTTCGGCACGCGCGACCTGGCCACGGGTCCCGACGGGGTGCTCGAGCTCGACCTGGAGCCCTACGGCCACCGGTGGTTCTCCGTGCGGTCGGCAGTGGCCGGCGGTGCCCGCACCGAGGGCCGCGACGACGCCGACGGCACCAAGAGGGAGCTCTACGAGCGGGCGAGGAAGCTCGACATCCCGGGTCGCTCGACCATGTCGAAGAAGGAGCTCGCCGCCGCGATCGCGCGCGGCGCCTAGTGCCCTAAACGCCGGCGTCGGAGCGCCTCCTGGGGGGTCTCACCGCGGCGGCGCCCCCGGCGCCCGTGGATCCATGCCGCTCTCAACCGACGCCGGCTGAGGTCAGCCCAGGCGCACGACCACTCCCTCATCGGGCGCGAGGCCCAGGGAGCGCGGGTCAACCGCCCCGGCGGGACGATCGGGGTCCGTGGAGAGCTCGAGCCGCCCCGGCGGCGCGCCGGAGTCGCCGAGGTCGCAGGTGACCGAGGCCGTGGACATGTTGATGGCCACGAGCATCCGCTCACCGCCGCCCTCGCGGATCCAGGCGATCACGTCGTCGCCCGAGGCGAGCATTCGCTGATCGCCGCCCGACAGGGCGCGCGAGCCCCGGCGCAGCGCGATCAGCCGGCGCCAGAGGGAGAGGGCGGAGCGCGCGTCGTCTCGCTGCGCCGCCACGGCCAACTCGTCGGCCTCCTCCACCACCGGCAGCCAGGGAGTCCCGGTGGTGAAGCCGGCTCCGGGGCCGGCGGCCGAGGGCCGCTCCCAGGGAATCGGGGCCCGCTCAGGATCGCGGCCGTCCAGGTCGAGCTGCCGCCCAGCGTGGGATCCTGGCGTCGGGCAGCCCCAGCTCCTGCCCCTGGTAGACGAAGGCGGAGCCGCGCAGCCCGAGCAGCAGCAGCGCCGCCGCCCGGGCGCGCGCGCCGCCCCGACCGTCCTCGTCGTAGCGGGTGGCGACCCGCGAGTGGTCGTGGTTCTCGAGGCACCAGGTGGGCCAGGCCCGCTCGGGAGCCAGACGGGAGAACTCGTCCACCACCTCGCGGAAGCACCGCGCGCTCCAGGGGCAGCGCAGGAAGACGAAATTGTGCGCCAGGTGCAGCTCGTCACCGGTCGCGAGGAACGACGCGAGCCGCCTCTGGTCGAGCACGTAGACCTCGCCCACGGCGATGCGGTCGTCGTACTCGTCGAGCACCGAGCGCACCCGGCGCACGATCTCGTGGCCGGCGGGCCACTCCTGGTCGCGTGGCCATGACCCGCCGCCCGGGGGCGCGTCCGGGACGCTGCCGAGCTCCTGGACGACATCGATGCGAAAGCCGTTGACCCCACGGTCGAGCCAGAAGCGCAGCGTGTCGAGCATCGCCTCGGCCAGCTCGGGGCTCGCCCAGTTGAGGTCCGGCTGCTCGCGCGCGAAGGCGTGCAGGTACCACTGCCCGGTCGCCTCGTCGAGGGTCCACGCCGGCCCGCCGAAGGTCGATTCCCATTCGTTCGGCGGCCCGCCGCCCGGCCGCCCATCGCGCCAGACGTACCAGTCGCGGCGGGGGTCGTCGCGCGACGAGCGGGAGGCGGTGAACCACGGGTGACGGTCGGACGAGTGGTTCGGCACCCAGTCGACGAGGACGCGGATGCCGCGCCGGTGTGCCTCGTCGAGGAGCCTGTCGAACGTCGCGAGGTCGCCGAACAGGGGATCGACGTCCGTGTAGTCGGCGACGTCGTACCCGAAGTCCACCATGGGCGAGGGGTAGAACGGCGACAGCCAGATGGCGTTGACCCCGAGCCATTCCAGGTGGCCGAGGCGGCCGATGATCCCGGCGAGGTCGCCGATGCCGTCCCCGTCGGCGTCCGCGAAGCTCCGCGGGTAGACCTGGTAGACCACCGCGCGCTGCCACCAGGCCGTCGTCATCAGCTCACCGTGGCGCGGTATCCGAGGCGGCGAACTGGTGCAGCATGCTGCTCTCGGGCGGCCCCTCGCCCCAGAACCTCCGCTGGGCCTCCTTGCCGCCGAGGAGGTAGGCGGTCCTCTGCGGGAGCGGCATCGGATCCCACTCGCCCACGTCGCGCAGCGCCGCGCCATCGGCTCCCCGCGACACCACGAGATGGCTCCGCGCGGCGCCCATGAAGTGCCCCGCGTGGGTCGTCAGCTGCACGATGGCGAGGGCACGGTGGCCCTGCGGCAGCGACGCCTGGCCCACCTTCGCCAGCCCCTCGTCCATCTGGGCGACGAGCTGGTCGAGGCCGAGGGATCCCTCCCCGGTCTCCACCCGCGTGCAGGTGACATATCCGCGGGTGAGCAGCGGATGGCGGGTCCCGGCCCCGGCGACGACCTCGATCTCGAAGGTCTGGCCCGGCAGGCCGCCCCGGCGCAGCGGGGTGAAGCGCCCGTGGTCGGACGCCTGGTCGGGCCAGCACTCCGGGGTCGTCAGGCGGCGGAGGAGGACGTCGAGGTCGGCGACCGGTACCGGCTCGTAGGTCTTCCAGGCCCGCTCGCCGTGCTCCGCGACGGGGGGCGTCAGGGCGCCGAGCCTGGCTCTCGCCAGGCGGGCCTCGGGGCGATAGGACCTCCGTGCCTCGACGCTCTCGAACACGATTCCCCACGCCCTCCGGGCCGGGTCGAGGTAGCCCTCGGAGAAGTCCGGTCCGAGGAGCCGGTCTCCGCCCTCGAGGAGCTCCTCGCGAGCGAGCCGGCCCACGCCCGAGCGGGACCTGAACCGGCGGCGGCCGAACGCCCGGTGGAAGGCGGGCAGGTCGGTCAGATGCAGCCGGCGCCCACCCCTGCGGTGCCAGCGGGTCGTGAGGATGCAGAACGCCACGCGCAGGTCATCGACGTCGCGCTCCTCCCGGGGCCTGGCGTAGTACGCGGCGTTCAGGAAGTCGGTCACCCACGGCGCGGCGTCGGGCGCGGCGATCGAGGTCCCCGCCATCCGGATGAAGCGGATCGAGCGGGCCATGGGCCCAGGGGCCGGAGGCGCGCTCACGGGAGTTCCCGGACCGGGCTACCGCCGGGCCCGGATGAAGGCCGTCAGGCCGTACGAGGTGACCGGCACCATGCCCAGGCGCCGGTAGAAGCCCTCGGCGCCCCTCTCGGCCACGAGCACCTGGTGGTGGAAGCGGTCCATCGGGTAGTGCTCGAGGATCGCCTCGGTCATGGTGCGGCCGATGCCCTGCCGCTGCCGGTCCGGGCTCACCAGGATGTCGGCGATGTAGACGGCGAAGGCCTCGTCGGACATGGCCCGCGCGAAGCCCACCACGCGCTCATCCTCCAGGGCCACGACGGCGAACGAGGAGCACTCGATGGCGGTGCGCAGCCGGTCGGGGTCGCTGGCGTGGGTCCAGCCGTGGGCGCGGTAGAGCCCGATGATCCCGGCGAAGTGCTCACCCACGTCCGCTTCGCGAATCAGCACGGGTGGCCGCGTCGTGGTCATGGGGTCCTCAGGGCGTATGCGATACTCGCCGCGATGTCGGCGCCTGGGCGCATCCTGCCGCAAAGGTACGACCCCGCGCCCGTCGAGTCCAAGTGGCAAGCGGTGTGGGAGCGCGAGGACGCGTTCCACGCCGAGCCCATGTCGCGCGACGGCCAGCGCCCGACCCTGCCCGAACGCCCGAAGGCGTACGTGCTCGAGATGCTTCCGTATCCGTCGGGTGAGGTGCACATCGGCCATGTGAAGAACTACACGATGGGTGACGTCGTGGCGCACTTCCGGCGCCGCCACGGCGTGGCGGTCTTCCACCCCATGGGGTACGACTCCTTCGGCCTTCCGGCCGAGAATGCCGCGATCCACACCGGTGAGCCGCCCGCCCAGGTCATCGCGCACAACATCGCGCGCATCCGCGAGCAGCTGCGGAGGCTGGGCGTGTCGGTGGACTGGCACACCGAGATCGCCACCAGCGATCCGGCCTACTACCGCTGGACCCAGTGGCTCTTCCTGCGATTCCTCGAGCGCGGGCTGGCCGAGCGCCGCGAGGCGGCGGTCAACTGGTGCCCGAAGGACCAGACGGTGCTCGCCAACGAGCAGGTCATCGACGGCCGCTGCGAGCGGTGCGGCACGCCGGTGGAGCTGCGCCAGCTCACCCAGTGGTTCCTGCGCATCACCGACTACGCCCAGCGCCTGCTCGACGACATGGACGAGCTGGTGGACTGGCCGGAGCGGGTGCTCACCATGCAGCGCAACTGGATCGGCCGCTCCGAGGGCGCGCGGGTGGTCTTCCGCACCGACGACGGCGCGGACGAGATCCCGGTCTTCACCACGCGGCCGGACACGCTCTTCGGGGCCACCTTCTTCATCCTGGCTCCGGAGCACCCGCTGGTGCACTCGCTGGTGCACGGCGCGCCCCAGGAGCGGGAGGTGCTGGACTACGCCGCCGCGGCCGCGCGGGCGTCGGCGGCCGAGCGCGGCGAGACCGAGCGGCCCAAGACGGGCGTGTTCACCGGCCGCCACGTCATCAACCCGGCGACCGGCGAGCCGATCCCCGTGTGGGTGGCCGACTACGTGCTGATGGACTACGGCACGGGCGCGATCATGGCCGTGCCGGGCCACGACGAGCGCGACTTCGACTTCGCGAGGGCCCACGGCCTGGAGATCCGGCGGGTGATCGCGGCCGAGGGCGACGGTCCCGACACCCCCCTGGAGGAGCCCTACGCCGGGCCGGGGCGGCTCGTGAACTCCGGCTTCCTCGACGGCATGGAGGTGGACGAGGCGAAGGCGGCGATGGCCGCGTGGCTGGAGGAGCGGGCGCTGGGCGAGGCCACCGTCGGATACCGGCTGCGCGACTGGCTCATCTCGCGCCAGCGCTACTGGGGCGTGCCGATCCCGGTCATCCATTGCCCGACCGACGGCGTGGTCCCCGTGCCCGACGACGAGCTGCCCGTGCTGCTGCCCGACGTCAACGACTACGCCCCCCAGGGTCAGAGCCCCCTCGCCGCGGCGAAGGACTGGGTGGAGGTCGAGTGCCCGCGCTGCGGCGGCCCCGCGCGCCGCGAGACCGACACGATGGACACGTTCGTCGACTCGTCGTGGTACTTCCTGCGCTACACCGCCCCCCACCTCTCGAGCGCCCCGTTCGAGCGCGAGGTGATCGACTACTGGCTGCCGGTGGACCAGTACATCGGCGGCGTCGAGCACGCCATCCTGCACCTGCTGTACGCGCGTTTCTTCACCAAGGTGCTGCACGACGCGGGGCTCATCTCCGCGCGCGAGCCGTTCGCCCGCCTCTTCACCCAGGGGATGCTCTACCGCGACGGCGCGAAGATGAGCAAGAGCAAGGGCAACGTGGTCGCGCCGGACGAGTACATCGAGCGCTTCGGCGCCGACACCCTGCGGCTCTACGTCCTGTTCATGGGCCCCCCGGCCGACGACGCCGAGTGGAACGACCGCGGCGTGGTGGGGCTGCGGCGATTCCTCGACCGTCTCTGGGCCCTGGTCGGCGACGTGGAGCCCGGCCCTCTGGCGGGCCGCCCGGATCGCGCGTCGCTCGAGGGGAACCCCGCGGCGCTGGAGCTGGTGAGGAAGGCGGAGGCGACGGTGGTGAAGGTGACCGGCGACATCTCCGAGCGCTTCTCGTTCCACACCGCCATCTCCGCCGTTCAGGAGCTGGTCAACCTCGCCACCAAGGGTGTGGCGGAGGGGACGCTCGCCGGCGAGCCCGGCCAGGCGGCGCTGCGGCACGCGGCCCAGACGAGCGTGTCGGTGCTGTTCCCGTTCGCCCCGCACGTCACCTGCGAGCTGTGGGAGGCGCTGGGCGGCGAGGCGCTCTGGACGCAGCCGTGGCCCGAGGCCGACCCCGTCTTCCTCGAGCGCGAGACCGTGACCGTGGTCGTCCAGGTCAACGGCAAGCTGCGCGACCGCCTGGAGGTGGCGCCCGGCGCCGACCGCGAGGAGCTGCTGGCCGCGGCCCGCGCGCTGCCCCGGGTTGCCGCGGCCATCGACGGCGGGCGCGTGGTGCGCGAGGTCGTCGTTCCGGACCGGCTGGTGAACCTGGTGGTCGAATGAGGACGGTTGTGCCGAAATAAGGGGCATGCGCCACGGACGGTCATGCCGGAATAAGGGGCATGTGCCGGCGCCCTTCCGCGCGGGCCCCGGCACGATCCGGGCGCCCTCGGCGCGCCCCGCGCTCATAGCGTCCGCCCATGGACCGGCTCCTCCCCTGGCTGCGCCGCTCGGGCTGGGCGTACGTCGTCGCGGCGATCGCGCTCGCCGTGGTGGCGTGGCGTCTCGGACCGGGGGCCGGCGGTGGGGGAGGGCAGCCCGCGGCGCCCTCCGGGGGATCCACCACCGCCGCGCTCGCCACGGCGCCGGACGCCCCCCGCTCCCTGGTCCACGTGGCCGGCGCGGTGCGGCGCCCGGGGGTCTACCCGATCGCGCCGGGCGCACGCGTCATCCAGGCGATCCGCCAGGCGGGAGGACCCACGGCGAAGGCCGATCTCTCAGCCCTCAACCTCGCGGCGACGCTCCAGGACGGCCAGCAGGTCCTGATCCCCGCGCGGGCGCCGCGAGGGTCGGTGGGCGCGGGGGCGGCGGCGGGGAGGACGACCGGCCCGCTCAGCCTGTCCTCGGCGACGGCGGAGGATCTGGAGGCCCTCGACGGCATCGGCCCGACCCTCGCCGAGCGGATCGTGGAGTGGCGCACCGCCCACGGCGGACTCGCATCGGTGGACCAGCTCCTGGACGTCCCGGGCATCGGCCCGGCGCGCCTCGACGCCCTGCGTGCGGACGTCGTTCCGTGAGCGCTCTGCGAGACGGCCTCGCTCCGAGCGACCCCCACGTGGTCGCACCGTTGCCGAGTCGTCTATCCTGCGTTCATATCGGGGGGTTCGCAGAGCCTCCCTTCGCCCCGGAGAGGGGACGAGGCTGAACCGGTTCCTCAAGAGCGCTGCGTTCCCGATCCTGATCGTGATCCTGCTGGTGTTCGTGGCCCAGCGGCTCGTGGTTTCCGACGAGACCTCCACGCCTGCGCCGACGTTCAACCAGTTCCTCCAGGACATCGACGACGGCCAGGTCAAGCAGGCCACGATCAAGGTCGAGAACAACGAGGTCAACGTCGTCCTGGACAACGGCCGGACCTTCACGACCGGCTACCCCGAGGAGTACGCGGACACCCTCACCGAGGATCTGCGCCGCGCGGACGTGCCCTTCGAGGTGAAGGGGATTCCGGGATCGCCGTGGTGGTCGTCGCTCATCTGGCTCGCCCCGTTCGTCCTCTTCATCGCCTTCTGGATCTACCTCATGAACCGCATGCAGGGCGGCGGATCGAAGGTGATGAGCTTCGGCAAGAGCCGGGCGAAGCGGATGTCGGTCAACGCGCCCAAGATCACGTTCAGCGACGTGGCCGGCGTGCAGGAGGCGGTCGAGGAGCTGCACGAGATCAAGGAGTTCCTCGAGAACCCCAAGAAGTTCCAGAGCCTCGGCGCGCGCATTCCGAAGGGCGTCCTGCTCTTCGGCCCCCCGGGCACCGGGAAGACCCTGCTGGCCCGGGCGGTGGCCGGGGAGGCGGGTGTGCCCTTCTTCTCGATCTCAGGCTCGGACTTCGTGGAGATGTTCGTGGGCGTCGGCGCCAGCCGGGTGCGCGACCTCTTCGAGCAGGCCAAGCAGAACTCGCCCTGCATCATCTTCATGGACGAGATCGACGCGGTGGGGCGTCATCGCGGCGCGGGCCTCGGCGGCGGTCACGACGAGCGCGAGCAGACGCTGAACCAACTGCTCGTCGAGATGGACGGCTTCGAGGCGAAGGACAACATCATCCTGATCGCCGCCACCAACCGCCCCGACATCCTCGACCCGGCCCTCCTTCGGCCCGGCCGCTTCGACCGCCAGATCGTGGTCGACCGGCCCGACCGCGACGGGCGCGCCCAGATCCTCCGCGTGCACACCAAGGGCAAGCCGATCGCCAAGGAGATCGATCTCGCCGTGCTCGCAGGCCAGACGCCCGGCTTCACCGGCGCCGACCTGGCCAACCTGGTCAACGAGGCCGCCCTCCTGGCGGCGCGCAAGGGGAAGCGCGTCATCGAGCAGACGGAGCTCGAGGAGGGGATCATGCGAGTGATCGCCGGCCCCGAGAAGAAGAGCCGGCTGCTCTCCGAGAAGGAGCGGGTGGTCACGGCGTACCACGAGATGGGCCACGCCCTGGTCGGCCATTTCCTCCCCGACGCCGACCCGGTCCACAAGATCTCGGTGGTCAGCCGCGGGCAGGCCCTCGGCTACACGATCTCGATGCCGAACGAGGACAAGTTCCTCACCACGCGCGCGCAGCTCGAGGATCAGATGGCGATGACGCTCGGCGGCCGGGCCGCCGAGGAGCTGGTCTTCGACGAGATCACCACCGGCGCCGCCAACGACCTGGAGAAGGTCACCTCGACGGCCAAGCAGATGACGATGCGCTTCGGGATGTCCGAGAAGCTCGGCCCCCGCGTCCTCGGCCACAACCACGGCGCGCCCTTCCTGGGCCGGGACATGCACTCGGAGCCCGACTACTCCGACGATCTGGCCAGGACCATCGACTCGGAGATCCGCCGCATGATCGAGGAGGCCCACCAGCGCGCCCGGGACATCCTGGTCGAGCACCGCAAAGAGCTGGAGATCCTCTCGCAGATCCTCCTGAAGCGCGAGACGATCGAGCGCGAGGAGTTCCTCGGCCTGCTGGCCGGCGGGACCGAGGAGGACGTCTTCGCCGCGAAGGACGCACGCGCCGCCGAGGCCGCCCGCGAGGCCGCCGAGCCGGCTCGCGAGCCGAAGACCAAGCGCCTGCCGTACCCGAGCGGCCCCGCGGAGCCCATCCCCGAGGCATAGCGGGCCCGGGCGGGTTCGCCCCCGCCGTCCGGCGGAAGTAGGCTTTTCCGCATGTCCATGGACGGGCGATCCGGTCGCCTCGGCTGGGCCGGCCTTGGGGCCGCGGCGCTGCTGGCGGCGCTCGCGCTCCCGTCCGCGGCGGCCCCGGGCGACGTTGACCTGATCTCCCGGTCGAGCGCGGGCGCGGCCGCCGACGGCACCTCCTTCGAGACCGCCATCTCCTCGAACGGGCGCTACGTGACCTTCACGTCCGAGGCGAACAACCTGTCCACGGCGGACTCCGACGCCTCCCGCAACGTCTTCCTCCGCGACACGCTCACCGGCACCACGACGGCGCTCAACACCGCCGGCGCCCCGCTGGGCAAGGACGCGGCGCACCCATGGGTGTCGGCCGACGGCGGCCGCGTGGCCTACGAGTCGGGCGACCCGGGCGCGCGGCACGACATCGTCGTGAGCGAGCCGAGCGGAGGCCTCTTCCCGCTCACCCCCGCCGACCTGCTCAGCAACCTCTCCCCCTCGATCTCGGCTGATGGGCAGCGCGTCGCCTTCGCCGCGGGGACCTTCGACATGGGCGTCACCCTCGGCCCCGGCATCTTCCTCTTCGACTTCTCGACCGGGGGCAGCGTCCCGGTGAGCCTCGCCACGAACGGAAGCCCGGGGAACGGGGCGTCCTCGGAGCCCGCGCTCTCGGCCGACGGGCGCTCCGTGGCGTTCGTCTCGACGGCGACCAACCTCTCTGACGCCGACGTCGGCGGCATCGGGGACGTCTTCGTGCGCGATCTCGCCGCCGGCACCACCACGCTGGTCAGCCGGGCGTCAGGCCCGTCGGGCCCCGGGGGCAACGGCGACTCCTTCGCTCCCGTGATCTCGGCCGACGGGCGACGCGTGGCCTTCGCCTCGACGGCGACCAACCTGTCCGGGGAGGCGGACGACACGGTCACGAACGTCTACCTCCGAGATCTGACGAGCGGCACCACGACCCTCATCAGCCGGGCCTCGGGCCAGGCCGGCGCGCCGACGAGCTTCGACGCGCAGTTCCCGTCCATCTCCGGGGACGGGCGCCTGGTGGCCTTCGCCTCCGAGGGACCCGGGCTCTCGACCGAGGACAGGGACGGGGTCAGCAATGTCTTCGTGCGCGACACGCTCACGAGCGCCACCATCCTGGCGAGCCGGGCGGCGGGGCCCAACGGGGCGGGCGGTGACGACGCGTCCTTCTCGCCCTCGCTCTCGGGCGACGGCCGCTACGTGGCCTTCCAATCGGACGCGGGCAACCTCGTGCCGGGGGCCAACGACGTCTCGAACATCTTCCGCCGGGACCTCGGTCCGCCGCCGTCGCCGGGCGCGGGAGCGGGTGGGGGAGGCGGGCCGGCCGGCGGCTCCCGAGGACCGGGCGGCCGCTCGGCCCGCTGTGCCGGGGTCCGCGCCACGCGCGTCGGCACGGCAAAGCGCGACGTCATCCGCGGCACGGCCCGGCGCGACGTGATCGTGACGCTCGGCGGCAACGACGTGGTCAGGGGCCGCGGGGGAAACGACGTCATCTGCCTCGGCGCCGGGAACGACCGGGCCACCGGGGGCGCGGGCAACGACCGCCTGCTCGGCGAGGGCGGCGCCGATCTCGTGGACGGCGGGGCCGGCGTCGACCGCCTCGAGGGCGGGCCGGGCGCCGACCGCCTCGGGGGCGGCGCCGGCCGGGACCTGCTCCTCGGTGGCGCCGGGGCCGACAGGCTCCTGGGAGCGGGCGGGAAGGACGCGGCGCGTGGGGGCCCCGGGATGGACGTCTGCCGCACCGAGGCCCGCCGGGCCTGCTGAGCCCGCCCTTCCCGACGTAGAGGGCGCGAGGCCGGCACGTTCGCGGCCAGAGGCGCGCGCCGCCCCGGCCTAGCGTCGGGGCATGGCCCCGCCGCGTGCGCCCGCCCGCCTGCGGCTGGCACCCCATCTCGTGCTCGGAGCGTTCTGCGCCGGGCTCGCCGGGGCGCTCGCCGCCACGGTCCCCGCCGGGCCGGCCGCGGGCGCCACGGCCGCCTGCGCCCTCGGGGCCGCGGTGCTGGCCGGGCGCGGGCGCGCGATGACGGCGCTGGTGCTGCTGGTCGCCGCGGCGGCGCTGGCGGGCTGGGCGTGGGGGGGATTCCGCCTGGCCGCCACGCAGCCGCCGGCACTCGACCTGCCGCAGAGCGCGAGCGGTGTGATCGTGGTCGACACGCCTCCGGTGGCGGACGGCCGCGGCGGGTTGCGCGCCCGGGCGGTCGTGCAGCGGATGGCGCTGGCCGGCGGCGAGGTCGTGCCCGGCGGCACACGGATCCTGCTCGACGTGGACGACGCCGAGGGCGGGCCACGGCTCGGGGACCGCATCCGGGTGGCCGGCCGGCTGCGTCCGGCGGCGAGCTGGGCATCGCCCGGGTGGTGGCGCCGCTGGCTGCAGCGCAACGGCATCGCCGCGCGCATCCGGGCCGGCGACTGGCGCCGGGAGGGCCGCCGCGGTGGGCTCACGGGGGCGCGGGACGGCCTGCGGCGGTGGGCCGCCGACGGGGCGGCCGCGGGACTCGACGGCGATCGCGCCGCGCTCGTGCGGGGGATGGCGCTCGGCGGTGGGTCCGGGCTCTCGGAGTCCGCGGCCCAGGCGTTCCGCGATGCCGGACTGTGGCACCTTCTGGCGGTCTCGGGGCAGAACGTGGCGGTGGTGGCCGTCGCCGCGCTGGCGCTGCTGCTGGCGCTCGGCGTGCGGCGGCGGATCGCGGTGGCCGGCGCCCTCGGGTTGATCGTCACCTACTGCCTGGCCTGCGACGGCGGCGCCTCGGTGGGGCGGGCCGGGGTCGTGGGCGCCCTCGGCCTCCTGTGCGAGCTCCGCTCCGCGCCGCGCGAGCGCTGGTATCTGCTGCTCGTGGCGCTGGCGGCGCTGCTCGCCCAGCAGCCGCGGGCGCTGGGGGACCCGGGCCTGCAGCTGTCCTTCGCCGCCGTGCTGGGGCTGCTGATCCTGACCCCTCCGATCGCCGCGTGGGCGCGGGGCTGGCTGCCGGGACGGCTGGCCGACCTGGCGGCGATGGCGGCGGCCGCATCGCTGGCCACGGCCCCGGTGCTGGCGTGGAGCTTCGGCCGCCTGTCGCTGGCGGGTCTGGCGCTGAACGTGGTGGCCGTGCCGCTCGCCGCCCCCATCGTCGTGCTGGCCCTGGCCGGGCTCGCGGCCGGGGCGGTCGTGCCGGTCGCGGGGGTCGCGCTGGCATGGGTGGCCGGGCTCGGTGCGGGCGCCCTGCTGCTGGCCGCGCGCGCCGCCGCGGCGATCCCCGGGGCGGCCGTGGACCTGCCCTCGTCGTCGGCATGGCTCCTGCTGGCGCCGCCGGTCGCGGTGGCGGTGCTGGGACATCGGCTGGCCCCCGGCGGCGGCGGGAGGATCGGCGCCTCGGCGTGGCGCGCGGCCGCGGCGCTCGGCGTGTCGCTGGCCCTGGCCGGGTGGACCCTGGCTCGGCCGGCGCCACCGCCGCCCTGGCCCGCCGGCGCGGCGGTGACGGCGCTCGACATCGGCCAGGGCGACGCCATCCTGCTGCGCAGCCCCGAGGGCGCCGCGGCCCTGTTCGACAGCGGCCCGCCCGGCCCGCCCGCCCCGGTCCTGGCCGCGCTTCGACGGATGGGAGTGCGCCGTCTCGACGTCGTGGTCCTCACGCACGACTCCCTCGACCACGTGGGCGGCGCCGTCAACGTGCTGCGCGAGATGGACGTGGGGGTGCTGGTTCACGAGCCCCCGCCCGAGGACGGCTTCGCGCCCGCGCACGACCGGGCGGTCGCGGCGGCGAGGGAGCGCGCGGTGCCGGTGCGCGAGGCCCGCGCGGGTACGCTGATCGCCGTGGGACGTTGGAGCGTGCGGGTCCTGTCCCCGGCCCGCGGCCGGCGGCCGGGCGAGGATCCGAACCCCGTGAGCCTCGTGGCCCTGGCGTCCGCCGGGACCCTGGACGTCCTGCTCACGGCCGATGCCGAGAGCGACGCGCTGGCGCGGCTGCCGCTGCGCCCGGTGGAGGTGCTGAAGGTGTCCCACCACGGCTCCGAGGATCCCGGGCTCCCGGACGTGCTCACGCGCCTGCGGCCGCGCGTGGCGGTCGTGTCGGCGGGGGAGGGGAACCCGTTCCGTCATCCGCGGCCCGAGACGCTCGCCGCGCTGGCGGCCGCCGGCACGGCGGCCTGGCGGACCGACCTCGCCGGTGACGTCACGGTCAGCGCCCCCGGCGGTGCGCTGTCCGTCGCGTCGGGTCACTAACCTGCCGGTTCGATGAGCACCCAGGAGCCTCTCAAGCCCGCGTACGTGCTCTGGGGAGAGGACCGCGCCACGATCGACCGGGCTCTGACCCGGCTCGTGGCCCGGGTGCAGCGCGAGGGCGGGCTCCCTCCGGAGCGGCTGCGGGCGGAGGACACCCCGGCGGAGGAGGTGGTGGCGGCATGCGAGGCGCTCTCGTTCGCCGGGCTGCGGCTGGTGATCGTGGAGGGCGCCGACGGCTGGAAGGCGCCCGACGCGGCGCCCCTGGTGACCTACCTGGGCGCGCCCAACCCCGGCACCTGCCTGGCGCTGGTGGCCGCCGGGACGCTTGCGCCGAAGCTCCACGCGGCCGTCGCCGGGCTGGGCGGGGAGCTGCGCTACGGGCCCGATCCCAAGGCCAAGCGGGGGGAGCGGGCGCGGTGGCTCGCCGAGCACTTCGCGTCGGAGGTGAAGCGCCTCGGCGGCGCGGCCTCCCCGGCGCTCGCGCGGTCGGTGGTGGAGCGCGTGATGGTCGACCGCCCTGACGCGCGCCGTCAGGGGGTCACGGCGCTCGAGCTCACGCGGGAGGCCGAGAAGCTGTCCGCCTACGCCGACGGCGAGCCGATCAGCGGCGAGATGGTGGAGGCGCTCGTGCCGCGCCACCCCGACGCTCGCGTCTACGAGCTGTCGGATGCCCTGGTGGCCGCGGACGCCGGCACGGCCTACGACGTGCTCCAGGATCTCGCGACGGGCGACGAGCCGGTGCCGCCCATCGTCGTCCAGGTGCAGTTGGTCAACCACTTCCGGCGCCTGGCCGAGGCGCAGGCGCTGGGGCCCGACGTCTCCGCCGACGCGGTGACCGCGGCCACCGGCGTTCCGGGCTTCCCGGCCCGGAAGCTGGCCGACCAGGCGCGGGCCCTCCCGCCGGGTACCGCACAGCGCGCGGTGGCCCGCCTGGCGGCGCTCGAGCTGGACCTGCGCGTCAGCTCCCTGCGCGACCTGGGACGCAGCCGGGACGACGGGGAGCGGCTGGTGCTGGAGGCGGCCGCCCGGGACCTGCTCGCCCTGGCGCGCGGCGGGAGGCCGGCGCCAGAGGGAGAAAGCTAGGCGGTGACCTTCTCCTGGACCGTCTTTGCGATCCGTGCGACCCGGCTCTTCTTGCGGGCTGCGTTGTTGCGGTGAATCACGCCCTCGGCGGCGGCGCGGTCGATGAGGTGCTCCAGCTCGCGGGCCCGTGCCCCGATCTGCTCCCCGTCTCCGCCCTCCACCGCGTCATCCAGGCGCCGGAACAGCGTCTTGATGGTCGAGCGGTATCTCAGGTTGCGGTCGCGCTGCTCCAGCGAGCGGCGGTTGCGCTTCATCTGCTGCTTGATGTTCGCCACGCGGGGCGTCCTCCGTCCGTCGATCGGCGGCGTATGGTAGCGGCCCGCCGGGGGTGCGGCCAGCGGTGAGCGTCGAACGACCGGTCGACCCGCCTCGGCGCAGCATGGGGCGGTCGACGGCGATCTTCGCCTTCTGGACCGGCATCAGCCGCGTGGCGGGCCTCGCGCGCGAGATCCTGGCCGCCGCGATCTTCGGCACCCAGGGGTCGATCGCGGCCTTCGTGATCGCCTTCCAGGTGCCCAACTTCCTGCGCAGCCTGGTGGCCGACTCGGCGCTGTCGGCGGCGTTCCTGCCGGTGTTCACGGAGCTGGAGGAGCAGGGGCGCCGCCGGGAGGCCCAGCGCCTGGCGGGGGCGCTCATCGGGGTGATCACCATGGGCCTCGGGGCGGTCACCCTCGTCGCGATCGTGGCGGCGCCCTGGATCATGCCCGTGCTCGCGCCCGGGCTCTCGCCCGAGCTGGTCAACCAGACCGTCGAGCTGGCGCAGATCATGTTCCCGATCGTGGTGCTCCTGGGCCTCACCGGCCTGGTGGCGGCGATCCTGCAGGCCAACGGGGAGTTCGGGGCCACGGCGTTCGCGCCGGTGCTGTGGAACGTCGTGATCATCGTCGCGCTGGCCGCCGTGACGCCGCTGGTGCCCGACGACGACCGCATCACCGTCTACGCCGTCGGGATCGTGGTGGGGACGACGGTCCAACTGCTGTACCTCCTGCCCTCGCTGCGAGGCAAGGGGCCGTTCCCGCTCTCGCTGGGCCTGCGCAACCGCAACGTGCACCGGGTGCTCGCGCTGATGCTCCCGGTCACCCTCGGGCTGGGGCTGATCAACATCAACCTGCTCGTGGACGGCGCGTTCGCCAGCCTCGTGAGCGACGGCTCGGTGCGCGCGATCGACGCGGCCTTCCGGCTCTACCTGCTGCCCCAGGGAGTGTTCAGCGTGGCCATCGCCACGGTCCTGTTCCCCACGATCTCCCGGCTGGCGGCCCGGGACGACATCGCGGGGCTGCGGCGCACCCTGGCCTTCGGCCTCCGGCAGATCTTCTTCATGCTGCTGCCCGCCTCGGCGTTCCTCCTGGTGCTGGCGGAGCCGGTCGTGCGGCTGGCGTTCCAGCGCGGGGAGTTCGACGCGCAGAGCACGTCCCTCACCTCGGAGGCGCTGGTCTTCTTCGCGATCGGCCTCGCGTTCAACGGGGCGAGCCTGCTGGTCATCCGCGCCTTCTTCAGCCTGCAGCTGCCGTGGCTGGCCACCAAGGTCGCGGCGCTCGGCGTCGTGCTCAACGCCGCCCTGGACGCGGTCTTCTACCAGCCGCTCGGCACGGGCGGCATCCCGCTGGCGACCTCGATCTCGAGCGCGGTGACCTTCGGGGTGATGCTGTGGCTGCTGGAACGTGAGCTGGGCGGGGTGCACCTCACCTGGCTCGTCGACGGCGCGCTGCGCGGGCTCGTGGCGAGCCTCGTGTCGGTGCTGCTGGCCTGGGCGTCCTGGAAGGTGCTGGACGATGCGCTCGGCCAGAGCCTGGGCGCCCAGCTGGTGAGCATGGCCGCCGCCGTCACGGCCGCGACGCTCGCCTACGCCGCGGCCGCCCACGCCTTCGAGATGCCCGAGCTGGCGGCCCTGTCGCGACTCGGCCGGCCGCTACGATGACCTGCTCGTGGACCAGCGCCTCATCCGCAACTTCTGCATCATCGCCCACATCGACCACGGCAAGTCGACGCTGGCCGACCGCATCCTGCAGGCCACCGGGGCGCTGAGCGACCGCGAGATGCGCAGCCAGGTGCTCGACTCGATGGACCTCGAGCGCGAGCGGGGGATCACGATCAAGGCACAGGCCGTGCGGGTTCACTACACGGCGTCGGACGGCCAGACCTACCAGCTCAACCTCATCGACACCCCCGGGCACGTGGACTTCAGCTACGAGGTCTCGCGCAGCCTGGCCGCCTGCGAGGGCGCGCTGCTGGTGGTGGACGCCAGCCAGGGGATCGAGGCCCAGACGCTGGCGAACACGTACCTCGCGATCGAGGGGAACCTCGAGCTGATCCCGGTGCTCAACAAGATCGACCTGCCGGCCGCCGACCCCGAGCTCCACGGGCGGGCGGTGGCCGAGCTGATCGGCGACGACCCGGACCGCGTGCTGCGCATCTCCGCCAAGACCGGCGAGGGCGTGCCGGAGGTGCTCGAGGCGATCGTGGCGCGCGTGCCGGCGCCCGCGGGCGACCCCGCCGCGCCCGCCCGGGCCCTGATCTTCGACTCGGTCTACGACCAGTACCGGGGCGTCGTGGCCTTCGTCCGGGTGATGGACGGCTCGTTCGCCGAGGGCGACAAGCTGCTCGCGATGCAGACCGGGCTCGTCGTCGAGGCGGAGCAGATCGGCGTGATGGCGCCCGCGATGGTCCCCACCGGCGCGCTCGGGGCCGGGGAGACCGGCTACCTCGTGACGGGGCTCAAGAGCCTCGGGGACCTGCGGGTGGGGGACACGCTCACCCGCGTGGCCGACCCCGCCGCCGAGGCGCTCCCGGGCTACCGCGAGGTCAAGCCGATGGTCTTCTGCGGCCTCTTCCCGGTGGACGCCGACGACTACCCCGACCTGCGCGACGCGCTCGAGAAGCTGTCCCTGAACGACGCCTCCCTGCGCTGGGAGCCCGAGACCTCGCAGGCGCTCGGGTTCGGCTTCCGCTGCGGGTTCCTCGGGCTCCTGCACATGGACATCGTGCGCGAGCGCCTGGAGCGCGAGTACGACCTCGAGCTGCTCGCCACGACGCCGAACGTCGAGTACCAGGTCACCGACACGTCCGGCGTCGTGCGCGCCGTGCGCTCGCCCGGGGAGCTGCCGCCGCCCACCAGCATCGCCGTCATCGAGGAGCCCTACGTGCGGGCCACCATCCTCGTCCCCCAGGACGGGATCGGCGCCGTGATGGGCCTCTGCCAGGAACGGCGGGGCGTCTTCGTGACCATGGAGCCGATCGAGCACCGCCAGCAGATCGTGTACGACCTGCCGCTGGCCGAGATCGTCCTCGACTTCTACGACCAGTTGAAGAGCCGCACCCGCGGCTACGCGTCGCTCGACTACGAGCTGGTGGGCTATCGCGAGAGCCCGCTGGTGAAGCTGGACGTGCTCCTCGCCGGCGACACGGTCGACGCGCTGTCGATGATCGTGCACCGCGACCAGGCCTACGCCCGCGGCAAGACCCTGGTGGACCGGCTCTTCAAGACCATTCCCCGGCAGCTCTTCGACGTGCCGGTGCAGGCGGCGATCGGCGGCAAGATCCTGGCCCGCGAGACCGTGAAGGCCAAGCGAAAGGACGTGCTGGCCAAGTGCTACGGCGGCGACATCAGCCGCAAGCGCAAGCTGCTCGAGCGCCAGAAGGAGGGCAAGAAGCGCATGAAGCAGGTGGGCTCGGTCGAGGTGCCCCAGGAGGCGTTCCTGTCGGTGCTCCAGATCGGCGACGACGGCCGGAACGGCAAGTGACCCCCGTCCGCCACCTCTACGTGCACCTGCCGTTCTGCGCATCCCGGTGCGGCTACTGCGCCTTCGTGGTCGAGGTGGGCGCGCTCGATCGCCGCGACGCCTATCTCGAGGCGCTCGTGGGCGAGCTCGAGCGGGAGTCCCACCTCCTCGGGCCGCTGGAGACGGTCTACCTCGGCGGCGGGACGCCGACGCTCATGCGCCCGCGCCGGCTGCGGCGGCTGATGGAGGCCGTCCGGCCGCACCTCGCCGAGGGCGCCGAGGTGAGCATCGAGGCCAACCCCGAGACGGTCGACGGGCCGGCGCTGGCGGAGCTGCGCCGGATGGGCGTGACACGGCTGTCGCTGGGCGTGCAGTCGTTCCGGCCCCATCTGCTCGGCCCGCTCGACCGCGCCGCGACCCCGGACCAGGCGCGCCGGGCGTTCGGCTGCGCCCGGGCCGCCGGGTTCGAGGACATCGGGATCGACCTGCTCTTCGCCGTCCCGGGCCAGACGCCGGCCGACCTGGAGGCCGACATGGCCGACGCCCTGGCGCTGGGGCCGGACCACCTCTCGTGGTACGAGCTCGAGCTGAAGCCCGGCTCTGCCCTGGCCCGCAACGGCACCCCGCCGGCGGACGAGGATGCGTCCGCCGACGCCTACCACCGCATCGTGGAGGGCCTCGAGGAGGCCGGCTACCGCTGGTACGAGACCGCCAACTTCGCGCGCCCCGGCCACGAGTGCCGCCACAGCCTGGGCTATTGGGACGCGGCCGACTACCTCGGGATCGGCGTCGGGGCGGTCAGCACCGTGGCCGGCCGCCGCTGGCGCAACGCCCCGGGACTCGCCGGCTACATCGCGGCCTCCACCCGCGGCGAGCGGCCGCCCAGGACCCACGAGCGCCTCGACGCCGACGACCGCCGCCGTGAGCGCTGGATGCTGGGCCTGCGGCTCGATCGCGCGCTGCCGCTCGCCTGGGCCGGCCCGCCGGACCGGCCGGAGGCGCTCGAGCGACTGCGCGCGGCCGGCCTCCTGCGGGCCGACGCCGAGTCGATCGCGCTCACGCGCCGGGGGCGCTTCGTGCAGAACGCCGTGCTGCACGAGCTGATGGAGTACGCGTGAGCGACGAGACGCCGGCGGAGGGCGAGGAGGCGCGGGGGGACTCCGAGCTGCGCCCGCGCCAGGAGGTGATCCTGCGCACGGTGATCGAGGAGCACATCGTCACCGGGGTGCCGGTGGGCAGCAAGAACATCGCCGGCCGGCAGGGGATCGACTTCGCCGCGTCCACGGTGCGCTACGAGCTCGCGCGGCTCGAGGAGCTGGGATTCCTCGACCATCCCCACACCTCGGCGGGGCGGGTGCCCACGGATCGCGGATACCGCTACTACGTCAACACCCTGCTGACCCGCGACCCGCCCGCTCAACCGCCCGCGGTGGTCGAGAGCGCGCTGGACCTCACGGAGATGCGGCGAGAGGTCGACGCCGCTCTGACGCGGCTGGCGGACGTCGTGGCCCAGGTGACCAACCTCCTGAGCATCGTGACGGCGCCGCCGCCCGAGTCGTCCACCCTGCGCCACGTGGAGGTGCTCCAGCTCCAGCCCCAGCTGGTGATGGTGGTGGCCATCACCTCCACGGGAGCGGTCACCAAGCGCGTGTTCGCGTTCGAGGGCGCGGTCAACCCCGGGCTCTGCGAGTGGGCCGGCGCCTTCCTCAACGAGCGCGTCGCCGGGCTCGCGGTCGGCGCGCGGATGATCGAGAGCCGCCTCGCCGACCCGTCGCTGTCCACCCAGGAGCGGACGTTCCTGGAGGTGCTGGCGCCGGCGCTCACCGATCTCGACGTCGGGGGCGCCGGCAGCATCTTCGTGGGCGGGCGGGCCCGCTTCCTGGCCGAGCAGCGGCACCTGGACCTGATGGCGATCGACTCGCTCATGGAGAGCCTGGAGGAGCGCTACGCCCTGCTCGCCCTCCTGCGCGGGGCCCTCAGCCGCAACGAGGTCTACCTGCGCATCGGGACGGAGCTCCCGGACCAGAGCCTCGCGGGGCTCAGCATGGTCGCGGCCAACTACGGTGTACCGCGCCGGAACCTGGGGACCGTGTCGCTGTTCGGGCCCACCAGGATGGACTATCGGCTCGCCATGGCGACGGTGCGCGGGGCGGCGCAGATCCTGTCGCGCTACGTCGAGGGGGTGTACGAGTAGTGGCGGAGCCGATCGACGACCGGTACGAGATCCTCGAGGTCTGGCGCCGTCCCCTGCGCGGCGACGCGAGCGCGGCCGTGCGGGTGCTCGCGAAGATCGAGGCGGGCGCCTACGGCCCCGAGGAGTACGCGGTGGGCATCAGCACGCGCCCGGACGCCCAGCTCTCGCCGCTGCTCGACGACTCCGACCTCTTCACCGGCCTGTCGTTCGCCGAGGCCCACTGGGTGGCCGCCGTCCTCGCGAGCGCCGCCGACCGGGTGGAGGACGCCGAGAGCCTGCTCTTCGACCTGCGCGTGCCGGTCGACCAGGCCTGGCGCGAGGTGGAGCTGGCGTCGGAGGTGGTGGAGCCGGGCGGCCTGCGCTCGGCCCCGATCGTGCCCTGGGAGCCCCACGAGAGCGTCACCGGGTCCAGCCGCTACGCCATCGCCACCTACACCCTGGACTGCGGGCACCAGGCGGTCGAGTTGCTGCGCCAGGACGCCGATGCCGCGCCGTTCTGGGTCGAGGACGGCTCGGTGGACCACGTCGTCGCCCGCGACGCCCGCTCGCTGCGCAGCCTGATCCACGACGCGAAGAACCTCGAGGCGGTGCAGAAGCTCATCGAGGAGGCCCAGGCGAGCCTCGCCCATCACCCCGACGAGGACGACGAGCACGACCTCGACGAGGACGATCGAGAGCGCGACTGACGCGCTCCGCGCATCCATCCGCCCGCGCCCGAGGAGCGAATGAGGTGCGGTGCTCGACTCCCTGATCTGGCTCGTCTCCCGCATGACGGTGCTGCCCCTCGTGCACGCGCCGCCCCTGCGGCTGCGGCGCAGCGGCACCGAGCACCTGCCCCGGGAGGGCGCCCTCCTCCTCGTGTGCAACCACGTCTCCATCGCGGACCCGATCGTGCTGATGGCCGCCGCCCGCCCTCGCCGCACGGCGATGATGGCCAAGTCGGAGCTCTTCAAGATCCGCACGCTGGCCTGGTACCTGCGGCGCCTCCGGGCGTTCCCGGTCCGGCGCGCGACGGCGGACGTGGCCGCCGTGCGGCACGCCATCCGCGTGCTCGACCAGGGGGAGTGCGTGGTCGTGTACCCGGAGGGGTGGGTCCACCGCAGCGGGATCATGGGCAAGGGGCACCCCGGCGCCGGGATGCTGGCCCTCCGCGAGGGCGTCACCGTCGTTCCCGTGGTCACCTGGGACACGCAGCTCTTCCGGGGTCCGGCCCGGGTCTTCTTCGGGCCGGCCATCGACATGTCCGACATCGCGCCCGGGCCGCGGAAGCGGCGAAACCGCGAGGCCACCGACCGGATCATGGCCGTCCTCTGCGGGATGGTGGCCCGCGCCGGAGGGCCCGTGCAGGACCCCCCGGTGGGCCCACCCGATCCCGAGACCGGCGCGCGGTGATGGCGCCCGGACGCCCGCCCAGCGGCGGCGTCTCGGCGGCGGCCCGGCGCGCTAATCTCCTCGACGGCATCGATGAAGCGCGACTACTACGAGATCCTGGGCGTCCCGCGCGACGCCTCCGAGGACGCGATCAAGAAGGCCTTCCGCGCGAGGGCCCGCGAGCTGCATCCCGACGTCAACCCGGACCCCACGGCCGAGGCGCAGTTCAAGGAGGCGGCCGAGGCCTACGAGGCGCTCTCGAACGCCGAGACCCGCGCCATCTACGACCGCTATGGCCACGACGGCCTGCGCGGGCGGGGCGGCGGGGCGACCGACTTCGCCGACTTCGGCTCGTTCCAGGACCTGTTCGACGCCTTCTTCGGCGGTGACGTGTTCGGCCGCCGCGGCGGCGGTCGCCGCGGGGGCGACGACGTGGCCGTCACCGTCCGGCTGACGTTCGTCGAGTCGGCTCTCGGAAAGGCGCGAGCGGCTGGACTACGAGATCGTGGCCGCCTGCGAGACCTGCGAGGGCTCGGGCGGAGCGCCGGAGAGCGAGATCGTCCGCTGCGCCACCTGCGGCGGCCAGGGCCAGGTGCGCCGGGTCGCGCGCACGCCCATTCGGCCAGATCGTGCGCACCGAGGTCTGCTCGGAATGCCACGGCGAGGGCGACACGCCCTCGGTGCCGTGCGCCGACTGCCGTGGGCGCGGCCGCCGTCCCTCGCGCCAGTCGATCGAGGTCAACATCCCGGCCGGCATCGCCAACGACCAGCGCATCCGGATGACCGGGCAGGGGGCGGCCGGAGAGCGCGGGGCGCCGCGAGGCGACCTCTACGTCCACGTGCAGGTGACCGAGGACCGCGCTTCCGGCGCGAGGGCCTCGACGTGGTCACGCGCGTGGCGGTGCCGGTCACCGACGCGATGGTCGGCGCGACGGTGACCGTGCCGACGGTGGACGGCGACGCCGAGGTCGAGCTCCGCCCCGGCACCCAGCCGGGCGACGAGTACGTGCTGCGCGGCAAGGGCTTCCCGGCGCTCGGCTCCCGCGGACGCGGCGACCAGCGGGTGGTGGTGGAGGTGCGGGTGCCCCGGGTGCAGACCGAGGACGGCCGGGCCGCCGTGGAGCGCCTCGCCGAGAACCTCGACGCCCGCAGCTACCGCGAGGACGAGGGGTTCTTCGACCGTCTCAAGCACGCCTTCCGCTGAGCCCCGCGCCACGCCGGCGCTGGTGCGGCTGACCGTCGAGGTCCTCCGGCCGACGCCGAGCGCGCGATGGCCGCCGGCGTGCGCGGTGCTCGGCTACGGGTGCCGGGAGCGGGACCTTCCCGGCGGGCTCGTGGCCCTCGACTTCTGGGTGCCGCCGGCCCGGCCGGCGGGGCCGCCGGCCGTCTCGAGCGCGCGGTGGGCTCGGCGGCGCTGGCCGAGGCGTGCGCGCCGAGGAGGAGGACCCCTCGTGGGGCGACGCCATGCGCGCCTTCCACCGCCCGGTGGAGATCGCGGGCCGGCTGCTCGTGCGGCCCGCCCTGGGACGATCCGCGCCCGCCGCTGCTCGGACGTGGTGATCGACCCGGGCATGGCCTTCGGCACCGCCCAGCACCCCACCACCCGGGCGTGCCTGGAGCTGCTCGCCGCGCTCCCGGCGGCCGGCTCCCTGCTCGACGCCGGGTGCGGATCGGGGGTGCTCGCGATCGCGGCCCGGCGGCTCGGGCTTCGACCCGGTGTGGGCGCTCGACCATGACCCGCTCGCGGTGGAGGCGACCCTCGCCAACGAGCGGCGCAACCGCGTGGGCCTGCGCGTCGCCCGGCGCACGATCGGGGCCGACCCCCTGCCCGCCGCTCACGCCGTGGTCGCCAACCTCACGGCCACGGGCCTGGCCGTGCTGGCCGGCGCGCTCCCGCGGCCCGCGCCGCGGTGGCTGGTCGCCTCGGGGCTGCGTCCCGGCGAGGTGTCGGCGCACGGCCGCCCGTTTCGCGCCGCTCGGACTGTCCCTGTCGCGGGAGATCGTGGACGACGGCTGGGCGAGCGTGCTGCTGGAGCGCTCGTGAGGCACACCTTCCGCTATCTCGTGACGGATCCCCCCGAGGCCGGGGCCGAGGTGACGCTCTCGCCCGCCGACTCCCACCACCTGGCGCGGGTGGTGCGCCGCCGTCCGGGCGACGCGGTCGAGCTCATCGACGGGGCGGGCACGCCGCTGGGCCGCCGTGGTGGTCGAGGCGGGCGACCGGGCGCGGGTGCGCGTGGAGTCCGCGAGCGCCGCGCCCGCGCCGCCCGTGTCCGTGATCCTGTACCAGGGGCTCATCGACGGGGGGCGCCTGGACACCGTGGTGGAGAAGGCGGCGGAGCTCGGGGTGGAGGAGGTGGCGGTGGTGGTGACCGAGCGGGCACGCCGCGTGCCCGGCGCCGACGCCTGGGAGCGCCGCCGGCAGCGCCTGATGCGGGTGGCCGAGAGCGCGGCCCGCCAGTCCGGGCAGGCGCGGCTGCCACGCCTGCGGGGACTGGTACCGTTCCCGGAAGTCGTGAGCGAGATCCCCGCCGGGGAGGGCTACCTGATCGACCCCCGAGGCGATGCGTCGTTGTCGTCGGCCCTCACGGGCCGGGAGGGCGCACCGGCGCGCGTGAGCCTGGTGGTGGGCCCGGAGGCGGGGTTCGGCGACGCCGAGGTCGCCCTCGCCCGCGCCGCGGGCGTGGCGGTGTGCGGGCTGGGTGACGCCATCCTGCGCGCCGAGACGGCCGCCCTGGTGGCCGTGTCCCTGGCCCTGGCCGCCGGCGGGGCCCTCGGGGCGGGGGCCCCGTGAGCTCCGGCACGCGCTTCTCGGTCCGCTTCCTCGGCTGCAAGGTGAGCCAGGCGGACGCGGCGCTGATCCGCGACGCGCTGCGCGACGCCGGCCACGTGGAGACCGCCCCGGAGGCGGCCGAGGTGCACGTGGTCAACACCTGCGCGCTCACCGTCGAGGCCGAGCGCAAGAGCCGGCGCGAGGCCAACCGGGGCGCGCGGCGCGGCCGTGTGTTCGTGTCGGGCTGCGCCGTGAACCTGAACGCCGCCCAGTTCGCGGGGCCGTCGGTGACCACCCTCCCGGGATCCGCCGACCGGGCCGCGCAGGAGATCGTGGAGATCCTGGGCGGCGGCCGGCCGGTCGCCTGCGCCGACGACGCCCCGCGCGCCCCCGGCCGCACGCGGGCGTTCCTGAAGGTGCAGAACGGGTGCGACTCGGGGTGCGCCTTCTGCATCATCCCGACCACCCGCGGCGCGGCCGAGAGCCGGCCGCTCGGGCGCGTGCTCGCCGATGCCCGCCGCCGGCTGGCGGAGGGGCACCCCGAGCTGGTGCTGACCGGCATCAACATCGGCACCTACCGCGACCCGGCCACCGGCGCCGGCCTGGCCGACCTCGTGCGCGCCGTGGGCGCCGTCGAGGGGCTCTCCCGGCTGCGCATCTCGTCGATCGAGCCGGGCACCGTGGACGACCGCCTGCTGGCCGCCGTGTCCGAGACCGCGGTCGTCGCGCCCCACCTGCACATCCCGCTGCAGTCCGGCGATCCGGGCGTGCTGCGGGCGATGGGCCGGTCCTACGACCCGGACGAGTACGTGACGGCCTGCCTCCGGGTCCGGGAGGCCCTGCCCGGGGTCAACCTCACCACCGACGCGATCGTCGGCTTCCCGGGCGAGGACGAGGCCGCATTTCGCCGCACCGCCCGGGTGGTGCAGGATCTGGCCATGGGAAAGGTCCACGTCTTCCCGTACTCCCCGCGTCCCGGCACGCCGGCCGCCGCCATGCCCGGTCGCCCGGCGCCGCAGGAGCTGCGGGACCGGTCGCGGCGCCTGCGCGACCTCTCCGACCGACTCGGCTTCGCCCGCCGCCGGGAGAGGGTGGGCAGCCGGGACGAGGTGCTGGTGGAGAAGCGCCACGAGGACGGCACCCTGTCGGGCCTCGGGGCGGACTACAGCCGGTTCGTGCTCCCGGCGGGATCCGGTGGGCCGGGGGAGATGGTGCCGGTCGTGGTCGCGGGCGTCGCCGGCGAGCACCTCGAGGGGCGGCCCGCGTGACCGATTGCCTCTTCTGCCGCATCGTCGCGGGCGAGATCCCGGCCACGATCGTGCAGCCGCGGCGACGGCTTCCTGGCCTTCGAGGACATCGCCCCCAAGGCGCCGGTGCACCTGCTGGTGATCCCCGAGCGCCACGTCGCACTCGATCGCGGACGTCGCGAGCCTCGACGACGCAGGAGCGGGCGGCCATGCTGCCCTTCATCGCCGACGTCGCCAGCGAGCCGGCCTCGACGGCTCGGGCTACCGGGTCACCACGAACCACGGGCCGGACGCCCGCCAGAGCGTCTTCCACCTGCACTGGCACGTCATGGGCGGGACCCGGCTATCGGCGACACGATGTGAGCCCGCCGAGGACGGCCGAGCGGGTGATCGAGCTCGACGACCGCGTGGCCGTCGAGCTGGCCGGCGAGCAGGACCGGGTGCTGCGGGCGCTGGAGGACCGGCTCGAGCTGGAGATCGCCCTGCGCGGCAACCGGCTGACGCTGGTCGGCCAGGCGGCGCGGGTGCGCGCGGGCGCCGAGGTGGTGGAGCAGCTCGCCGGGCTGGTGCGCTCGGGGCGGCCGATCGCGCCCGGCACGATCGACGCGGTGGCCGACTCGGTCGAGGGCGCCCGAGGCGGTCGGGCTCGATGATGGACGACGTCCTCTGGCGCAACCGCCAGTCGATCGTGACGCCGCGCACCGCCGGGCAGAAGCGCTACGTGGACGCCATCCGCGAGCAACACGATCACCTTCGGCATCGGGCCGGCCGGCACGGGCAAGACCTACCTGGCGGTGGCGATGGCCACGGCCGCGCTCATGCGCCGCGAGGTGGGGCGGATCATCCTCACCCGCCCGGCCGTGGAGGCCGGCGAGCGGCTCGGCTTCCTGCCCGGCGACCTCGCCGCCAAGGTCGACCCCTACCTGCGGCCGCTGTTCGACGCGCTCTACGACATGCTCGACGCCGAGCGGGTGGAGGCGCTCTTCGAGCGCGGGCCAGGTCGAGGTGGCGCCCCTGGCCTTCATGCGCGGCCGCACCCTCAACGACAGCTTCATCATCCTCGACGAGGCGCAGAACACCACGCCCGAGCAGATGAAGATGTTCCTCACCCGGCTCGGCTACGGCTCGCGGATGGTGGTGACCGGCGACATCACGCAGATCGACCTGCCGACGGCGCAGCGGTCCGGCCTGGTGGCGGTGCCCGACGTGCTGGAGGGCGTGGAGGACATCGCGTTCGTGCGGCTCGACCGCGCGCGACGTGGTGCGCCACCGGCTGGTGCAGCGGATCGTCGACGCCTACGGAGCGGCCGAGGGCGGCGAGCCGGCAGATGATCGAGGTCGAGGCCCGCGGCGAGCGGCGACCCGGCCCGCTGGTGACGCGGCTCGTCTGGGCGTGCGGGCGGCTCGGGCGTGGAGCGCGCCACGATGGGCCTGATGGTGGTCGGACGCCGACGAGATGGCCGCGATCAACGCCGAGCACCGCGGACAGGCCCGAGCCCACCGACGTCCTCGCCTTCCCGGTGGACGGGCCCGGAGGCCGCTCGGCTGGCCGCTCGAGGGCCCGCCCCCGGAGCTGGGCGACGTGGTGATCTGCCCCGACGCCGCCCAGGATCCGCTGGCGACCCTGGCGGTTCACGGGCTCCTGCACCTGCTGGGCTACGACCACGAGGCCGACGATGGAGAGATGCTCGCTCTCCAGGACCGCCTGGTCGCGGAGGCGCCGCGGTGACGACCTCCCAGAAGCGCCCCCCGCCGGCCCCGCGGAGGAGCCTCCGCCTCCGCCGCCCCCTCCCGACGCGGCACCCGCGGCGCGGCCGCGCCCCGGTGCCTGCCCCGCCAGGACTCGCTGCGCTGGTCGTTCACCTGGGCGTTCGAGGGCATCGTCTACGTCCTCCGCACCCAGCGGAACATGCAGATCCACGTGTCGGCCGCGGTCGTCGCCCTGGTCATGGGGCTGCTGCTCGACTTCTCGCGCATCGAGCTCGCGCGGTGATCGGAGCGCGATCAGCCTGGTGCTGGTGGCGGAGATGATGAACACCGCCGTCGAGGCCGCGATCGACGCCGTGGTCACCACCTACCACCCGCTCGTGAAGATCGCGAAGGACGTCGCCGCCGGGGCGGTGCTGGTGGCGACCGTGAACGCCCTGGCCATCGGCCTACTTGGTCTTCTACGACCACCTCACCGACGTCGCCGCAGACCTGCTGGTCGGGCGTGCGCGCTCGCCGATCCACATCGTGGTGGTGGTGATGATCGTGACCGTCATCGCCGTGATCGCGATCAAGGCCGCCACCGGTCGCGGAACGCCGCTGCGCGGCGGGCCTGCCCTCCGGGCCACGCCGCGGCCGCCTTCGCCGCCTGGGCGGCGATCACGATCGTCGCCGAGCCGCTCCGCCACGCGGCGCTGGTCTCCACGCTGGCCTTCCTGATGGCGCTGCTGGTGGCGCAGTCGCGGGTCGAGGCCGGCATCCACTCGCTGGTGGAGGTCGCGGCGGGCGCGGTGCTCGGCACCGGCATCGCGATCGTGATGTTCCAGATCTGGGGCTAGCCCTTGGTTACCGCTCCGGGCTGGTCGCGCTCGCCGGGCGGCCCAACGTCGGCAAGTCGACGCTCGCGAACGCGCTCGCCGGCCGGCAGGTGGCCGCGGTCTCGCCGCGTCCCCAGACCACCCGCCGGCGGATCACCGCCGTGGTCGCACGGCGACGACTGGCAGGCGGTGCTGCTCGACCTGCCGGGGTTCCAGCGGCCCGCCGACGGGCTCACGGCGCGGATGCAGGCGACGGTCGACCAGAGCCTCGCCGACTGCGACGCCGCCCTCTACGTGCTGAACGCCGCCGAGCCGGTGGGCGGCGGCGACCGCTTCATCGCGGAGCGCCTGAGTGCCTCGCGGCTGCCCGTGATCACGGTCCTCAACCAGATCGACCGCCTGGACGCCGATCAGATCGCCCTGGCGATCGCCCGCGCCGCGCGGCTGGTGGACTTCGTGTCGCTGCACCCGGTCAGCGCCCGCGAGGGCGACGGCCTGGACGCCCTGCGCGGCCGACCTGCCGTCGCTGCTCGCCGAGGGCCCGCGCTACTTCCCGGACGGAGTCATGGCGACCGACCAGACCGAGGAGGAGCTCGCGGCCGAGCTCATCCGCGAGGCCGCGCTCATGCGCCTGCGGGAGGAGATCCCGCACGCGCTGGCGGTCGACGTCCAGGAGATCGAGCCGGCACGGCACGGCATCGTCGTGCGCGCCGTCCTGGTCGTGGAGACCGAGTCCCAGAAGGGCGATCGTCGTGGGCCACGGCGGCGGGATGATCCGCGACATCGGCTCGGCCGCCCGCTCGGCCCTCGGGCGCCTGTGGGGCACCGAGGTGCACCTCGACCTCATGGTCAGGGTGCGCAAGCGCTGGCGCGACGACGAGTCGATGCTGACCCGCCTCGGTCTGTGACTTGACTTAAAGTGCACTTGAAGGTGCACCATGGTCCGCAGAGCCCCGCGACCCGAGGAGAGACCATGCCACCGACACCCAGCGAGCGGATCACCGAGGAGGTCACCTCCTGGCCGGGAGTGGAGGCGGGCCACGGTCGTCGCGGCGAGTTCGCGTTCACGGTCGGCCGACGGGAGATCGGCCACCTGCATGGCGACCGCGCCGCCCACTTCTCCTTCCCGAAGCAGGTCTGGGCCGAGCTGTTCGAGCAGGGCCGCATCGGATATCACCCCGTCTTCCCCGGTCGGCAGGGCCCGGCCGCCCGGAGGATCGAGGACGAGGCGGACGTTCAGGACGTGATCGCGCTGCTGCGCGTGAACTACGACCGCGTGGTCGCCCGCTACGGCCTCCCGGTCTCATACCCGGGCGCCGCCTGAAGGGTCAGCAGTTCCAGCGCCGTAGGGCCGGCTCCTCGTGCTCCTCGCCGAGCACGCTGATGGTCCCGGTGTCGAGCGTGAAGTGGCGCCCGTCCCGCACCGGGAGCCCCAGCCAGCGGGCCGCCAGCGCGCGCAGGGCGTGTCCGTGGCCGAAGACGAGCACCGGCCCGTCGGTCGCGCGGACGTCGGCGATCACCGCGTCGAGCCGCGCCGCCACCTCACCGTCCGTCTCGCCGCCCGGCGTCTCGTGCGTCCACACGGTCCACGCCCGCACCGAGCGCCGGATCTCAGGGGTGGTCACGCCCTCGTAGTCGCCGTAGTCCCACTCCACGAGCCGGGCGTCGGGGACGGCGTGGGCGAAGCCGGCGAGGGCCGCCGTGCGGCGGGCGCGCTCGCGCGGGCTGGTGAGCACCCGCGCGAAGGGGATGCCGGCCAGCCGGGGGGCCAGCTTCAGCGCCGCCTCCTCGCCCGCCGGCGTCAGCGGAAGGTCGGTGGTGCTGGTGTGCCGCCCCGTGCGGCTCCACTCGGTCTCGCCGTGCCGCACCAGCCAGAGCTCGTGGGCCGCCATCACCCGAGCAGCCGGCTCATGCGGCGGTCGCGGTAGACGCGGCCGCCGGTCTGGCAGGTCGGGCAGTAGACGAGCTCGTAGTCGGCGAAGGACACCCGCTCGAGGGTCGTTCCGCAGCGCAGGCATGGCTCGCCCGCGTGGCCGTGGACCGCGGTCACTCGCGCCTCCCGGTTGGGCATGTCGGTGTCGATGCGCGTCCGGGCGCGGTCGAGCGCCTGGCCGAGGACCGTGTCGGCCGCCGCGGCGAGCCGGGCCACCTCGTCGTCGTCGAGGGAGCCGGCGCGGGCGAAGGGCGCGAGGCGCGCGGCCCACATGATCTCGCTGGCGTAGGCGCGGCCGATGCCCGCCACCCGCCGCCCGTCGCGCAGCGCCGTGTGGAGCACCGCTCCCGGCCCGCCGAGGGCGATCGCGCCACGCCTCGGGATCCAGGCCGAGCGGCTCGGGCCCGAGTCGGGCCAGCGGGACGGTGCGCGGCCAGCCCCTCGGGGTCGAGGAGGTGCGCGGACGCGCGCCGCGGGTCGAGAGCTCGCGCAGGCGCAGGACCTCGACCCTGCGCCCACGTCGATGTCGAGGGCGGCCGTGCGCCCGGGGCGGCCCGCCGGGTCGCGGCGCGAGCCCGAGGCGCCCGGCCTGCATCAGGTGCACGACGAGGGTGAGGCCGCCCTCCGCGTCCACGCCGACGAGCTTGCCCCGCCGCCACACGCGCTCGACGTGGCGGCCCACGAGGTCGCCCAGCGGGCGGCTCGGCGGTCTTCAGCGTGGCCGGGTGCGTACGCGCGGACGCCCTCGATCGCCCGTCCGGCGAGCGCCCGGTCGAGACCCTCGGCCAGCGCCTGCAGCTCGGGCAGCTCAGGCACGGGCGCGTCCTCGGGGGCGCCGCTATACTCGTCCCGATGACCGCGCCTCCGCGCGCCGCGCTCTGCTGATGCGGGCCGAGGATCTCACCAAGACGCTCGATCAGACGGTCCTCGCCGCCCGACACAACCGCACGCGGACATCGAGCGGGCGTGCGCCGACGCGCGCGATCACCACTTCGCGGCGCTCTGCTGCGATCCGCAGTTCGTGCCGCTCGATGGCCGAGCTGCTGCGCGGCTGTGACGTGAAGACCTGCGCCGTGCATCGACTTCCCCGTCGGGACGTCCTCGAACCGCCAACGCGCGCGCGCTGGCCGCCGACCGCGCGGTCGCGGAGGGCGCCGACGAGCTCGACGTGGTCATGAACTACCAGCGCGATGCTGGCAGGTGACTTCCGGGCGTGCGCGACGATCTCCTCCGGGTCGTGCGCGCCGTGCGCGGCCGGGCGGCCAACGACGCGCGCGGGGACGTGCTGGTGAAGGTCATCATCGAGGCGCCGCTGATGGACGACAAGCTGAAGCGCCTCGCCTGCAAGATCGTCTACGACGTGGGCGCCGACTTCGCGAAGACCTGCACGGGCGTCGGGCACCCACGCCACCGTGCACGACGTGGAGCTGATGCGCGACGCCCTGCCCGAGGGCGTCGGGGTGAAGGCGGCCGGGGGCGTGCGCACGCTCGAGGCCGTCCAGGCGATGATCGGCGCCGGTGCCGCGCGGGTCGGCACGTCGTCGGCGGTGCTGGTCATGGCCGAGCTCGCACGCGCTGAACGGCGACGTCTGAGGTCGCCGCGGGAGCCGACGCCGAGATCGGAGCGCCCGCCGCCGAGCGGGCGGCGCGGGTGCGCTTCGGCGCCGACGGCCTGGTGCCCGCCGTGGTCCAGGACGCCGACCACGGGCCGGGTGCTGACGCAGGCCTGGATGAACCGGGAGTCGCTGGAGCGGACGCTCGAGCGCGGCGAGACCTGGTTCTGGAGCCGCTCCCGCCAGGAGCTGTGGCGCAAGGGCGCCACGAGCGGCAACACGCAGGCGGTGCGCGCGGTCATGCTCGACTGCGACGACGACGCGCTGCTGGTGCTGGTCGACCAGACCGGCGTCGCCTGCCACACCGGGGCGCCGAGACCTGCTTCCACGAGCCCCTGCAGCGAGGCTCCTCGTGCCCGAGACGTTCGCCGCCCTCGCCGACCTCGAGCGGACCGTGGCCGAGCGCGCCGAGGCCGCCGACCCCGACGTCCTCGTACACGGCCCGCCTGCTCGCCAAGGGCATCGACACCGTGTGCAAGAAGGTGGGGGAGGAGGCGACCGAGGTGGTCCTCGCCGCCAAGGGGCGCGGAGCACGGCCAGGTCGTCTACGAGAGCGCCGACCTGCTCTACCACCTGGCCGTGCTCTGGCGGGCGAGCCGGGGTGAGCCTCGACGAGGTCGCCGCCGAGCTGGCCTCGCGGCGCACGCCCGCCGAGGGCGGGTCGTGACCCGCCTGCGCCTGGAGGTGCCCGCCGCGCGCCGGCACGCAGGCTCGACGGTCAGCCCGAGCCTCGACGAGGTGCGCGCGCATGGCCGGCACCGCACGGCCAGGTCCCGCTGGTCGCACACGCTACATCGCCGACTGCGAGACCCCGGTCAGCGCGTTCCTCAAGCTGCGCGACGGCGGGCCGGCCTTCCTGCTCGAGTCGGTCGAGCACGGCGCGCCTCGGGCGCTACTCGATGATCGGCGTCCGGCCCCAGGCGGTCATCCGCGGCGTCGACGGCGGACTGGTGGAGACCGACGAGCGACGGCGAGGTGCGCGTCCTGGACGCGACCGACCCGTTCGGCGCCGTCGAGGACGTCGTCGCACGGGTGCGGATGGCGCCGCCCGCCCGAGCCGCTCGCCTTCTGGGGCGGCGCGGTCGGCTACTTCGGCTACGACCTCGTGCGCACGGTGGAGCGCCTGCCCGACGCGCCGCCCGACGACCGGCGGCTGCCCGACCTGATCGCCCTCGTCACCGGGCCGGTCGTCGTCTTCGACCACCTGACGCCGCTCGCTCACGATCGTCGCGCCCTGCCCGCTGGAGCCGGACGCCGACCCCGAGGCGCGCCTACTGGCGCACGGTCGCGACCGTCGCCGAGCTCAAGGGGCGCCTCTCGGGCCCCGTGCCCCGGCCGCCCGAGCGCGAGGGCGAGCCGGTTCTCGGCCCGGTCACGAGCAACTTCGACGCGCGAGGACTTCGAGGCCGCGGTCGAGCGGGCGCGGGAGTACATCTTCGCCGGCGACGCCTTCCAGGTCGTGCCGTCGCAGCGCTTCTCGGCGCCGATGTCGCCTCGATCCGTTCGCCGTCTACCGCGGCCTGCGCACGGTCAACCCGTCGCCGTACATGTACTTCCTCGAGACCGCCGAGGTGACGCTGGTGGGCTCGTCGCCCGAGCTGCTGGTGAAGGTGGAGGACGGCGCCGTGGAGATGCACCCGATCGCGGGCAGCCGGCCGCGCGGGGCCGACGAGGAGGAGGACGAGCGGCTCACGGAGGAGCTGCTCGCCGACCCAAGGAGCGGGCCGAGCACGTGATGCTGGTCGACCTCGGCCGCAACGACCTCGGGCCGGGTGTCGGAGATCGGGACCGTGCGGGTGACCGAGCTGATGGACGTGCGCCGCTACAGCCACGTGATGCACATCGAGAGCTCGGTGGTGGGCCGTCTCGCGGCCGGGCAGACGGGCGCTCGGACGCGCTGCGGGCCACGTTCCCGGCGGGCACCCTGTCGGGCGCGCCCAAGGTGCGCGCGATGGAGATCATCGACGAGCTGGAGCCCACCAGGCGCGGCCCCTACGGCGGCGCGGTCGGCTGGCTCGGCTGGGACGGGAGCCTCGACACCTGCATCACCATCCGCACCATCGTGTGCCGCGACGGCGTGGCGCACGTCCAGGCCGGCGCCGGGATCGTGGCCGACTCGGTGCCCGCGGCGACCGAGTACGAGGAGACCCAGAACAAGGCGGCGGCGCTCTTCCGGGCCATCGAGGTCGCCGCCGGCCAGAGCGACTGGTAGGGGAGGATTCGGTGCCGCGGGTCGTGCTGATCGACAACTACGACAGCTTCACCTACAACCTGGTCCAGTACCTCGGGGAGCTCGGGGCCGAGGTGACGGTGCACCGCCACGACGCCATCGACGTGGCCGGCGTCGAGGCGCTGCGCGCCGACCCACCTGGTGGTCTCGCCGGGCCCGAAGACACCCGACGAGGCCGGCATCTCGGTGGAGGCGATCCGCGAGCTCGCGGGCCGGGTGCCGATCCTCGGCGTGTGCCTGGGCCACCAGGCCATCGGCCAGGCCTTCGGCGGACGGGTGGTGCGCGGCCGCGAGCCGGTGCACGGCAAGACCAGCCACATCCACCACGACGGGCGGACGGTCTTCGCCGGGCTGCGAGAACCCGATGGTCGCCACCCGCTACCACTCGCTGGTGGTGCACCCGGACCTGGCGCCCGACCTCGAGCGCACCGCGTGGTGCGACGGCGACGTCGTGATGGGCGTCCGCCACCGCACGCTGCCGGTCGAGGGCGTGCAGTTCCACCCCGAGTCGATCCTCACCGGCTCGGGCAAGGCGCTGCTCGTCAAACTTCCTCACCCTGTCCGCGTAGGCTCTAAGGTCGATCCGGTGCCCTCCGCGGTGATCTCCGAGTCGATCGACCGCCTGCTCGCCGGCGAGGACCTCGGCCGCGACGGCGCCGCGGCGGCCCTCGACGCGTCATGTCGGGCGACGCGGGCGACGCCCAGACGGCGGGCTTCCTGATCGCGCTGCGGGCGAAGGGGGAGACGCGCCGACGAGCTCGCCGGGCTCGCCGAGACGATCCGGGCCCGCGCCGAGCGCGGTGGCGGCGCCCGAGCGGTCCCTGCATCGACACCTGCGGCACCGGGGGCGGGCGCCCGACGCTTCAACGTCTCCACGACCGCCACGTTCGTGGTCGCCGGGGCCGGCGTCGCGGTGGCCAAGCACGGCAACCGCTCGGCTCGACCTCGAAGAGCGGCAGCGCGGACGTGCTGGAGGCGCTCGGGCGCGCGCATCGACCTCGACCCCGACGCGGTCGCGCGGTGCCTCGAGGAGACCGGCCTCGGCTTCATGTTCGCCCCCGCCCACCACCCGGCGTTCAAGCACATCGTCCCGGTGCGCCGGGCCCTCGGGGTGCGGACGGTCTTCAACCTGCTCGGGCCCGCTCACCAACCCGGCCGGCGCCCCGCGCCAGCTGCTGGGCGTGAGCGACCAGGCCTATCTCGCAGCGGCTGGCCGAGGCGCTCTTCGAGCTGGGCAGCGAACGGGCGCTGGTGGTCCGCGGCCGCGACGGGATGGACGAGCTGTCCACCGGCGGCCGTGAACGACGTGGTGGAGGTGGGCGGCGAGGGCGTGCGCGCGGGGACCGTGGACCCCGCGGAGCTCGGCTTCGAGCCCCCCGCCGACGGCGAGATCGCCGGGGGCGATCCGGCGTACAACGCCGAGGTGCTGCGGTCGGTGCTGTCGGGGGCGGCCGGGCGCCCCCGCGACCTCGTGGTGCTGAACGCGGCCGCCGGCATCTGGCTGGCCGGGATCGCACCGTCGCTGGAGGCGGCGCTGCCCGTGGCGGCCGAGAGCATCGACAGCGGCGCCGCGGGCGATCGGCTCGAGGCCTTCGTCGGCGTGACCCGGCGGCTCGCGGTGGGCGCCGCCGGTCTGATGGCGACCTTCCTCGAGAGCGTCGTGGAGCGGACCCAGGCCGACCTCGAGCGGCGCAAGCGAGCCCTGCCCGCGGCGGAGCTCGAGCGCCGCCTGGGCCCCTCGCGCCGCGGCCGCCCGTTCTCGGAGGCGCTCATCGACGAGGGGATCTCCCTGATCGCCGAGATGAAGCGCGCGAGCCCCTCGCGCGGCCCGATCCGCCCGGGCGCCAGCGTCACCGAGATCGTCGTCGCCTACCAGGAGGCCGGCGCCCGGGCGGTGTCGGTGCTCACCGAGCCCAACCACTTCGGCGGGAGCCTCGACGACCTGGTGGAGGCCCGCGCGGCGTGCGACCTGCCCCTGCTGCGCAAGGACTTCCTGGTCGACGCGTACCAGCTCCTCGAGGCCCGGGCCGCCGGCGCGGACGCCGTGCTGCTGATCGTGGCCGCGCTGGAGCCGGACCGGCTGAACGCGCTCATCGCCGGAGCGTCGGACCTTGGAATGGACAGCCTCGTCGAGGTGCACGACGAGCGCGAGATCGAGACGGCGATCGACTGCGGCGCCGAGGTGCTCGGCATCAACAACCGCAACCTGCACACCCTCGAGGTCGACCTCGAGACGACCTTCCGGCTGCTCGCGGACGTCCCCGCCGGAACGGTGGTGGTGGCGGAGTCGGGCATCACCCGCGCCCGGCACGTGGAGGACCTGGAGGAGGCCGGCGTCGATGCGATCCTGGTGGGCGAGGCGCTGATGCGGGCCGAGGATCCCGGGCGCGCGATCCGCGAGCTGCTCGGGTAGTCCGTCCGACCTCGCGCGGTCGTTCGACCCCGCGACGCCCGCTAGATTGGGGGCATGGAGGAGCCCGAGGCGCCGCAGGACCCGGCCGGCCGCCCGGGCTGGGACCGGCGCCGCACCATCGGCGCGATCGTGGGCGGGGTGGTCGTCGCCGGCGTCCTGGCACTCCTGATCGTGGGCCTCCTCAACCGGGACCTGGACACCTCCATCCAGAGCGCCCTGGACGAAGGGCGAGCGCCCGGACGCCCCGGGCTTCTCCCTGCCGGTGCTCCGGCCGGCCGACGACCTGGGCCCGGCGGGGACCGAGGTGTCGCTGGACTCGCTGCGCGGCCGCACCGTGGTCCTGAACTTCTGGGCCTCGTGGTGCGCGCCCTGCGAGGACGAGACCCCGATCCTGAACGCGGTCGCCGAGCGCTACCGGAAGGAGGGCCGGGACGTGGTCGTGGTGGGCGTCAACGTGCAGGACCTGCGCGAGAACGCGCTCGCCTTCGCCGAGCGCACCGGGGTCGCCTACCCGCTGCTGCGCGACGGCACCGACGACGCGATGCGGGACTTCGAGGTCCCCCGCCTCCCCGAGAGCTTCGTCATCGACCCCTCGGGCCGCATCGCCCTGCACGTGATCGGCCAGGTCGTCAACCCGGCGCAGATCACGACCGCGGTGGACCAGCTGTGATCCGGCGCGTCGCGGCGATCGCCCTGATCCTGCTGGCGGCGCTTCCCGCGCTCGGCGCGGCCCTCACGGTGTCGGAGGTGGCGCGCGAGGTGCGCTGTCCCACCTGCAACACGCCGCTCGACGTCTCGAACGCGCCGGTGGCGCAGGACATGAAGGCCTACATCGCCGCCCACATCGAGCAGGGCGAGAGCAAGCAGCAGATCATCGACGGCCTGGTCGACGAGTTCGGCAGCGGCATCCTGGCCACGCCCCCGAAGTCCGGCTTCGACCTGATCGCCTGGCTCGCCCCTGCGCTGGTGGTGGCGCTGGGGCTGGCGGCGATTCCCTTCATGACGCGGGCCTGGGCGCGCCGGGCCCGCGCGGCCGGTCCCGAGGCGCCCGCCCCGAGCGCCGAGGAGGCCCGGCGTCTCGACGAGGAGCTGCGCCGGCGCGAATAGCCCGCGCGCGTTCCTTGAGATCGCTCCCGCCCGACCGATACCTGTGACAGGCGACGGCAGGGAGGCCGCGACGTGTCGGCAGGGACGCACGAGGGGTGGAGCATGGTCAGCGCCGGGCGCCTGGCCGAGATCGTCGAGCGGCTGTCCGCCGAGCGGCGGCCCGACCGCCTGGCCTCGCTGACGCTCGCCGCCGCCCTGCTCGTGACGGGCGCCCGCGCCGGCCGGCTCGTCGGCCCCGCCGGGGCGCTGGGCCAGGCGCAGCTCGCGGTGGAGGGGATCGCCCCGCCCTACGAGCTCCCGACGACGGTCGACCTGCCCGGCCGCGACGGCCCGCTGGGCCGCGTCGAGGTCTGGGGAGCGGTCAACGACCCGTCCGCGCTCGCGGCCCTGCGCATCGTCGCCTTCCACTGCGCGCGCACGCTGGAGAACGAGGACCTGCGCCGTGCCCAGGACGACGAGCGGCGCCGCGCGCGTCGTCTGACGGCCGCGGTGAACACGCTGCGCGAGACGGCGGACCCGAGCGGCACGGTGACCGTCGCCCTGGCCGAGGCCCGTGAGCTGGTGGCGGCCCCGGCCGCGGCGCTGGTGGTCTCGGCGGCCGGTCGCCTCGAGGTGGCGGCCTGTGACGGGATCGACCCCCCGCAGCCTGAGGTGTCCGCGCTGGTGCCACAGGATCTGCGGCCGGGAATCACGGCCGGCCGGCCGTGGGTGGGGCAACTCCCGCTCGACAACCCCATGCGCATGTGGGGCTTCGGGAGCGCGGCCATCGTGGCGGTGGGAGAGGGAGCGGGGTTCGGCTTCCTGGTGATGCTGGGCGACGACCGCGAGCAGTTCCCCGAGGACGCCGTCGGCACCCTCGTGCAGTTCGCCGGCCACCTCGGCGCGGCCCTGATCACGGTGGTCCTGCAGCAGGAGTTGCGCGGCCACGGAGCGGTCGACCCGCTGACGCGCCTGTTCAACGCGCGCTACTTCCACAGCCGCATCGACCAGGAATGCCAGCGCGCCCTTCGCTCGGGGACCGTCCTGAGCCTGGTCCGGCTGGAGCTGGACGACGTCGCGGAGATGCGCGCGAGCGGGCGCGTCCGCACCGCGGACGCCGCCACCGAGGCCCTCGCGCGTCACCTCGCGGCCGGGGTGAGGGGCATGGACGTGGTCTGCCGCGTCGGCGACGACGAGCTGGCGGGCATCCTCCCGGAGGTCGCGGGCATCGATGCCATGAGGGTGGGTGAGCGCCTGCGGGCCACCCTGGGCGCCGACCCGGCGCTGGCGGGCGGCTTCACGCTGTCGCTCGGGGTGGCGAGCTTCCCCGACCAGGCGACCACTCCGGAGCTCCTCATGGCCAACGCCCTGAGCGCGCTGGACTGGGCCCGGAGGGAGGGTGGGGACCGCACCTTCCTCTTCCATTCCGACGCCGCTGAGATCCTGCGCGCCGAGGAGCGCGACGACGGCGGCTCGGCCGACGCCGAGGCCCTCATCGCAACGCTCGCCGCCCTCGCCGCCGCGGTCGATTGGCGCCATCCGCGCACGGCGCGCCACTCCGAGAACACCGCCCGCATCGCCGGGTTGCTCGCGGGCGAGCTGGGCCTTCCCGAGGACCGGATCGAGGACATGCGCGTCGCGGGGCTCCTGCACGACGTGGGCAAGATCGGGCTCGGAGAGGATCTGGTCGGACGGCCGGGGCCCCTCACCGCCGCCGATGCCGAGGACCTGCGGCGCCACCCCGAGATCGGTGAGCGAATGCTCTCCGGCTCGCGGCTGGCACGCATCCGCCCGTGGGTGCTGCACCATCACGAGCGCATGGACGGCACGGGCTATCCGGCGGGCCTCGCGGGCCCCGACATCCCCCTGGAGGCGCGGATCCTGGCCGTCGCGAGCGCGTTCGAGCGCCTGGCGAGCGGAGATGCCGCGCGCGAGCCGGTGCCGCCGTCCGAGGCGGTGCGGCTCCTGGAGGCGCGCGCCGGCGCGGAGCTCGACCCGGTCGTGGTGACGGCCCTGCGGGCCCTGGTCGGCCGCGGAGCCGCCGGGGTGGCGCCCGTCATCTGAGGAGGGCGGCGCTCGGCTCCCCGGTCTGCTTGAGTGCGACCGATGGGCAACGGGATCCGCGTGGGCACGGCCTCCTGGACCGACCCGGAGTTCATCAAGGCGGGGTGGTATCCCCCCGACGTGAAGGACGACGCCGCCGGCCGGCTGCGCTACTACGCCGACCACTTCCCGATGGTGGAGGTCAACGCGACCTTCTACGCGCTGCCCACGCTCGAGACCACGGCGGCATGGGCCGAGCGCACCCCCGACGACTTCCGCTTCCACGTCAAGGCCCACCAGGTCATCTCGGGGCACCCGTCCGAGCCGGGCCGCCTTCCGCCCCCGCTTCGAGAGCTGCCGGCCCAGCTCGACAAGCGCGGGCGCATCCGCCGCCCCAGCCGCGAGCTGCGCGACGCCGTCATCGACGCCCTCGTGGAGGCCACCGGCCCGCTCGGCGACAAGCTGGGCGCCATCCTGGTGCAGCTGCCGCCCTACGTCGTCTCGGGGCCGAGCCAGCGCGAGGAGCTGGCCCGCATCCTGGCGCGCCTGAAGCCCGCCCGGGCGGCCGTGGAGTTCCGCCACCGTTCCTGGGCCGCCGACGGCGAGCGCCAGGCGGCCGCCGAGCTCCTCGGCGAGCACGGCGCCTCGTGGGTCTGCGTCGAACGCCCCGCGGTCCAAGGCGGCGAGCGCGATGCCCCCCATCGTGGAGGTGACGAGCCCGGCCCTCGCCTACCTACGCCTCCACGGACGGAACGTCGAGGCGTGGACCAAGGGCACGACCGTCGCGGAGCGCTTCGACCACGCCTACACCGACGACGAGATGGAGGAGTGGCTGGACCCGGTGCTCGACATGGCCGAGCGCGCCCAGGAGGTGGCGGTGGTCTTCAACAACAACGCGCGCGACTACGCGCTGAGGAACGCGACCCGTTTCGGCGAGATGATCTCCCGTCGCACGGAGTATTGACGGCTACCCGGTCGCCGGGAGACGCCCGTTGTCGGGAAGCGCTGCCCGGAGCTGCCTGCGGGAGCTGATGCCGAGCTTGGTGAAGATCTTGCGGAGATGCCATTCGACGGTGCGGCGACTGAGGAAGAGCGTCGCGCCGATCTCCGGGTTCGAGAGGCCGTCGCGGGCGAGCCGGGCGATCTGCTCCTCCTGCGGGGTGAGCTGGTCGCGCGTCTCGTCGCTGCGCTTGCGCACCTTCTCGCCGGTCGCCAGCAACTCGCGGCGGGCGCGCTCGGCGAACGCCTCCATTCCGATCGCGACGAACATGTCGTGAGCGGTGCGCAGCTGCTCGCGCGCGTCGACGCGTCCGGCCCTCGCGGCGCAGCCACTCGCCGTAGAGCAGATGCGCGCGCGCGAGCTCCGGCGGCAGCTGGGTACGGCTCAGGCGGTCGATCGATTCGCGATAGAGCTCCTCGGCGGCCGGCGCCGTCGCTCAGCAGCGCCCGGCAGCGGGCCTCGATGCCGAGCGCGAAGTCGGTGCCGCAGGGCTGCGTCGTCTCCGCCAGCCGGTCGCAGCGCATCGCGCGCGAGCTCGGTGTCACCGGCGCGCGACGGCCGCCTCGACGAGCTCGGGCAGCGCCCACATCGAGATCGCCCAGGGCTCGATGGTCTCGCGGTCGCTCGCCGGGCTGCCGCGGCCGCCTCCTCGTAGCGGCTGAGGCCGTTGTAGAGGACGGCGGCCGCCCAGTCCGCCTGACCGTCAGGCATGCCGTGACCCTCCGGCGCGCGTCCCTGCGATCGCGGTCTCGATCAGGGCGGAGGCCTCGGCCTCGCGCCCCTGCAGGGCCAGGAGCCTCAGCAGCGCGTAGGGACGGCGACGGCTTCCGGTCGCCGCCGCCACGCCCTCCGCCTCGGCGATCAGCAACGCGGCGCCCGCGAAGTCGCCGGTCCACGCGGTTGCCAGTCGCCAGGGCGATGAGGTGGATCGGCAGCTCCGCGAGCGCACCGGCGTCGCGGACGAGCCGGACCTACCGTGTCGTCGATCGCGAGGCCGTCGATGTCCCAGAGGCGCATGCTGCGCCACGGGGCGACCCAGCCCCATCGCAGGACGTCCTCGACCGGGGCTGTCGCCGAGCGCCGTCCGCTGCTCGCTGCAGCGTCGGCGTCGCGGCGGCGCGTCCGTCGGTGGTCAGCAGGGCGAGGCCGTCGAGGAGCAGGTCGAGGGACGCGGCGGCCCCGGCGGCGGCGGGAGGGCCCGGACCGCGCGGCAGATCTCGAGGACGCAGGTCCGCCGCTGGCCCACGGCGAGGGCGGCGCCCCAGGCGGTCAGGTAGGTCTCGCGGGCGAGTGCCGGGTCGAACGGCTCGAGCCGCTTCGCGGCCTTCAGGAGCAGCGCGGGGAGCCTCGCCGGCGTAGGCCCGAGACGAACGCGGCGTGGCCGCGCAGGAGGTCGACCCGGGCGCGCTCGGAACTCGTCGAGCGGCCCGGCCTCCGCCGTGTCGCAGGAGCTCGAGCGCCGCGTCGAGCGCACCGGCCTGGAGACTCGTCTGCGCAGCCGCCAGCGCGCGCTGCGCACGCCGCGCGGGATCGGCGGTCAGCACGACCGCGCGCTGCAGGAACGCCGCCGCCGCGGCGACCCCGCCGCGAGCCTGCGCCCGGCTCCGCCGAGCGCTCGAGCTCGGCGGCGACCTCCTCGTCCGGGCCCGGCGTCGCGCGGGCGCGGTGCCAGGCGCGCCGATCCGGGTCGGTCTCGGCGTCGGTGGCTTCGGCGAGGGCGCGATGCACGCGGTGGCGGTCGCTCGGCCGCGGCCGAGCGGTAGGCGGCGGAGCGGACGAGCGGGTGCGCGAACTCGACGCGCGCGCCGACGGTGATCAGGCCGGCGTCCACCGCAGGGCCGACCGACGGCCATGTCGATCCCGAGCGTCTCGGCGGCGCGGTGGAGCAGCACCGGGTCGCCGAGGGGCTCCGCGGCCGCGGCGAGGACGAGCAGTCGTGTCTCGGAGGGGAGCACGTTGAGCCGCCGCGCGTAGCTCTGCTCGATCCTGCCGGCCACCGGCCGGCTGCCGGGCAGCCCGAACCCACCGGCGAGGCCGGCGACGTTCCAGGTGCGCGGCAGCTCGAGGAGCGCGAGCGGGTTGCCGTGGCTCTCGGCGATGATCTGGTCGCAGACGGCGGCATCCAGCGGTCCGTACACGTTGTCCAGGAGCAGCGCCCGCGCGTCGCTGTCGCCGAGTCCGCCGATCGACAACTCCGGGAGCCCGGCGAGGACATCGTCGCCGATGCCCGTTCGCGCGGCGCAGACGATCGCGATCCGCTCGGCGAGCGAGCCGGCGGGCGACGAACCCGAGGATCTGCGCCGACGCCTGGTCGAGCCACTGCGCGTCGTCGACGATGCAGACCAGCGGCTTGCTCCTCGGCGACCTCGGCGAGGAGCGTCAGCGTGGCGAGCCCCACCAGGAACCGGTCCGGGGCTGCGCCCGCGCTCAGCCCGAACACGGTCGCGAGCGCTTCGCGCTGCGGGTCGGGCAGCCGCTCGAGCTGATCGAGCATGGGGGCGCAGAGCTGATGGAGGCCGCTGTAGGCGAGCTCCATCTCCGACTCGACGCCCACCGCCCTCGCGACGCGCCAGCCGGCGACACGGTCCGACAGGTAGCCCAGCAGCGCGCTCTTTCCGATCGCCCGCCTCTCCGCGCAGCACGACGACCCCGCTCCGCACCGGCGAGCGCGTCGGTCAGCAGCCGGTCGAGCGCATCGCACTCGGCGCGGCGCCCGAGGAGCATGGGCGCGCCTCCGGCGGTCTCAGCGGCCACTCTCGACCGAAATTCTCGAACCGGCGGCGCGCTCGGCCCGGCGGTCGACCCCGCCACCGCAGCAACAGCACCGTCCTGGCCGATCCCGCCTCATCGGCGGCCTCCCGAGCAGTAGCCCTCTCGATCCTATGACGGATCCCGCACCCCGCGGGACCGGCAGGCCAGGGAGGACGACCAGTGGGTCCCACTGGCGCGACGCGGCCGATCGATTGCGAGGGTGGGGCCATCGCCACGACCCGGAGGAAGCCATGAGCGCGACGGAGGTTCCGACGAGCGACGTCAAGCTCGAGGTCGTCGTCATCCCGGCGGCAGACGTCGAGCGGTCGAAGCAGTTCTACGAGGGGCTGGGGTGGAGGCTCGACGCCGACATCGTGATGGGCGACGATTTCCGGGTCGTCCAGTTCACGCCGCCGGGCTCGGGCTGCTCGCTCGCGTTCGGCACGGGCGTCTCGGCCGCGGCTCCCGGCTCGGCGACGCTGGAGCTGGTCGTCTCCGACATCGTCGCCTCTCGCGACGAGCTCGCCGGCCGCGGGATCGACGTGAGCGAGGTGTTCCACGGCTCGCCGTTCGATCCCGCGGCGCGGATCAGCGGCCCCGACCCCGAGCGCAGGAGCTACCTGTCGTACGCCGTCTTCGAGGATCCCGACGGCAACGTGTTGCTGCTCCAGGAGGTCACCGTTCGGCTGCCGGGACGCACCTGAGGGACCTCGAGGCGGCCTGGTGAGCGACAAGCGGCAGCTCGAGGGGCAGACGGTCCTCGTGATCGGCGGCAGCTCGGGCATCGGGCTCGAGACGGCGCGGCGCGCCCGGGAGGAGGGGGCGAGCGTGATCATCACCGCCCGCGATCCGGACCGCCTGCACCGCGCCGGGCTCGAGCTCGGAGCGAGCATCGCCGCCTTCGACGCCACCGACCCCGCGCGGCTCGCGAGGTTCTTCGCCGAGGTGCCGGAGCCGATCGACCACCTGCTGCTCTCGGGGGCCGGGCCTCACTACGCGCCGTTCGCCGAGTTGGATTCCGAGACGGCGCGCCGCGACGTCGACACGCATCTGCTGCTGCCCCTGCAGGTCGCTCGCAACGCGGTGGGCAAGATGCGCCCCGGAGGGGCGCTGCTGCTCATCGGCGGCACCGGTGGGCGGACTCCGGCCGCCGGGCCCGTGATCACCGCGGTCACCACGGCGTTGCCGGCGCTGACGAGGAGCCTCGCGCTCGAGCTCGCGCCCGTCCGCGTGAACCTGATCGCGCCCGGCTTCGTCGACACGCCGCTTTCGGCGCGGATCCTCGGTGACCAGCTCGGGGCGCGCCGCGACCAGCTCCGGACCACCCTGCCGATCGGACGCGTCGTCGGTCCGGGCGACGTGGCGGCGCTCGCGGTCCACCTCATGACGAACACGGCGGTCACGGGCGCGACGTTCGACATCGACGGGGGGCAACAGCTCCTCGCGTGACGTGGAGATGCCAGTGGAACGACCAGTGCATTCAACGGAGGCGACATGTCTGCCATCACTGTGATGGAGCCCCGATTTCGGACCGTTGACGGAGTCCGGATCCGCTACGCCGACAGCGGTGGCTCGCAGGAGCCGACGGTGCTGCTCACCAGCCCGTGGCCGGAGAGCGTGTACGCGTTCGCGCCGATGTGGACCACGCTCGCCGAGCACGCCCGCCTGTTCGCCGTCGACCTGCCGGGGTTCGGCGCGTCCGAACGCCGGGAGGATCTCCTGTCTCCGCGAGCGATGGGCGGGTTCCTGGCCCAGCTCATCGACGAGGCCGACCTGGGCACGGCCGCACATCGTCGGGCCGGACGTGGGGACCTCGGCCGCCCTGTTCGCCGCGGCGGCGCACCCGGAGCGGATCGCGAGCGTGATCGTGGGCACCGGCGGAGCTGCGGTTCCGCTCCAGCTCGGCGAGCCGCTGGCGTCGTGGGTGCTCGATCCCGACCTCGACAAGTACCGCAGGATGGACCCGCGCGCGATCGTCGGCGCGGCGGTGGACACGATCGCGGGCGGGGTGCCCGACGAGATCCGCGCGGACTACCTCGACTGCTACGACGGCGACCGCTTCGCCGAGTCGATGCGCTATGTCCGCAGGTACCCCGAGGAGCTGCCCGCGCTCGCCGAGCTGCTGCCGCAGATCGCGACGCCGGTCACGATCATCAACGGCCGCCACGACCCCGTCGTTCCGCTCGCCAACGCCGAGTTTCTCGACGAGCGGCTCCCCAGCAGCCGCCTCGCGATCATCGACGCCGGGCACTTCGTCTGGGAGGAGGCGCCGGCGGAGTACGCCTCGATCGTCCTCGAATCGATCGCGGGCGCGGGGACCTGACCACCCGGGGAGGAGATGACGTGGGGCTGACCATCACGCACCAGACGGCGAGCACCGAGCTCGTCGAGGCCGAGGGGGTCACGTACGCCCACCGCAGATTCGGCCGGCCCAGCGCGGTCCCGCTCGTGCTCCTGCAGCACTTTCGCGGCAACCTCGACAATTGGGACCCGGCATTCACCGACGCGCTCGCCGCCGAGCGAGAGATCATCCTGGTGGATCCCCCGGGAGTCGGTGCCTCCTCCGGCGCGCCCAGACACACGGTGGCCGAGACCGCGCGCTCGATCCTGGCGTTCCTCGATGCCCTGGACCTACGCGAGATCGACCTGCTCGGGTTCTCGCTCGGCGGGTTCGTCGCGCAGGACCTCGCCTTGCTCCGCCCGTGGGCGATCCGCCGTCTGGTCCTCGTCGGGACCGGTCCGAGGGGAGCGCCGGGCATGCACGGGTGGCGTGAGGACATCCAGGAGAGCTCCCGGCACGACGAGGGGTCGGGGGAGGATCTCCTCTACATCTTCTTCGCCCACACCGAGACCAGCCAGGCAAAGGGGGTCGAGTTCCTGGGACGCTTCCTCCAGCGAACCGAGGATCGGGATCCGACGCCGGCGCTGGCGGTCCGCGAGGCGCAGTACGACGCGGTGCTCGAGTGGGGGATCCCGGACCATTCCGCGCTCCAGCGGCTCACCGGGATCGGTTGCCCGACCCTGATCCTCCAGGGCGACGACGATCTGATGATCCCCACCAGGCTGAGCCATCTGATGGCGGGACTGATCCCCGACGCCACGATCCGGATCTACCCGGACGCCGCCCACGCCTCGATCTTCCAGTACCCCGTGGAGGCGGCGCAGGACGTCAACGCGTTCCTCGGGAGAGCGGCCGGCGCGAGGCCCGCGACACCGCGCCGGCGTTCGTGAAGCGGTTCGTCTGACGCCCGAAGGGATTGCTGGTCGAAGGCGGGACCCGCCCCTCGGTCGACCTCATTCGACGGCTGTCGTCCGGCCGCGTCGCTGACATAACGTTGAGCCGTGCCCCACGCGGACATCCGGGCTGACCGCTCGCTGAGGGTGAGCGTGCTGGCGGCGGCAGAGCCCGGCCGCCGCAACCGTCTCATGGCGGACGCCATTTTCCTCGGGGCCGGTGCGTTGGTGACGGGCTGCGCCGCCGTGCTGGCGTCATCGGCGACCGGGGTCGACACGGATCTCGCCGGAGCCTTCGACACCCTCCTGGGTTGGGCCGACGGGCTCTGGCGGACCGCCTTCGTGGGCGCGTTCGCGATGGCGGTGGTGATTCTCGCCGCCGTCCTCGTCCGGCGACGCTGGGCTCTCATGCGGGATCTCCTCGTGGCGCTGGCCGTCGTCGTCCTGACGGCGAGCCTGCTGGGCCGGCTGGTCGAGTCCGACTGGTTCCCCTTCGACTCCGGCTTGTGGTCTCGATGGGGCTTTCCCGAGTTCCGTATCGCGTGTGTCACCGCCATCGTCCTGGTCTCCTTCCCGGAGCTCGTCCGGCCGGTACGGCTGCTGGCCGGGTGGCTCGTCCTGCTCGGGGCGCTCGGCGCCGTCGTCCTCGGGGCGGCGCTCCCGTCCGGCGCGCTCGCGGCCCTCGCGCTCGGCCTCGGCGCCGCCGCCTGGTCCGCCTGGTCTTCGGCTCCGCCGCCGGGATGCCGGCGACCGCCCTCGTGCGGGAGGCGCTCTCGGCCCTCGGCGTCGAGGTCGCCGACCTGGCGCCCTACGGCGTCGCAGCGGATCGGCTCCGCCGAGTACGTCGGACACGACGACGAAGGGGCGGCCGATCCGCGTGCGCGTGCTCGGCCGAGACGCACAGGAGACGCAGCGGATGGCTCGCAGGTGGCGACAGCTGGTCTACCGCGACCCGCCGCGGAGCGTCGCCGACGGCCGCCTGGAGCAGGTCGAGCACGAGGCGCTCGCCACCCTGCTGGCGGCGCAGGCCGGCGTGCGCGTGCCACAGGTGGTGACGCCGACGCTCGGGCCCGACGGCGACGCGATCCTGGTCGACCCGCCAGCCCGATGGACGACCCGCTCGAGCTGTGGCGCCCCGAGCGGGTGACGACGCGACGCTCGAGGAGCTGTGGCGACAGGTCGCGCATCCTCCACGCGGCCGGCATCGCGCACGGCAGGCTCAACGCGAGCAACGTCGTCGTCACCGATGACGGCCCGATGCTCGCGGGCCTGTCGGCCGCCACTCTCGCCGCTCCGAGGTCCGCGCTCGACATCGACGTGGCGGAGCTTCTCGTCGCCTGCACGGTGCTCGTCGGCGCGGATCGCGCGCTCGCCGCGGCACTGGAGGGCATCGGCGCGCCGACGGTCGCGGCCGCCGTGCCATACGTCCAGCCCGCCGCGCTGACGCCGCACCTCCGCGAGCTCACGCGGTTCCGACGCGTCCCGGTCGACGACCTGAGGACGGCCGCCGCGCAGGCGACGGGTGCCGAGCACGCGGATCCGGTCCCCGTCCACCGGTTCCGCATCCGGGACCTGCTCATCACCGCGCCGTCGCGGTCGCCGCCTACCTGCTGATCGCCGAGCTGGCCGAGATCGGCTTCGGCACCATCGCGGACGAGCTCCGGGAGGCGGACATCCCGTGGGTCGTCCCGGGCTGGTCCTCGCACAGCTCAGCTTCGTCGGCGGCGGCACTGTCGTTGCGCGGATCGGTCGCCACGCCCGTCGCCCTGTGGCCGTGCGTCGTGCTTGCAGGCCGCCCTGAAGGTGGTCAACCTGACCGTTCCGGGATCGGCGGGCCGGATCGCGTTCCGGGTGCGCTTCCTCCAGCGCATGGGGGCGCCGACGGCGGAGGCGGTCGGCGCCGGGGCGGTCGACGAGCTCTCCGAGTTGATCCGTCCAGGTGGCGCTCGTGCTGGTGCTGCTGCCGCTCGTCGACTTCGACGTCGATGCGGGTGGGCTCGACGCCCCGCCGAGCGGGGTCGTCGCGACGGTCTTCGCCGTCCTCGGGGCGGTCGTCGCCGTCGTGCTCGCGGTGCCGGCACTCCGGCGCGCGAAGGTGCTGCCCGCGATGCGCCCCGCGATCGAGAACCTCGTCTCCGTGGCGAAGAGCCCTCGCAAGCGCCTGGAGCTCTTCGGCGGAAACCTGTTCTCGGAGCTCTGCTACGCGCTGTGCCTCGGCGCCGTCTGCGTGGCGTACGGCGTCGACCTCAACCTCGCCCAGCTGCTTGCTGCGTGAACCTGACGGCCTCCGCACTCTCCGGCCTGGTGCCGGTGCCCGGCGGCGTCGGCGCCGAGGAGGCGGCCCTGACGGCGGGCCTGGTGGCGGTCGGCGTCGACGAGTCCACCGCGTTCGCGATCGCCCTCACCCACCGCTTCTGCACGTACTACCTCCCGCCGATCTGGGGCTTGCTCGCCCTCCGCTGGCTCGGTCGGAAGGGCTACGTGTAGATGAGGGGCGGTCGAGGGCCGAGTCCGGCGCAGGTCACGCGCGGACCTGGATGACGCCGTCGACTTCTCGCACGTCGTACACGGTGAGTGCCTCGGTCGCCGGGCCGTTGATCACGGCGCCGGTCGTGATGTCGAACCGGGAGCCGTGGCACTGGCACATGATCGTCGTCCCGGTGAGCAGGCCGCCGGAGAGCGGGCACGGCTCGTCGGCGCACGTGCAGAGGTCGTCGAACGCGTAGAGGCGATCGTCGACACGCGCGATCGAGATCGCGGAGCTTGCGATCGTCCAGGTAGTAGGGAACGACGAAGTCGTTCGGGATCGCGTCGCCCGGCCCGACCGTGCGGAAGGCGATCGGCAGCGAGCTCGGTCATCGTCTTCTCCTTTCGTCGGGCCCGGTTCAGTAGGGGTAGTCGGGGATGACGTCGGCCTTCTTCGCGTCGAGTCGCAGCTCGCCGGGAGCGCCTGCGGGCACGACCGGACGGTGCGGCATGACCGGGTCGACGCGCTCGTAGCCGGAGCCCAGCGGCGGCCTGGTGTCCGCGTCTCCCTTGTTCGGCCAGAGCGACATCGCGCGCTCGGCCAGGGCGGTGATCGTGAGTGACGGGTTCACTCCCGTGTTGGCCGGCATCACGCTTCCGTCGATGACGTGAAGGCCCGGCTGACCGAACACGCGCTGGTACGGGTCGACGGCGCCGGTCTCGCTGCTGTCGCCGATCGGGATCCCGCCGGTGAAGTGGGCCGAGGCGGTGCGGTTGATGACCTCGAACGGCAGCGCGCCCTCGCGGCCGCCCATCTTCGCCGCCATCCGGTCGACGAAGTCCTCGACGACGGGGATGTGCACGGAGGGAGGCGTGCCGGTGTGTCGGCTCCGCAGCAGGCCGTCGTGCCAGTACAGCTCGATCGAGGTGTCGGTCGTCTGCGAGCACAGCATGATGACCGTCCGCTCGGACCAGTGGCGCGGGTCGTCGAAGCTGAGCACCTCGGTCGGGTGTTCGATCAGCTCCTTGAGCCAGGCCGCGGTCGGGTGCTTCTGCTCGCCGTGCTGGTGGTAGGTGACCAGGAACGCGAACAGGTCGTTCCCGACGCCCCAGTAGACGGGCTCGATGCTCGTCACCGGATCCGGCCAGACGCCGGAGGTGATCGACACCGATCCCGGCGTGAGGCGGATCTTCTCCGGATCGCGCTTCCACTCTCCGTGCGTCCGCGTGATCGCGAGCAGCTGTTCGGAGTTCGTCCGCGCTCGTTGCCCGAGCTCGCTCGAGAGGCCGGTCAGGCGGCCCTCGTGCTGCATGTGCAGCAGGAGCTTCGCCGAGCCGTACGCGTGGGCGGCGACGATCACCTGCTCGGCGGTGTAGGTGTGGTGGTGGAGATGCGCGGCTCGCTGCGCCCAGCCGGGATGACGCGCGTGCACCTCGAATCCGCCTCCGTCGAGCGGGACGAGGTCGTACACCTCGTGGAGCTCGTGGACCTCGGCGCCGAGCTTCTCCGCCAGGTAGAGGTAGTTCGTCGTCAGCTTGTTCTTGGCGTTGTGGCCGCAGCCGATGTTGCACTTGCCGCACGAGATGCAGCCGGTGCGCCGCGGTCCGACGCCGCCGAAGTACGGATCGTCGGCCTCGACGCCCGGGCGTCCCGAAGTAGACACCCACCGGCGCCTTGTTGAACGTCTCCCCTCTGCCCGATCTCGATCGCGACCTGCTGCATGACGCGATCGACGTCGGTCGGCATGTACGGGTAGCGAACGACGCCGAGCATCCGCGTCGCCTGGTCGATATGCGGCGCCAGCTCGTCGGCCCAGTCGGTGATGCTCGCCCACTCCGGCGCGTCGAAGAACTGCTTCGGCGGGACGTACAACGTGTTGGCGTAGACGTGCGAGCCGCCGCCGACGCCCGCGCCGGAGAGGACGAGCACGTCGTCGAGGTACTCGACCCTCTGGATCCCGTAGAGCTCCGCCGCGGGAAACCACAGGAAGTCCGGCAGGTCCCACTGGGTCTTCGGGATGTCTTCGTCGTTCCAGCGCCTGCCGGACTCCATGACGCCGACCCGGTAGCCCTTCTCCGCGGCACGGAGCGCGGCGACGCTTCCGCCGAACCCCGAGCCGATGATCACCACGTCGTAGTCGAAGCTCGCCATGGACCGTCTCCTTTCTGATTCCTCGCTGCTCAGGGTCGGCGCATGAGCTCACGCCGCGGCGGCCGCGAGCGGGTCATGCAGCGCGCCGACGCACGAGAACGCGGAAGAGCAGCGTCAGCGCGAGCGCCACGATGAGTCCTCCGGCGGCAAGCTGTTTCGGCGGCGCTTCCATCGCTCGTCACGATCACGGCGGGGGCGATCCGCTCGCGCCAGTGGAAGGCCCTGGCGCAATTGCGGGTTGACCGGTGGAGGACCCTTGCGTGCCGGCGCCCAGGGGTGCGTGAATTCACGGTCTCCCGGGCGGCCCGGGTGCCCTGCACGCCTCCCGCGTCAGGCCCAGTGGTCCACACGGGCGCGACCGCCCGGGCGGAGGATCAGTGTGGCCCGGCAGCCGATCCGCCGAACCGAGGCAAGGAGGAGGCATGTCCACCGTCCACGTCGAGCAGACGACGACCCTCTTCCGCCCGACTACCTCAAGGTCGGGGCCCGCACCAACGGAGCGCCGGCGGCGATGACCAGCGCGCTCGCTTCGATCATCCGCGGCGTCGGCGCGAGCGCGGTCGGGACACTCGCGATGGACGTCTTCCTCTATCGCGGCTACCGGCGCGACGGCGGCGACGCGGCCTTCCCAGGGTGGGAGTCCTCCGAAGGTCTCGTGAGCTGGGAGAACGCTCCGGGACCGGCCCTCGCAGCCCGGCGGCTGCTGGAGGGCGTGCTCAAGCAGGAGGTCCCGCCGCGGTACGCGCGGCTCCTCAACAACGTCACGCACTGGGGATTCGGCATGGGCGCAGGCGCCGGGTACGGGCTCCTGCTCGGCTCGCGGCGCACGTCGAGGCTGTGGTACGGACCTCCGTTCGGCGCTGCGGTCTGGGCCAGTGGATACGTCGTTCTCCCACTGCTCGGCGTCTACAAGCCGATCTGGGAATACGACCTCGAGACGCTCAGGAAGGACCTGAGCGCGCACCTCGTCTTCGGAACCGCCACCGCGGCGGCGTTCCGGCTGCTCGCCGGCGGGGGAGGCCGAACATGACGACGGCCGGTTCCTGGTCGTTGGAGACGATCTCCGTCGAGGAGGATGGGGCGGTTCTCTTCGCGCAGATCCACGCCCCGCCGATGAACCTCCTCGGTCCCGAACTGGTTCGCGATCTGGTCTCGCTCATCCAGCGGGCGGAGGCGGACGAGGCGTTCCAGGTGCTGGTCTTCACGAGCGCCGACCCCGACTACTTCATCTCGCACGTCGACCTGCTGCGGATCGCGGAGTACCGGCAGGAAGCCGCGAAGCTGAGCGGCGAACCCTCCATCGCCCTCTTGTTTCGCCACCTGAGCGCAAGCCGCCTCGTCACCATCGCGCAGATCGAGGGGCGCGTTCGGTCTGCCGGCAGCGAGTTCGTGCTGGCGTGCGACATGCGCTTCGCCGCGCGAGAGTCCGCGATCTTCGCCCAGTTCGAGTCCGCGTTCGGTCTGATCCCCGGCGGCGGCGCCACCCAGCACCTCGTGCGGCTCATGGGCCGCGCCCGCGCGCTCGAGGTCCTGTTGAGCGCCGAGGACTACGACGCGGAGCTCGCCGAGCGCTACGGCTGGATCAACCGAGCCCTGCCCGCCGGCACCCTCGCCGACTTCGTCAGGGCGCTCGCCCGGCGGATCGCCCGCTTCCCAGCCGCCGGCCAGGTCGCCATCAAGGACCGCACCAACGCGATCGCCCTCGCCCCGGTGGCCGACTTCCGGCGCGATTCCGATCTCTTCGGGGAGGGCGTGCACACCGCCGAGACGCAACGGCTGATCAAGACCGCGATGGAGCGCGGCCTCCAGACCCGAGACGCCGAGATCGAGCTCGCCGGGATGCTCGGTGACCTCGGCGACCAGGGCCATGAGCCGCCGGATCGTGGGGGCCCGGTGCCCTGAGCAGGGTGACGGTGTCGCGGGTCGTGGCCAGATCAGGCCCATTAACCCGCGGCTGCGCGTCCCATGGTTCGCGCGCCAAGTCTCGTTTTCTGAGATTTTCGTCCCATAAAATGGGATTGCTTGTTGCTATCGGTACGAAGTCACCCGGAGAATCGCCGCCGATGACGCGTCCCGCATCTGCTCGCTCGCAAGGACGAGGCCGCCGGGGGCCAGTCGCTGGTCACCCTGCGCAAGGGGCTGACGATCCTGGAGGAGCTGGCGACCGCGCCGAGCACCCGGGGGCTCGACCACGCCAGCGCTCGCGCGGCGACTCGGAGTTCGCCGCAGCACGCTGTACCGGTACCTCGCGTGCCTGCTCGATGCGGGCTACGTCGAGGAGGCCAACGAGCCCGGCCGGTATCGGCTCGGCGCACGGATCGTCTACCTCGCCGCGGTGACACACGGGCGCGAGTTCAGCGATCTCGCCCGCGACTCCGTCCGCGAGCTCGCCCTGCTCACCGGCGAGACGGCCCACGCGACGGTCTACGACCACCCGTACTCGGTGACGATCCAGATCGAGAGCGGCAGCGCCCCGGTCGGGCCGCGCCTGCGAATCGGGGCATCTCGTCCGCTGCACGCGTGCGCGTCGGGCAAGGTCTTCCTCGCCCACGAGCGCCCCGGCGTCGTCAACGCGTATCTCGGCGGCGGGCTCGAGCCGCTCACCCTCAAGACGATCACCGAGCCCGCGGAGCTCCGCCGGGTGATCGCGGACGTGAGGCGCAAGGGCTACGCCATCGACCAGGCCGAGAGCTACGAGGGGATCTCGGGGCTCGCGGCTCCGGTCTTCGACTTCATGCGCTCGGTCGTGGGAACGCTCAGCCTCACGCTCGCCGCCGACCGGATGGGCCCGGACCGGGTCCAGGCGCTGGCCATGCCCCTGAAGGACTGCGCGGCCGCGCTCTCCGAGCGGCTGGGGCTCGTGTCGTCATCTCGCGAGACGCGCGGCGAGGCGACGAGGGACGAGGCGCCATGACCGCACGGTCTCCCGCCCCCCTCGTCGAGGAGCTGCTCTCGCTGGGCGTGGGCGATGGAGACCGGATCTACCGCGACGACGTCGCGCGCGCTCGACGAGTGGCCGGCGCGGCTCAAGGGGTTCGCGGGCGGCGACGCGACCACCGGGGTGGTGGTGGAGCCCGAGAGCGCCGAGGCCGTGGCGGCCATCCTGCGCTGGGCCGGCCGGCGTGACGCCCGCGTCCAGGCGCTCGGCTCCGGATCGAACGTCGTCGGAGCGGTCGCGCCGGATGCGGACGTGCTGGTGTCGCTCGCGCGGGTGCGCGGCATCGTCGATCTCGACCTCGAGTCCTACACGGTCACCGCCCGCGCCGGCACGGGGGGCGCCGAGCTCGAGGACCACCTGAACGAGCGCGGCCTGACGCTCGGGCCACTACCCGCAGTCGCTCCGCGTGTCGAGCGTCGGGGGCTGGATCGCGACCCGGGCGACGGGGACGTACTCGGCGCTCTACGGCGGCATCGAGCGGCTGCTCGTGGGCGCGAGGTCGTGCTCCCGACCGGCGAGATCGTGACCGTCGGGCCACGCCCCCGGGCGTCGGGCGGGATGGACCTCCTGACGATGCTCTGCGGGGCCGAGGGCAGGATGGGCATCGTCACGGCGGCGAGCCTCGCGGTCAGCCGCCTTCTTCCCGAGCGCCGCGCGTGCGCCGCCTTCGCCTCACTCGCCGAGGGCGTCGCCGCCCAGCGTGAGCTCGTCCACGCCGGGGTGCCCCTCGGCCTGGTGCGCCTCTACAACCCATCCGAGAGCCAGGCCGTCTCCCTGCCGGGATCGCTGCGCGACGGCGAGTGCCTGCTCGTCGCCACCACGCGCGCCGCCGAGTCCCTCCTGGACGCCGCCGAGGCGGCCATCGGGAGCGATCCTCGCCGCCGCCGGCGGTCGGGCCGTCGATCCGTCCGCGGCCGACCCCTGGTTCGCCCGCCGGTACGCCGGCCCCGCGGTTCATGGCCGACCGCAACGAGCGCCGAAAGGAGTCGCCTTCGACACCATCGAGGTCGGCCTGCCGTGGCGGTCGGCGGCGGCCTGCGCGGCAGAGCTCGAGAGCGTGCTCGCCCCGGTCTCGGACCCGTTCCACCTGCACTTCTCCCACGTCTATCCGACGGGTGTCTGTCTCTACGCGCTGATCCACCTCCAGGCGGCTTCGGACGAGGCCGTGCACAGCCTCTGGACGACCGCGTGGTCATCGGCCCTCGACGTCGTCGCGCGGCACGGGGGGACCCTCGCCCACCATCACGGCATCGGCGCGGCGCGGGCGGGCCGCTACCGCCGCACGCCGGAGGGGCGCCTCCACAAGCTCGTCGCGCGCACGGTCGACCCGGACGGCGTCCTCGTCGCGCCCCTCCTGCGGGCACGCGCCGATGGCTGAGCGCGGGCCCACCGAGCCGATGGCCGGACCGTTCGGCGGCGTTCTCCCTGGCCGGGAAGGTCGCGCTCGTCACGGGCGGATCCCAGGGGATCGGGGCCGCGGTCGCCACGACGATGGCGCGCGCCGGGGCGACCGTCGCCTTCACGATGCGGCCCGAGGACGGGGATGCCCCGGCCCGCACCCTGGCCGAGCTCGAGTCGATCTCGGGCCGTGGCGGGGCCATCGCCATCGAGCTCGATCTGCGCCGCACCTCCGAGATCGAGCGCGCCGTGCAGGACGTCGCCGACCGCTTCGGGCGACATCGACCTGCTCGTCAACAACGCCGGCACCAACGTCCAGCAGCACGCCCTCGAGGTCAACGAGGCCACCTGGGATCTGATCCTCGACACCAACCTCAAGGGCCTGTTCTTCATGACGCAGGCCGTCGCACGCCGGATGGTGGAGCAGGGCCGCGATGGCGACGGACCACCCGTACGCGATCACCAGCATCGCGTCGCAGATGGGCCTCGTGGGATACACGCGCCGCGCGGCGTACTGCTCGAGCAAGGCGGCGGTCGTCAACCTGACGCGCGCGCTCGCGGTCGAGTGGGCGGCGCACGGCATCCGGGTCAACGCCGTCGCGCCGACGTTCGTGCACACGCCTCTGGCGGACGCGATGCTGGCCGACGAGACCTTCCGGGCGGATGTGAGAGCCGGTCCCCGATGGGGCGCATCGGAGACCCCGAGGACGTCGCCAGCGCGGTGCTCTATCTCTCGGCCCCGGCCGCCGGGCTGGTGACCGGCCACACCCTCGTCGTCGATGGAGGGTGGACGGCATGGTGAGCGACGCGATCCGGCCGGCGGACGCGGCGACGACGGACGGCGCGCGTCGCCGTCTCGAGGTCCTGGCCGTCAGCGACGACCTCACCGGCGCCGCGGCCCTGGCGGGGGAGTTCCACGCCGGGGGGCTCACCGCGTGCGTCGCCGGCGCGGGTCGTTGCCGCGGGCGCGGGAGCACGCGCGGACGCCCTCGTGGTGGACACGCCGCTCGCGTCACCTGTCGGCGGCCGACGCGGCGGGCGAGGTGGTCCGGGCGCTGGCGAGGGACGGCGACGAGGCCGCGGAGCTACTTCAAGCGCATCGACTCGGCCCTCCGCGGAAACGTCGCCGCCGAGCTGGACGCGGTCGCGGGCCACCTCGGGCGCGCCGCTCGTGCTGGCGGCGGCGGCGCCGGCGCTCGGGGTCGTGACCCGGGGGGCCTGCAGCGGTCGGCCGCCGACCCTGTGCTTCACGCCCCCGCCGCCGGGCAGCCCGATGCTGCGCCCGGTGTCCGACCTGTCCGACGTGCCCCGGCGACGCGGTGGAGGTCCCGCTGGAGCAGGTTCGCGGCCCCGGGCTCGGACCGGCTGCTGGCCGACGCCGTCGCCTCCGGGCGCCACGTCGTCTGCGACGGCGAGACCGAGCGCCGACCTCGATCCTCGTGGCGTCGGCGCTGATCCCCCTGGCCGACCGCGCGGTCCCGGTCGGCTCGTACGGTCTCGGGCGGGCCTGGGCGGCGGCGGTCGCTGGCTCCCGAGACGATCGCCCGGGCGTCCTGGTGGCCGTGGGCAGCCTCAAGAGGGCGAGCCGTCGTCAGGTCGAGGTCGCCCGGGAGCGCGGGGCGCTCATGATCTTCGAGGCGGCGCGACAGCCCGCTCGACGCGGCGGCAGAGCTCGAGCGGGGCAGGGATGTGGTCCTGGTCGCCGTGCCCCGAGCTGGAGGACGAGCGCCTCCGGGAGGACCCGGCCGTCGCCGACCGTCTCGCCCAGCGCGTGGTGGAGATCGCGGCGACACGAGCGTCCGGCGGCGTCGTCCTCGTCGGCGGCGAGCTCTCGTCCGCGTTCTTCGGTGGGCTGGGGCGCACTCGGCCCGGGTCGTCGTGGAGCCGTGGCCCGCCGCCCCCGTGCTCCGGCTCCACGGCGGCATCCTCGACGGCCAGACGGTGCTGACGAAGTCGGGCGCCCAGGGCGACGAGGCCTGGCTCGATCGCGCCCTCTCGCTCATGCGCGGCCTTGCGGCCGCCCGGCGTGGAGCAAGCGATGCCTGACGGCACCGCGCGTCGCGATCTCCATGGGCGACCCGGCCGGGATCGGTCCCGAGATCGTGCTGAAGGCCCTGTCCGATCCGGACGCGCAGCCGGGGTCTGCGCCCGGTCGTCGTCGGCGATCTGCGGCCTCCTGCGGACGACGGCGACGGCATGCGGCCTGGACATCGACCTCACCCCGACGGCCCGGACGCGTGGCCGGACGACGGGGTCGGCGTCATCGACCTGGCCAACATCGGGGCGGGTCAGGTGGAGCCCGGCCAGGCGAGCGCCGCGGGCGGTCGAGGCGGCCTGGGAGTACATCGACGCGGCCACCCGCCTGTGCACGAGCGGACAGGCCGACGTGCTCGTGACCGCCCCGATCAACAAGTACTCCCTCGAGCTCGCCGGCCGGGGTCACGAGGGCCACACCGAGATGTTGATGGAGATGACCGGAAGCCCATGGTCGATGACCGTCTTCCTGCTCGACTCGATGCGCGTGGCGTTCTTCAGCCGCCACCTCTCCCTGGCGCAGGCGATCACGGCCATCAACGCCGAGGCGATCTGCGAGCAGCTGGTGCGGCTCGCCGGCTCCGCGTCGACGCTCGGGCTGACCGACCCCCTGATCGGCGTCGCCGCCCTCAACCCCCACGCGGGGGAGAACGGCCTGTTCGGGCGCGAGGAGATCGAGCAGATCGAGCCGGGCATCGCCGCGGCGCGCGCGCGCGGCATCCGCGTCGAGGGCCCGATCCCCGCGGACGCCATCTTCCACCAGGCCCGCGAGGGCCGTACGACGCGGTGCTCGGGCTCTACCACGACCAGGTGTCGGCCGTGCTGAAGGCCATCGACTTCCACCGGGTCGTCAGCGTGACGCTCGGGCTGCCGTTCCTGCGCCTGTCGGTGGACCACGGTACGGCGTTCGACATCGCCGGCACCGACAGCGCGGACCCCCGGAACATGATCGAGACGCTCGTGCGCACCCGCGCGGCGCTCGCGACTCCGGCCAACGCCCCAGACCCGGAGAGGGGGTCCGCATGAGCGACCAGAGAGCCCGGCGGGCGGCCGCGGCCGCGCGCGAGTGCGGGGCCGACTGGGCGGTGCTGACCACCGTCGATGCCGTCGCCTACGCGGCCGGTCACGTCCCGCCGATCGAGGCCGGGCCCTCGCCGTTCACGGGTGGCCCGAGCACCGCGGTCGTCTCCGCCGACGGGACCGTCGCACTGGTCTGCAACGAGCTGGAGCGGCACGCCGCCGACGGGGGATGGGCGGCGAGGTCCGCACCTACGAGAGCCTCGGATGGCAGGACCAGTCCGGGCTCGAGGACAAGCACGCCACCGTCCTGCGCGACCTCCTCGGCGAGCTCGGCGTCGGCGGCACCGTCGCCGTCCAGGCCGGGACCGTTCCCCGCCACCTGAACGACGCCCTCGGCGACGCCGCCCGGATCGTCTCGATCGACCGCGCCCTGGAGCGGGCCCGGGCGGTCAAGACGGACGCCGAGATCGCCGCCCTGCGGCGCTGCGCCGAGGTGACGGCCGTCGGGCACCGCGCCGCGGCCGGTGCGGTCCGGCCCGGGCGCACCGAGCTCGAGGCGTTCGCCGACATCCGCCTGGCGATGGAGACGGACGTCGGCGAGCGGCATTCCCGTCACCGGCGACCTCCTCCCGGGCGTCGAGCGGACGGCGGGCGTGATGGGGTGGCCGGGTCTCCGCTCGATCGAGGCCGGCGACCCGGTGATCTGCGATCTCGCGCCGCGTGTCGGCGGCTACTGGGGCGACTCCTGCAACACCCTGGTCGCCGGAGAGCCGACGCCCGACTTCCTCCGGCTGTGGACGACGTCGAAGGAGGCCCTCGGGGTCGCCGTCGAGCGTCTCCGGCCCGGCATGACGGCGGGCGATCTCGACGCCGAGGTCCGCACGGTCATCGAGTCCGCAGGCCTCGACGAACCCGCTTGCACATCGGCCACGGCATCGGCACGTCCAGCCACGAGTGGCCGCGCATCGTTCCCGGCAATCCGGCAGTGATCGAGCCCGGCATGGTCCTGATGATCGAGCCCGGCGCGTACGACCCTCGCATCGGTGGAGTCCGCCTCGAGTGGATGTTCCTGGTCACCGACAGCGGCAGCGAGGTGCTGAGCCCATTCGAGCACGTCCTGGAGACGACCTCTGTGGGCGCGTCCGCGTCATCCGCGGACGAAATCGCGGGACAAGGGGGAACGGAATGATCTCCGGCAAGAAGAGCGTCCGGCTACGACGGGTCGCCGCGCTGGCACTCGCTGCGGCGGCGTTGAGCGTCGTCGCGGCGGCCTGCGGCGACGACGACGACACGGCCGGCAGCGACACCACCGCCGCGACCGGGTCGACGGGCGGCGACATCGCCCAGCGGGTGGATGCGGCTCAGGAGGTCTGTCGCGGCGCCGGAGGATCCGCTCGCGGCGAAGTACTCGAACCCGCAGCTGCGCGAGTGGCTGCGCGGCACAGCAGCTCGTGACCATCATCGAGAGCCCGTGGGGCACCGGGACGCGACGCCACGGGGAGCCGCGGGAGGCCCGTGGAAGATCGGCTTCTCGAACTCGTTCGCCGGCAACGACGCCCGCCAGGACGTGATCCGGGCGATGCGGGACCAGACGGCGGCCTACAAGGAGGCCGGCCTCGTCAGCGGCCTGGTCGAGACGCTCTCGGACGGCGACGTCGCCAAGCACAACAACCAGATCAACCAGCTCGTGCAGCAGGACGTCGACGCGATCATCGACCTGTCGCCCGGCAAGGACGCGACGACGCGCTGCCATCGACGCCGCCGGCAAGGCCGGGGTGCCAGTGATCACGATGGACGCGCCCGCCGAGTCGGACTACGCGGTCAACGTCACCACGGCGAACTACCTCCAGAGCGTCGAGTCCGCCGGCTGGATGATCGAGCAGCTCGGGGGCGAGGGCACGATCGTGACCGTCCAGGGCATCAAGGGCGAGCCGGGAAGCGAGATCTGGGAGGCGAGCGCCGCCTGCATGTTCGAGCAGTTCCCGGACATCGACATCCTGGCCAACATCTACGGCAGCTGGACCGAGCCGGTGGCCAAGGTCGAGATGCAGAAGGTGCTCACGACCAACCCGGGCAGCGACATCGACGCGGTCTGGGTGCAGGGCCCCGGCACGACGGGGGTCATCCAGGCGTTCGAGCAGACCGGCCGCCCGGTGCCCAAGTTCATGACGAACTTCGGGCAGAAGGCGGTCCTCGCCTACTGGCGCGACAACCTGGGCGACGTCTCGATGTACTCGGCCTCGCAGCCGCCCTATGAGTCCACCGTCGAGGCTTACCAGGTGATGATCCGCGTTCTGTCGGGTCAGAAGCCGATTCTGAACGCGGTCTACAACCTCGGCCCGCCGATCACGGACGAGACGCTCGACCAGTGGGTCAAGCCGGAGGACGAGTGGCCCGGTTCGCGCGGCTTCGCGTCCATCCCGCAGGAGGTCTGGATGCCTCAGGACCTCATGAACGACTACTTCAGCAACGGCGAGCCGGTGCTGCCGTAGGACGGGCGAAGCGACGGTGCGGCGGTCGCACCGGCCCGGCCGCCTCGCGGCGGGCCAGCCGTCCGGACGGAGGTCAGCGTGGTGGGCACGGACCAGAGCATCGTTGACAACGACCACGCCCAGAGCGCCGAGCGGCCCGGCTCGGGCGCCGCCGGCCAGCCGATCCTCGCCCTGCACGGCCGAGGGCCTCGCGAAGTCGTACGGCGCGACGCGCGCGGTCGTCTCGGCGAGCATCCGTCTGTCGACCGGGCGGATCGTCGGCATGGTCGGCGAGAACGGGAGCGGCAAGAGCACGCTGGTGAAGCTTCTGTCGGGGGTCGCTCGCCCCGACGCCGGAACGATCACGGTGGACGGGATCGAGCGGAGCGGCCTTCGCTCCTCCCGCGAGGCGACGGCCGCGGGGATCGCCACGATCTTCCAGGAGATCCTCGTCTGCCCCGCGCAGAGCGTCCTCGACAACGTCTTCCTGGGCGAGGACGGGCTGGTCCGCTCCCGCGAGGACGAGAGCGCCCGCCGTGAGCGGGCCGCCGCCGTGCTGGAGCGGCTCAGCGGAAGCGCCATGGACCTCGACGCGCCCGTCGAGACCCTCACGATCGCCGAGCAGCAGCTCGTGACGATCGCCCGCGCACTCGTACGCGACCCGCGGATCCTGATCCTCGACGAGTCCACCTCGGCTCTCGACGTGTCGGACCGCGATCGGCTCTTCGCCCTCTGCCGGGAGCTGCGGGACGAGGGCCGGGCGCTGCTCTTCATCACCCATCGCCTGGAGGAGCTCCTGGCCCTCGCGGACGAGATCCTGGTCATCCGGGACGGGACCACGGTCGCGACGCCGCGGACGGGCGGCGTGAGCCGGGAGGAGATCCTCGCGGCGATGACCCGCCCGGACCGTCCTCAGGGCCGGCCTCCCGGGCGCGCCCGCGTGCGACCGAGCGGCCGGTCGAGGCGACGGCCCGTGCTCGCCGTCCGCGGCCTCGACCTCGGCGCCGGAGGGATCGACCTCGAGCTGGCGCCGGCAGCATCGTCGGGCTGGCGGGCCTCGAGGGTCACGGCCAGGAGGGCGTTCCTCAGGGCGCTCGCGGGGATCGAGCCCGCCCGCTCGGGCGAGGTGCTCAGCCTCGAGGACGGCGTTCCGCGCACGATCACCAGCCTCCACGACGCGGCCCGGTCACGCGTCTACTACCTGCCGCGCAATCGCGCGCGCTCGGGGATCTTCCCGCCGCTCTCGATCCTCGACAACTTCGGCCTGCCCACCCTCCGCGCGTCCAGTCGCGCCGGGATTCCTGAGCACGAGGCGCCTGCGCCGCCGGTTCGAGCACTGGCAGGACGAGCTTCGCATCAAGACGGCCGGCACCGGCGTCCCGATCACCACGCTGAGCGGCGGCAACCAGCAGAAGGTGCTGATCGCCCGCTGGCTGGCGGCCGCGCCGAGGATCCTGCTGCTCGACGACCCCACCCGCGGCGTGGACCTCCCGACCAAGGCCGAGCTGCACGAGCTGCTGCGACGCGAGGCCGACGCCGGGATGGCCGTGCGTGATGGTCTCGACGGAGATCGAGGAGCTGGCGGGGCTGTGCGATGGGGTGCTCGTCTTCCACGAGGAGCGCGTCTCGGCGAGGCTCGGCCGGCGCGGCGCTGACGCGGGACGCGCTGCTGCGCGCGATGTTCGGCGAGGCCGCATGAGCGTCCGGGCGCCATCGCTCTCGGGCTCGCAGGACCCGATCGCCCGGCTCACCGGAGGGCGGATCGCCTGGGGCTGGCGTCGCTACCGCTACGCGGCGCTCGCGTACGGCCTCGTGCTGGTGCTGCTGGTCGTGAACGTGGCCATGTCGGAGGACTTCTTCTCCGAGGCGGTGCTCGTGCCGCTGATCGCGGGCGCCGCGCCTCTCGTGATCCTCACGATCGCCATGACCGTCCCGATGCTCTCCGGCAACGGCGGCATCGACATCTCGGTCGGGCCGCTGGCCGGCCTGGTCAACGTCGTGATCATCGCCGGGGTCATCGAGGGGACGCTGTCGTCATCGCCCGCGGTGATCCTGCCGGTGGTCCTCGGCATGGGGCTGCTGTCGGGTCTCGCGGTCGGCGCCCTGGTGGCCTACGGACGGATCCAGCCGATCGTCGTGACGCTGGGCGTCTACCTCGATCTACACCGCGCTGGCGCAGATCGTGTTCTCGGGGCGCAGCGGGCGGCCCCCGCGTGGCTCGCGGACCTCGGCGACCGGGTGGGGCCCGTCCCGGGCGGGCTGATCTTCATCGGCGCCGTCCTCGTGATCTGGCTCGCGCTCTCGCGCCTGCCCTTTCACCGGCATCTGTACGCCGTCGGCGACAACGACGTCGCCGCCTTCACCGCGGGCGTCCCGGTGTCCGTCGTGCGGATGGGCGCCTACGTGATCGCGGGGCTGTTCGCCGCGATCGCGGGCCTCGCCGTCACCGCGCTGATCGCCGCGGGGGACTCGGCGCTCGGCCCGAGCCTCACGCTCACGGCGCTGGCCGGCGCGGCGCTCGGAGGGACGAGTCTCGCCGGCGGGCGGGGCGGCGTGCTCGGGGGGCTCGCCGGCGGGCTGACGGTCTACCTGGTGCAGAACGCGCTCTCTCTGCTGGGTGTGGACAGCTTCTGGGTGACCTTCAGCTTCGGGGCGATCCTCGTCGTCGGCATCGCGTTGAACGGGATCCTCACCGGCGGCCTGAACCGGCGGCGGCTGACGTGAGCACCGACGCATCCGCTCCGCGCGGCCAGAGGGCACTGCGGTCCGCCATCGCCTCGTGGGATCGCACGATCGTCGCCCCGGGCAGGGCCCCCGCGCTTCTCGCGTGGGTGTGCGTGCTCGCCCTGGTGCTCGCCGCCACGGCCCTCATCGAGGGCTTCCTCACCCTGCCGTCGATCCGCTCGGTCTTCGCGCTGTGCGCCATCCTCGGCATCGCGGCGGCCGGGCAGACGATCGTGGTGATCGTCGGCGGCATCGACCTGTCGATCCCCGCGCTCATGACGCTGACGCTCGTGGGCATCACGGAGCTGAACGAGCGGGGCTGGCATCCGGCGGTCGCCCTGCTCGTGCTGGCGGTCATCTGCGCGGCGATCGGCGCGGTGAACGGGCTCCTGTTCGACCCTCTTCAACGTCCACCCGCTGATCATCACGCTCGGCGTCGGCTTCATGGTCGCCGGGGCGCTCCTCGCCTGGACCGAGGGTAAGCCCGAGGGCGTCCCTCCCGAGTTCATCTCCAAGGCGGCGGCGGCCTCGAGCACCATGGGGCCGATCCCCCTGCCGCCCATCGTCGCGGTGTGGGCGGGGGTGGCGGTCGTGACGATCGTGATGGCGACGCGCACGCCCTTCGGGCGGCGCATCTTCGCCTACGGATCGAGCCCGAACGCCGCCGGCTATGCGCTCGTGCGACCCCGCCGGCTCTGGATGGGCGTGTTCGCCTTCAGCGGCCTCACCGCCTTCGTCGCGGGGGTGATGCTCGCCGGGTTCACCGGGCTACGGAGACCTGCGGGCCGGCGACCCGTACCTGTTCAACACGGTCGCGGCGGTGATCCTCGGCGGGACCTCCTTGCTCGGCGGACGAGGCGGCTACGGCCGCACAATCGCCGGCACGCTCATGCTCACCCTCGCCCAGCTGATCCTCGTCGGCCAGGGGGTCGAGTCGTCGATGCAGCAGGTGGCGCTCGGCGTGATCATCGTCGCCTTCGTCGCCATGTACGGCCGCGATCTTCGCGTCCGCGACCGCGTGTAGCCCGTCGGGGTCCTCGGACCGAAAACCTCGCCCATCCGCAGGAGCACTCAGACATGGACAAACTCATCATCTCGGTCGGGATCAACGGCGGCGAGCTGAGCCGGGCGGACACCCCGTTCCTCCCGTTGACGACTGACGAGATCATCGACTCCGTCGTCGAGGTCCACGAGGCGGGCGGGGCGGTCGCGCACGTGCACGTGCGCGACGACGAGGGCCGGCCCTCGCAGGACCTGGAGCTCTACCGAACCGTGGTGACGGGCGTCCGGGAGCGCTGCGACATCATCCTCAACCTCACCACGGACGTCCGCCGCGAAGGCGGCGACGCGACGCTCCGCCTCGCCCGAGATCGCCAGCTTCCCGGGCGGGTCGGTGAACTACAAGGGCTCGCTGCTCGAGGCGCGCCTGCCCGAAGATGCGAGAGCTCGCCAAGAGGACCCGCGAGTTCTCGGTCAAGCCGGAGCTCGAGATCTTCCACGAGGGGATGATTCACCAGTGCCTGCAGCTCGCCGCCGAGGGCCTCCTCGACGGCCCGCTCTACTTCCAGTTCCTCCTCGGGCTCGACGGCGGGGCGCCGCCCGACGCACGCTCCCTCATCCGGATGGTCGACTCCCTTCCCGAGGGCGCGGTCTGGGGGGTCGCCGGGATCGGCACCCGGGCCGGGATCGACATGGTCATGCTCGGCATGCTCCTCGGCGGGCACGTGAGGGTCGGCATCGAGGACCACACCGAGTACCTGCCCGGGCCGCCTCGCCACGTCCAACGCCGAGCTCGTCGAGCGCGTCACCCGCCTCGCCGCGGAGTACGGGCGCGAGGTGGCGAGTCCCGACGAGGCGCGAGCGCTCCTCGGGATCGGCGCCGCGGCGACCGGGTCCCCGAACTCGAGGCGCCGACCCCAGGCGAGGGCGCGCAAGCGAGCGGCCGAACCCCAAGGAGGTAGTGCGATGAGAGCCGTCGTCCTCACAGACGTCGAGACCATCGAGGTGCAGGACATCCAGGTGCCGAGCCACGGTCCCGACGAGGTGCTGATCCGTGTCGGCGCCGGCGGGATCTGCGGCTCCGACATGCACGCCTACCGCGGTCACCACCCCTTCCGCCGCCCTCCCGTCGTCCTCGGCCACGAGGTCGCCGGTGAGGTGCTCGAGGTCGGCTCGCAGGTGACGGGACCTCAGGCCGGGCGACCGGGTGGCGGTCGAGCCACAGATCGCGTGCATGTCGTGCTCGCTCTGCCTTCGCGGGCTCACGAACCTGTGCCAGAGCGCGCGCCGACCGGGGCTCGGGTGGGGCGGCACGTTCGCCGAGTTCATGATCGCCCCTGAGCGCGTGGTCTACCGCCTGCGCGACGACACCCCGTTCGAGCTCGGCGCACTGGTGGAGCCGGCGGCGGTCGCCATGCGGGCGTTCCGGCGAGGGGAGGTCCGCCTCGGCGATCGGGTGGCGGTGCTCGGAGCCGGACCGATCGGGGGGCTGATCGCGCACATCTCCGAACGCGCCCATCCGGGCGCGTCTGATGGTCAGCGACATCAAGCCCTTCAACCTTCGTTTCATCGAGTCGCTCGGGATCGAGAACGCGATGAACGCCTCCGAGATCGACCTCGTCGAGGCGGGGCGCGAGCTCACCGGCGGGGAGGGCTTCGACGTGGTCTTCGTCACCTCGCCCAACGACTCCGGGCTCATCGATGCCGTCCAGCTCGCCCGGCCGGGCGGCCGCGTCGTCCAGGTCGCGATCTACGGGGCGTCAGATCCCGTTCGACGCGACGCAGGCGGTGCTCCGCGAGGTGGAGCTCCGAGCCTCGCTGACGTACTCGCCCGACGACTTCCGCCTCACCGCGCAGATGATCAGCGACCGGAGCCTCGACGCGGAGGCCTTCATCACCCAGCAGCTACGCGCTCGACAACGCGGCGGACGCCTTCTCGGACATCGCCGGGCGGGATGGACCACGTCAAGGTGATCCTCACGGTCGGGTAACGAGCCGCCCTTTACGCGCCGCCTTCCCGGCCGGAGTTGTCTCGCCCTGGCGCCTCGAAGCTAGCCCCTGGGTGGGGTGTCGTCCTCCTGGCGTAGCCCCGGGAGATTGACCACGGGCTGTCCGGCGTAGTCCGTGACCCTCACCGCCCCGCCGTCGATGGCCAGGCGCGCCAGGTGGATGCGCTTCTCGTTCGGGCGCAGCCGGTCGGACATCGCGAACTTCCCGAACAGCACGCGCAGGTGGGCCTTGACGGCGTCCACCGACAGCCCCATCTCGCGGCCGATCTCCTCGTTGGTGGCGGGCGCGGCGAGGCCCCCGGCGACCACGACCGGGCGGCACAGCGCCACCAGGATGCGGCGCTGCAGGTCGGTGAGCGGCCCGGGCGGCTCGAATGCGCGTCCGGCGATCGTGCTCTTGCTCTGCCCGTGGGCGGGGCAGCGGAAGGGCATGCGCGTGTCGCCCACGCGCAGCACGTCGTGGTCCTCCAGGCGCCGCCGTCCGACCACCCGCTCGCCGTTGACGAAGGTTCCGTTGCGCGAGAGCCCGTCGTCCGCCACCAGCCAGTCCCGCCCCAGCGGGATCAGCTCGCAATGGGTGCGGGAGACGCGCTCGTCCCCCTCGATCACGAGGTCGCAGTCGGATCGGCGCCCCACCACGACGCGCTCCAGCTCGGGGTCGAGGGCGAAGATGCGCTCGTCATCACCGCCGGCGCGAACGAGCAGGTACGCGCTCCCAGGACGTGTCGGGCGCGGTCCGACCGGGGTCACCGCGCGAACGTAGCACCACCGCCCGCTTCCCGGTGTGCGAGACGGCGGTGAGGGGAGGCCACACCTAGGGCCTCTATCGCGCGCGCGGGGCCGGCCGGACACTGGGCGGGCATGTCCACCCGTGGGGCCGAGAGGCCAAGGAGAGCTCAAGTGTCACGCCATCTCCACCTCGTTACCCGTGACGACCACCAGCAGCGCGCCGACCATCCGGCGGACGGCTGGGACGACGACGCCCTCGCGTCCGAGTTCCCGCCCGGCTGGGACGACTACGCCGCGGCGCGCCGGCGCTTCCTCGCGCGCGTCGCCAAGCGGCCGGCGAACCCGGTCGAGCGCGAGCTGCTCGAGGACGGAGAGGACCGGCCGTGGCTCTGAGCGCCCCACCGGCGCCGGCCGAGGCCGTCGCCCAGCTCGCCGTCGCCGGCCTCGGGCCGCTCCGCATCGAGATCGACGGCCTGCCCGTGCCCTTCCGGGCGGGCCGTCGCGAGCGCGGGGTCTTCCAGTACCTCCTGATGCACCGCCGCCGGCCCGTCGCCCGCGAGGAGCTGACCGAGGTCTTCTGGCCGGGCTCGTCCCCCTCGCACGGCCGCAACAACCTGAACGTCTCCATCTGGGGGCTGCGCAACCGTCTGCGTGAGCCGCTCGGCGGGCGCTCGGTGTGCGTCTTCGACGGCGGCGCCTACCGGCTCGATCCGTCGCTCGTGGTCCACGTGGACGCAGAGGAGCTGGAGAGGCTCGCCGCCGCGGCCCGGGTCCGCCGGCGCGCGGGGGACATGGAGGGCGCCGCGGCCGACCTCCGCGCCGCTGTGGCGCTGTACGCCGGCGACCTCTTCGAGGAGGACCGCTACGAGGCGTGGATCGATCCCTTCCGCCGGGATCTCGCCGACACCCATCTCGCGACCATCACCGACCTCGCCGAGTGCGAGCGCCGGCTGGGAGACATCGGGACCGCCATCGGCCTGTGCCGCCGAGGCCTCGCCCTCGAGCCCGAGCGCGAGGACCTCCACCGGCTGTTGATGCGGTGCTACGCCCAGGCCGGCCAGCGCTCCCTGGCGCTCCGGCAGCTCGGCCTCTGCGCCGAGGCGGTGCGCTCCCTCGGCGCCGAGCCGGCCGCTGAGACGGTGGCGCTCGGCGAGCGGATTCGCCGGGGCCAGCCCCCTCCCATCGAGGCGGCGGAGACGTGGCGAGCCTGAGGCCCACCGCATCCGCGACCCCTGTGGTCTGGGCCCCGTGCCCGACCTGCTGGGGGCAGCGGCGGATCCTGTGCCGTCCCGAGGGCCGGGGATGGGCGTTCGTCTCCTGCTACGGATGCCTCGGGGTGGGAGAGGTTCTCCAGCCGGCCCGCGAGACCCCTCTGCCGAGGGCCGGCGCCATCCCGGGGCCGGGCGTCCGGCACCCACCCGACGCGGGAGCCTGACCCGGCCGGCGCGGGCCCCCGGCCCGGCGCCGTCGCTAGCGTGGCCGCACCCCGACCCGGAGTGACGCCATGCCCCGACTCGCCTACCTGCTCCTGCCGCTGATCGGCGGCGCGCTGATCGCCGCCCAGGCGCCGGTCAACGCGCGCCTGCGCCTCGTGCTCGCGTCGCCGGTGGGGAGCGCGTTCGTCTCGTTCGCCGTGGGCACCGTGCTCCTGATGGGCGCGGTCGTGGTGGCCGGTGATGCCGGGCGCCTGGGCGCGCTCGGAGGCGGGCCCTGGTGGGCCTATCTGGGCGGAGCCTTCGGGGCGGTCTTCGTGTTCGCCACGCTCGTGGCGTCCCCGCGCCTGGGCGTCACCACGACGTTCGTCGCCGTGATCGTCGGGCAGGTGGCCCTGGCGGCGCTGATCGACCGCTTCGGCTGGCTCGGGGTCGAGGCGACCGCCCTCTCATGGGAGCGCCTGGCGGCCCTCGCGCTCATGTGCGTCAGCCTGGTGCTGCTGCTTCGCTCCAGCTGAGGGATGCGCCGGGGCGCCGGCCCGGGTGGCCAGCGCGTCGATGCGCACCGCCACCGCCACCGCCTCGGCCTTGTCGGCGTCCCTCGCCGAGTCGGCCACGAACCAGGCCTCGCGGGCGAAGTAGGCGAGGCGCGCCGGCGCGTCCTCGCGCTCGCGGCTCTCCTCGGCCTGCCGTTCCAGGTAGGCCAGGATCTCGCCGCACTCGTCGTGCGACCATCCGCCGCCCGAGGTCGCGTCGCGGCGGCGGGTCAGGATCCACCACAGCACGCCCAGCAGCGGCAGCTTGATCAGCAGCAGGGCCGCCACCAGCCAGACGGCGAGCGTGGCGGGGCTTCCTGCGCCGGCCGCCAGCAGCGCGGCGAACATGCCGATCGCCAGCAGGATCACCCCCAGGACCGCGATCCCCAGGATGAGCGACGTGCGCAGGTTCCCGTCGCGGTCCGAGAGCGCCCGCGCGATCGCCGACCGGTGGGGAGCGGCCTCTGGAGGGGCGGGGCTCACGGCCGGACGGTAGCAACCTCTCGGAGGCTTACGGCCGATGGGGTGGCGGCCCTCGCCGGATGGGGAGTTGTGGGCTCCCGAGGCCCACCGAAAGACTTCCCCCCGTGGCTCGACGCCCACTCGGTAGCGGCTCGCGTCCGCACCCGGCGATCGCGACCGGCCTCGCGGCCGTGCTGGGCCTCGTCCTGCCCGCGGGCGCCCAGGCCGGGCCGCTCTCGCGGGCGCTGGACAACCTCGCCGCCCACCAGGACCCCTTCGGCGGCGGGTTCTCCGTGGGCAGCGGGACCGACCCGAGCTACACGGCGTGGGCCACCCTCGCGGTGGCCGCCGCGGGCGAGCGGGCGGAGCACTGGCGATCGGGACACGCATCCCTGCGCGATGCGGTCGCCCGCCCGCTGCGGAACCCGCTCCTCGGCGACATCGAGCGCACCGCCGTCGCGGCGAGCGCGGCGGGGCTCGACCCCCGGAGGGTCGGCGGGCGCAACCTCCTGCGAGAGGTGCTGGCGGCCCAGAACGCCGACGGCTCCATCGGCGACCGCCCCTCCACGACGGCGTGGGGCATCCTCGCGCTGCGGGCCGGCGGGCTGCCTCGGGACTCCCGCTCGGTGAGGCGCGCCCGCGGCGCCCTCGAGCGTGAGCAGCGCGCGGACGGGGGCTGGTCCGCCGATGCCAGCCCCATGGGGCGCGACCCCAACACCACCTCGGTCGCGGTCCAGGCCCTGGTCGCCGCCGGGAGGACGCCGGGCCGCGCGACCTCGCTGCGCCGGGCGCGCGACTTCCTGCGCCGCGTGCAGAGCCCCGACGGCGGCTTCCCGGCGGTGGTGGGCGGGGAGAGCACGGCCCTCACGACGGCCTGGGTGACCGTCGCCCTGCGGACCCTCGGCGATCGGCCGGACCGCCCGCCCTGGAACCGGGCAGGGGGTCCCGTCCGCCTGCTGCGGCGGCTCCAGCTCCCGGACGGAGGCGTGCGGAACTCGAGCGAGTCGCCGAGCGCCTCGGTGTGGGCCACCTCCCAGGCGGCGCTGGCGTTCGCTCCGGGGCCGCTCCCGCTGTGGCCCCGCGGCGGGCGCCAGACTCCGCCGAGGACCCCGAAGGCCGTGCTGCGCGAGCCGCGTGGCGGAGGACTGGTGGTGCGCTACCGCGACGACCAGGGCGGCACCGGCGTCGACCCGTCCTCGGTGCGCGTGCGCGTGGGCGGCCAGGACGTGACCGCCGAGGCCCGTGTGACGGCGAGGATCATGAAGCTGCCGCGAGGCGTGCCGGCGGGGCGCTCGACGTTGGCGCTCACGCTCGCCGATCGCGCCGGCAACGCCCGTTCGGTGCTCTGGGAGGTCCGTCCGCCGAGAGATCGTTAACGGGCGAAGGACGTTGCGGGCGCCGGGGCTCTTTGCCACACTCGACGTGCACCTGTCGAGCCATCCCCGTCCGAGAGGTCCCACGATGGTCACCCTCACCGCCGAGGCCAAGGACAAGCTCCGCTCGCTCATCGCCGCCGAGGCGGAGCCGGGCGCCGGCCTGCGTGTGCAGGTCGTTCCCGGAGGCTGCTCGGGCTTCGAGTACGACCTCTCCCTGAGCGCGCCGGAGGACGGCGACGAGGTGGTCGAGAACGACGGCGTCCGCGTGATCGTGGACCGCTACAGCGTGCCCTACCTGCTCGGGGTGGAGCTGGACTACGAGGAGGGCTTCCAGGGCGCCGGGTTCCTGATCAACAACCCGAACGCCTCCGCCTCCTGCGGCTGCGGGAAGAGCTTCCAGGCCTAGGCCTCGCGGCCCGGCCCGGCGGCTCAGCCGCCGTAGTCGGCCGTGACGACGGTGGTGTCGCAGTCGCCGCTCGAGGCGACGCCGACACCGGCGACGTGGAACTTCTTGCTCAGCATGTTGGCGCGGTGCGCCGGGCTCTGCATCCAGAGCTGCACCGCCAGGCGCGCCGTGGACTCGTTGCAGCCACCCAGCTCGACGAGGTTCTCGCCCATGGCGCGGGACCGGGGGAAGCCGGCCCGCTCGAGGCGGGTCCAGAAGGGGGAGCCGTCCGGGCTGTTGTGCGTGAGCAGGCCCGTCCTGAGCAGGTAGCGGCTCTGGGCGCGCGCCGGGCGCGTCAGCGTGTCCAGCATGTCCAGGGGAGCCCGGTGGTTGCGGGCCCGGGCCAGGTTCATCTCGGCGAGCACCGCCGCCTCGAGGCTGGGGCCTCGGACCGGCGCCGCCGCGGCGGGCATCGCCGAGAAGGCGAGTCCCGCCGCTGCGATCGCGGTACCTACGAGGACGGTTAGGGCCATCCTGGCCCTGTGGGGGTTGCATCCGTGCATACTTTGCTTTATCGGCGGCAGGGCTCGCGGGCTGTACCCCCACCTCGTGCCGTAGGTTTCGCGGCCGAGAGGACCGGGGGGAGAGGCCGATGGCCGAGGCGGTGATCGCGAGCGCGGTGCGGACCCCGATCGGGGCGTTCACCGGCGCTCTGGCCGGGGTGCCCGCCACCGAGCTCGGGGCCATCGCCGTGGCCGAGGCGCTGCGGCGGGCCGCGATCGACCCCGAGCGGGTCGACGAGGTGCTGATGGGGAACGTCCTCCAGGCGGGCCTCGGCCAGAACCCGGCCCGTCAGGCGGCGCTGCGCGGCGGGCTCCCGGAGACCGTCCCCTGCACCACGATCAACAAGGTCTGCGGATCCGGGCTGAAGGCCGTGGCGCTGGCCGCTCAGGCCATCACCGCCGGCGAGGCGGCGGTGCTCGTGGCCGGCGGGATGGAGAACATGAGCGCGTCGCCGCATCTCGTGTCCGGCATGCGCACCGGCCACCGGATGGGCGACGTGCCGCTCGTGGACTCCATGGTGCGCGACGGGCTCTGGTGCGCCCTCTGCGACGTGCACATGGGGGTGACGGCCGAGAACGTGGCCGCCGAGGACGAGATCACCCGCGCCGAGCAGGACGCCTTCGCCCTGCGCAGCCAGCAGCGGGCCGCGGCGGCCCTCGACGGGGGGACCTTCGACGACGAGATCGTGGCCGTCCCGGTGCCCCAGCGCCGGGGCGACCCCGTGATGGTGGACCGCGACGAGTTCCCGCGGCCGGACACCACCGCCGAGCGGCTCGCGGCGCTCCGGCCCGCGTTCGATCCCCAGGGCACCGTCACCGCGGGGACCTCCTCGGGCATCAACGACGGCGCGGCGGCGCTGGTGGTGATGAGCGCCGAGGCCGCGCGCGAGCAGGGCCTGACGCCGATGGCGGTGGTGCGAGCGAGCGCGTCCGTGGGGGTGCCGCCCCGCGTCATGGGCCTGGGCCCGGTGGACGCCATCCGGAAGGCGGTCGAGCGCGCGGGGGTGACCATCGGCGAGATCGACCTCTTCGAGCTCAACGAGGCCTTCGCGGCACAGTCGATCGCGGTCTGCCGGCGGCTGGGCCTCGACGAGGAGCGCGTCAACGTCCACGGCGGGGCGATCGCGCTGGGGCACCCCATCGGCGCCTCCGGGGCGCGCGTGCTGACCACGCTCCTGCACGAGATGGCCCGTCGCGACGCTCGCCTGGGCGTCGCGGCCCTCTGCATCGGGGGCGGGCAGGGGATCGCGATGGTGGTCGAGCGTCCCGAGGGCGCCCTCGGAGGATGAGCGGCGCGGAGCGCTCGGTGTACTGGGCCCCGCCCCGCGGCGGCACCAGGGGTCCGATCTGGTGGCTCGCGCGGATCGTCTTCACGCTCACGCTGCTGCCCGTCGCCCGCTTCCGGGTGGCGGGGCGCCGCCGGATCCCGCGGGAGGGCGGGGTGCTCGTGGTGGCCAACCACCTGGCCGACCTCGACCCCGTCTTCGTGGGCATGGCCTGCATCCCGCGCCGCGCCCAGTACATCGCCCTGGCCAAGCATTTCACCCGCTGGCCGCTGGCCACCGCGCTCTTCGGCCTCGGAGCCTTTCCGGTGCGGCCCGGCGGGACCGACACCCGCGCTCTCCGCTACGCCCGCGAGCAGCTCGCGGCCGGGCGGCTCGTGGTCATCTTCCCCGAGGGCGGTCCCAGCTGGGGCGCGGAGCTGGGCGAGTTCCGGGAGGGGATGGGGGTGCTGGGCCTGGCCGAGGACGTCCGGGTGGTGCCCGCCGCCATCTGGGGAGCCCACCGCGTCTTCCGAGGATGGCGTCCGGTGGGGCGGGGGCCGGTGCTCGTGGCCTTCGGGCACCCGGTCCCGGTGCCCACCGACGGCACGCGGCGCGAGCGCGCCGCCGAGCTCACGCGTCGCACCCAGGAGGCGGTGCGCGCGCTGCTCGAGCCGATGGTCCGCGCGAGCCCGTGATCGCCCAGGCTGCGCCCCCGCCGCCCGTCCTGTCGGCGCCGCCGGTGAGCTTCGGCCGCGTCGCCGTGCGGGTCGGCTCCGGGACGAGCGCCGTCCAGGTTCAGACCGGCGGGCGGCTGGGACCGCGCGTCCGCGTGGCGCCGGGGCCGCGCCGCCTGTCCCTGGAGGTGCCCGTCGGCGTCGAGCCGGTGCGCGTTCGGGCGATCGGGCCCGGCGGCTCCCGCTGGTCGGCGACGGTGCGCGTGCGCGTCCTGCCCCGCTCCGCGCGGCGCGCCGGGCGCATCCCGGGGTTCGTCGACCGGCGCCTGCAGGGCGACGTCGATCGCCTGGTCGCCGGGATGCCCGCGATCGCGGGGGTCTACGTCCAGCACCTGCTCACCGGCTGCGGGGCGTCGTACAACGCCGACGCCCAGTTCCCCGCGGCCAGCACGCTGAAGGCCGCGATCCTGGTGGACGCGGTGCGGCGGGGCCGCGCCGCCCGCCTGGGGCCGGTGCTCGACCGCATGGTCGTCAACTCCGACGACGTGGCCGCCAATTCCGCCCTGGCGGACCTGGGCGGGGGCTCGACGACCGCCGGGGCCGCCAGCGTCACGGACACCCTGGCCGACCTGGGGCTCTCCCGGTCCCTGGTGCGGCGCGGGTACCTCCTCGACAGCCGCCGGCCCCTGCCGATCGAGACCTCGGCGAGCCCCGCGCTGTTCACCAACTTCATCACCACCCCGTACGAGCTGGCGCGGCTGATGGTGGCGGTGCACCGCGGCGCGGTGGGCCGGGGCGGGGTCGCGCGCCTGGGGATCGGGGCCGGCGCCGCCCGCGCGGAGCTGCTCGCCCGCCTGCTCGACGTGCGCGACCGCACCAAGCTCGCGGCGGGCCTTCCCGCGTCCGTACCGCTCGCGCACAAGACCGGCTACAACGAGCAGGTGAAGCACGACGGCGGGATCGTGTACCTGCGCAGCGGCCCCGTGGCCGTCGCCGCCATGACCTGGAGCGCCTCGGGGGTGGGCGACTTCTCCGGGGACCGGTTCATCGCCGAGGTGGCCCGGTCCGCCCGGGCGCGGCTCGCCGGCGGCGGGTCGTGCCAGGGGCTTCCCCTGCCCGGATCCCGGGGGTGAGCGCGATGACCGGCGTGACGGCGATCGGCTCCCCGGCCACGGTGCGCGCCACGCGCTACGTGACGCCCCTGCGCGAGGGCGGCTCGCTCCCGGCGCTCGTCGAGGCGGACGACGACGGGCTCTACGTGCTCAAGTTCCGCGGCGCCGGGCAGGGGCCGAAGTCGCTGGTGGCCGAGCTCATCGGGGGCGAGATCGGGCGCCGGCTGGGGCTGCTGGTTCCCGAGATCGCCTTCGTCGAGCTCGATCCGGCCCTCGCGGACGCCGAGCCCGACCCGGAGATCCAGGACCTGCTGCGGGCGAGCGCGGGCCTCAACCTGGGGCTCGACTTCCTGCCGGGCTCGCTCGCCTTCGACCCGGCGGCCGGCTTTACGGTGGATCCGGAGGTGGCGGCCGACGTCGTCTGGCTCGACGCCCTGCTCACCAACGTCGACCGCACCGCGCGCAATCCCAACCTGCTGGTCTGGCACGGGCGCCTGTGGCTGATCGACCACGGGGCGGCGCTCTACCGGCACCACCGCGACTGGCGGCTCGCCCCGCACGCCCGGTCGCCGTTCCCGGTCATCGCCGACCACGTGCTGCTGCCCGCCGCCGGGTCGATCCTGGAGGCCGACGCCCGCCTGGCGCCCCGGCTCGACGCCGCCGCGCTCGCGGCCGTGGTGGGCCTGATCCCCGACGAGTGGCTCGCCGACGGCGAGGACGGCACGCCCGACGAGCGACGCACGGCCTACCTCGACTACCTGGCCGCGCGGCTCCGGGCGCCGCGGGAGTTCGCGCAGGAGGCGGAGCGTGCCCGAGCCGCGTAGCCCGTTCCAGTACGCGCTCCTGCGCGTGGTGCCGCGCGTGGATCGCGGGGAGTGCATCAACGCCGGCGTGGTGCTGTTCGCGCCCACCCGGAGGTTCCTGGGAGCCCTGGTCGCCCTCGACCCCGTGCGCCTCGCCGCCCTGGCGCCCGATGCCGACGCGGACGGGCTCCGGCGCCAGCTCGAGGGGATCGCGGCCGTGGCCGCCGGGGAGCCCGGCGCCGGGCCGATGGCGCGCCTGCCCGCGAGCGGGCGGTTCCACTGGCTGGTGTCGCCCAGCAGCACATCGGTCCAGCCCTCCGCGGTCCACACCGGGCTCTGCGACGACCCCGCCGCCATGCTGCAGGCGCTCTTCGAGCGGTTGGTGCGCACGTGAGCGACTCGGCGGACCTGCGCCGTGGATATGATCTCCTTATGCCACGAATCACGTACCTCTATGGCGCGCCCACGTCCTCGTACCTGATCTGCACCACTCCCCGGAGCGGCAGCACCTTCCTGTCGCAGGCCCTGACCAGCATCGGCATCGCCGGGCGGCCCGAGGAGTACTTCCAGCAGACCGGGGACGCGGGGATCCCGCGCGGGCCCTCCGAGTACCTGGGCGAGGTGGCCGGGACCCTGCCCGAGAGCCTCGGTCCGCCCGCCGGCGACACGCTCGTGGACCCGATGTTCGATCCCCGCCGCTTCACGCACTTCGCCGAGTACGTCTCCTGGGTGCTGGGCACCGCCACGACCAGCAACGGCGTCTTCGGCGCGAAGATCATGGCGGCGTACATGGGAGGCCTGATCGGCGGCCTGCGCTCGTCGCTGGGGGAGGGCGTGCCCGAGGAGGATCACCGGCTGCTGGCGTCCGTGTTCCCGCGCCTGCGGTACATCCGCCTCATCCGCCGCGACAAGGTTCGCCAGGCCGTGTCGCTCTGGCGGGCCATCCAGACCTGGCAGTGGCGTGAGGACGGCCCCTCCGGCGTTCCGGAGCCGGAGGGCGAGCGCGGCGCCGACGGGGCGCCGCTGCGCTACAGCTTCGACGCCCTCGATCAGCTCCGGGAGGGCCTGGAGGGCGAGGAGCGGTGGTGGGACGACTACTTCGCCGGGGCGGGGATCGAGCCCCTCACGATCTTCTACGAGGACTTCGCCGACCAGCACGACCGAGCGGTCCGCGGGATCCTGCGGTACCTGGAGATCCCGCTCGACGACGACCGGCCCCTGCCGAGCCCCAGCATGCGCCGCCAGTCGGACACCCGCTCCCACGAGTGGGTGGAGCGCTACCGCACCGAGGCGCGCGAGGCGGGGGTGGAGGCGTAGTGGCCGCTGCGCCGCGGCCGAACATCCTCTACCTGCACTCCCACGACACCGGGCGGCACGTGCAGCCCTACGGCGCGGCCGTGCAGACGCCGCGCATCCAGCGGCTGGCCGAGGAGGGCATCGCGTTCCGCCGTGCGTTCTGCGCCGCCTCGACGTGCTCGGCCAGCCGCGCCTGCCTGCTCACGGGTCAGTACGCGCACACCAACGGGATGATGGGCCTCGCCCACCGGGGGTGGTCGCTGATGGACTACCGGCACCACATCGTCCACACGCTGCACGAGGCCGGATACCGCACGACGCTCATCGGCGAGCAGCACATCTCGAAGGAGCCGGAGATCATCGGCTACGACGAGGTGGTGAAGATCGCCACCACGCGGGCCACCGACGTCGCCCCCGTGACGATCGACGTCCTGCGCTCGGCGCCCCGCGACCGTCCGTTCTTCCTGTCGGTCGGGTTCTTCGAGACCCACCGCGAGTTCTTCCGCCCGCCGGAGGGCGAGGAGCGCTACGTCCTGCCGCCGCCGAACATCCCGGACACGCCCGAGACCCGTGCCGACATGGCGGCCTTCAACGCCAGCGCGCGCTCCCTGGACGCCGGCATCGGCGCGATCCTGGACGAGCTCGACGCCCTCGGCCTCGCCGAGGACACGCTCGTCATCTGCACCACCGACCACGGGATGGCCTTCCCGGGGGCCAAGACCACCCTGACCGACCGGGGCATCGGCGTGTTCCTGATCCTGAGGGGACCCGGAGGGTTCACGGGCGGGCAGGTCAGCGACGCGCTGGTGTCGCAGATCGACCTCTTCCCGACGGTGTGCGAGCTGCTCGAGATCCCCCGCCCGCACTGGCTCCAGGGGGTCTCGATGCTGCCGCTCACCCGCGGCGCCACGGCGGTGCGCGAGGAGGTCTTCGCCGAGGGCACCTACCACGCCGCCTACGAGCCCCAGCGCGCGATCCGCACCGACCGCTGGAAGTACATCCGCCGCTTCGACGACCGCGAGACGCCGGTGCGCCCCAACACCGACGACAGCCCGGGGAAGGAGCTGTGGATGCGGCACGGGTGGGCCGAGCGCCCGGTGGAGATGGAGCGTCTCCACGACCTGGTGTTCGACCCCGCGGAGTCGGTCAACGTGGTGAGCGATCCGGAGCTCGGCGAGGTGGTGGCCGAGCTGAGCGAGCGGCTCGACGAGTGGATGCGCGCCACCGGCGACCCCCTCCTCGACGGTCCCGTCCCCCCTCCGGCGGGCGCGGAGTACAACGAGCAGGACCAGACCTCCGCGCGGGAGCCCACGCGCAGCAGCCCGGCGCTCGGACGCCCCGCCCGGCGGAGCTAGGCCGCCGCTCTGGCTCCCCGGGCGCGCACGCGCAGCCGGCGGCCCTCGAGCAGGGCCCGCCAGTCGATCCGCACGAGCAGCCACAGCATCGCCACGACCAGCGCCGATCCGACCGCGATCGGCAGAGGGGCGGCGGCGTCCCGCAACCGGTCGGGGACCTGATCCGCGGTGGAGCCGGCGAGCGCGACGGCGATGCCGTAGCTGACGGCGCGGCCCGCGAAGGAGGCCGCCGCCACGAGGGCGAGGTTCACCCGCAGGATGCCGGCGGCGGTGTAGAGCGCTCCCGTCGGGGGCGGCGAGGCGGCGAGCAGGATCGCGACGCCCGCGGTCGCCCGGGGCCGGTGGAGCCTCGTCGCGAGGTAGTCGACGTTGGCCTGGAATGAGGGCCGCATGACGCGCGGGCCCATCGCCCGCGCGGTCGCGGCCAGGGCGGTGCGCCCGATCGCGGCGCCGAGCGCCCCGGCGAGCACCAGCCCGACCGGGTCGGCGTCCCACGCGAGGCTGAGGTAGGCCAGGACCAGCCAGGACGGGGGGAGCGGGATCGGCACGATCGCCATCCCCGCGACGATCGCCATGGCGAGGAGGTACTCCACTCGCCTACGGTAGTGGGATTCCGCACCCTCCACTGGTAACGCGGTTTGAGCGTGGCATGCTCGCCGGACTCGACGAGCCCGTCACCCGGTACCTGACCCACGCCATCGCGGAGGGAGCACCGCTGACGCCAGGGGTGCGGCTGCGGATGGCGGGGCGGATCAAGGTCCGGTCCTGGATGCGCTTCACGGCGGATCAGGAGTCCGACGGGCGCTCCTTCACCTGGCGGGCGCGGGTCGGCTGGGGACGGCTCACGCCGCTCGTGGTGACCGACCGGTTCGCGGAGGGCGTGGGGACCATGGACGGCCGCCTCCTCGGACGCGTGCCCCTGTTCCACGCGGACGACCCGGACACCGGGCGCTCGGCGGCAGGGCGGGCGGCGCTGGAGGCCATCTTCGCGCCGGTCGGCCTGCTGCCCCGGCCCGGTGTCGCCTGGCGCGCCGACGGTGAGGGGGCGGTCGTGGCGACGCTGGAGCTCCCGCCCGAGAAGTGCGAGGTCCGCATCGAGATCGACGGGCGGGGCGCGGTGCGCAGCCTCAGCGCGCTGCGGTGGGGGAACGTTGGCCAGGACGCGTTCGGGTACATCCCCTTCGGCGGCCACGTCCAGGCGGAGCACACCTTCGGCGCGCTGACCGTCCCCAGCCGCGTCTCGGTGGGGTGGTGGTTCGGCACGCCGCGCTACGAGCCGTTCTTCGAGGCCGAGATCACGGATCTGGTGCAGACGGGCTAGCGGCGGCCGCGTCCGAAGTGCTGCCCCTCGGGCGCGGCGGCCCGCACGCGGGCCATCCCCTCGACGCCGGCGAGCGCGCCGGCGGGCTCCTCGACCGGCGGCTCGATGCGCTCGAGCCGGCTCACCACCACGTTCATGGCGCGCTCCTGCCGCTCCAGGCGCCCCCACACCAGGACCAGGGGCTCGGCCCGCACCGCCGCCCGGTGGCGCTCGTAGACCTCCGGACGCACGATGCCGTTGGTCATCCCGGTCTCGTCCTCCAGCAGCAGGAACACGATCCCTCCGGCCGTCGCCGGCCGCTGGCGGGCCACCACCAGCCCGGCCACGCACACCCGCGTGCCGTGCGGCGTGTCGCGCAGCTGGGCGGAGGTGAGCACGCCGGGCGGCAGCCCGGGGCGCACCAGCGCCACCAGGTGCCAGCCGGTGGAGAGGCCGGTGGTCTCGTAGTCGGTGAGGGTGCGCTCGAAGCGCCCGAGCTCGGGAAGCGGGGGAGCGGGGCCCGTGGGGATCGGCAGGGCCATCTGCATCCCGGCGGCCCCCGTGCGCGGCCGCGCCAGCACCCCGAGCTCCCAGAGCATGGCCCGCCTCGGCTCGTTCAGGTCGTCGCACGCCCCCGCCCGCACGAGCTGGGCGAGCTGCTCGCGGCGCAGGTCGGCCCGCGCCGCCAGGTCGGCCATGTCGCGGAAGGGCCCGCCGGCCGCGCGCTCGGCCGCCAGGCGCTCGGCGGCCTCCCGGCGCACCTCGCGCACGTAGCCGAGGCCGATCCGCACGGCGCCGTCCTCCACGGTGCAGGTCGCCTCCGAGCGCCGGATGCAGGGCGGCAGCACGCGCACGCCGCGCCGCTGGGCGTCGCGCACCAGGGTGGCGGGCGGGTAGAAGCCCATCGGCTGGGCGTTCAGCAGCGCCGCCAGGAATTCGGCCGGATAGCGCCGCCGCAGCCACGCGCTCTGGTAGGCCAGCACGGCGAAGGCCGCCGAGTGCGCCTTGGGGAAGCCGAAGTTCGAGAAGCCGATGAGCTTCCTGAACACCGTCCTGATGATCTCGTCGTCCACCCCGCGCGCCCGCGCGCCGTCGAGGAACTCCCGCCACAGGCCGAGCATCGCCTCGCGGCTGCGCTTGCGGCTCATGGCGCGCCGCAGGGCCTCGGCCTGTCCGGGGCTGAACCCCGCCAGCGCCATCGCCACCTCGAGCACCTGCTCCTGGAAGACCACCACCCCGAGGGTCTCGCGCAGGCAGTCGGCCAGCAGCGGGTGGTCGTAGGGGGGCTCGAAGCCGGGATCGGCGCGGCGCAGGCGCCGGTGCTTCACGTAGGGGTGCACCGCCCCGCCGCTGACCGGCCCGGGGCGGATGAGCGCCACCTGGATCGTGAGGTCGTCGAGGCTCTCGGGCCGGGTCTGGAGCAGGCTCTGCATCTGGGCCCGGCTCTCGATCTGGAACACCCCGACCGTGTCGGCGTCCTGGATCTCGGCGTAGACCTCGGGGTCGGAGAACCCGATGCGCGACAGGTCGACGCTCTCGCTCCGGGTGCGGGCGATCAGGTCGACGCACTCCTCCACCGCCGAGAGCATGCCCAGGCCGAGCAGGTCGATCTTCACGAAGCCGGCGTCGGCGCAGGAGTCCTTGTCCCACTGACAGATCTGACGGCCCGGGAACGCGGCGGGAACCACGGGCACCAGCTCCACCAGCGGGCGGGCGCTGACGACCATGCCACCGGAGTGCTGTGACAGGTGTCGGGGGAGGCCGGCCGCCTCGCGGGCCAGGAACGCCAGCGCTCGCCAGCGCGGCGAGGCGAGCTTGGCCGCCCCGTCCGGCAGGCGCTCCAGCTCCTCCTCCACGGCGCGGGCCGAGGACCATGTGTCGGCGAGCCGCACCAGGCGCTCCAGGTCGGCCTCGGGCAGCGCCAGGGCGCCGCCCAGCTCGCGGATGGCCATGCGGATGCGGAAGGTGGGGAAGGCGGCGACCAGGGCGGCGTGCTCGGCGCCGTAGCGCTCGATCACGGCCTCGATGAGCGCCTCGCGCACGTCGCGCGGGAAGTCGAGGTCGATGTCGGGCACCGAGGCCATGTCGCGGTTGAGGAACCGCCCCAGGAAGAGCCCGCTCTCGACCGGGTCGATGTGGGAGAGGCCGGTGAGGTAGCAGACGATCGAGCCCACCGAGGATCCGCGCCCCCGCCCGGGCGGCAGCCAGCGACGGGCCGAGCCGGAGGGGCGCACGCGCAGCGCCACCTCGCGGGCGAGCTCCAGGATGTCGCGGTGCAGCAGGAAGAAGCCGGCCAGGTCGTGGTGGGCGATGAGCGCGAGCTCCTCGTCCAGGCGCACCCGCGCGGCCGCGCGCTTGCCGGCGTTGGGGTAGCGCGCGCCGAGCTGATGGGCGCAGACCCGCGCCAGCGCGGCCTGGGCCGTCTCGCCGGGGTGCGACCCGGCGAAGTCGGGGAAGCGGTAGCCCAGGTCGCGGGTGAGGTCGAACTCGCAGCCGGTCGGCCAGGCGCACCGTCTCGGCCACCGCCTCCGGGTGGTCGGCGAACAGGGCCGCCATCTCCGCGGGGGGGCGCAGCACCGCGCAGCGGTTGCCGCGCCGCTCGGCCTCCGAGCCGTCGAGGGTCAGGCGGTGGCGGATCGCCACGAAGGCGTCCTGCACCAGGGCGCGCTCGGGGGAGTGCGCGTGGGGATCGCCGGTCGCCACGCACGGCACCCCGGCGCTCGTGGCCAGTCGCGCGAGGTCCCGCGCCAGGCGCCGGTCCCCACGCGAGCGGGGGTGCTGGATCTCCACGAAGACGCTCCCCGCCCCGAGGTCGCGCACCAGGTCGCGCACGGCCTCCTCGGCCTCCCGCCGCCGCCCGCTCGCCACCAGGCGCGGCACCAGCCCCTCGCGCGCGCAGCCGGTGAGGCACACCAGCCCCTCGGCGTGGGCCGCCAGCGCGGAGCGGTCGAGGGCCGGGGGGAGCGGGCGGCGGTCGGGCGGGGGGCGGGTGTCGACGTGGGCGAGGGTGAGGAGCCGGCAGAGGTTGGCGTACCCGCGCGCGTCCTCGGCCAGCAGCGTCAGGTGGGCGCCCCCGCTCAGGGTGACCTCCGCCCCGGTGATGGGCCGCACCCCGGCCGCCCGGGCGGCGTGGGCGAACTCGAGCGATCCGCACAGCCCGTCGTGATCCGTGAGGGCCAGGGCCGTGTACCCCAGCTCAGCCGCCCGGGCCGCCATCTCATCGGGAGCCGAGGCGCCGTCCAGGAAGCTGAAGGCCGAGTGGGCGTGGAGCTCGGCGTAGGGAGGTGAGCGCCATACGAACACATGTTCGTACTCGGCAGGCGGGGGCACAAGTGCTAGGGGAGAGGAGCGCGGCCGAGTTCCTCCCGGGGATCGTCTGGCCGGGCTGAGGGTGGGTGGCCACTTGGCCGACACCCACGCGGCCACTTGGCCGAGACCCCCGCGGCCGGCCGACATCCACGCGGCCACTTGGCCGAGACCCCCGCGGCCACTTGGCCGACACCCGGCGAGACCGGCGCGACGCGGCGTACGATCGGCGCGGTCGAGACCCGAGGAGAGACCGATGCCCGCGAGGACCCCACGCGAGACCGCCCTGGCGTACATGGCGGCCTGGAACGAGATGGACGCCGCTGCGTGCGCCGCCTGCTTCGCCGAGGACGGTGTCCGGGAGGGGCGGATCCTGGCGCGCGCGACCGCGGGCGGCGCGCGCTTCCCCCGTTTCGTCGGCCGCCAGGCGATCCAGGAGCGGATCGCCGGCTTCATGGTCGCGGTGCCGGACCTGGCGGTCGAGGTGCTGCGCGTGGGGGAGGGACCCGAGGACACGGCCTGGCTCGAGTGGCACCTCACCGGCACCCACCGGGCGGATTGGGGCGTGTGGATCGCCCGCGGCGAGCGGGTGGACGTCCCGGCGGTCTCGGTCTACCGCGTGCGCGACGGGCTCATCGCCGAGGAGGCGGAGTACATCGACCCGGCCGTGATGATGACCCCGCCCGAGTAGCCCGTCCGCTCCGGCGAGGCCACCTCGGCGGAGGCGAGCGCCTTCTCCGAAGCTGCTCGATCGCGCCGGCGCCGTCTCTGGCAGCATCGCGGGCGCCGTGACCAGCGACCTCAGCCCTCGCGAGCGGCGCCTGCGGCGCGCCTTGATCGGCGTCTCGATGCTCGCCGCGCTGGCGCTGCTGCTGGTCGGCGGCGTCGTTCTCTACTGGCGCCTCTACCTGCTCGGGCCCTCCGGCGATCCCTTCACCCGGGGTCCCTACCTGCTGCGCGTCACCGGCGACGAGGCCGAGCTGCGCTGGCGGACCGCGGGGGAGCGCTCGGTGGAGCTCACGGCGCTCGACGAAGCCGGGCGGCCCGTCACGGCGCGCGGCGGGCTCCTGACCGGGCTGCGCCCCGGAGAGCGGTACGCCTGGACGGCCTCGGTCGACGGGCTCGCCGCCGCCGCCGGCTCCTTCGCCACGCCCTCGGACGATCCCGGCGCGCCGGTGCGGATGGCGGTGCTGGCCGACTACGGCATCGGCGGGGACGCGCAGCGGGCGGTGGCCCGCACGATGGCCGCGGCCCGGCCCGACCTCGTGGTCACGGCCGGCGACAACAGCTACATCAGCGCCCCCGACTTCCTGCTGGACCGCAACGTCTTCCGGCCCATGGCGGAGCTGATGCGGAACGCGCCGGTCTACATCGGCCTCGGCGACCACGACCTCCTGCCGCCCGGCGACGGCGCGATCCGCGACGCCTTCGACCTGCCGCCGGGAGGCCGCCACGTCGTGGAGCACGGGCCGCTCCAGGTGGTGATCCTGGGCGACCAGGCCGACAAGGAGGGCCGGCGGTTCGCCCGCGCCGCGCTCGCGCGGCCCGGCTTCCGGCACCGGTTCGTGGTGGTGCACCGCCCGCCCCAGACGGGGCAGCCGCTCGTGCGCCTGGCCCGGCGCGCCGGGGTGGAGGCCATCCTCTCCGGCCACCTCCACCGCTACGAGCGGCGCACCGTCAACGGGGTCCGGGCGTTCACGGTGGGGACCGGCGGCGGCCGGATCGGCGCGGAGGAGTTCACCCGCGCCACGCCGGAGGCGGCCGTGTCCCTGACCGAGTACGGCCACCTGCGCATCGACGTCCGCGGTCCCTCGGTGAGCTACGCCTTCGTGGACGCGACCGGACGCGTGCGCGACCGCTCGGCATCGCCGTGATCCTCCGGGGGATCCTCTTCGCGATCGGCCTCGTCGCCCTTGCCGGCGCGATCGCGCTCGATCGCCCGGACCTCTTCGCCATCACGCTCCCGTCCGCCCTCGCGGCGATCGTCGTGGGGGCCGGCGCCGTGGCCGCCGACGCGATCCCGCTGCGCCCGATCGCGCTCGCCTGCTCGGTCGGCACGGTCGTCCTCGCGGCCGCGCTGCTCGGCCGGGTTCCGGCGGAGGTCCCGCTGGCAGCGGGCATCGCGGCGCTTCAGGTGGTCGCGTGGCTGGCCGGGCCGGCGGACCGCCGGCGCCCGGCCCCTGCTAGGTGGGCTCGGTGGAGAAGCTCGGGTAGCGGTCCGTGAGCAGCGCCAGGTAGGCGTGGGTCTGGGCGTTGAAGCGCACGATCCAGCCCGTCAGGTTCCGCAGCCCCAGGGGCATCGCGCCGGTGAACAGGCACGCGAACCACGAGATGACCCCCACCACGGACACGAGGTAGCCGAGCACGTCGGCCACGATCAGTACGGGGATCGCGAGGATGATGCGGAAGCCCGTGATCCAGCGGTTCTGCGGCGCCGGTGGGTCAACCTCGAGGTCGACCGCGTAGGGCTGATCGCCGAGGAAGCCCGGGTACGGGTCGCCCAGGAAGAGCAGGTAGCCGTAGACGTGGACCGAGTAGCGGATGTACTGCGCGATGAAGTTGTGGAGCCCGAGCGGCGTCTGGCCCGCGAAGAGCGTGGCGAACCAGCTCCCGATGATCGCGAAGAAGACGACGATGCCCCACAGCGACAGCCAGATGAGATGAGGGATCACCAGGATGAGCCGGAAGAACACCGTCAGGCGGTTGCGCCTCAGGTCATCGGAGAGCACGAGTCGGATGGGGTGCCGCACGCCGCGCATGCTATCGGGAGGCGGGCGGCGCACAAGCGACCTGCGCCGGATGCGGATGGTGAAGGGAGAGAGCGCCGAGCCACCGGCGCCCTCTCCCGGCCGGCGGCCGTACCCACGCCGCCGTCGATGGAGTCCTGCCCGGGACGATCTCGCTCGAAACGCCGGCGCGCGCGGACCCGGCTCCCCCGGCCCGCGACGTGGGCGCGGTTACGATGCCCGCCCGCAGGGCTCGGGCATCTCCAAGCGAAGGACCAGCCATCCCGCGTGAACGCCGTCTCGCCGTCGCCGCCTCCCTCGCCGTCGCGGTGGGCCTGGTCGTCGCCGTCGCCACCGCCGCGGCCGCGCTGCCCTTCGTGGCCGTCGATCCCGGCCACGGGGGCGGCGACAGCGGCGCCGTGGGCGAGCTGCCGCCGGGGGCCGTCACCGGGCTGCCGCCGCGGACCGATGCGCAGGGCCGCCCCGTGATCCTGGAGAAGGACGTCAACCTGGACATCGGCCTGAGGCTCGACGGCTACCTGCGGGGCCGCGGCGCCCGCACCATCCTCACGCGGACGACGGACCTCGCCGGCGGCGATCGTCCGTACACCACGGTGGGCGCCGACCTGCGCGCCCGCGTGGACATCGCCAACGAGGCGGGCGCCGAGCTCTTCGTGTCCGTGCACAACAACGCCCTGAGCCGCACCGCCAGCGGCAGCGAGACGTACCACTTCTACTACTCGAGCGCGTCGGCGCGGCTGCTGGCACAGGACGTGCAGGCGGAGCTCGTGGCCGCCCTCGGCCTGCCCGACCGCGGCGTCAAGAGCGCGGGCTTCTACGTCCTGCGCCACACCGTGATGCCCGCCGTTCTGGTCGAGGGGGCGTTCCTCACCAACCCCTCCGAGGCCCTGCTCCTGGCCGACCCGAACGCGCGTCAGCGCATCGCCGAGGCGGTCGGACGCGGGGTGGAGCGCTTCGCCGCGCGGGCGGTCGCGGCTCCGCCGCGCCTCGCGCCCACCATCGGGCCCTGGCGCGTCCGCCCGGCGAGCGTGCCGCCGGGCTACCGGCTCGTGCGCACCGGCCGCGGCAACCCGGTCGGCCGGGGCGGCTGGCTGGCCGTCATCGCCGCCTTCCGGCAGGCCCCCGCGGCGCTGCCGGCCACGATCGGGCCCTGGCGCGCGCGGCCGGCGTCGGTGCCGCCCGGCTACCGGCTGGTCCGCACCGGCCGCCGGAACCCCACCGGCCGCGGAGGCTGGCTGGCGGTCTCGACGACGGCGACGCTCTAGCCGAGGGCCAGCGCAGCCGCCAGGAAGCCGTCGATCCCCTCGGTGGTCGCCACCGCAGCGGCGCCGGCGTGGAGGGGGTTGCTGCGCAGCGCGCCCTTCACGGACCTCACCCGCGCCAACGCGGGGTCGGGCAGCCGGCGCACCGCTCCGCGCGCGGCGCGCTTCCAGCGGGCCCGGGCGGTGACGGCGCTGGCGGCGGGGTACGAGGCGCCGCGCGGGAGCACGGTGGCCCACGTGACCGGGTCGTCGCCGTCGGCCAGGCGCAGCTTGTAGGGCTGGGTGCCCTCACCGAAGTCGAGGCGCGTGTCGCCCTGCGCGAAGCAGTCCTCGATGGCGGCGAAGAGGCCGGCCATGGACACCCGCTCCTCGGCCCACGCCGGGTCCCATCCGGTGTTCCAGGACGCGACCTCGCCACCGGCCGCGAACAGGATCTCAACGGAGACGATGGCGCCGCCGACCTCCACCGTGTAGACCCGCATGCCCCCCGAGTCGATCATGTACTCGCCGGCCTCGCGCAGCATCGCGCAGGCCTGGGGGGTCCAGAGGCTCGAGCGCGAGCCCCAGTGCGCGCCGTGGAGCCGGCGGAAGGCGTCGATCGCGCGGTCGAGGCCGTCGAGGTCCACCGGGGCGATCCGGGCGCCGAGCTGCTCGAGCCCGCGACGCGTTCGTCGGAAGTCCTTCCGGAAGTTCCGGCTCTTGCCCGCGAGCCACGCCTCGAACCCATCCGGGCCGATCGAGAGCACCGGGGCGGACACCTCCAGCGGCTGGTGCAGGCGCGCGCCCAGGGGCGCGGGCCACTGCTTGGCGAGGAGCGGCGTCACGGGATCGGCGGCGTCGATCCGGTCGAGGTCGATCACCGCCGGGCGCGGGTGGGACTCGGCCAGCGCCGTGTCCACGGCGGCGGCAACGCGCTCGGAGTCCTCAGGCCGGCAGAGGATGGCCAGGCGCTGCGGCATGGAGGGGGTGCCGAAGAGGCGGGCGCGGTGGATCCCGAGGGGGGCGCGGGTGACCAGGAAGGGCGCGAGGCCGATGAGGCGCTCGCCGTCGCGAACCACCACGACCCGCGTGAGCGCGTCGCGGGGCGCCACGTGGCGCCACCATGCGATCAGGAGGTGGGCGCGCGACCCGGGACGGCGGCACTCCACCGCGAGGTGGTCCCAGTCATCACGGATGAGCTCGAGGCCGGCCTCGTCCTCGACCAGCTCAGTGGTGACCCGGGTGACGGCAAGCGCCGGCGGCGCCAGTACGGTGGATGACACGCCCCCTCCAAGTGATCGATGCTCCGGGGAAGAGTCGACCACCCATGGCGGCGACTCGGGCGAATGTAGACGGGCGCGCATGAGGGAGACCCGCCCAGAGGTCTAGGGTCGCGGCGCGCCGGTGGTCGGGGTCTCACTCCTCGTTCATCGGCTCCGAGGCCCCTCCACATGAATGAACCAGGCCCCGCTCGGGGCCTCGCGGTAGGCCACCACCAGCCGCCCCGGCTCGAGCACCAGCTCGTAGTAGTGGCGGTCGACCGGCCGGTCGGTCCACCACAGGTCCTGCACCAGCCAGTCGTCGCGCACCGACAGCACCCGGCGGCGGCGCCCGTCGAGGATCGTCGCGTGGGGGGTCCCGCCGGGCGCGGTGATCATGCGTACGGGGCGGGGCGCCCCCACCGCGCGCAGCCCCCCGCCGGTCGAGCGCCGGCGCGGGGGCGTCACGGCTCGTAGGGAGTGAGGACCCAGCGGCGCTCGGGGAGGCGCGACCAGGGCTCGATCTCCACGGCCCGCAGCATCGCCTCGGGCCCCTGGGCGGCCCGCACCTGACGGATCGCCTCGCGGGCCCGGGCCCGGCGCTCCTCGGCCGGAGAGGGGATGGCCGTGAGCTGATGCCCGGCGAGCGCCCCCGAGGCGTCCCCGCCGATCCACAGCTCGGCCACCGGGCCGGTGATCTCGGCGAGCCGGGGAAGGGCCGCGAGCGCCAGCCGGTCCGGGTCGGCCGTGGCCTCCCGCAGGGTCAGATCGCGCGCCCAGGATCCGCCGTCGGCCAGGCGCGCCCGCATCGCGAGCCCGCGCATGGCGCCGCCGCGCCCGCGGGCCGCCGTGGCCAGCTCGCCCAGCAGCAGCCGGGCCGCGGCCTCGAGGGCGGGCAGCGCCGCCACCGGGTCGGGGAAGGAGAACCCCGCCCGCAGCGGCCGCGGTGGGCGGCGGGGACGCGGGGTGCGGCCGGCCTCCCCCCGGGCGAGGCGCCACGCGCGCAGGCCGGGGAAGCCGAGGCGCTCGAGGGCCGCCGCGCGGGGCAGCGCCGCCACCTGGCCCATCGTGCGAAGGCCCAGGTCGTGCAGGGCGTCGATCAGATCGGGGGCCAGGGGGAGGCGCCCGGCCGGGAGGGGCGCGAGGAACTCGATCAGCTCGCCGGGCGGGATCACGAGGGGACGTCCGGGCGGGGCCTCGCGGGCCGCCTGGAGGGCGCCGAAGAGCGACGGGGCGGCTCCCACCCGGCCGTCGGCCCCCACCGGGAGCGCCGCCCTCACGCGGCGCAGGACCCCGGTGAGCCCGCCGTGCAGGCGCAGCGTGCCCCGCGTGTCGAAGGCGGCGCCGTCCAGGTCGATGGGCTCCACCGCGAACCCGGCGGCCTCGAGGCGGCACAGGGTGCGCTCGGCCGCCTCGGCGGCCGCCTCCGGGTCGGGCACCACCAGGTCGAGCCCGGGGCAGCGCGCCAGCGCCTCGCCCACGCGCAGGCCGGGCCGCACCCCCTGGGCCTCGGCGGCGGGCGTGCAGAGCCCGATCACCTGGGGGGCGCCCGGCGGCGGCCCGAGCGCCACCGGGGCGTCGAACGGCCGGCGCGCGCGCAGCAGCGCCACCAGGAGGGGAAGGCGGGGGACGTGCACGGCGGCGATCATCGAACACATGTTCGCTCACCGGCCGGACGCGATCAACCGCGTCTGGCAGGGTACCGGCGCTGGCGGGCGACGGCGGAGGAACGACATGTGCATGCAATGCGTGACCAACGGCGGGTACGCGGCGTACGAGGCCGCGGTGATGATCGGGGGGCCGGCGGCCTACACCGTCTACCGCCGGGTGCGGATCCGGCTGGGCTTCGGTGACCCCGCGGCCGTCCCCGTCGAGCGGCCGCGGCCCGTCGCGCCGCCGGCGGCCGAGCGCCCCGCTCGCGCCCCCGCCGCAGTGGGAAGGCCCTCGCCCGCCTCCGGCTGAAACGAGCGGGCGCGGGACACGTGGTGGGGAGCGTCTCGCCCGGCCTCACGGCCGTGGCACTCGCGCGGCGGGGCTCTCATCCCAGGTGCCCCGCGCTTCGGTCCGGGGCGTCCCGCGCCCGCCGATGACCGTACTCCCACCCCGACCCGCGCGCCACCGCCGCCGGGCCCTCAGCCCCCGTTCCCGCGGCGGTCGCCCACCAGGCGAAGGTGTGCGCGCACGATCCGGCGATTTTTCGACGCGTCGGAGGCCGTCACGACGGCCCGGACCCGCAGCCGGTCGAGGCGGCGCACGAGCGCCCGGCCCCGGCGCGAGACCACGATCGTGACCGCCCGCGTCTGGCCGCCGCCGATCCGGAAGCGGGCGGAGCCGAGCCGCAGCACCCGCCGCGGTGCCGTCCGCCCGGCGCTCACGGCGAACCGCTTGAGGGTCTCGAGCCTCACCGTCCCACGGCAGCCCAGCGTCTCGACGAGCGGACAGCGCAGCGACACGACCGTCCGCCCGGCCCGCGTGAGGATCAGCGACCCGCTCGCGACCCGCACCCGCGGGCCCGTCCGATCGCCGGAAGGGGGCGGCGGCCCGCCACGGGGAGGGCCGGCGGTGGTGAAGGTGCGGTCGGCGCCGACGCTCGTCCCCGCGGCGCTGCTCGCGACCAGGCGGTAGTGGTAGAGGGTCCCCGATTGGAGTCCGCCGACGGCGACGGAGACCGGCGTCGCGGCGGGGCCCGGCGGGACGATCCTCGACGCCGTGGCCGACCCGTAGGCCGTCGTGCGTCCGTACTCGAAGGCGTGGCTGGTGGACGAGGAGAAGGGGTCGACCGACCCGGCCAGGGTCGCCGCGCTGGTCGTGATCGCGCTCGAGCCCCCGGTGGTCACCGCCGGGTCGAGGCGCGCGCGGGCGATGTGGTTGCCGGCGCCCGTCGTGAACCACAGGTCGCGGCCGGGTCCGGCGGCGATCTCCACCGGCCGACCGCCGCCGGCGAGCGTCACGGGGTATTCGGTCACCGCGCCGGCCGGCGTGATCCGCCCGAGACGGTTGCCGCCCTCCTCGGTGAACCACAGGTTCCCGTCCGGGCCGGCGACGATCGATCGGGGCTGCGCCCCGGCGGTGAGGGCGAACTCGGTGATGACGCCCGCCGGCGTGATCCGCCCGATCCGATGGCCCGTGAACTCCGTGAACCACACGTTGCCGTCGGGACCCGCGGCGATCCCGCTCGGCAGGCCGCCCGCGGTGATGCCCGCGGTGAACTCCGTCACCGTGCCGGTCGGTGTGATGCGGCCGATGCGGTCGGCCTGCTCGGTGAACCAGAGGTTGCCGTCCCGGCCGGTGGCGATGCCCAGCGGCCGGCTCCCGGCGGTGATACCGACGGAGAACTCCGTCACCGTCCCCGCTGGGGTTATCCGCCCGATGCGCCCGGCGTCCTCGGTGAACCAGACGTTGCCGTCGGGGCCGCCGGCGATGCCGCGCAGCCCGGCGCCGGGGCTGATGCCGGCCGTGAGCTCGACGGCCGAGGCCGTGGCCGGGGTGAGGCGCCCGATCCGGTTGCCCATCTCCTCGGTGAACCAGAGGTTGCCGTCGGGGCCGGCGGCGATGCCCCACGGGCGGGCGTTCGTGCTGATCCCGGACCCGGTGGAGAAGTCGGTCACGGCGCCCGCCGGCGTGACCCGGCCGAAGCGGCTGCCGGAGACCTCGACGAACCACATGTTCCCATCCGGTCCGGCGGCGATCCCCAGGGGGCTGCTCTGAGGGACCGGGAGCGGGAACTCGGTGACCTGGATGGCGCCCGCCGGCGCGGCGAGGGCCACGAGCGCGAAGGCGCACCCGGCGAGGAAGGTTCCGAGCTGGGATCGATCGAGCCGCATCGGAACCTCCTGTTGGGGCGTGATCCTGCCAGATTCGCCGATCAGCGGCAAACGGCGGTCAGGACGTGTCCGCCTCCGGGGGACGTCTCCCGGCCTTGATCTGGGCGCGCCGGGCCTTGTCGGCGAGGCGCCGCTCGCGGGCCCCGCGGCCGGGCCTCGTGGGCCGGCGGCGGGGAGGGGGCGGGGCGAGGGCCGCGGCGACCCGGCTCCTCCAGGCGCTCGATCACCATCTGGCGGTTGCGCTCGCGCGAGCGCTCGGCCTGGCTGGTGAGGCGCAGCGGGCGCTCCTCGAGGGCCCATCGCTCGCGCAGCCGGTCGGCGACGTCCTCGGGGAGCCCCTGCAGGTGCGCGGGGCGGATCGTCAGCTCCGCCCGGGTGGCGGCGTGGTCGCGCCGCTGGCCGCCGGGGCCCGAGGCGCGGGAGTAGTGCCAGGCGCCGGCCTCGGCGAGCTGCGCGGCGACCTCCTCGGGGGTCATCCCGTGGGGGTGGGCACCTTCGGCTGCTCGCCGGTGGCCGCGCGCGCCTCCTCGAGCCGTGCGGCGGCCTCCTCGCGGCGTGACCTCGTGGCCCTTCTCGCGCTTCCAGATCACGAACCCGCAGCCGGGGTTCTTGCGGCTCTTCCAGCTCGTGCAGCCGTAGGCCCGGCTGTTCTCCACGATCTGACCGCCGCAGCCGGGGGTGGGGCACTCGCCGATGGGCTCCTTGGCCGCCGAGGGCGCCGCGTTGGTCTCGCCGCGGGCCACCATCTGGCGGGCGGTGTCCGCGTCGACCTCGCCCTTCTGGCCGCGTACGCGCTTCCAGATGACGTATCCGCAGCCGGGCTCGGTGCGGCTCTTCCAGCTGGTGCAGCCGTAGCTCTTGGTGCGCTCCACGATCTCCCCGCCGCAGCCGGGCGTGGGGCAGGGCCCGATGATCTCGCGGTCGTTCTCCAGGTCCTTGCTCGACCGCCCCGCGGCGATGTGCTCGAGCGCCTCCTCCCGGGTGATCGTCCGGCCGTTCTGCTGCTTCCAGAGGGTGTAGCCGCAGCCGGGGTCGTCCTTGCCGTGGTACGTGTTGCAGCCGTAGCTCTTGGGGTACTCGACGATCTGGCCCTCGCAGCCGGGCGTGGGGCAGGGGGCCAGCGGCTCGCGCTCGACGCGCAGGTCGCCGCGCTCCTTGTCGGCGAACCAGGCGACCACCTCGCGCGTGAAGTCGTCGATCTCGTGGCGGAAGGCCTCGGCCTGCTCCTCGCCCCGCTCGATGCGGTTGAGGCGCTGCTCCCATCGGCCGGTCAGCTCCGGGCGGGTGAGCAGGTGGTCACCGAGCATCTTGATGAGGCCGATGCCCTTCTCGGTGGCGCGCAGGCTGCGGCCCTCGCGCTCGATGTACTCGGCGTCCACCAGGCGCTCGATCGTGGCGGCGCGGGTGGCCGGGGTTCCGATGCCCGCGTCCTTCATCGCCTCGGCGGCCTCGTCGTCCTCCACCAGCTTGCCGGCCGTCTCCATCGCGCGCAGGAGCGTCCCCTCCGAGAACCGGGCGGGCGGCTTGGTGCGCTTCGCCAGCGCCTCGGCCTCGGTGCACTGCACGGTCTGGCCCACCTTCAGGGCGGGCAGCGACTGCTCGGCCTCGTCGTCGCCGCCCACGCCCGGCTCCTTGAGGGAGTCCGACGCTCTCCCCGTAGGCGGCGCGCCAGCCGGCCTCGATCATCACCTTGCCGCGGCTGCGGAAGAGGTGCTCCGCCACCCGCGTCTCCACCACGGTGCGCTCGAAGCGCGCCGGGGGATGGAAGACGGCGAGGAAGCGCCGCGCGACCATGTCGTAGATCCGCTGCTCGTCGCGCCCCAGGCCCGAGATGTCGTGATCGCCCTCGGTGGGGATGATCGCGTGGTGGTCGGCGACGCGGGCGTCGTTGACGACGCGCCCCAGCGGCAGGCGGTCCAGGCCCAGCACGTAGCGCGCGGGGTCGGCGTAGGCCGGCGCCGCCGCGCCCACCCGGCTCACGATGCCCTTGAGCTGCCCCGCCATGTCGCCGGACAGGTAGCGCGAGCTGGTGCGCGGGTAGGTCAGCAGCTTGTGCTGGTCGTAGAGCGCCTGGGCCGCGCTGAGCGTGCGGGTGGCCGAGAAGCCGAAGCGCCCGTTGGCCTCGCGCTGCAGCGTGGTGAGGTCGTAGAGGAGCGGGGGGGCTCGACCTGAGGCTTGGTCTCGAGCGACTCGACCACGCCCTGCTGCCCGCGCGCCGCCGCGGCGATGGCCTCGGCCGGGCTCGGCGGCCGTCAGCCGGGTGGTCGAGCCCTCGTGCCACAGGCCCGCGTAGTGCGCCGCCTCGGCCGCCGAGAACTGCGCCTGCACCTCCCAGTAGTCCTCGGGGACGAACGCCGCGATCGCGAGGTCGCGGTTCACGATCAGCGCGAGGGTGGGGGTCTGCACCCGCCCCAGCGAGAGCACCTTGCGCACCGACCCCGCCTTGGTGGTGGCCGCGCGCGTGGCGTTCATGCCCACGAGCCAGTCGGCCTCGCTGCGCGCGCGGGCCGCCGCCTCGAGCGGGCGCATGGTCTCGTCGTCGCGCAGGGCGTCGAACGCGTCGCGGATCGCCGACTGGGTCATCGAGCTGAACCAGGCGCGCTTCACCGGCTTGGCCCGTGCCGCCGCGGGCGCCGTCTCGAGGATGAGCTTGAAGATGAGCTCGCCCTCCCGCCCGGCGTCGCAGGCGTTGATGATGAGGTCCACGTCCTCGCGCGCCATGAGCGGTGGAGCGCCTTCAGCTGCTTCGCCGCCCGCGGGTCGCGGGCCTGGTAGCGGAAGCTGTCGGGCAGGATCGGGAGGTCCTCGTAGCGCCACTTCTTGAACTTGGCGTCGTACGCGTCGGGGTCGACCTGCTCCACCAGATGGCCCACGGCGTGGGCCACGATCGCGTCGGGCCCCTCCCAGCGATCGCCGGTCTTCTTCGCCGACGATCCGAGCAGGGCCTTGGCCACGTCCTGGGCGACGGAGGGCTTCTCACAGACGATGAGGGAGGGCATGGCGGCGGAGGTTAGCACCGTCCCCCGCCGACTCGACCCTACGCGCGCGAGGCCCGTCGGCCTCGGCGGGTGCTTCAGGGCCCTGCGACGACCGCCTCGACGCGCTGCCAGACCCGTTCGGGCACCGTCTTGAGCTCGCTCACGGCCTCCTCCAGAGCGATGTCAGCGACCCGCTCGCCGCGCAGCGCGACCATGCGCCCGAAGCCCTTCTCCTCGACCAGCTCGGCGGCCCTGATACCGAAACGCGTGGACAGGACGCGGTCGAACGCCGTCGGCGTCCCGCCGCGCTGGACGTGGCCCAGGACCACCGCGCGCGCCTCGACGCCGATCGCCTCGGAGATCGCGTCCGCGAGCCGCTCGGCCACGCCGGCCTTCGCGAGCTGGGCGTGCCCGAACTCGTCCACCTCGCCCGTCACCGCCCTCGTCGCCGAGGGTGACGCCCTCGCTCACGACCACGATCGCGTAGCCGCGCCCGCGCTCGCGCCGCCCCTCGATGCGCCGGCACACGGCCTCCACCGACGCGGGCTGCTCGGGGATGAGGATCGCGTGGGCTCCGCCGGACAGGCCCGACTCGAGCGCGATCCAGCCGGCGTGGCGGCCCATGACCTCCACCACGATCACCCGGTCGTGCGACTCGGCGGTCGTGTGGAGCCGGTCGATCGCGTCGGAGGCGATCTGCACCGCGGTCCAGAACCCGAAGGTGTAGTCCGTGCCGGAGAGGTCGTTGTCGATGGTCTTGGGCACCCCGACGATCGGCAGCCCGAGCTCGCCGTGCAGGCGGCGGGCGACGCCCAGGGTGTCCTCGCCGCCGATGGCGATGAGGGCGTCGAGGCCCAGGTCGCTCATCGCCCTCCGGCACTCCTCGGGGCCGTCCTCGGTCGCGAAGACGTTGGTGCGCGAGCTGCCCAGGATCGTTCCGCCGCGGGGCAGGATCGGCCCGACCACGTCGCGGTCGAGCGGCTGGGTGTCGCGCTGGAGCAGGCCGCGCCACCCGCCGTGCAGGCCCACGTGATCGTGCCCGAAGCGCGCGGCGCCCACGCGCACGGCCGCGCGGATGACCCCGTTCAGTCCGGGGCAGTCCCCGCCCCCGGTCAGCATTCCGACGCGCACGGCTGCGAGCTTAACGCGGACCGCGCCCTGCGGTGGGTGGACGCGCCGCGCTGGATCAGCGCGGTGACCACGACGGCGAGGAGCGGCGCACGCGCACGCGCAGACGGCGGCGGCGGCCGCGAAGGCCGTGCGGTCGTCGACGACCCGCAGCAGATCCAGGCGCCGTGCCGTCTGGAGACCCACGATGATCGCGAAGGCCGCCCCCAGGCCGACGCCCAGGGCGCCGGCGCGGCGCGCGCCCTGCGGGCTCGGCCGGCGGGTCGCGGCCAGCCCGCCCGCCTCGGGCGCGGCCATGAGCGCGGCCGCCACCAGCGCCGTCCACGCGACCGTGATCAGGTAGGCGCCGAGGACGTCGCTGGGCCGGTGCCAATCGAGCAGGACGACGGCTGCTCCCACACCGATCGCATAGGCCGATCCCGCGGCCGCCGCGACCCAGCGCAGCGCCGGCGGGGCGACCAGCACGAGCGCCATCGCGAGCGACATGGCCACGGTCACGTGACCGCTGGGGAAGCTGGCGTCGGGCAGCGGGCTCGCCAGCAGGTCCGGCCGGCCCAGGGCGCGCTTGAGCGCCTGGGTCGTGAGGTTGGCCCCCAGCACGATGACGCCCGCCCCCACGGCCACGAGAGGCCGGCGGCGCAGCAGGGCGATCGCCATGATCCCGACGCCGAGCAGGAAGAGCGAGGCCACCGAGATGGTGTCGAGCAGGTCGCTCGTGGCCTCGGCGACCGCGGTCGGCGACTCGGGGGAGAGGCTGCCGAGCGCGTCGTCGTCGAGCCGCTGCCCCTCCAACGTGCGGACGGCGAGCACGTACAGGATCACCGTCAGCACGATGCAGGCGGCCGCCAGCGCGAGCAGCGCGCGAGCCACGGAGGGTCGTCGGCGAGGGGGCACGGAGCGCAATGTAGACGGGCGTCCCGATGGGCCGACGCCTGGCGGGATCCCGGCTCCGGCGGGATGATCGCCGGATGCTCTCCCGGATCCTGCGGCTGGCGGCCGCCATCGGGGCGCTCCTCGTGGTCGTCCTCGCGCTGCGCGGCCGCCGGGCCGGATCCGCCGCGCCGCCTGCCCGCCCGCTCGTCCCCGCGCCCGCCGCGCCGCTCCCGCTGCCGCCCCTCGCGCTCCCGCCGCCGCCCGTCGCGCCCGCGGTGTCCGCGCCCACCGCGGTCGCACGCGCGCCCCGCGAGCCACGTGGGGCCACCTGCGCCGGGCTGTCGCTGCTTCTGCCCGGCGCGGGCCAGATCCACGGCGGCCGGACGGGGCGTGGCCTCGCGATGCTCGCGGTGGTCGCGGCCCTCGTCGCGGGCGCGGTGGCGCTCGCCGCGCAGGGGACCACGTTCCTCCTCGGCCAGGCCGTGCGGACGGACGTGCTGCTGGGCGCCCTCGGCGTCAACGGGGCCCTCCTCCTCATGCGCGGAGGGGCCGTCGCCGACGCCTGGCGCCTCGGGCGCCGCCCCGCCGCGCGGCTGGCCCGCGCCGCGCTCCTCGGGTCGCTGCTGGCGGTCGTCGCGCTGCCGCACATCCTGGCCGGCTGGTACCAGTGGAGCGCCTACGACGCCGTCCGGACGATCTTCCTCGACGTCAACCCCGCCGACATCCCCCCGGCGCTGCCCTTCCAGCTGACGCCCGAGGTCAACCCGCGCACCCCTCCGCCGCCCGCCTGGCCGGAGGGGGGACGGCTCACCGTGCTCCTCATCGGCGGCGACGCGGGCCCGGGCCGCTCGGGCCTGCGCACGGACACGATGGTCGTGGCCACGCTCAACACCCGGACGCGCCGGGGGGCGCTGCTGTCCCTGCCCCGCAACCTGGCCGAGGTGCCGCTCCCCCCGCGGGCGGCCGGCCTGGTGCCCGGCGGACGGTTCCCCGACATCCTGAACGCCCTCTACCGCTGGGCGACCCTGCACGCCGACCTCTTCCCCGGCCGCGATCCCGGCGCCACGGCGCTGAAGCAGGTGGCCGCCAACCTGACGGGGCTGCGCGTCAACTACTACGCGCTCGTGGACTTCCGCGGCTTCGTGGAGATGGTCGACGCCCTCGGCGGCGTGACCGTGACCCTCCCGCGCCCGGTGCTCGACCGGGTGTCCCCTCCCGAGGAGGGCGAGGACTGGATCCGGATCGACCTGCCCGCGGGCCGCCGGCACCTGGACGCGCGCGAGGCCTTCGCCTACGTCCGGGCCCGCAGCCAGAGCTCGGACTACGAGCGCATCCGCCGCCAGCGGTGCGTGGTGGCCGGGCTGGCCCAGCAGGCCGACGCCCGGCGACTCCTCCTGGCCTTCCCGCGCATCGCCGGGGCGGCCCGGCGCAACGTGAGCACCGACATCCCGCGCCGGGTGCTGCCCGACCTCATCCGCCTCGTCTCCGGGGTGGACCGGCGGCGCGTGCTGTCGCTGGGCTTCACCCCGCCGGACTACACGGCCGGGTTCGCGGGGGCGGGCTACCCGGTGCCGGACATCCCGGCGATCCGGGCGGCCACGCGCACCGCGATCTCCGGCTCCGTCGTGCGCGGGGCGCGGAACCTGGGGGGAGAGGTGTGCGGGTGATCGCGCCCCACGACGTCCCCGGGGGTTGCGCCCGGCCTCCGGGCTCGCTTGCATCGAGGGGTACCCGCCATGCTGGGAGGGCCGATGCCCGCCGTCACACCACGCATCCTCGTCCTGGCCGGAGCCCTGGCCGCCGCCGTCGTGGGCTGGGCCGTCGTGGCCCGGGGCCGCCGCAGGCGCGTCATCGAGGCCTGCCGGAAGGCCCGCGACCGGATCGCGGCGCTGGCTCAGCGCAACGGCGCCCCGGACCAGGTGGAGGAGGCGTCGCTCGAGTCGTTCCCGGCCTCGGACCCGCCCTCGTTCGGGGGCGCGGGCCTCTAGAGCCGAGCGCCGGCCGGGCTAGCGGAAGATCCTGTAGCCCTCTCGAGACACCTTGAAGCCCGCGCCGAGGCCCTTGCGCGCCCGGCAGGTGAGGCCGGTGCGGCGTGAGGTGCAGCGGATGGAGCGCTTGATGAGGACGCTCTTGCCGTAGGCGAGGACCGTGCAGCGGTCCGCGCCGGTCAGGCACTGCGGTCCGATGTCGCCGCGGCACGAGCCGACGGTCACCACCCCGTTGATGAGGTGGATCTCGCTGCCGATCCAGTCGACGTCGCAGCTGGCGGGCCGCTTCGGGACCTTCGGCCACGAGTGCTTCTGCACGAGGCAGTCGACGGAGGCGCCCGGGGTGTCGAAGCCGCCGATGCAGTCGATGTTCCCCGAGGGGGTGGTGAAGTGCACGGGCTTCGCGAGCGCGACCGCGGGGAGGGCCAGCGCGACCGCGGCGATCGCGAGGAGGAGCAGGCGGGCCGGGGTCACGCCGCAACCCTACCGGTCACGCGGCCGGCGGCTCCACTCCGCAGCGGAGGTCCACCGGCTCGCCGCCCTCGGCCAGCGAGTCGCCCGCGCGCAGGGGGCCCGCGACCACCCCGGGGGCCACCGGGCCCAGGTCGGCGATCCGGACCTTGGCGCGGCACACCGGCTGAGCGACGGCCGTGAAGGCGTCCTCGGCCAGCCGCCAGGCCTCCTCGGCGTCCCGCGCGGCCACCACCACCTGCTCGTGCTGGAAGGGGCCCTCCCAGCCGCTCGTGGCGGCGAAAAGGCGGAGGTCGGCGTCCACGGACACCCCGCAACGGTACCGCCGCTAAGGATTTCGCGTCGGATGTCGAATAGGCGCGTCAACACACACCGACGGGAGGGTCCATGAGGGTCGCACGACGCGCGTTGGTGTTGACGGCCTGCCTCGGTCTCTCGGGGCTGCCGGCCTTCGCCGGCGCCGCCCCGCCCCCGCCCGGGATCCACGTCGCCTCCTTCAAGGCCCCGTCCAGCGTCAAATGGCGCGACCGTGCGCCCATCTCCGGGAACGTCAGCCCCGCGGCGGTCGTCCCGGTGGTCATCGAGCGGCTCGAGGGCGACGCCTGGCACCCGGTGGCGACGACCTCCTCGGCGGCCAACGGCCGCTTCGCCCTCAGGCTCAGGATGGAGAGCCCGGGCAACCTGCGCGCCAGCGTCCAGGCCGCCGACGGCACGGTGGTGCCGGGGGACCGGCGCTTCGTGGGCGTCGCGCGCCGGGTCAGCCTGCGCGTGGCCGCGGCGCGGTTCGAGAACATCTCCGGCCGCCCGTTCCTCGCCACCGGGGCGGTCGTCCCGGCGGTGCGGGGCGAGCGGGTGGCGATCGAGGGCTCGGTCAACGGCCGGCGCTTCACGAGGATCGCGGGGGCCACGGTCCGGCGCGGACGGGTGCGGACCACCTTCACACCCCCCTCGGGTGGCCGCTGGCGCTTCCGCCTGGTGGCCGCGCCCCGCTCGGGCAGGGACTCGGGAGGCCGCGGGGCCGCGAAGGCGCTCGACGTGTTCCCCGCCAACAAGCACCACGTCCCCGCCTCCGCGCCGCACTACCTGGTGCAGGAGATCGGCGAGACGATCCTCTACTACTACCAGCACGGCCAGCTGATCCGGGCCCTGCCGGTGGTCTTCGGCAAGGCCTCAACGCCCACGCCGGTGGGCCGCTTCGCCGTCTACTCGAAGACGGCCGGCCCCAGCGCGGCCTTCGGTCCGCTGGTGCTCTGGTACCACCGCGGCTACGGGATCCACGGCACCAACCAGGAGTACCTCCTCGACCAGCCGCCGCGCTACTACTCGCACGGCTGCACGCGGAACTTCAACGCGAACATCCTCTGGCTGTGGCCGCGCGTTCCGGTGGGCACGCCGGTTCTCAACCTGGGGTGATCCCGCACCCCGCCCCGGACCGCGCGGCCGGGGCTGGGTGATACCGTCGCCCGGATGCGGATGCGGCCTCTTGCCCTCGTCGGGGCCGCGGTCATGGCCGTCACCCCGGCGGGCGCCGTCGCCGCGTGGAGTCCCCCTGTCCGCGTGTCGGCGCACGACGGCGCTGCCTACCTGTCCGCGACCCCCGCGCTCGGCGAGGGCCCGGCGGCGCTCGCCGCCTGGATCAGGCGCCCCGCGGGCTCGAGCGCGACCTCCGGCCGCGTGCAGGTGACCGAGCGCCTGACCCAGGGGGCCGCATGGTCGACCCCGCTGAACCTGTCGGGCCCGGGCACGGCCCGTCTGGCGGTGGCGGCCGGGGAGCGGGGAGCCGGCGCCCTGGCCTGGGTACGCGGCAGGCGCCTCGAGGGCGCCCAGCGCGCGCGGGCGGGCGAGCCGTGGCGACCGGCGGCCATCGGCACGCCCCTCGGCGTGGTCATCGGCGTCACCGCCGCGGTGGACCGCTCGGGAGGCGCGACGGTCGTCTGGAGCGAGCGTCGCGGCGCCGACTATCTGGTGCGCGTCGCCGCCCGCCCGGCGCGCGGCGGCTCGTGGACCGTGCGCCCGCCCCGCCTGTCGGTGCCCGGCCCCACACCCCCCGCGCTGGCGGTGGGCCGCGGCAGCGGGGTGATCGCGGCGTGGGTCGAGGACGACCGGGTACGGGCGGCGCGCACCGTCAACGGTGCCTTCGAGGCCCCCACGACGCTCTCCGGCGAGCCCGCGGGCCGGCCCGCCGTGGCGCTCTCCCAGGCCGGCGTCGCGATCATCGCCTGGAGCGTGCGCCTGCCGGGCGGCACCTCGGTGCTGATGGCCTCGGACCGGGAGCGATCGGGGTCGTGGAGCACGGCCGCGGACGTCGGGATCGGCTCGACGCCCTCCGTGGCGGTCAACGACCGCGGCGACGCCGTGGTGGCCTGGGGCCTGGGCGCCGAGGACGGCCCGCAGAGCATCGAGTCGGCCACCCGCCGCGGGGGAGGGGCCTGGCGGGCGTCCACGGTGATCTCGCGCCGCGGCTGCGAATGCGCTCTGCGCGTCGGCGCGGCCGCGATCGACGCCGGCGGGCTCGCCAGCGTGTCCTGGCGGCGCGACGACGGCGGGGGACCCGCCGTCGGCGGCGCGGCGGCGCTCGCTGCCGGCGGGAGCGCGTGGCAGCGGGCCGCCCCGCCGCGGGGTCGCACCGATGCGGCCCCCGGGGTCGCGGCAGGACGGGGCGAGGTCGTGGCGGCGTGGGCCGAGCCCGGCCCTGCGGGCGGCGTCTTCGCCAGCTCGCTGCCCGGAGCCCGTCACAGCACCGAGTTACCGTCGCGGTTGGATTCGCCGGCGGCTCCTGATGAGATACCCGCGACCTCGGGACGGTGAGACAGATGACGACGGTGATCGAGCGGCAGACGGCGGCCCCCTGGCCGCTGGCCCAGCGCGTGACGGCCGGACTGGTGTGCCCCGGTGGCCGCCCGATGGTCCTCCGGGCCCTCGATGGCCTCGGCCTGGAGGACGGCGACCGCGTCGTCGACATGGCGCCCGGCCTCGGGATCACCTCGGCGATCGTGCTGGAGCGCGGGCCGAGGACATGGGTGGCGCTCGAGCCCGACCCGATCGCGCGCGAGCACCTGGAGCGGACGCTCGGCGGCTCGGGTCGCCGTGTGCTCGACGCGCCGCCGGGCGCCTCGGGGCTCGAGGACGAGGCGGCCTCCGCGGTGATCGCCGACGCGCTCCTCAGCACCCTCGACGCGGACGGCCGGGCGGCGGTGCTCGCCGAGGCGGCCCGGCTGCTGCGGTCCGGCGGGCGTCTGGCGCTGCACGAGCTGGCCCCGGCCGGGGACGATCCCGAGGCCGCGGAGGCGTTCGCCGGGATCGGCGTCACCCCGCTCACCGCGGAGGAGTGGCGCGCGGCCACCGTGGCCGCCGGGCTCGTGCCCGTGGGCTCGCTCACCGGCCGGCTCGCGATGCCCTCCCCCCGCGAGCTCCTGCGCGGGACGGGCCCCCGGACGGCGCTGCGCATCTCCCGCGAGCTGGCTCGCGACGGCGCGGTGCGTTCCCGGTCCATCGCCGCGCGCAGGGTCGTCGAGCGCCACGAGCTGTGGCTGCGATCGGCGCTCGTGGTGGCGGAGAAGCCCCTGGTGTCCGGCCTGCGACGCCCCCGACGCCCGTGACAGGGGGCATCCTGACACCGTGGCGGCTCGCCGTCGCCACCGGTCTGGTGGCGCTCGGGCTCGGGGCGGGCACGGCCCTCGGCATCGCGGTTCCGGGGCCCGCCGCGCCCACGCCGAGCCGGGCCTGGATCGCCGCACCGCTGTCGCCCGTCGTGGCCCGCGCCGCTCCGAAGGCCTCCGCCAAGGTGGTCTGGAGGATCCCCCTGGTGGGAAGTTTCGGACGGGACCGCACTCGGCTCCTGGTGACGCGGGTCGCGGTCCGCAAGGGCGTCCGCTGGGCCGAGGTGCTGCTCCCGAAGCGGCCGAACGGGTCGCGCGGATGGGTGCTCCAGGACCGCATGGAGCTCACGTCCACGTCCATCCGGGTGCAGATCGACGTGGGCGACCGGCGCCTGTCCGTCTTCCGGAAGAACCGCCGGATCATGTACGTCCCCGTGGCGGTTGGGCAGGTGGGCACGCCCACCCCCACCGGGCGGTGGTTCGCCATCGCGGAGACCCTGCCCGGCGTGCCGGGGGCGTTCCTCGGCACCTTCATCCTCCCGATCACCGGGTTCTCCGAGACGCTCAACGAGTTCGCGGGCGGCGACGGCCGGGTGGCCATCCACGGCACCACCCTGCCGGCGCTCATCGGGACCCGGGCGAGCCATGGCTGCGTCCGCATGTACAACAGCGACGTGACCCGCCTCGCGCGCCTCGCGCGCCCGGGCACGCCGCTGGCGATCACCCCGTAGCGGTCAGTCGGTCCGAGGCTCCAGCAGGTAGGCCACCAGCGCGTCCACCTCGGCCGGGCTGACCGCCAGCCGGGGCATGGCGCCGACGGGGCCCTCCCGCTCCGGCGCGACCGCCGTGAAGGCTCCGGGGTCGACGATCGACTGGCGCACGTACTCCCCGGCGCCGAGGCCGGGGACCCGCGATCCGGCCGTCTCGGTCAGGGTCGTGAGGCTCGGACCGATGCCGAAGCCCTCCTCGGCGCCCGGGCCCATGTGGCAGTTCGCGCACCCCTTGGCCCGGAAGACGTCCGCGCCGTCAAGGGCGGCGGGCGCCGCGACGGCGATTCCGGCGGAGGGGGAGCCGTCCTCACCACCCGCCCACACGACCGCGGTGACCGCCGCCAGGGCGATCACCACGGCTGAGAGGGAGAGCAGCTGCCGGCGGGCGCCTCCCATCGCTCAGGCGGCCGGCTCTCCCGGGGTGCGCCGGCGCGCCAGCGCGAGGGCCCGCGCGCCGAGCAGCGCGGCCGCCGCCAGCGTCGCGCCCAGCAGGGCCCAGGCGCCGGTGCCCGGCCCGTCGTCGCTCGCCGCCGGGGCGGGCGCCACCTCCGCGGCCGCGGGCGCCGCGCCCGCCTCGACCGCGACGCCGCCCAGCTTCTGGGGTCCGAACCAGCCCTGCTCGGCCTCCCACTGCCAGGCCCCGGCGGCGGGGAAGCGCACGTCGGCGACGTAGTGGCCGGTCGCCCCCGAGGGCCGGCCCGGGAAGACCGTCCGAGCGGCGCCGGGCCCCACGATGGCGATGCCCGTGTCGTCCAGGGCCACCGGCGTGACGCCGTGCTGGCGCACCGTGTAGCCGACGGTGAGGGTCGTGCCGGCCCGCGGAGAGGCGGGCAGCGGGTCGAGGGTGGTGACCGCCCAGCCTCCGGCGTGCGCCGGGGGCGACCAGGCGAGGAGCGCGAGCGCGGCGGCAGCGGCCGCGACGGCCAGCGCCAGGATGGGGACCTTCGATGTGATCGTCATGCCTCCGGTACGCGCGTGGGCCCTCCCTGCGTCCCGCGGGCGGCACCCGAGCCGCCTCGCGTGCGATAAACCGTCGCGATGATCCCGTTGCTCCTTCCCGATCCACCCCTCGCCGACGAGCGGGTGCTCCTGCGTCCGCTGGTGGAGGGAGACGTGGCGGACGTCGTGGAGGGCTGCCGCGACCCGCTCGTGCAGCGCTTCACGCGCGTGCCGGCGAGCTATACGGCGGACGACGCGCGCGCCTTCATCGGCGGCGCGTCCGACCGGCGCGCCCACGGGGTGTCGCTCGAGCTGGCCATCGCCGGCGCGGCGGACGAGCGGCTCGAGGGCGTGATCGGCCTGGTGCGCGACCGGTGGGACGTCGAGCGGGCCGAGGTCGGGTACTGGGTGACGCCGCGGGCCCGCGGCGCGGGCGTGGCGTCGCGCGCCCTGACGCTGCTGTCGCGATGGGCGCTCGAGGAGGTGGGCTTCGCGCGCATCGACCTGCAGGCGTCGGTCGCGAACCCGGGGTCGCTCCGGGTGGCCGAGCGCTGCGGCTACGTGCGCGAGGGCCGGTTGCGCCGGGCCTGGTACCGCGGTGAGCAGCGCGAGGACATGGTCATGTTCTCGCTGGTGGACGGCGACCTGGCCGGCCCCGGCGCGTAGGCTCGGGCGAATCGGGGAGGCAGCGGTGGGGGACACGGGCACCGGCGGGTCGATCTGGGAGGACGGGCTGGGGCGCCGCGACGACGACGCCCGCGTGCTGTGGGGCGACGAGACCCTGCACGCCCCCGACCCCCAGTCGGTGCGCTACGGCGACGGCTCCCCCGCGCGGGTGGCCGTGCAGGCCGTGATCGGCGGCCCGGCGTTCCGCCGGCGCCCCCTGGTGGACGTGTCGTGGCACGAGGGGCTGCGGCCGATCTACGCCCGGCTCACCCCCACCGAGGCGCGGCGGATCTCGGCCATGCTCGCCCGGGCGGCCGACGAGGCTGAGCGGCAGGAAGGGGCCGAGGGCTCCGTCTGAGCGGGCCGGCAGGCCGATCGGCCGGTTTCCGGACCCCCCATACCCCCCCGGGCGCCGGTTCCGGCAGGGCGTTCGGGGGGTTGTGAGTTCAGTGGAGAGCGCAAGCGGAGCGCTCTAGTCTCCGCGGGGTGATCGGCCGACGCCTCACCGACATCCCCGCGGCGGCGCTGGCCCGGGTGCTGATGGACGCGGCGCGCGACGGTGTGCTCGTGATGGACGCCGAGGGCGTCGTCGTGGAGGCCAGCGCCACCTTCTGCACGCTGCTCGGCTACAGCCGCGACGAGATCGTGGGCCGCGCGCCGCCCCACCCCTGGTGGGTGGAGGGCCTGCTGCCGGCGCCCGCGCGGCGCTTCACGCCGCCCGGCGCACCGGAGGCCCCCGCGGTGCTGGTGCGCCGCGACGGCCGCACGGTCCCCGGACGGGTGCGCGCGGTGACCCTCGGGGAGCGCCCCGGGGGCGAGAGCGCGGGGATCGTGGTGATCGTGGGCCGCGCCTCGTCGGCCGCCGGGCTCCCCGGCGACGACGAGCGCTACCGGGACATCGTGGCCGCGATGCACGAGGGCGTGATCGTCCACCGCCCCGACGGCGTGATCGTGTCCGCCAACCCCAGCGCCGAGCGGCTGCTGGGAACGCCCGCCGCCGACCTCCTGGGCCGCCCCCTCTCCGCGTGGGAGGCGGTGCGCGAGGACGGATCGCCCCTCCGGGCCGGCGACCACCCCGCCCGCCTCGCCGCCGCGACCGGCATCCCGCAGGACGAGGCGATCCTGGGCGTTCGGGTCCCCGGGGGCGAGGTGCGGTGGATCGCCCTTCACGCGCAGCCGGTCGTGGGGGACGACGGGCGCGCGGAGGCCGTGGTCTCCACCCTCTCGGACGTCGCCGAGCGGCGGGTGCGCGAGGGCCTCGTCAGCCGTCTCGGCCGGATCCTGGAGCACTCCCGCGACCAGGTCTGCGTGCTCGACTCCCGCAGCCTGCGCCTGGTGCAGGTGAACCGGAGCGTGGTCGCGAACACGGGCTACCCGCTCGACGAGCTGCTGCGCATGACCGCCACCGACCTGCTGCCGGAGATCGACGCGGGCTCGTTCGCGGCGGTCGTGGAGCCCCTGCGCAGCGGGGACGTGGAGCGGGTGCAGTTCGAGACGGTGCAGCGGCGGCGTGACGGATCCAGCCACCCGGTGGAGGTGCGGATGCACCTCGCCGGGTCCGAGGCGCCCGCCGTGATCGCCGCCGTCATCCTCGACATCAGCGCTCGTCACGCCGCCGAGCAGGAGCTGCGCGGGCGCGAGGCGGAGAACCGGCGCCTCGCCAACGAGCAGGGGGCCCTCCGGCGGGTGGCGACCGCGGTGGCGCGGGAAGACGATCCGCAGTCGGTGTTCGACCTGGTCTGCGAGGAGGCGGTGCGGCTGATCGGCGCCGCCGCCGCGGGGCTCGTGCGCTTCGAGCAGGACTCCGGAACGGCGCACCTGGCGGGCTCGTGGTCGCTCACGGAGAGCTCGAGCACCTTCCCGGAACGGTCGTCCCTCGACGGCCAGGAGGCCGCCGCCCAGGTGTTCCACAGCGGGCGGCCGATCCACGTGGCGCGCGGCGAGCGGGACGCGGTGGTGGCCGCACCGGTACGGGCGGGCGACCGCCTGTGGGGGGCCATCGGCGTCTCCGGGCTCCCCGCCGGCCGCGCGGTGCCCCAGGCCATCGAGCGCCTCGGCCGCTTCGCCGAGCTGGTGGGGATCGCGGTGAGCAACGCCGAGGGGCGGGCGCGCCTGGCCGACCTGGCGGCCACCGACCACCTGACCGGGCTTCCCAATCACCGCACCTTCCAGGAGCGCCTGGCGCAGGAGGTGACCAGGGCGAGCCGCCACGGCCGCCGGTTCTCGCTGGTGCTGCTGGACCTCGATCACTTCAAGCGGGTCAACGACGACCTGGGGCACCAGGTGGGCGATGCGGTGCTTCGCGAGGCGGCGCGGCGGCTGGCCGGCCTGGCGCGCGGGGGCGACCTGGTGGCGCGCGTGGGCGGCGACGAGTTCGCGTGGATGATGCCCGAGAGCGCGGGGATGGAGGCCTGGCGGGCGGCCGACCGCGCCCGAGAGGCGGTGGCCGCGGAGCCCTTCTCGAACGTGGGGGAGCTCACGATCTCGGCGGGGGTCTGCGACCTGTCCGAGGCGGCCGACCCCAGCGAGCTCTTCCGCCTCGCCGACGGCGCCCTCTACTGGGCCAAGCAGCACGGGCGCGACGTCACCTTCCTCTACTCGCCCGAGGTGGTGGAGGTGCTCTCGGACGCCGAGCACGCGGAACGGCTCACCCGGCTCCAGGCCCTGCAGAGCATCCGCGTCCTGGCCCGCGCGGTGGACGCGAAGGACCCCTCCACGCGGCAGCACTCCGAGCGGGTGGCCGACCTGGCCCAGGTCCTCGCCCAGGCGCTCGGATGGCCCGCCGACGACGCCGCCGCCGTGCGCGACGCGGGCCTGGTCCACGACGTGGGGAAGATCGCGGTGCCGGACGCGATCCTGTTCAAGCCCGACCGGCTCACCCCCGCCGAGTTCGAGCGCGTGAAGGCCCACGCCGCGCTGGGCGCCGAGATCGTGGCCGACGTGCTGTCGCGCGGCCAGGTGGCCTGGGTGCGCGGCCACCACGAGCGCTGGGACGGGCAGGGCTACCCGGACGGGATCGCCGCCGAGGCGATTCCCGAGGGCGCGCGCATCCTCACGCTGGCCGACGCCTGGGACGTCATGACCTCCGACCGGCCCTACGGCGTGCCCCTGTCGCGCGAGGACGCCCTGGCCGAGTGCCGGCGCTGCTCGGGCGCCCAGTTCTGGCCCGCCGCCGTCGATGCGCTCGAGCGGGCCCTCGCGGGTGGACTGCTGCCCCCTGGGCGGTGAGAGACTGCCCCGGTATGCCATCGCGAGGGGGAGGGGATCATGGATCTACGGGGAAACGCCGTCACCTGGCTGGGGCACGGCACCTGGCTCTGGGAGACCTCTGAGGGCAAGCGGCTGCTGATCGACACCTGGCTTGCCGGGAACCCGGCGACCCCGGACGAGTACAAGGACCCCGCCGCCGTGAAGGCCGACGGCATCCTCATCACGCACGGCCACTTCGACCACATCGGCGGGGACGGCGCCGAGGCCGTCAACGCCATCACGAAGAACAGCGGCGCGGCCACGTTCGCCCTGTTCGAGGTGGCGACGTTCCTCGGCGCCAAGGGCTGCGACGTCACCGGCTTCAACATCGGCGGGTCGGTGGAGGTCGCCGGCGTCACCGCCACGATGGTCAACGCCGTCCACTCGGGCGGGATCACCCTCGAGGACGGGACCATGGCGTACGGCGGGCAGCCGATCGGGTACGTCCTCGCGTTCCCGGACGGCCTGGTCGTCTACCAGGCGGGCGACACCGACGTCTTCGGCGACATGGCCCTGATCGCGGAGATCTACCAGCCGCACGTGAGCGTGCTGCCGGTGGGCGACTTCTACACGATGGGCCCGCGGCAGGCGGCTCACGCCGTGCGCCTTCTCGGCGCCACTCAGGTGCTGTGCGGCCACTTCGGCACCTTCCCGGCGCTGGCCGGGACCCCGGCCAAGCTGCGCGAGCTGGTGGGCGGAGGGGTGGACATCCCCGACATCTCGCCGGGCGACCGCCTGTCCTGACGCGGGTCTCATCGCGAAACGCGCGAACGGGAGGTGTGGGCTAGGAGCTGCTCAGAAGGTCCGGCTCGAGGTAGAGCACGCGGGCGGTGGGCACGGCGGCCCGGATGCGCGCCTCGCACTCGTTGATCGCGGCCGCGATCGCCGGGACCGTGAGGTCGCGGTCGAACTCGATCTTGGCCCCCACGAGCAGCTCGTCGGGGCCCAGGTGCAGCGTGCGCATGTGGAGGAGGCGCCGGACGTGAGGCGCCCCCTCGATCTCCGCCTGGATCCGCCGCTGGTCCTCGGGCGTCGCCGACTCGCCGATGAGCAGGCTCTTCATCTCGATCACCAGGATCACCGCGATCACCACGAGGAGGACACCGATGGCCAGGGTCGCCGCGCCGTCGAAGCGCGGCTCGTCGGTGGCCACCGCCAGGGCGACGCCCGTGAACGCGAACGCCAGGCCCAGGAGGGCGCCGAGGTCCTCCAGCAGCACCACCGGCAGCTCGGGGCTCTTGGAGCGCCGGATGTACTCCGCCCACGAGCGCCCTCCACGGCTCGGGCGGGCCGCGTGCACCGCCGTGCGCAGCGAGAAGGTCTCGAGCACCAGCGCGACCCCCAGGATGCCCAGCGCCACGGCGGGCGAGGTGATCTCGTGTGGGTGGCGCAGCTTGTCGACGCCCTCGTAGATGGCGAAGAGCCCGCCCACCAGGAACAGCACCATCGCGACCACGAAGGACCAGAAGTAGCGGTCGCGGCCGTAGCCGAAGGGGTGCTCCGGCGTCGCGGGCCGGGCCGCCTGGCGGCCGCCCAGCACCAGCAGGCCCTGGTTGCCGGTGTCGGCCATCGAGTGGACGGACTCGGCGAGCATCGACGACGAACCGGTGATGACGAAGCCGACGAGCTTGGCGATCGCGATGCCCAGGTTGGCGAGGAACGCCGCCGCGATCGCCCTCTTGCTCTCGTCGTGCACCGGCGGATGATGCCACGGGGGCCGGGGCGGTCAGGGACCGGCGATCGTCTCGAGGGGCGTCGCCGCCGGGCCGCGGCCCGGACCCGTGCGCGTCGTGCCCCTCCGGGAGCCAGCGGCCCTCCGCGATCCACCGGCGGACCGTGCGCGCCGAGGGCGGGACCGCCGCTCCGCCGCCGGCGAGCGCCCGGACCGATCGGATCACCGCCGCGGGCGCCTCGCCGCCGGCGGCCCGTCGCTCAGCCTCGCGCCGCAGAGCGGGCCAGCTGTAGGACCCGGGCCGCCCACGCTCGGCGGGCGCGCCCACGAGACGCGTCCGATGGGCCGCGAGCGCCCGCCGGCGACGGACCGTCAGGCAGCCCGCCGCGCCCCACGCCCATCCGAGCGTCACCTCGAAGTCCCGCCCGGACCGCCGGCGCTGGAACTCGAGCGAGCCATGCGCGGCGCAGAGCCAAACCGACACGCCGTGCGGCAGGTGCAGCTCGGCCCGCTCTCCCTGACCCGGTCCCATGCAGATCAGGCAGGGCGGTCGGTTCCCGAACCGCCCTCGCTTGTAGAAGGTCTTCGCCACGAGGCGATCATCGTTCCTCCGGCGGTGACGGCTCGCCGCCGGCGTGCACCAAAACGCGCTCCAACCCGTCGCGGCTCAGGTGCCATTTGGCCGTCGCACGTGTGGCCAAATGGCACAAAACCTCGGCGACCCGGCCGAGCGTTGCACCTACCGAGGGATCCGACGTAGGGTCGCCTGCGTGTCCTCGCCTCGTCGACAAGGGCGGCTGGGCTCTCGCGCTCCTGGCGGCATCGGTGGGCGCTGTGCTGCCGTCGGGCGCATCCGCCTCTACGAGCTGCTCGCTCGGCGCGGACGGGACCCTCGCCGTCACGCACACCGGCAGCGAGATCCCCACGACGATCGGCGGGGGGCTGTCTCCGACGATCCCGGGCCAGACGCTCATCGGCGTGTCCGGGGGAACCCTCACCAACTGCCCCATGCGCACGGGGGCGGAGGTCGCGCGGATCTCCTTCGAGCAGGCCGCGGGCGTCTCGAACCTGAACATCCTCGAACCCGCCGCCCTTCGCCGCGGGGCCGGCGCCCCCGTCCCCGCCGAGACGGAGATCCCCGTGGACATCAGCGACCCGACGGCGACCGATGGGACCCTCGTCAACATGGTCCTCCTCGACGGCGACGGTCTCCCGGAGCACTGGGTCTTCTCCACCAACGGAACGACGCCGGCGGCGCCGATGGCCGTCAACGTCAACGCGTCGGAGGCCGCCCCCGACTTCGACATCGTCATGTCAACGCCGGCCCTGGCCACCTTCATCGCCGTCGGCAGCCCGGGCGCCGACATCATCGACGGGTCCGGGGCCGGCCAAGGGCCACCCCACCAGCGGGTCCTCAACATCCAGGGCGCCGGCGGGGCCGACGTCCTGAAGGGCGGCACCCGCGACGACATCATCGACGGCGGGCCGGGCGACGACGCCATCGACGGGGGCCCGGGCTTCGACGTCGCCGACTACGCCGCCTCGCTGCTCCCGGTGTCCGTCGACCTCGCCGCGCCCGGACCCCACGACGACGGCAGAAGGGGGCGCGACACCCTCACATCGATCGAGGACCTCGACGGCGGAGAGGCGGGCGACGTCCTCCGCGGGACGGTGGCGAACGAGACGTTCGGCGGCGGCCTGGGCGACGACGTGATGGAGGGTCGGGGGGGCGACGACGCCCTGTTCGGGGACGTCGGCAGCGACACGGCCTCCTACGCGAGCGCCACCGGACCGATCACGCTCGATCTGGCGCTGGCCACGCCGCAGGCGACCGGGGGCGCCGGGACCGACCGCCTGGACCAGGTGGAGAACGTCACCGGCGGGCAGGACACCGACGTGCTGCGCGGGTCGGACGGCCCGAACACGATCGCGGGGGGCCCGGGCGGCGATGCCATGCTGGCCCAGGGCGGGGACGACACCGTCCTCGCGCGCGACGGCGGCCCGGACACCGTGAACTGCGGCCCGGGCGCGGACCGGGCGGAGGTCGACCCCGGCGGCATCGATGCGGTGGCCGGGTGCGAGAGCGTCGTGGCCGGCGTCGCGGCCGGCCTGGCCGGCCCGGGGGGCACCGCCGGGCCCGGCTCGTCGGCGCGACGCCGGGTGGTCGCGAGCCTGACCGGCCCGAAGCGCCAGCGGCTCGTGCGGGGCGCCGTCACCCTGCGGCTGGGCTGCCCTGCGCTGTCCTGCGCCGCGCGCGCAACCGCCTCGACGAGGCTCCGGCTGGGCGCCGGGCCGCGCAGGCGCACCGGTCGTCCTGCTGCCCGCGCGGGCGCGGATCATCGCGGGCACGACCAAGCTGCTGCGGCTGACGCTGGCCCCCAAGGGGCTCGCGCGGGTGCGCGCGGCGCTGGCGGCCGGCCGCCGGCCGGTGGTGAAGGTCACGGTGGTCGTGACCGACGCCGCGGCCGCCAAGCGCACCCTCCACCGCTCGATCGTCCTCCGGCCCTGAAGGCCGCGCCGGCGGGGCTCCTCAGATGTGGAGCTCCTCGGGCTGCAGCGCCCCGGTGCGGAAACGCGAGCCCGCCAGCGCGGAGGTGGCGGGGAACGTGCGGTACGCCCCGGTGGTGATGAGCTCCGCCAGGCTCAGGGCGGCCGCGTAGGACTGCATGACGCCGCGGCCCGAGAACGAGTGGATCTCGTAGAGGTTCGCGAGGCCCTCCACGGACCCGACCAGCGCCGAGTGGTCGGGTGACAGCTCGTAGAGGCCGGTCCAGCCGCGGACGTGCTCCAGGCGGTCGAAGGCCGAGATCCGGTTCGCGAGCCGCGGCCACACCTCCCGCTCGAAGAAGGCCCGGCCCTCGTACTCGAAGCGATACCCCGGCGGGTCGTCCGGCGGCGAGTACCCGGCCAGGAAGAGCTCGCCGGCCTCGTGGTGGAAGTAGACGTCGCTGGTGTCGACGATCATCCCGTTCCCGGAGAGATCGACGTCGCGCGAGGCCAGCACGCAGAGCTGACGGGGCACGGCCCGGCACGGCACGGGGACCCCGGTCAGGTCCGCCACGAGCGCCGCCCAGGGACCGGCGGCGTTCACCATCCGCGCGCAGGCCAGGGTGCGCGGACGCCCGGCGGCGGGCCCGCCCTCGAGGGCGGACACGGCCTCCTCGCTCCCGTCGAGCTCGCGCAGCTCCACGCCGGCCACGCGGTCGCCGTCCCTCGTCACCCCCGTCACCAGGAGCCGGTCGAGGAAGACCGCGCCGGCGGCCCGGGCCCGCGACCGGTAGTGCTCGCGGACCGCGTTCGGGTCGACCAGGCCGTCCTTCGGCGAGAAGGTCGCGCCCGCCACGCCGTCGAGCTGGTCGATGAAGGGCCAGCGGCGGCGGACCTCGGCGGGCTCGACCAGCTCCACCTCGCGGCCGAAGCGGTTCTGCATCGGCACGTGCTCCGCCGCCGCGGGCCAGCGCTCGGGGCCGTGGAGCCAGAGGTAGCCGCGCTCGCGGAAGGCCATCTCCTCCCGGTGCTCGGCGAGGAAGGCGATCGTCGCGGCGCACAGCTCCACGTTCACGGGCTGCCACCAGGTGGCGCGAACGCCGCCGGCGTTGAGCTGGGAGGAGCTGCGCTCCCCGGCGAGGTCGGGATCGACGACCACGACGCCCGGCTCGCCCATCTCGGCCAGGTGCATGGCCAGGGCGCTTCCGGCCAGGCCGGCGCCCACGATCAGGGTGCCCGCCTCGTGGTCCACGTCTCCTCCTCGCGCTCCTTTCCCCCCGGATCCCCCCCATCATCACGGTTTCCGCGCCTCGCGGGGGAGGGGCGGGGAGCGCCGGGGGAGAGGGGGACCCGAAAAAGAGGGAGGCGGGGGAGGGGCGGGAGGACTGTAAAAGCCTCCGAAAACGCCGAGACTGTCCCGTGTGGAGAGCCGTCTCGACACCCTCTGGGCGCGCGTCGCCCTCGCCCTCGCCGCCGCCCTGGCGGTGCTGCTCGTCGCCTCCGCCGCGGCCCAGGCGGCGACCGTCACCGTGCGCCCCGGCGACACGCTGAGCACGATCGCCGCCCGCAACGGCACCAGCGTCACGGCCCTGGCCCGGGCGAACGGCATCCGCGATCCGAACCTGGTGCGGATCGGGATGCGGCTCACGGTCCCGGGGGCGGGGGCCGGCGCGGGCGCCGCCGGGGGCGGGAGCTACCGGGTGCGTCCGGGCGACACCCTCGGCGGGATCGCCGCGCGGCACGGCACCAGCGTCGCCGCCCTGGCCCGGGCCAACGGCATCCGGAACCCCGGCCTGATCAGGATCGGGATGCGCCTGACCGTGCCCGGCCCAGGGTCGGCCCCGGTGCCGGCCGCCGGCGGGGGCACGCACCGGGTGCGCGCGGGCGAGACCCTCGGAGGCATCGCCGCGAGCCGCGGCACCACCGTGTCCGCGCTCGTTGCCCTCAACGGCATCCGGGATCCCGGGCTGATCGCCGCGGGACGCCTCCTCCGCATCCCGGCCGGGGCGGGGCCGGGCCTGCTCGTGCCCACGCCCGGCGTGGCCGAGCTGATCGCGCTCCACTCGGCCCGCTACGGGGTGGATCCGGCGCTGGCACGGGCCATCGCCTGGCAGGAGAGCCGCTGGAGCCAGGGCGCGCGCTCCAGCGTGGGCGCCATCGGGGTGATGCAGCTCATGCCGGCCACCGCGCGCTGGTTCGGCCCCGCGGTCCTGGGGCGCCGCATCAATCCCCGCGTCCTCGGGGACAACATCGAGGGCGGCGTGGCCTATCTCGGGTGGCTGATCCGGCAGTCGGGCAGCACCCGGCGGGCGATCATGGCCTACTACCAGGGGCTGGCCTCCCTGCGGCACCGCGGCCCCTACGACGACACGGTGGACTACCTCGCCAGCGTCAACGCCTTCTACGGGCGGGTGTAGAGCGGGCGGCGCCCGCTGGTGAACGTGGAGGGGCCGAGCTCGCGGTAGATGCCGCGCCCCACCTCACGCTCGCGCGCCCGCACCCAGGCCAGGTTCCGCAGGTCGACCGCGCCGATGCCCGCGACCACGCCGGCGAGGGCCACGGCCGCGGCGGGCACCAGGGCGACCACGACGGCCATGAACACCAGCGGCAGCACGAGCACCACGAGCGTGCGGCGGACGGTCTCGCGGGCCGGCTCGACGGCCCCGCCGCCGGCCTCCGGCAGCTGGGGATCGCGCAGCCAGCGGGTGCTCCAGACGCTGATGCCGCCCACCAGGACGAGCACCACGGCGAAGGGAACGAGCGCCTCGGCGGCCGAGAGGTCGCCGATCGCGAGGGCCAGGAGCAGCCCGGCCAGACCGATGACGAGGTGCCCGGCGCCGGATGTCCGGAGCTCCGTGACGAGGCGGGCGATGGGGCGCAACGGCTGGGATACTCGCACAGTGGCCGCTCCGCTCCGGATACCGGTCGACGCCCAGCTGCTCGGCGCCGACGCCGCCGGGCTCGCGGATTTCGCCCGCGCGGCCGAGCAGGCCGGGATCGCTCGCCTCTGGGCGCCGGAGCTGCACCGCTCCGCCACGGTCCCCCTGGCGGTGGCGGCCGGCGCCACCGAGCGGATCGAGCTCGGCACGGGCATCGCCCTGGCCTTCACGCGCAGCCCCATGGTCATGGCCCTGGAGGCCCTGGACCTGGACGAGCTGTCGGGCGGGCGCCTGGTGCTGGGCCTCGGGGCCGGGGTGCGGCGTCTCAACCAGGCCTGGCACGCCGGGCCCTACGACCCGCCCGTGCGCCGCATGCGCGAGATGGTGGCGGCCGTGCGCGAGCTGACGGCGGCGCTCGCCGAGGGCCGCGACGCGCGGGCGGTGGGAGAGCTCTACGACGTGGACGTGCGCGGGCTGCGCCGCCCGCACCGGGCGCCCCGCTCCACCATCCCGGTGTGGCTCGCCGCCGTGCTGCCGGGCATGACACGGCTGGCGGGGGAGGTGGCCGACGGCTTCCTCGACCATCCGGTCACCTCGCCCGCCTGGCTCGAGGACCGGCTGCTGCCCGCGCTCCGGGCCGGGGCCGAGCGCGCCGGGCGACCCGTGCCCGAGGTGGCCGGCGCGCTGATCTGCGCCGTGAGCGACGACGACCCGGCCGGCGCGCGCCGGGCCGCCGCCGCCAGCGTCGGCTTCTACGCGACGGTGCGGACCTACGAGGAGCTGTTCGCGGGGCACGGCTTCGGGTCGCGGCTGCCGGGCATCCGCCGGGCCTTCGCCCAGGGCGACACCGGCCGCCTGGTGGAGGCCGTCGGCGAGGACATGACCGACGCGTTCGCCGCCGCCGGCACGACCGCCGCCGTGCGGGAGCGCGCCCGCGCGTACGAGGGGCTCGCCGACCGGCTCTGGGCGACCCCGCCCCACTACTTCCAGGACGACGCGGCCGCCGCTCGCTGGCAGGCGGGGATACTGTCGGCCCTTGGCACCCAAGGCTGATCTCCCGGAGTACCGCGCGCGGCGCGACTTCGCCGCGACGCCCGAGCCCGCGCCGGGGGAGGGCGCCGCGCCGGACCCCGGGCTCCCGCGATTCGTGGTGCAGCGCCACCAGGCGCGCGCCCTTCACTTCGACCTGCGCCTCGAGCACGAGGGCGCGCTGGCCTCGTGGGCCGTGCCCAAGGGCCCGCCCCTGCGCGAGGGGGTGAAGCGCCTGGCGGTCCGGACGGAGGACCACCCGCTGGAGTACCTCGACTTCTCGGCCGTCATCCCCGAAGGCCAGTACGGCGCCGGGCGGATGACGATCTGGGACCGCGGCGTCTACGAGCCCGAGCTGATCGCGGAGGACGAGTGGAAGCTGGTGCTGGAGGGCTCCATCCTGCGCGGGCACTACCACCTGGTGCGCACGCGCGGGCGCTCGGGCAAGGAGGAGTGGCTCATCTTCCGCTCGGGCAAGGGGCCCGCCGGGCCGCCGGACCCGGCGGGCCCGTTCCCGTCGCTGCGCCCCATGCTCGCCTCGACCGCCGAGGAGGCCTTCGACGACCCGGCCTTCGCGTTCGAGCTGAAGTGGGACGGCTACCGCGCGCTGGCGCTCGTGACCTCCGACGCCACCGAGCTGCGCAGCCGCACCGGGCGCGACCTCACGCCGGCGTACCCGGACCTGCACGACCTGCGCCGGGCGCTGCTCTGCCAGGAGGCGGTCCTCGACGGCGAGGTGGTGGTGCTGGACGACGAGGGCAAGCCCGACTTCAACGCCCTCCAGAACGGGCGCGGCCCGTTCACCTACGTCGCCTTCGACCTGCTGCACGTGGACGGGGAGTGGATCTGCGACCGCCCCTGGAGCGAGCGGCGCGAGCGCCTGGCGGCGGTCGTGAGCCCCGACTCGCTGCCGCGCCTGATGCTGTCCGACCACGTGGTCGGCACAGGGCGGCGACCTGTTCGCGGCCGCCAAGGCCCAGGGGCTCGAGGGCGTCATCGCCAAGCGGATGGATGCGCCCTACCGGCCGGGCCGGCGGGTGGCGGAGTGGCGCAAGGTGAAGAGCCGGCCCGAGCTGGTGGCCGTGGTGGGCGGCTTCACCGAGGGCAACGGCTCGCACCGGGGCTCGCTGGGCGCGCTGCTGGTGGGGGAGTACGACGACGAGGGACGGCTGCGCTACCGGTCGCACGTGGGGTCCGGGTTCTCGCACGCGCTCGCCCGGAACCTGTGGGACCGCCTGCGCGCGGCCGAGGTGCCCGAGTCCCCGTTCGCCGACCCGGTGCCGAAGGCCCCGGCGACGCCGCACTGGGTGCGGCCCGAGCTGAAGGTGGAGGTGAGCTACGCCGAGCGCACGCCCGACGGGCGGCTGCGCGCGCCGGTGTTCGGCGGCCTGGTGGACGACGACGAGCTCGCGGCGGGGCTGCCCCCGGGGCCGTTCGGCGGCGCGACCGGCGACCGCGCGGTCCAGGAGGGCGACCGGCGGGTCGTGCTCACCAACCTCGACAAGCTCTACTGGCCGCGCGAGGGCATCGCGAAGGGCCACCTGCTCGACCACTACCTGCGCATGGCCCCGGTGCTGGTGCCCCACCTGGAGGGCCGGCCGATGATCCTGAAGCGCTACCCGAACGGGATCGAGGAGCCGTTCTTCTTCCAGCACAACGTGGTGGATGCCCCGGAGTGGCTCCGCCGCGTGCCGCTGTCACGCAGCGGCCGGTCCGACGAGAAGACCAGCAACTACGCCGTGATCGACGATCCGATGGCGCTGCTGTGGCTGGTCAACCTGGGCTGCATCGACCTGAACCCCTGGCAGAGCCGGGCCGACTCGCCCGACTCGCCCACCCACGTCCTGTTCGACCTCGACCCGTCCGAGGGGGTCCACTTCGACCGCGTCGTCGAGGCGGCGCTGCTGGTGCGCGAGGCGCTCGAGGCGGCCGGCCTTCGCGGATACCCGCGCACCTCGGGAGCGAGCGGGATGCACATCATGGTCCCCATCGCCCCCGGGCCCAGCTTCGAGGCGGTGCGCCTGTTCGCCCGGATCGTGTCGGAGGCGCTGGTGCGCGCGCACCCGGGCCTGGTCACCACGCTCACGTCGGTCCGCGATCGCGGACCGCGCGTCTACCTCGACCACAACCAGAACGGGCGCGGGCGCAGCATCGCCAGCGTCTACTCGGTGCGGCCGCGCCCCGGCGCGCCGGTGGCCACCCCGCTGCTCTGGGACGAGGTGGGCCCGGGGCTCGACCCCCGCGACTTCACGATGGGCGCCGTGGCGACCCGGGTGGAGCGCGAGGGCGACCTGGCCGAGGGGCTCCTCAGCGACCTCCAGGACCTGGGGGAGGCCGTGGCCCGGCTCGAGCGCCCGGCCGGGTGAGGGCGGCGCGCCGGGCGCTGGCGGCGGCCCTGGCGGCCCTGGCGCTGGCGGGCTGCTCCCGGGGCGACCCGGCTCCCCCGCGGGAGCCGCCGACGGAGGTGGGCACGGGCTACTTCGTGGGCCGGGGCGCCGCCGGGCTCGGCGCGTCGGTGGATCTCTTCGGATCGGACGCCGCCTCCCGGGCGGTGCGCCAGGCCCTGGCGCCCGATCCGCGCGGCGGCCGCGGGGCCCCGGTGGTCGCCATCGCCTCGGTGGTCAACGACGGGTCCGCGCCGGTCCGGACGCCCCGGTTCGTGGCCCTGCTGATGTCGGGCCGGGCGGTGCCGATGCCGGACGTCCGCGGGTCGCTGTCGCCCTCCGTGCCGGCCCAGGACCGCGCGCTCCGGTTGCTCGGCTCCGCCCGGGCCCGGGTCGGTCCCGGCGGCAGCGCCAGCCTCCACCTCCTGCTGGGGGACGTCGACCCCCGGCAGGTGGAGTCGGTGAGGATGGTCTCGACGGTCGGCGAGCCGATCTCGCTGAGCGCGCGCCGCCGGTAGGGGAAGACCGCTCGACGGCGAACCAATGCCCCGTGCCTCCCGATGTCCACGCACTCGCCGAGCGCCTCAAGCGCGACTACGACCGCTTCAGCCCTGCCCAGCAATCGCTCTCGCGCTACCTGGCGGACAACCTGGCGGACGTCCCGCTGCTGTCGGCCCACGAGGTGGCCCGGGCCTCCCACTGCAGCCCCGCGACGGTCGTGCGCTTCGCCCAGGCCCTCGGGTACTCGGGCTACCCCGAGATGCAGCGCACCGTGCGCCGCGCCCAGCGGCCCGGCCTGCCGCCGCGCCCGGGCGACCGCCCGCTCGGCCCGCCCCTCTCGCCCGACGGGCTCGACGCCGCCCTGGCCGCCGAGCGGCTGTCCCTGGACGACGCCGCGGAGCGGCTCACCTCCTCGGGGCTCGGCACCATCGTGTCCGCCCTCGGTACGCGCTCGCCCCTGGTGATCGCCGGCGAGGGCCACGCGCGGCCGGTGGTCACGCTCATCGAGGAGCGCCTGGCCCGCGCGGGCCGCGCCGTCGCCGCCGTGACCTCGCTCGACACCACCGCCCGGATCTGGCTCGACACCCTGGGACCCGGCAGCGCGGTGCTCGCGATCGCCGTGGGCCGTGAGGTGCGCGTCGCGCAGGCCGCCGTGTCGGCCGCGCGCGCCGCCGGGGTGCCGGCGGCCATCCTGGTCGATTCGAGCCTCAGCGTCCTGGCCCGCTCGCCCCTGGCGCGCGTCGTCCCGGCCGACACCCGCGACGGCTCGCCGAGCCTCGTGGCGATGGTCGCGGTGGCCCAGGCGCTCGCCGGCGCGCTGGCGCCGGTGCCGGCCCCCGCCCGCCCCGGACTGGCGGCCGTCGGGGCCTGAGGTTCCGCGGCGCCGGGAAAGGCGCTCGCGAGGGGTCCGGTAGACTTTCCCACTCGGATCCGACCGAGAAGGGGAGCGCGTGGCCGAGGGCAACGGGCGCACCGGGACGGTGCGCGTCAAGACGGGGCTCGCCCAGATGCTGAAGGGCGGCGTCATCATGGACGTCACGACCCCGGAGCAGGCCCGCGTCGCGGAGGAGGCGGGCGCCTGCGCCGTGATGGCGCTCGAGCGCATCCCCGCCGACATCCGGGCCGACGGCGGGGTCGCCCGCATGAGCGACCCCTCGATGATCTCGGGCATCCAGGAGGCCGTGTCGATCCCGGTCATGGCCAAGTGCCGCATCGGCCACTTCGTCGAGGCCCAGGTCCTCCAGGCGCTCGACATCGACTTCGTCGACGAGTCCGAGGTCCTCACGCCCGCCGACGAGGCCCACCACATCGACAAGCACGGCTTCACGGTCCCGTTCGTGTGCGGCGCCACGGACCTCGGCGAGGCCCTGCGGCGCGTGTCCGAGGGCGCGGCGATGATCCGCACCAAGGGGGAGGCCGGCACCGGCAACGTGGTGGAGGCCGTGCGCCACATGCGCGCGATCCGCTCCGGCATCGCCCGGCTGACCGGTCTCGCGCCCGAGGAGCTGCACGCCGCCGCGAAGGACCTTCGCGCGCCCTACGAGCTGGTGGCCCGCGTCGCGGCCGAGGGGCGCCTGCCGGTGGTGAACTTCTCCGCCGGGGGCATCGCCACCCCCGCCGACGCGGCGCTCATGATGCAGCTCGGCGCCGAGGGCGTGTTCGTGGGCTCGGGGATCTACAAGAGCGAGGACCCGCCGCGCCGCGCCCGCGCCATCGTCGAGGCGGTGACCCATTTCGAGGACCCCGAGGTGCTGGCGCGCGTCTCGACGGGGCTGAAGGACGCCATGGCCGGCATCGAGATCTCGGCGCTGGCGCAGGGCGACCTGCTGCAGGGCAGAGGCTGGTGAGCGCGTCCTCGGGCGATCTGGGCCGGCCGCGGGTGGGGGTGCTCGCGGTGCAGGGGGCCTTCGCCGAGCACGAGCGGGCGCTGGCGGCCGCGGGCTCCGAGCCGGTCCAGGTCCGCGACGCGGCGCAGCTCGAGGGGCTCGACGCGATCGTGCTGCCCGGCGGCGAGAGCACGACGCTGGGCCTGGTGGCCGAGGGCTCCGGCCTGCTCGGCGCGCTGCGCGAGCGTCTGGACGAGGGCCTTCCGGCGCTCGGCACCTGCGCCGGGATGATCGTGCTGGCGCGCGCGACCACCGGCGGCGCGCAGCCGCTGGTGGGAGGGATGGACATCGTGGTGCGCCGCAACGCGTTCGGCCGCCAGCGGGCGAGCTTCGAGACCAGCCTCGACGTGCCGGCGCTGGGACCGGAGCCGGTGGACGCGGTGTTCATCCGGGCCCCGTGGATCGAGGAGGCGGGGCCCGGGGTGGAGGTGCTCGCGAAGGTGGCGGGCCACGGCGTGGCCGCCCGTCAGGGCGACCTGATGGTCACGGCCTTCCACCCCGAGCTGGCCGGCGAGCCGCGGTTCCACGAGTGGCTCGTGGAGCGCGCGCGGTCGTGGCGCGAGACGGGAGTGGGACGAGAGAGGAGGCGGGATCGTGTCCGGGCACAGTAAGTGGGCCACCATCAAGCGCAAGAAGGGCGCGGCGGACGCGAAGCGCGGCCAGCTCTTCTCCAAGCTCTCGCGCGCGATCATCGTGGCCGCGAAGGAGGGCGGCGGCGACCCCGAGTCCAACGCCGCGCTGGCGGGCGCCATCCAGAAGGCGCGCGACAACTCGATGCCGAAGGACAACATCGAGCGGGCCATCCAGCGGGGCGCGGGCGGGGCGGAGGGCGACGCCTACGAGTCGATGCTCTACGAGGGCTATGCGGCCGGCGGGGTCGCGGTGATCTGCACGATCCTCACCGACAACCGCAACCGCACGGCGAGCGACCTGCGCTTCATCTTCACCAAGAACGGCGGCTCGCTGGGGACGCCGGGGAGCGTCGCGTGGCAGTTCGACCGCAAGGGCGTGGTGCTGGTGGACCGCGAGGGCGTGGACGAGGACGAGCTGATGGAGGTGGCGCTCGCCGGCGGAGCCGAGGACGTCGCCGAGGACGGCTCGCAGTGGCAGATCACCACCGAGCCCGCCGACTTCATGTCCGTGCGGAGCGCGCTCGAGGAGTCGGGCATCGGCTACGTCTCCTCGGAGCTCACCATGGTCCCCAAGACGACGGTGCAGCCCTCCGAGAAGGAGGCCCGGCAGATCCTGCGCATGATCGACCAGCTCGAGGACAACGACGACGTGCAGGACGTCTACGCCAACTTCGACATCTCCGAAGAGGTGCTGGAGGCCGTCGCCGGTTGACGCCGGTCGTCCGCCCGGCCTGATGTGATGGCGCCATGCGGGGAGACGGCGACGCGTGCGTTCTCGGGATCGACCCCGGCATCGCCTCGACCGGCTACGCCGTGCTCGCCGGCTCGGCCTCCAGCGTGCGGGTGCTCGCGGTCGGGACGGTCCGGACCTCGCCGCGCACGCCGCATCCCGAGCGCCTGCGGGCGATCCACGACGCCATCGCGGCGCTTCTCAGCGCGCACGCCATCGGCGGCGGCGGCGCTCGAGTCGTGGTTCGTCCACCCGGTGAGCCGGTCGGCCATGGGCGATGGCCGAGGCACGGGGGGCGATCATGGTGGCGCTGGCGGGGGTCGGCGTGGACGTGGTGGAGTACGCCCCCAACACGATCAAGCAGGCCGTGACCGGCCACGGCGGCGCGGGCAAGGCCCAGGTGAGGGCCATGGTCGAGCGGCTGTCGGGGACGGTTCCGGAGTCCGACCACGCGGCCGACGCCCTGGCGGCCGCCATCTGCCATCTCAGCTCCGCGCCGCTTCGGGGGGCCATCCGCCGCGCGCGCTAGCGTGAGGCCGTGATCCGGTCCATCAGGGGGCGCGTGCTGGCCCACGAGCCCGAGGGGCCCGTGGTCGAGGTCGGCGGAGTCGGCCTGCTCGTGCGCGTGTCCGCGACGACGGCCGCCTCCCTGCCGTCGACGGGCGGCGAGACCTCGCTCCTCACGGTCCTGGTGGTCCGCGAGGAGGCGCTCGACCTCTACGGCTTCGCGACGGCGGGGGAGCGGACGCTGTTCGAGGCGTTCACCGGGGTGAGCGGGGTGGGGCCGCGGCTCGCGCTGGCGATCTGCGGACTCGACGCCCCGGACGAGCTGCGCCTCGCGCTGGCGCGCGGCGACAGCGCTCGCCTCCAGGCCGCGAGCGGGGTGGGCAAGCGCACGGCCGAGCGGGTCGTGCTGGAGCTGCGCGACCGGCTCGGCTCGCTCAACGGGGCGGGCGCGCCGGCCGTCGGTGGCGGAGCCGACTCCTACCTGTCGGCACGCGACGGGCTGGTGGCGCTCGGATTCCGGCCCGAGGAGGCCGACGCGGCCCTCGCCGAGGCGCCGGCGGGCCTCGACGCGGAGGGCCTGGTGCGCCACGCCCTGGCCCGCCTGCGGCGCCGGTGAGCGATCCCCGGGAGGAGGGCGGCGAGCGGCTCGCCGCCGCCGCCGACATCGGAGCCGAGGACGAGCTCGACCGCTCGCTGCGCCCCCGCCGCATGGGCGACTTCATCGGGCAGGAGGGGGTCAAGCAGCAGCTCTCGATCTTCCTGGAGGCCGCCCGCCAGCGCGGCGAGCCCCTCGACCACGTGCTCCTCGCGGGCCCCCCCGGCCTGGGCAAGACCTCGCTGGCCGGAATCGTCGCCGCCGAGATGGGGGTGGGCTTCCACGTCACCAGCGGGCCGGTGCTCGAGCGCAAGGGGGACCTCGCGGCGGTCCTCACCGCGCTCGATCCCCACGACGTGCTCTTCATCGACGAGATCCACCGGCTCAGCCGGGTGGTGGAGGAGGTCCTCTACCCGGCGATGGAGGACTTCCAGCTCGACGTGGTGCTGGGGCAGGGGCCGTCGGCGCGCACCCTGCGCCTCGATCTGCCGCGCTTCACGCTGGTGGGCGCCACCACCCGGACCGGGCTCCTCACCACCCCGCTGCGCGGGCGCTTCGGCGTCTTCCACCGGCTGGACTACTACGGGGCCGGCGATCTCGCGTCCATCGTCCACCGCTCCGCCCGGCTTCTGGGCGTGGAGATCGACGGGGACGGCGCCTCGGCGCTGGCCGAGCGGTCGCGCGGCACGCCGCGCATCGCCAACCGGCTGCTCCGCCGGGTGCGCGACGTGGCCCAGGTGCGCGGCCACCCCCGCATCGATCGCGACGTCGCGGAGGAGGCCCTGGAGCTGCTGGAGGTCGACTCCCTCGGGCTCGAGGAGCTCGACCGCCAGATCCTGCGCCGTCTCGCGGAGACCTTCGAGGGCCGGCCGGTGGGCCTGGGGACGCTCGCCGACAGCGTGGGCGAGGCGGCCGACACGATCGAGGACGTCTACGAGCCGTACCTGCTGCAGGAGGGGCTGCTCAAGCGCACGCCCCGGGGCCGGGTGGCGACTCCGCGGGCCTACCGCCACCTGGGTCTCATCCCTCCTGCCGACCTGGGGCAGTCCGGGCTGTTCTGATCCGGGGGGCCGAGTACACTCGGCCGGATGAACGTCCGCGAGGTCATGGCCGACGTGAAGGTGCGCCTCCAGCCCGAGGACACCCTGCGGAGCGCCGCGGTCGCGCTGCGCGAGGCGCGCACCGGGCTGGCGATCGTCGAGGTGGCGCCGGGCGGGGGCGTGCTCACCGAGCGGGACGTCCTCAGGGCCATCGCCGAGTCGGCCGACCTCGACGCGACGCCCGTCCGCGACTACATGACGCCCGACCCGATCGCCGTGGAGCCGGAATCGGATCTCGACGCCGCCTGTGACCTGATGATCTCCCACGGCGTCCGCCACCTGCTGGTGAGCGAGGGCGAGACGCTGGTGGGCGTGCTGAACATGCGCGACGTGGTCGGTGTGCTCTCGGGCGCCGCCACCCTGGGCGCGGTCCCGCCGGCGAGGGGCTCTTAGGCCTCCAGGGCGAGGACGGGGGTCACTGCTCGAGCAGCCCCTCGAGGCCGGGCGCGGCCCGCACGGGCTGGAACTCCAGGACCTCGTACTCGGCGGAGCCGGAGGTGTGGAAGGGGTCCTCGCCGATCATCTCCCAGACCTCCTCCGGGCTCTCGCCGCGGGCGAGGATCAGCCCGCCGGTGAGCGGCACCTGGCGCGCCGTGAGGAGGATCCTGCCGGCCTCCATGTTCTTCATGATCCAGGCGCGGTGGCCGTCGAGCAGGCGATCGACCTCCTCGGCCGGCTTCGTGTAGCGGGCGATGAGCGCGAACACTGCGGTCTCCTCTCTTAGGGGATCGGCTCCCAGATGAGCTCGGCGAAGTCGATCACGAAGTCGATCTTGCCTCCGACGACTCCCCGCGGCGCGCCGGAGGCATCGCTCGGCCGGAACTCTCCGGTCCCGACGCACACCACGTCGTTGAGCCAGGCGTAGCGCTCGTCGCCGCTCACGTGGGTGGCCGCGAGGACGATCTGGCGGTTGCCCGGCGGGTAGGGCCGCGCGAACCCCCGCCAGTCGAAGATGACCGTCGCGCCGTCCTCCGTCTCGATGGCGCCCTGGATGTTCGGAAGCGCGTTCTTGTCGACCCGGGAGCGGGGGTGGTTGGCGGCCTGGAGCCGCCCGGCGATGCGGCCCTCCACCGTCCCCTCCGCGACGAAGAAGTAGTAGCCCTCGCTACCGGACTCGCCCCCGAGCACGGTGCCGGTCCCTCCGTCGGGATAGCGAAACACGGCGCGATACAGCGGCTCGAGCCTCATCCGTTCCTCCTTCTCCCCATGCTCTCACTCGGACGATCGTCTCAGCGGGACCCGGCCGGCCCGGATGGCCTTGGGGAGGTTGCGGGCCAGCTCGATCGGGTTGCGCTTCAGGTTGAACCTCAGCCCCATGACCGGCGGCGGCGCGGTGCCGCGCTTCGCCTCGATGATCTCGCGATAGAGAGCCTCCACCCGGCCCGCGATGATCGGCCAGGCGTACTGCTCGACCGCCACCGCACGCCCGCGCGCGCCCCAGTCGGCGCGCATCGCCGCGTCGTCCAGCAGCTCGCCGATGCCCATGGCGAGCGCGGCGGCGTCGCGCGGCGGCACGAAACGCCCGGGGGCGCCGTCCCGGATGACCTGCCGGAAGCCGATGTTGTCCGCGCAGACCACCGGGGTGCCGCTGGCCATGGCCTCGAGGAGCACCACGCCGAACGAGGCCAGCACGCAGGGCGCGGCGAACACGGCGGCCTCCCGGTACAGGCGTGGCCGCTCCTTGTCGAGCAGCCCCAGCCACTCGATGCGGTCGTCCAGCCCCAGCGTCCTCGCCTGCCGGTGGTACTTCGGGCGCAGCGGGCCGTCGCCCACCACCTGCAGCACGAAGTCGCGGCCCTCGTCGGCCAGGATGCGCGACGCGTCCAGCATCACGTCCAGGGCGTTGCGCGGGTCGAAGCGGCCCACGAAGAGGATGCGCGGCGGGCCCTCCGGACGTGCCTCGGAGGGCGCCAGGGGCCGGTAGAGGCCGGTGTCGATGCCGTTGGGGATGATCTCGAAGTCCTGCTCGGTGAAGTACGGCCGCATCGCGGTGATGCAGGGCTCCGAGACCGCGATCAGCCGGTCGGTGCGGGCCAGCGTGCTCTTCACGTAGGCCAGGAAGTAGCGGTAGCCCCAGTGGCCGTGCTCGAAGTAGGTGTGGAAGGTGCCCACGTTCACCGGGGCCAGGGAGGTCCGCAGGGAGTAGAGGGGGAGGGTGGGCACCGCGAGCCCCTGCGCGTGCACCACGTCCATGCCGCTCAGCGCGCGGGTCACGCGGACCTTCAGACCCGGCATCCCGATGCTCACGCGCGCGACCGATCCGTTTCCGTAGAACGGGATCGACGCCGCCATCCGAACCGTGCGGTAGCCGTGCACCGAGAGGTTCTCGGCGTCGAGCGCCCGGGCCCGGCGCTTCATGCCCCACGGCGCCAGGCTCGTGAGCACGGTCACCTCGTGGCCGCGGGCCGCCAGCTCCTTGCTGAGGTTGTGGACGTGCTCGGGCACGCCCCCGAGGACCGGGTAGGCGTACTCGGTGACCATCGCGACCCTCACGGCCGCTCCGGGTAGTGCCAGGGCCGCGGCAGGGAGCGGCACAGCGGCGAGACGATCGCCAGCGCCAGGAGCACGGCGCCGGCCCCGCCCACGCCGTCCAGGATCCAGTGGTTCGCGGTCGCCACGACCACGAAGAGCATGGTGGCGGGCCACAAGAGGGCGAGCCAGCGCCAGGGCGAGGGGCGCAGCAGCCACACGAAGGTGAGCCCGAAGAGCAGCGTGTACCCCACGTGCATCGACGGCATCGCGGCGAACTCGTTGCGGAAGGGCTCGAACCACGACAGCGCGCCGCCCAGCTCGAGCGGCGTCTTGGTGGGGTCCTCGAGCCCCAGGTCCGTGAGCCGCGGCGGGGCCAGCGGCCAGAGCCAGTACCCCAGCAGCGCCAGCGCGTTGGCGGTCCAGAACCAGTTGCGGAAGGCCGCGTAGTAGGGGCGGCGGCGGAACCACACGAAGGCGAAGGCGATCGCGTACCCGGTGACGTGCCCCAGGGTGTAGGCCCAGGTGGTGAGGAACTCGCCGGCCGGCACCGAGTGGGCGAAGTCCTGCACGTCGGGCTCGACGAACAGGCCGAGGGTCTTCTCCACGTCGATCAGGTCGAGCGCGTGCTGGATGGGCCGGGTGGGGTCCTCCAGCGCCACCAGGTCGCGCACCCACTCGTAGACGGCCATCAGCACCAGGAAGAGGACGATCTCGGCGCCGAGGGACCAGCGTGCGGACCACGCGCGCGCGAGTGGCGAGGGGCGGGCGGCGACCGTCACGGCGGCGCAACGTAGCACGGGGTCGCCCGTCCCCCGGGGCCCCCGGCCCGGCCGTCCGGATGCGCCCGGGGCCTTTGCTATCCTCGGCCGCGCCGGGCAGCCCCGGCGCCCTGCGGCAGCCCGAGCACGAGGTGCCCCTCTCATGTCGGCCCTCCTGCCGATCTACATCGTCATCTTCCTGGGCCTGATCTACCTGATCGGGATCCGGCCCCAGCAGAAGCGCCGCAAGGAGCTGGAGTCGCTGATGAGCCGGCTCTCCCCGGGCGACGAGGTGGTGACGGTGTCCGGGATCTACGGCACGGTGACCGAGATCGAGGATGGTGAGACGATCCTGCTCGAGATCGCGGAGGACACCGACATCCGGATGGCCAAGGGCTCGATCGCGCGCATCGTCTCGGATCGCACCGGGGCGACCGCCTCCACCGACGCGTCGGCGGCCTCGGACGCGGGTAGCTAGCTCAACCCGACGCCGGTGAGGCGCCCCCTCCTCCTCATGGCGGTGGTGATCGGCCTGGTCGCCGCCTCGGCGGTGGCCATCGCGCTGCGGCCGGCGGTGCTCGGGCTCGACCTCCAGGGCGGCGTCGAGGTGATCCTGCAGGGCGAGGCCACCGAGGACGCCCAGGTCACGCCGGAGGCCATCGACCGATCGGTCGAGATCATCCGCAACCGGGTCGACTCGTTCGGGGTCGCCGAGCCCGAGATCCAGACCCAGGGCGACGACCAGATCGTGGTCGCGCTGCCGGGCGCGGAGAATCCCGAGCAGGTCGTCAACGACCTCATCCAGCCCGCGCAGCTGGTGTTCATCAACTTCGAGGCGAACGTCGTCGACCAGGCGGGGACCCCGAAGCTGAGCGATGCGATCGCCCTCGCCAAGCGGACCGAGCCGAAGGGCACACGCCCCGGCGCCCTTCCCACCTACTACGCGATGGACAAGGACGGCAACTACCTCTTCGGGCCCGCGCCCGACAGGGTGTCGCTCGCCCAGAACTTCCCCGGGAACGAGATCCCGGCGGGCGTCCAGGTGGGGGTCGTCCCGAAGGGCCTCTTCCTCGCCTACGAGGAGCGGGGGCTGTTCAACGCGGTCGGGCTCCGGCCCCGAGCAGCGCATCTGGTACGTCTTCCAGAACAACCCGGGCCTCGTCGGCCGCGACATCTCCGAGGCCCGCTCCACCATCTCGACCCCGGGCATCGGCGGCACCGAGCCGATCGTGACGATCCAGTTCACGGGCGACGGGCGGCAGAAATTCGCGGACATCACACGCGAGCTCGCGGTCGACGGCAACCTCGCCGGAACGCCTCAGCGCTTCGCGATCATCCTCGACGGCAAGATCGTCTCCAACCCGACGGTCGACTACAACGACTACCCGACCGGGATCGACGGGCGGAACGGCGCCCAGATCGAGGGCAACTTCAGCCGGGGCGAGGCCGACACGCTGGCCAAGCAGATCAACTCCGGCGCCCTCCCGATCAACCTGAAGGTCATCAGCCAGAAGCAGGTCTCGGCGACCCTCGGCGAGCAGTCGCTGCGCCAGGGACTGATCGCCGGCGTCGCCGGGCTGGTCCTCGTGATGCTGTTCCTGATCGCGTACTACCGCTTCCTGGGGCTCATCGCCGCGGCGGCCCTGATCGTCTACGCGGTCCTGCTCTACGCGGTCGCCGTGCTCGTGCCGATCACGCTCACGCTGCCCGGCATCGCGGGAATCATCCTCACGATCGGCGTCGCGTCCGACGCCAACGTGGTCATCTTCGAACGCGTGCGAGAGGAGGCGCGCAGCGGCAAATCGCCGCGCGCCGCGATCCTCTCCGGCTACAAGAAGGGCATCTCCGCGATCATCGACGCCAACGTCGTGACGCTGGCGACCGCGGCGATCCTCTTCCTGTTCGCGACCGCCGGCGTGAAGGGCTTCGCCTTCACGCTCTTCATCGGCGTGCTCCTGTCGCTGTTCACGGCGGTCGTCGCCACGCGCGCGGCCTTCAACGTGCTGGCCGAGACCCGCTTCCTGCGCGACGAGCGGTACCTGGGCCTGAAGCAGCGCGACATCAAGTGGAAGTTCGACTGGGTCGGGCACTGGAAGCTGTGGATGGCGATCTCGTTCGTCCCGCTGGCCCTGGGTGCCGTCTACATCGGGATCAACGGGCTCAACCTGGGGCTCGACTTCGAGAGCGGCACCCGGGCGGAGATGCGCTTCGAGCGGCCCGCCACGGAGGACGGCGTCCGCGACGTGCTCCAGAGCCTCGACATCGAGGGCACCAAGGTCCAGGCGTCCACCGAGGAGGTCGACGGCCGCGAGGTCTCGGGTTTCCAGGTCACCACCGAGACGCTCCAGCCGAACCAGGTGCAGGACCTGCGCACCGCACTCGACCAGAAGTACGGCCTGGTGGACAACGAGTTCGTGAGCCTCGACACGGTCGGCCCCGTGTTCGGCGAGCAGATCATCCGCAACGCGATCTACGCGATCCTGCTCAGCTTCGCGGTGATCATCCTCTACCTCTCGTTCCGGTTCGAGTACAAGCTCGCCCTGCCGGCGCTCCTCTCGGTGATCCACGACGTCGGGCTGGCGATCGCCATCTACTCGATCACCGGGAGGGAGGTGACGAGCGCCACGGTGGCGGCGCTGCTCACCATCCTGGGCTTCTCGCTCTACGACGTGGTGATCGTGTTCGACCGCATCCGCGAGAACGTGCCGATCATGCGCAGATCGAGCTACCGCGAGGTGGTCAACACGTCGATCCACGAGGTGCTGACGCGGACGATCATCACCCAGATCACCACGCTGATCCCCCTCGCGGCCTTGTACTTCTTCGGCGGCGACACGCTGAAGGACTTCGCCTTCGCGCTGATGGTCGGCATCCTCGCCGGCGGCATCTCGTCGATCGCCATCGCGGCGCCGATCGCGGCGCTCTGGAAGGAACACGAACCCGAGCAGAAGCGGCGCACGACCAAGGCCGAGCGCCGTGCCGCGGCCGCTCAGCTGACGGCCGACTCCGACGTCGTGGACGTCGAGGTGCTCGCGCGCGCCGAGGCCGCGCTGGCGCAGGACATCCGCCGGGAGGAGGGCGGTCCCCTCGACGACGGGGAGCCGGAGGACGAGGCTCCCCGGCAGATCGAGTCGGGCGCGGAGCACGAGCCCGAGGAGGAGCCCGCGCCCGAGTCGGAGGTCGAGGAGGAGCCGGAGGCGGAGCCCGAGGAGGAGCCGGAAGACGAGCGGAAGACGAGCCCGAGGAGGAGCCCGAGGCCGAGGAGGAGCCCGCGCCCGGGCAGCCGGCGCCGGTACCATCGGCCGACGGGGGCGACGAGCCCGCCGAGAAGCCGCCCGCGGAGCGCCCGCCGCGAGCCCGGCCGAGCTCTGACAGGGTGCGCCGCCACCGGCAGGTCCAGAGGAAGAGGAGACGATGACGACCGTGCGCGAGGGCATCGAGCAGGCGGTGCTGCTGTCGATCGGGGCCGCGGCGCTCACCCGGGAGCGCGCGGAGGCGGCGGTCGCGGAGCTGGTGCGCAAGGGCCAGGTGGGCGGCGACGAGGGCAAGCTGGTCGTGGACCGGCTGATGGCCCGCGTGCGCGGCGATGGGGCGTCCGGCACGACGGCCGGCCTGATCGGGCGCCTCGAGGGCGGCGTGCAGGGCGTCCTGCGCGAGTTCGGGGTCGTCACGCGGGCCGAGCTCGAGGACGTGCAGCTGCGGCTGATGGAGCTGGAGCACCGCATCTCCCTGCTCGAGAAGGCGCCGCCCCCCGACCCCCCCGGAGCGCCCGAGACGCCCTGATCGCGGGGCCGCCGGGACCCGTCCGGCTCCCCTGATACCTTGGCCCGCATGGCGCGAGGAGAGCGGCGGCAGAACCTTGCGCGCCTCGGTGAGATCGCCCACGTGGCGGCTCGTCACGGGTTCGGCTACGCCTTCGGACGCAGCGAGGAGGACGGGGCCGGGTCGGGCCGGAGCCGGGGGCGCCGGATGCGGGAGATGCTCGACGAGCTCGGGCCGACGTTCGTCAAGTTCGGGCAGTTGCTCTCCACGCGCCCCGACGTGGTGCCCCCCGACATCCTCCAGGAGCTGCGCGGGCTGCAGGACGACGCGCGGCCCGAGCCCTTCGAGCGGATCCGGGAGGTGATCCAGGGCGAGCTCGGACTCTCGGTGGAGCAGGTGTTCGAGTCCTTCGAGGAGGTGCCGATCGCGGCCGCCTCGATCGGCCAGGTGCACGCCGCCCGGCTGCCCGGGGGGCAGCAGGTGGTGGTCAAGGTCCAGCGCCCCGGCGCCGAGCGCCAGGTGAACGCCGACATCCAGCTCCTCTACCCGGCCGCCCGCCTCGCGCGCGACCGCGTGCGCCGGCTGCAGTTCATCGACCTGGTCGGGACGGTCGACGAGTTCGCCCGCACGGTGCGCCGCGAGCTCGACTACGGCATCGAGGCCCGCAACGCCGAGGTCTTCCGGCGCCAGTTCGCGGGGGACGACACCGTGTCGATCCCCCGCATCTACTGGCGCTACACCACCGCGCGCGTGCTCACGATGGAGCGGGTGGAGGGCACCCCGATCAACCACCTCGACCTCGGCGAGTGGTCCGCCGAGGACCGCCGGCGCCTGGCGAACCGGGTCACCGAGACCTGGATGAAGATGCTCTTCGTGTACGGCTTCTTCCACGCCGACCCGCATCCGGCCAACGTCCTGGTGCGGGATCCCGACCACCTGAGCCTGGTGGACTTCGGCATGAGCCAGCAGCTCTCGACGCGCGACCGCGAGGCGGCGGTGCGCCTGCTGCTCGACATCATCGACCAGGACGCCGAGCGCCTGCCGCGCCGTCTGCGCGCCCTGGGGGTGCGCTACCCGCGCAGCATGGAGGAGGAGCTGGGGGACCGGCTGGGGGTGATCCTCCACCGCTACTCGGCCAGCGCGATCGGCGAGATCGACGCCCGCGAGGTGCTGCGGGAGGTCTTCGAGACGATCTACCGCCTGGACATCACCCTGCCCGCGCGCTGGGTGATGCTCGACAAGACGCTCGCGACCCTGTCGGGGGTGGCGCTGGAGATCTACCCCGACCTGAACGTCTTCGAGGTGGCCCGGCCCTACGCGGTCCGCCTGGCCGCGCGGCGCTACCGCCCCGACGTCCTTGCCGAACGGGTGCGCGGCGATGTGGCCCGCTACGCCGAGGCGTTCCTCGACTACCCGTTCCAGCTCTCGGAGCTCCTGGACGAGTTCAAGGACGGCGACATCGAGATCCGCATCCGTCCCGAGGGGTTCACCGACGCGGTGGACAAGGCGCAGGGGGGCGCCAACCGGCTCGCCCTCTCGCTGATCGCGGCGGCCCTGATCATCGGGTCGGCGGTGATCGCGGTGTTCGCCGACTCCACCGGCGTGGCGGGCCTGGCGCTGATCGCCCTCCCGGGCCTGATCCTGGGGCTGGTCCTGGTGGGCTGGGTCGTGCTCGGAATTCTGCGCTCGGGCCGCTGGTGAGCTGGCGCGCGCCACGCGTCGCCTTCTCGGAGGTGGTCGCGCTCCAGGACGCCCTCCAGGTGCCCGAGCCGGTGGCCTGGACGCTGGTGCGCCGCGGCCTGGGCGACCCGTCGGTGGCCCGCGAGTTCCTGTCGTCCGACGGCCCGCTGGCGCCGCCGGAGATGCTGCCCGGGATCGGCGAGGCCGCCGACCGCCTGGCCCGCGCGGTGCGGGGGCGCGAGCCGATCGCCGTGCACGGCGACTACGACTGCGACGGCATCTGCTCCACGGCCGTGCTGGTTCGCGCGCTCCGCGGGCGCGGCGGGCAGGTGCGCGCCTTCCTCCCGAGCCGCTTCACCGAGGGCTACGGGGTGGCGCCGGAGAGCGTGGACCTGCTCGCGGGCGAGGGCGCCCGCGTGCTCGTGTGCGTGGACTGCGGGACCTCGGCCGTCGAGGCGCTCACCCGGGCGGCCGAGGCCGGCATGGAGCCGATCGTGCTCGACCACCACCTCGCCGGCGGACGCCGGCCGCCCGGCATCCTCGCGAACCCCGCGCTGGGCCGGCCGGTCGACGACCTGCCGGCGGCGGCCGGCGTGGTGCACATGCTGGTGCGGGCGCTGGCCGAGCGGATGGACGGCGACGCGCTCGCGCCGGACCCCGAGGAGGGGATCGACCTGGTGGCGCTCGCGACCGTGGCCGACGCCGTGCCGCTGGTGGGCGACAACCGCCGCCTGGTGGCCCGCGGCCTGCGCGCCATGCGCGAGCGGCCGCGCCCGGCGATCGCGGCCCTCTGCGCCGCGGCCGGCATCGAGCCCCGCACGCTCGGCGCCCGCGCGCTCGGCTTCACCCTCGCCCCGTGCATCAACGCCGCGGGCCGGCTCGCGCACCCCGACCGCGCGCTCGAGCTGCTCCTGGCCGCCGACGGCGAGGCCGCCGACCCGATCGCGGGCGAGCTCTGGCGGCTCAACCAGGAGCGGCGCGAGGTGGAGCGGGCGATCGTGGAGGAGGCCGTCGCCCAGGTGGAGGCCGAGCCCGACGAGATCCGGGCCGCCAAGATCGTCGTGGCGTCCGGCGACGGCTGGCACGAGGGCGTGGTGGGCATCGTGGCCTCACGCCTCGCCGAGCGTTTCGAGCGGCCGGCCATCGTGCTCTCGCGCCAGGGCGACCGGGCGAAGGGGTCGGGCCGCAGCCTGCCGGGAGTCGACCTCCACGCGATCGTCGCGGCCGCGGACGGCACCCTCACCCGCTGGGGCGGGCATCCGGGGGCGGTGGGGCTGGAGCTCCCCGCCGCGTCGATCGCCCGCTTCCGCGACGACCTCATCCGCGCCGCCGAGGGCTCGGGCGCCGCCATCGCCCGCGCGCGGATCCGTCGGGTGGATGCCGTCGTGGGTGGGCGCGACCTGGGGCTCGCCGCGGCCGAGGCGATGGAGGCGCTGGCCCCGTTCGGGCGCGGCAACCCGCCGGTGCGTCTGGTGGTGCCCGGGGTCCAGCTGGAGTCCCCGGTCCGGGTGGGGGAGGGGCGTCACCTGCAGGTGCGGCTGCGCTCGGACGGCGTCCACGCGCGCGGCATCGGCTTCCGCATGGGCGAGCGCGCCGCCGGCCTCGACCTGGAGGAGCGCCACGACGCCGTGGTGGCCCTGGAGATCGAGCGCTGGCAGGGGCTGGTGAGCCCCCGGGTGACCCTGGAGGCGATCGAGGCCCTCACCCCTCGCCCGCCGCTGGCCGGGCAGTGCGCCCAGGGTTGCGACGTGCGCTGCCCCGATCGGCTCGGGGCCGACGATCTGCGCGCCCTGATCGACGCGCCGCAGGAGCCCGAGCGGGCCGCTCCGCCGCCGGCCGGGCCGCCGCTGGGGGTGCGCGACCGCCGCGGCGAGGGCGCGGCGCTGTCGACGCTGGCGGGCCTCGTGGGCGCCGACCGGGGGGTCGTGGCGGTGGTGGCCGACGTGCCCCGGCGCCGCGAGGCCCTGCTGGCCGCGCTGGAGCCGGGCAGGCTGGGGGCGGAGGTGGCCGTCCTCGGCGGCGCGCGCTGCGACCCGGGGGCGATGGCGATCCGGCTGGCGCTGGCCCGCGGGGTGCCCGCGCTCGCGATGCTCGAGTACGACCGGCTGGCCGACGTGGACCTCCCCGAGGGCATGCACCTCGCGCTGGTCGATCCTCCCGCCACGCCCGAGCAGGCGGCGTGGGCCGCCCACCGGGCGCAGGGGCGCTGGCTCCACCTGGTCTGGGGCGATGCCGAGACGGCGCTGGCGCTGCGGGTGGCCGAGGACGAGTGGGACCTGCGCCCGGCCGTCACGGCGATCTGGCTCGGCCTGCGCGACGGCGCTCCGCGGGCCTTCGGCCCGGAGCTGGAGGAGGTGCTGCTGGGCGGGGGGCCGACCTCCCGGCCTCCCCGCGCCGCCGCCCGGGCGCTCGGCGTGCTCGCGGAGCTGGGGCTGGTGGAGGTGGGGGAGCACGGCGTGCGCGCGGCCGCCGCCCCCGAGCGCCGCGAGCTCGAGGCCTCCGAGCGGTACCGCGACTGCCGCCGGCGCCTGGACGAGGCGCGCGCCTTCCTGACCCTCGCTCCGACCCTGGATCTGCTCGCGCCCGTCGAGCCTCCCCTGGCGGCGGCGGCGGGCTGAGCGCGGCCGGCGCGCCGGGAGGACTCTCAGGCAGGCGGCCTGGTCCCTCGTCAGGCCGAGACGTGGGGCGCCACGGCCAAGTGGCCGCACGAGCAACGGCCAAGTGGCCGCCCGAGCAACGGCCAAGTGGCCGCCCGAGCAACGGCCAAGTGGCCGCACGAGCAACGGCCAAGTGGCCGCACCAACCTCCGGCTGCGGAGCCACAGCCACCGGCCCGCTCTCCATCACCCTGACCATCGTCTGGAGGAGGATCGCGAGCGGCGGACACGGCGCGACGCAAGGGTCCGCCGCGGGTCGCGGTATCGTTTACACATGGCGAAGGAAATCGCAGACCTGGGCCTCGAGCTCAGTGCCGGCCGACCCGAGCTCGACGAGCTGATCGCGCAGGTCGCCGAGCGCCATCCGGAGGTCAACGGCGCCGCCCTCCGGCGGGCGTACGCGTTCGCCGAGGAGCAGCACCGCACCCAGCTGCGCTTCTCCGGGGAGCCGTTCATCACGCACCCCCTCGGGTGCGCGCTCATCTGCGCGGGGCTCGGCCTCGACGGGACGGCGGTCACCGCGGCCCTGCTGCACGACACGGTCGAGGACACCGACGCCACCATCGACGACATCGAGCGTGAGTTCGGAGCCGAGGTCGCGGCGCTCGTGGACGGGGTCACCAAGCTCTCGAAGATCCACTTCGACAGCCAGGAGGAGCACCAGGCCGAGAACTACCGCAAGCTGATCGTCTCGATGTCGAGCGACATCCGGGTGCTGATCGTGAAGCTGGCCGACCGGCTCCACAACATGCGCACGCTCGCCTACATGACCAAGCAGAAGCAGATCCAGAAGGCCAAGGAGACGCTCGAGGTCTACGCGCCCCTGGCGCACCGGCTGGGCATCAACTCCCTCAAGTGGGAGCTCGAGGACCTGGCCTTCAGCACCCTGCACCCGAAGCGGTTCGGCGAGATCCAGCAGATGGTCAACCAGCGCCGGCCCGACCGCGAGCAGTTCATCCAGGAGGCCGGGAGCATCCTCGGGCACGAGCTCGAGGCCGTGGGCATCACCGGCGTCGAGATCACCGGCCGCGCGAAGCACTTCTACTCGATCTACGAGAAGATGACCCGCAAGGGCAAGGAGTTCAACGAGATCTACGACCTCACCGCGATGCGGGTGCTCGTGGACTCGGTGAAGGACTGCTACGGCGCGGTGGGCATCGTGCACTCGCTCTGGAAGCCGCTGCCCGGGCGCTTCAAGGACTTCGTGGCCATGCCCAAGCCCAACATGTACCAGAGCCTGCACACCACGGTGCTCGGGCCCGAGGGCAAGCCGCTCGAGATCCAGATCCGAACCCACGCCATGCACCGGACGGCCGAGTTCGGCGTCGCCGCCCACTGGCTCTACAAGTCGGGGAGCGGAGGCGACCAGCCGGCGTGGGTGTCGCGGATGATGGACTGGCAGAGCGAGACGCGGGACCCGGGCGAGTTCATGGAGGCGCTGCGCTCGGACCTCTACTCCGACGAGGTCTTCGTCTTCACGCCCAAGGGAGAGGTGCGCGACCTGCCGGCCGGGTCGACGCCGCTCGACTTCGCCTACGACGTGCACACCGACGTCGGGCACCGGTGCGTGGGCGCCAAGGTCAACGGGCGCATCGTGCCGCTCACGTACACGCTCCAGTCCGGCGACTTCGTCGAGATCCTGACCTCGAAGGCCCCGCGGGCCCCGTCGCGCGACTGGCTCACGCTGGTGAAGACCACCAAGGCCCGCTCCAAGATCAGCCAGTTCTTCCGTCGCGAGCGCCGCGAGGACGCCGAGCACCGGGGCCGCGAGGCCCTGCAGGACCAGCTCCGCAAGGCGGGCCTGCCGAGCCAGCGGGTCGTCGGGTCGCCGCTGCTCCTCGAGGTCATGAAGGAGATGGGCTTCAGGAAGGCCGAGGAGTTCTACATCTCGCTCGGCCTCGGCAAGACCCAGGTCCAGACCGTGGTCAACAAGATCCTGCACCGCCTGAAGACCGGGCAGTCCGTGGCCGACGACGCGCCGGTGGCGCCTGACGCGCGCGGCCGCCGCCCCCCGTCCGCGACGGCGTCGAGCGACCTCGGCATCCAGATCGAGGGCGTCGCCGACGTCCTGGTGCGCCTCGCCAAGTGCTGCAAGCCGGTGCCGGGCGACGCGATCCTGGGCTACATCTCCCTGGGGCGCGGCATCACGATCCATCGCGAGGACTGCCCCAACGCGCGTGCGCTGAAGCGGAACCCCGAGCGGTTCACGCCGGTCTCCTGGGGCGGCGTCAACCAGCAGTCCTTTCGAGTAGAGATCGCCGTCGACGCCTGGGACCGGCCGCGCCTGCTCGAGGATCTCTCGCGGGCGTTCGCCGAGAGCGGGGTCAACATCGTGTCGGCGAACTGCGCGATGGAGGACCAGATGGTCCATGACCGCTTCACGGTCGAGGTGGGGGACCTGGAGGCGCTGAAGGCGTCGATCCACGCGCTCCGCCAGGTGAACTCGGTCTTCGACGCCTACCGGGTGACGCCGGGCTCCTGACGGGTCCGCTGGGGCGTGACGGACGCCCCCCGGGGGCGCCCGATCCACCTGCTACGGTGGCTCGCCGATGGAATGGCTCGACCTCGTCGCCCCGTCAGCCGCCATCCTCGGCCTCTTCGCCGCGATCGGCCTGATCATCGTGGCGGTCCGGCAGGGCCGCGCGATCCGGCGGCTCGAGGAGCGGCTCGCCCGTCAGGGCGAGGCGGCGACCCCCGCGCCCCTGCAGCGGATCGCCGAGCTCCAGGCGCGCCAGAAGGTCAGCTCGGGCACCCCGAGCCTCGAGCGGCAACTGCGCATGGTGGGCGTGATCGTGGTCGCCGCGCTGGTGATCGTCCTGGCCATCGGAGGCATCTGGTACCTGTTCGTGCGCGACGACGGCGGATCCGGCTCGACCGCCTCGGAGCCCCCCGCCTCCACCACCCGGTTGACCGGCACCGCGGCCAACCCACCCGACCCGGTGGACACAACCCTGGTGCCCGAGGACGTGCCGCCGCTGGACGACCCGAGCCAGTACACGATCGCCGTCTTCAACGCGAGCGGCATCACCGGCGTGGCCCGCACGGTGGTCGCGCCCGCCCTCCAGAACGAGGGCTTCCAGGTCCCCACCAACCTGGTCGCCAACCCCCCCGACGGCGCGACCGACCGGCCCGAGTCGGTGGTCATGTGGTCGAAGGGCAACAAGCGCGTCGCCTGGAACGTGGCCAAGGCCCTCGGCATCAAGCGCGCTCCTCCGATCGACGGGTACACGCCCGAGCAGGTGGGGAACGCGGACGCCGTGGTGCTGGTCGGCAGGGACCTCGCCCCGGGGGCGACGACCACCACTCCTTGACGCTCGTTGCGGGATGCCGGGGCCGGTCGGTTTGCCAGTACCCGCCCGCGGGGAGTACGGTCGCACCTGCGAAAACATCGTGCCGATCAGCACGAATTTGAAGAAGGGGGGCCGTACATGACCGTGTACTCGGGCTCCGACGCATCCCAGGCGCGAGCCGAGCTTCGGCGCCTTCATCTCTCCCGGCACCTCGTGTACTCGTGCCGGTTCTGCCGCGAGGCGGTGCGCGTGCTGAGCGCCGCATACCTCCCCGAGGAGTGCCCCACGTGCGGGGCGTCCACCTGGGAGGAGCAGGAGCGCTGCGGGAGCTGGGCAGGCTGCGAAGGGGTCCGCCGGCCCGGCCTGCGCTCCCGGGCCCATTGCCAGCTCTGCGGCTACAGCGTCTGGACCCTGGTGGGCGACCGGCCCTGACCCGGGCCGGTGGCGTCGGATGACTCCGCGGGCGGGGGCCCATGCCCCCCGCCCCCGGGCGTCTCGATGCCGAGGACGTCGCCGGCTCGGACGAAGCCGAGCCACTTGGCCGGCAGCGTCTCGTCGTTCAGCGAGGTGCGCCCCGGGGAGCCGTCGTGGCCTCCCTGCCGTCCCGCGGGGCCCCGGCGCCGGCGCTCGGCGATGACCGAGGCCTCCGCGTTGACCAGCAGGCGGATGCGCCGCTCCACGCCGTCGCCGCCGCGGTGCCGTCCGGCTCCGCCCGAGCCGCGCCGCAGGCGGTAGGCCTCGACGCGCAGCGGGTAGGCGGTCTCGAGGGCCTCGACCGGCGTGTTGAGGGTGTTGCTCATGGCCACGTGCACGCCCGACGGGCCGTCCGCGCGTCCGGAGGCGCCCTGCCCGCCGCCCAGCGTCTCGTAGTACGTGAACCCGGCGCCGCCCAGGGTGAGGTTGTTCATCGTCCCCTGCCCCTGGGCGGGGACGTCGATCGCGGCTCCCAGGGCCGCGGTGACGGCGTCGACGATGCGGCTGGAGGTCTCGACGTTGCCGCCCGCCACGGCGGCCGGCGGGCGGGCGTTGACCAGGGTGCCCTCGGGCGCCCGCACCTCCACCGGCGCGAACGCGCCGGCCGAGGCGGGGATGTCCGGATCGGTCACGCACCGCACCACGAAGTAGACCGCCGAGCGCGTGACGGCCGGCGGGCAGTTGCAGTTGCCGGGGCCCTGCGCGTCGGTGCCCTCGAAGTCCACGACCATGCGGTCGCCCGCGATCGTCACGGCGACCCGGATCCAGAGGTCGTCCTCGGTGACCCCGTCGCCCTCCAGCGCCTCGGCCGCCTCGTACCGGCCGTCCGGCATCTCGGCGATCGCGGCGCGGGTGCGCCGCTCGGCGTAGTCCAGCAGCGCCCCGAAGGCCTCGCGCACCCGGCCCGTTCCGTGGCGCGCGGCGACCTCGGCCAGCCGCCGCTCGGCCAGGCGGTGGGCGGCGAGCTGGGCGCGCAGGTCGCCCTCGCGCTCGCCGGGGGCGCGGCTGTTGGCGAGCACCAGGTTGACCACGTCCGACACCGGCGCGCCGTCGCGCACGATCCGCACCGGCGGGATCACCAGGCCCTCCTGGAGCAGGTCGCGCGAGCCCGCGGGCATGCTCCCCGGCGCCATCCCGCCCACGTCGGCGTGGTGGGCGCGGGTGACCGCGTAGGCGGCCGTGCCTCCGTCCAGCGGCAGCGCCGAGATCATCGTCAGGTCGGGCAGGTGGGTGCCGCCCCGGTAGGGGTCGTTCACCAGCCAGACCTCCCCGGGCGCCGCGCCGCGCTCGCGGGCGGCGGCCACGGCCTCGGGCATCGCGCCCAGGTGGACGGGGATCGAGGCCGACTGGACCACCATGCGGCCCTCGCCGTCGAAGATCGCCGTGCTGCAGTCGCGCCGCTCCACGATGTTGGGGCTGAAGGCGCTGCGCACCAGAGCGGCCTCCATCTCCTCGGCCACCGCGCGCAGGGCGTTGGCCATCACCTGGAGCGACACCGGGTCCATCAGCGGTCGCGCTCCATCACGATCGCGCCGACGGCGTCCGCGCGGGCCGTCCAGCCCTGGCCCACCCAGCAGGTGGCGCCCTCCATCGGGATGACGGCCGGCCCGCGCACGGGCTCGCCGGGCTCGCCGGTGGGGAGGTCCGGCGGCGAGCCGGGGAGCTCGGCGGCCAGGCGCAGGGTCACGGCCTCGACCGGGCGCCCCGGATCCGCGTCGCCGTAGCGGGTCCGGTGGGCCTCGTGGAAGGTGGCGGCCAGCTCCTCGTCGGGGCGCTCCGGGTCCCACGCGACGGTCAGGGAGTGGCTCTGGCCCACGTAGCGGCAGTCGGCGGACGCCCGGTGAACGGCTCCCGGAAGCTCCCTCCGGGCGCGCTCGGCCAGGGGGGAGAGCAGCGGGCCCAGCGGCGTCGCGCCGCCCACGCGCACGAGCACGGTCTGCACGTGGTCGCGCCGCTCGCCCGCCACCACCAGCCCGAGCGCCGCGAGGACTCCGGCGGCGGGCGGAGCCACCACGCGGCTCATGCCGAGCTCGTCGGCCACGGGGCAGGCGTGCAGCGGGCCCGCTCCCCCGAACGCGATCAGCGTCGCCTCGCGCGCGTCCTCCCCCCGCTCGACGCTCACCAGGCGCAGCGCCCGGACCATCTCCTGCACCGCCACCTCCACGATCCCGAGCGCGCAGTCCTCCGGGGACATGCCGAGGGTCGAGGCCAGACGCCCCACCGCCGCCTCGGCCAACGCCGGGTCGAGCCGGATGCGCCCCCCGAGGGGGACGTCGGTCGGCAGCCGCCCCAGCACCACGTTCGCGTCGGTGACGGTGGGGCGGTCGCCGCCCAGGCCGTAGGCCGCCGGGCCGGGCCGGGCCCCGGCCGACTCGGGCCCCACCCGGAGCGCGCCGCCGGAGTCCGCCCAGGCCACGCTGCCGCCGCCGGCGGACACCGTGGCCACGTCCAGCATCGGCAGGTGCAGGGGGTGGCCGGCGATCACGGTCCGGGCCGTGCGGGCCGGGGCCCCGTCGCGCACCAGTGCGACGTCGCACGAGGTGCCGCCCATGTCGAAGGTGAGCGCCAGCGGGCGGTCCTCGCGGGCCGCGAGGTGCGCGGCTCCGATCACGCCCCCGGCCGGGCCGCTCAGCACCGTCCAGGCCGCGTGCTCGGCGGCCACGTCGATGGGCAGGACCCCTCCGCTCGACTGCATGATCGCGGGGGCGGGCAGCCCCGCGTCGCCGGCCCGCGTCGCCAGCCGGCGCAGGTAGGCGCGCAGCACCGGGGTGAGGTAGGCGTTGACCGCGGTGGTCGAGAGCCGCTCGTACTCGCGGATCTCCGGGAGCACCTCGTGGGAGGCGCTCACGTGCACGTCCGGCAGGGCGGCCCGGAGGGCCTCGGCCACCTCGCGCTCGTGCTCCGGGTGGGCGAACGAGAACAGCAGGCCGAGGGCCACCGACTCGCCGCCGTCGGCCCGCACGGCCTCCACCACGCGCGCCACCGATGCCCCGTCGAGCGGCGTGATCACTCCCTCGGGGCCGCACCGCTCGCGCACCTCGTGGGAGCGCTCGTGGGGCACGAGCGGCGGCGGATGATGGGCGTCCAGGCGGTAGAGGTGCGCGCGGTTCTGACGGCGCAGCTCGAGCAGGTCGCCGAACCCCTCGGTGGCCACCAGCGACGTGCGGGCGCCCTTGCCCTCCAGCAGCGCGTTCGTGCCCACGGTCATCCCGTGGCGGAAGCCCGCGACATCCGTCGGGCCGAGCCCGGCGCGCTCCAGGGCGATCAGCACGGCGGCGACGACCGCCTCGCTCTGGTCGTCGGGCGTGGTGGGCAGCTTGGCCGTGATCAGGCGGCCGCCGTGCACGACGGCCGCGTCGGTGAAGGTGCCGCCCACGTCCACGCCCACCAGGGCGCCTTCCGGGCCTCCGCGGCCTGCCTCTATCATCGCGCCCACTCTACGCAGGCCCGCCCGCCGTGCCGGGAGCCGCCCGTTCGCATCGTCCCCATCGTCGCCGCGGTCCTCGCCGCGGCCACCACACCGGCTGCGGCCGTCCCCGCCCTCGTCGCCCCGCCCGGCGGGCTGCTGCGGGCGCCTCCGGCGGTTCTGTCGCCCGGGCCGCCCAACGGCGACCTGACGGCGGGCCTGGAGGGGTGGGACGTGCAGGGCCGCGAGGCGCCGGCCTCCCTGGCCCCCGCGCCCGGGGTGCGCCTGCGCGCCAACACGACCCTGGTCTCGCCGCCGCTGGTGATCCCCGCCGGAGCCCAGTCGCTGCTCCTGACCGTCCGCGCACCGACGGGCGCCGCGCTGCTCCAGGTGCGCGCCCGGCCGGTGGAGGGCGGCGCCGAGATCGCACTCGGGACGCTGGAGCCGGGCATCGCGGCCCGCCCCCGGGCGGTGGGGGTGGCGGCCCTCGCCGGGCGCGCGGTGCGCATCGTCCTCGACCCGGTTCCGGCTCTCGGGGCGTCGCTCGACATCCTCGCCGCGGGACCCGTGCTGGCACCGCTGCCCGGCTGGACCGTCGCGCGCGGCGCCCTCGAGCCGGCGGGGACCGCCCGCCGGCGCGCCGTGCGCGTGGCCGACGGCGTGCTCGAGCTGCGGTCCCCGGTCTTCGCGCCGGGTCCGGGGGCGCGCGAGCTGATCCTCGCCGTCCGCGGCGAGGGCTCTCTGCGTTTGAGGGCGGGGGGGCGCCCGGCGACGGCACAGGCCTCGGCCGCCTGGCGCGACGTGAGGGTGCCGGTCGGACGGGGTCAACGCACCCTGCACGTCGTGGCCGACCCGGGACCCGCCGGGCTCGAGCTGCGCGACCTCGGCCTGGTGCGGCGGCGCACCCTCATCCAGGGGCTCTCGGTGACGCGCACCGGTGCGCGGGTCGCCGTGCGCGGCCGGCTGGGCGCCGGCCGGGGGCGGCCTCCTGGTGGAGGTGCGCGACCCCCGGGGCCGTCGGCTGGGGAGGGCGCGGTCGTCATCGTCGGGCCGTTTCATCGTGCGGGGGCGGACGACGGCGAACCGCATCAGCGTCGCGGCTCCCGGGGACCGCACCCGCGATCGGCAGTACGCCGAAGCCTGAGGGCGCTTCCCTAGAAGCCCTGGACGGTCGGCCGCACCAGGATGTCGTTGACGTCAACGTGGGGCGGCTGGTCGATCGCGAACATCACGACCCGGGCGACGTCGTCGGCGGTGAGCTGGGCGCCGCCCACCGGCGAGTCGTAGAAGGGCGTCTCGACGGTGCCGGGCGAGATCTGGGTGACGCGCACCCCCGACCCGTCCAGCTCCTGCCGCGCGGCCTCGGCCATGGCGGACACCGCCCACTTGGTGCACGAGTAGAGGGAGCCCGGGACGACCTTGTGCCCCGCCACCGACCCGGTCAGCAGCAGGTGGCCGCGCGCGGCGCGGAGGGCGTCGATGCAGGCGCGCACGGTGAGCGCCGCTCCGTACACGTTGGTGAGGATCATCTCGCGCCAGTGCTCGGGCGACTCCTCGAGGAACCCCCGCCTCGCGCCGAAGCCGGCGTTGGCGAACGCCACGTCGATCCGGCCGAAGCGCGCGAGAGCCTCGGCGACCATCGCCTGCTGCGCGTCCCAGTCGGTCACGTCGCACGGCACCGCCAGGACGGCGTCCGGCCCGCCGAGCTCGTCGCGCAGGGCGTTCAGCCGGTCCGCCGACCGCGCCGCGAGCACCAGGTGGTCTCCCGCGGCCGCCGCGGCCCGGGCGGTGGCGGCGCCGATCCCGCTCGAGGCCCCGGTGATGAGGACGACGCGCCCGGCCATGCCCGTCAGCCCTCGATCCGCCGCGCGTAGGCGCCGGGCCACGCGGAGCCCAGGCGCGAGACCTGAGCGGCCGCCGCCGACCGGGTGTCGTAGACGCCGGAGTAGACCACCCAGTAGCCGGGCCGCAGCGGCGGGTAGTCGGTGGAGGAGAGCACGCCGGCGGGCTGGCCGGACGACGAGACCCGCGCCTTGGCGGCCCGGGCGTCCGACTCGTCGCGCACTGACGAGAGGATGGCGGTCCAGCCCGTCTCGCCCGCCGGCCAGTCCGAGTCCCCCGAGGCGGCCGGGCCCGTCGTGGTGGTCGGCGGGGCCGACTCGGTGGTCGGCGCCGATGCCGGCGGGCCCGTGACCGTGTCGAAGCCCGTGGTCGTCCCGGTTGTGGAGGGGGTGGTCGGAGTCGTGAGCGACGTATCGGGCGGGAGCGCGCCCGTGGTGGGGCCCGTGGGAACCGTGCCGGGGGGGAAGACGGGCACGGTGCCACCCGGTGTGGTGGCCGTGATGGTCGCGCCGCCGCCGGAGCCGTCGTCACTCGACACGGCGTAGGCCAGCGCCCCGGCTCCGAGGCCCAGGACGGCCACCGCCACGGCCGCGATCACCGCCGTGCGCCGGCCGTGGCCGAACCGCGGGGCGAGCGGAGTGGGGGAGCCGCACTCCAGGCAGTAGGTCTGGTCGGGCTCGAGGGTCGCGCCGCAGACCTCGCAGGTCGGCGGCTCCGGAGGAGCCGGCGGCTCGGCGCCCTGGGGCTCGGCCCCCTCGGGCTCGCCGCCGGGCTCGGGCTCGCCGGTGGTGGGCTCCTCGCTCACGGCGGCGGCACGATCGCGGCGGTCACCTGCTCGTCGCCGTCCGACTCGGGCACCAAGCGGGCGCCGCACTGCCAGCAGAAGCGGGCCTCGGCGCGGAAGGCGGCGCGGCAGCGCACGCAGCAGCCGGTGGTGAGGTCCCCCGACGCCCTCGCGCGGCGGACACGGCGCTCGCGGTCCATCTCGCCGAGCTGGATGTCGATGTCCCGCACCGTGTCGTCGAGCATCGCGACCTCGCCCGCGCGGCGGCGCATGACCTCCTCGCTCAGCATGTCGCGCCGGTAGAGCTCGAAGGCCAGGCCGCCGAGGTGGTACACGGCCTCCTGGCGCTGGGAGATGAGCGTCCGGCGGCGGCGGTGGAGGGCACCGGCCCGCTCCTGCCGCGGCGGCGCCGGGATGACCCCCGTCGCCTCATCGGCCGGCTCCCCGTCGCCGCCGGCCGGGGTTGCGGAGGGCTTTCGGCGGGGCAGGAACCTGCGCCACGACGTGGATCCGGCCGGCGCGGCGCCGGGCGCCGCCTCGGGTGGCGGTGCCGTCTCCTCGGCGGGCGTCGGGGCGGCGGGGTCGGCGTCGGGCGTCATCGGCATCGGTCTCGTGCGGCATGGTAACGGCCCGCCCGATTGACGCTCGTCACACCGCCTCCGTATACTCCCCGACGCATCGAGAGCGGTGGAGGGATTGGCCCGACGAAGCCGCGGCAACCAGCGCGATACGCGCCAGGTGCCAAATCCAACAGGCGATAGCCTGGGAGATGCGAGAGCCCGATCCCTGTTCCGATCGCCCCTCGCCCTCCCAGTTTGAGGGCGTTTTCTTTGTCGGCACGAGGGGATCGGGGGGGACGGTGATCGGATACGAGACGGCGGCGATCGCGCTCCGATGTAAGGAGTGCGAGCGACTCGGAGAGCTGACCGCGGCCTACGTCTGCGAGTACTGCTTCGGGCCGCTCGAGGTGGAGTACGACCGCGACCTGATCGCGGCGCGGGTCACGCGCGAGTCGATCGCGGCGGGGCCCCACTCGCTGTGGCGCTACCGCGATTTCCTCCCCTGCGCCCCCGAGGATCCCAACGCCGGCCTCCCCTCGGGAATGACGCCGCTGGTGAAGGCGCCGCGCCTCGCCGCGGAGCTCGGGCTGCGCGACGTCTGGGTGAAGAACGACACCGCCAACCCCACCCACAGCTTCAAGGACCGGGTGGTCTCGGTGGCGCTGGAGAAGGCCAAGCAGCTCGGCTACGGCGTGGTGGCCTGCGCATCGACGGGCAACCTCGCCAACTCGGTGGCCGCCCACGCGGCGGCGCACGGCCTGGAGAGCTACGTCTTCGTGCCGGCCGACCTCGAGGAGCAGAAGATCGTCGCCACCGCGGTCTACGGCACCACCCTCCTGGCCGTGGGCGGCAACTACGACGACGTCAACCGCCTCTGCATGGAGCTGGCGGGCGAGCGCCCCTGGGCGTTCGTCAACGTCAACGTGCGTCCCTACTACAGCGAGGGCTCGAAGACGCTGGCCTACGAGGTCGCCGAGCAGCTCGATTGGAGCCTGCCGGACCGCTGCGTCATCCCGATCGCCTCCGGCTCCCTCTACACCAAGATCCGCCGCGGGTTCCAGGACCTCCTGGAGACGGGCCTGGTGGAGGGCGACGTGCCCGCGCTCGACGGCGCCCAGGCGGCGGGCTGCGGCCCGGTGGCCGCGGCGTACGAGGCCGGGCTCGACTTCGTGGCGCCCACGCGCCCGGACACGATCGCCAAGAGCCTCGCCATCGGGAACCCGGCCGACGGCGTCTTCGCGCTGGACGCGGCGCACGCGACGGGCGGGTCCATCTCGTCGGTCACCGAGGAGGAGATCGTCGACGGCATCGAGCTCCTGGCCCGCACGACCGGGGTCTTCACCGAGACGGCGGGCGGCGTGACCACGGCAACCCTGGCCAAGCTCGCGCGAGCCGGCCGCATCGATCGGGACGAGCGGGTGGTGCTCTACATCACCGGCGACGGCCTGAAGACCCTCGACGCGGTCGCCTCGCGGGTGGAGCGCCACCACATCGAGCCCACCCTGGCGAGCTTCGAGACCGCCATGGGCCTCCAGCGGCTCGTCGCCTGACCCCGTGCCCCCGGTTCCCGAGGAGAGAGAGATGGCCGTCAACGTCCGCATCCCGGCACCCCTGCGCCCCATGGTCGGCGGGGTGTCGGAGATCAAGTGCGAGCCGGGCACGGTGCGCGAGCTCATCGACCAGCTCGACAGCCGGCACGCCGGGTTTCGCGACCGCGTGATGGAGGACGGGTCCCTGCGGCGCTTCGTCAACGTGTTCGTCGCCGGAGAGGACGTGCGCTTCGGCGAGGGCATCGAGACCGCCGTCTCGGACGGCCAGGAGGTCACGATCCTCCCGGCCGTCGCGGGGGGCTGACCGCCCCGGGCACCGGGCGCCCGTGACGACCGCGCTGGTCACGGGCGGGAGCGGCCTGGTCGGCCGGGCGCTGGTGGCGCGTCTGCGGTCCGGCGGGGTGAGGGTGCTGGCGACCGCACGGTCACTCGCCTCCGAGCGCGCGGTGGTCGAGGCCGGGGCCGAGCCGCTGCACACCGACGTGGAGGGGCTGGCCTCGTGGGCGCGCGAGATCGCGGACGTCGAGGTGGTCTACCACCTGGGGCTGCCGCGCATCCAGCCGCCCCTGCGACGTGTGGGCGCGCGGCGGCGGGCGAGGCTGGCGGCCACGGGTGCCGCCGCCCTGCGCGCCGCCGTCGGCGACCGCCCGGTGGTGATGGCCTCGACGGGGCTCCTCTACGGGACGGCCGCGCCCGCGGTGGACGACGACCCGGCGACGAGCGGGCTCGCCCTGGCCCAGGCCGCCCGCCGCGCCGAGATCGAGCTGGAGGGGCCGGCGCTCCGGGTGGTGCGCCTCCCCTGGGTCTACGGGCCCACCGGCCTGATGCGCGACCTGATCGTGGGCATCCGGACGCGGCGCTACCGCGTCGTGGGGCCCGGGGCGAACCCCTGGTCGCTCCTCGCCGTCGACGATGCGGCGTCGGCCCTGGTCGCGGCGGCGGAGGCGCCCCCCGGGACCTACACGGCGGCCGAGGGCGAGCCCCCCACCCAGCTCGACGTGATCCTGGCCATCTGCCGCACGCCGGGCCATCCCCGCCCCGACCACGCCGCGCCGGCCCTCGCCGGCATCGCGATGGGCGGCGCCATGAGCGAGGCCCTCGCCGCGCCGCTCTCGATCCGGACCGGTCGCCTGGGTGCGCTCGGCTGGGCGCCGGCGGGCGACTGGCGAGCCGACCTCACGCGGCTGGCGGAGGCCCCCCTTCCGCTGCCGCGGCGCTGAGCGGTATCGAGACGGTGCGGGTCGTGCCGGCGGTCTGGTAGAGCACGTCGAGGGTGTCGCCCTTCAGGTCGCCGTACACCCCGATCCCGATCGCCAGCATCACCTTGCGGCCCAGGCCCAGCGGGGGCCGGGCCCTCAGCGGGCGCAGGAAGCTCAGCCGGGCGCCCTCCACGACGAAGTGCTCGCCCTCGCGCCACTCCTCGCCGTTCACGTACACCCGGATCGGAGGAGCGGCCTCGGGCGGGAGCGCCACCGCGTGCACGAGGTTGTCGTCCGCCACTCGCCCAGACTAGTCGTCCTCAACCGTTCCAGGCGGTGAGCACCTCGGCCACGTGACGGTGATCGGTGCCGCAGCAGCCGCCCAGCACCCTCACGCGCGGAAGGCGTCGTCGCAGCTCCCGGTGGTCGGCGCCCAGCTGGACGGGGTCCCCCTCGTCGAGGTCCTCGGCCTCGTCCAGCTCGGCGTGGCTCCGGGTGGAGGCGTTGGCGCGGATCGCGCCGATCCGCTCCAGCCATGGCCCGTCCTCGTCGAGCACCCCCGCGAAGTGGGTGGGGTGCGCGCAGTTGACCATGAAGTAGGCCGCCGCCCCGTCGGTGGCGGCATCGACCTCCTCGATCGCGTCCCGCAGACGCGTCCCGTCCGGCAGGCGCCCGTCCGTCTCGACCGTGAAGCCGATCACGGCCGGCATCCCCGCCTTCTGGGCGGCCCGCACGATCCCGATCGCCTCGTCGGCATAGGTGATCGTGAAGGCGGTCACCAGGTCGGCCGCCGTGCGGCTGAAGGATTCGATCTGGGCGGCGTGGTACCGCTCGGCATCGCGGGCCGAGAGGATCTCGGCGGGGCGGTAGCCGTCGCCCTGGGGGCCGATGGCGCCGGAGATGACGATCGGGGGACCGCCCGCCGGCTGGCTCGCGCGGATGTCCTCGAGCAGCGCCACCGCCTGCCGGTTGGCCCGGTCGAGCTCGCCGGCCGAGTAGCCGAGGCGGGTCGCCCAGTCGGGGTTCGCCCGCCACGTGGGGGTCTCGAGCACGATGCCGACGCCCTGCTCCCGGGCGATCGCCAGGTAGGGGAGGTAGTAGTCGTGCAGCGCCTGGAGGCCCGTCGCGTCCTCGATGAGGACGAACGCCGCGAAGTCGGGAAGCACGAGCCCGCGGTGGAAGATCAGCGTGGTCTCGAGCCCGCCGTCGGTCACGAACGGCCGCTCGGCGGTGAGCTGTGGGAGTCGATCGCGATCGCGCATGACGAGACCTCCGGGGGTGGCGCGGCACGGCGGGAGCGACGCTCTCACACGCTCCGGCCGAGCGACAAGCCGCCGCCCGCGCCATCTCACCACCGACACCGGGGTGGGCTACCGGCTGCGCCTCGGAGCGCCCGCTCCGGGCTGACGCGGGGCCCGGCTTACGAAGCTCGTCCGAATCACTCACAAAGGGCTCACCCTCTCGCGGACCGGGCGCGGGAGGGTGGTCCCCCATGCCGATGAGATTCGCACTCAGGCTCGTCGCCGCGGCGCTGATGCTCGCCTGCGCCGTACCCGCCATGGCGGTGCAGCAGGTGACCCACGACTCCGCCGGGCGGCCGATCACCTTCGACGTCCAAGCCCAGGGCGCCGACGTGAACGGCTACACGGCGGTCCTCGACGGTCTCCAGCACGGGGCGGAGATCAGCGACGTGACGGTGACGATCGTCCCGCAGTCGTCGATCGCCACGGAGTGCGAGCCGGGGGCGGTCGCCTGCTACCGCTGGAGCTCACGGGACGGTGCGGCGATGTTCGTGCCGGCCCAGCCCCCCGCGCAGGTCCGCGGCTCGCTGGCCCACGAGTACGGCCACCACGTCGACACCACCCGCCCGCACCTGCCGGGCGCGAAGGGCCTGGACGGCACCGCGGGCTGGTGGCAGGCCCGCGACATGGCGGCCCTCCTCGCCCAGGGGCGGGTGGCGTGGGACTACTCGCTCGGCTGGGACCACTCCATCGCGGAGATCTTCGCGGAGGACTACAGGCTCACCAACATTCCCGGGGAGACGTCTCAGATCCAGTGGTTGGGAGCGCCGCCGCCGGCGGTCTCGGACGCGATCCGGGCCGACCTCGCCGGCGCCACGGTCCCTCCCGGACAGGCCCCCGTGCCTCCCCCCCCGACGACGGGCCCGGCCCCTGCATCCGGACCGGCGACGACGGGAGCGGGCGCGCGCACGGTGATCCGCTCGAGCGGACGGCTCGCTCCCGGCAGGCGCTCCCGGGTCCGATTCTCCGTGACCTCCCCGCGCCGAGTGGCCGTGAACGTCAAGGGCGTCACGGGGGACCGTGTGCGCGCGGTGCTCCGCTGCAACGGAAAGCCCGTCGGGGGGGCGGTGGCCCGCCGCGGACGGCCGGCCACGGTTCGCGCAGGGCGGGTCGCGCCGGGCGCATGCCGGGTCACCCTGCGGGCCATCGGCGCGTCGAGCTCGTATCGCGTGACCGTCCTGACGACCCGGCCCTCCTGACGTCTTGATGTGATCGTGGGACGGGGCGGCCGTCTCTTGAGACGCCCATGAGGCGAGCGGTCGTAGGTCATCCACGTGGATGACCTCGCCGCTCCCGGCCGGTCAGGTCGGGACGAACGTCGGGATCACCGGAACGGCTGCCGCGCGCACCCGGCCCGAACCTGCCTATCCTGGAGCCGTGACCACGTCGCCGCGTCCGCGCGCCGCCTGCTCCCTCGAGCCCCACGAGCGCGCCGACCGGATGGGCGAGTTCGCGAAGCTGTTCTCGGACGCCCTCCTGTCGAGCCGGCTCGACGCGTCGGGGCTCGTGCTCTCCCTGGCGCCGCGCCCCGGGGTCATCGCCGCGATGCGCGACCTGCTCGCCCGCGAGGCGCGCTGCTGCCCCTTCCTCACCAGTGAGGTCGTCGAGGACGAGGCGGCCCTCGAGGTGCGCGTCAGCGCCCCCGACGCCGGCGCCGGCGCGCTGGCGAACCTCTTCGGGCTCGCGCGCGAGGCGCTGGCGGCCCGGCGCCGGTAGCTCCCGCCGGGACGGGCGGCCGCTCCCGACCCTTCCTCAGGCCCTGCTCTCCACGATGTCGCGCAGGCGCTCGAGGCCGGCGATCATGACGCCGCCGAGCCGCGACTCGATGTCGTAGCCCTCGACCTCCGAGGTGGCGGTCTGGCGCCAGAGCACCTGGGAGCCGCCGGGGGCCTCGACCACCCGGATCGTGGCCCTGTGGCTGCGGAGCCCCGGGATGCCGGTGAGCACCGTGTAGGAGTACGAGCGCCCGGCGTCGTCCCGCTCGATCCGCTCGACCAGCACCGCGCCGCTGCCCATGGTGACCGTCCGCTGGTCGCCGTCCACCTCGCACGCCACCACCGGCGCGAACCACTCGCCGATGCGCCCGGGATCCCCCGCCAGGGGCCAGACCCGGTCGGGCGCAGCCGCCACGTCCACGCCCACCTCGAAGTCGTTCGCCATCCGTGCCTCCATCCTCGGGACCGTGGACCGGAGGCTACGGGTGCCGTCGCGCCGACGCGACGAACGGATCGGCTAGTGCAGCAGCGCCGTCCGAGCCTCGGGCGCGGGGAGGGGCTCGAGCTGGATCACGACCGCGGAGTTGATGCTGTCGGCCGCCAACCTGCGCTTCAGCTGCTGCGCGAGGTGGTTGGCCCCGTCGGTCCTGCCCTTGAGGTAGACGTCCACCATCTGGAGGACGAGCCGGTGCGCCTCGTCGGGGCCGAGGCCGAGATCCTTCACCGCGCGGTGGAAGAGCGGGCTCGCCTCGTCGGCGGCCTGCTGCACGAAGTCCTCGCTTGTCGTCGGCACGGGGCCACCTTTCCGTTCGGTCGTCAGGGGGTCTGTCCGTCCCTCCATCGGCAGCTGGCGCCGATGTCCTGACCCGGCTTCAGGGCGCTCTCAGTTCTCCCGCGCGTATGCCGATGTTGTCGGTATGGCCTTGACCGAGGGACTCCCGGCGGATCAGCACGCGGACGCGGTCCCCTCGCTCCGGCCCCAGGCGACGGACAGGTCGCAGCGCGTTCTCGTCGCCGACGAGAATCCCCTGAGGCGATCGCTGGTCTGCGCGATCCTGCGCGGCAACGGAATCGCCGCTCAGGCGGCCGAGACCGCGGAGGAGATCCTCGCGGCGACGGGGGTGGACACCGTCCTCCTGTCTCTCAGCGGATCAGGCGAGGAGCGGCTCGAGCTCATTCGGGAGATGCGGGGCCTTGGACCTCACCGGCCCGCGATCGTGGTGATGAGCGCGCAGGGCCAGGCGATCCTGCCACGAGCGCTCAAGGCCGGGGCCGACGACTATCTCATCACCCCCGCGGGCCCCGAGGAGCTGCTGGCGCGGCTCAACGTGGTGGCCGAGCGCCGGCGGCTCGAGGCGGAGCAGGTGATGCTGCGCCGGGTGGCCGTGACCGTGGCGACCGGGCACGAGCGCGCGCGGCTCTTCGGCCTCGTCGCGCGGGAGCTGGCGCTGCTCCTGGGCGCCGATGGCGGTCGCGTCGTGCGCTATCTGGAGGCCGGTGAGGCCGAGCTCGTCGGGGCCTGGCGGAGGTTGAACCTCGAGCAGATCCCCCCCGGAGAGATCCTGAGCCTCGCCCCGAGCTGGGCGCTCGCCAAGGTGCAGCGCACCGCGCAACCCGCCCGATCCGAGCTCACCGAGGCCGATGCGCTGAAGGCGAGGGCCCCCTTCCGCGCCTCGCTCGCCGCTCCGGTGCGGGTGGAGGGCAGGCTGTGGGGTGCGGTCGCCGTCGCCTATACCGAGGTCGACGGCGCGCGCGAGGAGACGCTCGTCCAGCTCGAGCGCGTTGCCGAGCTGATCAGCCTCGCCGTGTCCAACGCCGACGCGCGCGAGCACCTCGCCCGGATGGCGCAGACCGATCCGCTCACCGGCCTCCTCAACCACGGCGCCTTCCACCAGCGGCTCGAGGAGGAGGTCCAGCGCGCGGCGCGCTACGGCCGCCCGCTCAGCCTCGCCCTGCTCGACCTCGACCACTTCAAGCAGGTCAACGACCGGCATGGGCACCGCGCCGGCGACGAGGCCCTGAGGACGGTGTCCGACCTCCTGCGGGCCCAGGCCCGCGAGACGGACGTGCTCGGGCGCGTGGGCGGCGAGGAGCTGGCCTGGCTGATGCCCGAGAGCGACCTGGCGGGAGCGACGTCGGGCGCCGAGCGCCTGCGCGCGACGACCGCGGGGACGCCGATCGTGGACGTCGGCCAGGTCACCGCCTCCATCGGCATCGCGGAGTTCGAGCCGGGCGGGTCCTCGGGCGATCTCTTCGGATCGGCCGACGCCGCCATGTACCGCGCCAAGGACGCCGGTCGCAACCGGGTGAGGGTCTGACGGGCGGTCGGGTTCTCGGCGGGTAGGCGGACCGATCGCGGGACGCACCTGCCATGGGCCGGACTTGCCACACCCCGCCTGCCCGGCCACCGTTGCCGGGTCGTGATACCCCTGCTGCCGATCGAGCCGGGTCCGTTCCGCATCTCCCTCGGGGTGCGGGCCCTCGGCGCCGCGCCCATCGCGGTCGTGGACGAGACCCGCTTTCCCCAGGAGGTGCGCCTTCGCGAGCGCCTCCTCGCCGAGGACCACGACTACCGCTACCGGGGCGGCCCGGGCACCGTGCCGGCGCAGTGGGAGGCCGTCGCGCTGCTGTTGCGCGATCTGGCCGACCACCACCCGCGGTTCATGTCGCTGAGCGAGGACGGGGACCGCTGGACGTGGGAGACGCGGTTGCTCGGCGGCCGGGTGACGTTCCGCCTCGGCGATCCCGGGAGCCTCCCGCACGAGCCGCTCGACTGGGTGGGCCGGCAGGTCGTGGAGGACCTCATCCTGCTCTCCGGGGACGCGGGCGCCGGCTTCCCCGTCATCGCCGGCCAGCTCTGCTTCCCGAACGACTGGTCGCTGCCCGACAAGCTCGGCCGCCCGGTGCTGGGTGTGCACGCCCCCGTGCCGGGGTTCGCGCGACAGGCCGGGCAGGCGACGCTCCGGTTGCTCGGGCGCCTGCGGCCCGGGCGGCCGGTGTGGCGGGCCAATTGGGCGATACGCGCGACGGACGCGCTCGACCTCTCGCCACGCGCCGCGCCGGTCTCGGTGGAGCATGTGGACGCGGGGAACGCGGGGGAGACCCTGGTCGTGCGCGTGGAGCGTCAGACGCTCTCGCGGCTGCCCGAGACCGGCGCGATCCTGTTCACGGTCCATACCCGCTCGCGGCCGCTGGACGTCGTGGCCGCCGAGCCGGAGCGCGCGCGCCGCCTCCTCGAGGCGGTCCGGTCGATGCCGCCCGAGATGGCGACATACAAGGGCGTTGCACGGGTGCAGGAGGCGCTGGAAGAGTACCTGGAGACCCGCATCGGGTCGCCTCCCGGACGATGACGGCACCGCGTCGCTCCCGGAAACGAACCACTCGAGAGGAGGACCAACCGATGGACGTCGCGACTCTGACAGGGCTTCTGCGGGAGGCGGAGGAGCACCATGGCGCCTACGAGGCGACCGCTCCGAAGCACCACTGGTCGGGGTGGTACGCCGCCTACATCTGCGCGCGCGAGCAGGGGCGCACCCCGGAGGAGGCATCCGACGACGCCGCGCTCTACATGCGAGGGCAGGCGGTGGAGTAGTCCCCGCGGGCCGGCTCGCCGGTTCAGTCGAGCGGTGGTCCCACGAGCTCGATCCCGTGCTCCCGGGCGACCGCCGCGAGGGCGCTGGCCTGTTCGGGCGTGGGCGGCCCCTGGGGCGTGGGCAGCCCGGGCCGCTCGGCCGGGCGGCTGAGGGCGTGCACGAAGGCCTCGAAGTTGCCGCCTCGGGTGATCAGGAGCCAGCGCGCTCCCTCGCGCGACTCGACCCGGTAGGTGTGCGGCACGCCCTTCGGGGCGAGCAGCGTCTCGCCGGCAGCGATCGTCACGTCAGCGTCTCCGGCGCGCACGCGGAGCTCGCCTTCGAGCACGTGAAAGGCCTCGTCCTCGTTCTGGTGGACGTGGAGCGGGGGCGAGTCTCCGTGCGGAGCGAGCGACTCCATCACCGAGATTCCATCCTCGCCGTCGTCGTGGCGGACGCGAACGGTGTGGAGGGTGTTCAGGAACCACAGCTGCTGAGTGGATGTTGCTCCGACCGGCATGGCGACTCATCTCCTATAAACTCGGTTTCGGAGTTATATATGTCCGGTTCGGAGCTTTGTCAAACCCGTCGCTGACACCCCTCTCGTACGTCGTCCTGACCCTCGTCGGGCAGGGCGGCGCGGGCCCGCACGATCTCGTCCGCATGGCGCGGGCGGGCCGGATCTACTGGGACGCCGCCGACAGCCAGTGGTATGCCGAGCCGAAGCGCCTCGAGGCGCTCGGCCACCTGAGCTCGCGCAAGCAGCCGGGCCGGACGCGCCCGCGCACCCACTACACGCTCACCGACACGGGCCGCGATGCGCTCGCCGACTGGATGCAGGAGCCGGCCCGCTTCCCGCGCATCCAGCACGAGGCGGTCGTCCGGCTGCTGGCCGCCGACATCGTCGGCGAGGAGGCGGTGCTCGACAGCCTGCGGGCGCTGCGGGAGGAGATCGCCGAGATCTCCGCCCGAATCGACGCCGCCGAGGCCATCGCCACCACGATCCCCAGCCGCGCGCGCTACCTGATGCTCAACCACCGCCTGGCGCGCCGCATCGTCACGGCCCACACCGACTGGCTCGACGAGGTCGAGCGGGAGCTGGGGTGACGAGCCCGCCGACCTCGACAGTCAGCCACGTGGAGCGCCCAGCCGATCACAGGGTGGCGACACGCCGCCCACGAGGCCCGACTCCTGCTGCAGGACTGCGAGCGTCCGTTCCATCGCGATGGGACGCAGCCCGCCCGCGCCGTCGTGGTAGGGATGGTCCAGGAACCAGAGCAGCAGCAGGGTGGACGAGATCACGACCGCGACGCCGCCCATCATGATCGCCTGCACGAAGGCCCGCTCGCCGCTGTCGGCGAAGAGGAGCATGAACACGAAGATGATCCCGGCGCTGATGAAGAGGACGATCCAGAGCGGAGGCGGGATCACGCCCGCGGCGCCGTGGATACGATCGGCGCGGCCGGCCTCGCGATCGGAGCGTTGGTCGAACCACTTGTCGTAGGCGGTCTGCTCGGAGGCCCTCCGCGGCTCGACCGTGCGGATGGTTCGGAACATCGCCGCGGCCCACGGGTTGACCGCGTCACCGAGGGAGCCCGATTCCATCCGGGGCCACTCCTCGTGGACGACCGCCCGGGCGTAGCAGACCAGCTCTCCGGAGAGCCGGCCTCGCACCGCGACCGGCAGGAACTGGGCCGTCTCCAGCTGCTGCGTCACGATGCGCGCCTCGGTCTCGGCGCCGCTGCGGGAGGTGTCGAAGCTCTCGAAGGAGAGAAAGACGACGAAGCCGATGAGCACGGCGAAGCCGGTGGCCAGCACCCCGAACACGCCCGCGGCGCGGTCGCCGTCCTCGAAGTAGCTGCCCTCGGGGCGCTCCGCCGGACGAACAGGATGGCGCCGATCGCGACGGCCGTGACGCCGACGACGATGAGGCCGGCCCAGAGGAGGCTCACGAGAAGTTCACCGATAGGGCCATTTCGCCGGTCACGGACGGCTCCCTGCCGCCGGAGCCCGACGAGCGCTCCGGCGACGCGGGAGAGGCTCGAGGCCGGGCGGGCAGAGGCTCAGGCCGGGATGGGCGCCGGGCTCCGTTCATCCCGTTGGGGCGACGCACCGGAACCGCAGAGGGGGTGTGATGCCGCCATGAGCGCGAGCGCGGTCCTGACCTCCCTCGCCGCCGCCGCCCAGGCGCCGGCGGAGCTCCTGCCGGCCCGCACGCAGATGGGCTTCACCCTCGGGGTGCACATCATCCTGGTGCCGCTGGGCGTCGTGTTCCCGCTGATGATGCTGATCGCGAACTACCTGGGGCTGCGCCGCAACGACGCCGACTACATGCGCCTGGCCGAGCGATGGTCGAAGGTGGCCGCCGTCACGTTCGCCGTCGGCGCCGTCACCGGCACCGTCCTGAGCTTCGAGATGGGCCTGCTGTGGCCCGCCATGTTCGACCGCTTCGGCGACGTGATCGGCCTGCCGTTCGCCCTGGAGGGCATCTTCTTCTTCCTCGAGGCGATCTTCATCTCGATCTACCTGCTGGGCTGGAAGCGCCTGAGCCCGTGGGCGCACTTCTGGTCAGGGGTGCCGATCCCGATCACGGGGCTCCTGGGCGCCCTGATGGTGGTCGCGGCGAACTCGTGGATGAACCAGCCCGGCGGGTTCACGATGGACAGCGCGGGCAACGTCACCGACGTCGACGTCTGGTCGGTGATCTTCAACGACGCCGTGAAGTACGAGTTCCCGCACATGTACTTCGCCGCCCTGGTCGCCGCCGGGTTCCTGGTCGCGTCCCCCTACGCGGTGGGGATGCTGCGCGGCAGGCGCGATCGCTACCACCGCCTGGGGTTCCTGCTGCCGTTCACGATCGCCGCCATCGCGATCCCGATCCAGATGGGCATCGGCGACTCCACCGCCCGGGCCATCTACAACGACCAGCCGATGAAGTTCGCGGCCCTCGAGCTCAACACGACCACCGGCTCGGACGTGCCCGAGACCATCCTCGGCCACCTCAACGAGGACGGGACCGTCAGCGGCGGCTTCGAGATCCCCGGGCTGGCCTCGATCCTGAGCGACCCCTCGACCGGCACGAGCACGGTGGTCCAGGGCCTCGACTCCTTCCCGGCCGAGGACCGCCCTCCCATCCGAGCCGTCAACACGGTCCACCTCGCCTGGGACCTGATGGTCGGCTTCGGCACCGCGCTGTTCCTGCTGGCGCTGTGGTTCGCCTGGGTCTGGTGGCGCCGGCGCGACCGGCTCGCCGAGATGCGCTGGTTCCTGCGCGCGGCGGTCATCGCGCCGGTGGCCGCCTACATCTGCGTGGAGTCTGGCTGGATCGTCACCGAGGTCGGGCGCCAGCCCTGGGTCGTCTACGAGATCCTCCGCACCGAGGACGCCGTGACCGACGTCGGCGCGGCGGCCATCTGGACGTCGCTCTCGCTGATCCTGGTGCTCTACACCGCCCTGGCCGTGGGCACCGTGCTCGTGATCCGGGGGATGACGCGGCGCTGGCGCGAGGGCGATCTGGACGACTCGGACGTCCCCTACGGGCCGCGCGAGCCGCTGACGGCCCCCGGGGCACGCGAGCCGAAGGAGCCCACGTGAGCGCGGTCGACGCCTGCGCCGTGATCCTGCTGGTCGGGGTGGTCCTCTACGCCCTGCTCGGCGGAGCCGACTTCGGCGCGGGGTTCTGGGACCTGACCGCCGGGGGCGACCGGCGGGGGGAGGCGCCCCGGGCGCTCATCGACCGGGCCGTCGGCCCGGTGTGGGAGGCGAACCACGTGTGGCTGATCTTCGTGCTCGTCGTTCTGTGGACCGCGTTCCCCGAGGCCTACAGCTCGATCCTCTCCACGCTGTTCATCCCGTTCACCCTGGCGGCCCTCGGCATCATCCTGCGCGGGGCGGGCTTCGCCTTCCGCAAGGCCTCCACCCGGCTCGGGCTGCGCCGCGTCTACGGGGCGACCTTCGCCATCGCCTCGGTGCTCACGCCCTTCTTCCTGGGCGCCATCCTCGGCGGGATCGCCTCCGGGCGCGTGCCCGAGGGCAACGCCGCCGGCGACATCTGGACGAGCTGGGCCAACCCGTCGGGGGCGATGGTCGGAGCGCTCGCGGTCGCCATCTGCGCCTACCTCGCGGCGGTCTATCTGATCGCGGACGCGCGGCGCATGGGCGACGCCGAGCACGAGCGCTACTTCACGCGGCGCGCGATCTGGACCGGGGTGATCACCGGAGCCCTCGCGCTCGGCGGCCTCCTCGTCCTGCGATCCGACGCCCCCCGCACGTACGACCGCCTCACCCACGAGGCGCTGCCGATCGTCCTCCTCTCGGCGGTCCTCGGAGTGGCGATCATCGTGCTGCTCGCGCTCGGCCGTCCGCGGGGCACGCGGCTCATCGCCGCGGGCGCTGTTGTGTCGGTGGTCGGGGCGTGGGCCGTCGCCCAATGGCCGTACATCCTTCCCGAGACGCTCACCTTCTCTGAGGCCGCCGGGGCCGACGACACCCTCTGGTGGGTGGTCGCGGTCTTCGGGGTGGCCCTGGTGGTGGTGGTCCCATCCATCGCGCTGCTGTTCTGGCTCGATCAGAAGAGCCGCCTCGAGGAGGCCTGAGCCGCCGCTGGGCGATCTGAGAGGCGGAGCTCATCGTCGTCGGCGGCGTGCTCAGGGGGGAGCCGGCTGAGCCGCCGCCGTCCCGGGCTCCGTCTGCTCCTCCTCGGCGGAGGCGATCACGACCGCGCCGAAGAGGGCGAGCGCGAGCCCGCCGATTCCGAGCACCGCGCGCCAGGCGGGGTCGGTGTCGAGCCGCTCCTGGAGCACGAGCGCGCCGAGCAGAACGCTCACGACCGGATTCGCGACCGAGACCGTCGCCACCGAAGGCACGAGCCGGCCCGTCGAGAGTGAGAGCTGCTGGAAGAGGAAGCCGACGATCCCGGCGATCGACATCACCCAGAACTCCCAGCCGCCGATCACCGCCCCGACCCCGTCGGCGTGGAGGTTCTCGACCACCGGCTTCATCAGCGTGGCCGAGAGCCCATAGAGGACACCGGCGATCGTGCCGAGGGTCGCGGCTCTCGCGGTCAGGTTGCCGCGGTTCGCGAACAGGAGGAGCGCGGCGCAGATGGCTCCGATCACCAGGATCGAGGCGATCCAGTCGGAGGCGGGCGCGTCGTCCACCCCGGCGGCGGGATCGCCGAAGGAGGCGAAGACCGCGAGGCCGGCGACGATGATCCCCGCGCCGAGCACCAGCCGCCGGGTGATCGCCTGGCCCGTCATGAAGTAACCGAGCGGGAGCGCCCAGATCACCGAGGTCACCAGGAGCGGCTGGATGATCGAGACGCGCCCCCGGTCGAGAGCGGCGGCTTGGAGCACGACTCCCGCGATCTGCGCGGCCAGGCCGAGCAGCCAGACCCACTGGGTGAGCAGCACGAGGAAGGACTTCGGCCGGCGGAAGGAGACGCCGGTCAGGCTGAGGGCGGCCTTCTGCCACAGCGTGGCCGCCAGGGCGAAGAAGAAGGCCGCGAGAATCGCGAGGAGTGTTGCCAGCTCGTCCACGGCGCCTCACTGGATCTGGATGCCGACCCGGCCCAACCGCGCGACGCGCGTGGCGTCCGCGGGGGGCAGGGTACCCACGCGAGGCGTCGTCGGCGCGAGAGAAGCCGCTCGGGGCATTTCATCCCATCGGCACGATGCCGCCATCACGAGCCTCTCCCTAGGGTCGGGGACGACGGGTCGATCCGCATCGGTGGAAGGAGCCGGACGTGCGCATCAACTGGCTGTGCCCGGTCGCCGGCGACGGCGGCCACGGTCCCCGGGTTTCAGGATGAGCGCCGCCAAGAAGGCCTCGAGGGACGTGGAGCAGAGCGCCGCCGCGCCCTCGCCGTTCCCGCCCATCGCCGACTACGCGTTCCTCTCCGACTGCCACACCGGCGCGCTCGTCGCGCCCGACGGAGCGATCGACTGGCTCTGCGTCCCCTGCTTCGACGCGCCCAGCGTGTTCGGCAGCCTGCTCGACCGGGAGGCGGGGACCTTCAGGTTCGGGCCGTACGGGATCAACCACCCGACGACGCGGATCTACGAGCCGGGAACGAACGTGCTGGCGACGACGTGGAAGACGCCCGCCGGCTGGATCCTCGTCCAGGATGCGCTGACGATCGGCCCGCGAGACCACGAGGACGAGATCACCCCCCACACGCGGCCGCCGGCCGACGACGACGCGGACCATCTCCTCGTGCGCACGGTCCTCTGCCTGGAGGGGAGCATCGAGGTCGAGCTCGTCTGCGAGCCCGCCTTCGACTACGGCCGCACGCCGGCGGAATGGACGCCGGTCGATGGCGGCCGTCACGCGGCCGACGCCACCGGCGCCGGGCAGACGATCCGCCTTCAGACGGATCTCGCGCTCGGGATCGAGGGCAATCGCGTCAGGGCGCGCCATGTGCTGGAGCCGGGCGAGCGAGCCTATTGCGCCCTCTCCTGGGCCGAGGGCCTCGCTGCACCCAAGACCGTCGACGAGGCGGAGGCGCGGATCGCCGCCACCACGCGCTACTGGCGCGCCTGGCTGGGACGGGCTCGTATCCCCGACCACCGCTACCGCGATCCCCTCCAGCGCTCGGCGCTCACCGTCAAGGGTCTGACCTACATGCCGACCGGCGCCACGGTGGCGGCGCTCACCACCTCCCTCCCCGAGACCCCGGGCGGCGAGCGCAACTGGGACTACCGGTACACGTGGATGCGCGACTCGACCTTCACGCTCCAGGCGCTCCATTGGCTCAACCTGGACTGGGAGGCCGACGAGTTCATGCAGTTCGTCGCCGACCTCGAGCCGACCGAGGACGGCTCGCTGCAGATCATGTACGGCATCGACGGCCGGCGGCAGCTTCCGGAGACGACGCGCGACGACCTCTCCGGCTACGCGGGGGCGCGCCCGGTCCGCATCGGCAACGCGGCCTTCGACCAGCGCCAGAACGACGTCTTCGGGGCGGTGCTCGACTCGATCCTGCTGCACACCCGCCGGGGCCAGCGCCTGCCGCGCCGGCTCTGGCCGATCGTCGAGTCGCAGGCGCAGTGCGCCACCGATGTCTGGCGCGAGCCCGACCAGGGCATCTGGGAGGCTCGCGGCAAGCCGCAGCACTACGTGTCCTCCAAGCTCATGTGCTGGGTCGCCCTCGACCGAGCGGCCTCGCTCGCCGAGATCCGTGGCGACCCCGGCCTGGCGGCCACGTGGCGCGAAACGGCGGAGGAGATCCGCGCGGACATCCTCGCGCACGGCGTCAGCGAGCGGGGCGTCCTACGCCAGCACTACGAGACGGACGCGCTCGACGCCTCGACGCTCCTGGCCGGCAGCTTCGGATTCCTCCCACCCGGCGACGATCGCCTGCGGAACACCGTCCTGGCCATCGCCGACGAGCTGAGCGAGAACGGCTTCGTCCTGCGCTACCGGACGGACGAGACCGACGACGGCCTGTCGGGCAAGGAGGGGACGTTCCTCATCTGCTCCTTCTGGCTCGTGTCCGGGCTCGCGATCGTGGGGGAGATGCAGCGTGCACGTGACCTGATGGAGCGTCTCCTGCGGATCGCCTCGCCGCTCGGGCTCTACGCGGAGGAGTTCGACGCGGACACCGGCCGGCACCTCGGGAACTTCCCCCAGGCGTTCTCCCACCTCGCCCTGATCGAGGCGGGGGCGAGGATCATCGTCCCGGAGCTGCTGGCGCAGTACTGACGTGGACGTCCTGCGACCTCATGACCTCGTGCACGACCAGATCCTGGAGCGGCCATGAGCGCCCAGGACGGCGGCACGCACGTCGTGATCGTGGGCGCCGGCTTCGCCGGCCTCGGCTGCGCCCGCGAGCTGGCCAAGCACGAGGACGTGCGCGTCACCCTGATCGACCGCAACAACTACCACCAGTTCCAGCCGCTCCTCTACCAGGTGGCGACCTCCCAGCTCGCCCGCGGCGACGTCGCGTTCTCGCTTCGCAAGCTCTTTCGCGACCACCCCAACATCGACGTCAAGCTCGGCGAGGTCGCCTCGGTGGATCCGCAATCCCGATCCGTGACCACGGCCGACGGCCAGGGCTTCGGGGGGACGTCCTCGTGCTGGCCGCCGGCTCGCGGGCTCGGTTCTTCAAGACCCCCGGCGCGGCGGAGCACGCCTTCCCGCTCTACTCGCTCGACGACGCCGAGCGCCTGCGCGCCCGCATCCTCGACGTGTTCGAGGCGGCCGACCGGGACTCCGGGGTCCTGGACGAGGGGGCGCTCACCTTCGTGGTCGTCGGCGCGGGCGCCACCGGCACCGAGATCGCCGGGGCGCTGGCCGAGATGATCAACGGGACGCTGCGCGGCGAGTACCCCGACCTCCCCGAGGGCGTCACCCGAGTGGTGATGGTCGACCACGGCCCGGCGGTGCTCGGGCCCTTCTCCGACGACGCGCACGAGTACGCGACCAAGGTCCTCGAGGGCGACGGCGTCGAGATCCACCTGGGGACCGGCGTCACCGATGTCGGGCCCGGCCACGCCACGCTCTCCGACGGCACGAGGATCACGACCCGCTGCGTCATCTGGGGCGGGGGCATCGCCGCCGCGCCACTCGTCGAGAGCAGCGGCATTCCGGCCGGCCGAGGCGGACGCATCGACGTCGAGCCCGACCTCACCGTCGCCGGCTACCCGGGCGTCTACGCGCTGGGCGACCTCGCCAACATCGCCGGCCCGGACGGCGAGATCCTCCCCCAGCTCGGCTCGGTCGCGCTGCAGTCCGGGAAGTGGGCGGCCAGGAACATCCTCGCCGATGCCGCCGGCAAGCCGCGCAAGCCCTTCCACTACAAGGACAAGGGGATCATGGCGATGATCGGGCGCAACGCCGCCGTGGCCGAGGTCGGCAAGAACCGCCACGAGGTGCACGGCACGGTCGCGTTCATGATGTGGCTGGGCGTGCACGCGACGCTCATGACCGGCATCCGCCCGCGGATCGACGCCTTCATCGACTGGGCCTGGGACGAGTTCTCGCCCAATCGGGCGTCGCAGGTGCTCGATCGCTCCGAGCGGCGGCGAATCGACTGGGGGGACGATGCCTGAGAGGTACGACGTGATCGTGGTCGGCAGCGGGGCGGGGGGTGGGGCGCGTGGCCTACACGCTCGCCCCGACGGGGGCGCGGATCCTGCTGCTCGAGCGGGGCGACTTCCTGCCGCGCGAGATGGCGAACTGGGACGTCGAGGACGTCTTCGAGGAGAACCGCTACATCTCCGAGGACACCTGGTACGACGCCGACGGCCGGCCCTTCCAGCCCCAGGTGCACTACTTCGTGGGCGGGGCCACCAAGCTCTACGGGGCCGCCCTCTACCGGCTGCGGCCGCAGGACTTCGGCGAGATGCGCCACGTCGACGGCGTCTCGCCCGGCCTGGCCGCTGACATACGACGACCTCGAGCCCTACTACACCAAGGCCGAGTGGCTCTACCAGGTGCGCGGCGTCCACGGCGAGGACCCCACCGAGGGCCACTGGAGCCGGCAGTACCCGCACCCGGCCGTCTCGCACGAGCCGCGCATCCAGGAGCTCTTCGACGACATGCGCGGGGCGGGCTACCACCCCTTCCACTCGCCCTGCGGGATCCTCCTCGACGAGTCCGACCGGGCCCGGAGCACCTGCATCCGCTGCACCTGGTGCGACGGCTACCCCTGCCTGGTGCACGCCAAGGCCGACGCCGAGGTCATGACCGTCCGCCCGCTGCTGGAGCGCGACAACGTCACCCTGCTGGTGAACGCCGAGGTGGAGCGGCTGGAGACCGACGCCGCCGGGCGCTCGGTGACGGGCGTCGTCGTCTCGCGGGCGGGGCGGCGCGAGACCTACGAGGCCGACGTCGTGGTCCTGTCGGCGGGAGCGTCCAACACGGCCAAGATCCTGCTGCGGTCGGCCGGCGAGCGGCACCCGAACGGCCTCGCCAACGGCTCGGACCAGGTCGGCCGCAACTACATGTTCCACAACAGCAAGGCCGTGATCGCGCTCTCCAAGGAGCCCAACGAGACCAGCTACCAGAAGACGCTGGGCCTGAACGACTTCTACCTCGGGGACGGCGACGACAGGTGGCCCCTGGGCAACATCCAGATGGTCGGCAAGTCCCAGCCCGCGATGTACCGCGCCGAGCGGCCGCGCATGACCATGCTCGCGCCGGGCTTCGGGCTCAAGGACTTCTCCGATCACGCGGTCGACTTCTGGCTCACGACCGAGGACCTGCCGCTGCCCGAGAACCGGATGACGGTCGACGCCAAGGGCGACATCCACCTGGCCTACCGCTCGACCAACGACAAGGAGGCCGACGGCCTCTACGGCGAGCTCAAGACGATCCTCAACCACGTCGGGATGGCCGAGCACCACGTGCTCCACAAGAACTACTACCTCCAGCAGGACATCGGCATCGCCGGCGTCGGCCACCAGGCCGGCACCTGCCGCTTCGGCACCGACCCGGCCACCTCGGTGCTCGACCAGGACTGCAAGGCGCACGAGCTCGACAACCTCTACGCGGTCGACACGAGCTTCTTCCCCAGCATCGGCGCGGTGAACCCGGCGCTCACGGCGATCGCCAACGCCATCCGCGTCGGGGAGCACCTGGCCGAGCGGTTGGCCTGACCGGCGGCCGCCATGGGAGCCGAGGCGCCCGCGAGCCGGGCGGAGTCCGGGGTCGTCTACATCGCCGGGCTGGTGCAGGGCCTCGCGCTGGTCACGTTCCCGGCGGCGGGGACCATCTTCACCGACCCGGACGAGTACGACCTGTCCAAGTCGGCCTACGGCGCCATGTTCGTGCCCCAGGCGATCGCGGCGATCGCCGCCTCGCTGCTGGGGGCGGCCTGGGCGCGCCGCGCCGGCGCGCGCCGGGTGTACCTGACCGGCCTGCTCGCCAACCTCCTCGCGATGGCGCTCCTGATCGTCAGCAGCTTCGTCGAGCAGGACGGATCGCTGGCCTACGGGCTGCTCCTGGTCGCCACGGCCAGCCTGGGGGTCGGCTTCGGCCTCACGGTTCCGGCCCTCAACACGTTCACCGCCGCCTTCCACCCCGACGCCGTCGACCGCTCGGTGCTGGTGCTGAACGCGCTGCTCGGGTTGGGGACGGCGCTCGCGCCGGTCTTCGTGGCCATCTTCGTCGGCCTCGGCTTCTGGTGGGGCCTCCCGGTGCTGGCGGCCGCGCTGGTCGCCGGCGTGCTGGTCGTGAGCCTGCGTCTGCCGCTGCGGACCGCGGCCAGCGCGCCCCCCTCGCGCACGGCCGCCGCGCCGGCGCCCCGGGGGCTCCCGTCGCGCTTCTGGCTCTATGCGGCCTTCGCCCTGCTCTACGGCGTGTGCGAGACCGTGAACGGCAACTGGGCCCAGCTCGACATGACCGGACTCGGCGCCTCGACCACCGCCGCCTCGCTGGCCCTCACCGCGTTCTGGGCGATGGTGACCGTCGGTCGGATCCTGTTCGCTGCTCGTGCAGCGCCGCTTCCCCGCTCGCCGGGCCTACCACCTGCTGCCGTTCGTCCTGGCGGTCGCCCTCGTGCTGATCTCGCTTCTGCCCGACGACGCCCCGGCGCTCGGGGTCCTGGCCTTCGGATTGGCCGGCCTCGGCTGCTCGGCGCTCCTGCCGCTCACCATCAGCCTGGGGCAGGGCGAGTTGACCGCCATCTCGGCGTCGGTGGCGGGCGGGGTCATCGCCTTCTACCAGCTCGGCTACGGCATCGCCGCATTCGGCGTGGGCCCGCTGGAGAGCGCCGGTGTCGATCTGTTCGACGATCTTCGGGTTCGCCGCCATCGTCGCGGCGGCCATGGGCCTGCTGTCGTTCGCCGTCGCCGGGCGACGGCCCGAGCCCGCCTCCCTCCACCCGCGCCCGGCCTGACGCCGTCCGCGCGCCCCTCGACCCAAGGAGCACCGACATGAGCCTCGACGGAAAGGTCGCCATCGTCACCGGCGGCAACAGCGGAATCGGCAAGGCCGTGGTGCTGGCCCTCGCCGAGCAGGGCGCGAACGTGGTCATCGACTACATCTCGCATCCGGAGGCCACGGAGGAGGTGGAGCGCCAGGTCGCCGCGCTCGGCGACCGGGCCATCGGCGTCAAGGCCGACGTCAGCAAGGTCGCCGACCTCAAGAAGCTCGTCCGCGCCGCGGTCAAGGAGTTCGGCCGGCTGGACATCATGGTCAACAACGCGGGCATCGAGACGCGCAGCGGGATCCTCGACAGCACCGAGAAGCAGTTCGACATGGTCATCGCCATCAACCTCAAGAGCGCGTTCTTCGGGACCCAGCTCGCCGCGCAGCAGATGGTCGACCAGGGCGACGGCGGCGTCATCATCAACATCTCCTCGGTCCACGAGGACTGGCCGATGCCGGGCAACACGCCCTACTGCCTCTCGAAGGGCGGCATGCGGATGCTCACCCGCACGGCCGGGGTGGAGCTGGCGCCGCACGGGGTGCGCGTCGTCGGGCTGGGCCCGGGCGCGGTGGCCACGCCGATCAACCTCGTCGAGATGGACCCGAAGACGCTGAAGAAGGTCGAGGGCTACATCCCGCTCGGCCGCATGGCCCAGCCCGAGGAGATCGCGAGCGTGGTGGCCTTCCTGGCCGGGCCGGGGGCCGTCTACATGACGGGCACCACCGTGTTCGCCGACGGCGCGATCATGATGCAGAGCCCGGGCCTCTAGTGACGTCACCGCCCACGCCTCGATGATCGACACCATCGAGCCCGCGGCGGTGGGCGCGCTCGGCCGATGAGCGTGGCCCAGCGGCGAGCAGGTGGCCCTGCGCCACGGACCGTGGTCGGCGACCGTGGTCGAGGTGGGGGGTGGCCTGCGCGAGCTGGCCCACGATGACGTGCCGGTGGTTGACGGCTATCCGGCCGGGGAGATGGCGAGCGGCGGACGTGGGCAGCCGCTCCTCCCCTGGCCCAACCGGATCGCGGGCGGCCGCTACCGCTTCGGCGACCGCGACATCCAGGCTCCGATCAGCGAGCCCGCGTCCGGCTCCGCCATCCACGGGCTCACCCGGTGGTCGAGCTGGCGGGTGGCCGAGCGGGCCGCCGACCGCTGCGCGATGGCCCTGCACCTGCACCCCCAGCCGGCCTACCCATTCTCCCTCGACCTGCGGCTCGACTACGCGCTCGGCGACGGCGGCCTCATGGTGGTCCTCACCGCGCGGAATGCCGGCGACGGCCCGCTGCCCTTCGGCGCGGGCTTCCACCCCTACCTCGCCCCGGGCGCCCCGCGCGTGGACGAGGCGCGGCTCGAGGTGCGGGCCGAGCTCTGGCTCCCGGAGGACGAGCGCGGGATCCCCACGGGCGAGCGCCGCCCGGCCGGGGCCGCCCTGCCCGACAGCCGCGGCCCGATCGGCCCCGCCGTGCTCGACCACTGCCTCACCGGCCTCGCCCGCGACGCCGATGGGCGGGCCCGGGTGCGCGTGGTGGCACCCTCCGGAGCGGCGACGACCCTTTGGATGGACGGTCTGTTCGCCTACGTGATGGTCTTCACCGGCGACACGCTGGCGCCCGAGCGCCGTCGCCGCGCGGTCGCGGTCGAGCCGATGACCTGCGCCCCCGACGCCTTCAACAACGGCGACGGGCTGATCGTCCTTCCGCCCGGCGAGACGGTGGCCGGACGGTGGGGGATCTCGATCGATCCGATGTCGTAACGCGGACGTCACGACACACCCTCGGGCGGCCGACTCGTATCCGTGTCCTTCGGCTTCACCTCGTGTACGACGAGGTGGACGAGGGCCAGCGTCAGCGCGCCCAACAGCACGGCCGCCCCCGCCAGGACGACCACGGCAAGTCCATCCGGCGGGTCGCTCAGCACGAGGGCGGCGAGCGCCGCAACCTCAGCCGTGAGCGCACTGGCGACCCCGACGATCAAGAGCAAGAGGACAGTCCGTCGCTTTTCCCCCGCCACCGCCAACGTCAGCTTGCGCCCCATCTCGGTCGTGCTCTCCTCGTAGAGGGGGGCGCTTGCGTCATCGATCGACTGCAGGAAGTCGGCGACTGCTACGTCGCCGGCGGCACGAGTCTCTGCAATTCGTCGGTGCAGGTCTTCCCGCCGTTGGCGCCGGTCCGCCGCCTCTTGCTCTACCGCGACCAGGTCAGCAGCCAGGCGCGCCGAGAGCGCGCCCCCCACGCGTGAGAATGCGCGCGCCTCAAACACGAGTGCGAGCAGGAGGAGCGGGATCACCTGCGCCGCCGCCGCGTAGAAATCCGCGCCCGGAGAGAACGTCACGGGCGGCATTTTCGCGCCGCGTCCGGACGGCGTGCCATCGCTCCCGCCCCGATGTACCCGCCGCCCGAACAAGAGGGATGGCTCCGCGTCGGCCCAGGCCTCCCGGGCCCACAGCGGCGGCTGGCCCGCTCGCGGTATCCTCGGCTCCCGACGATCCGGAGGCGCCGATGGGCACGGGTGGGGTGGTCCGATCCGACGGGCCGGGGCAGCGGATCCACGACGTGGCCGACCCGGCGAGCGGGCAGATGAACTCCTTCCCCGTCCCCGGCACTCTCAGCGCGTCCACGCGCGCCGCCCGCATCCGCCAGCTCGGCTACGGCGCGACGGCGTCGATCTTCGGCACGGCGTCGCACCGCCTCTCGCCGCAGGCGCCGTATCAGGCGAACCCGAAGGCGTGGGTGGACGCCTTCGAGGGATCGTGGGGCGCGGGGCCGGGCAACGACCAGGTCTGGTGGCGCCTGCCGGCGACGTTCCCGACGGAGTTCATGTCGGGCATCAACCTGAACTTCCAGGGCGTCGGACAGGGCGCGAGGCTGGTCAGCCTGACGGTCCAGACCTGGCCCTACTCGGGTATGACCGGAACCGTCGTCATCGAGATCGGCGCGCTGCGCACCGAGGTCCCGATCTCCGTGGCGGCCGAGCACATCATCGACATCGCCTTCGTACACGGCGGCGGGTTCATGGACACGCGGATCTTCTGGCGGCCCGGGATGATCGACTTCGTCTGGAAGCGCGGCGCGATGCGGAGGGGCCTGACGGCGCCGGGCGCGTAGCGCAGTCCCCGCCTCGGCCCGCTTGTCACGCACTCACGCTTCGGCGCGCATGGACTTCCTCGTGTACAGCCGGGACGCCACGGGAACGGCCCTCCGGGACGATGAGGAGCTCCTGGAGGAGCATTGGTCGTACATGGACGCATTCGCAGAGTCGATGATCGCTCGCGGGCCGACGCTCGCCGCTGACCGTGAGACGGCGACCGGCAGCCTTCACGTTCTCGGGCTGCCGAGCGTCGATGCCGTGCGCGAGTTCGTCGCATGCGAGCCGAACAACAGCGCGGGCGTCTATGCGGACCACTTCATCTGGCGCTTCGAGAACCTGCTCGGACGCACCATGTGGGCGTTCTCGGGTGTGGCCGACGAGCCGAGATTCCTGATCATCGCCCGTTCGGATCGCGATCAGAGCGCCGGACGGAGCAGCCGTCCGATCCCGCACGAGAGCCTCGCACCCGAGCTGCGTGAGCGGTTGATCCTCTACGGGGCCCTGAGCACGCTCGACGATGCCGAGCCGGTCGGTGTCGCGCTGGTCGTTCAGGCCCCGGACCGGGACGCGGTCGCGGCGCTCCTCAGGGACGGGCGGACCGGCGTCGACGTCTTTCCGGAGGTCGAGATCCACGACTGGGAGTTCGGCGGCCGGCGCTAGGCGGCACTCCCACGCGAGCCTGCTGATCCACGCGGGCTGAAGGGAACGAGAATCCCGCTCCCGAGCGGAATCTTACGAAGTACGCGCGGCAGGATTCGAACCTGCGACCTCTGGCTCCGGAGGCCGCCCAGGAGGGGGTAGGGAAGGGCACGAGAGGGCAGGGAAGGGCATGACCAAGCGGATGCCACGTTTCTCCGGACCCGCCCCATGCCGGCAGCTGCCAACCCTCGGTTGCATGAAAGTTGCACGCTGAGACGTCGTATCCCCGCGACTGCGGTGTGAATCAGCGCCGGCGTTCGCCGACGCCGCTGCACCCTCCGGTTAAGACTCGGCCTCGGAAAGCCGGGGGTCGGCGCCGGACCTTGATCGGAAGAGGGATCCCGCATCGGTTCTGGGATTCAAGGGTTACTCCGCCAGAGCAGGCGGTTAGTCCCCTCTCGCGCGGCGGATGCGGCTTGGGACGTCGGTTGAAGACGAGCGGACTGGGCCCAACGGGCTCACCGGCGCCGGCGTGGCCCACGCCGCATGCCGGTCTTGGCCTCGACCCCGAGCTCGCGCGCGAGCCCGAGGTGGATCGCCTCGAGAGCCCACCAGACGCGCTCCTCGTTGCGGTCCACGTCGTGCGCGCCGAGGGCCTCGCGGCTGATGACCGCAGTCGCCGCGGTGCGGAGGATCTCCCCGGTGTGTCCTCCAGCTTGTCGGCGAGCTCGTCGAGGAGCTCCCAGATCATCCGGTCGCGCGTCTCGAAGGTGATGATGTGGAGCATCTGGTACATCCAGCGGCGCTCGGTGGCGCGCTCGGTCGCATCGACGACGGCCTGGGTCATGTCGTGGACGACCTCGGCGCCCGGCGACACATAGTCCGGGTCGCCGCCCAGCCTGCGCACCGCCTCCTCGAGCACCAGGCCGTCTCGCCTGCTTTGCTCGGTGTACTCGATGAGCTTCGGGTGCAGCTCGGCGGGCGCGTCGGCGAGCAGTTGTGCGTAGAGGCGCTGACCATCGCGCTCGACGGCGATCATCTCGCTGAGCAGGTCCAGCACGGCCTGGTCGCTCGTCGCCATGGCCAGGACTCTAGTCGTGCGGTGCTGGCAATTGCTCCGTCAGTGGACGGTTGCACCAGGCTAATCGCGCGAAGGGGATCGGGCGCCAAACGGCTCCTCTCCGAATCGCCGCTTCTCGTCGCAGACCGCCCGCGCGGGCCCGGTGAGGCCCGCCGCCGTGCCACCGAGCTTCGGACGCTTCGTTCACCACGGGCGATGAGGCCGTCCTTGCGTGCCGGTTCCCGAGCAGCCCGGACGGCGATGATTTTCACGTCTCGGCCCGCTCGCGAACCGTTCGACGCTCGGGCGGGCGCGCGGCGTCTGAGAGCGCGGCTGCGCTCGTCGACCAGTCCGACGTGGGTGAACGCCTGGGGGAAGTTGCCCACCAGCCGACCGCTGGCCGGGTCGTATTCCTCGCTGATGAGGCCGACGTCGTTGCACAGCCCCCGCAGGCGCTCGAACAGCGCGAGGGCCTCCTGGGTGCGCCCCATCAGCGCGAGGTTGTTGACCAGCCAGAACGAGCAGGGCAGGAAGGCGCCCTCGCGGCCGGGAAGGCCGTCCCCGCCATCGCCGGCGCGGTAGCGCAGGACCAGGCTGCCCTCGCAGAGGTCGCGCTGGATGGCATCCACGGTGCCCCGGACGCGCTCGTCATCCGGGGGCAGGAAGCCGACGAGGCCGATCATGAGCAGCGCGCCGTCGAGCTCCCTCGATCCGTAGGCGCGGGTGAACGTGCTGCGTGTGGGATCGAAGCCCTCGCGCAGCACCTCGCGACGGATCTCCTCGCGCTGGGCTCGCCACCGCTCGGCCGGGCCATCGCGTCCGAACCGCTCGACTGCGCGAACGGCGCGGTCGAACGCGACCCAGGCCATGACCTTGGAGTGCACGTAAAGTGCTGCCGACGGCGCCGCGCACTTCCCAGATGCCCTCGTCGGGCTCGCGCCACCGTTTTCGAGGTGTTCGAGCAGGCGCACGTTGCAGCGCGCCAGGCCCATTCATCGGCGCCAACGCCGGCGCCGGCGAGCCTGATGCGAGCGCGTCCATGAGCTCGCCGTACACGTCGAGCTGGAGCTGGCGGCGAGCCGCGTTGCCGACCCGTACCGGCGGCGGCCCTCGTAGCCGGACAGCCAGGGCAGTTCGATCTCCGTCAAACGGCGTTCACCGGCCAGGCCGTACATGATATTGAGTTGGCTCGGCGTTCCGGCAACGGTGCGCAGAAGCCAATCGCCGCCAGGCCATGGCCTCGTCGGGGTAGCCGTTCCTGGCGGGAGCGCAGCAGGGTGAACGCCGCGTCGCGGATCCAGCAGAAGCGATAGTCCCAGTTGCGCACGCCGCCCAGCTCCTCGGGCAGCGACGTCGTCGGGGCGGCCACGATCCCGCCCGAGGGCGCGAAGGTCAGCGCCTTGAGCGTAACCAGCGAGCGCAGCACGTCGTTGGCCAGCGCCCTTCGTACGCGCAGCGCCCGGACCACTCGCGCCACCACTCTCGGTGTGGCGGATCGGCGACCAGCACGGCGGACGTCGGGAGGCGGGTTCGTTAGGACGGAGGTGCCAGGTCAACACGAACGCGATCTCGTTGGCCTGCGTCGATGTGAAATCGGCGACGGACGTCAGATTCTCGCGTCATGGGGACGTCGCCGGAATGAAGCACAGCGCATCCGGACCCGGCGACGGCGTGGATCCCAGCCGGCGTGCGTCGTACCCACGGCACGATCGATCCGTAGTCGAAGCGGATGACGAGCTCGGCAGCTGCATCTGCACTCGGCCGCGTAAGACCTACGACCAGGCGCACGAAATCCGGTTCACGCCCGCGCGGCGGCATGCAGTCGATTAGCGCACGACTGCCGTTTGTCGGTCTCGAAATCTGTTTCGAGCACCAACGTGCCGGGGCGATAACGGCGTGAAACACGGCGCAGCGTACCGGCAGGCGCCAGCCGCCAGCGCCCGTGGCGCTCGTCGCCAAGCAGCGCCGCGAAGCAGGCACCCGAGTCGAAGCGGGGGAGGCACAGCCAGTCGATCGATCCGTCGTCGCCGACCAGGCCCGCCGTCTGCGTGTCGCCGATCAGCGCGTATCGCTCGATCGCCAGGGGCACCTGCGGAGGCTAGCGCCGCTCGCCCGCAGGTGAATGGCACGGGCCGCGCAAATCGAGTGACAGAGCTCGACGGCTTGGGCGTGCCGCATGCGGATCCTTCACCCGGACGGCTCAGTTCGGAATCGGCAACAGGACGCGCTCGTGCGCTTCGGCGATACGATCCAGGCGTCGATGCTCGCCATCTCAGCCGCCCTTCGCGGTGGGCCCGGATGGCGCCGGCGGCGCCGGGGTGCGGTTCAGACGGCCAGACAGAGCAGGCCGGTCAGACCTTCGACTACGTCGCCGACGAGGTGGAGCATCGTGTGCTGGCCGCCGTCGGCGAAGATGCTGTCAGTGGCGTTGGTGGTGTCCTCGGTGCACGCCCGGCGTACGGCGGGCGGGCGAACACCTGGTCGGTGAGCTCGTCGGGGAAGTACAGCTGCGTGACCGCGTGGCGAGTCACCGAGCTGCACCGTGAGATGGATGTGCACCGTCCGGCTCGCGTACCAGCCCGGATAGATCGTGTCGAACGCGCACATCCCACGGTCGTCGGTGCGCTGGCTGCCCCGCAGGAACTTCTCCGACGGGGCCACGACGTCACGTGGGACCGACTCGGAGGTGACGACCTGACCGGGTCGCGCGCGGAAGGGCCGGAACCCGGAGTAGCGGCCCTCGTGGTCGGCCTGCCAGACCTCCACCCCGGCGCTGGTGAGCGGGTGCCCGGTCCCGGCGTCGAGCAGCCGCAGCGCGACGCGCAACGGCAAGCCCTCACGGTCCTCGGTGATGTCTCGCCGCTCCAGGTGCACGTCGCGGTGATAGGGACCCTCAGTCTGTTCGGGCCACAGCCGACAGGACACCCGCTGCTCAGCCAGCAGCTTGACCAGATCGTCCTCCACGCCCACAAAGTCTGACACGCGCTCGGTGCACTGCCGCGTGTCGCGTCCAAGGTGACGCGATCAGGCGCCAGCACCGAGTTTCTTCGCCGCCTTGGCCAGCGCGCCGTGCCCTTGGCAAGGCGCCGATCTGCAGGAGACCGAGTTCGTCGGTGAAGTGGCGCGGATGACGGCGACGACCGACGCCGTCGTGCGGCGGCTCGGCGCGGGCGGCGGCCTGCTCTTCCGCTACCTGCCGGACGAGTCGCCGGACGGTCTGGCCGACGACGAGGGCGCATTCGTGCTCTGTAGCTTCTGGCTCGTGGACAACCTGGCCGGTCGGGGCCGCCTCGACGAGGCGGAGGATCTCTTCGAGTCGCTCTGCGCGCGGGCGAGCCCGCTGGGCCTGCTGCTCGAGCAGATCAACCCGGGCACCGGCGCCCACCCGGGCAGCTATTTCCCGGCGTTCAGCCACGTCGGGCTCATCTCAAGCGCCATCAACCTCGTGCGCCGGACCGGCAGAACGGCGACGCCCGGTCAGGTTTGGAAGAAAAGGCCCCGCGAAGGAAGCATCCGATGATCCGCAAGCTCGTCCTGTTCGGTGCGACGGGGGACCTCGCGGGCCGCTACCTCCTCCCGGCGCTTGCGGAGCTGCAGGCGGGGGGCGAGCTACCGGATGGCTTCGTTTTCGTGGGCGCTGGACGGCAGGACTGGGACGACGAGCGCTTCAAGTCCATCGCCGCCGAGCGGCTCACCGGGCACGCCAGCGACGTGCCGGCCACGGCGCGCCGGGCCCTGTTGGACTCGATGACGTATCGACGCTTCGACGTTGACGACCACGAGTCGGTCGCAGCGGCGCTCCGGGCCGGCGCGTCGGGCACCAGAGCTGCCGACGCCGCCGAGCCGGTCGCGGCGTACCTGGCGCTGCCGTCCGGCCTGTTCGGCCCCATGGTGCGCGCGCTCCAGGCCGTGCGGCCGCCACCCGGCAGTCGCGTCGCGCTGGAGAAGCCCTTCGGCGCCGACCTGGAGAGCGCCGTGGCGCTCAACCGCCTCCTCGAGGGGGTGAGCCGCTCCGCCGGGGAGCACGCGGCCTTCCGGGTGGACCACTTCCTGGGACTGGCTTCCGTGCAGAGCATCCTCGGTCTGCGGCTCGGCAATCGGATGCTTGAGCCGGCCTGGAACAGCACGTACATCCAGCAGGTGGAGATCATCTGGGAGGAGACGCTCGCCCTCGAGGGACGCGGCGCGTACTACGACGCAGCCGGCCAACTCAAGGACATGATCCAGAACCACCTCATGCAGGTCCTATGCCTGCTGGCGATGGAGCCGCCGGCTGGCCTGGGTCAGCGGGCTGTGAGCGATGCCAAGCTCGCCGTACTGCAGGCAACGCGCTCGCCCAGCGCGGACGAGATGTCCACACGGACGAGTCGCGCCCGCTACACGGCAGGCCGTCTCCCCGACCCGACCGGACACGGCGACCGAGAGGTCCCCGCGTACGTAGATGAGGAGGGCGTCGATCCCGGGCGCGGCACGGAGACCTTCGCCGAGGTGGCGCTCGAGATCGACAACGCACGCTGGGAGGGAGCGATCTTCGTGCTCCGCACCGGCAAGGCCCTGGCGCGCGAGCGCATGGAGGTCGTCGTCCGGTTCCGGCCTGCAGAGGGCGGACCGTACGCCGGCGCGACGAACGAGCTCAGGATTGGCCTGGGTGACCCCGGCGATGTCTCGCTGCGCCTCATCGGCAGCAGTGCGGGTGTGTCGCGCGGCCCCGTCCCCCTTGAGATGAGCGCGGCAGTGCCCGCTGCGGCCCTCCACGAGTACGGGCGCGTCCTGCTCGACATCCTCAGCGGCGACAGCACGCTCTCAGTGCGCGGCGACGAGTCGGAGGAGGCCTGGCGAATCGTGACGCCGGTGCTCGAGGCTTGGGCAGCGAATCTGGTTCCGCTGGGGGAGTACCCGGCCGGCTCCGACGGCCCGCCGCGGCGGGATGCCGCGACCGGTCGAGCGCGTCGCGCCGGCACGCCGTAGCGCCGAGCGCCTCTCGGAACCGTTTTGGAGAAGCGGGCGAGGGCGCGTCGAGGTGCCCCCCCGACGAGGCGTGGGCCCCTGGGCAGGGAAGCGCAACGCTCGTCCCTCGGCACAGGGGGGGATCAGCGTGAGTGAGCCTGAGCGGTACGACGGCGGCGGCTGGTCTGGGAAGGCCGGAAGTAATCGAGCGCCTCCTGGCGATGATCGTCGATGCCGTGGGTCGGCGGCTGGCCGGGCCAGCGGACCACGACGTCGGGCTTGTGGCGCTCTTAGAAGACCTCGAGGTCCTCAGCGTTCCACGCGCCGTCGAGGGTCCGCATCAGGTCCATGTTTCGGTCCCATCTCGCTCCCTCGAGGGCGACTCACCCCTTCGGCGTCACGAACCTGACGGCGCTGCCGTATCCGGTGCCCAGCGTCTCCTGGATCGCCATGTGCAGGAAGCCCAGCTCTTCGAGCTGGCGGGCGCGGCGCAGCGGCCCCACATCGACCGCCCGCATGCTTCCCGCCTCTACCAGAGCGGCGATCTGGGCCTTAGCGTTCTCGTCGTCGCCGGCGATCAGCACATCGAGCTGCTGCCCGGCGACATCACCGGCGGCGAGCGTCGCAGCGAACGTCGTGTTGAAGGCCTTCACAACACGCGCGCCGGAGAGGAGCTTGGCGATCTCCTCGGCCGCCGAGGAGTCGGCCGGTGTCACCAGCCTGTCGAACGAGGACCAATCGACCGGATTGGTGATGTCCACGACCACCCTGCCGGCCAACTCCCCACCTCGCGTGCTCGCGACCTCTAGGGCCGCGTCGTACGGGATCGCCAGCACGACCACGTCGCCGGTAATTTTCCTCGAACGCCTCCACCCGACACCGAGCCCCCGCCGCCGGCGAGCTCGTCGGCGAGCGCTATCGCACCCGGCGGCTCCGGGCTCAGGATCTGAACCTCCGAGCCGCCCGCCAGAAGGCGCGTCGCGATGCCACGCGCCATGTTGCCCGCACCGATGATCGTCACCCGCGTCACGTCATCCACCTCCCGTTGTTGCACCGCACACCACTTGCACCGGGCGCTCGCTATCCGATCCGGTCAGCCACCGGCTCGGGACGCTCGCCCAGATACTCCACCAACGCCGCTTGACGCAGGTGTAGTGATTGAAGGCCCGACCAAGTTCATGAAGTTCCACGATGTTGGCCTAGAAGCGCTCCGCCGGCTGGTCGTTGGCGATGGAACTCTCGTCGTCGAAGGCGCCGTGGGCCGGCGCGAGCGAGAACATGTCGGGCTGGATCCGCGCGCCCAGATGCTCGAGCGGCACGGCAATGCTCACAGCCCTCGGTTGCCGCCGACCATGGACGGCGAGGCCGACAGCAGCCCGTCGCGCTCGTTGACCGGCTGGGCCGGGTGCGCGATGCCCATTCGATCAGGTTCTTGAGCGTTCCGGGCATCGAGGCGTTGCACTCCGGACCGGAGACCACGAACGCGTCGCAGGCCCGCAGACGGCGCTTCAGCTCGAGGGCGCCGGTGGGGGAGACCCGCCGTCTCGTGTGCGTCGGCGTCGTAGGTGGCCGAATCGCAGTCGCCGAACGCCGCCAGGTCGATCGCGCTCGCGACGGTGGTTGTCAGCATCCGCTGGGACCAGGTTCGAGAGGCGCCAGGATCCGGGCGGCGATCTCTGGTGGGCAGCCGCGCTCGGTGAGTTCGATCAGGGCGTGCAAGTCGATACGGCGATCGCGCGCCAACGCGCGAGCCATGTCAAGGGCGAACCCGGCTGCGAGGAGGCGCCCCCTGCGCCAGGCCACCACCTCGGCGGCCAAGAGATCTCGCTGGTGAGTGGCGCTCTCCCTCATGTCTCGTTGGTGTCGGCCGTACCCCGTTTTGTACCGGCTCGTGCGCGTTGACGGAGGCCACCACGGGGCCGGCACGGGCGCCGATAGACCTACCGCGCAACCGCCCCCGACCATGACGGCGGGTCCGAGCCCGGAAACGATCCCTCGCCCGCCTGCTCGACGATGTCCGTCGCGTGGTCGGAGCCCGTCTGGCCGGACAGGGAAGAGGGCGCGCCGCGCTTCACGGTGTCCTTTGGCTGGTCGCCCGTCGCAGTCCCCTCGTCCCTGCTCGGGGGTTCTGCGCCTGTGGCGTCCGGGCTGCTCATAACGCTCAGCTCTCGTCTCGCTGCCTACGCCAGTCCACCTGCGGCCCGCTCGCCCCATGCGGCGCTGCCATGAGCTGGCGGGGGACACCCCCGCCTTGTGCAGGGGACTACCCGGAGTCTACGGCGTCGTGGCCGACCCGCCCCTTTGACGCGCCGCGCCTACTGGTTGCTGACCCCGCCGCGTGTCCGCCTCAGGCGTGAAGCGAAGCAGAAAGCTCCCGGTAAGAACGGCAGGACGAGTCGCACTGAGAGGGGACAGAAGCGACGCACCGCTTCCAACCTCACCCAAGGAGAGCAGCCATGATCGCCCCCAGCCCGATGCGCAAGGACGACACGCCATGAGACCTCACCCGAGATCACCACGGCGGGCCTCCTCGTCCTTCCGGCCCTCCTCGCAGCCGGCGCGGTGAGCGCGTTGCTCGCGCTCGGTGCTCCCGGTGGCGGAGGGCCGGCAATCGCCGACGCGCACGCCATGGACCGCGGCCACGCGGCCGCCCCCGTTGGGCAGGCGGCCCTGCGCCAGGACATGCGCGCCCTCTGGGAGGAGCACATCACCTGGACACGGATGGTGATCGTCGATTTTGCCGCCGAGACTCCAAGCCTCGAGACCAGCGCGGCCAGGCTGTTTCGCAACCAGGCGGACATCGGCAATGCGATCGCACCCTTCTACGGCAGGACCGCAGGCAAGCGCCTGACCACCCTGCTCCGCGGGCACATCCTGATCGCCGTCGATGTCCTCACCGCGGCCAAGGCCGACGACGCGCCGGGCCTGACCAACGCGCAGGCACGCTGGGCGCGGAACGCGAACCAAATTGCCGACTTCCTCTCGAGCGCCAACCCGACGGCCTGGCCCCGGGCCGAGATGCGTTCGATGATGCGCCACCACCTGAAGCTCACCACCGATGAGGCGGTCGCACGGCTCACGGGCGACTGGAGCGCCGACGTGCGGGCCTTCGACAAGGTGCACGTCCAGGCACTCGAGATGGCCGACATGCTCTCGGCCGGCATCATCAGCCAGTTCCCCCAGCGCTTCCGCTGAACCCTACTGGGGCTCCGCTCCCGTCCGATCCCAAGCCGGGGTTGGCGGGCGCGGCCAGTCGACCACCCCGCCGATAATTCTTTCGTGCGGTCGGTAAGGACTCCGCCCCGGCGGACACCAACCAGTCATGCGAGCCCCGAAGGACATCCTGAGCCGGCCGTTCGCGGCCCGGGCCACCGGCGCGCACCGGTTTCGCCGCCTGCTTGGCGCGGGAGCTGGTGCTCGACCGGCGGGTCGATCTCCGCGCGGCCCTGGAGCTCCTTGCCCGCGGCTGCCCACCGGAGCTGGCCGTGAGGATCGCGACCGCGCACGAGCAGATGAGGAAGGCGGCGTGAGCGTCGGCAGCCCAAGCGCCGGCGTCACGGCCACCGTCGTACACTCGCGGGCCGTGGCAAGGCCCCCCACAATCGCTCGCCTCGACCCCGAGTCGCGCGAATGGCTCCGCGGCCTCCGCGCCAGGGCTCCGTCTACGACGACGCCGTGGGGCGCCTGCACGCCCTGCTCCTGGGCGCGGCCCGCTTCGAGGTGGCCCGCCGCCGCCCGGCGCTCCCGCACCTGCGCGGCGACGAGCTCCCCGACATCGCCATGGAGGCCGCCGACGACGCGCTGATGAGCGTGCTCCGGCGGCTCGACGACTTCCGCGGCGACAGTCGCTTCAGCACCTGGGCCTACAAGTTCGCCCTCCTGGAGGCGGCCGTGAAGCTGCGCCGGCGGGCGTGGCAGGGGCGAGAGATCCCCTTGGAGCCGGAGGCCTGGGCGCTCCTCTCCAACGACCAGCCCACCCCGCACGAGGATGCGGAGCAGGCGCAGCTCCTCGACGCATTGCAGCGGGCGATCCGCGAGCTCCTGACCCCGCACCAGCGGGAGGTGCTCGTCGCCCTCGCGCTGAACGGCGTGCCGATCGACGTCCTCGCCGAGCGCCTCGGCAGCACTCGTGGCGCTCTCTACAAGACACTGCACGACGCGCGCCGCAAGCTTCGCGCACATCTCGCGGTCCGCGGTATCGCCCCCGACTGGTTGGAGAGGAGCACGCTGATGGAGCGTCCGGACCTCACTCAGGCGCTGCTGCGGCTGCTCGGGCCGGGCCGGCCGGAGATCGGCTGCGAGGAGTGCTTCGAGAAGCTCGACCGCTACGTCGACCTCGAGCTCGCCGGCCACGACGCGGACGCGGCCATCCCCGGGATGCAGGCCCACCTGGTCGGCTGCCCGGCCTGCCGGGAGGATCACGCGAGCCTTCGCGCCCTCGTCGGCGGCGAGCCGGCGCCCTAGCCCTCGAGAGGGATACCATGCCGGTCGCCACCCCGACCCAGTACGCGGAGATGCTCGACGCGGCCCGGGATGGGCGCTACGCCCTCCCGGCGATCAACGTCACCTCGTCGCAAAGCCTCAACGCCGCCCTGCGCGGGTTCGCTGAGGCCGGCGCGGACGGGATCGTGCAGGTCTCCATGGGCGGCGGGGCCTACGCCTCCGGTGCGGCTGAGGACCCGGCCCTCGGCGCTCGTGCCCTGGCCGAGTACGCCCGGCTGGTGGGCGAGCGCTGCCCGGTCTTGATCGGCCTGCACTCCGACCACTGTCCCCCCGCCGCGCTCGATCGCTTCCTGCGCCCGCTGCTGGCCGAGTCGGAGGCTCGCCGGGCGCGGGGCGAGGACCCGCTCTTTCTCAGCCACATGTTCGACGGCTCCGCGCTCCCCCTGGAGGAGAACCTCGCTCTCGCCAGCGAGCTGCTCGAGCGCTGCGCCGCCCTCGACGTGATCCTGGAGATCGAGTGCGGGGTGGTGGGCGGCGAGGAGGACGGCCTCTCGGCCGGGGACACGCCGCGCGAGCGGCTCTACACGAGCCCCGAGGACCTCCTGCGCGTTGTCGAGGTGCTGGGCACCGGCGAGCGCGGCCGCTACCTGGTGGCCGCCACCTTCGGCAACGTCCACGGCGTCTACGCGCCGGGCCACGTGAAGCTTCGCCCCGACATCCTGAGGCGGGGCCAGGAGGCCCTGACCGCTCGCTTCGGGCCCGAGGCCCGCTTCGAGTACGTCTTCCACGGCGGCAGCGGCTCGGCCCTGGAGGAGATCCACGCCGCCGTGGACTACGGCGTGGTGAAAATGAACATCGACAGCGACGCCCAGTACGCCTTCACCCGCGCCGTCGCGGGGCACGTCTTCATCCACTACGACGGCGTGCTCAGGGTCGATGGAAGGCCCGGCGACAAGCACGCCTACGATTTGCGGGCCTGGGGTCGCGCGGGGGAGGCAGCTATGGCTCGGCGGGTGGCCGAGGCCTGCGACGCACTGCGTGCGGCCGGTCACTCACTGGCCCGGGGCGCTCGCCAGGGTCGGGCTTAAGGTCAAGGCTGCTGAGATCGCAAGGCGCCGGCGCGCCAGCCTGCGCGCGACCAGCTGCATGCCCCAGGCGCCGGCGGCCAGCGCATCATCCACCCTGGCATCCTGACCCGGTGAACGTCTGGACGATCGGGCATGGGACTCGGCCCGCGGAAGAGCTCGTGTCGATGGTCCGCGAGGCCGGCGTCCGCACGCTCGTCGATGTGCGACGCTTTCCGGGCTCGCGTCACAACCCCCAGTTCAACGAGCCGGCTCTCACTGCGGTGCTCGAGGAGGGCGGGGTCGCCTATCGGCACGCGGTCGAGCTTGGCGGCCGCCTCGCCGGTGAGCCTGGCGAGGATCGCTTCGGCTGTCTTCGCGTCGCCGCCTTCCGCAGCTATGCCGCCCGCATGGGCACCGAGAGGTGGCAGGCGGCGCTCGCCGCGGCGTTGGCGGAGCCGGCTCCCTGCCTCATGTGCTCGGAGACCCTGTGGTGGCGTTGCCACCGGCGCCTCATCGCAGAGCTCCTGCATGCCCGCGGGGAGCACGTCGTGCATCTCCTCGGGCCCGGCAGACGGCAGGAGCACAAGCCCTTGCTCGAAGCCGAGGCGCGGGACGGCCGGCTGTATCTCTGCGGCGTCCTCGTGGCGTAGGGAGCGCAGGCCTACTCGAGGTCGCCACGCGCCGCGAGGCGGTCGAGCAAGAGGTGGAAGTAGACGAGCCCTGCGTAGGGATGCCAGCCGGCAACCGCGCGTTGTACGCCGGCGTAGTCGAGTGGCTCCGCGAGCCCGAGCCAGCGCGCGAGGTTCTGTCGCGCGCCCACATCGTCGCCCGGGAAGACGTGCAGCCGGCCGAGCCCTCGCAGGAGGGTGTACTCGGCGCTCCAGCGCCCGATCCCGGCGATCTGCGTCAGGGTCCCGACCACATGCTCGTCGTCGCGCGTCGCGAGTGACTCGAGATCGAGCCGTCCCTCGTTGGCCGCGTCGGCGATAGCGACGATCGTGGTCGCCTTCCTGAGGCTGAAGCCAAGCGCGCGAATGGAGCCTGGTCGGGCCACCGCAAGCTCCGCCGGCTCGGGGAACGCGTACGCGCGCTTTCCCGCTGCCGACGAGCTCGCGCCGTAGGTGCGTGACAGCCGATTCACGAGGGTAAGCCCCGCGGCGAGCGAGAGCTGCTGCAGCGCGACAGCGTTCACGAGGCACTCGAAAACGCTTGCAAAGCGGGGTGGGCGCAACCCGCGAAAACGCCCGGCGAGCGGCGCGAGCACCGGATCGCCGGCAGCGAGGGCGTAGAAGGGGTCGATGTCGAGCTCGAGCGACAGCATCCTCTCGAGGGCGGCGCGGGCCTCATGTCGCGCGCGCCCACGTTTCCCGGCACCGGCCAGCGTGAGCCGAAGCGCCGGCGCCTCGGCTGCACCTTCCTGGGTTACGGCGATCTCGACAGGCCCGTCATCGAGCACGAGCACACGGCGGTAGGTCGATCCGTCCCAGGCGTCGACCTCATTGAGGGCTCGGCGCCGTAGCGCCCAGACGGTCAGGTCCAGCCTGAACGGCGCGCGCGGACGCAGAACCACAGAAGGGGGCAACGTCGTCCGCTCTCTTCGGGTAACGCGCGTCTCCGGCGCGGCCATCAGTTGACCTGGACATGGCCCGCCGTTCCCCCCGATCGCCGTGCGCGGCGGGTGAGGGGCCGCTCACCGCCGTTGCGGAGGCGTGGACGCTGGGGCGGCGCGACCCTCGGGCGGAAGGTGAAGGCCCGACGCAGCCCGGTCATCTCGAACACCCGGAGCAGCTGTCGCTGCGGGCAGATCAGACCGAGCGACCCGGCCCCGTCACGGTGGGCCTGGTTGCGCAGGCTGACCAGCGCGCCGAGGCCGGACGAGTCGATCAGCGTGACCCCGGTGAGGTCGATCACGATCTGATCGCCCGCGTCCGCGTAGGGGTTGACGTCCCGTCGAAAGCCCGGGACGGTGTAGATGTCGAGCCGGCCGCTGAGGGCGACGAGGACCACGTCCTTGTGCACCTCGATGGCGACTCTCAGACCACCGGTTTTCAGTTCACGATCGCGGGCGATCCGCGGGAAGCCGAGAACGGTCGTCTCGGCCCGACCCAACGCCGGCCGTAAATGATCCTCGGCATCTCGCTCCTTTTCGGCCGGGAGCCGGCGACGAACACGGTGTCGCCGACCCCCCGTCTGACCACCTGACCCGTCAGGCGCAGAACCGCGCCCGGATCCACGGGATGGGCCGACAGCTACGCGGCCAGCCTCATGGCTCGCTCCACGGCTCCCGCACCCGGCCCGGGCGCCTGCCGGACGCACGCGGCCCAGGACCCACGCTCCCGGCGCAGGGGCCTCGCGAACCACGCAGCCGAACGCCCGCACACCCGGCCCAGGCGCCTCGCGAATGACGCGGCCCAGGGCGCGCGCACCCGGCTCCGGGGCCTGCGCGAACGACCGGGCCCACGACGGGCGCAGAGCGCTCGGGAGCCTCGCGAACGACGAGTCCGCAGGACGGGGGCCACCTGCTCCGAACCCTCGTGGGCCACGAGGCCCTGAGGATCGATCCTCTCCTGCTGCTTGGTTGCCATCATCCCTCCCTTCCGGCGCGACACCGCGCTGGTACTTCTGTTTGACCTACCTTCAGATTGCCGCGTGCCGGCCGTGGCGGCTATCGGGCCGCGAGCCGATTCGGTGCCGGGCCTCACCCCATGTCGGTGACCGTCCGGCGTTCGCCGCGCGCCGCCGTGGAAGGTCGCTACCGCCCGCCCCGAAAGCTCGCAGCCGGCTCCGAACCCCTCATCGATCACCGCGCCTCGTGCTCGGTGTCCTCGCGGATCACGGCCCCGTGGGCCCGGTCGTCAACGTCGCCGTCGTCGATCTCGAACTGGATTATGACCCACACGAAGTTGAGGCCGAGGGCAATCGCCAGGCCGCTCCCGATGCCGACCGCCATCCCCACGCCGAAGATCAGGCTGGCCACCAGCCCGCCCAGGACGCCGACCAGCCATGGCGTGATGAGGAAGATCCAAAAGCGTCTTCCGCGTGCATGCGAGCGCGCCGCCTGAGGATTGATCCTGCTCTGCTGGTTCGTTGCCATTGCGCCCTCCTCTTCCGGGCGCGATGGCCGCGCCTCGTACCTTCACCATAGGAGGTCGCCAGCCTATTTACAACACAAAAAGTGTGTTATTCAGTGCCAGCAAGCGGCCGCGACGTCGCCGGCGGCCGCGGCCTGGAAGAGGGCGAACTTGGACGCCAAGGTCGTGAAGCGGCTCTCGCCGCGAAGGTCGTCCGGCCGGGTGAGCACAGGCAAACGATCGCGCGATTGGCGCGGTTCGCCCTCGGAAGCGCAGAGGACGAGCCAGCTGCCGACTAGGGGTCAGTTCCCCGCAGACCCTCGGCGCGGGGATCCGATACCGGACACGATGGGGCGCCGCGGGACGCGACGGAGCCGCGTGTCGTGCGCGACGCCGTCGGGGGCTCCCGAGGGCCCGGGCGCGCCATGCTGCCGCCGGCGTCCGTCCGAGGCGCCGAGAAGCGCCATCGCCACGGAGAACACGCCGACGCCGGTCACGAGCCCCGGCCAAGGGTGACCGGTCGAGACGACGAGCGCGTCGGCCGCGCCGCCGGCGAGCGTCGCCACCGCGAGCGCCCGCGCGGGGTAGTTCCTTCCTGGCAGTCGACGCAGGAGAGCGCCCGCGCCCAGAGCCGTCATGACCCACAGCCCGGGCCCCATCAGCCACGGCGCCGATCTGACCGCGTCCCTCAGCGCTCCGACCGAGTAGACGAGTGCGATCAACCCTCCCGCCACCGTCCAGGTCGCAATCAGCGATTCACCGAGCCGCCGGCCGATCACGTCCCGAGGAGTGCGGCCAGGGCGATGATCGAGCAGATCGTCACCAGGAGGCAGATCCCGAAGATGATGAGCGCCTTGGCGCTGGGTTCCGGTCGGTCATGATCCATTGCTGCTCCGTCGTGTCTGCGGCGTCACGCCGCGGTGGGAAACAGGCCGTCCCGCAGGACGTCGTCGGCGCTCGCCACGAGGTCGCGGCTCGCGTGGCTCGCTCAGCCAGATGGCGACCGCCACGCGATCGCCGGAGCGCTCGCGCACGTCCCAGCCGAGGCGCGGGCCGTAGCGGCGCTCGAGCTGGCGCTGAAGCGCGTTCGGCTCGTGATCGTTGACGACGACCAGCGGCGTCCCCGGCTCGAGCGCCTCCAGCGTCGCGATGACCGTGCGGTGGCGCTGCGGGCGCGGCAGCCCCGTCAGATCCAGGAGCGCGCGGGGCTCGTCCGGCGCCTCGGCGCCCTCGCCGGGCGCCGCGTCCCATCCGAGGAAGCCGCGCTCGAAACCGGCGGGCGAGAAGACGACGAGGAGGCGCAACGCGTCCACGCCACGATTGGTGATCGCCACCTGCGTCCCGCGTGGCAGGTGCACCACGCCTCCGCCCGCGACCTCCTCGCTGCGCTCCGTCAGACAGGAAACGCGCTCGGCCGCTCACGACGTAGACGAGCGCCTCGGCCTCCCCGTGAGCGTGGGCGGGCAGGGATCGCCCGGGGGCGATGTCGATCTCGACCATGCCGGCCCGCGAGCCGAGCTCCGGCTCGGGGCCCGCCAGGACGCGCGCGCGCAGCCCGGCCGCGCGCGGGGCGCGGCGCACGGGCGCGCTCTCGGGGCCGGTGACGCGCATCACGCCACGCCCCTGCCCGCGAGGTGCTCGTGGAGCATCCGCTCGGCCGCGTCGAGCCCCTCGGTCGTAGTAGGCCCGGTTGATCTCGACGAACGGCTCCGAGCGGCCCGGTACGTCCGCCTCCGGCAGCGGGGCCTCGACCGGGCACACCTCCAGGCAGGCGTTGCAGTCGATGCACTCGGTCGGATCGATGTAGAGGATCGTGGTCCGCTCGAACCCGTCCTCGCCGGGGCCGGGATGGATGCAGTCCACCGGGCAGACCTCTGCGCACGAGGTGTCGAGGGTGCCGACGCACGGCTCGGTGATCACGTAGGTCATGCCGCCTCCGGTGGACATTTAAGGTCCGATTAGATGTAATAAACACCGCCCGCCACCACTTGTCGAGCGTGGACGGGAGGGAAGGGACACATGACCGCACCGAGCACGGACCGACGAGCCCCGCCCCACGCGCAGGGCGATCATCGAGATGCTCGGGACCTCACCGGCGGGGATGACGACGGCCGAGCTCGCGCGCGCTCTCGGCCTCCATCCCAACGGCGTCCGCAAGCAGTTGCAGGCGCTCATCAGCGACGGCTCGGTGGGCGCCGAGCGCGAGGTCTCGGGCCGGCGGGGGCGCCCGGCCGTTCGCTATCGCGCCGCCGACGAGCGGCGCGAGGCGGCCGCGGCGCAGCGGCTTGCCTCGTTGCTGGTGGAGCTGGTCGGGGAGATGGAGCCCGACGAGTCGCAGGTGGAGGAGTTCGGACGCCGCCAGGCGGCGCGGCTCGCCACGACGCGCGACGGACGGGCCGCGCTTCTCGATCTGCTCACGACGATGGGCTTCTCTCCCCGCGAGACGACGGGGGCGAAGGCCTCGCGCGAAGGCCGTCTCGAGGTGGTCCTCGGCAACTGCCCCTTCGAGGCTGCCGTCAAGGCCACGGCGGCAAGCTCGTCTGTGTCCTCCATCGAGGGCTCAGCCGCGGACTGGTGGAGATGACCCCCACCGGGCGCCTCACCGCGTTCGAGATCCGCCCTCCCGAGACCGCCGGATGCCGGATCGCCGCCGAGGGACTACGAGCTCCGGTCCCCGTCGCGGCCGGCGAGCCGAGCTTCCGTCAGGGGCCCCCTTGATCATCAGCAGCAGCATGCTCTGGCCGTCGGCATCGCGGCGATCGCGCTCGTCGTGGTGATCGCGGCGAACGAGCTGGCAACCGCGGTGTCCGTGCGAGCGCCACGCGCCACCCGGCGGGTCACCGGGGCCCTGATCGGGCCGGGTGGCGATTTGATGCCCGAGGGATCTGGAGACGGCGCCGAGAGCGCCGCGGCGGACAGTCGCGGCGCGGGAGCGGCATGGGCGTCCGGCTGAAGCGGGCGTACGAGCCCGCGACCGAAACTGACGGCTATCGCGTCCTTGTCGACCGGCTGTGGCCGCGGGGGATCTCCCGCGAGCACGCCAGGCTCGACGAGTGGGAGAAGGAGCTAGCGCCGAGCACGGAGCTGCGACGGTGGTTCGGGCACGATCCGAGTCGCTTCGAGGAGTTCCGCCGGCGCTATGTGGAGGAGCTTCGCCACCACCGCCCACGGATCGCGGAGCTCCGACACCGCGCGCGCAGCGGCACCCTCACCCTCGTCTACTCCGCCCGGGACACCGAGCACAACGACGCCGTGGTTCTCGCGGACGTCCTGCGGCGCGGACTGCCGCAGAGCGGAAGGCGGCGATGACGTTGAGCGTCCAGGGCCCGGTTCGTGTTCTCCCGGCTGCTCCGGCGGAACTAAACCTGTGCTGCGACTGCGGCTGCACGGAGTGCCATTGAGGCGATACGGCACGGTGGGGCCGGGGTGCGGGCCCCGGCCTCGCCACCGGGAAGGGGCGTTGGTCGCGACAAAATGGGAAAGGGCACGCTGAGTCCACGACGGGTCAACGAGGCGCTGGACGCCCTGCCTGGCAGTCCGGTCGTCCAGAAGATCCGCTCGCCGCTCAAGCTGAGAGCACCGGCCAGGTTTCGGAGGACTATCAAGCACGCAACACCTGTGCCGGTCGTGATCGCCCGTCGCGCAGCAGGCGGACATCGGTCGCCAAGAGCGGACGCTGGCGCTAACGTCGAGCTGATGGCTGGTTCGCCCTCGCTGTTCTGGCGCGTCTTCGCCGTCAACGCGGGGCTTCTGGGCGCAATCGCCGCTCCTGCTGCTGTTCAGCCCAGTCGAGATCCACGCACCGATCAAGCCGACGCAGGCGCTGATCGTCCTCGGCGGGCTTGTGATCACGGTGGCGGCGAACGCGATCGCTGCTCGCCGCGCGGTCGCCCCGCTCGAGCGACTCGCACAGCGCATGGACACGGTCGACCTGCTGCGGCCGGGCCAGCGCCTGCCCGTCGGCCGCCGCGACGAGGTCGGTCGCGTCGTCGCCGCCTTCAACCGCATGCTCGACCGGCTCGAGCGCGAGCGCCAGCAGAGCGGCCGGCGCGTCCTCGCCGCCCAGGAGGCCGAGCGGGTCGGCATCGCCCGCGACCTGCACGACGAGGTCGGCCAGGTGCTGACCGGGGTGCTGCTGCAGCTCGACTCGATCGCCGAGACCGCGCCCGCGCACCGCGAGGAACTCGACGAGGCGAAGCAGACGCGTCCGCCGAGCGCTCGACGAGGTACGTCGCATCTCGAGCGAGCTGCGGCCCGGAGATGCTCGAGCACCTCGGCCTCGTCAGCGCTCTGACCGAGTTGACGACGACGTTCGCGCGCGTCTCGGGCGTCCGGGTCGAGCGCCGAGTTCGACCGGTCGCTGCCGAAGCTCGGCCCCGAGGCCGAGCTCGCCGTCTACCGCATCGCGCAGGAGAGCCTGACCAACGTCGCTCGCCACGCGCAGGCGAGCCGGGTGACGATCACGCTCGAGCGCGGCCGCGACAGCGTCGTCCTCCGCGTCGTCGACGACGGTCGCGGTTTCGTCGGAGCGCCCGAAGAGCACGGTGGTCTGCGCAGCATGCGCGAGCGGGCGCTGCTCGTCGACGGCGCGCTGGCGATCAAGCCGGCGCCCGGCGGCGGCGTCGAGGTGCGGCTCGAAGTCCCGGCGGCGCCGGTCGAGCAGGCCGCGGGGGTCGACTAATGCCGATCCCGCTCGTGACCCGGATCCTGATCGCCGACGACTTCCCGATCGTCCGCTCCGGCCTGAGGAAGGTGCTCGACGCCAAGCCCGACCTCGAGGTCGTCGCCGAGGCCGAGCGACGGCGCCGAGGCGGTCGAGAAGGCGCTCGAGGAGGACGTCCACCTCGCCATCCTCGACGTCTCGATGCCGCGCATGACCGGCATCCAGGCCGCCGCCGAGCTGCAGAAGCGCAAGCCGGAGCTCAGGATCGCTGATGCTGTCGATGCACGACAGCGAGCAGTTCCTGTTCGAGGCGCTGAAGGCCGGCGCCTCCGGCTACGTCCTGAAGTCCGGCGCCGACACGGACATCGTCGACGCCGTCCGCGCGGCGATGCGCGGCGACTCGTTCCTCTATCCGTCCGCGGTGACGACGCTCGTTCGCGACTACGTCGAGCGCGGCGGCCGCGGCGAGGAGCAGTTCGACGTGCTGACCCCGCGCGAGCTCGAGGTGCTGAAGCTGATCGCCGAGGCGTACACGTCGAAGGAGATCGCCGACCGCGCTCTTCATCAGCATCAAGACCGTCGAGCGCCACCGCCAGAACATCCTCGACAAGCTCGGCATGCGCGACCGCGTCGAGCTGACGCGCTACGCGATCCGCCGCGGACTGATCCAAGCCTAGGCTCCAGCGGGCGCCTTCCGATGGAGCCTCCAGGATTCCCAGGTGGCTCCCTCAGGCTGCAAGCCGTGCCTCGGCCCGGTCATCACGCTTCACCGACAACAGTCCCACAACGAACCCAGCACGCAGTCCATGCCCGATGTGTGGCCGTATCGGCTGAGCCGGTGCACGGCATCCAGCACCGCCACGGTGTTCGATCGGTCAAGCGCGACTAGCAACTCGCGCACGATCCCGGTGACCATTCCCCGGCACGCGTAGTGCAAGTACTCGGCGGAGATATCAGTCGTGGGGCGACACGCGGCATTCTCGATGAATTTCTCGAAGTAGGACCAGGCCCGCGGGATCGACAGCTCCCAGTGATCGTCGCTAGGGGGTGAGACCCACCTCACGCCGCTACAACACCCATTGCCGGCGATGGGTTACCCAGCACGACGCACGCGAGAGGTGTTCGGGAATGCGGTCCTCGCATCGCCATCGGCCGGGCAGAGGACTCGCGGGCCTCGGACATGGGCTGTCACCCCGACTGGTTGGGGCCCCAGGCCCGTGAACATGGGTCCTTGACCTGATAGTTGGTCGCGGCCTGAGCGGCGATGCTGGAACGCAGCAACGGAGGTGATTCTGGTGTCAACCTCGATCGACCGCGGTGCCGACAGTTCGAAGCAAGCGACCACCGCGCCACGCGTGGCGCGCTCGCAGGATTGCGATTCACGCGAGTGGCTGCGCCCTCTCCGGGCAGGGGGCGAGGCAGGCGACGCGGCGATCGCACGTCTGCACGCCCTCCTTCTGCGCGCGGCCCGGTACGAGGTGGCGCGCCGCCGGCCTGGCCTGCCGCACCTGCGTAGAGGCGAACTCGACGGCATCGCGCTCGAGGCCGCCGCCGACGCGCTCGTCAGCGTGCTTCGGCGCCTCGATGACTTTAGCGGCGAGAGCCGCTTCAGCACCTGGGTCTACAAGTTCGCCCTGCTCGAGACCGCAGTCAAGCTGCGCGAGCGCGCCTGGCAGGGACGCGAGCTGCCCGTCGAACCGAACGAGTGGAACCTGTTCGCGAACCTCGAGTTCGAACCCGATGTTCAGGTCGAGCAGCGCGAGCTACTGTCGGGCCTTCACACGGCGATCGAGGCCCTGACGCCTCATCAGCGGCGCGTGCTCCTCGCGGTGGCCGTGAATGGTGTGCCGATGGACGTCCTCGCCGAGCGTCTCCAGATCAGCCGCGGCGCGCTCTACAAGACCCTGCATGACGCCCGCCAGAAGCTGCGCAGGCGCATCGGCGAACGCGGGCTGACGATCGCGTAGCAGCAGGGAGGACGCCGTCTTGATCGCCCGCCCGGCTCCTCCGGCGCGGGTCGTTCGCGCGCAAGTGCGCATGAGTCTCGCAGACCATCCCGCGGTAGCGGTGGGTCAGCAACACGATTACTGCAGCCGAAGTCAGGCTACTGGCCTGAAGCGCGATGAACACGGGATCGTGGCGATGGAGAGCGAGTGCGCCGATGAGGAGGCTGCTCGTCAGCCACATCGCCCAGGCCCGGCCACTGACTCCCGCCGAGCAGTGCTGGCGCGCGAGGTGGACCACCTGGGGCACGTAGGCCACGACGCCTATCGAGACGCCAGCGACTCCGAGGAGCTCGAAGACAGTTGCCTGGCTCATCGAGCCACGATCTCCCGCCGCAAGGCCCGCTCGGCTGGATCGGGGTCGGTTTGAACGACACGGGGATCGTGGCGATCGTGCCGGCGTCGCAAGCCACACCCCGGTTTGGACAGGTCGTGGCAGTCGTTGCCTTCGTTTGCAGCGACGACGGCTCGCCCTTCGCTCTCCCAACGCATCAAAGGGTCGTAGGGCAAGCCACTCTCCTAGCTTCCGTCGCGGTGCCGCCCAGGCTGAAGTGGACTGTGTCGCGGGCAAAGTCGCGGGTGTCGGCGTCGTCGCCGCCCGGCGGCACCACGACCACTGGGCACGGCGCTCGTCCCGAGACCTCGGCCGACACGCTGCCGAGCAGCGACGGCTGCGGTTGGGTCGAGCCGACGACGATCAACCTGGCCCCCTCGTCAGCGGCCGCGGCGAGGAGGCGGCCGGCCGGGTGGCCGACGTCAACGGCCAACCGGCGCCGGAGTCGGCCTCGGTCGTTCGCCCGCTCAGGTGCTCGAGCCGCTCGGCGATCGGGCTGATCTTCTCGTCGGCCGAACCGGGGTCGACGGCATGGACGAACACCAGCCGCAGCCCGACCTTGCAGCTCAGGCCGCGGGCGACGCGCGCAGCGCACTTGGCCGACTCCGAGTCGTCCACGCCACAGATGATCGAGCCGGTCATCAACTCATCCCTTATCGCTTTCGTTAGGTTCGCCGCGGGTGGTCGCGACCGCCATCAGCTGACCCACCCATCTCAAGACAGTCGGGACTCCATGGCTGGACAGGGGCGCGCGGCCAGCGCCGGCCGATGATCGGACCACGACCGGATGGGTTGAGGGCAGGCTCAGGCGCCGGGACACGATGGGTGTCGCCTCCCGACAAATGAGGCGGCGACCCGATTTCTACCCTCGGCGGAGTCGGTGAAGCTCTCGAGCGAGATGGCGCAGCTCGCCGGGCCTTCTGTTGTGGCGTGAGGCGCGGCGAGGCCGGAAGCGGTTCAACGCTGCCTGCTGCCGTCTCCCAGCCGTTGCCAAGCCCGGCGCTTCGCCAGGCGTGAACCCGGTGACCCGAGGGAGGGGAAGGTGACAGAAGCGCTCATCACACGCGACGGACTTGTGCGTCTGACCAACGAGCTCGAGCATCTGACGAACGACGCCCGCGAGGAGATCGCAGAACGACTTCGCCACGCGATCTCGACCGACGCGAACATTCTCGAGAACAACGACTACCTCGACGCTCTCAGTGATTTGGCGGTTCTCGAGGGGCGAATAGCCCTCCTGCGGCAAAGGATCCGCTGGGCGCAAATCGCGGAGCCCGACCGGTCCAACGATCTTGCCGAGGTCGGTAAGCGGGTGCGCCTCCGAGACCTCGAGACGGGCGAGACGGCCGAGTACGAGCTGGTGGGGACGCTCGAGGCTGATCCCTTCCTGCGGCGAATCTCGATCCTCTCGCCACTCGGACAAGCCCTTCTGGGCAAGCGCCTCGGCGAAACCGCAGTCGTCGAGGCCCCGAAAGGCCGGCTTCACTACGAGATCTTGGCCATCACGACACCCGTCGTGCCCCTGTTGAGACAGGTCCGCCCTGTTCCACGGGATCGCGCCGCTTCAGCAAATGAGGTCGCGACTCGATAGCGGCGCGCCGTTCGGAGGGTCTGGGCCGGCGAGCGGCTTTCGGGAGGCATCGATGAGCGGACGCCAGGACGGATGGCGAATAGCCTGCGGTCTATCTCTCGTTGGCGCGGCGCTCGCGGCGCTCGTTGCGGTTCGAGCGATAGAGGCACACGATTTCGACGGATTGCTCGACGCAGCGGGGGCGCGCACAGGAACGGCCAATGGCCTTCTTGCGTTCGGGCTCGCGGCGACCGCTGTCTGCGCCGCCGCCTTGGCCCGCCGTGCAGCGGCGTGGTCGATGGTTATCACGGTTGTCGCCGGCGCCGGCGGGGCCTTCGCCGTCGGCGGACTGTGGCTCCTGCCCGGCCTGATCTTCATCGTTGCGTCGCTCTGGACCCTGATGCTCGTGCCGGATGCCGGGGGCGGGCGCTGACGCCTGGCCGCGGTGGACCAGGAGTTCTGGAGGCTCGCCAGATGCAGGCGCTCTCCTTCGCGGTGCACATTCCTCTCGTCTGCTTCGGGATCGCCTTCCCTATGCTCGTCCTCTGGTCGGCGCCACTTGAGGCCCGAGACGGGAGGATGAGCCATTAGCCCCTCGGCCGACGCCATCACTCGCGACCCGCCTCGAGGGGGTACCCGCGGGCGCCGCGAGCTCGCAGAGGATGCCGAACCTACCCCGTGCCGCCCGCTGAACGGGCTGGTGCTGCCCTCCATATCGCTGGGGCGCTCGGTGACGCCTGAACATCGACGCCACCGAGCGCCTCCGGGTTGCTCTACCGCGACCGGGCGAGGTCCCGGACGGGCGGGGTCGGGGCCGTCTCCGCGTGGCTGGACGGGGCGCGGCGTGCGCTCGAGGCCGCCAGCCGTCCGAGCGCGAGGGCCGCGAGAAGAAGCCCGAAGTCGCGCAGGGCGATGTCGTAGTAGGTCGGCGGATCCACCGTCAGCAGGTTGACCACGATGCCGGCGAGCCACGCCGCCACGACGTAGGCCCCGAGCCGCGGCGCCACGGCCACGAGGAGCCCGGCGAGGATCTCGACCACCCCGACGACGTACATCAGCTCCTGCCCGCTGCCGGGGACGATGTCGTTGATCCACGGGGCGAGGTAGTCGGGCCACTCGACCATGAAGTCGAAGAACTTGTCGAGGCCGAACAGGATCGGCGCGAGCGCGAAGCCCGCGCGCAAGAGGAGAAAAGCCTGCCGGTCGGGCGCGCCGATCCGTTGCAAGAGGGCGGTCATCAGGGGGGCCTCCATTCTGGGGTTCTGACACCGGACCCGGGTGGGGCCCACATGGAGGTTTGTGCGGGCGGCGGGCGCGCTCTTACCGGTCCCACCGTCTCCGTAAGACACGACCCCTCGGGCGACACCAACACTCCGAAGGCGTGATTCCGATCGTGAGCCAATCGAGGAGTGAGTCAATGAGCACCGATGCGACCACGCATCCCGACCCGGTGGCCGAGGTGTCCGCGGCCGGGGTCTCCATCTGGCTGGACGACCTCGACCGCGAGCGGATCACAAGCGGCGACCTCGCCGCGCTGGCCCGCGAGCGGCACGTCGTCGGCGTGACCACCAACCCGACCATCTTCAAGAAGGCCCTCGCACGAGCGAGCGCCTACGACCTCCAGGTGCGCGACCTCGCCCTGCGCGGCGTCGCGGTCGAGGAGGCCGCCCGCGCCGTCAGCGCCTGGGACGTGCGCGCCGCCTGCGACGTCCTGCGTCCGGTCTTCGATGCGACCGGGGGCCGGGACGGGCGCGTATCCATCGAGGTCGATCCGCGGGTCGCCCTCGAGACCGAGCGGACGGTGGCCGAGGCTCGGGGGTTGTGGTGGCTGGTCGACCGGCCGAACCTCTTCATCAAGGTCCCGGCCACGCGCGAGGGGGTCCGGGCCATTCCGCAGCTGCTTGCCGAGGGCATCAGCGTGAACCTCACGCTCATCTTCTCGGTGGCTCGCTATCGCGCGGTCGTGGACGCCTTCCTCGATGGTCTCGAGGAGCGCCTCCGCCGGGGGGCGACGCTCGAGGGTCTCGAGTCGGTCGCCTCGTTCTTCGTGAGCCGGGTGGACACCGAGGTCGACCGCCGCCTGGACGCGATCGCCGATCGCGACCCCGCTCGGGCCGAGGCCGCCCGGAGCCTCCGTGGGACAGCCGCCATCGCCAACGCCCGCCTCGCCTACGAAGCCTTCGAGGAGAGCCTCGCGACCGACCGCTGGCGCGCCCTCGCCGAGCGCGGCGCTCGGCCACAGCGGCCGCTCTGGGCCTCGACCGGCGTCAAGGACCCCGCCTACGACGACACCCGCTACGTGGTGGAGCTCCTGGGGCCCGAGACGGTGAACACCATGCCGGAGCTCACTCTGAGGGCCCTTGCCGACCACGGCCGGCCGCGCCGGGGCACGGCGCGCTCGGGCCGCGAGGAGGCCAGGGCGGTGATGCAGGAGCTGGCGCGCGCGGGCGTCGACATGGCCGACGTCACCGAGACCCTCGAGCGCGAGGGCCTCGAGAAATTCAGCGCCGACTGGAACGGCCTCCTGGACTCGCTCGGCGGCCGCCTCTCGGCGGTCGAGGGCTAGGGCCCTGCCGCGCGTCTCGCGCGCGGCCCGGACTGCCGCCCGCGCGAGAGTCGGAGGATGCCCCACGCCGAGACGAGCGCCCAGACCCCTTCCAGCAGGAAGCAGCCCCATTGGCGCTCGTACCAGGCCAACACGCTGAGCACGACCGAACCAACCAGGTTGAGGACGAGGTAGACCTGGACGCACGGAGAGCTTGTCGAGCTGCGCGGCCGCAAAGGCGGCGAGTATGAGGAGGGCACCGCCGACTTGAAGGATCTGGTCCACTGTCCTCTCTGAGGAGGGTGTCGTCCGATGCTGAGCATCGGTGGCAAGAAGCCCCGGACGCGAGTCGTGGACCCCGTCGCACCGATGGTGCAAGTCTGTGGAGGTGGCTGTGGCCTCCTTGGTCAAGCCTGGAGCTGGGCGGTGATCGCCGGATGCGCCGTGAGCCTCACGGCCCTTGAGGCCCCACGGAGGGCGAGGAGGTGCGCATGCTTTCCTGCGCGTGGTCCCGCAGATACCTGGAAGGCGAGCATTGGCTCCGGCGCCGACGCCTTACGCCGATACGCGGAGGGCTAGGCCGCGTCGAATCCTCGTGACCGGCGCCCCGGGGCGAGGACCGGCTCCGGGAGCCTGACGACGGGTCGGTGACCGGGCCCCCTGCACGACCCCGCGGACCCATCCTCATCGGGCGGGGCGTCGGCGTGGGCCGCGGGGGCCACGCCGCGTCAACGCGGCTTCACGTATCCATGGCGCACAACGATGGAACGGCTCCTTGAGCTCGCCAGGCCCTCGAACCGTTGAGGCGGCAGAGCCCCTTCTGAGCGTTCAGCAATGCGCCGCAGTCCTCGCGGTCAACCACAAGACTGTTCGCCGCCTCATCGCATCCGGTGCGCTGCCCGCGCTACGAGTGGGCCGCGTCCTGCGTATCCGACCCGATGATTTGGAGGTCCTGTCGCACCGTCCCTCGTGCATCGTCGTCACGCAGCCGGCACGACCGCGGCCACCTGGGGGCGAGTTCGCGCGCCGAGCACGGGCCGCGAGGCAGTAGCCTCGGCGCCGTGAGCATCAGCAAGAAGGACAACGGCAGATGGCTCGTTCGCTGGAAGGAAGAGGGCCGCCACCGCGGCCGGACCTTCAGCCGCCTCGAGGACGCACGCCGCTTCGAAGCCGAGCGCCGCCGCCAGGCCGAGCTCGGCGCGCATGCCGCACCCGAGGCATCAGCGATGCGCCTCGGTGAGTGGCTCGAGACCTGGTTCGAGCGTGGCAAGGTCGAGTGGGCTCGGTCGACGCTGAAGCACCGCGCGGCGTTACTCGACAAGTGGATCGTGCCCCACCTGTCCGGTGTCCGCCTCCGCGATCTGGGCGAGGCGCGCATCCGGCGCTGGCGCCAGGACATCCACGGCGCCGGCTGCTCGCCGCACCAGTGCAATCAGGCCCTGCGGGTCCTGTCGGCCGCGCTGGGATCGGCGGTCGGCGACGGGCACCTTCCCTCGAATCCGTGCGCACGGATCAGACGGCTGCCGGTGCCCAAGCCGCGCCCCTCGGTCATGACCCCTGAGGAGATCGAGCGCCTGCGTGCCCAGATGCCCAACCAACGCGACCGGGTGCTCCTCGGTCTGCTCGCCTACGCCGGGCTTCGGCCCGAGGAGGCGCTTGCGCTTCGTTGGATCGACGTCGGCCGAGTGCCTGGTGATCGACCGCGCCTTCACGCACGGCGAGGAGAAGGGCACCAAGACCAATCAGCGGCGCACCGTCGAGGTGATCAAACCGCTGGCGATGGATCTCCAAGGGCTGCGCGCCCAGAGCGGGGAGAGGGTCTCGTCGCACCGTCGGAGACCGGCGGGCATCTCCACCTCGGCAACTGGCGCAATCGGGTCTGGAACCCGGCCTGCCGGCGGCCGGCGTGGAGGCGACGCCCTACGACGGCCGCCATTCCTATGCGTCACTGCTGATCCACGCGGGGCGGTCCCCGCTGGCCGTGGCGGCGGCGCTCGGCCACGCCTCGGGCGAGACCACGTGGAAGCACTACGCCCACGTATTCGAGGAGGCGCGCCTCGCCTCATCGACCCCGATCGAGGACGCGATCCTCTCGGCTCGCTTGCGAATCGCCGACCCGGACCGGTTGCACGAAAGTTGCACGGAGGAGGTTCTTGACCCCTCCGACCTCTTTCGACCGGCCCTCGAAATCCAGCCTGTTGCAGGTAAGAAGCGGAGTACGCGCGGCAGGATTCGAACCTGCGACCTCTGGCTCCGGAGGCCAGCGCTCTATCCACTGAGCTACGCGCGCGAGTCGGGGTAGCTTAGACCACCCCGTGCGGATCGCCGTCATCTCCGACACCCACATGCCCGGCCGCGGCCGGGTGCTGCCGCCCGCCTGCCTCGAGCGGCTGCGCGGAGCCGATCTGATCGTCCACGCCGGGGACTGGTCCGACATGGCGACCCTCGGGATGGTGCGGGCGCTGGGCCCGCTCGTGGCGGTGTACGGCAACGTCGAGGACCCCGCGGTCCGCGCTGCCCTGCCCGCCACCGCCGAGGCGGAGGTCGGCGGGCTGCGGATCGGGGTGGTCCACAACGGGGGTCCCGAGGCCGGCCGCCTGGAGCGGATGCGGCGGCGGTTCCCGGGGGTCGCCGGGGTGGTCTTCGGCCACTCGCACATCCCCCTGTACGAGGTGGCGGACGACGGCTTCTTCATCCTCAACCCGGGCAGCCCGACCGACCGGCGCCGCTCGCCGCGCCACAGCATGGCCGAGATCGAGGTGGCCGAGGGCGAGCCGCCGGCCGTCTCCTTCCTCGCGGTCGACGACCCGCCGGGCCCGCTCCCGGCCGATCTGGTGCGGGGGATGCGGGGCTAGGATTCCCGGATGGACCTGTACGTCACGATGATCGGCACCGCCGCGTCGGTGCCGACCGCAGCGCGCGGGACGGCGGCCACGCTCGTGGCCCGCGGGGGCGAGCGCTGGCTCGTCGACTGCGGCGAGGGCACCCAGCGCCAGCTGCTGCGCTCGGGTCTGGGTCTGCTGGATCTCGATCTCGTGCTGCTCACCCACCTGCACGCCGACCACTACCTCGGGGTGCCCGGCCTGCTCAAGACCTACGGACTGCGCGGACGCGAGCGGCCCCTGCCGGATCGTGGGGCCGCGCGGCCTCACCCAGCTCATGACGATCCTGCGCCCGGTCATCGGCCGGCTCCCCTACGCCGTGGACCTGGACGAGGTGGAGCCGCGCCGCGAGGAGGAGATCTGGGCGGGGGACGGCTGCCGGATCGAGGCCGTGCCCACGCGCCACTCGGTGGCGTCGGTGGGCTACGCCGTGCGCGAGGACGCGCGCCCCGGCGCGTTCGACGTCGCGGCGGCCCGGGCGCTCGGCGTGCCCGAGGGCCCGGCCTGGGGACGGCTCCAGCGCGGCGAGCAGGTGACGGCCGAGGACGGGCGAATCGTCAGCTCCGGCCAGGTGCTGGGTGCCCCCCGCGCCGGGCGCGCCGTCGTGGTGAGCGGCGACACGGAGCCGTCCGACGCGCTGCTCGCGGCCGCCGACCGGGCCTCGGTGCTCGTTCACGAGGCCACCTTCCTCGACGAGGACCGCGACCGCGCGCGCGAGACGCGGCACAGCACCGCCCGCGAGGCGGCGGTGCTGGCTCGCGAGGCCGACGTGGGGCTGCTGGTGCTGACGCACCTCTCCAGCCGCTGCTCGCCGCGCGACATCCGGCTCGAGGCCGAGCGCGAGTTCCCGCGCGTCCTGGTGCCGCGCGACTTCGACCAGATCGAGGTGCCCTTCCCGGAGCGGGGCGCCCCCGAGATTCACGCGCTGCGCGGAGGAGGCCGGCCCGGCTCTCCTGACGTTCCGTCAGAGGCGCCTGCTACGGTGGACGCGCTCGACCTTTAACCCGGTCCAGAGAGGCCGGAAAGGAGCGCTCATGATCGTCTGCCCGTCGCACCTCACGCCGCTCAGCTGCACATAGCCGGCGTGGCCGGAGCGGTCCTGATCGATCAGGACCAGGTGCGTCGCACGGTCGCGCGGATCGCCCACGAGATCGTGGAGCGCCATGCCGAGCCGGAGCGGCTGGCCCTGGTGGGGATCCACACGCGCGGCGTCCCGCTCGCCCGGCGCATCGCCGCGCTCATCGGCGAGTTCGCGGGCACCGAGCCCGCCTTCGGGACGGTGGACATCGCGCTCTATCGCGACGACGTGGGCCTGGACGGACGGCGCGGGGGACTGCCGGTGGTGGGCGACACGGTGCTCGACTTCGACGTCTCGGAGCGGGCCGTGATCCTCGTGGACGACGTGCTCTTCACCGGGCGCACCATCCGGGCCGCCATCGACGCGATCTTCGACTACGGGCGGCCTCCGCTGGTGCAGCTGGCGGTGCTGGTCGACCGCGGCCACCGGGAGCTGCCGATCCGGCCCGACTACGTGGGGAAGAACCTGCCGACCTCGCGGTCGCAGCGGGTGAGCGTGCACCTGACCGAGACGGACGGGTCGGACGAGGTGGTGCTGGAGAACAACGAGGGGGACTCATGAAGCGGCGATCGCTCATCACCGTGGCCGACCTGGACCGGGCGGAGATCGCGCGGATCCTGCGCGTCAGCAACCGCTTCGCCGAGGTGATGGAGCGCGACATCAAGAAGGTGCCGACGCTGCGGGGGCGGACGATCATCAACCTGTTCCTGGAGCCCTCGACGCGCACGTCCACATCGTTCGAGCTGGCCGGCAAGCGGCTCTCGGCCGACGTCGTCAACGTCAAGGGCTCGGGCTCGAGCATCGAGAAGGGCGAGACCCTGAAGGACACGATCATCACCCTCGACGCCTACGCGCCCGACGTCCTGGTGATGCGCCACGCCTCGGTGGGCGCCTGCCAGATCGCGACCCGCTACACGGACGCCGCGGTGGTCAACGCGGGCGACGGCAAGCACGAGCACCCCACCCAGACCCTGCTCGACCTGTACACCATCGAGCGTGAGGTGGGGCCCCTCGACGGCCTGCACATCGCCTTCGTCGGAGACGTCGCGCACTCGCGGGTCGCCCGGTCGGGCATCCGCGGCTTCCAGGCGATGGGCGCCCGCGTGACCCTGATCGGGCCCCCCACGCTGCTGCCCCGCGACGCGGAGGAGGCGCTCGGCGTCGAGACCTCCACCGACGTGACCGACGTCCGCCACGCCGACGTCGTCTACGTCCTTCGCATGCAGCTCGAGCGAATGGGCCGGGGCGGCTTCGTCCCCTCGATGCGCGAGTACGCGGCCACCTACGGCATCAACCACGGGCGCCTGCGGCCCGGCCAGCGCGTGATGCACGCCGGGCCGATGAACCGCGGCGTGGAGATCTCCGGCGAGCTGGCCGACGACCCCGAGACGCTCATCGAGCGGCAGGCCGCCAACGGCATGGTCGTGAGGATGGCCGTCCTCTACCACCTGCTGGCCGAGCCGGCGAGCGTCGTCGAGCCCTCGGAGCCCCTGGGCGCCGTCGCCGTCTGATGACGGTCGTCCTGATCCAGCGGCCCGGCCCGGCCGCGTCCCTGGTGGTGCGCGGAGCGCGGGTGCTCGACCCGGCCGCCGGGATCGACGAGGTCCGCGACCTGGTGGTGCGCGACGGCGTCATCGGCGGCTCTCCCGACGGCCTCGAGGAGGTCGACGGGGCGGGCCTCCTGCTGGTCCCCGGGTTCGTGGATCCCCACGTCCACCTGCGCACCCCGGGCCGCGAGGACCTGGAGGACATCTCCAGCGGCAGCCGCGCCGCGGCCGCGGGGGGGTTCGTCACGATCCTGGCCATGCCGAACACCAGCCCCGTCGTGGACACCGCCGCGGTGCTGGGCGCGCTGCTCGACCGGGCGGCCGAGGACGCGGCGGTGCGCGTGGGCTTCTACGCGGCGATCACCGTGGGACAGTCCGGCGACGAGCTGACCGAGCAGGTCGAGCTCGCCCAGCTCGGCGCCGCGGGCTTCACCGACGACGGCCACCCGGTCGCCGACGCACAGGTCATGCGGCGCGCCCTCCAGTACCAGGGCATCACCGGGCTGCCGCTGGTGCTGCACGAGGAGGACCCGCGCCTGTCGGGAAAGGGGGTCATGCACGAGGGCGCGGTGGCGAGCCGGCTGGGGCTCGCCGGCATCCCCCCGGTCTCCGAGAGCGTGGCCGTCGCGCGCGACGCGGCGCTCGCCGAGTACGAGGGCGGGTGGATCCACGTGTGCCACGTCTCGGCCGCCGAGACCGTCGAGGAGATCCGACGCGCCAAGGCGCGCGGGGTGCGCATCACGGCCGAGGTCACTCCCCACCACCTGACGCTCACCGACGCCGCCGTGGAGTCGTTGGACCCCGCCCGCTACAAGATGAACCCGCCGCTGCGCGACGAGTCGGACCGCAGTGCGCTCCTGGCCGGGCTGGCCGACGGCACCCTCGACTGCGTGGCCACCGACCACGCGCCCCACGACGCCGACGACAAGGAGGTCCCCTTCGAGGAGGCGCCCTTCGGGGTCACGGGCCTCGAGACGGCCTTCGCCGCCTGCCACACCCACCTGGTGCGCCGGGGCGAGATCGACCTCGCACTTCTCGTGAGGCGCATGAGCCAGGACCCGGCCGCCGCCCTCGGGCTGCCGGTGCCCTCGCTCGAGCCCGGCGGGCCGGCCGACCTGGCCCTCATCGACCTGGACGCGGTGGTGCGGGTGGGCGAGGCGGGGTTCCAGAGCAAGTCGCGCAACTCGGCATTCCTCGGCGAGGACCTCTACGGTCGGGTGATGTTGACGATCGCGGGAGGGCAGATCGCATGGAGGGTGTAGAGACACGGCACGCGGCGCTCCTGCGCCGCGAGGACACGGGGCTGATCCTGGTCAACGTCCAGGAGGCCTTCCGGCCGGTGATCGACGACTTCGACAGGATCGTGGCCAACTGCGGGCTGCTGGCCGAGGGCTTCGGCGTGCTGGGCCGTCCGGTGCTGGTGAGCGAGCAGTACCCCAAGGGACTGGGGCAGATCGTTCCCGAGCTGGCCGAGCGCCTGCCCCCGGGCGCGCAGACGGTGGAGAAGCTGCGCTTCTCGGCCTGCGGGGTGGACGCCTTCGACGAGGCGCTCGCCGCCGCCGGCTGCACCGCCTGGGTCGTGGCGGGCATCGAGACCCACGTCTGCGTGAACCAGACCGTGCACGACCTGCTGGCCCGCGGCCTGGACGCGCACGTGGCCGCCGACGCGGTCTCGTCGCGCACCGCCGAGAACCGCGCCCTGGGCCTGGAGAAGATGGCCGCCGACGGCGCGCGCATCACCAGCGCGGAGATGGCCCTCTTCGAGATGCTGGAGGTGGCCGGCTCCCCGGAGTTCAAGCAGATCTCGAAGCTGGTGAGATAGCCGTGGCGGTGGCGACCGTCGTTCTCGAGGACGGGCTCGTCCTCGAGGCCCGCGCGGTCGCCGCGCCCGGCACCGCTCTCGGGGAGATGGTGTTCACCACCGGCATGAGCGGCTACCAGGAGGCGGTCACCGACCCCTCCTACATGGGGCAGATCCTGTGCTTCGGCGCGCCCATGATCGGCAACTACGGCGCCGGCGACCGCCAGGACGAGAGCGCGCGCGCCTGGCCGCCGGCCGTGGTGATGGCGCGGGCCGGCGACTCCCCGGGCGCGGGCGGCGCCACCGGCTGGTGCTCGTGGCTGCGCGCGCGGGGCGTGGTGGCCGTGGACGGCTGCGACACCCGGCGGCTGGTGCGGCGGCTGCGCGACCACGGAGCGATGCGCGGGGGCGTCTCCACCGAGCTCGGGCCGGAGGAGCTGCTGGCGCGCGTGCGCGAGCACCCGCGCCTCGACGGGCGCGACCTCTCCTCCGAGGCCGCGGGCCCGCGACGCTCCCTCGGCGCCGACGGCCCGCGGGTGGTGGCCATCGACTGCGGGATGAAGTCGAGCATCGCCGCCGGGCTCCTCGCCGCCGGCTGCCGGCTGGAGGTGGTGCCCGCCGGGACCACCGCCGACCAGGTGCGGGCGCTCGACCCGGACGGGGTGCTCGTGTCGAACGGCCCCGGCGACCCGGCCGCGGTCACCCAGGTCATCGGGGTGGTGGGCGAGCTGCTGGGGGAGGTCCCGGTGCTCGGCATCTGCCTGGGCCACCAGCTGCTCGCGCACGCGCTGGGCCTCACCACCCGGCGGCTGCCCTTCGGCCACCGGGGGGCCAACCACCCGGTCCGGCGCTCGGGGGACGGCGGGGTGGAGATCACGGTCCAGAACCACGGCTACGCGGTGGTGGGCGACGCCCTCCCGGACGGCGTGCAGGTCACGCGCACGAGCCTCTTCGACGGCTCGGTGGAGGGCATCGCCGCTCCGGAGCTGCGCGCGTGGTCGGTGCAGTACCACCCGGAGGCGAGCCCGGGCCCGCGCGACGCGCGCTACCTGTTCCGGGAGTTCACGGGTGCGCTCGGGCGGGCCGGCTGATGCCGCGGCGGGACGACCTGCACACCATCCTGCTCCTGGGCAGCGGCCCGATCGTCATCGGCCAGGCCGGCGAGTTCGACTACTCGGGCACCCAGGCCGCGACCGCCCTGCGCGACGAGGGCTACCGGGTCGTGCTGGTCAACTCCAACCCGGCCACGATCATGACCGACCCCTCGGTGGCCGACCGCACCTACGTGGAGCCGCTCGACGCCGAGGCCGTCGAGGAGGTGATCGCCATCGAGCGCCCCGACGCGCTGCTGCCCACCCTGGGCGGCCAGACGGCGCTGAACCTGGCGATGGAGCTCGCCGCGTCGGGGGTCCTCGAGCGCTACGGCGTGGAGCTGATCGGCGCCGACGTGGAGGCCATCCGCCGCGCCGAGGACCGCGAGGCGTTCCGCGACACGATGGCCGCCGCCGGCCTCGCGGTGCCGGACAGCCGCGTGGTGACCGACCTGGAGTCGGGGCGGGCCGCGGCCCGGGAGCTGGGCCTGCCGGTCATCCTCCGTCCGGGCTTCACCCTGGGCGGCGAGGGGGGAGGGGCGGCGCACACCCCCGAGGAGCTCGAGGAGCGGCTGCGCAGCGCGCTCGACGCGAGCCCCATCGGCCAGGTGCTGGTGGAGCGCTCGGTGCTGGGGTGGGCCGAGATCGAGCTCGAGGTCGTGCGCGACTCGGCGGACAACGCGGTCGTGATCTGCTCGATCGAGAACCTCGACCCGATGGGGGTCCACACCGGCGACTCGGTGACCGTGGCTCCCGTGATGACCCTCTCCGACCCCGAGCTGCAGACGCTGCGCGACGCGTCCATCGCCGTGATCCGCGCGGTGGGCGTCGCCACGGGCGGCGCCAACGTGCAGTTCGCGCTCGACCGCGACGACGGGCGAGATGGTCGTCATCGAGATGAACCCGAGGGTCTCGCGCAGCTCCGCGCTGGCGTCGAAGGCGACCGGCTTCCCGATCGCCAAGGTCGCGGCCCGCCTGGCGGTGGGCTACACGCTCGACGAGCTTCCCAACGAGATCACCGGCGTCACGCCGGCCAGCTTCGAGCCCACCCTGGACTACGTGGCGGTGAAGGTGCCCCGCTTCGCCTTCGAGAAGCTCCCCGGCGCCGACACGGAGCTGACGACCCACATGAAGAGCGTGGGCGAGGTGCTGGCGCTGGGCCGCACCTTCGGGCAGGCCTTCGGGAAGGCCATGGCCGGTCGCGAGCTGGACGTCGCGCCGCGGACTCCGGCGGACGTGGAGGAGGCGCTGACCCTGCTGCGCACACCCTCGTGGGACCGCTACGACCTGATCCTGTGGGCGCTCGAGCGCGGCGCCGGCGTGGCGCGGCTGCACGAGGCCACGGGCGTGGACCCGTGGTTCCTCGGCGAGCTGGCCGCGCTGGCCGAGGCCCGGGCGGCGGTGCGCGGCCCGCTCGACGCGCTCGACGCGGCAGCCCTCCGCGCCGCCCGGCGCGCGGGGCTCAGCGACCGTGACCTGGCCGACGCCACCGGCTCCGACGAGGCCGGCGTGTGGGCGCGCCGGCGCGCGCTCGGCGTGCGGCCGACGCTCCACGCCGTGGACACCTGCGGCGCCGAGTTCGCGGCGCTCACGCCCTACTACTACTCGGCCTTCGAGAGCGAGAGCGAGCTCGCCCGCGACGACCGGCCGGCCATCGTGGTGCTGGGCTCGGGCCCCAACCGCATCGGCCAGGGGATCGAGTTCGACTACTGCTGCGTGCACGCCGCCCTGACCGCGCGCGAGCTGGGATACGCGGCCGTGATGGTCAACTGCAACCCCGAGACGGTCTCGACGGACCACGGAGTGAGCGACCGTCTCTACCTCGAGCCGGTGACGATCGGCTCGGTGCTCGACATCTGCGCGGCCGAGCAGCCGGTGGGCGTGGTGACCCAGCTGGGCGGGCAGACCCCGCTGAGGCTGGCGCGCGGGCTCGCGGCCGAGGGGGTGCCCTTGCTGGGGACCCCGCCCGAGTCGATCGACCTCGCGGAGGACCGCGGGCGCTTCGGGCGCCTGCTGAGCGAGCTCGGCCTGGAGGCGCCGCCCTGGGCGGTCGCCCACGGGCCCGAGGAGGCGCTCGCGGCCGCGGCCGAGGTGGGCTACCCCGTGCTGGTGCGCCCGTCCTACGTGCTCGGCGGCCGCGCCATGGCGATCTGCGACTCGCCCGAGGCGCTGCACGACTACATCGCCCGCGAGGGGGCGGCCGGCGTGCTGCTGGTCGACCGCTTCCTGGAGAACGCCACCGAGTACGACGTCGACGCGCTCTGCGACGGCACCGACTGCTGGACCGCCGCGGTGATGGAGCACGTCGAGGCGGCGGGCGTCCACTCCGGCGACTCGGCGTGCGTGCTCCCTCCCCAGGGCGCGGGCCCGGCCCTCGTGGCGGAGCTCGAGGATCAGACGGCCGCCCTCGCCCGGGGCCTCGGCGCGGTGGGCCTGGTGAACGTGCAGTTCGCCGTGCGCGAGGGGCGCGTCTTCGTGATCGAGGCCAACCCCCGGGCGTCGCGCACCGTGCCCTTCGTGGCGAAGGCCACCGGCGTCCCCCTGGTGCGCCACGCCGTGCGCGTGATGCTGGGCACTCCTCTCGGAGAGCTCGGGCTGCCGGTCGCGGCCCCCGCCCGGCGCGTGGCGGTGAAGGAGGCGGTGCTCCCGTTCGCCCGGTTCCCCGGCGCCGATCCGGTGCTCGGCCCGGAGATGCGAGCGACCGGGGAGGTGATGGGCCTCGGCGGCAGCTTCGCCGAGGCGTTCGCCAAGGCGCAGCGCGCCGCCGGCCAGGCCCTGCCCCGGAGCGGGGCCGCGTTCATCTCGGCGCGCGACGCCGACAAGCCGCGGGCCGTGGCCCTGGCGGCGCGCCTCGCGGCCTCCGGCCTCGACCTGGTGGCCACCTCGGGGACCGCCTCCGCGCTGTCGGCCGCCGGCCTGCCGGTGCGGGTGGTGCGCAAGATCTCGGAGGCCGGGTCGCCGCACGTGGGCGAGCTCATCGCCCGCGGCGAGATCGCGCTGGTGGTCAACACCCCCCGCGGCGGACGGGGAGCCCGGACCGACGGCTACGCGATCCGCGCGGGCGCGATCCGCGCCGGGATTCCGTGCATCACCACCATCGACGCGGCCGAGGCCGCGGCGGCGGCCGTCGCGGCCGGCGGCGCCGGGCGGCCCGCGGCGCTGCAGGACGGGATCCATTACGGAGTCGCGGGAACCGCCTTCCGGCCGAGGCTCGCCACTGCCTCAGGCTGAACCTGAGGGAGAGATTCTCTGAGAACCTTACATTCGTGGCTTAGCCTGCAACAAGCGTGAAAAGTGCGTAAAACGGCTGCAAAGAGGCCCTTGCGAGGCCGCGCAAAGCGCGCCTAGAATGGCGCGGCGATGGCCACAACTACCGCAAAACCTCAAACACAGGCCCCGGAGCGCTCGCTGGACCAGCGGATGGAGGCCCTTCGCCGGGCGAACGAGATTCGTTCCCGCAGGGCACAGTTGAAGAAAGATCTGAAGAGCGGGCGAACGTCCATCGGGAGCGTCATCTCGAACCCGCCCGACTTCGTACTCACGGCCAAGGTGTTTGACATGCTGATGGCCGTTCCGAAGTACGGGAAGGTCAAGGCGACCAGATTCCTGAACACCTGCCGCATATCGCAGGGAAAGACGATCGGGGGCCTGTCCGATCGGCAGCGCGGCGAGCTTCTGGAGCTACTGCACCGGTAGCACCTGCTGCGCGCGTCATCATCGTGTCGGGACCGTCGGGGGCGGGGAAGGGGACCCTGATCGAGGGCATCCTTCCCCGCTTTCCGCACGTCGAGGTGGCGGTCTCCGCCACGACCCGTCCGATCCGCCCCGGGGAGGTCGACGGGCGGGAGTACCACTTCCTCACCCCGGAGGAGTTCGAGGCCCGCGTGAGCGCCGGAGCGTTCCTGGAGCACGTCACCTACGCGGGCAACCGCTACGGCACCCTGCGCGCGGAGGTGGACCGCATCATCGCGGCCGGCCGCTGGCCGCTGGTGGAGATCGAGCTCGCCGGGGCCCGGGCCGTGCGCGCGAACGAGCCCGGGGCGGTCGCCGTCTTCATCGCGCCGCCCTCGCTCTCCGAGCTCGAGCGGCGGCTGGCGCGCCGCGGCACCGACAGCGAGGGGGCCATCGCGCAGCGCCTGGCGACCAGCAGGGTGGAGCTCGAGGCCATGAACGAGTTCGACCACGTCATCGTCAACGAGGAGGTCGGCGCCGCCATCGAGGAGCTCGCGCGCGTGATCGCCACCGCGACCGGCCGGGACCCGCATGGCTGACGTCCTGCTGGGCGTCTCGGGCGGCATCGCCGCCTACAAGTCGGTCGACCTGCTGCGCATCCTCCAGCGCCGGGGCCACGACGTGCGCGTCGTCATGACCCGGGCCGCGCGGCGCTTCGTGGGCCCCGCCACCTTCGCCGCGCTCTCGGGCCACCCCGTGGGCGTCGACCTGTTCGGTGCCGAGGAACGGCCGGGCTACGACCACCTGGAGCTCGCGCGCGGCTCCGACCTGCTGCTGGTCGCCCCGGCGTCGGCCAACACGGTGGCCCGGATGGCGGCGGGCCTCGGGGACGGCCTGCTCGGCGCGGTGCACCTGGCCTTCGACGGCCCGGTGCTGATCGCGCCCGCGATGAACACCCGCATGTACCTCCACCCGGCCACGGTCGACAACCTGGCGTTGCTCGTCGCCCGCGGCGTCCAGGTCATCCCGCCGGGCACGGGCCTGCTCGCCGACGGCGAGACGGGGGTGGGCCGGCTGGCCGATCCGGCCGAGATCGCCGACGCCGTGGACGCGCGCCTCGCCGGGGCCGGGAGCCTGGCCGGGCGCCGGGTCCTGGTGAGCGCCGGCGGCACCCGCGAGCCCATCGACCCGGTGCGCTACCTCGGCAACCGCTCCAGCGGGCGCATGGGGTGGGCCGTGGCAGAGGCGGCCCGGCGGCGCGGGGGGGAGGTGACCGTGCTCGCCTCCAACGTCGAGCTGGCCCGCCACCCCGACATCCGGTACATCGACGCCCCGACGGCCGCCGAGCTGCACCGCGCGGCCCGCGCGGCGTTCCCGTCCTGCGACGTCCTGGTGATGGCGGCGGCCGTCGCCGACTTCCGCCCGGGCGCGCCCCGGGAGGGGAAGATCGACCGGTCGGCCGAGGGCTCCCTGGCGCTCGACCTGGTGCCGACCGAGGACATCCTGGCCGACCTCGCGGGACGCCGGGAGCGCCAGGTGCTGGTGGGCTTCGCCGCCGAGCACGGCGCGACGGGCCTCGAGCGGGCCCGCGCCAAGCGCGAGCGCAAGGGCCTGGACCTGGTGGTGCACAACGACGTCTCACGCGACGGCGTGGGCTTCGGCTCGCGGCAGAACGAGATCACGATCATCGGCGCCGACGGCGAGGAGGCGCTGCCGCGCATGAGCAAGGAGGCCTGCGCCGAGCGCATCCTGGACGCGGTGCTGCCCCTGCTGGCGGACAGCTAGTGTCCTGAGTCGTTGGTTCGTATGCGGTTCCCGAGCGAATCTCCAGCGAGACAAGGACGCAGATCCCCCGCAATATCGGGAATATTGTGGGGGTCGAGGACGCTGTATTCGCGATGAGATGCAGCCGGGAACTGCCACGCGATCAGCGACTCAGGACACTTGGACCCGGGGGCGGGACTCGGGGGTCCGCGCATCGTCTACCCTCGGCAGATCGCGCCGCCCCTCGCCACCTCACCCCTCCGGGATGACGAGCTGGAGGCCGCCACCTCGGTGGCCGGTGCGCTCGTCAACGCCTGCGCGCAGGGCCTGCGGGCGCCGCGCGCGAGCCTCGAGGCGTGCGTGGTGGCCCTCCTCTCCGGGGGGCACGTGATGATCGAGGACGTCCCGGGCGTGGGGAAGACCGTCCTGGCCAAGAGCCTCTCGCGCGCCGCGGGCTGCGAGTTCTCGCGCCTGCAGTGCACCGCCGACCTGCTCCCGGCCGACGTCACCGGGGTCACGGTCTGGGATCAGAACGCGGCGGCGTTCGTCTTCCGGCCCGGCCCGGTGTTCGCCAACCTCGTCCTGGTGGACGAGATCAACCGCGCCTCGCCGAAGACGCAGTCGGCGCTCCTGGAGTGCATGGAGGAGGCGCAGGTGACGGTCGACGGCGAGACCCGGCTGCTGCCCCTGCCGTTCATGGTCATCGCCACCCAGAACCCGGTGGAGTACGAGGGCACCTTCCCGCTGCCCGAGGCCCAGCTCGACCGCTTCGCCGTGCGGGTGACGATCGGCTATCCGCCGCCCGCCGACGAGGCGGAGATGCTGCTCGACCTGGCCGCGGACGATCCCGTGGAGCGGGTGGTCCCGGTGACCGACCGGGACGGCATCCTGGCCGCGCGGGCCACCGTCGCCCGGGTCCACACGGAGCCGGTGCTCGCCCAGTACGTCGTGGCCCTGACCGCCGTCACCCGCCGCGACCCCCGCGTCCAGCTCGGCGCCAGCCCGCGGGCCGGCCTGGCCCTGCTGCGCTCGGCGAAGGCGCGGGCCATGCTGGCCGGCCGCGGCTACGCGCTGCCCGAGGACGTGCGCGCGCTGGCGACCTCCGCGCTGTCGCACCGCCTGCATCCTGACGCCCGACGCGCGCGCCCGGGGCACCCGGGCGGAGGAGATCGTGGACGACGCGCTCGCGACGGTGCCCGTCCCGCTGTGAGCCGGGCGCAGGGCCCGCCGGCGCGCGCCGTGGCCCTGGCCGCCGCCGGGGCGGCCGCGCTGGTGGCCAGCCGCGGGTTCGGCACCCCGGCCCTCGCCACGCTGGGCGTCGGCCTGGTGGCCCTCCCGGTCCTCGTCACGGTGCTCGTCTGGGCCGCGGCCGGCGGCCTGCAGGTGCACCGGAGGATCTCGCCCGCGCGCTGCCGGGCGGGCGACCAGGTCGATGTGCGCCTGGTGCTCTCGGGGTGGCCCACGCGGGTCGGGCTCGACCGGCTGCTCGACATCGCGCTCGACCCGGGTCTGGGCACCGCGGACCTCGCCGGGGCCGCGCGCCGGGACGGGGTGTGGGTGTGGCGGCTCGCGCGGGCGGCGCGCGGCGACCACCAGCTGCCCCCACCGGTGGCCCACGTCGGTGACCCCTTCGGCCTGGCCCGCCGCTCGCGCGCCGGCGCCGGCGGCCAGAGCCTGCTGGTCGTGCCCCGGGCCCCGCGCCTGGAGCGCCTCGGGCTGGAGGCCACCACGCCCGGGGGAGGGCTGCGGCGCCGGCGGATGGTCGCCGGGTTCGGAGAGCTCGAGCGCGTCCGCGACTACCGCGCCGGCGACCCGCTCTCCCGGGTCCACTGGGCGCAGACCGCCAAGCGCGGGCGCCTGCAGACCAAGGAGCTGAGGGCCTCCGAGGGTCCGGGCAAGGCGGTGATGCTCCTGCTGGACGCCTCCGGGGAGGGCGGGGAGGACTTCGAGACCGCCGTCACCGCCACCGCCGCCCTCGCGCGTCATCTGGCCGAGCGCGGCGAGCGCCTGGCCCTGGTCCACACCGGCGACCGGCCCGTGCGCCTGACCTCGGGCAGGGCGACCTGGCCCGCGGTGGAGATCGCGCTCGCGCGCGTGACCCCCGGGGGGCGGCGGGAGCTGGCCCTGGCGCTCCGCTCCGAGAGCGCCGCCCCGGAGGTGCCGGAGCTGATCGTCGTTGTCACCAGCGAGCTGGGCTCGGGCCTGCCCAGCGCGGTGGCCGGGGCGCGGGCCGCGGGCATCGCGGTGGCCGTCGTGCTGACCGGGCGGGCCGCCGCCGCGGCCCCCGATCTCGAGCGAGCCGGAGCCGGGGTCACGGTCGTCCCGAGCGCCGCCGACGTGGCGGCCGCGCTCGCCGCCGACCGGGAGCGCGTCGGTGCCGCCTAGGGACCAACGGTCCGTCGCCGGGCCCCTCCTGGGCGCCGCCCTCGCGATCCTGATCCTGGCGACGGCGTGGTCGGGGCTCGTCACGGACGTCGGGGTGGGCCACCTGCTGGCTCTCTGCCTGGTGGCCGCCCTGCCCGCGGTCGCCGCCCTGTCGCCCCGTGGGGCGCGTCCGGCAGCCGTCGTGGCGGTCATCCTCGCCGTGGCCCTCGCCCTCGGCCTGGCGCTGCGGCGCTCGGCGTGGGACCTCCTGCGCCTGCAGGGAGACGCCTGGTCGGCGGCCCGGGAGATCGTGCCCGAGGGGCTGCGGCAGGGGAGCAACGAGGGCCTTCCGGTGTCGCCCGCCGAGCACCCCGAGCTGGTCGCGCTGCTCGACGTGGGCCTGGTGGCGCTCGCGGCCACGGCGGCCTGGCAGATCGTGGTCCGGCGGCGGCCGGTGGCCGGCCTGGTGGCGGTATGCGTGGGCCTCGCCTACCGATGGACCGTGGAGCCCCCCGCCCAGGCCGCCGCCGCCGGCGCCCTCGCCCTCGCCGCCCTGGCCGCCGTCCTCGCCCTGGCCTCCTGGGAGGGCGGGGGGGCCGAGCGGGCCTTCCGGCGGCTGGGCGGCGCGCTGGTGCTCGGCGGTGTGTCGGTGGCGCTCGCCGCGAGCTTCGGCTCCGGCCCGGCGCAGGCGGGCGACGCCTGGTGGGCCTGGAAGAAATGGGAGATCGGGGTCAGCGACCGCACGGGGGCCTCGCTGGACTTCGGGCAGGGCTACGGGGTCCTGGACTGGCCGGACGAGCCGCGGGTCGCCCTCACGGTCGACTCCCCGCGCGCCCTGCCGCTGCGGGCGGTGAGCCTCGACGAGTTCGACGGGGTCGCCTTCGCCGGCGCGGGCGGCGGGGGAGGGCCCTCGCAGGCGCTGCCCGTCGAGGACGGCGTCATCGACATCGGCAACGCCGCCGGGGATTTCGGTGACCCCCTCACCCAGCGCGTGACCCTGACCGCCTCGAGCTCCCAGCTCGTGCTCGCATCCGGGCGCCCCCAGCGCATCCGCGGGCCGTTCCAGGGGGCGTCGGCCATCCTCGGTGACGCCGTCCGGGTCGCCGATCGGCTCCAGCCCGGCCAGTCCTACACGGTCGAGACGCTGATCCCGCAGCCCACCCCGGCCGAGCTCATGACGGCCCGCGCGTACAGCCCGGTCGACACGCCCGCAGGCGAGACCCGTCTGCGCGCGACGCTGTCCGACCCGCCCGTGGACGTGCCGCTCTGGGAGAGCGGGGGCCCCGAACCCGCCGACTCCCTCCTCGGGCCCTACGCGCCCGTCCGCGAGCTCGCGCGCTCGGTCGCCGGCGACGCGGCCACGCCGTACGCCGCGGTCAACCACATCGAGTCCTACCTGCGCCGGAGCTACACCTACGACGAGGCCCCGCCGTTCCCCACCAGCCTTCCCGACGGCATCGCCGGGGGATGGCCCGAGAACCGTCCGCCCCTGGTGGACTTCCTCCTCAACAGCCGCCGCGGCTTCTGCCAGCAGTTCGCCGGGGCCATGACGGTGATGCTGCGCTCGCTGGGGATCCCGGCGCGGGTGGCGGTGGGCTACACCGCCGGGCGCTTCGACCCCGACAGTGAGGTCTACCTCGTGCTCGACCGCGACGCCCACTCGTGGGTGGAGGTGTGGTTCCCGAACACGGGCTGGATCCCGTTCGACCCCACGCCGGGGCGCTCGGTCCCGAACCCCGCCTCGGTCTCCTCCCCCGACTACGCGCCGAGCCGCATCGACGTCTCCGTGAGCGGCCTCGCGGGGTCGGCGGTGGGGGCGGCCGAGGACACGCGGCCCCCGACGCCCGTGACCCCCGTGCCCGAGCTGGAACCCGACCCGGTGACCGCGCCCGCCCTGGCGGAGGGCGGGGGGTCGGCCGTGTGGCCGTGGGTGATCGCGGGCCTCGCGGCGCTCCTGCTGGTCGCCCCGGCGATCCGCCTCGCCCGCCGCCTGCGCCGCCGCCTGGCGGGCGGCGAGCGCGACCGGACCGTGGCCGCCGTGCGCGACCTGGAGGCGTCGCTCGCCGAGCTCGGCTGGTCGTCCGACCCGGCCGCGTCGGCCGACGAGCGGGCCGCCCTCGTGCGGGGGCGCACCGGAGTCGATCCCACGCAGCTCTACCGGCGGGCCAGCCGCGCGCGCTTCGACCCGAGCCCGCTCCCGGCCGGCTCGGCGGCCGCCGCGTGGCGCGAGGCGCGCCGCCTGCGCCGGGCCGTCGCCCGGCGCAGCTCCTGGCGCCGGCGTCTGCTGGCCGCCCTGGGTCTCGCGCGGCCGTGGCGCGGTACCGTAAGGCGATGGACTCGTCCGCCGAGGCCTACGACGCCTTCCGCCACGGCGAGTGGCTCCTGAGCGCACGCGAGTTCCGCCAGGCGGCGGTGGCCCTCGAGCGGGCGAAGGCCCTCGAGCCGGACAAGGGCTCCATCCGGGAGGCCCTCGGCCGCGCCTACCTGTCGTCGCGCGCCTACCACCGGGCCGCCGAGGAGTTCGCGGCGGCGGTGGAGCTCGCTCCCACCGACGGGTACGCGCACTACGGCCTGGCGCGCTCGCTGGAGCGCCTCGGCGACCCGCTGGCCGCCCGCCACTACCGGCTGGCGCGCTTCTTCGGCACGGGGTTGGAGTAACCCCTCGGCCGCGGGTGGGGGCGACTCAAACGCCGGCGTCGGATCGCCTCCTGGGGGGTCTCGCCGCGGCGTCCTTGCCGCTCTCAACCGACGCCGGCTGGGGTCCGAACCTTGTCCCCTCGGGGATCTCGAAGCCCATCCGCACCACGCTCTCGAAGGTCTCGTCCACCAGCGTGCTGAGCGAGCCCAGCAGGCCGTCCAGGCCGTCCACGTCGAGGCCGGCGAGGGGGGTGTCGGCGAGGAGGTAGAGGTCGCCGTCGTCGTCGATGGCGAACCGCCAGCCGCGGGTGTCCAGGTTCTTGCGCAGGAGGCGCCGGTAGACCGACTCGTGATCCCGGTCGGGCCCGCGCATGAAGAAGACGGCCACCGTGAGGGTGCGCTCACGGGCGGTCAGCAGGGCGCTCACGGCGCCCCGCTTCGCCGACGGCACCCGGACCCCCCATTCGCGCTCGCCGCGGCGCTCGGCCTCGGCGCCGATCTCGTCGAGGTGGCCGGAGATGCGGTCGGGGTCGGCGTCCATCGCGAGCGATGCTACCCCCGATCCCCACGGGCGCCGCACTAGCATCCGCCGGGATGAGGATCGTGCTGCAACGCGTCCGCCGGGCCGCCGTGACGGTCGACGGCGAGGAGATCGCCGCCATCGGGCCGGGCCTGCTCGCGCTGGTGGGGATCGCCGCCGGCGACGAGGCCGAGGACGCCCGCCGGCTCGCCGACAAGACGGCCCGCCTGCGGGTGTTGGCGACCCCCGGACGCCCCTTCGACGCGTCGCTGCTGGACGTCCCGGGGGCCGCGCTGCTCTGCGTCAGCCAGTTCACGCTCCTGGCCGACCTGCGCCGCGGCAACCGCCCGTCGTGGTCCGGCGCCGCGCCGCCGGAGGTGGCCGCGCCGCTCGTGGAGGCCTACGCCGACGCCGTGGCCGCCCACGGCGTGCCGGTGGAGCGCGGGCGATTCGCCGCCACGATGGTCGTGACCCTGGAGAACGACGGCCCGGTCACGATCATCCTCGACAGCCGCGAGCCGAGATGGGGCGGGACCGCCGGCCAGCGGGGCGATTCAGACGCCGGCTGGACCCGAGCCCGAAGGGGCTGCCCTCCGAGTCCCGGCAGATCGCCCATCGCTCCCCCGGATGGATGACCGCGCCGCCCAGCTCCACCACCCGCTCGAGCGCCGCGGGCAGGTCGGCCACCGAGAAGTAGGGCAGGGAGACCCGGTCGCCCGGGCCCGCCGCCCGGGCGTGGAGCCCGAGCGCCGCCTCGCGGGCCCGCCAGCCCTCGCCCTCGTCCTCGCGCCGGGGCCGCAGCGACACCCCCAGCACGCCCTCCCAGAAGCGCTGCGCCCGCTGGGGGTCGTCGGCGGGGAACTCCACCAGGACGCCGGGATCGCTCACTGGTTCACCCTCCAGGTGCCGGGAGGGCTACTCGATGGGCGTGTCCGCTCCGGTCGCGTCCGTGGCCGGGTCGCCGGTGCCGGCGGCGGGGTCGGGCGCGATCGTCGCGTCGGCGGCGCCGGCCGCGGCGCCCGAGGGACCGAGCGCCACGATCACCTCGGCGCCGGGCTCCACGGCGGCCAGCGGGTCGTCCACCGCCATCCTCGTGGGTGCGGGCAGGTCGAGGTCGGTGGCCACCTGGCGCGCCTTCGCGGCCGCGCCCTCGCGGAACACCACGCGATCGGCCGACTCGGCGGTGGGAGCGTTTCCGTCGGTGACGAGCTCGTAGCCCAGCCCCCGCGCCTGGTCGGCGGTGCGCCCGGCCAGTCCCGCCTCGTCGGAGCCGTTGAGGACGGCCAGCGCGATGTCGGCCCGCGACGCCGCCCCGCTGCTGGCGGGGGCGGAGGCCGCTGCGGGGGCGGTGACGGTGCGGGTCTCGGTGATGGTGGTCGTGCCGCCGCCGCCGGAGTTGACGAGGAACCCCACCACCAGGCCGATGACGAGCGCGCCGCCGACCACCGGCAGGCCCACCTTGCGGGCCGCGCCGCCGCCACGGGGCCGTCGCGGGGGCGGCCGGCGGGACGGCGGCTCGTCCCAGTCCAGATCCTCGAGATCGGGTGGGCGGGTGCGGGTGGTGCTCACGATCGTCCTCCTCGGATGGCTCCCGGGCGCATGACCCACCCTTGGACGGCGCCCTCCGGAGTCCTGCCGTTCGGCCCTCCGACTCTCGGGCGCTCGAGGAGCCCGGGAGTTAGTAGACGTCCACGAGCAGTGCGGCCGGGCGCCCGCCGATGCGGCCGCGGACGCGCACCGGGCGATCCGGGCTGGCGTAGAACTGCCCGCCGATCGTGATCACGCTCGGCCGTGCGCCCAGGCCGCCCCCGGCGACCGACAGCCGGCCGCTGAAGACCTGGCCACGCTCGAGGTCGATCCCGATGGTCCCGCTCACCCGCACGTCCCTGGAGAAACGCGCACGGCGCAGCACGAGGTCGAACACCGGGGTCAACTCCGGGCCGGCCTGCGCGATGCGCGCCTCCACCTGCCCGCCGCGGAGGCCGTGCATCGGCGCTCCGGGCGTGGAGTGGTAGTAGGCATCCATGACGGCCGACACGGCCACCGTCGCCAGCCGCCTCCCGCGAGGCCCCACGCGATTGCGGCCCCGTGGGTCAACTCGCGCGGGAACGGCGTCCGCGGCACGGCGCGGAAAGCTGCCCGGCGCGTACCAGGGTCCGCCGGGGTCGGGGGCGCAGTCCGTCCGCCCCGGATCGAGGGTTCGCAGGAAGCGCCCCACGATTCCCGCCACGCAGGGCTCGACGACCGCGGGGATGTGGTCCATGCCGGACACTTCGACCCTGCGTGCACCCGGGAGCAGCGCGGCGAGGGCGTCAACGTCCTCGCGCGGGGAATGGACGGAGGTGTCGCTGGCGAGCACCAGAGCCGGCACGCCGGGCAGCGCGCTCCCGGCCGGGATCGGCGCCACCGTCCGGTCCGGCGCCGGCCAGTCGAGGCACGGCGCCACCCGGTAGGCGCTGGCGCTCCCGACCAGGTCGAAGGAGCCGTCCCATCGCCCGGGGCCGCCGTCGGTCCACGCGGCCACCGAGAAGGGGGCGAAGCGGTCGGCGGCCAGCCCGAGCCGGGCCGCCTCGTACTGAATCCCGCGCGCGGCCCGCGGAGCACCGACGTCCCAGGGGACCGGGCTATCCGTGCAGAGCGCGGCGGCCTGCGCACCGACCGAGACCCCGCTCTGGACGGGAGGTCCGGCGTCGCGGTCGGCGGGGATCGGGTCGGCCTCGGCGGCGAGCCGGGCGAGCGGTGCTGCGTCGCCGGCTCGCAGCAGGGCCCGCGCCGCGCCGGTGAGCTCGCCGTGGGTGATCATGTCCCCGCGCATGTTCCGAGCCATCTCGGCGAGTTGGGCCTCGTCGAGGACGACCCGCCGCCGCCGTCCGTCGCGGCCGACGGCGGTGACGCGGACCGGGCTCGCGCGCAACCGCTGCACCAGCTCCGGAATGAGCGTCGCGGGGCCCTCGGACTGCGCCGCGCACGAGCGGGAGCGGGAGCAGTAGGCCGCCACGGCTCGCGAGAAGGCGGGGACCTGGTCCGTGCCCCAGGGGTCGCGGTCGAGCGGCGTGACCGGCGAGGCGAGGACGAGCGATCGGACGCGGTCGGGATGGCGCACGCTGTAGGCGAGCGTGTCCACCGCCCCGTAGGCCGCGCCGTAGAGGTCCATCCGAGCGATCCCGAGCGCGGCCCGGACGGCCTCGATGTCCTCGGCGACGTCCGCCGCGCCGTACCGGTCCGAATCGCCACCCAACTGGGCCCCGCAGGCGGCGATGGCCGCCGGGAAGGGCCCGCGTCCTCGCTGGAGCGGTCCGCAGCTCACGGCACGGGACTTCCCGGTGCCACGCCGATCGACGAGCAGCAGGGCGAAACGGCTGCGCACCGATCCCAGAGCCGAGAAGAAGGCGCCCCGTGCCGACGTCGAGCTCGATCCTGGACCATCCGGCATCGCGAGGACCGTCCCGAGGCCCCGACCTCGCCGCGTCGGCGGGTACACCTCGAAGCCGATCCGAATCGTGCCCGCCGCCGGGTCGGCCCGGTCGAGCGGGACCGCCACGGTGCCGCAGCGCCCGCCCGGAGCCTCGGGGCAGGGTCGTGTCCCCACGCCGGCGACGGCCGGCGCCGCTGCGGCGCCCAAGGCCACCGCGGCAACGATTGCGCCCGCCACCCCCAACGCTCGCTGCAGCATCGCGGATCACTGTACGGCGAGCGCGATCCGACGCGCAATCGGAGCATCAGAGACCCAGGGACCTCGGCATTCCAGCGGTACGAACAGATGTTCGCAACGCGTGCTAAAATACCCGCACGTGAGTGGTTTCGTGTCGGCGGTGGGAGGATCGGGATGAGGAACGAGTTCGCGAGAGCCCGCGCGCGGGCGCGGTGGTCGGTCGAGGATCTGGGGGGCGTGGTCGAGGCGGTGCTGGCGAGCGCGCCGGACCGGCTCTGGAGCGCCGACGACGTGCGGGTCCGGCTGGGCTTCGGCCAGGAGGACGGAGGGCCGGCGGCGTCCTCGGTTCGCGAGGCGCTGGCGGGCCTCGAGAGCGCGGGGAGGATCGAGCGCGCCGACGTGTGGGGCCGCCGCGGGTGGGGCAACGCCCGGCACGGCTACCGCGTGCGCCGGGCTCCGGCGCAGTCTCACGGTGGCCGCCTGAGGGCGGTCGCCGGACCCGCCGCGGGGAGGACGGGCCGGGGGAGGCCTGCTATCGTCTTCCCTCCGCGGAGTACAGGACGAGGGGGCGACGGAGGTGGGTCACGAACCCACCTTTTTTGTGGGCGCGGGCGTCGCCCAGGAGGAGGTCACCCATGAACGCCCACGACTCGATCGAGCGCCGCGTGGAGGCGGTGCTGGCGCGTGTTCTCCCGGCGGTCGACCTGCTCGAGGTCCGCGTGGCGGGCCCCGAGACGCTCCGGGTGACCGTGGACCATCCGGACGGCGTCGACCACGGGGTCTGCGCGGACGTGACGCACGCCCTCGAGGCGGACGGTCTCCTGGATCAGTACGCCATCGAGGTGTGGTCTCCGGGCCCCGAGCCGCCGCTGCGCACGGTGGAGCACTTCCGACGCGCGGTGGGGCGACGGGTGGAGGTTCGGGTGGGGGGCGCTCACGGCCGGCGCGCTCATCGCGGTACTCTGGTGGAGGCGGACGACCGGGTGCTCCGGTTGTCCGACGGGCAGACGCTGACGGAGATCCCGTTCTCCGAGGTGCGCGAGGCGAATGCCCTGGAGGGCTCGGGGGTGGCCGGATGAGCGCCCGGGCACTCGTCGGCGCGGTCGGGCCCGGTCCGGTCGACGCCGTTCAGCACGTCAGGGGGAGTACGAGGTGAACCGAGAGATCATCGAGGCGATCAAGCAGATCGAGCGCGAGAAGGGGATCGATTCCGAGACCCTGCTCGTGGCGCTCGAGGACGCGCTGCTCGCCGCCTACAAGAAGACGCCGGACGCCGCCGAGTTCGCGCGGGTCGAGATCGACCGCGAGACCGGTGAGATGCGCGTCTTCCAGCTCGTGCTGCCCGAGGGCGAGGAGCTGCGCACGCTTCCGCAGGAGGAGCAGGTCATCCCCGAGGGCGTCAACGCCGAGGACTACGAGCCGCCGCCGCCGGAGGTCGACTGGGCCGCCTACGACGAGAGCGAGATCCAGGCGATCGACGTCACCCCGGACAACTTCGGGCGCATCGCGGCGCAGACCGCCAAGCAGGTGATCCTGCAGCGGATCCGCGAGGCCGAGCGCGAGATGATGTACGAGGAGTACGTCGACCGCGTGGGCGACGTCGTGACCGGGATCATCCAGCAGTCCGACTCCCGCTACACGCTGGTCGACCTCGGCCGCGTGGAGGCGCTCCTGCCCGAGAGCGAGCAGGTGCACAACGAGCGTTACGACCACGGGGCGCGGATCAAGGCGGTCATCACCGAGGTCCGGAGCTCCACCAAGGGCCCGCAGGTCATCGTGAGCCGGCGCTCGGACCAGCTCGTGCGCGAGCTGTTCAAGCTCGAGGTGCCGGAGATGGCCGACGGGCTGGTGGAGATCCGCGGCGTGGCCCGCGAGCCGGGCTGGCGCTCCAAGATCGCGGTCATCTCGAACGTCCAGGGCGTCGATCCGGTGGGCGCCTGCGTCGGCCCCCGTGGCTCGCGCGTGCGCATGGTCGTGAGCGAGCTGCGCGGCGAGAAGATCGACATCATCCCGTTCAACGAGGAGCCGGCCCGCTACGTGGCCAAGGCGCTCTCCCCGGCCCGCGTCCGCGAGGTGCTGGTGGAGGACGAGGCCCGGCAGGCGACGGTCATCGTGCCCGACGACCAGCTGTCGCTGGCCATCGGCCGCGAGGGCATGAACGCCCGCCTGGCGGCGCGCCTCACCGGGTGGCGGATCGACATCAAGAGCGAGTCGACCTTCGCCCGCGAGGAGGCCGACGACGAGTTCGGCGACGAGACCGACGCCGGGGTGTCCCGCTGCGCGGCCATGCTGCGCACGGGGAAGCGGTGCCCGAACGCCGCGGTGCCCGGCACGCGCTACTGTGCCCTCCCCGCGCATGCCCGGTTCGGGGAGCTGGAGGCGCGTCTCGGCCGGTCGCTGACCGCCGAGGAGGTGGAGGAGGCGAACTCCCCGAAGGGCTGGGAGCGCGTCTCGGAACTCGCCCCCGCCGGTGTGGCGGCGGGCGACGGCGGCGAGGAGAGCACGAACCGATAGGGGAGACGAGACGACGCGTGCGCGACATGTACCCGAACGCCGATGCCTGGCGTGCGGGGCTCGCCGCGAGAAGGCCGACCTGGCCCGCTTCGTGGCGGCGCCGGCCGACGGCGGGCACGCGCTGGTGCGGGACGATCGATCCCGGTTGCCGGGGCGCGGTCTGTACGTGTGCCGCACGACGGAGTGCTTCGACCGGGCGGTCGCCCGGAGGGCGTTCCAGCGGGGTGCGAGGTTGCACGGCGAGCTGAGGATCGATCCGGAGCTCGGAGCGGTGGGGGTCTGAGGAGCTGATGGGGGTAGCGATGGAGAAGAAGCGCATCTATGAGATCGCGAAGGACGAGGGGCTTCCGAGCTCGCTCGTGCTTCAGCGCCTGCAGCGCGCGGGCGTCGAGGTGAAGACGGCGTCGTCGACGGTCGACGTGGCCGAGGCCCTGCACGTGCTCAACCCGAACCGCTACCCCAAGCCCGAGCCGCCGCCCGCGCCGCCCCCGCCCCCCGCGCCGAAGGCGACGAAGCCCGCGCCGAAGCCGAAGGCGGCCAAGGCCGCCGCCGAGCCCGCTGCGCCCGTTGAGGAGAAGACGGCCCCCGCCCCGGCCGCTGAGAAGCCCGCCGCCGCCCGGCCGGCGCAGAAGGCCGCCGCCCCGGCTCCAGAGAAGCCCGCGACGGCCGCGGAGAAGCGCCCCGCACCGGCGGAGAAGCCGCCCGCACGGGCGGAGAAGGCCCCGGCTCCCGAGCCGGCTCCGGTCGCCGAGGCGCCCGCGACCAACGGCGCCGCGGCTCCGGGCCCCGCCGAGGCGCCGGCCGCCCCGCCCGCGCCCGCCCCCGCGCGCGCTGCCGAGCCGGCCCCCGCCCCGCGCGCCGCCGAGCCTGCCGCGCCGGCCCCCGAGGCTCCGGCGCCGGCCGCCGCGACCCCCAAGGCGCCCGCCCCGCCTGCCGAGGCGCCCGCCCCGCCCGCCGAGGCGCCTGCCCCGGCCGCCGAGGCTGAGGCCCCGCCCGCGCCCACACCGGCGCCCGCCCCCCCGGCTCCGGCTCCCGCGCGCGCCCCGCAGCCGTCCACCGCTCCGGGCGGCGGCTCCCCTCGCCCGCCCTCCCGCGGCGGGGCCCCGGGCGCACGCCCGTCCGGCCCCGGTCGTCCCGGCGGCGGCGGTGGCGGTGGTGGCGGCAAGCGCCGCCGCGTGGTCATCGACCCTCAGGCCGGCCGCCGCGGTCCCGCGCCCCAGGGGCGCGACCGCCGCTCGGGCCGGCCCGGCCCGCGCGTCGAGGAGAAGCCGGTCCCGCAGATCGCGCCGGCCGACATGCCCCTGGTGGAGATCCCCTCCGGATCCACGGTCAAGGACCTCGCCGAGGGGCTCGGCGTGCCCACGTCCCAGATCATCAAGCTGCTGATGGGCCTCGGCGAGCTCGCCACCATCACCCAGTCGCTCTCCGACGACGCGATCGAGCTGATCGCGGCCGAGATGGAGCGCAAGGTGGCCATCGTCCACGCGGAGGAGGAGGCCGAGCGGCCGGAGGAGTTCGACGACGCCGATGAGGACCTCGTGGCCCGCGCGCCGGTGGTCGCGGTCATGGGCCACGTTGACCACGGCAAGACGTCGCTCCTCGACGCCATCCGCTCCACGCGGGTCGCGGCCGGCGAGGCCGGCGGCATCACGCAGCACATCGGCGCCTACCAGGTGCAGCACGAGGGCCGGGGGATCACCTTCCTCGACACCCCGGGTCACGAGGCGTTCACCGCCATGCGCGCCCGCGGCGCCAAGATCACGGACGTCGCCGTCATCGTGGTGGCGGCCGACGACGGCGTCATGCCCCAGACGATCGAGGCCATCGACCACGCGCGCGCCGCCGAGGTGCCGTTCATGGTCGCGATCAACAAGGTGGACAAGCCGGACGCCAACCCCGACCGCGTCAAGCAGGAGCTCTCGCAGCGCGAGGTCATCCCCTCCGACTGGGGCGGCACGCACGAGTTCGTGCAGGTCTCCGCACTCGAGGGCACCGGCATCGACACCCTGCTGGAGACCATCCTGCTGGTCGCCGACGCCGACGCCGAGCCGCGCGCGAACCCGATCCCGGAGGCCTCGGGGACGGTCATCGAGTCGCGCCTCGACCCGGGCCGCGGCCCGGTCGCCTCGCTGCTGGTGCAGCGCGGCACGCTCCACATGAGCGACGTGGTCGTGGCGGGCGACGTCTACGGGCGCGTGCGCGCGATGGCCGACTACACGGGCGCGATCCTCGAGGAGGCCGCGCCGTCGGTGCCGGTCGAGGTCCTGGGGCTCGGAGGCGTGGTTGACGCCGGCGAGCGCTTCCGGGTGGTCGAGAACGAGCGCGCGGCGCGGCAGCTGGCGTCCGAGCGGAACCAGCGGCTGCGGGCCGAGGAGCTCGCGAACCGCCGCCCGGTCTCGCTGGACGACCTCTTCGCGCGCATCAAGGAGGGCGGCCTCAAGGAGCTCAACATCATCATCAAGGGCGACGTCCAGGGTTCCGTGGGAGCGCTGGTGGACGCCCTCGAGAAGGTGGAGCAGACCGAGGTGCGCCTGCAGATCATCCACACGGGGGTCGGGGCCATCAACGAGTCCGACGTCATGCTGGCGTCGGCCTCCCAGGCGGTCATCATCGGCTTCAACGTCCGGCCCGGGCGAGAGGCGAGCGCGCTCGGCGAGCGCGAGGGCGTGGACATCCGCACCTACCGCGTGATCTACCGCGTCATCGAGGACGTGCGCGACGCCCTGGTGGGCCTGCTCGAGCCGGACATCGTGGAGGACGTCATCGGCCAGCTCGAGGTGCGCGCCACCTTCCGCGCGAGCCGCATCGGCACGATCGCCGGGTGCTACGTCGTGGAGGGCGTCGTCCGGCGCAGCGCGCAGATCCGGCTCGTCCGCGAGGGCACCGTCATCCACGAGGGCCGGATCGCCTCGCTCAAGCGGTTCAACGAGGACACCCGTGAGGTGGCCGCGGGGTTCGAGTGCGGCGTGCTGCTCGAGGACTACAACGACGTGAAGGAGGGCGACCAGCTCGAGGTCTTCGAGCTGCGGGAGGTCGCCCGCACCGCCCAGGCTGCCGCGCCGGCCGCGCCGGCGCCGCCGGCCGCCCCCGCGGCGGCCGAGTAGGGCCGTCCCGGAGGGGCGGGATGGAGTGCGGCCACGTCGGCATCCTGACGGTCGACCTCCACCTGCCCGAGGGGTCGTCCCTGAAGACCAAGCGCAAGGAGCTGCTCCGCTTGAGGAACGCCCTGGAGCGCCGCTGCTCCTGCACGGTGGCCGAGGTCGACCATCACGACCTCTGGCAGCGCGCCGGCCTGACGCTCGCGCTCGTGAGCCGCACGCAGGGCGAGGCGGACGAGCGGCTGTCGCACGCGTCGCGGATGCTGCACGCGGATCCGGCCTTTCAGGTGGTGGGCGAGTCGCGCGACCTGGTCGCGGTCTCGGACGACCACACGATCTCGTGGGAGCTCTAGCCGGGATGGCGCGCCCCACGCGAAGCACCCGCATGCGCCGTGTTGACGCGGCCCTGCAGCAGGTGCTGGCCGAGGCCGTCGCGCGCGAGCTGGCCGACCCGCGTCTCGGCTTCGTCACGATCACCCACGTCGAGGCGACCAAGGACGTCCGCGAGGCCAAGGTCTGGTTCACCACGCTCGATCCCGCCGCCCGGGAGCCCAGCCAGGAGGCCCTGGAGTCGGCCCGCGGCGTGCTGCAGGCCCGCGTGGCCGCCCAGCTGCGCGGCCGCCACACGCCGCAGCTCACCTTCGTCTACGACACGGTCCAGGAGGACGCCGCCGCCCTGACGCGGCTCATCGACCGGGTCACCGATCCGAAGGAGAGCCCGTGAGCGGCCGCGATGCGTCGCTCGAGGAGGTGGCGCGCGTGCTGGCCGTCCCGGGCGAGCGCTTCGTCGTGGTCGCCCACCACAACCCCGACGGCGACGCGGTGGGATCGATGCTCGGCCTGGCGCGCGCCCTGCGGGCGGCGGGCGCCGACGTCGTGATGGCGCACCCCGACGCCGAGCCCGTGCCGAGCGATCTCGCCTTCCTGATCTCCGACGGCGAGTCGATCGCCCGCGAGCTGCCCCCCGACCTGGGCGAGCGCGTGCTCGTGGCGGTGGACTGCGCGAGCGCGGAGCGCCTCTGGGAACAGCCGGTGCACGAGGGTGCGCGGCTGGTGGTGAACGTGGACCACCATCAGGACAACACCCGCTTCGGCGACCTCAACCTCATCGAGCCCGACGCGTCGAGCACGGCGGAGGTGATCCTCGGCATCGTCGAGGGGGCCGGCTGGCCGGTCACCCGGGACGTGGCCGAGCCGCTCTACGTGGGCCTGGTGACCGACACGGGCCGCTTCGGCTACAGCAACACCCGCGCCCGGGCGCATCGGGTGGCCGCGACCCTGATCGAGGCCGGGGCGGACCCGTCCGAGCTCTCTCGCCGGCTCTACGAGGAGCTGCCCCTCGACCGTCTGCTGCTGATGGGACGCGCCCTCGAGCGCGCGCGCTCGCTGGCGGGCGGCCGGATGCTGGCCTCGGTGCTGACCCAGGAGGACTTCGACGCGGCCGGAGGCGACGACACCGAGGGCATCGTCGAGGTCATGCGCGGCGTGCGCGGGGTCCAGGCCGCGGCGCTCGTTCGCGAGGCCGGGCCCGCCGGCAGCTATCGGGTCTCGCTGCGGGCGTCCGATCCCGACGTGGACGTGGCCCAGATCGCCGGCGAGGAGGGTGGCGGCGGCCACCGGGCGGCGGCCGGGTTCAGCACCCGGCGGACGCCGGAGGACCTGCTGGCCTGGCTCGAGAGCCGCATCGGCCCGCGGCTCGACGGCCACGGCGGCGATGACTGACACGGCGGTCGTCGACCCGGCCGCCTGGCTGGTTGACAAGCCCGCCGGGCCCACATCGCACGACATCGTGGCCCTCGTGCGCCGCGGGCTGGGCCGCGGGGTGAAGGTCGGTCACTGCGGCACGCTCGACCCCTTCGCCACCGGTCTGCTGGTCGTGGTCGTCGGCCGGGCGACGCGCCTCGCGCCGTATCTGTCCTCGCTGGAGAAGACCTACCTCGCCGCGGTGCGCACCGGCTTCACGTCGGTCACCGGCGACCCCGAGGGACCGATCACGGAGTCCGGGCGCCCGGCCACGGCCGCCGAGGTCGAGGAGGTGCTGCCGGGATTCCTCGGGATCCAGGCGCAACGGGTGCCCGCCTACGCGGCCGTGAAGGTCGACGGGGAGCGCCTGCATCGCCGGGCGCGCCGCGGCGAGGCGGTGGAGGCGCCGGAGCGAACGATCACGATCACCGACCTGCGCCTGGTGCGCGATCTCGGCGAGGGCATGGTGGAGGTCGAGGTCCGCTGCGGGGCGGGCACGTACGTGCGGCAGCTCGCCGGTGACATCGGAGAGCGCCTGGGCACGGGCGCCTACTGCGCCGCCCTCCGCCGCACGGCCGTGGGGCGGCTCTCCGTGGACGATGCGGTGCCCCCGGACGCGGTGGCCCCCACCGGCGGCCTGAGCCCGCTCACGGCCCTCGGCCACCTGCCCAGGCGCGACCTCTCGCCGTCCGAGGTCCCGGCCGTGGCGAACGGCCGGCCCGTGCCGGGCGAGGGGGAGCCCGACACTCCGGTCGCCCTGGCCGCCGAGGGCCGGCTGGTCGCCGTCGCCCGTGCCGACGGCGCCGGGGAGCTGCGGCCGGTGGTGGTGCTGGAGGACCCCCGTTGAGGCGCTACCACTCCCTCGGCGACCTTCCCCTGGGGGGGCCGCGGCGCGTCGTCGCGATCGGCACCTTCGACGGGGTGCACGTCGGCCACCAGGTCGTGATCCGGCGGGCCATCGAGATCGCCCGCGAGCTGGACGTCACCGCCATGGCGCTCACCTTCGAGCCGCAGCCGATCGCCGTCCTCCGCCCGGAGCTGCGTCCCGCGGTGCTGACGCACCTCACCCTCAAGACGCAGCTCATCGAGCGGCTCGGGGTGGACGAGCTGCTGGTGGTCCCGTTCACCAGGGCCTTCGCGCGGATCCGCGCCGAGCGCTTCGCCGAGATGCTCGTCTCCCCCCCCGTGGGCGCCGAGGCCGTGGTGGTGGGAGAGAACTTCCGGTTCGGCCACGGCGGCGCGGGCACCGTGGAGATGCTCAAGCAGTTCGGCCGCTCCCGAGGCCTGCGGGTGGAGTCGCCCACGACCGTCGTGGGAGAGGACGGCAAGCCGATCTCATCCACGCGCATCCGCCGGCTCGTGGCGACGGGGCAGGTGCGCGAGGTGATCCCGCTGCTCGGCCGGCCGCACCTCCTCGAGGGCACCGTCGTCCACGGCGAGGGCCGCGGCCGCGGCATGGGCATTCCGACGGCCAACCTGGAGGTCCCCGGCGACGCCGCGGTCCCGAGCCGCGGGGTCTACGCCTGCCGCGCGCTCACCTCCGCGGGGCGCAGCGCGGCGGCGGTCAACATCGGGGTCGCCCCGACCTTCACCGCGAGCGCGCCGAGCGCGACGCTGCGGCTCGAGGCATTCCTCCTCGACCACGACGGCAGCGACCTCTACGGCCAGACGATGCGGATCGAGTTCCTGGAGCGTCTGCGCGACGAGCGCCGCTTCGAGTCGCCCGACGCCCTGGTGGCGCAGATCACCGAGGACATCGCGCGCACGCGGGAGGTCGCCGCCGCCCCCGGCGAGAGCCTGCCCTAGCGGCCGATGATCAGGCGCCCATGCCCACGGAGACCGGGCCGGTCTCGCGGTCGGCCACGAGGTCGCGGCGCGCGGTCTCCGGAAGGCCCCTCAGCGCCAGGACGGCGGTCGTGAGGCAGCCGCCCAGGATCAGCAGGAGGAGGTAGGGGCTGACCACGGCGGAGAGCCCCCCGAGGACCGCGAGGCCCACCGAGCCCGCGGCCACCTGGCAGGTGAGGACGAAGGCGCACAGCGAGGCGCGCACCTCGGTGGGGAAGAGCTCGGCCATGTAGGCCACCGAGGCGGCGACGAAGCAGGAGCCCGCGGCGGCGAGCAGGAAGAAGCCGGGCGGGAAGAGGGCGGGGACCTCCGTGAACACCAGCACGGTGCCGGCCGCGCCGAGCACGATCGAGAGGGCGATCATCGGACGACGGCCGACGAGGTCGCCGATCCGGCCGCCGAGCCAGTACCCGAGCACTCCGAAGACCGCCGAGGCGAGGATCAGCGTCGTGAAGAGGCCGCTCCAGCCGTAGTCCGTCTGGGCCAGCTCGGAGGCGTAGAAGAAGCCGCTGGTCTGCACGAAGCCGAAGGCGGCGACGATGGCGATGACCTGCCACAGGCGCCGGCGGTGCTGCGGATCCACCCGGGGCCAGAGGGTGGTCTGCAGCCGGTTCTCGGCCCGGGCGGTCGTGAAGGCGCGCGTCTCGGGCAGCTTCCGGCGCAGGTACGCGGCGACGGCGAGCGGGACCAGCGCCACGACGTAGAAGAGCCGCCAGTCGAGCGGGGTGAGGGGCACCAGGAGCAGCAGCCCGGCCACCGCGCCGTATCCGAGCCCGGAGATGATCCCGAGCGCCGACAGCCCCGTGCCGCGGCGATCCGGCCTGAGCTCCTCCGCGACGACGAGGTTGGCGAGCGCGGACTCGGTGGCGAGGAAGACGCGCGCGATCATCTGCAGGGCCACGAAGGCGACGAAGCCCCAGGCGAGGGCCGTCGCCCCGGTGGCGAGGGTGAACAGCGCCAGCGACAGGATGAGCAGCGACCGCCGCCCCCAGCGGTCGGCCAGCCGCAGCAGCGGCACGCTCCCGAAGGTGGCGAGGCGGATCAGCGCGACGCCGATCGCGAAGGCCGCGATCGGGACCCCCAGCCCTCCGGCGATGACGGGCGCCGCCAGGGTCAGCAGGGCCACGTCGTAGACCTCGAAGAAGCCGGCCATGGAGAGCGGGCCCAGAACCGACCACTCGCGCCTGTTGAAGTCCACCAGGGACCAGATGACCCGCACCCTCTCCTCGACGTCGCCGATCCGATCGGCAGACGTCCGCATCGACTTGAGGGGCCGGCGCGGCGGTGACGGCTCCAGGATAGCGCCCTCTCCCTCGGAGACCGGGTCCGGGCGGCCGGAGTCGCGTCCCTCGTGGAACGAGAACGGCGTTTCCGGCGCTCTTTGCTATGGTCGGCGGGCGCCGTTGGACGAGGCTCTCCGAGCATCTGAGCCCCCGGCGCGATCAGAGACGACCCGGTGCGGCTACGGCTGCGCCGCGGCTGAGCGAGGAGCATCATGCTGACGAAGGACGCCAAGGCGGGGGTCATCGGGACCCACCGTCGCCACGAGTCCGACACGGGCTCGCCCCAGGTACAGGTGGCGATTCTGACGGAGCGCATCAACGCGCTCACCGAGCACCTGAAGCTGCACGCCAAGGATCACCACTCGCGGCGCGGTCTTCTGCAGATGGTGGGACGTCGCCGGCGACTGCTGAACTACCTGCAGCGCAGCGACCTCGACGCGTACCGCGAGCTCACGAAAACGCTCGGTTTGCGCAGGTAGGCCCGTTCGGGCCGGGTCGCACGAGAAGCGATCAGAAGGCCGGCGCCGGGTGGCGTCGGCGACGAGGGCCCCGGCCGAGCGGCGCGGGGCGGACAAGGGATGTGACATGGCAGTAGAGGTTGTGACCGCGGAGATCGGCGACGCGCCCATCTCGTTCGAGACGGGCAAGCTGGCCAAGCAGGCCAACGGAGCGGTCGTCGTCCGCTCGGGGGACACGGTGGTGCTGGTGACGGCGGTGGGTGCGCAGGAGGCGCGCCCGGGGGCGGACTTCTTCCCCCTGACGGTGGACGTCGAGGAGCGCATGTACGCCGCCGGCAAGATCCCCGGCGGCTTCATCAAGAGGGAGTCGCGTCCGAGCGACCGCGCGACGCTGACGGCCCGCATGACCGACCGGCCGATCCGCCCGCTGTGGCCGAAGGGCTACCGCAACGAGACCCAGGTCGTCGCGACCATCCTGTCGGTGGACCAGGTCAACTCGTTCGACATCCTGTGCCTGAACGGCGCCTCGGCGGCGCTGATGATCTCCGAGCTGCCGTTCTCCGGTCCCGTCGGGGCCGTCCGGATCGGCCTCTCGGGCGACGAGTTCATCATCAACCCGACCCTTCAGGAGTCGGAGGACTCGGAGCTCGACCTGATCGTGGCGGGCACCGCGGAGGCCATCTCGATGGTCGAGGCGGGCGCCAAGGAGGTCGACGAGGAGACGATGCTCGAGGCGCTCCAGATCGCCCACGAGGAGATCCGGCGCCTCTGCGACGCCCAGCTCGAGCTGGTCAAGGCGGCCGGCAAGCCGAAGTGGGAGGTCACGACCGCCCCGCTGGACGAGAAGCTGCTGGCCAAGGTCGAGAAGGCCGCCGGCAAGGACCTGGCCGAGGCGACCCGCGAGCAGGCCAAGCTGGTCCGCCGCGACAAGATCGCCGCGGTCCGCTCCGCCGCCGCCGAGAAGCTGCTCGGCGCCGAGCCCACGCCCGAGGAGTCGGCGGCGTTCTCCATGGCCTTCGACGCCCTGCAGAAGCGGATCATCCGCCAGCGCATCGCCGTCAACAAGGAGCGCCCCGACGGTCGCGCCTCCGACGAGATCCGGCCCATCACCGCCGAGGCCGGCGTTCTGCCGCGCGTCCACGGCACGGGCCTGTTCACCCGCGGCGAGACGCAGGTGCTCACGAGCCTCGCGCTCGGCACCACCAAGGAGGCGCAGCGCATCGACGGCCTCGGGATCGAGACCACCAAGCGCTACATCCACCACTACAACTTCCCGCCCTTCAGCGTCGGCGAGACCGGCTTCATGCGCGGTCCCAAGCGGCGCGACATCGGCCACGGCGCGCTCGCCGAGCGGGCCCTCCTGCCGATGATCCCGAGCGACGAGGACTTCCCGTACACGCTGCGGCTCGTGTCCGAGACGCTCGAGAGCAACGGGTCGTCGTCGATGGCGTCGGTCTGCGGCTCGACGCTCGCCCTCCTGGACGCCGGCGTGAACATCACGCGCTCGGTGGCCGGGATCGCGATGGGCCTCATCAAGGAGGGCGACGACTACGTCGTCCTCTCCGACATCCAGGGCGACGAGGACCACCTCGGCGACATGGACTTCAAGGTGGCCGGCACGTCCGAGGGCATCACCGCCCTGCAGATGGACATCAAGATCACCGGCGTCACCTTCGAGATCCTGCGCGACGCGCTGGCCCAGGCGAAGGCCGGCCGCCAGCACATCCTCGGGATCATGGCCGAGACCCTCGACGGCCCGCGCAAGGAGCTGTCGGCGTGGGCTCCGCGCATCACGGCGATCAAGATCGACCCCGAGCGGATCGGCAGCGTGATCGGCAAGGGCGGCGAGACCATTCGCGGCCTCGAGGCCGAGTACGAGGTCGAGATCTCGATCGAGGACGACGGCACGGTCAAGGTCTACGGCGTGGACGGCGCGAAGGCCGACGCGGCCGTCGAGCAGATCCGCGCCATGACCAAGGACGTCGAGGTGGGCGACACCTACATGGGCGCGAAGGTCGTGAAGACGACCACGTTCGGCGCGTTCGTGGAGCTCACCAAGGGCGTCGACGGCCTGTTGCACATCTCCAACCTCGGCCGCGGCCGCGTGGACAAGGTGGAGGACGTCGTCAACCGCGGCGACACCGTGGACGTCACGGTGGTCGAGGTGGACCGCGCCCGCGGCCGCATCGGCCTGCGCATCGTCGGCATGGAGGACGTCGACGGCGGCGGCGGGGGCGACTCCGGCAACGGCGCCGCGGTCGACGAGGACGGGGACGGCCCGCCGCGCCGGCGGCGCCGGCGGCTGACCGCGGCCGAGTAGGCGGCGGGATGAACGCGCCGACCATCGGCGTGACGTCGGGAGGGCTCCGGGTGGTCTCGGAGCCCATCCCCGGCGTGCGATCCGTGGCGATCGGCGTCTGGATCGGCGTCGGATCGCGCTTCGAGACCCCGCCCGAGGCGGGGATCTCGCACTTCCTCGAGCACATGCTGTTCAAGGGCACGCCGAGCTACTCGCCCGAGGAGATCGCACAGGCCTTCGACAGCCTCGGCGGCGAGGTCAACGCCGCCACGGGCAAGGACTACACGGTGCTGTACCTGCCGGGTGCTCGACGAGCTGCTCGACCAGGCGATGCCCATCCTCACCGACATGCTCCAGCGGCCGACCTTCCTCGACCTCGACCAGGAGCGCGAGGTGGTGCTGGAGGAGATCGCCATGTACGAGGACGATCCGCAGGACCAGATCCACGACCTGGCCAGCCGAGCGGTCTTCCCCGAGCAGGCTCTGGGGCGGCCCGTCATCGGCACGGCCGAGGTCATCGGCAGCGTGCCCGCCGACGGGGTGCGCGCCTACCACGCCCACCACTACACGGCTCCCAACATGGTCGTGGCCGCGGCCGGCAACGTCCCGCACGAGCGCGTCATGGAGCTGGCGGAGCAGCTGCTCGGGGGCCTGTCGTCCGCCTCAGGCCTCGGCCCCTTCGAGGCCGCCCGCCCCGGGCCGCCCACCCTGCTGGTGAAGGAGAAGCCCACCGAGCAGTACCACCTGTGCCTCGGGGGGCCCGGGCTGTCGCGGAACGATCCCCGCCGCCACGCGCAGTCGGTGCTCGACACGGTGCTCGGCGGCTCGATGAGCAGCCGGCTCTTCCAGGAGGTGCGCGAGAAGCGCGGCCTCGCCTACTCGGTGGGCTCCTACACCGTGGGGTACGCGGACACGGGCCAGGTGGGCATCTACCTGGGCACGCGCGAGGACAACCTCGCCACGGCCTGCGAGGTCATCGGCGCGGAGCTGCGCCGGATCGGCGAGGCGCCGATCCCCGCGGTGGAGCTCCGGCGGGCCAAGGACCACCTGAAGGGGCGCCTCGTGCTCAGCATGGAGAGCACCGGCACGCGCATGAACCGGATCGGGCGGGCCGTGCTGACGGGCACGGAGCTGCTCACGATGGACGAGGTGGTGGAGAGGGTCGAGGCGGTGACCGTCGAGGACGTGCAGGCGCTCGCCCGCGAGTACTGGCGGCCCGAGGCGATGTCGGCCGCGTCCATCGGCCCGAGCGGCGACCTCATCCGCGAGGCCGTGGCCCACATCTCCCCGGAGCTCCAGGCCGCCTGAGCCTCGGGCCGAAGGGTTCCGGCGATCCCGGCCGGCCCCGGACGGCCTGGCGGTTAAGCGCCGGACAACCCGGCGCCGCGCGATACCGCCGGGGCCCGCGCTCGGGTACCACTCCAGTGTGAGCAACCGCATCGTCACCGACGAGTACCCGACCGCCGATCTCTCGACGGCCGTCCTGGACCCGCCCGCCGACCCGGGCGAGCGGCGCCGGCCGTTCCGGACCGCCCTCATGGCCCTGGCCGTGGGCGTCGCGTTCGCCGACTCCTCGATCGTCGTGCTGGCCCTGCCGGACCTCCTCGGCGACTTCGGGACGTCCATCGAGTCGGTCTCGTGGGTGATCACGGCCTACAACCTCGCGGTCGCCGTGGTGGCCCTCGGGCTCATCCGGGCGGTCCGCCGCCTCGACGCCGTGCGGCTCACCCGGGTCGGGCTCGTCGTGTTCGCTCTCGCGTCGCTGGCCTGCGCGGCGGCCGACGGCCTGCCGATGATGGTCACCGCCCGGACGGCGCAGGGGATCGGGGCCGCGCTGCTCCTGGCGGGCTCCGTGCCGCTGCTGGCGGCCCTGGCGGGAGGGCGCAGGCGCGGGGTCGCGGTCTGGGGCGCCGCGGCGGTGGTGGGCGCCGCGGTGGGGCCGGCGCTCGGCGGAGCGCTCACCCAGGTCTTCGACTGGCCCTCGATCTTCATCGCGCAGGTCCCGCTGGCGCTCGCGGCGCTGGCGGCGACGATCGCGGTGCGCCTGCCGTCGCCCGCGCCCACCACCGTGCCGCCCGACCCCCACCGGCGCGCCCGGCGGGCGTCCGGCGCCGCGCTCGCCCTGCTGTCGGCCGCCCTGGTGGGCGCCCTGTTCCTCTCCGTGGTCCTGATCATCAACGGATGGGGGCACCCGCCCCTGCTTGCCGCCGGCCTCGTGAGCCTCCTGCCCCTGGGCGCTCTGGCGGCCGCGCCGGTGGCGAGGCGCAGCGCTCCTCGCGTCGCGGTCGCGGGCGGCACGCTGCTGCTGGCGGCCGGACTGGTGGCGATGGCGCTGCTCCCCGAGCCGAGCCTGGTCCTGATCAGCGCGGCGCTCGCCCTGTGCGGCCTGGGCATCGGTCTGAGCATGCCCGCCCTCACCGAGGCCTCCCTGCGCGGCCCGAGCCACGCCTCCAGCGGCACCTGGTCCGTCGGGGCGCGGCACGCCGGGCTGGTCGTGGGGCTGGTGCTGCTGGCGCCGGTCCTGGCGGGCAGCCTGATGCAGGTGAGGGACCGGGCCGAGCTCGCGGGCGCGGCGGCGCTCATCGACGCGCCGCTGTCGATCGAGGAGAAGGTGGATGTGGGGACCGCCCTCGACCGGGCGATCGCGACCGCCCCGGCGGGGGAGATCCCCGACCTGCGGGAGGCCGTCGCGACGGGCGGCGACCCGGACGACCCGGCCCGGGTCGCCCTCCTCGACGATCTGGAGGCGCTGATCGCCGCGACCATCACGCGCGGGTTCCGCGCGGCCTTCGCGCTCTGCGCCGCGTTGGCCGTGCTGGCCCTTCTGCCCCTGGCCGCCCTCCGCCGGAGCGATCTCGGATGAGGGCCCTGCGCGCGGGACACCTCGTGATCCTGGCCGCGCTGGCGGCGGCGGCGCTGCTGATCGGCGTCGAGCTGCAGCGCGGCGCGCTCGCCGATGGACGCCTCGCGGTGGCGGACCCCTGCAGCCGGGAGGCTCCGGCCGTACAGGACGGGGTCGATGCCCAGGCGCAGAGGATCGGGCTCGCGGCCGTGGACAAGGCCGCCTGCGCTCTGGGGCGGAGCCGGGAGGAGCTCCTGGTGTCGGTGGCGGGGACGCTGGAGGACGGCCAGGACCTCCCCGACGACGTCGAGGGCGCGCTCCGGGACGGCCTTCAGGAGGCGATCGACGCCGAGGAGGACGCCGGCCGGCTCAACACGGTCGCCGCCTGGGTGCTCAGCCAGACGGCGGGGCACGCCCCCGTGGACTGGATCATGAAGGCGGTCGAGGAGATCGGTCCCCGCGTGATCTGAGCGGGATCCAAGTTCACAGAACCACCGCGCCTCCCGGCCCGCCGGTTTGACGCCTCCCGGCTGGTGGAACGCCCCTTCCAGCGGGAGCCGACACGGCTCGCCAAAAAGGGAATCGGAGGTTCGAGATGGACGCATGGGTTTGGGTGGTGATCGCCCTCGCGGTGGTCGTCCTGGCGGCGCTCGTCTGGACGTCGTACCGCCGGGCGCGCAGCCGGCGCCTGCAGGAGGGCTTCGGCCCCGAGTACGACCGCGCCATCGAGGAGCGCGGCGACCGGCGAGAGGCCGAGGCGCATCTGCGCGAGCGGGAGGAGCGCCGCGAGTCTCTCGACATCCGGCCGCTGGCCCCCGAGTCGCGCGAGCGCTACGCCCAGGAGTGGAGCGACGTGCAGGCCCGCTTCGTCGACGAGCCCGTGAGCGCGGTGGCCGAGGCCGACGGCCTGGTCACCATCGTGATGCGCGAGCGCGGCTACCCCATGGACGACTTCGAGCGGCAGGCGGAGCTCATCTCCGTCGACCATCCGACGGTCGTCGAGGACTACCGCGCGGGGCACTCGGCCTTCGGCGCGCACGACCGCGGCGAGGCGAGCACGGAGGACCTGCGCCAGGCCATGGTCCACTACCGCGCGCTCTTCGAGGAGCTGCTCGGCAGCGAGCACCACTCGGAGGCGCGGCGATGACCGAGCGCCTGACCACCGATGACCTGGCCCGGCGGGAGGCGCCGGCGGAGGACGACCCCGTCGTCGACGACGCCGGCGCGGCCGACGACTCCGCCGACGCTGACGTGCCCGAGCCGCAACTGCTCGACGCCGCCGAGAGCCGCGAGCTCGGCGATCGCTGGAGCGAGATCCAGACCGGCTTCGTCGACGAGCCGCGCCGCGCGGTGGAGGAGGCCGACGCCCTGGTGGCCGATCTGATGCAGCGCCTGGCCGAGTCGTTCTCCCGGGAGCGGCAGGCGCTGGAGGGCCAGTGGGACCGCGGGGACGACGTCTCCACGGAGGACCTCCGGATCGCTCTGCAGCGGTACCGGTCGTTCTTCGACCGTCTGCTGGCGGCCTGAGCCGCCGACGGGCCCGGCCTACGCTGCGGCGTCGGCCGGGCCCCGCGCGGCCGTCTCGGGGCGACCCGGGGCGGCGCCGAACGCGATCAACCGCGGGCGGTCATCCAGGTCGATGACGGTCAGGCTCGCCGTCGGCACCGGCACGAGGTGACTCCGCGACAGCCCCGTGAACACCTCGCAGCAGGTGCGTATCGGCCCCCCATGGGTCACCACCAACGCGGTCCGGACGCCGTCGGCGAGAAGCGCGCGGGCGGCCACGGCGACACGCTCGCGCGCCGCCTCCCACGGCTCCCCGCCGGGCGGGGTGTGGGCGTGCTCCAGCCAGCTCCGGTAGGCGTCGGGGTCCTCGGCGATCAGCTCGCGGACCAGACGGCCGCTCCAGCGGCCGACGTCCGACTCGCGCCAGCGCCGGTCGAGGACGGCGTCGGGACGGCCGATCAGCTCCGCCGTCTCGCGTGCCCTCGTGAGGTCCGAGGTGACGACGGCGTCGGGGGCCAGCCCGTCCAGCAGGGTCCGCAGGGACAGGGCCTGGCGCCGGCCCTCGTCGCTGAGCGGGGGGTCGGCCTGGCCCTGCATCCGCCACTCGGCGTTCCAGGTCGACTCCCCGTGGCGCACCAGCGCGAGCAGCACGGCCGGGAACCATACGGGCCGGGCGGCATTGGCCGGACCGGCCGCGCTCTTCCAGGACGCTAGGTTCGACCGGACCGCTCGGGCGGCATGCGCGGCGTCGGCCCCGCGGCGTCCGGGCGGCGTTGACGAAGGAGGTGGGAGATGCCGAAGAACCGCGCGGTGGCGGCGATCGCCGCGCTCTGCCTGCTCGGGGCAGTCGCGGCCGTGGCGCTGGGAGGCACGCAGGACGGTCCGGGCGACCTCTCGGCGATCCAGCGCGACACGACGGCGCTCCGCGCCGCCCTGGCCAGCCGGCAGCACGGCCTCAAGGAGATCAAGCGCGAGGTGAGGGCCATCGAAGGGGACCTGGCAGGCCTCCAGGTCTCCGTGCAGGTGGACGAGCGGGCATGCGCGGGAGTCTCGGTCCAGTGCGGCGACGGAGGTACGGGGCACACCTTCGCGCCCGCCGGCCCCACGAACCACAACCCGGTGGTCGTCGCGGTGCTCGTGACCCGCAACGGCGCCCCGCGCGCGGGCCTCCCCTCGGCGGCGTTCGACGTCAGCGACAAGTTCGTCCCGGCCGGTGGGGCGGGGTTCGTCCGCTGCCCCGCGGGCGGCACGGGCTGCGCGCCGCCGACCTTCCAGGACGGGGGCGACGGCACGTACCTGCTCTGGGTCCATCCGGGCGCGGCCGGCGCGAACTGGAAGTCCGGGTCGTACTTCGGCCGGGTCACGGTCACCGACCCCGCGGGGCGCAAGGGGAGCGCACTGGTGGAGATCGTGATCTGAGCGGGCGCAGGCGGATGCCGGCCGATGAGAGACGGCCGGCATCCGCTCCGCCACCCCGTCGCATAAGGTGCCCCGGTGATCGCCGTGTGCGTCTCGGGAGCCGCGGGCCGGATGGGCCGCGCGGTGGTGGGGGCCGTCGAGAGCCAGGCCGACATGCGGGTGGCCGCGTCGGTCGACCCGGCGCTCGGACCGGGCGAGGGGGTCTACGCGGACCTGGGCGCCGCGCTCGCCGGCGCGGGCCCCGACGTGCTGGTCGACTTCACGCGCCCCGAGGCGGTCTTCGCCAATGCGGGAGCGGCGCTCGCGGCGGGGGTGCACGCCGTCATCGGCACCACCGGTCTCACGCCCGAGCAGGTCGAGGAGCTGCGCGCGCTGGCCGAGGCGGGGGCCGCCAACGCGGTGATCGCCCCCAACTTCGCGGTGGGCGCCGTGCTGATGATGCGCTTCGCCGCCGAGGCGTCGCGCCACATGCCGCGCGCGGAGATCGTCGAGCTGCACCACGACGGCAAGCTCGACGCCCCCTCGGGCACCGCTCTCCGCACGGCGGGCCTGATGGAGGGCGAGGTGCCGATCCACTCCGTGCGCCTGCCGGGGCTGGTGGCGCACCAGGAGGTGATCCTGGGCGGGGTCGGCGAGACGCTCACCATCCGCCACGACTCGCTCTCGCGTGAGAGCTTCATGCCGGGAGTGATCATGGCCGTGCGCGCGGTGGCGGACCGGCCCGGGCTGACGGTCGGCCTCGAGCCGATCCTCTTCGCGCGACTGATGCCGCGGCGCATCCGCAAGCTCCTGGTGGCGAACCGGAGCGAGATCGCCATCCGGGTCTTCCGCGCGGCCACCGAGCTGGGCCTGCGGACGGTGGCGATCTACTCGCTCGAGGACCGCTTCGCGCTGCACCGCTTCAAGGCCGACGAGGCCTACCAGGTGGGCAAGGGCGCGGAGCCGGTGCGCGCCTACCTCGGCATCGAGGAGATCGTTCGCGTGGCCCGCGGGTGCGGGGCCGACGCCATCCACCCGGGCTACGGGTTCCTGGCCGAGAACCCGGAGCTGGCCGACGCCTGCGTGCGCGAGGGGCTCGTCTGGATCGGGCCGCCGCGCATGGTGATGGAGCGTCTCGGCAACAAGGTCGAGGCGCGGGCCCTGGCCGAGCGCGCCGGCGTGCCGGTGATGCCGGCCACCGGGGCCCTCCCCGACGACCCCGCCGCGGCGCGGCGGCTGGCCGACGAGGTGGGCTTCCCCCTGATGGTGAAGGCGAGCTGGGGCGGCGGCGGGCGCGGCATGCGGATGGTCCACGACCCGGCGGAGCTGGAGGATGCCGTGGAGGCCGGCCGGCGCGAGGCCAAGGCCGCCTTCGGCAACGACGAGGTCTTCCTGGAGCGCCTGGTCGAGCGCGCCTGGCACATCGAGGTGCAGATCCTGGCCGACCGGCAGGGCAACGTCGTGCACCTGCTCGAGCGCGACTGCACCGTGCAGCGGCGCCACCAGAAGGTGGTGGAGATCGCACCCTCCCCGCGCCTCGACCCGGCCGTGCGGGACGCCATCTGCGATGCCGCCGTGCGCCTGATGCAGCGAGGCCCGCTACCAGTGCGCGGGGACCGTCGAGTTCCTGATGGACGCGGAGACCGGCGACTTCTTCTTCATCGAGGTCAACCCGCGCATCCAGGTCGAGCACACGGTCACCGAGGTGGTGACCGGGATCGACATCGTGAAGGCCCAGATCGCCATCTCCCAGGGCGCGGAGATCGGCACCCCCGAGAGCGGGGTCCCGCCGCAGGACGAGATCGCGGCACGCGGGTCGGCGATGCAGTGCCGCATCACCACCGAGGACCCGGACAACCACTTCATCCCCGACTACGGGCGCATCAGCGCCTACCGCGAGGCCACCGGCTTCGGCATCCGGCTGGACGGCGGCACGGCCTACTCGTCGGCGGTCATCACCCCCTTCTACGACTCCCTGCTCGAGAAGGTCACGGCCTGGGCGCCCAGCCACGAGGAGTGCATCCGGCGGATGGAGCGGGCGCTGCGCGAGTTCCGCATCCGGGGCGTGAAGACCAACCTGCCCTTCCTCGAGGCGCTGATCACGCACCGGTCGTTCCGGGCGGGCGACTACACCACGCGCTTCGTCGACGAGACGCCGGAGCTGTTCCGCTTCCGCCCGCGGCGCGACCGCGCGACGCGCCTGCTCTCGTTCATCGGCGAGGTCCTGGTGAACGGGAACCCCGAGGCCGTGGACCGGCCGGTGCCCACCCACATGCCGGTGCCCCAGATCCCCGCGGTGGCGCCGCGGCCCGAGGAGCCCACCGGCAGCCGGGACCGCCTGCGGGAGCTCGGGCCGGCCGGGTTCGCCTCGTGGATGCGCGCGCAGGAGCGGCTGCTCGTGACGGACACCACCTTCCGCGACGCGCACCAGTCGCTGCTCGCGACGCGCTTCCGCACGCACGACCTGCTGGGCCCCGCCGCCTACTACGCGCGCCACCTGCCCGACCTGCTGTCGCTCGAGGCGTGGGGCGGGGCGACCTTCGACGTGGCGATGCGGTTCCTGAAGGAGGACCCGTGGGACCGCCTCGCCCAGCTGCGCGAGGCCGTGCCCAACGTGCTGCTCCAGATGCTGCTGCGGGCCTCGAACGCGGTCGGCTACACGAACTACCCGGACAACGTCGTGCGCTACTTCGTGGCCCAGGCGGCCGACGCCGGCATCGACCTCTTCCGGGTCTTCGACAGCCTCAACTGGGTCGAGAACATGCGCGTGGCGATGGACGCGGTGCTCGAGTCGGGGATGCTCCTGGAGGCGGCCATCTGCTACACGGGCGACCTCACCGACCCGTCGCGCGACAAGTACGACCTCGCCTACTACGTGGACATGGCGCGCCGGCTCGAGGCCGCCGGCGCCCACGTGATCGGCATCAAGGACATGGCGGGGCTCTGCAAGCCCGAGGCCGCCCGGATGCTCGTGACCGCGCTGCGCGAGGAGACCGGGCTGCCCGTGCACTTCCACACCCACGACACGTCGGGCGCGGCGGCCGCGTCGGTGCTGGCCGCGTCGGCGGCCGGCGTGGATGCGGTGGACCTCGCGATGGACCCCATGAGCGGCCTCACCTCCCAGCCGAACCTGGGATCGGTCGTCGAGGCGCTGCGCGGGAGCCCGCGCGACACGGGCCTCCCACGGGAGGAGCTCGCCGTCGTGGCGAGCTACTGGGAGGCCGTGCGCGCCGCGTACGCGGGCTTCGAGAGCGACATGCGCGCGGGCGCCGCCGAGGTCTACGAGCACGAGATGCCCGGCGGCCAGTACACGAACCTGCGCCAGCAGGCGCGCGCCCTCGGCATCGAGTCGCGCTGGCGCGAGGTGGCCAAGGCCTACGCGGCGGTCAACCGGATGTTCGGCGACATCGTGAAGGTGACCCCCACCTCGAAGGTCGTGGGCGATCTCGCGGTCTTCATGGTCACCAACGACCTGACCCCCGAGGAGGTGCTGGACCCCGATCGCGCGATCGCGTTCCCCGACTCGGTGGTGGAGTACTTCCACGGGGACCTGGGCCAGCCGTACGGCGGCTTCCCGGAGGCGCTCCAGGCGAAGGTGCTGAAGGGGGAGGAGCCGCTCACCGTCCGGCCCGGCGAGGCGCTCCGGCCGGTCGACCTGGACTCCACGCGCGCGGAGGTGGAGAAGAAGGTGCGCCGCCGGGTCACCGATCCCGAGCTGGCCGGCTACCTGATGTACCCGAAGGTCTTCGTCGACTTCGCCGAGCACCAGCGCACCTACGGCGACGTGAGCGCTCTGCCCACGCCGGTCTTCCTCTACGGCCTGCCCCGCGACGACGAGCTGTTCGTCGACATCGAGAAGGGGAAGACCCTGGTCATCCGCTTCCTGGCGATCGGCGAGGCCGACGAGGAGGGGCGGCGCACGATCTTCTTCGAGCTCAACGGCCAGCCGCGCGAGGTGAAGGTGGTCGACCGGTCGGTGGCCCCCACGGGGGCGGTCAAGCGCATGGCCGACGAGAGCGACCCCGGCCACGTCGCGGCGCCCATGCCCGGCCTGGTGGTGGCCGTGCCGGTGCGCGAGGGGGACGTCGTGACCCGGGGCATGCGCCTGCTGTCGATCGAGGCGATGAAGATGGAGACCGGGGTGTTCGCGGACCGCGAGGGCACCGTGATCGAGGTCCTCGTGGCCGCCGGCACCCAGGTCGACACCAAGCAGCTCCTGATGGTGATCGGCGAGCCGGGCGACGGTGCCGAGGATCCCGAGGAGGGCGCCGGCGACGAGCCCGGCGAGGAGCCCGGCGAGGCCGAGGGCTGACGGGTCCCGCTGGTACGATCGCCCCAGTCGAGGGAGGTGCCGGATGAGCGGGTGGAGCAGGGTCGCGCATGGTGACATCGAGGAGCGCGAGCGCCGCGGGGGCGGGGCGTCGTCGCGCGACGTCGCCGGATCGGTCGGCGCCGAGAACATGACGCTGCGGGTGTGGCGCTACGGGCCCGGCCACGCGATGGCCTACCACCGCCACGGGAACCAGGAGGAGGTCTACCAGCTCATCTCCGGCGGCCCGCAGGAGGTCATGGTCGAGGGCGAGGTCGTCGCGGTGCAGGACGGCGACTGGCTGCGCTTCTCCAAGGACACCCCGCGCCGCATCCAGAACAACAGCGACCGCGAGGCCGTCTGGCTCACCATCGGGGCGCCCCCCGGGCCCGGCATCACCGACGGCATCCGGCTCGACCCCGAGACCGGCGAGGAGATCCCACGCACGTGACGCCGGCGGACCACTAGTCATGGGCCCCCGCCTCATCGCACTGGCCCTCCTCCTGGCGAAGCGCCAGGGGCCGGCGGTCGCCGCCCTCCTGATGCGGCGGGCGCAGGCGTGGCTCGAGGACCCCGCCAACGAGGCGAGCCGCCAGGCGCTCCTCGACACCCTGCGCTCCTCGGCCGAGAAGGCCGGCGGGGCGGCGGGGCGGCTCAGCTCGCGCGTGGCCCGCGAGGTCGAGCGCCGGCGCGTCTCGGTGGGCGCCTGGGAGCGCGACCTGATGATGCTGCGCTACGAGATCGCCGACATGGCCCCCGGGCCGGTGCGCGAGGCCGCGCTCAACGCGTACGGCGCTCAGGCCCGCGCCGGGGTGCACCTGATCGCCACCGCCAAGCGCCAGGACGAGGCGCGCCGCGGGGTGGAGGCGGCGCTGGTCGCCGAGCAGCGCATGCTGCGCCGCGAGCGGCTGTCGAACGACGAGCGCGAGCAGGCGCTCTCCGCGGTGGCCGAGGCCCTGCACGCGTGCGCCGCGACGGTCCCGGAGCTGGCCCGAGGATGAGCGAGGGCTACGACGCGATCGTCTGCGGGGGCTCGTTCGGCGGCCTGGCCGCGGCGAGTCAGATCGGCGGCCGCGTGCTGATCATCGACCGTCTGGAGATCGGTGACGGCGAGACCTCGGCGTCCGCCGTGCCCATGGCGTGCCTGGAGCGCATGGACCTCCTCGACTGCGTGGAGCAGGTCCACCGCGAGATCATCATCCACACCCGCCGGCACAGCCAGCGCCTGCGGTTCTTCGACTTCGCCACCTTCGACTACCGGCGCTTCTGCACCGACCTCTTCGAGCGCACGGGCGCCGACTTCCTGCGGGCCCGAGTCACCGGGGCCGGGGACGGCGTCGTCCACACCACGGAGGGCAGCTTCGAGGCGCCCATCGTCATCGAGGCGGCGGGCTGGCGCACGTCGGCCCCCAAGGGCCGCGCGGCCCGCCGGGCGCGCGCGCCGCGCAAGAGCTTCGGGGTCGAGGCGCGACAGCCCTACCGCGGCGACGGCCTGCACTTCTACGTGGGGCCGAGCAACGGCGGGCGGCGCTTCTACTGGATCTTCCCGGCGGGCGACCACGTGCGCGCGGGCCTCGCCACCTACACGGGCGACTCCGCGCTGTCCCAGGACCTCGTGAACTTCCTCGACCGGCACGACCTGGGCCAGCCCGGCCACCAGCACGGCGGGTTCTTCACCTCGCGCATGATCGACCCGATCCGCGACGGCATGTTCGTGGTGGGCGACGCCGCGGGCCACTGCCTCCCCGTCTCGGGCGAGGGGATCCGGCCGGCGCTGGTCTTCGGCCAGCTCGCGGGCCGCCTGGCCGAGCGGGTGCGGGTGGGCGAGCTGACCCTCGACCAGGCCCTCTCCCGGTACCGCGGGTACGTCCTCTCGCGACGCCACGGCTACCGGTTCCTGGACCGGCTGCAGAGCATCCTCAACTGGCTGCCCGACCCCCTGTTCGCCCTCTTCGCGCGCACGATCGGGAGCCGGAAGGTCCTGCCCTGGGCGGTGGACCGCTACTGGCGGGTCGCCGACCCCGACCTGCTGACCCCCGTGCCCAGCGCGGAGCCCATCCCCATGGTTGCGGGAATCCCGATCGGGATGTGAGAAGCCGCTCCTGGGGGGCGGGACGCAGCGGCGCCCCCCGGCGCCCGTGGATCCATGCTGCTCTCCCCACATCCCGATCGGGAACGGCATCCGTACGTGTCGCCGTGATCGCGGCCTCTGGCTCTGCTCGCGCCGCTGGCGGGATGCGGGAGCGGGCAGCCGCCCAGGGTGCCCGAGGCACAGCGCGAGGCGATCGAGAGGGCGTTCGCGCACGACGCCCAGCGACTCTCGCTGCCGGGCGCAGGGTGCTTCAACGTCACGCGGCCGGTCACCCCGGAGACGCGCCGGACGTACGCGCTCCTCGTGCGCGTGGCCCGGGAGGACCCGGAGGCCGTCATCCCGAACGAGGACGCGCGCGGGGTGAGCCCCACCATCCGGCAGGCGCTGGCCCGGCGTGCCCGCGTCATCGACGTCTGCCTCTCCCGCTACCCGGAGGCGGACCGGGGCTGGGCCGACCTGTCGCGGGGGATGTGGTCCGCGCTCGCCGAGATGGAGGGCTGAGCTCGGGACTAGGGTTCACGCGAAGGCAACCGTTGGGGGGTCGGCCCCATCCCCGAGGCACCCGAAGGCAGATCCGGGCCGGGCGCGAAACCGCTCCAGCTCAGCGCGCGCAGGGCGCTCATCACGCTGGTGGCCGCGGCGATCCTGCTCGTCGGCGCGATCGCGCTGATCGGCCACCTCTCCGACTACTCGCGGATCCTGGACATCGCGGGGGAGGCGGACCTGCGCTGGCTGGCCGTGTGCGTGGGCGGCGAGATCCTGGCCTACGTGGGGTACATCCTGGCCTACCACGACCTGGCGCGCGCCCGGGGCGGGCCGCGGATGAGCTACTGGACGGTCTCCCGCGTGGTGGCGCTCGGGTTCGGCGCGACGGCCATCGGCTCCTCCCCCGGCGGGCTGGCGATCGATTTCTGGGCCCTTCACCGCGCCGGGGCGCCGGTTCACGAGGCGGCGCGGCGCATCCTCGCTCTGAACACCCTTGAATGGGCGGTCCTGGGCGCCGCGGCCACCATCTCCTCCGCGCTCATCCTGGCCGGAGCCGGGGAGGCGCCGCTCGGCATGACGCTCGGCTGGCTCATCGCCGTGCCGCTCTGCGTCCTCGCCGCGGCGTGGGTGAGCGCCCCGCGGCGGGGCGAGCGCCTCAGCACCGTGCCCCCGCGGGTCGAGACCCCGCGCGGGCGCGGGCCGCGCGGCTGGTGGCGCTACCTGAGGCGCGCCCTCCAGGTCGGCCTGGCCGACGCCATCGGCGGCGTGGTCTTCGTGCGCTGGCTGCTCGTGAACGCCCGCAGCCAGGTTCGCGGGCTCCTCGGCTACCCGATCTACTGGATCGGCCAGCTCACGGTGGTCTACGCCGCGCTCCGGGCCTTCGACGTCAACCTCGGGCTCGCCCCCCTCGTGGTCGCCTTCACCACCGGCTACGTCGCCACCGCCCTGCCCCTCCCCGCCGGGGGCGCGGGGGGCATCGAGGCGTCCCTGGCACTCACCCTGAGCGCGGTGGGCGTGCCGCTCGAGTCGGCCCTGCTGGCCGCGGTGACCTACCGCGTCGTCACCTTCTGGCTGCCGCTCATCCCGACCCTGGCCCTCCTGCCGACGATCCGGCAGCTCGACCACGACCTGCCGCGCACGCCCCGCGGTGAGCCGGAGCCGGCGATGGCGGCCGGGTGAGCGCCCGGGCGGGGGCCGCCGAGGGGGCTGGCTATACTCGCCCCGTGTTCGGCGCCATCCTGACCGCGATGGTCACGCCCTTCGACGCGGACCTGCGCGTCGATGAGGCCGCCGCCTCCGCCCTGGCCCGCCACCTGGTGGAGCACGGCTCCGACGGCCTGGTGATGGCCGGGACCACGGGCGAGGCGTCGACCCTGACCGACGAGGAGAAGCTCGCCCTCTACCGGCTGGCCATCCGGGAGGTGGGCGGCGGCGCGAGCGTCGTGGCCGGCACCGGGAGCAACGACACGGCCCACTCGGTGCACCTCACGCGCCTGGCCGCCGAGGCCGGCGCCGACGCGTGCCTGGTGGTCACGCCCTACTACAACCGGCCGCCGCGGGCCGGGATCGTGGGGCACGTCGCCGCCATCGCCGAGGTCGGCCTGCCGGTGATCCTCTACAACATCCCCAGCCGGAGCGGCGTGAACCTGGAGCCCGACCTCATCGCCGAGCTGGGCCAGATCGAGCACGTCGTCGCGGTGAAGCAGGCGAACCCGGACCTCGGCGAGCTGCGGGCCGTGGTCGGCGGGTCCGGCCTCGCCGTCTACGCGGGCAACGACGACATGCTGCTGCCGGTGGTGGAGCTGGGCGGCGCCGGCGTCATCTCGGTGGCCTCGCACCTGGTGGGCGAGGAGATGGCCGCGGTGATGGAGGCGGGCGTCCGCGGCGACCTGGACGAGGCGCGCCGCCGGGACGGCGCCCTGGCCGACCTCTACGCCGGGCTCTTCGTCACCACCAGCCCCATTCTCATCAAGGCGGCGCTCGAGATGACGGGCCTCATCCCGTCGGGCCGGCTCCGCCTCCCCCTGATCGACGCGACGCCCGTGCAGCGGGAGATCCTGCGCACGGTGCTCGAGCGGCAGGGCATTCTGTCGCGGGCCTGACGCCCGCACCGATTCAGGAGGACGAATTGGCTACGGCCACCCGCGGCGGCGTCCGCGTGATCCCGCTCGGCGGCGCCGGCGAGATCGGCAAGAACATGAACGTGATCGAGTACGACGACCGGATGGTGGTCGTGGACTGCGGCATCACCTTCCCCAAGAACGACCAGATGGGCGTGGACATCGTGCTGCCCGACTTCAGCTACGTGGTGGAGCGGCGCGACAGGCTGGAGGCCGTGATCCTCACCCACGGCCACGAGGACCACATCGGCGCCGTCCCCTTCCTGCTGCGCGCGGTCGGCCAGGTGCCGGTCTACGGCCGGCGATTCACGCTGGCGCTGGTGCGCCCGAAGCTCGAGGAGCACCGGCTGCTGGACGGCGCCGAGCTGATCGAGGTGCCCCTCGGCCGCGCGATCCCGATCGGCCCCTTCCAGGTGGAGTTCGTGCCGCTCACCCACAGCACCCCGGACTGCGCGGCGGTGGCGCTCACCTGCCCGGGCGGCACGGTGGTGCACACCGGGGACTTCGGCATCGAGTACGGCCCGGTCGGAGGGCTGCGAAGCGATCTGCCGGCCCTGGCCCGGCTGGGTGACCGCGGCGTCGACCTGCTGCTGGCCGACTCCACGAACGCGGAGGAGGGCCCGCCGCCGTCGCCGCTGCCCACCCGCGACGTCCGGGACGAGCTGGCGCGCATCTTCGCCACCGCCAACGGCCGGGTGCTGGTGACGACCTTCTCCTCCCACATCCACCGGGTCCAGCAGGTGCTGGACGCCGCCTACGCCGACGGGCGGGGCGTCGCGCTGGTGGGCCGCTCGCTCACGCGCAACGTCGGCATCGCGAGCAACCTGATCGACCCCGAGACCGGCCAGAGCTACCTCACCCCGCGCCCCGGCACGCTGGTGCGCCTGAAGGACCTGGAGACCCGCCCCCGCGACGAGCAGGTGCTCATCTGCACCGGCAGCCAGGGGGAGCCGATGGCCGCGCTCAGCCGCATCGCGCGCGGCGAGCACAACCACGTGCACCTCGAGCCCGACGACACGATCATCTACTCGTCGAGCACCGTCCCGGGGAACGAGCTGGCGGTGAACGAGATCGTCAACCGGCTGGTCCGGGCCGACGCGAACTACATCACGGAGCGGCAGAACCCCCGCGTCCACGTGTCCGGCCACGGCAGCGCCAGCGACCTGCTGCTGATGCTCTCGCTCCTGCGCCCGCGGCACTTCGCGCCGATCCACGGCGAGGCGCGCCACCAGCGCGCGCACGCCGAGCTGGCGCAGGCGCTCGACATCTCGCCGGACCGGGTGCACGTCGTGGACAACGGCGACGTCCTGGAGATCGCGAACGGCGGAGCGGGGATCGTGGACCGCGTGCACGCCGGCCTCACCTACGTCGATCAGGCCGGCGGCGGCGACATCACCGAGAGCGTCCTCCGGGACCGCCGCCACCTGGCGGACGACGGCCTGGTCATGATCATCGCGCGCGTCGACTCCTCCGACGGCACGACCGAGGGCGAGGTGGAGATCGTGACGCGGGGGTTCGGGTCGGAGGCGGACCTGGAGCTGAAGGAGGAGATCCGGATGGCGGTGGAGCGCAGCCTGGAGTCGTCGGCCGAGAAGCGCGTGACCGAGGTCGGGGTCCTCCAGCACCAGCTCCACGACGTCGTCGCCTCCCTGGTGCGCAAGCGCACCCAGCAGCGGCCGATGATCGTCCCGGTGGTGGTCGAGGTCTAAGTGTCCTGAGTCGCTAATTACGTGGCAGTTCCCGGCTGCATCTCATCGCGATACAGCGTCCTCGACCCCCACAATATTCCCGATATTGCGGGGGTCTGCGTCCTTGTCTCGCTGGAGATTCGCTCGGGAACTGCATACGAACTAGCGACTCACGACACTTGGCCCCGGACGACCCGTCGAGGAGCTACGGGACCCAGCCGGGCAGCTCCGACGCCTGCCTGATCCAGCTCGCCACGAGCTCCTCGTCGAGCTCGTCGTCCTCGTGGATGTCGAGGTAGCGCGTGTCCTTGTTCTTGGACTCGCCGGGGGGGAGTGGACGCAGCGACGTGCCGCGGAAGAACGCCACCTTGACGTACTTCGTGAAGCAATGGAAGCTGAGGAACCAGCCCTGGCCCTCGATGCCATAGAAGGGCGAGTTCCACCTCACGGCCTTGCGCACGTCGGGCACGGTGCGCACGATGAGCGCGTCGAGCCGGCGCCCGACGTCGCGCTTCCAGCCCGGCATGGCCGCGATGTAGGCCTGCACGGGAGCGTCGCCGTCGGCCTTCGCGATCTGAGGGTTGCCGCCTGCGAGGAGGACCGGCGCCCCTTTGCGCTTGGTCGCGGCGGGTTCCTCCTTGGTCATGGGGGCCCCTCGCGGCCGGGGCCGATGCGGAAGACGGGGTGGTCGGGCGCGATGCGGCGCAGGTCCTCGTCGGGGGAGTCCGGGCCGACGCCTCCGAAGAACACTCCCGTCTCCCACTTCCATCGCTCGAGGTAGGCGCGCAGCAGCGGCGGCTTCTCGTCGTCGCTGAGCTCGGTCGCGGTGAAGCGCTCGGCCCGGCGACCCAGGAGCAGCCGCCCCTCCCCGGCGGCGCGCATGTTGCGCACCCACTGGCCGTGTCCGCGGGGCGACACGAGGTACCTGACCCCGTTGACCGTGAGGGGATTGACCGGGTTGCGCCGCGGCTCGCCGGATCTGCGCCCGCGCACCTCGAGGACCCGGGAGCCCCAGACGCTGATCCCGGCGCGGGTCAGGGCGGCCACGATGCGGTTGAAGACGTTGGTGGTGACCCAGCCGGGACGCTGGTAGCGCTCGCTCATCGCGTCTCCTGACGCCGGCGGGCCGTGCGGGCCGGGCGGTCCCTCACCCTCACCACCAGCCGCAACCCCGACCAGGTCGCGTCGATGGCGCAGACCTTGTTGTCGACCAGGCCGGCGGCCAGGCCCATCTCGCGGATCACGTCCTCCGTGATGTCCGTCGGCACGCCCGACGCGCGCTTGGGCCACGCCACCCACAGGCCCCCGTCGGCGCGCATGGCGGCCTGGGCGCCCGGCAGGCGGCGGGCCAGGTCGGCGCGCCGCTCCGCGAAGAGCACGATCACGTCCACCGCGCCGGTCAGCCGCCGGGAGAGCCGGACCCCGTCCGGCAGCTCTCCCAGCAGGGCCTCGGCGCTCGGCGGCGCTCCGGAGAGGACCACCCGGGCGCCGGCCCGGATCCCGAGCTTGCGAGGGAGGGGGGTTCCCGAGTATCCGGCCGCCGCCGGCGAGCCCGTCAGCGGTCAGAGGACGTCGGCGATCCGCTGCCACTTGGCGCTGACGTCCGCCCAGTCGATGTTGGCGACGAACGCGTCGATGTACTTCGGGCGCGCCGTCGAGAAGTCCCGGATGTAGGAGTGCTCGTAGACGTCGAGCGCCAGGATCGGCGTGGCGTTCCACACCGGGAAGGTGTCCTGGGCGTCGCCGATGTACACGTCGAGCTTGGCCCAGTCCCAGTCCCAGGCCACCCACGCCCATCCGCGCGCGGCCATGCCGCCGGCGCGAAGCTCGGTGAGCAGATCGTCGTGGCCGCCGAAGTCCTTCTCGACCTGCGCCGCGAGGGCGTCGGACGGAGAGCCGCCGCCGCCGAGGTTCTGGAAGTAGACCTCGTGGTTCTTGATGCCCCCGATGGCGAAGGTGATCGCGCTGCGGAAGCCCCGGTAGTCCGAGTAGATCTGGTTGGCGGCGCTCCGGTCGGCGCCGTGCAGCTTCTCCTGGATCTCGTTGTACTTCTTGACGTATCCCTCGTAGAGGGCCCAGTGGGCCTCCACGGACTCGGCTGAGATCCCGTCGAGCTTCAGGATCTTGTCCGGCTTCGCGATCGCCGAGACCTGGTGCGGATCTCCGTGGTGCACGGGAAGTCCTCCTCGTGGAGCGGCTCGGGCTTGGGCGAGCCCGGGAACGGCCCGATCCTAGCCCGGCAGGAACCGGGGTGCCCGCGGCCAACACCCCTCGGGCGGGCTCTGCCCGCTCCCCGTGCATCCAGGAGGTGGAGGATCGGAACCCACGTGGCATACCGCCGCCGTCGACGGCGCCCGGCGACTCGCGTCCGCAAGGGCTCGGGGCTCGACTCCCAGACGCGGGAGCTGCTGGGCCTCGGCCTGGTCGCTCTGGCCATCTTCCTGGGCGTCTCGCTGTTCCTGGGCTTCGGCGCCGGTCCCGTGGGGGGATGGCTGGAGAACGGGACGCGCCTTCTGGTGGGCCGCGCGGTCGCGCTCGCGCCGCTGGCCCTGATCGCCCTCGGCGTCGCCCTCATCCTCGACCACCCGCTGCTGTCGGCCCGCCCGATGCGGCTCGGCCTGGCCGTGGGCTCGGTCGCGCTGCTGGTGGCGCTGGCCGGCGGCTCCCTCGGCCTGGGCGGCACGACGCGCCAGGGCTGGTTCGAGTCGGAGGTCATGAAGGAGCGCGGAGGGCTCGTGGGCGAGGCGGGCTATTGGGCCACCAGCACCACGGTCGGGAGCGTGGGCACCGCGATCCTGGTGGTGGCCGGGCTGCTGGCCGCGGTCGTGCTCATCTCCGGGGCCTCGCTCGGCCACGTGGTGCGGCGGGGCGGCCAGGGCGCGGCGGTGGCCTCGCGCAGCGTGAGCCGGGGGGTCACCACGGCGACCGTCACGGCCATCCGCGGCAGCCAGCGCCTGCGCGAGCGGCTCGACTCCCTGGAGCCCCCCACGCTGGTCGGGCGCCGCCGCGCCCGCGCCGAGGCGTCCCCTCCGCCGCTCGACGGCGCCGACACCTTCCCCGACCTCTTCGACGGGCCGTCGGCGATGCCGCCGTCGCCGGCGCTCGCGCCCGAGGGGCTGGGATCCTCCGACGACCCGTTCTCGTCGGCGCCCTCCCGGATCGGCCTCGCCGGGGCCGATGGGGTCGGCGACGAGCAGATGGCGCTGGCCGACGAGGCCCCCGAGTTGGAGCCGGCCTTCGCCCCGCGGCCGAAGCGCACGCCCGGGGGGCGCGCCGCGGCTCCGATGGTCCGGCGCCTGCCGCCGCGCGGCATGCTGCGTCGCTCGAGCGGGCCGACGGCGCAGCCGGAGGAGCTCATCGCGCGCACGAGCCGGCTGCTGGAGGAGGCGCTCGGCCACTTCGGCATCGAGGCCACGGTCTCCGACACGGTGAGCGGCCCGCGGGTCACCCGCTACGAGCTGCAGCTCGCCCCCGGCACCAAGGTGGGGCGGATCACGGCCCTGCGGGACGACCTCGCCTACGCCCTGGCCGCCCGCGAGGAGCTGCGCATCATCGCGCCGATCCCGGGAAAGCAGGCCGTGGGCGTGGAGGTGCCGAACCCCGAGGCGTCCCTCGTGACGCTGGGCGACATCACCCGCGAGTTCCCCGCGCACGCCGGGCCGCTGATGGCGTGGCTGGGCCTCGACCTGGGCGGAAAGCCGGTCTACATCGACCTCGCGCGCATGCCGCACCTGCTGATCGCGGGCTCCACCGGCACCGGGAAGAGCGTCTGCCTCAACGCCCTCCTGGCCTCGATCCTGCTGCGCTCCACGCCCGAGAGCCTGCGGATGATCCTGATCGACCCCAAGAAGGTCGAGCTCAACCACTACGAGAGCATCCCCCACCTGCTGACGCCGGTCGTGACGAACATGAAGGACGCCGCCGCGGTGCTCTCCAACATCGTGCGCGAGATGGAGAGCCGCTACGAGCTGATGGGCATGGCGCGCGCGCGCAACCTGCGCGACTGGAACACGGCCCGCGAGGCCGAGGGCCAGCCGGCGATCCCCACGATCCTCGTGGTCATCGACGAGCTGGCGGACCTGATGATGGTCTCGCCCGCCGAGGTCGAGGACGCGATCATCCGCCTGGCCCAGAAGAGCCGGGCGGTCGGGATCCACCTGGTGCTGGCCACCCAGCGCCCCTCGGCCGACGTCATCACCGGGATGATCAAGGCCAACGTGCCCTCGCGGATCGCCTTCGCGGTCTCGTCGCAGGTCGACTCGCGCGTGGTGCTCGACGCCGGCGGGGCCGAGACCCTGCTGGGCCACGGCGACATGCTGTTCCGGCCCGTGGGCACGTCGCGCCTCCAGCGCCTCCAGGGCGCCTACGTCAGCGAGGAGGAGATCCTCGCCATCACCGATCACTGGCGTGAGCAGGGCCGTCCCGAGCTGCGCGAGGAGCTGATGGAGCGGCCCGAGCCGGTGGAGGATCCGCTCGACCCCGACGCCGACGACATGATCGGGCGGGCCATCGAGATGGTGGTGCAGCAGGGCACGGCCTCGGTGTCGCTCCTGCAGCGGCGCCTGGGCGTCGGATACGCCCGCGCGGGGCGCCTGGTCGACGCCATGGAGCGCATGGGGGTCGTGTCCGGCCACGAGGGCTCCAAGCCCCGCACGGTGCTCGTGGGGGAGGGCGACCTCGACCGCCTCCTGCGGCGCCCCGCGGCCGTCGCGGAGGACGATCCGGACTGAGCATCCGGTTGCGGGTGGTCGCGGGTCTGGGCTAGGGTGCCGCACCGGGCGAGGAGGATTTCGCCCGCACCGCCCACATGTTCGAAATCGGAAACACACTCCGCGAGGCCCGGCTGCGTCGCGGCCTCGACGTGTTGGAGTGCGAGGCTGAGACCAAGATCCGGGCCAAGTACCTCCGGGCGATGGAGGAGGAGAACTTCGACCTCATGCCGTCGCCGACGTATGTGCGCGGCTTCCTGCGCGCATACGCGGAGTTCCTGGACCTGGACGGGCAGCTCGTGCTCGACGAGTACGAGTCCCGCTTCGAGACCTTCGACGCCTCCGAGGAGCACGCGGCTCCCTCCCAGAGGCCGTCGTCGGGGTCCCCGCGGGGGTCGTCGCGATCCCGCCGGCCGGCCCCGGGGCCCCGCAAGATCAAGCCGCCGCGGCGGCGGCGCACCGAGGTCCAGCTCCTCTGGCTCGCCATCGGCGGCGTGATGGCCGTGGCTCTCCTGGTCTGGCTGGGAGTGGGGGAGACGAACACCCCGTCCCCGGTCGCCCAGAGCTCGACCCCGTCGACGACCCCGGCCCCCGCGCCGCTGGTCGGCGAGCCGGACACCTCGGCGGTGGAGAAGCCGGTCCGGACCAAGCCGATCTCCATCGTGCTCGCCGGCATCGGTGAGAACGGCTGCTGGGTGCAGGTGCGCGGGCGCGACGGCAAGGGCCCGCTGGCCTACGAGGGCACGATCGACCCCGGCGAGACGCAGATCTTCAAGGTGCGCGAGGGCATCTGGGTGCGCGCCGCCAACCCGGCGGGGCTGGCGGTGACCGTGGCCGGCAAGGACGTGGAGCTCGGGAGCACCGACACGGGCAACTTCCTCATCACCCCGACGGGAGCGAAGAGCGTCGGATGAGGCGGGTGCCGCCGCGGTGCGGGCGGCGATCCTCGTCACGGGGGACGAGATCCTGCGGGGCCGGATCGAGGAGCGCAACGCCGGGCTGATCGCCCGCTCCCTGGAGCCGCTCGGCGTCGAGGTCGAGCGGGTGGCGATCGTCGGCGACGACCTGGACGGGCTGGTACGGGCCCTCGAGGCGCTCCTCGCCGGGCCGGCCGACCTGATCTGCACCACCGGGGGGCTCGGGCCGACGCACGACGACCTCACCATGGAGGCCGTCGCCCGCGCCACCGGGCGCCGGCTCGTGATCGACGCGGGCGCGCTGGCCCTGGTCGAGGCGCGCCACGCCGGGATCGGCGTGGACGCCGCGACGCGGGGGGCCGTACAGGAGAAGCAGGCCTCCCTGCCGGGCGGGGCGGTCGTCCTGCCCCCCGTCGGGACCGCTCCGGGGTGTCTGCTCGAGCACGAGGGCCGGCTGGTCGCCGTCCTGCCCGGACCGCCCTGGGAGCTGCAGGCGATGTGGGAGGCCGCGCTGGCGGAGCCCATGCTGGCGGCCCTGATCGCGCGCGCCGGCACCCCGCGCGAGCGCGTGCTCCACCTGTTCGCGGTGCCCGAGTCGCGGGTCGTGGAGATCGTCGCGGGGCTCGACGCGGACATCTGGGACCGCCTGCGCGTCGGCGTCTGCGCGCGCGACGCCGAGCTCGAGATGACCATCCGCTCGGCGCCGGGCGACGAGTGGGCCGCCGACGCGCTGCAGGAGCGCCTGGGAGCGGTGCTGGGGGATGCGCTCTACAGCCGCGACGCGTCGGTGGACGAGGTGGTGGCCGGCGCCCTCCTGGCCGCCGGGCAGACCGTGGCGGTGGCCGAGTCGTGCACCGGCGGGGGGCTCGGGGCGCGGCTCACGGACCGGCCGGGATCCTCCGCCTACGTGCGGGGAGGCGTGATCTCGTACGACGACGAGGTCAAGCGCTCGGTGCTGGGCGTTGACCCGGAGGTGATCCGCCTCCACGGCGCCGTCTCGGAGGAGTGCGCCCGCGAGATGGCCGAGGGGGTGCGGCGGCTGGTGGGCAGCGACTGGGCGCTCTCGGTGACCGGCATCGCCGGGCCGGGCGGGGGGACCCCCGACAAGCCCGTCGGGCTCGTCTACGTCGGCCGCGCGGGCCCCGACGGAGCCGTCGTCGAGGAGCTGCGGCTGCGGGGGGACCGCGCGCGGATCCGGGAGCGCTCGGTGGCGATGGCCCTGCACCTGCTGCGGCGCGGGCTGGTGCCGGCGGGGGTGTGACGAGGGCTGTCGCGGGTGACGCCCCCGCCCGTGACGCCGGGCCCTGATCCGTGACGGGCCGCGACGGTAGCGTGATCGCCGATGACCCCGCCGCTGCGCCCCGCGAACCGCCTGTTCGTCGCCGCCGACCTCCCCGCGGACGCCCGGGCGCGACTGGCGCGCTCGGCTGCCGAGATGGCCGCGGCCGGCGGGGGCCGGCCGGTGGCGCCCGAGAGCCTGCACGTCACGCTCGACTTCATCGGGCGCGTCCACCCGCCTCAGTGGCCCGCCCTCGCCGAGGGCGTCACCGAGGCGCTCGCGGGGCCGGCGCTGCGGGTCGGCCTCGGTCATCTGCGTGCCCGCCCCCGGTCCTCGCGCGCCCGGCTCGTGGCGCGCGAGCTGCTCGACCCCGAGGGCGCGCTCGCGGAGTGGATCCTGCGGGTGAGGGCGGCGGTGGACGGGGCGCTCGAGCGCAGCCCGGACGGCTCCCGGCCGTGGCCGCACGTCACGCTCGTGCGCCTGCGCCGGGCGGCCAGGGTCGATCTCCCGCCGGCGACGGATGAGGAACACATGTTCGATATCAGCCGAGCGGCGCTCTATGATTCCCACCAGTCGCCGGGAGGGCCCTCGCGCTATCGAGAGCTCATCGCGGTGGAGCGTCAACCCGCCCCATGAAGGAGGCCCCCGTGGAGAAGCACGAGGCGCTCGGCTCGGCCGTCGCCCAGATCGAGCGGCAGTTCGGAAAGGGCGCCATCATGCGGATGGGCGACGCCCCCATCGCGGAGATCGCCGCCATTCCCACCGGCTCGCTCTCGCTCGACATCGCGCTCGGGATCGGGGGCATCCCGCGCGGCCGCATCGTCGAGGTGTTCGGCCCCGAGAGCTCGGGGAAGACCACCCTGATCTACCACCTCATCGCCCAGGCCCAGCGCCGGGGCGGCCTGGCGGCCTTCATCGACGCCGAGCACTCGATGGACCCCGGCTACGCCCGCCGGATCGGGGTCGACGTCGACGAGCTGCTGCTGTCCCAGCCCGACCACGGCGAGCAGGCGCTGGAGATCGCCGACCTGCTGGTGCGCTCGGCGGCCCTCGACGTCGTCGCGATCGACTCCGTCGCGGCCCTCGTGCCGAAGGCGGAGATCGAGGGCGAGATGGGCGACACCCACGTCGGCCTCCAGGCCCGCCTCATGTCCCAGGCCCTGCGCAAGCTCGCGGGCACGCTCAACCGCACCGGGACGATCTGCATCTTCACCAACCAGCTCCGGGAGAAGATCGGGGTCATGTTCGGGTCCCCCGAGACCACCCCGGGCGGCCGGGCGCTGAAGTTCTACGCGTCCGTGCGCCTCGACATCCGCCGTATCGAGACCCTCAAGGAGGGCGCCGAGGCGGTCGGCAACCGGGCCCGCGTGAAGGTGGTGAAGAACAAGGTGGCCCCGCCGTTCCGCCAGGCGGAGTTCGACATCATCTACGGCGAGGGGATCTCCCACGAGGGCAACCTGCTCGACCTGGGCGTCGAGCGCGGGATGATCCAGAAGAGCGGCGCCTACTTCTCGTTCGGCGACGAGCGGCTGGGCCAGGGGCGCAGCGCCGCCCGGGCCTTCCTGGTCGAGCACACCGATGTGGCCGATCAGATCGAGGCCCGCATCCGCGAGGACGCGGGGCTCACCACGCTGCCGTCGTTCGACCCCGAGACCGGGGAGATCCGCGAGCTCGAGCCCGCCGGCGCGAACGGCGCCACCAAGGCGAACGGGACCGCAGAGGCGAACGGAACCGCCAAGGAGTAGCGCGTGCTAGCAGCCTGCTAGCATCGTCGCCATGAGGACGCTCTACATCCGCAACGTCCCCGACGATGTCGCCGAGCGCCTCGAGCGGATGGCGGCCCGCCGAGGCGTCTCGCTGAACGCGCTCGCGGTCCGCGAGCTGACCGACGTGGCGAGGCGCTCCGACAACTACGCGCTGCTCGCCGATCTCCCGAGCATGGGCATCGGCGTCGAGGAGATCGTCGCCGAGCTGGAGCGGGGCCGGAACGAGCGATGATCGTGGCCGACGCGTCCGTGATCGTCCGCGGTCTCGAGGACGATGGCGCGGCGCGGCGGTTCCTCATGGCGGAAGCGGTTCAGATCCCCCACCTGGCCGACTCCGAGATCGTCCAGGCGTTTCGCGGGCTGGTCCGCGGGGGGAGGTTGCCCGTCGAGCACGCTGAGGCGAGCCTCCGCCTGTGGCGACGTCTCGGGGTCGCCCGGCACCCGGTGGTGGCGCTCCAGCCCCGCGTATGGGCCCTTCGGGACAGCCTTTCCGCGTACGACGCGACCTACGTTGCCCTGGCCGAGGCCCTCGAGTGCCCGCTGGCAACCGCGGATCTCCGCCTCGCCAGGGCACGCGGTCTGCGCTGCGAGATCATCCCGACGCTGTCCTGAGGCTCACCCCGCGCGCTGCGACAGCACCGTCCGCGACGGGGTCGCGAACCAGCTGAGCGCCAGCGGCTTCGTGGTGTAGCCGCGCGCGCGGGTGTAGGGCCATACCCGCCAGACGTAGCGTCGCCCGGGCGCGAGGCGCCTGGGTGGGAGCCGGAGTGCCCGCGACCTGGGGAACGCCGACATGAGCTTGGCGCCGGTCGCGGTGAAGATCTGGACGTTGTAGAGGTCGGCGCGGGCGGGACCGCCGCGCCACCGCAGCGTGGGCCGCAGGCCGGCGACGACCGTGCCCGCAGCGGGCCGCAGCAGGTGGCGCCCGACGAGGTACCGCAGGGAGACCGGCGGCATCGGGCGGGCACGCGGGGCGGCCGCCGGGGGCGCGGGAGCTCCGGGGGCCCCCGAAACCGGGGGAGCCGATGGGGCGGAAGGCGCTCCGGGCACCGCCGGCGCCGTCGAGGTCCCTGGCACCGTCGCCGTTCCCGGCCCCGTCGACGTCCCTGACCCCGCCGGCGTCGTCGGTGTCCTCGGCGCGGCCGGCGCGGCGGGCGCCGGCGCCGTGGGCGTCATGGGCGGGGGAGGGGCGGCGGGCGGCGGCGGGTCGGGCTGCCGGTCCTCGGCGTTCCCGGGCCCGCTGTTGTCGGCGCCACCGCCACCGCTGCCGCTGCTGCCGCCGCCGAGGAGGTCGATGACGGGCGTCAGGATGTCCGAGAGAAGGCCCGCCTGTGCCGTCGCCGGCACGGCGGCGATGAGCCCCAGGGACACCACCGTCGCGGCCAGGAGCGAGCGTGCCATCCGCTCGTTGCGCATGGCTTCACGCTACCCCAGGAGAGCCCCCTGCGAATACACAGAATTTGCCCGTATGCAGGCGGAATAACATTGGAACGCAGGTATGCACTGCGACATTTCGCGACGGTCCGGAGACCGCTCACCCGGGGCGCTGGGCCAGCACCGTCCTCGAGGGGGTCGCGAACCAACTCAGGGCGAGCGGCTTCTTCGGGTAGCCGTGGGCGCGGGTGTACGGCCACACCCGCCAGAGGTAGCGCCGCCCCGGCGCCAGGCGCCTCGGCGGGAGGCGGAATGCGCGGGCGGAGGGGAACGCGGACATGACCTTGACGCCCGTCGCGCTGAAGATCTGGACGTTGTAGAGGTCGGCCCGGGCCGGGCCGCCGCGCCATCGCAAGGTGGGCTGGAGCCCGCCGAGCACCGTGCCCGCCGCGGGGAGCAGCAGGTGGCGTCCGACGAGGTACCGCAGGGCGACGGGCGGCGTGGGGCGAGCGGGCGGGGCGGCGACCGGGGGGGCGGGGGCCGCCGGAACCGGTGGGACGGCCGGCGCTGGCGCAGTGGGTGTGGTGGGCGGGGCGGCGGCGACGGGCGGCGGGGGAGCGACGCGATCGCGCGCGTTGCCCGGGCCGCTGTTGTCGGCCCCGTCGTCCTCGTCCTCGTCGTCATCATCATCGTCGTCGTCGCCGAGGAGCTCGATGACGGGATCGGGGACGTCGGGGAGCAGGCTCTCCTGGGCCGTCGCGGGGACGGCGGCGGCGCCCAGCGACACCAGCGTCGCGGCCACGAGGGAACGCACCATGGGCACGTTGCGCATGGGTCTCAGGCTAGCCGAGAGTGCCTCGGGCCGACACCACGGGACGGAGGGCCCTCTAGGATCCGGCCATGCGCTACCACCTGACCAGCTTCGGCTGCCAGATGAACGAGCACGATTCCGAGCGGATGAAGGGGGTGCTCGAGGGGCTGGGCTACACATCGGCGGAGCGCCGCGACGACGCCGACGTGATCCTCTTCAACACGTGCACGATCCGGGGCAGCGCCGACGAGCGGTTCCTGGGCAACCTGGGCGACGCCAAGCGCGTGAAGCGCGAGCGGCCCGACGCGGTGGTGGCGGTCGGCGGCTGCTGGGCGCAGAGCCAGAAGGAGGCGGTCTTCCGCGAGTTCCCGTTCGTGGACATCGCCTTCGGGCCGGGCGAGGTCGGCCGCCTCGGCGAGCTCCTGGCGCGGGAGCGGCTCGACGCGGTGGGCGCGTTCAGCTTCGACGGGGTCTTCAGCGGGAGCCTGCCGGCGGTGCGCTCGCGGGCCCACCAGGCGTGGGTGCAGATCTCGGTGGGCTGCAATTGCGTGTGCGCCTACTGCATCGTCCCGAGCGTCCGGGGGCGGGAGCGCAGCAGGCCTTTCGCCGAGGTGGTGGACGAGGTTCGGACGCTGGCGGCCGAGGGGGTGAGGGAGGTGACGCTGCTCGGCCAGAACGTGAACTCCTACGGGCGCGATCTGCCGCGCGATCGGCGGGCGACCTTCGCCGAGCTGCTCCGGGCCGTGGCCGGCGTGGCCGGGATCTGGCGCGTCCGCTACACGAGCCCCCACCCCAAGGACATGCGGGCCGACGTGATCGCCGCGATGGCCGACTGCCCCGAGGTGTGCGACCACCTGCACCTGCCGGCCCAGTCCGGGAGCACGCGCGTCCTGAAGGCCATGCGCCGCACCTACTCGCGGGAGCGCTACCTGGAGCTCGTCGCCCGCCTGCGCGATGCGATCCCCGACCTGTCGCTCACCACCGACCTGATCGTGGGCTTCCCCGGCGAGACCGAGGAGGACTTCGCCCAGACGCTCTCGCTCGTGGAGGAGTGCGGGTACGACGGGGCCTACACCTTCCTGTACTCGCCACGTCCCGGCACCGAGGCGGGCGAGCGCCTGGAGGACGACGTGCCGGCCGAGGCGAAGCGCGAGCGCATCGGACGCCTGGTCGAGGTGGTGCAGGCCACGGCGGCCCGCCGTGCCCGCAGGTTCGTGGGCCGCACGGCCGAGGTGCTCGTGGAGGGGCCCTCGCGCACCGACCCCTCCAGGTTGCGCGGCCGCCTGAGCCACAACATCGCGGTGAACTTCACCGGATCGGCCGCGGCGGGGTCGCTGGCGCGGGTGACGGTGGACGGCTCCACCTCCACGACGCTCTCGGGCCACCAGGTGGACGTGCGCGCGGAGGCGCCGGCTCTCGCCCCCGCCTGAGGTCCTCGCCCTCTTCGGGCCGACCGCCGCGGGGAAGAGCGCGCTGGCCCACGCGGCCGCGCGGGAGCTGGGGGGCGAGGTGGTGGTCGCCGACCCCTTCCAGCGCTACCGCGGCCTGGAGATCGCCGCCGACGGCCCGCGCGCGACCCAGCTCGCCGAGGTGCGGTACCACGGCGTGGGCGACCTCGCGCTCACCGAGAGCTCGACGGCGGCGGGCTTCGCGCGGATGGCGCACGAGGCCGTCGACTCCCTGCTCGCGGCGGGACGCGTACCCGTGGTGGCGGGCGGGACGGGGCTCTATCTGCGGGCGGCGCTGGCCGACCTGACGTTCCCCGACGAGCCCGAGCCCGAGCTGCGCGAGTGGTCGGAGCGCCTGGTCCGGCACGATCCCGCGGGAGCCCTCCGGGCGCTGGCCTCGCGCGACCCCGCGGCGGCCGAGCGCGTTGACGCCGCCAACCCCCGCCGGCTGGCCCGTGCCCTCGAGGTGGCGGCGGGGGGCTCCGCGCGGGCGGGGGCCGGGGAGCTGTGGTCGGGGCGGACGCGCCGGCCGACGCTGCTGGTGGCGGTGACGAGGCCCCGCGAGGAGCTCGACCGGCGCATCGCGGAGCGGGTCCAGAGAGAGCTCGACGACGGCCTGGTCGCCGAGATCGAGGCCGCCCTCGAGACCCCCGGGCTCTCGCGCGAGGCGGCGCAGGTGATCGGCGTGCGGGAGGTGCGCGCCATGCGGGCCGGGGAGCTCGACGTCTCGGCGCTCCCCGACCGCCTGGCGGCGCGCACCCGGCGGCTGGCCCGCAAGCAGCTCACGTGGCTGCGCAAGACCCCCGGCGCCGTGACCCTCGACCTGGGCGACGGGCCGGCCGAGGAGGCCCTCCCGCGCCTGCTGGCGCTGTGGCGGGACGCCAGGGGCGATTCGGTAGTCTCCGAGGGATGAGATTCGCCAAGTGGCACGGCCTCGGAAACGACTATCTGATCGTGGATCGCGAGGCGTGGCCGCTGGCCCTGACCGCGGCCCGCGCCCGGCGCATCTGCGACCCGCACTTCGGCGTGGGCGGTGACGGCATCCTCGAGGTGTCCTTCGAGGAGGGGGTCCCGCGGATGACCGTCTGGAATGCGGATGGCAGCCAGGCCGAGAACTGCGGAAACGGCATCCGCATGGTGGCGCGCCATCTCGAGGCCGAGGGCCGGCTGCCCGCGGACGGACGGATCCTGACCGGCGGGGGCCCGGTCACCGTCCGGACGCTGGACGGCGACCGGGTGGAGGTCCAGATGGGACGCGCGCGCTTTCCCGCCGGCGAGCGCCTCCACGGCCTCCGGGTCAACGGCGAGGTCCTCGAGCTGGCCGAGGTGTCGATGGGCAACCCGCACGCCGTCGTGGAGCACGCGAGCCCCGCGGAGGTCGTGGAGCGGCTCGGCCCCGTCATCGAGGTGGCCGACCGGTTCCCCGCAGCGCACCAACGTGGAGTTCGTGCGGTCGGAGGGCCCCTCGGAGCTCACGATGCGGGTGTGGGAGCGCGGGGTGGGCGAGACGCTCGCCTGCGGCACCGGCGCCTGCGCGGCCGCGGTCGCGGCGGTGCGCCTCGGGGGGCTCACCAGCCCCGTCACGGTCCACCTGAAGGGGGGCGACCTCGTGATCGCCGTCGACGGCGATCTGGAGGTCACGATGACCGGGCCCGCCGAGGAGCTCTACCGGGGCGAGCTTTCCCCCGCCCTCATCAGCGCCCTGGAGGAGCTCTGACGGCGCGCGTCGTCGGGGCCGAGCGGCTCCGGCGGCTCCCGCCGTACCTCTTCGCCCAGATCGAGCAGAAGATCGCGGCGAAGCGGGCCGAGGGCGTCGACATCATCTCCCTGGGCATCGGCGACCCGGACACGCCGACCCCCGAGGTGGTGGTCGCGGCCATGCGGGATCAGGTCGGCCGTCCCGACACCCACCAGTACCCGTCGAACCGGGGGCGGGCGTCCTTCCGCGAGGCGGTCGCCGGCTTCTACTCGGCGCGCTTCGGCGTGACGCTCGATCCCGCGGCCGAGATCATGCCCGCGCTGGGCGCCAAGGAGGCGGTGGCCAACGTCAACCTGGCCTTCCTCGACCCGGGCGACGTCGCCCTCGCCAGCGATCCCGGCTACCCCGTCTACACCACCGGGCCGCTGCTGGCGGGCGCGGAGCCGGTCTCCATGCCGCTCCTGGCGGAGCTGGGCTTCCAGCCCGATCTGGAGGCCATCCCGGCGGAGGTCGCGAGCCGCGCGCGGGTGATGTTCCTGAACTACCCCAACAACCCCACGGGCGGCGTGGTGGACGACGACTTCTTCGAGCGGGCGGTCGCGTTCGCGCGGCGTCACGAGGTGATCGTCGTGCACGACAACGCGTACTCGGAGATCACCTACGACGGCTACCGGGCCCCGTCGTTCCTCGAGACCCCGGGCGCCATGGACGTGGGGATCGAGATCTTCTCCCTCTCGAAGACCTACAACATGACCGGATGGCGGGTCGGCGCCGTGGTGGGCAACGCCGATCTCGTGGGCGCCTACTGGCAGCTGAAGACGAACATCGACAGCGGCATGTTCGAGGCCGTCCAGGAGGCCGGCGCGGCGGCCCTGCGCTCCGACCAGTCGTCGGTGGCCGAGATGTGCGCGATCTACCAGCGCCGCCGCGACGTCCTCGTCGCCGCCCTCCGCCGGATCGGCCTGCGGGTGGACCCGCCGAAGGGCGCGATCTACGTCTGGGCGCGGGTGCCCGACGGTGAGACGTCGGCGTCGTTCACCGAGCGCGTGCTCGAGGAGGCGGCGGTCGTGATCTCGCCCGGCGCGGCCTACGGGGCCGGCGGCGAGGGGTTCGTGCGGATGAGCCTGACGGTGCCGGACGAGCGCCTGAACGAGGCCGCCGACCGGATCGCCGCCCTCGTCGGCGCGTAGACGCCGCGTGGAGCCCGACCTGCCGGTGCTCCGGCTGCGGCCCGAGGGTCGCATCCCGGAGCGGGCGCACCCCGGTGACGCCGGCCTCGACCTCGTCGCCGCCGAGGCCCGCGACCTGGCGCCCGGCGAGCGCGTGGCCGTGCCCACCGCCATCGCGATCGCGGTGCCGCCCGGCCACGCCGGCCTCGTGCTGCCGCGCTCGGGGCTCGCCCGCCGTCACGGCGTCACGCTGGCCAACTCGCCCGGCCTGATCGACGCGGGCTACCGGGGCGAGCTTCTGGTGGTGATGATCAACCTGGGAGCGGAGGCGCACCGGGTGGAGGCCGGCGACCGCATCGCCCAGCTCGTGATCGCCCCGATCGCCATGTCACGCGCGGTGGAGACCGCCGAGCTGCCGCCCTCGGACGGGCGGGGCGCCGGAGGCTTCGGCTCCACGGGTTAGCCGCCGCTTCAGCCCGGCTCCGCCTCCCAGGCGTAGTCGAGCTGGCGAGCCGTCCGCTCCGCGAGGCCCCGGTCCGTGAGCCGGTCCACCAGGTGGAGGGCCATCGCGATTCCCGAGCTGAGGCCGCCGGAGGTGATCACGTCGCCGGCGTCAACCCACGGCACGCCGGAACGCCCTCGCGTCGAGCCGAGGCGCGCGGCGAGCGCGGCGACGTCCTCCCAGTGGGTGGTCCAGGGACGGTCGCCGAGGACGCCCGCGTCCCCCAGGAGGAACGCCCCGGTGCAGACCGAGGCGGGCAGCTCCGCCACGCCGAGGAGCCGGCGCACGGCCCCGGCGGTCTCCGGGTCGGCGGCCACCTCGTCGATCGCGACGGCGCCGGGCACGATCAGCACGTCGAGCCGGTCGACCGCGTCGGCAGCGACGTGGGGGACGATGGCGAGGCCTCCGTAGGCGTGGACCGGGCCGCTCCCCGGGCCGATCACGATCACCTCGAACGGCGGCGGCTCCCCGTCGCGCACGGCGAGCCGCGAGGCGGTCAGGAACACCTCGTAGGGGCCCCCGAGGTCGAGCAGGTCCACGCCCTCGAAGGCGAGGATGCCGACGCGCCGCGGGCTCACCGGCTCCGCGCCCTCATGGCCCGGGTCGTGGCGGCGGCGTGGGCGGCGTCCTCCAGGGAGTCGTCCAGCGGCTCCAGTCGCGGCTCCTTCCCGGTGGCGTGGGCGAGCCCCCAGGCGATGAGGCGGTCCGCCAGCCAGGGGTTCTTCGGCAGCAGGGGCCCGTGCAGGTAGGTGCCCACGACGCGGCCCGAGACGCCGCCCTCACCGCCGTCCTCGCCGTTGTTGCCGTGCCCGCTGACCACCCGGCCGAGCGGGCGGCAGCCGGGGCCCAGGCGGGTGCGCCCGGCGTGGTTCTCGAACCCCACCAGCCGGTGCCGCTCGCCGTCGAGGTCGGCCTCGATCACGAGGTCGCCGATCAGGCGCGTGGGGCCGGCGACGGTGTCCAGATCCAGGATCCCGACGCCCGGCATCCGCGAGCCGTCGGTGCCGGTGTAGCCGTGGCCGGCGAGCTGGAACCCGCCGCACACGCACACGACGGCCGCGCCGTCCGCCACCGCGGCGTGGAGCCCCTCCGCCTTGGTCGCCACCATGTCGTCGGCCACCACGGCCTGATCGCGGTCCTGGCCCCCGCCCAGGTAGAAGAGGTCGTGGCGTCCCGGCTCGATCCGATCGCCCAGGCCGATCTCGGTCACCTCCAGCGCGAGGCCCCGCCAGGCAAGCCGGCGCTCCAGCACGGCGATGTTCCCCCGGTCGGCGTAGATGTTCATCTCGCCGGGGTAGAGGTGGCAGAGGCGCAGGGTGCTCACGAGGCGGCCCGGCAGCGGTGGATCTGGCGCTCCGAGCCCGCGATCACCGGCGACCCGTCGAAGTCCCCGAGCACCTCGATCGGCTCCAGGCCCGCCTCGTGCAGCAACTCGCGGATCTCCTCCGGGCTGAACAGGTGCACGCGATGGTGGCGCAGGACCGTGTGCGCGGGCCCGCTGCCCGTCCGCCGCTCGACGCGGAGCGTGAACTCCAGGGTGTGGGTGGCGGGCTCCCAGCGGTCGTACCAGGCCGAGTGCTCCAGGGTGGCGCCGCTGCCGGGATCGTGATGGAGCCCGCCGGGGCGCGCGACGCCCATCGTGGCCGCGATCTCCTCCGCGTCGGGCAGGGCGACGTCGAAGATCAGCTCGCCTCCCGGGGCGAGGTGCTCGCGCACCGCGGACAGGCAGGCCAGCCGGTCGGCGGGGTCCGTGAGGGCCTGGAGGGTGTTCATGGCGATCAGCACCAAGCGGAACGCGCGGTCGAGGCGGAACCCGGCCAGCTCGCCGGGTACGACCCGCACCCGCTGCCGGACCTCCGGGGGCTCGGCCCCGAGGAGCCGCTCCAGCTCGGCCCGCATCGCGGGCGACCGGTCGAGCGCCCACACCTCCGCGCCGTCGCGGGCGAGCGGCAGGGCGACCCGGCCGGTGGCGCACCCCAGGTCGAGCACCGGGGACCCCAGCCGCGCTGCGGCGGCACGCCAGAAGGGGATGTCCCGGGTGTAGTGGGCGTGCTCGAGGGCGAAGGCCCGCGCCTCATCGCTCACGCCAGAACGCCTCCGCGGCGCCGCGGCGCACCAGCGTCTCCCGCAACCCCAGCATGGCCGTGTAGGTGGGGAGGACGTAGAGGGTGCCGCCCTCGGGCGTCGCCGCCACGGCTGCGTCGAGGGCGCTGGCGGGGTCGGGGAGGACCTGGAGCCCGGCCACCTCGACCCCCGAGTAGCGCACGCGCAGGGCCAGGTCGTAGGCGCGGTCCCCCGTGAGCGTGAGGGAGGCGGCGCGGGCGAGCAGGGGCTCGTAGTCGACGTCCCAGATCCAGGAGACGTCGTTGCCGTCGGCCGTGCGGTCGTTGAGGGCGATCAGGAGGTGGGGCGGCTCGGGGTCGAGCAGGATCGTGCGGACGGTCTCGTTGGCGCCGGTGGGGTTCTTCGCCAGCAGCAGGACCAGCTCGCGCCCGTCCAGGCGCACCCGCTCCCCCCGCCCGAAGGCCGCCGGGCTGGCCTCCAGGCCGCGCGCGATGGAGGCCGGAGGGACGCCCATGGCCAGCGCCGCGGCCACCGCGGCCGTGGCGTTGTAGGCGTTGTGGACGCCCGGGAGGGCCAGCTCGGCCTCGACCGGCCCCTCGGGGGTCTCGACGCGGACCGCGATGCCGTGAACGCCCCGCAGCTCCACGCGCGTGGCGCGCACGTCGGGCGTGGGGCGGCGCGCCTCGCAGCTCGGGCAGCGCCAGTGGCCGAGGTGCCCGAGGATGACCAGGTCGTAGACCAGCGGCGCCGAGCATGCACGGCAGCGCGTGGAGTCGGCGGCGTGGGGGAGGCCCCCGGGCAGCGCCACCGACGGGTCGTCGATGCCGAACGTGAGCACGCCGGCGCGGGCGCCGCCCAGCGCCGCGATGGCGGGGTCGTCGGCGTTCAGCACCGGCGTGGACGTGGCCGGCAGCTCCGCCACCAGCCGCTCCCAGCGGTCGGCCAGCTGCTCCAGCTCCCCGTGCCGGTCGAGCTGGTCGCGGTAGAGGTTCATCAGCAGCAGCACCCGCGGAGGCAGCTGGCGGGCGACCTCCGAGAGCGCGGCCTCGTCCACCTCGAACAGGGCCGCCTGCGGGGGGTGGGCGTTCGAGCGCGGGGCCAGGAGGGCGGTCGCGACCCCCGACAGCAGGTTGGCGCCCGAGGGGTTGGAGATCAGCTCCCAGCCGGCCTCGCGGGCGCAGGACGCCACCAGGCGGGCGGTGGTGGTCTTGCCGTTGGTCGCCGAGATCAGGGCGACGCCGCCCGGCAGCTCGCTGCCGAGCTCGGCCAGCGCGTCCGGCCGCATGCGCAGCAGGATCTTGCCGGGGAGGCTGGTCCCGCCGCCGCGCCCCAGGCGCCGCGACAGGTGCCCGGCGGCGCGGGCGAGGGCGAGGGAGGCGGGCGGCACGCGGGAGATCGTAGCGGCGGCCCGCCTCCCGGCCCCCGCTAGTCGCCGGCGGGCTCCCAGGTGCCGTCCGGCCGGCCCACCAGCACCCGCGACAGATCGACCCGGAAGAGGCCGTGGTCCACGGCGCCGGGGGCGGCCGCCGCCCGCGCGGCCACCCGCTCCAGTCGGACCCCCCGGGGACCTGGAGGTCGAGGATGGCCAGGCCGTCGTCGCTGCGCCCGGGACGGCGGCGGGGCTCCAGATCGGCGAGCTCATAGGCCGCGCGGGCCGCCCCGAACGGCACGACCGCCAGCGGGAGGACGCCCCACTCGTCGAGCGAGCCGACCAGCTTCGGCGGGTCAACCAGCACCAGGAAGCGCGCGGCCGCGTCGGCCACGAGGCGCTCGCGCACCAGCGCTCCGCCGCCCCCCTTCACCAGCAGCCCTCGGGGATCCACGGCGTCCGCGCCGTCGAAGGCCAGGTCGAGGGGATCGCGCAGGCGCTGGATCGGGATCCCCAGCTCCCGCGCGAGCGCCGCGCTGGCGCGGGACGTGGGCACTCCGGTGCAGCGGAGCCCGGCCGCGACGCGCTCCCCCAGCGCGCGGATGCCCGCGGCGGCGGCGCGACCGGTGCCGAGCCCGACCCGCATCCCGTCCTCCACCTGGGCCGCCGCGGCCTCGCCGGCCGCGCGCCAGGCGCGCTCGCGCTGGTCCATGCGGCGGAAGGCTATGCGACCATCAGCGGGTGCACGAGATCGCACCCGGGATCGGGATGGTCAACACGCTCCTGGGCGGGATGGAGGGCGTGACCGCGGCCTACCTGGTCTCCGGCGACGAGCCGGCGCTGGTCGACACGGGCGCCCGGACCTCGGTCCAGGCGGTGCGCGACGCCCTCGCCGCCGCGGGCGTCGGTGCCGGCGATCTGGCGTGGATCGTGCTGACCCACGTGCACCTGGACCACTGCGGAGCGACCGGGATCCTGGCACGGGCGTTCCCGCGGGCGCGGGTGGTGGTCCATCGCCGCGGCGCCCGGCATCTGTCCGAGCCCGAACGGCTGGTGGCGGGCTCGGCGGCCGTCTACGGCCCGCACTGGTCGCTGTACGGGGGGCTCGACCCCACCCCGGCCGACCGCATCACGGCCGTCGAGGGCGGCCACCGCGTGCCGATCGGGCCGGGCCGCGACCTGGTGATGCACGAGACCCTCGGCCATGCGCGGCATCACATGTCCGTGCTCGACGAGGCCTCCGGGACGGTGCTCGCGGGCGACGCCGTGGGGGTGCGCTTCCCGGGAGGCGGCCTCTACCCGGCGCTGCCGCCCCCGGACGTCGACCTCGACGCCGGGGACCGGAGCCTGGCCTTCCTCGCCACGCTTGCGCCGGCGCGCCTGTGCCCGGCCCACTTCGGCCCGGTGCCCGACCCGCAGGAGACGCTCGCCCTCGCCCGCGAGCAGCTCGCGCGCGCCGGTGAGGCGACGCGCGCGGCGGTCGCGGCCGGGGGCGGGACCGCGCGCATCGCCGCCGAGCTGGACCGCCTGCTGCCGCTCGAGCCGGCCGTGCGAGACCCGGCCGTGGTGGCGCGCTGGCGGCACCTGGGCTGGGCGGAGGCGAACGTCGCCGGCCTCGCCGGGTGGGCGGAGAGCCTGTCGAGGGTGGAGGCCCGGTGAAGGACGTCGTCGTGGACCTCGCCGTGCTGACGGCGCGCGAGGACCGTCTGAGCGCGCTCCTGGTGAGGCTTCCCGGCAGCCACTGGGCGCTCCCCTCCATCGCGGTCGGAGGCACCGCGACCCTCGAGGCCGCGGCCCTGGACGCCCTGGAGGAGCAGACGGGCGTGAGCGGCGTCACCCTCGAGCAGCTCTACACCTTCGACCGTGGCGGGGGACGGGGGGTGGGCGTCGCCTACCTGGCCCTGATCGCGGCCGAACGGCACCCGCTCGCCCCCGGTCGCGGCGTGGTCGAGGTGCGCTGGTTCCCGCTCGCGGACCTGCCCGCACTCGACGCCGACGCGGCGGAGGTGCTGGCCTACGGTCACCAGCGCCTGCGCGCCAAGGCGGCCTACGCGCCGATCGCCTTCCAGTTGCTGCCGGAGGCCTTCACCCTCGGCGACCTGCAGTCGGTGTACGAGGCGGTCCTCGGGCGCGGCCTCGACACGCGGAACTTCCGGCGCGACGTGCTGGGCGCCGGCGTGGTCGAGCCCGTCGGCCGGCTGCGCGAGGAGGGCCCCGGCCGGCCCGCCCGGCTCTACCGGTTCACCGGCGGCGAGTTCCAGGTGCTCGCGCGCGAGCGGCGCATCGCCCGGGCCATCCGTCACCGGGGCGACGGCGGAGCGGAGTGGTAGCCTTGCCGCGGTTTTTCGACGGAGCGAAAGGAGCGGGATGGCGCACGACAAGGGCCCCTCTGACCTTCCGGCCACCTGGCCCTTCCGGGCCGCCGGGACGCTGCTGATCATCGCCCTCGCCTGGTTCTGCCTCGGCTTCGCGATCGAAGGACCTGGAAGCGGAGCTGGAGGGCCACATGGCGGTCTTCTGGGCGCTCCTGCTCGCCGGCGCCGTCCTGGTGATCGCGGGCGCGGCCTTCAACATCCACCGGGAGCGGCGCCGCACGCGTCAGGGGTGAGCGCCGGCCCGGTCGCCGAGCGCGCCGCCCGGCTGGCGGCGACGGTGGCCTGGCTGAGCGACGCCGAGTGGAGCCGGGAGGTCGCGCGCCTGGCGGAGGACGGGTCGCTCCCCGGGCCGCCCTCGTCGCCGGACCCGCCCACGGTGGGTGAGGTGGCGCGGGAGGGCGTCGCCCTCGTCGAGAGCCTCGCGGCCGGGGGGCGCTGGGATGACGCGGGGGTGCAGGCGACGCACCTGGCGCGCTACTTCGCCCGCGAGGGGCTGCGACTCGGGCCGATCACGGCGGACGCCTTCGACGGCCTTCGCGCGGCCGCCCTCGCACGCGACCCGGACGAGCTGGCCGACTTCGTCGAGCTCCTGCGGGAGATGTTCCCGTGACCGACCCGGCGCCTCGAGAGCCGCCGCGGCCGCCTGCTGGTGGCGGCGCCCGCCATGGTGGACCCGAGCTTCCGCCGCGCCGTCGTCCTGATGCTGGAGCACTCCCCCGAGGGGGCTCTGGGCCTCGTGCTCAACCGTCCGACGCCGCTGGTGGCCCGGGAGGCCCTCCCGCGCGACCTGGCCGAGGCGCTCCCCGCGGCTGAGCGCGTGTACGAGGGCGGCCCCGTCCAACCCGAGGCCGTGATCGTGCTCGCGGACTTCGCCGATCCCTCACGGGCGGCGTCGATCGCCTTCGACAGCGTGGGCGTGGTCGATCCCCAGCACCCGGCCGAGACCCTGGGAGCGGAGGTGCGCTCCATCCGGGCCTTCGGGGGCTACGCCGGATGGGCGGGCGGCCAGCTCGAGCAGGAGATCGCCGAGGAGGCCTGGATCGACTCGGAGTCGCGGTCCGAGGACGTGTTCACCGACGCGCCCGAGCGGCTCTGGAGCGGGGTGCTCGAGCGCAAGGGCGGCGCCTGGCGCCTGATCGCCCGCATGCCCGACGATCCCACCCGCAACTGATCCGGCTTCGACGGCCCCACTACGCATGGGTGGTCGCCGGCGCGGCCTTCCTGACGCTGCTGGTGGGGTCGGGGCTGCGCTCGATGCCCACGGTGATGATCGACCCGCTCGGCGACGAGTTCGGCTGGCGGGTGGACCAGATCTCGCTGGCCATCGCGGTCAACCTCGTGCTCTTCGGCCTGATGGCGCCCTTCTCGGCCGCCCTGATGGAGCGCTTCGGCGTTCGCCCCGTGGTCGGGGTGGCGCTCGGCGCCGTGGCGGTGGCCTCCGCGGCGACCGTCTGGATGAACGCCCTCTGGCAGCTGGACCTGCTGTGGGGCCTCGTGATCGGGGCGGCCACGGGATGCCTGGCCACGCCGCTCGCGGCGATCGTGGCCACGCGATGGTTCGTCACCCGGCGCGGCCTGGTGACCGGCCTGCTCTCGTCGGCCTACGCGGCCGGGCAGCTCGTGTTCCTGCCCCTGCTGGCGCTGGTCACGCGCGAGGCGGGGTGGCGCTGGGCCGCGGGGATCGTGGCGCTGGTCGCGGCGGTCGCCGTGCCCCTCGCCGTGAGCCTGCTGCGCGAGCGGCCCGCGGACCTCGGCCTGCCGCCCTTCGGAGGATCGGTGATCGAGGTCGCCCCGCCCCTCGCCAACCCGTTCGCCGCGACGGTCCAGGGGCTCGCCCTGGGGCTCCGGTCGCGCACGTTCTGGATCCTCGCCGGCACCTTCTTCATCTGCGGAGCCACCACGGTGGGGGTGATCGGGACCCACCTCATCCCGGCGGCGCACGACCACGGCATCGGCGCGGTGACCGCCGCGAGCCTCCTCGCCGTGATCGGCGTGTTCGACATCGTCGGCACCACGCTCTCCGGCTGGCTCACCGACCGCTGGGACCCGCGGCAGCTCCTGTTCGCGTTCTACGCCCTGCGGGGGCTCTCGCTGTTCTTCCTGCCCTACGTCCTGGGCTCCAGCTCCGTGGGCATGGCGGCGTTCGTGGTCGTCTACGGCCTGGACTGGGTCGCGACCGTGCCGCCCACCGTCGCGCTGACGGTGGAGGCCTTCGGGCGCGACCGCGCGGGCGTGGTCTTCGGCTGGATCTTCGCCGCGCACCAGCTGGGGGCCGCGACCGCGGCATGGGCCACCGGCGCCGTCCGCACGGCCGCCGACTCCTACCAGCCGGCCTTCATGGGAGCGGGCGTCCTGGGCGTGCTGGCCGCCCTGCTGATCCTGGGGGTGGGCGCCGCGCGGCGGCCGGGGGTGCCGGCCGCCGAGGCGGTGTGAGCTATCCGAGGCGCCCGGAGTCGGGGAGGGAGCCCAGCTTCTGGAGCGACTGGCTCTCCACCTGGCGGATGCGCTCGCGGGTGACGTTGAACATCCGGCCGAGCTCGTCCAGCGTCCGCGGCTTCTCGCCGCGCAGGCCGTAGCGGAGCTCCAGCACGCGCCGCTCGCGGTAGCTGAGCTGATCGAGCAGGTCGCGGAGGGCCTGCTCGCGCAGGCTGGTCTCGGCCGAGGCCTCCGGCGCGACGCTGTTCTCGTCGGCCAGGAAGCGCCCGAGCTCGGACTCCTCCTCCTCGCCCACGGGCTTCTCCAGCGAGACCGTGGGCTGCGCGCTCCGCAGGATCTCCTCGACCTCGTCGGGCGGAAGGCCGGCGGCGTCGCCGATCTCCTCGACCGTGGGCTCGCGGCCCAGCTGGCCGATCAGGACCCGCTCGGCGCGGCTGATCTGGTTGAGCTTCTCGACGACGTGCACCGGGATCCGGATCGTGCGGCCCTTGTCGGCCAGGGCGCGCGTGACGGCCTGTCGGATCCACCAGGTGGCGTAGGTGGAGAACTTGAAGCCGCGGCGCCAGTCGAACTTCTCCACGGCGCGAACGAGCCCGAGCGTGCCCTCCTGGATGAGGTCGAGGAAGGGAAGGCCGCGTCCGCGGTAGCCCTTGGCGATCGACACGACCAGGCGCAGGTTGGCCTCCACCATCTGCTGCTTGGCCGCCTGGTCGCCGTTCTCGATGCGCTTCGCGAGCCGCACCTCGTCGGCGGCCGTGAGGAGCGGCACCCGCCCGATGTCCTTCAGGAAGAGCTGAAGCGCGTCGGTCGTCTGCTCGACGGCGGCGGCGGCCCGGCGGGGGCGCTCGGCCTCCTCGGCCAGCTCGGCGGCGCGCGCGCCGGCCTCGGTCTGCTCCAGCAGCTCGACGCCGGCCTCCTCGAGGGCCTGGTAGATCTCCTCGACCGCGTCCGCGTCCAGGCTCAGCCCGTCGAGGACCTCGGCAAGCTCCTCCATGCCCAGGAATCCCATCTCCTGGCCGCGGATGATCAACTCTCGTAGCTCTCCGTCCCGGGCGAGCCCGGTCACCTGCTGCGTCGTCATCCGCCTCCCGTTCCCACGTGGTCTATCCGGGCCGTGTCGAAACGCCGCCGAGAGGGCAGCGGGGGCTTTTCGGCACATGGCCCCCACGGCGGGCGACCGATCGACGCCGAGTGCCGTCTCACGCGAGGTGCGCGATGGCGCGCTGGATGCGCACCGTTCATGGCCTCGGCCGCGAACGGCCAGCCCGAGACTATGTTGCGCTCCGCCGTTGGCGTCAAGGGCGTTGTGTCCCTGGGGACGTGCCGATCGCCACTGCCGGGCCTACTGATAGCCGCAAACCGGCCACGGCGCGGGGCCGCTCTGGGCGTAGAGGATGGCGGCTCGCCGGTCCTGCTCCTCCTCGGGGGCCTCGGCGGGGTTGCCCTGGCCGCCCACCCCCTGCCAGGTGCCCAGCGAGAACTGGTACTTGCCGAAATAGAGGCCGTTCGACGAGACCGCGCGCGGGTTTCCGCCGGACTCGCACTGGGCGATGCGCTCGAGCGCCGCGGCGACCGACGTTCCGGGGGTGGAGGTCGTGGCCTCCGGGGCCGCGGCCGGGGCGCTCGGTGCCGGAGCCGCCGGAGCGGTCCCCGGATCGGCCCGGCGCAGCAGGGCCACCTCGGCGCGGTCGCCGGCCGCCTCCACCGCCCTGCGGCTGGCGCGCCGGGCCGCCGCGCTCCGCGATTGCCGGGCCAGCAGGCCGTCGAGGCTGGCGCGGGCGCGGTCGAGCACGGCCCGCCGGTCGCTCAGCAGGCTCTGAAGCTCGGCCATCCGGGACGCGGCCGCGGCCAGGTTGTCCTCGGCCTCCTCGCGGCTCGTCCGCAGCTCCGACCCGAGGCGGGTGAGCCGGTCGCGGTTGAGCTCCAGGCTCGAGACGATCGCGGCGTCGGCGTCGCCGATGGCCTCCAGGGCGCCCTGGGCCTGGATCGCGTCCGAGAGGCCGCCGGAGGTGAGGAGCACCTCCACGAGGCTCGGCGGCGGCTCCCCGGTGTAGATCGCCACCAGGCGGTCGGAGAGGCGCTGGACGGCGACGGCGTGGGCGGCCCGGGTCTCGCGCAGCGAGACGACCGTCTCCGCGATGCGCTCCCGCAGGTCGGCGACGCGGCGCTGCGCCTCGGCGTGCGCGCCGGCGGCGGCCGACGCCTGCTGGTCGATGCCGGTCAGCTCGGCCTCGAGCGCCCGAACCTGGCCGCGCTGGGCGTCGACGACCTCCGGGCTCGGGGCCGCCTGCAGGCCGAGGGCCCACCAGGCGCCGAGGCCGAGCGTCAAAGCCGTCGCGGCCATCACGCCGCGTCTGCCGATTCGAGGCAGCCGACATGAGCCGTGCAGGAGATGACGGTTCATCACAGAATGGACACTGATCGGTCTCGTGCCGGAGCACGGGGCCGAAGCCGGGGCACCGTACCACGGGGTCCGCAGGGGACGCGACCCGCGCCCGCCACCGTGTCAGGGGAGCTCGGTGCGCACCATCCGGCGCGCGGCGGCCCAGATCGCCACGGCGCTCACGATCCCGAGCACGATGACCGCGACCACGGCCGAGACGCCGGGGGCGTTCACGTCGATCACGCCCTCGACCGCGATCGCCCGCCCGTACGCGGCGATGGAGAAGCGGTCCGCGGACGCCGCGAAGGTGGCGATCGAGCCCTCCCAGAGCAGGATGTAGAGGACGCCGATGACCACCGGCCGGCGGATCGCCAGCGACAGCCACGCCGCGGCCGCGCAGTAGCAGAAGGCCGAGAGGGCCACCGCCACGAGCGGCCACAGGAGCAGCGAGGCGGAGGCGTCCGAGCCCAGGGCCACGATCCCGGAGATCAGCGCCGACGGCACGAGCAGGGCCATGCTCGCGGTCCAGGATGCCATCACCTTGGTCAGCACCAGGCCGGCGCGGGGGAGGGGGGTGGCCGCGAGGTAGAGGATGGTGCCGTCCTCGCGCTCGTCGCCGATCGCGCTGGCGCCGATGACCACCGCCACGAACGCGGTCACCGTGGGCAGCAGAAGGCGCTGCACCAGCCGCGCCCAGAAGAGCTCGGGAGCGAGGTCGCCGGCGGCGGCGAAGACGAGGGCCGCGATGACCGGCAGGGTGGCCAGGAGCCCCAGCGACGAGCGCCTTCTTTCCGCCCAGCAGGCTTCGCAGCGTGAGCCCGAAGACCGGCATGCTCACCGTGGGCGCCGAGATCACCGGCCCACCCCCCGCGCGCGCTCGTGGAGGTACGCGTAGACGCTCTCCAGGTCGTCGCCCACCGGCTCGATGCGCGACAGCCGGGCGCCCACGTCGCGCGCCAGGGTGGGCAGCGCGCGGCCGAGGCGCTCCACGTCCGGGGCCTCCACGATCATCGCCCCGTCGTCGAAGCGCACCGACTCGACCAGGCCGGCCCCCACCAGCTCCCGCGCCAGGGCACGGTCGCCGCCCCCCGCCTCGAGGCGCACGCTGCGGGGGCGGTCGGCGATCAGCTCGCGGATCGCCGAGGTGGACCCGCTCGCCACCAGGTGTCCGTTCACCAGCACCAGCACCCGGGGCGCCATCCGCTCCACCTCGTGGAGGACGTGGGAGGACACCACCACGGTGCGGCCCTCCTCGCCCAACCGCCGGATGAGCTCGACCACCGTGCGCCGCTGGGCGGGGTCGAGCCCGTTGAGGGGCTCGTCCAGGAGCAGCAGCTCGGGGTCGTGGGCCAGCGCCTGAGCCAGCTTCACGCGCTGGCGCATGCCGTGGGAGAAGCCCTTCAGCTTCCGCTGGGCGACGTCCTGGAGGCCGACCTCGGCGAGGGCGCGCTCGGCGGCCCGCTCGGGGTCGGGCGCCCCGCGCAGGCGTGCGCACAGCGCGACCATCCCCTGCGCGGTGAGGAACGGCCACAGCGCGTCGCGGTCGTGCGCGATGCCGATGCGCCGGTATGCCTCGGGGCTCGAGGCCAGGTCGGTCCCCAGCACGCGCACGGTTCCCGTGCTCGGCTGGCTGAAGCCCGCGCAGAGCTTCAGGGCGGTTGACTTGCCCGCGCCGTTGTGGCCCAGCAGGCCGGTCACGCCCGGGCCGAGCGTGAAGGAGACGTCCGCCAGCGCCACCGTGTCGCCGTACCAGCGCGAGACGCCGTCGAACACGAGCGCGTCGGTCACGCGTTGACCCCCGACCGGTAGCGGCGGAGCAGCGTGATCGTCGCCGCCCCGACGACGACGGCGTAGGCGAGCGCCCAGGCGCCGGTGGTCAGCGTGAGCCCCTCCGCGTCCGGGAAGAGGTGGGCGGCGAAGTTGATCGGCAGGACGGACAGGGCGAGCACGTCGAAGGCGTCGGTGTCGGGGAAGGCCTCGGAGAGCAGGGCGCTGAGCGCCGTCGAGGCGACGAGCAGCAGCAGGTAGCCGCCGATGGCGAAGGCGCGGCGGCCCGTGAGCGAGGCGACGGCCAGGCCCACGATCCCGTAGTAGACCGCCAGGATCAGGCCGGCCGCGAAGATCCGCGGCAACTCGGCCCAGTTGTCCTGGAGCCAGCCGACCGGGTGGTCCTCGAAGACGACGATGCCGGCGTAGAGCACCAGCAGCGGCACCAGCGTCACCAGCAGCAGGGGCACGACCGAGCCCAGGACGCGCCCGGCGAGGTACTCCCGGCGGCTCACCGCGGTGGAGAAGTAGAGCGCGAGGACGCCGTCGCGGCGGTCCGGGCACAGCAGCTCGGGGCTGGTGATCGCCGCGAAGAGCAGGATCACGATGCCGATGATGGCCTGGTAGTCGGCGAACGGCAGGGCGTCGGTCAGGTCGATGCCCGTCTGATCCGCGAAGAGGGCGCGCACGCCGAGCACGATCACGGCGGGGCCGCTCGCGAGCAGCGCGAGCGCGATCGGCACGGCCTTGGCCCTCCAGCCGCGCCGGGCGCCCAGGGAGCGGAGCCCGCCCCACCGGGCCAGCGAGAGCACGCCCGCCAGGCGCCCGCGCCGCTCGCCGGAGTAGCCGACGTAGCGAACATCGCGGATCTCGGCGTCGCCGGAGCGCGTGCTCACTCGAGCGCTTCCACCAGGGCGTCCTCCAGCGTGGGCCCGGCCGGGCGGAGCTCGCGCAGGCCCACGCCGGAGTCGGCGGCCCCGTCGCGCACCCCGTCGAGGATCTCCTCCTCGGAGGGCCCGGTCACCAGCAGCAGGTCCTCGCGGGGCTCGACGCGCAGGCCGCGGCCCTCGAGCTCGGCGGTGAACGCCGGCAGGTCGCCCACGGCGCGCACCAGCACCCCGTCCGCGACGAGCGCGTCCATCGCGTCGATGCGCCCGGCCGTCACCAGATGTCCGTCGCGCAGCACGGCCACGGCGTCGCAGGTGCGCGTGACGTCCTCCAGCACGTGGGAGGACAGCAGCACGGCGATCCCGAGATCGCTGGAGAGGCGCCGCACCAGCGAGAGCATCTCCTCGCGCCCGGAGGGGTCGAGGCCGTTGGTGGGCTCGTCGAGCACCACCAGCTCCGGCGAGTGGACGATGGCCTGGGCGAGCTTGGCCCGCTGCTTCATGCCGGTCGAGAAGGTGCGGATGAGGCGCGAGCGCTCCTCCTCCAGGCCGACCTGGAACAGGACCTCGGAGGCCCGCAGCACGGCGGCGCGCCGCGGCAGCCCGCGCAGCTCCCCCATGTGGACCACGAGGTCGCGCGCGGTCATCTCGAGCGGCAGGCAGTCCAGCTCGGGCATGTAGCCCAGGCGGCGGCGGATCTCCCCGGGGTCGCGGGCCGCGTCGATCCCGAGCACCTCGACCCGGCCCTCGTCGGGGTGCACCAGGCCGAGCAGGGCCTTCATCAGGGTGGACTTGCCCGCGCCGTTCGCGCCCAGCAGGCCGGTGGCCCGCTGGTCGAGCGTCACGCTCACGCCGTCCAGCGCCTGGACGGCGCCGTAGCGCTTGGACAGGCCCTCGACGCTCACGAGCCGCAGCGCGTCCAGGGCCGGCGGGGTGGCGGTGGCGCGCTCCACTCGCCCCGATGTTAGGGGACGGGCCCGCGCGCGCTCCCAGCCGGGTCGCCCATCCGCTCCGTCGGGGCTCGATGTCTCGATCACGCCGGGGATGATCGACCCGTCGCGGGCGACGCACATCGCCCCCAGGGATGATCCTCGCCTCCGACCTCCGACGGAGGTTGCGGACAAGCCGTGCGCGGCCGTCCCGCCCGGCGCCCAGGCATGGGCACCGGCTTCGCCGGGCGGGCCCGCCTCGCACGCGCGACGCGGACGCCGCGGGGGAGGGGAGGGCTCGCGCTAGGCGGTGGTGGAGGCCGCGGTCTCCACGGACGGCGCGACGACCGCGTCCGACTCGCCGGCGATGAAGGCCTCGGTCAGCTCGCGGGCGACGTTGTCCGGGTGCTGCACGGGCGGGCTCTTCATGAAGTACGAGGCGGGGCCCTCCAGCGTGCCGCCGATGCCGCGGTCCAGACCCAGCTTGGCGCAGCGCACGGCGTCGATGACGATGCCCGCCGAGTTCGGCGAGTCCCAGACCTCGAGCTTCAGCTCGATGTTGATCGGCACGTTGCCGAAGCCGGTGCCCTCGAGGCGGATGTGCGCCCACTTGCGGTCGGTGAGCCAGGGCACGTAGTCGCTCGGCCCGATGTGGATGTCCTTCTTGTCGATCTCGTCGCCCATGATCGAGGTGACCGCGTTGGTCTTGGAGATCTTCTTCGACTCCAGGCGCTCCCGCTCGAGCATGTTGAGGAAGTCGGTGTTGCCGCCGAAGTTGAGCTGCGACGTGTGGGCCAGCTTGACGCCGCGCTCGCGCATCAGGCGGGCGAGCTGGCGGTGCACGATGGTGGCGCCCACCTGGCTCTTGATGTCGTCGCCCACGATGGGGAGCCCGCGCTCGCGGAACCGCTCCTGCCAGTAGGCCTCGCGCCCGATGAACACCGGCACGCAGTTCACGAAGGCGCAGCCGGCGCGCAGGATCTGCTCGACGTACCACTTGGTGGCGTTCTCCGAGCCCACCGGGAGGTAGCTCACGACCACGTGGGTGTTGGTGTCCCGCAGGATCCCCGTGATGTCCGCGGTCGGCCCGTCGGCCTTCGTGATGACCTCGGAGAGGTACTTGCCGAGGCCGTCGTGGGTCATCCCGCGCTCGACGTTGACGCCCTGGTGCGGGACGTCGGCCAGCTTGATCGTGTTGTTGGGCTCCGCGAAGACGGCCTCCGAGAGGTCCCGGCCGACCTTGCGCGCGTCGATGTCGAACGCCGCCGTGAAGCGGATGTCACGGACGTGGTAGCCGCCCAGGTTGACGTGCATGAGGCCGGGGACGAACTCGTCCGGGGATGCGTCACGGTAGAACTCGACGCCCTGCACGAGGGACGAGGCGCAGTTCCCCACGCCGATGATGGCTACGTTCACGGTGTCGCTCACGGGCAGATCTCCTCCGAGCTCGGAATCACGTACACAAAAGTCTTTCGTGGTTTTACACGAATCCGGCAATAGTGTAAAGTCGCCAAATCGTGATGCGGAGGCTGGTGGGATACGTGCGCGTCGCTCCCCGGGAGCATCCGGAGGAGCGGCCGAGCCTCGACGTGCAGCGGCGCGGGCTGGCCAACGCCGCCGAGCGCGGCGGGTGGGAGCTGATCCGCGTGGAGGAGGACGTGCGCTCGGGCCGCAACCTCCGCCGCCCGGGCCTGCGCGCCGCCCTGGCCGCCTGCCGGTCCGGCGAGGCCGAGGGCGTCGCGGTGGCCCGCCTCGACCGGCTCACCTACTCGCTCGCGGATCTCGCGGAGCTGGTGCGCGAGGCCGTGGACGGCGGCTTCACGATCGTCTCGCTCCAGCCGGCGTTCGACCTCTCGGCCGATGGAGGCCGCGCGGTGGGGGAGGTGCTCGCCGAGGCGGCCTCGTGGCAGCCCCGTGCGATCGCCGCACCCGGACGCGCCCTGACCCGCCGGCCCGGCCGTCCGTCGTCCACCCCGCCCGCCGTGGCCGAGCGCATCCGGGAGCTGCGCGCCGAGGGGATGACCCTGCAGGCGATCTGCGACCGGCTGAACGCCGACCACGTGCCCACGCCGCGCGGCGGCGCCCGGTGGCGCCCCACCTCCCTCCGGTCGGTCCTCCGGACCTGACGCCCTACCGCAGCGAGAGCGCCTGAACCCGCAGCCCGGGGGGCAGGCGCAGGAGGACCGGGCTCGCGCCGAGGCTCGCCCCGCCCCGGTCCGGGGTCTCGGCCAGCCGCAGCTCGCCGCCCAACGACACCGCCAGCCGGCCGCGGGCGTCCGCGGCGATCGGGCCGATCGGCTCCCGAACCGGCTCGCCGAGGTCGTCCAGCCGCACCTGCCAGAGCCCGTCGGGGCGCCGGCCGGCCGTGGCGAGCCCGCCGACGGAGGTCCACGCGATGGCGGTCGGGCGGTCGCCGTCGTTGGGGACGACCCCGTCCATCCCCTTGCCCAGGTGCGCGAAGCCCACCGCGCCGGGCCGCTGGAGCCACGCGATGCCCGGCCCCACCGGCGCGTAGGCCACGGCCTGGACCCCTCGCGCGGAGGGGATCGTGGTCGCGGTGCCGCGCGCGAGGTCGCGGATCCGCAGGTCCCCCGACGCGGTGACGTAGGCCACCGACGGCGCGTCGGACCGCCACGAGGGCCTCACCGGCGCGACCGAGGGGTCGATGAGGCGATCGCCGTCGCCGTCGGCCTGGACGACGTGAAGCTCGTGGCGGCCGGCGCGGCGCACGACGTAGGCGATCTCGGTGGGGAGGGGGTTGGGCCGCCAGGCGGCGGCCACCACGCGGCCGTCCACCGGGAGGCTCCAGGGGCGGCGGCCGGCGGGGTCCAGCACCACCAGCGAGCGTCCGATGCCCACGGCGGCGTAGGTGGCATTGGGCGAGAGCTCGGCGGCGCTGACCGCCAGGTCCTCCACGCGGAAGCCGGTTCGGGAGGCCATCCAGAGCCGCCCGCCGGCGACGGCGGCGATGCCGTTCACCCCCTCCGGCAGGACGATCCGCCCCACCGGGGGAGCCGCCGGGGAGCGCCCGGCGGCCCGCTCCGAGGGCGTGTCGCTCCCGATCCTGACCTCGAGGCGACCCGTGGCCGCCAGCGCGATCCCCGCCGTCGCGACGGCCAGCGCGGCCGCGAGCCCCGCGGCGAGGGCCCATCGCCGGGGGCGGCGCGGGCGCGGCGCGGCCTCCGGGAGCGCGTCGAGCGCCGCACGTCGCGCACGGTCGGTCGCCTCGGCGCTCGGCCCCGGCAGCGACGCAAGGGCGCGGCGGGTCCGTTCCTCAGGTCCGCTCATCGGGCACCTCCAGGGCGGCGCGCAGGTCGGCCAGGGCGCGCGCGAGCCGGGAATGGACCGTCCCGACCGGGACGTCCAGGATGTCGGCGATCTCGGGGGGCGCGTAGTCCAGCAGGTGGCGCAGCACGACCACCGCGCGGCGCTCGGCCGAGAGCCCGGCGAGGGCCGTGAGGGCGCGCGGGTCCTCGGCGCTCTCCGCGCCCCACTCGGGCCGCCTCGTCGCCGATGGCCTCCAGGCGCACCAGCCGCCGCTCCGAGCGCAGCAGGTCGAGCGCGCGGTTGACCACGATGCGGTGGAGCCAGGGCGCGAACGGACGGGCCTCGTCGAAGCGGCCGAGCGCCGCGAAGGCGCGCTCGAACGCGTCCTGCGCCACGTCGTCCGCCGCGGCTCGCCGGCCGGTCACCGCCAGCGCCGCCCGCCAGGCCCCCGGCCAGTGCCGGGCGAAGAGCGCGCCCGCGGCCTCGCGGGAGCCGTCGCGCGCGCGGCGCACCAGGTCGGCGTCGTCGCGCGAGCGCAGGCGGGCGTCGATGGTGGCCACCATCACGTCGTGTCTACGCGCGAGACGCCCGCCCGCGTCCCATCGCGGCCTCAGCGCGCCGGGCACGCGGCGCCGGCGCGGTCGACGTACCCCTGCCACCTGCGCGCGCGCTCGGCGAAGCCCATGTCGGGGTAGGCGGCCGCGAGCTGGGTGAGCAGCCGCAGGTGGTAGCAGTGGTAGTTGAGGTCGGCCAGGTAGCTGCGCCACGGCCGGCCGGGCGTCAGCAGGCCGTACAGGCTCCAGGAGCCGGTGTCGTGGTCGTCCAGGTGCCGGCCCAGGGTGGCGGCCCCCTCGTCGGCCAGTCGGGCGGCCAGCCGCGCCGCCGTCCTCGGGGTGGACGCCGAGTCGGTCGTGGGCGAGCGGAGCAGCGCCGCGGCGCCGCGCAGGTTGGTGATGCTGACCATGAAGCCGTTGAGGGCCGCGCCCTTCCAGGGATTCTCGCCGGGGTAGGCCCGCTCCACGTACCACGGCGCCGGGGGCTGCGCGGGGCCCACCGAGACCATGCTCCGCACGCCGCCGCGGTCGACGTCCACCGTGAGGGCCGCCAGGGCGCCGAGGGCCCCACGGGCGAACCGAGGGTCGCCGGTCCGGCGGTGGGCGTCCGCCAGGATGAGGGCGACCCGGGCCTGCGCCATCCCCGAGGTCCCCGGGCGCACCGCGGCCGGATCGTCGGCCACGTCGTAGTACTCCCAGGCGAGGAACTCGCGCTCGCCGGCCCGGCGCTGGACGGCCATCTCCAGCAGCGGGTCGGCGAGCGCCTGGGAGGGCACGTCGTCGTTCAGGTCGCGCCACCGGCCGGTCGTGGCCACCGGGTTGACGGCGAACCCCTGGCCCGCGCGGTAGGTGAGGAGGATCCCGTCCTCGTCCCGCAGCAGGATCCGCTCGGTCGGGGACCCGCGCCCGGCGAACCACCAGGCGTTGGCCCGCAGCGTCCGGGCCACGGTGCGGCGGCGTCCCTCGGGCTCCTGCGGTGCCCCGGGACCCAGGTAGAGACGCCACATCTCGAGCATCCGGCCGATGTCCGCCGCCTCGGTGGACCCCGGCCCGGCCCGGCGGAGCGCCTCGACGAGCTCCCGGTGCGCGGCGTCGGCTCCGGAGGCGACGGCCCCGGCCGGGATGGCCACGCCGCGGGGCGGGTCGGATGGCGCCGCGAGGACCCGGGCGGGCAACTCGGGTCGCGTCACGGGGGCCTCGGGGGCCGGCGCGGTCTCGGGGGCGGTCTCGGGCGCCGGCTCGGGCGCGGGCGCCGGGTCCGGCTCCGGCGCGGGCTGGGCCGCCGACTCCTGCCTCGCGGACGGCGGGCGCTCCGGCGGCGCCGCCGGGGGCGGCAGGGCCTCGGCGGGAGCGGCCGGGGCGGCCGGGGCGGGGGCCTGGGCGACCGTCACCACCGCGGGTTCGTCGGCCCCGGCCAGCCAGGCCGCGCCGCCGAAGCCCACCGCGGCGGCGATGGCGCCCACCGCGAGCAGCCCGGCGCCCTGACGGGCGCGGCTCACGAGGCCTGTCGGGCTCGTCTCACCGCGCTCTCATATCAGGCCGGCCGTCCGCGGCCGGTGGCGCTCGGTCGGGAACGGCTGCCGAGCGCTACTCGAACGTGACGTAGAAGTTACCGTCGATCGTCACGTTCGACTCGTTCAAGGCGTTGGTCAGTGTCACGGAGCCCTGGTCGACGCCCGGGCATGCCCCGCTCGGCGCCGTCGTGGCACTCGCCGAGTCCGGGTCGAGCCACTCCTCCGATGGGATGGTGTCCTGGACCGTGTCAAGGGTCACGATGGCGATCTTCGGATTGAAGGCCAGGTCCTCGAAGCAGTAGAGGCCGTTGTCCGGGTTCGAGACGTTGGCCTCCACGACGCCCTTCGCGCTGGCCGCGGCCACGTGGACGCCGCCTGGGGAGGTGTCGTCGTCGGTGACGTGGGCGAAGGCCCGCGGCCCCTTGTATGCGGCGAGCGCCTCCGGGTCGATGTCGCGCTCCAGGAGGGTGCCGTCGGTGATGTCCCGGCTGAGGACCGTGCCGTCGGTGATGTCCCGGCTGAGGACCGTGCCGTCGGTGATGTCCCGGCTGAGGACGGAGTCGTCCTTGATGTCCCGGCTCAGCAGGTCGTCGTTCTTGACGTCCACGCTCTGGACGCTGTTGTTCCTGATCTCCTCCGAGCCGATCGTGGTGGCGGCGTAGCCGACGCCGCCGAGCGCGACGAACAGCGCCACGACGGCCACCAGCATGGCCGGCGAGGGACGAAGGCGAGCACGCCGGCCTCCGGTGCGGATCGGGCTTTCGGTCTTCATGCCACCCTCCCGGGCTCGTTCTGGCCCGGCGCGGCGCGCCGTTACCAGGAATGACTCCCGGCGGGCCGACCCATTCCCGGCGGCGGTCGACTCGTCGAATCGTCGAGGGCATCCTCCCGCCGGCCCGTCACGGACGGCTCACGAGTCCCTCACGGCCCCGGAGCCCTCAGCCGCGCAGGGCGCTCGGTCTGTGAATCGCGGCGTGGGCGATCACGGATTTCCCCACCGTGCCCATGCACCGCGGAGACGGTGCGGGGCGCCCAGCTCCTTCACGCTGTTGCTGACAGGCCCTTAGAGCCCGGACCAGCCCCGGTAGCTCTCGTCGGGCCAGGCGCTCTCGGGCTTCGACGGCGGCGGAGGCCCAGATCCCGCCGCCGGCGGGGTGACGCTCGACGGAGGCTCGGGAGCCTCCCGAAGGCCGGCGAGGGCCGGCGGTCGCTGTGCGCTGTCCACGGGTGCCCCCGGTGTCGGAATGCGGACGCTCCGCACGCTACCCGCAGCCGCGGACGGCGAATCGCGCCGGCGATCATCGGCGCACGGGAACTACAGTTATGTCGCTTTAGGTGGGACGTGCGGCCGCCCCTCCCCGCGGCGCCCTCCTCCCTCCTCGGTGCACCCGGATCCCGGTCTGCGTACGGGGTCCTGGTCCCGGGGATAGGCCGCGTCCGGGGGCGCCCTAGTCAACCGGCCTAGCCGCGCGAGCCGTCCTCGCGGCCCGTCGCCGCGAGATCTTCTTCTTGCAGAACGAAGGCCCACGGACGGGGATCGCAGATGACGGGCACGGACAGCACGCAGGACCGGGTACACGCCTCGCGGCGCCGCGGGATGCGCGTCGTCCTGGGCGCGCTGGTGATCTCCGCCGCGGCCGCCCTCGCGGTCGCCATCCACACCGGCCACCCGGCCGACCGCGGGTCAGCCGCCCAGGTTCCCTCGGGCGCCGTCACGCACGCCCTCGAGGTCTCTCCTCCGGAGGCCGCAACGGACTCCACCACCCCCCCGGCCGGTCCGGCCGTCGATGACACCAGCCCCATCCCGGCGAGCGTCGGCGCTCCCGGCTCCGGCGGCTTCCTGGTCAGCCTGGCCGGGATCCCGGCGGGCGTCCCGGCCGACCGCTTCCTCGCGGTCGCCGTCCGCAGCGGGCAGCGGTGGGGCCTGACCTTCCTGGGGACCACCCGGATGACCCCGGTGTCGGGCGACGGCAGGAACGTCGTCGGTTTCGGGAGCACCACGATCAACGGCGCCGGGGCCGAGACCACCAGCCTTCCCCACCGGGCGACCCGGACCCGTCGCTGCGCGCCTGCCCGGGTCGTGAAGCGCGTTCGGGTCGGCCGCGCCGACGCGTCCCGAATGGTCCGGCGCGTCCTCACCGTCCGCCGGTGCCGCATGGTCGTCGCGGGGCGGCCGAGGGTCGAGGAGGACATCGTCATCGGCCGCACCATGCCCTGGCAGGCCGGCCCCGCCTACCCGACGGCCTGGCAGGTGGACCTCGAGACCGTCCTCCTGCACGAGTTCGGCCACGTGGCGGGCCACGGTCACGTCACCGGCTGCGTCTCGAGCCCCATGTGGACCTCGCTCTCCATGGGCGACTGGTGGCGCGGGACCGGCGACATGAGGCACGCCGGCTGCTGATCGGTTCCTCCGGGTAGGCTCACCGGCGTGTCCGTGAGGCTCCTCCGCCACGCGACGGTCTGGATCGACATCGGGGGCCATCGCCTGCTGGTCGACCCCATGCTCGACGCCCCCGGCGCCCGGGCGCCGGTGCGCGGAACCCCCGCCGAGCGGCCGAACCCGCTCGTCCCGCTGCCGGTGAGCGCCGAGGAGGCGCTCGAGGGCGTGGACGCGGTCCTGCTGACCCACACCCACGTGGACCACATCGACGCGGCGGGCGTGACCGCTCTGCTCCCCCGCGGCCTGCCGGTGTTCTGCCAGCCGCCGGACCTGGAGGATCTGGGGGAGCTCGGCCTCGACCTGCGGGCCGTGCCCGACGGGGCCGCGATCGACTGGGAGGGCCTCTCCATCTCGCGCACCGGCGGACGCCACGGCCGCGAGGACGCGCTCGTCCAGGCCCTGGGCCCGGTGAGCGGCTTCGCGGTGGCCGCGGAGGGCGAGCCGGCGGTCTACGTCGCCGGCGACACGGTCTGGTGCCCCGAGGTGGCCGCGGCCATCGAGGCCCACGAGCCCGGCTGGATCGTGGTGAACGCCGGCGGCGCGCGCTTCCTCGAGGGCGGGACGATCACGATGGAGGCCGGCGACGTGATCGCCGTCGCCGAGGCGGCTCCCGACGCCCGCGTGGTCGCCGTGCACCTGGAGGCGATCAACCACTGCCTGGAGACGCGCGAGGAGCTGCGCGGCAGCCTCGCCGCCGCCGGCCTCGCGGGCCGCGTGGCCGTGCCCGACGACGGTGAGACGGTCTCGGCGTAGGGCCGTGACCGGCTGTCAGGGGCCGTTTCGCAGCCGGCGGGTGTCCACCACCTCGAAGTCCCGCCCGGTGATCCGGCCCAGCCCGCGCAGATCGTCGTCGTTCCAGCGGCGGTCCGGCGCGCCCGTGACGTACCAGGGCGAGCCGTTGTCGGCGAGGATCATGCCGTAGCGCTTGAGCGCGACGAGGATCGCGCGGGCCTGCGGCCCGAGGCCCGCCAGCGACACCGACGCCCGCAGGCGCACGCGCAGGCCCATCGGCGGCAGCGCCGGGTCGGACGAGTCGGACGCCTGGTGGCGCGCCGGGTAGACGTACGCCCGGCGGGTCCTCTCGGCCGTGAAGCGCAGAGCGTGGTCGATGCCGGCGCCCGCCACCTCGTCGAAGCGCGCGAGGCCGGGCAGGATCGGCAGGCCGGCCGCGTCGGCGCTCGTCCAGCCGGCCGGGCGAAGGCGGTTGGAGGCGAGGTCGAAGACCGCCCCGGAGCCCGCCGTCCAGCGCCCCCCGCCCCCCGGCGGGCGCCGAAGAGCTCGTAGAGGCGGCACGCGTCGCGATCGACCATCAGCAGGTGGCGGTCGCTGCCGCCCTCGATGCGGGGCTTCGCCGGGATCGGGTAGCGCACCCGGTCCGACTCGCCGGCGTAGGTGAACCTGACGGCGCGACGGGGGGTCGTGCGACGGACGATGTTGATGGGGATGCCGTAGCGGCCCTGGTCGCTGAAATCGGGGTGGAGCGCCTCCCCCACGCCGATCGAGCGGATCAGTTGCTCCGAGCCCGGGAGCACGGGGAGCGTGTCCACGGGCTTGTTCCACACGTTCGAGGCGGGCAGCACCCGGCAGGCGGGCGCTCCGGGCATCGGGGGCGCCATGGCCGTGGCCGCGCCCAGGGCGAGGAGCCCGGCGGCGGCGAGGGGGATCGCGAGCCTCACGGGCGGAGTATGGCCGGTGCGGCGCAGGGCACCGAATAGACTCGGCGCGTGCGGATGCGCTTCGGCGTCTTCATGGCGCCGTACCACGAGCCCGGACAGAACCCCACCCTCGCCCTGGAGCGCGATCTCGAGCTGATCGTGAGGCTGGACGAGCTGGGCTTCGACGAGGCCTGGGTCGGGGAGCACCACAGCACCGGCTGGGAGACCATCGCCTCCCCCGAGATCTTCCTGGCCGTGGCGGCCGAGCGCACCCGGCACATCCGGCTGGGGACCGGCGTGGTGAGCCTCCCCTACCACCACCCGCTCATGGTGGCCGACCGCATCGTGCTGCTCGACCACCTCACGCGCGGCCGCCTGAACTTCGGCGTGGGCCCGGGCGGGCACCTCACCGACGCGCGGATGCTGGGGATCGACCCCGACCGCCTGCGGCCGATGATGGCCGAGGCGCTCGACGTGGTGGTGCGGCTGCTGAGCGACCCGGAGCCCCTCACCGTGGAGGGGAGCTGGTTCACGCTGCGCGACGCGGTGCTCCAGCTGCGCCCCCACCAGCGGCCCCACCCCCCCATCGCCGTCACGAGCATGGAGTCGCCGGCCGGGATGGTGCTCGCGGGGCGCCACGGGGCGGGCGTCCTCTCCCTCACCGTCGCCCGCGGCCCGCGCGGGCCGATCGACCTGGCGGCCCACTGGCGCCTTGCCGAGGAGTCGGCGCAGGAGAACGGGCGGACCGTGCGGCGGGAGGACTGGCGCCTGGTCGTTCCGATGCACCTGGCCGAGACCCGCCAGGAGGCGCTCGACGACGCCCGCGCCGGGGCGGCGCGCTTCCTGCTGGACTACGTCGAGGGCGTCACCGGCCGGCCGCGCCCCGTGCCGGGCCCGCCCGGCGCGATCATCGACCAGATGGTCGAGGCCGGGAGCTGGGTGGTGGGCACGCCGGACGACGCCGTGGCCGCCGTCGAGCGGCTCCAGGAGCGCTCGGGGGGCTTCGGGTGCCTCGCGGTGACGGCGACCGAGTGGGCCCCGCGGGAGAAGGTCCTGCGCAGCTACGAGCTCCTCGCGCGCCACGTCATGCCGCGATTCCAGGGCTCGCTGGAGGGCATCGACGCCTCGAACGCGGTCGCCCGCGCCTCGGCGGCGCGGACGGGCACCGAACGGACGGCGGCCGTGGAGGCCGCGCAGCGCGACTACGAGGAGCGCGGCTCCCGCGGCAGCCTCCGGTAGAGGGTGACCCCCTCGCGGTCGTAGATGGTCTCCCAGCGCGAGCTCTCCGCCAGGCGGATGGCGGCGAACCGGTAGCCGGGCGGTCGCAGCGTGGGACGGTCGCGCGCCATGTCACGGAAGCGCTCGTTGTCGGCCAACAGCACGTAGTCGGAGTTCCCGATCCTCGGGAACAGCAGGATGCGCCGCCGCGCCGAGAGGTGCGAGCCGGCGCCGTTGGCCGCCGAGACCCGGGCGTTGGCGGGGATGAGGGCCACCGCGTCGCGCAGCGCGCGGATCTGGTCGTCGTCGCGGAAGCGGTGGAGCGCGCTCCCCCCGTATCCCCCGGGCAGCCAGCCCCAGAGCGGCAGGGGCCCCTGGAAGATCCCCGCCACCAGCACCGCCCCGACGAGGGTGCCCGCGACCAGCGGGGGGCGCCGGATCCAGGGCTCCAGCCGCCGCGCCCGCCCGCTCGTCCGGAGGTTCGCCAGGCCCAGCAGCGTCGCCGCGACGAGGAACGGCACGAGCACGATGCCGTAGTGGTACTCCACGGTCTGGACGGGGCCCGAGGAGGCGAAGAGGTTGATGAGGAGCTGGGGCGCGGCGGCGAGGGCGAGGACCGGCGCGGCCAGGGGCAACAGGAGCAGCGGCAGGAGCAGCGCGGCCAGGTAGGCCGCCCGGCCGGGCGTGGCGACGATCGCGATGGCCTCCCAGGGGCGCGTCACCAGTGTGAGGGCGATGTCAACCGGGCTGTCGCCCAGCGAGTGGTAGCGGCTGAGGTGGGGGTTGGACCCGTCGATGGCGAACGCGGGCATGATCACCGTCAGGGCGATCACCACCCACGCCAGCCCGCCGACGCCGAGAACCAGCGCCGCGCGGCGCCGGCTCGGATGCCGCCAGGCCATCCAGACCGCCAGGCCCACCAGCATCAGGCCCACCTGCTCCTGGGTCAGCGCGGCCAGGGTCGCGCAGGCGGCGAGGATCCCGTAGCGGGCCTCCTCCGCCGCCCAGATGCAGAACATCAGCAGGGGGGCGGCGAGGGTCACCGGGTGGAAGTCGAAGAGGGTGGCGCTCTGCAGGGCCGGGTAGAGCAGGTAGACCGCCGCTCCCGCCACGGCCAGGCGGTCGTCGCCGAGCCAGCGGCGCCCCAGCCAGAAGGCCGGCAGCGCCCCCGTGGCGACGATCAGCGCCTGGGCCACCAGGAGCATCTCGGGGCTCGACCAGACCCACCAGAGCGGCGCGAAGAGGGCCAGGACGGGGTCCACGTGGGCCCCCAGGCGGTTGAACTGCACCCCCGAGACGTCGGTGGTGTCCAGGAACCGCCCCTGGGTGGTGCTCCAGACCGCCTGGACCATGTTCCCGAGATCGAAGCGGCCGGTCGAGAAGGTCCGGTAGCGCAGGACCGACAGCAGCGAGAAGACCGCGGCGAAGGCCAGGGCCATGCCGACCACGGCGAGGAGGGCGCGATCGGGCCCCCGGCGGTGGGGCGGCTCCGCCGGAGGCGGGCCGGGCCGCTCCACCGGAGGCAGCACCGGCAGCGGCTGGCGGCCCGTGTCCTCCCCGGGTTCGACATCGGTGATCTCCCGAGCGGCCACGCGTCTCCTCGATCTGCCCGGGCCGGCGACTGAGCGTACCGGCGCGGACTGTAGAGGACGCGCCCGGGGTTACGGAGCGAGCACCCGGTTGAACTCCGCGCGCCAGGCCGAGGCCTGCGATCCCAGGCGGTAGCCGCCGGGCCCGTTGGCGAGCATCAGCCGTCCGGAGGAGGTCGAACTCGGCGAGGCTCCACTGGCAGGCCATCGGCTCGCCGCAGGTCGCCGGGGCGCCCGGGGGCATCGCGTGGGCCTCGGTCATCATCATGTGCAGCCGCGTGGGGTCACCCGCGAAGCGGGCCAGGTACCGGGAGAACACCGCGGGGGCGGCGCGCCACTCGGCGGAGGTCGCGGGGGTCACCCCGCCCGCGCGGGTGAAGTGGTACATCTCGAGCCAGACGCCGCCGGCGCGGGCGAGCGCCGGCATCACGCCGCGCCAGGTGGCCCGGTGCGGCTTGCCGTCGTTGCCGAGGTTGTGGTGCGGGCCGCGGCCCATGGCGATCGACGACATGAAGGCCGGCGCGATGTAGATGTGCACCCGCTCGGCGTAGTTGCCGCCTCCCGGGTGGGGGGCGCGGGAGAGCAGCTCGAGCGCCGTGGAGAGGCGGCTCGCCGGGCCGTCGGGGGCCACGCGGGGCAGGGGCGCGGGCCCGCGGACGATCTTGTAGCCGTTCCTGGTCACCACCAGCCGGTTGTGCGACGAGACCCTGATGCGCGTGCCGCGCACGGTGTGCCAGGCGTAGGTGATCCTCACGCGCCCGTCGTTGAAGGCGTTGCCGATCTCGTCGATGCTCACCAGGCCGGAGGAGTTCGGCTGCTTCGGGTGGTCGATCTCCGCCCGGATCCGGTGGGCCATGCCCTCGGCCGACAGCGGCAGCAGCGCCGACGCGGAGATCTTGGCGACGCGGAACTGCGCGTCGCGTCCCTGGGGATCGAGGATTCCGCCCGGCCCGGGGTCCTGGCGCAGCAGGCCGCGCTCGGCCGAGAGCGGCATGCCCGGGCCGGCCGTGGTCGTGAGGGCGCGGACCGCCTCCTGCTCGTCGTAGATCAGCGATACCCGCGCGGCCGTCGCCAGCCCGGGGAGGGCGGCGAGCAGGGTCACGGCGAGGGCGCCCAGACAGAGCGGGCTGAGGCGGAGGGGCGAACGCACCGGAGTCCTTTCCTGACGTTTCACCTCCCTATCGGCATCGGGTGCCGAAACGGCAAGAGCCCCCGGCCCGCGGGATCCGCCCTGGTGGGCCTGGACCGGCGACCGGGCCGACCGCGACGCCCGGCGCATTTGCCCTGCCCGGGGACCCCCCTAGTCTGTCGGGCAGTCCCATGGCCCGCGCCCTCCTCGCTCTCGCGGTCCTCCTCGTCCTCGCCGTCCCCGCGGCGGGGCTGGGGGCGACGCCTGCGGGCGCGCCGGCCCAGCTGGTGGTGGGCACGGGCTCCCCGGCCGAGGCCCGCGCCGTGGCCGCGCGCATCCGGTCCGCGGGCGGCGAGGTCGATCCGATCCCCCGCATCGGCGGGATGGCGGTCACCACCGACGATCCGGCGGCCCTCCGGCGCCTGCTGCGGGCGGACCGGCGGGTGGACTTCCTGGAGCCGGTGCTCACCCGGCACCTCAGCGCCGAGCCCGCCCAGGACATCGACCCGGACAGCGGACGACCCTTCGGCTGGGCCTACGACGCCGTGAACGCGGCGGGCGGGCTCGCCGCGATGGGCGGCGGATCGAGTGCCGCCGTGGCGGTGCTGGACAGCGGCGTGGACGTGAGCCACCCGGACCTCGCGGGGCGCGTCGGGGCGGGCGTGGACATCCAGAACGGCGGGACCAGCGTGACCGACGGGGTCGGTCACGGCACGTTCATCGCGGGGCTGATCAGCGCGATCGACGGCAACGGCCTGGGCGGGCGCGGCGTGGCCGGGGCCACTCCCATCCTGCCGGTGCGCGATCACGACCAACGACAACATCAGCACCGCCGCCGCCGCCGCGGGCATCGTGTGGGCGGTCGACCACGGGGCCCGCGTCATCAACCTGAGCTTCGGCGGGCCGGGCCTGTCGGAGATCGAGTCGAGCGCGCTCGAGTACGCGCGCCAGCACGACGTGCTGGTCGTGGCGGCGGCGGGAAACAACGCCAATTCCAGTTCCGGCCGCAACCAGCTCCAGTACCCCGCCGCCGCGATCGGGGGGACGCGCGGCGGCTGGAGCGGCGGCCTCAGCGTGGGCGCCACGACGCCTGCGGGCGCTCCGGCACCCTTCTCCACGTTCAACGACTCCGTCTCGATCGCCGCCCCCGGCGCGGGCGACGGGAGCTGCGGCGACGGCGTCTACTCCACGGTCCCGGGCAACACGAACCTGATCTGGGACGACGGCAACCCCTGCACGCCGACCTTCGGGGCCATCGGGGATCCCGCAGGCCGCTACGGCTATGGCGAGGGCACCAGCTTCTCCGCGCCCCTCGTGTCGGGCGCCGCGGCGCTCGTGCGCGGCGCCAACGCCCGCCTGACGGCCGAGCAGACCGGCGATGTCCTGCGGCGATCGGCCCATCAGACGGTCGGAAGCGGCTGGAACCAGAAGACCGGGGCCGGAATCGTGGACATCACCGCGGCGGTCGCACTGGCGCGGCGATACGACACCACCCCGCCGGCCCCGGCCCTCGCGGTGGTGGGCGAGCCCTCCGCGGTCGCCGTGAGCCTGGGCGGGACGGACGTGTCGCATCCCGGCGGCGACGTGGCCGGCATCGCCAGCTACGCCCTCGAGCACTCCGCGGACGGGGTCACCTACACGCCCCTGGTCGCGGCCCAGGCGGCCCCGCTGCAGGCGCGCGACAGCGCCCCCGCGCGGAGACGGTGGTGGTACCGCGGGACCGTCTGCGATGCCAACCGCAACTGCGCGGCGGTCGTGAAGGGCCCGACCGGGGCCGCGTCGGCGCGCCTCCTCTCCGCGCGGACCCTCCTTCGGCGCCTGACCGTGACCCGGCCGGGGCGCTGCCCGGGCGCGCGCGCGGGCCTGCCTCCGCATCGCCTTCGACGCGACCGCGCCCGCGCGAGCGACCTGGACCGTCACGATCCGGCAGACCGGCGAGAAGCGCGTCCTCCTCCGGCGCTCCGCCCGGGTCCGAAAGAGGGCCCGGGTCGCGCGAGTGCTCAGGCTGCGCCGCGAAGCTCGTCTGCGGCCGTCGGCTGACGGTGACGATCCAGGTGCGCGGCCCGGCCGGCGTCAGCGCAGACTCGTGCGGCGCCTCCCTCGCGGTCGCGCGTGCCGGTTCCGGCCTGACCACCCCCGGCGGCGGCCACAGCTCCGCGTGCGTGACGGCGGACTAGGCCGCGGCGTGGGCGACGACCCGGTCACGGTGGTGTGGTTCCGGCGCGACCTGCGCGCCGACGATCATCCGCGCCTGACCGAGGCGGCCGCCGGCCGGGTCGTGTGCCTGTTCGTGCTCGACCCGCAGATCCTGGGGCGCCGTCACCATCAGGCGCCCGCCCGGTTGCGGTTCCTGCGAGCGGGGCTGGAGGCCCTCGACGCCGACCTGCGGTCGCGCGGGTCGCGGCTGGTGGTGCGCGAGGGCCCGCCCGAGCGCGTGGTGCCGGCGGTGGCCCGCGAGGCGGGCGCCGGGCGGGTGTCGTTCGCGCGTGAGATCTCTCCCCTCGGCCGCGCGCGCGACGCCCGGGTGCGCGCGGCGCTGGAGGCGGCCCGGGTGGAATGCGTCGCCGGCGGCACCGACCTGGCCGCCGAGCCGGAGGACCTGCCGGGCTCCTCGGGAGACGGGTATCTGGTGTTCACCGCCTTCCACCGGGCCTGGCGGCGGATCGGGCTTCCCCCCCACCTCCCCGGACCACGGCGGCTGAGCGGGCCGCTGCTCGGGTCGGAGGGGCTCGGCCGGCTTCCCGCAGGCGAGCCGCCCATCCCCGCCGGGGCCGCGGCGGCGCGCGAGCGGCTTGCGGAATTCGTGCGCAGCGGGGACGCCGACCGCTACGCCGAGCGGCGCGACATGGTCGCTGATGACGCCACCTCCCGTCTGTCCGCCCATCTGCGCCTCGGCATGTGCACGAGCGCGCAGGTGGGCCGCGCGCTCGGGCTCCCCGCCCCCCTCAGCGCGGGCCGCGAGGCCTTCTGGCGCCAGGTCTGCTGGCGCGAGTTCCTCCACCACCACCTCGCCCGGCATCCCGAGGTGGCGCGCGCCGCCCTCCGTGAGGACCTGCGGGGCATCGCGTGGGACGACGACCCGGCCGGACTGCGGGCGTGGGCGGCCGGGGAGACCGGCTATCCGCTGGTCGACGCCGGGATGCGCCAGCTCGCCGAGACCGGCTGGATGCACAACCGGGCCCGCATCGTGACGGCCTCCTTCCTGGTCAAGGACCTCCTCGTCGATTGGCGCATCGGGGAGACCCACTTCATGCGTCATCTGGTGGACGGCGATCCGGCCAGCAACAACGGCGGATGGCAGTGGACGGCGGGCACCGGCACCGACGCGGCGCCCTATTTTCGCGTGCTCAACCCCGTGCGCCAGGCGGCGCGGTTCGATCCGCAGGGCGCGTACGTGCGACGCTGGGTGCCCGAGCTGCGCGCGGTCCCGGACGCCCGCATACACGAGCCGTGGAGGATGAGCGCCGAGGAGGAGCGGGCGGCGGGCTGCCGCATCGGCGGCGACTACCCCGCCCCCCGGGTGGACCACGCCGAGCGGCGGGTGCGGGCGCTGGAGCGCTACCGGGCGGCCCGCTCCGGCTGAAGCCCCAGCAGCCCGGGAAGGTCGAGGATCATGAGCAGGCGCCCGTCGAGCGGGACCACCGCGTCGAGGTGCTCGCCGCCCGCGGGCGGCCGCTCGCAGCGCTCGAAGGCCACCAGGACCACCTCGTGCACGTCGTCCACCACCAGCCCGGTCACCGTCCCGCGGAGCCGGACCACCACGATCGCCGGCGCCGCCGGAGGGCAGGGCGCCACGCCCAGCCGGTCGCCCAGGCGCACCAGCGCGACGACCTGGCCGCTCGCATCGAGGGCGCTCTCGCCGGTCGCCCCCGGATGGGGACCCGGCTCCCGGTACTCGAGGATGTGGTCCACGCACTCCATGGGCACCCCGTAGCGCCCCGCGCCGAGGGACACCACCAACAGCTCCCGCCCCACCACGATCCCCTCCGCATCGCGTGCCGTGAGATCTCTATCGGCCGGCACGTGGGCCGACCTGATGGGCGCGCCGGGTCGCGCGAGGTACCCGTGGTACGGTTCTCTCAGTCCAGGGGAGCTGCCGTGAGGCGGCTGAGAGGAGGCAATCCTGCCTCGACCCGTGAACCTGATCTGGGTAATTCCAGCGAAGGAAGACACGATCACCCGAATCTCCGAGCTGGCGCTCATCGAGCGCATCGCGGCACGTTCGGCCATCCGCCCCGGCACCGCGCTGGGGATCGGGGACGACGCCGCCGTCATCGCCATCGGCGGCCACGCGGTCGTGACCCACGACATGCTGGTGGAGGCCGTCCACTTCCGGCGCTCCACGACCGGTCTGCGCGACCTGGGGCACAAGGCCCTGGCGGTCAACCTGTCGGACCTCGCCGCGATGGGCGCCGAGCCGGTGGCGGCCCTGGTGGGCCTGGGGCTTCCGGCCGACGTGGGCACCGCCGACGTGGACGAGCTCTACGAGGGCATCGAGCGGGTTGCGGAGCCCTTCGGGGTCACCGTCGCCGGAGGGGACATCACCGCCGCGCCGGTCCTGGTGCTGGCCGTGACGGCCGTCGGGCGGCCCTGGCCGGGGGTGGCGCCCGTGGGCCGGGCGGGCGGCCGGGCCGGGGACCTGCTCTGCGTCACGGGAAGCCTGGGCGCGGCGGCGGCGGGCCTGGCCGTCCTGGAGGACCCGGAGCGCGCGGCCGGGATCGATGCCGCCGCGTCCCTCCGCGCGGCGCACCGCGCGCCGCAGCCCAGGATCGGGGCCGGCCGCACGCTGGCCTCGGGCGGAGTCCGCGCGATGCTCGACGTGTCCGACGGGCTCGCGCTCGACGCCCTGCGGATGGCCCGGGCGAGCGGGCTGCGGGCCCGGATCGATCTCGACGCGGTGCCGCTGGCGGCGGGGGTGGAGGCGGTGGCCGCCGCCCACGGGGACGACCCGCGCATCCTCGCCGCCACCGGGGGGGAGGACTACGAGCTGCTCGCCGCGGTGCCGCCCGGCCTGCTCGAGGCCCTCCGCGCGGAGCTCGACGTCCCTCTCACCCCCGTGGGACGGCTGGAGGAGGGCGACCCCGAGCTCGTGGCGGTCGATCGGACGGGCCGGGTCGTGCCGCTGCCCCGCCCGGGATGGGAGCACGATGCCGGGGCCTGAGGCCGGCGGCCCCACGCTCGCGTGCCGCGACCTGCGGCTCGATCTGGGCGGGCGCGCGGTGCTGGACGGCGTCGACCTCTCGGTGGCGTCCGGCGAGCTGGTCGCCCTGGTCGGTCCCTCCGGGTGCGGCAAGAGCACCCTGTTGTCGATCCTCGCGGGCCTGCGCGAGCCCGACTCCGGCGAGGTGCTGGTGGACGGGCACCCCGACCCGGCGCGGCTGGGCCGGATCACGCTGATGCCGCAGAGCGACGCCCTGCTGCCGTGGCGAACGCTGCAGGACAACGTGCGCGTGGGAGCGCACCTCGGCGGCCTGCCGGACGACGAGCGCGACCGCGCCGTCCGCCGGGCGCTGGCCCGGATGGGGCTCGCGGGATTCGAGGAGCACTACCCGCACGCCCTCTCGGGCGGTATGCGCCAGCGCGCGGCGCTCGCGCGGACGCTGCTCGGGGGCGGGCGCACCTGGCTGCTGGACGAGCCCTTCGGGGCGCTCGACGCCCTCACGCGGGCCGATCTGCAGGGCGCCCTCGCCGCCGCGTGGCGCGAGAGCCGTCCCACCGTCCTGCTCGTGACCCACGACATCGAGGAGGCGATCCTGCTCGCCGACCGGGTGCTGGTGAGCGGGCCGCGCCCGGCGCGGGTGGTGGACGAGGTGGCCGTCGACCTGCCGCGCCCGCGCGGCCTGGCGGATACGGCCCGGCCCGAGTTCGGAGAGCTGCGCGGGCGCGTGATGGACGCGCTGCGATCGGCGGGGGCCCTGGCATGAGCACGGTGGACCGCCTCTCCACGTCCGCGCCGATCGCCACCCCCGCCCCGGCGTCCGGCGGCGGCTGGTGGCGCCGCCTGCCGATCCTCCTGCTTCCCCTGGCCGGGCTCGCCGTCTGGCAGGGGGTGGTGTGGCTGGCCGCGCCGCGCGACTGGCTCCTCCCCTCCCCCGCGACCGTCGCCGAGACCCTCTGGACCGACCGCGACCGGCTGTGGTTCCACGCCCAGGCCACGATCACCGAGGCCGGGATCGGATTCGCCCTGGCCGCCGCGCTGGGCGTGGCCCTCGCCGTGGGGATCGCGTCGCTGCGCCCGATGGAGGTGGCCGTCTACCCCTGGCTCGTGGCCAGCCAGGCGATCCCGATCCTGGCCGTGGCGCCGCTCGTCGCCATCTGGCTCGACTACGGGACCGCGCAGGTGATGGTGGCCTTCGTGATCGCGTTCTTCCCGGTCGTGGTGACGGGCGTCGACGGCCTCCGCGGCGTCGACCCCGCGATGGCCCGGGCCGTGCGCACCCTGGGGTCGGGGCGCACCTGGACCTTCTGGCGGGTCACGTTCCCCGCGTCGCTGCCCACGCTCTTCTCCGGACTCAAGATGGCCGCCGTGTTCTCGGTCACGGGCGCCGTCGTGGCCGAGTACGTCGGCGCCGACCGCGGCCTGGGCTACCTCTCGGAGTTCTCCACCGCCGAGTTCCAGACCGCTCGCAGCTTCGCGGCGATCGTCCTGCTCGCCCTCATCGGCCTCGCCTTCTTCGGAGCCGTCTGCGTCCTGGAGCGGCTGGCCCTCCCCCACCGCCACCATTCCGTCCGCCCGTCCTGGAGACACCGATGATCCGCCGCCCGTTCCTCCTCGTGTGCCTCGTCCTGGCGCTGGCCGCGGGGGCCGTCGCCTGCGGAGAGGACTCGGAGCCCGCCGCCGACGCAAGGAAGGTCGACCTCATCCTCGACTGGTTCCCGAACGCCGACCACGCCGGCATCTACGGCGCCGTGGGCGAGGATTACTTCGCCGACGAGGGCCTCGACGTGACGCCGACGGTCCCCAGCGATCCGGCCGCATCCCTCAAGCAGGTCGGGGCGGGGCGGGCGCCCTTCGCCGTGTCCTACGAGCCCGAGGTCCTGCTCGCGCGGTCTCAGGGCGTGCCGGTGGTCGCGATCGGGGCGATCGTGACCCACCCCCTGAACGCGGTCCTCGTGCGGCGCGACCGCGGCATCTCGCGCCCGCGCGAGCTGGAGGGCAGGACCGTGGGCGCCACCGGGCTCCCAACCGACCGGCCGCTGCTCGACGCGGTGGTGCGCTCGGACGGCGGCGACCCGGCGCGCGTGACGGTGAAGAACGTCGGGTTCAACCTGGCCCCGGCGCTGGCGGCGGGGAAGGTCGACGCCGTCATCGGCGCCTACTGGAACATCGAGGGCGTCCAGCTCGAGCGCCAGGGGGTTCCGGTCGAGGCGTTCCGGCTGGAGCAGAACGGAGTGCCGGACTACGACGAGCTGGTCGTCGTCACCAGCGACGAGGTGGCCGAGCAGGACCCCGAGCTGGTGAGGGCGTTCCTGCGCGCGCTGCGCAAGGGCCAGGACTGGGCGGCCACCGACCAGAGCGGCGCCACGAAGAACCTGCTGGACGCCAACGAGGACCTCGACGAGACGACGGTCAACGAGCAGGTGCGCCTGACGGCCGACCTCTTCTCGCCGCCCGACGGCCCGACGCTCGGCCTCGACCCGGCCGAATGGGCGGCCATGGCCGACTGGATGCGCGCGAACGGGCTTCTCACCGAGCCCCTCGACGTGTCCCAGGCCGTCACCGAGCGCTTCCTGCCCGAGCCTCCGAGCTGAGCTCCCCCGTCGACATCGTGGTGGCGGGGGCCGGGCCATGGGGGCTCGGCATCGCCTGGCGCGCGGCCGCGGCCGGAGCGTCGGTGGTCGTCGTGGACGATGGCGTGCAGCCCGCGGCATGGGTGGCCGCGGGCATGCTCGGCCCCTGGTCGGAGCCCACCGAGGGCGAGGAGGAGATGCACCGGCTGCTGGTCCGCTCGGCGCGGGCCTGGCCCGGCTTCGCCGCGGAGGTGGTCTCCGCGGCCGGACGCGACGCCGGCTACGTCGTCTCCGGCGCCGTGCTGGCCGCGGCCCGGCCCGAGCACCGGGCGGTCGTGCGCCACCGGCTGGGGCTGCTCGAGGGGTGGGGCGATGGCGTGGAGTGGCTCGACGGGTCGGCCCTGCGCGAGATCGAGCCCGGACTCGGGCCGGCGGTGTCCGGCGGCGCGAGCCTCCCCGACGAGCACCAGGTCGAGCCCCGCGCGCTGCTCGCGGCTCTGCGCGCGGCCTGCGCGCAGGCGGGCGTGACCGTGGTCCCGGGCCGGGTCGCGGCGGTGCGCCGCGCCGGCGGCCGGGCGTCCGGGGTGGAGCTGGAGGACGGTCTCGCGGTCGAGGCGGGGCGGGTCGTGATCGCCGCCGGCTGGCGCAGCGGGAGCCTTGGCGGCGCCGTGGCCATCCGGCCGGTCAAGGGGCAGATCCTGCGCGCCCGTGCGACCTCGGAGGCTCCCGTCCCGATCCGGCGCGTCGTGCGCACGCCCTCCGTCTACCTCGCCCCCCGTGGCGACGAGGTGGTGATCGGGGCGACGATGGAGGAGCGCGGGGACCGGCTGGTGACCGTGCGGGGCGTCCACGGACTCCTGGACGAGGCTCTGCGCGTCGTGCCCGGGCTGGCGGAGATGGAGCTGGCCGAGCTCGCGGCCGGCCTGAGACCCACGGGCCACCGGGGCCTGCCCGCGATCGGGACCGATCCTGCGGACGGCGTCGTCTGGGCGACGGGAGGGTACCGCCACGGCCTGCTGCTCCTCCCCGTCGCCTCCGAGGCGGGCGCGGCCCTGGCCCTGGGGCGACCGGCCCCCGCCTGGGCGGAGATCGCGGCCGCCGGGGTGGCGACGACGAGCGCGTCCGCCTGAGCGGCGCACGCCCTCACGCGGTCCGCTACGAGTGGATGTCCTGCGACTCCGCGTGGACCGGAGAGGCGTCGGAGCCGCTCTCCTGAGGCGCCAGGCGGCGCGCCGCCGGACGCGGGCCGAAGATCTCCCCCAGCTCGTCGCGCTCGAGCTCCTCGGCCGCGAGCAGGCGCTCGACGCCCGCGTCGAGCAGGTCCCGGTGGGTCCGCAGGATCGCGGTGGCCGACTGGAAGGCCTGCTGCAGCAGGACGCGCGCCAGGGACTCCGCGCGCTCGGACCCATCGCCCTCGGGCGCCCCGGGGAGCTCCGACGCGAGGCTCGCGGTCGTCGTCTCCGCGGCCATCACCAGGTCGCCGGCCATCCCCCGTGCCAGCGTGGCCGCGCGGTGCAGGTCGTCCGCGGCGCCGCTCGTGAACTCGCCGAACACCAGCTCCTCGGATGCGCGCCCGGCCATCAGCAGGCCCAGCCGCTCCAGGCACTCCCGCCGGGTGGCCAGGAACCGGTCCTCGGTGGGGAGCGAGATCGTGACGCCGAGCGCCGCGCCCTGCGGGATGACGGTCACGCGCTCCACGGGGTCGCAGTGGGGCGAGAGGTGTCCCACGAGGGCGTGGCCCATCTCGTGGTAGGCCACGACGAGGCGCTCCTCGTCGGACAGGATCCGCCCGCGTCGCTCGGGCCCGGCGGTGATCCGCATCAGGGCCTTGCGGAAATGGGGCATCGAGAGGGTGGCCTCGCCGGCCCGCGCGGCCTCGAACGAGGCCTCGTTGCAGAGCGAGGCCAGGTCGGCGCCCGCCATGCCCACGGTGAACGACGCCACGGCGGCCGCGCTGGTGCCCGGGGCCAGCGGACGCCCGCGCATGTGCACGTCGAGGATGGCGCGCCGGGCCGCCCGGCCCGGAAGGCCGATGGCGATCCTGCGGTCGAAGCGGCCGGCACGGACCAGGGCCGGATCGAGGTCGTCGATCCGGTTGGTCGAGGCGAGGACCACGACCGGCCGGTCGGGGTCGTTCCGGAAGCCGTCCATCTCGGACAGGAGCTGGTCGAGGGTCTGCTCGCGCTCGCCCGACGATGCGTGCCCCGTGCGACGCCCGCCCACGGCGTCGATCTCGTCGATGTAGACGACGGCCGGCGCGGCCTTGCGCGCGGCCGCGAACAGCGCCCGGACCCGCCGTGAACCCAGCCCGGCGTACATCTCCACGAAGTCCGAGCCCGACGCGCTGAAGAAGGGGACCTTCGCCTCGCCGGCGACGGCCCGGGCGAGCAGGGTCTTCCCCGTGCCCGGGGGCCCGTGGAGGATGATTCCCCGCGGCAGGGCCGCGCCCACGCGCTTGAAGCGCTCGGGCTCCCGCAGGACGTCCGCGATCTCGGAGACCTCGTTGCGGATCTCGTCGATGCCCGCCACGTCGGCGAACGTGGTGTCCGACTCGACCGGCCGCATCTGCTGCTTGAAGCGCGAGCCGCTCACCGCGCGGAGCGCGAGGGCCGACACGGCCACCAGGGCCAGCAGCAGCAGGAGCGGGGCCCAGGTCTGCACCCAGCCGCTGATGTTCATGCCGCCGCCGGCGGCTGGTGCCGTCGCCGCGGCAGGCGGGGTCCGCTCGGGAGGGGCGACGCTGAAGGGCACATCGCCGATCCGGGCGGCCGCGACGGCGCGCGGCAGCAGATCGGCGGGCAGGAGCGTGCTGCGCTTCCGGCCGTCGGCGGTCAGGACGAGCTCGAGGCCCGCGTCGCCGCTGGTCACACGCGCCGAGGAGGCCGTCCCGTCCTGAAGCATGTCGAGCGCCGTGGACAGGGGCACGGGCGCCGGCTCGGCGGCCACGGAGGGCGCCGCGCCCACGACCAGCGCGCAGACCACCGCCAGAACCACGCCCGCTCGTGCTCGTCCGTGCATGTCGCCTCCGTCGGATCCGTCCTTGCCTGCAGGAAAGCGCCTGTCGTTGCGGCGGGGAACCACCGTTCGGGGGGCCGCGACGGCCGTCCGAACGGCTGGTGACGTACCATCGGCGAGTGCTCGAGGTCAGCCGGGATCGGTTCGAGAGCCTCGTGGCCGAGGCGATCGACGCGATCCCCGAGGCGTTCGCCGAGGCGCTCGACGAGGTCGCGGTGGTCGTGGAGGACCACTCCAGCCGCCCCGGTCCGCCGCTCTACGGCCTCTACGTGGGCGTGCCCCGGCCCGAGGGCCCGCTTCCGTCCGGAATGCTCCCGCCGCGCATCGCGATCTACGTCCACCCGCTCGTCAACCACTGCCGCACCGAGGCCGAGCTCGTCGAGCAGGTCCGCATCACGGTCCTCCACGAGCTGGGCCACCACCTGGGCCTGGACGAGGACCGCCTCCACGATCTGGGCTATGGATGAGCGACCGCGGGGATCTCGTGATCGACGCCATCCGCTCGCGCCGCAGCGCGACCAGGGTCCGTCCCGACCCCGTGCCCCGCGAGCTGGTGGAGGAGGCGATCGGCGCGGCCGTCCGCGCCCCCAACCACCACCTCACGGGTCCCTGGCGCTTCGTGGTGCTCGCCGGCGCGGCGCGCCGCGAGGTGGGCGAGGCGCACCTGCGGGCGGTGACCCGGCTTCGCGGGGACCTCCCCCCGGAGGGGGTCGCCAAGGAGACGGGGCGACTCGAGCGCGCTCCGGTCGTGATCGCCTGCTGCGTGGTCACGGGCGACGATCCCGTGCAGGCGCGAGAGGATCGCGACGCCGTGGCGGCCGCCATCGAGAACCTGCTGATCGCCGCCCAGGCGCGCGGCCTGGGGGCCATGTGGCGCACCGGCACGATGGTCAACGAGCCGGAGGTGCGGGAGGCCCTGGGTCTCGGGCCGCACGACGCGGTGGTGGGCTTCGTCTATCTCGGCTGGCCCGACGCGCCCCCCGCCCCGCCCCCCGACAGCACCGAGGAGGTCCGCCGGAGCACCGTCTGGCGCGGGTGGTGAGCCGGAGGTAGCGTTACGGACCACGTCCGGGAGGGGTGCCCGCGATGGCCAGCAGCGTCGCAGACCAGGTGTTCGCCCAGGTTCAGGCGGTGTGCGCGGACGAGGGCGTGAGCCGGGCGGAGGCCATCCGCCGCATCGCCGCCCGGACCGGCCGCTCCCCGTCGGCGGTGTCGTCGGCCTACTACTCCGGGGCCCGCCGCGCGCGGGCGACGCCGGCCCCGCGCGCGACGCGGCCGGCCGGGCGGCGGTCGGGCCGCACGGGCCTCCACTCCGACGCGCCCGCGCTCTTCGACGAGATGCTCCCCCTGGTGGAGGCCGGCGCGACCGTGGAGCAGGCCGCCCGCCGCTTCGGCGAGGACGACGAGAGCGCGGCCGACATCGCCGCCGGGTTCTCACGCTGGATCGCCCGCGGCGCGGGTCCCGGTGGCGAGGGGGGCGCCGCTCCCGCCGCCCCCGACCCGCGCCTGGCGGAGCTGGAGCGGGCACTGAAGGACGCCGAGGGCAGGATCACCGCGCTCGAGGCGGACAACCGCGGCCTGAGGCGCGATCTCACCCGCGCCCGCCAGGCCATCACGCGGGTGCGGTCGATCCTCGACTCGACGACGGCCGGCTAGGGCGGGCCGCTAGTCCGGACGCCCCGGAGCGTTCTCCAGGCCCGAGATCGCGAGGCTCGCCTCCCCGCCGTAGCGCTTGTTGAGGTTGACGATGATGGCCGTCATCCCCTCGATGATGAGGGCGTTGGCGAGGGGCCCGGCGTCGAGCGCGCGGGTGCCCGGGATCGCCTTGGTCAGCTCGATGACCTCCTCGCGAGCCGCCTTGCTCTTGCCGCACACCAGGACGTCGGCGTTCAGGTGGTGGCGGGCCTGGAGGCCGGCGGCGGGGAGGTTGTTGAAGGCCACGACGACCTTCGCCTCCGGCGCCAGCTCCTGGATGCGCTGGGCGCAGGAGCCGCCCGGGAGCTCCTGCTCGGCGATCGCGCCGCTCTTGCCGAAGCGCAGGGCGTTCACCACCGAGATCACCACCTTGCCGGCCAGCGCCTCGGCCATCGGCGGGATGGTGGCCTCGATCCCCTCCCACGGGATCGACACCACGGCGAGGTCGCCGGCCGCCGCGGCCTCGACGTTCTCGTGGGGCGTGAACGTGCAGTCGGGCTGACCCTCGGCGAGCGTCACGGCGGCCTCGCCGGCCCGCTCCTGGCTGCGTGAGCCCACGACGATCTCGTGGCCCGCGGCCGCGAAGTTGATGGCGAGGCCGCGGCCCAGGGGGCCGGTGCAGCCGAAGATGGCGATCTTCATATGGTCACTCGTCTCCCGTGTCGGTGGTGTCGCCGGCGCGCCGGCGGGCGGCGGCGAGCGTGTTGGCCAGCAGGTAGGCGATGGTCATGGGACCGACGCCCCCGGGGACCGGCGTCAGCCAGCCGGCGACCTGCGCCGCCTCGTCGCCGGCCACATCCCCGCGCAGGCCGTCCTCGGTGCGGTTGATCCCCACGTCGATGACGGCCGCCCCGGGCTTGATCCAGTCGCCCCGGATCATCTCCGGGCGCCCGACCGCCGCCACCAGGACGTCGGCCCGGCGGCACAGCCCGGGCAGGTCGCGCGTGCGCGAGTGGGCCACCGTGACCGTGGCGCTGCGGGCGGTGAGCAGGAGCGCCATGGGCTTGCCGACGATCAGGCTCCGGCCCACGACGACCGCCTCGGCGCCCTCGAGGGGGACGCCGGCGCGGTCGAGCAGCCACATGATGCCGGCGGGCGTGCAGGGGACCGAGCCGGGCTCCCCCCGCAGCAGGCGGCCGAGGTTGATGGGCGCGAAGCCGTCGACGTCCTTGTCCGGGTGGATGCGGTTGGCGATCCGCACCTCCGAGAGCTGCTCGGGCACCGGAAGCTGGACCAGCATCCCGTCGACCGCGTCGTCGTCGTTCAGCTCGTCGATGAGCGCGTCGAGCTCGGCCTGGGTCGTCTCCTCGGGGAGGACCACCCGGCGCGAGACCATGCCCGCCTCCTCGGCGGCCTTCGCCTTCCCCGCCTGGTAGATCTCCGACGCCGGGTCGGCGCCCACCTGGACGCCCACGAGGCCCGGGCCGCGACCGTGGCGGGCCCGGAACGCCGCGACCCCCTCGGCGACCTCGGCGCGCAGCTCCGCGGCCGCCTGGCGGCCGTCGATGATCGTCGCCGCCATCGTAGGCTCCGGGCGTAGCCTCCGACCTTCCTCATCGGGGCGGCACCGGCCATCAGCCGGCGCTCGGCGCCGTCCTGCGCGAAGCGCACCCGCACCAGCTCGCCGCCGCTCTCGGTGGCCGTGACCACGCCCTCGCCGAAGGTGGCGTGGAGCACGGAGTCGCCGGTGACCAGCGCCGGGGCGCGGCTCTGACGGGACGGCATGCTCGCGATCGCGGCGGCCGAGCGCCGGCCCCCCGGCGGCTCGGCCAGCGCGTCAACCGGCAGCTCGCCCAGGAAGCGCGACGGCAGGCGGTAGTCGCGGCCGCCGTGCATCGCGCGGCTCTCGGCGTGGGTGAGCACCAGGTGGCGGCGGGCCCGCGTCAGCCCCACGTAGAACAGGCGGCGCTCCTCCTGGAGCGTCTCCGGGGTGTCCGAGCGCGCGTGCGGGAAGAGCCCCTCCTCGAGCCCGGTGATCACGACGGTGTCGAACTCCAGGCCCTTGGCGTTGTGGATGGTCATGAGCGTGACCGCGCCGGCGTCGGTGTCGACCAGGTCGGCGTCGGCCTGGAGCGCGATCCCCTCCAGGAAGCCGGCCAGCGACGGGTCGTCATCCGAGCCCTCGTACTCGGCCGCCACCCGCACCATCTCCTCCAGGTTCTCGACCCGTCCCTGGGCCTCGAAGGTGCCCTCGCGCACCAGGGCGTCGCGCAGGCCGGAGCGGTCGAGCACCGTCTCCAGGACGCGGTCGAGAGGGCTTCCGGCCTCCACGAGCTGCCGCGCGCCCGCCACCAGCGCTCCCGCCTCGGCCACCGCCGCGCGCTGCGCCGGCAGCAGCCCCGGCACCACCTCGGCGTGGCCGAGGGTGTCGACCACCGGCATGCCGTGGGTGGCGGCGAACGCCTCGAGCCTCGCGATGGCCCCGGGGCCGAGGCCGCGCTTGGGCGCCCCGAGCATGCGGGCCAGGCTCACCCCGTCGGCCGGGTTGGCGATGGCGCGCAGGTAGGCCAGCAGGTCGCGCACCTCGGCCCGCTCGTAGAAGCGCGGGCCGCCGACCACGATGTAGGGCACCTGGCGGCGCACGAGCTGGTCCTCGATCGCGCGGCTCTGCGCGTTGGTGCGGTAGAAGACGGCGACCTCGGAGAGGCTCGACCCCCGCGCCAGGGCGCCGTCGATCTGGTCGGCCACCACCCGGGCCTCCTCGTGCTCGTCCCGGCACGAGACCACCAGGATCGGCTCCCCGTCGCCCAGGTCCGTCCAGAGGCGCTTCGGGTGGCGGTGGGGGTTCTGGGCGACCACCGCGTTGGCCGCCCGCAGGATCGTGCCGGTGGAGCGGTAGTTCTGCTCCAGGGCCACCACCCGCGCGTCGGGGTAGTCGCGCTCGAAGTCGAGGATGTTCCGGACGTCGGCGCCGCGCCAGGAGTAGATGCCCTGGTCGTCGTCGCCCACCGCCACGACGTTGCGCTGCGGCTCCCCCAGCGCGCGCACCAGGCGGTACTGGGCGTGGTTGGTGTCCTGGTACTCGTCCACCAGGACGTGCTGGAAGCGGGTCTGCCAGTGCGTCCGGACCTCCTCGTCGCCCTCCAGGAGCTGGGCCGTGACCATGAGGAGGTCGTCGAAGTCCATCGCACCGTTGGCGCGCAGCGCGTCGGCGTAGCGGCGGTAGGCGCGCGCCACGATCTCGTCGTGGAAGGAGCCGCTCGCGGCCTCCATGTCCTCCGGGGTCTGGAGGCGGCTCTTGGCGTCGGAGATCCGCGCCTGCACCGCCCTCGGCGGCACTCGCTTGGGGTCAACCTCGTCCTCGGTCAGGCAGCGCCGGATGAGCCGGAGCTGGTCGTCCGCGTCGTAGATCGAGAAGTCGCGGGCGTACCCGGCGTGCTCGGCGTCGCGGCGCAGGATCCGCACGCAGGCCGAGTGGAAGGTGGACGCCCAGATGGCCCGCGCCCGGGGGCCCACGAGCCGGCCGATGCGCTCGCGCATCTCCCCCGCCGCCTTGTTGGTGAAGGTGATGGCCAGGACCGCGTCCGCGGGGACGCCCGCCTCGCCCACCAGCCGGGCCACGCGGTGCGTCAGCACGCGGGTCTTTCCGCTCCCCGCCCCGGCCAGCACCAGCAGGGGGCCGTCCTCGTGGAGAACCGCCTCGCGCTGGGGTGGATTGAGGCCGGCGAGGAGGTCTGACACCTGTCGGATGCTACCGGAGCGCCCCGACGCCGCCGTCCTGCGGAAGTCCGTTCAGCCGGCGCTGGTTGAAAGGGCCATGGACGGCCCGTCAGACCCCCCAGGAGGCGTTCCAGCGCCGGCGTTTGAGGGACCTAGATCCCGGCCCCCGGGTTGAGGCCGAGGATGGCGTCGATCTCCTCCTGGACGGTCGGCAGGCAGTCGTCGTCGGCGTCCTTGCGGATCTGCTTGTCGCGCCCCGCCCGGAGGTCGGCCAGATCCTGCTCGAGCTCGCTGACGCGCCGCACGAGGCAGGCCATCGCCTCGGCCACGGGGTCCGGCAGGCGCGTGTGCTCGATGTCCGGGTGGTGCAGGTCGCGGCTCACCCGCTGGCCGTCGACCACCACCGGGCGGCCGGGGTTGCCCACCACCGTCGAGTTGGCGGGCACGTCCTTGATGACGATCGCGCCGGCGCCCACCTTGGCGCCCTCGCCGATCACCACCGGACCGAGCACCCGCGCCCCCGTGCCGACGATCACCCCGGCCTCCACCGTGGGATGGCGCTTTCCGGTCTCCTTGCCCGTGCCGCCGAGCGTGACGCCCTGGTAGAGCGTCACGTCCTCGCCGATCTCGGTGGTCTCGCCGATGACCACGCCCATCCCGTGGTCGATGAAGAAGCCCGGGCCGATCTGCGCTCCGGGGTGGATCTCGATGCCGGTGGCGAACCGGGAGGCCTGGCTCAGCAGGCGCGCCGGGAGGTGCGCGCCGCGCAGCCACAGGGCGTGGGCGGCCCGGTGCATCCACAGCGCGTGGAGGCCCGGGTAGCAGAGCAGCACCTCGGCGAGCGATCGCGCGGCCGGGTCCCGCTCCCGGGCCACGTCGATGTCGCGCGACACCGACCGGATCGCGCTCTGGAGCCGCGTTCGCAGCGAGCGCCGGGGCATGGCGGCTAGTATAGGCGCCCCCCTGCTGGAGGCGCCTTCGTGCGACGTCAGAGGCTCAAGCTGACCTTCCCGGAGCAGCTGATCCAGGAGCCGATCATCTACACGCTCGGGCGGCGGTTCGACATCGTCACGAACATCCGCCGGGCGGATGTCCGCGAGACCACCGGCTGGGTGATCATGGAGGTGACGGGGACCGAGCAGCGCCTCGAGGAGGCCCGCCGACACCTCGAGGGCCTCGGCGTGCGGGTCGATGACCTGGAGGCCTACCTCGAGTAGCGTCGCCGTGAGCGGGGCGTCCTGTCAGCCGGGTCCGTCCCCCACCGCCCGCGCCCTGCGCCTGGACGGCCTGCGGGCCGACGGGCCGGCGCAGCTGCGGGCGCTCCTCGCCGAGCTTCCCGACCCGCCCTGGGATGCGGAGGTCGCCGACGGCGACCCGCTGGCGGGCGCCCTGGCGGCCGAGGGGTTCGAGCCCTACGCCCGCGTGGCCGTCATGGCACGCCCGATCGAGGGTCTGCCTCGCCCGCCGTACGTCTCGGGGGTCGAGGTCATGCCCTATCGCAACGACTGGGCCGAGGAGTTCTCGGCGGTCGAGGCCGCCGCGATGGAGGGCCTCGCGGCCTTCCGCGAGATGGGCCAGCCCACCGGCTACGAGCAGGCCGAGGGCTTCGACGCCTTCGTGGCCGCACGCGGCGAGGAGGGCCTGCTGGGGTTCGCCCAGGCGATGGTGCCGGAGGGGTGGATCAACTGGATGGGCGTGAGCCCGGACGCCCGCCGGCGCGGCGTGGGCCGGGTGCTGGTCGCCGAGCTCGCCCGGCAGGTGACCGAGGCCCGGGGCACGCACCTGGCGGCGACCGTGGAGGTCAACACCCTGGGCCAGGCCTTCCTGGGCGCGCTCGGGTTCCGCGAGCGGGGCGCCCGCCGCACCCTCGTCATCCGCCGGGCCTAGAACTCCGCGAACAGCGGGGTGGTGAGGTAGCGCTCGCCCGTGTCGCAGAGGAACGTGACGATGGTCTTGCCCGCGCTGTCCGGGCGTCGCGCCACCTCGAGGGCCGCCCAGACGTTCGCGCCGGACGAGATCCCGACCAGGATCCCCTCCTCCTGCGCCAGCCGCCGCGCCATGGCGAAGGCGTCGTCGGCGGTACAGGTGATGACCTCGGAGTACACGTCCGTGTTGAGGACCGCCGGGACGAAGCCCGCGCCGATCCCCTGGATCTTGTGAGGCCCGGGCGTGCCGCCGGACAGCACGGGCGAGTCCGCGGGCTCGACCGCGATCGCGGTGAAGCCGGGGCGCCGGTCCGAGAGCGCCTCGGCCACGCCGGTGATCGAGCCGCCGGTGCCCACCCCCGCCACGAGCACGTCGATCTCGCCGTCGGTGTCGGCCCAGATCTCCTCGGCGGTCGTGCGCCGGTGGATCTCGGGGTTGGCCGGGTTCTCGAACTGCTGCGGCACGAAGGCCCCCTCGGTCTCCTCGGCGATCTCCTCGGCCTTGGCGATCGCGCCGCGCATGCCGTCGGACCCGGGGGTGAGCACGAGCTCCGCTCCGTAGGCCTTCAGCAGCGTGCGCCGCTCCACGCTCATGGTCTCGGGCATCGTGAGGATGCAGCGGTATCCGCGCGCCGCGCAGACGAAGGCGAGGGCGATGCCCGTGTTCCCCGACGTGGGCTCCACCACCACGTTGGTCCCCGGGGTCAGCAGCCCCTGGGCCTCGGCCGCCTCGATCATGGCCAGGCCGATGCGGTCCTTCACCGAGCCGGCCGGGTTCATCGACTCGAGCTTGCCGAGGATCTCCGCGCCCGACCCGTCGGAGATGCGCTTCAGGCGCACGAGGGGCGTGCGCCCGATGAGATCCGTGATCGAATCCGCGATCGGCACGCGGCGGACCCTACCATCGGCGGAAGGCCGCCTCCCGCCGGGGCGCTCAGGAGGCGGCGACCCCCGCCAGGTCGGCGAGCCGGGTCTCCGGACGAGCTCCGAAATGGGAGATGATCTCGGCGGCGGCGAGGCCCCCGAGACGCGCGCACTCGGGCAGCGGCAGGCCGTGGGTCAGCCCGTGGAGGAAGCCGGCGGCGAAGAGGTCGCCCGCTCCGGTGGTGTCCACCGGCCGCGCCACCGGCGTCGCCGGGACCTCGTGCACCGCCTCGGCGGTGACGACCAGCGAGCCCAGCTCCGACCGGGTGATCACGGCCGCCTCCCCCCGACCGCGCACGGCCGCGACCGCGGACTCGAGGTCGGGGACCTGGTAGAGCGACATGATCTCGTGCTGGTTGGCGAAGAGGAGGTCGACCTCGTTGTCCACCAGGGTCAGCCACTCCTCCCGGTGCCGCTCCACGCACATCGAGTCCGACAGCGTCAGGGACACCGTCCTCCCCGCCCGGTGGGCGATCCCCATCGCGAGGCGGAATGCGTCCTTCGCCCGTGGCTTGTCCCACAGGTACCCCTCGAGGTAGGTGACCGAGGCCGACGCCACCTGGACGGGGTCGACGTCCTCCGGCCCCAGGTCGACGGACGCGCCCAGGTAGGTGCACATGGTGCGCTGGGCGTCGGGGGTGACCAGGATCAGGCAGCGGGCGGTGGGCGCGCCGCCGGCGGCCGGAGGCGTCTCGAACGTGACCCCGGCGGAGCGGATGTCGTGGGCGAAGATGGCCCCCAGCTGATCGTCGCGCACCTTGCCCACGTAGGCGGCGCGGCTGCCGAACGACGCTGCGCCGGCCATGGTGTTGGCGCAGGAGCCACCCGAGACCTCGACCCCCCGGCCCATGGCCTCGTAGAGCTGGTCGGCGCGCTCGTCGTCGATGAGCGTCATCCCGCCCTTGGGCAGGTCGTGCTCGGCGATGAAGGCGTCGTCGGCCCGCGCCAGGACGTTGACGATGGCGTTACCCATCCCCAGCACGTCGAGCGCGGCGCTTCCGTTCCCCTGCGGCACGTCGTCTCCCCGGTCGCCAGACCGAAGGATCCTAGTGAACGTTGCCGCGGGTTACGCGGTGGTGAAGTTCCCACCCCTCCATCCCCAGGCTGTGGAAACTACGGTCCTTCGAGGCGTCACTCCCCCGCGAGCACCGCCGGTGTGAGCTCCGTCGCATCGCGCAGCACGACGTCCGCCAGCGCGAGCGCCTCGGGCGCGGGCGGGTAGATGCGGTTCGGGATGGCCACCACCCGCATCCCGGCCGCGCGGGCGGCCTCGATGCCGCTCGTGGAGTCCTCGACGGCGGCCGCGTCGGGCGCGGGAACCCCCAGGCGCTCGAGGACGGCCAGGTAGACGTCGGGCGCGGGCTTCCCCCGCGGCACCCGTTCCGACGAGAGCACCACGGTGAAGTCCTCCCGGATGCGCGCGAGCTCCAGGACCAGCTCGATCAGCTCCTGGGGCGACGAGCTGGCCACCCCGAGCGGCCACCGCGCCGACGCCGCCCGCACGGCGTCGACGGCCCCGGGCAGGAGCGGCAGGCTCCGGCGGTAACGCTCGGCGAGCAGCCGCGCCACCTCGGCCGCGATCTCCGGCGGGCTCAGGTCGAGGCCGAGCTCCTCGTGCATGTACGCCGTCCACTCGGGCGTGCTCATGCCCATCATCCGGTCGTGGGCCTCAGGCCGCCAGCGGCCGCCGCGCCGGCGCACGAGATCCCGGCGCACCTCGTCCCACACCTCCTCCGAGGAGATGATCACGCCGTCCAGGTCGAACGCGACGGCCCGGATCACGCGGGCGCCGGGATCTCGCCGAGTCGGGCCGGCTGTGGCAGACGTCCCGGTCAGCGGATGGGCAGGAGCACCTGGAAGCGGGTGTCTCCGGGTTGGGACTGCAGTCGCAGCTCCCCGTGGTGGCGAACCACGATGCGCTGGGCGATGTCGAGCCCGAGGCCGGTGCCCTGGTCGACCGGCTTGGTGGTGAAGAAGGCGTCGAAGACGCGCGTCTGCAGGTCCTGGGGGATCCCCGGCCCGTTGTCACCGATCTCGACGCACACCCGCTCGCCCTGCCGGCGTGTGCGCAGGGTGATGCGGCCGTCAGCGCCCAGCGCGTCGACCGCGTTGTCGATCAGGTTCGTCCAGACCTGGTTCAGCTCGGAGCCCGATGCCTCGACGCCCGGCAGCTCGGGGTCGAGGTCGCGGACGATCTCGACCTGCTTCGCGCGCAGCTTGTGCCCCAGGAGCGACAGCGTGCTCTCGAGCCCCTCGTGGATGTCGACGGTCTGGCGCGGCGCCTGGTCGAGGTACGAGTAGCTCCTGACGGCGCCGACGAGGGCGGCGATGCGCGTGGTCGCCTCCTCGAGCTCGTCGAGCACGACGCGCGCGCCGGCGCACGCCGCGACGAAGCGGAGGCCGGCGGCGAGGCCGTCGTCGCCGACACCCGCCGCGACGCGATCGATCCACTCGCTCCCGAGCCCCGCCTCCGCGAGCGCGGATGCGACCTCGGAGGGGTCCGGAACGCCCCGCTGCGCGAGCGTCTCGACGAGCTCCTGCTCGCGATCGCTCTCCGCGAGCGGATCGAGCCGCTCGCCCGGCGCCGTCTGCTCGGCGGCCTGCGCGCCGATCGAGACGAGGACGGTGAGCTGTTCCGACGAGGCCCCGGCCCCCGCGATCTCGGCGAAGGCGGCCTCTCGCTGCCGCTCGTACTCGCGCAGCGTCGCGGCGCCACGGGCCGCGGCGGCGGCGGGGTTGTTCAGCTCGTGCGCAAGCCCGGCGGCGAGCTTGCCGACCGCGAGCAGCTTCTCGCGGTCACGCTCGACCCCCTTGATCGCGCCGCTCACCGACTCGATCGCCGGGAGGAACCTGCGGAGCAGCGGAGGGTGTGCGAACGCGAGCCGGCGGAGGTCCTCCCCGTCGAGCTCGAACAGGAGCGTCTCGATGACGGCGCAGGTGGTCCCGCGGTAGGGGGTGTCCGTGAGCAGCGCCATCGCACCCAGGAAGCCGCCCGACTCGTGGCTCATCATCAGGACCTGCTCGCCGGCGACGTCCCGCGTCGTCTCCAGCCGCCCGTCGAGCACGAGGTGGAAGGCGCTCGCGCGGTCGCCCTCGCGGAAGAGGAACTCACCGGGCGCCAGCCGGCGCTCGCGTCCGGCGCCGGCGACCCGCGCGATCTCCTCGTCACCGAGGCTCTCCAGGATCGGGATCCGGCGCAGGCGGTCGACCGTCATCGCGCCGCCGGCGTCAGCATCCCGCCGAGGTACTGATGCACGAGCTGCACCGCCATCGAGCCCTCCCCGACCGCCGACGCCACGCGCTTGATCGATTGGTCCCGGACGTCCCCGGCCACGAAGACGCCCGGCATGCTGGTCTCGAGAGGAAGGGGATCGCGCTCCTGCACGCCAGCGATGCCGTCCCTCGATCCGCGCCACCCCGGCGCCGGACACGATGAACCCTCCGTCGTCCCGCGCCACGGTGTCGCCGAGCCAGTCGGTCTGCGGCCGCGCGCCGATGAAGACGAACGCCGCCGACACGGCCAGACGCTCCTCCCGTCCCGCGACGGCGACCGTCAGCTCCTGGAGGCGGCCGTCGCCCGAGGCCGCCGTGACCACGGCGCGGGTCGTGACCTCGACGTTCGCGAGCGAGCGGATCCGCTCGATGAGGTAGTGGGACATGCTCTTCTCGAGCCCGTCCGCGCGGCACAGCACCACCACCCTGCGTGCCCTGGTGGCGAGGTCGACGACCGCCTGCCCTGCGGAATTCGCCGCGCCCACGACGACGACGTCCTCGCCCTCGACGGCGGCGGCCTCCGCGGGCGCGGCACCGTAGTAGACGCCCGACCCGGTGAGGGCCTCCACCCCGGGAGCCTCCAGCCGGGAGTAGTGCACCCCCGTGGCGACGACCACGCTGTGGCAGCCGATCTCCTGGCCGCCGTCGAGCGTGACCACCCGCGACGGGCCGTTCGCGCGGATGGCGAGCACCTCCCGGGCGGTGAGCATCTCCGCGCCCAGGCGCCGCGCCTGGGCCGTCGCCCGCCGCGCGAGATCGGCACCGCTGAGGCCGGACGGAAACCCGAGATAGTTCTCGATCCGCGAGCTCTGCCCGGCCTGTCCACCCGCCGCGTGACGCTCCACGAGGAGCGTGCGCAGGCCCTCGGACGCCCCGTAGACCGCGGCCGCCAGCCCGGCCGGCCCCCCGCCGAGGATGACCAGGTCGTAGAAGGGGAGCGCCGCCGTCGTGTGCAGGCCGATTCTCGCGGCGATCTGGCTCTGGGAGGGTCGCACCAGCGTCTCCCCGTCCTCGAAGACGAGCACCGGGAGCTCGGCGTCGTCCAGCCGGGCGGCGGCCATGAGGCGGCGTGCCTCGGGGTCCGCGACGTCGAGCCAGCGGTAGGGGACGCCGTTCCGGGCCACGAAGTCGCGGGTGGCCTGCGCCTCGGCGGAGAACCGGTGTCCCACGAGGCGCAGACCCGGCTCGGAGAGCCGTGCCGCCGAGTCCACCTCCCAGTCCTCCAGGAGGTCGTCGAGCACGGGGTACAGCCGGGCCTCCGGCGGACTCCAGGGCTTCATCAGGTAGTGGTCGAGGCGGAGCTCGTTGATCGCACGGATGGCGGCCTCGGTGTCCGCATACGCCGTGAGGAGCACACGCTTCGCGTCCGGAGCCACCTTCAGGGCCCGGGCCAGGAACTCGACCCCGCTCATCCCGGGCATGCGCTGGTCGGCGACCAGGAGCGCCACGGCCTCGCCACGACGGACGATCTGCTCGACGATCTCGAGCCCCGCCTCGCCGGAGTCCGCCATGACGACGCGATGGCGCGACCCGTACCGGTGTCTCAGATCGCGCTCGATCGCGCGGCCGACGGCCGGGTCGTCATCGACCGCGAGGATGAGCGCGCGAACCGCCGGTGGGGTCGCCATCCCGCGGAACCTAGTGGATCCTCCCTCGGGGAGCGGTGGCCGGTGCTAGGCGTCGGGCAGGAGGCGCAGGACCATGCGGCGGGGGCCGACCCCGTACTCGAGGGCGAAGGCGATGGCGATGCCCTCGGCGGACAGCGCGGTGTTGGCCTTGTGGGGGACCACGTTGATCCCGTGGGCCCGTCCTGTCATGTAGGCCTCCGCGATCTGGCGCACGAGGAGCTCGGCTCTCTCGGGGCCGAGATCGAGATCCTGCAGCATGCGCTCGAAGATCGGCCTCACCGCATCGGCCGCTTCCCGCTCGAGGTCGCCGGTGCGCCTCACGGTCGGGTCCTGTTTGCGGCTGCCCCCGCAGGGGCTGGTTCGAACTCGCTCACGACGGCGTCCACCCGGGGTCTGGGGGGGAAGGAAACAGCTCCTGCGGCTCACTCATCGGCACGCGGCGGCAGACCTTGAGGCGCGGCAGACGGCGATGAAATATCGTCGCGGGCCTCCGATGCCCCAACGCCTCCCACCCGGAGCGGCAGAGCAGCTCGACATCGCCGAGGGCACCATCGCGGTGGTGTACGACCTGCCCGGTCCTCTGGGCCGGCCGCCGGAGGAGCGGAGCACCTTGATCGCGGACGAATCGCCTCTGAAGACTCAGATGCGGATCGACCTCGATGAGGACCTGCGGGTGCACTGGGTGCGGCAGGCGCCGGAGGGCCGGCCGGCCGATATCGACGTCGGCATCGGTCCCCTGCGCGGAGCGCGGCAACTGCTCATCGTCTGCATCTGGTCTCCGACCCATATGGCCATCGAGGTGTCGGACCGCGACCGGCCGAGGAAGATCGTTCGCACGTTGACCTAGCGTTCACGGATTCAGGAGGAACGACGCTCAGGCCGCCGCGAGCCACTCGTCGAAGCTGGGGCCGGCGAGCCTCGCGCCCGGGTTGGGCAACGCGGCGCCCTCCGCATAGGCCGCGGCGTCCGGGTCGCCGGGCCGGCGGCCTTCGCGGATCTCGACCGGGTCACCTCGGCTGGCGAGGAGCGCCGCGGCCGCGTCGGCGAGTCGCTCCGCCCGCGGGCCGGCGACCTCGGTGATCCGGCCGTTCTGGATCTCCGGCTCCTCGGCCGCGTCGGCGAGGCTCTCGGCGACGACTCGGGCGGCCACGAGCTGCGTTCGCATCTCGGGCAGGTGGGCGACGCCATCCTGGATCGTCCACCCGACCAGCTCACCGACGAACTCGTGGAACTGGGCCGCGCGAACGATCCGGACCGGGAGCGGGCCTTCCAGCAGCGTCTGCTCCTGCGCCACCTTCGCCGCGTTGTAGCCGCCCTGGAACTTGTCGATGCCGATGATCGAGACGACGACGATCCGCTTCGCCCCCGCTGCGGCGCCGGCTCGCTGGAGGTTCCGTGCCGACGCGGTGAAGAACGCCGTCGCCGCTCCCTGGTCGGGCGAGGGCCCCGTGGCCGCGTCGATGATGGTCTCGGTCCCCGCGAGCGCCTCGTCGAGACCCTCGCCGCTGACCACGTCGACACCCGTCGAGCGCGCGATCGGGACCACATCGTGTCCGCGCTGCTCGAGGATCTCGACGAGGCGCGACCCGACCCGCCCGGTGGCTCCCGTGACGGCGATCCTCTGGCTCCTGTTCTCGGTCTGCATCGTTCTCCCCTTTCGCAGCGCCGGCGGCTCGGCGCCGGCGGAGTCGATCCGTACTCGTGAGACACCCGAGCGCGCGAAGATGTGACCGATGGCGGGCCACGAACGGCGGCGCGCCGGCCCAGCGCGGCATTCCGCCACGTCAACCCCGAGACGCTCAGCCGGGTCTAGATGTGGAACATGGGCGCGCTCTGCAGGCGCGCCTCGCGCTCGACCATGTCGGCGATCGTCAGGCTCGAGAGCAGCTCTGACAGCGTGGCGCGGGCCTCGGACCACACCGATCCCGGCTCATGACCCGCACCGTCGGAGTCCGCGGGCGCGCTGAGGCGCCCGTCCACGGTCTCCACGACCTCGAGCACGCTCACCTGCGAGGGCGGTCGACGGAAGGAGTAGCCGCCCTTCACGCCGCGCTGGCTCTGGAGGATCCCGGCCCGGCGCAGGCCCACGAAGAGCTGCTCCAGGAAGTGGAGCGGGATCCCGCGGCGCTCGGCCACCTCCAGGATCGGCACGGGGCCCGCCGAGCCCCGCTGGGCCAGCTCGGTGAGCGCGATCACCGCGGACCGGCTCTTCTCGGTGATCGTGATCACTCGATACCCCCGAAAACCATCGCCTCCGGGGAGTTTAGCGAGCCCGGCGGAGGCCGGCTCAGTCCTCCATCAGCAGGACGTTGACGTAGTCCTCCCGCGTGATCGTGGGGGCGTGCTCCCTGCCCTGCCGGCGGCGCCTGCGGAAGACCAGCTCGAAGGTGTCGATCCAGCCGTCGAGATCGCCGACCATGAACTCGTAGACGCACTCCGGGGTGTGGAGCAGCATCCGCGGGCGGCGGCCCCCGAGCGGCATGTCCCCCGGGCGGAGGGGGAAGCGCTCGATCTCCTGGAGGTTGTCCAGCGAGATCTCGCGGCGCTTGGCGCGCATCAGGGTGTCGATGATCGTGGGCACGAACACGAGCCGGTCGTCCGTGAGCGTGAGCTCGCCGTGGCGCGCCAGCCATCCGTTCTGGAGGTCGGCGCCGCCGCGCTTCAGCACCCGCTCGTCCGAGCGCACCTTGTCGGCGTTCGGCAGCCGGGGCAGCCGGTTGTTCTTCTTCTTCGTCTTGTCGCCAGGGCTCATCGCGCACGCACCCGGGTCACTCGAATCGCTGGCGGTTCTCCCATACGCGGCGGCGCTCCCTCAATGAGTGGATCCAGTCGTCGAGGCCCGACGTGAACAGGAAGTCGTAGCTCCTCGACTCGGTCAGCAGGCGCATGCGCGGCGCCAGGCCACCGGGGAGGATGTCACCTTCGTGGGCGGGGTGGCGCTGGACCTCCGTGATGGCGGCGAAGTCTATCCGGACGCTCCGGGCGAAGAGCAGGCGCTCGATCGGGGTCGGGGTGAACGACAGGTGGTCGTCGTGCAGGCGCAGGAGGCCGCCCCGCGCGAGCCACCCGCTGTTGAGCGACGCGAGCGTCCGGCGGGTGACCCCCTCCTCGAGCTCCCGCGGCCCGTCGCGCGCGATGATGAAGAGCGCGTCCCAGCGATCGGGGTCGTAGTCGTCGGGCCGCTGCGAGTCCGGCACGGGCGCATTCTCGCACGGAGCGGTTTCGAGTCCACCCGCGTGGTCCAACCGAGCGGGCGCGGAGCGCGGGGGTCCGTCCGAGGCCGCGGTTAGCGTCGCCTGGACAGGTCGTCCTCCGTCGCATCGGGAAGCCGTTGGACACGTACGACGCCTGGCTCGCCGACTTCCGCCGCCGGCTCGCCCAGCACGACATCGGAGTGAGGGCGCTGGCCCGCGATCTCGCCGACCGCACCTCCTGGACCGTGAGGGCGCGGGGGGCGCAGGGATTCCCCGCGCCGCCCCTCACGGCCGGCCACCCGCCCGACGTCTTGTGCGAGCGCGGGTCCGACAGCCCCGCGATCTGCTTCGAGGTGGAGCTTCCCGAGACGCTCGTCCGCCGACCCACCGTCGCCCGCCTGCGGCGGCTGTCCCGCCAGGGCGCGGTCGAGCCGCGGGTGGTGCTGGTGGGCGCGGCGGCGTCCCACGAGCGCCAGATCTCCGAGGCCCGCGGCATGCTGCGCCGGGCCGGCCTGGCGGTGTCCGTCGTCGCCATCGCCCCCGAGGAGGGCACCATCACCGGCGCCGACTGGTAGGGGGTCCGATCGGGCATCGCGAGCGTTACTTCCCCCTCGCCCGCGAGCCCGCCCGCAAACGACGGGGGCGCCGATCGGACGGCGCCCCCGTGATCCCTCGCCCCTCCGGGCCTCTCAGTCCAGGAAGGGGATGAGCAGGAGCGCCACGATGTTGGCGACCTTGATCATCGGGTTGATGGCGGGGCCGGCGGTGTCCTTGTAGGGATCGCCCACCGTGTCCCCGGTGATCGAGGCCTTGTGGGCCTCGGATCCCTTGCCGCCGTAGTGCCCGTCCTCGATCAGCTTCTTGGCGTTGTCCCAGGCGCCTCCGCCGGAGGTCATGGAGATCGCCACGAAGATGCCGGTGACGATCACGCCGAGCAGCAGCCCGCCCAGCATCTCGCGGCCGTTGTTCACGCCGAAGATGAAGGCCGTGACGATCGGGAACACGATCGGGATCGCGGCCGGGATGAGCATCTCCCGCTGCGCCGACGCGGTCACGATGCGCACGCATCGCGCGTAGTCGGGCCGCTCGGTGCCCGCCATGATCCCCGGCTTCTCGCGGAACTGGCGGCGCACCTCCTCCACCACCTGCCCGCCGGCCCGGCCGACCGCCTCCATCGAGAAGGAGGCGAAGAGGAACGGCATCAGGCCGCCGATGAACAGGCCCACGACCGTGAAGGGGTTCTCGAGGGTGAAGTTCACCACCACCGCGTTGTTCGCGTCCTCAAGGGTGTGCCTCAGCTCCTCGACATAGGAGACGAACAGCACGACGGCCGCGAGGCCGGCCGACCCGATCGCGTACCCCTTGGTGACGGCCTTGGTGGTGTTGCCGACCGCGTCGAGCGGGTCGGTGATCGCCCGCACGCCCTCGGGGAGCTCCGCCATCTCGGCGATGCCGCCCGCGTTGTCGGTGATCGGGCCGAACGCGTCCAGCGCGACCACCACGCCGGTCAGCGACAGCATCGCCATCACGGCGACGCCGATGCCGTAGTAGCCGGCCAGCTGGTAGCTGCCCGCGATGGCGCCGCCGATGACGAGCACGGGGAGGGCGGTGGCCTTCAGGCTCACGGCGAGCCCCGCGATGATGTTGGTGGCGTGCCCGGTCTCGGACGCCGCGGCGATCTTCTTGACCGGCGGCCAGAGGGTCCCGGTGAAGTACTCGGTGATGCCCACCAGCGCGATCGTCACCCCGATGCCGATGACCGCGCACCAGAAGTAGTCCAGCCACTCGGCCGCGGGGTTCAGCGCCGTGCCGGCGTTCTCGGCGCCGTCCATCAGCCAATAGGTGACCGGCAGGAAGCCGGCGATGGCCAGCACGGCCGCCACCGCAAGCCCCGTGTAGAGCGCGCCGGTGACCGAGTTGTTGCGGCCGAGCCGCACGAACCAGGTGCCGACGATCGAGGCGATGATCGAGACACCGCCCAGGGCGAGCGGGTAGATGAGCACGTTCTGCTGGTCGAACCCGGGCACGCTGGTGAAGAACAGCGAGCCGAGGAACATGACGGCGACCGTGGTCACCGCGTAGGTCTCGAAGAGGTCGGCGGCCATGCCGGCGCAGTCGCCCACGTTGTCGCCCACGTTGTCGGCGATGACCGCCGGGTTCCGCGGGTCGTCCTCGGGGATCCCGGCCTCGACCTTGCCGACGAGGTCGGCGCCGACGTCGGCGCCCTTGGTGAAGATGCCGCCGCCCAGACGGGCGAAGACGCTGATGAGGCTGCCGCCGAAGGCGAGGCCCACGAGGGGCTCCACGTCCGCGACGTCCTCACCGAGGATCAGGAAGTAGCCGGCCACGGACACGAGGCCCAGGCCCACGACCAGGAGGCCCGTCACGGAGCCGCCCTTGAAGGCGATGCCGAGAGCCTTGGCCAGGCCGCCCTTTGCGGCCTCCGCGGTGCGCACGTTGGTCCGCACCGAGACGTTCATGCCGATGAACCCGGCCGCGGACGATGCCGCGGCGCCGATCAGGAAGCCGATGGCCGCCTTCCACCCCAGGAGCGACGAGTCCACGGCCTGGCCGAGCAGTCCGATGAGGAGGAACAGGACGGCGGCGACGCCGGCGATGATGGTGTACTGCCGCTTCAGGTACGCCTGAGCGCCCTCCTGGATGGCGGCGGCGATCTCCCGCATCCGCTCATCCCCGGCCGGCTGCTTGAGGAGGTAGAACGTCAGCCCGACGCCGTACCCGACGGCGATCAGGCCCAGGACCACCGCGAGCCATGTTGTGTTGTCCGACAGGAAGTCGGCCAAGTGCTGCCTCCGAGATCGGGTTAACGACGAGCGCGTCGCATTGCCCGACGACCGCTCCGGGAACTGCCGGCGGGTTTCCTGAGATGCCCGACCGGCGGCGGATTTCTACCACACGGCCCCGGACGGCGCGTGCGGCCTCCCTAGTCGGGCGCGCCTCCGCGGCGGGCGCCCGGCGGCACCCACAGGCGGCTGGCCGGATCGTCTCCGACGGGCGGGGGCGGCGGACCCGGTGGAGGACCGCCGGACGGGCCCTCGGGGCCGGCCTCGGCCGCGCCCTCCCCGCCCGGACCCTCGACCGCCCGGGCGTAGGCCATCTGCAGCACCGCCAGCGGCTCCCGGAAGGGCCGGACCTGGGCGGCGCCGAGCTCCTGCTCGGCCACCCCGAGCAGCGCCCGCAGGGTCTCGATGGCCTGCCGGGCCTGGGTCAGGTCGCGGGCCTCGTCCCCGGTCGGGCCCATGCCCAGCCGGATCCCGGCCATGTCGATGAAGGTCGCCATGCTCTGCAGCAGCACGTCCCGCACCGGCGTGCGGGCCAGGCGCTCGGCCAGCATCGCCGCCATCTCCTCGGGCGTGGGCGCCGGGCCGGGCGGGGGCTCGCCGGTGCTCACGCCGCTCCCGCGGTCGCCATCCGCAGCGCCTCCTCGGCCGAGCGGCGCGTGCGGTCCACCACGTCGGCGTGCACCGCGCGCAGGTCGCCCAGCTCGGCCAGGCGCGCCAGCTGGCGCATCGCGCCGTTGCCGTTCTCGAGCATGGCGGGCACCCCCGCCAGGAACGGGGTGAGCCCGAGCGGCTCGTGCACCGGCGCCGACCACTCGAGGAGCGCCAGGATCGCCGCCCGCGTGGGGCGCTCCTCGCCGCGGTCCAGGTCGATCAGGCGGCCCTCCAGGCCGTACCGCTCGGCGCGCCAGATGTTCTCCTCGATCAGCGCGCGCGGGTGGGCCGGCAGCTCACGGCCCGCGTCCCGCTCGGCGGCGAATGCCGCGATGCAGGCGAGCGTCAGCGCCCCCACGGCGAGCGCCTCGCTCATCTCCGTCTGCCCGTCGCAGACGCGCACCTCGATGGTCCCGAACCCGTGGGCCGGGCGCACGCTCCACCAGATCTGGGTGCTCTCCACGATCGAGCCCGTGCGCGCGAGCAGGTCCACCAGGCGCGCGTACTCGTCCCAGTCGGCGTACGCGTCGGGCACGCCGCAGCGCGGGAAGCTCTTGGTGAACACCTGCACCCGCGTGGAGTGCAGCCGGGTGGCCCTCCCGCCGAAGATCGCGCTGTTGGCCGACAGCGCGAGCAGCTCGGGCAGCACGCTGCGCATGGCGGTCGAGATCGCCACCGCGCGGTCGGCGCCGCGCACGCCCGCGTGCAGGTGGAGGGACCAGGTGTTGTTGGTCCAGGCGATGTAGCCCAGCTCCTCCTCGACCCGCCGGTAGTGCGGGGTGTCGATGATCCGCTGCTCGGTCCAGGGGCTGAACGGGTGCACGCCGGTGATGCCGAGCGCGAGGCCCAGGCGGTCGGCCAGCGCGAGCGTGGCGAGACGGCCCTCGACCAGGTCGCGGGCGGCGTCGGCGAACGTGGAGTGCTTGCGCGTCCGGTACTCGATCTCGCTCGCGATCAGCTCGCCCGAGAGCCGCTCCCGCAGCGGCTCGTCCGCCGCCTCGACCATGTCCTCGTAGCGGTTGGTGAGCGCGAGGCTCTGTGGGTCGAGGATCTGGTACTCCTCCTCGATCCCGACCGTGAAGTCGGTGGACAGCTCGAAGCGCTCGCGGACGCCCTCGAGGATCGCGCCGCCAGGTAGGTGGCCATCGGGCATCCGGGGCGAATATAGCAACGGGTCCGCGCCCTCCCCCGGCCCCGTCCGGCGCGATCAGGTGAGGTAGAAGTACAGGGCGTAGAGCAGCTCGACGGCCGGGCTCGAGGTGTGCACGGTCACGTCGGACGGCACGCTGAGCAGGGCGTCGGAGTAGTTGAAGATGATCTTCACCCCGGCCGCCACGAGGTCGTCGGCCACGGACTGGGCGGCGCTCCCCGGAACGGCGAGCACGCCCACCATCACGCCGTCAGCGGTCACCACCCCGTTGAGCTCGTCGTAGTGCCGCACGGTGAGGTCGCCGAGGCGGCTGCCCACGCGGCTCGGGTCGACGTCGAAGATCGCCGAGATGCGGAAGCCATGGTCGGCGAAGACGCCGGACGTGGCGATGGCCTGCCCGAGGTTCCCGGCTCCGAACAGGGCGATGTTGTGCTGCCCCGAGGTCCGCAGGATCTTGCGGATCTGCTCGATCAGGGAGTCGATGTCGTAGCCCACCCCGCGCTTGCCGAACTTTCCGAAGCCCGACAGGTCGCGGCGGATCTGGGTGGGGTTCACGTTCGTGTACTCGGAGATCGCCTGCGAGGAGATGCTGGTCTTCCCCATCTTCTTGGCCTGCGTCAGCACCTGGAGATAGCGGGAGAGCCGCGCGGCGACTCCGAGGGTGAGACGATCTGTGGCCATCGGGCCGGGCTCCCTCGACGGGACTTTGTGACATTCCGCCGTAAGTTACGGCCCGGCACGGCAGCACCGCAAGTGCCCAGCGGGCACGGCCGCCGCATTCCGGCGGTCATCTCAGGATGAAGCGGCGGCTCACCGTGCGGAGGTCGCGGCCGTCCGGCCCGCGGGCGGTCACGCGCAGACGGTAGGCGCCCGGCGCCACGTCGAGGCCGCTCGCTCCTCGCCGCGCCACCAGGAAGCGGTAGGTGCCCGCGGGGACGGAGCCCTCCTGCTTCGCGCCGGCCACCGGCACCGGGGCGCCGCCCGCCACCGGCAGCAGTGCCAGGCGCACGCGATGGAGGGCCGCCCCCCGCACACGGGCGTCCACCCGCCGCCGTGCCCCCAGGCGCACGAGGACCTCGGCGAGACCCGACGACACGCGCACCTCCGGGTCGCCGAGGCTGTCGGGCGGCGTCCGCGCCGGGCGCGACGGGCCCACGGGGGCGATCGCCGCGACGGCGCCCGAGCCCGCGTCGCGCACCACGAGGCGGCCCGCCGTGCCGCGCGCGGGCAGGCGCAGCGTCAGCCGCGCACGACCTCCGGCGGGCACCCTCGTCACGGTGAGCGGAGTCTCGCCGGCTCCCGTCTCGAGGCTCACCCGGTAGCGCCCGGCCGCCCCGGCCGGGTCGGTGAGGACGACCGCCGCGCGGGCTCCGCCGCGCCGCGCCTCGGTCGCCACGATGGGCGGCTCCACCCGCAGGGCGGGAGCTCCGGGCGCCTCGGCGAGCCCCGCGCCCTGACGCTGCCACGCGACCCCGCGGAGGGGCCGGGCGGCCTGGACGAGCAGCGAGTGCACCGCCCGCGGCCCGAGCTCGGGCCGGTCCACGCGCAGCCGCACGGCCAGGGCCGCCACGCCGGCCGCGGCGGCGCTGGTGCCGGTGAGGGTCTCGGTGAGGGGCTCTCCGCCGGGGCCGGCGCCGGGCCAGGCGGCGGGCTGGGCCACCGCCGGGGCCACCAGATCGGGCTTCTGGCGTCCGTCGACCGTGGGGCCCCAGGAGGAGAACGATGCGACCCCGACGGCGGCCGGGAGGACCGGCCGGGGCCGGAGGGTCACCGTCAGACCGGGCTGGAGCTCCGTCAGCCGGGCCAGGGCCGCGCCCTGCCGGGAGCCGAGGCCCACGACCGGGATGCCCAGGCCGGCGTCCCCCGGGACGGCGGGGAAGCTCGAGGGCCCCCCCTCGTCCCACACGGCGAGCGCCGCCGCGCCCGCCGCCGCGGCCTGGGCCGCCTTGTCCTCGATGCTGCCCCCGCCGCGGGCCACCACGGCGACGGCGCCCCGCACCCGGCTGGAGCCCGCCGCGTCCCGGTAGTCCTCGGGCGCCTCCCCCGACGCGAGCCCGGCGGGGGTGCGAAGGACCACCGCGGGCAGCGGCTGGGCCGGCGGGTCGGGGCCCATCAGGGGCAGGGGCCCGAGGAGCGCTCCCGCGGCCCCGACACGCGCCTCCACGTCGGCCGTGCGCGGCGACCGGCCGGCCGACACCCCGCCGACGGCGATCACCGTGGGGGCCGCCGCCGGGCCCCCCACCGAGCCGGGTCGCGCGAACGTGGGACCGTCGTTGCCGGCCGGGGCCACCACCGTCGCCCCCACGCGGTCCGCCGCGGCCAGCGCCCGGGCCACCGGATCCACGCCCCCGCCGTCGAACCCGCCGGCCAGGCCGAGCAGGATCACCTCGGCGCGGTCGCCGGTCGCGCCGTCGCCGTCGGGGTCCACGGCGCGCTCGAGGGCCGCCAGGACCCGGTCGGTGCGCGCCAGCGGGCGCAGGCGGCCGCCGACCGGCTCCGGGGCCACCACCCGGTAGGCGAGCAGGCGCGGCACCCGCTCCGGCGGCAGCCCGGCGAGGGCCGGCGATCGCAGCAGCAGGCTGGCCATCTGCGTGCCGTGCGCCTCCGCGGGATCGCCGGTGCGCGGGTCGTCGTCGTGGTCCACCAGGTCGGCTCCGCCGATGATCGGGAAGGTGGGCCCCATCCCCCCGCCGAGCCAGGGGTGGGAGGGGTCGATGCCCGCGTCGACGAGGGCCACGTGCAGGGGACGGCCCCCGGCCCCGGCCGGCGGCGGCGCGCCCCGGTCGGCGGCGGGCACGGCCGTCGGGGTGCCCGGGGCGACCTGGGCGGGCGCCAGGAACGAGACCGGCACGACGGCGGTGACCTCCGCCAGGGCCGCGAGCGCCTCCAGGCGTCCCGCGGGCACGCGCACGGCGACGGCGTCGATGAGCACCCGGTACCGGTAGGTGACGGTCGCCCCGAGGCTCTGGAGCACGGGCACCAGGCGGCGCTGGCGCTCCTCCACCTCGGCCGCCGCCCGGGCCCGGTCGCCCGGGGCCGCCGCGGATGCGGCCGGGCCGGCCAGCACGAGGATGGCCGACTCCGTGTCGCTGGGCGTGGGGAGCAGCGGCGCCCGGTGGGCCTCCAGCACGTCCCGCCACCCCGCGGCCGCATCGAGGGCCTGCGCGCGCGCGGCGGCCGAGTCGGAGGCCGGCGCGGCGGCCATGGCGGACGACGCCGTGAGCAGGGCGGCCCCGGCCGCGAGCAGCGCGCCGCGCGGGACGGGCCTCACGCGGCGATGCCCCCGGGCGGGGCCGTGGCCATCGCGTCAACGCCGAGGTAGTCGGGCCACGGGATCCGCTCCGCGAAAGCCGCGGCGGCGCCGATCATCGCGGCGTTGTCGGTGCAGAGCGACCGGTCGGGCACCGCCATCGCCAGGCCCGCCCGCTCGGCGCCCTCGGCCACGAGGGCCCGCAGGCGCCCGTTGGCCGCGACCCCGCCCCCGAGGGCGACCGCCGGGACATCGTGCTCGCGCGCCACGGCGATCAGGCGGTCCGCCAGGGGCCGCACCACGGCCTCCTGGTAGGACGCGGCCAGGTCGGCGCGGTGGGCCTCGAGGTCGTCGCCCAGCTCTCGGACCGCGTAGAGGAGCGCGGTCTTGACCCCGGCGAACGAGAAGTCGTGGCCGGCGCGGCCCTCCAGCCCGACGGGGAACCGGTGCGCCGTGCGGTCGCCTCCGGCCGCGAGGCGCTCGAGGGCCGGTCCGCCCGGGTAGCCGAGGCCCAGGAGCCGGGCGCCCTTGTCGATGGCCTCGCCGGCGGCGTCGTCGATGGTCTGCCCCAGCAGGCGGGGCGCCGCATAGTCCTCGACCAGGTCGAGGCGGGTATGTCCGCCCGAGGCGACGAGGCTCACGAAGGGCGGGTCGAGGGCCACCGGCTCCAGCCGCACGGCGGCGATGTGCCCGTGCAGGTGGTCGACCATCGCGAGCGGCTTGCCCGCCGCGTACGCGAGCGCCTTGGCGGTGGCCACCCCCACGAGCAGCGCGCCGATCAGGCCCGGCCGCTGGGTGACGGCCACGAGGCCGACCTCGTCGAGGGTCAGGCCGGCCTCCTCGAGGGCCCGGTCCACGACCGCGTTGACCGTTCCCAGGTGGTGCCGTGCGGCCACCTCGGGCACGACGCCCCCGTAGGGCGCGTGCAGCTCGGCCTGTGAGGCGACGACGCTCGACGCGATCGCGCGCCCGATCACCACGGCGGCCGCCGTCTCGTCGCAGGAGGTCTCGATCGCCAGGATCGGCAGGTCGGCACTCACCCGAACGCCACGTCCTCCGGTCCTCCGCTGCGCCACATGATGAGCGCGTCCTCCCCGTTGTCCGAGTAGTAGCCGGGCCGCACCCCGTGGTCGAGGAAGCCCTTGCGCCGGTAGAGGCGGATCGCCACCTCGTTGGACACCCTCACCTCGAGGGTGAAGCCCAGGTGCGCCCTCCTCCCCGCCCGCAGGAACAGCTCGTCCAGCAACCGGCCCCCGAGGCCCTGGCCCCGCTGCGGGGCGTGGACGCACAGGTTGAGGATGTGCCACACCTCCGCGTAACGCGACACCATCACGTAGCCGAGCACGTCGCCCGACTGGACCGCCACGAGATCGAGGGTACCGTGCCGGCCGAGCTCGGAGAGAAACATCGCGCGCGACCACGGTGTCGCCGAGGTCGCCGCCTCGATGGCGACCACCTGGGGGACGTCGCTCGGCCGCATCTCCCGGACGATGGTCCGAGGCCTGGCGGGTGCCCTGCGCGCGCGGGCCATCAGGCCGCCCCCCGCGCCGCGAGGGCGTCGCGACGGTTGACCTCGGCGTCGGGGAGCCGCGCGTAGACCGGCCGCGCCGGCAGGCCCGCTCCGTCGGCGACCCTGCGCACGAGCGCCGCCGCCCGCGGCCGGTGCCCGGGCGAGCCCGGCGGGAGCGCGCGCAGGCCCGATGCACGCAGCGCCTCGCCGCCGGCATCGACGCCGTCGCCGCCCAGCCAGACCGCCTCGCCCAGAGCGGAGAGCTCCTCGGCGAGGGCCGCGGGCGATCGTGCGGAGGGCGCGATCAGCTCGCGGAGGGTCCCGCCGGGCTCACGGCGGTAGGCCGCGGCGAAGAGCTCGCGCCGCCGGGCGTCGAGAACGGGCGCGACGATCTCGGCGTCCGGGGCGGAATCGAGGATCGCGAGGGCCAGGCCCTCCAGCGACGAGGCGCCGGTCACCGGGACGCGCAGGGCCTGCCCCAGCCCGAGCGCCGTGGCGAGCCCGATCCGGAGTCCCGTGAACCCGCCGGGGCCCACCCCCACCACGATCGACTCGATGGCCGCCACCTGGAGGCCGGCGGCGACGAGCATCCCGTGGCCCGCCTCCAGCACCCGCCGCCCGGATCCCGGCTCCGGCGCGAGCCACAGCTCGGCGATCGGGTCATGCCCCCGAACGAGAGCCAGGCTCGGGCTCGCGGTGGAGGTGTCGAGCGCGAAGATCATCGATCACGCGGCCCAGATCGGAGCGGGTCGTGGAGCCTGCGGCGTTCAACAGTACCAGCCGCCGATCCCCGCCCCCGTGCTGGAGTTCCACCTCCAGACGCGGGGCCGGAAGGGCGGCGGCGACCGCGTCGGGCCACTCGACGAAGCCCACCGCGTCGTCGGCGAGCGCGCTCCGCAGGAGGTCCGCCTCCTCGTCGTCCGGGCCTCCCAGCCGATAGGCGTCCACGTGCGCCACGGGCACGCGCCCCTGGTAGCGCTGGGCGACCGTGAAGGTGGGGCTCGTGACGGGTCCCTGCACCCCGAGGCCCCGGGCGACGGCCCGGACGAGCGTGGTCTTGCCCGCGCCCAGCTCGCCGCGCAGGAAGACCAGGTCGCCCGGCACCAGGATGCCGGCCAGGGCGGCGCCCAGGGCGCCGGTGTCGCCGGGCCCCGTGCTCTCCCAGCGAAGGGGCGTCAGAACAGGCCGAGCTGCTCGTCGGCGGGCTCGGGCCGCGACGGGCCGGCCGCGGCCCCCACGATCTCGAGATCGTCCGGCGTCTCGGGCCGCGCCGGGACGGGCTCGGCGGACAGGAGGCCCGGGATGCGCGCGAAGTCCTCCTGCAGGGTGGTCAGCATCGCCCGCGTGTAGAGCGCCGCCGCGGGGTGGAAGAGCGGGTAGAGCAGCACCGGATGCCCGCCGATCTGCAGGGGCAGCTCGTGGCCGTGCACCCGCGAGATGCCGTCCGGGCGCCCGGAGAGCAGCTTCGTGGCGAAGTTCCCGAGGGTGCACACCAGGGTGGGCCGGATGAGCGCGATCTGGCGGAAGAGGTGCGGCTCGCAGGAGCGGATCTCCTCGGGGAGGGGATCCCGGTTGCCGGGGGGCCGGCACTTCAGGACGTTCGCGACGAAGACGTCGTCGCGGGACATCCCGATCCCCTCCAGCAGCGAGTCCAGCAGCTTGCCGGCCTGTCCCACGAACGGCAGCCCGCGCGCATCCTCGTGATAGCCGGGCGCCTCCCCCACGAACATCACCGCGGCGTCGGGATCGCCGTTCCCCACCACGACCTGGGTGCGCCCCTCGCTGAGCGGGCAGCGCACGCAGGAGACCACCTGCTCCCGGTGGTACGCCTCGAGCTGGGCGACCCGCTCGTCCCGGTCCGACATCGATGTCAGGGTACCCGCCGCGTCGGCCGGAATGCCGGGCGGTTGTCCCGTGCCGCGCGCCGGCGGTATGCTCCGTGCGCCTTTCGCGTGAACCCGGCATCCCGTCCTGGGAGTTGGAGTACAGCGCGTCGGGGAGCGGTCCGGACGCGAGGTCCGGTCGTCTCCGCATGCCCCGGCCCGCGGGAAGGTCTTCCGATGTGGTGTTCCCGGTCCCTCAGTCTCACGGTGGCCTCGTGAAGGTCGTCCGCACGGTCGCCGCGCTGCGCGCCGCGATGGCGACGGAGCGTGCGGCCGGCCGGCGCATCGCGGTGGTGCCGACGATGGGGGCCCTCCACCTGGGGCACCTGTCGCTGATGCGGCTCGCCGCCGCCGACGACCACGCGGTCGTGATGACCCTGTTCGTCAACCCGGCGCAGTTCGGCGAGGGCGAGGACCTCTCCCGCTACCCGCGCGACGAGGAGCGGGATCTCGCCCTCGCCGCCGAGGAGGGCGTGGCGGTGGTCTTCGCCCCCGGCGCCGACGAGGTCTACCCGCCGGGGTTCGCCACGCGGATCTCGGTGGCCGGGCCGAGCGCGGGCCTGGAGGGCGCCGCCCGCCCCGGCCACTTCGACGGGGTCGCCACGGTGGTGGCGAAGCTCCTGCTGGCGGTGCGCCCCGACCGGGCGGTCTTCGGCCAGAAGGACGCCCAGCAGGCGGCGGTCGTCCGCCGCCTCATGCGCGACCTCCACCTGGACGACATCGAGCTGGTGCTCGGCCCGATCGTCCGGGAGCCGGACGGGCTCGCCATGAGCAGCCGCAACGCCTACCTCGATCCCGACGACCGGCGCGCCGCGACCGCCCTGTCGCGCGGGCTCGCGGCGGCGGCGGCCCTCGTGGCCGAGGGCGAGCGCGACGCCGCCCGCGTGGCGGCCGCGGCCCGGGCCACGATCGAGGCCGAGCCGCGCTGCGCGCTCGAGTACGCGGCGGTCGTCGACCCCGAGACCTTCGAGCCGGTCGCCGCGCTGGAGGGGCCCGCGCTCCTCGCCGTGGCCGCCCGAGTGGGCCCGGCGCGCCTGATCGACAACGCGCATCTGCCGTCCCCGACCCCGAGGAGCCCCGTGCCGTCTCGAACCCGCTCCAGGCTGACGAGCAGGACCCGCCGCACCGCGGTCGACGGCGACCGCGTGCCCGTCGCCGGGGAGCGGCGGCGATGAGCGCGGCGCCGAGCGCCACCGACCTGAGGGCCCGCAAGGGCGGCCGGCGGCTGGCGATGCTCACCGCCTACGACTACCCGACCGCGCTGGCCCTGGACGCCTCGGGGCTCGACATCCTGCTGGTGGGCGACAGCATGGGCGAGGTGGAGCTGGGATACGGCAGCACCCGCGCCGTGACGCGGGAGATGATGGCCCACCACGTGCGGGCGGTGCGCAACGGGGTCCGGGCGACCCACGTCTGCGCGGACCTGACGGCGGGCACCTATCGCGACCCCGAGGAGGCCGTCGCGAGCGCCCGGATCCTCGTGGAGGCCGGCGCCGACTCGGTGAAGCTGGAGGGCGGCCTGATCGAGCAGGTGCGCGCGATCATCGCGGACGGGATCCCGGTGATGGGCCACGTGGGGCTCCTGCCCCAGACCGCCGAGGTCTACCGGCGCGAGGGCACGACCCCGGCCGAGGCCGAGCGCATCGCGGCCGAGGCACGCGCCCTGGACGCGGCCGGGTGCTACGCGATCGTGATCGAGGCGGTGCCCGCGGAGCTCGCCACGCGCATCACGTCGGAGGTCGCCTGCCCCACGATCGGAATCGCCGCGGGGCCCGAGTGCGACGGCCAGGTGCTCGTCTCCACCGACCTCCTCGGCCAGCTCCCCCACACGCCCCGCTTCGTGAAGCCGAGGGCCAACGTGTTCGCGACCGTGGTCGAGGCGGCCCAGGCGTTCGCCGCCGAGGTGCGCGGCGCCGGCGAGGCGGAGGCGCGGAAGGCCGGCTAGGCGGAGCTCCCCGCGGCGATCACCCGGAGGTTGAGGGCCTCCTCGAGCACCGACTCCTCGACCCCGTGCTCCCGGGCCACCTCGCGCAGCTGGCGCCCGGAGGCGGTCGCCTCCTTCACGATCGCCGCCGCCTTGTCGTAGCCGATGAAGGGGTTGAGGGCCGTGGCCATCGCCAGCGTCCCCTCGGCCAGCTCCTGGAGCCGCTCGGTGTTGGGCTCGATGCCCGCCACGCACTTGTCGGCGAACAGGCGCGACGTGGTGGTCAGGAGGTGGATCGAGGACAGCAGGTTGCGCGCCAGCAGCGGGATGCGCACGTTCAGCTCGAAGTTCCCCTGCATCCCGCCGATGGTGATCGCCGTGTCGTTGCCGATGACCTGCGCCGACACCTGGAGGACCACCTCGGGGATCACCGGGTTGACCTTGCCCGGCATGATCGACGAGCCCTTCTGCAGCTCGGGCAGGAAGATCTCCCCCAGGCCGCAGCGCGGACCGCTGCCCAGCCAGGCGATGTCGTTGGCGATCTTGGTGAGGGAGACCGCGACCACCTTCAGCGCGCCGGACACCTCGACCAGGCCGTCGCGGGCGCCCTGCGCCTCGAACGGGTCGGCGGGCGCCGTGATGGGCAGGCCGGTCTCCTCGGCCAGCCGGTCGCGAACCCGCTGGGCGAACTCGGCGTGCGTGTTCAGGCCGGTGCCCGCGGCCGTGCCGCCCAGGGGCAGCTGCCCCAGGCGGATACAGGTGTCGGCGACCCGGTCGCGCCCCTGGCGGACCTGGGCGGCGTAGCCGGCGAACTCCTGGCCCAGCGTCACCGGCACGGCGTCCATCAGGTGGGTGCGGCCGGCCTTCACCAGGTCGGCGAACTCCTCGGCCTTCGCGGCGAGCGCGTCGCCCAGGTGGTCCAGGGCCGGCAGGAGGCCCTCGGCGATCTCCTGGAGCGCGGCGGCGTGCACGGCCGACGGGAACACGTCGTTGGAGCTCTGGCCCATGTTGACGTGGTCGTTCGGGTGCGCCCCGTCGCCGGCGAGGTTCGCGATCACCTCGTTGGCGTTCATGTTCGAGGAGGTGCCCGAGCCGGTCTGGAAGACGTCGATCGGGAACTGGTCGTCGTGGTCGCCGGCCGCCACGGCGTCCGCCGCGGTGGCGATGCGCCCGGCCAGCTCGGCGTCGAGGAGCCCCAGGTCGGCGTTGACCCGCGCTGCGGCGCCCTTGATCCGGCCGAGCCACCGCACCACCGGCAGCGGCACGCGCTCTCCGGACACCGGGAAGTTCTCCACCGCCTTGCGGGTCTCCCCGCCCCAGAGCTCCGCCATCTGGCCCCCTTCGATCGACATCGGAACGCGGCGAGATCGCCGACGTCCAAGCCTATCGCGACGGCGGCACCGGCTCCTTCCGAGCGATGTAGGCGTAGTAGTTGCAGGCGGCGAAGAAGGTGCCGAGGTCCTCGGCCTCGCGCTGCTCGGCGACCCACCTCTCCACCTGCTCCCCGGGGAGGATCTCCGCCTGCGCGACCAGCGGCGCGTAGGCGTCGACGAACGAGAGGAAGTACCTCCCGTGACCGATCTCGGCGTACACGTGGGCGTGGGCATCGACCAGCGTCATCCCCGTGCGGCGAAGGAGGCCCGGCATGTCGCGCATCACGCGCGGCTTGCTCGAGATCATCACGCGAAAGGCGTCCTCCATCGCCCGGGCGAGCTCGGGGTCCGAGCAGGCCCACGTCCACGAGGAGTAGTCGCCGTCGAAGGCCGCCAGAACGCCCCCGGGACGGAGCACGCGGGCCGCCTCGGAGAGCACGGAACCCGGATCGGTGACATGGCTCAGGAGGGTGTGGGCCACGACGGCGTCGACGCTCGCGTCCGCGAGATCGAGGGCATGGACGTCGCCGACCCGGAACTCGATCCGGTCCGCGAGCCCGGCGTCGGCGGCGAGCTCCCGGGCCGCCTCGACCAGCACCGGGCTCTGCTCGACGCCGACGACCTTCGCCGCGAAGCCCTCACGGGCGGCGAGAGCCCGCGTGACGACGCCGGTCCCGCACCCGATCTCCACGACGAGGGCCCCGGTGGGCAGCTCCATCGCATCGAGGTAGGCGTCCCGGTAGCCGGTGAACGTCTCGTCGCGGCCGCGGAACTCGAGGCGCTCGACGAACCGCTGGATCGTCGCCTCGTCCTGCTCGTTGATGAACTCCATCGCATCGCGAGCGCGCATCGCGCCTCCCTCGATCGGGCACGCGGGGCCATCCTCCCCCGCGCCCTCGACCGGATGCCAGCCTCCGTTGAGGGAGTTCCCAAGAACGGCTGGGCTCAGGAGGCCGCCGAGGGCTCCATCTCTCCCAGGGCCAGGAGGATCTCCATGGCGGCCCGGGTCCCGATCTCCAGGTACTCGTAGCGGAGGTGCTCGTCGGGCCCGTGGATCGCGTCGTCCGGCAGGCCGAACCCGGTGAGGATCGTGGGGATCCCCTTGGCCGCCAGCACCGCCATCACCGGGAGCGTGCCGCCCAGGCGCACGGGCGCCGGGCGCCACCCCGTGGCGCGCTCCATGCCCTGGGCGGCGGCGACCAGGGCCGGGTGATCCGGGTCGACGACGGCCGGCAGGCCGAGACCCAGGTCCTCGATTTCGACCTCGGCTCCCGCGGGGGCCGCCGCACGGATCAGCCCGTCGAGGGCGGCGGCCATGGCCTCCGCGTCCTGGCCGGGGGCCAGGCGCAGCGACAGGGTGGCGTACGCCTCGCCGGGGATGTTCGTCTTCACCGCGTCCGGCTCTCCGCAGGCGATCCCGTGGACGTCGACCGAGGGCGACGCCAGCGTCCGCATGTAGAAGCCGTCGGCGGCGCCGGGATCGGCCGGTCGCAGCCCCGCGGTGGCGAGCGCCTCCGCCCCGGTCGGCAGCTCGTCCCAGGCCGCCACCTCGACCGCGCCGGCCGGGGCGACCCCCGCGTACAGCGGTCCGGGCAGGCGTCCCTCGTGCGGGGTGACCGCGCCGAGGATCGTGATCAGGGCATGGGCGGCGTTCAGGGCGGCGCCGCCGAAGACCCCGCTGTGCGCGTCGCTGCGCGCGGTGCGCACGCGCACACGGCGGTAGACCATGCCGCGGACCCCGGTGCAGATGGTCGGGCGCCCGGGGCCGATCATCATGCTGTCGAAGATGACGGAGGCGGCGGCGGGCTCGGCGTCCGCTCCCAGGTGGTCCAGGGCGGAGGTGCCGCCGCTCTCCTCCTCCCCCTCCACCACGAACGCGGCGCGCACCGGTAGCCGCCCCTGCCCCGCCAGCCGCTGGACCGCCGCCAGCAGCATGAAGAGGTTGCCCTTGTCGTCGCTCGCGCCCCGCGCGTAGAGGGCGCCGTCGCGGACCGTCGGCTCGAAGGGCGGTGTGGTCCAGAGCTCGGGAGGGCCGGGCGGCTGCACGTCGTAGTGCCCGTACAGGATCACCCGGGGAGCGCCCGCGTCCCCCGAGCTGGCGGGGACCTCCCCCACCACCAGCGGGTGGCCAGCGGTGGCGCGGACCTCCGCGGCGCCGCCGGCCCGGCTGACCTCCTCGGCGACGAGGTCAGCCGCCCGCCGCATGTCGGGGGAATGGGAAGCGACGGCGCTGATGCTGGGTACCCGCAGGAGCGAGTACAGCCGTTCGATCTCCTCCGGGCTCACCGGCCGGAGTGTACGTCTCGTCGGCGGGCCGCCGGCGCAGCATGGCGCGCAGCCGGCCGCGCTCGCCGTGCCCGATCAGGTCCCGCTGACGCTCGTGGTGCAGATCCAGGTGCATGTGTGAGCTCGGGTGCATGGTGGGCCTCCAGGGCGTGACGACGAATGCATCACGACCCTAGGTCTCCATCCCCGACCCCCACATCGGCGGGGCCTACCCATGTCAGGCCGCCGGCTGCCCATCTTCCGCGAGGTCGATGCCCAGGCGGCGCGCCGCCGCCGCCGCGTCACGGCGCGAGGTGACGCCCAGCTTGCCCAGAACCGCGGCCACGTGGTGATCCACGGTGCGCGTGGACAGCACCAGCCGCTCGGCGATCTGGGCGTTCGTGGCCCCTGCGGCGAGCAGGCCGAGGACCTCCTGCTGGCGGGGCGTGAGGCCCAGCGGGCTCGCGCGCGTCTCCCGCCGCGGACCCCGCGGCACGGACGTCGCGCCCCGCCGCCGCAGCTCGGCGCGCAGGCGGGCCGCCGATCGCGACGCGCCCAGGCCGTCGTAGATGTCGAGCGCCCGCAGGAGGGCGGGCTCCTCGTCCGCGTGCCAGAGGGCCTCGGCCAGCTCGAAGGGGCAGCCCAACCGCTCCCACTCCCGGGCGGCGCCCGCCCAGTCGCCGGCGATCGAGAGGCGGTGGGCCTCCTCGATGCCCGCCGGCGTCTCCCCCAGGACGCCGGCCCGCCACAGCCAGAAGGCGGCCTCCCCGGTGAGCCTGGGGTGGCGGGTGCGATGGGCCGAGTCGAGCGCGGACCACGCCATCCGCTCGACGCCCTCGAGGTCGTCGGCCAGCCATGCGAGCTCGGCGGAGGCGCACCCCGCCGGCACGATCCGCTGCGGCTCGTCCGCGGTGGTGGCCATGGCCCACGTCTCGTCGAGGATCGCCTCGGCTTCCGGGTCGCCGCGCCGGGCGAGAAGGCGGCCCAGGATCAGCAGGCCCGGGTGGCCGCTGATGGAGGGCTGGGCCTCTTGGATCGCCAGCACGGCCCGGGCATCCACCTCGGCGCCCCCCCAGTCGCCCTGCTCCAGGCGCCACTGGGCGCGCATGCCGAGGAGGTACTGGGTGTAGAAGCTCAGGTCGTGGCGGGCCGCGAACGCGAGGCCGTCCTCGATCGTCGTCGCGGCCGCGGTGTAGCGGCGCTGAGCCAGCCGCCCCCATCCCAGGTTCACCATGGCCCGGGCGGCGTGGTCGTGGAAGCCCTCGGCAAGCCCGAGCGCGACGGCCTCCTCCAGCAGGTCGTCGCCGCGCGCGTCCCCGTCCTCGTGCAGGGCGGTCCCGACGTTGGTCAGGGCGTGCACGAGGCTCTCGCCGTGGTCGAGCCGGCGCGCCAGCTCGATGGCCCGGTCGCCCCATTCGATCGCGTCCGCGATCCGCCACGAGAGCATCATGAGCTGTGACATCCCGCTGTAGGCCATGGCGAGCTCGGCCGACGGGCCGAGCGGCTCGAGCACCGCGATGGCGCGCCGCGACGCGGCCTCCGCCTCCGCGCCCTGCCCGGTCCACCACAGGATGCGCGCCAGCCAGCGCTCGTCCTCCCCCACCCGCGCCGTCTGGCCGAGCTGCGTCCGCAGGGTGAGCGCGTCGCGCCGGGTGGTCAGCGACTCCTCCGGGGGCCCGGAGAGGTAGCTCTCGAACGAGAGCCCCTCCAGCAGGTCGGCGCGCGTCTCGGGCTCGACGTCGTCGGCCACGGCGAGTGCGGCGCGGTAGTGCTCGGCCGCCTGGACGTGGGCCCCCGCGGCACTGGCCGCGCGCGCCGCGGCGGGGGCATGGGCCAGGACGACGTCGCGGTCCGCGGCGCGCCGCGCGTGGTGCACCAGGCGAGCGAGGTCGACCCCCTCCCGGTCGAGGAGCGCGGCCAGCACCGCACGGTCCAGCTCGCGCCGGCGCAACGGAGACAGCTCGGCCTCGACGCTGGACCGCGCGATCTCGTGGCGGAAACGCACCACCTCGCCGTCGCTCTCCAGCATCCCGGCGTCCAGGCACGCCTCGAGGTCCTCGCGCGAGGGGGCGAGGGCGGCGTCGACCAGCCACAGCTCGGCGCGCCCCGGCACCACGGAGACCAGCTCGATCACCTCCCGGGCCCCCGCTCCCAGGCGCGCGGCCCGGGCGAGCACGGCGTCGCGCACGGTCCGCGGCGCCACCTCGTCCGGCCCGCCCGCCAGGACCTCGGTGACGAAGAACGGGTTGCCGCCCGTGGCGCGGTGGATCTCCTCCCCGCCGCGACCCACGCGGCGCGCCAGCTCGCCGACCGCCCCCGGCGAGAGCGGCGCCAGGTCGATGCGGCGCACGAGGCCCGGCGGCAGCTGACCCACCGCCGCGCGCAGGCCGGGCCCCGCCTCGTCGCTGCGGAAGGTCACCAGCAGGGTGCCCGTGGTGCCGGCCACCCGGCGCCCCAGGACCGTCAGCAGGTCGAGGGTGCCCTCGTCGGCCCAGTGGGCGTCCTCGATGACCATGGCGCGCGGGGGAGGACCGGCGCCCAGCTCGTCCAGCGCGGCGCCGACCACCGTCTCGCGCGGGGCGCCCGAGTCGAGCGCGGCCGCCAGCTCGCCGCCGGCTCCGCGGGCGATGTCCCGGACCGGGCCGAGCGCCCGGGGGGTGAGCAGCGGATCGCAGGCCCCCATCAGCAGGCGCGTGCGGTCGGCCACCCGCTCCGCGAGGGCCACGACGAGGCTCGTCTTGCCGACGCCGGCCTCCCCGGCGAGGAGCACCACGCGCCCCTCCCCGGCCGCCGCCTCGGCGAGGGCCGTCTCCACGTCCGCGAGCGCGGTCTCCCGCTCGAGCAGCTCCATGTGATCGATCCTACGACCCGCCCCCGGACGGTGCCGGGTCCCTAGGGCGAGAGGCGAGCGGCGTCACCCATCGCCATGTCGCCGCTCAGGAAGAGCTGTGAGCGGGGCGTGGTGGGCTCCAGGCGGCGCCCTCGGCCCGACGCCCGCAGGGTCCAGGAGAGGCCGGCGCGCCCGAGCCGATGGCGGCGGCCCGACAGCACGAACACCCGGGCGGTGCGCTGGCTCAGGTCGGCGAGGAGCGAGGTGCTGGCGTTGTCGGGGCTGTCGAGCGCCAGGTCGTTCTGGAAGGTGCCCTCGAAGATCGCGACGGGCCGGCCGGAGGCGAACGACGCGGGGTCGTCGAGGCGCGCGCCGCCCTGGGGCAGGAAGTGGACGGCGATGCGCCCGGAGGCGATCGCGGTGATCGACGAGCCCAGCACCGACAGGCCGGCGATTCTGCACCTCGCCACCACGGTGAAGCGCGCGAGCGACAGGTCGGCCGCGGCCGGATCGCTCGAGCTGACGCCGGGCGGGGCGGTGGTGAGCGCCGCGAGCGGGACGCCCTGGAGGCGCGTGAGCCGCCCGAGGGCGGTGAGCTCGCGGCCCACCTGGTCGACCTGCGCGAGCAGGCCGATCGTGGGCCGGTCGGTCGCCGCCGCGCCGACGGACCGCGCCGCCGGGCCCTGGGCCGCCAGGCTCGGCACGCCGACCACGAGGGCGCCGCCCGCGGCCGCCGCCCCGCTCACGAGCAGGCTGCGCCGGGTGACCCGGCGCGAGGGCGCGTCGGCGAAGGCGGGACGGTCCTCGACGCCGGCCAGCTCCACCGGCACCCGCTCGGCACCCCAGTGGCGTCGCGGCGGCCCGAGCTCGGTCAGGCGGACTCCGAGCGTGCGGTAGAGCTCGATCAGCTCGGGAGGGGCCGAGGCCACGATCCGTCGCAGGCCGAGCGCGCGGGTCTCGAGCCAGGCCCGGGCGAAGAGCCCGATGATCACCACCGGGCTCCTCATCCCCCGGTGCTCGGGGCCGATCACCAGGCGCCCCAGATCGGTGGCGCCTGGGGCGTGCAGGTCGAAGTCCCGCTCGGTGGGGAGCGGCCGCCCGGGTGCGGGGACCACGAGGCGGGCGGACCCGGCGATCCCGGTGCCGTCGCGGCAGACCAGCACCACCGCCCGGTCGTCGTCCGCGTCGCGCTCCATCCCGTCCGGCATCGACTCGGCCGCGGCCCACCCCATCTCCACGGCGGCGGCGTAGCGCGCCCGGTGCGTGGCGGGCACCTCGTCGGCGCGGGCGCGCTCGACGACCAGGGGCGCCACCCCCTCCAGGATGCGCTCCGCCGCGCCGTCGAGCCGCTCGAGCGTGTCGTCCACCCCCGCCTCCCCTCGTCCGTGCCGTCCTACCAGCGAGAGGGCCTGCGAGGCAACTACTCGGTGAGCTCCACCGGCACGATCGCCAGGGGCCGGCGGCGTCCGTCGCGCACGACCCCGAGCTCCACGGAGCGCCCGATCCGCTCGGCGCCCATCAGCCGCTGGAGGTCGCCCACGTCGGCCACCTCGCGGCCGTCGACCTCCACGATCAGGTCCTCGGGGCGCAGCCCGGCACGCTCGGCCGGGCTGCCCGCGACGACCTCGACGACCTCGATTCCGGCCTCGCGCCCGAGCTCGGCCGCGACCCGCGGCGGCAGGGGCCTCGGGCCGCCGGCGATGCCCACATAGGCCCGGCGCACGCGCCCCTCGCGCATCAGGGCGGCGACGATCGCCCGGGTGGTGGTGTTGACGGGCACGGCAAGGCCCAGCCCCACGCCCGCCACCGCGGTGTTCACCCCCACGACGCGCGCGCGGCTGTCGGCCAGCGCACCGCCGGAGTTGCCCGGGTTGAGCGCGGCATCGGTCTGGATGACGTCCTCGACCACGCGGCGGGCCCGCCCGCGGCCCACCGGCAGCGAGCGGCCGAGGGCCGACACGACCCCCGCCGTGACCGACCCGGCGAAGCCGAGCGGGTTGCCGATGGCCACCACGAGCTGCCCGACCTCCAGCCGGTCGGCGTCTCCCAGGGTCGCCGCCGGCAGGTCGCCGCCGTCGGCTCGCAGCACGGCCAGGTCGGAGAGGGGGTCCGCTCCCACGACCTCGAGGGCCAGGTCGCGGCCGTCAACCAGGCGGGCGCGCAGGCGCCCCGAGGCGCCATCCACGACGTGGGCCGAGGTCAGGATGAACCCGTCGGGGGTGATGACCACGCCGCTGCCGCTCCCCTCGCCGCGTCCCCCTCGGCCGTCCGAGCGGGAGACGCGCAGGCTTGCGACCGACGGACCGAGGGTCCGCGCGACCGCGGTGACCGCGCGCGAGTAGGCGTCCAGGGCCTCCGCATCGCCGGGGGAGGTGTCGTCGATGAAGGCGATCGCGTCGATCGGCCGACCGTAGCACCGGCTCCGGCGCGAGGGCCCGCGTCCGCCGGGGGGAAGGATCGGGCGCTCGGGAGCGTCCTTGGAGGTGTCGGGACATCCACGGGGAGGCCCTCATGAGGAAGTGGTTGCTGACCATCCCGGTCGCGCTGGCGGCGATCGCGCTGGCCGCAGGGTGCGGGTCCGGCGACGACCAGGCCGCGGCGCCCGCCACCTCCGGCTCCACCACGGCGGCCTCGGGCGGCGGCGGGCTGTACGGGGCGCCGAGCGCACCGCCGGCCGACGGCGGCGGCGGTCTCCACGGCGACCGGCGATCTCGGGACCTTCCTGGTGGGACCGGACGGGCGCACCCTCTACCTCTTCGAGAAGGACACCGGCACGCAGAGCACCTGCTCGGGCGCCTGCGCCGATGCGTGGCCGCCGCTGGTCACCACGGGAGCGCCGACGGCCACCGGGGGCGCGAAGGCCTCGCTCCTCGGCACCACGATGCGCGACGACGGCACGACCGAGGTGACCTATGCCGGCCATCCGCTCTACTACTACGCGGGCGACGCGGCGCCGGGAGACACGAACGGTCAGGACCTCGACCAATTCGGCGCCGAGTGGTACGCGCTGTCGCCGTCCGGCGCCGCGATCGAGGACGGGGACGAGAGCTGACCGGAACGTGATCGCGGGGAGCCCGGGCGCGCCGGGATTAGGCTCCGGGGCGGTGGACGGCCATCGCCTCGATCCCGCGCGCCTCGGTGATCACCTGGACCGTCTCTTCCGCGCGGCGTGGGCCCTGTGCGGGTCGCGGGAGGAGGCCGAGGACCTGGTCCAGGAGACCTTCGCGCGCGTCCTCGCGCGCCCCCGCTGGCTGCGGTCCGGCGACGACCTCGGATACCTCATGAGGGTGCTGCGGAACACGATGATCAGCCGCCGCCGGGACGAGGGTCGCCGGATCCGCACGGTCGGCTTCCCGGAGGACGGCGATCCCATCGACACCCGCGGCGATGCGCGTCCCGAGCACGTGGCCGAGGTGCGCGAGGTCTTCGCCGCCATCGCGGCCCTCCCGCCCGATCTGCGGGACGCCCTGGTGGCGGTCAACGTCGTGGGGCTCAGCTACGCGGAGGCCGGGCGGCTGCTGGGGGCCAAGGAGGCCACCGTCACCACGCGCCTGCACCGGGCCCGGCGCCGGGTGACCGGTCGCGTGGAGCCCGCGGCGGCGCCGGCGGCCGCCGAGGGGCGGGTGGCGTCGTGACGGAGGAGGCCGGCATGCGCGACGACCTCGCCGTCGCGCGGATGCGCGACCTCGTCGACTCCGTGAGCGCCCCGGCCGGGCTCCGCGCGCGGGTCGAGGCCGACCGGTCCCGGAGGAGGCGGGCGCGGGCGCTGGGCGGCGGCGTCGCGGCCGGCCTCGCGGTGCTGGCGGTCGGCCTCGTCGTCCTCCTGCTGCCCACGCAGGGTCCCCCCACGGTGCTGGACGCCGCCGCCCTTGCCGCCCGCGGGCCCGTGGCCGCCGCGCCGTCGGCCGACCCGGCCGACCCGGACGTCCTGACCCGCCGGGTGGAGGGCGTCGCGTTTCCGTCGTGGGGCGACGCGGGGTCCTCGCGCGCGTTCGCCGCGCGTTCCGACCGCCTCGCCGGACGGGACGCCGCCACCGTGTACTACGCCGGGGCGCGCGGCGCGCGCGTGGCGTACACGATCGTCGGCGGGTCCCCCCTCGCCTGGCCGGAGGGCGCCCGGCGCGTCGTCCGGCGGGGCGTGGAGGTCCATCTGCTGCGGTTGCCCGGCACCGTGGTCGCCACGTGGCGCCGGGGCGGACACCAGTGCGTCATCTCGGCGCCGGCCTCGGTCTCCGACACGACCATGGTGGCGCTCGCCTCGGGCGCCGGCGAGGAACCCGCGCCGCCGGGCTATGCGGGGCTGGGGGCGCATGACGGCTGAGGTCGCCGCCGGTCAGCCGGCGGCGATCAGGACCACTCCGAGCAGGGCGAGCCCGGCGCCGGCCGCCTGGAGCCGGCCCAGGCGCTCCCCGAGCACGACGCTCGCCAGCGCCACCGTGGTCACCGGGTAGAGCGACCCCAGCACCGCGACGACGCTGGTGAGGCCCTCGCGAGTGCCGGCCGCGTACATCAGGTTCGCCGCCGCCTCGAGCACCCCCACGGCCAGGACGAGGGCGAAGGTGCGCCCGGGGAACCGCAGGCTCGCCCCCACCACGCCGACGGTCAGGAGGGCCAACGGCACCGAGGCGGCCCGCGCCGATCCCAGCGCCCAGAGGGGGCTGTCCTCGGCCGCCTCGGCGAAGAGGGTGAAGAAGCCGCCGAACCCGAGCGCCGCGATGACCGCGAGCCCCAGGCCCCGCCGCACGGCCGGCCCGGGGGCCGCCGCGGCCAGGCAGGCGCCGGCCAGGGCGATGGCCATCCCGGCGAGCACCACCGGGTTCGGCTCCCGGCCGGCCGCGAGGTCCACGGTCACCGGCACCAGCGCCCCGAGGGCGCTGATCGGCGCGACGAGGGTCATCGATCCCACGGCGAGGCCCCGGTAGAAGGCCAGGACCCCGACCGCGCCGAGCGCCCCGGCGGCGAGCCCGAACAGGAGCTGGTCGGACGGCGGCGGCCCGGTCGCCGTGGCGGCGATCGCCACGGCCGCCACCGCCAGGCCGGTCGTCTGGGTGACGGCCACCACCGCGATGGCCGCCGCCCGGCGGCTGACGAGGCCCCCGATGAAGTCGGCCACGCCCCACGAGAGGCCCGAGGCCAGGCCCAGCACGACGGCCAGCACGGGTCGGGGCCGCTACCGGCGCCGGTGCGTGCGCGCCCCGGCGCTCACCCCGTGGCCGCGAGCGCGCGCCGGCGCTCGGAGGGCGTCGCGCGGCCGAGGAGGATCGGCCGCAGGTACTCGCCGGTGTGGGAGCGGGGGGTCGCGGCCACCTCCTCGGGAGTGCCGGCCGCGATCAGGGCGCCGCCCGCCGCCCCTCCCTCGGGCCCCAGGTCGATCACCCAGTCGGCGCACTTCACGACGTCGAGGTTGTGCTCGATGACCACCACCGTGTTGCCCTGGTCAACCAGGCGCTGAAGGACCTCGAGCAGCTTCTCGATGTCCGCGAAGTGGAGGCCCGTGGTGGGCTCGTCGAGCACGTAGAGCGTGCGCCCGGTGGCGACCTTCGACAGCTCGGTGGCCAGCTTCACGCGCTGCGCCTCGCCCCCCGAGAGCGTGGTGGCCGGCTGGCCCAGGCGCACGTAGTCGAGGCCCACGTCGTGCAGCGTCTGGAGGCGCCGGTGGATGCGCGGCACCGCGGCGAAGGCCTCGACGGCCTCCTCCACGCTCATCTCGAGCACCTCGTGGATGGTGCGGCCGCCGTACCGCACCGTGAGCGTCTCGCGGTTGTAGCGCTTGCCTCCGCACACCTCGCACGGGACGTAGACGTCCGGCAGGAAGTGCATCTCGATGGTGATCGTGCCGTCGCCCTTGCACGCCTCGCAGCGCCCGCCCTTCACGTTGAAGCTGAAGCGGCCGGGCGAGTAGCCCCGCGCCCGCGCCTCCTGGGTCATCGAGAAGAGCTTGCGGATGTGGTCGAAGAGGCCGGTGTAGGTGGCCGGGTTGCTCCGCGGCGTGCGGCCGATGGGCGACTGGTCGATGTCGATGACCTTGTCGAAATGCTCGAGCCCCTCGATGCGGTCGTGGGCGCCGGGGCGCGTGGGCCGACGGCTGAGCCTGCCGGACAGCGCCTTCAGGAGCGTCTCGTTGACCAGCGTGCTCTTGCCGGAGCCCGACACGCCGGTGACGCAGGTGAGCGTGCCCACCGGGAAGCCCACGTCGATGCCGCGGAGGTTGTTCTGCCGCGCACCCTCCACCGTGAGCCAGCCGCGCGCCTGGCGCCGGACGGCGGGGATCTCGACGCCGCGCCGCCCCGACAGGAACGCTCCGGTCACGGACGCCGGCTCCGCCTCGATGTCGGCGACCGTCCCCTCCGCCACCACCCGCCCGCCGTGCTGGCCCGCACCCGGCCCCATGTCGATGACGTGGTCCGCGCTGCGGATCATCTCCTCGTCGTGCTCGACCACGAGCACGGTGTTGCCCTGGTCGCGCAGGCGCTCGAGGGTGCCGATCAGCTTGCGGTTGTCGCGCTGATGCAGCCCGATCGAGGGCTCGTCCAGGATGTAGAGCACCCCGACGAGCCCCGATCCGATCTGGGTGGCGAGGCGGATGCGCTGGGCCTCGCCGCCCGAGAGCGTCCCGGCGGCGCGCGCGAGGGTGAGGTAGCCGACGCCCACGTCGTCGAGGAACCGCAGGCGCTCGTTGATCTCCTGGATCACGCGGGCGCCGATCAGCGCCTGGGTGTCGCTCAGCTCCAGCGAGGCGAAGAAGGCCACCGCGTCGGACACCGACAGGAGGCAGACCTCGTAGATGTTCCGGCCGCTCACCGTGACGGCCAGGCTCTCCGGGCGCAGGCGCGCCCCGCCGCAGGCCGGGCAGGGCCGCAGCGACATGAACTGCTCCACCGCCTCGCGCATCGCGTGCGACATCGAGGTCGCGTGCTGGCGCCGCAGCTGCGGGAGGACGCCCTCGAACCAGCCCCAGCTCCCGCCGCCCTTGCGCCGCCTGCCCAGGAACACGCGCTCCCGTCCGCCCTTCGGCCCGTTCAGCATCAGGTCGCGGTGCCGCTGAGGCAGCGCCCGCCACACGGTGTCGAGGTCGATCGAGTGCATGTCGGCGATCACGCCCAGCAGCAGGTCGTAGTAGTCCGTGGTGCGGTCGGTCCACGGCAGGACCGCGCCGTCGCGCAGGGTGCGCCCCGGGTCAACGACCAGCTCGGGGTCGACCTCCGGGGTGAACCCCAACCCGGTGCACGTGGGGCACGCGCCATGGGGGGAGTTGAACGAGAACGTGCGCGGCGCCAGCTCGGGCAGCGACGCCCCGTGCTCCGGGCAGGCGAAGCGCTCCGAGTAGGTGAACGACCGCCCCCCCTCGCCGAGCACCTCGATGCGCACCAGGCCGTCCGCCAGCCGCGTGGCCGTCTCCAGGCTGTCGGTGAGCCGGCGCCGGAGGTCGTCGCGCATCACCAGGCGGTCGACGACCACCTCGACCGTGTGGGTGAACTTCTTGTCCAGCGGGGGGACCTCGTCGAGCAGGTACGTCTCCCCGTCCACGGCCACGCGCGTGAAGCCCTCGCCCCGCACCTGCTCCAGCACGTCCCGGTGCTCGCCCTTGCGGTCCCGCACCAGGGGCGCGAGCACCAGGAACCGCGCCCCCTCCGGAAGCGTGAGCACCTGGTCGGCGATCTGCTCCACGCTCTGTCCGGAGATGGGGCGGCCGCAGACCGGGCAGTGCGGCTGGCCGACCCGCGCGTAGAGCAGCCGCAGGTAGTCGTAGACCTCCGTGACGGTCGCCACCGTCGAGCGGGGGTTGCGGCTGGTGGTCTTCTGGTCGATCGAGATCGCCGGGGACAGGCCCTCGATGTGATCGACGTCCGGCTTGTCCATCTGACCCAGGAACTGGCGCGCGTAGGCCGACAGGCTCTCCACGTAGCGCCGCTGCCCCTCGGCGTAGAGCGTGTCGAAGGCGAGGCTCGACTTCCCGCTCCCGGAGAGCCCCGTGATGACCGACAGCCGGTCGCGCGGGATGTCGACCGAGACGTCGACCAGGTTGTGCTCGCGGGCCCCCACCACACGGATCGCGGATGCGGCGGTGGGGCGCGGCTCAGTCACCGGTCAAGTGTAGTGAGGGGGTCGGCGCGTCGGCCGTGGCCGTGCGGGAGGCCCTTTGGCCCGAGGGCGAGCCCGGCTCGCCGAGCGCTTGGCTCACGGGACATACGTCACCCGTCCGGGTCCCCGTACCGTCGAGAACGGTGCTATCACCTGTCTGGCGGCGAGAGAGCGGCCCAGTGACTAAAGAGGGCTCGCGTCCTGCCGATTGAGCGTCCAGCTGGGAAGCCTCGACGGGCGAGGGCAGCATCGCCGTCGAGGGGTTTCGCCGCCGTCCCTCCCGAGGATCATCCGGCCATTCGCCTCCACCCCCCAGGGCTGACCCGCTCGGCCTCCCGTCTCGCGATCGTGGCGGCGCTGCTCGCCCTCGTGGTGGCCCTGCTCGCGGTGGGGGCCGGGACGGCGGCCGACCCGGCGCCTCAGGTCCCGGCCGCCGTGGTCCAGCCGCTGGGCGAGGAGACGGCCGCGGTGGTCAGCTACCGCGAGCTGGTCGGCGCCGCCGACGCTCGCCGCCTGAACGCCGCCGTCGTGGACACCTCGTCCTACTGGGTGGCCGCCGTCGACCGCAACGGGCATGTCATCGCCGCCCAGATCCCGCGGCCGAGGGCCGGCCGCGACTTCGGCAGCGCGGCCGTCCCCGCCACGGAGGCGCCCTCCTCGTCGGCCCGGCCCGCGCTCCCCGGCGCCTTCGACCTCGCCGCGGCGTTGCGTGACGACGGCGTGGCGGTGCTGGGCCCGGCCCCGGCCGTCGAGTCGTCGGGCTCCGGGGGCGGCATCCTGCGCCTCCTGATCGTCCCGCTCGGCATCGCCCTGCTGGCCGTGTTCCTGGTCGGCGGGATGATGCTCATCCGGGGCCGCAACCCCCAGGGCCGCGGCATCGGGCGTCGCGGCGGCGCGTCGGGGCACGGCGCCATCCGCAAGAGCGCGAAGGTGGAGCCGCCACCCGTGCGCTTCGGTGACGTGGCCGGCTGCGACGAGGCCGTGGAGGAGCTTCAGGAGATCGTGGTCTTCCTGCGCGAGCCCGAGCGCTTCCGCCGGGTGGGAGCCAGGATGCCGCACGGCGCGATCCTGCACGGCCCGCCGGGGACCGGGAAGACGCTCCTCGCAAAGGCCGTCGCGGGCGAGGCCGGCGTCCCCTTCTACGCGCTCTCGGGATCCGACTTCGTGGACACCTACGTCGGCGTCGGGGCCTCGCGCGTGCGGGACCTGTTCGCCGAGGCGCGCAAGAGCGAGACCGGCGCCATCATCTTCTTCGACGAGATCGACGCCATCGGCCGCGCTCGCGGCCAGGGCGCCTCGGGCGCCGACTCCGAGCGTGAGGGCACGCTCAACCAGCTGCTCGTGGAGCTGGACGGATTCGGCACCCGTGAGCGGATCGTGGTGATCGCGGCCACCAACCGCCTCGACATGCTGGACGCGGCCCTCCTGCGACCCGGGCGCTTCGACCGGCGCGTGCAGGTGGGCCTGCCCGCCCAGGCGGGCCGGCTGGCGATCCTCGGCCTCCACTCCCGGCACATGCCCATCGCCGATCCCGCGGCGCTGGCGGCCCTGGCCCGGGTGACCGCGGGGTTCGCCGGAGCCGACCTGGCCAACATGGTCAACGAGGCCGCCATCATGGCCGCGCGCGCGGGCCGCGAGACCATCCTCGCGGAGGACCTCGACGAGGGGATGCTGCGCAGCGTCGCCGGTCCCCAGCGGGCCGACCGCGGGATCGCCGACGGCGAGCTGGAGGTCATCGCGTGGCACGAGGCCGGGCACGTCCTGGCCGCCGAGCTGTGCCCCGCCCACCAGAAGGCGCAGCGCGTGACCATCCTGGCCCGCGGCGATGCGGGAGGGATCGCCCTCTACGGCAGCGAGGACCGGGCCCTCACCTCCCAGCAGCACCTGCACGAGCGGATGGTCGTCACCATGGCGGGGCGCGCCGCCGAGCAGATCCGCTTCGGCATGATCTCGTCCGGCGCGGCGAACGACCTGGAGCAGGTGAACGGCATGGCCCGCCAGGCCGTCGAGCGCCTGGGGTTCTCCCCGCGCGTCGGGCAGATCGTCTCTCCCTCGAGCCCTCAGAGCGTCCCGCTCTCCGCCGAGGTCCGGCGGGCCATCGACGAGGAGGTGGGCCGGATGGTGGACGCCGCCTACGCGGACGCCGTCGCCCTCCTCGGCGACCACCGCGCCGAGCTCGACGCGCTCGGGGACGCCCTCCTGGCAGGGGAGCAGCTCGACCGGGCCGAGATCGACGCGATCCTGGTCGGCGTCGCCGGCGGCGGGCGCCGTCTCCCCGCCCGCGCGGACGCGCTCCCCACGTCGCGCACGCCGGTCTCCGCCGCGGTGCCGCCCGCGCCGGTCGACCTGCCGCAGCCCGTGCCGGTGCACGGCGACGGCGGTGCGCCGGCCCGGGGTCCCCGGCGCCCGGCCCCCCTCCCCCGCCGCCGCATCCGCGCCGGCGTCGAGGTGGCCGCCGCGACGCTCTACGCGCTCACCGTCCCGCGCCTGGGCGGCCGGCGCCGCTCGCGGCGCAAGCGCCCGGGGATCGCCTAGCTCTCAGGAGCTGGGCCGGAGAGCCGCAGCCAGCCGAGGACGTCCTCGGCGTGGCGGTCCGGGGCGGCGATCGGGTACCACACCCGCTCCACGACCCCGTCCGTCACGGCCAGGGTGAGGCGCTCCAGCAGCGTGCGACCGGCCGCCCGGAAGGTGGGCAACCCGAGCTCCGACGTGAGGCGCAGCTCCTCGTCCCAGAGGAGGGAGAACGGGAGCCGCAGGCGCTCCACCGCCTCGCGCTGAAGCTCCGTCGGCTGGGCCGACAGCCCCAGGACCCCGGCGCCGAGCTCCGCGAGCTCCGCCGCATGGTCGCGGAAGCCGCACGACTCCGGCGTGCAGCCGCGCGCCCCGGGGATCGCGTCCCAGTCGGGGCTCGGGGGCGCTCCGTCGGGTCCCGCGATCCACGGGTAGGCGTAGACGATCGTCCGGCCCGGCCCGAGGTGCGCCAGGGACACGCGCCGGCCGTCGGTCGCCGGCAGTGGGATGTCGGGGAGCGGAGCCCCGAGAAGGTCCTCGACCGCCACCGGCGGATGGTCGCAGACCGGCGCCTGGCATGATCCGGCGCGTGCTGGAGCTGACGCCCGACGAGCTGCTGTCCACCACGCGCAGCGTGCGCCGCCGCCTCGACCTGAGCCGTCCGGTCGAGCGGGAGCTGATCGAGGAGTGCCTGCGCCTGGCGCAGCAGGCGCCGAGCGGCGGGAACCGGCAGGGGGCCGCCTTCGTGGTGGTCACCGACCCGGAGCGCCGGAGGGCCCTGGGCGAGATCTACCGCCGGGCGTGGGACCGCTACCGGGCGGAGGGGGTCCTGGGTGGGGCGCCCCGGCGCGATCCCGATCCCGGCAAGCGCGACCAGCTGCGGCGCATCGGCCGCTCCGCCGGGTACCTGGCCGAGCACATGGGCGAGGTCCCGGTGCTCGTCATGGCCTGCCACCCAGGGCGCACCGAGGACCGGCCGCAGGTCGTGCAGGCCTCGGCGTGGGGCTCGGTGCTCCCCGCCGTCTGGAGCTTCATGCTGGCCGCGCGCGCCCGCGGGCTCGGCTCGGCCCTGACCACGATCCACCTCTTCTACGAGCGGGAGGCCGCCGACGTGCTGGGGATCCCCTACGAGGAGGTCTCCCAGGTGGCGCTCATCCCGCTCGCCCACACCCTCGGGACGGACTTCCGCCCGGGCCCCCGGGATTCCCTGGAGAGGTTCGCCCGATGGGACGGTTGGTAGCTACCCGGCCGGACGGTAGGTCCCGAAGCTCCAGACGTTGCCGTCCAGGTCCCGCGCGGCGAAGTCGCGCGAGCCGTACTCCTGGTCGGTGAGGCCCATCACGATCTCCGCCCCCGCCGCGACCGCCCGCTCGTAGAGGGCGTCGGGGTCGTCGACCACCACGTAGACGGCCACCGGCCCGGGGAAGACGAAGGGGCTCTCGCCGGCCCGCCGGGCGTCCGTCGGCATGACGATGCCGGTTCCCACCCGCACCTCGGCGTGCACGAGCGGCTGGTCGGGCTCGGGCGGGTGCAGCGCCGTCGCCTCGGCGCCGAACGCGCGCTCCAGCCAGGCGATCGCGGCACGGGGGTCGGCGTACGGCACGATCGGAAAGGCCCCGTTCAGGGTGTCGGACATGAGGTCACCTCGCGTCTCGGATCTCTGGCGGACGGGTCGAGACTAGGCCGCCTGCACGGCCGGCTCTTGGACGGAATTGACGCCCCCGGCGAGGAGTTGGGAGGGGGTGAGCCCGGCCAGATCGCGAACGTCGCGCGCCATGTGGGCCTGGTCGAAGTAGCCGCAGGCTGCCGCGGTGCGCGCCCAGTCCACTCCCGTCTCGGCGCGCACGTGGGCGTGCAGACGCTCGAAGCGGAGGATCCGGGCGACGAGCTTCGGCGGCAGGCCCAGCTCGTCGCGGAACCGCCGGATGAGGCGCCGCGGGCTCCACCCGAGCTCGCCCGACAGCCGGCCGATGGGCTCGGCGCCGCCCGTGGCCTCGAGGCGCGCGAGCGCCCAGCCGACCTCCCCGCCCAGAGGCGCGGCGGCGTGGAGGCGCCCGAGGAGGACCTCCTCCACCAGGGCGAAGCGCGCCTCCCACCCGGGCGCGCCGGCCAGCCGCTCCACCAGGTGGCGCGCGTCAGGGCCGAGTACGTCCTCGAGGGGCACCGAGCGGTTGGCCAGCTCGGTCATCGGGATGCCCAGGAGGCGCCGCGCCGCGAGGGGCGCGAGGTCGACCTGCAGGCACCGGGCTCGCCCGTCGTGGCGCACCAGCACCGGACCGTCGGTGAGCCCGGCCACGAAGGAGCGCAGGTGCTCGGCCCCCCGGTCCGGGCGGCGGGCGTCGCCGATCTGCCATCCCTCGCCGAGGTCGAGGATCATGGGGACGTAGGTGCAGGGCAGCTCCCGGAACGCCACCGGCGCGCGCGACGTGCTGCTCGAACCCGGTGAACCTGCGCACGGCGCCCCGGAGCGCGGGGTGCGGAGCGCGGTCGCGGTGCCAGGTGATCACGGCGCGCCCGGTATCCGCTCCCACTTGCGGAGCAGCTCCTCGTGGCGGCGCCTCCGCTCGGCGTCCTCGTCCCAGGGCCGGTCCTCCGCGTCGCGCGCCCAGGGCCGTCCCTCCCCCCAGAACGGCCCGGGCGCGGGGAGCCCGTGCAGGGCCACGAACAGGTCGTCCTCCTCCAACCCCGGCGCGGCCAGCGACCGGAACGCCACGTCGCGGGGGTCGGAGCCGCTCATCACCGCCGGCGCCCTCCGCCTGCCGCGCGGCGTGCGGACCTGCGCGGCACCGGCGCCGAGGTCGCCCGGCGCGGCGGTGGCGCCGCCGCCGTGTCCCCGTCGCCGCCGCCGCCCGCCGCGGCCCGCTCCAGCAGCTCGCGCCGGAGGTCGGCGATCTCGTCGCGCAGCCGCGCCGCGAGCTCGAAGCGCAGCTCCTCGGCCGCCACGAACATCTCCTGCTCGCGCTCCACGATCATTCGGTCGATCTCCTCGGGCGCCACCCCGGCCAGAGCGTCGACCTCGCCGCGCCGGCGCCGCGTGGGCGCCGGGGAATCCGTGAGCCCCAGGAGCTGGACGATGTCCGACACGCCCTTGCTGATCGAGGCGGGCGTGATGCCGTGCTCGGTGTTGTAGGCGACCTGGATCTCGCGGCGCCGGTTGGTCTCGCCGATCGCGCTGCGCATGGCCTCGGTCTCGCGGTCGGCGTACATGATCACCCGCCCGTCGATGTTACGGGCGGCGCGTCCGATGGTCTGGACGAGCGAGGTGTTCCCGCGCAGGAACCCCTCCTTGTCGGCGTCGAGGATCGCCACCAGGGTCACCTCGGGCAGGTCCAGGCCCTCGCGCAGCAGGTTGACGCCCACCAGGACGTCGAAGTCCCCCAGCCGCAGCGACCGCACGATCCGGATCCGCTCCAGGGTGTCGATCTCGGAGTGCAGGTAGCGCGCCTTGACGCCCGCCTCCACCAGATACTCCGTGAGGTCCTCGGCCATCTTCTTGGTGAGCGTCGTGACCAGGGCGCGCTCGCCGCGCTCGGCCCGCGCGCTGATCTCGCCCAGGAGGTCGTCGATCTGATGGTGGGTGGAGCGCACCTCCACCTCGGGGTCCACCAGGCCGGTCGGCCGGATGATCTGCTCCACCACGTGACCCGAGGAGCGCTGCTCGAACTCGCCCGGCGTCGCCGAGACGAAGACGATCTGGCTCACCCGGTCGAGGAACTCGGGCAGTTGGAGGGGCCGGTTGTCGAGGGCCGAGGGCAGCCGGAACCCGGCGTCGATCAGCGCGAGCTTGCGCGAGCGGTCGCCCTCGTACATGCCGCGCAGCTGGCCCATCGTGTTGTGCGACTCGTCGATGAAGCAGACGAAGTCGTCCGGGAAGAAGTCGAGCAGCGTGTGCGGCGGCTCGCCCGGCCGCCGCCCGTCGAGGATGCGCGAGTAGTTCTCGATGCCCGAGCAGAACCCCAGCTCGCGGATCATCTCCATGTCGTACTCGGTGCGCTGGCGCAGCCGGTGGGCCTCCACCAGCTTGCCGGCCGACTCGAAGCCCGCCACCTGCTCCTCGAGCTCCTCGCGGATCTCGCGCAGCGACCGGTCGATCGTCTCGGGCGGCGTCACGTAGTGGGTCGCCGGGTAGATCGCCAGGTGCTGGAGGTCGCCGTAGACCTCGCCCGTGAGCGGGTCGTACTCGGTGATGCTCTCCACCTCGTCCCCGAACATGGAGATGCGGTGCGCGGTCTCCGAGTCGGCGGGCTGCACCTCGAGCGTGTCGCCGCGCACCCGGAAGCGCCCGCGCTCCAGCACCGTGTCGTTGCGCTGGTAGTGGGTCTCGACCAGCCGGCGGAAGATGCGCTCGCGCGGGTACTCCTCGCCCACCCGCAGCAGCACCACCCGGTCGCGGTAGAGCTGGGGCGACCCGACGCCGTAGATGCAGCTCACCGATGCCACGATCACCACGTCGCGGCGCGCCAGCAGGGCGGCCGTGGCGGAATGGCGCAGGCGGTCGATCTCGTCGTTGATCGACGAGTCCTTCTCGATGTAGGTGTCCGTCGCCGCGATGTAGGCCTCGGGCTGGTAGTAGTCGTAGTAGCTGACGAAGTACTCGACCGCGGCCTTCGGCAGCAGCTCCCGGAACTCGTTGCAGAGCTGGGCCGCCAGCGTCTTGTTGTGAGCGATCACCAGCGCCGGCCGCTCGACCTCCGCGATGACGCGGGCCATCGTGAAGGTCTTGCCGGACCCGGTGACCCCGAGCAGCGTCTGGAAGGAGTCGCCGCGCCGCAGGCCCGCCGAGAGCTCCCGGATCGCCTGGGGCTGGTCGCCGGTGGGCTGGTAGGCCTCGGACACCTCGAACGTCGTGCTCATTCGTTGAGCCTAGCGCCGCGCGAGGCGTCTCCGTCTCCGCCACCGCCCGGCCCGGTCCGCGTGTCCAAATCCGGATGCGGATCTTGCTCGCCAGGGCCAAAGAGCGGAGCCGGGAACCCGCCCTATCGTGCTCCTTGCGATCGGGGCGAGACGGAGGGGCCCCGAGAGCACCCAGGCCTCGCGACCGGGACGCGGGGCCTCGTCAACCAGCCGGCGGAGCCGCCCCAGGCCTCGCCGGCTGTCCCAATTCCGGGCTCGGGAGGGCGGCCGTCTCATACGCTGGGTCGACCGACCGATTCCGGAGGCTCCCGTGCCCATCGAGCTCATCCACACCATGCTGCGCATCCTCGACGAGGAGCGCTCGCTGGCCTTCTACGAGGCGCTCGGCTTCGAGGAGCGGGGCCGCAACCGGGTGGGCGGCGACACCGCCACCGTCATCTTCCTGGGGCTGCCGGGCGACGGCGAACGCCTCGAGCTGACGCTCAACGACGGGCGCACCGAGCCCTATGAGCTGGGCGAGGCCTACGGGCACATCGCGCTCACGGTGGAGGACATGCGGAAGGAGCTGTCCCGGCTCGCCCACCACGGGATCCACCCGGAGAAGCCGCCCTACCAATCGCGGCCGGGCGGATCGACGATCTGCTTCATCCGCGACCCCGAGGGCTACCGCATCGAGCTGATCGAGCGTCCGGGGTGAGCGCGCCGGCCGACGACCCCGCCGCGCGCCTGCTGGCTCTGTACCTGGCCTTCAACGAGCGCGACATCGACAGGGCGCTGGTGGGCATGGCGCCCGACGTGGCGTGGCCCAACGGGTGGGAGGGCGGGTACGTCCACGGGCACGAGGGCGTGCGCGACTACTGGACCCGCCAGTGGGCGGCCATCGACCCGCACGTCGAGCCGGTCGAGGTCGCGGTGGAGCCGGACGGCCGCGTGGCGGTCCTCGTGGACCAGGTCGTGCGCGACCTCTGCGGCGCCGTGATGGCCGAGGGGCGGGTGGTGCACGTCTACCGGCTCTCCGGCGGGCTGGTGACCGAGATGGAGATCCGGGAGACGCCGGGGACGCCCGGGCCTCAGGACGCCGGCGCCTCGGGGGAGGATCGCGGCAGGCGGTCGCCGTAGGCCCGGCGGTAGATCGGGACCGCCTTGTGCACCTTCGCCACGAACCCGCGGGTCTCGGCGAACGGGATGTCCTCGGGCACGTCCAGCTCCCGCCCCTCGGCGCGCGCCTGTCCGATCCAGCCCTCCAGGTTCGACTCCCCTCCGTTGTAGGCGACCAGGGCGAGGTCGAGGTCGCCGTGGTGGCGCTCGAGGAGGTAGCGCAGGTAGCGGGTGCCGTAGGCGATGTTCACGTCGGGCACCTCCAGCCGGTCGGGCGCCGGGCTGGGCCGGTCGGACAGACGCGTGACGAACGCGGCGGTGTCGGGCAGGAGCTGCATCAGCCCCACGGCGCCCTCCGCGGAGCGGGAGTCCGGGACGAACCCGCTCTCGGTGTCGATGATCGCCGCGACCAGAGCCGGGTCGAGGTCGTTGCGCGCCGCCTCCGCCCGGATCGCGTCCTCGTACTCCAGCGGGTACCACAGCCGCGCGTACCACCCGGGCATCGTCTGGTGGACCTCGTACCACGCGGCGCCCAGGCCGGCGAGCGTCACGAGCGCGAGCAGCAGGCCCACCCAGCGCCGTCGCCGGCGGCCGCGCGGCCGGGCCTGCGGAGCCCCGGGCGGTGGGGACCCGGCGGTCGCGGGGCTCAGGCGGGCGGGCTCACGGGCTGGCGAGCGTCGCATCACAAGGCCGGTCAGCGTACTCCGCGAACCGGTCGGCGACCCAGGCCCGCAGGGCGCTCAGGTCGCCGTCGTTCACGTAGGACCGGTCGGCCCGGGCGACCTTCTCCCGTTCGGGGAGCTGACGGGCCGCCCGCCCGTCGAAGTCCTGGCCGCGCGCCTCCACGCGGCGGCGGCGCACGGCCTCGGACGCGGTCACCACGAGCGATGCGTCGAAGGCCCCCTCGGCCCCGGCCTCGAAGAGCAGCGGCACCTCGCACACCAGCAGCGGCGGCGAGGGCCGCAGGGCGCGCTGGTGCGCGATCCAGCTCCTGCGCCGATGCTCGATGAGCGGGAAGAGCAGCTCCTCCAGGAACGCGACGCCGCCCTCCTCGGCGAAGGCGCGCGCGCCGAGCACGGGCCGGTCGACGGCACCGGACGCCGTGACGACGTCGTCGCCGAAGCGCCCGCGGACGGCGGCGAGGACCTCGGGCTCCTCGTAGAGGGCGTGGACGACGGCATCGCTCGAGAGCACCGCCGCGCCGCAGGACGCGAACGCCGCAAGCGCCTCCGACTTCCCCGCGCCGATCCCGCCGCTGAGGGCGATGCAGAGGGGCCCGCTCGCGCGGGCCCCTCGGACATCAGTCGGCGTCGGGCTCCTCCGCCTCCGCGGGCGGGACGGCGGCCTCGACCTCGGGGACGGGTGCCGGCTCGGCAGCGGGCTCCTCGGCGGCCGGCTCCTCCTGGGCCTCCAGCTCCTCGGCCGGGGCCTGCTGGGCCTCGAGCTCCTCCACCGGCGCCTGCTGGGCCTCCAGCTCTTCCACCGGGGCCTGCTGGGCCTCCAGCTCCTCGGCCGGGGCCTGCTGGGCCTCGAGCTCCTCCACCGGCGCCTCGACCAGCTCGTCCACCGGAGCCTCCTCGTCCCGCAACTCCGGGGTGGGGGCCTCCACCAGCTCGTCGACCGGGGCCTCATCGGCCACCGGGTCGGGTGCCGGGCCGCCCTCGGCGACCATCTCGTCCGCCGCGACCTCATCGGACGCCGGCAGGACGCCGACCTCATCGGTCGGGGGCTCGTCGACGACCGGGGCGTCGGCGAGCGTCGGGTCCATGCCCGCGCCCAGGTCCTCCCGCTCGTCGTCGGGGTCGGGCAGCACGGGCGCCGAGCGGACCTCCTCGGGCAGGTGGTGCTGGATCGGGTCGCTGTCGGCCACCCGCTTGAGGCTCAGCGAGAGCCGGCGCCGGTCGGCGTCGATCTCGATCACCCGGACGGCGAGGACGTCGCCCTGGTTGACCACCTCGCGCGGGTTCTCCACGTGGTGGGCGGCGAGCTCCGAGATGTGGACCAGGCCCTCGACCCCGGGGTGGATCTCCACGAAGGCGCCGAAGGTGACGACCTTGGTGACCTTGCCCTCCACCACGTCGTTGACCTGGTAGCTCTCGATGACGCTCTGCCAGGGGTCGGCCTGGGTCTGCTTCAGGCCGAGGGAGATGCGCTGGCGGTCGCGGTCGATGTCGAGGACCTTGACCTTCACCTTCTCGCCGATCTGAAGGATCTCGGAGGGGTGGTTGACGTGGCTCCACGAGAGCTCGGAGATGTGGATCAGGCCGTCGATGCCGTCGAGGTCCACGAAGGCGCCGAACTCGACGATGTTCGAGATCACGCCCTCCACGACCTCACCCGGCTGGAGCTCGTCGAGGATCTTCTGGCGCACCTCGCGCCGCTCGTCCTCGAGCACGGCCCTGCGGGAGAGCACCACGTTGTTCCGGTTCCGGTTCAGCTCGATGACCTTGCACTCGAGCTTCCGGCCGAGGAACTCGTCCAGGTCCTGCACCCGGCGGATGTCAACCAGCGAGGCGGGCAGGAACCCGCGCACGCCCAGGTCGAGGATCAGGCCGCCCTTGACGACCTCGATGACCGTGCCCTCCACGTTCTCGCCCGCGGCGGCCGCGGCCTCGATGCGCTTCCACGCCTTCTCGAAGCGGGCGCGCTTCTTGGAGAGGATGAGCCGGCCGTCGGGGTCCTCCTTCTGCATCACGAGCGCGTCGATCATCTCTCCGAGGGAGACCTCGTCCTCGGGCCGCACGCTCTTGCGGATCGACAGCTCGGGGAGCGGGATCACGCCCTCGCTCTTGTAGCCGATGTCGACCAGCACCTCGTCCTTGTCGACCCTGACCACCCTCCCGGTGACCACGTCCCCTTCCGAGAAGATCGGGATGGTCAGGTCGTAGTTCGGCACCTGTTCGCCGTCGACCTCGATGTACTCGGGGCCGTCGAGGGTGCGGACGGGGCTGTCGAGGTCGACCGCCACCGTGTCCGGGTCGAGACGGGGCTCCTCGACCTCGGTGGTGGTCAGCTCGTGGTGGTCAGTGGTCATGGCGGGGACTGTCCTGGTTTGCGGTGCGGATGATCTCGGGCACGGCGCCGTGCGCCGGAAGTCCCGGGAGGCCGACGAGTATAGACCGGCCTCGCAAACGGTGATAGGCGCCTCACCAGGCGGGACGCGGGAGGCTAGAGAGCCGCCAGGACCTCGCTCAGCACCGGCCCGTCGAGGCGCCCGGTGCGGGCCGCCCGGACGGTGCCGTCCGGCGACACGGCCAGCGCCGCGGGCACGCTGCGCACCGGCAGCGCCGCGGCCCGCGGGTGCTCGCGCAGGCTCACGCGGTGCACCCGCCGCCCTCCGCCGGCCACCCGCTCCATCTCGCGGGCCACCGGCTCGCAGCGCGCGCAGCCGGGGGCGGTCAACACCACCAGCCAGGGCCCGTCGCCGGTGAGCCCCAGGTCCCCGCGGACGTCGCTGGGCGCCCCGCCGCGCCAGGCCACGAGAAGCCGGTAGATCTCGCACCCGATGCACACGCCCGAGATCGCCGAGACCAGGGCGAGCGCGGTCACCAGGCCCACCACGATCCACCCGGCGAGGTCGGCGCCCACGCCCAGGAGGACGAGCGCGAGCCCGAGGAAGACGGCGGCCAGCGCCTGGGCGAACCGGACCGGAGCGACCGGCTCCAGATCCCCCGGGGGCGGAGCGATCCGGCGGAAGACCCAGGCGACCGGCGACCACCGGGGCGCCAGGAGGTTCACGAGCACCAGCGCGAGCGCGACGGCCACCACGACCGGGGTGTCGAAGAGGATCGCCTCCAGGCACAGGACGCCCGTGATCGCCTGGGCGAAGCGCGGCTGCAGCGGATGGACGGCGGGCAAACCCGGCATAACCCGAAGGTTAACCGTGTTCCGCGCCGGCGGTCCTCGGGCGCCGGCCACGCGCGCCGCGGATGCGGGCATCGGCCTGATCCAGTACCGCGAAGAGGCCGACGGCCTCCCACCGCCGCCGGCGTCGCTTCCCGGTCAGCTCGCGGAGGACGCCGGCGGCCACGAGCCGATCGATGGCGCGGCGCGCCGCCTCCCGGGAGGTGTCGGTGAGCGAGGCCGCGGTGCCGAGGTCGATGACGGGCCGCTCGGGCAGCCGGGCGATCAGCGCCGCCGCCGCCGAGTCCCGCCGGGGGCCGCCGGCCTGCGCGCGCCACCGCTCCTGGAGGGCCGCGACGCCGTCCGCGATGTCCTCCGCCACCCCGGCCGATCGGTGCAGCGCCGAGAGGAAGAACTCGAGCCACGACCGATGCTCGCCCGCGCGGAAGGCGGAGAGGCCGGCGACGTACGCGTCGCCCTCCGCCGCGAGGACGAGCGACACGGGCGGGAACACGGGCGTGAGGCCGGCGCGCGGCTCGGTGAGCCCGCGACGGCGCTGGACGACGTGGATGAGCGCCCGCCCGACGCGGCCGTTGCCGTCGGCGAAGGGATGAATCGTCTCGAACTGGACGTGGGCGATGGCGGCCTGGATCGAGGGCGGCACGTCGTCGCGTTCGCAGAAACGACAGAGGTCCTCGAGCAGGCGAGGGACCTCGCTCTCGGGCGGTGGAACGAACGCCGCTCCCCGTGGGTTGGGGTGACGGCCCCCGATCCAGTTCTGGCTCGTGCGCAGGCCCAGCCGCTCTCAACCGACGCCGGCTGAAATCTTCTCTCTGGCGATTCGATGCGCGAGGGTCAGCTCGGCCAGGCGCCGGGGAGCATCGCTGGCGTCGTCGCGCAGGCACATCTCCCGCAGGGCGCTGAAGGCCGCGTCGACCACCTGGCGGCAGGCGGCCGGATCCACCTGCAGCACCCGGAAGGCCTCCCCGGACGTCACGACTTGGCGTCCAGCCAGGTCTCCCCCACCCCGGTGTCGACCGCGAGCGGCGGATCGAGCGGGTAGGCCGAGACCATCGCCTGGCGCACGAGCGCCACGGCGCGCGAAACCTCGTCCTCGGGCGACTCCAGCAGCAGCTCGTCGTGGATCTGGAGGATGATCCGCGTCCGCAGCCCCTCCTCCTCCAGCACCGCGTGGGCGCGCACCATCGCCGCCTTGATGATGTCGGCCGCGCTCCCCTGGATGATCGTGTTGACGGCAAGGCGCTCGCCGAGCTGGCGCTGCTGCACCGTGCGCCCCCCCAGCTCGGGGATGGGGCGGCGCCGCCCGAGCAGCGTGGTGACGTAGCCGTCCTGCGTCGCCGCGGCGATCGTGGTGTCGATGAAGTTGCGCACGCGCGGATAGCGCGCCAGGTACGTGTCGATGTAGGCCTTCGCATCCGCGCGCGGGATGTTGAGCTGCTCCGACAGGCCGAAGTCGCTGATGCCGTAGACGATCCCGAAGTTGACCGCCTTGGCCCGGTCGCGCGTGTCGCGGTCGACGTCCGCCGGCGCCATCCCGAAGACCTCGGCCGCCGTGGCCCGGTGCACGTCCTCCCCGCGCCGGAACGCGTCGGCCAGCGCCGGCTCGCCCGAGCAGTGGGCAAGGATGCGCAGCTCCACCTGGCTGTAGTCGCAGCTCACCAGCTTGTGGCCCGCCTCGGCCACGAACGCCCCCCGGATCTCCCGGCCCAGGGCCGTGCGCACGGGGATGTTCTGCAGGTTGGGGTTGGTGGACGACAGGCGACCGGTCTCGGCCACCGTCTGGTTGAAGGTGGTGTGCAGGCGGCCGTCCTCGCCGAGCAGGTCGGGCAGGGCCGACAGGTAGGTGTTGTCGAGCTTGGTCAGCTCGCGGTACTGCCCGATCAGCCGCACGATCGGATGCTTGTCCTCCAGCAGCTGCAGCACCTTCCGGTCCGTGCTCCAGCCGGTCTTGCCCTTGCGGAAGGTGGGCAGGCCGAGCCGCTCGAACAGCACCTGTCCGAGCTGCTTGGGCGAGTCGATCACGAACTCGCCCCCGGCCAGCTCCCAGATCTGGTCGCGCAGCTCGTCGGCCCGGTCGCGCACGCGCCCGGCGATCTCGCCCAGGCGATGGACGTCCAGGCGCACGCCGGCGGCCTCCATCGCCGCCAGCACGCGGGTCACCGGCAGCTCGACGTCGTGGTAGAGCGGCTCCAGCCCCACCCGCCGCAGCGCCTCCTCCTGGCGGCCCGTCAGCTCCCGCACGAGGGCGGCGGAGATGGCGGCGGGCTCCTCGGCGCCCTCGGCGCCGATGCCGGCGTCGGCCGCGAGCTCGTCGAGCGGATAGCCGCGGCGCCGCGGCTCGAGCAGGTAGGCCGCGATCATCGTGTCGTGCACCGGGCGCAGGGCCTCGCCCGTTGCGCGGACCACCGACTTCGCGTCGTGGCACGCCACCGCGAAGCCGGAGAGCGCCTGGGCGAGCCCGGGACCGGTCTGCTCGGTCCACCCGCCCACGGCGGCCTCCTCGCCGTCCGCGAGGGCGGCCCAGCCGTCCTCCGACAGCGCCAGGGCCACGCGCTCGGCGCCCGCGAGGCGCATCGGCAGGTCCTCCGGCGCGGCGGGCGCCGAGCGGACCGCGAGCGTGGTGGCCGGAGGCGGCGGCGCCGGGGCCATGCTGCCGTCGTCGGAGAGCTCGTCCAGGCGGCGCAGCAGGCTCCCGAACTGGAACCGCTCGAACGTCTCGCGCAGGGTGCTCATGCGCTCGGGGCCGAAGTCGAGCGGCGGCACGTCGTCGAGGTCGAGCTCCACCGGCGCCTCGGTGTCGATCACGGCCAGCCGGCGGGTCTTGCGCGCGGCGTCGGCGTGCGCCGCGAGCGCCTCGCCGCGCTTGGGCGTCTGCTCCGACGCGTGGGCCAGGATCTCGTCGAGGCTGCCGTACTTCTGCAGCAGCTGGGTGGCGCCCTTCTCGCCGATGCCCGGGACCCCGGGGAGGTTGTCGCTGGGGTCGCCCACCATGCCCCGGAAGTCGGTCATCAGCTCCGGCCCGATCCCGTACCGCTCGCGCACCGCGTCGGGCGTGTACTGGGTGGTGTCGGTCACCCCGCGGCCGGTCGCCATCACGCTCACGCGGTCGCTCACGAGCTGGAACGCGTCGCGGTCCCCGGTCAGGATCACCACCGGCTCGCCCGCGCGCTCGGCCCGGCGAGCGAGCGTCCCGATGACGTCGTCGGCCTCGTAGCCCGGCAGGTCGGTGTTGACGAACCCGAACGCGGACATCAGCGGACGGAAGTGGGCCGACTGCTCGCGGAAGAGGTCGGGCGTCGTCTGCCGGTTGGCCTTGTAGGTCGGCTCCTCCTCGTGGCGGAAGGTCTTGCCCGGGGCGTCCCAGGCCACCACCACGCGGCCCGGCCGCTCCTCGGCGAGCATCTTCATCATCATCGCGGCCAGCCCGTAGAGGGCGTTGGTGGGGAAGCCCTCGTCGGTGGCGATGGAGTCCGGGAGGGCGAAGAAGGCCCGATACGCGAGGCTGTGCCCGTCGATCAGCAGCAGCGGTCCATCGGGGGTCTCCGGCACGTCCTCAGAATAGCCCGGCCCCCGGAGCGCTCGGTAAGCTCCGCACGCCCCCCGCCCCCTGAAGGAGCCCACGTTGGCCGTCACCCCGAGCGCCCAGTACAGCATCACCCTCCGCGTCGAGATGGACCCCGCGCAGACCGACCTGCTCGGCCAGCTCACCACCGCCATCGGCGAGGTGGGCGGCGACATCGGGGCCATCGACCTGGTGGGGACCGGGCACGGGGCGGTCGTGCGTGAGCTCGTGGTCAACGCCGGCGATCCGGAGCACGCGGAGTCGATCGTGGCGGCCGCGGGGAGCCTCGACGGGGTGAGGGTCGTCTCCTCGGTCGACCGGACCTTCCGGATGCACCAGGGCGGCAAGATCGAGATGACCACCCGGGTGCCGTTCGAGACCCGCGACGACCTCTCGATCGCCTACATGCCCGGGGTCGCCCGGGTCTGCACGGCGATCTCCGAGGACAACCTGAAGGCCTTCGACCTCACGCTGAAGCGCAACATGGTCGCGGTCATCACCAACGGCACCGCCGTCCTCGGGCTGGGCGACATCGGCGCGGCCGCGGGCATGCCGGTCATGGAGGGCAAGTCGATGCTCTTCAAGGAGTTCGGCGGCGTCGACTCCTACCCCATCTGCATCGATTCGAAGGACCCCGAGGTCCTCATCAAGACGATCGCCGCCATCGCGCCCGCGTGGGGCGGGATCAACCTCGAGGACATCGCCGCGCCGGTGTGCTTCGAGGTGGAGGACCGCCTCAAGGAGATGCTGGACATCCCGGTCTTCCACGACGACCAGCACGGCACGGCGGTCGTGGTGCTGGCGGCGCTCCTCAACTCGCTGAAGATGACCGGCGAGAAGATCGAGAACCTGAAGGTCGTGGTGAGCGGTGTCGGCGCCTCGGGCGTCGCCTGCTCGAAGATCCTGATGAACGCCGGCGTCCAGAACATCATCGGCTGCGACTCGAAGGGCGCGATCTACAAGGGCCGCACCGAGAACATGAACTTCATGAAGGACTGGTACGCCGACAACACCAACCCCGAGGGGATCCGGGGCGGCCTCACCGAGGCGATCAAGGGCGCCAACCTGTTCCTCGGCCTCTCCGGCCCGGGCACCTTCCAGGTCGAGCAGCTGAAGACGATGGCGAAGGACCCGATCGTGTTCGCCATGGCCAACCCGACGCCGGAGATCATGCCCGAGATCGCCGCGCCGTACGTCCGCGTGATGGCGACCGGGCGCTCGGACTACCCCAACCAGATCAACAACGTGCTGGCGTTCCCGGGCATCTTCAAGGGCGCCCTGGCCTGCCGCGCCACCCAGATCAGCGAGGCCATGAAGGTGGCCGCCGCGCAGGCGATCGCCGACTGCATCGCCGACGACGAGCTCAACGAGGACTACATCATCCCGAGCGTGTTCAACCGGCGGGTCGCCCCCGCCGTGGCCGAGAAGGTGATCGAGGTGGCGCAGGCGGAGGGCCTCGCCCGCCGCGTCCCGCAGGTCGGCGAGCGCGCCCGCTGAGCGCCGCCGAGGAGCCCCTCCCCCCCACCACCGGCTGGGTCGCCGAGCACGCGTCGCGCTACCTCGCCACCGACGGCGCCGACGGCCACCTCTGGAGGGGCGTCCCCACGCTCCTGCTGACCACCCGCGGCCGGCGCACCGGGAAGCTGCGGCGCACCCCGCTCATCTACGGCCGCGACGGCGACGCCTACGTGGTCGTGGGCTCCTGGGGCGGCGCCCCCCGGCACCCCTCCTGGTACCTGAACCTCTCGGAGGATCCCGAGGTCAGGATCCAGGTCGTCTCCGAGGAGATGCCGGCGCGCGCCACCACCGCCGAGGGCGCGCGCCGCGACGAGCTCTGGTCCCTCATGACCGGCATCTGGCCCGCCTACGACCAGTACCAGGAGAGGACCACGCGGCGGATCCCGGTCGTGGTCCTGGAGCCCGTCACCTCCTGAGGGACGCCGGCGGGGCCGGTCTACACTGGCCCGAGGGGACGTGGCGGAACGGCAGACGCGGCGGTCTCAAACACCGCTGGGCGAAAGCCCTTGTGGGTTCGACTCCCACCGTCCCCATCAGGGGCTCTAGGCCGTCATCCGAACGCTGACGTCATACCTCGTCACGGACGTGCGCTGCCCCGGCGTGTCGCCGGCCGGCATGGCGTTGAGCGTCTCGTCGCCCCGCTTGTAGTCGGCCTCGTTTTCGAAGAAGAGGATGACGAGCGACTTCTCGGCCTCGGGGTCGTGGAGCACGACGACCTCCGTCGCCGGGACTCCCTCGGGCTGCTCCCCATCACTCATCTCCCGCTTGATCTGATCGATCCGGTCCTTGCCGACCCCGTCGAAGGACACCACGCGCGCGAGAGCCATCGAAGCCTCCAGTCGATTTGGGAAACCCTACGCCGCCGAGTCGTGGAGGATCCAACTCCGCAGGGGTACGAGAGTCCACCAACCCTGCTACCCGTCGGGCCGGCCCGGCGAGGGCAGGACCTCGACGTACCCGTCCGTTCCGTGCACGCGGATCCGCTGCCCATCCCGGATCAGCCGGGTCGCATGCTCCACCCCCACGACCGCCGGCAGGCCGTACTCCCGGGCGATCACCGCGCCATGGGTCATCAGGCCCCCCACCTCCGTCACCAGGCCTTTGATCGCGACGAACAGGGGCGTCCAGCTGGGGTCGGTGTAGGCGGTGACCAGGATGTCGCCCGGCTCGAGATCGGCCTCCTCCATGTCCAGGATGACGCGGGCCCGCCCCTCGATGGTCCCGGCGGAGACCGGGAGGCCGACCAGCGCGCCGGCCGGCAGATCGTCGCGCCGGTACGCCCCGGCGATGACCTCCCCTTCCGACGTGAGGACCCGGGGCGGCGTGAGCGCCTGATACGACCTGAACGCGTCCTTGCGCCGGCGGATGAGCTCGTCATCCACGTGGTTCGTGCCCACGACGTCGACGAGCTCCTCGAACCGGAGATAGAAGATGTCGTCCACCTCACGAATCACGCCGGCCTGCACGAGGCGCTCGGCTTCTTCCAGCAAGGCCTGCTTGTAGACGAAATAGCGGCTGACCATGCCGTACTTCGGGTACTCCCGGTACCCGATGAAGGTCCGGACGCGGTCGATCATCCGCTTGGTCTCTTCGGCCTTCCGCTCCCCGTCCGGCAGGGCCCGCAAGCTCTGCAGCAGCTCCTGTTCCTTCGTCCAGGCCTCCTGCCGTCCTTGCTCGAAGCGCCGCTCGCCGGCGCCCGGCTCGAAGTTCTTCACGTTGCCGAGGATCACGGGCACGAGCGTGGTGGGGCGTTCGCTCCATCGCGGCCTCGTGATGTCGATCTCGCCGACGCAGCGCATGCCGTACGTGTCGAGGTAGGCCTGGATGGCGTCTCGTGCTTCCCGTCCGCCCGCGATCTTCGGCAGCTCGTCCAGGAAGCCTTCGTCCTCGACGTGTTCGAGAAAGGCCACCACGTCCAGGTGCGGGCGGATCGCGTCCGCGACGTCCAGGAGCGCCAGCCCCATCTCCGACGTGACGTTGTGGGGGACGGACTGCGTGAGCGTGTCGGCCGCGTTCTTCTCGCCCAGCCACGCCTGCAGCTGATCGTTGAGCCACCAGCTCGCTTCGATCGCCGCCATGTACACCTGACGGCTTCGCGGATCGAACAGGATCCGCTTCAGCTCCTGCATGTCCGCCAGGATGAAGTCGAGCAGCGCCGGTCCGGACTTCGTCCGGATGTCGCGCTTCGCGGCGGCGATCGAGGCCTGGCTGCGCGCGATCAGCTCGGCGACGATGGCCGGATCGGTCTCGATCGGGTCCGCCGCGCCGCCAAGCGGCGGCCCGCCGGGATCCTCGTCCGGGAGCGACGGGATGAAGTCACCGCGGTCGAGGATGGTCTGCAGCGCATCCCCGATCAGCGGATCGGATTTCCCCAGGAGCTCGAAGAGGCCGGCGCGGCTCGCCGGTGACGCCAGGGCCCGGGCGACGTCGACGAACAGCCTCCCGCCGGCCTCGTACATCGGGCGGGGGGTCGTCAGCTGCCAGAAGGAGAGCCCCAGGGGCTTCATGGCGTCGGTCATCATCTGCTGATGACCGACGGAGACGTAGACGTGGTTCTCCCGGTCGCCGGCCGCGGGGATGGGAAACAGCGTGGTGATCGGCCGGCTCTGGACGATCTGGAAGCCATCGTCGACCAGGCACCATTCGATGTCCTGGGGGCGGCCGAAGTGCGCTTCGATCCGCCGGCCCAGCTGCGCGAGCCGCACGACCTGCGCATCCGTCAGCGCCGGCTGCTCCTGCCGCTCCGGCTCGATCGCCTGTTCCTGCGTCCCGCCTGCCGGCGAGGCGTGGATGGCGAGCCGCTTGGCGGCGACCGCCTTGGCGACGACCTCGCCGTCTCGCACCGTGTAGACGTCCGCGTTCACCAGGCCGGAGACCAGGGCCTCGCCGAGGCCGAAGCCGGCCTCCACGGAGGCGATCTTCCGGTTGAAGGTGACGGGGTCGGCCGTGAACAGGATGCCGGCCGCCTGCGGGAAGACCATCCGCTGAACGACCACGGCCATGTGGACCTTCCGGTGATCGACGCCGTTCTGCAGGCGGTAGGTCACGGCCCGCTCGGTGAAGAGCGAGGCCCAGCACCGGCTGACCTGCCGTAGGACCGCCGCCGGGCCCACGACGTTCAGGTACGTGTCCTGCTGGCCCGCGAAGGATGCCGTCGGCAGGTCCTCCGCCGTCGCGCTGGATCGGACGGCGTAGGCGGCCTTCTCGCCGAGCCGGGCGAGCGGGCGGGTGATCGCCGCCGCCAGATCGTCAGGGATGGCGATCCCTTCGAGGGCCCGGCGGATCTCGGCGCTGAGCGCGCGGATCGCGTCCCGGTCGTCCGGCCTCAGGCGCGACAGCCGATCGAGCCGATCGTCGATCGACGGCGCCTCCGCCATGATCCGCTGGAAGGCGTCCGTCGTCACGCAATAGCCGGCCGGGACACGGATGCCCTCGATCCGCGAAAGCTCCCCCAGGTGCGCGCCCTTGCCGCCGACGACCGCGACCTGCGTCCGGTCGATCTCCTGGAAACCCAACACGTAGCGGCCCATCCGCTCACCTCCCTCTCGCGAAGGGGGCGATTATGCGGCACGAATCAGGGCCTCATGAGGCCCGCGGATCCGGTATAAATTCGTAGTGGAGGGGACGAGTGGCGGGCCTCAGGGGCTCGCCCGTCTCCCGTCCCGCGCGCACCTCGGCCGTGAGCGCTTCCACCTGGCGCCGGAGCTCGCGTAGCTCCGCCGTGAGCGGGTTGTCCCCTTCCGCCGCCCGCCGCCGCCGGGCGGCTTCGAGGAAGGCACTGGCGATGCCGGCCGTCGAGACGGTGATGAAGCCGATCCCGGCGAGCATGACGAACGCCGCGATGACGCGGCCGCCCGCCGAGCCCGGCACAACATCGCCGTAGCCGACGGTGGTCGTGGTCTGTACCGACCACCACAACCCCAACCAGATGTTCGAGAAGGTGTCGGGGTCGGTCAGTCGTACGAGAAGCCCCCCGATGATGGTGACCACGAGGGTGACAACGGCCGCGGCCGCCCATGCGCCGCGAAGCGGATGGCGTGTGATCCGCTCGAGCTCCACGTCGACCCTTCGCTGCAATCCTGATGGCACGGGCGTCTCCCCCTCATCGGTTGCGAGTCAGTCGGCGAGGGCGGACCGCGGAGCTCGCCGGCCCGCACACCTCCCCGAGAGAGCCGACCACGTTCTGGGCGGCCGACGCAACGCCGCCCTCGGCGCCCGGGGCCTCGGGCCGCCGCCGGGGCGGCCCGAGGCCCGCATCGGTCAGCCTCCGGCGGCCACGGGGGTCGCGTCCACCGGGGCGACCGGCTCGGCCGTCCGGGTCACGTCGTAGCGCTTGATGACCTCGCCGTAGGGCAGCACGAAGTTGTAACGGCCCCAGCTCGAGGCGACCATCCGCCGCACCGGCATGCGGTGCCAGGGGTCGACCGCCGAGGGCGAGTCGAAGGTCACGTTGCCCGGGCCGGCGAAGCCCTCGCCGCGCCCGTCCGAGCCGACGATCAGCTCGAACTCGAGCGGCGTGCGCACGAGCTCACAGACCTCGGGCGGGGCGCCCTCCTCCGGGCTCGGGATGATCTTCAGCGTCACCAGCGGCGGGGTGACGATGTCCTCCGGCGACAGGATGTCGCGCGGGCGCATGACGCCGGTGCAGATCCGCTTGCCCTTGGGGCGCTCCGCGTAGGCCGAGATGATCTCGTGCTCCTTCACCCACGCGACCTCGCCGAAGAGCTTGGGGAACCCGTAGGGCTCGCGGCCGCCGATCAGGCCGACCTCGTTGGTCACGAGCAGGTTCGAGCAGTAGGTGACCGGCTCGCCCTCCCAGAGACAGCTCACGGCGAGGATCGCCTCGGTGTACGCGCCGAGCGTCGAGAAGTGGAAGTTCGTGAAGATGAGCTGCGCGATCGCGGGCGAGTGGGCGATCACCAGGCCCTCGGGCACGATGGCCGCCGCCGCCTCGTCGTCCGTCTCGTAGGCGAACGCCATCATCTCGATGCCGCGGTAGTAGTAGGGCGGCTTGTCGAAGGGCGGGTCGCTCGGGGGCATCGAGAAGCCGAACCGATCGGGTGTCAGGCGTCCGGGAGTGCCAGGCATGTGGTGCTCCTCCGTTCCTGAGTGGGTGGCCGGCGCGGACGCGCCGCGCTGCCCCGTCAACGCTAGCGGCGGGGCGTTATTGGGCCGTCGAATGCCCTGTTCCCCCTCCGGGGGTTTGGGAATCCGGTGCTCGGGGAAGGGCCCCCGACAGGTATGTCTTTCCGGAGACGCACCGTCGCGATCGGGGCGATGATCGTGGCGATCGGTTCGCTGGTCGCGGGCGCAGTGGCGGGGGTCACGCGCTCCAGCGACGAGACCGCGCTCCAGCCGGCGCGGAACGCCGCCGACAAGGGCGTCGAGCGCAGGGTCAACGATCTGCTGAGGAAGATGACCCTCGACGAGAAGCTGCAGCAGCTCCAACTGCTCTCGGACGGGCAGATCACCGACGCGGACGCACGGGCGGGCGTCGGCTCGGTCTTCAGCCTCACCGATCCGGCCAAGATCAACCACTTCCAGCAGATCGCGGTGAAGGAGTCGCGGCTCCACATCCCGATCCTGTTCGCCTTCGACACGATCCACGGCTACCGGACGATCTTCCCGATCCCCCTGGGGGCCGCGAGCAGCTTCGATCCGTCCGTGGCCACCGCCGACGGCACCATCGCCGCCCGCGAGACCGCGACCGCCGGCATCAAGCAGGTCTACAGCCCGATGGTGGACGTCTCGCACGAGCCGCGCTGGGGGCGCATTTCCGAGGCCGGCGGGGAGGATCCCTACCTCGGCTCGGTGTTCGCCGCCGCGCGGGTCAAGGCCGTCCAGGGCGATGACTACTCCGACCCCGACAAGGTGGTGGCGAGCGTCAAGCACTTCGCCGCGTACGGCCAGCCCGAGGGCGGCCGCGAGTACAACACCACCGACATGTCCGAGCAGCGGCTGCGCAACCTCTACCTGCCGCCGTTCAAGGCCGCGATCGATGCCGGCGCCGACACCGTGATGTGCTCGTTCAACGCGATCAACGGCGTCCCCGGGTGTGCCGACCCCTCGATCGAGACGGACCTCCTCAAGCGCGAGTGGGGCTTCGACGGCTTCGTCGAGAGCGACTACACCGCCGTCGCCGAGCTCCGGGCGTGCCCGCCCGTGAACCCCGACGAGGGCCCGTGCGGCCACGGCATCGTCGCCGACGGGCCCGGTGCGGCCGCGGCCGCCCTGAACGCGGGCACCGACTCCGAGATGGTGAGCACGAACATCCGCGACTTCGGGAAGCAGCTGCTGGCGCAGCGCCGGATCTCGCTGAAGCGGATCGACGACGCGGTGCGGCGGATCCTGCGCGTGAAGTTCCGCGCCGGGCTCTTCGAGCATCCCTTCGTCGACCAGGCCAAGGCCGTCGATCCGGCCAGCTTCGTGACGGCCGCCGACCGCGCCGCCGCGCGATCCGCTGCCGGGAAGTCGATGGTCCTGCTGAAGAACGACGGCGGAGCGCTCCCGCTCGACCCCTCGAAGTCGGTGGCCGTGATCGGCCCGATGGGGAACAACCAGCACGACATGCTGGGGCCGTGGTGGGGCAAGGGCCTCGATGCCGACGTCGTGTCGGTCTTCGAGGGCATCAAGGCGCAGAACCCCAACACCACCTTCACCGAGGGCTGCACGATCCTCGACAAGGACCCGCCGGCCAACACGCCCGCGGACGAGTGCGGCTCGGATGCCGGGTTCCCCGCCGCGGTCGCCGCCGCGAACGCCGCCGACCAGGTGGTGCTCGCGTTGGGCGAGAGCCGCGGGCAGAGCGGCGAGGCGGCGTCGCGCAGCGAGATCGACCTCCCCGGGCTGCAGCAGCAGCTCATCGACGCGATCAAGGCCACCGGCAAGCCGTTCGTGGTGGTGCTGTTCAACGGCCGGCCGCTCACGCTGACGAAGGTTGACGCCTCCTCGCCGGCGATCCTCGAGGCCTGGTTCCCGGGCGTCGAGGCCGGCAACGCGGTGGCCGACGTGTTGTTCGGAAAGGTGAACCCGGGCGGCAAGCTCCCGGTGTCCTTCCCGCGCGCCCTCGGCCAGGTCCCGATCTACTACAACCACGAGCCCACCGGGCGTCCGTGCGACACGGGCTCCAAGTACAACGCGCGCTACCGCGACCTCGGCTCCTGCGACCCGCTGTACCCCTTCGGCTTCGGGCTGAGCTACACGACGTTCTCGGTCACCAACCTGCGGCTCAGCGCGCAGAAGGTGTCGAAGAACGGCAGGCTCACGGCGTCGGTGGACGTGGCCAACACCGGTGGCCGCGCGGGTGACGAGGTGGTGCAGCTCTACATCCACGACCCCGTGGCGAGCATCTCGCAGCCGGTGCGCCGCCTGCGCGGGTTCCAGCGGGTGACCCTCGCGCCGGGCGAGACCCAGACCGTCAGCTTCACCCTCGACAGGAGCGATTTCGGCTTCTACGACAACCGCGGCAAGTTCGTCGTCGAGCCGGGGAGCATCGACGTCTATGCCGGTGACAGCTCAGGCGCCGAGCTGAAGCAGTCGTTCGCGGTACGCGGCTGAGGACGACCCGGAGCCCGTCAGCAGCCGTTGGCGACGGCCCCGACGCGCTGAGACGTGGGCTGAGGTGAGCAGGGCCGCCGGACGATCACGTAGCGGGACTCGATCACGTCCCGCGGCGGCCCGAGGACGTCGAGATGGATCGGCGGCAAGCGATCGGAGCCCGCGCGCCGGCACGCCCACCGCAGGACCGCCGTGTCCCTCTTGGGCCGGACCGTGAACCGGAACGCGATGCGCCGGCAGGTCCCCCCCGGACCGGTGATCGCCGGCCCGCCGACGAGGGGGCCGCGCCCGAGGACCCTGAGGTACTCGGAATCGCTGCGCGCGTCCACGAAGACGCGCTCGACCCGGGCGCGCTGGGGCGCCGCGGTCCCATGCCTGTGGGTCGCGGTCGTCCCCCCGACCGGCAGGAGCTGATAGGTCGCGCGGCCGGCGACGGCGCGGCCCCGGAACGTGCCCTTGATCGTGATCCGGGCGCCATTGCCGGCGCGCGTCCCGGTCACGCGGAGGCTGAGCGTGACGACCGGCTCGACGGCGGTCCCCTCGGCGTGCGCGCTCCCGAGCCCGGGGCTGAGCGGGGCCGTGGCAGCCGCACGGTCGTGGTCGATCCGCGCGCCGGTGGCGAGGACGACCACCGCGAGGAGACCGACGGCTGCCAGGGTGCTCGATCGCGTCATGGGGCGAGCCTCCAGCAGCGAGGAGCCGCAGGCAAGCACTCGACCAGGGGACGAATGACATGAGAAGGTGCATAAACCTCCAACCACACGGGTAGGGATATCGCGTGGGTCGAGCAAGGCGAAAAGCGGTCGCCGTGGCCGTCGCGTTGGCGGTAGGGATGGTCGCGCCCGGCGGCGCGCTCTCGGCGCCGGCTCTCCCCCTACCGCCGCTCCCGCCGCTCCCCGTCCAGCTTCCCGCGCTGCCCGAGGTGCCCGCTCCCCGAGCTGCCGGAACCGCCGCTCCCCGAGCCGTCGCCACCGCTCCCGCTCCCGGCTCCGGACCCACCGGACCCCGTGCCGCCGGTCTCGCCGCCCCCGACGCCGGCGCCGTCGCCCACGCTTCCGTCCCCGGGTCGCCCGTCGCCGGCGCCCGCCGCACCCGGGATTCCCGCCGTACCGGCGGCGCCCGCCGCACCCGCGACGCCTACGGCACCCGCGGCGACTCCTGATCCGTCGCCTCGGGGCCCGGGAGCGGCCGGCTCGGCGGCGGTCGCGCCGACCGGGGCCGGGTCGCCATCGTCCCGGGCCGGATCCCCGTCGTCGTCATCCGCGTCGGTGGGGTCGTCCTCGCCAACCCGTGGCGGGGCCTCCTCGGAGCCGTCGGCTCCGGCCTCGGCCGGTGGTCAGGCCGTCAACGCCGTCAACCAGGTGGTGGCCGTCTGCCGGGAGGTGGGACGGCTCATCTCCGCCAGCCTCGGCGGGCCCGGGCACGCGGCGACGGTGAGCGCTCCATTGGCGGGTTCATTGGCCGGTGGACCGCTCGCCCCGGAGGCCACGCCTGCGGGGCAGCAGGGTGGCGCGGCACCGCCGGCGACGCCGGGGACGGGCGCGGCCGCTCCTGCCGATCCGCCCGCGGTGGCCACGAGGGTGTCCGGTGGCACGCCGGCCGAAGGGCTCGGCGTTGCGGTGGCCTCGGTCGGCATGGTCCTGCTCGTCCTGACCGCACTCATCGTCCACGGGCTGGCCGGCGGCCGCGCCGGCCGCTGGCGCTCGGTCCTCGAGAGCGCGCGCGCCGCAGGCCAGGATCTGCGCGAGCGCGGCGAGGCCCTCCCCGTCGTCGTGCTGGTCGTCGTCAGCCTCTCCCTGTGGGGCGCGATCGCCCTGTGGGTCCTGACGCGGTAGCACTCCCTCGCCGGCTCAGGACGCTGAGCAGTCCACGGCAGGGATCAGCGGAACGCCCAGAACTGGAGCCGGTCGCCGGTGGAGGGCTCGTCGACGAGGACCAGCGAGCCGACGTCCTTCGACCGCACCGACCAACAGACGTTGCCCTCGATCGTGCCGCCGGGCGACACGTTCTCGTTCGAGATCGGATCGGGGATCAGACCGGTGCAGGAGTTCTCGAAGGTCGTGTTGACGACCCCCGCGGGTCCCACGGCGCCCAGCCGGAAGCTGCCATCGAAGGTGTCCGGGCCGGACGCCGTCCTGGTCGCCCTCACCCGAGCGATGCTGAAGACCTTTCCGCCCGCCGGCAGGGCGTTCACCGAGGCCGTCGCGTCCGCGACGAAGGAGACGACCTGCAGATCCCAGCCGTCCACGGTCGGTGCGGCGACGCCGAGGGGGAACGGGCGCTCCCGCGCCGACCCCACGGCCTTCGCCCGGTGGCGGGCGACGTGCTCGCAGTCGGCGGCGACCACGTCCGCGAGGTCGGCCACGACGGTGTCCTCACCGTCGCCGCAGATGACGACGTCCGCGCCTCCCCCTCCCTCGAGTCGATCGCGGCCATCGCCGCCCAGGAGGCGGTCGCGCCCGGGGCCTCCGTCGAGGCGATCCCTGCCGTCCCCGCCCCGGAGGTGGTCATTCCCGCCGCCGCCCGCGATCACGTCGGCCCCGTCCCGGCCGAACAGCCGGTCGTCGCCGGACCCTCCGACGATGCGATCCGTCCGCGCGGTTCCCAGGAGCCGATCGCCGCCGAGGTCTCCTCGGAGGGTCGCCGACCACGCCGGCGCGGAGCCGATCACGAGCACGGCTGTGAGCAGGGGAAGGATGCGCCGGGCCCGTGACCCCTGAATGCCCATTCCTCTGCCCTCCTCTTGTCCGGTGAGGCGAGATCGCACGGCGACGCCGCCTGCCGGAGATCGCAGCGCTTCGTCATCGACAGGTGGGGCATCGGCTTGAGCGGGGCGCCTTCGGCGGGTCGCTAGGGTGGTCCTGTGGACCTCGGGCTGAACGGACGCGTCGCCCTGGTGACGGGGGCCTCGGCAGGCATCGGCCGCGCCACCGCCGCGGCGCTCGTGGCCGAGGGGGCGCGCGTGGCGATCACGTCCCGCTCGACCGACCGGATCGCCTCCGCGGCGGAGGCGATCGGCGCCACCGGGCTCGTCTGGGACAGCGCGGACCTCGACGCCGTGCCCGGCCTGATCTCATCCGTGGAGGAGACACTGAACGGACCGGTCGAGGTGCTCGTGTGCAACACCGGCGGGCCCCCGGCCGGGCCGGACCCGCTGGCGTTCTCCCGCGACGAGTGGGAGGCCGCGCACCGGTCGCTCGTGCTCGCGCCGATGGCGCTCGTGCGGGCGGTGCTCCCCGGGATGCGCGACCGGGGCTGGGGGCGCATCCTGAACGTGGGCTCGACCTCGGTGCGCGAGCCGATCGCCCACCTGATGCTCTCCAACGCGGAGCGCTCCGCGGCCCTCGCCGCCTTCACGACCCTCGCGCGTCACGTGGCCGGCGACGGCGTCACGCTCAACACGGTGCTGCCCGGCCGCATCCTCACCGACCGCCTGATCTCGGTGTGGGGGTCGGCCGAGGCGGCCCATGCGGACGCTCAGAGCGCCGTTCCCGCGGCGCGAGTCGGCACGGTCGAGGAGATCGCGGCGGTCGCGGCCTTCCTCTGCAGCGACCGCGCCTCCTATGTCACCGGCGTCGCGCTCCCCGTGGACGGCGGCCTGCTCCGCGCCATCTGAGCGGCCTCACGAGAGCCTGCGCGCTCCGCCCTCGAGGACGGTGAACGTGCGCCCCGCGGCGTCCCCCTCGGCGAGCACGACCCCGTCCCCCGCGGGGGGGCCGGGCGCATCGTGGCTTTCCTCCTCGCCGGCCAGGCGCAGGCGCGGAGGCCCTGCCGGCGCGGCCTCGGGGACCCCCTGCGCCGGAGGGACGACATCCTCCTGCCAGTCCGGGGTCTCCCCCGAGCCCGAGCCGGCCTCCAGGAGCCGGCGGCCCTTCTCGGTGAGCGCTCCGCCGGGACGGCCGCGGCCGGCGCCGGTGAGGATGCCGCGCGCACGAGCACGGCCCAGCAGCTCCCGGGCACGACCGACGCGGAGGAAGCGGCGGGCGGCGAGGTCGACGACCGGGCGGCGGCTTCCGGTGGCCACGGTCCAGAGGTATTCAGCAGCCAGCTCGGCCAGCTCGAGATCGTCGTCCCCCGCCACCGTCGCCACGGCGGGAGCCGGCTCAGGTGCCGGAGCCGGCGGGGAGGCCGCGACCGGCGCGGCCGAGGCTGCGGGGGCGGGAACGGGAACGGGATCGGGCAGGGCAGGGCCCGGTGCGGGGTCGGCCGCACGGGCGGGCGCGGGCGCCGGCGCCACCGTCGCGACCGCAACCACATCGGGATCGGGAGCGAGAGCCGGCTCCGGCGCGGGCGCGGGGCCGTCCTCGGTCGCTGCGCCCCGGCGATCTCGCATGCGCGCCACGGTGAAGATGGCGACTCCGCCGCCCACCACGATGACGGCGAACGCACCCACGATGATCGCCCAGATCGGGACTCCGTCGTCGCCGGACGACTCCGGGGCCGCGGCCGGTGGCTCGGCGGGAACCGGCGTCTCGGCGGCCGGCGGAGCGGGAGTCGCAGGCGCCGGGGTCGTGGTCGCCGGGGCGAGCGGGTAGGCGTCCCAGAGGGCCGCGGGCCCCCGCTGCGTCTGGCCCGAGGCCGCGGCGGGAGCCGCCAGGGCCGCGACGACGAGGACGAGGAGGACGATGCCGGGGGTGGTGGGTCTCATCGAAGCGCTCCTAGACGATCACCACGGGCGTTCCCACGCGCAGCATGCGCCCGAGGCGGAGGATGTCCTGGTTCCTCATGCGGATGCATCCATGCGACACGGCGCCCGGCAGCAGCTCGGGACGGTTGGTGCCGTGGATGCCGATGAACCCACCGGCGGGCCAGTCGCTGAGGTCCGACTGGGCGCTGGTTCCGAAGGCCAGCGGCCCGTACCACGCGCTGGCGTAGCGGGTGAGCTTGTTGCGGATGTAGAAGGTCCCCTTCGGGGTGGGCGAGTCCGGTCGCCCGATGCCGATCGGGGCGGTCAGGAGGACCTTCCCGGCGCGAGAGAAGGTCAGTGTCAGGTTCTCCCGGTCGACCAGCACCCGTGCGCGGGAGACCCCGCCGGGGTTGAGGACGTCGCCGGGCAGCCAGCCGGTCGGAGCCGAGCGCTTGCCCGGGATCTGGACCCGCACCCAGGTCCGGCCCGCCGCGTCCGTGGTGTAGCCCTTGATCAGCACGACGTTGACCGTGCCCTCGGGCGTGACCCCTCCCACGCGGCCCAGCGGGCGGGCCTGGGGTCCCGGTGACCGGTAGATCGCCGTCGTGCGGGTGAGCGAGGCCCAGCGGGCCGTGATCTGCGAGCCGTCGAGGAGCTTGGGGCCGGGGATCGCGAAGGCCGGGCGGGGCGGCTTCGAGATCCCCGCCGCACTGGGCAGGGTCGCCGGCGGCGCGGCGCGCGAGCCCGCCATCGACGCGACCGCGGCCACGACGACGCCGACGCACCCCGCCGCAAGCGCGCAGCACGAGACGATCGTGAGGATGAGAGCCCGCCTCAGCACGACCGAGCGTTAGCCGGCCCTCCTCATCCGGTGAAGCGCGGCGACCGCTGCGAGGCCGTGGCCGGGGAGGCCGCCACGATGAAGCCCGTCGACTTCACGATGCGCTCAGCCTCGCCGCGCGAGATGGGCAGATCGACCGCGTTCGCCGCCGGAGTCTGGGCGGCCAGGTACCGGATCCAGGCCGCGTGCCGCGCCTCCACCGAATGGATGGAGAGGGCCGCGGCCAGGTAGGCCTTGGCCGTGATCAGGGGCAGCTGGCCCTTGTAGGCGGCCGTCGCGAGATCCTCGAAGGCCACGGCGGTCCGCAGGAAGGCGTCGCCCTCCGTGACCACGTTCCCGAAGTCGAACGACGGCCGGGCCACGGCCTTCGAGCCCAGCGCGTCGCGCAGCGCGTTGACGTGGGCGCGCTCGACCGCCCCGATCTGCGCCGCCGCGCGAGCCGCGATGCCCTTCAGGGCGCCCATCTGCTCGGCCTCGGTGTAGAAGGTGGCCTGCACGTACTCGAGGGTGAGCGCGTAGTTGAGGATGCTGACGTCGTCGTTCCCCTGCGCGCTCGCCCCGGCGACCAGGCCGAGGCCTCCGAGGAGCGCCGCGCCCGCCCCGATGCCGGCGGTGGTGAGGAAGGCCCGGCGGGTCGAGGCCGGCAGGCCGGCGGCCGCCTCGCGCAGCGCCCCGTCACGATCCAGGGTCGAGAGGTCGAGATCGCTCACGGCGTCGCCTCCCGCAGGTAGCCGGTGGCCTCGATGCGCTTGACCACCTCGTCGGCGTCCAGCGCCTTGTCGGTCGCCGCCGCGGCGGGGTCGCGGCCCAGGATGGCCCGCACCCAGGCGGCGTGGCGCGCGTTGACGGACACGATGCGGCTCGTCACGGCCAGCCCGCGGTCGGAGAGGCCAGGGATGAGGCCGTTGTAGGCCGAGACGGCGAGATCCTCGAGCCTCGCCGCGCTCTCGCCGAAGGCTTCGGGGTCGGTGGTGTCCCCGCCGAAGTCGTACTCCGGCTCCTCGGGCGCGTCGGTCACGAGGGGGGCGATCAGGCTGACGTGCTGGGCCTCGTGGTCGCGCGCGGTGGTGGCGAACGCGAGGAGCTCGCCGTCGAGCGCACCGGCCGAGACGGCCTCCGCGTAGAAGGCGGCCTGGAGCCTCTCCAGCGCGAGGGCGAGCGCGAGCGGGGTGGCGTCCGCGAGCGAGCTCGCGTTGTTCTGGCCGGAGAGCAGCTCGGTGCCCACCAGTCCCCCGGCGGCGACGATACCGACTGCACCTGCCGTACCGGCGATGAACCGCCCCCGCGAGATTCCCTGCCCGTTCGGCGCTGTCATTCGGTCCCGATCCTTGGGGTCGGTGGCTGGTTCACGGCCACTTTGCTCACAGATACTTCACACGCGACAACTGACCGTCCGCACAGGGAAAACAACCGTTCGAGGGGGACGTTTCGGTGGTTTTTGTTGGCTTTCGCAAGCATTTGGTTCTATTTCGGGCGAGCGAATCAAATTCGCGATGAGCGGGCTCCACCTGCACTCCTGGGGAGACGACGACGCGCCCGTGGTGCTCGTCGTGCACGGGGTCACGAACACCGGCGCGCGCTACCGCCGGCTGGCCCAGGAGGGCCTGCCGGACCGTCGGGTCCTGGCCCCCGACCTGCGGGGTCACGGGGCCTCCACCTGGGATCCGCCCTGGGGGACCGACGCCCACGTTGCCGACCTGCTGGACACGCTCGACGCCGCGGGCGTCGGGCGCGCGAGCGTGGTGGGCCACTCGTTCGGCGGGCTCCTGGGCATCCTCCTCGCGGCCGCCGCCCCGGACCGCGTCGAGCGCCTCGCCCTGCTCGATCCGGCGGTCGCCGTGGAGCCCGCCTGGGCGGCGCGGCAGGCCGAGGCCGTGCGCCGCGACGACGGATGGGCCGACCGCGAGGAGGCCCGCGCGGCCCGCCGGGCCCTGCGCCCGCCGCACGCGGCCGACACGGTCGACGAGGACCTCGACACGTTCCTGGGCGAGGATCCGGACGGTCGCGTGCGACTGCGCTTCTCGCGTCCGGCGGCGGTCACGGCGTGGAGCGAGATGGCGCGGCCGGCGCCCTCGCTCGCCGGCTACGCCGGGGAGGTGCTGCTCGTTCCCGCGCTGCGCGACGGGTACGTCTCGGAATCGCTGCGCGCCGCGCTGCGCCGAGACCTGGGCGCGCGCCTGCGCGAGCAGGGCATCGACGCCGGCCACATGCTGTTCTGGGACGCGCACGAGGAGCTGTCGGCCCTCCTGCGCGGATTCCTGGCCGAGCGGGCCGCGTAGGCTCGTCCTCGTGAGAGCGATCGTCATCGCGCGGCCGGGCGGGCCGGAGGTCCTGGAGCTGAGGACGGTGGAGGATCCCCGCCCCGGCCTGGGCGAGGTGGTCCTCGAGGTCGCCGCGACCGCCGTGAACCGCGCCGACCTGATGCAGCGCGAGGGGCGCTACCCGCCTCCGCCGGGCGCGAGCCCGCTTCCGGGGCTCGAGGCGGCGGGGATCGTCGCCGAGATCGGCGAGGACGTGGACGGCTGGGCCGTGGGGGATCGCGCGATGGCGCTGCTGGCCGGAGGCGGCTACGCCGAGCGGGTCGCGGTGCCCGCCGGGCAGTTGATGCCGGTTCCGGAGGGGATGGACCTGGTGAGCGCGGCGGCCGTGCCGGAGGTCTTCCTCACCGCGTGGCTGTCGCTGCGCCGCCTGACCCGGCTCGCGGCCGGCGAGACCCTGCTCGTCCACGCGGCCGCGAGCGGCGTGGGCACCGCGGCGATCCAGGTGGCCCGGGAGATGGGCGCGTCGGTGATCGGCACCGTGCGCACCCCCGCGAAGGCCGATGCCGGTGCAGGAGCTGGGCGGCGTCCCCGTGGTGGCCTCCGACGGCCGCTTCGCCGATGCGGTCCGCGAGGCCACGGACGGGCGCGGCGCGAACGTGATCCTGGACCTGGTGGGCGCCGCGTACTGGCACGAGAACGTGCGCGCGCTGGCCCGCTTGGGGCGCATCTCGCTGGTGGGGATGGTGGGCGGGCGGACGGTGGAGGTGGACCTGTCGGCCCTGCTGCCGGCGCAGGCCTCGATCTTCGCCAGCACCCTGCGGGCCCGCACGCTCGAGGAGAAGGCCGACCTCGCCCGCGAGCTGGCGCCCTGGCTCGCGCCGCGGCTGGCCGACGGACGCCTGAGGCCGGTGATCGACCGCGTGCTGCCCCTGGCGCACGCCGCCCGGGCGCACCGCGCCGTGGGCAGCGACGAGACCGTGGGGAAGGTGCTGCTGTCGGTGGCCGGAGACGGCTGACCCATGCGATAGCCTCTGACCTTCCGCACGAGGGCAAGAAAGGCAGAACAGATGAAGAAGCTCCTCCTGCTGCTCGCGTTGGCGGGCCTCGCGTACTGGCTCGTGAAGGACCGGCTCGGCGGCGAGCCCGACGAGTTCGTCTTCACCGAGGCGCCCCCGGCCGGCGACGCGGCTCCGCCTCCCCCGCCCATCACGTAGCGGCGGGACCCTTCGCGTGGGCCTCCGGCTCTCCGACGCCCACGCCGAGCGGACGGCCGGGATCGAGCCCGAGCTGCGCGTGGCGGCCGAGGCCATCGGGATGGGCCTGCGCGACCAGCTCGTGCGGCTCGCTCCCGCGCTGACCCGCACCGGGGAGGGTGACGAGGGCGAGCCCGACGCGACCCTGGTGGAGCTGGACCTGGACCACGAGGGCGCTCCCGACGGGCTGAGCCTGGCCGCCTGCCTGGCGGCGCACCGCTCCTACGTGGCGGCCCGGGGCCGGCCCGAGGCCGTGAGCGCCGGAGCGCTCGCCCTGGCGCGGCTGCTCACGTGGGCCCAGCGGGCGGCGATGCTCGGCGCGGCTCCCCGGATCATGTGGCTCGGCCCGGCCCCGCGCCGCCCCGAGCCGGAGGGCGGCCAGCTGACCCTCTCGGCCCGCTGCGCCCTGGAGGTCGGGGGCGCCACGCGCCGCGCGGCGGCGTCCGCCCTCATCGCCCCGCCCGAGGCCACCTGAGTCCCACGCGCGTCCCGCGGCGGTCTAGTCCAGGAACTCCCGCAGGCGCTGGGTGTCGCGGAAGGTCTGGAGCTTGCTGAGGGTCTTCGCCTCGATCTGGCGGATGCGCTCGCGCGTGACCCCGAACCGCTGCCCCACCTCCTCCAGGGTGCGGGGCTCCTCCCCGCGGAGCCCGAACCGCAGCTCGAGCACCTTGCGCTCGCGGTGGGTCAGCTGGCTGAGGACGTCCTCGAGCTCCTCGCGGCGCAGGAGGAGCGCGACCGCATCGGTGGGGCTCTGGATGGCGCCGTCCTCGATCAGGTCGCCGAGCTCGGAGTCCTCGTCCTCCCCCACCGGGGTCTCGAGCGAGACCGGCTCCTGGGCCACCTTCTGGATCTCGCGGACGCGGTCCGGGGTGACCTCGAGCTCCTTCGCCAGCTCGGCCACGCTGGGCTCGCGGCCCAGGTCCTGGAGCAACTGGCGCTGGACGCGGGAGAGGCGGTTGATCGTCTCGACCATGTGCACGGGGACGCGGATCGTGCGGGCCTGGTCGGCGATGGCCCGGGTGATGGCCTGGCGGATCCACCAGGTTGCGTAAGTGGAGAACTTGTAGCCCTTGCGGTAGTCGAACTTCTCCACCGCCCGGATGAGCCCCAGGTTGCCCTCCTGGATGAGGTCGAGGAAGGCGAGGCCGCGGCCCACGTAGCGCTTGGCCACCGAGACCACCAGGCGCAGGTTCGCCTCGATGAGCGACGCCTTGGCGGCCATGTCACGCCGCTCGATGCGCTTCGCGAGCGAGACCTCCTGGGCCGCGGTGAGCAGCGGTACTCGGCCGATCTCGCGCAGGTACATCCGCACGGGGTCGTTGGAATGGGCCTTCACGGACAGGTCGAGCCGCGGCCCGGCGCCGCCGTTCACATGGCCCGGCTCCGAGCCCTCGCTCAGGAGCTCGATGTTGAGCTCCGCGAGCACCTGCAGCAGCCGCTCCTGCTGCTCCTCCGAGAGGTCCGCCGCCTCGACCACGTCGGCCAACCGGGAAAGGGGTACCGCTCCGAGCTCCTGGCCCTCCGCGATCAGCTCACGCACCTCGTCGAGCGCGGTGACCGAGACCTCGGTGGTCATCCGTCTCCCCGCAGGGCGGCGCGTACCCGCCGCGCCAGCTCCTGGGTCTCCAGCCAGCCGGCGTCGTCCCCCGCGGCCCGCAGACGGGCGGCGCGGCGCTCGAGCATCGGCAGCTCCAGGCGATAGGCGGACTCGCGCAGCTCCGCCTCGGTCACCTCGGTCCCCGCCAGCTCCAGCCGCAGCGTCAGGACGAGCCCGCCGAGCTCCTCGGGCCAGGCATCGAGGTCGACCGTGCCGGCGCGCAGCAGCTCGTGCGCCCGCCGGTGCTCCTCCACCTCGAAGGCGTCGGGCGACAGGCTCTCCAGATAGCCGCCTGCGGCCGCGGGCAGCGCGACGGCCATGGCGAGGAAGCGGCGCTCGCGCACCTCCTGCGCCGGCGCCTCGCGCTGGGGCAGCACGGCCCCTGCCGGGGCGGACTGGCGCGACGACGTGCGAAGCCGCTCCTGAACACCCTGGGACAGTTGGAGAAGTCCTGCCGCCAAGCGAACCCCCTCGTCCTTCTCCATGGAATCGTCTGGGAACCGGCGAAGAAGCTGCGCGATCTCCTCCAATGCCTGCCCCCGATCCCGGGGAGACCGGCCCGCACGCGCCACGCGCGAACGGATGAGGGAAGTTACCAGAGGTTCGGAAGAGTCCACAGCGCGGGCGAGCTCCCGACGGCCCTCCTCGTCCCCCGCCAGGTCGCCCGGATCGCGCCCGGAGGGCAGCCTCACGGCCGACAGCGAGAGGGTGATCCCCTGGGCGGCCTCGACCGTGCGCCACGCCGCCTGCTCGCCCGCGCGGTCGCCGTCGAAGGACAGGCGCACCTCACCGGCGTAGCGCCGCAGGAGCGTGAGCTGCTCGGAGGTGAGCGAGGTGCCCATGCAGGCCACGGCCGCCTCCACTCCGGCCGCGACCAGGCCCATCACATCGGTGTAACCCTCGGCCACCACGAAGAACCCACCCTTCGCGGCCGCGGTACGGGCCTCGGCCAGCCCGAACAGCAGGGTCCGCTTGCGGAAGTGCTCGCCCTCGGGGGAGTTGACGTACTTCGCCCGCTCGGCCGGATCGAGGGTGCGGGCGCCGAAGCCCTGCACGCGCCCCTGCCCGTCGGCGATGGGGAACACGATGCGCGACGCGAAGAAGTCCGCGGCCTGGCCGCCGCGCAGCCGCGCCAGGCCGGCATCGACCAGCTCCGCTCGCGAGAAGCCCTCGCGGATCGCGCGGCCGGAGAGGACCGCCCCCCCGCCGGGGGCGTACCCGATGTTGAAACGCCGCACGAGCGGCTCGTCGAAGCCGCGCCCCGCCAGGTACTCCCGCGCGGGCGCGGCCTCGGCGGCCCGCCAGAGGTATTCCGCGTAGAAGGCCGCGGCCCGGTCGAGCAGACGCCGCCGGCGCGCGACGGCCTCCCGCCGCGCCGCATCGACCGGGGTCTCCTCCTCGAAGCGCAGGGGGATGCCGAAGCGCTCGGCGAGGCCCTCGACCGCCTCGGCGAAGGTCGCGGACCCCTCGCGCTCGCGCATCCAGCTGATCGCGTCCCCGGTGGCGCCGCAGCCATGGCAGTAGTAGCGGCGGAAATCGGGCGGGAGCAGGCTGAACGACGGAGTGCGCTCGTCATGGAAGGGGCACCTCCCCCACCATCGTCCGCCGCGGCGCACCAGGTCCACCCGGCCGCGCACCAGCTCCACCAGGTCTGCCCCCTGGCGGACGGACTCGACGCTCTCGGGAGAGATCAGCGGCACGGGATCGTCCCTAAGGATACGAGGGGCGTAAAGAACGCGCGGCGCTATCCTCATCGGTGCACGCACCAACTCTCGGAAGGACCCCGCCGTGCCGCTCTTCTCCAGGACGAAGACCCGCATGCCAACCCCCGAGGAGGCGCCGCCCGGCCGCGAGCAGCCGATGCGGGTGCCCGCCCGCCACGAGGTGCTCGGAACCCCGCTCGAGCCGCCCTTCCCCGAGGGCCTCGAGCAGATGATCGTCGGGATGGGCTGCTTCTGGGGGGCCGAGAAGGTCTTCTGGCAGGCCCCGGGTGTGTTCACCACCGCCGTGGGCTACGCGGGCGGCCACACCCCGAACCCCACCTACGACGAGGTGTGCTCGACGCGGACCGGCCACAACGAGGTGGTCCTGGTGGTGTTCGACCCGGCGCAGACCAGCTACGAGGCGATGCTGAAGCTGTTCTGGGAGGGGCACGACCCCACCCAGGGCATGCGCCAGGGCAACGACGTGGGCACGCAGTACCGCTCGGCCATCTACGTCTTCTCCGACGCCCAGCGCCAGGCCGCCGAGGCGTCGCGGGACGCGTACCAGGAGCGCCTCGCGGAGGCCGGGTACGAGCCGATCACCACCGAGATCGTGGACGCACCGCCGTTCTACTACGCCGAGGACTATCACCAGCAGTACCTCGCGAAGGTGCCGAACGGCTACTGCGGCCTCGGCGGGACCGGCGTGAGCTGTCCGGTCGGGGTGGTCGCCGCCGAGTGACGGGGGCGGGCGAGGCGGTCACCGCGGGACGGTGATCGCCGAGCCCCTCCGTGCGTGCCGGATGGGCTCCAGGGCCATCCCGGCGCCCATCGCCACGCATGTCAGGGGTGCATCCGTGACGTGCACGGCCAGGCCGGTGTCCACGCGCAGCCGCTCGTCCAGGCCCGGCAGCAGCGCGCCGCCGCCCGCCAGCATGAGGCCGTTGGACATGACGTCCGCGGCCAGCTCGGGCGGCGTCTCCGAGAGGGTCTCGACGATCGCCACCACCACCTGGGCGATGATCGGCTCCAGCACCGTGCGCATCACCTCCGGGTCGAGCAGCACGCTGCGCGCGATCCCCAGGGTGAGGTCGCGCCCCCGCACCTCGGTCGGCGCGTCCACCGCGCCCGGGTAGGCCGAGCCGACGCGGAACTTCAGGTCCTCCGCGGTCTGGAGGCCGATCATGAAGTTGTGCTCGCGGCGGATGTGGGCCGCGATCGCCTCGTCCAGCGCATCCCCGCCGACGCGGATCGAGCGCGAGGTCACGATGCCCCCGAGCGCGATCACGGCGACCTCCGTCGTGCCCCCGCCCATGTCGACGATCAGCTGCCCGACCGGCTCGCCCACCGGCAGCCCGGTGCCGATCGCCGCCGCCATCGGCTCGGCGATGAGGAGCGCCTCGCGGGCGCCCGCCTCGTGGGCCGCCTCCAGCACGGCGCGCCGCTCAAGCGGGGTGAGGCCGGAGGGGACGCAGACCATCACCCGGGGCCGCCCCCGCCGGCCGTCGAGGGCGCGGGCGATGAAGTGCCGCAGCATCTGCTGGGTCACCCCGATGTCGTGGATGACCCCGTCGCGCAGGGGCCGCGTCGCGGTGATGGTGGCCGGCGTGCGCCCGAGCATCCGCCGGGCCAGCGCGCCCACGGCCACGACGTCGCCGGTGCGCTCCTCGATCGCCACGACCGACGGCTCGGTGAGGACGATCCCCTGTCCGCGGAGGTAGACGAGGGTGTTCGCGGTGCCCAGATCGACCGCGAGATCCATGGCGTCCGAGCCCCTCGGCAGGAACGGAAGCTGTAATCCCATCCCCTGAGCCTACGCCACCCGCTAGAGAGGGCCCTCGCGGGGCATGAAGGCCTCCCGGTAGACGCGCAGTGCGTAGCGGTCGGTCATGCCGGCCACGAAGTCGGTCGTACGGGTGACCGGATCGGGCTCCGGCGAGGGCGGCATCAGCTCCGGATGGTCGTTGAAGTGGCCGAAGAGGGCCCGCACGACCGCACCCGCCCGCTCGGCCTCGCCGCTGGCCGGGGGCGCCAGGTAGACGCGCTGGAACATGAACCTGCGAAGGCGCAGGAAGGCGGTGCCGATCTCGGGCGACTGGCGGATCTCGTCGCCCTCCCCGGTGGCGTCGACGACGTCGGCCACCAGGGTCGTGAGCCGTTCCGAGGTGGTGGCGCCGAGGGCGGCGACATCGCCGGCGGGCAGGTCCCCGGGGGCGATGACGCCCGCGCGCAGGGCGTCCTCGATGTCGTGGTTCACGTAGGCGACCCGGTCGAGCAGGCGGACGATCTGACCCTCGAGGGTGGCGGGGCGCCCGCTGCCGGTGTGCTGCAGGATGCCGTCCCGCACCTCGCGGGTCAGGTTCAGGCCGGCTCCATCCCGCTCCAGCACCTCCACGATGCGCAGGCTCTGGACGTTGTGCTCGAAGCGCCGGCCGTGACGCTCGCGCAGCAGGGCGTCGAGCGCCGCCTCCCCCGCGTGCCCGAAGGGGGCGTGGCCGAGGTCGTGGCCCATGGCGATCGCCTCCACCAGGTCCTCGTTCAGCCGCAGGGCCCGGGCGACGGTTCGCGACAGCGCCGACACCTCGAGGGTGTGGGTGAGCCGGGTGCGGTAGTGGTCGCCCGCCGGGGCCACGAAGACCTGGGTCTTGTGCTTCAGCCTCCGGAACGAGGTGGTGTGCAGGATCCGGTCGCGGTCGCGCTGGAACTCGGTGCGGAAGGGGCTGGGCTCCTCGGGCCGGTCGCGCACCGCGGCGGCCGCGCGGGCCGCCCGGGGCCCGAGCGGCGGCTCCGAGCTCATGGTCCCTTGGGCGCGAGCGGGATCGGGAACACCCAGGGACCGGACAGCCGCTCGCGCTGCCCGCCCTCGTCCCGGACGGTTCCGATGGTGAGCGTGAGGCGCCGCGCCTCCGACGGGATCGCCGGGGCCAGCGCGAAGGCGCCCTGGAGCCGGTTGCCCTCGGAGTGGCTGTCGATGGGCGCCACCCGGTAGCGCCGGGCGCCGTCGTCGACGGCGATCACGTCGAGCACCCGCATGTCGCGGCGCGTCTGGACGCCCGAGGCGTGGCACATGTAGCCCAGGCGGGCGCCGTCCTCGTGGCGCTCCAGGGCCACGAGGGCGATGTCGAGGCCGTCGATCGACTGGACCTGGTTGACCGGCACCACGCCGCGCAGGCTGGCGGGCCCGAAGGTGAGCGCCTCCGGGAAGGGCTCGGGCACGGCGCCCCAGTCCTCCAGGAGCGGCGACTCGGGCGAGTCCACGTCGGCGATGGCCCCGGCCGTCCGGTGCTTCCAGATGTGCGGGCTCTCGCTGAAGAACAGGACCAGCGCGCGGTGGGAGTAGGTCCGGCCGTCGTCGGGGATGTAGACGGACCGCCGCTCCCCGGCGCCGCGGCCGAGGTCGAAGAACGCCGCGGGCGGTCCCGACCCGGCGGACCGGTCGGCGTAGTGCATGTGCTCGATCCGCCAGCCCTCGGCCAGCAGCTCCATCAGGTCGCCGAGGCTGGCGAGATCGAACCGCTCCCCGGCGGCGCCCAACGTCCTACGCCCCCAACGCGGCGCGCGCGGCGGCGATGCGGGCCGTCTGGACCCGGAATGGCGAGCAGGAGACGTAGTCGAGGCCCGCCCGGTGGAAGAACATGACCGAGGTCGGATCGCCGCCGTGCTCCCCGCAGATCCCCAACTTGATGCCGGGCTTGTCGGCCCGGGCGTCGGCGACGGCCATCTCCACCAGCTTGCCCACGCCGGCCTGGTCGATCGTCTCGAAGGGGTTGAACGCGATGACGTTGTTGGCCAGGTAGTGGGCCAGGAACTTCGTCTCGGCGTCGTCCCGGCTGAAGCCGAGCGTCGTCTGCGTGAGGTCGTTCGTGCCGAACGAGAAGAAGTCGGCCTGGGTGGCGATCTCGGAGGCGCGCAGGGCCGCCCGCGGCAGCTCGATCATCGTGCCGACGGTGTACTCCACCTCCACCCCCCGCTCGCGGAGGACGGTGTCGGCCACATCGACCACCTGGTCCCGCATGATCCGCAGCTCCTCCTCGAAGCCCACCAGCGGAATCATGATCTCAACCTGCGGGGCGTCGCCGCTCTCGGCCTTGACGGTGCAGGCGGCGTTCATGATGGCGGCGACCTGCATGCGGTAGACGTCGGGCCACTCGATGCCGAGTCGGCAGCCGCGGGTGCCGAGCATCGGGTTGACCTCGTGGAGCTGCTGGACGACGGCGAGCTGCTCGACGGCCTCGGGGTCGTCCACCCCCGTGGCGCGGGCGACCGCCACGCGCTCGGAGAGCTGGACCAGGTCGGGCAGGAACTCGTGGAGCGGCGGATCCAGCAGGCGGATCGTCACCGGCAGCCCGGCCATCGCGCGGAAGATCCCCTCGAAGTCGCTCTGCTGGAAGGCGCGCAGCTTGTGGAGGTACGGGACCCGGTCGTCGGCGTCCTCGGCCATGATCATGCTCTGCACGATCGGCAGGCGCTCTTCGCCCTGGAACATGTGCTCGGTGCGGCAGAGGCCGATGCCCTCGGCGCCGAACTCCCGGGCGCGGGCCGCGTCCTCGGGCGTGTCGACGTTGGCGCGCACCGAGAGGGTGCGGGCGCGGTCGGCCCAGCCGAGGATCGTGACCAGGGACGGGTTGCTCGGGTCGGGCGGCAGCAGCGGGGCGTCGCCGGCGAAGACGGTGCCGCTGGTGCCGTCGATCGTGAGGCGGTCGCCCTCGCGGAAGGCCTGCCGGCCGATCGAGATCGAGCCGTCGTCGGCGAAGCGGATGGCCGTGACCCCGCAGACGGCCGGCTTGCCCATGCCGACGGCCACGATGGCCGCGTGGCTCGTCTTTCCGCCGCGCGCCGTGAGGATGCCCTGCGCCGCGACCATGCCGTGGAAGTCGTCCGGCGTGGTCTCGTCGCGGACCAGGATGACCGGCTCGCCGGCCAGGCCCAGCCGCTCGGCCTCGTCGGCGGTGAAGACGATCGCCCCGGTCGCGGCGCCCGGCGACGCGGCGACCCCCCGGGCGAGCGGCTCGGGGGCGGCGCGCAGGTCGAGCTGCGGCAGCAGGAGCTGGCGTACCTGGTCGGCGTCGACCAGCGACAGAAGGGCTTCGTCCTCGCTCACGAGGCCCTCGGCGACCATGTCGACGGCGATGCGCACCATGGCCTGCGCGCTGCGCTTGCCGTTGCGCGTCTGGAGCATGTAGAGCGCGCCGTCCTCGATCGTGAACTCGACGTCCTGCATGTTCCGGTAGGTGCGCTCCAGCAGGTCCATCGTCGAGATCAGCTCGCGGAAGGCGCCGGGGAGCTCGCCGGCCAGCTCGGCCAGGGGCCGCGGCGTGCGGATGCCGGCGACGACGTCCTCGCCCTGGGCGTTGATGAGGAAGTCGCCGAAGGGCTCGGACTTCTCGCCGGTGACGTTGCTGCGGGTGAAGGCGACGCCCGTGCCCGAGTTCGGGCCGGTGTTGCCGAACACCATCTGCTGGACGTTCACCGCGGTGCCCAGCGCGTGGTCGATGCGGTTCAGGCGTCGGTAGTCGCGGGCGCGCTTGTTGTCCCACGAGTCGAACACGGCGCGGATCGCCGCATCGAGCTGGGCGCGCGGCTCCTGCGGGAACTCCTCGCCGCGGTGCTCGCGATAGATGCCCTTGTAGGTCCGCACGAGCTCGCGGAGATCGTCCGCGGTGAGCTCGACGTCCTGCTCGACGCCCCTCGCCGCCTTCATGGCCGACAGGGCGTTCTCGAAGTGGTCCTTCTTCACCTCGGCGACCACGTCGCCGAACATCTGGATGAAGCGGCGGTAGGAGTCGTAGGCGAAACGGGCGTTGCTCGTACGAGCCGCCAGGCCCTCGACGCTCGCGTCGTTCAGGCCGAGGTTGAGCACCGTGTCCATCATCCCGGGCATCGAGAACTTGGCGCCGCTGCGCACCGAGACGAGGAGCGGGTTCTCGGGATCGCCCAACCGCTTGCCGACGGCGGCCTCGAGCGTGGCCAGGTGCTCGGATACCTCGTCGTCGAGCCCGGTGGGGAACTCATGACCGGCCGCGAGGTAGTCGATACAGGTGGCGGTCGTGATCGTGAAGCCCTTGGGCACGGGGAGCCCCAGGCGCGTCATCTCCGCGACGTTGGCGCCCTTGCCGCCCAGCAGGTCCCGCATGTCCCGCGAGCCCTCCGAGAAGTCGTAGACCCGCTTGGTGCCCACCTGCGTGCTGCTCACCGCGCTCCCCCTCCATCGGTGATCCGATCGAAATCGGCGACGCCCCGCAGGACCTCGGCCGCCTCGCGCACCAGCCCGTACCGGCGGGCCCGCACGCCAGGATCATCGGCGTTGACGAGGACATCGACGAAGAACCGGTCCACCGCCTGCGCCAGCGGCTCGGCGGCGTCCAGGGCGGGCCGCAGGTCGCGCGCCCCGCGCGCGGCCTCGATGGGCCCGCGGGCCCGCTCGATCGCCTCCCGCAGCGCCGCCTCTCCCGGGTCGTCGCCGGGCGGCGCGGGCGTCACGTCGTCGCCCGGCGCCTGGCGCGAGATGCGCGAGAGACGGGTCGCCGCCGTCCAGGCCGCCTGGAAGCGCGGGCTGCCGCGCTCGGCCTCGATCGCCCGGGCCCAGGCCGCGGCCGCCGCGCCGCTCCCGAGGCCCGCGCCCATCGCGGCCGTCACGGCCTCCGCCCCCACGCCCTCGATGCCCAGCAGGTACACGAGGCGGTCCGACAGGAAGGCGTGGATCGCGGCGACCGTGTCCTGCACCGGGACGGAGAGGTCGGCGCCCTGCTCGGCCAGCCGGGCGTAGGCCGCCTCGAGGACCGGGCAGTGGTCGATGTCCCAGCCCCGCTCGACGGCGATCCGGACCAGGCCGGCCGCGGCGCGGCGCAGCCCGTAGGGATCCTTCGAGCCGGTCGGGGCCTCGTCCACCGCGAACGCGCCCACGAGGTTGTCGACCTTCTCCGCGGCGGCCAGGAGCGCCCCGGCCTCGGTCTGCGGCGCCGGCGAGTCGGGCCCGAGCGGCAGGTACTGCTCCTCGATCGCCGTGGCCACGGCGGCGTCGATGCCCTCGCGGCGCGCGTACTCGGCCGCCACGTAGCCCTGGAGGTCGCTGAACTCGGCCACCAGCACGGCGCCCTGGTCGGCCTTCGCCCAGCGCGCGGCGTCGCCGGCCGTCGCGGCGGTGGCCGGGTCGGTCGCAAGCCGCTCGGCCAGGTCCGCGACGCCCCCCCGCAGGCGCTCGCGCTTGTCGGCCATGGTGCCGAGGCGCTTGTGGAAGACGATCGCGTCGAGGCGGGCGTCGAGAGCCGTGAGCCCGGCCTCGCGGTCGACCTCGAAGCTGAAGGCGGCGTCCTGCAGGCGCGCGTCGAGGACGTCCTCGTTGCCCCGCCCGATGATCTCGGCGTGGGCCGGGTCGCCGTTGGAGACGCACAGGAAGAGCGGGAGGAGCCCACCCGAGGCGTCCTCCAGGGGGAAGTACCGCTGATGCCCCTGCATGGCCGTGACCAGGACCCGGGGCGGCAGCTCCATGTGGCGGTCGTCGATGCGACCGGCGATCACGCTGGGCCACTCGACCAGGAAGACGACCTCCTCGAGCACACCGCGCGGATCGCGCCAGGCGCCGCCCAGCTGGGCGGCCGCGTCGTCGAGGCCGGCCACGATCTGGGCCCGGCGGTCGTCGTGGCTCGCCACCACCGCCACGGCCCGCAGCGCGGCGCCGTAGTCCGAGGCCGACCCGATCGTCGCCGGGCCGCCCAGGAAGCGGTGCCCCTGGCTGACGTCCCCGGCCGTGAGGCCGTGAAGCTCGAAGGGCACGGTGCGCTCGTCGACCTTGGCCACGATCCAGCGCACCGGCCGGGAGAAGCGCAGGCCCGTGCCGTCGCCCCAGCGCATGGTCTTCGAGAAGCGCAGGCCGGCCACCAGGCGCTCGGCGACCTCGGGCACCAGCTCGTCGAGGGGGCGTCCGTCCTGGTGGCGGTCGGCGAAGACGAAGGCGCGCCCGTTCTGCTCGCGCACCACCAGGTCCTCCACCGCCACGCCCTGGCCGCGGGCGAAGCCCTGGGCGGCCCTGGTCGGGGCCCCATCGGGCGCGAAGGCGGCCTCCACCGCCGGGCCGCGCACCTCCTGGGCGCTCGCGGCCGTGCCGTCGGGAAGGCCCGGGGCGTGCACCGCGAAGCGGCGGGGCGCCACCGAGACCGTGAGCGTCCCCCCCTCCAGGCCGAGGGCGGCGAGCGAGGAGGCGACGATCCCGGGGGCCTGCTCCAGGATCTCGTGGCAGGCGCTCGAGGGCAGCTCCTCGCAGCCGACCTCGATCAGGAGGTCAGGCAAAGGCGGGATCCTCGGCGGGGGTGATCATCTCGAGGTAGGCGCGCGCGCACCGGGCCGCCAGCGCGCGCACGCGCCAGATGTAGGCGCCCCGCTCGGTCACGCTGATCACCCCGCGGGCGTCGAGCAGGTTGAAGGCGTGGCTGCACTTCAGCACCTGGTCGTAGGCCGGCAGCACCAGGCCCTCGTCCAGGCACCGTCCGCACTCGCGCTCGTGCTGGTTGAAGGCGGCGAACAGGGCCTCGGTGTCGGCGACCTCGAAGTTGTACCGGCTCCACTGGGCCTCGTTGCGCTGGTACAGGTCGCCGTAGGTGACGCCGTGCCCCCACTCGAGGTCGTAGACCGTGCGCACGCCCTGCAGGTACATCGCGATCCGCTCGAGGCCGTAGGTGAGCTCCACCGAGATCGGCGTCAGGTCGATCCCGCCGGCCTGCTGGAAGTAGGTGAACTGGGTCACCTCCATCCCGTCCATCCAGACCTCCCACCCGAGCCCCCAGGCGCCGAGCGTGGGGCCCTCCCAGTCGTCCTCGACGAAGCGGATGTCGTGCTCCTCCGGGCGGATCCCGAGGGCGCGGAGCGAGTCGAGGTAGAGGTCCTGCACGTCGTCGGGCGAGGGCTTCAGCAGCACCTGGTACTGGAAGTAGTGCTGGAGGCGGAAGGGGTTCTCGCCGTAGCGGCCGTCGGTGGGGCGGATGGACGGCTCGACGTAGGCGACGCGCCAGGGGTCGGGACCCAGGCTGCGCAGCAGCGTGAAGGGGTTGAAGGTGCCGGCGCCGACCTCGGTGTGGTAGGGGGTCGTGACCAGGCATCCGTGGTCGGCCCAGTAGCCGGCCAGGCGCGCGATCACCTCTTGGAAGCTGGGTCCCTCCACGTCCCGGCAGTCTATCCGGCGGATCCCAGCGGCCGGTGCGCTTGACCCTCCCGGCCCGAGGGGCCTCAATACGGGACATGGCCGTGGACGTGGGATCGCCCCTGCTCGAGACGAAGCTGCGTCCACCCGAGCGGCGGGCGGGCGTCGTGCCGCGGCCCGGGCTGATCGAGCGGCTGGAGGCAGGTGCCCAGGGACGCCTGACGCTGGTCACCGCCCCCGCCGGATGGGGCAAGACCACCGTGGTGGGCGACTGGCTCGCCGGGCGCCCGGGACCTGCCGGGTGGCTCGCCCTCGACTCGGCCGACAACGACCCGGCGCGCTTCTGGCGCTACGTGGCCGAGGCGCTGCGCCGCGCGGGCGCGCGCCTGGACGACCAGGCGGTCGGGGCGCTCGGGGCCGCGGACGACACCTTCGAGGCCGGGCTGTCGGCCCTGCTCAACGCGGCCGCGGAGCTGCCGGAGCCGGCCGTCCTGGCGCTCGACGACTACCACCTCATCTCCCACCCGGCGGTCCACCGCTCGGTGGAGTTCCTGGTCTCACGCCTGCCCGAGCGCCTGCACCTGGTGATGGCCTCTCGTTCCGAGCCGCCGATCGGCGTCCCCCGCCTGCGGGCGCGGGGCGAGCTGACCGAGCTGCGCGCGTCCGACCTGCGCTTCGACGACGGCGAGGCCGCCGCGCTGCTGGGCGGCGTCATGGGGCGCGATCTCGGGGATGCCGAGGTGATGGCCCTGCGCCTTCGCACCGAGGGCTGGGCCGCCGGGCTCTACCTGGCCGGCCTGTCGATGCGCGACCGCGCGGACGCGACGGCCTTCATCGACGACTTCGCCGGCGACGACCGCCTGGTGGTCGACTACCTCGCCGCCGAGGTGCTGGACCACCAGCCGCCCGAGCGCCGGAAGTTCCTCCTCCGGACCTCGATCCTCGGCCGGCTCAGCGGACCGCTGTGCGACGCCGTGGCCGGCACCGGCGACGCGGTCCACACGCTGGCCGAGCTCGAGCGCTCGAACCTCTTCATGGTGCCGCTGGACAGCCGCCGGGAGTGGTACCGCTACCACCATCTCTTCGGTGAGCTCCTGCAGCACGAGCTGGCCCTGAGCGCGCCGGGCGAGGTGCCGGAGCTCCACCGGCGGGCGGCCGACTGGTACCTCGACAACGGATCCGTGGACGAGGCGATCCACCACCGGGCGGCGGCCGGCGATCACCACCGGGCGGCCGACCTGATCGCCGAGCACTGGACGGAGACCATGAGCCGGGGCTACACCGGCACCATCGAGCGCTGGCTCGCGGCCCTGCCCCCGTCCCTCGTGGAGGGTGACCCGCGCCTGTGCCTGGCGAGCGCCTGGATCGCCATCAACCTGGGCCGTCCCGACGACGCGGCCGCCTCGATCGCGACGGTGGAGCGCGCTCTGGACGGCCAGGAGATCGACCCCGGCCTCGCCGCCAGCCTGGCGGCGGCCCGCTCGCTGGAGCGCCTGCTGGCCGGCGACGCGGGCCGGGCGGCGGAGCTGGGCCTGGTGGCGCGCTCGCTGGCCGCCGAGCCGGGGTCCTGGGAGAGGGCGGTCGCGAGCCTGGCCCTCGGGATCGCCCTGCACGCCTCCGGAGACCTGGACGATGCGGCCCCGGTCCTGGAGGAGGCGGTGGAGGCCGGCCGGCGGGTGCGCTCGTGGGCGCCCACGCTCGTGGCCCTGTGCCACCTGGCCGAGTACGACCTGCTGCGGGGCGACCTCGACTCGGCGGAGCGGCGGGCCCGCGAGGCGCTGCGCTACGCCGAGGAGGAGCGTCACGCCGAGTTCCCCCACGCCGCCGGCGCCCACACCGCCCTCGCGCAGGTGCTCGTGGCGCGCGGCGACGTCAACGAGGCCTGGCGGGAGGCCGCGCGGGGGGTCGAGCTGGCGCGCCGGGGTCGCGCGCCCACCGAGATCGCCCACTCGGTGCTGGTGCAGGGGGAGGTGGCGCTGGCCCGCCAGGACGCCGATGCGGCTGCGGCCGTCGCGCGCGACGGCCGCGCTCTGCTGGGATCGACGTCGGACCCGGGTCGTCTCGCCGACCGCCTGCTGGCGCTCGAGGAGGCCCTGCCCCGCTCCGCGCCCCCGGGCCCCTCCGGGGGCGAGGCCGAGCTGACCGGCCGCGAGCTGGCCGTGCTGCGGCGGCTGGCCGGGCTGGAGTCGGCCCGCGAGATCGCCTCGGAGCTCTACGTCTCCCACAACACGATCAAGACCCAGATCCGCTCGATCTACCGCAAGCTGGGCGTGGCGACCCGCGCGGAGGCCGTGGCGCGAGCGCGGGAGCGCGGCCTGCTGAGCCGCTCTCCCACCCGTCCCGGGCTCAGTTGAACACCCCCTCTCCCGGCGACCGATGCATCAGCCGCCGGGAGAGGGTCAACGGGACGGGGGGCGCCTACACCCGGACCGGATCCGGGTCGGCCTCGCTGAAGCCGAACCGCTCGTGGAAGCGGCGCAGCGGCCGGGGCGCCCACCAGTTCCACTTGCCCAGCAGCGCCATCAGCGAGGGCACGAGCAGGGCGCGGATGATGGTGGCGTCGATCAGCACCGCCAGGGCCGTCCCCACCCCCAGCTCCTTGATCAGGCCGATCTGGGAGGTCGCGAAGGCGCCGATGGCGACGGCGAACAGCAGGGCCGCGGCCGTGATGATGCGGCCGGTGCGCTGCATGCCGAGCGCCACCGAGTCCGAGGTCGAGGCCCCGTGGTCGTGCGCCTCCTTGATCCGCGAGAGCAGGAAGACCGCGTAGTCGGTGGAGAGCCCGAACACCATGGCTCCGAGCAGGATGGGCTGGGTCAGGTCCACGGCGCCGTTGCTGGTGTAGCCGAGCAGCCCCGTGAGGTGGTCGTCCTGGAAGATCCACACCATCAGGCCCAGGGTCGCCCCGAGGGTGAGCAGGTTCATGATCACCGCCTTGACCGGCAGCACGACCGAACCGGTCATCAGGAAGAGCGCGATGATGGTGACCAGGGCCACGACGGTGATCGACCAGGGAAGGTGCGCAGCCAGGCTGGCCTTCTGGTCCACGAAGCTCGCCGCCACTCCCCCGACCTGCACCGGGTAGGGCGCCGGAGTGGCGCGGATGTCCTCCACCAGCGTCTGGCTCGCGTCCGAGAGGGCGCGCGCATCGGAGATGACGTCGATCCTCCAGGTGTCGGGGCCCACCGCCTGCGGCGGCGTGACGGCGCTGACCGACGGGAGCGCGCCGAGGGTGGCGGCGTAGGCGGTGAGCTGCGCCTGCGCCTCCGGCCCCTGCGGGGCGTCGATGGCCAGGAAGATCGGGTCGCTGCGATCCTGCGGGAAGTCGGTCTCGAGGACGTCCGCGACCTGCCGCGGGGCCTCGCTGGTGGGAAGGACGCGGGCGTCCACGGTGTTGAAGTTGATGCCCAGCGCGGGCAGCGCCACGATGATCAGCGCGGCCGAGGTGACGATGGCCACGAGGGCCGGCCGGCGCATGACGGCGTGGGACAGGCGGTACCAGAAGCCCGACGTGACCTCCTCGTCGGCGTGCTCGCTGCGGCTGCGCCAGGACTTCGGCGCGAGCGAGTTGATGCGCGTGCCCAGCAGGGCCAGCACGGCCGGGAGCACCACCAGCGCCACGGTGGCGGCGACGATCGCCACGATCACGCCCCCGACGCCCATCGAGAACAGGAAGCGCTGCGGGAAGAGCATCAGGCCCGCGAGCGCCGCGGCCACCGTGGCCGCGCTGAACAGCACGCTCTTGCCCGCGGTGCGCAGGGTGCGCAGCAGCGCCTCGCGGCCGGGTCCGTGGGCGGCCATCTCCTCCCGGTAGCGCGAGACGATCAGGAGGCTGTAGTCGATCGCGAGACCCAGGCTCAGGCCGATGACGAGATTGAGGGCGTAGACCGACAGGGTCATGGCCTCGTTGAACAGGCCGAGGCCGAGGAAGCCCCCGAAGATCACGATCCCGCCCATGACGGGCGGCAGCAGGGCCGCGATCACGCCGCGGAAGACCCACAGGGACAGCAGGAAGATGATCGGGAACGCGATCAGCTCCGCCCGCGCGAGGTCCTCTCCGATGATCTCGCCCACGTGCTCCCCCACCACGGCCGCGCCGCCCAGGCGCACCTGGGGGTCGCCCGCGAGCGAGTCCTCGATCCGGGAGGCCGCGTCCCCCACGGCGTCGTCGCCGACGGGCTTGAAGAAGGCCACCAGGTAGGAGGAGTCGCCGTCGTCCGAGATCAGGGCGTCGCCGCCGCCGTTGAAGGCGGTGACGACCGAGGCGACGTCGGGGTCCTCGGCCACCGTCGCCGCGGTGCGCTCCACGGCGGCCCTGCCCTCGCCGGAGCGGACGTCGCCGCCGGGCTCCACCAGCGCGACGAGGCCCGGCTGGGGGGTGGCCCCGGTGGCGGCCTCCAGGCTCTGGCGGGCCTTGTAGAACTCGGCGCCCTTGTCCTCGAATCCACCCGAGGTCAGGCTGGACGTCAGCGATCCGCCGACGACGACGGAGATCGCGAGGAACACGACCGTCAGCGCGATGACCCTCCAGGGCCGTCGCGTCGCGAGTGAGGCGAGTCGTTGCATCAGTCGTCCTTTCCGTCAGGCGCCGCGGACGGCGGCGTCCGGACCTCGAGCACCTCGAGGCCGAGATTGTCGAGCCGGGCGAGCACGTCGCCAAGCCGTCCGCTGTCGGGCAGGTCGCCCTCCAGCACGGTACGCCCGGAGCCCGCGGGGTGCGGGACCGCTCCCAGGCCGCGGCAGAACCGCTCGCTCATCACACCCTTCACGGTGATGCGATAGGACCCCGCCATCGGCGCCTCCGTCCCGCGTTCTCCGGTCGAGGATCACCCTTCCGGCGGGCGGGGTGAGCGGTCATCACCCCGGGGGCGGTTTCACCCCGGGTGATTCGGGCCTCGGGCGGGCGGAGCGGCACCCGCCGCCGATTACGATGGCCGGGTGATCTTCGACGCCCACATGCACGTCGGCGAGTTTCCGCTGTTCGACGTCCGCCTCGACCGGGACGGCCTGGTGGAGCTCATGGCCGAGCACGACTACGGCGGGTGCGTGATCTTCCATCCGGACAACGCCCTGGTGGCGGCGATCCTGGAGACGGTGCCCACCGCGTGGGGGCTGGTGTGGGCCAACCCGCGCATGCCGGACGGGGTCGACGAGGCGGTGCGCTACCTGGACCACCCGCGGTTTCTCGGAGTGAAGCTGCACCCGCTGCTCGACGGCTACCACCCGGACGACCCGATCGTGCACCCGGTGTACGAGGCCGCCATCGCGCAGGACGTGCCGCTTCTCATCCACTGCGGCCACCCCATCTTCACCCTGCCGTGGTCCATCGAGGAGGCAGCCGTGCGCTTCCCGCGGGCCAAGGTGATCCTGGGGCACATGGGGCACGGCAACATCGTCTACATCGACGGCGCCATCGCCGTGGCCGAGCGCAACGAGAACGTATGGCTCGAGACCTCGGGTATGCCCATGCACACCAAGATCGCCGAGGCCGTGCGCCGCGTGGGCGCTGACCGGGTGCTCTACGGCTCCGATGCGCCGTTCCACCACCCGGTCGTGGAGATGGCGAAGGTGCGCGTGTCCGGGCTCAACGACGAACTCGTCGCCCGGGTGATGGGCGACAACGCCGTCGAGCTGTTCCTGGGCGGCCGCGCCGGGAGCGCCTGAAGGCCGGCACCCTCGCGCCGGCCTGGTCTCCGGGCGCACCAACCGGCTCGGCCCGGCTTCCCACGGAGCGCCCCAGCGCCACCCGCCGATCGACGTCCGGGCGGGTGGCGCGGGAGGCCGAGCTCAGGGAGCGCTTCGCTTCACGACGCCCTGGGGCTCGAAGTCGTAGACGGTCCCGTTCAGCTGGAGCGCGTCCACGGCGCCGTTGAAGGCGTCGTCACGGCCCTTCGAGATCGCCAGCGAGAGGATGCGGTAGCCCGGGTTGGTCAGGGCGGCCCTCGCCTGGGCGAACGTGCAGAACGTGGTCTGGTTGCACCCGCTGCTCAGGCCGAGCGGGCCGTTGGTGAAGAACCACCGCGCTCCCGCGAGCGCGTCCAGCTTCGTCCACACCGCCGTCGCGACCGGCGCCGCGGGCGAGGGCACGTACACGAGCGACGTGTAGGTGACCGCCGCGGTGGGGTTGATGACCTCGAAGGAGACCCCGGGGAGGATCGGCGCCGGAGCGTCGATGTCCCGGTAGACCCAGTAGGTCAGCGTGCTCACCGTGCTCAGGCGCGTGGTGAAGAAGTCGTGCTGGTTGCCGTAGGCGACCTTCTGCGTGCCGTCGCCCACGATGATCTGCAGGCTCCCGACGCCCGAGGGCGGATCGCTCGGCTGGAGCGCGCTCCCCCAGGGCCCCGTCCGCGGTAGCGCGGTGGCCGTGCCGATGGTGTTCCGTCCGATCAGCCCCCACTTCTCGCTGGAGAAGGTGGGCGTGTGGCCGCCCTTCGGTCCGGGAGGGGTGGGTTTCGTCTTCGGCGGCGGCTTCGGCGTCGTGGCCGACGCCGGCGCCGCGGCCCGGTCGAGGGTCACCGCCAGCGCTCCGCCCGCCAGGAGCACCGCCGGGATGGCCACCCACCAGCGCGCGCGCCGTGCCCATCCGCTCGTTCCGTCCGTCGTCGTCCGTTGCATCCCGCAACCCCCTCTGGAGCCTCGTGCGGTCCGCCGATCGGCGAATCCGTCGATTTGGGGGGTACGTGATCATCATCACCAATTGACTGGCCATCGGTTCAGGTCGGGAGCGCATGCCCGTGATGATCCCCCGTACGAGCCGGCGGGTCCCTCAGAGGGGGGACGCCGAGCGCAGGCGCACGCCGAGGTGCTCCTGGAGGACCAGCCCGATCAGGCGCTCCACCCCCGGAGCGCTCGCGGGGGGCAGGGCGTCGGCCGCCTCGGCCAGGGGCCGGCCCACGAGGGCGCCGAGCGCCGCGAGGTCGCGCTCGTCCACCGGGTCGGCCCCCGAGCCGCAGGCGGCGCACACCGCTCCTCCGGCGGAGGCCGAGAAGGCCGTGAACGGTGGCCCGCCGCCGCAGCGGGCGCAGCGCGTCAGCAGTGGAAGCAGCCCGCTGACGACGAGCAGCTTCGCCTGGCATCCGAGCACCAGGGGATCGAGGCGGGGTGCGCCCGCGGGCGCCGGGGCCCGGGCCAGCAGGGCGAGGACCCGGCAGAGGAGGTGCCACGCCTCCTCGTTGGCCTCCTCCTCGGGCATGACCCGCATCACGGTCTCGAGGATGCAGCCGGCCGACTGGAGGCGGTGGCCGGCCACCCAGAGGCCCGCGTGGGCGTCGAGCACCGACGCCGCGCGCACGGTGCCGAGGTCGCCCCGGCCCACGTGCACGGACACGTCCAGGAGGACGCCCGGCTGCAGGCGGCCGCCGAGGCGGGACGTGGTGCGCCGCGCGCCCTTGGCGATGGCCGAGGCCCGGCCGCGCTCGCGCGTGTAGAGCGCCAGCACCACGTCGGCCTCGGAGTAGCGGATGGTGCGCAGCACGACGGCCGGGGTGTCGTAGCTCGCCACGGATCGATCATGGCAGCGACGCCGGACCGCCGCGGGCGGGGGCCGGACGGCAGCGACTACGATCGGGGTGTGGGAAAGCCCAGAATCCGCGTCTTCACCAGCGAGCCGTGCTCCTTCTGCGGGAGGGCGAAGCGGCTGCTGACGCAGAAGGGGGTGGACTTCGAGGAGGTCGCGTTCGCGCGCAGCGACCACCAGGCGCGGCGGGACCTGGTGGACCTCACGGGGCGCTACACGGTGCCCCAGATCGTGGTCGACGGCATGCCGATCGGCGGCTACGACGAGCTCCGGCGGCTCGACGCCGACGGAGACCTCGACCTGCTCCTCGGGATCGCCTAGCCGGACCCCCCGGCGGCCCGCGGACCTCCCGGTGCGGGGATGATCCCCAGCTGCTGGAGCATCCCGAGGTCGTCGCGCACCGCCCAGTGCTCCGACGACCTGCCGTCGCGCATCCTCAGCCAGTGCATGTGCTGCACGCGGAAGGCACGGCCCGTGGGCGCCATGCCCATCAGCTCCCCGAGGTGGGTGCCCGTGAGCGTGGCCCGGTAGGCCACGGTGTCGCCCTCCGCGATCACGTCCTCGACCTCCATGTGGATGTCGGGGATGGCCTCGCGGAGACGGCGAAGCCGCAGCCGGAAACCCTCGTAGCCGGGATCCTCCCCGGGCCAGGCCTCGTGGTTGACGAAGTCCTCGGTGACGAACTCCTCGACCCGGTCGAGCTCGCCGCGATTGAAGAGCGCCTCCACGCGCTCGACGGCGAACCGCTTCATGGCCTCGGGGTCCACGAGCAGCTCAGCCCGCCGCCGGGGGCTCGTCGGAGGCCGCCGCCGGCGAGATGGCGATCGCGGCGCGCCGCCGTCGCTGCCGGTGCCTCACCACGAGCCAGACGGCGCCCCCGAGGATCAGCACGATGAGCGCGTAGTCGACCACGTGAAGCTGCTTCTGCAGGTCCTCCCAGTTGTCGCCCACCGCCCGGCCCGCGAGCGTCAGCGCGAGCACCCAGGGGATGCAGCCGATCAGGGTGAGGATGGTGAAGCGCCAGAAGGGCATCCGCGCGATGCCGGCCGGCAGCGAGATGAACGTCCGGATGATCGGCAGGCACCGGGACAGGAGGACGGCCCAGTCGCCGTTGCGCTGGAACCAATGGTCCGCGTAGTCGAGCCGCTTGGGCGTGATGTGCAGCCAGTGCCAGCGCAGCACCCACTCGCGGCCCTTGTAGCGCCCGACCCAGTAGGCGATCCACGATCCGATGACGTTCCCGACGACCCCGGCCGCCACGATGAGCCAGAGGCTCTCGTCGCCCTGACCCACCAGGAAGCCTCCGTAGAGCATGATCGCCTCGCTCGGCACCGGGATGCAGGCGCTCTCGAGGATCATCAGGAGGAAGACCGCCAGCACGCCGTAGGCCCCGACCTGGTCGGTGGCGAAGTTGACGATGGGCGCGGTGATGTCGGGCATGACGGGTGGTCGCCCCTCGCGGGACCGGCGGGATGCTAGCGGGGACGGCCCGCGGAGCGGTCGGCGGCGGTCGGCACCCCGCGCACGGACGTCGCCCGTCGCACCGCGTCGCGGATCGCCGCCGACGTGGCCTCGGCCGCCGCAACGCCCACGCTGAACGGGCTCGCCGGCGTCGTGCCGGTCGCCAGGCAGAAGACCGCATCCCCGTCGAAGGGCGTATGGGACGGGGACACGGCCCGCGCGAGCCCGGCGTTCGACATCCGCGCGACCACCCCGGCCTCGGCCCGCCCCAGGCGGGCGTCGGTGACCACGCACACCAGGGTGGTGCTGCCGGGCGCCGCCAGCCGGGGGTGCTCGGGCGGGAAGTCGATGACGCGGCCGGCCGCCCCCACGAACCCGAGCTCGGGGTCGAAGGCACCGGCCAGAACGCTCCCGCGCTCGTCGAGGACGTCGCCCCAGGCGTTGACGACCGCCAGGGCGGCCACGGTCACGCCGTCGTGCAGCCGGCGCAGGCCCGCTCCGAGCCCTCCCTTGCACCACCCGGGCTCCCCTTTCAGCTTGCCCACCGTGGCGCCGGTCCCGGCGCCGACGCTCCCCACCGCGTGCGGCTCCTCCCGGGCTGCCACGCACGCGGCGTAGCCGTCCTCCGGCCCTGGTCGCCGGGCGTTGCCGCTCACGCCCAGGTCGTAGATGCACGCGGCGGGCACGATCGGCACGCGCGCGACGCCGGTGTCGTGCCCGAGGCCGTTCTCCTCGCACCAGCGCATGACCCCCGAGGCGGCGTCGAGGCCGAAGGCGCTCCCTCCGGTCAGGAGCAGCGCCGTGACGGACTGCACCGATGCGAGGGGGGCGAGCAGCTCGGTCTCGCGGGTCGCGGGACCGCCGCCGCGCACCTCGGCCGCCGCCACCGTCCCGGGGGGCGGGATCACGACGGTGCAGCCGGTGCCGGCGGCCGTGTCGGTCCAGTGGCCCACGCGCACGCCCGCGACCGCGCTCACCACGGGGGCGGAGGCTCCTGGCAGGTCGGGCACCAGTAGGTCCCGCGCTGGGCGACGCGGGTCTTGCGGATCGGGGTGCGGCAGCGCGGGCAGGGCTCGCCGGCGTGCAGGTGGACGCGCAGGAGGTCCTGCATCGAGCCCTTCTCCCCGAGCGAGTCGCGATAGCTGTCGATGGAGGCGCCCCCCGCCTCCACCGCCGCCGCGAGGCGGTCGCGGATGGCCCGGTGGAGCCGCCGGATCTCGTCGGCGTCCAGGGTCCCCGCCGGGCGCTCGGGATGGATGCGCGCCTGGAACAGGGCCTCGTCCACGTACATGTTGCCGAGACCCGCGACCAGGGCCTGGTTCAGCAGCACCGCCTTGATCGGTCCACGCCGGCCCTCCAGGAGGTCCGCGAGGACGCGCCGGGTGAACCGCGGCGAGAGCGGCTCGATGCCGACCCGCGCGGTCCAGTAGCCCTCACGGTCGGCGAGCGCGGCGGGCACGATCCACGCCCGCCCGAACCGGCGCATGTCGCCGAAGGTGAGGGTGCTGCCGTCGTCCAGGTCGAATCGGGCGCGCAGGAACCGCTCCTCCTCGTCCGGCGCCCCGGGGCGCCAGTGCAGGCGGCCGGTCATCCGCAGGTGGACGGCCAGGGTGTCGCCCGACTCGAGCTCCACCAGCAGGTACTTGCCCCGGCGGTCGACCGACCGCACGCGCTGCCCGGCGACCTGCGAGACGAAGACCCCGGGGTCCTCGGGGCTCACGAGCTTGGGATCGTGCACCTCGACGGCGGCGAACGACCGCCCCGGGATGCGCTCGGCCAGCTGGCGCCGGATCGTCTCGACCTCAGGGAGCTCCGGCACCGCCCCTCCCCTCCGCCAGCACCAGCGAGGGAGGCGCGACCGGCTCCTCGGAGATCCCCAGGCAGGCGCCCACCATCTCGCCGGCATGCTCGGCCGCCTGCGCGTCGCGGGCGTGGATGCGGGCCACCGCCCGGCCGGCCTCCACCCGGTCGCCCACCTTGGCGAGCAGCTCGATCCCCACCGCGTGATCGACGGCCTGGTCCGCGTGGAGGCGCCCGGCCCCGAGCCATCGCGCCGCCTCCCCCACGCCGCGCGCCTCGATGGCGCTGAGCCAGCCGGACGTCGGGGCGGCCACCTCGTGCCGTCCGGTGGTCGCCGGGAGCAGGCTCGGGTCGCTCCACACGTCGGGATCCCCGCCCTGCGCCTCCACCCAGCGCTCGGCCGCCACCAGGGCGGCGCCCGAGTTCAGCGCCTCCGACGCGCTCGGGAACCCATCCCCCTCCTCCGCCATGCCCGCCGCCTCGGCCAGCCGGGCGGCCACCAGGACCGCCAGGTCGCGCACGTCGGGCGGCCCGCCGCCACGGAGCACCTCGGCGGCCTCGCCCACCTCCAGCGCGTTGCCCACGCAGCGGCCGAGGGGCTGGTCCATCGCCGTCACGACCCAGCGCACCGGGCGGCCCCAGGGATCGGCGAGGCTCGCCATCAGCTCCGCGGCCTCGCGGGCGCTGTCGAGGTCGGGGAAGAAGGCGCCGCTGCCCGCCTTCACGTCGAGCACGATGGCTCCGGCCCCGCCCGCGAGCTTCCTGCTCATGATCGAGGCGGCGATGAGACCCGCGGAGGGCACGGTGCCGGTGGCGTCGCGCAGGGCGAGGAGGCGCTCCTCGCCCGGGGTCAGCCCGGACGCCTGGGAGACGACGGCGATGCCGGTGTCGCGCACCTGGCGCACGAACCGGTCGAGCGGCAGGTCGGCCTCGAAGCCGGGGATCGCCTCGAGCTTGTCGACCGTGCCGCCGGTGTGGGCCAGCCCGCGGCCGCTCATCGTGGCGACCCGCACGCCCAGTGACGCGGCGAGCGGAGCGGCGACGAGGGTGACCGAGTCGCCCACCCCGCCCGTGGAATGGGTGTCGCCGGTGGGCGCGAGCGAGGCCAGCTCGAGGCGCTGGCCCGAGGCGATCAGGGCCCGCGTGAGCGCCTCGACATCGGACCGGGGCAGCCCGCGCAGGCACGCGACCATGCACCACGCGGCCATCTGGGCGTCGTCAGCGGTGCCGTCGAGCCACGCGCGGACGAACGACTCCACGCTCGCGCCGTCCACGGTCTCCCCGCGCCGGCTTCTCTCGATCACCTCGAGTGGGGCGAGGGGCGCGGCCATCCGGCCGCGGACTCTACTCCGGGGCCCCTGCCGCGCGGCGACCGGGGGCGGCGGTGCCCGCAGGCGGCGCTGGTAAGGTCGCGCGGTGCCCCGCCTCCTCCCCGCGGCCGCGGCCGGCCTGCTCCTGGCCGTCGCCGGTGTCTCGGTTGCCTCCGCGCAGCAGCCGGCGCCCCAGCCGAGCCCCACCACCACCGCTCCCACCGCGCCCGCCGGCCCCCCGGCCCTGGACTCGCTGCGCCTTCCGAACGTGATCTCGGCCCAGCAGGGGCACGCGCGGTTCCTGGTGGGCGTGCGTCTGGCCACTCCGTCGAAGCTCATGGTCCAGATCGTGTCCACCCGCGACGACAAGATCGTCCAGACGGTCACCGACGCGCGACCGCGGCGTGCGGGCCGCGCGTACTTCCGGGTGGAGGGCGTCGACGGCTCGGGGTTCCAGCTCGTGCCCGGCGCCTACCAGCTGCGGCTGCAGGCCACCGACGCGCAGGGGCGCACCTCGCCGGTGCTGCAGAGGACGTTCAAGCTCCGCCTGACCCCTCCGCGGGGGCTCTTCGACGCGTACACCGTCCCACTGTGGCGCACCTTCCGCCGCCAGGCCGGCACCACGGTGCCCGGCCAGCTCGTGGCGGTCGTCGCGCCGAAGGGGGCGGCGGCGGCCGCCGGGATCCGGCGCGGTGACGTGATCACCAAGATCGGCGCGAAGGGCACGGCCACGCCCGGGGCGTTCGCGGTGGCGCTGCGGGCCCTGCCGGCTCAGAAGGCGGTGCCCGTCGAGCTCGTCCGCGCGGGCCGGCCGCTCGCGGTGAGCATGGAGCCCAAGCCCGACTGGGAGCCCGTCGCGGACTACGCGAAGTCCCTGCGCGTGGCGGTCGCGCGCGAGCCCAAGAGCATCGCCCTCGCGAACGCCCGCGCCCGCCAGCTCATGGACGCCGGCAAGCTCGCCGCGGCGCAGACCCTGATCGACGCCTGGCCCGCGAGCTGGCGCGACTCCGCCCCGGGGCAGCTCCTCGTGGGCGACCTGCTGGCCAAGCAGACCAAGTGGAAGCCCGCCCTCGGCGCCTACAACCGGGCTCGCACCCGGGATGCCACCATGGGCGCGGCGGAGTTCGGGCGGGCCCTCGCGCTCTCCGGGCTGGGCAGGAACGCGCCCTCGACCGCCGCCTTCGCCGCCGCTGCCGCGGACGACCCCGGCGACCCCGCGGCCCAGGGCTTCCTGGCCTATGCGCTGCTGCGCGCCGGCCGCACGCCCGAGGCGATCGCCGCGGCCCAGGCCGCGGTCACCCTCGACCCGCGCTACGCGGACGGGTTCCTGCCGCTCGGGATCGCCCTGCTGGGCAACGACGACCGCGCCGGGGGCGTCAAGGCCCTGCGCCGCGGCCTGATCCTGCTGGAGGAGCCCGAGCGCGCCGACCAGCTCATCGCCCAGCACCTGGTGCGCGCCGACCCCTGATCCGCGCCGGTCGCACCGCGACCGAGGAGCCGCTACAGCTCGCCGGTGGGGTGGTTCCCGGAGTCCTCGAAGCGGGCCCGTTGGCGATCCGCGCGCGATTCGCCGCTGGAGCGTCCTCCACGGCTCCCGACGCCGCCGGAGAGGAACAGCACCGTGAGGATGCCCGCGATCAGGCCGGCCCACATCTCCCACTGCATGAGCGGGTTCTCCGCGAAGATGCCGTAGAGCAGGAACACGGCCACGACGCCCACCAGCGCGAGCGGGCGCTGGCGCGGAGGCGCCAGGTGCACCGTCCACGGCGCGACCAGGGAGATCACCAGCAGCAGGATCGTGCTCAGGACATCGCTCCCAGACGGGGGATGCCCGCGGGCGCGGAGGGCATCGAGGCAGAGTAGTGGGCTTTCGTCCGCTCCGTCCAGTCGGGCGACGGGGCGGGCCGCGGTTAGGGTTGCCCGATGCCCGAGGCCATCGGAGTGCACCTGCTCCAGACGCTGGCCCTCGTGGGCTCGGGCCGCCACTCCGCCGTGGCCCGGCTGGACCCCGGAGGACGGCTCGTCTCCCTCGACCTGGCCGACGACGACGACGACCTGCTGGCCCGGATCGGAGCCGGGCCCGGCACGCTCGCGATCGACGCCCCCCTCGCCGTCCCCGCCGAGACCGGGCAGCGGGACATCGAGCGCGTCCTCGCCTGGTGCGACGTCTCGGCGTTCCCGGTGTCGCGCCGGCGCCTGGAGCAATTGCACGGGGGCGCCCGGGGGGTCGCCCTCGCGCCGCGCCTCGCTGCGCCGGGACGGGAGGTGCGGGAGACCCTCCCCGACCTGGTCCTGCGCCAGATCGCCTGGGAGCGTGACCACCCCGTGGGCTCGCCGCCCCCCGATCTGGCCCGGTACCGCGCGGAGTGGCTCGGCCTGCGGGCGCCGGCCTACCGGCCCAAGGGCGCCGGGCGGGCCCGGCCGGCGGGGCTCGTGCCCGCGTGGCGCCTGCTGGCGGAGGTGATCGACCTCGGGGGCTGGGCGCCGGAGGCCGGCGGCGACGACTGGCGGGCCCTGGACGACGCCGCGCGCATCGATGCGATCTGCTGCGCCTACACGGCTCTTCGCATGGCGGATCCGGAGACCGCGATGTCGATCGGGACGGCGGAGCGCGGACGGGTGGCGTTCCCGGTCAACGCCTCGCTGCGAGCGCGCATGGCCCTGACCCTGGCCCGCCTGAGGGAGGAGGGATCGGTGCGGATCTGACCGTCCACGGCGGGTAGTGTGGATTCGTACGTATCCCGTCGGAAAGGATCCCTCACATGGGCAGCGTCTACCGCGTGATCGAGGTCATCGGCACGAGCGAGAAATCCTGGGAGGACGCCGCCGCCACGGCGGTGGCCACGGCGAGCGGATCGCTCCGGGACCTCCGCGTCGCCGAGGTCACCAAGCTCGACGTCACGATCGGATCGGACGGGAAGGTCGAGAGCTACCGCGCCCGGCTCGACCTCTCCTTCAAGTACGAGGCCAGCTGAGCCGCCCGTTGCGCCCGCTCACCCCGGGCGCGCCGTGAACCCGAGCCCGATGCGCGGCGCGCCCTCGATCGCGCGCCGCAGATCGGCATCGTCCTCGTAGGGGCGGTCCTCCAGGATGCGGCCGGCCACCGGGAGCTCCACCAGGTCCTCTCGGAAGGGCCAGGGGGCGCAGGTGCACCCGCGCGGGCCGTCCGGGCGGAGCGTGAGGGCGACTCCCGGATCGCCGGTCCGGCGCGGAACCTGGGGCAGGGTCATCTCGCGACCGGTCGCGAGGGGGCGCCAGGTGAGGTAGAGGCTCAGCACGTCCCAGGTCTGGAGCAGGCGGTATGCGGCCCACGCCCAGGCGTCGAGCCCGTCGCCGCCGATCCGGGCCCGCAGACGCTCCTGCAGATCGTCCTGCTGCGCCAGGAACTCGCGCACCTGCCGCTCGCGCTCGGCCCGTGGAGGCGGTGGTCCGGCGTCGAGGCCCCGTCGCCCGTCGTACAGCCCCTGGCCGTGCATGCTCACCAGGAGGCCCACGCGGTCTCCGAGAGCGCACGCGCGCCGGATGCCCTCGGCGTAGAGACGCACGTGCGTGGGCCGGTCGATCTCGACGAAGTCCGTGGGGCTCCCGGCCCCGGTCACCGTGGGCGCGTCCTCCCACGGCCGCCAGCCCTCGTCGTGGACACGGGCGGCCTCCACGACCGGGGCGTAGGGCTCGGGGAGGGCGAACTCGCCGTTGCCCCAGGCCTCGGCCATGGCCGCACACTGCTCCTGATGGTCCACCTGGCGCACGAGTAGCAGGCCCTCCGGGCGCCGGGAGACGATCATGGCGGGAGGGTACCCCCGGCCCGCCTCAGCGCACCGACCACTCCTCGACCACCCCGGCGAGGTCCCGGTCCAGGAACCCCTGTCCCGAGTTGATGACGACCGCGTCCGGGCCCGTGTCCCAGGGCCGCCGGGCGGCGATGGGCCGGCAGAGATAGAGCTCGTCGGCCGCACGGGTGACGGCGACGTAGAAGAGGCGCTCCTCCTCGGCCAGGTTGCCCTCGCTGACCGCCCACCCCGACGGGAACGAGCCCGGCTCCACCTGGAGCACGAACACCACCGGCCACTCCAGGCCCTTCGCCTGGTGGACCGTCGAGAGGGTCACCCGGCGGGCGGGCCCGGACACGTCCTCGTCGGCCTCCACCCGCTCGGCGAGCTGGAGATCCGCCAGGAAGCGCTCGAGGCTCGCCGCACGGGCGGCGAGCTCGGCCAGGCGCGCCAGGTCGCCCTCCCGGTCACGCCAGTTGGCGAACGCGCTCTGGAGGTGGTCCCGATACCAGTCGCTGCGGGCCACCAGCAGCACCATCTCCTCCGGGCGGTCGAGGCCGGCGAGCCGGCGGACCACCTCACGGAAGCGCGCGACGCCCACACGCCCGGGGCCGGACGGCTCGAGGGCCGCGGCGGCCGCCAGGGGGTCCGGCGCGTCGCCGATCTCGCTCCACACCCGGGACGCGACGGCCTCCCCCACGCGATCGAACAGGCGCATCGCCCGGTGCCATGCCAGCTCGTCACGGGGGTTGTGACGGAGCCGGCAGAACGCCAGCACGTCCTTGACGTGGGCGCTCTCCACGAAGCGCGCGCCGGAGAAGAGCTCGAACTCGACGCCGGCCTCGGCCAGCGCCAGCTGGAGGTTGACCGAGTGGTGATGGGCGCGGTACAGGACGGCGAGCTCCCCCGGGGCGCGCCCGGACGTGATGAGGTCGGCGATGCGCTGCACCACGAACCGGGCCTCGTCGGGCACCGAGGCCAGGTGCGCCACCACCGGCGGAGCGCCCGAGGGCGGCCGGTGGGCGCGCAGGCGCTTCTCGTAGGGGTTTCCGGCCGGCAGGGTGGCCTGGGCCAGCGCGACCACCTCGGGGCTCGAGCGGTAGTTCGTCTGAAGGGGGAAGACGCTCGCGCCGGGAGCCGCCGCGAACCGCTCCACCACGCCGGGGTCGGCGCCGCGCCAGGAGTAGATCGACTGGTCCGGGTCGGCCACCGCGACCAGGTTCCCGCCCTCGCCGGCGATCGCGTCGACCAGCCGGGCCTGGACCGGGTTGACGTCGTGCAGCTCGTCGACCAGGACCCAGGCGTAGTGCGCGGACAACCGCTCCCGCACGCGCGGGTGCTCGTCCAGCAGCCGCAGGGTCAGCACCAGCAGGTCCGCGTAGTCCACGGCCGCCATGGCGCGCTTGCGCTCCTCGTAGCCGGCGACGATGGCCACGAGATCCTCGATGCGGTCGCCGAGTCGCGGGTTGCGATCGGCCACGACGTCCGCGAGGGGCCGTCCGCTCTCGGCCGCCAGGGATGCCAGTCCCACGATCGCCGCGGGACGCGGAAGCGCCGGGCGGTGCTCCCTCCCTGCCAGCACGGCGTCGCGGGCCATCGCGACGACGTCCGCCTGATCCTCCGCGTCGAGCACGGTGAACGCCGCCGGCATCCCCACCAGCGGTCCGTAGCGGCGCAGCAGGCGCTGGCACACCGAGTGGAAGGTGCCGGCCGTGACCCGCGACAGGTCGGAGCCCGCCATGCGCGCCGCGCGATCGACCATCTCGCGGGCGGCCCTGCGGGTGAAGGTGACCAGCATGATGCGGTCGGCGGAGGTCCCGCTCTCGACCAGGTGGGCGAGCGTTGCCACGATCGTGCGCGTCTTGCCCGATCCGGCCGACGCCAGGACCAGCGTGCGGCCGCGGGCGCCCTCGACCGCCGCAAGCTGCTCGGCGTCGAGCATCGACCGCAGGCGCTCGGAGACGGGCGCCGCGCAGGCCGGCGGGCGCAGGTGGTAGACCCTCCGGGCCGCCGGGTCGGCGGCCAGAGGGTCCCGCGGCGCATGGACGTCGCGCACGGCCTTCTGGCGCTCGATGTGCGGCAGCGTCTCGGGAGCCGTCTGCCAGCGCGGGTAGCCGTGGGCGGATGACATTCGGCGGGGGACGCTATCCCGGCTCTCGGACGGCCCAGGCCCTGGACCGCGCACGGTGCCCGGTCGAGACTGGGCGGATGGTCCGGCCCATCGCCGACGAGGATCTCGACGTCGCCCTGGCGATCGTCGAGGAGGGCATCGGCGCCGGATGGACGAAGCGCGACGACCTGCGTCCGGCCCCGGGCCGCCGCGTGATCGTGGCCGAGCACGACGGCCGGGTGGCGGGAGTCGCCACCGCCTCCGTGCGCGAGGCCGAGGCGCTGCTGGAACGCGCAGATCCGGATGTGCGGGCCGCCCTGCGGAAGGAGATCGGCGTCGCGAGGCCGACGGTGGTGGTGCTCGACCTGGCGGTCGTGGCACCGGCGGCGCGCGGCCGCGGCCTCTACCGGGCCCTCATCGACGACCGCGTCGCCTGGGCGCTCGGGGAGGGTGCCGGCCTGGCGGTCGCGCTCGGCTGGACCCCGCCCGACGGATGCCACATCGCCCCGGCCATGGCCCGGGCCGGCTTCGCGGCCGTGGCCGAGATCCCGGGCGTCTACCGGTCGAGCTCCGTGTCCGCCGGCGGGGTCTGCCCGGCCTGCGGCCCCCCTCCCTGCGGGTGCGCAGGCATCGTCTTCTCGCGATGGATCGCAGCCGCCTGACGCCTCCAGGCGCCCCCCGCGCGGATCAGGCGAACGCGCCGGCCGGTAGCACGAAGCGAAGCGGCGTCGGGCCCTCTGCGCCGATGCGGTACTCGAGCCGGGAGCCGTGCAGGCCGCCCTTGGCAACTCCGGGCAGCGGCGCCTCGGCCTGGCCGTCGTGGGCGACGATCCAGGCCATGATGCCCTGGAAGTCACCGCCCGCCGCGAGGATGGCGGCGCGCTCGATCACGTCGCCACCGGAGGGATGGGGCCGCGACAGCCCCTTGACCACGGTGCGGATCTCGTCGTCGTCCATGTGCCGGAACCTACTCCTCGAGGGCGAGAAGGCGAACCGGCGCCCGTGCTCACGGGGATCCGGGGCGCTCAGAGCGCGGCGGCCGCCCGCAGCCGCTCGAGGCGCAACAGGCCGATCAGCGTCTTCGCGTCCCGCACCTTGTCGATGGCGACCTCCAGGTCGACGAGCGGCCACCGCACCACCTCGATGTCCTCGTCCACCTCGGCCGGCGGCGCGGGCACCGGCGAGAGGTCGGTCGCCAGGAAGCAGTGGATGAACTCGGTCAGGATCGCCGGGGCGGTGTAGAAGCCGCCCAGGTCGCGCCACGAGCCGGCCGCGCGGCCGACCTCCTCGGCCAGCTCGCGCCGGGCGCACTCCCGGGGGTCCTCGCCCAGCCGGTCGAGCTTGCCGGCGGGCAGCTCCAGCGTGTACTCCTGCACCGCCTCCCGGGGCTGGAGCACCATCAGGACGTGCTCGTCCTCGACCGGAACGATCACCACGGCCCCCGGATGGTCCATCACCTCTCGGTGGACGATCGTGCCGTCGGGACGGCGGTAGTCCGACGCCCGGAGGTTGACGATCGTCCCCGCGTGGATGAGCTCGCTGCGGATCGGCGGGCCGAGGGCGCCGCCCTCGCTCGTCACGGGGCGCGGCGCGCGGCGTCGATCAGGCCGAGGGTGACGTCCAGCATCTGCCCCAGGCTCTCGATCGCGATCCGCTCGTCGGCCGTGTGCACGTCGATCATCCCGTTGCAGAGGTTGACCGCGGGGAAGCCGTTGCGAAGGAGGGCGTTGACGTCGGAGCCCCCGCCGCTCGGCACCAGCCGCGGCCGGTGGCCGAGACCCGACAGCACCTCCAGGGCCATGCCCACCTGGGCGTCCCCCTCCCCCAGGCGGTAGGCGACGAACTCCCGCTCCACCCGGGTCTCGAGGTCGACCTCGCACTCGCTCGCGGCCCAGGTGAGGGCGTCGAGCATGGCCGTCAGCTGACGGGCCAGCGACTGCTCGTCGCGGCTGCGGGCCTCGGCGGTGAGCGTGCAGCGAGCGGGGATGACGTTGGTCGCGGTCCCGCCGTTCACCGTGCCGACGTTGGCGGTGGTCTCGGCGTCGATCCGCCCGAGTGGCATCCGGGCGATGGCCTTCGCGGCGGCCAGCACGGCGCTGCGGCCCTTCTCCGGGGAGATCCCCGCGTGCGCCGCGCGGCCGATGAAGGTCGCGTGGATGCGGTGGAGCGACGGCGCGGAGGAGACCACGTCGCCCACCCGGCCGGTGTGGTCGTAGACGAAGCCGAGGCGCGCCACGAGCGTCGAGGGGTCGAAGGCGTCCGCGCCGCGCAGCCCGATCTCCTCGCACGGGGTGAAGAGCAGCTCGACCCCGGAATGCGGGCGCCCCTCCTCGCCCACGCGGCGCAGGGCCTCCAGCAGCACCGCGACCGCCGACTTGTCGTCGCCCCCGAGGATGGTGTCGTGGCGGTTGGTGAGGTGCCCGTCCACCACCTCCACCTCGATCGGGGCGGTCACCGGGACGGTGTCGAGGTGGGCCGCGAACATGATCGGCACGCCCCCCTCGGCGGTGGGGGCGAACCGGGCGAGGATGTTCCCGCACCCGGCCGGGAGCGCCGCCGCGGCGCCGTCCTCGTGCACCTCGGCTCCCATGCTGCGCAGGATCGAGCGGACCACCTCGGCAACGGGCCCCTCCTCGCGCGAGGGTGAGGGGATCTCGCACAGGCGCGTCATCAGACGGGCCACCGGCGGCAGCCCGGCCAGATCGGCCTCGCTCACCCGCCGAGCGGGGCCGGCTCGCGCTCCTGGCTGCGGCCGCGCGTCCGGGCCAGCGACGCCGCCGCGCCGACGAACTCCCGGAAGAGCGGCTGCGGGCGCGTGGGCCGGCTCTTGAACTCGGGGTGGAACTGGGAGGCGCAGAACCAGGGGTGGTCCGGCAGCTCCACCACCTCGACCAGGCGGCCGTTGGGAGACCGCCCGCTGATGACCAGGCCCGCCTCCTGGAGCTGCTCGTGCATCGAGGGATTGACCTCGTACCGGTGGCGGTGGCGCTCGTAGATGACGTCCTGGTCCCCGTAGGCGGCGCGGGTGCGCGTGCCGGGCATGAGGTGCACCGGGTCGGCCCCGAGCCGCATCGTGCCGCCGCGCTCCTCGATGGCGCGCTGCTCCGGCAGCAGGTCGATGACCGCGTAGGGCGTCTCGAGGTCGAACTCGGTGGAGTTGGCCCCGTCCATGCCGCAGACGTGCCGCGCGAACTCGATCACGGCGACCTGCATGCCCAGGCAGATCCCGAGGTACGGAACCTCGTTCTCGCGCGCGTGGCGGGCCGCCTGGATCTTCCCCTCGATGCCGCGCCCGCCGAACCCGCCCGGCACGAGCACCCCGTCGGCCCTGGCGAGCCGCTCGTGCAGGTCGCGCGACTCGGCGTCGACCCAGTCGATGTCGAGCTCGACGCCGTGGTGGATGGAGGCGTGCTTCAGCGCCTCGGCGACCGAGAGGTAGGCGTCGTGGAGCTGGACGTACTTCCCCACCAGGGCGATCCGGACCCGGCCCTCGCAGGCGTCGATCCGGTCGACCAGGCGCTGCCAGTCGTTCAGGTCGGGCGGAGGCGTCTCGCGGCCGAGCCGCTGGCAGACCACCCGCGCGAACCCCTCGGCCTCGAGGTTGAGCGGCACCTCGTAGATGTCGCGGGCGTCGACGGCCGAGATGACCGCGGTCAACGGGATGCCGCCGTAGAGGGCGATCTTCTGGCGGATGTCGTCCGTGAGGGGCCGGTCGGAGCGCAGCACCAGGACGTCCGGCTCGATACCGATGCGCCGGAGCTCGTTGACCGAGTGCTGGGTGGTCTTGGTCTTCAGCTCGCCCACCGCGTCGAGGTACGGCACCAGCGTGACGTGGACGAAGCAGACGTTCTCGCGGCCGACGTCGTTGCGCAGCTGCCGGATCGCCTCGAGGAAGGGCAGCGACTCGATGTCGCCCACCGTGCCGCCCACCTCGACGATCACGACCTCGGCGTTCGAGCTCGCGGCCGCCTGGCGGATGCGCGCCTTGATCTCGTCGGTGACGTGCGGGATGACCTGGATCGTGGCGCCCAGGAAGTCGCCCCGGCGCTCCTTCTTGATGACCGCGTCGTAGACCGCGCCGGTCGTGACGTTGGAGATGCGGGTGAGGCTCTCGTCGGTGAAGCGCTCGTAGTGCCCGAGGTCGAGATCCGTCTCGGCGCCGTCCTCCGTGACGAAGACCTCGCCGTGCTGGAACGGGCTCATGGTCCCGGGGTCGACGTTGAGGTAGGGGTCGCACTTCTGGAGCGACACCCGCACCCCGCGGGCCTTCAGCAGGGTTCCCAGCGACGCGGCCGAGATCCCCTTGCCGAGACCCGACACCACGCCCCCGGTCACGAAGACGTACTTCACCGGCGTCTCAGCCACATGCCCTCCCCTCGCCCGACGACCTCGGCAAGGATAGCTCCCGCCTCGGCGGACACGAGGGGCGACTCCCGCTCCGTGCGCTCGTCTCAGCGCCTCACGGTGTCGTCCGTGCAGGTCGTGGCTGCGATCGCCGGACGGCTCAGCGCAGCTCCTGGATGCGGAGCAGGTTGCCCGCGGGATCGCGGACGGCGCAGTCGCGAATGCCGTACGGCTGCTCGGTCGGCTCCTGGACGACCTCGGCGCCGCCGGCCTGCAGCCGCGCGAAGGTGCCGTCGAGGTCGGCGGTGGCCAGGAGGATGCCGGCGTAGGTGCCCTTGGCCATCATCTCGGCGATGGTGCGGCGCTCCTCGTCGGTGACGCCGGGGTCGGCGACCGGCGGCTCCAGGACGATGGACGTGGCGGGCTGGCCGGCGGGGCCGACCGTGATCCAGCGCATCCCCTCGTATCCGACGTCGTTGCGGACCTCGAAGCCGAGGGTGTCGCGATAGAAGGCCAGGGATGCGTCCGGGTCGTCGTGCGGGAGGAAGCTCGCGTGAATGGTGATGTCCATGGCGGTCACGCTAGCTGGGGCGCGGGGCTCGGCGCTTCTCGATTCCTGATCGGTCTGGTCACCTGTTTCGCGACGCACGACGGCATCCCCGCCGTCGCGCGCGCCGCGTGGCGCCGATAGACGCTGGGCGGCACGCCGACCAGCTCGGTGAAGCGAGTGCTGAAGGTGCCCAGCGACGAGCAGCCGACCGCCATGCAGACCTCGGTGACGCTGAGGTCGCCACGACGCAGCAGCGCCATCGCGCGCTCGATGCGCCGCGTCATGAGATAGCCGTACGGCGGCTCGCCGTAGGCGAGCCGGAACTGGCGGCTGAGGTGCCCGGCCGACATGTGCGCGCCGCGGGCGAGCGCCTCGACGTCCAGCGGCTGCGCGTACTCCCGGTCGATCCGGTCGCGGACGCGGCGCAGCCGCGCGAGGTCGCGCAGGTGCTGCGCCGCGGCGGGTCTGCTGGTCACCTGCGAGATCGTGCCACGTCGGGGCCGACTAGGGACGCCGGGCGAGGAGCTCCTCGGCGTGGCGGCGGGCGCCCGCGTCCCCCGACGCGGCGCCCAGCATGCGGCAGAGCTCGTCCAGCAGCGCCTCCCCCGCGATCGGCTCGATCCGCGTGGTCGCGAGGCCCGCCGGGTCGAGCGCCTTCACCAGGCGGTAGTGGGCGTCCGCCATCGCCGCCACCTGCGGGTGGTGGGTGATCACGATCACCTGCCGGCCCGCCGCCAGCGCGCGCAGCCGCGCGCCCACGGCGCCGGCGGTCACGCCGCCGATGCCGGCGTCGACCTCGTCGAGCACCCAGGTCGCCTCGTCCGAGGCGGCGGCCACGCCGTGCAGGGCCAGGAGGACGCGGGACAGCTCACCCCCCGAGGCGGTGGCGGCGAGCGGCGCCTCGGGCATGCCGGGGTTCGCGCGCAGCCAGATGACGCAGGAGTCGTCCGGTGGCTCGCCGTCGTCCTCCACCAGCTCGATGCGCAGCTCGGCACGCTCCATCGCGAGGTCGGCGAGCTCGCCCTGCACCGCCTCCGCCAGGCGGGGGGCGGCCTCGGCCCGGGCCTCCCGCAGCTCGGCCGCCAGGGCCAGCGCCTCCTCGAGCGCCGCGGACCGCTCGTCGGCCAGCGCCAGCATCTCGCCCGCGCCCTCGTCGAGCCCGTGCAGGGTCTCGCGCGCCTCGGCGGCCCGGGCCAGGACGGCCTCGGCGCCGGGGCCGTAGCGGCGGCCGAGGCGGCCGTAGACCTCGAGGCGCTGCTCCACCTGCTCCAGCCGTCCCGGCTCCGCGTCGAGGTCCTCCAGGTAGGCCCGCAGCGCCACCGCGGCCTCCTGCAGCGACGCCTCGGCCGCCACCAGCTCGGCGTGGGGCGCGTCCAGAGCGGCGTCGACCGGGACGAGCGGCTCCAGGGCCCGCGCCGCGCCGCCGACGGCATCGACGGCGCCCCCGTCCCCGTCGGTCGGCGACAGGGCCTCGGCCGCGGCCGAGGCGGCCCCGGCGAGGCCCTCGGAGTGGCGCAGCCGCTCCCGCTCCGCTCGCAGGGCCTGCTCCTCCTCGGCGTCGATCCCGGCCGCGTCGACCGCCGCCACCAGCTCCTCCAGGTCGGCCCGCTCCCGCTCGGCGGCGTCCCGTCGGGCCCGGGCGGCCGTCAGGGCGCGGTCGAGGCCCCGGAGCCGGCGGCGCAGCGAGGCCAGGCGCTCGGCGCTCGTCACGGCCGCCGGGCCCGCGAAGGCGTCGAGCACCGAGAGCTGGCTGGCCGGGCTCACCAGCCGCCGGTGCTCGTGCTGGGCCGAGAACCGGACCAGGGCACGCGCCAGCGCCGCGACGGCCTCCCGGGGCGCCGCCTGCCCGTCGATCAGCGCGCGGGCGCGGCCCTCGGCGGGGACGCGGCGGGCGAGGACCACCTCGCTCTCGTCGTCCGCCAGCTCGCGGAGCGCGAGCGCCGGATCGTCGTCCTCGAGCCGGTCCCAGAACCCCTCCGGCACGGCGAGGGTCGCCTGGACCAGGGCGTGGCGGGCGCCGGGCCGCACCGCCGCGGCGTCCGCGGGCGCCCCCGCCAGGAGGCCCAGGGCCTGCGCCAGCACGGTCTTCCCCGCCCCGGTCTCGCCGGTGATCGCGGTCAGGCCCGCCGGCGGGGCCATCTCGGCGTGCTCGATCACGACCAGGCCGCGGACCTCCAGCGACCGGATCACGGCCGGCCGAACTTCTCCCGGTAGCGCCGGAAGAACGAGGCCTCCGGGAAGGTGGCCAGGTGCACCTCCGAGCCGCCGAGGCCGATGGTCACCGAGCGGCCCGGGCGCAGCGCTCCGATGCGCTGGCCGTCGGCCTGGATGTCGCAGTCGCCCACCAGCGCGCTGTTGGTGACGGTGAGCTGCTCCTCCGCCCCGATCACGAGCGGGCGGCTGTCGAGGTGGTGCAGGGCGATGAAGGAGATCACGAAGCAGCGCACCCGCCACGAGACGGTGGGCCCGCCCGCGGCCAGGTTGTAGGCCGTCGAGCCGACCGGCGTGCTGCACACCAGCCCGTCGCAGCGGACCGTGGCCACGAGCTCGCCGTCGACCGCGTAGGTGAGGTCGGCGATGCGCGACTCCCCCCCGCGAAAGAGCGCCAGGTCGTTGACGGCCTGCACCTCGCCGTCGCTCCACTCGGCCTTCAGCGAGGGCAGCCCGAGGACCAGGAACTTGCCCGCGAGCGCGCGTCGCAGGTCCCGCTCGAGCGTCTCGCGCTCGATCGAGGCCAGGAACCCGACGCGCCCGAAGTTGACGCCGATCACCGGCGCGCCGGAGCCGGCCTCCCGCGCCAGCGCGCGCAGGATGCTGCCGTCTCCGCCGAGGACGAGGATCAGATCCTCGCCGCCCGGACGCAGGCGCATGCCGTCGCTGGAGGAGAACGGGGCGAGGATGCGGTGCTTCACCACCTCTCCGGCCGGCACGAGGATCTCGACGCCGGACTCCTGGAGGATCGAGACGACCGTCGGCAGCGCCGACTCGGTCACCTCGGGCCCCCGGTGCGTGAGGAGCAGCACGCGCTTGACCTCACGGCCCGAATCCTCGATCGAGATGGGCACCGCGCTGCCGCGGGCCGGTTCCGAGCTCATGCCGCCACGCGGTCGTCGGCGGCCAGGACGAACGTCTCGCGGTTGCCCTTCGGGCCCGGCAGGCCCGAGTCGGCCGTGCCCAGGACCCGCCCGCCCCCCGCCTCGATGACCTCGACGACCCCCCGCACGGCGTCCTCCCGGGCCCCCGGGTCGCGCACGACCCCACCCGACCCCACCCGATCGCGCCCCACCTCGAACTGCGGCTTCACCATCACCATGGCGCGCCACCCGCTCGCGAGACAGGGGGTCACCGCGCCCCAGACCGTGCCGACCGAGATGAAGGAGAGGTCACACGTGACGAGGTCGGGCGCGTACGGCAGGGCGCCGGCGTCGAGGTACCGCGCGTTGGTGCGCTCCATGACGTGCACCCGGGGATTCTGGCGCAGCCGCCAGTCGAGCTGCCCGTATCCCACGTCGAGGGCGATGACGCGCTCCGCCCCTCGGCGGAGCAGGCAGTCCGTGAAGCCCCCGGTGGATGCCCCCAGGTCGAGCGCCGAGGCGCCCGAGACGTCGACCCCGAGGGCGTCGAGGGCGTTGGCGAGCTTGATCCCTCCGCGCGACACGAAGCCGGCCGCGGGCGCGACGGCCAGCTCGGCGTCCGGGGCCACGGGCGATCCCGGCTTGCCCGCCGGGCGGCCGTCGACCTGGACGAGGCCGGCCATCACCGCCGCCTGGGCGCGGGCGCGCGACGGGAAGAGACCCCGCTCCACGAGCGCCACATCGAGTCGAGACCGGACCACCGGCCGATGATAGCCCTGGCGGCGGCGTACGCCGGGCCTCTTGAGCGGGCCCGGCGGGACGCCAAATGCGGCCTGGCCGGCCGCATTTGCGGACGTCGGGCACCGCCTTCGGCGGGATGGGCCCGCCGAAAGGGCGACAAAGAAATCAGGGCCGGCCGGAGCGCGTGCGGTCCGTCGCCCTCAGCTCTCCGCGGCGAGCAGGCGTGCGGGGGAGCGCAGCGCCCGGACGACCCGCGCGGCCACCTGGGAGGGCGAGAGCCCCACCTCGTCGAGCAGCTTGCCGCGCTGGCCGTGGTCGACGAACCGGTCGGGGATCCCGAGCCGCAGCACCCGGGCCGGGGCGCCCTCCAGGCACTCCAGGACCGCGCTCCCGAAGCCGGCCAGCTGGGCGTGGTCCTCGATGGTCACCAGGAGCTGGTGCCGGCCCGCGAGCTGGCTCATCAGGACCGCGTCGATCGGCTTGCAGAAGCGGGCGTTGACCACCGTCGGGCGGGCCCCGAGCGCCTCGGCCACCCCGTCGGCCGCCTCGCGCGCGATGACCGCCCCGTAGCCGTAGCCGACCAGCGCGACCGTCTCGCCCGCCTCCAGCACCTGGGCCCTGCCGACCTCCACCATCCGCGGCCGTGGCGGGAGCGCCACGCCCAGGCCGGCGCCGCGCGGGTAGCGGAACGCCACCGGCCCGTCGAGCCGCAGCGCGGTGTGGAGCATGTCCACCAGCTCGGCCTCGTCCATGGGCGCCATGATCGTGAGCCCGGGGATCGACCGGAGGTAGGCGAGGTCGAAGACCCCGTGGTGGGTGGGTCCGTCGTCCCCCACCAACCCGCCCCGGTCGATCGCGAAGACCACGGGCAGGTTCTGGATGGCCACGTCGTGCACGATCGGGTCGAACGCGCGCTGGAGGAAGGTGGAGTAGATGGCGCACACGGGCCGGTAGCCGGCGATGGCCAGCCCGCACGCGAACACCACGGCGTGCTGCTCCGCGATGCCGACGTCGTAGGTGCGCTCCGGGAACCGGGCCTTCATGTGCTGCATGCCCGTGCCCTTGAGCATCGCCGCGGTGATGCCGACCACCCGCGGGTCGCGCTCGGCCTCCGCCACCAGCGCGTGCCCGAAGACATCGGTGTAGTTGGACGGACCGGGCGACTTCTTCGCCGCCTTGCCGCTCTCGATGACGAAGGGGGTCATGCCGTGCATGGCCTCGCCGTCGGCCTCGGCCGGTGCGTATCCGCGCCCCTTCACGGTCTTCACGTGGACGACCACCGGGCGGTCCATGTCGAGGGTGCTGCGCACGGCCCGTCGCACGTCGCTGATGTCGTGCCCGTCGATCGGCCCCAGGTAGGCGAAGCCGAGCGCCTCGAACAGCGCCCCCGGCACGAACCACAGCGATTTGGTGGCGTCGCGGATGTGCCCGCCCAGCTCGCTGCCTCCCGGGAGCCGTGAGAGCCCCTTCTCGAACTCCTCGCGCACCCGCGTGAGCGTGGGGTCCACCCGCGCGCGCTGGAAGATCTTGGAGAGGGCGCCCACGTTCTCGGAGATGCTCATGCCGTTGTCGTTGAGCACCACCGTGATGGGCGAGCCCAGCGCGCCGGCCTGGTTCAGGCCCTCGTAGGCCATGCCGCCCGTGAGGGCGCCGTCGCCGATCACGCAGACCACGCGGGCGTCGTCGCGCCCGGCCTGCCGCTGGGCCTCGGCGAGCCCCGTCGCGTAGCTGATCGAGGTGCTGGCGTGGCCCGCGCCCATCACGTCGTGCTCGCTCTCCACCCGGCGCAGGAACCCGCTGATGCCGCCGTACTGGCGGAGGGTCGGGAACCCCCCGAGACGGCCGGTGAGGAGCTTGTGGCCGTACGCCTGGTGACCGACGTCCCAGACGATGCGGTCGCGGGGCGACTCGAGCTCGGCGTGGAGCGCGATCGTGAGCTCGACGGTCCCCAGGCTCGCACCGAGGTGCCCGCCGGTCTGGGACACGGTGTCGATGATCGCCTCGCGCATCTCGCCGGCGAGCGACTCCAGCTGAGCGTCGCTCATCCGGTGGAGATCGGTCGGCGCGTCCAGGCCGTTGATGAGCGGGTAGCGACCGTCGGGCACGGGCATGGGGCCAGTCTATGTCAGAGGGGGGCTCCGACACCCGCATTCCGGCCCGCCCCGCGAGGCCCTACGATCCCACCCCGTGCCCGGCCTCGTCCTCCACGACAACCCCATGTCGTCGAACGCCCTCAAGGTCCGCTTCCTGCTCGCGGAGCTGGGCCTCTCCTACCAGCGCAGGACGGTCTCCCTGAGCCGTCCCCGCCCCGCCGGGTTCCTCGCGCTGAACCCGGTGGGCGGGATCCCGGTGCTGGAGGACGACGGCTTCGTCCTGACCGAGTCGCAGGCGATCCTGCGCTATCTGGCGGACCGTGAGGGGCGTGACGACCTCTACCCCGCCGCCCCCCGCGAGCGGGCCCGCGTGGACGAGTTCCTGGACCGCTTCACCACGGGCATCCGGCCCGTGTTCTTCCGCCATGAGCGCCGGGCCCTGGGCTACTCCGCGGAGAAGGGCGGCTGGGACGCGGTCCCGCGCGACCCCGAGGGCGCCGCTCGGGTGGAGGCCGAGATCCAGCCCACCCTCCGTCTGCTGGACGCCCTCGTGGAGCCCGGCGGCGCCGTGCTCGGGCGGTTCACGATCGCCGACTGCGCCCTGGCGCCGGTGCTGTACCGCACCACCCACACGGGCCTCGACCTGACCCCGCACCCCCGTCTGCACGCCCTGCGCGAGGCGCTCATCGCGCACCCGGCCTTCGTGGCCGCCGAGCCGGTGGGCTGACTCCAGGGTCATAGTTCGGTACACCGAATAGTTTGACTATGGGTCACCCTTGCTCCCGCGCCGTCCCGCGGCTAGCCTCCGGGACATGCACGCTGAGGAGCTCCCGCCGGAGGAGCCCTGCGAACGCTGCGTTCGCGGCGGCTTCACGCGGATGCTCCCCGAGGAGGTCCGCGATGCGATCGTGGACGGCTGGTCGGGGCTGACCCTCGTCACCGATCCGGCGGCGCAGGACGCCGCCATGCTCGTCTGCATCGGACCGTCGGCGCGCCTTGCGGAGCTGGCCGGAGGGCTCGTGACGCTCTCCATGCGCGGCGAGGGCACCGAGACCCGGGCGCTGTCGCTGGCGATCGAGCCGGCCGACCCGGACGCGATGGCGGACGACGCGAGGGAGATGCGCCTGACGCTCGACCTCGCCTACCCCGAGGCGCGGGCGCTGGTGCGCGCCGCCGCGCGGGCGGGCAGGCTCGGCCTCATGTGGGTCGCCCTCGAGCAGCCGGGGGAGGTGCGCCTCGAGACCCTTCGCCTGGGCGCCTCGGCGACGGGCCTCCTGGACACCGCCGCCGCCCGGGCGGCCGAATGGCACGTGGGCCCGCCGCTCCCTCTCGGCCTCGACGAGGAGGGATGGCGGCTCGCCACTCGCGACGGCCGGGCCCGGCTGGTGGCCCTGGACCGTCCCCCCGGCGAGGTCCTCATCGTGGTGCCCCGGGGCACGCTCGAGGGGCTCGACGGACGGCGTGGCCGGGCTGCGCTCGCCTCGGGCCTGGTGGGCGCCGGGCGCGGGGCCGACGACCTGGTGGTGCGCTTCGCGTGGGGCGAGCCCGGCGCGCCGGTGGAGCGCCGGGCGACCCTGCGGCTCACCACCCGGGAGCAGCGGCGCCTGGCCCACCGGCTCGCGCGACAGCGAGCCATCGTCGTGATCTCGGTCGGAGAGGGAGGCGGGCCGGGCTCCAGCGTGCGCGTGAGCCTCGGGCCCGCCGGCCGCCGGCTTCTGGCCGCGGCCGCCGCGGCGGCCACCCGGCGGGCCCTGGGCGGCGACTAGCGTCCTGAGCCGTTGGCTCGTATGACGGCGGCGACACCCGAAGGCCCGCCCATGCCTCGGGCGGGCCTTCGGTGCGCTAGGCGGCCGGCAGCGTCGTCGGGGAAACGGCCGTGGCCGTGCCCGGCGCCGCGGGCGGCTCGGTGCTTCCGGAGTCGAGCCGGAACGGCGGGTAGGTGTCGGTCATGAGGCCCGCGTAGGCGACGACTCGGACGACCCAGCGGTTCAGGCCGAGGACGAAGTCGTAGAGCGGCCGGGGGTAGCGGGTCGTGAAGAGCAGGGACAGTCCGGCAAAGAGCACGAGCACCCCGATCAGGCCACCGGCAGAGGCATACAGCACGCCGTCGCCGTCATCCGACCAGGCGGACCAGGCTCCGCCGGTGAAGATGGCGACGATCAGGTACTGCGGGATCGCGAGAAGCCACCACTTGACGAGGACGAGCCCGCGCGAGAGCCGCTCGGGATACTCGACGTCGAGCCTCGCCGGGTACGCCGGGTCGTCGGCGAGCGAGAAGGGCGGGTACCTGTCCGTGCCGAGGGCGCTGTAGGAGTAGAAGCCGACGCGCCACGACCAGCGGAGGACGCCGACGTTGAAGTCGAAGATCCTGCGGGGGTAGCGGCCGGTGAAGAGGATCGCGAAGCCTGCGACAACGGTCGAGACCACGAAGCCGATCCAGAGGAGCACGAGCACGACGAAGTGCGGGATGGCGAGCAGCCACTTGAAGAGCCACTGCCAGCGTCCCACGTCGGGATCGAGCTCGCCGGTCAGGCGAACGGGAAAAGCGGTGTGCGGGGCGGTCATCGAGGTGTCTCCTTGAATGTTCGTACGTTGTACGTCGTACGGTGTACTATGCTCGTACGGCGTACGATACGTCAAGGGCCAAAGCAAGCGAGGAGCACATGGAGAGCGCGGAGCGAGCAACCCAGGCGCGAGTGCCGCTGAGCAAGGAGCGCGTGCTGCGCGCCGGGGTCGCGCTCGCCGCCCGCGACGGGATCGAGTCACTGACGATGCGCAAGCTCGCCGACGAGCTCGGCGCTGGCGCCATGTCGCTCTACCACTACGTGCCCAACAAGGAAGAGCTCCTCGACGGCATGGTCGACATCGTCTTCAGCGAGATCGAGCTGCCCTCGACCGACCTCGACTGGAGGACCGCGATGCGCCGGCGCGCGATCTCGACCCGCCAGGTGCTCAACCGCCACCGGTGGGCGGTCGGTCTGATGGAGTCGCGGGTGACGCCGGGGCCCGCCAGCCTCCGACTCCACGACGCCGTCCTCGGTTGCCTCCGAGAAGGAGGCTTCTCGCTCGAGATGACCATCCAGGCCTACTCCGTCCAAGACGCCTACATCTACGGCTTCGCCCTCCAGGAGAAGAACCTCCCGTTCGACAGCACCGCGGAGAGCGCTGCGGTCGCGGAGGAGCAGGTCCGGCAGTTCGCCGAGCTCGCGGACGAGCGGCAGTTCGCCGCGCTCGCAGAGGAGTTCCCCTACCTCGCCGAGGTCGTCGCTGGTCACGTCGCCAAGGTCGGCTACGACTTCACAGCCGCGTTCGAGTACGGCCTCGACCTCATCCTCGACGCGCTCGAGCGACGGCGCGACACCGTCTGAGCCGCGAACGAGCGGCTCAGGACGCTAGCCCAGCTCGTCCACCAGGTCGGCGATCGAGTTGACGACCCGGGAGGGCCGGTACGGGAACCGCTCCACCTCTCCGGGCGAGGTGACGCCGGTGAGCACCAGGATCGCCTCGAGGCCGGCCTCGAGGCCGGCGACGATGTCGGTGTCCATGCGGTCGCCCACCATCGCGGTGCTCTCCGAGTGGGCGTCGATGGCGTTCAGCGCGGATCGCATCATCAGGGGATTGGGCTTTCCGACGTAGTACGGGTCCACCCCGGTGGCCCTGCTGATGAGCGCCGCGACCGCTCCCGTCGCGGGCAGGGGTCCGGCGGGCGTGGCCCCCGAGGGGTCGGGGTTCGTGGCGATGAAGCGGGCGCCGTTCACCACAAGGCGGATGGCCCGGGTGATGCGCTCGAAGCTGTAGCTGCGCGTCTCCCCCAGCACGACGTAGTCCGGAGAGCGCTCGGTGAGCGTGTAGCCGGCCTCGTGGAGCGCCGTGGTGAGGCCCGCCTCGCCGATCACGAAGGCCGATCCGCCGGGGCGCTGGCTCTGGAGGAAGCCGGCGGTCGCGAGCGCGGAGGTCCAGATCGCGTCCTCCGGCACGTCGAGGCCGCTGGCCCGGAGGCGGGCCGTGAGGTCTCGCGCGGTGTAGATGGAGTTGTTGGTGAGCAGCAGGAACGGGATGCCCAGCTCGCGCAGACGGGCAAGGAAGCGCTCCGCGCCGGGGATGGCCTGCTCCTCGTGCACGAGCACGCCGTCCATGTCCATCAGCCAGGACTTGATCTCACGCCGCCCCATCTCGGGGGGCAGCGTAGTCACTAGGCGAGGAGCACGACGCGCAGGGCGGTGGTCTCCGGCCCGTCGGCGGGCATCTCGGCGACCCCGATCAGGAACGGCAGGTCATGCCGCATCTGGAGGATGTCTCCCTCCTCCAGCACGCCGCCGGCGAGGACGTAGGTGCCGAGCTCCTTCAGCAGGCGCACGCCCGCCTCGATGAAGGCCGTCGGCAGGTTGACGAGCGACAGCTCCGGGTGGCCGGCGTAGAGCGTGAGCCCGATGGTCTCGAGCTCGGCGCCCCGGGCGGCCCGTGACTGGGTCAGCCACGGCCGCTCGGCCAGGTCGGCCATGGGCGGGCGGTCGTCCCCGCTGCCGATGCCCTGCAGCTCCTCGTGGCCGGCGGCGGACGGGTCGCTGGGCGGGCGCACCACCACCTGCACCCGGGGGTCGAGGGGGTCGTCCTCGCGCGCCAGCGTCAGCCCTCCCGCGGCGGGGGGCGCAGCACCCTCGGCAGGAGCTCCCCGATCTCGGCCGACAGGTCGCCCGCCTCCTCGGCGAGGGCGCTCAGCTCCTGCGGCGACAGGCCGGGCTCCGCCAGGGCGCTCGCCAGCTCGCGCAGGCGGGCCGCCGCCGCCTCGAGCCGGTCGCGGTCGTCCTGGCCCGGGCCGGTCACGGGCTCACCCCCGCCTGCTCGGCGGCGATCCTCCCCAGGATGCCGTTCACCAGGGCCGGCGCCTCGGGCTGGCAGTACCGCTTGGCCAGCTCCACGGCCTCGTCGATCGACACGGCGGCGGGGATGTCCGGCCAGTCGAGGAGCTCGTGGATCGCCACGCGCAGGATGTTGCGCTCGAGCGGCGCCAGGCGCTCGGCCGTCCAGCCCTCGGCGGCCTCGGTGATCAGGCGGTCGAGGCTGGCGGTGTTGACGGCCACGCCCTCCACGAGGGCCCGGGTGAACGGGTCGACCGGCGACCCCTCGCGCTCGGCGTTGCGCTCCAGCTCCTCCGTTCCCAGGCCGGTCACGTCGTGCTGGTAGAGCAGGATCACCGCCTGGCGGCGGGCCGCGCGCCGGCCCCCCTCGCGCTCGGCGCTCACCGTGCCGGGTCCTGGCGCAGGGACGGGAGGTACGGGGCGCGCTCGGTGAGGTAGGAGGTCGTGTACCTGCCCTCCACGAAGGGCGCGTCCATCGCGATGTCGTAGAGCAGCGGCAGGGTGGTGGGGATCCCCGTGACCGAGGTCTCGTCGAGCGCACGCCGCAGGCGCGCGATCGCCCGCGGGCGGTCGGTCGCCCACACGCAGAGCTTGCCCAGCAGGCTGTCGTAGTGCGGAGGGACCAGCTCCCCCGGCTCGCAGTGGGTGTCCACGCGGATGCCCGGACCCTGGGCGATGCGGAAGTCGTCGAGGCGCCCCGCGCCCGGGCGGAAGTCACGGTACGGGTCCTCGGCGTTGATGCGGCACTCGATGGCGTGCCCGTTGGCCTCGACGATCCCGGTGCGGGACAGGAGCCCGCCGGCGGCCACGTGCAGCTGCTCGGCCACCAGGTCGAGGCCCGTGACCAGCTCGGTGACCGGGTGCTCCACCTGGAGGCGCGCGTTCAGCTCCAGGAAGAAGAACTCGCCCCGCGCGTCGACGAGGAACTCGAGCGTGCCGGCGCTGCGATAGCCCCAGGCCTTGACGGCCCGGAGGGCGGCCTCCTGCATCGCGGTGCGCGTGGCCGGGGGCAGGTGCGGCGCCGGCGCCTCCTCGACGAGCTTCTGGTGGCGGCGCTGGATGGAGCACTCCCGGTCGCCGCACACGAGCACGCCGCCCAGGCCGTCCGCCAGCACCTGGATCTCCACGTGCCGGGAGCCCTCCAGCAGGCGCTCCACGTACAGCCCCCCGTCGCTGAAGGCGGCCTCGGCCTCGCGCTGGGCGACCTCGAAGGCGGCGGGCAGGTCGGCGGGGCGCTCCACCCGGCGCATGCCCTTGCCCCCACCCCCCGCGGCCGCCTTCAGCAGCACCGGGTACCCGGCCAGGTCGGCGGCCGCCAGCGCCGCCCGGACGTCGCCGACCGGGCCGTCGGAGCCCTCCAGCACCGGGAGGCCGGCCTCCCGGGCGGCGGCCTTGGCCGCGATCTTGTCCCCCATGCGCTCCATCACCTCGGGCGAGGGCCCGACGAAGGTGATCGAGTTCTCCGCGCAGGCGCGGGCGAAGGCGGGGCTCTCGCTGAGGAAGCCGTATCCGGGATGGACCGCGTCGCACCCGGTGATCTCGGCCGCCGCCAGGACGTTGGAGATGTTGAGGTAGGAGTCCCGGGCCGGGGGCGGGCCGATGCACACCGCCTCGTCGGCGAGGTCGACCCCCAGCGTGTCGGCGTCGACCGTGGAGTAGACGGCGACGGTCGGGATCCCCAGCTCGCGCGCGGACCGGATGATCCGCACCGCGATCTCGCCCCGGTTCGCAACGAGCAGCTTCACGTCGCCGGTGTCAGGTCGAGGGGTCGATCAGGAACAGGAGCTGGCCGTACTCGGCCGCCCCGGCGTCCTCGAGGCAGATGGTCCGGACGATCCCGTCGTGCTCGGACAGGATCTCGTTGAAGAGCTTCATCGCCTCGATCAGGCAGAGGGTGTCGCCCACGGAGACGTGCTGCCCCTCCTCGACGAAGACCGGCTGATCCGGGGCGGGGCGGCGGTAGAAGGTCCCCACCATGGGGCTGGTGACCTTGATGAGCCCGTCGTCCTCGCCGGTCGCGGGGGCGCCTCCGGACGTCCCGGCCGCGGGCTCGGCCGTCGTCGGCGCGGCGCGGCGCACCGTCACGCGGGCCCCGGAGATCTCGACGCTCACCTCGGCCTCGTTCGAGGCCTCGACCACGTCGACGAGGGTGTCGAGGAGGTCGCGATCGATGGCCGGCTGGCTGGGGCGGCTGGCGGCCTCGACTCCCAGCGAGCGCCGCCGGGCGACCACCTGCTCGGTGGTCTCGGCGAACATCGCCCAGAGCACCAGGTCCTCGTCGGAGAGACCGGGCGGAGCCTCCTCGGCCACGGCCGTCAGGTCGCGGAGCGGCGGCGGGCCGGGGTCGGCGGCCCGGCTGGCCTCGAGGACCTCGTCGGCCACCGGCCCGCGCAGGCGCCCGGCGCGCCCGAGGGCCAGCTGGACCAGCTCGGGCTCCATCTCGGCCCACCGGCGGCCGTCGATGACGTGGCGGGCGGCCTGGGCCAGGATCGCTGCGCCGAGCGGGTAGGCGAGCGTCGCGCCGCCCACGTCGCGCGCCACGGCGGCCGACTCGGTGGCCACGGCCACCAGGCTGCGCGAGAGACCGAGGCGGCCGAGCCGCGAGATCAGCCCCGCCTCCAGCGCGGGCGGCACGGCCACCGCCGGCCCGAACACCGCCGCCGCGGCCTGGCGCAGGCGGTCGGCGGGGAGCATCGGGCCCACCACCCGCGCCGCCCGGTCGAGGGCGGCCGCATGGCACTCGAAGGCCCGCGGACCACCCACCAGGGCGGCCCGGAGGGTCTCGGCCGAGGGGCGCGCCGAGACCAGGGCCACCGGGCCGGCCGAGGCCTGAACGGCCGCCGCGCCCCCCACGACGGCGGCCGTGGCCGAGAGCGGCGCGAGGCCGCCGGGCGCCTGCACCTGCACCTCCACGGGCAGCCCGGTCGCGGCCGCCACCTGCTGCACCAGCGACCCCAGGGCGGCCGGGGCCAGGTGCCCGGCGCCGTCCGAGACGCAGATCGCCGTGGCCCCGGGGAGGGCGGCGATCTCGCGCGCCTCCTGCAGCCACAGCGGGTCGCCGTCCGGCGGGGCGGGCCCGACGATCAGGGTGGGGACGAAGTCGGCCGCCGCCTCCTCGCAGGCGCGGGCGACGGGCTCGAGGTGCGCCGGGTCGTTGAGCGGGTCGGTCGCCCGCACGCGCGAGGCCCCGCTCTCCACGGCGCAGAGCACGAAGCGCCGCACCACGTCGGCGGCGAGGGGGCGGTCGCCCCAGAGGTTGCGGGACCCGATCACCACGCCGACGGGCGTGGTGCCGGTCTCGCGCAGCACCGCGCGGAGCCGGTCCCACGGGCTCTCGGAGCGGGCCTCGAGGGCCGCCCGCGCGCAGCGGGCGTCCAGCGCCTCGAGGACGCGGGCGCCCACCTCGGAGAGGGCCGCCGCCGCGGCGGCGAGATCGTCGGTCCCCACGGCGGTGCCCCACGGGAACGGGGCGAGGTCGCGCAGGGTCGCATCGACGTAGCCGACGGCCTCGGGTGGGGGCGTCACGGATCTCCCTTCGCTGGTCCGGGCCAGGCTACCCGCCGCGCCTCACGCTCGGGCGGAGTACTCGCGGGAGCGGGTGTCGATGCGCAGGCGGTCGCCCTCGTTGACGAACAGGGGCACGTTGACGGTGGCGCCGGTCTCGAGCTGGGCGGGCTTGGTCACGTTCGAGACCGTGTCGCCCTTCACGCCGGGATCGGTGCGGGTGACGGCCAGCTCGACGAACGTGGGCAGCTCCACCCGGAGCGGGCGGTCCCGCACGAAGAGCACCTGCACGTCGGTGTTGGGCGCGAGCAGGTCGTCGTTCTCGACGGTCGAGGCCGGCACGGAGAGCTGCTCGTAGGTGGAGTTGTCCATCAGGTGCAGCTCCTCCCCGTCGCGGTAGAGGAACTGCATGGTGCGGCTCTCGGTGGTGACCCGCTCCACCTTCTCCCCCGCGCGGAAGGTCTTCTCCACGACCGCGCCGCTCGTGAGGCTCTTCAGCTTCGTCCGGACGAACGCCCCGCCCTTGCCCGGCTTGACGTGCTGGAACTGCACGACGCTGACGAGCTCGCCGTCGATGTCGAGCACGTATCCGTTCTTCAGGTCGTTGGTGGTGATCACCCCTGCCCCCTCACTCGACGATCCTCAGGTCCTTCGGCGAGCGGGAGAGCACCTCGCACCCGTCCTCCGAGAGCACCACGAGGTCCTCGATGCGAACCCCGGCCTCGCCCTCGAGGTAGATGCCCGGCTCGATGGTGACGGCCATCCCCGCGCCCAGCGTCTCGGTGCCCTCCGGTCGCACGCCCGGCCGCTCGTGGATGCGGAGGCCCACGCCGTGCCCGAGCCCGTGGCCGAAGTGCTCACCGTAGCCCGCCTCGGCGATCCGCGACCGGGCCACCGCATCGAGCTCGGCCGCCGTGAGGCCGCCGCGGGCGGCGGCGACCGCCGCCTCCTCGGCGTCGAGGCAGACGCGGTAGATCTCCTCCAGGCGCGGCGGCAGCGGGCCGGTGGCCACCGTGCGCGTCATGTCGGAGCAGTAGCCGTCGACGATCGCTCCGAGGTCGATGATCACGAGCGTGTCCGGGGGGATCGGGTCGGGTCCCGGGACCCCGTGGGGACGCGCGCCGTTGGGTCCGGCCCCCACGATCGTGGCGAAGCTGGGCTCCTCGGCGCCCTCCTCGAGCATCGCCCCGTAGAGGGCGAAGGCCACGTCGCGCTCGCTGCGCCCGACGATGCCCGCCTTCAGCACCCGCTCGAGCGCCCGGTCCACCACGCCGGCGGCCCGGCGCATCGCGTCGACCTCGCCGGGCTCCTTCACGAGCCGGAGGTCCTCGACGATCCCGCGCGTGGGCTCGACCACGATGCCGTCCATCCGCTCCATCAGCCGCTCGTGGCGCGCGAGGGTGAGGTTCTCGGCCTCGACCCCGATCCGTCCCCCCGCCGCGACCTCGGGCGCGCGCGCGGCGACGTCGGCCAGAAGATCGCGCGACCCGACCACGACCTCCACGCCGCTCACCTGCTCGCGGGCGCTCACGGCGTAGCGCGAGTCGGTGAGCAGGACTCCCCCCTGCCGCCCGACGATGGCGATGCCGTTGCTCCCGACGTAGCCCGTCAGGTAGCGGACGTTGGCGAGGTCGGTCACGATCAGGGCGTCGAGGCCGCGCGCCTCCAGGGCCTCCCGCAGCCGCTCTCGGCGGGCGCCCTCGGGTCGCGGGTCGGCGCTCATCGCAGGATCTCCGCGAGCCGGTCGAGGGCCTCGCGGTAGCCCTCGGGGCCCTTTCCCCACACCGCCGCCGCGGCGATGTCCCGCACCACGGACTGGCGCCGGTGGGGCTCCCGGGCCTCGATGTCGGAGAGGTGCACCTCGATGAACGGGGCCCCCAGCAGCTCGAGGGCGTCCCGGATCGACCACTGGTAATGCGTCCACGCGCCCGGGTTCACGATGGCCCCGTCCACCGTGCCGGCCAGGCCGTGCACGTGCTCGAGGAAGGACCCCTCGTGGTTGGTCTGGAACGCCGCCACGGTCATGCCCCGCTCCTTCCCCCACTCGCGCACGCGCTGCTCGAGCTCGCCCAGGGTGAGGGTGCCGTAGTGCTGGGAGGGGCGACGCCCCAGCATGTTCAGGTTGGGCCCGTGCAGCAGGGCGATCCGCGCCGGCGGCCCGCTCACGCGCGCAGCTCCTCGACCGCGGCCGCGATCGCGTCCCACGACGGGCTCACGCGCAGGCGCACGTCGCCCGGCGCCGCGATCAGCACCATGTTCAGGGCGTCGGCGTCGGCCTTCTTGTCACGGGCCATCGTCTCCAGGATCGCCGACGTCGCCACGTCGGCGTCGAGGCGGGTGGGCAGGCCGTGCCGGGCGAGGATCTCCTCCACGCGCGGCCTCCAGGACGGGTCGAGGCCGACCGCGCCCTCCGAGAGCCTCAGCGCGGCGAGGAGGCCGAGCGAGATGGCCTCGCCGTGCCGGTAGCGGTAGCCCGCGGCGGCCTCGATGCCGTGCCCGACGGTGTGCCCGAGGTTGAGGGCGGCGCGGGGCCCCAGCTCGCGCTCGTCCACCGCCACCACGGCGAGCTTGTGATCGATGCAGCGCCGGATCAGGTCCACGAGCTCGGCGGGCGGGCCCGGCAGCGCGGGCCACGCGGCCACCCGCCCCAGCAGCTCCGGGCCGTCCAGGAGCCCGTACTTCACGACCTCGGCGAAGCCGCAGGCCAGCTCGCGCGCCGACAGGGTGGCCAGCGCGTCGGTGTCCATCACCACCAGCTCGGGCTGCCAGATCGCGCCGACGTAGTTCTTGCCCTCCGGCAGGTTGACGCCCGTCTTGCCGCCGATGGCCGAGTCGACCATCGCCAGAAGGGTCGTGGGCACCTGGAGCAGACGCACGCCGCGGTGGTAGGAGGCGGCGACGAAGCCGACCAGATCCCCCACCACGCCGCCGCCGAGCGCGGCGACGGCGTCGGTGCGCCGCAGCCCGGCCTCGGCCGCCAGGCGGGTGAGGCGCTCCACCTGGGCCAGGCTCTTGGAGCCCTCGCCGGGCGGGACCGTGGTGCTGATGACCCGGAAGCCCCCGTCCTGCAGGGCCGCGCGCGCCCGCCGGGCGAGCCCCGCGATGTTGCCGTCGCTCACCAGCATCACGCCGGGCCCTGCCGCGCGGTCGGCCCAGAGATCGCCCAGGCGGTCGAGGACCCCCGGCCCGAGATGGATCGGGAAGCGGGCCTCGCCGATCTCCGCCCAGCGAGCCGGAGCGGCCAGCGGAGCCCTCACCGGGCCGCCTCCGCCGCGCCGCGCTGCGCCCACGCGGCCACCCGGGCGGCCACCTCCTCGGGCGGGCCGTCGGCGTCGACCTCCAGGTTGGCCACCTCGCGGTAGGCCTCCTCGCGGGACGCCGCCCGCCGCCCGAAGCGGTCGCGGTCGTCGGCCAGGGGCCGGTCCGAGTCCTTCACCCGCGCCCAGGCCACGTCCACGCTCGCCCGCAGCCAGACGACGTCGGCGGTGCGGGCCACCAGCGAGCGGGTGCGGGTGCTCTCCAGGGCGCCGCCGCCCAGGGCCATGACCCCCGGCTCGCCGGCCAGGAGCTCGCGGATGGCCGTCTCCTCGTGGCGCCGGAACCACAGCTCGCCGCGCCGGGAGAAGATCTCGGGGACCGGCATGCCGGCGCGCTCCGCGAGCTCGGAGTCCACGTCCACGAACGGGCGCCGCAGCCGCGCCGCGACGCGCCGGCCGACCGTGGTCTTGCCGGCGCCCATGTAGCCGGTCAACAGGAGCCAGCGCGCCACGTCAGCGGGAGATCTCCGCGCGGTAGTGCGCGACGGCCGCGTCGAGGTGCCCCATGGAGTCGCCGCCGAACTTCTCGAGCAGCGCCTGCGCGAGCACGAACGCCACCGCGGCCTCGGCGATCACCGCCGCCGCCGGGACGGCGCAGATGTCCGACCGCTCCTTGAAGGCCTTCCGGGGCTCCTTGGTGGCCGTGTCCACCGAGGCGAGCGGCCGCGTGAGCGTGCTGATCGGCTTCATCACCGCCCGCACCACGAGGGGGCCGCCGTGCGTCATGCCGCCCTCGAGGCCGCCGGAGCGGTTGGTCCGCCGGAAGTAGCCCCGCTCCTCGGAGTGGAAGATCTCGTCGTGCGCCTCGCTGCCGGGGATCGTGCCGAGCGCGAAGCCGGCGCCCAGCTCGACGCCCTTGATGGCCTGGATGCCGAGCAGCGCCTGGCCGAGGCGGCCGTCGAGGCGTGCGTCGCCGCTCACGTGCGACCCGAGGCCGGGGAGCGGGTCGAAGGCCCACACCTCGAACACGCCGCCGAGCGTGTCGTGGTTCTGCCCCGCGGCCTTGATGGCGGCCTTCATGCGCGCGGAGGCGGCCTCGTCGAGGCACCGGACCGGGCTCTCGTCGACGCCCTCGAAGTCCTCGAGCTGGAGGAGATCGTGCACGGGCGCGGGCTCCGGGCCGATGCGCACGACGTGGCTGCGGATCTGGGTGCCGTAGCGGCGCAGCAGCGCCTTGGCCACGCCGCCGGCCGCCACGCGGGCGGCGGTCTCGCGGGCGCTGGCCCGCTCCAGGATCGGCCGCAGGTCGTCGCTGCCGAACTTGAGCATGCCCGCGAGGTCCGCGTGCCCGGGGCGCGGGAGCGTGATCGGCTCCACCTCGCCCTCGGGCTCCCAGACCGCCATCCGGTCCGCCGACCAGTTGGGGAAGTCGAGGTTGGGGATCTCCATCGTGAGCGGGCTGCCGATGGTGAGGCCGTGCCGCAGGCCGCTCTTCACCTGCACGCGATCGCGCTCGATCTTCATCCGGCCGCCCCGGCCGTAGCCGAGCTGGCGGCGCGCCAGGTCGGCGTCGATGTCGTCGGGCGTCAGGGCGAGCCCGGCCGGGAGCCCCTCGACCACCGCGAAGAGCGCCGGGCCATGGGACTCCCCGGCTGTGCGGTAGGTCAGGGCCACGACACCCGAGTCTAGTCGGCCCCGGCCGTGGCAGTCTTCCCGCTGCGGCCGTTGAACGGCATGCGCGAGGAGGTGGGGCGGTGGGGCTTCTGAGCGGCGCACGGGAGACGCTGGCCACGCTGCGGCTGCTCAGCGGGCTGCGGAGCGACGCCGCGCGGCGCGGGCGGATCTCCTCCACCGCCGGGCCCGGGGCGCCCCCGCGGCCGACGGCGCGTCGTCCCGAGGACGACCCCGCCCTCTCGTCCGCCCTGGACCGCTGGCGCGAGCGATCCACCCATGGCGCCCCGTCGCCGCCGGTCTCCCTCACGGCTCGAGAGACCGCCGAGGCGATGCGTCACCTGGAGGAGCTGCGCCAGCGGATGTCGTCCGACCGGGCCGCCGTCGTCGCCGGCCACGCCGGCGCGGGCCGGGTGACGGTCCGGCGCCTGCGTCCCGAGGACGGCTACGTCTGGGAGATGCCCGGCGTCCGGGTGTTCGCGATCGTGGGCGTGCAGGCGTTCACCGTGGAGGACGAGGACTGATCCTCGGGCCGTGAGCGGCCGGGAGCGCGTCTATGATCGCCCCCGTGCCGTTCGCGCCCGCCGCACTCGGCCTTCCGGAATGGGCCGGCCGGCTCGGCCTGGTCGCCCTGATCCTGATCGGGACGGCTCTCCTGCTGTGGCTGGCCAACTGGCTCATGGCCCGTATGACCCGGCGCGCGGCCACGGCGCACGGGCCCCGGGCCCGCCAGCGCCAGACGGCGATCTCCGCGCTCGCCACCGGCATCCGCTACGCGATCCTGGTGGCTGCCGCCATCGCGGTGGCCGTCGCCCTGGCGGGGGGCGGCAACATCGGGGCCGTCGGCGGCGGGGCGCTCGTGGTCATCGTCATCGGGTTCGCCTCGCAGCGGCTCCTGTTCGACGTGATCGCCGGCTTCTTCATCCTCTTCGAGGACCAGTACGGCGTGGGCGACGTGGTGCGCCTGGAGCCGAGCGGCTACACCGGCCGGGTCAACTCGCTGGGCCTGCGGACCACGGTGCTGGTGGGCCCCGGAGCCGAGCGGATGATCGTGCCCAACGGCCAGATCAACGCGGTCCGCCTCTACCCCGAGGGCCGGCGCCACTACCGGGTCGAGCTCCTCACCCCCGACCCCGACGCGATCGAGGCCATCCTGGCCGAGGTGGGCGGAGGCGTCGCCGGGGCCGGCGGCCCGTGGGAGGCCTGCCCCCGGATGGTCCGCCGGGAGAGGGACGGGGGCCTCACCCGCCTGATCGCCATCGTGGACGCCGACGCGTTCCAGGACGAGAGCGCCACCCACTGGCTGGCCGACGCCGTGGCCCAGAAGGCCGGGGACCGGCTCGCCTCGCCGCCCCTGGTGACGCTGGACCGAGGCCGGGGGCCCGCCCCGGGCTGACCGGGCGCGACCGGACGCGGGGACCGGGACGCGTGGTATCCCCTTCGGGATGGAGATGCGATGAGCACCCGTGGCGGCCCCTGGGCCGTCGAGACCCCGCCCGAGCGGCCCGCGGACCCCGCGGTGCGCCAGGCGAACATGCGCCGGGTGCTCAGGCTCTTCCGGCCCTACGGCATGCGCCTGGGGGCGGTGCTGTCGCTGATCGTGCTGTCGGCGGGGCTCGACATCATCTCGCCGTTCCTCCTGAGGGAGATCCTCGACACGGCCATCCCCGAGCGCGACAACGCGCTGCTGACGGCCCTCGTGGGCGGCCTGATCGGCATCGCCGTCGTCACCGGGATCCTCGGCGTCTTCCAGACGCTGCTCTCGAACCAGGTCGGCCAGCGGGTGATGCACGACCTGCGCTCGGCCGTCTACCGTCACCTGCAGCGCCTGTCGCTGGCCTTCTTCACGCGCACCCGCACCGGCGAGGTGCAGGCGCGCATCGCGAGCGACATCGGCGGGGTTCAGAGCGTGGTCACCTCGACCGCGACCTCCATCGTCGCCAACGTGACCACCGTCGTCGCGAGCGTCGTGGCCATGTTCGCCCTGGACTGGCGCCTCGCGGTGTTCTCGCTGGGCCTCCTGCCCTTCTTCATCCTGCTCACCCGGCGGGTGGGCGCCCAGCGCAAGGAGATCACCACGACCCGCCAGCGGACGATCGCCGACATGTCGAGCATCGTCCAGGAATCGCTGTCGGTGTCGGGGATCCTGCTGGGAAAGACCACGGGCCGGTCGGACGCGCTGGCCGAGCGCTTCCAGGGCGAGTCCGAGCGCCTCGCCGACCTCGAAATCCGCCAGCGGATGGCCGGTCGCTGGATCATGGCCTCGATCGGGATGGCGTTCGCGATCATGCCCGCGGCCGTCTACTGGCTCGCCGGGCAGTCGTGGTCCGGGCAGGCGGTGACGATCGGGACCGTGGTGGCCTTCACGACGCTGCAGGCGCGGCTGTTCCGCCCGATCATGTCGCTGCTGAACGTGCAGATCGACGTGCAGACCTCGCTGGCCCTCTTCGATCGGATCTTCGAGTACCTGGACCTGCCGGTGGACATCCACGAGCGCCCGGACCCGGTCGTGCTCGACCGGCGCGAGCTCCTGGGCGAGGTGTCCTTCGAGGACGTCTCCTTCCGCTACGACCCCGCGCGCTGGACGCTGCGAGGGGTGTCGCTGACCGTCCCGCGCGGGACCATGACGGCGATCGTCGGCGAGACCGGGTCGGGCAAGACGACGCTCGGATACCTGGTCGCGCGCCTCTACGACGTGGACGAGGGGCGAGTGACCATCGACGGGGTCGATGTCCGGGACCTGTCGTTCGCCTCGCTCGCCGACACCGTGGGGGTCGTCTCGCAGGAGACCTACCTGATCCACGCCTCGGTGCGGGAGAACATCCGCTTCGCCCGTCCCGATGCCAGCGACGAGGAGGTGGAGGCCGCGGCCCGCGCGGCCCAGATCCATCATGTGATCGCCTCCCTCCCGGAGGGGTACGACACGGTCGTCGGTGAGCGCGGGTCCCGCTTCTCCGGGGGCGAGAAGCAGCGAATCGCGATCGCCCGGACCCTGCTGCGCAACCCCCCGATCCTGGTCCTCGACGAGGCCACCAGCGCCCTCGACACCGACACCGAGCGCGCCGTGCAGGAGGCTCTGGACCGCCTGGGCGAGGGGCGCACGGTGATCGCCATCGCCCATCGGCTCTCCACGGTCCGCGACGCCGATCAGATCGTCGTCCTGGAGGAGGGCCGCGTCGTGGAGAGCGGCTCGCACGACGAGCTCGTGGAGCGCGGCGGCCGCTACGCCGCGCTCCTGGCGGGGGTCACCCTGGAGCCGGCGGGCGGGGAGTTGGCGGGCGCGGAGTAGGCCTCACGCCAGCGCCCCGGCGTACCAGGCGAGCATCTGCGGCCCGGCCCAGAGCCCCACCAGCGCCCCGGCGGCCAGGAACGGCGCGAACGGGATGCCCAGGGACCGGGCCCGCGTCCCGAGGCGGAGGAGGAGGACGGCCCCGGCCAGCGCCCCGGCGGCGAACGCCACCAGGAGCGCGGGGATGACGGCCAGGCCGAGCACGGCACCCAGGAGGGCCGCCAGCTTGACGTCGCCGAGCCCCATCCCCTCGGGGCGCGCGAGCCACAGCGCGAGGAGCACGGCCGCGCCGCCGGCGGCGCCGGCGAGGGGCACCCACCAGCGGACGGGATCGGCAGCCGCCGCGGCGACCGCCCCCGCCACGGCGGCGGGAGCGATGACGACGTCGGGGATCAGCCGGTGGCTCATGTCGACCGCGACCACCGGCACGAGGCTCACCCCGAGCACCGCCCCCGCGAGGCCGCTCCACCCGGCACCGAGCCCGAGGACGGCCGTGGCCGCGAGGAGCCCGCTCGCGAGCTCCATGGCCGGGTAGGCGGCCGGGATCCGCGACCGGCAGGCGCGGCAGCGCCCTCGGAGAACGAGGAACGAGATCAACGGGATCATCTCGACGGCCCGCAGCCGGCCTCGGCACACTCCGCACCGGGCCGTGCCGCGGACGAGCGGCTGCGAGCGGGGCCAGCGCCACGCGACCGCCGTCGACACGCCGCCGGCGCAGACCCCGAGGACGCCCGCCACGGCGGCCCAGGCGGCGGTGCTCACGGGGGCGGACGGTGGCGCGACGGCATCCCGGCCACCGTGGCAGGGCCCGGCCGACGCGCGGCACCGCGAATGCCGCGGCGCCCTCACGCCGGGGTGCCGGAGCACGTCACGCCTCCCCGCCCGCGACTCAGCCGGGTCGGCGCGCCACCCCGTAGAGCTTCACGAACGCGTACCGGAAGCCGTCCGGTCCCGACGCCCGCATGACCGCCTCCGACACGCGGGCGGCGTGGGCCTCGGCCTCGGCCGGGTCGAGCGATGCCGACAGATGCCCCGCGACCGCGGCGATCCGGGCGAGGTACGCCTCGGGCGGGACCCGCCGCACGCGACGCTCCTCCCAGGCGTCCAGCACCTCCAGGCCCGCCTCCCGCATGTAGGACGCGAGCTCGTCCGCGTCGCGGTGGATCTGGTCGAAGACCTCGACCCAGGACGCCGGCACCGGCGGCCGGATGGAGGAGAGCAGGAGGCGGAACTCCTCGTCGGTCCCGCGGCCCGAGGCGAGGATCCCCATGATCCCCCCCGGGCGCAGGCGCCGCGCCATGGCGCGGACGGCGGCCGGCTTCTCGGGGAACCAGTGGAAGGCCATCCCGCTGACGACGGCGTCGTACGCGCCGTCCGGAACCGGCATCTCATGGACGCCCGCCACGTGGAGGTCGGCCTCGACACCGAGGCCGTCGAGCTTCTCGCGGAACCGCTCGAGCATCCCCTCGGACGGGTCGACGCCCGTCACCGACAGGGTGCCGAACCGCTCCACCATGGCCTGCGTGACGAACCCGGTGCCGCATCCCACGTCGAGCACGCGCTCGTACCGACCCGGCGGCAGCGACGCCACCAGGCGCTCGGCGCCCGCACTGTTGCGACGGAGCAGGTCGTCGTACTCGGCCGCGCTGCGGTCGAACCCCTGCCCGACGTCCGATCCATCGGCCATCGGCATTCCCCCCTCCTCGACGGCTAAGGTAGCAGCGAGCCCATGACCGAGACCTTCACCCTCGTCACCGACGGCGCCTGCTCCGGCAACGGCACCGACGCCGCCCGCGGCGGATGGGCGGCGATCCTGATCGGCGCGGACGGCGCCGAGACCGTCCTCACGGGCGGGGAGTTCCCCACCACGAACAACCGGATGGAGCTGATGGCAGCGCTCGAGGGCCTCCAGGCGGCGCCCGAGGGATCGGACATCGAGCTGGTGACCGACTCCAGCTACCTCGCGAACGCCATCGGCAAGGGGTGGCTGGACGGCTGGAGGCGCAAGGGCTGGCGCACCGCGAGCCGCCAGCCGGTGGCCAACCGGGATCTGTGGGAGCGGATGGTCTCGGAGCTCGCGCGCCACCACCGGGTGAGCCCGGTGCTGGTGCCCGGCCACGCGGGCCACCCCCAGAACGAGCGCGCCGACCAGCTCGCCCAGGACGCTGCGCAGCACGCCGAGCCGCGGCAGGACATCCCCCCGATTGCCCACGGGCAGCTCGGGCTCGACGTCTGAGGCGCGCGCTCCGGTCGCGCCACGCACCCTCGTGGTCGGTCCGGGCGCGATCGGGGGGTTCGTCGCCGCGCGGCTGACCGAGGCCGGCTGGCCGGTGGCGGTCCTCGCCCGGCAGAAGACCCTGGCCGCCCTTCGCGCCGCGCCGATGCGGCTCGTGGACGACGGCGTCGAGCGCGAGGTGCGCCTGGCCGTCGTCGAGGGCCCGCCCGAGGCGGGCTCCGTGGACCTCGCCCTGGTCTGCGTCAAGAGCTTCGACACCGAGGAGGCCGGGCGCACGATCGCTCCCGGGCTCGCCCCCGGCGCCGTGGTGCTGTCCCTGCAGAACGGGGTGCACAACCCCGAGATCCTCACGGGCACCTGCCCCGGCGCGGCCGTGGGCGGCGTGGCCGTGTACCTGGGCTGCCAGCGCATCGCCGCGGACCACGTCGTGCGCCGGGCGAGCCGCGACCCGGCCACCGGTCGCATCCGCGATCTGCTGGCGGGAGGGGGGCCGGGCGCGCCCGGCGACGCGCTGGTCGCGGTGGGGGCGGCGATCGGCGTCCCGACCCGGGTCGACGAGCGGCCGGAGGTGGCGCTGTGGACGAAGCTGGTGGCCAACGCGTCGCTGAACACGGTGACGGCGCTCGGGCGGGCGAACGTGGGCCGGGTGTTCTCCGACCCCGAGGCGGTGGAGCTGATGCTGGCGCTGGGCCGCGAGGTCGTGGCGGTGGCACATGCGCTCGACGTGCCCGTGCCCGACGACACGGCCGAGCAGTACCTGGCCGACGCCCGCAAGCGCCTGCCCCGCGACGGCGGGTCGTCCACGCTCTTCGATCTGGTGGCCGGACAGCCGCTGGAGAGTGCGGCCCTGGTGGGCGCGGTCGTCCGGGAGGGCCAGCGGCTGCGCGTGCCGGTCCCGGTGAGCCGCGCCTGCGCCGCCATCCTGGGGCTCTTGGACCCCGCCCACCGTTAGGTTCACACTGACCTCGTGAACGACAGCTATCCACTGGGCCGGATCTTCGGCATCAAGATCGGCGTCAACTGGAGCGTGCTGCTCCTGTTTGCCCTGATCATCTGGTCCCTCGCCACCTCGTGGTTCCCGGACAGCAACCCGGGGCTCGGCGACAACACCTACTACGTGATGGCCGTCCTCACCGCGTTCGGCTTCTTCGGGTCGATCCTGCTGCACGAGCTGGGCCACGCGGTGCAGGCGACGCGCGACGGGATGACGATCGACGGCATCACGCTGTGGCTGTTCGGCGGCGTGGCCCGCTTCACCGGCATGTTCCCCACGGCCGGCGCCGAGTTCCGGATCGCCGTCGCCGGCCCGCTGGTCTCCCTGGGTCTGGGCGCAGGATTCCTCGGCATCGCGGCCGTGCCGGGCCTCCCCTCGTCGGTGGACGGGGTCTGCGCCTACCTCGGGTTCACCAACATCCTCCTGCTGCTCTTCAACCTGCTGCCGGCCCTCCCCCTGGACGGCGGGCGCATCCTGCGCGCGGCGCTCTGGCAGTGGAGGGGGGATCTGTACAGCGCCACCCGCATCGCCGCCGGGGCGGGCCGGGTCCTCGCGATCGGGATGATCGGGATCGGCATCGCGATGTTCGTCTTCACCGACAGCGCCTTCAACGGGTTGTGGCTCGCGGTGATCGGCTGGTTCGTGCTCCAGGCCGCTGGCGCCGAGGCCCGCATGCTGACCCCGTCCCCGGCGCAGGGCGCGCGGGTGGGTGACGTGCTGGTGCGCGACCCGGTCACGGCGCCGGCCGACCTCCCGCTCGACCGCTTCGTGGAGCGCACCGTGTGGGACCACCGCCACGAGGCCTACCCGGTGGTCGTCGACGACCGGGTCGTCGGCCTCCTGGAGCTGCGGCGCCTGGCCGAGGTGCCGCGCGAGGACTGGCCGGCCACCCGCGTGGCCGACCTCATGACCCCGCTGGAGCAGGTGCCGGAGCTGAGGGAGGACCAGAACATGATGGAGGCGGTCGACGTCCTCCGGGCCGCGGGCGCGGCTCACGGCCTGGTGCTGGACGGGCAGCGGCTCCTGGGCATGCTCTCGCTGAGCGACGTGGCGCGGGCGCTCAACGCCGGGCGGCCGGGCCGCCCCTCGGTCCCGGCCTAGGGCGCCGGGGGATCCGGGGCGGAGCCGGCGGCCCGTGCTCCCGCCCGGGCCTCCGCGATCGCACGCCGGAAGTTCAGGTTGCGGACCATGAGCGCCAGGCAGGCCCCGCCGAGGGCGACGTTCGCCACGAGCAGCGACACCTCCATCCCGGCGCTGAAGGCGAGCACATCCGTGCGCCCCGCCTCACCGGCCAGCATCACCACCAGCAGCGCCTGCTTCGGCCCGAGCCCCCCGGGCGTGGCGGGCAGGAGGCTCCCGAGGCTCCCCGCCACCTGCACGATGAGCGCGTTGCGCAGGCTCCCGGGCACTCCGAAGGCCTCGAGGAAGGCGTAGGCGGCGCCGATCCGGCAGCCCCAGCCGAGGGCCTGGTAGCTCACCACCGAGCGCAGGTAGCGGCCCGGTGTGCGCACGATCACGAGGCCCTGCCCGAACTGGCGCCAGAAGCTCCTGACCCGCCGGGCGAGGAGCACCCCCAGCACGGCCAGCACCGCCACGATCACGAGGGTCACCTCGGGATTGCGCACGGCGGCCGACAGCTCGAAGGTGGGGAGGTCGGGGAAGCGCACGCCGGGCAGCACGCCGGCCAGCAGCACCCACACGAGGAGCCCGCCCGCCACGACGAAGTCGAACAGGGTCTCGGCCACCAGGGTGCCCGTGAGCGTCACGTACCGCGCCCGGGGGTTCGAGCGGACCACCAGGAACATCTTCAGCACGTCGCCGGCGCGCGCCGGGACGATCGCGTTCACCCCCACGCCCGCGCAATAGGCCCCGAAGGCGGTGCTGTAGCGGATCCGCTCGGCCGGCATCGCGGCACGCAGGATCTGCTGCCAGGCTCGGGAGCGCAGCGCCAGGTTCAGGAAGCCGAGCGCGATGGCCGCCGCGAGCAGACCCCAGTGCACGGCCGCCAGGCGCTCGGCGAAGGCCTGGAACGCGTCGATGAGCCCCCGGAGTGAGTTCACGGACGGCGGTGGCGGCCGTCGCCGGCGCGGCGGGGCGACGCGGGGCAGGTCATCGCCGGTATTCTCGCAGCGTGGAGTCCGGCATCAGCATGGCGCGACTCGATCCCGCAACGACGGAGCGGTTCGTGTCGCTGCGCCGGGCGCTGGGTGTCTCGACCTTCGGCTTCAACCAGATCCGCCTCGCCCCCGGCGAGCGCGGGCGCATCCACCGTCACGAGCACCAGGAGGAGGTCTACCTGGTGCTGCGCGGGAGGCTCACGGTCGAGGTCGAGCGCGAGGAGCGCGACCTGGCCGAGGGCGAGCTGCTGCGCGTGGGCCCCGAACTGCGGCGGCGCATCCTGAACCGCGGCCCCGACGCCTGCCTGGTGCTGGCGCTGGGCGGCGCCGGGGACCACAACGGCCGCGACGGGCTCGCGTACACCGACTGGGACGACGCCGAGCCGCGTCCTCCCCAGGAGATCCCGCTCCCGGACGACCTCCCGGCCGAGGAGCTGCGCACCTCCTAGCGCCGGGAGCCCGCCCGCGGGATGGTCGCGCCTAGGCCTCCTTCGTGGGCGTCGCGGACTCGCCGGGCGCAGTGGACTCGCCGGGCGCACCCGGGTCCTTGATCGCCTCGACCGCTGCCTTGGCCTTGTCGGTGGCGCTGCCCTCGCCCTCCACGATGTCCTTCAGCTTCCTCGGCGTCCTTCTTCAGCGCGTCGACGCCGCCGCGCTCGTCGACGATCTTCTTGGCCTGATCGGTGAGCTTCCCGATGTCCATGTCCACCAGTCCTCTCCTGGGCTCTTAAACGCCGCCGTCGGAACGTCTCCTGGGGGGCCGACGCGGCATCCATGCCGCTCGTATACCGACGGCGGCTGGATCTTAGGCTCATCTCTCCCGGAGGCGGGAGATGCGGGCCTCGACGTCGGCCGCCGGGAGGCGCTCGCCGCGGGCCAGGGAGTCCTTGCGCAGCTGCTGGAGGCCGGCCAGGGCGCCGGGCACGTCCAGGCCCAGGCGGGCCGAGCGCTCCCAGGCGTCGCCCGCGCGCAGGGCCTCGCCCTGGTCGGCGAGGGCCATCGCCAGCGCGCGCCATCCGTACGCGTCCTCGTCGTCCTCCTCGATCACGCGCAGGGCCGCCTGGGCCGCCCCCTCCAGGTCGCCCCGGGCGCGCAGCGTGGCGCTGAGGGCGATCCACGCGGGAGCGTTCTCGCGCGCGGTGGGCAGCAGGCGCAGGCTCTCGCGGACCGCGCTCTCGCTGCCCGAGAGATCGCCCACGTCGCGGCGCGCCCCCGCGAGCACCGTCAGGGCGCCGGGCGACGGGTCGAGCTGGTGGGCGCGCTCGGCGTGCGCGAGGGCCCGCGTGTAGCGGCCGGTGGCGCGCGCCTGGCGCGCGGTGCGCAGCGCCTGCTCGGCGGAGTCGATCCCTCCCGCGGCCGATCGTTCGGCCTGCAGCTCCGTGCGCACGTCGGGGGACGCCAGGAGGGTCGCCGCGCCCGGCGTCATGCGGGCGTCGTCGGCGCCGTAGTGCTGGACGCGCTCCCGAGCGGCCCTCAGCCGGGCCTCGCGCTCGGCCACGTTGCGGGCGGCGGTGCGCTCGGCCCCGGTGCCCACCGCCGAGCCGCCCTTGAGCAACGAGTCGTATTCGCGGCGCACGTCGGGGCGCAGCAGCGCCTTCTCGCCCTGGTCGCAGAAGGCCCGTTCCATCGAGCGCTTCTTCTGGGGCATCGGCGTGGTGCTCAGCTCGCGCCGCTTGCGCTCGGCGGCCTCGCGGATGGCGTCGTCGCCGGCGTCCGGGGGGATCCCGAACCATTCGTAGAGGTCGCGGGATGCCAGCTCGCGCATGAAGCGCTCGCGCCTGCGGCTGCGATCGTCGTCGACCATCCCGGGGACCCTACGCCCCGGTGACGACCGGGGGTCCCGCCGCCTGCCGGCTCCGGCCGTGGGCCGGAGCGACGGGCAGGATCAGTCGGCCTCCGCGTCGGCGATGGCCTGACGCACCATTCCGGCGTCGACCAGACCGACCCAGCGGCTGCTCACGCGCCCCGCGCCGTCCACGACGGCGACCGTCGGGGTCTCGACCACCGACAGCGCCTCGACCAGGTCGCCCGCGTCGTCGCCGGAGTCGTCGAACACGAACTTGCGGACATCGCCCGGGCCGTGGACGCGGCCGAGCGAGACGCGCACCGCGCCGTCGTCGGCCGGGCCGTCGGCGAGGAACGCGATCAGGATCGTGTCGCCCGAGGCGAGGGCGCGCTTCACCCCGTCCGGCGTCGCCTTTCCGGGCGTGAGCTTCTGGCCGACGGCCACGGGGGCCAGCGCCTCGACGACGGGAGTCGTCGTGGCGGGGGCCTGGGCGACCGGGTCCTGAGAGTCGTCTCCGCCGGATCCGCAGGCGGCTGTCCCTGCGATCGCCGCCGCGCAGGCGACGGCCGCGAGAACGCGACGCACGGGGGGCTTGGTCACGCGCACTCCTCGATCTCGAAGCGTCGGGTCACCCCTGGTTTCTCGGCAAAGGCGGCCCGGACGTGAGCAACGGGGCCGCTCAAGTCGTGGGCTTCCCGGCCGATGTGAGCGGTGACTTTCCACGAGAAGGATCCTCACGATGCCCCCGACCCCATCCAGCACCTCACCCGCGCTCGCTCGCCAGGAGCGCGTCTCGGTGTCCCGCTCGGCACCCCTCGGCGAGGTGCTCGTGAGCATGGGCCTCCTCACGGCCCCGGAGCTGCAGGGGGTGCTGGCCCGCCAGAAGGCCGACGGGCGCCGCCTGGGCGACCTGCTGGTGGCGGACGGACGGCTGTCCCGGGATCAGGTCTCGCGAGCGATCGCCCAGCGCATGGGCGTCGACTTCCAGAGCCTGGCCGACGGGGTGGACCCGAGCGTGGCCCACCTCATCGACGACCGCTCCGCGCGCCGCTATTCCGCCGTTCCCGTGGGGCTCGACCCCGACGGGACGCTCGTGGTGGCCATGGCCGACCCGCTCAACGTGCTGGCCATCGACGACCTGCGCATGGTCACCCGCCGCGATATCCGCCCGGTGCTGGCCCTGCCCGAGGACATCGCCTCCGTGCTCCGCGAGACCCGCGAGGTGGACGAGGTCGTGGAGGACCTGGCCGAGGAGGCGCGCGCCGACGACGGCGTGGGCGGCATGGACCTCGACAACGGGGTCGACCAGGCGCCGGTGGTGCGCTTCGTGAACTCCGTCATCAGCCGCGCGGTGGAGGAGGGCGCCTCCGACATCCACTTCGAGCCCCAGGCCCGCCAGATGATCGTGCGCTACCGCGTCGACGGGGTGCTGCGGCAGGCCACGGCCGTCCCGAGCCGCATCTCGGGAGGCGTGGTCAGCCGGATCAAGATCATGGCCGACCTCGACATCGCCGAGCGCCGGATGCCCCAGGACGGTCGCATCGGCCTCACCGTCGCCGGGCGCTCGACCGACCTGCGGGTGGCCTGCCTGCCCACCGTGCACGGCGAGAAGGTCGTCATCCGGGTCCTGGACAAGAGCAACGTGCCCCTGCAGCTGGGCGAGCTCGGATTCACGCCCGACGTGCTGGAGCGCTTCGAGCGCTGCTACCAGCGCCCCTACGGCGCCGTGCTGGTCACCGGGCCCACCGGCTCGGGAAAGTCCACCACCCTCTACGGCACCCTGAACCAGATCAACACCGCCGCCCGCAACATCATCACGGTGGAGGACCCGGTCGAGTACCGGATGGTCGGGGTCAACCAGATGCAGGTGAACCCCAAGGCCGGCCTCACCTTCGCCGCGGGGCTGCGCTCGATCCTGCGCTGCGACCCCGACGTGATCATGATCGGCGAGATCCGCGACCGCGAGACGGCCCAGATCGCGGTGGAATCGGCGCTCACGGGCCACCTCGTGCTGGCCACGCTTCACACCAACGACGCCGCCGGCGCGCTCACCCGGCTGACGGAGATGGGCGTCGAGGCCTTCCTGTCGTCGAGCGCCGTCGTGGGAGTGCTCGCCCAGCGTCTCGCGCGGCGCCTGTGCAGCGACTGCCGCCAGGAGGGCTCGATCTCCCTGGAGGACCTGCGCCACGCGGTGCCCGGCGCGAACCTCCCCCCCGGCCTGCGCGACCCGGTGCCCATCTACACCCCCGTGGGCTGCAACCGCTGCCGCGGAACCGGCTACCGGGGCCGCCTGGGCGTCTACGAGATGCTCGTCATGAGCGAGCGCCTCAAGCGGCTGGCGGTCGCCGGAGCGTCGGCGGACGAGCTCGCCAAGCAGGCGCGCGCCGAGGGGATGAAGACCCTGGCCGAGGACGGCCTGGGCAAGGCCCTCGCCGGCCACACGTCGCTCGAGGAGCTGGCGCGCACCGTCGCTTAGGCCCGCGCGCGAGCTGCCGATACCACTCCTGACGGCGCACGCGCGCCGCGACCCAGCAAAGGACGACATGGTCGACCTGGCCGAGCTCATCACCACCGTTCTGCGCAGCGGCGCGAGCGACCTGCACATCACGGCGGGGACCCCTCCCCTGATGCGCCTGCACGGGGCGCTTCAGCCCATCAAGGGGCCGGTGCTGACCCCGGTCGACACCCGCGAGCTGATCTACGGGATCCTGACCCAGGACCAGGCCAAGCGGCTCGAGACCGACCTCGAGATCGACTTCAGCTACGCCGTCCCCGGCGCCGCCCGGTTCCGCGTGAACGCATACTTCCAGCGCGGGTCCCTGGCGGCCGCGCTGCGCGTGGTGCCCACCGTGATCAAGCCGCTCGAGGAGCTGGGGCTGCCCTCCTCGCTGCACGCCTGGACCACCCGGCACCGCGGCCTGGTCCTCGTGACCGGCCCCACCGGATCCGGCAAGAGCACCACCCTCGCCTCGCTCATCGACGAGATCAACCAGACGCGCAGCTGCCACATCATGACGGTCGAGGATCCGATCGAGTTCCTCCACACGAGCAAGCACTCCATGGTCAACCAGCGCGAGGTGGGCGGCGACACCCACTCATTCCCCGCCGCCCTGCGCAGCGCGCTGCGCCAGGACCCCGACGTGATCATGGTCGGCGAGATGCGCGACCTGGAGACGATCCAGATCGCCCTGACCGCCGCCGAGACCGGCCACCTGGTGTTCGCCACCCTCCACACCTCGGACGCCCCCCAGACCATCGACCGCGTGATCGACGTCTTCCCCCCCTTCCAGCAGCAGCAGGTGCGGGTGATGCTGGCCAACGCGCTCGAGGGCATCTGCTGCCAGCAGCTGGTGCCCACGGTCTCGGGCGGCCGGGTGGTCGTCTGCGAGGTCCTCATGCCCACGCCCGGGGTCCGGAACCTCATCCGCGAGGGCAAGACCCACCAGATCTACTCGGCCATCCAGACCGGCTCCCAGTTCGGCATGCAGTCGCTCGACGCCTCGCTGGCCGCCCTGGTGCGCGCCGGCAGGATCAGCCAGAAGGAGGCCGGCGAGCGCGCAAGCAACGATGAGGAGCTGGCTCGCCTGCTCGGCCGGGTGAGGGTGGCGTCGTGAGCACGCTCACCTACACCTATCGCGCCCGCGACCGCGGCGGCCGCACCAGCTCCGGCGAGCTCTCGGCCGACTCCAAGGCCGCCGTCGCGGCGCAGTTGCGCCTGCGCGGGCTGGTGGTGCTCGACCTCGAGGAGAAGAGCGCCGCCCCGAGCGTGGAGGAGCTGTTCGAGCGCCTCACCCCGGTGAAGGGCCGTGAGCTCGCGGTCATGTCGCGGCAGCTCGCGACCATGGTCTCGAGCGGCCTCAACATCCTCCGCGCCCTGCACGTCCTGGAGGAGCAGACCAGCTCCAAGCCCCTGAAGCGCGCGATCGTCGCGGTGAGGATGGACGTCGAGGCGGGCCTGGCCCTGTCTCAGGCGATGGCCAAGCACCCGCGCGTGTTCAACGAGATGTTCGTGTCGATGGTGAGCGCGGGCGAGAGCAGCGGCAACCTCGACGTCGTGCTGGAGCGCGTTGCGAACCAGCTCGAGAAGGACGACAACCTTCGACGGACGGTCAAGAGCGCGATGATGTACCCGGCGCTGATCGGCGGGTTCGCCGTCCTCATGCTCATCGCGATGGTGATGTTCGTGATCCCGGTCTTCGCCGACATGTACTCGGACCTCGGCGGCAAGCTGCCGGCCCTGACGCAGGCGATGATCACCGCGTCCGACCTGATGCGCAGCTACTGGTACGTCGTCCTGCTGGCGCCCTTCGTGATCGTCTTCTCCTTCCGCAAGTGGCGCCGCTCGGACTCGGGCGGGAAGATCTGGGACACGATGAAGCTGCGCTTCCCCATGAAGATCGGGGACATGGTGCGCAAGATCGCGGTCGCCCGCTTCGCGCGCACCCTGGGCACCCTGACGGCCTCGGGCGTGCCGATCCTGCAGGCGCTCGACATCACCGCGCGGGCCTCGGGCAACCGGGTCATCTCCGACCCCATGGCGGGCGTCGCCGAGCGGGTGCGCCAGGGCGAGCAGCTCGCCGCCCCCCTCGCCGCGGTCGGGGTCTTCCCCACCATGGTCACGCAGATGCTCGCCGTGGGCGAGGAGACCGGGAACCTCGACGGGATGCTCCAGAAGGTCGCCGACTTCTACGACGACGAGGTCGCGGCAACGGTGAAGTCGCTCACCTCCATCCTCGAGCCGATCATGATGCTCGCCGTCGGCGCGATCGTGGGCCTGGTGGTCATCGCGATGTACCTGCCGCTGTTCAAGATCTACGAGCTGGTGCAGTAGGCGAGGTTTGCTCAGTCGCGGGACTCCGCGATGACGGCCGGGGGGTGACCCGGACCCATCGGGCGCCGCCGCCCCGGCCACTCGCCACCGCCAGGCCGCCATCACGCAGGTCGACGAGCACGAGGCGCATCGTCTGATCGCTGATGCCGGGCAGCGCCACCCGCAGATCACGGAGCCGGAAGGCGGTGCCGGGAGGCATCAGCATGATGTGGCGGCGGACGATGTCCTGCTTGGTCAGGCCCTTGGTGCTCTGCGCCGACGCGACCTTCGCCTCGAAGGCGTCATAGGCGTCCGCCAGGACCCCTGAGAAGTATTCGATCCAGGGCCACGGGTCGTGCCCCCCGTCGTGCCACCCGCTCTGGCTGGCACGAAGCGACTCGTAGTAGGCGTTCTTGCTCTCGAAGATCCGCTGCTCGATGCTGACGTAGCGCGCGACCCCATATCCGGTGCGCAGCAACTCGTGCGTCGTGACGAGCCGAGCGAGACGCCCGTTGCCATCGGCCACGGGATGGATCGCCAAGAAGTCGAGGGTGAGGACGCCGAGGAGCACGAGTGGGTGGGCCATCTGGGCGTCGCACGCGGCGTTGTACCGCTCGATCAGCTCCGAGAGCATGAACTCGGTCTGCTGCCAGGGCACGGTCGCGAAGATCTTCTCCCGGCGGCCATCCTCGTCGTAGCGGACGATCTCGTTGTCCTCGCTCTTGAGGTATCCGCCCCGCGCCGCCGAGTGACCGTAGAGCTGACGGTGCAGGTGCAGGATCAACGGCACGGAGAGCCGCTCCGGGCGGTCGGCACGGATCAGGCCGTCGATCGCGTCGCGGTAGCCGGCGAACTCCTTCTCATTGCGGTTGCGCACCCGGGCCGGCGGACTCGCGGCGAGGTTCACCGCGCGGTCTCCGGGCACCTCGTATCCTTCGATCGCGGTCGAGGCGCGGATCGACTCGATGCGGGTCTGGGCGGCGAGGCCGACGAGCAGTTCCGGCAGCTGGTCTCGGTAGAGATCCTCCCGGCCCCGACCGACGTCGATCCGCCCGAGAACGACGCCAAGCCTCGGAGGCTGGAACGCCAGGGTCTGCTGCAGGTCTTGGAAGCTCTGCATGGCACCAAGGATACGATAATGCCGCTAAAAGATGCCCCTGATTAGCGCCATCTTGGTATCACGTCCGCGGAAAACCACCGATGAGTTGCGCCGCCCCCGGCGGTCGTACCGGTAGATCCGAGACGAGGAGGCAGCATGGGAAAGCTCCGGTTCACCATCAGCATGTCGCTCGACGGCTACGTCGCCGGGCCCAACCAGAGCCTGGAGAATCCCCTGGGCGAGGGCGGGGAGGACCTCCACGAGTGGGTCCTCGCGCTGAGGAGCTGGCGGGAGCCCCACGGGATGGAAGGCGGCGAGACCGGCCCGAACGACGACGTCATGACGGAGTCGCGCGAGAACATCGGGGCGACCGTCATGGGACGGAACATGTTCGGCGGCGGCGAGGGCCCCTGGGGCGACGACCCCTGGAAGGGCTGGTGGGGAGACGATCCCCCCTACCACACGGCCGTGTTCGTGCTCACCCACCACCCTCGCGAGCCGCTCGAGATGCAGGGGGGGACGACCTTCCACTTCGTCACCGAGGGCATCGAGGCGGCGCTCGAGCGGGCCAAGGCGGCGGCCGGGGACAGGGATGTCACGCTGGCAGGGGGCGCGAACGTCGCCCAGCAGTACCTGAGGGCGGGGCTGATCGATGAGATGGAGATCCACGTCGTTCCGCGGGTTCTGGGCGGCGGAGCCCGTCTGTTCGACAACACCGGCGGCCGGTACGCGGGGCTCGAGGCGGCCCGCGTCGTCACCTCACCGACGGTCAGCCACTACAAATTCGTGCTCTCCGACTGAGCTCGCAGCCGGCCCGATAGGAGGGTCCGGGCCCGCCCCGGCGAAGACCGCCGGGGCGCCATGCAGCGCCGCCGCCTCCAGCGATCGGCCCCGGCCGTTCTGGTCGCCGCCGCCGCCCTGCTCCTCGTCGCCGCCTCCGGGTCGGCCGAGGCCGCCCGTCCCTCGCCCCGCGCCGAGGCCGGGGTGCTGACCGTGGGCTCGCGCGGTCCGGCGGTGCGGGCACTGCAGCGCGAGCTGCGGCGGCGCGGTCTGCGCGTGACGGTGGACGGCTCCTTCGGCCCGGGCACGCGCCGCGCGGTGGCCCGGCTCCAGCGGCGCTCCGGGCTCCGCGTGAACGGGATCGTGGACCGGCCGCTGCTCTGGTGGCTGGGCCTGTCGGTGTGCGACCTGCCCGGGCCCACCACGGCCCGCGGCGGCGCCCGCGGCCCCCTGAGGCTGGGGGCGTACGGGCCGCGCGTCTGCGCGCTGCAACGGGCGCTTCGCAAATCGGGCGCCTCGCTGGCGGTGGACGGCGGCTACGGGCCCCTCACCCGGGACGCCGTGCGCCGTGCGCAGCGGCGACTGGGCCTGCCGCGCACCGGGGTGGCCGACGCGCGCCTGCTCGCCCGCCTCCGGGCCGGACGGCGGCCGCCGGGCCTGCCCCTCCCCCCTCCCGCGACCACGCTCCTGTCGGTGGGCGACCAGGGTCCCGGCGTGCGCCGTCTCCAGGCCGGGCTCCGGCGGAGCGGGTACACGGTCGCCGTCAACGGCGCCTTCGGCCCCCGCACCCGGCTCGCCGTGGCGCGGCTCCAGCGCAAGCTGGGAATGCGCGTGAACGGCGCCGTCGACGCCAAGCTGCTGCGGCGCCTGGGCGCGTCACGGGCGCGGCACCTGGAGGTGTTCCCCGTGCAGGCACCCCACTCGTTCCAGAACGACTTCGGGGCTCCCCGCCACCAGGGTCCGCACGAGGGCATCGACGTGATCGCCCCCCGCGGGGCCCCGGTGGTTGCGGTGGCCTCCGGGGTGGTGGAGCGGCTGACCCGGCGCGAGCGCGGCCTCGGGGGCATCTGGCTGTGGCTTCGCGACGATGCCGGGACCGCCTACTACTACGCGCATCTGAGCTCCATCGAGCCGGGGATCGCGCCGGGCACCCGGGTCGTCGCCGGAGGACGGCTCGGCGCGGTCGGCCGCACGGGTGACGCGCGCGGCGGGGTCTTCCACCTCCATTTCGAGATGCACCCGCCCCTCCGCGGCGCCGTGAACCCGTATGCCGAGCTCCGGGCCGTCAACCCGGCGTCCGCCGTCTGAGGCGCCGCGCGTAGAGTCCCGGCGTGCCTCCGGTACGCGTCGAGGTCCAGCACACCGTGCGCCACCCCGTGGACGCCGTGTTCCGGTTCATGGCCGACCCGGCCAACCGGCCGCGGTGGCAGGAGAACACGCAGCGGGTGGAGATGCTCACCGAGCCCCCCGTCGGGCTCGGCGCCCGCTGGCGGGAGACCACCACCGGTCTGGGGACCTACGAGGCCGAGGTCGTCGGCTTCGAGCCCGGCCGGCTCTGGGTGGAGGAGGCCGACACGAGCCGGGGCCGCGGGCGGATCACGGTGGTCCTCGCGCCGGAGGGCACGGCAGCGACCCACCTGAGCGGTGACCGTCGAGTTCCACCTCCGCGGTGCCCGGCGCCTGCTGGGCGCCGCCGTCGCCCCCATGATCAGCCGTCAACTCCCCAAGGACCTGGAGCGGCTCGAGGCGCTGCTGGGCGACTCCGGCTGAGCGGGCGCCGCCGGCGCATCAAGAACTGGCACGGGGAGACCGATGGGGAGGGTGTGACGCTCCGAGCGACGATCCCGGCCGTCCTGGAGAGGTCCGAGTACCGCCTCTCCGAGGTGATCGCGGCCCTCTCCCGGGCCCTCGATCTCACCTATGGCCAGCCCGTGGGCCACGCCCAGCGGAGTTGCGTCATCGGGCTGGAGATCGCCCGGCGGCTCGGGATCGAAGCCGACGCCCGTGTGCCCCTGCTCTACGCCCTCCTGCTGAAGGACGCCGGGTGCTCGAGCTCCGCGGCACGCATGACCGAACTGTTCGCGGCCGACGACCTGGCGGTGAAGCGCGACCTCGCCCGCGTGGACTGGACCAGCAGGGGCGAGGTCCTCGGCTTCCTGGCGCACGCCAGCGCCCCCGGCGCGTCTCCGATCGCACGGGCCGGGCAGGTGCTGCGGGCCCTCCGCGGTCTCGCGGCCGAGGGGACGGGAATGATCGAGACGCGCTGCGACCGCGGAGCGCGGGTGGTGGCCATGCTCGGGTGCCCGCCCGCGGCCGCCGCGGCGGTCCGCTCCCTCGACGAGCACTGGGACGGCAACGGCAGGCCCGAGGGGCTGGGCGGCGAGGAGATCCCCCTGTTCGCGCGCATCGCCAGCCTCGCCCAGACCGCGGAGATCTTCTACCTCACCGACGGGTGGGAGGCCGCGGCCGACGTGGTGCGCAAGCGCCGCGGGCGGTGGTTCGATCCGCGCGTGGCCGACGCCTACCTGTCGATCGCCGCCGACGACCCGCTGTGGCCGCGGATGCGGGACGGCGCCGTCATCGAGGCGCTCCTCGCCGACGATCCGGACGGCACCCCGGCGATGGCCGACGGAGACCGTCTCGACCGCATCGCGGAGGCCTTCGGGGACGTCATCGACGCCAAGTCCCCGTACACCGCCCGGCACTCGGCGCGCGTCGCCCGGTTCGCCGTGGCCATCGGAGCCCACCTCGGCCTCGAGCCCGAGGCGCTGCGCACGCTCCGACGGGCGGCGCTGTTGCACGACGTGGGCAAGCTCGGGCTCTCCAACTCGATCCTCGACAAGCCGGGGCGGCTCACCGCCGCCGAGTTCGCCCAGGTCAAGATGCACCCCCACTACAGCGAGCGGATCCTGTCGGGGACGGCGGCCTTCGCCGACATCGTCGAGCCGGCTGCGTCGCATCACGAGCGCCTGGACGGCGGGGGCTACCACCGCGGCCTCGGCGGTGGCCGTCTCTCCACCATCACCCGCTGCCTCACGGTGGCGGACGTCTTCGAGGCGCTGACGGCCGAGAGGCCCTACCGCGGGGCGATGGAGATCCCCGACGCAATGCGCGTCCTCCGGGACGGTGCCGGCACCGCGTTCGACCCCGCGTGCGTTGCCGCGCTCGCGGCGTCGCTGGACCAGGTGACCGGGGCCGAGCCCGCGATCCCTCGCACCCCCGTCGCCGGGCTACAGTAAGCCCCACCGAGCGACCTCAGGGGGTACCGATGGCCGGCGACCGACCGGGCGAGGACGGCGGCACGAGCGAGGAGCGGGTCGCGCGCAAGCGCCGGAAGGCCTCCCAGCGCGACCTCGACCACGCCGACGAGTCGTCCTACACGGCCCGTCCCACGGACGAGGAGCCCGAGACCGGCGGCCCCACGCGGGATCACGAGGCGGAAGAGACCGAGCGCACCGGCAGCGGCTGAGCCTCGAACGCCGGCGAAGCCTCCAGCGCCGGCCGACTACGAGGCGGCGGGGTCCACCTCGCGCCAGTAGACGGTCTCCCAGGTGCCCTCGATCGTGGGGAAGAGCGGCGGGCGCTGGAAGACGAGGGTGTCGTCGTAGTTGTAGACCCGGGTGTCGAACATGCCGGCGGAGCCGCCGTTGTACATCGCCTGCGAGCCCGTGAAGGTCATGGTGTTCTTGCTGCCGGTGCTGCCGTTCGTCCTCCACTGTCCGTTCTGCGCCAGCGTCGCGCCCCGCCAGGTGAGCGTGGAGGGCGCGTAGTTGGTGATGATGACGTCGTTGGTCGCCGTCAGGCCGAGGGTGTCGTCGCCGCTGGTCTCGTAGGAGATGTTGCCGCCCACGTAGACGTCGTCGTCGGTGCCGATGGTGACGCGCCCGTCGAGGACCGAGTCGAGCGCTCCCGTCGTCGCGCAGGGGTTGTCACCCGAGCCGATCACCACGGGTTGCGTGAACCACATGACGCTGAAGTTGGTGAGGGTCTTGCTGTAGGTGGTGGAGGAGTTGCACTCCGTGGTGGAGAGGGTGTTCAGCGTGGAGGCCAGGCCCGAGGACGTGCCCGAGGTGATCCTCCAGACGTTCGCCTTGCCGGCGGCGGTGAACTGCACGAGCCAGCCCTTCGCGGCGGCGTCGTTGAAGAGGTTGCCCTGTGCCGTGGCGGTGGTCTTGATGTCGGCGAGGTCGTCGGTGAACTGGCTGAACGGCACGCCCGAGGGGTAGAGCTGGGTGGTCGTCGGGTTGGTCAGGCGGTCGTACTTGCCGCCCTCGAAGCTGGAGTTGCCGGTGACGCGATCCACGGCGTAGACCGTGCCCTTGGCGATGCCGTCGTGGTCGACGTCGTTCGCGGAGTAGATCTTCCCGGTCGTCGTCGCGCCGGACCCGTAGCCGATCGAGGTGTTGGAGAGGGCCTGGAAGTCGGCCAGCGAGCCCGGGCGCACCTGCGCCTGCACCTGGCGGGTGCGGACGTTGGCGCCCGATCCCAGGGTGCGTCCGACGGACCGGATGGTGACCACGTCGCTCGTGGTCGGGGGCGTGATGCGCAGCCGGTACTGGGCCTTGCCGAAGCGGTCGGTGGCAGGCTGAATGTCGGCCCACGCCGCGGTCGAGTAGGTCCACGTCGTCTTGCCGGCGGGCCACGCGGAGCCCGGCGGGTAGGCGCGGTTGCCGTCGGTCGGGTCGAGGCGGGTGTCCTCCGCCTGGTCGACGTAGTGAGCCCAGTAGAGCGGGTCGGTCACCAGCCGGGACACGTACCGGCTCACGCCCGCGTCGGCCGCCTGCATGGCCACGTCGCCGCGCGCGTCCCGGGTGGTGCCGGTGCCGGTCGACAGCGACTGGCGCACGACCGTCCCCACCAGCACCGCGAGGATGCTGCAGGTGACGAGCACCAGGATCAGGCTCTGCCCGGACTGGCCGCGCCTAGACAAAACGGTTCCTGAGCGTCGCATCGGCCTGCAGCTCCGTGGTCGTGGTGGCCCGTCCGGAGCGGTCTCCGAGGATCAGGCGAAGCGAGATGGTGGCGACGGCGCCGGGGATCACGGTCGCGGCGCCGTTGATGTTGACGGCGGTGAAGAGGGCGGTCGAGCCGTTGACCACGGCCGGGGCGAGAACGTCCTCCGCCGACCAGGTGGTGCCGGTCAGGACCTGCCGGACGAAGTTGGTGCCCGAGAGGCGATAGCGAACCCGCTTCGGGACCGCGGTGGTCGCGGTGAGCGAGCGGTTGTTGTCGACCCACAGCTCGATGCTGGTCGCGGTGGGGGCGGCGGCGACCGGGGCGATGATGCCGTCGGGGCTCACGGCCTGGCGCACGTCGCGCGTGAACTCCTCCATCGCCATGCGGGCGTCGTTCTGCGCCCGCGCCTGGGTCCCGCGGCTGGACGAGGCCTCCACGCCGGAGATGAACGAGGCGTAGACCGCCGTGGCGACCACGCCCACGAGCACCATGGCGACCAGCAGCTCGACGAGGGTGAAGCCACCCTGGCGTGCGGCGGCCGACTGGCGCAGACGGGCGGTCATGAGAGCTTGATGGGGGCGAGGGTGGTGGTCCCGCCGTTGGCGAGCGGCTTGGTCAGGACCGTCTTGGCCGTGAAGCCGGTGGCGGCCGCCCTGACCGAGTAGTCGATCGTGCTCGTCGCGGGGACGCAGAGCGTGACCCTGCCGGCCGCGTCGGTGGTACCCACGGCCTGGGTGCCGGTGAGGCCGGCGTTGCCCCCCGTGATGGTCACGGTGGCGCCGGCGATCGGGGTGCTGTTGCTGTTGCGCTGCACCGTGACGACGATGTTCCCGCGCGTGAAGCCGGTGACCGCCCTCGTCTGGGTCGTGGTCGTCGGGTAGCCCGGGGGGTTCAGCCGCACGCCGCCCGTGAAGAAGCCGGCGCACGTTGTGGCGACCGACAGCGTGTAGTCGGTGGAGGCGTTCGGGATCTGCGCGTCCCAGGCGAAGACGCCCGTGCCCGAGAGCGCGGAGGGGGTCCCGGCGGGCGGGGTGAGCGTGACGGTGGCGCTCTCCGTGATCGGAACCGACGTGGTCCCCTGGAGGAGGCTGACCTCCAGCCGGACCGGCTTCACCAGCAGCGCGGCCACCGGGAAGGTCTCGGCGGCGACGAGGTTCTGCCTCAGGTCGGCGGCCGGGTTCAGGACGACGTAGCCCGGCTTGGAGATGCCGACCGTGTAGACCTGCGACGGGCTCGAGTTGGGCAGGAGGCCCGCGATCACGGCGTTGCCGGCGGCGTCGGTCACCTCGCTCACGGCGGCGCTGGGGCCGCCGGTGACGCTGATGGCGGAGCCCGCGATGGGCAGGCCGGTGATCTTGTCCGTGGTGCTCACCGTGATCGCGGCCTTCCCCGCGATCGAGGCGTAGGTGGGCGGTGCGACGATGCTGGTCTGGGTGATGGGCTTCGAGCCGGCGGCCAGCGGGGTCACGATCACCTGGACGCTCTTGTAGTCGATGCGGGTCTGCGAGCCGCCCGGGGCGGGGTTGTCGACGTACACGACCCGGTTCTGGACCCGGAAGCCGGCCCCGTCGCGGGTCACGTTGCGGTCGGCGACCAGGTCCCCGGGCGGGTTGCCGCCCACGGTCCCGACGTCGTCGTACGCCATCCGGCGGACCACCTCGATCTCGCTCGCGGCGAGCTTGTCGGCGATGGCGTCGGCCTTCGAGCGCCCCAGCATCGCGCTGGTGGCGGTCAGGCCCGCGGCCAGGCCGCCGGCGACGATGGCCAGGACCATGATCGACACCAGCACCTCGATCAGCGAGAAGCCGCCCTGGGCGGTGCGGGGCCCGAGAAGGCGGCGGGTGAGGAGGCGGGAGGGACGCGGCATGAGGAGGCGGATCGGCCCTAGGAGGGCATGAGCTCCGTCGCGTGCGCGGATGGGATCTGGATCGGCGCGGCGGGAGCCGGCTCCCTCACCTGGGCGAGCTGCAGCCTCAGGTCCTGGGGGCGGTTGGCCGCGCGCAGGGCGTCCTCGGGCTTCACCCGCCCGGCCTGGACGTGGGCCAGGAGCGCCTGGTCGAAGGTCTGCATCCCGTAGTAGGCGCCCTCGCCGATGACCTCGGTCAGGCGTCCCGTCTCGTCCGGGTTCAGGATCATCTCCTGGGCGCGGCCGGTGCTGACGAGCACCTCCACGGCCGCCACGCGGCCGGCGCCATCGGCCCGGGGGACCAGCCGTTGCGAGATGACGCCCCGGAGCGTGGCGGCCAGCATCGCCCGCACCTGCTTCTGCTGGTGCTGGGGGAAGAAGCCGACCGTGCGGTTCACCGTCTCGGTCGCGTCAACGGTGTGCATGGTGGAGAGCACCAGGTGGCCCGTCTCGGCCGCGTTCAGCGCGGTCTCCACGGTTGAACAGGTCGCGGATCTCCCCGATCATGATCACGTCGGGGTCCTGGCGGAGCACGCGGCGCAGGGCGTCGGCGAAGGTTCCCGTGTCGGTCCCGACCTCGCGCTGGTTGATGATCGAGCGGCGGTCGCCGTGGAGCATCTCGATGGGGTCCTCCACGGTCACCACGTGCTTGCTCGACACGCGGTTGATGCGGTCGATCATGGCGGCGAGGGTGGTGCTCTTGCCGGAGCCGGTGGCCCCGGTGACGAGGACGATGCCGCGCTCCTCATCGGCGAGCCGGGCGACGACGGGCGGCAGGCCGAGATCCTCGAGCGCCGGCACCGAGACCGGCACGGTCCGCAGGACCAGGCTGATCGAGCCACGCTGCCGGAAGGCGCTCACGCGGAAGCGCCCGACGCCCGAGCACGAGTAGGAGAAGTCAACCTCTCCGGACCGGTCGAATTCCGCCTTCTTGACGGTCTGGGTGCCGAGCAGCTCGTCCAGGATGCGCTCGGTGTCCGCCCGGGTCACCGCGGGCAGATCCGGAACGCTCCGCAGCTGCCCGTGGACGCGCACCACCGGGGGGACGGGGACCTTCAGGTGCAGGTCGCTCGCGCCGACGTTAACAAGGTGCGCAAGGAGCGCCGGGAGCCGGATCATGTCCTGCCCATCGGCAGGGGCCGCGCCGAGCATGAGGACCGCGCACCGACGCTCAAGTCCCTCACGCAGTCGCCGATGAGCCGGGTGGAATGCCACGCCGTCGCCGCCCCACTCCGTTCGTCGTCACCACGCTGGCCGTACTCGCGCTGGCGCCGATCCCGAGCGCCGTCGCCGAGACGCTCGCGCAGGCACAGCACCAGCTCGAGCGGACGTCCGCGGAGCTCGCCCAGGTGCGTACGCGCGCCGAGAGCGACACGAACGCCGCGTATCAGGCCGCCATCGACTCCGCCCGGGACCTCGAGCGGAGCAAGTCGGAGCTCATCGACCGCCAGAACGTGCTCCTGAAGGAGGCCGTGCTCGCCGCCCAGGAGGCCGCCTCCCAGGCGGCATCGGTGGACGCCATGCTGGTCACGGGCGCCTCCACGGCCTCCCTGGTGCCCCGGGCATCTGACGCCTTCGGCTCCGGCATCGCCGCGACGGCGGGCCTCGACGAGATCTCCGCCTTCCCGGCCGTCCCCGCCGCCACCGGCGGCGTCGACGCCGCCGCCATCGACGCCTACCTGGCCGGGCTGAAGAGCCCCCTCGTCGGCACCGGCGCCGCCTTCGTGGCGAGCGCGGGCCAGGTGGGCCTCGACCCCCGCGTGCTCGTCGCCATCTCGGGCGCCGAGACCAGCTTCGCCACCTACGGCCCCTCTCAGCTGATCCACAACCCGTTCGGACTCGGGCCGGGTCGCGTCTACGCGTCCTACGAGGAGGCCATCGCGGCCGCCGCCAACAACCTGGCCGGCCCTCTCTACCTCGGCGCGGGCAAGACCACGATCGCCCAGATCAGCGGCACGTGGGCCCCCCTCGGCGCGGTCAACGACCCGAACAACATGAACTCCAACTGGACCCGCAACGTGAGCCGCTACTACGCCGAGATGGGCGGCGATCCGGCCTCCTCGGTCTTCAGCTCCGCCTCGTTCGCCCCGGGCCTGGTGGCCGGGTCCGCCGTCGGCACGCAGGTCGCCATGGACGCGCTCTCCCACCTGGGCGAGCCCTACGTCTGGGGCGGCGAGAGCCCGGGCGGGTTCGACTGCAGCGGCCTCGTCAAGTACCTGTACGCGCAGCACGGCGTCGGGCTTCCGCGCGTCGCCGACGCCCAGGCGCGCGTCGGCACCTCGATCCCGCCCTCCGCCCTCCAGGCGGGCGACGCCGTGTTCTTCGCCGACGCCTCGGGCTACATCGGCCACGAGGGGCTCTACCTCGGCAACGGCCAGTTCGTCCACGCCCCGCACTCGGGCGACGTCGTGAAGGTGTCGTCGCTGCTCGAGGGGAGCTATGCCCAGCGGTACGCGGGCGCACGCCGCTATGCCTAGGACCGATCCGCTCAGGTCGGCCCGCCGGAGGCCGATGGGAGTCGCGGCATGAGCGCCCTCTCCTCACCCATCTGGCTCGCCCCGGCCCTCGCCGGCGTGATCGGCCTCGCCCTCGGATCGTTCTTCACGGTCCTCATCGCACGCTGGCCCGCGGGCCGCTCGCTGGTGAGCCCGCGCTCCTCGTGCGACCGGTGCGACCGCACCCTCACGCCGCTCGAGATGGTGCCGGTGCTCTCCTGGATCGCCCTTCGGGGCCGCTGCCGCGGCTGCGGCGAGCGGGTGGACGCCCGCTACGCGGCGGTGGAGCTCACGACCGCGGCCCTGGCCGCCGGCGCCATCGCGGCCTTCGGGCCCACCTGGCGCGGCCTGGCGGTCGCGATCCTGCTCGTGGCCCTCGTCCCCGTGGTGGTCATCGACCTGCGGCACAAGCTCATCCCGGACATCGTCGTGCTGCCCGCGGCCATCGCGGGCCTGACCGCCGCCGTGCTGGCGGATCCCGCTCGCTGGTGGGTCCCGGTGGCGAGCGCGCTGGGCGCCGCGGGCTTCCTGGCCCTGGTCGGCGTGATCCGGCCCGGAGGCATGGGCATGGGCGACGTCAAGCTCGGCCTGCTGCTCGGGGCGGTGCTCGGCTCGGCCGTGGTGCCGGCGCTGGCCGCGGCCTTCGCGGCCGGCGCCCTGATCGGCCTGGCCCTGATCGCCGCTCACGGCGCCGCCGCGCGCCGGACGGCCGTTCCCTTCGGACCCTTTCTCTCAGCCGGAGCGCTGGTGGCCCTCCTGTGGGGCCACACCCTCATCGACTGGTACCAAGGACAGGTGGCGTGATGGCTTCATTGAGCGCGGCTCGTGACGTGGTGGCCCTCGACATCGGATCGAGCTCCCTGAAGGCGGCGCAGGTGAAGCGCGGCCGCGGCGGGTACTCGGTGGGCCGCACCGCGGTGCGGCCTCTGGCCGAGGGCCTCGTCGCCGACGGTCAGGTCCTCGACTCCGAGAGCGTCGCCACCGAGATCAAGCGCATGTGGCGCGAGGAGCGCCTCCCCCGCGGGCGCGTCCGCCTGGGGGTCGCCAACTCCCAGGTCTCGGTGCGGACCCTGGAGCTGCCTCACATGGACAACGCCGACGAGCTTCGCGCCGCGGTGGAGTTCGAGGCCGGCGAGGTCATGCCGATCCCGCTCCACGAGGCGATCCTCGACTTCCAGCCCCTGCCCCCCCTCGAGAACGAGGCGAACGACCGGCAGCGGGTCGTGGTCGTGGCCGCCCAGCGCGAGATGATCGAGGGCCTGGTGGAGACCCTGCAGCACGCCGGGCTCCGTCCGGCGGGCGTGGACCTCGAGGCCTTCGCCCTGCTGCGGGCGCTCCTGCCGCCCGCGGCGCCCGATCCCGAGGGGCACGCGCAGGCCCAGGTCGTCTGCCACGTGGGCAACACCCACACCAACGTCGTCGTGTCGGTGAACCGCCAGTGCGAGTTCGTCCGCCTGGTCCCGTTCGCCGGCTCTCAGCTCACCGCCGCCGTCGCGCGCGGCTCGGAGCTCTCGATGGCCGAGGCGGAGGCCCTGAAGGTGGCCTGCGGACTCCTGGGGGACATCCCCGAGGGCTGGAGCGCCGAGAAGGTGCGCGACGTCCGCCGCGCCCTCGCCTTCGGAGCCCGTCCGCTGGTGGACGAGGTCCGGCGCTCGCTCGACTTCTACCGCTCCCAGCCCACCGCGCGGCCCATCGAGCGCATCGTGCTCGCCGGCGGCACGTCGCTGTGCGCCGGCCTGGACCGCTATCTCCAGCAGGCCCTGAGCATCCCCGTGCTGGTGGGCGACCCCCTGGCCAACATCGCCGACGGCGGTGGCATGGGGCCCGAGCTCGCGGCCTACGCCGACGTCGCCCTTGGACTCGCCCTGTCAGAGGAGGCGTCTCGATGAAGGCCGTCAACCTCCTCCCGGCCAAGCAGCGCGGCCGCTCGTTCCAGCCCTCCCGGACCCAGATCGCTGTCGTGGGCGCCGTGGCGCTCGCCGGCGGGCTCGGCTACTGGGGGTACTCGGCGCACGCGGACGCGAGCGACGCCCAGGCGGCGCTGGCCGCGGCGCAGACCGAGCGCGACCAGGTCGAGGCGGAGCTTCAGAGGCGCGCTGCCGACGGCGCGGGCGCCGCGTCCCTCTCCGCCGGCGATGCCTACGTCAAGACACTCGCGACCGGGCGGGTCAACGGCGAGCGCGTCCTGCGCCGCGTGGCCACGGTCACCCCGCCGAGCGTCTGGTACGGCAACCTCACCCTCGACGCCAGCGGCACCGGCGACACCGCAGCCGTCCCGGGTGCCGCGGCCACCACCGCGGCCAGCCTGACCCTCGACGGCTTCACCTTCTCCCACACCCAGGTCGCTCGCCTGATGGCGCGCATCTCGGCCGTCAGCGGGCTGGGCGAGCCCCGCCTCCTGGGCAGCAAGGTCGAGCTGAAGGCGGGCCGCAACGTCATCCACTTCACGATCTCCACGCCGCTCGACACCTCGACAATCCCCGTCACGACCGGAGTGACCACACCATGAGGCTCACGCAGCGCGATCGCATCATGGTCCTCGTGCTCGCCGCGGGCATCGTCCTGTTCGCCGGATGGTGGTTCGCCATCAAGCCGGCGGGTGCCGACGCCGCGACGGCCCGCACCGAGCTGGAGTCCGTCGAGACGCAGCTCGCCGCCGCTCGCGCGCAACTGGCGCAGACGAGCGCCACCCGTGTGAGCCGCGCCTCGCGCACCGCGCGCACCGTGCGGCTGTCGAAGGCGACCCCGCCGGCGCCCCGCGTCCCCGAGGCGGTCGTGCAGCTCCAGCGGCTCGCCGTGCGGTCGTCGGTCACCATCAGGGCCATCACCGGCGGGGATGCGGTGCCGGGCGCGACCTCCGTCGGGAACCCGCTCACCGTCGAGCTCGCCGGCAGCTTCTTCGCGGTGGACGACTTCCTCTACCGCCTCCAGAACCAGGTGCGCGTGAATCGCGCGGGCAAGCTCCGCGTGGGCGGGCGCCTCTTCTCCCTCCAGAAGGCCGACATCGCGGTCAACGACCAGGGCGCCCGCGCCGGCGACGTCATCGCGACCCTGAACCTCCTGGCGGTCTCCAGCGGAGCGGCGCCCGTCGCCGACGCCGCGGTGGCCACGACAACCCCCGCGACCGGGACGGCCACGCCATGAGCCGCAGACACGCCACCCTCGCCGCCACCCTCGCCGGGCTCTCGCTGCTCGCGGCCGGCTGCGGCGGAGGCGGAGGATCGGACGCGGCGGCCGAGGCACCCGCCGACCCTGCCGCCCTGCTGGCCGCCGAGGTGGCCGCGCCGAGCGGTCTCGCGGCTCTCGGGGTGGCGACCCCCGACCCCGCCGATGCGCGCCTCCGCGCGTTCGGGGAGTTCGGGACCCCTCCCGACGTCTTCAAGGCGCGGGTGTCCGCGGGCCTCGGGACGACCACCGTGCCGGCCACCGTGCCGTCGACCGTGGTCCCCGCCACGACCATCCCGGCGACCCTCACCACCCCCGCGACGGACCCGACGACCACCACGACCGGAGCTCCCCTCGTCCCCTGACAATCGGGGCCCGCGGCACCGTAAAAACGGTGCCCAAAAGCTCAAGTCCGGCGCCCTCCGCCCGATGACGGAATTGGCCGCGAAGAGTGTGCTCAGCAGGACAAACCGGAGCCCACTGCGCGCGGATACCACTTCCCTGACGGAGGTTCCCCATGCTCAACCGGCTTCGGAGCCGGACCCGGAGTCAGGAGGGCTTTACCCTCATCGAACTCCTGGTCGTCGTGCTCATCATCGGCATTCTCGCCGCCATTGCGATCCCGCAGTTCATCGGTCAGAAGGACAAGGCCAACACCGCGGCCGCGACCGCCCTGGTGCGGGACGCCACGGTGGCGATGGAGTCGTCGTACACCGACACCCAGAGCTACCCGGCCACCCCGGCCGCTGCCGTGACCGCACTCGCGGCCATCAACCCCTCGATCGCGTGGAAGGCCACGTCGGCGAGCGCCGCCCCGGTTCCCAAGAACGAGGTGGTGGTCCTGACCTCTACTCCCACGACGTACAGCCTGGCGGCCTCGTCCGGCTCCAAGACCTACACGCTCACTCACGCCGCCGACGGCACGGTCACCCGCACCTGCGGCACCGGCTGCACCTGGTAGGCGCACCATCGAACGCACGCCCACGGGGGGTCGATCCGACCCCCCGTTCGCGCGTCCCGGGCCTACGGCCCATTCCCCCGATCGAAGCGAGACACCAGTGATCACCCCGATCAACATCGCCCTCCTCGGAGTCGTGCTGGCCGCCGTGGCGCTGGTCATCCTGCGCCGGCGCCACTCCGGGGCCACCGACGAGGCCCTCTCAAGTGAGGCGCCCGACGACACCCTCGCGCCGTTCGAAGAGACGGCCGTCGCGGATCGCGCCGAGGTCCCCGACGTCTTCGCGAGCCACATCTGGGCCGAGGCCGCGGCAACCGTCACGCCGGTCCGCGAGGACGAGGCATTGACCCTTTCCGACACCGACCCGGACGCCGAGGACACGGGCGCCGAGGCCGAGGTCGAGGACGACGAGCCGGCCGTCGAGGACGACGAGCTGGAGGCCGAGGAGGACGCCGAGGACCTGGACGCCGAGAGCGGCGACCAGGGCCAGGACAGCGGGATCGAGGAATTCGAGCTCGAGGCGATGGCCGACCTGGACGACGGCCTCGGAGAGATCATCACCGAGCCCGGGTGGTACCTGCCGGGCGAGACGGACATGACCCGGGGCAGCCCGGGCGCCGCGTCCGGTCTCCTGGTTCCCGACGACGACCTCGCGATCTCCGACGGCGAGCTGGAGGACGAGTTGGGGATCACGGCCGAGGCCTCCCCGTCACCCCTCCTGGGAGAGGGCGGCGACGACTTCGACGCCACCGCCGGATGGTCCGCGACGCCGGAGAACGGCACGCAGGAGCCTGAGCCGACCTGGCTGGGCCTGGCGGACGAGGAGGGTGCGGCGGCCGCCGTCCCCGCCGAGCACGAGATCTCCTTCGAGGACGCGCCGACCCCGTCGGACGACCTGTTCGCGCTCCCCCCGCTCGCGGAGGGCTTCGCGGACGAGCAGGACGACCTCACCCCTCCCTCGCTCTCCCTGGACCGGTGGCAGGACCCGGCGGCGCCGACCTCCTTCGCGATCGGGGGCCCCGCGGCCGACATGACCGTCGCTCAGCACGGACCGCTGACCGTGTCGATCGACCCCGCCGCACTCCTTGCGATCGAGACCGAGGGCGTCGAGCGGTCCACCTCGGGCGGCGACGGCGACGTGTCGTGGGAGCTGACCCTGAAGGTGCACCTGCGCCAGCGCGCCAACGCCCCGACCGAGGCCGACTGAACCGGAGCGCTTGCCGCCCTCTCTCGGGGCTTCTGACGCGGTGGCTGGCCCCGCCGAAGGCGGAGCCGCGGTCCGCAAATGCGGCCGGCCAGGCCGCATTTGGCGTCCAGCCGGCCCCGCTCAGAGGGCCGGCTTACGCGGCCTCGAGGGCGGCGCGCATCACCTGCAGGGGCGGCTCGCGCCCGGTCCACTGGGCGAAGGCCGCGGCGCCCTGGTGCAACAGCATCCCGAGCCCGTCCACCGGCCGCGCGCCGCGAGCGGCCGCGGCCGCGAGCCAGGGAGTCCCCCCGGGGCGGTAGACCACGTCCACGACCACCTGCCCGGGGCCGAGCCCGGCGAGCGGCAGCTCTTCGGGCGGAGCGTCGCCGTCCAGGCCGAGGCTGGTGGCGTTCACGACCAGGGCCGACTGGGAGGCCACGATGTCGAGTGCGTCGCGGACGAAGGGCACGGGGTCTCCCAGCTCCGCCGCCCGCCCCGGCGTGCGGTTGGCCACGCGCACGCGGGCGCCCCGTCCCCGCAGGGCGAAGGCCACGGCCCGAGCCGCCCCCCCGCCGCCGATGACCAGGGCGTCCCGGCCGTCCAGGTCGACGGGCGCCTGCTCGTCGAGGGCCCGCAGGAAGCCCGCCGCGTCGGTGTTGTCGGCGCGAAAGCCGCCCTGTCCGTCCGGCACGAGGGTGTTCGCGGCCCCGATGGCGTCCACGGCGCCGGAGGTGGACGAGCAGAACTCGATCACCGCCTGCTTGTGGGGGATGGTCACGTTCAGGCCCCCGCAGCCGGCCGCCGCCAGCCCGCGCACGGCCTCGCCGACGTGGTCGGGGTGGACGGGGAAGGCCGCGTAGGCCCAGTTCAGGCCCAGGGCCTCGAAGGCCGCGTTGTGCATCGCCGGCGACAACGAGTGGTCCACCGGCCAGCCGATGATCCCGGCCATCCGGGTCCGCGCGTCGATCGCGGCCATCAGCCGTACTACCGGCCGCCGTTGGCCTTCGCGCGGGCCACGTCGGCCTCGAACTGGGCCGGGGTGCGCGAGAAGTAGTGGCGCGCGGTGCCGTCGTTGCGGGCGACGTAGTAGAGGAACTGGGTGGGGGCGGGGTGCGCCGCCGCCCGGATGCTGTCCTTGCCGGGGCTGGCGATGGGTCCGGGGGGCAGGCCGCCGAAGCGGCGGGTGTTGTAGGGGCTCCCGGAGGCCAGGTCAGCCGGGCTCAGCTCCTTCTTCCATTCCCCGATCGCGTACTGCACGGTGGCGTCGATGTCGAGGCGCATGCCGGCGCGAAGCCGGTTGTAGATGACGCTCGCCACGAGCGGCCGCTCGCTGGCGACCGCCACCTCGCGCTCGATCAGCGAGGCGATGGTCAGGACGTCGAACCTCGTCAGGTTCCGAGAGGTGGCGTAGCGGTAGTTCACGTCGGAGGTGTTGGCCTCGTAGGCATCGAGCTGCTCGTCCACCAGCTCCGCGGCGGTGGTGTCGGAGGTGATCTCGTAGGTCGCGGGGAACAGGAAGCCCTCGAGCGAGGTCGGGCGGTCGGTCCGCGCCAGCGCCCGACCTCGGGCGCCGGGGGCGGTCAACGAGAGGTACCGGTCGCCCGGGATCGAGGTCTCCTGGTCGAGCAGGCGGGCGACGTCCTCGCGCCGTAGGCCCTCACGGATGAGCAGGCGCTCCGTCGAGGGCGTGGCGGTGTCGGCCGCCGCCGGGGTCGCGTCGTCGTCCGCCGCGTTGCGGGCGAGCGCCCAACCCACCGCGGCGATCATCACCACGACCAGGAGCAGCCAGAGGAGCGTGCGGCCCCGTCTCGGCCCGCGGTCCCGGCCGTGACGGCGATCGGACCGGCCGGAGCGGGCCGGGGGACGGCGCGAGCCGGTCGTCACGGGCGACGCGCCAGGTAGGCCTCGAGCAGGACGCAGGCGGCCAGGCTGTCGAGGTCGGCCCGGGATCCCGACTCGCGCGAGCGCCGCGACGCCTCGACCGTGGTCAGCCGCTCGTCCCACAGCTCCACCGGGACGTCGACCCGCGCCCGCAGCCGAGCCGCGAACCCGGCCGCCGCGCGCGCCTGCTCTCCTCGCTCCCCCGACAGCGACCGGGGCTCGCCCACCACGATCGCCTCGGGCTGCTCCTGCGCGATCAGGGCGGCCAGCTCCCGGCGGCCCGCGGGCGAGTCCACCCGCCGGATGGCCGGCAGCGGTCGCGCGATGGTGCCCGTCGGGTCGCTCACCGCCACTCCGGTGCGGGCCGACCCGTGGTCCAGAGCCAGGACCTTCACGCCCCCCGCGCCGCCAACAGGAGCTCGCGGGCGGCATCGAGCGCCTCCGGGAGCTTGGCGGGGTCCTTGCCCCCCGCGCGCGCCATGGCCTCCTTGCCCCCTCCCCCTCCGCCCACGATCGGTGCCACCTCGCGGATCACGTGTCCCGCCGAGAGCCCGGCCTCCACGGCCCCGGGGGCCAGGTTGGCGACCAGCATCGCCTTCCCGTCGGCGGCGGCGCCCAGCACCACGGCGGCCCCGTTGCCCAGGCCCTGCTTCACGCGGTCCGAGATCGCCAGCAGCTCGTCCATGTCGAGCGCCTCCACCTGGGCCGAGACGGCCCGTACCGGCCCGGCCTCGACGGCCGACCCGACGATCGCGCTCACGTCGGTGCGCCCCGACTTCGCCCGCCGCAGCTCGGCCTCGAGGGCCCGGATGCGCTCGTCACGCTGGGCCAGGTCGGCCAGCAGGCGCCGCTCCCGGTCGCGCAGCCACTCCACCGCGGCGGGTCCCGTGAGGGCCTCGATACGCCGCGCACCGGCGCTCGAGGAGGCCTCGCCGGTGATGGCGAACGGCCCGATCTCGCCGGTGCGCGAGACGTGGGTCCCCCCGCAGAGCTCCTTGGAGAAGTCGCCGGTGGACAGCACGCGCACGCGCTCGCCGTACTTCTCCTCGAAGAGCCCGATGGCGCCCTGATCGGCGGCCTCGTCCCGGCTCACGATCTCCCAGGTGACCGGCTGGTCCTCGGCCACGCGGGCGTTGACCATCCGCTCGATCTGCTCGAGCGTCTCCGGGGGGACCCGGCCCTTGTGGGTGAAGTCGAAGCGCAGCTTGTCGGGCCCCACGTAGGAGCCGGCCTGGCGGATCCCCGGCCCGAGCGTCTCGCGCAGCGCCCAGTTCAGGACGTGGGTGGCGGTGTGGTTCGCCTGGGTCTGGCGCCGGCGCGCCTCGTCCACGCGGGCGGTCACCTCGGAGCCCACGAGCAGGTGCCCCTCGCTGAGCCGCACGCGAAGCACCTGGTCGTCGCCCACGCGATAGGCGTCCTCGACCAGCGCGCGCCCGTCCTGGCCCGCGATCTCGCCCACGTCCGACACCTGGCCCCCGCCCTCGGCGTAGAAGGGCGAGCGCTCCAGCTTCACCAGCGCCTCGCCGTCCCCCAGCTCGTCGACGGCCGTGACGCGGGTGTCGATCGTCGTGCCGTCCCAGCCGGCGAACTCCGTGACGGCCGACGCCCGCGCCAGGGCCGCGGCGCGCGCGGCGACGACCTCGCCGTCGGCGCTCGACCCGTCCCCGCCCCGCGAGCGGATGCGCTGCTCCTCCATCAGCCGCTCGAAGCCCTCCTCGTCCACCGCCAGCCCGGCGTCGTGGGCGGCCTCGAGCGTCAGGTCCAGGGGGAAGCCGAAGGTGTCGTGCAGCCGGAAGGCGTCCTCGCTGCTCACCTGACCGCCCGCGCGCGAGCGGTCGACGACCTCGGCCAGCAGGCGCCGGCCCTGCCCCAGCGTCCGTGCGAACTGCTCGGCCTCGGCGCCGAGGACGTCCCGGACCTCGGACGCGCGCTCGCGCAGCTCGGGATAGATCTCCCCCCAGGCCTCCACGACCGGCTGCGAGAGCTCCGCCACGAACCCCGGCTCCAGGCCGAGGTGCCCGGCCTCGCTCACGGCCCGGCGCACGATGCGGCGCAGGATGTAACCGCGCCCCTCGTTGCCGGGCTGGATGCCGTCGGCGGCGAGAAAGGTCATGGCGCGCCCGTGGTCGGCCAGGACCCTCAGCGCGCGGTCGTCGCGGGGAGCCACTCCATACGGGCGCCCCGAGGCCCGCTCCGCAACACCGATCAGCGGGCGGAACGCGTCGGTGTCGAAGACCGAGTCGACCCCCTGCAGGAGCACGGCCAGGCGCTCGAGGCCCGCGCCGGTGTCGATGTTCTTGGCCGGGAGCGGAGAGAGCGTGCCGTCGGCCGCGCGGTCGTACTGCATGAAGACCAGGTTCCAGAACTCCAGGAAGCGGTCGCCGCCCACCGCGGGGCCGCCGTCCGGGCCGAACTCCGGGCCGCGGTCGAGGTAGAGCTCCGTGTTGGGGCCGCAGGGTCCGGTCGGGCCGACCTTCCAGAAGTTCTCCGACTCGCCCAGCGCCTGGATCCGCTCCCGCGGCACTCCGACCTCCAGCCAGCGCTCCACGGCCTCGTCGTCGGCCGGCACGCCCTCCATCCCCTCGAAGACCGTGATCCAGATGCGGTCCGGGTCCAGGCCGAGCACCTCGGTGGAGAGCTCCCAGCCGAATCGGATCGCCTCGTCCTTGAAGTAGTCCCCGATGGAGAAGTTTCCGAGCATCTCGAAGAACGTCAGGTGCCGGGCCGTGTGGCCGACCTCGTCGATGTCCACCGTCCGGAAGCACTTCTGGCAACTGGTCATCCGAAGCGCGGGCGGCTCGGCGGTGCCGAGGAAGTACGACTTCAGGGGCTGCATCCCGGCGACCGTGAGCAGCAGGGAGGGATCGTCGTCGTAGGGGACGAGCGACGACGAGGGGATGGCCAGATGGCCGCGCTCGACGAAGTAGTCGAGGAAGGCACGTCGTATCTCATCGGTCGTCATACGACGACCGAGTGTAGCCACGGCTACCGGCCGCCGCCGGGGGGCCGGAAGGCCTCGCGGACCTCGCGATCGAGGTCTTCCTCCGCCTCCGCGGCGGCCCGCTTGCCGGCGGCGAGGGCTTCCTTGAGCTGCTCGGGGATGAGCCTGCGCTCGCGGGCGATGGTGTCCCTCCAGAGGCGCGGATCGAGCGCGCCGATGGAGGCGAGCCAGCCGATCAGCCCGGCGATCGCTCCCAGCTTGGCGAGGCGTGGCACGGGCTAGTAGGGCGACTCGTGCCGGGTCTGGGCGTCATCCGGCGGGGGTGGGGCGGGCGGCTCCACCTCGCTGGGCATCGGGGTGGTGCCGGGCGGAGCGGGGGGCGGAGGGCTCGTGGCCGGCGGGGGCGTCGAGGGGGCCTCCGATGGTGGGGTCGGACGCTCGGCCGCGGCCGCGTCCGCGGCCCGCCGCGCGCGCAGCGTCGCGACGGCCTCCCGGGCTCCGGCCGCGAGGCCGGTCAGCTTGCGCACCGGGCTGGTGACGGCGCTCGAGACGGTCTGAACCGTCTTCTCGGCGCCCTTGGTCGCCCCGACGGCCGTCTTCATGATCTCGTCGACGCGCGCCAGCTCCAGGTTGACGCCGTCGACCGTCGTCTGGGTCTTGTTGAGGATCGGCACCACCTCGTCGGTGAGGCGGGTGACCGACACGCCGAGACGGGCGAAGACCCCCGCCATGCGGAGGAACAGGTACGAGAGCCCGAGCCCGGTTGCGATCAGGAAGATCGAGAGCGCGAGCTTCAGGACATCGGACCACTCCACTAGTGCTTCCCCTCGGGTAGACGACGGTGCCTCCGCCGGTTCGATGCGATCGTACCCGCGGCGACGAGTCGATGATCCTGATAGAGCGCGGCGGTCTGACCGGCGGCCACCCCGTCGGCGGGCACGTCGAGGCTCACGCGCAGGCCGGCGGCCTCGGCGCGGGCCCGTCCCGGCAGCGCCCGTCCCCGGTAGCGGACCCTCACCTCGAGGGGCGCGCCGTCGAGGGGCCGGTGCACGCGGACGGGGTCGAGCACGAGCTCACGGGTGGCCAGGCTCTCGCGAGGCCCGACGGTGACGGCGTTGCGGACGGGATCGGTTGCGAGCACGTAGAGGGGTTCGGCGCCGGCGATCCCGATCCCCCGCCGCTGGCCCACGGTGAACAGCCAGTACCCCCGGTGGGTGCCAAGCACGCGCCCGGCCTCGTCCTCGATCGGGCCCGGGCGGGGCGCGAGGCCCGCGGCGCGCTCCAGGAAGGGCCCGTAGCCCCCCTCCCCCACGAAACAGACCTCCTGGCTCTCGACGGCGTCGGCCGCCGGCAGGGCCGCCGCACGGGCGCGCTCGCGCACGTCGTCCTTGCGCAGGTCGCCGAGGGGGAACACCAGGCGGTCGAGCGTGGCGCGGTCGAGCATGGAGAGCATGTAGCTCTGGTCCTTGTCCCGGTCGAGCGCGCGGGCGAGGGCCGGCGGTGCCCCGAGGGGATGCTCCACGCGCGCGTAGTGGCCGGTCAACAGGCGGCGCGCGCCCAGGAGCGCGGCGGCGCCCGCCAGCGCCCGGAAGCGCAGGCGGCCGTTGCAGGTGACGCAGGGGTTCGGGGTGCGTCCCGCCCGGTAGCCCGCGATGAAGTCGTCCACGACGGCCTCGCGGAAGGGCTCGGCCACATCGAGGGTGAGGTGCGGGATTCCCAGGGCGCGGGCGCTCGCCCGGGCCAGGCGCACGGTCTCCGGCGAGCAGCAGGAGCGCTCGGCCGCCGCGGCGCCGGGATCGTGCCACAGGCGCATCGTGACCCCCACCACGTCGAGGCCCGCGTCGCGCAGCAGCATCGCGGCCACGGCGCTGTCGACGCCCCCGCTCATCGCCACGGCCACGCGGTCGCCGCGCAGCGGCACGCCCACCGCGCCCAGACGCTCCGAGTGCCACGCCTCGAGTGCCCGCGCGACGGCGTCCTCGACGGTCTCGGGGCCATGGCGACGGGCCGCGCCGAGACCCCCGAGATCGCGGTCGAGGTCGTCGGCCGACAGCCTCAGGGCCGTCTCCACGCTCGCTCCGGCCAGGCGCCGGCACGCGGCGCTGGCGGCCGCCGTGAGGGCTCCGCACCCGAAGGCCTGGAAGCGCGCGTCGCGCACGCGGCCGCCCCGCAGGCGCAGGAAGACGCGGACCATGTCGCCACAGGTCCCGCTGCCCGACTCGCCCACGGCGTCGGCACCCTCCATCGCACCGGCGCCGGTGGGGGACGCCAGGTGGCGCATCGCCTCACGGGGGTACGGCGGCACCGCGGCAGGCTAGCATCGCCCGCTTTGTGACCCCGCCTTGCCGCTCCGGCCGGTGACTTGAACCTGCGATAGCAGGTGGGGAGGCAGGCGGACCGGCAAGATGCTGCGCGGACCCGACGCCGCTTCCCTTATCACTCGTGTTGGCTCAAGAGAATGAGCCGGTCGCGCACAAGGCAGGGTCAGGCGAGTCTAGCCCCCTGTCGGGCCCCACGCGACCCCACCCCTCGTCCCGGATCGAGAACCTGCCGATGAAGAGAGTGATCCAGGTTGCGACCTGGTCCGTACTCCCAGTGCGGGGTACGTCCGATTCCGCTCCGGGAGAGCACCAGGTGATCGTTCCGGCCCCTCCGCCCACCTACACCCTGTCACCCCATCTGGCGCCCCTCGGGCCGGGCCAGCAGGCGGTGCTCGACGCCTGCCTGGAGGCGCTCACGGGCCGCCTCGCGGGCGTCGTGGTGACCGCGGCCGGCACCACCCCCACGCACCACGTGATCCAGCTCGCCACCAACGCCGGGCCCCTCCTGGTGACCGAGCGGGTGGACTCCCGGCGGGCGCCCGCCGCCTGACGCGCCCCGCGCCCCGCGCGGCGCGCGCGCGGTACGCTGGCCACGTGTCGTCTGAGGAGACCGGGCAGCGGCTCGAGATGCTGCTGGTGATGCGGTGGCTCGAGGAGGGAGCTGCGGCCGACGGCGAGGTGACCGTGCCGATCGCGGCCGTCGCGGCCGAGCTGGGACTCGACGAGGACCGCCCCGGGCTGCTCGAGGTGATGGCCGCCCTCGGGGAGCTGGAGGAGCGGCGGCTGGTGAGCGTCGCCTGGGGCGCGGCGGGGCGCGTCGAGGCTCGCGTGACCCTGGCCGCCGAGCTGCGCCACGACGCGCGCCGCCTCTTCGGGAGAACGTAAAGAGGGCCGCCGGAACTGCTCCTGGGGACGGGCGACAGTAGGCCGCCGGAATTGCTCCTGGGGACGGGCGACAATAAGGCCGCCGGAACTACTCCTGGGGGGCAGCCCGCCGCATCCATGCGGCTTTCCGGCGGCACAAACGAGTCTAGAGAGCGCCTCCGGTCAGACGCGGACGGCCTTGCGGATGATGACGGGGTTTCGCTGGGCGTCGCGGACCGTCAGCCGCAGGAGCAGCGACGTACGGCTGGGCGCGGCCAGACGACGCCTCACGGCGGCACTCTTCGCTCGCACGGTCAGGCCCCGCGTGCGCGCGAGCCCCTTTGCGGTGCTGCCCAGGACGACGGGGCCCGTTGCCCCCGCCACCCCCAGCTTGCGGGCCAGCGCCGCCGGGGCCACGAGCTCGGCCAGCACCGAGCACCTCTCGGAGCAGCGGACCCGCAGCGGCAGCACGCCCGCCGTGGAGCGGGCGACGGTCAGCTTCACCACCGGGGGCGTGGCGTCGTAGGCGAACTCACGGACCGGGCTGATCCCGGAGGCGACGGCGGCGGGGCCGACCTGGCCGATCTTGTCGCGTGCGTTCTCGGTGAACCACAGCACGCCGGACGGCCCGGCGACGATCTTGGTGGGCTTGGAGCCCCTCGTCGGGATCGCGGTCTCCGTGTAGACCCCGGCCGGGGTGAGGCGGCCGATGCTGTTCGCCCCCTGCTGTGCGATCCACAGCGCGCCGTCGGGGCCCGTGGCGATCCCGAAGCCCCCGCGGACTGCACCCGGCAGGGGGATCTCCGTCACGACGCCGTCCGTCGCGACGCGGCCCACCCGCGCGGCGGTGGACTCGGCGAACCACATCGCCCCGTCCGGGCCGACCGTGATCCCCGCGGGGTTGCCGGCGCCCGATGGCAGGGGGAACTCGGTCACCTGTCCGGCGGGGGTGATCCGGGCGATCATCTGGCGGCTGAAGAGCGTGACCCAGAGGTTGCCGTCGGGACCCGTGACGATGTCCGTGGGCGTGCTCCCCGTCTGAAGGGGGATCACGCTCACCTCCCCGGCGGTCGTGATGGCCAGCACCTTGTCGCCGTCCTTGTCCACGAACCACAGGCGGCCGTCCGGCCCGGACGTGATGCCGCGGTGATTGCCGAAGGGCACGGGCAGCTCGGTCACCTTGCCCGCCGTGGTGATCCGGCCGATCCGGTCGCCGAACTCGGTGAACCAGAGCGCGCCGTCGGGACCGGCGGCGATCGCGGCCGGGCCGCGGGTGGTCTCTCCGAACCGCGTGATCTTTCCGGTCGGGGTGATGCGCCCGATGCGGCGGGAGTTGAACTCCGTGTACCAGACGTTGCCGTCGGGCCCCACCGTGATGCCGTCCGCGAGGGCGACTCCGGGAGCGGCCGCCGGAGCCCGCTGCGCCTGGGCCACGGCTGGGACACACGCGAGCAGGGCGATCGCCGCGGCGATCGCCAGGTGCGCCCGTCGGCGCGAAACGGTCTTCGTCACGGCGGATCCTCCATGGGAACGGTGGTGGCCGGTTCCCTCGCAGGGAGGGTTCTACCCACCGGAGAGCTTTGGGGAAAGGGAGCCGGGTGTTCCCGAGATACCCAAAACCTCCAGACTCATGCTATCGGACGGACCGGACCCCCAACTCCCGAAGCTGGGTGTCCGCCACGGGGGCGGGGGCCCCGGTCAGGGGGTCCGACCCGGTGGCCGTCTTCGGGAACGCGATCACGTCGCGGATGGAGCGCTCGCCGGCGAGCAGCATCACGATCCGGTCGAGTCCGAAGGCGATGCCCCCGTGCGGCGGCGCCCCCAGACGCAGGGCCCGCAGCAGGAAGCCGAAGCGGGCCTCGGCCTCCTCGGCGTCCATGCCGATCACGGCGAAGACGCGCTGCTGGATCTCGGGATCGTGGATGCGGATGCTGCCCCCGCCGATCTCGAGCCCGTTGACGACCACGTCATAGGCCCGCGAGAGCACCGACCCGGGATCGTCCTCGAGGCGTCCGAGGTCCTCCGGCCGCGGCGCCGTGAAGGGGTGGTGCACCGAGTCCCACCGGCGCTCGCCCTCGTTCCATTCGACCAGCGGGAAGTCGACCACCCACAGGGGCGCCCACGCCCCCTCCGGCACGAGCCCGTGGCGCTCGGCCAGCCGGCTCCGCAGCCCGCCCAGCACCGCCTGGGCCACCGGCTCCTCGTCGGCGACCAGCAGGATCAGGTCTCCGGGGGCGGCGCCGAAGTCGGCCGCGAGCCCCTCGAGGAACCTGGCGACCGGGGAGCGCAGCGTCTGGTCCTCCTCGACGGCCGCCCACACCAGCCCCCGCGGCGCCCAGGTCGCGCGCCTCGGCCATCAGCTCGTCGCCCACCCTGCGGCTGACCTCGGCGCCGGCGCCCGGCACCACCAGCCCCCGCACCACGCCGCCGGCCGCGATGGCGCCCTCGAGGACCCCGAACCCGGAGGTCCGCGCCGGCTCGGTCCAGTCGAGGATCTCGAGGCCGTACCGCATGTCCGGCCGGTCGGTGCCGAAGCGGCGCACGACCTCGGCGTGCGTCAGCCGCGGGAACGGGGTGGCCAGGGGGATCCCGGCGACCGCGAAGGACTCCACCAGGACGCGCTCGATCAGCTCCTGCAGATCCTCCGGCTCGATGAACGAGGCCTCCACGTCGAGCTGGGTGAACTCCGGCTGGCGGTCGGCGCGCAGGTCCTCGTCCCGGAAGCAGCGGACGATCTGGTAGTAGCGCTCCAGCCCGCCGACCATGAGCAGCTGCTTGAAGAGCTGCGGGCTCTGGGGCAGCGCATACCAGGAGCCCTGCTGGAGGCGGCTGGGGACCAGGAAGTCACGCGCGCCCTCGGGCGTCGAGCGCGTGAGCACGGGGGTCTCGACCTCGAGGAAGCCCTCGGCGTCCAGCACCCGCCGCATCGCCCGGGCCACCCCCGCCCGCATCTCGAGGGCCCGCTGGCGCGGGGGCCGCCGGATGTCGAGGTAGCGGTAGGTCAGGCGCAGCTCCTCGGAGGGCTCCTGGGTCTCGTCCTCCACGGAGAACGGCAGCGGCTCGGCCTCGGAGAGCATGTCCAGGGCCTCGGCCCGGAGCTCGACGCGCCCCGTGGGGATCCCCTCGTTGACCGTCTCAGGCGAGCGGGCGACGACCTCGCCCTCCACGCTCACGACGTCCTCCGGGCTCAGCTCCCCGGCCGCGGCGTGCGCGGCCGCGCCCGCGCCCTCGGGGTGGAACACGAGCTGCAGGATCCCCGAGCGGTCGCGCAGGTCGATGAAGACCACGCCGCCGTGGTCGCGGCGGCGGTGCACCCAGCCGGCCACGCGCGCCCGGCCGCCCTCGGCGTCCACGGCGCCGGCGCAGGTGTGCGTGCGGTAGCGCGCGGACCCGATCAGCGGGCTCACGACGACAGCGCCTCCACCAGGTCGCCCAGCCGCACCTCGCGCTGCTCGCCGCTCTCCATGTCGCGCACCGTCGCCACGCCCTGCTCCTGCTCGCGCGGCCCCACGATCACCGCGCGGCGAGCGCCCAGCGAGGCCGCGTTGCGCATCATCGCCTTCAGGCTGCGCCCTCCGCGCAGGTCGCTCTCGCAGCGCAGCCCGGCCGCCCGCAGCCGCTCGATCACCGGCAGCATGACCGGCCGCAGGGCCGGGTCGGGCACCATCAGGTAGCAGTCGAGCTCCGAGGGCGCGTCGCCGGCCTCCTCGCCCTCGCGCAGGGCCAGCACGATGCGCTCGATGCCGGCTCCGAAGCCGATGCCCGGGGCGGGCGGGCCGCCCAGCGTCTCCACGAGCCCGTCGTAGCGCCCTCCCCCGCCCACCGCGCTCTGGGCCCCGAGCCGGTCGCTGGAGAACTCGAAGACGGTCATCGTGTAGTAGTCGAAGCCGCGCACCAGGGTCGGGTCCTCCTCGTGGGCGATACCCAGGCGCCCGAGCCCGTCCAGCACCCGCTCGCGGTGCTCCTGCGCCGCCGGGGAGAGGTGGTCGAGCAGCTTCGGCGCGCCGGCCATCACCTCGGCGACGCGGGCGTCCTTCGTGTCGAAGAGGCGCAGGGGGTTGTCGCGCAGACGCTCCTGGCCGTCCTCCCCGAGCGAGGAGCGGTATCGCTCGAGGTACTCCACCAGGCGCGCGCGGTAGGGGCCGCGGCTCTCCTCGTCCCCCATGCTCCCGACGCTCAGGCGCAGGCCTCCGAGGCCCAGGCGGCGGTAGATGGCGTCGAGGAGGGCGATGACCTCCACGTCGAGCAGCGGGTCGTGGCTGCCGATGGCCTCCGCCCCCACCTGCCAGTGCTCGCGGAAGCGTCCCGCCTGGGGCCGCTCGTAGCGGAACATCGGCGCCACGTACCAGAGCTTCACCGGCAGGGGGAGCTTGTGCATCCCGTGCTGCACGAACGCCCGGACCACCGGCGCGGTCCCCTCGGGCCGAAGGGTGACGCTCGTGCCGCCCTGGTCCTCGAACGTGTACATCTCCTTGCGCACGATGTCGGTGCTCGTGCCCACGCCGCGCACGAACAGGGCCGTCTCCTCGAAGGTGGGCGTCACGATGCGCCGGTACCCGTAGCGGGCGAAGGCGTCGCGGGCCACGTCGATCACGCGCTGGCGGACGGCGGCGTCCGCGGGCAGCACGTCGTGGGTGCCGCGAGGGGCGGCCAGCCGGCGGGACGCCTCGCTCACCGTCGGCCCGGCGACCGCTCCGCGCGCATCGCCTCGTACCGCCGCATCTGCCGCCGGTAGCGGAAGCGATCGAGGAGGATTCCGAGCGGGATCATGAGCCCGAAGGCCACCACGCTCACCACGAACGAGACGGCCGGCGACTCGCCCACCACGTAGATCAGGTAGGGGTAGAAGATCGCGGCCACGATCCCCGCGCGGATGGCGACGCCCTTGAGCGTCGACCGCACCGGCTCGCCCGGGCGGCGCTTGGGCTTGGCGTCGGCGGTCGTGCCCGTGGCGGCGAGGGCCTCGCGGCGGGGGCTGTGGGCCGGGGGCGGGCCCGCCGTCTTGCGGCGCTTGCGCTTGGCCATCAGGCGCCCTGGAGGCGGGCGAGCCCGGGCACGAGCAGGTCGAGGACCTGCCCGGGGCGGAACCCCTGGATGCCCATCGCCGACGGCGTGGGTCCCCGCAGGGCGGCGCTCGGCACGAGGCCCACCAGCTCGGCCGGGCCGGCATGCACGCCCAGGCGCTCGGCCTCGTCGCGCACGGCGGCGATGGCCACCGCCGGGGGCGTGACGCGATAGTCCTCGAGGTTCATCGACACCTGGGCCATGCCCGTCTCCGGCAGGTACAGGCCGAGCGCCCGCACGGCGCGCAGGCCTCCGCCGGTCTCGCGCACGCGCGCCGCGATGGTCCGGGCCTCGGTGAGCGTGCCGTCGGGGAGCCAGACGTTGAGGGCGATCAGCGGGGGACGCACCCCCACCAGCACCGCGCCGGCCGTCGGGTGCAGCCGGTGGGGCCCGCAGTCGGGGACCATGGTCCCCTCCTCGATCGCGCGCTCGAGCTCCTCGACACCGCCGCCCCGGAAGTCCCGCGGCGCCGCGCGATCCGGGTTGGTCGCGATCGCGCCGTAGCGGAAGACCGGCAGGTTGAGCTCCGCCGCGAGCCGCTCGCAGAGGCCGGTGGCGATCTCGGAGGCAAGCGGGATGTCCTCGTCCTCGAGCGCCACGATCGGGACGACGTCGAGCGCTCCGACCCGCGGGTGCACGCCGTGGTGGCGCCGCAGGTCGATCCGGTCGATGGACTCCCCCGCCAGGGACACGAGCGCGTCCTGCAGGGCCAGCGGCTCGCCGGCCAGGGTGATGACGCTGCGATCGTGGTCGGGGTCGGAGTGGACGTCGAGGACGCGCACCAGCGGCACGCGGCAGGCGTCCACCAGCCCCGCTACCGTGGCCGGGTCGCGTCCCTCGCTGACGTTCGGCACGGCGTACGCGAGGGGAGATGCGGGCGAGGCCGGCAGGCCCGCCTCGAGCAGCGCGGCGCGTCCTTGTGGGCCATCCCGGCCTTGGCTATCGTTCACCGGTGAATCAACTTTGACGGTCCTGCTCCGACTTCTGCGCTTCCTGGGCCCGTATCGGGGCAAGGTCGCGATCACCGCGGCCAGCGCCGCGGGTCTGATGGCGTGCTCCATCACCTTGCCATACCTGACGGGCCGGGTGATCGACGACGTGCTGGAGGGCGGCGACCGCGACGTGCTGCTGGGGCTCGTGGTGGCGGTGCTCGCCATCGTCCTCGTGAGGGCGGCTCTCGCGGTCGTTCGGCGAATCGTGGCGGGGCAGTTGAGCCTGGCGGTGGAGTTCGACCTGCGGGGGATCCTCTTCGCCCATCTCCAGCGGATGCCCCTCTCCTACTTCGACCGCATGCCGGTGGGCCAGCTGATGTCGCGGGCCACCAGCGACCTGCAGACGGTGCGCTTCTTCCTCGGCTACGGCCTCATCTTCATCTTCATGCAGGCCTTCACCCTGGTCATCGTGGCCGCGATCATGCTGTGGCTGAACTGGAGCCTCGCGCTGGTGGCCCTGCTGGTGGGCCCGGCGCTCCTGGTCGTGGCCTGGCGTTACAGCCGGCGCTCGAACCCGGTCCTCATCGACGTGCAGCAGAGGGTGGGCGAGGTGGCGGAGATGGCCGAGGAGAGTGCCGTCGGCATCCGCGTGATCAAGGCCTTCGGCCGCGAGGCGGACCGCACCGAGAGCTTCGGCCGCACGGCATCCCGGGCCTTCGACCGCAGCATGGACGCGGCGCGCCTGGCGTCGTTCTACCAGCCGCTGATGGGCTTCCTGCCCACGCTCGGGGTGGGAGTCGTGCTGGCCTACGGGGGCGTCCTGGCCATCGACGGGGAGTTGAGCCTGGGCGAGTTCGTCACCTTCTTCCTCTACCTGACCTTGCTGATGGCGCCCTTCCGCTCGCTGGGGTTCCTGGTGGGACAGGCGCAGCGCGCCGTCGCCGGCGGAACCCGCCTGTTCGAGGTGCTCGACACGGTCCCGGAGCTCCGTGAGGCCGAGGCGGCCGAACCCCTTCCCGCCGGCCCCGGGGCCGTGCGGCTGGAGGGCGTCTCCTTCGCCTACGCGCCCGGCGGACCGCGGGTGCTCGACGGCATCGACCTCGACGTGCCGGGGGGGCGCACGATCGCGCTCATCGGCCCCACGGGATCGGGGAAGACCACCCTCACCCAGCTCATCCCCCGCTTCTACGACGTCAGCGCCGGGAGCGTCCGGGTGGACGGCGTCGACGTGCGGGACCTCCGCCTCAACGACCTGCGGCGCGCGGTGGGAGTCGTGCCCCAGAACCCGTTCCTGTTCTCCACCACCGTGCGGGAGAACATCGCGTACGGCCGCCCGGAGGCCACGGACGCGGAGGTGCGGGCCGCCGCGCGGATGGCCCAGGCCGAGGACTTCATCGACGCGCTGCCCGACGGGTTCGACACGGTGGTGGGCGAGCGCGGCTTCACGCTCTCCGGCGGCCAGCGCCAGCGCATCGCCATCGCGCGGGCGCTCATCACCGATCCCCGGGTGCTGATCCTGGACGAGGCCACGGCCTCGGTGGACGCCTCCACCGAGCGCGAGATCCAGGCGGCACTCCGGGCGGTCATGGCGGGGCGCACCACGATCGTCATCGCGCACCGGCTCTCGACGCTCTCCCTCGCGGACGAGCTGGTCGTGCTGGAGGACGGGCGGGTCGCGGCGCGGGGCACCCACGAGGAGCTCCACGAGACCAGCGATCTCTACCGTGAGATCCACGACGGCGGCCTGGCCCGGCCCGACCTGATCGCGAGGGACGCGTGAGCACGGCCTCCCCCGCCCTCGACCGGACGGCGCCGGCGGCGCCGCCCGTGGCGCGCCGCAAGCTGCGGCGGCTCCTGCCCTACTTCCGCCCCTACGCCGGGCGCGCGGTGCTCACCGTCGTCCTGATGATCGTGGTGACCGCGTGCATCCTCTCCGTCCCGGCGCTCGCCCAGGTCGCCATCGACCACGGCATCCGAGCCCAGGACAAGGGCGTCCTGCTCCTCACCGTCGTTCTGCTGATGGTCGCCGGACTGATCGGCTGGTTCGCCGGCTTCTGGCAGAGCTTCCTCGCGAGCTGGGTGGGCGAGCGGGTGCTGCTGGACCTGCGCACCGACACCTTCCGCCACCTGATGCGGCTGGAGCTGGGCTACCACGAGCGGACCCCCACCGGGCGCTCGGTGAGCCGCCTCACGAGCGACATCGAGGCGCTCGACCAGCTCGTGACCGACGGGGCGACCTCGCTGGTCATCAACGGGCTCACGTTCATCGGCGTGACGGCCATCCTGTTCGCCTACGACTGGCAGCTCGCCCTGCTGACGTTCGCGATCTTCCCGGCGCTCGCCATCGGCACGACCCTGTTCCGCATCTACTCGACCCGCGCCTACCGGCGCACCCGCGAGCGCGTCGCGGACGTGCTGGCAACGCTCCAGGAGACGCTCTCGGGCATCCGCGTGGTGCAGGGCTTCGGCCGCCAGGAGCCCTCCAAGCAGCTCTTCCGGCGGGTGAACGAGGAGTACCGCGAGGCCAACATGGCGACGATCCGCCTCTCGGGCGCCTACTTCCCCGGCGTCGAGCTGCTCTCGGGGATCGGCACGGCGATCATCCTCTACTTCGGCGCGACCCGGGTGCTCGACCAGGACCTCAGCGTCGGTGTGATGGTGGCGTTCATCGGCTACCTGTCGAGCTTCTTCGACCCCATCCAGCAGCTCTCGCAGCTCTACAACACCTTCCAGTCGGCCATGGCCGCCCTCGAGAAGATCTTCGGGGTGCTCGACACCGAGCCCGAGCTGGTGGACGCGCCGGACGCGGTCCCCCTCCCCCCCATCGCCGGCGCCATCTCGCTGGAGGGGGTCTCGTTCGCCTACGGCCGCCAGCGGGTCCTGCACGACGTCGACCTGGAGATCGCCGCCGGCGAGACCGTGGCCCTGGTGGGCTCCACGGGCGCCGGGAAGTCCACCCTGGCCAAGTTGATGGCGCGGTTCTACGACCCGCTGGAGGGGCGCGTGCTGATCGACGGGCACGACCTGCGCGAGGTCTCGGTCCGCTCGCTGCGCGACCAGCTCGCGATCGTCCCCCAGGAGGGACACCTCTTCACGGGAACGATCGCCGAGAACCTGTCGTTCGGCCGCCCCGACGCCACCGACGCCCAGATCCGCGCCGCCGCCGACGCGGTGGGCGCCACGGGCTTCATCGAGGCGCTGCCCGATGGCTTCGACGCGCGGGTCACCGAACGGGGCTCGGGGCTGTCGGCGGGACAGCGGCAGTTGATCTCGTTCGCGCGCGCCCTGGTGGCCGACCCGCGCCTGCTGATCCTGGACGAGGCCACATCGTCGGTCGACCTGCGCGCCGAGCACCTCATCGACCAGGCCCTGGACACGCTCCTGGCGGGTCGCACCGCCATCATCATCGCCCACCGGCTCTCCACGATCCGCGACGCCGACCGCATCGTGGTGCTCGAGGGCGGGCGCATCGTGGAGCAGGGCACCCACCTCGAGCTGCTGGACGAGGACGGGCGCTACGCCGCCCTCTACGAGGACTGGGCGGCGTCCCCGGGAGCGACGGCGTCGCCCGGTTGAGCACCCGGGACCGTTTGGTACGATCGCCCGAGCCCGTCCGGTGGGGGATCGTCTAGCGGTAGGACGCCGGGTTCTGGCCCCGGTAGCGGGGGTTCGAATCCTCCTCCCCCAGCTTTCACCTCATCCGAGGCGGGTCAACCGATGGGCCGTGGCGCATTCGTCTAGGGGCCTAGGACGCCGCCCTCTCACGGCGGTAACACGGGTTCAAATCCCGTATGCGCTACCTGTGGGAAGCCCTGCTGAGGCAGGGCTTTTCTCGTTCCTGGACTCCGCCGCGAGCCTGTGGAGCGCCACGGACTTTCTCCGGGTGGGGGGCGCCGGCGTGGGCCAACGCTCGGGAATGTTCCCTGGGGTTCGCGATCGTTTGAGTCCCGCGACAGTCCGGGTAGGCGATCCGTATGGGGAAAACCGAAGCGACCGTCGCTCGCCCCCCTGTCGTCACTCAGACTGAGTGGGACGAGGCTCTGGCAGCCGTGACCGAGCGCGAACGGACCGTCGCCGCTGCAATGCACGAGCTCGCCGCCGCACGGAAGCGAATGCCGATGGTGCGGGTGGAGCGCGACTACGCGTTCGAGGGTCCTGACGGGCGGCGGTCACTGCCCGAGTTGTTCGACGGGCGCAGCCAGCTGATCCTCTACCGGTTCTTCTTCGAGGAGGGTGTCGACGGTTGGCCCGACGCCGGGTGCGTCGGCTGCTCGTCCGTCGCCGACGGCATCCCCGATCTCGGCCTCCTGCATGCTCGCGACATCACCTTCGCGATGGCATCGCCGGCACCTCAGGCGAACCTCCGCGGCTACGCCGAGCGCATGGGTTGGACCGATGTGCCCTGGTACACGATCTGCACCGAGCGCTTCTCGGCCGACTTCGGGGTCGACGAGTGGTTCGGCTTCAACGTCTTCCTGCGCGACGGCGACGATGTGTACCGCACCTACTTCCTCCAGCACGGATCGATGGTCCAATGGATCGGCAGCCTCTGGAGCATGTGGTCCTTGACGCCCTATGGCGGGCAGTCCGACGACGAGGACCTGCCCGACGGGTGGCCGCGGGCGCCGCAGTCGTTCTGGTTCCGCCGTCACGACGAGTTCGACGATCCGCCGCCGTCAGCCCGGCGGGGCGTCGACGCGGGCGATCGACCCTAGCGGCGGCCGACGGTCGCCTGCGCCGGCGTTCGGGAATGACACCCGACGCAGCCGGTGGCGGCCACGGGCGTCACGTCGTGATCGTCAGGGTCACCCTCGTCTTGACGTCGCTCAGGTCCTTGTAGTTGCCGGTGCCGGACGCCCCCGCGAACTCGCCTGTGCCGCCCACGATCTCGAGCGGGCCGACGTTCGCCGCTTCGCGGACGACCGTCGTGAGCTTGATCTGGCCCCGGCCGGTGAGCCTGACGGTCATGCGGCAGTCGAACCTGCGCTTGCCGGCTGTGCACACGAGCCGGTCGGTGCCCACTCTCCTGCCGTTCTGGAGCACCTTCTCGATCACAAGGAAGCCGTCGTCGGTGTCCCGCATCGCGGTCTGCACCGTGAAGAAGCGCAGGTGGGTGGTCGCTCCCGCCGCCGTGGTGGTCCCTCCCGCCGCGAGCAGGGCGGTCGCGGCCGTGAGGGCCAGTGCTCGTCTCATGGTGCTGCCCCCCGATGGTCGTCGCGCGACGGACGCCCCCTTCGGGGCCTCGGCGCCATCCTGCCTCAGGCCGATGTACCCGTAAAGCGCCGGACGTCGCTCAGGCGTCCACGGCGTCGCAGAGCACAGGAGGTTCTTGCCGCCCCGGCCGCGCGCGTCAGTCCCGCGGGCGCAGGATCGCGAGCTGAGGAGCCGCCTCGGCCCTCGCGAGCGCCGCCTCGGCGGCCTGCGCCGGCTCGATGCCCCGCCTCTTCATGAGCTCGCCGTCGGGGAGGACGACGATCATCTCCCAGTCGACACCCTCGCCGTGGCTCCCCTCTGCCGGGATCGTCTCGATCCTCGGACCCTCGATGCGACACCCCCGCTGCACGAGCGCCTCGGCGCGCGCGCGAAGATCCGCGCCGAGCTCGTGCCACCGATCGAGCGGGCCGGACATGTGATCGGGATCCTACCGCCGCTATTCCTTGCCGCCGATCGGCGTCTTCTCCCTCTGCGCCTCCGATGCCGGGCTCGGCGCCCGGGACGAGCGGCCGAAGCCCCCGGCGCGAAAATCGTCCTCGAGGTGGACGCTCTGGTTGTCGACGGCCCACGCTCGAGCCGCGCGAGCGGCGGCGAGCTCGTCGGCGAAGCGCCCGAGGTTCACGTACCTGCCGCCGGAATAGCCGTAGGCGACCCACTCGTCGCGCTCCGGATCCCAGAGCACCCCTCGGTAGCGCGACCGGGTCCCATCGCCCGCGGGCGAGGCCTCCCGGCCCTCGACCACCTCGAGGTTCGCCGTGCGATTGTCGAGGACGTCGCCGTTGCGATGCCGAACGTCGACCTCCTCCCGATCCACCAGGCCGAGTACCACGCGGGCCATCGTGGTCGGACGCCCGCCGGAGAGGGGGTGCGAGAAGGTCAGCGCCTCGCCGTCGGCGGTGAGCCGGTTCCAGGAATACCCTCTGATCCGGTCCGACCGAGGATCGATCGTGGCGTAGGCAGCGACCCTCCGCCCGGCCGCATCCGAGACCGGAACGAGCGTCGTCACCGCGTCGCGCGTGGCCAGGTTCCATCTCCTCGTCGAGGTGCGATCCGCCGTTCGCACCGTCGAGGATTTTACCACCGTCACTGGTGATGGTCGGTGAGAGGGCGGGGGCCGATAATCTGAGGGACGACACCACGACGAGGGGGTGCGCGCATGGGCTCGGCCAGGAGACCGCCCGCGGCTCCGTTCACGATGACGAGCCCGGCGTTCGGGCTCGGCGAGCCGATTCCGGCCCGCCACACGTGCGACGGAGAGAACCACTCCCCGGCGCTCCTGTGGACCGAGCCTCCGCCGGGGACCCGCGCGCTCGCGATCGCCATGGAGGACGCGGACGCACCCTCGGGGGACTTCGTCCACTGGCTGGGGTGGGGCCTCGAGCCCCACCTCCGCGAGTTGCCCGAGGGCGTCGAGCCGCCCTTCGAGGGGCGAAACGGCTTCGGAAGGGTGGGCTACGCGGGCCCCTGCCCCCGATCGGGGACCCTCCTCACGAGTACGTCTTTCGCCTCTTCGCCCTCGGGCAGGCTCCGGACCTCCCGCCCGGGTCGCGGATGGACGACCTGCGCGAGTTCCTCGCCGAGGAGTTGATCGAGGCGATCGAGCTGACCGGCACGTACGTCCGGCCGTCTCCGTCCTGATCGTTCGCTCAGGCGACGCCGGAACTCCTCCGGCGTCTCCGTGAGACGAGGAGCATCACGGCGAACGATGCCGCGGCCCAGGCCGCCAGGACCGCGATCGGCCGGGCGTGCTGGTACGGGTGGAAGTAGACGGCGTTGCGGAGCGAGGTGACGGCGGCGCCGGACGGAAGCCACTCCGAGACGATCGCGAACGGCCGCGGCAGCAGCGGCGGTGAGACCGCACCGCCGGACGAGGTGTTGCCGAGCACGACGAAGAACAGCCACGTCGGGAGGATCGCCCAGCGGCCGATGAGGACGACCATCGTCGAGGCGAACGCCGCCACCGTCAGCACCTGCAGCGTGAGGATCCCCCAGCTCTCGAGGACCGGCAGCGCGAGCCGGTCGAAGATCGGCCCGACGACGAGCGTCAGCACGAGAGCCGCCGCCAGCGCGAACGAGACGACGAACCACCACCACTGACGGAGCGGCAGGTCGCCCGCGTTCGCGCGCACCTGGAACACCGTGATGAAGCCGATGATCGTCGAGACCAGGACGAGGTAGAAGATGTCGACACCGTTCGGATCCGCCGGCGCGAGCGGGTGCGTGTCGACCACGCGGATCTGCGCGTCCGTGAACGCGACCCGCTCGAGGACGCGCGCGACCGACGCGCCGGCGGCGCTGGCCAGGTAGAGGTGCGGCGTGGGCTGCGTCAGATCGAGGGCCGCGTACACCTCCTGCTGATGCAGCGCCCGCCGCGCTGCGGCGAGCGAGGGGTAGGGCGTGAAGCGGAGGCTGTCCTCCGCGACGCCCTGGAGCGCGTCCACCGCCTGCACGTGTGACGCCGGGTCGCCGACGACCGCCGCGTCGATCGATCGGGGTACGGGATCGCCCAGCGCCAGGGTGTACGTGATGACGAAGAGCGATCCCATCACGATCGCCAGCGCGGCCACGAACGCAGCACGCTCCAACAGCGTCCACTGCCTCCGCGAGGCGAGTGGGCGTCCAGCCGTGTCGGAGGTCGCGTTCACACGCGGCGCCACGGGCACGAGGCTAGCGGTCGTGCCGGAAGATGGAGGTGGCCAGCAGGATCGTGACGAGGGCGATGCCGGCCCACAGGCCGTAGAGGAAGAGGATCGGAACCATGGGAGCGTCCTTTCACACGAGGCCGGAAGGCCGACCGGGACCCGGCGCCCGTGGCGAGGTTCCCGATCGGTTCAAGAGTGGCGGTGTGCGGCGTTCCCGTCGTCACCGCCAGCGGCCGTTCTCGCTCCCCGCCGGCTGCAAGTCCGGATTCCTGCTGGCTGCAATGCGTGGCGGCGCGTCGCTTGCGACGCTGGTCGTATGACGCTCCGGGTCCTCATCGTGGATGACAACACGTCGTTCCTGGACGCTGCGCTGATCCTCCTCGAGCGGGAGGGGCTGCGCGTCGCAGGGGTCGCCTCGACGGCCGCCGACGCGCGCCGACAGGCCCGGGAGCTCCGGCCGGATGTCGTCCTCGTCGAACATCACACTCGGGACGGAAAGCGGATTCGAGCTCGTCCGGGAGCTTGCCGAGCACGCTCGGGACGGCGGGCTCGCGATGATCCTGATCTCGACGCACGCGGAGGCGGACTTCGCGGATCTCATCGCCGAGAGCCCTGCGACCGGGTTCCTCCCGAAGTCGGAGCTATCGGCGGACGCGATTCGCCGCATCCTCGACGGCCGCTCGCGCTGAACAGGGCTCCTGGCGCTACCGAGCGTCGAGAAAGGTGAGCACGGCCAGAACCCTGCGGTGGTCGTCCTCCGTCTCGGAGAGAGGCAGCTTGCTGAGGATGCTGCGCACGTGCTTCTCGACCGTGCCCTCGGTCACCCAGAGCCCCCGCGCGACGCCGGCGTTGGAGCGGCCTTCGGCCATGAGCGAGAGCACCTCCCGCTCGCGTGGTGTGAGCTGGCCGAGGGGGTCATCGACGCGGCGGGCGGCGACGAGCTCCTGCACGAGCGCGGGATCGACGGCCGACCCTCCCTTGACGATCCTCCCGAGCGTCTCGATGAACTCGTCCACGTTCGTGACGCGGCTCTTCAGCAGATAGCCGCTGCGCTGCCCGCTGGCGAGCAGGTCCATGGCGTGCTCGACCTCGACATGAGCCGAGAGGACGAGAATCGCGGTCTGGGGGAACTCCTCGCGGATCGCGCGGGCCGCGTCAAGACCCTCCATGGAGTGGGTCGGAGGCATCCGGATGTCCACGATCGCAAGCTCGGGCCGGTGCTCGCGAACCAGCGCGATCAGCTCGGGGCCATCGCCGCATTGGCCCACGACCTCGAACGCCGAGCGCTCGAGCAGGCTCGCAAGGCCTTCGCGGAGGAGAACGTCGTCGTCCGCCAACGCCACCCGCGTGCGGCTCATGGTCACGCCGGCGATTATCGCTTACCGTCACGGACAATGGATCTGGTGGAGGTCAACCATGTCGACCCAGGCTGGTTCGAGGCCCGAACACCAGCGAGCACGGGGGAAGCCATGCCGGTCGAATATCAGTGCCCGTCCTGCGAGGAGACCTTCCGCGAGGAGACGGCCGAGGCCGTCCTGAAACGTGCGGCGGAACATGACCGCACCCATCACGGCGGACCGGAGAAACTGACGCCCGGCCTGGAAACAGCCCTCCGGGAGCACCTCCGCGTCGTCTGATGCGAGGCGGTTTGACGCGCCGTGTGGCGATTGCGAGCGCGCTCCTCACGGTCGTCGTGGTCGCGGGCTTCATCGCGGTGCTGCTCGCGATCGACCACCTCCGCGAGTCGACGCAATCGAGACGCGACATCCGGCAGGAGCTCGTCGCGGCGAACGCGCTCCAGACGCTGGTGATCGACCTCGAGACGGGCCTGCGCGGGTATGTCCTGGCGCGGGACGATCGCTCGCTCGAGACCTGGAACGACGCGCGCGCCGGCTTTCCCGGCCAGGCCAGGACCCTGGAGCGGGGTGTCGCCGGCGAGCCGGTCCAGCTCGCCCGGATCCGGCAGATCGAGCAGGACGTCGCGGCCTACGTCCGCGACTACGCACTGCCCATCTTCGCGGCCGCGCGCCGGAACGATCCTTTGGCGCGCAGCCTCGCGGCCACCCCGGAGGGGAGTCGCCGCATCGACGCGATCCGAGAGGAGTTCACCGCGTTCCTGGCCAACGGAGCCGAGACGCTCGCAGCACGCGAGCGCAGCGCCGACAGGGCCGGTCGTGTCGCGGTCGCCGGCGCAGCGGTCGGCGCCGCGGGATCGATCCTCCTCATCCTTCTCTTCGCCGGTTACCTGACGCGGGTGATCGTTCGGCCGATCCGGCAGACGGCGCTGATGGCCGACCGGCTCGCCGGCGGCGACCTGAGTGCCCGCATGCCGGAGACCGACGTCGGCGAGATCGGTGCGCTCGAGCGCTCGTTCAACGTCATGGCGGACTCGCTGGAGAAGGACCGGGACGAGCTCGCCCGGCTCGCGGAGGAGCACGCGGCGCTCGGACGGGTCGCGACGCTCGTGGCCAGAGGAACGCCGGCCCGCGCGCTGTTCGCGGCGGTCGCCGAGGAGGTCGGGCAGCTCCTCCCCGTCGATCTCACGCACATGGGCCGCTACGAGTCCGACGGTACGGTGACCGTGGTCGCCGGCTGGAGCGGAGCCGGCGATCACGTCGCCCCCGGCGCGCGGCTGCCCCTCGGAGGGGAGAACGTCAGCACGGTTGTCTCACGGACCGGCCGTCCGTCCCGGATGGGCACCTACGCCGACGACGCCGGTCCCATCGGCGCGGCCGTCCGCTCGACCGGGATCCGCTCGTCCGTCGGGACGCCGATCATCGTCGAGGGCCGCCTCTGGGGCGTGATGATCGCCGCCTCGACACTGGAGCAGCCCCTCCCCTCCCGCACCGAGGAGCGCCTCGCCGACTTCACGGACCTCGTGGCGACGGCGATCGCGAATGCCGCGAGCCGCGCCGATCTCGCTGCCTCACGGGCGCGGATCGTCGCCACCGCCGACGCCACCCGGCGGCGGATCGAGCGCGATCTGCACGACGGGGCACAGCAGCGGCTCGTCTCGCTCGCGCTCGAGCTGCGCGCCGCGCAGGCGGCGGTCCCGCCGGAGCTCGCCGGGCTCGAGGACGAGCTGACCCGCCTTGGCGAGGGGCTGGAGAGCGTGATGGACGATCTCCGAGAGATGGCGCGCGGGATCCACCCGGCGATCCTGGCCGAGGGCGGGCTCGGGCCGGCGCTGAAGACGCTCGCGCGCCGCTCCCCGATCCCCGTCCAGCTCGACGTGCGCACCGAGGGTCGGCTGCCGGAGCGCGTCGAGGTGGCGACGTACTACGTCGTCTCGGAGACGCTCACGAACGCCGCCAAGCACGCGCACGCCTCGGTCGTCCACGTCAACGTGGAGGCGGTCGACGGTGTGCTTCGCGTCTCCGTCGGCGACGACGGCGCCGGCGGGGCGGATTCGGCGCGGGGCTCCGGCCTCGTCGGACTGAGGGACCGCGTCGAGGCCCTCGGCGGCGCGATCACGGTCCGGAGCCCCCTCGGCGCGGGCACATCCGTGCGGGTCGAGCTTCCGCTCAACGACTGACCGGGGTTCGCGCGGCGAGAACCTCGAACAGCGCGGCGATGTCCCGATGCTCGTACCCGAGCTCCCGCGCCCTCGTGAGCATCTCGTCGGCGATCCCGGCCGACGGGAGCGGGACGTCCAGCTCGCGGCCGGTCGCGAGCGCGAGGCGGACGTCCTTCTGCATGAGCCCGACGTCGAACCATGCCTGCTCCGGGAGGTCGAGGACGAACGGTGCGCGCGCGCGCAGCATCGGCGAGCCGATCGGGCTCTCGGTCATCACCCCGGCGGCGAGCTCGGGATCGATGCCGGAGCGCTCCGCGAGCAGGAGCCCCTCGGCGAACGCGAGCATCTGCACGGCGAGGCTGATGTTGATCGCGAGCTTGAGCAGCAGTCCCTGACCGTTCTCGCCGATGTGGGTCGGCGTGCCGAGCTCCCGGAGGACCGGCTCGGCGCGGGCGTAGGCCTCGTCATCTCCTCCGACCATGATCGTCAGCGTCCCCGACCGCACCTGGGGGACGCTCCCCGACACCGGCGCGTCGAGCATCGCCGCGCCGCGCGCACGCACCCGTTGGGCGAGCCCGCGGCTGACGCTCGGGCTGACCGTGCTCATGTCGACCCAGATCCTGGGCGCCGCAAGGCCGGCGATGATCCCGTCGGACCCTGACGCCACGGACTCCAGCGCGCTGTCGTCGGGGAGGGACGTGATGAGCACCTCGGCGGCCTCGGCCACTTCGCGGGGGGTGTCGCGCCAACGCAGGCCCGCGTGGACGAGGTCCTGCGCGTGCGCTCGGTCCCGGGCCTCGCCGTAGACCGGATACCCGGCGGCGAGGAGCCGGGCGGCCATGTTGCCGCCCATGTGCCCGAGGCCGACGAAGCCGATCCCGGTCGTCGCCGTCGCCATCTCAGGCCCTCCCCTCGATCGTCGCCAGGTCATCCTCGCCGAGCTCGAGACTCGCCGCGACGAGGATCGGGTCGACCTGGTCGGGCCGGCGGAAGCCGACGATCGCGCCGTCGACCGCGGGGTTGCGGAGCGTCCAGGCGACGGCGACCGCCCCCGGCGTCGTGTCGTGCCGCTCGGCCACGGCCGTCAGGCGCTCCACGAGCGCGAGGTGCTCGGACAGGAGCGGCTCGCGGAAGCGCGCGTCGTGCCTGCGCCAGTCATCGTCCGGCAGGCGCTCGATGCGCGCGCGGGTCATCCCCCCGCTGAGCATTCCCGAGCCCATCGGCGAGTAGACGATCACCCCGATGCCCTCCCGCTCGGCGAAGGGCAGGATCTCGGCCTCGACGTCGCGGACGATCAGCGAGTACTGCGGCTGCAGGGTCTCCACCGGCGCGATCGCCTGCGCGCGGCGCAGCTGCGGGACGCTGAAGTTGGAGACCCCGATGTGGCGCACGAGGCCCTCGTCCCTCACCTCGACGAAGGTCGACCAGCCCTCCTCGATGTCCTCGTCCGGGATCGGCCAATGGATCTGGTAGAGGTCGATCGCGTCGACCCCGAGCCGCGTCAGGCTCCCCTCCAGCTCGCGCCTGATCGAGTCGCGGCGCAGGCTGTGCACGGTCGTCCGCCCCGGCCCCTCCGGCTGCCCGGCCTTGGTGAACACGTACGGGCGCTCGTCGAGGCCGGCCAGCGCTCGGCCGACGACCTCTTCCGAATGCCCGAAGCCGTACTGCGCCGCCGTGTCGATCCAGTTGACGCCGAGCCCGAGCGCGTGGTGGATGGCGGCGATCGAGTCGTCGTCGTCCTGCCGGCCCCAGCCCCAGTCGTATCCGGCGCCCCCGATCGCCCAGGCGCCCAGGCCGACGCGGGTGATCTCCATACCGGTGGCGCCGAGCTCAGTCGTCCCCAGCCGCGGCTTCTGCATCAGCGGTGTCTCCCTTTCTCGATCGCGCCCGCAGCATCGCCCTCCGGGCCGGTCCCGTCGTCACGGCGGTCCGCCATCCTCGCCCCCGGGAGTCCCCCGTCTGCCTTCCAGCCACCTGCAATGCGCGCCGTCGCACTCCATCACGGCTCGTCGCCGGTGCGCGTCCGGCGGCACCGCAGCGACGGATCCTCCACCTGGGTCACCGCCCGTCCCCCGCGCACGACGACGCAGTAGCCCTCGATGTGGGGCTCGCCGAAGTTGACGTTGCAGCGGAAGACGGTCTCCGCTCCGCGCCGCACGCCGCCGTCCACGCAGCGGACGTAGTGGAACGACAGGTCCTTGGCGGTGAGCCTGGCCGCCATCGCGTCCTGCGCGGCGGCGGGCGAGAGGGAGGCGGGCGGGGCGGGCGACGCGGGCGAGGGGGAGGCGGGCGGGGCGGGCGAACCGGTCCCCCCGTCGCCGCCGCAGCCGGCGACCAGCGCCACCGCGGCGAGGAGCGGGAGCGCGCGCCGCGTCATGCCGGTTGCTCGACCTCCACCAGGTAGCCGTCGGGGTCCCTGACGAAGAAGCGGTGGCCGCCCCAGGGCGGTGAGAAGGGCGGCGCCAGCATCTGGGCGCCGCGGGCCGCCAGCTCGCCGTGGACGGCCAGGCAATCGGCCACCTCCAGCACGAGCACGGCGGCCGCCTCGCCCGGATCGGGCGGCGCCACCATCGTCACCCCCGGCCGGTCCTCCGCCGCGTGACCCTGCTCGGCGAGCGACAGCCGCATCCCCGCCCTGCTGAGACTCGCGTAGGGCGGGTCGTCGTAGCGCGCGTCGAGCGCGAAGCCCATCAGGTCGCGGTAGAACGCCAGGGACCGGCCCACGTCCGCCACGGCCAGGATGACCCCGGCGCGCGCCACGGGGAACGCGGGCATCAGCTGTGGGACATGCCCGCGTCGGCGACCAGCAGCTGCCCGGTGACCCAGCCGGATTCCTCGGAGGCGAGGAAGGCCACCGAGGGCGCGATGTCGGCCGCCACGCCGCGGCGCGGGAGGCACTGCAGCATCTGGACGAACTCGAACGCCTCGGCGTGGGGACTGGCCATGACCCCCTCGGTCTCGGTGAGGCCCGGGGCCACGGCGTTCACCGTGATCCCGTACTTGCCGATCTCGCGGGCCAGGGCGCGGGTGAACCCGAGGATCCCGCCCTTGGAGGCGACGTAGTGCGCCAGGTTCGGGGTGCCGGCGAGCACGACGTTGGAGCAGATGTTGACGATGCGCCCGTAGCCCGCCTCGCGCATCGGCTTGTGGCCGTGGTGGCAGCACAGGAAGGTGCCGTCGAGGTTCACCGCCATGATCCGCCGCCACTCCGCGAAGTCGAGGTCGTCCCACGCCACGAACGGGACGATGGCGGCATCGTTCACCAGCACGTCGAGCCGGCCGTAGTGGGCGACGGTGTCGGCGACCATCGCGATGACGTCGGCCTCCGAGGAGACGTCCACCCGCATCCCGAGCCCGCCCTCCGGCGCGGCCGCCTCGGCCCCGGTGCCGTTGACGTCCGCCACCACGACCGAGGCCCCCTCCGCGGCCAGCTTGTCGGCGATGGCCTTGCCGATCCCCTGCGCGGCGCCGGTGACGATGGCCACGCGTCCCTCGAGCTTGCCCATTGCTACACCTCGTAGAAGTCGGGGGCGTGACGGTAGGTGCCCCATGCGTCCATGTCATGGGTGAAGAAGATCTGCGCGCCGTGCTCCTCGGCGAGCGCTCTGATGCGGGCGATCGAGCGGACCCCGGCGACGGGATCGACGTGGAACCCCGCCTGGATCCCGCGCTCGTAGGCGTCGGCGGTGTAGACGACGTCGAACGGGAACAGCATGTTCGAGCCGCCCTCGGGGGTGACCAGGAGCGAGTAGTGGCCCACCGTGTGGCCGGGGGTCTCCCACAGGTGCAGGCCCGCGGCCAGCTCCTGGTCGCCGGTGATGGGCACCAGCCGCGCGCTCTCGTGGTCCCAGGTCGGGTCCGAGTAGCCGAGGCGCTCGAACGGCTCGCAGGCGCGGCCCTGGGCGATCTCACGGGCGTGGACGAGCACGCGGGCGTCCGGCAGGTGGCGGTTGCCGCCCACGTGGTCGAAGTGCAGGTGCGACATCACCAGCGTCCCGACGTCCGAGGGCGCGAAGCCGCACAGCGCCAGCTGCGCGGGGATCGTCTGCTCGGGGGTCTGCTCCGGGAGCTCGAACGGGAGCACGGCCTTCACGTGCTCCAGGTCGTAGCCGCTGTCGAACAGGAAGAGCCCGTCGTCGTGCTGGACGAGCACGGAGAAGACCGGGAAGCGGACCGGCGTGCCGCATCCGAGGTTCCAGGTGATGTGGGCCTGGTCGATGACCAACGTGCCGGAGTCCAGCAGCCAGATCTTCATGACGCCGGCGCCTCCGACGCCTCGATCGCCTTGCGCACGGCCACGAACGCACCGGCCCGCTGCTTGCGCAGCTGGTCGATCTGCTCCGGGGTGTAGTCGAAGAGCCCCGCCCCGGTCTTCATCCCGAGCCGCCCCTGCTCGATGAGGTCCATCACCGTCGAGGAGACGTCGTCGCGATTGCAGAGGTCCTTGTTCAGATAGGACCCGACCGCGTTGTAGATGTCCATGCCGGCCATGTCCAACAGGGCCATGGGGCCGATCACCGCCAGCTTGTAGCCGATGCCCCAGCGGACGTTCAGGTCGAGCGCCTCGGGCGAGACGATGCCCCGGTCGACCAGGTCCAGGCACTCGCGCATGATCGCGTAGAGCACGCGGTTCTCCACGAACCCGGGGACCTCCTTCTCGACCACCGGGTGGTAGCCGATCTCGCGGATCAGGGCGCAGGTGCGGTCGACCACCTCCTGGCTCGTCATGTCCCCCGGGATCACCTCGATCATCGGGATGAGGTGGGGCGGGTTCGACCAGTGGTTGCCGATCACCCGCTCCGGGTGAGCGCAGACGCCGGCGATCGCGGTGATGGGGATGCCCGAGGTGTTGGACGCCAGCACCGTGTCGGGGCTCACGTGCTTCTCGAACTCCAGGAAGATCTCGTGCTTGAGCTCCAGCCGCTCCGGGATGGCCTCGAGCACGATGTCAACGCCGTCGAGCGCCGCGGCCAGGTCGTCGCTGAAGGTCACCGATCCCCCCGGGGCCGCCGGCGCATCGAGGCGGTCGAGGACGCTGTCGGCCAGCGCCACGCCGGACTTCGCGCGCTCCAGAGCATCGGCGCTGACGTCGTACATGGTCGTCGGGATGCCGATCCGCGCGAGGGTCGCCCCCATTCCGGGCCCCATCGTGCCGGTCCCGATCACCGCCGCCCGCTTGAACTCCGCCACCTCAAACCTCCCGGCTCTGTGTGTTCAGGGATCGGATGCGCCGCCAGACGCGCTCGGGGGTGAGCGGCAACACGGTCATCGGCACGCCGGCGTCCGCGAGCGCGGTGGCCAACGCCCCCGCGACCGCCGCCAGCCCCCCCTCGCCGCAGCCCTTCGCGCCGAACGGGCCCGGCCCGTCGGCGTTCTCGACGATGACGCAGGTCATCTCGTCGGGGACGTCCCGCGTGGTCGGGACGCGGTACTCCAGCAGCGAGTCCGTGCTCAGCAGCCCACCCTCGAAGAGGACCTCCTCGAACACGCCGGTGCCGATGCCCTGCAACGTGGCGCCCTCGTCCTGGCGCTCCACGAAGCCGGGGTTGATCGCCCGGCCGACGTCGGCGCACGTCGCCGTGCGGCGCACGTGCAGGATGCCCGTCTCCGGGTCCACCTCCACCTCGGCGGCGGCGACGCACACCTCCCAGAACACGGGGCCCTCCTCGTAGGAGCCCGAGCCCTCCGGGTGGACGTCGGCGCGCCCGATCAGCTCGCCGCCCGCGAAGCCGAAGTGCCGGCGCATCAGCGCGACGTGGTCGGCGGGGTCGGGCTCGCCGCCGGCGATGGCGGCCAGCTGGGCCCGCAGGTCCTCGGCGGCCCGCTGCACGGCCAGCCCGGCGACCGTGGTGGAGCGGCTCGCGCCCGTGGACCGGTCGTAGGGGGTGAAGCGGGTGTCGGTGCCCTGCATCCGCACCCGCTCGACGGGCAGCCCGAGCACCTCCGCGGCGATCTGGGACATCACCGTGCGCGCGCCCTGTCCGACCTCCGTGGTGCCCACGAAGACCGTGACCTCCCCGTCGGCCTCCAGGCGCACGGTCGCGCACGACACCGGATGGGCGCCGGCCGCGAGCACGCCCACCGACAGGCCGCGCCCCACCCAGGGCTCGCGGGCGCGGTCCCATCCGAGGGCCTCCGCCACCTTCTCGACGTCCCCGACGAGGTCGGCGTCGAGGGGTTTGCCGCCGGGACGGACGAGCTCGCCGGGGCGGAGCAGGTTGCGCCGGCGCATCTCCAGCGGGTCGATGCCGACCCGTCGCGCGATCTGGTCGACCTGCTGCTCGCCCGCCCACTGCACGTGCACCGCCCCGAAGGCGCGGTACGACCCCGCCGGGGAGGTGTTCGTGTAGACGCAGTCCGCGCACACGCGGGCCGACTCCCAGCGGTAGGGGCCCGGCGCCGCGTCCCCGCCGGTGGCGACCACCCGGGGGCCGTTGTCGGCGTACGCGCCGGTGTCGAACCAGCAGCGCGCATCGCGGGCGACGAGGGTGCCGTCCGCCCGCGCCGCGGTGCGCATCCGCACGCGCATCGAATGCTGCCGCGACGTGAGCATGGCCTCGTCCACACGGTTGACGACCCGCACCGGCCGGCCCGCCTTGCGCGCGACGGCGATCGTGAGCGGCTCCATGCGCGTGTACGACTTGGAGCCGAAGCCCCCGCCCAGGAACGGCACGATGATGCGCACGCGGCTGAGCGGCACGCCGAAGACGGACGCCATCTCGGCCCGGACCAGGAACGGGTGCTGGCAGTTGGCCCACACGGTGATGTCCTCGCCCTCGACCTGCGCGATGCAGGCGTGCGTCTCCATCGAGTACTGGTAGGCCGAGCCGAACTCGTAGACGTCCTCCACGACGATGTCCGCCTCGGCGAACGCCGCGTCGGTGTCGCCCCAGTCGAGCTCGTAGCGGTAGCAGACGTTGCCGAGGCGCTCGGGCAGGTTCCCGAGCCCGTGGAACGCTCCGCCGCGGGCGGGCTCGGTGTGCACCAGGGGGCCGTCCGGCGCGAGGGCCCGGTCCAGGTCGACCGCGCCCGGGAGCGGCTCGTAGTCGACCCGGATCGCCCGCACCGCGGCCGTCGCCTCGGCCTCGGTCTCGGCGGCGACGACCGCCACCGGCTCCCCGGCGAACCGGACGACGTCGATCGCGATGATCGGCCGGTCGCGGATCGCGTGGCCGTAGAAGGGGTCGAGATCCCGCAGGTCCGCGCCGACGAGGATGCAGCGAACGCCGGGCATCGCCTGCGCCGTGGCGGTGTCGATGGATCGGATGCGGCCGGCGGGGATCTCGCTGCGCAGCACCGCCCCGTGCAGCATCCCGGGAACCGAGATGTCGCCGACGTACCGCGCCTGGCCGCGCAGCTTCTCGGCGGCGTCCTTACGGGCCACGGAGTGGCCGAGCGCCGATCCGGTCTCGAGCGGGGTGGACGGGGTCGTCGTCATCGGGCCAGCTCGCGCACCGCGTCGATGATCGCCCGGTAGCCGGTGCATCGGCAGACGTTCCCCGACAGCGCCTCGCGCACCGTCGCCTCGTCGTCCGCCAGCTCTCCCGAGGCCAGCAGCGCGCTGATCGTGAGCGCCATCCCGGGCGTGCAGTAGCCGCACTGGAGCGCCGTGTGGCGTGTGAGGACCTCCTCCATGCGGGCGAACTCGGGCAGCTCGGCCAGCCCCTCGATGGTCAGCACCGCCCGGCCCCGGGCCTCGTGGACGAGGGTGGTGCAGGCGCTCACCGGCTGGCCGTCCAGCAGCACCGTGCACGTCCCGCAGACCTGGACGTCGCACGACCGCTTGGCGCCCGTGAGCCCCAGCCGGTCACGGAGCACGTCCAGCAGGAGGTCGCTCGGCTGCACGTCGAGGCGCACGGCCGTGCCGTTGACGATGGTCTCGATCGTCACCCGCTCCGCCCGCTCATCGGCCCACCCGTCGCAGCCAGGCCTCCCAGTACTCGCGCACGAAGGCGTCGCGGTACTTCTCGGGCGAGAGGCGGCCGGCGTCCGAGGCGCTCATCGGGGCGAGCGGTCCGCCCATCGTGCCCGCGATGGACTGGATTCGCGCGGCGCGCTCCAGGGTGGCGGCCGCCACCACGACCCACGGGACGGTGGATCCCACCACCAGCACCCCGTGGTTGCGCATCAGCACCGCCCGGCTCGGCCCGAGGGCGCGCGCCACGGCGGCCCCCTCCGCCGACGAGGTCACCAGGTCAGGGCTCGCCTCGTAGCGCGGCAGGCCGTCGGCGAACAGCACGGCGTCGTGGGTCAGCATCTGCAACCGCGCCCCGGTGGCCGCGAGCGCGGTGGCGAACGGGGGGTGGCCGTGGACGACCGCTCCGACGTCCGGGCGCGCGCGGTAGACCTCGGTGTGGAGGGCGGTCTCGAGATGCAGGTCGGCCTCGCCGTCCTCCATGGGGCGCGCGTCGAGGTCCACCATCACGACGTCCTCGGGGCGCACCTCGTCGAGGGCCAGGCCCTTGCGCTTGACCAGGATCGCGTCGCGCCCGGGCACCCGGGCGCTCACGTGCCCCAGGGTCAGGTCCGTGTAGCCCTCGGTGGCGAGCACCCGGCAGGCGTCGGCCACCTCCTGGCGCAGGCCCTGCACGTCGACCAGGGCCGCGGCGGCGGTCCCGAGGCGGCCGTCCGCCATCAGGCCCGCTCCGTCGGCGGGTAGTCGGGGTGCGGGAAGCCGAACACCATGACGACCTCGTCGTCGCCGGTGTTGGCCACGGCGTGCCAGACGCCGGCCGGGATGTGCAGGGCGTCGCCCGCGCGGAACGCGACGGCGCCGGCGTCGAGGCGGAGCTCTCCGGCGCCGGCGACCACGTAGGCGAGCTCCTCGGTCTCGTGCGCGCACGGGCGGAAGCACCGTGCCCGGCGTGAAGACGGAGTAGCCGATCGAGCTGGCGGTGCCCGGAACGCGGTCGCCGGTCAGGAGCATCCGGCTCCAGCTGTCGCCGGGCAGGGGGATGGGGTCGACGTCGGCGACCGGCACCACCGACACCTGGCTCACAGCGCCCACTCGCCGTCCCTGACGATGTACGCGCCGTCGTCCTCGATCAGCAGCGTGGCGTTGAGGCACACGCCGTCGAGGTGCAGGGTGCAGACGTTCTGGCCGCCCGGGTAGGCGTTGTGGTTGTCGCCGAGCGCGAAGTGGACGGTGCCGACCCGCCCCTTCTCGGAGGGCGAGCCGAACGGGGACTTCTCGCTGATGCCGAAGGCGAACTCGCCGATCACCGTGGCGTTCTCCACGCCCTCGATGACCTTCTTGAGGCGCTCGGCCTCGTCGCCGCCCTCGATGAGGACGCAGCGGCCGCTCTCCATCGTCCAGGTGATGGGCTCGTGCACCTGCCCCTCGAGGCCGATGCCGAGCATGACCCCGTCGACGACGACGGTGCCGTCGGTGTCGGTCCTCGACGGCGGCGAAGGCGACCTCGGCCCAGAGCGGGACCGGGCCCATCATCTGGCCGCGCTGCTTGATCGGCGTGACCTCCAGCGCCGGGCGCCCCTCGATGGAGACGTGGACGTCGGTGCCGGCGGGCGACGTGACGCGGCACGTGCTTCTCGCCCTCCAGCGCCGCGATCGCGGCCTTGGCGCGGTCGGTGGCGTCGCGGATGTCCTCCACGGTGAGGTCCCAGGAGCCGATGCCCTCCTCGACCGAGGCGATCTTGGCGTTGTTGGCGCACGACTCCCTCACCGCCGAGACGTGGGCGAAGCGGTTGGCCCACTCGAGGTTGGTGATGATGATGATCTCGTCGGAGGCGACCATCGCCTGGTGCAGGTTGCGCGGCGGGGCCATCGGGAAGCGCATGTCCGCCCGGCCGCGGCGGACCTGGTGCTCGTTGTTCATGATCACCGGCCACCCGCCGCGCTCGACCACGACCTCGGCCACGGCCTCGGCCTGCTCGCGGTTCTCGTCGTCGCAGATGATCGTCACGACGTCGTCGGCCTCGACCGACATGCAGACGTCGACGACCAGCTTGGCGTCATCGCGCAGCTCAACACGCGCCATGTGGCTACCTCACTCTCTCTGCGGTGAACCTGGGCAGGACCTCTCGGGCGAAGCGCTCCACCTGCCCGAACTGGTCGAGCGAGCCGAAGCGGCAGATGAAGTGGTCGACGCCGGCCTCGGCGAAGGTGCGCAGCCACTCGGCGATCTGGTCGGGCGTGCCGACCGGGCCCCAGTTGCCCAGGTCCATCGCCTTGCGACAGCTCCGGGTAGTACTTGCCGATGTAGTCGCCGAAGGCCCGCGCGCGCCTCGTCCTCCGAGTCGCCGATGTTCATCGTCACCTGGTAGGAGACCCTCAGCCGGTCGAAGTCGGCGCCCTCGTCGTCCGCGACGCGCCGGATCCAGTCGAGCTGCTCCACGAGCTCCTCGGGGTGCTGGGCGCGGCAGCAGGTCATCCAGCCGTCGCCGTAGCGCACGATCCGGCGGCAGGCGGCCAGGATGCGGCGCTCCATGTTGTCGTCCGGGGCCGTGCCCACGAGCCGCGGGTTGGAGACGACCCAGATCGGCGGCGGCGTCTGCACCGGCATCAGCGGCCCCATCTCGGTGCCCGAGTAGAACGAGACGTCGTCGTAGTCGGAAGTGCTCGCCGTGGAAGGTGACGCGCCCCTCGGTCCAGAGCGGCGCGGAGGACCGCCAGCCCCTCCTCGAAGATGCGCGGCCCGCTTGGTCGAAGTCCAGCCCGAGCGCCGCGAACTCGCGGCGCACGCCCTCCTCGGGGTTGCCCGCGCCGGTGCCGAGGATGGTGCGGCCGCCCGAGAGCTGGTCGAGCGTCGCCCACTCCAGCGCCAGGTAGAGCGGGTTGCGGGTGCGCGGAGACCATGCAGGCGGTGCCGAGCTTGACGCGCGTCGTGCGCTGCGAGATGGCCGACAGCAGCGCGATCGGCTCGTAGCGCGGCTTGGAGAAGAGGCTGTCGCCCACCCAGACCGAGTCGAAGCCGAGCTCCTCGACCCGCTCGGCGAGCGACAGCAGCATCGGCAGGTCGTAGTCGGGCGCGATCAGCGGCTCGCGGTTGTTGAGGTTGACCCCGAACTCCAGGCTCATCGCTTGAGCACGACCTCCTCGCTGCCGGGGGCCTCGAGCCGTCGCTGGGGAACGCGGATGTGGTTCCGCAGCAGGCGCTCGGCCCGGTCGGGATCGCCGGCGCGGCAGGCGCGTGCGATGGCGCGGTGCTCCACGACCGAGCGGCGGACGGTTCCGCGAAGGGCGAGCGAGCGCGTCAGGTAGCGCCCCATGTGGCCCATCAGCTGGCGGTACATGTCCTGGAGCGGCGAGTTGCCCGACACCCGCACGAACAGCTCGTGGAACTCGCTGTTGAGGTCGAAGAAGGTCTCGATCTCGTCCCGGTCGACCGCCTCGGCCTGACGCTCGACCAGGCCGTCGAGCCGGTCGACGTCCTCGTCGGTCAGCCGCGGGACGGCGAGGCGGATCGCGAGGGTCTCGAGCGCCTCGCGCACCTGGTACGCCTGGAGGAACTCCTCGTGGCTGAGCGCCGAGACGATCGCCCCGCGCCGGGGCCGCACGGTGACCAGCCCCTCCGCGGCGAGCCGGCCGATGGCCTCGCGAACGGGCCCGCGGCTCACCCCGAGGGAGGCGGCCAGCGGGACCTCCGACAGGACGGTGCCCGGCGGGAGGCGGTTGGCGAGGATCTCGTCGCGCAGGTGGGAGTGCACGCGCTCCCACAGAGTCACGTTCTCGATCGGGCCCGCGACCGACCCGTCGGCTCCCTGGATTTCCCTCACCGCACCGCTCGCCACGTTGTCCTCCGCGCCCGTTGACCGGCGCTCCAGCCGTGAGATAGAAACGCGCACAGATGTCTGTTGTCAACAGTTTGCCAAGGTGGAAATCAGCGCGATCTCCCGCACGCCGCCCGGAAGCGGACCGGCAGAAAGGAACGGCATGAGATTCCTCATGAAATGCTCTCTGGCGGCCGTGGTGGTCATCGTGGCCCTCGGGATCACCGCCTGCGGCGACGACGACGACTCGGCCGCCGGCACGTCCTCGGCGCCGGCCGCCGCGTCGGCCGTCGCCAAGATCGGGATCGCCGCACCGGAGAAGGCCAACGACTACGGCTGGAACCAGCAGGGCGTCGAGAGCGCCCAGCGGGCGGCCACCGCCGCGGGCTCTGAGATCGAGGTGGCGGACGGCATCGGCTACGACAACGTCGAGCCCGTGCTGCGGCGCCTGGCCCAGAGCGGCAGCGAGCTGATCATCGCGCAGGCCAGCGGCTACAACACCATCGCCCCGAAGGTCGCGACGCAGTTCAACGTCCCGACGATCGTCTTCGATGCCCCCACGGCCGGCAAGGAAGGCGTGGTGGCCGACGTGGAGACCTCGAGCCAGCAGGGCGCGTACCTCGCGGGCATCCTGGCCGCGAGGACGACCAAGACCGGCACCCTCGGCATCGTCATCTCCGCCGCCGACACCAACTGGTTCAAGCAGGCCGGCGGCTTCGTGGCCGGCGCGCGCAGCGTCAACCCGGACGTGGAGTTCCGCTTCGCGCAGATCGGCCAGGCCGCCTACGCCGACTCGGCCGGCGGCAAGCGGGTCACCGCCCAGGTCATCGCGGCCGGCGCGGACGTCGTGTTCGGCATGGGCGACGGCGCCTCCTTCGGGATGCTGCAGGCCGTCGAGACGGCGAAGCCCCCGGCGGGTGCGTCGAAGGTCTTCTTCATCGACGTGATCGGCGACAAGACGGCGGTCGACAAGGAGGGCGTGCTGCTGTCGTCGGTCCTCTGGGACTTCACGGACATCTACACGCAGGCCATCGCCGACATCGGCGCCGGGACCTTCGGCGCGGCGAACTACGACCTGACGGTCGCCAACGGCATCTCGCTGCTGAAGACCGACAAGGCGCCCGCCGAGGTGTGGACCGAGATCGACACGGCGCAGCAGGGCGTCGCCGACGGCAGCATCGAGGTCCCGCTCACGCCGACGCAGGCGGCAGTGGACAAGCTGATCGGCTAGCCGAACACCCATCGACGACGACCCGGTCGCCTCGGCGGCCGGGTCGTCCCTGCGTACGGGGCGCATGACCGAGACCAACGACACCAGTACACAGGGCATGGCGCCAGACGGGGTCGCCGTCGAGCTCTCGGGCATCACGAAGAGCTTCCCCGGGGTCCTGGCGAACGACCACATCGATCTGGAGATCCGGAAGGGCGAGGTCCACTGCCTGCTCGGCGAGAACGGAGCCGGCAAGTCCACCCTCATGAACATCCTGTCCGGGATGGTGCAGCCGGACGAGGGCGAGATCCGCATCGGCGGCGCAGGCCGTCCGGATCGGATCCCCGAAGCGGGCGATCGAGCTCGGGATCGGCATGGTCTACCAGCACACGACGCTGGTGCCGACGCTCACCGCGCTCGACAACCTGATGATGGGCGAGTCGCGAGCGATCCGGCTCGACGAGCGCGGATCGCGTGCGCGCCTCGCCGAGGTGGCGGCCATGCTCGGCATCGAGGTCGACGCGGACGCCGAGGCCGGGTCGCTGAGCCTCGGGCAGCAGCAGCAGGTCGAGATCGTCAAGGCGCTCTGGCGGGGCTCCAAGGTCCTGATCCTCGACGAGCCCACGTCGATGCTCACGCCGAAAGGGGTGACCGAGCTGGCGAACGCGCTGGGGCGGCTGAAGGGCCACGGCCTCGCCGTCGTCTTCATCACCCACAAGCTCCACGAGGCGACCGGCATCGGCGACCGCGTCACGGTGCTCAAGCAGGGCCGGGTTGCCGGGCGCCTCGCCCCCGCGGATCTCGGCGGCCGCACCCACGACCAGCTGCAGGCCGTGATCGTGGGCATGATGTTCGGCGAGCAGGCGGCGCCGGAGCCCGAGCTGGTGGAGCTGCAGGGCCACGTCGAGGCGCATTCGCCCCGCGCCGAGCTTCCTGCAGAGCCCCTGCTCGAGCTGGACGACCTCCACGTGGCGGCGCGCGGGGGCGAGATGGGCCTGCACGGAGTCTCGCTGCAGGTGCGCCCCGGGGAGATCCTGGGCGTCGCCGGCGTCGACGGGAACGGCCAGCGTGAGCTGGCGGAGACGATCGCGGGGCAGCGCCCGGCGTCGGCCGGGGACGTGCGCTTCCGGAGCGTCTCGATCTCCCGCCTCTCGGTCCGGCAGCGCGAGCGGATGGGCCTTCGGTACGTCAGCGACGACCGCCTCGGCGAGGGGACGGTCGCCGCGCTCTCGGTCGGCCTCAACCTCGTCCTGAAGCGCATCGGCCAGACCCCGTTCTGGCGGCGCGGCACCATCCGGCAGCGCGAGGTGGAGCGCAACGCGGTCGGGAAGATCGCCGAGTACGACATCCGGACGCCCGGTCCGCAGACGCGCGTCGGGACTCTCTCAGGGGGCAACGTCCAGAAGGTCGTGCTGGCGCGCGAGCTCGCGCACGACCCTCGCCTGGTGGTCTACAACAAGCCGACCTACGGGCTCGACATCCTCACGACCCGGGCCGTGCGCGCGCGCATCCGCGAGCTGGCGGACGAGGGCGTGAGCGCACTGCTGATCTCGACCGACCTCGACGAGCTGGTCGCCCTCTGCGACCGGATCGCGGTGCTGAGCCGTGGACGGCTCACCGGCATCGTCCAGAACGGCCCCGGCGCGGAGCAGCGCGTCGGAGAGCTGATGGTGGGCCGGGCCTCCGAGTCGGCCGCCGCATGAGCCGCGAGACCGCGATGCCGGAGCCCGGCACCCTCGAGGCCCCTCCCGTGGAGACCGGCGGCGACCGGGCGCGGGCGGTCGCCGGCATCGGGCGCGTGGCCGAGTCGGTCGTGCGCTCCGTGGTGCCCGTGCTGCTGGCCCTGGTCGCGGGCGGGCTGGTGCTCCTGGCCCTGGGCGCGAACCCGATCACCTTCTACCGCAACATCTGGTCCGGCGGCGTCGAGCTGTCGGCCTGGCAGGACACGGTCATGCGGATGGCGCCCCTGCTGCTCATCGCCTGCGGCCTGATCTACGTCTTCAAGGCGGGGATCTGGAACCTGGGCATCGACGGCCAGTTCCTGCTCGCGTCGGCCGTGATCGCGGGGATCGGGCCCGAGCTGTTCGGGACGATCCCCGACTGGCTCCTGTTCCTCCTGTTGTTCCTGGTCGCCGCGGTGGTGGGGGCGGTGTGGACCATCGTGCCGGCCCTGCTGCGGGCCTACTACGGGGTCAACGAGATCATCACGACGCTGATGATGACCTTCATCGGGATCAACCTGGCCAACATCCTCGTCAAGGAGCAGTTCCAGGACGTCGCGTCGAACGTGCCGCAGACCAGGGCGATCCCGTTCACGAACCTGCTGCCCACGATCCCGGGTACGCGCATCCACGTCGGCGTCCTGGTGGCCGGCGTCGGGGCGGTGGTCACCTGGTACCTGATGTCCCGCACGTCGTTCGGCCTGCGGCTGGCCGTGCTGGGCGCCAACGCCCGCGCCGCCGCCCACGTCGGCATCTCGGTGCCGCGCCTGATCGTCGCTCTCGTTCGCCGTCAGCGGGGCCTTCGTCGGCCTGGCGGCGGCGTCGGAGATCCTCGGCATCTGGGGCTACGTGCGCGCCGACTGGAACCCGGCCTTCGGGCTGCTCGTGGTCCCCCTGGTCTTCCTGGCCCGGTTCAACGCGATCGCCGTGATCCCGTTCGTCGCATTCCTGGCCCTGCTGACCATCGGCGGCGACTTCGCGACGCAGGAGGCCGACGTCTCCAACGAGTTCACCCTGCTGCTGGTGGGCCTGATCCTGCTCTTCATGGGCGTCACCGAGCTGCTCGGGCGCCGCCGGGGCCTCGGCCCGAGCTACATGCACGGCGTCGTGCGGCGCAGGACGAGGAGCCCCGGTTGAGCGAGCTGTTCACCCAGGAGGTCATCACCGCCCTGATCGCGGGCGGCATCCTGGCGGGCATCCCGCTGCTGTTCGCGGCGCTCGGGGAGATGGTCTCGGAGCGCGCCGGGGTGCTGAACATCGGCATCGAGGGCACGATGCTCGTCGGCGCGTACGTGGGATTCGTCGCGGCGTACCACGGCGGCTCCACCAGCCTCGGCTTCCTCGCGGGCGCCGGCGCCGGAGCGGCGGTCAGCATGATCATGGTCGTCCTCTGCGTCTGGCTCGGGCTCGACCAGATCGTCGTCGGCATCGCCATCACGCTCGCCGCCGAGGGCGCGACCGCCATGATCTTCGACGCCCAGTTCGCCGAGAGCCGCCCCACGCTCGGCGAGACCGGCCGGGTCTCGATCCCACTGCTGTCGGACATCCCGGTGGTGGGCGGACGCGACTCGAGCGACGGCAGCCTCTTCAGCCAGCCCGCCATCGTCTACATCGGGCTGATCCTGGTGGCGGTGGTGGCGTGGATGATGCGCAGGACGCACCTGGGGCTCAACATCCGGGCGGCCGGCGACAAGCCCGCCGCGCTCGACGCCGCCGGGGTCAGCGTGAGGGCCACCCGCAGCTGGGCCGTCCTCTTCGGAGGGGCGATGGCGGGCGTGGGAGGTGCCTACCTGTCGATCACGGCGGCCGGCCTCTTCGAGGACTTCATCACCCAGGGGCGCGGCTTCATCGCGATCGTCCTGGCGATGCTCGCCCGCGGCAAGGCGCTCTGGGTGCTGATCGGGTCGTTCATCTTCGGCATCTCGCTGTCGCTCTCCGACGCACTCCAGATCGCGGGCATCGACATCTCCACCGACGTGGTGTTCCTGCTCCCGTTCGTCGCCGTCATGGTGGTGCTGATCCTCTTCGGCCGCCGGGCCTACCTGCCGGCGGCGCTCGGCCTCCCGTACGTGCGGGGCGCCCGCTGATGCGCATCGACACCGGGTTCGCCATCTCCCGCCCCCCGGCCGAGGCCTACCCGCTCCTGCTCGACCTCGAGCGGGTGGCCCCGTGCTTTCCGGGCGCCGAGCTCGTGGGCAGTCTCCCCGACGGCGGCCGCGAGGTGCGGGTCACGGTGCGCCTGGGGCCGATGCGGCTGGCCTACGAGGGCGAGGTGCGCATCGACGAGCGCGACGATGCCGCGCTGCGGGCCGTGATGGCGGGCAACGCCCGCGAGGCGCGCGGCGGCGGCTCCGCGTCGGCGCGCATCGCCATGCGCGTGGAGCCGTCCGGAACCGGGTCGCGGGTCGTCGCGGAGGCGGACGTCGTCCTCTCCGGCCGGGCCGCCCAGATGGGCAAGGGCATCGTGGAGGACGTCGCGCGCCGGCTCGTGGGAGAGATGGCCGGCTGCCTGGAGGCCGGCCTCGCGGCGCCGGCGCCCCGGGAGGGCGCACCGGCGAGGACCGAGCCCCCCGTGCCCGCGGAGCCGCTGCGGGGCGGGCGCCTGGTCCTCGGGATCGCCCGTGACCGCCTGCGCGACCCGCGCGTCGCCGCGGCCGCGGCGGCCGGGCTCGCGCTGCTGCTGGGGGTTGTCATGGGGTCTCGCCGAAGGAGGCGCAATGCGTGAACCGAGCTTCACCCTGACGGCCGGGCCGACCGGCGCCTGGCCGAGCGTCCAGGCGGCCATGGGTGCGCCGCTGGTCTACGACTACGACCCGGTGTTCCTGGAGAGGTTCGCGCGCACCGAGCGGAAGGTGGCACAGCTCTTCCGCACCTCGGGCGACGTGGTGCTGATGCAGGGCGAGGCCGTGCTCGGCCTCGAGGCGGCCGCGCGGGCGCTGGTGCGCCCCGGCATGACCGCGCTCAACCTCGTCTCCGGTGTGTACGCCAAGTGGTTCGGCCTGTGGCTGGCCGAGTACGGCGCAGAGCTGATCGAGGTGGAGGTCCCGTACGACGAGGCCGTCGACCCGGCCGCCGTGGCCCGCGCCCTCGCGGACCATCCGGAGACCTCCCTCGTGGCCGTGGTGCACTCGGAGACGCCGTCCGGCGTGCTCAACCCCCTTCGCGAGATCGCGGAGGTGGTGCGGGCCCACGGCGCCCTGATGGTCGCCGACGTGGTCTCCTCGCTGGGCGGCGAGGAGCTGGACGTGGACGGCTGGGGCCTGGACCTCTGCGTCGCCGGTCCCCAGAAGTGCCTCGCGGGCCCCCCGGGGATGTCGCTCGTCTCGGTCAGCGACCGGGCCTGGGACGCGATCCGCGCGAACCCGGCGGCCCCGCGCGGATCCTTCCTGTCGCTCCTCGACTGGAAGGACCGCTGGATCGACGGCGGCCGGACGGGATTCCCCTACACCCCGTCGGTCGTCGATGTCGCGGGCGTCGAGGCGGCCTGCGACGTGGTCCTCGGGATGGGGCTGGACGCGTCGATCGCGATGCACCGCCGCGCGGCCCGCGCGGCCCGTGCCGGCGTGCAGGGGATGGGGCTCGGGCTCTGGGCCCGCGATCCGTCCTTCGCCGCCTCCTGCGTGACCGCCGTCGCAGTGCCGGACGGCGTTGACACCCTCGGGGTGCTGGCCCACATCCGCGAGCGCTACGGGGTGATGCTCTCCCCCGGCTACGGCGAGCTGAAGGAGCGCCTCATCCGGCTCGGCCACATGGGGCCGGCGGCCGCCTCGCTCACCCCCGTCGTCGCGGTCGCCGCGCTCGGCCGCGGGATGGCGGACCTCGGCGTGGACGTGCGGGTCGGCGACGGGCTCGAGGCCGCCCTCGAGGTCCTCGCGGCCGACGACGCACTGGTGACGCCGGGCCCGTGAGGCTCCCGCCGTTCGAGATCCACACGCCGGCCACGCTGGACGAGGCCGGCGCCCTGATGGAGCGGCTGGGCGACGACGCCGTGCTGTACGCGGGCGGGACGGAGCTCCTGCTCGTGATGAAGCTGGGCTTCGCCGACCACGGGCACGTGGTCGACGTCAAGGGCATCGCCGAGCTCCGGCGCCTGGAGCTGGACGGCGACGAGCTCGTGATCGGGGGCGGCGTGACCCACCGCGCGATCGAGCGTTCTCCCCTGGTGCGCGAGCGCTGGCCCGCGCTGGCGGCGATGACGGCCGGCGTCGCCAACGTGCGCGTCCGCGGCGCCGGGACGCTGGGCGGCAACCTCGCGTTCGCCGATCCGCACTCGGATCCCGCGACCTTCCTGCTCGCCGCCGACGCGCAGATCGAGGTCTGGGGGCCGGCGGGGGCCAGGACCGTCCCGATCGACGGCTTCGTCCTGAGCGCCTACCTGACCGCGCTGAAGCCGGGGGAGCTCATCACGGCCGTCCGCGTGCCATCGCTCGCGGCGGGGACGGGGGTCGCCCACCGGAAGATCGCGTTCCACGAGCGCCCCGCCGCCACCGTGACCTGCATCGTCCACGCCGCCGACGGGGTCGTGGACGAGGCCCACATCGCGGTCGGCTCCGTCGGGCTGACGCCCGCACGGCTCCGCGCCGCCGAGGACGCCCTCGTCGCGGGCGCCTCGGCCGACGAGCTGGAGCGCCTGGCGCGCGACGGCTGCGACCCCACCGAGGACGCCAACGGGGCGGTCGACTACAAGCGCCACCTGGTGGGGGTGCTGGTCCGACGCACGGCGGCCGAGGCTCGTGCGCGGGCGGGGGGAGGCGACCCCTCCGGGTGAGCCGGTCCGCGGACGTCCTCGTGGTGGGGGCGGGATCCGCGGGATGCGTCCTGGCCGCGCGTCTGAGCGAGGACCCGGGGTGCCGGGTGCGCCTGGTGGAGGCCGGCGGGCCCCCGGCCGATCCCCGCCTGGCGGACCCCCTCCAGTGGCCCTTCCTCGACGGGGGGCCCTTCGACTGGGGCCACCGCACGACGCCGCAGCCCGGCACCGCCGGGCGGGCCCACGCCTGGCCGCGCGGCAGGGTGCTGGGAGGGTCCAGCCAGCTTCACGCCATGGCCCACGTGCGCGGCCACCCCGCCGACTTCGACGCGTGGGCCGACGCGGCCGGGCCCGGCTGGTCGTACGCGGCGCTCCTCCCCCGTTTCATCCGCTCCGAGGCCTTCTCCGGCGGCGCGTCGGAGCACCACGGAGCGGACGGCCCGATGCCCGTCTGGTTGCCCGACCGCCTGCATCCGGTGGCCGAGGCGTACATGCTGGCCGCCGAGGAGGCCGGCTACGCGCCGTCGGGCGACCACAACGGCCCGCGCATGGAGGGGCCCGCGCGCAACAGCCTCATGATCCGCGACGGCAGGAGGGTCAGCGTCTACGACGCCTATCTCGAGCCCGTGCGCGCACGCCCGAACCTCGAGGTCGTCACGGACGCCCTCGTCGACCGGGTCGTGGTCTCGCAGGGGCGCGCGACGGGCCTCGAGGCCGTCATCGCCGGCAGGCGGCGGGTGCTCCCCGCCGGGACGATCGTCCTCGCCGCCGGGGCGGTGTCCTCCCCGCTCATCCTGATGCGCTCGGGCATCGGCGCCCCCGGCGATCTCGCGCCGCACGGCCTGGCCTGCACGGTGGAGCTGCCGGCGGTGGGGCGCAACCTGCACGATCACCTTCTGGCGGCCGGCAACGTCTACCGTGCGCGGCGCCCGGTGCCGCCGTCCCGGCTGCAGCATTCCGAGTCGCTGCTGTACGTCAACGATGCGGGCGGCCCGGCGCCGGACATCGTCACGACCTGCGTGCTGTTGCCCGCGGTGAGCGACTGCTTCACCCGGCCGGACGTCGGGACCTGCTTCACCCTCATGTTCGGCGTGTGCCACCCGCGCAGCCGGGGCCGGATCGCGCTCGGCGGCCCCGGGCCGCTCGACCCACCCCTGATCGACCCCGGGTACCTCTCCGCCGAGGAGGATCGCGAGCGCTTCCGCGCGGCGCTGCGCCTCGCGCGCCGGGTGGCCGGTGGCACCGCCCTGGATGAGTGGCGCGAGGAGGAGCTGCTGCCGGGCCCCGGCGTGCAGGACGACCGGGACGTCGACGCGTTCGTCGCCCGGGCGGCCGTGACGCACCACCACCCGGTCGGCACCTGCGCGATGGGCCGCGACCCGCTCGCCTCGGTCGTCGGCGGCGACCTGCGCGTGCACGGGGTCGAGGGGCTGGTCGTGGCGGACGCCTCCGTCATCCCGGTCATCACCACCGGCCCGATCCATGCCGCGATCCTGGCGATCGCCGAGCGGGCGGCCGAGCTGATCTGAGTCCCGCAGAAGGGGAGCTCAGCGGACGAGGTCCACGGCCGAGCCGACGATGGTGTCGACGTCCAGCCCGTGGTGGCGGTACAGATCGTCGAGATCGCCGGACTGGCCGAAGCCGGTCACGCCGAGGCACGCGATCGGCGCCGGCCGCGACCCGGCGAGGAACGCGAGCGCGGATGGGTGGCCGTCGATGACCGTCACCATGGGCACGGACGATTCCGGCGGCAGCAGGTCGTCGAGTCGCTCCCGGGCGTCGCTGAGGCCCCGGCGGGCCTGGAGGGAGCGGAAGACGAGGTCCGGGCTGGTGAGGCAGACGACCTCGGCCGGGATGCCGAAGCCGGTCAGGACGCGGCCGGCCTCGATCACCTCGGCCATCACGGCGCCGACGCCCACGAGCGTGATCCCGGGCTCCTCCCCCTCGAGGCGGGAGTCGTGCAGGCGGTAGCCGCCCGACAGCACCTGGGTCCGGCGCGCCGCGCGCGCCTCATCGTCCTCCGGCACACCCGCCAGCGACTGGTTGACCGGCCGCGTCGACAGGCGGAAGTAGGCCGACTCCCCATCCGGCCGTCCCAGCCGCCCCATCGCGTTGAGGAGGGTCCACTCGAGGTCCTGGGCGAAGGCGGGCTCCCAGGCGACGCAGCCGGGCTGGGCGATGCCGATCGATGGCGTCAGGATCGATTGGTGGGCGCCGCCCTCCGGCGCCAGGCTGATCCCCGACGGCGTCCCCACCAGGATGGACTGCCCGCCGGCGTAGATGCCGAACGACCAGGGCTCGAGCGCGCGCCCGACGAACGGGTCGTAGACCGTGCCGATCGGGATGAGGGGCCGGCCGCATCGCGCCCAGGTCAGGCCCAGCTCGCCGAGCAGGCCGACGAGGTTGGTCTCGGCGATGCCCAGCTCGATGTGATTGCCGTGGTCGTCCTCGCGCCACCTGATCAGCGTCTCCTCGTCGCCCGCGAACCAGTCCACCCGGTCGCCGAGCGCCCAGACGCCCGCATGGTTGATCCACCCGCCCAGGTTGGTGGAGGTGGCGACGTCCGGGCTCACGGTGACCACGCGCTCGGCCACGGCGGGTGCGCTGCGGTGAAGCTCTCCCAACAGGCGCCCGAGCGCCTGCTGGGTCGAGATCTTCCCACGGTGCCGGCGGTTCAGATCGGGGGGGACCGGCACCGGAGGCTCGAGCGGCAGCGCGGGACGCTCGAGCCGCTCGCGCGCCTGCGCGCACAGCCGCGCCTCCTCGGAGTCCGGCGCGAACCCGGCCCAGGGGTCGCCCGGATCGCAGCCCAGGTGCGCGGCCAGCTCGCCCATCTGATCGGGGGTCAGGAGGGCCGAGTGGTTGGCCGGGTGGCCCTCGGTCGGCAACCGCCATCCCTTGAGCGTGTACGCGAACACGATCACCGGGCGGTCGGTGATCGCGTCGGCCTCCCCGTAGGCGGCGAGCAGCGACCCGAGGTCGTGACCGCCCAGGTCCCGGACGGCCCGCGAGAGCGCGGCGGCGTCCAGGTCGCCGACGAGCCGGGCGATGGCGCGCCGCCCGCGCGCCGTCCCGGGAAGCCGCTCCCGCAGGTGGGCGTCGTCGGCGCGCAGGAGGCTCTGGTACTCCTCGTTGCTCATGTCGTCGATGCGGGCCCGCAGGCCCTCGCCCCCGGGGCGCTCGAACAGCTCGCGCAGCCAGCGCCCGTACTTGACCGTGATGCAGTGCCATCCGGCCGCCACGAACATGTCGCGGATGCGGCCCGCGGCGATGTCGGGCACCACGCGGTCGAGCGACTGCCGGTTGAGGTCGACGATCCACATCACCTCGCCGAGACGGGCGACCATCGGGTCGACCAGGGCCTCCCAGATCGCGCCCTCGTCGATCTCCGCGTCCCCGATGAGGGCGATCTGGCGGCCCCCCAGGGGGATCGGGAAGTGGCCGGCCGTGTACCGGTGCGCCAGCGCCGCCCAGAGGGTCGCCGTGGCCCCGATTCCGACCGAGCCGGTCGAGAAGTCCACCGGGTCCGGGTCCTTCACGCGGCTCGGGTAGCTCTGCAGGCCGCCGAACTGGCGCAGGGTCTCGAGGTCGGACCGCTCCAGATGCCCGAGCAGGTAGTTGATGGCGTGCAGCACCGGCGAGGCGTGGGGCTTCACCGAGACGCGATCCGGGGCCGCGAGGTACCGGAACCAGAGCGCGGTCATGATGCTGACCATCGAGGCGCTCGACCCCTGGTGCCCGCCGACCTTGACCCCCGAGGTGTTGGGGCGGGTCGAGTTGGCGTGGTCCACCATCGCCACGGCCAGCCACAGAACGCGTTCCTCGACCCGCCTCAGCCTTGCGAGGTCGTGTTCCGTGAGGGTCTGCGATGCGGTGGCCATCGGCCCAATGATCTACAGGACGGTGGCTCGATCGTGGGGCCGGTGGCGGACCGCGACCGCCAGCCACACGGCGTTGACCGCGAGGGCGATGACGTTGCTGACGACCAGCGGCACCGAGTCGACCGCCAGGCCGTAGACGAGCCAGAGCCCGAAGCCCACGCAGAGGATCCCGATCTGGAGGGCCGAGACCCCCAGCGAGGATCGTTCCTTCCGGATGCGCTGGATCTGGAGCACGGGCGAGATCCCCATCGCCACCCCCCACACCGTGGTGACCGCCGCGATCAGCTCAACCGTGGACAGGGACGGTCCCCTCCAGGTGCACGTGCAGCTCGAACTTGGGAAAGGTCACCAGCGATTCCTCCTCGGATGTGCGGGGCCGTGCCGCGTTCCGAGGCGGTCAGTCGCGCAGGTCGCCCCGCTCCCGGTCCTCGCCGTAGAGGGAGCCCACGCCGGCCGCCGGCGTCAGGGACCAGCGGACGGTGGCTGTGACACGTCTGGCGGAGGACATCGCGGCGATTCTACCCGGGCCGGCGTGCGTGTGATCCCGCGCGGTGCCGGGTACCACGCTCGCGACACCGAGGACGACGAAGGGACTGGCGGGTGGAGATCCTGTGGACGGTGCTCGTGATCCTGATCGTGCTCGCCGTGGCCGCCGTGGTGGTGCAGCGGCGCCGGCGCTCGGGAGGAGTGATGGTCACGCGCGGCCGTCGCAGGCGGCCATGAGCGTCCTGATGCGCTCCGGAGAGATCCGCGGCCGGCCGGTCGTCACCCTCGACACGGCCGAGGACGTCGCCGAGGTCAAGGACGTCGTCCTCTCCTACGCCACCGCGGGCCTCGTGGGCTTCACGCTCAACAAGCGCGGCTACCTCGGCTCGCCGCTGAAGGAGGTCCTGCCGTGGTCGCGGGTCGCCTCCCTGGGCCGGGACGCGGTGATGATCGCGGGCGCCGGGGCGCTCGGCGCCGACGATGCGGCGATGACCGAGGCGGGCGAGGCCGGGCAGCCCGACGTGCTCGGGGTCGCGGTCATGACCGACGACGGCACCCGCCTGGGAACCGTGGCCGACGTGATCGTCGAGATCGGCGAGACCGCCGACGTGATCGGATTCGAGGTGGAGGGACCGGAGGTGCGCCTCCTCCTCCCCATCGACGACACGATCGCCGTCTCGGGCGACACCCTCATGGTCCCCGCGGCGGCCCGGGACTTCGTGCGCGACGACCTCTCGGGCTTCGGCAGCGCCGTCGCCGACTTCCGCGCCCGCCTTCGGAGCCCGGCGTGATGCGTCTCAGCGAGGCCGGCGGGCGACCCGTCATCGCCCGGGAGAGCGCGGAGACCCTGGGCACCCTGCGCCACGTCGTCGTGGACGTGGCCACCCGCCGCATCACCGCGCTCCACGTCGCGGGACGGCGCCGGAAGGCGTCGCTCGTGGACTGGTCCTCCATCGTGGGCTTCGGCCCGGACGGGATCGTGGTGCACGGGGAGGACCCCACCCGGCCCCCCGCCGACGATCGTGAGCTGGCGGTCGCCTCGGGGAAGCTCGATCTCGACGGGCGGCTGGTGCTGAGCGAGAAGGGCGACTCGATGGGTGCGCTCGGGGACGTGCTCTTCGACGAGGGCTCGGGCGAGCTCAGCGCGCTCGTGGCCGGCGACGAGGAGTACGACGCCGGCCGGCTCCGGGCCGTCGGCCCCTACTGCGTGATCGTGTCGGCCGCGGCCTAGAGGCCCAGGTCGATGGCGCCGGCCCAGAGGGCCACGGCGACGGCCACCACGACCAGCACCGCCAGGACGAGAGGCCACCTGCGCCGGCGGCGCACGCCGGCCTGTCGCGGCGTCGTGCGCGTGGCGCTCAGGTCCACCTGCCGCGGGCGCGCGGAGGTTTGGCCGGGGTCGCGGTCCACGGGCAGGTCGCGCACCGGCTGCGGGACGGCCACGCCGAGGTGCGAGGCGTAGGCGCGCACGAACCCGTTGACGTACGCCGGATCGGGCAGGGACTCGTAGCGCCCGTCCTCGATCGCCACCAGGTAGCGCTCGCGGATGCGCGTCGCCGCGGCACAGTCGGCGATCTCCAAACCCTGGCGCATGCGGGCCTCGCGCAGCCGTGCGCCGATCGCGGGCCGCTCCTCCACGGGCCCCAGCCTACGCGCAGCGGAGTGCCGCGTCATCCCGGGTCCGGCGCCGATGCGTCATCATTACCGGGAGGGTGAGCGCCGACGACGACCACTACCGGGCGCTCGACGTGGCGCATGACGCCGGCACCGACGAGATCCGGGCCGCCTGGCGGCTCCTGCTCGTGGCGTTCCATCCCGACCGCTTTCGCGACCCGGAGCAGCGCCGGCGGGCCGAGGAGATCACCAAGCGCGCCAACGCCGCCTGGCAGACGCTGGGCGACGAGGAGCAGCGCCGGCGCTACGACCGGACCCGCGACCGCGCCCCCCGGCCCCCCGCCGCTCCCGAGAGGGAGCTGCCCTGCCCCAGTTGCGCCACCCGGTGCCGCACCCCCGACGCCGGTGGGCGCACGGTCCGCCTGGCGTGCCCCGCCTGCGGCGAGTCGTTCCCCGCCATGATCGGCGCGCGCTTCCTCGGCCGCCCCCAGCTTCAGAAGCGATGGCTGGGGCTCTACTACGAGGGGCTGTTCCGCGACGAGGAGGGCGCCGTCAGCTCGGTGAGCTTCCGCCGCCTCCCGCAGGAGCTGGCCCTGAGCGACGGGGAGGTCGTCTCCATCGTGTTCCACCCCCGCCGGGCCCGCCCGGTGTACGCGATCCTGCACGGGACCGGTCTCGACATGGGCTGGCGGGTCGGCTGATCCGTCACCGGCCGCGGGCGGTCACGCTGATGCGCGCGCTCCGCAGGGCACCGCCCGCGGGCCGGGCGCTCACGCGGTAGACGAGGCCCGCCCGCAGGCGGCGCGCGACGGATGCGGGCAGCCGCACGACGCTCCGGCCCGACCGGAGCCGGGCGACGAACCGCGAGGACGCTCCCGTCCCGGTGACGGGCCGGATCTGGAACACCACGCGCGCTGCGCGGGTGAGGCGCACCCTCAGCACCGGTCGCGTCCCCGGGCGGACGATCGTGGGGGCGTTCAGCGTCACCCGCGGGGCGCGCGTCACGATCACCCATCGTGCGCGGCCCATCGAGGAGTTGCCGGCCGCGTCGAGTGAGACCACCCGCCACGAGTGGCGCCCGCGCGGCGAGGCGGACGCGGGCGGTCCTGCTCGCGGGCCCGGCGCTCGCCGCGACGGCCCCGTCCACCTCGACGCGATAGCCCGCGAGACCGCTGAGGCCGTCGGTCGCGGCGTGCCAGGTGAGCGTCACGAGGCCCACCGTGCGCCGGGAGCCGGCCGTCGGGGTCGCCGGCATCGCCGCGCCCGGCGGGGTGCGATCGACCACCAGCGCCCGCGCGACGGAGGCGCTCTCGTTGCCGAACCCGTCCAGCGCCACCACGTCCCAGGCGTGGCGGCCCTCGGCCAGGGCCGCCCCGGGGATCGCCGAGGTCGTCCCGGCTCCCACCGTCGCGACCGTCGCGCCGTCCACGCGCAGCCGGTAGGCCGCGACGCCGCTCTGGGGATCGCCGGCAGGGCTCCAGCTGAAGGCGGGCGCCGCCAGGGCGGTCGCCAGGCCGTCCGCCGGGGCGAGGGGGGCCGGCGGTGACGGCGGCGTGACGTCCGGCACGCCCGTCGCCGCCACCCGGAGGGCGCCGTCCAGGTTCAGGCGCGGCGGCCCGTCGCGGTCGTGCGCCGCCAGCGAGGCGACGGGATCCCCGCCCGCCACGATGGCCGTGATCAGCTGCCATGGGACGAGCTCGGGCCGCATGCCCAGCACGCTGGCCGCGATCGCCGGAGACGTGCGGGGCCGCCATCGAGGTCCCCGACCTGTAGCCGTACTGCGTTCCCGGGGATGGTGCTGAAGCACGCTCTGCCCGGGCGCCCCCACGTCCACCTGCGTGGCCCCGGTTGGAGAACGAGGCGAGGCCGTCGGACGACGTGGTCGCGGCGACGGAGAGGAGCGTCGTCGCGGGGCAGTTGGCCGGCCAGAACGGGACCTGACGTCGTTGTTCGTCCCGTCGTTCCCGGCCGCGGCCACGAACGAGGACCCCCTTGGCGCCGGCCTGCTGCGATCGCGTCGCAGAGGGCCGGGGAGTAGGCGGTGCTGCCGAAGGACGCGTTGATGACCCGGGCGCCCATTCGCCGACGGCGTAGTGGATGGCCGCGATGGCGTTCGAGGTCGCGCCGCCGCCGGGTCCGGATGAACTTCAGGGGCATGATCCGGGCGTTGTCGGCCACGCCGGCCACGCCGGTGCCGTTGTTCGCGCCGGGCCGCGATGGTGCCCGGCCACGTGGGTGCCGTGGCTCTCGCCGTCGGCGCGCGTCGTAGACGCCGGCGTTCGCCGTCGGCGAAGTCCCACCCGGTGACGTCGTCGACGAGGCCGTTGCCGTCGTCGTCGATCCCGTTGGCCGTCTCGCCCGAGTTGTGCCAGATCCGCGAGGCGAGGTCCGGGTGGCGCCACGTCCACGCCCGCTGTCGATGACCGCGACGGTCACCGTGGCGGCCCCGGCCGCGCGGAGTCCACCCGGCGGGGGCCGCGATCTTCGGCAGCGACCACTGGTTGCCCACGTTGAGGGTCGTTGGTGATCGCCACCGGGTGCAGCATCACGTCGAGCTGGACCGCGTCCGCGGCCTCGACGTCGTCCAGGAGGGCCGCGCGCGCCGGCGAGGGTGATCGGCTCGTCGAGGCGGTAGGCCCGCCATCCGGCCATCAGGGGCCGCACGGCCTCGGCTCCGAGCGCGCGGCCACCTCCGCACGCTCGGCCGGGTCCGGCGGCCGGCGTCGATCCGCACGAGCACGCTGGTGCCTGACCGAGGCGGTTGGGCGGCCGCGAGCCCCGGGCCGATCACCGGCCGCGACCGCCACGGAGCAGGCGGCGCCCAGGGCGCGCCTCAGGCACGGGTGTGTGACCGCAGGCCTCCTTGCCCGGTCAACGACTCATCCTGCTATCGGCAGATCGGGGCCCGGGGTCGAGGGCCGATCCGCCCGCGGCCGCGCCGCGGGGAGCGCTCAGGCCGCGAGGTGCGCCTGGAAGAAGGCCCGGATGGCCTCGCGGCCGCCCGCGGTGGCCGCCGAGGCGAAGGCGGCCGCCAGGGCCGGCGACTGACCCGTGGTGACGCGCACGACCTGCGCGTCCAGGGCGTGCCAGCCGAGCTCGGCCAGCTCGATCTCGATCCTCACCTGGGCCGCGGACGGGAAGTCGGCGCCCGCGAGGAGCACACCGCCCTCGTCAACGTCCATCCCCTCGGCCTCGAGGAGCACGCCACCCTCGCTGAGGTTGATCGCCTCGGCATCGACGACGGTCTCCCCGTACCGCACCCGCGCGGGGAGGCGGACGTCGGCCCGCTGGTGCGCGCGCCGGTCGTGGTTCCCCTGATCGATCACGTCGGCCATCTGGCTCCTCGCCCGTGTCGCGGGTCGCAGGGAGGGTAGCGGAGGATCGGCGTTTCGCATCATTTCTCGAGCGGCAACGCCCGCTCGAAGACGATCCGGTCGGCGCCGGGCCCCAGGTAGCCGGGAGCGAGCCGCCCCTGGAAGCCCAGCCGCTCGTGGAAGCGTCGCGACGCCGTACGCTCGGGCGCCGCGAGGGCGCGCACCCGCGTACAGCCCCCGTCGTACGCCCGCGCGCAGAATTCCCGGTACAGGCGCTCCCCGGCGCCCGTGCCCCGCCAGGCCGGGTCGACGACGTGCATGTGGACGTAGGCCAGATCGGGCTCGGCCGCGCTCACCAGCCCCAGGAGGAAGCCCGCCGGGCGTCCCTCCCGATCCTCCAGCCAGACCCCCCACGGGCCGAGCTGATCGAAGAAGAGGCGGTGCATGACCAGGCCCACCGGGTGGCCGAACCAGCCCTCCACCACCTCCCGGGCACGCGGGTAGTCCTCCCCGCGCAGCGGGCGCGCACTGAGCCCGGAAACGGCGGCGGGGCCGTCTCCCCCGTCAGTCCCCCGGCGCCGGGGCCGAGCGGGCGACGTAGTCCTCGAGCAGCAGGAGGTTCGCGTCCCCGGCGCGCCGGGTGACCTGCAGCAGCTCGGTCATCGTCGCCACCTCCTCCACCTGCTCGGTCACGAACCACTGGAGGAAGGCCTGCGTGGCGTGGTCCCTGTGCTCGATCGCGAGATCGACGAGGTCGTTGATGTGCCCGGTGACCGAGATCTCCCAATCGAGGCTCGCCTGCACCGCCTCCTCGGCGCTCTCGAAGTCCGCCTTGGGGGAGGCCACGCCGGGAATGGCGACACGACCACCCGCGTCCTGGAGATACGCGAGGAACTTCATCGCGTGCGCGTGCTCCTCGGCGGCCTGGGCTGCGTAGAACTTGTGCAACTCCGGGAGGCCCTCCGCGTCGAACCAGCTGGAGACGGACAGGTACTGGAGGTGCGCCTCCAGCTCCCGGCCCATCTGAGCGTTCAGGGCTTCGGCGACGGCGTTCTCGATCGGCATCGGACTCCTCCCGGCAGGGGCGCGACAGTCTAGCGGCGCTCCACGTTCGGGGGGTGGAACTCACCGCCGCCACGGATAGGGTGCCCGGCGCAGACTGAGAAACGCCCGTCTGACTCATCACCACGTGGAGGCTCCCGATGTTGCTCGTGAATCGCCGGTCGCTGGCCGGATTGTGCGCCGCCGGGGCCATCGCGCTGGTGGCCGGCTGCGGCGGAGGCGATGACGAGTCCGACGCCCTCAGCGCCGACGAGTTCCGCACCCAGGCGGACGCGATCTGCCAGACGTCGAAGGACACGATCGACGAACTCACCGAGCCCACCTCGTCGAGCACCAAGGAGGAGGTCTCCGCGTACCTGACGGCCGGTCTCGAGGCCACCGACGCCGAGATCGCCAAGCTGCGCGCCCTGGAGGCGCCCTCGGACCTCTCGGGGACCTTCGACGAGGCGCTCGACCTCCTCGAGCAGCGGCAGGAGCGCATCCGCGCCGTCACCGACCGCGTGGCCGGCGGCGAGGACGTCGAGGCCGCCTTCACGGCTGCGAATGCCGAGATCGACAGCCTCAACGACCAGGCGGACGCCAAGGCCAAGGAGCTGGGCCTCACCGTGTGCGGAGCGGACGACGACGACCTGGACGGGTCGGCCACGACCACCACCGCGACGACCCCCACCGCCCCCACCACGACGGCCGGCGCGCCGTCCGGCGACGTGGCCACCCACCTCACCGCGGTGGGCGCGGCCCTGACGGGCGTGATCGAGACGCTGCAGACGGTGAGCAGCGGCTCCCTCGACGACGTGAAGGCGGTGATCCCCGAGGCGCGGGCCAAGCTCACCGAGTTCGACGACGCCGTCGCCGCGCTCGCGAGCGACACCACCTCCGACGCCGCCCAGGAGCGCGCGCGGGCCGCGGTCGCCGCGGCCGGGCCGAAGCTGAGCGACGCTCTGTCACGCCTGTTCGACGCCCTCGAGGACGGCGACCAGGCCGCGGCCGCGGCGGTGGTGCCCGACGTGCAGCAGACGCTCCAGGAGCTGCAGACGGCCCTCGCCGGCTAGGGCGTCGGAGCGGTGATGCCCGAGGTGAGGCGCTTGTCCCGGCGGCCGTCCCCGGCGCAGCCGGTGACGCCGGTCCGCATCTGCGCCCGCCAGGGCGCAGATGGCGTCCCGCCGGCCCCGCTCAAGAGGGCCGGCGTACGCTGTCACCGGTCGCGCCGGGCCCGCTCCGACCGCGAGGCCCCGACGACCGCGGCCGTGACGAGGAGGCCCCAGAAGACCCCGTACACGAGTCCCCGGCCCACCGGCTGGGCCAGCAGCGCCACGTGGACCCACCACAGCAGGACGATCGCGATGGGAGCCACGACGGCCACCTGCACGACCACGTGCAGATCCTCCCAGCGCCGCAGCCAGGCGGGAGGCGGTCGGCGGGGCGGCGCGCTCATCGCCTCGAGGATACGCCGCCGCGGCGCGGCTCTGCGGCGGGCCACTAGAGTGCGGGCGTGAGCCCGACGTCCCCGCACTGGCCCGCGTTCGCCGAGTGGATGGGCACCCTCTCGGACCTGTACGGGACCCAGATGCTCCTCGGCTGGGACCGCGAGACCACGATGCCCCCGGCCGGGGCCGAGGGCCGCGCCCGCCAGGAGGGCACCCTGGCCGTCCTCCACCACCGCGAGATCGTCCGGGACGACATGGGGGAGGTCCTCGGGCGGCTCGCAGCCGATCCGGACCTGGACGACGACGCCCGGGCGATGGTGCGGCTGGTGACCCACGACCGGGACCGCGCGGTGCGCGTGCCCGAGGCGCTGGTGCGGGAGATCACCGAGACCTGTTCGCGCTGCGTCACCACGTGGGCCGAGGCGCGGCGCGCGAACGACTTCGCCGCCTTCGCCGCCCCCCTGCGCGAGGTGGTCCGCCTGAAGCGCCAGGAGGCCGAGGCCCTGGCGATCGGCGACGAGCCCTACGACGCCCTGCTCGACGCGTTCGAGCCCGGAGCCCGCGCCTCGGACCTCGAGCCGGTCTTCGCGGGCCTGCGCGAGCGGCTGACCCCCCTCGTGGAGGCGGTCACCGACCGCGACCCGGCGACCCTCCCCGAGCGCGACTGGGACGAGGCGGCCCAGATGAAGCTGGCCCACGAGATCGCGCGGATGGTGGGCTTCGACGAGAGCGCCGGCGTCATCGCGAAGTCGGCCCACCCCTTCACCTCCTCCCCCCACCGCGGGGACGTTCGGTTCAGCACCCGCCTGATGCGCGACAACCCGGTGAGCAACGTCAGCGTCGTGCTGCACGAGGCCGGGCACGCCCTCTACGAGCAGGGCTTCCCCGCGGCGGCGGTGCGCACCGCCGTCTACGACGCGCCGTCCCTCGGAGCCCATGAGTCCCAGTCGCGGTTCTGGGAGAACCAGATCGGACACACGCTGGCCTTCTGGGAGCGCCTCGAGCCCGCGATGCGGCGCCTGTTCCCGGACGCGATGGCCGGGATCGACGCCGGCCTGCTGCACCGGGCCGCGCGCGTCGTGCGGCCCTCGCTCATCCGCGTGGAGGCGGACGAGGTCACCTACAACCTGCACATCGTCCTGCGCTTCGAGATCGAGCTCGCCCTGCTGCGGGGCGACCTGGACGTCAACGACCTCCCCGTCGCCTTCTCCGACGGGATGGAGCGAGCTGCTCGGGATCCGGCCGCCCACCGACGCCCTGGGCGCGATGCAGGACATCCACTGGGCCGACGGACTGTTCGGCTACTTCCCCACCTACACCCTCGGGAACCTCTACGCGGCGCAGCTCGCCGAGGCGGCCGAGCGCGACCTGGGGTCCATCGAGGAGGCCGTGGCGGAGGGGCGGCTCCTGGATCTCCTCGGCTTCATGCGCGAGCGCGTGCACCGCCACGGCGCCCGGTACCCCACGGCCGAGCTCATGCGCCGCGCCACCGGCGTGGAGCTGAGCTCGGACGCGCTCGTGAGCCACCTGGAGCGCTCCTACGCGGCGGCGGAACGGTGAGGATCGGGGTCCTCGGAACCGGGATCGTGGGCGCCACCCTCGGCTCGGCGCTGGTGGACCGGGGCCACGAGGTGCGGATGGGCTCCCGATCGGCGGACAACCCGGCCGCCGCCGAATGGAGCCGGGAGCGGGGCGCGAGCGCGAGCGCGGGCACCTTCGCGGACGCGGCCGCCTTCGCCGACGTGGTGATCAACTGCGTCTCCGGAGCCGGGGCCGTCGCGGCGGTGACCTCGGCCGCTCAGGAGCTCGCCGGCAAGCTCCTGATCGACGTCTCGAACCCGCTGGAGTTCGTGCCCGGCGGCCCGCCCACCCTGTTCGTCGGCGTCACCGACAGCCTGGGCGAGCGGATCCAGCGGGCGGTGCCCGACGCGCGGGTGGTCAAGGCGCTCAACACCGTCAACTGCACCGTGATGGTCGACCCCGGCCGTCTGGCCGGCGACCACGTCGTGTTCGTGTGCGGCGACGACCCCGAGGCGAGGTCGCAGGCCGGCGCGTTGCTGGGGGAGCTGGGGTGGCCGCCCGGAGCGTGTGCTCGACATCGGCGACCTCGCCGGCGCGCGCGCGACCGAGGGCTACATCCTGCTGTGGGTGCGTTTGATGGGGCTCCTGGGCGGGGCCGACTTCAACGTCACCCTCGCGCGGCCCGCCTGACGGATGTCGCACCCGACGACCTGACCGCGCGGGCGCGGCTCGTCGCCTCGCGGGCGCGGATCGCGGCGCCCACGATGCCCGCCTCGTTGCGCAGCGTGGCGGCGACGACCGGCGGGCGGACGTTCAGCAGCCCCAGGAACCTGTCCGCCCGCTTGGAGATGCCGCCGCCCAGGATCATCGAGGTCCGGCCAGATCAGCTGGTCCAGGCGGTTGAGGTACTCGTCCAGCAGCGGAGCCCAGTCCTTCACCGACAGCCCGCGGCGCTCACGTGCCCCGGCCGACGCGCGCAGCTCGGCGTCCTTGCCCCGGATCTCGATGTGGCCGAGCTCGAGGTTCGGGACGAGCACCCCGTCGTTGAACAGGGCCGACCCGATCCCGCTGCCCAGGGTGAGCATCAGCACGACCCCCTTCACGCCCACCCCCGCGCCGAACCGCATCTCGGCGAGCCCGGCGGCGTCGGCGTCGTTGAGCAGGACGCAGGGGCGGCCGATGGCCTCCGAGAACAGGTCCGCGGCCTTCACGCCGATCCAGGCCGGGTCGATGTTCGCCGCGGTCATCGCGACGCCGTCGACGAGCGCCGAGGGCAGGCCGATGCCCACCGGGCCGGCGTCCGGGCCGAGCGCGGCGACGACGCCGGCGGTCGCCTCCACGACGGCCTCGGGGACGGCCGGCTGGGGCGTCTCCACGCGCATCCGGTCCCCGATCAGGGCCCCGCGGCGCGCGTCCACCCGCCCCGCCTTGATGCCGCTGCCGCCGATGTCCACGCCGATCAGGCCCGTCGTCATCGCGGAGTGTCCTCGCTGTCGTAGGTGACCAGTGACGCGACGTCGTACCCCCGCAGGGTGTCCCGCCCCGGAAGGAAGGTGAGCTCGACGACGAACGCCAGGCCCACCACGACGCCGTCCAGCTCCTTCACCAGCTCGCACGCCGCGCGCGCCGTGCCGCCGGTGGCCAGGAGGTCGTCGTGGATCAGGACCTTCTGGCCCGGACGCACCGCGTCGGAGTGGGCCTCGAGGGTGTCCACCCCGTACTCGAGCGCGTAGTCGCGGCCGATGCGAGGGCCGGGAAGCCTGCCGCGCTTGCGGGCGGCGGCGAACCCGATGCCGAGCGACTGGGCGATCGCACCGCCCAGGATGAAGCCGCGCGCCTCGATGCCCAGCACCAGCTCGGGCTGGCGGAGGCGGCTCCAGTCGGCCAGGCGGTCCACGCAGGCGGTGAGGCCGGGGCCGCTCTGGAACAGCGGCAGGAGGTCGTAGAAGAGCACCCCGGGCCGGGGATGGTCCGGGATGCGCCGGATGCTCGCGTCGATGTCGAAGGCCGCGATCCCCATCCCGCCCTACGCGCTCGCGACCTGGCGCAGCTCCGAGATCAGCATCAGGTGCCGCATGTGAGACGCCAGCGCCGCCAGGGCCTCCAGGGACTCGAGGGCCTCCCGGCGCCGCTCCGGGTTGCGCGACCGGAGGCCCACGGTCAGGAGCTGCTGCAGGAGGCCGGCCTCGCGCTCGGCGGCCATCCGGAAGATGCGCAGGTGGCGGGCCTCGACGCCGTAGGCCGACAGCTCCAGAGCGGTCTGGACCACCTCGCGGTCCGTCTCGTCGTACCCCACGGCGTCCTCTCCCGCCCACCAGCCCGTACTCCTCCAGGGCCCGCAGCAGCCCCACGGGCGCGCCGGTGGTGGCCAGGATCTCCTCGGCGGCGTAGCGGCGGGTGGGCGCCGGCTCGGCCAGCTGGGCCCGCTTCAGCTGCTTGGCCTGGTTGGCGACGCTGAACGCCCCGGTGGTCGACGACTCCAGCTCCTGGCGGATCACGCGAAGGGGCAGGAACTCGTCGCGCTGCAGCCGCAGGATGGTGCGCAGCCGCTCGACCTCGAGGGGGCTGTACAGCCGGTAGCCCCCGGCCGTGCGCTTGGGCGAGATGAGCTTGCGGTCCTCGAGGTAGCGGATCTTCGAGATCGAGATCGAGGGGAAGTCCGCCTGCAGCAGCTCGCAGACGGCGCCGATGGTCAGCGCGTCGCCGGTGCGGGCGATCTCGTCGCCCAGGGGGAGGGACGGCTGCGTCAACCGGCCAGGAAGGTGAGCCGGAACTTGCCGATCTGCAGCTCGTCACCGTCCTCGAGCAACTCCTCGTCGTCGATGCGGCGGCGATTGACGTAGGTGCCGTTGAGGCTCCCCAGGTCGCGCAGCGCCGTGCCCGAGTCCTGCCGCGTGATGACGGCGTGGTTGCGCGAGACCGTGACGTCGTCCAGGAAGACGTCCGCCCGCGGCTCGCGGCCGATGGTCACCTCGTCGTGGTCGATCGGGAAGATCGTGCCGGGGGGGCCTCCCGAGCGCACGGCCAGCGTCGGGCCCTCGATCGCCGGGCCCTGCCAGGCCCCGGTCTCGGCCTCCTCGTCGCTGATCGCGAGCGGCCCGGTGATCTCGCCGGTGCCCTGGTTCTCGACGATCAGCAGCGCTCCGCAGCGACCGCAGTACTTGTGAGCCTCGCTCTGATGGAACCCGCACTCGGGGCAGTACATCGCGACGTCCCCCCGCCGTCCCGGCGGCTCTCGCTCAGTCGCCCTCGAGCCGGTCGAGGTCGGGGAGCCGCCCGGCCAGGATCCGGCTGAGCGCCTCGACGTCCACCACCGACAGCTCACCCTGGTCGCGGCCCTTGAGGCGCGCCACCATCTCGGACTTCAGAAGCTCGATCCGCCCGTGGAGCAGGCGGCGGTGCATCGAGACCTCACGCTCCTCCTCGACGAGGAGGCGGATCTTGTCCTTCAACTCGGCATCCGTGAGCTGGGCGAGATCGGGCTGGGCTTCCATCGTGGGGCTCCCTCATCCGGTAGGACTTGGGATCATAGCGGCAGCAGCCCAACCCTCAGGGCCGGGTCGAGGGAAAGTCGCGGGCCCGGAGGCGGGCGACGGCCACCCTCGAGTAGTTCGCGAGGGTGCCGAGCGCGACCGCCACGGCGGCCCAGAAGAGCCCGTCCACCCACGCCTGGTCGAGCCAGATCGCGCCGCCGGCGCCCACCATGGTCAGCATCGAGGAGACCTTCCCGGCGAGATCGACCCTCATCTCGATCCCGTGCCGCAGGAGGGCGGCGAAGCCTCCGATCACGATCACCTCGCGGGCCATCAGGACGGCCGGGCCCCAGGGGGCGATCCGGTCGAGCAGGAGCAGCCCGACCAGGGCCACCAGCACGAGCAGGCGGTCCGCCAGCGGGTCGGCGATGCGGCCGAAGCGGCTCTCGGCCCCCAGCCTCCGCGCCAGGAAGCCGTCGACCAGGTCCGAGACCGCCAGGACCGCGAAGATGCCGGCCGCGAGACCCGACGTCGGGCCCTCGGCGGCGATCAGGACGGCCAGGAGGACCGGGAGCCCCGCCAGGCGGCCGATCGTGATGGCGTTCGGCAGCCAGAGAAGCCGCGTGCCGCTATGGGGAGGTGTCCGGCCCATGCCTACCTGCGATCGGGGCGAGAGGATTTGAACCTCCGACCGCCCGGCCCCCAGCCGGGTGCGCTACCAGGCTGCGCCACGCCCCGAGAGGCGCAACTTTAGCTCAGGGCCGCCGAGGGCACTAGTGTCCCCGAGTCGCCGGTCGGGGCACTAGGATGCCCGACCGATGCCCCCTCCCCCCGTCCTCACTCCGCGCGACCAGGACTTCGCCCAGTGGTACCAGGAGGTCGTCGCCAAGGCGGAGCTCGCCGAGAACGGCCCCGCCCGCGGCACCATGGTCATCCGCCCGTACGGCTACGGCCTCTGGGAGCGGATGCAGGCCGACATGGACGCCCGCATCAAGGCCTGCGGCGCCGAGAACGTCTACATGCCCCTGCTCATCCCCGAGTCGTACCTGCACCGGGAGGCCGAGCACGTGGAGGGCTTCAGCCCCGAGCTGGCCGTCGTCACGGTGGCGGGGGGCAAGCCGCTCGAGGAGCCGTTGGTGGTGCGGCCCACCTCCGAGACCCTCTTCGGCGAGTTCATGGCGCAAGTGGATCCAGTCGTACCGCGACCTGCCGCTGCTGCTGAACCAGTGGGCCAACGTCGTGCGCTGGGAGCTGCGCCCGCGCGTGTTCCTGCGGACCACCGAGTTCCTGTGGCAGGAGGGCCACACCGCCCACGCCACGCGCGAGGACGCCGCGGCCTATGCCCGGCGGATCCTGCTCGACGTGTACCGCGCCTTCATGGTCGAGACGCTCGCCGTCCCCGTGGTCGTGGGCGTGAAGACGGCCCGGGAGCGCTTCGCCGGGGCCATCAACACCATGACCTGCGAGGCCGTGATGGGCGACGGCAAGGCGCTCCAGATGGGCACGAGCCACGAGCTCGGCCAGAACTTCGCCACGGCGTTCGGCGTCCACTACCTCGCCGACACCGGCACGCTGGAGCACTGCTGGACCACCTCGTGGGGAACGACCACCCGGATGATCGGCGGGCTCATCATGTGCCACGGCGACGACGCCGGCCTGCGGGTGCCGCCGAACGTGGCCCACGTGCAGGTCGTGGTCCTGGTCGTGCGGGACGAGGACGGCGTGGCCGGCGAGGCCCGGCGGATCGCGGCCGAGCTGTCGGCGGCGGGCATCCGGACGCGCGTCAACGACCAGACCGCGACGGGCTTCGGCCGGAGGGTGACCGACTGGGAGCTCAAGGGCGTGCCGGTGCGGGTGGAGATCGGTCCGCGGGACCTCAAGGAGGGCGTCGTCACGGTCGTGCGGCGCGACCGGCGCGGCAAGGAGCCGGTGCCCGCCGCCGGCATCGTGGGCGCCGTGGGCGAGCTGCTGGGCTCCGTTCAGGCCGGCCTGCTGGCCGAGGCCGAGGCGTTCCGGGACGCGCGCACCGAGACCGTGGCGAGCATCGAGGACGCCGTCGAGGCCGGGAAGACCGGCTTCGCCCGCATCCCGTGGGAGGCGGTCGGCGACGACGGCGAGGACCGGCTCGCCGAGCACGGGATCTCGGTCCGCTGCCTGCAGGGCCCGGACGGCACCGTGCCCGACGATCTCGAGGGGCCCCTCGAGGCGGTGGTCGCCCGCGCCTACTGAGCGGTGGCGCCCGCGCCTACTGAGCGGCGGCCGCGGCCGCGCCGGCGCGCGGGTAGTGCGCCTCGACGTACTCCTCCACCATCGCGATGAAGTCCTCGGCCAGCGTCGGGCCCTCGAGGGTGCGCGCCTTCTCTCCGTCCACGTAGACGGGCGCACGGGGCTGCTCGCCGGTGCCCGGCAGGCTGATGCCGATGTCGGCCGCGCGGCTCTCTCCCGGCCCGTTGACGATGCAGCCCATCACCGCCACCTTCAGGGCCGCCACGCCGGGCCGCTCCGAGCGCCACTCCACCATCCGCCGCTCGAGGTGCCACTCGATCGTCTGGGCGAGCTCCTGGAAGACCGTGCTGGTGGTGCGCCCGCAGCCCGGGCAGGCCGTCACCTCCGGGCGGAAGCGACGCAGGCCGAGGCTCTGCAGCAGCTCGCGGCAGACGCGCACCTCGATCGTGCGGTCGCCGCCCGGCTCGGGCGTGAGGCTCGCGCGGATCGTGTCGCCGATGCCGTCCTGGAGCAGGATCGCCAGGGCGGCGGTCGTCGAGACGATGCCCTTGCTCCCCATCCCCGCCTCGGTGAGCCCCAGGTGGAGGGGGTACTCGCAACGGCCGGCCAGGTCGCGGTAGACCGCCACCATGTCCTGGAGGCGGCTGGTCTTGCACGAGAGCACGATCTGGTCCGGGGCGAGGCCGAGCTCCTCGGCGGCGGCGGCGGAGCGCAGGGCGCTCTCGGCCATGGCCTGGCGCACCACGGCGTCGGCTCCGAGCGGCTCCGCCCGCCGCCCGTTCTCGTCCATCAGCTCGTCGAGGAGCTCCGGGTCGAGCGAGCCGCCGTTGACCCCGATGCGCACCGGCTTCGCGTGGTCGATGGCCGCCTGCACCATGGTCGCGAAGTTGGAGTCGTGGCGGGCCCCGCGCCCCACGTTGCCGGGGTTGATGCGGTACTTGGCGAGGGCGTCGGCACAGTCCGGGAACTCGCGCAGCAGGGTGTGGCCGTTGTAGTGGAAGTCCCCCACCAGGGGCGTGTCGAGGCCGTGCTCGTCGCGCAGCCGGTCCCGGATCTCGGCCACCCGCGCGGCGGCGGCGCGGTTGTTGACCGTGATCCGCACCACCTCGGAGCCCGGCCTCGGCGAGCTCGGCCACCTGCCGGGCGGTGCCCACGGCGTCGGCCGTGTCGGTGTTCGTCATCGACTGCACCACGACCGGCGCTCCGCCGCCGAGGTCGACGCCCCCGAGGCGCGCGAGGTAGCTGCTTCGGCGGGGCGCGGCGCTCATGGACAGTTGACTCTAGAGGGGCTTACCGGTCGATGTTGGTGAGAGTGCCGTCGCGTATCAGCGAGATGTCGTTCTGGATGGCGATGAAGAACACCACCAGGATCAGGGCCATCCCCACGAACGACGCCTTCTCGAAGGTGCCCCGCGGCAGCGCCGATCCCCTGATGCGCTCGATGGCCGCGAACAGGATGTGCCCCCCGTCGAGGGGCAGGAACGGCAGCAGGTTGAAGATGCCGAGCGCGAGGCTGATGAGCGCGGCGAGCTGGATGATGCGGATCGTCCCGTCGTCGGCCACCTCGTTGAACACCACTCCGACGCCCACGACGCTGTTGACCTGGCTTCGCGCCTCCTCGCTCACGAACAGCCGGCCGAGGGCCGAGACCGAGGCCTTGACCACCTCCCCGGTCAGCTCCCCGCCCTTCTGCAGGCCCTCCACGAACCCGTAGCTCGTCGAGGTCCTGGGCGCGTGGAACTCGAAGCCGAGCCGGCCGATCTGCTGCCCGCCATCATCGACCGCCAGGGCGGTGGTCGTCCTCTCGAAGCGCTGTCCGTCACGCGAGTAGACCACCGTCACCGGCTGCCCGGGCTTGCCGCGGAGCTCCCTCTGGACGCCCGTGATGTCGTCGCCCGTCGGGACGCCGTTCACCGACACCAGCCGGTCCCCGGGAAGCAGGCCGATGGCCTGGGCCGGCGTGTCCGTCTGCACCCTCTCGACGGTGCTGGTGGGGGTCCCGAAACCGGGAACGCCGACCCAGAAGATGACGGCGAACAGCACGTAGGCCAGGACGATGTTCACGGCCGGGCCGGCCAGGATCGTGAGGAACTTCCGGGGGAACGAGGCGTTGCAGTAGGCGCGCGGCCTCACCTCCTCCGGGAGCTCCTCCTCCCGCGTCATCCCGCTGATCTTCACGTAGCCGCCGAGGGGGAGCCAGCCGATCCCGTACTCGGTCTCGCCGCGCCGGAACGAGACCAGCGGCTTGCCCATGAAGATCATGAACCGCTCCACGCGCATGCCGCAGAGCTTGGCGACCACCATGTGACCCGCCTCGTGCACGACCACGAGGCCGACCAGGATCCCGACGAAGAGGACGATGTTCACGCGGGGACCGCCAGGGTCCGGTCGATGGCGGCCTCGGCGGCCGCCCGTGCCCGGGCGTCGGCGTCGAGGACGGCGTCGAGCGTGTCGGCCGGGCGCGCCGGGACGGCCTCGAGCGCCGCCTCGACCACCGTGGCGATGTCCAGGAACCCGATCCGCTCGGCCAGGAACCCGGCCACGGCGACCTCGTTGGCCGCGTTCAGGACCGTCGGCGCGGTGCCCCCGGCGCGCCCCGCCGCCCGCGCGAGCGGCAGGCACCGGAAGACGTCCTCGTCGGGCGCCTCGAAGTCGAGGCGGCGGCCCACCAGGTCCATCGCAGTGCCCGTCGGCGGCGCCTCGGGGTGTCGGAGGGCGTAGCCGATGGGCACGCGCATGTCGGGGGGCCCGCAGTGGGCCAGCAGGCTGCCGTCGTCCAGGCGCACCAGGGCGTGGACCATCGACTGCGGGTGCACCACGACCTCGATCCGGTCATATGGGAGCCCGAACAGGTGGTGCGCCTCGATCACCTCGAGGCCCTTGTTCATGAGGGTCGCCGAGTCGATCGTGATCTTGGCGCCCATCGTCCACGTGGGATGCCGCAGCGCGTCGGCCGGCGTCACCCCCCGCAGCTCCTCGGCGACCCGCCCCCGGAAGGGGCCGCCGGACGCCGTGAGGATCCCCGCCGCCACCCGCTCGGACGGGACGCCCGCCATGAGCTGGAACATCGCCGAATGCTCCGAGTCCACCGGCACCAGCGCCGCACCCGTGCGGGCCCGCGCGGCCGCCACCAGGTCGCCGCCGGCGACCAGGCTCTCCTTGTTGGCCAGCGCCACCGGGACCCCGCGCCCGAGCGCCGCCAGCGTGGGCCGCAGCCCCGCCGCGCCGACCAGGGCGTTCAGGACCAGGTCGGGCTCCGAGGCGTCGATCAGGGCCGCGAGGTCGGGGTCGTGGGGCACGGTCCCTCCGCCGGCCGCGCAGGCCGTGTGGCGGACGCCGTGAGCCGCGGCCTGTGCGGCCATCTCCGGCAGGCTCCCGCCGCAGGCGAGCCCGCAGGCCTCGAGGTCGCCGGCGACCCGGATCACGTCGAGGGCCTGAACCCCGATGGATCCCGTGGACCCCAGCACGAGTACGCGTGTCACCGAGCGAGTGTAGCGAGGCGCCCTCGGACCCCGACCGGAGCCCGTCCCGGGCACCCGCGCCGACGCCGTCACGTTCGGCTGAGGTCCGCCTCCAGCAGGGTCTGGGCGGTCTCGCAGAAGGCCGCGACGAGGCTCACGCATGCGTCGATGTCGCCCGGGTGGCAGGTCTCGACGACCTGGTGGATGTACCGGGTCGGGATGGAGACGCAGCCGGCCGGCGCGCCATCGCCCGCCAGGGCCAGCTCGCGGGTGTCGGTGCTCCCGCGCGCCATCACCTCCAGCTGGTGGGGGATCGCGCGATCCTGGGCCACCGCGACCAGGTGCTCCACCACCCGCCGGGGCACGATCGTCCCCGCGTCGTACACCTTCACGGCCGCGCCCCCGCCCAGGGCGGTGATCCGCTCGTGGGGCTTGGAGTCGGCCGCGTCGTTCGCCAGCGTGGTGTCGATGGCCAGGCCGATGTCGGGCCGCGTGCGGGCGGTCGCCACGCGGGCGCCGCGCAGCCCCACCTCCTCCTGCACGCTGGCCACGGCGACCACCTCGCAGTCGTGCTCCCCCAGCGCCCGGAGGGCCTCGATCATCACGTAGAGCCCGGCCCGGTTGTCGAGGCTCTTGCAGGTGACCAGGTCGCCCAGCCGCGTCAGGCTGCGCTCGCGGGTGACCACGTCGCCGGGCCGCACCAGCTCGCGCACGCGCTCCGCCGGCAGCCCCACGTCCACCGCGTAGTCCTCGAGCTTCGGCGCGCGGCGCTTGTCGGCGTCGGTCATCAGGTGGACCGGCGTGGACCCCATCACCCCGACCAGGTCCTCGCGGCCGTGGACCACCACGCGCTGTGCGGTCAGGGTCTTGGGATCGAAGCCCCCGAGCGTGATGAGGCGCAGGAAGCCCGCGTCGTCGACGTGCGCGACCATGAACCCGATCTCGTCCATGTGGGCGGACAGCATCAGGCGCGGGCCGCCCCGGCCCGGCCGGACGGCGACCAGGTTCCCCAGCGGGTCGACCGAGACCTCCTCGGTGAGCGGCTCCAGCTCGCGCCGCACCACGTCCCGGATGGGCTCCTCGCGGCCGGACGGCCCCGGCGTCTCGCACAGCTCGCTCAGCAGCTCCAGGTTCATCGCGTCAGTAGACCACCCAGACGGTCACGAAGTACGCGGCCACCCCCGCGAAGAGCAGGCCGTCGAAGCGGTCGAGCACGCCCCCGTGGCCGAGCAGCAGGCGCCCCGAGTCCTTCGCGCCGGCGTCGCGCTTCAGCACCGACTCGAAGAGGTCGCCCAGGAAGGCGGCCAGCGAGATGACGAGGCCCAGCATCAGCGATTCCCAGCCCCCGAGCCAGTCCATGTAGAGCCCCGCCACCCACACCGCCAGGAGCGCCGAGGCGGCGCCGATGAGCGCTCCCTCGACGGTCTTCTTCTCCGAGGTGCGCGGGGCGATCGGGATGCGCCCCCACATGCGCCCACCGAGATAGGAGGCCGTGTCGAACACCCAGACGCCGACCAGCACGTTGGCCACGGCGCCCGCTCCGTCGGGCAGGTCCCGCAGCGCCACGAGGATCCCCATCGGGAGGCCCAGGTAGACGACCCCCATGAGGGTCGTGGCCATGCGCGTGGTGATGTCGTCGCGGCGGGAGACGATCAGGCCGGCCACCGCCACGAGGCCGAGCGCGGCCCCCAGGCCGGCCAGGATCCCGCGCTCCGGGTCGTCCGAGGCGAAGGCCAGCCCCACCACGAGCAGCGCGCCGAGATACCCCGCCCATCGCAGGGGTCGCATCGCCGCCGTGAGGCTGTAGAGCTCGTACAGCCCCAGCACGGCGACCAGGGCGGCCGCGAGCGCGAAGAGCGGCCCGCCCAGCGCCACCGCCGCGATGGCGAGGGCGATGCCCGGGACCGCCACGAGCACACGGCTCGAGAAGGACCCGGTCGTCACCGCCCGCCGAACCGGCGGTGCCGGCTCGCATAGTCGGCGAGGGCGAGCTCCAGGTCCTCGGGCCCGAAGTCGGGCCACAGGCGCTCGGAGAAGTGCAGCTCGGCGTAGGCGCACTGCCAGAGCAGGAAGTTCGACAGGCGCTGCTCGCCGCTGGTGCGGATGAGCAGCTCGGGCTCGCGCAGGTCCGGGGCGTACAGGTGGGCCGCGAACTCGTCCTCCCCCGCGTCGGGCCCGGACTCGGCCACGAAGCGCCGCGCCGCGTCCAGGATCTCGCGGCGGCCGCCGTAGTTCATGGCGACGAACAGCCGAAGGCGGTCGTTGCCGGCCGTCGTCACCTCGGCCTGGGCGATCTTGGCGCGCAACTCGGAGTCGAGCTCGTCGCAGCGCCCGATGAAGCGGATGCTGACCCGCTCCTCGTTCAGCTCGGGCACCTCGCGGTCGATCAGCTCGCAGAACAGGCCCATGAGGTCCCCGACCTCGTCGTCGGGGCGCGACCAGTTCTCGGTGGAGAACGAGAAGACCGTGAGGTCCTTGATCCCCGCGTCGCACGCGGCCCGGACCACCCGCTTCAGCGCCCGCGCCCCGGCCCGGTGGCCGGCGCCCACGGGCAGGTGCCGCTCGCGCGCCCAGCGCCCGTTGCCGTCCATGATGATCGCCACGGACTCGGGCACCTCGCCGCCCCGGCGCACGGGCTCGGGGCGGACGCCGCGTCCCAGCCCGAGGGCGGTCCGCGCCGTGCGCAGGCGGGTGAGCAGGGCCACGACTTCTTCTCAGACCTCGAGGATCTCGGCCTCTTTGCGCCCCATCAGGTCGTCGATCTGCTTGACCTCGGCGTCGGTGAGCTTCTGCACGTCGTCCTGCGCCCGGGCGAGCTCGTCCCGCGACAGGTCGCCGTCCTTCTCGGCCCGCTTCAGCTCGTTGAGGACGTCGCGGCGCACGTTGCGCACCGCGATCCGGGCCTCCTCGGCCATCTTGTGGATCAGCCGGACCAGCTCCTTGCGGCGCTCCTCGGTGAGCTGGGGCACCGGCAGGCGGATGATCTTGCCGTCGTTGTTGGGCGTCAGGCCCAGGTCCGACTCCATGATCGCCCTCTCCACCGACGCCATGATGCTCGGGTCGTAGGGCTGCACGGTGAGCAGCCGCGCCTCGGGCGCGTGGATCGTGGCGAGCTGGTTGAGCGGCGTCTTGGTGCCGTACGCGTCCACGGACACCCGGTCGAGCAGCGCGGTCGACGCCCGTCCCGTGCGCACCGAGTTGAACTCGCCGCCCAGCGCGGCGACCGCCCCCTCCATGCGGCGCCGGGCGTCCTTCATGCGGTCGTCCGTCTCCGCCATCACGGCCTCCTCATTCGGTGACCACCATGGTGCCGATCCGCTCGCCGTCGAGCAGCCGGCCGATGTTGCCCTCGTCGTTCATGTTGAACACGAAGATGGGCAGCCCATTGTCCATGCAGAGCGTGAGGGCGGTGGTGTCCATCACCTTCAGCCCCCGCTCGATCGCCTCCATGTGGCTGATGCGCGGGATCAGCTTGGCGTCGGGAACCAGGCGCGGATCGGCGTCGAGCACGCCCTCGACGCCGTTCTTGGCCATCAGGATGCATTCGGCCCCGATCTCCAGCGCCCGGAGCGCGGCCGCGGTGTCGGTGGTGAAGAACGGGTTCCCGGTGCCGCCCGCGAAGATCACGACCCTGCCCTTCTCCAGGTGGCGGATCGCCCGTCGCCGGATGTAGGGCTCGGCGACCTCCTGCATGGTGATGGCCGACTGGACCCGGGTCGTCAGGCCCAGCTTCTCCAGCGCGTCCTGGATGGCCAGCGCGTTCAGCACCGTGGCGATCATGCCCATGTAGTCGGCCGTCGCCCGGTCCATCCCGATCGCCATGCCCTTCAGGCCGCGGTAGATGTTCCCGCCGCCCACGACGATCGCCACCTCCACCCCGCGCTCGACCGCGGCGTGCACCTGGCGGGCGACGACGGCGATCCGCTCGGGGTCGATGCCGTAGGGCGCGTCGCCCATCAGCGCCTCGCCCGAGAGCTTCAGCACCACCCGCCCGAAGACCGCCCCGCTCGCGGGAGCGGGGCGGGCATCGTCGCCGGGCTCGCCGCTACTGGCCAAGCTCGAACAGTGCGAATCGCCGGATCGTCACGTTCTCCCCGACTTCGGCCACGATCTCCGCCCGGAGCTGCTCGACCGTGCGCGGCTTCTTCTCGCCCTGGTCGCGGACGAACTCCTGCTCCAGCAGGCAGATCGAGCGCAGGTGCTTGGCGAGCTTGCCCTCCACGGCCTTCTCGCGCGCATGCTCGGGCACGTCCACGGCCTGGCCCTCGTAGATCGCGCGCTCGGCGGCGATGTACTCCTCGGGCACGTCGTCGGCGCTCAGGAAGAGCGGCTTCAGGGCGGCGATGTGGAGGGCGACGTCGTGCACGAACGCCGCGAACGTGTCGGTGCGGGCGACGAAGTCGGTCTCGCAGTTGACCTCCACCAGCACTCCCACGCGGCCGCCCGCGTGGATGTAGCTGTCGACCAGCCCCTCGTTGGCGGCACGGCCGGCGCGCTTCGCGGCGTCGGCGAGGCCCTTGGTGCGAAGGGCGGCCGTGGCGGCCTCGAGGTCGCCGCCGGCCTCCTCCAGGGCCCGCTTGCAGTCCATCATTCCCGCGCCGGTCTTCTCGCGAAGCTCCTTGACGAGCGCGGCGGGGACCGTGGTGCTCACGACGAGGCCTCCGCGGGGGTGGTGACCGGCGGGGCCGGCTCGGGCTCGGGCTCGGTGGCCGGAGCGTCGGCGGCGGGAGGCGCCTCGGCGGCGGGAGGCGCCTCGGCGGCGGGGGCCGGCTCGGGCTCGGGCTCGGGGGCCGGAGCGTCCGCGGTGGGAGGCGCCTCGGGAGCGGGAGCCGGCGCCTCGGGGGCGGGGGCCTGCGTCTCGACCGGGGCCGGGGCGGCCGGGGCCTCGGCCACGGCGTCCTCGGGGGCGGGCTCCTCGGAGGTCTCGTCGGCGGCGCCCTCGTCGGCCACGGGCACGCCGGAGTCGGGCAGCGAGCCCTTGCCCTCCAGGACGGCCTCGGCCAGGGCCCCCAGAACCAGGTTGCACGCCCGGATGGCGTCGTCGTTGCCGGGGATGACGTACGTGGCCTCGTCCGGGTCGCAGTTCGTGTCGACCAGGCCGATCACCGACAGGCCGAGGCGGTTCGCCTCGCGCACGCCGATCGCCTCCTTCTTCAGGTCCACGATCACCACCGCGTCGGGCAGCCGCTGCATGTCGGCCACGCCGCCGAGATTGGTCTCGAGCTTGGTCAGCTCACCCTCGCGGGCCAGGCGCTCGCGGGTGGGCAGCAGCTCGAGCTGCTTCTCCTTCTTCTGGTTGCGCAGCTCGTGCAGGCGCCGGATGCGCTGGGAGATGGTCCCCCAGTTGGTCAGCAGGCCCCCGAGCCAGCGGTGCGAGACGTACGGCATGCCGCACCGGCGCGCCTGCTCCTGGATGGAGTCCTGGCACTGCTTCTTGGTGCCGACGAAGAGCACGGTGCCGCCGCGCTCGGCGATGGCGCGGACGACGTCGCAGGCCTGCTCCAGCAGGACGATCGTCTGCTGGAGGTCGATGATGTAGATGCCGCCGCGCTCACCGAAGATGTAGCGCTTCATCTTGGGGTTCCAGCGGCGGGTCTGGTGTCCGAAGTGCACCCCGGACTCCAGCAACTGCTTCATGGTGACGGTTGGCACGGGCGGCTCCTCACTGCGATCGGTTCGGGAAGGTCGGTTCGCCGGCGCGTGCCGATGGGACCCGGGGCGAGGAGCGCCGTGGCGCCCCCACGCCCGGGCACCGCCCATCGAGGAGCGCGCCGGGGAGGGGTCAGGTGATGGTGCGGACCAAGCATCCTAGCGTGCGCACGGGCGCGGCGGTCAGGCCCCGGATCCGGCGCGGGCGCGGGCGAGCGCCGCGGCCAGGTCGGCCGGCAGCGGGCTCTCCACGCGCACCGGCTCCCCGGTCTCGGGGTGCGGGAAGGCCAGGACCGCCGCGTGGAGGAACTGCCGGTCGAGCCCCAGCGTCTCCTCGCGCCGCCCGTAGACCCGATCGCCCACCACCGGGTGCCCCACCGACTCGAGGTGCACCCGGATCTGGTGGGTGCGCCCGGTCTCGAGGCGGGCCTCCAGGAGGGAGAACCGGCCCAGCGCCTCGAGGCGGCGCAGGTGGGTCACCGAGGGCCGTCCCTCGGTCGCGGTGACCGACATCCGGGTGCGGTGCCGACGGTCGCGCCCCACGGGCCGGTCGATCGTGAGCGCCGGGGGGGCGGCCCCGTGCACCAGCGCGATGTAGCGCCGGTTGACCTCGTGATCGCGCATCAGGCGCTGGAGGCGCCGGTGGGCGCGCGGCGAGCGGGCCACCACCAGCAGCCCCGAGGTGTCGCGGTCGAGACGGTGGACGATGCCCGGCCGCACCGGGTCGTCCCCGCCCGCGATGGCGTGACCGAGCAGCCCGTGCACCAGGGTGCCCTCGCCGTGGCCGGCGCTCGGGTGGGTGACCACCCCCGCCGGCTTGTCGACGACCAGCAGGTGATCGTCCTCGTAGCGCACCACCAGCGGCATCTCCTCCGGCACGAGCACCGACGACTCCGGAGGCGCGGGGCGCACCTCGAGGACCTCCCCCTCCACCAGGAGGTGGCGCTTCGGCCGCGGGAGCCCGTCCACCAGCACCCGGCCGGCCTCGATCAGCCGCTGGGCCTCGGCGCGGCTCTCCACGGCCTCGAGACCGCCCACCGCGGCATCCAGGCGACGCCCCGCCAGGGCGGGGCCCACCGTCACGCGCACGGTCGGAGGGCCGTCAGGCGGGGTGCTGATCGTCCTCCTCGGCCTCGCGCATCAACCCGAGGACGATCAGGACGGCGCCCACGGTGATGCAGCAGTCGGCCACGTTGAAGGCGGGCCAGCGGGCGGGGTCGAGGAAGTCGGTCACCTCGCCGTGGGCGAGCCGGTCGATCAGGTTCCCCAGGCTCCCGCCCACCAGCAGGCCGGCCCCGGCCGCCACGGTGGCGTTGCGCGCCACCAGTCCGGCGAGCGCGATCGCGATCGCGCAGAGGGCGGCAACCGTGAGGATGGCGACCGCTCCCGGCCGGCCCGGGAAGAGCCCGAAGGCGATCCCCTCGTTGGTCACCCGGGAGATGTCGAATCCGGGGAAGACCTCGATCGTCTCGCGGGGGTCGACCGACCCGCGCACGATGGCCTTGGTGATCTGGTCGGCGGCGAGCGCGACCACGGCCAGGATCCCGAACCGCCACCAGCGCGCCTTCGTCTGGCGCCGCTGGCGGCGCGCGATGGCCCGCTGGAGGGCCTCGCGCGTGTTGGAGGCCGCCGCGCTCACGCGGCCTCGAGGCCCTCGCCGAGGGCCGCCAGACGGCGCGCGATGGCGTCGGGATCGCCGTCCAGCTCCACGAGCTTGCGCGCCCCGCCCGAGCCGCGCCGGATGCGCGCCGCCGACGCCCGCACCCCCGCCCGCTCCGCCAGGTAGGCGCAGAGGGCGGCGTTCGACTGGCCCCGGTGGGGCGGCGCGGCGATCTGGATCCGGAGGGCGCCGTCCTGCAGCCCCACGGCGCGCGTCGCGCGCGAGCGTGGCACCGCCTTCACGGCGACGGTCACGCCGCCGTCGCGCAGGGTGAGCCACTCCGGAAGGGGGCTCCGGGGGAGGGCCGGGGTCAGAAGCTGTCCAGGAGGACGAGGATCAGGCTCCTCAGGATGTAGAGGACGAGCAGCGCGACGATCGGGCGACAGGTCGAACATCCCGAGCGGCGGGATCAGGCGCCGGAAGAAGCCCAGGAACCAGTCCGTGCTCTGGTGGACGAAGTCCCAGAAGGCACGCGCCCACCGCGACGCCGGGGCCGCCGGCAGGAACGACAGCAGGATGCGGATGAAGATCACGATGATGAACACCGTGAAGAGCGCGTTGATGTAGGTCTCGAGCTGATCCACCGGGGTGTTCTACAGCTCGGCGGCCCGGCGCGCGGCCGCGACCACCGCGTCCGCCACGTGGGCGCGCACCGCGCCGCGCTCGAGCACCGCCAGGCCGGCGATGGTCGCGCCCGCGGGCGAGCTGACCCGCTGGCGCAGCAGCGCCGGATCGGTGCCGTCGGCCAGCAGGGCGGCGGTCCCGGCCACCACCGCCGCCGTGATCCTGCGGGCCTGCGGGCGGCTGAGGCCGGCCGTCACCGCCCCCTCCTCCAGGCCCTCGGCGACCAGCGCCAGCAGCCCCGGCCCGCTGCCCGCCAGGGCCGTCGCCGCCGCGAAGAGCGACTCGGGCAGCGGCAGCACCGTCCCGAGGGGGCGCAGCACCCGCAGCAGCTCCTCCTCGGCGCGATCGTCGAGCCCACGGGTGGCCAGCACCACCACCCCCGCTCCGTGCCGCACCGCCAGGTTCGGCATCGTCCGCGCCAGCGCGGCGCCCGGGACCGCCGCCCCGAGGCGGTCCAGGTCCCAGCCCGCGATCACCGACAGGAGCACGGAGCTCGGGCGCATGGCCGCCCGCACCTCCTCGAGGGCCCCCCGCGCGTCCTTGGGCTTCACGGCCAGGCACACGAGGTCGGCGCCCGCGGCCTCCGCGACCGTGGCCGGCCGCCCGCCGACGTCCGCGATCGCCGCCTCGACGGCCGCGGGGACCGCGTCGGCCACCTCCAGGCGCTCGGCCAGCGCACGGTCACCGCGGACGAGGCCGGCCGCGAACGCCCGGCCCATCGCCCCGGCGCCCACGAGCCCCACCCGGGCGGGCCAGTCGCTCACACCGCTCCTCACATCGCTCAGTACTGGTTGAAGAAGCCCTTCTCCAGCAGGCGCGCCCGCTCCTCCGCCGAGACCTCGACGTTCTGGGGGGTCAGCATGAAGACCTTGTCGGCGACGCGCTGCATGCCGCCGTCGAGGGCGTAGGTGAGGCCGCTGGAGAAGTCGATCAGGCGCTTGGCGAGGTCGGTCTCGGCGCTCTGCAGGTTGAGGATGACCGGGACGGCCGCCTTGAACTTGTCGGCGATCTGCTGGGCGTCGTTGAAGCTCTTGGGAACCACGAGATGCACCTCGGAGGGGCGGGGGCGGCTGTCGACCGAGCGCATCGGGGTGGCGCGCCCGCGCGGCTGCTCGTCGGCGAAGATGTCGTCGAAGTCGGGGTCGCGGCGGCGCGGCCCCAGGCGGCGCACGTTGGGGCGCTCGCGATAGGAGCGCTCGAGATCGTCGTGCGCGGGCGACTGGCGGTCGCGCTCGCGCTCGTAGCGCCGCTCGAGCTCCTCGTCGTAGTCCTCGTCGTAGTCATCCGCCTCGTCGGCCATGCCGAAATAGACGAGAGTGCGGTGCCACAGGTCGCTGACGGCCATCTAGCCCCTCGGGGTGGGAGTCCGGACACGATCGAGCAGGCCGCGTCCCACGCGGACCATTGTGGCGCCCTCCTCGGCCGCCACGAGGTAATCCTGGCTCGTGCCCATCGAGAGATCGGCGAAGTCGTGGCGTCCCGACCACTCGGAGGCGAGATCGCCGGCCAGCCGCCGCACGGCGGCGAAATACGGCCGGCTGAGCTCCGCATCCGCATGTTGCGGGGGCATCGCCATCAAGCCACCGATCACAAGGTCGGGATGGACCGACACGTCCTCAACGAACGCCCCAATTCGAGCGGGCACGATACCACCTTTGGTTTCCTCCTCGGCGACGTTCACTTCGACGAGCACCCGAGTCGGACCTTCCACCCGATGCGCGATCTCCGCGGCCAGCCGCTCCGAGTCGAGCGAGTGGAGCAGGCGCACCGCCGGCACCACGTCCTTCGCCTTGCGCCGCTGCAGGTGGCCGATGAAGTCGAACGTCAGGCGTCCCTCCGCCAGAGCGCGCCGCGCCAGGAGGTCCTGGAGCGTGTTCTCGCCCACCACCTCCACCCCGGCCTCCACGAGCGCGGGGGTCTCCTCGGTGGAGATGTACTTGCCCGCGAGGACCAGCTGCACCGAGCCGGGGGGCCGGCCGGCCACGCCGGCCGCCGCGTCAAGCTCCTCGCGCACCTCCGCGAGCACCGCGCGCAGGCGCTCCGGGTGGATGATCACGCCGTCGCCCACACCACCCCCGCCTGGCGCCCGCAGGCGTCCCCGTCGCGCCGGTACGAGTAGAAGCGCTCCGGCTCGCAGCTCGTGCAGGCCTCGACCACCTGCACCGCCGACCCCTCGAGGCCCGCGTCCAGCAGCGCGGCGCGCGCCGCGGCGGCCAGGTCCACGGCCGGCGCCCGCACGGCCGCCTCGCCGAACGCCCTCGCGAAGGCGTCGCGCACGTCCTGCGACACCGGGTAGCAGCACGGCCCGACTCCCGGGCCCACCGCGGCACCCAGGCGCTCCGGGCGCCCGAGAGCCCGCACGGCCGCGCCGAGCACACCGCTCACCAGCCCACGCCGGCCCGCGTGGGCCGCGGCGACGGCGGGCTCGTCCCGGCGCCAGAGCAGCACGGGGAGACAGTCCGCCCCCAGCACCACCAGGCCGAGGCCGGGGCAGCGCGTCGCCAGGCCGTCCCCCTCCGGCCAGCCGCGCAGCGCACCGGTGAACAGGCCCGGCCGGCTCGGCCCGTCGAGGACGCGCACCTGGGTCCCGTGCACCTGGCGCCCCAGGCTGACCCCCTGCGCGTCGAGCCCGAGCGCCTCGCACAGGAGGCGCCGGTTGCGCCGCACGGCGCCGTCGGCGTCGTCGCGGTCCGAGCCCAGGTTGAGCCCGGCGAAGGGTCCCTCGCTGACGCCGCCCCGGCGGGTGGTGAAGACCGCCCGCGCGGGCGCCCCGGTCTCGATCTCGATCAGCTCGGGCGCCGTCACGGCTGCTCCCGGGCGAGGCGCAGGGCCAGTGCGAGCTGCTCGTCCCGGCCGCCCACCGTGCCGTCGATGACGGCCGCACGCACCGCGGCAAGCGCACGGCCGATGGCGGGGCCGGGGGCGACGCCCGCGGCGACGAGGTCCGCGCCGTCGATCGCCGGACCTCGGTGGCGGTCCCGCTCCCACCAGCCGAGGACGGCCGGCCCGCCGACGGCGAGCGCACCGAGCACGCTCGGCGGGCGCAGCGCGAGCAGCGTGCGATCGGCCTCGGACGGCGGCGCGCCGTCCCGGAGGGCGCGCGCCGCCGCCATGCCGTCGCGCAGCGCCCGGGCCGTCGCGACGGCCCAGCCCGGCAGCGCCGCGCGGTCGGCGGCGTCCGGCGCGACCGACGCGCCGAGCCGGGCGGCCCACCGCGGCACGTCGGGCGCCCCGGGCCGCGCGTGGGCGGCGTCCACCGCAGCCAGCGCGGCCGGGTCGGCGACCCACGGGACCCCGAGCCCGCCGAGCGACCGCAGCCCGGCCGCCGCGTCCTCCTCCTCGAGCAACCGCCGGAGCTCGCCGGCCACCCGCGCCGAGGCGATGTCGAGCGCCGGCGCGGACGCCCGGGCAGCGCGCTCCGTCGCGGGTTCGAGCGTGAACCCCAGCCGTCCGGCGTAGCGTGCCGCGCGCACGACCCGGCTCGGGTCCTCCTCGAAGCCGTCCGGCCGCAGGATCCGGATGAGGCCGAGCTCCAGGTCCCTCAGCCCGCCGTGCGGGTCGATGAGCTCCCCCCGCCCGGGCCCGGACAACCGCAGCGCCATCGCGTTGACCGTGAAGTCGCGCCGGGCCAGATCGTCCTCGATCGTCCCCGGCTCGACGTGAGGTAGCGCACCCGGGTGGGCGTAGCGCTCGCGACGGGCGACGTTGATATCCAGCGTCCCCCCGGGCAGCGACGCCGACGCGGTGCCGAACCGGGGGTGGGCGAGCATCTGCGTGTCGAGGCGTCGCGCGAACTCCTCCATGTCGTCCTCGACCACCAGGTCGAGGTCCGAACCGGCGGGCAACCCGAGCAGCGCGTCGCGGACCACGCCCCCGACCGCGCTGACCCTGCCCGAGAGGGCGGGCCCGACGCGCGCCATCAGCGGGTGGGCGAGGACGCCCTCGCGGGCGCGGCGGCTAGGATCGTCCTCGTGGCCTACGACCCCGTCTCCCGCAAGCTGAGCGCCGTCGCGCCGGTCGCGGAGGAGCTGGTCGCGGCCTTCGAGCGCTTCGAGCACCTCACGCTGACCGAGCTCCAGGAGGGCTTCGCCGCCGCCGACGAGCGCTTCCGGGCCTGGACGCGGGATCCGGCCAACGCCGGCCGGCCGATCACCGAGGCCCCCGACTACCTCGATCGCATCGCCCTCGACAGCCTGCTCGAGCGTCGCACCTGGGCGGAGTAGCGCGCCCCCTCCGTCCCGAGCGCACCCCGTCACCCCGCGGCGGGGATGACCGCGATCGCCTCGATCTCGACGCGTGCGCCCAGCGGCAGCGCCAGCACGCCGACGGTCGCCCGCGCCGGGGCGTGGCCCGAGAAGGCGCGGCCGTAGACCTCGTTCATCGCGGGGAAGTCGCCGGAGAGGTCCGTGAGGTAGACCGTGGTCTTGACCACGTCCTCCAGGCGGGCGCCGGCCGCGGCCAGGACCGCCGCCACGTGGCGGAGCGCCAGGGCGGTCTGGTCGCGGACGTCGCCGTCCACGAGCGCCCCGCTCTCGGGGTCCACCCCGACCTGCCCCGACACGAACACCATCTCGCCCGCCGCCGTGGCGACGGCCTGGCTGTAGGGCGCGCCGGCCACCGGAGCCGGCGCGGTGTCGGTGCGGATGTGCCTCACGAAGCCCACACTACCGGCGCACCGGGACGCCGGCGGCGGCCATCGCCTCCTTGACGTCGGCGATCGAGTAGACGCCGTCGTGGAAGACCGAGGCCGCGAGCACCGCGTCGACGCGCCCCTCCGAGACCGCCTGGGCGAAGTGCTCGAGGCGCCCGGCGCCGCCGGAGGCGATCACGGGGACGGGCGCGGCGCCGGCCACGGCCGCGAGCAGCTCCACGTCGAAGCCGTCCTGGGTGCCGTCGCGGTCCATGCTCGTGATCAGCAGCTCCCCCGCCCCCCGCTCGGCGGCCTCCGCCGCCCAGGCGACCGCCTCGCGGCCGGTGGGCAGGCGCCCGCCGTTCAGGAAGACCTCCCAGCCCGAGCCGTCCTCACGCCGTTTGGCGTCGATGGCGACCACCACGCATTGAGCGCCGAATCGGGCCGACGCCCGCTCGATGAGAGCGGGATCCCGGACCGCGGCGGAGTTCAGCGAGACCTTGTCGGCCCCGGCGGCCAGCACGGCGCGGATGTCCTCCTCGGACCGCAGCCCGCCCCCGATCGTGAACGGGATGAACACCTGCTCGGCCGTCCGCCGCGCGAGATCCACGATCGTCCCGCGCTCCTCGTGGCTCGCCGTGATGTCGAGGAACACGAGCTCGTCGGCGCCCTCCCGGTCGTAGCGGGCGGCGAGCTCCACCGGGTCGCCGGCGTCGCGCAGGCCGACGAAGTTCACCCCCTTCACCACCCGGCCCGCGTTGACGTCGAGGCACGGGATGACGCGGATCACGACGGGCTCCGCGCCCCGAGCTGCTCCAGCGCCTCGGACACGGAGAAGCGCCCCTCGTAGAGCGCGCGGCCCACGATCACGCCGCTGAGGTTGGAGAGCCCGAGGTCCGCCAGCCGCCGCAGGTCGTCGAGCGAGGAGATCCCGCCGGAGGCGATGACGTCGAGAGGCCGCACCGCCTCGGCCAGCCGCCGCAGCGCGCTCGTGTTGGGCCCGCCGAGGGTCCCGTCGCGGCTGATGTCGGTGTAGAGCAGGTGGCGCACCCCGGTCGAGATCAGCTCCTCGGCCACCTGCACGGCGTTGCGGTCGGACACCTGCGTCCACCCGTGCGTGGCCACCTTTCCCTGCCGCGCGTCGAGCGCCACCACCAGCCGGTCGCCCAGCCGGTCGATGGCCCATTCCAGGAGGTCGCGGTCGACGAGGACGGCCGTGCCGACCACGACGCGGTCGACCCCGGTCGCGAGCGCGGTCTCGATGGCCGGCCGCGAGCGCAGCCCGCCGCCGAAGTGGACCGTGCCCGGGAACACGGCGGCGATGCTCGCGACGAGCGCGGCGTGCACCGGCTGACCCTCGAGGGCGCCGTCCAGATCCACGACGTGCAGCGAGTCGGCACCCTGCTCGGCGAACGCGCGCGCCTGGGCCACCGGGTCGTCGCTGAAGACCGTGGACTGGGCGAAGTCGCCCTGGCGCAGGCGGACCGCCTGACCTCCCTTGAGGTCGATCGCCGGGTAGAGCGTGATCACGAGTGGGATACGACCCCGGCGCGGACGGCGGCGAGCCAGCGCGACAGCAGCCCCAGGCCGGCGACGCTCGACTTCTCCGGGTGGAACTGCACGCCCAGCACGCCGTCGCGGCCGGCGGCCGCGCAGAACCCGGCCCCGTGTGCGGCGCGCCCCAGGACCATGCGCTCGTCCTCGGGCTCGCAGGCGTAGGAGTGCACGAAGTAGTACGTGGAGTCGGCCGGCGCGCCGTCCTCGGGGGCGAGCGGCGCGTCCGGCGCCCAGCGGACCTCGCTCCATCCGATGTGGGGCAGCTTGAGGTCGGTCCGCAGCCGCCGCACCGGGCCCGGAAGCAGGCCGAGGCCGCTGACCCCGGGACTCTCCTCGCTCTCGTCGAACAGCAGCTGCAGGCCCAGGCAGATGCCCAGCACCGGCACGCCCTCGCCGGCCGCCGCCCGGATGGCCCGGTCCAGGCCGCGCGCACGGATGCGGCGCATGGCCTCCCCGAAGTGGCCCACCCCGGGGAGCACGACGGCGTCGGCGCCCTCCACGCCGGCGGGCTCGCCCGCCACGCGCACCTCGGCGCCCAGCAGCTCCAGCGCCTTGGTGGCGCTGCGCAGGTTGCTCATCTCGTAGTCGAGCACCGCCAGCAGCGGTCTCACAGCGACCCCTTCGTCGAGGGGATGCCGGTGACCCGGGGGTTCCGCGCCACCGCGACGGCCAGCGCCCGCGCGAGCGCCTTGAAGCTCGCCTCGATGGCGTGGTGCGCGTTCCCCGGCACGATCAGGCGGAGGTGGAGGGTGAGCCCGCAGTGGTTGGCGAGGGCACGCATGAACTCCCCGAGCAGCTCGGTCTCGAAACCGCCGATCACGCCGCCCGGGAGCGGCACGTCGAGGGCCGTGAACGGGCGCCCCGAGAGGTCGATCGCGGCCTCCGCCAGGCACTCGTCCATGGGCACGAGCGCCGAGCCGTAGCGCTCGATGCCCGACCGGTCGCCGAGCGCGTTCGAGAGCGCCTGGCCCAGGGTGATCCCCACGTCCTCCACGGTGTGGTGGCTGCCGGTCTCGAGGTCGCCGGTGGCCTGCACCTCGATGTCGATCAGGGAGTGGCGCGCGAGCAGCGTGAGCATGTGGTCGAAGAAGCCCACGCCGGTCGATACCGTGGCCGTTCCGGTGCCGTCCAGGTCCACCCGCACCCGCACGTCGGTCTCGCCCGTCGTCCGGCGCGCCTCCCCCGCGCGGCTCACGGCCGCCTCCGAGCCTCGGCCGAGCGCCGGTGCATGGGGAAGCCCTCGGCGTCGGCGAGCGCCGCCAGGTGCGGCGTGAGCGCCTCAACGGCCTCGTCGGTCATGTCGACCACGGACATCCTCCGCAGGAATGTGGTGGGTCCGAGGGCCGACGCGTGGCGCGCCGCGCCCCCGGTGGGCAGGACGTGGTTGGAGCCCGCGACGTAGTCGCCGAAGGCCGTTGCGCAGTTCCTTCCGACGAAGACCGCCCCCGCACGGGTGATGCGAGAGGCGATCGCCTGGGGATCGCGGGTCGCGATCTCCAGATGCTCCGGCGCGAACGACTCAGCCAACTCGATCGCCAGGGGCATGCTCGCACACTCCACGAGCGTGATCGGCCCGACGGACTCCGGCAGATCCGCCAAAGCCCCCTCCACCGCGGCGATCAATGCCGGGTCGTCGCTGGCCAGCACCGCCGGCGAGTCGGCGCCGTGCTCGGCCTGGGCGAGCAGGTCGAGGGCCATCGCGACCGGATCGGCCGAGTCGTCGGCGATGATCATCACCTCGCTCGGGCCGGCGAGCCCGTCGATGCCGACACGGCCCACCACGCGGCGCTTGGCCTCCTGCACCCAGGGGCTCCCCGGCCCGCAGATCACCGCCACCGGGGCGATCGTCGCCGTTCCGAAGGCGAGCGCGCCGATCGCGCCCGCGCCGCCCACCGCGTAGACCTCGTCCACGCCCAGCAGCCCGGCGGTCGCCAGGATCACGGGCGCCGGGCGGGCGTCCGCCCCCGGAGGGCTGACCACGGCGATCCGGGCCACCCCCGCGACCTGGGCCGGGACGACGGTCATGACGAGGCTGGCCGGGTACGGCGCGCGCCCGCCGGGCACGTAGCAGCCGGCCGCGTCGACGGCCAGGCGCCGCACGGTCACGCTCTGACCGTAGGGGAGCGTGACGTGCCGGTCGTCCGGGAGGAGGGCCTCCGCCACGGCCCGCACCTGGGACGCGGCCGCCACGATCGCCGCCCGCAGCGCCGGATCGAGGCCGTCGAGCGCCGCCTGGATCGCCGCCGGCGGCACGCGCAGGCGATCGTGGGTGAAGTCCGGGCAGTCGAACATGCGCGCGTGCTCCACGAGCGCGTCGTCGCCGCGGGAGCGGACGTCCTCGAGCGTCTCCCCCACGCTCGCCTCCACCCCGCTCACGTCGGCCTCGGGTCGCAGCGTGTGGGCGATGGCCTGGGCGCCCCCGGCGCGCAGGCGGGCGCGGCGCGGCGCGGCGCTCACGGGGTGGGCCTCATCCCCTCGAGCACCCGGTCGACCTCCTCCGCCCGCAGCGTCTGGCTCACGCGGTTGGCGATCAGGCGCGCCGAGGAGCGAAAGATCTCCTCCCGCTCCACGAGGCCGTTCTCACGGAGGGTGCGCCCGGTGGCCACCAGGTCCACGATCCCGTGCGCCAGCCCCACCAGGGGCGCCAGCTCCACCGAGCCGTTCACCCTCACCACCTCCGCCTGGCGGCCGGTGGCGGTGAAGTGGGCCGTGGCCGTGGCCGGGTACTTGGTGGCCACCCGCACGATGCCCAGGTGCTCGAGCGCCGCCGGGCGTCGGGTCCTCCCCCTCGCGCGTGGCGTAGACCATGCGGCAGTCGCCGAAGCGCAGGTCGAGCAGCTCGTACACGTCCGGGGCGCGCTCGCGCAGGACGTCCGCCCCGACGATCCCGAGGTCGGCCGCGCCGCTCTCCACGTAGGTCGTGACATCGCTCGGCCTCGTGGTGACGAAGGTGGTGCCGTCCGCCCCCTCCACCACCAGGCGGCGGCCGGCGGCGCGCAGCGGCTCCGCGTCGAGCCCGGCGCGCGCGATCGCCTCCACGGCGCCCGCGAACAGGGCGCCCAGGGGCACGCAGATCCTCAGCCCCGGGATGGCAGCTCCTCCTCCGGGCGCACGCACAGCAGGCGCTCGCCGGTGAGCCGGTCGAGCACGGCGTAGCCGCCGTCTCCCGGGCGGGCCACGTAGCGCCACCCGTCGGCGGCGGCGAGGCCCTCCGGGTCGGGGTCGCCGGCCGGCCAGGGCCACCACCGGCAGCCCGGCGGCGCGGATCGCGGCCGCCACGGCCGGCGCGCGGTCGAGCCCGCCCACCAGCACCACCCCGTCACGAGGGAGGGCCGGCGGCGGGGCGGCCTCCATCACGGCGCGGTGGAGGAGGTCGAGCGCGATGGCGAAGCCCACCGCGGGGCGGGCCCGGCCGAAGCGCTCCCCCAGGCCGTCGTAGCGCCCCCCCATGGCCACCGGCGCCCCGACGCCCGGCGCGTAGGCCTCGAAGACGATGCCCGAGTAGTACGGCCAGTCGCGTCGCACGCCGAGGTCGATCAGCACCGCGTCGGCGGCGCCGTGCGCGTCCAGCAGGACGAGCAGCTCCCGCAACCGCCCGCAGGCCGCGGCGGCCGCGGGGACCGTCGAGGAGATCCGCTCCAGCAGCTCGGCCCCGCCGCGCAGCCCCGGCAGCTCGAGCACGAGGGCGCCCGCCGGGCCCGCGGGGACGGCCGCGCGCGCGAGCCGCCGCCACTCGACGAAGTTGCGCGACGCGAGCGCGGCGCCCAGCGCGGCCCGCGCGCCGGCCTCGATGCCCACGCCGTCCAGCACCGCGGACGTGAGGGAGACGTCCCCCACGCCCACGCGAAAGCCGGCGAGCCCGGCGGCGCCCAGGCTCTCCACCAGCAGTGCCAGGGCCTCCGCGTCGGCGCCCGGGCCGTCGGCTCCCACCAGCTCGATGCCGGCCTGCCGCTCCTCGGACGGCCGCGGGCGGCCCGCCGGCGGCGGCCGGAAGGCCCGTGCCAGGTAGGAGACGCGCACCGGGCCCGGGTGGTCGGCCATCCGGGTGGCCACGAGGCGCGCGACCGGGATCGTCAGGTCCGGCCGCAGCACGAGCACCCGGCCGGCGTCGTCGAAGAGCCGGAAGGCCTCGCGCAACCCGCCCTCCTGCGCGCGGTCGATGACCTCGGCGAACTCCAGGACCGGGGTCATCACCTCGCGGTAGCCGAAGGCGCCGAAGCGGCCGCGCACCGCCGCCTCGATCGCCCGCAGCTCCTGGGCCTCGACCGCCAGCACGTCCTTGCCGCCGGCGGGGAGGGCGGCCGGGGGCGGGGCGCTACTCACGGACGCGTTCGATGTCGGCGCCCACGTCCTGCAGGCGCTCGTCGATGCGCTCGTAGCCGCGGTCGATCTGCCCCACGTTGCCGATCGTGCTGACCCCGCGCGCGGCCAGGCTCGCGATGAGCATCGCCATCCCGGCGCGGATGTCCGGGCTCTCCAGGCGCTCCCCGAAGAGCTGGGACGGCCCGCTCACCACGGCCCGGTGCGGGTCGCAGAGCACGATCCGCGCCCCCATCGACACCAGCTTGTCCACGAAGAAGAGCCGGTTCTCGAACATCTTCTCGAAGATCATCACCGTGCCGTGCGTCTGGGTGGCCACGGCCGTGGCGATGCTCGTGAGGTCGGCGGGGAACGCCGGCCAGATCCCGTCGTCGACCTTCGGGATCGCGTCGCCCTCGTCGGCCACGACCCGCAGGTCCTGATCGGACGGGACGTGCAGCGAGTCGCCGTCCATCTCCACCCGGATGCCCAGGCGCGCGAACGTCAGGTTGATCATGCGCAGATCCTCGGCCCGGACGTCAACGATCGTGAGGTCCGAGCCGGTGATCGCGCCCAGGCCGATGAACGAGGCGATCTCGATGTGGTCCGGCCCGATGCGGAAGCGGCCGCCGCGCAGCCGGTCCACGCCGTCCACGATCAGCCGGTTGGTCCCGATGCCCTCGATCCGCGCGCCCAGGGTCACCAGGAACCGGGCCAGGTCCTGTACGTGGGGCTCGCCGGCGGCGTTCCACACCACCGTCTGCCCCGGAGCCGTGACCGCGGCCATCAGGGCGTTCTCGGTCGCCGTGACCGAGGCCTCGTCCAGGAAGATCTCGGCTCCGCGCAGGCCGGTGTGGCTCAGCCGGTAGCTGCGGTCAACGACGCAGGTGGCGCCGAGCCCGCGAAAGGCCAGCAGGTGCGTGTCCACCCGCCGTCTGCCGATGAAGTCCCCGCCGGCGAGCGGCAACTCCACCTCCCCGCACCGCGCCAGCAGCGGTCCGGCCAGCAGCAGGGATGCCCGCAGGCGGCGGCAGAGGTCCGGGTCGAGCTGGGTGGTGCGCACCCGGTTCGCACGCAGCGCGAGCGCGTTCGGGCCCTCGTCGCGCACGCTCACGCCGAGGTCGTCGAGGAGCGCGAGCATGACGTGCACGTCGAGGATGTCGGGCACGTTCTCGAGCACGACCTCCTCGTCGGTCAGCAGGCAGGCGGCCAGGATGGGAAGGGCCGCGTTCTTGTTGCCGCTCGGGACGATCGTGCCGGAGAGGGCGCGGCCGCCCCGGATGACCAGCTTGTCCTCACTCACGTGGGTGGACGCTAGCAGCAGGTCCGCACGCCCTGGTTTGCGCCCGCCGGGGGGCGATCGGTATAAACGGCGAGGGATGCGGCTGCTTCGCATGATGCCGGGGTACGGCGAGACGCTGATCGCCGAGGGGGACCCCCGCACGGGTACCCAGCGCGAGGCGCTCGTGGCGGAGTTCCGGCGACAGCTCGACGAGGGCATGTGGGCCGCGGTGCCCGTCTCGGACGGGCGCACCGGGCGGCGCGAGGCGCTCCTGGTGACGAGCTTCGAGGAGATTCCGGCCGACGCGGAGCGGGTCCTGTTCTGGCCGCGTGCCGCGGGCGGCGGGGCCCCGGCCTAGCGCATGGGAGGCGTCGGGGTCGTCCTGCTGATGGTGACCCTGGCAGCGCTGGCGGCGGTCATGCGCCGCCCCGCGGAGGCCGGCCGCGTGCGGCGGCCGCGGCGCCCCGCCGCGCCCTCCTGGATGACGGAGCCGCCGGTCGCTCCTGAGGAGGCCGAGCGCCGGTCCCTCGAGCTCCTGCGGTCGGTGGTGAACCCCGACGAGTGGCGCATGTACCGCGAGCTGGGCTTCATCTGCGTCACGGGGCGCCGAGCGACGCGGGGCGCGCCGGGACGGGCCGGGCCCCCGCGATACCGCTACCTGATCTACCCCCATCTGCCCGTGGTGGCGCTCCTGCCCCGCTCGATGGCGCCGGTTCGCGAGTACTGCGTGCAGTTCCCGGACCGCCTGGCCGGGGACACGCCGCTGCTGCCCGAGGGCGACGACGTGCTCGCCAAGTGGATGACCCTCCGCGCCGACGAGGATCGCCTGCTCTCCTACGCGAACGTGGCGAGCGCGGGCTGCCAGGTGCCGCTGAGCCGCATCGAGCGCGATCTGAAGCGCCTCGAGCGCTGGGAGGCGCGCGCCCGCGGTCAGAACGGCGGCTCGGGCTCCTTCGCCGCGCCCTCCCCGGGCGCCGGCCCGAGCTCGTCCGCGGTGAGCTCCTCGATCCGCTTCTGAGCGGCCGCGAGCCGCTCCCGGCAGGCCGCGAGATAGCCCGTGCCCTGCTCGAAGAGCGCCACGGCCTCCTCGAGGCCGACCTCGCCGCCCTCGAGCCGCGCCACGACCTCGTCCAGGCGCCGGAGGGCCTCCTCGAAGGTGGGCGGTGGCTGATCGGGCCCGGAGCCGCTCACGCCTCGGCCCTCGCGCCCAGGAGCCCGTCGCGCATCTCGATGGACAGCGGGTCGCCGGGGGCGACACCGGCCGCCGAGGCGATCACCCGCCCGTCGTCGCCCGCGCGCACGATCGCGTATCCGCGCGCCACGGTGCGGCCGGGCGACAGGAGCGCCAGGAGGGCCTCGGCGCGCTCCACGCGCCCCGCCGCCGCCTGGGCGCGGGCGGTCGCGGCCCGCCGCAGGCCCGCGCCCGACCCCTCGAGCCCGACGGCGGCGCCCGCGGCCACCCGCGCCAGGGCGGGGCCCAGCCGCGGCCCCAGCCGGTCCACGCGGTCGCGAGCCAGGATCCCGCGCCCCCGCAGGGCGCGCGCCAGGTCGGCCGACCGGCGTCCGAGCGCCTCGGCCGCACGCGCCCGCTCGCGCCCGAGCCCCCGCCGCAGGGCGGCGCCGTGGTCCGCCAGGCGCACCTCCAGCGCCTCGAGGCTCGGCAGCACGGCCGCGGCGGCGGCGCTCGGGGTGGAGACGCGCAGGTCGGCCACCTGGTCGCACAGCGTCACGTCGCGCTCGTGGCCGACGGCCGAGACCACCGGCGTGGTGGCCGACGCCACCGCCTGGCAGACCGCCTCGCTGTTGAAGGCCATCAGATCCTCGAGGGACCCGCCCCCGCGCGCCACCACGATCACATCGACGTCCTCGCGTGCGTCGAGGTGGGCCAGGGCGCGGACGATGGACGCGGGCGCCGACTCGCCCTGCACGGGCACGCCCACCACCAGCACGTCGGCCCGCGGGAAACGGGCGAAGGCGTTGGTGAGGAAGTCGTCGCGCGCCGCGCCGTCCGGGCTCGTCACCAGGCCCACCCTCCGCGGCAGGAGCGGGATCGGCCGCCTGCGGGCGGGGTCGAGCAGGCCCTGCCCCTCGAGCCGGCGCCGCAGCTCCTCGACCTGGGCCCGCAGCAGGCCCTCCCCCGCGAGCTCGAGACGCTCCACCCGCATGGTGATCGCTCCACGGGCGCTCCAGAACTCGATGCGCCCGTAGGCCTGGACGAGCGTGCCGTCCCGCGGCTTGTGGGCCAGGCGCTCGTAGACGACGCCGTTCATGGCGGCGTCCAGGGTCGTCCCGCCTCGCAGGCGGAAGTAGACCTGGCCGCGCCCCTGGCGCAGATCCTGCACCTCCGCCTCGAGCCAGAACGAGCGCAGGCCCTCGAACATCGCCGCGAGGCGCGCGCTGACGTCCTCCACCGAGAAGACACGACGGCTGCCGACGAGCTTCATGGGATCAGGGCGTCCACGACCCCGGCGGCCCGCGCCCCGCTCGCGACCGCGCCCTCCACGGAGGGGTGCCGGGTCAGCTCGCCCGCCAGGACGAGGTTGTCGACCGCCGTGCGCGGGCCGGGAAGGTCGCGACGCACGCCCGGCAGCGGCCGGAACTGGGCGAAGGGGTGCTCGTAGGTGCCGATCGGCCGCGCGAGCCCCGCCCAGTCGTAGCCGGGCGCCCAGCGGCGCACGAGCTCGCCCACGGCGTCCACGAGGCCGTCCGCCGGCCCCCCGCCGGTCGTGATGCCCGTGGCCAGGAGGATGTGCGGACCGTCCATGGCCCCGGGGCGTGTGATGTTGGTGGTCTGGCAGAGGAGGTCGACCCGTGGGCGCTCCCCGGAACGGGGATCGGCGTTCAGGAGGATGCTCCGCCCCCGGTAGAGGGGAGTCCGCAGCTCGAAGGCCGCGCTGACCGACGACGCGGCCTCGGTGGGCAGGCGTCCGGCGGCCGCCGGATCGAGGGGGGTCAGGAGCTCGCGCGCGACGGGGGCCTCGACGGCCAGCACGACCTGGCGGGCCGCCAGCCGGCGCCCGTCCTCCATGAGCACCGCCTCCACCCGGCGGCCCGTGGCATCGGCCTCGAGGGCCGCCGCCCGGACTCCCAGCTCGACCATGCCCCCGCCCTGCCGGACGGCCGCCGTGGTCCACTCCGCCACCATCCCCAGCCCGTCGCTCGGGATCACCGCCGGGCCCCGCGCCAGCATGGCGAACAGGAACCGGAAGTATCCGGCGTCGGCCGAGAGCCCCCGATCGAGGAGGATGACCCCGAAGAGGGGACGGAAGAAGCGCTCGATCGCATCCTCCGAGAAGCCGCGCTCGCGCAGGAAGTCCTCGGTGGACCCCGCGTCCTCGCCGTCGTCGAGGAGCGATTGGGGCGGACGCGCCGCCACCTCGGTGCCCAGGCGCATGAGCCGGGCCCGATCGCCGGGGGCGAGCCCGGTGAAGCTCGCGACCGCGAGCCGTGAGGTCCCGAGCCGCTGCGCTCCGCCGCCGTCGACGAACACGGCCCCGCCGGCGACGGGCCGGAGATCGCGCCGCGAGATCCCGATCGAGCGCAGCAGCGCCCTCGTGCGCGGGTAGGCGCGGAACAGCACCTGGAACCCGCGGTCCACCGGGCGGCCGCGGTGCCACACGCTGCGCGCCCGGCCGCCGGGCGCCTCCTCGGCCTCCACGACGTGCACCGAGCGGCCGGCGCGCATCAGGTCGTGCGCGCAGGACAGGCCCGCCAGGCCGCCCCCCACGACGACGCAGTCGAGCTCCTGCGCGCGGCCTCCGGATCCCGTCATCGTCGCGCGATGGTACCAACGGCCACCGCCGTCATAGGGTTCCCCCCGATGGCGAATCGGACCGCGATCGTCGTCGTCGCCGGGGTGGGGGACGAGGGTTCCGGCGAGGGCGCCCAGCGCATCGTGGAGGGCCTGCTGCGCCACGGGGGCTGGTCGGCGGGCGAGGAGGTGACCGAGTGGTACCCGGTCGCCGACGACATCCTGGACGCGAACGACCACCAGGCCCGGGCTCGCGCCGCGCGCCGGTTCACGCTCCATCGGCCGCCCGGAGCCCCGGGGCCGCCCGAGGTGGACGTGTACGAGTTCTGGTGGGCCGACCTCTCGCGCTTCCCCGCGGCGCTGCGGTCGTTCATCGCGGCCTTCCTCGGCCTGTTCCTCGACATGCCGGCCATCGCGCGGGCCGCGCTCCTGGGAGGTCTCGCCATCGGGCGCTCCTCCGTGCCGCCGGTCAACACCGGGCCCCAGGAGACCGCCGTGGGCATGCGGAGCCGGCTCATCGCCGCGCGGCTCCTCGGAATCGTGGGCTGGCTCTGCGCGGTCCCGATCATGATCACGACCTTCCTGGCGCTCGCCCTGGTGGGCCTGATGACGCTGGCGCTCTACCTGCGCTCCCTCGACGCGCCGCTGCTCGGATGGTGCCTCGCCATTGCCGCAGGGGGCCTGGTCATCGCCGTCGGCTCGGTCATGATCGCCGGCCGCTACCAGCGCTCCGGACGCGCCTACGCGCGGCCCCTCACGGTGCTCGCCCTCGGTGCCGCGACGGTTCTCGTGGTGTGGCGCATCCTCGACCGCGGAGGCCGGCCGGACCTCGCGCTGGGCGACGCGGTGGTGTCCGTGATCGCATTCCCCTTCCGGATCCTGTGGCTCGCCCTCCTGCTGCTCACGACGCTCGCGACCATCGCCCTCCTGGTGCGGGTGGCGCGGGTACGGCTGCGCGACCGCGCCGAGGCCGGGCCGGCCTGGCGCAGCAGCGTCACCGCGGTGTTCGCGGCCACGGCCGCGCCCCTGGGCGTCGCGGTCCTGCTGACCGTGATCAGCGCCGGCGTGGGCGCGGCCAGCCAGCCCCTCACCGACCGGGCCGAGTTCACGCCCGCCGCCGGCGCCGCGTCCGTCCCGTCCGAGGTGCCGTGGTGCCTGAGCGGCCCGCGCGACTGGAGCCCCTCGTCCCAGGATTGCCCCGACATCGTGCATCCACCCGAGGCCGCTCCGGCCCACGATCCGCCGGTCCTGACCGCCTACGCGTGGGGCGTCGTGATCCTCGGCCAGGCGCTGGCGCCGCTGATCGTCGCGGTGATCGCGTTCGGGGTCGCGCTCCTCCTCGTGGTGATCGGGGTCATCGGGGTGATGCTCCGGCGCCGGCGAGGCGAGGGCCGCGATCCGCGGACGGCGCACCGGCTCACCGACATCCTCGGGCTTCAGGACCTCGCGCTCGGTCCCCTCCTGATGCTGCTGGTGCCCGTGGCCGCCTACGTCGGGGCGGCCACCTGGGTGGCGGTCCTCCTGACGTCCGCCGCCGACGCCGGCAGCGACCTGTTGAACCGCTTCGCCGCATCGGCCGCGATCGTCGCGGGAGGCGTGGCCACCGCCATCATCGCCGCGAAGCTGCTGGGGGTGTCGCCGGGAGCCCTCGCGGGCGGCGGGCGCGCGAGCGAGTTGCTGCGCTCCATTCTCGACCGCCCCTACGACGTCGCCACCTACCTGCGCGAGAATCAGGCCACGCGCTGGGCGACGCCCGTCAACAGCCCCAGGGCGCGGATGCTGGCGCGCTTCTCGGCGCTGCTGGGCCACATCTCCCGCGGAGGGGTGCGCGGGCCGGCGGGAGCCTACGACCGGGTGATCATCGCCGCCCACAGCCAGGGGACCGTCCTGGCGGTCACCCTCCTGCACGAGCCCCCGGACGGGCTGCCCCCCGACGTCCGCCTCATCACCTTCGGGTCCCCGCTGCGCCAGCTCTACCGCCAGCGCCTGCCGCGCCAGTTCGGCTGGCTCTCAGCGCTGCGGGCGACCCCGTGGCGCTACCTCGACCAGTCGAAGAGCCACCTTCGCGAGTGGGTCAACCTCGCGTCGCCCGGCGATGCCATCGGGCGCACCGTGTTCGACCCCCCGCCCGAGCCCTGGGTCGCGGCCGCCACGGTCCACACCACCGCAGACCCCTCGCTGACGCTCGTCGAGCAGACGCTCGAGCGCGGCGGGCACGGCGTCTACTGGAGCCACCGTGCGCTCTACCGCGCCATCGAGCGGATGCTCGGCGGCTAGGTCAGCCGCGCCTCGATGGCGCGGCGCGCCATCTCGAACGCGCGCGGGTCCCCCCGCAGCAGGAAGAGGCCGTTCGCCTCGGCGAGCATCGCGTTGACCTCGAAGGCGATCTGCTCCGGGTCGAGCGAGCGGTCGAGCTGGCCCAGCTCCTGTGCCCGCCGCAGGGATCCCTCCATCAGCGTGATCCAGCCGTCGTAGATCTCGGCCACGCGGTCCCGCAGGGGACCGGGCCGGGTGTCGAGCTCCGCCGCGGCCGAGGCGAAGAAGCATCCGCCCGGGAACACGCCCTCCTCGACGTGCACGAGGAACCGGTCGCAGAGCACGCGGAGCCGGGGAAGGCCCTCCGGCGCGGCCATGGCGGGGTCGAGGACCTCGACCTGGAAGACGTCCTCGGCGGCGGCGATCGTCGCGAGCTGGAGCTCCTCCTTCGAGCCGAAGTGCGCGAAGAGGCCGCTCTTGCTCATCCCCGTGCTCTGGGCGAGCCGCCCGATCGACAGGCCGTCGAGGCCCTCGACGGTGGCCATCCGTGCCGCCGCCTCGAGGATCGCGCTCCGCGTCCGCTCGCCGTCCGCCCTGCGCCTGCGCTCGAGACCCTCGGTCCGGGCCACCGGTGCCTCCCGTTCGGTTGCTGACCTCGCCTTGACAAGTTAGCACGACCGGTCGTACTCTCTGCGCGTTATTTAGCACGAACGGTCGTACTGACGAAAGGGAGGGACCATGGCATCGATCACGGCTCCGGATCTCGAGGCCATCAAGGCGCGGCAGCAGGCGACCTGGGCGAGCGGCGACTACTCGGCGGTGGGCGCGAGGATCCCGATCATCTCCGAGCAGCTGTGCGACTCGGCCGACCTCCGCGCGGGCTGGAGGGTGCTCGACGTCGCCGGCGGAAGCGGGAACACGGCGCTGGCCGCCGCACGCTGCGGCTGCGAGGTCGTCTCGGTCGACTACGTCCCCTCGCTGCTCGAGCGGGCGCGCGAGCGCGCCGCGGCCGAAGGCCTCGTGGTGGAGACCGTGGAGGGCGACGCGGAGGCCCTCCCCTTCCCCGACGCCTCGTTCGACGCGGTCGTGTCGGTGGTCGGCGTGATGTTCGCGCCCGACCACGAGCGCGCGGCCGCCGAGCTCCTGCGCGTCTGCCGGCCCGGAGGCACGATCGCGCTGGCCAACTGGACCCCGGACGGCTTCATCGGAGAGCTCTTCACGACCACCGGCCGGCACGTCCCTCCCCCGGCGGGGCTGACGCCGCCGCCGCTGTGGGGAACCGAGGAGCACGTCCGGACGCTCGTCGGCGACGGCGTGCAGACGCTGACGGCGACGCGCCGGAGCTACACGTTCCGCTACCGCTCCCCGGAGCACCTGGTGGAGTTCTTCCGGGAGCACTACGGGCCCACGCTCAAGGCCTTCGCCGCCCTCGACGAGGACGGGCAGCGGGCCCTCGCGCAGGACCTCGCGGACCTCGTCCGCCGCTTCGACCGCCTGGGCGGGGGCGGCCCCGTGGCCATCCCGGCGGACTACCTCGAGGTCGTCGCCACCCGGGCCGGCTAGGCCGGCGCCGGCACCGTCACCTGGATCCCGTCACACACCCGTTGCGTCGACTCCAGGAACGCGCGCGCCGCCGACGAGCGGGCCCGGTCGCGATGCCACGCCAGGGCGATGCGCCGGTCGGGGAGCTCCTCCGCCACGCGGAGGAGCTCCACCCGCTCGTCGGAGACCTCCACGGCGAGCAGCGGCACGAGCGCCGCGGCCATCCCCGCGCCCACGAGGCCCTGCACCGTGCCGTTGTCGTCGGAGCGGAAGACGATGTTGAGGTCGATGCCCAGCGAGCGGACGAGCCCCTCCGTGTACTCGCCCGAGATGCAGTGCCGGCTGGCCATCATCGGGACGCCGGCCAGATCCGCCAGGCACACCCCGCCCTCCTGGGTCGCGAGGGCCGAGCCCGCCCGCACCATGAGCACGTACGGATCAGACAGCAGCTCCACCGCCTCGAAGGGCCCCGCCGGCAGCGGCAGCACGCTGAACGCCAGGTCCAGCTCCCCGCGCTCCAGCAGGTCGAGCAGCTCCTGGTCCGATCCCGACTCGTGCAGCACCACCTCCACGCCCGGCCGCTCGACCACGAAGTCACGCATCACGTCGGGCAGGATGCGGGCGCCCACGCTCTGGTAGGTCCCGACCCGGATCTCGCCCGCCTCCCCCGACGCCACGGCCCGGACGTCGGCCCACGCCGCTTCCATCCCCGCCACGATCCGTTCCGCGTGCCGCAGGAGCACGGCGCCCGTCTCCGTCAGGGAGACGCGCCGCGGGCCGCCCGGGCGCTCGACCAGGCGCTCCCCCACCGCCCTCTCCAGGGTGGCGATCTGCTGGGACACCGCGGACTGCGTGTATCCCAGCGCCAGCGCCGCGCCGCCGAACGACCCCTCGTGCGCCACCGCCCGCAGCGCCGCCAGGTGCCGCACCTCCACCCCGAGCCATCCATCGCGTTCCATAATGGTCTTGAACGCTAACCCGCTTTGCCCTTATCGACAAGCCCCGCGATGCTTCCCTCACACGATGTCGCGGGAGGCCCGCCATGCATGACAATCAGCTCCACGCCCAGGATCGCGCCCGCGACGCGGCGCGTGCCGACGACCACCGGGCCCGCCACCGCGCGGAGCTCACGCGCGCCCTCTCGGCACGCCGCCGGGCGCGCCTGCGGGCGCTGCTCGCCGGGCTGGGGCGGCCGGCGGCGCCGGAGCCCTCGCGGCGACCCGCCTCCGGGCCCTGCCAGGAAACACCGAAGGCCGCGGCATGAAACCGCGGCCTTCCTAGATCAATCCCGGCGGCGACCTACTCTCCCGCGGGCCTTCGCCCGGAGTACCATCGGCGCTGAGGGACTTAACGACTCTGTTCGGAATGGGAAGAGGTGTCTCCCCCTCGCTAAGACCACCGGGAACCCTCGAGGGTCGTACCCTCAAGACTGCATAGCGGCGTTCAGCGTGCTCTTAATAGTCAAGCCCTCGGCGGATTAGTACTGGTCTGCTGAACGCATTGCTGCGCGTACACATCCAGCCTATCAACCAGGTGGTCTACCTGGGGCCTTACCCCCTCGAAGGGGTGGGAGATCTCATCTCGAGGTGGGCTTCCCGCTTAGATGCTTTCAGCGGTTATCCCGTCCAGACGTAGCTAGCCAGCAGTGCCGTTGGCACGACAACTGATACACCAGAGGTCTGTTCATCCCGGTCCTCTCGTACTAGGGACGACTCCCCTCAAATCTCCAGCGCCCACCGCAGATAGGGACCGAACTGTCTCACGACGTTCTGAACCCAGCTCGCGTACCGCTTTAATGGGCGAACAGCCCAACCCTTGGGACCAACTCCAGCCCCAGGATGCGACGAGCCGACATCGAGGTGCCAAACCCTCCCGTCGATGTGGACTCTTGGGGAGGATAAGCCTGTTATCCCCGGAGTACCTTTTATCCGTTGAGCGACGGCAATTCCACTCTCTACCGCCGGATCACTAAGGCCTACTTTCGTACCTGCTCGACCTGTCAGTCTCGCAGTCAAGCTCCCTTATGCCTTTACACTCTACGCACGATTTCCAACCGTGCTGAGGGAACCTTTGCGCGCCTCCGTTACAATTTGGGAGGCGACCGCCCCAGTCAAACTGCCCACCTGACACTGTTCGAGAGCCGGATCACGGTCTCCCGTTAGAAGCCCAGAACACCCAGGGTGGTATCCCAAGGGTGGCTCCACGGCAGCTGACGCCACCGCTTCACAGCCTCCCACCTATCCTGGACAGGATGTCCCAAACACCAATATCAAGCTGCAGTAAAGGTTCACGGGGTCTTTCCGTCTTGCGGCGGGTAATCGGCATCTTCACCGATACTACAATTTCACCGAGTCCCTCGTTGAGACAGCGCCCAACTCGTTACGCCATTCGTGCAGGTCGGAACTTACCCGACAAGGAATTTCGCTACCTTAGGACCGTTATAGTTACGGCCGCCGTTTACCGGGGCTTGGTTTCAAAGCTTCGCCCGAAGGCTGACCTCTCCACTTGACCTTCCGGCACCGGGCAGGCGTCAGCCCCTATACGTCGTCTTACGACTTCGCAGAGACCTGTGTTTTTGGTAAACAGTCGGTTGGGCCAATTCTCTGCGGCCCCCTCGAGCTCGCGGCGCGAAGCCGGTCACTCTACCGGGGCGTCCCTTCTCCCGAAGTTACGGGACAATTTTGCCGAGTTCCTTAACGAGGGTTCTCTCGATCACCTCGGTATGCTCTACCTGCCCACCTGTGTCGGTTTTGGTACGGGCGCGTTTCCACTCCCTAGAGGCTTTTCTCGGAGGCATGGGATCGACGACTTGCCGGCTTACGCCGACCGACATCCCCTCTCGGAGTATGTGGACCCTGGATTTTCCTGGGGTCCCTCCTACCGGGTTGTCCGTGGTCAACCAGCGCCACGGTTCGCCTACCCTTCCCCGTCCCCCCATCGGTGATAGCGCGGAAGACGCGGTACAGGAATATCAACCTGTTGTCCATCGCCTACGCCTGTCGGCCTCGGCTTAGGTCCCGACTAACCCTGAGCAGATTAGCTTTACTCAGGAAACCTTGGGCATACGGTGGAGGAGTTTCTCACTCCTCTTTCGTTACTTATACCGGCATTCTCACTTCCCCACGCTCCACGGCAGGCTTACCGCCGCCGCTTCACTGCCCGGGGAACGCTCTCCTACCGCGCCGTCCGAAGACGACACCCACAGCTTCGGGGGCTGGCTTGAGCCCCGTTACATTATCCGCGCACGAACACTTGACCAGTGAGCTATTACGCACTCCTTAGACGAATGGCTGCCTCTAAGCCAACATCCTGGTTGTCTGTGCGTTCGCACAACGTTTTCCACTTAGCCAGCGCTTAGGGCCCTTAGCTGGTGGTCTGGGCTGTTTCCCTTTCGACAACGAAGCTTATCCCCCGCTGTCTGACTCCCCTGCTCTGGAGTCGTGGCATTCAGAGTTTATATGACTTCGGTAACCTGGTAGGGCCCCTAGGCCAAACAGTGCTTTACAACCACGACTGAACGCAGGAGGCTATACCAAAATATATTTCGGAGAGAACCAGATATCACCGAGTTTGATTAGCCTTTCACTCCGATCCACAGGTCATCCCCGCCGTTTTCAACCGACGTGGGTTCGGTCCTCCACGAGGTCTTACCCCCGCTTCAACCTGCCCATGGATAGATCACTCGGTTTCGGGTCTGCCGCGTCCGACTAAAGCGCCCTATTCAGACTCGCTTTCGCTACGGCTTCGATTCACTTAACCTTGCCGGACACGAGCAACTCGCCGGTTCGTTATGCAAAAAGCACGCGGTCACAGGCACAAGGCCCGCTCCCACCGCTTGTAGGCGCGCGGTTTCAGGTACTATTTCACTCCCCTCCCGGGGTACTTTTCACCTTTCCCTCACGGTACTAGTTCGCTATCGGTCGTCAGAGAGTACTTAGCCTTACGGGGTGGTCCCCGTGGATTCCGACCGGGTTTCCCGTGCCCGGCCGTACTCAGGTGGTGACGAGGGAGGGCGTGAGCTTTCACCTACGGGGCTCTTACCCTTTGTAGCCAGCCGTTCCAAGCTGCTCGGCTAGCTCACGCTTTTGTAACTCCCCGACCGGACTGCGGCCCGGTCATGTCACTCCTACAACCCCGAGATGGGCTAGGCCCGCAGGCATGGCACCCATTCGGTTTGGGCTGATCCCTTTTCGCTCGCCACTACTCAGGGAGTCGATTTTTCTTTCCTTTCCTCCGGCTACTGAGATGTGTCACTTCGCCGGCTTACCTTCCACCGCCCTATGTGTTCAGGCGGGGATACGCGCGCATTACCACGCGTGGGTTTCCCCATTCGGAAATCCGCGGGTCAAAGGTTGTTCAGCACCTCACCGCGGCTTATCGCAGCCGTCCACGTCCTTCATCGGCTTCTGACGCCAAGGCATCCACCGCGCGCCCTTAATATCTTGACTAGATATGTAGAGCACACCTACTGCCGCTATGCAGTTTTCAAGGTACGAAGGGCCCCAGGCGCCGCTGCCGGCGTGGGGCTCCCGTGGAGGCGACCGAACGCCCGACCACTGGCCGGGCGCGATCCCTCAAGACTGAACAGCATTGCCCTCGAGCCTTGTCCCGTGCGCCATGAACCCCAGTGATGTGAATGAGGAACGCGCGGGGGGACTGCGAGGACGCCAGGTCGTCGACATTCGTTCTAGGGCTGGCTCTCCCGGCTCGTGACCGGGGGAGCTCGACGGACCGGTACTGCGTCCGGAGCCCTGGTGGTGCTGAGCACCACTCCCTAGAAAGGAGGTGATCCAGCCGCAGCTTCCGCTACGGCTACCTTGTTACGACTTCACCCCAATCGCTGACCCCACCTTCGACGGCTGCCTCCCTTGCGGGTTAGCCCACCGGCTTCGGGTGTTGCCAACTTTCGTGGTGTGACGGGCGGTGTGTACAAGGCCCGGGAACGTATTCACCGCGACGTTGCTGATTCGCGATTACTAGCAACTCCGACTTCATGGAGGCGAGTTTCAGCCTCCAATCCGAACTGGGACCGGCTTTATGAGATTCGCTCCACCTCGCGGCTTTGCAGCTCTTTGTACCGGCCATTGTAGCACGTGTGTAGCCCTGGACATAAGGGGCATGATGACTTGACGTCGTCCCCACCTTCCTCCGGTTTGTCACCGGCAGTATCCCATGAGTCCTCGGCCGAACCGTTAGCAACATGGGACAGGGGTTGCGCTCGTTGCGGGACTTAACCCAACATCTCACGACACGAGCTGACGACAGCCATGCACCACCTGTGACCGCGCTCCGAAGAGGGACCCTGTTTCCAGGGTTTACACGGACATGTCAAGCCCAGGTAAGGTTCTTCGCGTTGCGTCGAATTAAACCACATGCTCCGCTGCTTGTGCGGGCCCCCGTCAATTCCTTTGAGTTTTAGCCTTGCGGCCGTACTCCCCAGGCGGGGCACTTAATGCGTTAGCTTCGACACGGGCGGAGTCAACACCGCCCACATCTAGTGCCCATCGTTTACGGCGTGGACTACCAGGGTATCTAATCCTGTTCGCTCCCCACGCTTTCGCGTCTCAGCGTCAGTACCGTTCCAGAGAGCCGCCTTCGCCACCGGTGTTCTTCCTAATATCTGCGCATTTCACCGCTACACTAGGAATTCCGCTCTCCCCTCCCGGACTCAAGCGAGGCAGTATCCAGTGCAGGCTTGGGGTTGAGCCCCAAGGTTTCACACCGGACTTACCAAGCCGCCTACACGCGCTTTACGCCCAATGATTCCGGACAACGCTCGCCCCCTACGTATTACCGCGGCTGCTGGCACGTAGTTAGCCGGGGCTTCTTCTGGGGGTACCGTCACCCCGTGGGCTATTAACCCCGGAAGCTTCGTCCCCCCTGAAAGAGGTTTACAACCCGAAGGCCGTCTTCCCTCACGCGGCGTTGCTGCGTCAGGCTTCCGCCCATTGCGCAAGATTCCCCACTGCTGCCTCCCGTAGGAGTCTGGGCCGTGTCTCAGTCCCAGTGTGGCTGATCGTCCTCTCAGACCAGCTACGCATCGTCGCCTTGGTGAGCCATTACCTCACCAACAAGCTAATGCGCCGCGGGCCCATCCCAGGGCGGAGGCCGAAGCTACCATTTCCCGTCGCGCCTTGAGGCACGACGAATCATGCGGTATTAGCCCGAGTTTCCTCGGGTTGTCCCGCTCCCTAGGGCAGGTTGCCCACGTGTTACTCACCCGTTCGCCGCTGTACTCACTCCCGAAGGAGCTTTCTCGCTCGACTTGCATGTGTTAAGCACGCCGCCAGCGTTCGTCCTGAGCCAGGATCAAACTCTCCGTGAAGAAAATCGGAGATACCCGACCCCGAGGGGTCGAGAGATCCGAACTTGCTGTCTCCCCGAACGGCGCGGCTCGCGCCGGACCGACGAGGTGACGGGGTTCATGTCAAACCTGGCCATCGCGGCCGCGGGACGATGCCCCGGGCCGAGATGCATGCTGTTCAGTTTTCAAGGATCGCGACGACCGCGAGCGCGGCCGTCCAATCGACCCGATCTCCACCTTCGCGGCCCCCGGATACCCGGAGGCTCCCTGCGCGGGCGCAAAAAGCGCTCCCTACGCGGGCGTCTCCATGGGCCGGAGGTCGAAGAGGTGGTGTCTCAATCGAGTCCTATCCGTCGACGGGGCGGACGCCCCCCCGAACAGTCGCGGGAGTATAGCGCCCCGGGAGGGCCAGTCAAGGCGCGGAGGCCCCTCCGCGAGGCCCCTCCGACGCCCCGTCGGGGGCGAGGGCGAGTCGGGCGAACTTCCGCTTCCCTGCGCGGATCACGCGCCCCTGCAGGGCCTTCGCATCGAGGTCGAGCTCGTGCACCGGCTCGCCGTCCAGGCTCACCCCGCCGCCGGCGATGAGACGGCGCGCCTCGCTGCGGGAGGCCACGCCCAGCCGGTCGGCCAGCAGGGCGGGCAGATGCACCGTCCCCGCGCCGTCGAGGAGGATGGTGGGCATGTCGTCGGGGGCCTGGTGGTCGCGGACGGTGCGGTTGAAATGCGCCTCGGCCTGCTCCCCGGCCCCCGGCCCGTGGAACCGGTCGGCGATGAGCCTCCCGAGGCGGCGCTTGTCCTCCACGGGGGGCCCCGCGGGCGGCGGCTCGCCGGGAGCGAGGAGCCGGTACCACTCCGGCAGCGCGGCGTCGGAGATCCTCATCGTGCGGCCGAACTGCTCCTCCGGCGGGTCGGCCACCCCGATCTGGTTGCCGGCGGACTTGCTCATCTTCTGGGCGCCGTCGATGCCCGACAGGATCGGCATCGTCATGACCACCTGGGGCTCGCGGCCGTACTGGGACTGCACCTCCCGGGCCAGCATCAGGTTGAAGAGCTGGTCGGTCCCCCCGAGCTCGACGTCCGCGTCCACCATCACCGAGTCGTAGGCCTGCATCAGGGGGTACAGGAGCTCGAGCACCGAGACGGGCTGGTTGGCGGCCATTCGCTCGCCGAAGTCGTTGCGCCGAAGAAGCTGGTTGACGGTCGCCGAGGCGGCCAGGCGGAAGACGTCCTCGAGGCCCATGCCCGCGAACCACTCCCCGTTGGCCCGGATCTCGGTGCGCTCGGGGTCCAGGATGCGGAACGCCTGCTCCCGGTAGGTGTCCGCGTTGCGCGCGATCTCCTCCCCGCCGAGCATCGGCCGGATGGAGCTGCGGCCGCTGGGATCCCCCACCCGGGCCGTCCAGTCGCCGATGATGAGCACGGCCAGGTGCCCGGCGTCCTGGAACTCGCGCAGCTTGCCGAGCACCACGGTGTGGCCCAGATGGATGTCGGGCGCGGTGGGGTCGACGCCGAACTTCACCCGGAGTGGCCGGCCCAGAGCGAGCTTGGCCTCGAGCTCGCCGGGCGGCAGGCAGTCGACCGACCGCTCGGCCAGCCGGGCGGCGTCCACGCTCACTCGGGTGCCGCCGGGAAGGGCCGCGACAGGAACGGCGACCCGCGCATCCCGAAGCGCCAGGCCCGGTCGGCCGCCCGGGTGATGCCGATGCGGAGGCCGGACACCAGATCCACCGGCCCGGCCGGCGCGTGCAGCGCGACGCGGCCCTCGGCGGCGACCGCGGAGACGCCGTCGAGGGCCCCGTCCACTCCGAGGGCCTGGCAGAGGCGCCCGGGGCCGGCGCACAGCAGCCGGTCGGGCCGGTCGTGCCGGCGGGCGCGCATCGCGGGGAGGCCGTGGGTGGGCGCCAGGGCCCGCAGGAGCACCGCCGCCCCTCGGCCCTCCGGCTCGCAGACGAGGTTTGCGCACCAGTGGATGCCGTAGCTGCGGTAGACGTAGAGGTGGCCGGGAGGGCCGAACATGACCGCCGCACGCCCGCGCGGGCCGCGGAAGCTGTGGGACGCGGGGTCGTCCTCCTGGTAGCGCTCGGTCTCCACGATCACCCCGCCGACGCCGTCCACCAGGAGCAGGCACCCGATCAGGCCGGGCGCGACCTGCGCGACGTCGCGGGCGAAGAAGTCCGCCCCCAGCCGCGGCCCTGCGACGGCCGCGCCCGGCGACGACCGGCGCCGCGCTCACCACGAGGACACCGCCGTGCGGGCCTCGTCGAGCTCGTCGAGCACGGCCGCGCGCGCGGTCCCGCCCGGCACGGCCTTGCTCTCGACCGAGGCCTCGGCCGTCAGCTCCGGAAGCTCCACCCCCTCCAGGCCCGCGGCGGCCACCTCGCGCTCCCCCGCGTCCTCCAGGCCGACCCCGGCCTCCAGGCACGCCCGCACGAGCCGGCCCACGGCCTCATGGGCGCGCCGGAAGGGCCAGCCGAGCCGGACGAGATGGTCGGCGAGGTCGGTCGCGGCCAGGAACGCGCCCGACGCCGCCGCGCCCATCCGGTCGGCGCGGAAGGAGGCGGTCGCGACCATGCCGGTCATCGCCGGCAGCAGGAGCTCCAGGGTGTCCACCGCGTCGAAGAGGTAGACCTTGTCCTCCTGGAGGTCCTTGTTGTAGGCCAGCGGGAGCCCGGCCAGCACCCCGAGGAGCCCCGACAGGCCGGCCGTCAGGCGGGGCGCCTTGGCGCGCGCGAGCTCGGCGGCGTCGGGGTTCTTCTTCTGGGGCAGCATCGAGGAGCCCGAGGTGAAGGCGTCGTCCAGCTCGACGAAGCCGGCCTCGTCGCTCGCCCAGGCGACGATCTCCGCACCGAGGCGCGACATGTGCACCCCGAGCTGCGCCGCGAAGTGCAGGTAGTCCACCAGGGCGTCGCGGCTCGCCACGGCGTCGAGGCTGTTGGGGGTGGGCCGCTCGAAGCCGAGGGCCGCCGCAACGGCCGCGCGGTTGACCGGGAAGCCCACGCCCGCCAGCGCCCCGGACCCGAGCGGGCACTCGGCGGTGGCCGCGATGACATGGCCCAGGCGCGTGCGATCGCGGCCGAGCATCCACACGTAGGCCAGCAGGTGGTGCGCGAGCCGCACCGGCTGGGCGCGCTGGGAGTGCGTGTAGCCGGGCAGGAGCGTGTCGACGTGCGCCTCGGCCTGGCGCACCAGCGCCTCGGCCATCTCCCGCAGCATCCCGCGCTGGGCCTCGCAGCGGTCGCGCAGGTAGAGCAGGGTGTCGGTGATGACCTGGTCGTTGCGGCTGCGGGCCGTGTGGAGCCGCCGGCCCGGATCGCCCACCAGCTCGATGAGGCGCCTCTCGACGGCGGTGTGGATGTCCTCGTCGCCAGGATGGAAGGTGAAGTCCCCCGCGCCCAGCTCGCCCGCGATCCGGGCGAGGCCCGCGTCGATCGCGTCGGCGTCCTGGGAGGGGATGATCCCCTGGGCGGCGAGCATCCGCGCGTGGGCGCGCGAGCCCGCCACGTCGAACGGCCACAGGCGCCGGTCGACCGCGAGCGAGGAGTTGAGGCGGTCGAACGCCTCGGCCGGGCCGGCCGCGAAGCGGCCGCCCCAGAGGCGGCCCTCGGAGCTCATCGCCCGGCCGCGGCCCCGGTCTCGGCCGACCGGCGGCGCCGGGCGCCGACCGCCCCGGTGAGCGCCGCGCACACCCGGTCCACCTGAGCCTCGGTCATCTCGGGGAAGAACGGCAGGGCGATCGTGGACGCGCTGATCGCCTCGGTGACCGGGAACTCGCCCGGCCCGTGACCGTGCACCTCCCGGTAGTAGGGCTGGAGATGGATGCACGGGAGGTAGGGCTTCGCCGAGACGCCCTCGGCCTCCAGGTCGCCGATCACCGCGTCGCGGTCGATGTCGGGATCGAGGCGGGGCGCGTAGACGAACCACGAGCGCCGTTGCGGCCCCTCGTACATGGGCGTGACGCCGTCGATCTCGCGCACGCGGTCCTGATACCAGCCGGCCACCCGGGCGCGGGCGGCCATCATGTCGCTGAGCCGCTCGAGCTGGGCCACCCCGATGGCCGAGTGGACGTCGGAGAGGCGGTAGTTGAAGCCCAGGCGCGAGTGCACCAGCCAGGCGCCGTCGTCGGAGCGGCCCTGGTTCCGCAGGCTGGAGAGGACGCTCGCCAGCGCGGGGTCGTCGGTGAGCACCACCCCGCCCTCGGCGGTCGTGAGCTGCTTGTTGGCGTAGAACCCGTAGACCGCGGGGTGCCCGAACGTGCCGAGCTTGCGGCCGTCGTGGTCGCCGTCGATGGTCTGACAGGCGTCCTCCACCCTCGCCAGGCCATGGCGCTCGGCGATCTCCACCAGCGCCGGCACCTCGGCCGGGTAGCCGAAGATGTCCACGATCAGGATCGCCCGGGTGCGCGGCGTGATCGCGGCCTCGACGGCCGCCGGGTCCATGTTGAAGGTGAGGGGGTCGACCTCGGCGAACACCGGCGTCGCGCCGGTGAAGAGGATGGCGTTGGCCGAGGCCACGAACGAGAACGACGAGGTCACCACCTCGTCGCCCGGCCCGAGCCCGAGGGCGTGCAGGCACAGGTGGAGGCCGGCGGTGCCGCTGGAGACGGCCACGGCGTGCGCCACCCCGATGCGCTCGGCCCAGGCGCGCTCGAACCGCGGCCCCATCGGGCCCAGCGACAGCTGCCCCGAGCGGAGCACCTCGTCCACCAGCTCGCGCTCGCGATCGCCGATCACCGGCTTGGCGAGGGGGATGCGCTCCGGGCTCACGCGGTGGGGGTGCGCGCGCGAGCCGCACGCCGCACGCCGTGCTCGAGGCTGTCGAGCAGGGCCTCCCACGAGGCCTCGATGACGTTCTCGCTGACCCCGATCGCGCCCCAGGTGTCGCGCCCGTCGCTGGAGTCGAGCAGCACCCGGGTGACGGCGGCGGTGCCCTTGGTCTCGTCCAGGATGCGGACCTTGAAGTTGACCAGCTGGATGTCGGCGAGCTCCGGCACGCGGGGAACGAGGGCGAGGCGCAGGGCGCTGTCGAGGGCGTTCACGGGCCCGTTGCCCTCGGCGGTGGCCACCAGGCGCTCGCCCTGGTGGAAGATCTTGACCGTGGCCTCGGTCTCCACGCGGCCGTCGGCCCGCTTCTCGGTGATGACGCGGAAGCTCTCGAGCACGAACAGGGGCTCGTAGATGCCGGTCTCGCGCTCCAGCAGGAGCTCGAAGGAGCCGTCGGCCACCTCGAAGTGGTAGCCCTGGTGCTCCAGGTCCTTCAGGCGCGCGAGGATGCCGGGCACGCGCTGCGGGTCCTCCTCCACGTCCATGCCCAGCTCCCGCGCCTTGGCGACGATGGTCCCGCGGCCGGACAGCTCGGACACCAGCACCCGGCGCTCGTTGCCCACGCGCGCCGGATCGATGTGCTCGTAGGTGCGGGCGTCGGCGTTCATCCCCTGGACGTGCATCCCGCCCTTGTGGGCGAAGGCGTTCTTGCCCACGTAGGGGGCCCATGAGTCGGGCTGCAGGTTGGCGGTCTCGGCCACGAAGTTGCTGAGGGCGGTGAGCTCCTCGAGACGCTCGGGGTCGAGGGTCTCGAGACCCATCTTCAGCGTCAGGGTGGGGATGATGGAGACGAGGTTGGCGTTGCCGCAGCGCTCGCCGTACCCGTTGATCGTGCCCTGGACCAGGCGGGCGCCCTCCTCGACGGCGGCCAGGCTGTTGGCCACCCCGCACTCGGCGTCGTTGTGGGTGTGGATGCCCAGGCCCACGCCCGGCAGGGCGGCGCGCAGGTCGCGCATCACCGTGGCGACGCGGGTGGGGAGGCTGGCGCCGTTGGTGTCGCAGGGCGTGATCCAGGAGGCCCCGCCCGCCTCGGCCGCCCGCAGGCACAGCAGCGCGTACTCCGGGTGGGCGTCGTAGGCGTCGAAGAAGTGCTCGGCGTCGTAGATCACCTCCTTGCCCTGGGCGACGAGGAAGGCGATCGACTCCTCGATCATCGCCAGGTTCTCCTCGGGCGTGACCCGGGTGACCTTCTGGATGTGGAGGTCCCAGGTCTTGCCCACGAGCGTGATGACGGGCGCGAAGCTCTCGGCCAGACCGCGCATGGCGGGGTCCTCGTGGGCCGCCATGCCCCGGCGGCGCGTCATGCCGAAGGCGGCGAGGCGGGTGGCGCCCAGGTCCTCGCGCTCGAGGAGCCCGAAGAGCTCCCCGTACTTGGGGTTGCTGGCGGGGAAGCCGGCCTCGATGTAGTCGACGCCGAACTCGGCGAGGCGCAGGGCCACGGCGAGCTGCTCGCCCACGGACAGCGACAGGCCCTCGCGCTGCATCCCGTCGCGCAGGGTGGTGTCGTAGATGCGGACCCGGTCGCTCACGTGGCGGACGTGCTCGCCGTCGGCGCCGGGATCGGTGTCTCGACGTAGTCGAGCCAGCCCTCCGAGCGCGGGTCGCGGCCCTCCGTGGCGGCGACGAACCGCTGCTGGAGGGTCCGCGTGATCGGGCCCGGGGGGCCCAGGGGGTGGTCGTCCACCTCGTTGACCGGGCAGACCTCGGCCGCCGTGCCGGTGATGAACACCTCGTCGGCGTGGTAGAGCTCGCCCCGGGCGACCTCGCGCTCGAGCACCGGGATGCCCTCGTCGGAGGCCAGGGCGAGGATGCTGGCGCGGGTGATGCCCTCGAGGATCGAGGCCTGGACCGGCGGGGTGATGAGGACCCCGTCGCGCACCAGGAACAGGTTCTCCCCCGACCCGTCGGCCACGTAGCCGGCCTCGTTGAGCAGGATGGCCTCCTGGTAGCCGGCCTTGTGGGTCTCGATCTTGGCGAGGATCGAGTTCAGGTACTGGCCGCCGGCCTTGGCCGTGGCCGGGATGGTGCTCGAGCCGATCCGGCGCCAGCTCGACACCTTGGCGCGGATGCCGGTGCGCAGGCCGTCCTCGCCGAGGTAGGCGGGCCACACCCACGCCGCAACGGCCACGTCCACGGGCGCCTCGAGCGGGAAGAGGCCCATCGTGCCGTAGCCGCGCAGGGCGATCGGCCGGATGTAGCAGGCCCCGAGGCCGTTGGCGGCGATCACCTGATGGACCGCCGCGCGCATCTCCTCGCCGGTGTACGGGAGCGGCATGTGGTACATCGCGGCCGACCGCTCGAGGCGCGCGAGGTGGTCGCCGAGACGGAACACCGCCGTCCCCCCGTCCGCGTCGTACGACCGGATGCCCTCGAAGACCGTGGTGCCGTAGTGGAGGCCGTGCGAGAGCACGTGCACCTTGGCGTCCGCCCAGTCGACGAGCGCGCCGTTCATCCAGATCTTCTCGGCTTCCTGCATGCGGAGGGTTCCTTCGCGCGGGGTGGAGGCGAACTAGATTACCGGGCCGCTCCAGGACCGGAGGACGGGCGCGGGCGGCGCGACGCCGGGCCGTGCCCCCGGCGGTAGACCATGACGGTGCGGACGAAGGTGATCACGATCACGCCGTCCTGGTTGTAGCCGGTGCTCCGGACGGTGACGATCCCGGCCTCCGGGCGCGAGCCCGAGGCGCGGGCGGCCAGCACCTCCGACTCGGAGTAGATGGTGTCCCCCTCGTAGACCGGGTGGGGCAGCCGCACCTCCTCCCAGCCCAGGTTGGCGATGACGTTCTCCGACACGTCCGACACGCTCTGGCCCGTCACGAGAGCGAGGGTGAAGGTGGAGTTGACCAGCGGCCGGCCGAACTCGGTGCCCGCGGAGTAGTGGCGGTCCACGTGGATCGGAGCGGTGTTCTGGGTGAGGAGGCTGAACCAGACGTTGTCCACCTCGAGCACGGTGCGGCCGAGCCGGTGGACGTAGACGTCGCCCACCGCGAAGTCCTCGAAGAACCGGCCCTGCCAGCCGGGCACCTCGGGCACTACGCCGCCCCCAGCGCGGCCAGCAGCCGGTCCCCCACCTCCCGGGTGCCGGCGTCGCCGCCCAGGTCCGGGGTGCGCAGGCCGCCGGCGAGCACCGAGTCCACCGCGGCGTCGATGCGGTCGGCCGCCTCCGGGGCGTCCAGCGAGTAGCGCAGCATCATCGCCGCCGAGAGGCAGGTGGCGATCGGGTTGGCGATGCCGCGGCCCGCGATGTCCGGTGCCGAGCCGTGCACCGGCTCGTAGAGGCCGAGCGTCCCGTTGCCGAGGCTGGCCGAGGGGAGCATGCCGATGGAGCCGGTGATCTGAGCGGCCTCGTCGCTGAGGATGTCGCCGAACAGGTTCTCGGTGATGATCACGTCGAAGTCGGCGGGGCGGCTGAGGAGCTGCATGGCGGCATTGTCCACCAGCATGTGCTCCAGCTCGATCTCGGGGAAGTCCGCCGCCGTGACGATGACCTGCTCGCGCCACAGGCGCGATGTCTCGAGCACGTTGGCCTTGTCGACCGAGGTCACCTTGCCGCGCCGGCCGCCGGCCGCCCGGAAGCCCCACTCGGCGAGCCGGGCCACCTCCTGGAGCGTGTAGACGCAGGTGTCGAAGGCCCGCTCGCCCTCCCGGCCGCGGTCGCCGAAGTAGAGCCCGCCGGTGAGCTCGCGCACGACCAGGAGGTCGGTGCCCTCGATGCGCTCGCGGCGCAGGGGGCTGGCGTCGTAGAGCGCCGGCCACGGGCGCACGGGGCGCAGGTTGGCGTAGAGGCCGAGGCCCGACCGCAGGCCGAGCAGCCCCTGCTCGGGGCGGGGGCGGTCGGGGTCGGTCGTGTCCCAGCGCGGTCCGCCGACCGCGCCGAGCAGCACCGCGTCCGAGGCGCGGCAGGCCTCGAGCACCTGGTCGGTGAGTGCCGTGCCGTGGGCGTCGATCGAGATCCCGCCCACCAGGTGGTCGTGCCAGTCGACCACGAGGCCGTGGTCCGGAGCGATCGCGTCGACCACGCGACGCGCCTGCGCCACCACCTCCGGCCCGATCCCGTCTCCCGCCAGCACCGCCACCGACACCTCGGGCACCCCGGTCCTCCCCGCTCGACGCCGCGCCGGGCGGGGAGGTTAATGGACCCGGGACGCCGGTCGCGCGGCTACTTGTGGAGCTGCCCCCGGACGGCGCCGCCGGGGAAGTCGCTCGTGTGGACGTTGACGTAGAAGCGGCTGGGCTTGCCGGCGATCTCGGAGACCAGCGCCGCTGAGGCGTTCACGCAGCCGCTGCTGAAGCCCGCGGTGCCCGACCCCGGAGGCGTGAGCGGCACGACGATCGGGCCGGCGACACCCTTGGCGCCGCGGTGGATGTGGGCCGCGTTCGGCTTCTTCACGTTGCCGACGAGGAGGGCGAAGCACACCCTCGTGGGGTTCGGGAAGAGGAGGGTGGCGGCACCGCGACCGTCGGAGTCACCCTTGGTGGGCGCCTCCGCGCCACCGGTCATCGAGGCGAACAGCGGCCCCTTGGCGACGGCGTTCGACTGGGCCCCCAGGGCGGGGAGGATCGGCACGGCGGCCAGGGCTCCGGCCGCCAGCGCCGCGCCGGCGATCGCGAGTGGACGACGACGGAACATGACGCTCTCCTAGTTCTCAGGCCCTCGGGCGAGGGCGTCGCTCCCGGACCCTCCCGCCCCCGGCTCGCGGCGTAAAGCGAGCCGGGCTCCGAGGGTCAGAGGAAGGGCGTCGTGAGCGGGCCCTGCCGCTCCCTCGTCGCCTCGTAGAGGGAGATCTCCTCCTCGTGGGCGAGCGTGAGCGCGATGTCGTCCCAGCCGTTCAGGAGGCGCTCGCGCACCACCGGGTCCACCGAGAAGGGGATCTCGCGCCCGCCGGGGGCCACCACGACCCGGCGCTCCAGGTTGACGGCCGCCGAGATGCCGGGCTCGCCCTGGGCCTCGTCGAGGAGGGCGCGCACCTCGGCCTCGGGCAGCTCGACCGGCAGGAGGCCGATCTTGTGGCAGTTGGTGTGGAAGATGTCCGCGAAGCTCGGGGCGATCACGACGCGGAAGCCGTGGTCCTCGAGCGCCCACGGCGCGTGCTCGCGGGAGGAGCCGCAGCCGAAGTTCCGGCCGGCCACGAGGATCGACGCGCCCGCGTACTCGGGGCGGTCGAGGGGGAAGCCCTCCTCCCCCCTCCAATCCCAGAAGAGGAACTCGCCGAAGCCGGTGCGCTCGACGCGCTTCAGGAACTGCTTCGGGATGATCTGGTCGGTGTTGACGTCGGACCGGTCGAGCGGGCAGACGACGCCCTCGACGCGCGTGAAGGCCTTCATCAGCCCACCCCCGCCAGATCGGCGTCGACGTTGCGGACGTCCACCAGGTGCCCGGCGATGGCCGCGGCGGCCGCCATCGGCGGGCTGACCAGATGGGTGCGCCCGCCCTTGCCCTGGCGTCCTTCGAAGTTGCGGTTGCTGGTCGAGGCGCAGCGCTCGCCGGGCTGGAGGATGTCGTCGTTCATCGCGAGGCACATCGAGCAGCCGGCGTCGCGCCACTCGAAGCCCGCCGCCCGGAAGACCTGGTCGAGGCCCTCGGCCTCCGCCTCGGCCTTCACCTGCATCGAGCCGGGCACGACCATCGCCCGCATCCCGGTCGCGACGCGCTTGCCGCGCACCACCGAGGCCGCCGCCCGCAGGTCGGAGAGGCGCCCGTTGGTGCACGAGCCGATGAAGACCGCGTCGAGAACGATGTCCTCGATCGCCTCCCCGCCGCTCAGGCCCATGTACTCGAGCGCCCGCCGGACGCCGTCGCGGTCGGCCGGGTCGTCGTAGTCCTCGGGCGTCGGCACGCGCCCGGTCACCGGGGCGACCATCCCGGGGTTGGTCCCCCAGCTGACCTGCGGCGCGAGGGCCGCGGCGTCGATGTGGACCTCACGGTCGAAGCGGGCGTCCCCGTCGCTCGGCAGCTCGCGCCAGCCCTCGACCGCCGCGGCGAAGTCGGCCGGCGCGCCCGGCCGCCCCTCGAGCCAGGCGAAGGTGGTGTCGTCGGGCGCGATCATCCCCGCGCGGGCGCCGCCCTCGATGGACATGTTGCAGACCGTCATCCGGCCCTCCATCGAGAGCGCGCGGATCGCGGCCCCCGCGTACTCGATCACGTGCCCCTGCGCGCCGGCCACGCCGATCTCGCCGATCGTGCCGAGGATGAGGTCCTTGGCGCCCACGCCGAGGCCGGTCTCGCCCTCGATGCTGATCCGCATGGTCCGGGGCGGCGACTGCGTGAGCGTCTGGGTGGCCAGGACGTGCTCGACCTCGCTGGTGCCGATGCCGAAGGCGAGCGCCCCGAACGCGCCGTGGGTGGAGGTGTGGCTGTCGCCGCAGACGATGGTCATCCCCGGCTGGGTGACGCCCATCTCCGGACCGATCACGTGGACGATGCCCTGCCGCGAGCTGCGCAGCGAGAAGAGCGGGATGCCGAACTCGGCGCAGTTGCGCTCCAGCGCCTCCACCTGCGCGGCCGACAGAGGGTCGGCGATGCCGGCCTCGCGGCCGATGGTCGGCACGTTGTGGTCGACCGTCGCCAGGGTGCGGTCCGGGCGCCGCACGCGCCGGCCGGCCAGCCGCAGGCCGTCGAAGGCCTGCGGCGAGGTGACCTCGTGCACGAGGTGCAGGTCCACGTAGAGGATCGCCTCGCCGTGCGCGTCGGCCGGGCGCACCTCGTGGGCGTCCCACACCTTCTCGAACAGGGTGGCGCCCATCAGACGCCGCCGGCGGCGACGCGGTCGCCGTGCTCGGCGTGGCGGCTGGCGTTGACGGCCCGCACGTAGGCGATCGCGCTCGCCTCGAGGACGTCGGTCGAGACCGAGGTGCCGGCCACGCGGCGCCCGCCGATCTCGCAGACCACGCGCGCCTCGCCCAGCGCGTCGCGGCCGCTGGTGACCGCCGACACCTGGTACTCGAGCAGCACGCCGGTGCTTCCGGCCGCCGCGTCGATGGCCTTCATGAGCGCGTCCACCGGACCGTCGCCGACGGCCTCGGCCTCGTGCCGGACGCCGTCCGTGTCGCGCACCACCACGCGTGCCCGGGGCTCGTCGCCGGTGCCGCCCACGAAGTGGATCTCCTCGAGCTCCAGGCCCTCGCCCTCGGCCTCGACGCGCATCTCGTCGTGGACGATGGCCTCCAGGTCGGCCGCGGAGACCTGGCCCTTGCGGTCGGCCACCTCCTTGAAGCGCGTGAAGGCCTGCGCCAGCTCGTCTCGGTCCAGCTCGTAGCCCAGCTCGACCAGCGCCGTGCCCAGGGCGTGGCGGCCGGAGTGCTTGCCCAGGACGATCTCGCTCTGCGCGAGGCCCACGGACGCGTAGTCCATGATCTCGTAGGTCAGCGGGTTGCTGAGCATGCCGTGCTGATGGATGCCGGCCTCGTGCGCGAACGCGTTGCGTCCGACGATCGCCTTGTTCGGCTGCACCACGTAGCCGGTCATGCGGCTGACCAGCTTGCTCGTGCGGGTGATCTCGGGCGTGACGACGCCGCACCAGAGGCCCCCGAGCGCGTCGGCCCGGGTGCGCAGGATCATCGCGAGCTCCTCGACGCTGGCGTTGCCGGCCCGCTCGCCGATGCCGTTGATGCAGCCCTCGACCTGGCGCGCTCCCACCTGGACGCCGGCCAGCGAGTTGGCGACGGCGAGCCCGAGGTCGTTGTGGCAGTGCACCGAGAGGATCACGTCGCGCAGCGCCGGGCAGCGGTCGTAGAGCTCCATCAGGAACGCCTGGAACTCGGTGGGCATGGTGTAGCCGACGGTGTCGGGGATGTTGATGGTGCTCGCGCCCTCCGCGATCGCCGCGCCCACGACCTCGGCCACGAAGGCGGGGTCCGAGCGGGTCGCGTCCTCGCAGGAGAACTCCACGTCGTCGACCATCGATCGAGCGAGGCGCACGGAGTCCACGGCGGCGGCGAGCACCTGGGCGCGGTCCATCTTCAGCTTGTACGTGAGGTGGATGTCGCTGGTGGCGATGAACGTGTGGATGCGCGGGTGCTGCGCGTCCCGCACGGCCTCGCCCGCGGTCGTGACGTCGCGCTCGTTCGCGCGGGACAGGGCGGCCACGATCAGGCCCTCGGTCTCGAGCGCCACCGCACGGGTCGCCTCGAAGTCGCCGGGCGAGCTGATGGGGAACCCGGCCTCGATCACGTCGACGCCGAGGCGCGCGAGCTGCTGGGCGATCTCGACCTTCTCACGCGTGTTGAGGGCGATTCGGGGCGACTGCTCCCCGTCGCGGAGGGTGGTGTCGAAGATCATCACCCGCTTGGCGGGGTCCTGCTGGGCGGGGGCCGTGTCGTCGGCGGTCATGGGAGGGGTCTCCTCTCGAGTGGGCTCCGAGGCTGCGGTGCCCGGCGCATCCGGGCGTGGGTGTCGGCAAGCTCCCCCTAGCGGGGGAGGAGCCCACGAAGCCGAAGGAGACCGCGCGGAGGGACGGTGGCGTGCGCGGCGTCCACGAGCATGCGGTGAAGAATACCGATGGCGGTCGGAGCGGGCAACGCCCTCGCGGTCTCGGCCCGCGTGAGGGCGGCGGGCCCCGGGATTGCCTCGGGTCCACATTCGTCCGCTAGCCTCCCGCCGGTGCGCCGGGTCCCCCTGCTCCTCGCGCTTGTCTCCGGCGCCCTTCTCGGCTCCCTGCCGGGACTCGCGACGCCGTCCGCCGACGCGGCCCCGACCCTCGCCCAGGTGGGGACGTTCACGCGGCCCGTGTTCGTGGTCGCCCCGCCCCTCGACACGCGTCACGTCTTCGTGGTCGAGCGCGGCGGCACGGTGCGACTGCTGGTCGACGGGATCCGGCGCGGCACGCCCTTCCTCGACATCCGGAGCCTGGTGCAGACCTCCGACTCGAAGGAGGACGAGCGCGGCCTGCTGTCGATCGCGTTCGCCCCCGACTACGTTCAGAGCGGGCGCTTCTACGCCTACTACACCTCCCGCAAGCCCCCGGCGGCGCGCGCGGGCGACGTCGTGATCGACGAGTTCCACCGCAGCGCCGCCAACCCGGAGGTGGCCGACCCGGCCACGCGGCGCACGCTCGTGGCCATCGACCACGACGACTACCAGAACCACAACGGCGGGCAGCTGGCGTTCGGGCCGGACTCGATGCTGTACGCCGGCACCGGCGACGGCGGCGGCGGCGGGGACCCCCTGGGCAGCGGCCAGAGCACGGGAAGCCTGCTGGGCAAGATCCTCCGCCTGGACGTCCGGCCCGGCGCGGCCCTCGCGCCCGCCGACAACCCGTTCGGCGCGGCGGGGCCGCAGGCGTGGGCCAAGGGATTCCGCAACCCCTTCCGCTTCTCCTTCGACCGGCTGACCGGCGACCTGGCCATCGGCGACGTCGGCCAGGAGGACATCGAGGAGATCGACTTCGTCGCCAAGGCGGCCGGGCTCGGGCGCGGCGGGAACTTCGGCTGGAACACGCTCGAGGGAAGCAATCTCTACGGCGCCGACCGGCTGGCGCGCGCGGACGAGCTCCCGGCCGGCTACATCGGCCCCGTCATCGAGCACGCCCACTCCTCCGGCTGGTGCTCGATCACCGGCGGCTACGTGGTGCGCGACAGCGCGCTGCCGGAGCTCTACGGACGCTACGTCTACGGCGACTACTGCCGCGGTGAGCTCTGGTCGGCCGCCCTCACCTCGGCCGGGGCCAGCGGCGACGGTCCCACCGGGCTGCGCGTGAGCGGGCTCAGCTCGCTGGGCGAGGACGGCTGCGGCCGCCTCTACGCCACGTCGATCGACGGTCCGGTCTACCGCCTCGCGACGACGGGAGCGTGCGCCGGCCCTGCGCCGGTGCCCTTCGCCGCGCCCCAGGGCCCCCTCGGGACGCCGGCCGGGCCGGGCGGGCGGCCCAAGGTGAAGCTCCGGGTCCCGGCGCGCCAGAAGGTGCTCCGCGCGGGCTATGTGCTCCTGGCCCCGCGCTGCAACAAGATCTGCCGTATCACGGCCACGGGCAAGCCTCCTTCTGGGCAAGGGCAACGAGCCGAAGCTGCAGCGCGTTCGGCGGACGCTGGCCGCGAACGCCCGGGTGATGCTGAAGGTGCCCGTCCCGCTGCCGGCCCGCCGGCTGCTCCGGGCCCGGCTCGCCGCGCAACCGCTCGCCCTGGCCCGCATGGCGGTGACCGCCACGGACGCCGCCGGCAGGAAGCGCGTCGTGCGGACCCTCGTGATCATCGCGCGATGACCGCACGGGCGGTCAAACCTCCCCGGACGGCGCGTTGACGCCGGCCCCCGGAGTGTAGGACCGTCGCCGCCATGACGCGTTCCCGGCGAGTCCCCCTGCCGCTGGCCGCTCTGGTGGGGGCGACCGTCCTTCTGGCGCTGGCCGCCCTCTGGGCCCCCCGGCCCGCGGCCGCCGCGCTCACCGCCGACTCCATCCGGATCGTGAACCGGCCCGCCTCGGTGCGGGCCATCATCCAGTTCCACGGCGGGCGCCTGACCGGCCTGGGGAACCAGGTGGACACGATCGATCCCGACATCACCGACGGGCGCGCGGTGGTGCGCGTGAACGCGCGCGGCATCGGCACGACCGCCGCGGCCGCCGGGCGCGCCGGCGTCGTGGTGCAGATCGCGCGCCGCGGCGGGCACATCGTGGTGCTCCTCGACGAGCCCGCGGCCTCCGCGGGGCGCTTCAAGTTCGTGTCCTACCGGACCTCCGTGCCGCGCAACGTCCTGGTGATCGACCTCTGGAAGGCCACGACGCGGCGGGCCGCGACCATCCGCGACGACGGCTGCCTGAGGATCACCCGCTGGGGCGGCGGGAGCGGGAGGACCTCGGCGCGCGGCCGGGAGCTGCAGCCCCTCTTCGAGCACAACGTGGTCCTGTCGCTGCGGCTCGAAGGTGCGGGGGGCGCGACGGTCGCGCTGAAGCCGGTCATCGCCCGCGGGGGCAGATTCCGGCCCGACTTCTCGGGCTACGCGGTCCCGGGGCGGTGGAGCGGCACCCTGCGCCACTCCGTGTCCGGTCGCACTCGCGCCATGCTGGAGGCCTGGTCGGCCTCGGCCAAGGACGGCTCGCTCGAATGCCTGGTGCAGGTCCCGGTCGTGCTCCGGCCGTAGAGCGGGTCAGGCCGCGAGGACGGCGACCTGGTAGCGGGCGATCGCCGCATCCCGGGTGACGATCGTCAATCCCTCGAGCTGGGCCTGGGCGACGAGCATCCGGTCGAAGGGGTCGCCGTGGACGGGAGGGAGCGCGGCCGCGAGCTCGCCGTGCGATGCCGTCACCGCCAGGGCGTCGAAGCCAAGGCGATCCAGGGCCGAGACCAACGCCGGCGGGGACTCCAGGCGGCCCAAGGCCCGCTTGATCGCGATCTCCCAGACGGTCGCCGCGCTCACCAACACCTCGGACGCCTCATCCGAGATCGCCTCCCGCGCGGGCGCCGAGAGGCGATCCTCCCCCGTGAGCCACCAGAGGAACGCGTGGGCGTCGAGGAGGAGCCTCAGACCGGGCCCTCGCCGCGAAACGGCGCCGCGATCTCCTCGGGAAGCGGATCGTCGAAGTCGTCGTGGATCACGACCCTCCCCTTCCACAGACCCGGGACCCGCCGCCCGGTTCGCTTCGGCAGCGCAACGAGCCGGGCGACCGGCCGGCCCGCCCGGGCGATGACGATCTCCTCGCCCTCCGCCGCACGTTCCACGAGGCGCGACAGGTGGGTCTTGGCCTCGTGCATGTTGACCTGTGCCATGTCTTCAGGGTAGCGGGTGGACTAAGTCGGGTCCAGTCAATGCTCCAAGCGACGTTCACCCGTCCAGCCAGGTGATCCCGTATCTCCTCGAGACGCTCGCGTAGACGGCGGGCCCGATGGAGCCGTCCCTCTCGGCCTCGGCCAGCTCGCGGAAGAACCCCTCGAAGCCCGCCGGAGAGCACAGGACCAGCACGCGTCCCGCCCGCGGGACCACCCGCCGCTGCGCGTGCGGCACGCCGCGCGGCCCGAAGGCCAGCCCGCCCGGACCGACCGGGAACTCCTCGTCGCCGATCCGGAAGACGTGCTCGCCCTCGAGCACGTAGAAGAGCTCGTCCTCGTGCTCGTGGACGTGGAGCGGCGTGTCGAGCGGTGAGATCTCCTCGACGATGCTGAACGCGCCGCCCGTCGTGTCCGCGGACGCCCGGACCACGAACTCGGCGTCGCTGAACCGCAGGCGCTCGCCGCCCTCGGCATCGACCATGAATCCCGAGGGGAGCGAGGTCATGACGCCAACCCTAACCCGACTCCCGGAAGGGGCCTACTCCACGTCGAGCGTGACGAACCAGGCCTGCTCGAAGGCCTCGATGGCCTCGATCTCGGCCGCCACCGCGGGGGGCACCGGCGAGTCAACCGAGACCGCCATCACGGCCACTCCGTCGGCGCGCGAGCGGGACACGGCCATCGAGGCGATGTTGATCTGCGCCTCGCCGAGGATCGTCCCCACGCGCCCGATCTGCCCCGGGACGTCGAGGTAGCGGAAGATGCCCAAGTGGGGCGCGAGCTCGATCTCGATGTCCCGGTCGAAGGCCGACACGAGGCGCGGGCGCGAGGTGGTCCCCACGGTCGTCCCGCCGAGGCTCACCGTCCCGGTGCGCAGCGAGAGCCGGTTCGTGTAGTCGCGGGCCCGCGGGCTGGTGGTCTCCTTCCACTCGATGCCGCGCTCGGCGGCCAGGGACCCGGCGTTGACGAGGTTGACCGCCTCCTCGACGTGCCCCGACAGCACGCCGGTGAGCACCGCGGACGTGAGGATGCGGGTGTCGAGCGCCGCCAGGCCGCCCTCGTAGGTGATCTGGAGCGGCGAGACCGCGCCGCCGCTCATCACGCTGGCCAGGCGGCCGAGCTGGCGGGCGAGCGGCAGGAACGGGCCGATCACCTCGGCCGTCTCAGCCGCCAGGGCCGGGATGTTCACGGCCGAGGTGACGACCCCGCCGGTGAGGGCGGCGGCCACCTGCTCCGCGACCACCACGCCGGCGCGGTCCTGGGCCTCGGAGGTCGACGCGCCCAGGTGCGGCGTGACGACGACGCCGGGCAGGCCGAAGAGGGGGCTCTCGGTGACCGGCTCCTCGGGGAAGACGTCGATGCCCGCCCCGGCCAGGTGTCCGCTGCCGAGCGCCTCCAGGAGGGCGTCCTGGTCAACCACGTCGCCGCGCGCCGCGTTGATGAGGCGGGCTCCGGGCTTCATGGCCGCGAAGGCCTCGCGACCCACGAAGCCCTGGGTCTCGTCGGTGGAGGCCAGGTGCAGGCTGATGAAGTCGCTCACCCGGTAGAGGGCCTCGGGCGTGTCGGCCTTCTCGACGCCGAGCTCCCGGTACCGGCCCTCGGTGACGAACGGGTCGTAGGCCACCACCACCATCCCGAGGCCCTTCGCGCGCTCGGCGACCATCTGCCCGATGCGCCCGAAGCCGAGCACCCCCAGCGTCTTCCCCGTCACCTCGATACCGCCGAACCTCGACCGCTCCCACCGCCCCTGCACCAGGCTCGCGTGGGCCTGGGGGATGTTGCGCGCCTGGGACAGCATCAGGGCGATCGCGTGCTCGGCCGCCGAGAGCGCGTTCGAGCCGGCGGCGTTGCAGACCACGATCCCCCTCCGGGTGGCCGCCGGGACGTCGACGTTGTCCACCCCGGTGCCGGCGCGGCCCACCACCTTGAGCCGGTCGGCGCGCGCGATCAGCTCCGCCGTGACCTTGGTCGCGCTGCGCACCACCAGGGCGTCGTAGTCCCCCACGCGCTCGGCCAGGGTCTCCGGGCTCCAGTCGAGGCCCAGATCGACCCGGAACCGCTCGGTCAGGAGCTGGACGCCGGCCTCGGCGATCCTCTCGCACACGAGCACGCGCAGGTCGGCCCGGGCCAGGATCCCGGCCGGCGAGACGGGGGTCGGCATCGCTATCCGGCCCGGGACTCGGCGAGCACGCGCTGGGCGGCCGCCACGCCCGACCCCAGCTCGACCGGCTGACCGAGCTCCTGGAGCACCAGCTCGAGGGCGGCGATCGTCGTGACGATGTCGCGGAAGTCGAAGTACCCGCAGTGGCCGATGCGCGCGATCTTCCCGGAGAGCCGGCCCTGGCCGCCCGCGATCTCGACCCCGTAGCGCTCCTTCATGAGCGAGGGGATGGCCTTGCCGTCGAGGCCCTCGGGAACGAGGAAGGCCGTGACCACGTTGGCCTCCGGGTTCTCCCGGCCGAGCAGCGACAGCCCGCACGCCTGGACCGCGGCGCGGCACATCCGCCCGAGCACGCGGTGGCGGTCGAAGACGGCCTGGAGGCCCTCGGCCTCCATCAGCACGAGGGCGGCCTGGAGCTGGAGCACCAGCGTGACCGGAGGGGTGAAGGGGCTCCGCGAGCCGCCCGTGCGGGTGCGCTCCCAGTCGAGGTAGAAGCCGCCCGCCCCGAGCTCCGCGGACCGCTCGATCGCGCGCGCGCTCGCCGCCACGAACGCGAGGCCCGGGGGCGTCATGAGCCCCTTCTGCGATCCGGAGACGACCACGTCGATCCCCCAGCGGTCCATGGGGAGGTCGACGACGCCGAGCCCGGACACGGCGTCGGCCACGAGGATGCGGTCGCCCGCCGCCTCGCGAAGCGCGGGCAGGTCGGAGACGACCCCGGTCAACGTCTCGCTCTGCGTCACGAAGACGACGTCGATGCCCGGCTCGCCCTCGAGCGCCTCGGACACCGCCGCCGGGTCGATCGGCCGCCCCCACTCGCCCTCGAGGTGGAGCGCGTCCACGCCGTAGTCGGCGCAGATCGAGGCCCAGCGGTTGCCGAAATTGCCGCACGAGGCCACCAGGACGCGCTCGCCCGGCCGGGCGAGGTTGACCACCGCGGAATCCATGGCCCCGCTGCCGGAGGCCCCGAACACCAGCACGTCACCCGCGGTCTGGAAGACCCGCCCCAGCCGCTCGATCACGTCGTCCCAGGCCGCGATGAACTCGGACGAGCGCGAGTAGACGATCGGCCGCACGGCCGCCGCCGTCACCTCGGGGGGGAGGGGCGTGGGCCCCGGCGTCATGAGGGTGCTCTTCAGCGCCCCGACCGTGGCCGGCGCCGCCACGCGCCCGGTGCTGGTGCGGGTGGCCACCCTCAGAACTCGGTGTCGATCCAGCTCATCATCCCGCGCAGGCGCCGTCCGACCTGCTCCACCTGGTGGTCGGCGTCGCGGCGGGCGATGGCGTTGAACGAGGGCCGGCCGACCAGGTTCTCCGTGAGCCACTCCTTGGCGAACTGGCCGGTCTGGATCTCCGAGAGGATCGCGCGCATCTCGGCGCGCGTGTCCTCGGTGATGATGCGGCGCCCGCGCGTGAGGTCGCCGTACTCGGCGGTGTTGGAGATGGAGTAGCGCATCCCGCTGATGCCCTTCTCGTAGATGAGGTCCACGATCAGCTTGAGCTCGTGGCAGCACTCGAAGTAGGCCAGGTCCGGGTTGTAGCCCGCATCGACCAGCGTGTCGAACGCGGCGCGCACGAGCTCGGTGAGGCCGCCGCACAGCACGACCTGCTCGCCGAAGAGGTCGGTCTCGGTCTCCTCGGCGAAGGTCGTCTCGATCACGCCCCCGCGCGTGCAGCCGATGCCCTTGGCGTAGGCCAGCCCGAGCTGCGTGGCCGAGCCGCTCGCGTCCTGGGCGACGGCGAGCAGGGCCGGGACGCCCGCGCCCTCGGTGTAGGTGCGACGCACGAGGTGGCCGGGGCCCTTGGGGGCCACCATCAGCACGTCGACGCCCTCGGGGGCCACGATCTGCCCGAAGTGGATCGAGAACCCGTGGGCGAACAGCAGGGCGTCGCCCGGCGCCAGGCCGGGAGCGATGTCCCGCCGGTAGAGCTCGCCCTGACGCTCGTCGGGCGCGAGGATCATGACCAGATCGCCCGTGGCCGCGGCCTCGGCCGGCGCCAGCACCTGCAGGCCCTCCTGGCGCGCGGCCTCGACCGACGACGAGCCCGGGCGCAGGCCGACCACCACGGTCACCCCGGAGTCGCGCAGGTTGAGGGCGTGGGCGTGGCCCTGGCTGCCGTAGCCGATCACGGCCACGGTCCTTCCGCTGAGCAGGTCGAGGTCGGCGTCGGCGTCGTAGAACATCGGCACGGGTGCGCTCCGGGGCGGAGAGGGGCGGGGTGAGGAGGGCGGGTCGAGCCGGCCCGGGCGGGCGGGCTAGGTGATCGAGGCGCCGCGCCCGAGCGCGACCACCCCGGTCTTCACCAGCTCGATGAGCCCGAACGGCCGGAGGAGCTGCTCGAAGTTCAGCAGCTCGTCGGTCTCCCCCGTCGCCTGGATGGTCACGGACTCGGGGGTGACGTCGATGATGCGCGCGTCGAAGATCTCGACGAGCTGGATGACCTCGCTGCGCGTGGTGGCGTCGGCCTTCACCTTCACCAGCGCCAGCTCCCGGGCGACCATGTTCTCCGGGTCGAGGTCGCGGATCTTGATGATGTTGATGAGCTTGTCGAGCTGCTTGGTCATCTGCTCGACCGGGAAGCGGGTCGTGTCGACCGTGATGGTCATCCGCGACCGGTCCTCGTCCTCGGTGGGGCTGACGGCGAGGGAGTCGATGTTGAACCCACGGCGCGTGAACAGCCCAGCGACGCGGGAGAGGACCCCGGGCTTGTTCTCCACCAGGACCGAGAGGGTGTGCTTCACGGGCGCGGAGCATACCCGACGCCCTCGCATTCCCTGCCGCCCGGGCGCGAGGTCTATCCTCGGGCGTGTGGAGGGGCGACTCCTGGTGGTGGAGGACGACCCGCAGGTGCGGGTCATGTTGTCGAGGGCCCTCGGGCACGAGGGCTTCGACGTGGCGGCGGCACCCGACGCGGCGGGCTGCATGGCCGAGCTGCGCGCGGTGCGGCCCGACCTCGTGCTGCTCGACCTGCTCCTCCCCGACCTCGACGGCCTGGAGCTCTGCCGGCGCCTGCGCCGGTCGGGGGACCGCGTGCCGATCCTGATGCTGACCGCGCGCGACACGATCTCCGACCGCGTGGACGGGCTGGAGGCCGGCGCCGACGACTATCTCGTGAAGCCGTTCTCGACGGCCGAGCTGGTGGCCCGGGTGCGGGCGCTGCTGCGCCGGGCCCGGGACCGCTCCCCCGGCACCTCGCGCCGCTACGGCGACCTCGTGCTCGACTCCTCCACCCACGAGGTGCGGCGCGGCGAGCGCCTGCTGCGCCTCACGCGCCGGGAGTTCGACCTGCTGGCGCTGTTCCTCGACAACCCCGGCACGGTGATGCCGCGCGACCGCCTGCTCACCGACGCCTGGGGCTTCCAGTCCGCGGTCGAGACCAACTCGGTGGACGTGTACGTGGGGTACCTGCGCCGCAAGCTCGAGGGGGGTGGCGAGCCCCGGCTGATCCACACCGTCCGCGGCGTGGGTTACGTGCTGCGCGAGGAGCGTGGCGCCCAGGGATGAGGCTCCAGACCCGCATCGCGCTGTCGGCGGCCGTCGCGGTGCTGGCGGCGGTGGCGCTGTTCGCCGTCGGTGCGTACTACCTGATCTCGGAACGGGCCTACGACCGCCTGGACCGGTCCCTGTCAACCACCGCCGACCGCGTTGCCGAGGAGCTTCAGGCTCCGGACCTCGGCGACCGCGACTTCTCGGCACCTCCCGCTCCGGGCGCGCCCGCCGAGCCCGCCCCGGACCCCGACCCCAACCCCGCGGGGACGCGCGTGGAGGTGGACCCCCAGGGCCGGATGGTTCCCGGCGGTCCGCGCACGGTGGTGCTCGACGGGGAGCGCTACCGCCTCCTGGTGCGCTCGCTGGACTCGGGCGCCGACGGCGGGCGTCGCAGCGTGGCCGTGGCGCGGCCCCTGACCGACGTCGAGCAGACCCTGGACGAGGTCGCCCTCGGGCTGGGCCTGGCGGCGGTCGTCGCCGCCCTGATCGCGACGAGCCTGGTCCTGCTGATCGTGCGCGGCGCGTTGCGCCCCCTGACCCAGGCGCGCCGGGCGGCGGAGACCGTGGCCGAGAGCCAGGACCCGTCGCTGCGCGTGCCCGAGGGGCGCGACGACGAGATCGGCGGGCTGGCCCGGAGCATGAACCGGATGCTCGCCCGGCTGGAGGACGCCCAGGGGCGTCTGCGCGCCACCCTGAGCCGGCAGCGGCGCTTCGCCGCCGACGCCTCCCACGAGATGCGCACCCCGCTCACCGCCCTGCGCGGCAACATCGAGATCCTCGGGCGGCACGACGTACCCCCGGCCGAGCGCACGGCGATGCTCGAGGACATGGCGACCTCGGTGGACCGGATGGACCGCCTCGTGGAGGGCCTCCTCGGACTCGCCCGCATCGACGGGGCGCCCGGGCGGGCGGAGACCGTGGACCTGGGAGAGATGGTCGCCGAGATCGCCACCCGTGAGGAGTGCGACGGCGTGGAGCCCGGCGTCGCGGTGGTCGGCGATCGCGCCGCCCTCCGGGGCATGCTCGTGAACCTGATCGACAACGGCCGGCGCCACGGCGGGAGGGTGACCGTGGCCGTGAGCGCCAAGGACGGGGAGGCCGTGGTGGAGGTCGCCGACGACGGACCGGGAATCGCCGGCGACGACCGCGAGCGGATCTTCGACCGCTTCTACCGAGCCCCCGGGCGGAGAGGGACGCCGGGCGCCGGGCTCGGCCTGCCGATCGCCCGCGCGACGGCGGAGCGATGGGGCGGGACGCTGCGGCTGTTGTCGGACGGCGACGGCACCCGCTTCGAGGTCCGGCTGCCCCTGGGGTGAGGGGCGTCCCGGGAGGGGCTCAGGCCAGGCCGGCCTTCTCCCGTACGAGCTCGCCGATGCGGGCGGGGTCGGCGCGGCCGCCCGAGGCCTTCATCGCCTGGCCCACGAAGTACCCGACGACCTTCTCCTTGCCGCCGCGCAACTGCTCGGCCTGGTCGGGGTTGTCCTCCAGCAGGCGCTCGACGAGGGCGATCAGCTCCCCCTCGTCGGAGATCTGGCCGAGCCCCCGCTCCTCCACCACCGCCCGGGGCTCGGCGCCGGTGCGGGCGACGTCGGCGAGCACCTCCTTGGCGAGCGGCATCGTCAGCGTGCGGTCCTCCACCAGCCCGATCAGCTCGGCCAGGCGCTCGGGGGTGACGCGGCTCTCCCACGGCTCCTCCCCCAGCTCGCGCAGCTGGGCGCGCAGCTCGCCGCGAACCCAGTTGGCGGCCGACTTCGGGTCCACCCGGGAGGCGACCGCCTCGAAGTACGCCGCGAGCTCGGGCGTCTCCGAGAGCACCTCGGCGTCCTCGTAGGTGAGGGCCAGCTCCCGCATCCAGCGCCGGCGCACGTCCACGGGGAGCTCGGGCAGCTCCGCGCGCAGCTCCTCCACCCAGGCCCGGTCGGGCGCCAGCGGCACGAGGTCGGGCTCGGGGAAGTAGCGGTAGTCGTGAGCCTCCTCCTTGCTGCGCAGCGAGTGGATCTCCCCCGTGTCGGGGTCGAAGTGGAGGGTCTCCTGGTGCACCTGCCCGCCGCCGCCGAGCAGCGCGATCTGGCGGGCGATCTCGGCGTCGATGCCGCGCTCCAGGAACCGGAAGCTGTTCATGTTCTTGAGCTCGGTCTTGGTCCCCAGCCCGGTCGAGCCGGCCGGCCGGAGGCTGACATTGGCGTCGGCGCGAAGCGAGCCCTCCTCCATGTTGCAGTCGCTCACGCCCAGTGCGCGCAGCGTCTGACGCAGCTGTCGCAGGAAGGCGCCGGCGTCCGACGCCGAGCGCAGGTCGGGCTCCGTGACGATCTCGAGGAGCGGCGTGCCGCCCCGGTTGAAGTCAACGCCCGAGCTCTCGGCGCCGGCGCGCCTCCCGTCGGCGCCCACGTGGACCAGCTTGGCCGCGTCCTCCTCCAGGTGGGCGCGGGTGATCCCCACCTCGATCTCGCCGTCGGGCAGGAGCACGGAGAAGCGCCCCCCCACGCAGAGGGGCTCGTCGTACTGGGAGATCTGATACGCCTTCGAGAGGTCCGGATAGAAGTAGTTCTTGCGGTGGAACTCCGACGCCGGGGCGATCTCGCAGCCGAGGGCAAGCCCGGCGAGGATCGCCAGGCGCACCGCCTCCCGGTTGGTGACCGGGAGGGCGCCCGGGTGGCCCAGGCAGATCGGGCAGGTGTGGGTGTTGGGCGGGTCGCCGAAGCTCAGCTCACAGCCGCAGAACATCTTGGTGCGGGTGGAGAGCTGGACGTGGATCTCCAGCCCGATCACCGGCTCCGAGCCGCCCGCCGGACTCACAGCACCCCCGGGGGACGCGCATCGAAGCCGATCGCCTGCTCGAGCGCGTGGGCCGCCGCGAGCAACCGGTTCTCACCGAAGGCCGGGGCCGCGATCTGCAGGCCCACCGGCAGCCCCTCCGACAGGCCGCAGGGGATCGACAGCGAGGGCAGGCCCGCGAGGCTCACCGGGATGGTGCAGATGTCGGAGAGGTACATCGCCAGCGGATCGGCCAGCCGCTCACCCAACCGGAAGGCCACGCTGGGCGAGGTCGGCGAGAGCAGCAGGTCCACCCGCTCGAAGGCGGCCGCGAAGTCGCGCCGGATGAGGGTCCTCACCTTCTGGGCGCGCAGGTAGTAGGCGTCGTAGTACCCGGAGGCGAGCGCGAAGGTGCCGAGCATGATGCGTCGCTTCACCTCGGGCCCGAAGAGGTCGCCCCGCGTGCGCTCGTACTGCTCCAGCACGTCGGCGGCGCCCTCGAAGCGCGGGCCGTAGCGGATGCCGTCGAAGCGCGCGAGGTTGGACGAGCACTCGGCCGGGGCGATCAGGTAGTAGGTGGCCACGCCGTGGTCGCTGGTCGGCAGGTTCACGCGCTCGACCGAGCCGCCCAGCTCCTCCACGAGCACCAGCACGCGCTCCACCGCGTCGCGGACGCCGGGCTCGACGCCCTCCCCCATCAGCTCGTCCACGACGCCCACGCGCAGGCCGCGGAGGTCGGTGGCCTCGGGGATCGCGATGGGCTCGGGCCACTCCAGCGAGGTCGAGTCCATGGGGTCGTGCCCGACGAGGTGCGACAGCAGGAGCGCCGCGTCGCGGACCGTGCGGGCGAACGGGCCGACCTGGTCGAGCGACGAGGCGAAGGCGATGAGGCCGTAGCGCGACACCGCGCCGTAGGTGGGCTTCATGCCCACGATGCCGCAGAGGGCGGCCGGCTGGCGGATGGAGCCGCCGGTGTCGCTGCCCAGCGCGAGGGGCGCCTGGAAGGCCGCCACCGCGGCCGCCGAGCCGCCGCTCGATCCCCCGGGCACCCGGTCGTCGCCCCAGGGGTTGCGGGTCACCTGGTAGGCGGAGTTCTCGGTGCTCGACCCCATGGCGAACTCGTCCATGTTGGTCTTCCCCACCACCACCGCCCCGGCGCGCTCGAGGCGCTCCACGCAGGTGGCCGTGTAGAGCGGGCGGAAGCCCTCCAGGATCCGCGACCCGGCCGTCGTGACGAGGTCGCGCGTCGAGAGGGCGTCCTTGATCGCGATCGGCAGCCCGCCGAGGGGCGGCCTCGCCTCCATCGCGTCGATCTCCCGCGCCCGGGAGCGCGCGCGCTCGGCGTCAACGGCCAGGAAGGAGCCCCAGCGGTCGTCCTCCACGCGGGCCAGAGCGGCCTCGACCAGCTCGAGGGAGCTGACCCGGCCGGCGTGCAGCGCCCGCGCACCCTCCTCGGCGGTGAGCTCGTGAAGCGCCGTGCTCACTCGAACTTCGGGACCGCGAAGCGCCCCTCGACGACCTCGGCGGCCTCGCGCAGGGCCTCCTCGACCGTCAGGCCCGGGCGCGGCTCGTCGTCGCGCAGGACGTTCTCCTGCTCGACGACATGGGTCGTCGGAGGAACGTCGTCGAGTGCCAATGCCTGGATGCGGTCGATGTGCTGGAGGATCCCCGACAGCTCGACCCGCATGCGCCGCTCCTCGTCCTCGTCGAGGTGCAGCCGCGCGAGGCGGGCGACGTGCCGGACGGTCGCGTCGTCGATCACCCTCGGATCGTACCGGGAACCCCTCGGCCGGGAGCCCGAAGACTCGCCGTTCGCCTAGGGAACCGGGCAGCGCGGCCCCAATAGGGTGATCCGGGACCGGTCCCCCGGCCGGTGCGACGACGAGGTGAATGGAACCCTGAGGCACGATCGCGTCACCCCGCGGCGGTCACTGGTCGCTCGCGCCCGGCGCCTCGTGCGCCGGCGCTGGATGTTCCTCGTGGCCTTCCCGCTGGTCGGGCTGGTCGGGGCCTACGGCCTCAGCGCCAGCCACGAGGACCGGTACGAGTCGTCCTCGAAGCTGCTGCTGCACGATCAGGAGGCACCCGGGGCGACCGACGATTCGGCGGACGGCGCCGCGGCCGCCGACCCCTCGCACCAGACCGCCACCAACGTCGACCTCGTCTCCTCCGACGAGGTGGCGCTGCGCGTCTATACGGCGCTGCGGCCGCCGACGTCCCTCGACCGCTTCCTCGGGAGCGTGCGCATCGACTCGAAGGGCGACTCCGAGGTGGTCACGATCACCGCCCGCGAGACGGACCCCGTCCTCGCGGCGCGCATCGCCAACACCTGGGCGGACGAGTACCGCGCCTTCCGGCGCGAGGCCGACGACGCCCGCCTCGCGGCGGCGATGAGCGTCGTGGACCAGCGCCTGGCGGCGTTGCCGCCGAAGCGACTGGCCGGTGCGGAGGGCCAGGCGCTGCGCCGGCAGCGCGACGAGCTGGCGGTGGCCGCCTCGCTGGAGCGGACCGAGGTGGAGGTGGCCCAGCGGGCGCGCGAGGCGACCGCCCCGGTGTCGCCGCGGCCCCTGCGCGCCGCCCTGATCGGTGGTCTGGCCGGGCTCGCGATCGCCCTCGTCCTGACCCTGCTCGCCCACCGCCTGGACCGTCGCATCGCGGATCCCGACGCCGCCGCCGCGCTCTACGGACTGCCCCTGCTCGGCCAGATCCCGAAGGCCGCCGCCCCCGCGACCCCGCTCCCCGCCGCGACGGGAGGCCCCGTCCTGCCTCCCCTGGCGGCGGCCGAGACGGACGCCTTCCGGGTGCTGCGGACCAGCATCTCCTATCCCGACGTCGAGCGGAGAATCGGCTCCGTCCTGGTCACCAGCGCCGTGAGCGGGGAGGGCAAGACGACGGTGGCGCTGAACCTGGCGCGCGCCTACGCGGAGTCGGGCGCGCGGACCCTCCTCATCGAGGGCGACCTGCGCCGTCCGGTGCTGTCCCAGCGGCTGGCCGTGGCGGCCGAGCCCGGCCTGGCGGACGTGCTCCGCGCCGAGGCGAGGCTCGAGTCCGCCACTCGGCGGATCGCGCTCGACCCGGGCGACGACTTCGGGCGCGGCGCCCAGCTCGACGTCGTGGTGGCCGGGGTCCCGGCGTCCAACCCGCAGACCCTGCTGGAGGGCAAGCGGATGTCGCGCCTCCTCGAGGGGCTCGGGGAGCACTACGACATGGTCGTGGTGGACGGCGCGCCGGGCCTCGGCGTCAGCGACGCCGCGCCGCTGATGCGGGAGGTGGGGGCCGTGCTCGTCGTGAGCCGGGTGGGCCGTACCCAGATCCACGAGTCGCAGGCCCTGCGCGACCGCCTGGAGCTCCTGCGGGTGCGGCCGCTCGGGGTGGTGGCCAACGGGGTCTCGCGCCGGGCCCGGCACTACTCGCCGCGCGAGGTGGCAGCCGTCCCGGGATGACCCCGCGCCCACGGCATCGCCGCGGGGCGCCCCTCAGGCGGGAGGCGACAGGCTCACGAGTACGGCCACGCTCACCATCAGGGCGGCGGCCAGCGCCAACTCGGCCCGCACGCTCACCCGAAGGGCCGCGCCGGCCCCGCGGTCCGTCGGCGACAGGCCGAGGGCCGCCCGCTCGAGGCGGGGATGCAGCACCATCCGGTTGAAGGCCCCGACCCCGAGCATGACCGCGAAGATCCCGAGCTTGACGAGCAGCGCGCGGCCGTAGGCCGTCTCCACCAGATCGGCCGCCGAGTCGAGCTCGGCCAGGGCGCGGTAGACGCCGGTCACCACCAGGACGCCCACGGCGCCGAGCGCGAGCGCCGAGAACCGCACCACCACCCCCGCCCCGAGGCGCAGGCGGTCCTCCGCCCCGAGCGCGCGCGTCGCGGGGATGGCCAGGACCGCCAGGCCCACCAGACCCCCGAGCCACGCCGCCGTGGCGAGGCCGTGCAGCGCGTCGATGACCACGTTCGCGGTGCGGTCGGCGCCGGTCGAACGCGTGGCCGGCCCACGCGATGGCCGTGAGGGCGACGGCCGGCGGCAGCCCCAGGGCGAGTGCCCGGCCGGCGCCGGACGGCGGAGAGGCGCCCCGGGGACGGATCGCGAGCGCCGCGACGGCCGCGGCCGCCAGCGCCCCCACCTGGATCCACCACGCGGCGCCGGCGCGGGTGTCCCCGAGCAGGGTCCCCAGCTCCCCCGGACCGGCCCGCAGGCCCCGCAGGAGGGCGATCGGCAGCAGAACGAGGCCGGCGGCGCCCGCCGCGGCAAGGCACCACCAGGCGATCCACCACCCGTTCGACGCCCGCGCGAGGGCCGCGCCCGCCCGGGCCCGGAAGGCCTCCCCGGCCTCGCGCCGCTCGCCGGGCGCGGCGACGCCGCCGCCGAGGAGCGCCGGCGCGACCACTCCGGCCGACAGCACGACGAGGCCCAGCAACCCGACCGGGGCGAGCAGCGCCAGCAGGCGGGCCAGCACGGGAAGCGGCCCGGCGTCGTCGCGCACCGGCGACGGGCCCGGACCCGTCGCGGCGCCCGCGACCGCGAACGACGCGCCGCTGGGGTGGCCGTCCTGCGACAGCACCCGCCAGGTGATCCGCGCGACGCCCGCAGCGCGCAGCGGCGCCACGATCGCCCGGGGGTCGCGGGGGTCGCGGCGGGCGGCGCCCGAGAGCAGCCGGCCGTCGGCCCCCCGGGCCTCGAGGCGAAGGAACGCGGTCTCGACGGGCGCCGACAGCACCAGGCGCACCGCGTCGCGCCCGCGCTCGACCGCGACGACGTCGGCGTGCGCGAGGGCGCCGGCGGGGGCGACCAGGCCCGCGAGCGCGACGAGCCCGAGGGCGAGCCACGGTGGCGGGCGCACGGCGGCGACGCTAGCAGCCGCGCGCGCCCGGGGGCGTGCCCGGCTACCTCAGCAGCGTGTGAGCCAGGACCAGCAGGAGGGAGACGGCGACGAAGCTGCCGACGGCGAGGCGGGTGGCGTGGCGGACGACCATCGTGGCTCCCGGGGGACGGCGGTGAGCTGGGGTTCGACTCTCGTCGGCCGCCGCCCCCCGGTCCCGTATCCCCCCAACGGGTGATTCATCGGCGTGGCGGGCCTCCGGCCAGGTCGTACAGCTCCGCGCGCGTGACCCCGAGGGACGAGATCACCGCCGTGCGGCCATCCTCGGTCCAGGTGACCGCGGTGCGACCGTCCACCTCCACGCTGTGGAGCAGGACTCCGCGCCGGCCCGTGCGGCGCGCCCCCTCGGGCGGGCCGAGGGGCGGTCCCGAGAGCACCGTGTGGCCCACCCGGCGCCCGGCCCGCTCCCAGAATGCCGTGGCCGCGTCGCGCCCGTCAACCCGGTCCTCACGGGACCCCACGACGATCCAACCGGCGGCCGCCGCGAGGCCGCTGAACGTGACCCCCTCGGCGCCGGCGTCCGGCAGGGTGGCCGGCGGCCCCTCCTCCCCGAGCTCCTGGAGCCGGACGACCTCGGTCACGACGTGCGCGGAATCGGTCCCCTCGGGCAGCCCGAAGGCCACGGCGACGCCGATCGCCACCACGATGACGGCGAGGCCGGCGAGCATCCCGATCCGGCGCGAGCGGTCGCCGCCGGGCGCGGGGGCGTCGCCGGAACCGGGGTCGTCGGGCCGCGGCATCGGGGGAGTGTGACACCGCCGCCGGGCGGGCCGCCGAGGCTACGATGGCCCCCGATGCGGTCGCTGCGACGCCTGCGCACCCCCACCGCCTTCGCCCGGCTCACGCTGGTGGCGCTGGCGCTGCTGTGGGTGATCGTCCCGAGCGGGGCGGTGGTGCGCCTGACGGCCTCCGGGCTGGGCTGCCCCGACTGGCCCCTGTGCGACGGGGGCGTGGTGCCCGCCGCGGCGGGCCACGCGATGATCGAGTACAGCAACCGGGCGCTGTCGGGGCTCGTCGTGGCCGTCGCCGCGTTGACCTGGATCGTCTCCCGCGGGCTCATCGGGGCCCCGCGCGGCCTGCGCCGCTGGTCGGCCGCCATCCTGGTGGCCTCGGCCGGCCAGGTGCCGCTGGGTGCGATCACGGTCCTCTCCGGGCTCCATCCGCTGGCGGTGGGCTCGCACTTCCTGCTCTCCATGGCCGCGCTCGCGTGCGGCACGCTGCTCGCGCTCTCCGCCCGCGACTGGGCCCAGGGCCGCGAGCGCTCGTGGGACCGCCGGCGCGGCCCCCTGGCCGCCGCCGTCGCCGCCGCCGCGGCGGGCGTGCTGGCCACGGGCGTGGTGGTGACGGCGGCCGGGCCGCACTCGGGCGACGACGACGTCATCCGGCGCTGGGGCGACCTCCTCCTGGCCGTGCGCGTGCACGTGCGCCTGGCCGTCGTCTTCACGGTCCTCGCGGCCGTGCTCGTGGCGTGGGTCTGGCGCGAGGGTGGCGTCGACCGCCTCACCGCCCGCCTCGTCGCGCTCGCGCTGCCCCTGATCGCCCTGCAGATCGGGATCGGCGAGTACCAGTACCGCCACGGGCTCCCCTGGGAGGTCGTGGTCGTGCACGTCACCACCGCCGCCCTGGTGTGGGCCGTGATCCTGGCGGCCTGTCACGGGGTCGCCCGCCCGGCCCGGGCCCCGGATCACCTCAGCCGGGAGGACACCCTCTGGCAGGGAACGCAGCGGACGGAGTCCGGCAGCGCGCGGAGCCTTCCCTCGGGGATCTCAGAGCCGCAGTCCACGCAGATCCCGTAGGTCCCCGCCTCGATGGCGGCCAGGGCGGCCCGCAGGCGCGTCTCGCGCTCCTTCCAGCGCAGCTGCTCGCGCAGGTCCCGCTCCCTCAGGTCCGCGTCGGTCGCGGCCTCGGCCGGGTGGTGGTGGGCGTCGCCGCGCTCCTCACCGTCCCGCGCGAGGTCGCGCTTCTCGAGCGCGGACACGACCTCCTCGCGCAGGCGGCGCAGCCGCTCCGCGTGGTCCTCGAGACGGGGCTTCTCCTTGGGCACGCGCCGATGGTAGCGAGCCCCCGCCCTCCGGCCCAGACATGCCGGGAAGGGAGAGCGCTAGCCTCCGCGGGCTGCAGCGACGGGGAGGTGACCGGATGCCCGTGGGCTCCGGAGCGAACGGCCTGGCGGTCGAGGCCGAGGGGCTCGAGCGGCTGTTCAAGGGCGGCATCCGAGCCGTGGACGGGGTGGACCTCGCCGTCGCGCGCGGGGAGGTCTACGGCTTCCTCGGTCCGAACGGCGCGGGCAAGAGCACCTGCGTGCGGATGCTGACCACTCTGCTGCGGCCCACCGGGGGGCGCGCGCTGGTCGCCGGTCACGACGTCGTCCACGACGCGGGCGCGGTGCGGCGGAGCATCGGCGTCGCTCTGCAGGACGCGGCCATCGACCCGTACATGACCGGGCGGGAGCTGCTGCATCTCCAGGCCGTCCTGCACGCGTTCCCGCGCGCCCGCGGCCGCCGCCGCGCGGTCGAGCTGCTCGCGCGGGTGGACCTGGTGGACGCGGCCGACCGGCGCGTGGGGACCTACTCCGGCGGGATGCGCCGGCGCCTCGACCTGGCGCTGGCCCTGGTGCACGAGCCGGAGGTGCTGTTCCTCGACGAGCCCACCACGGGGCTCGACCCCATCTCCCGCCAGACCCTCTGGACCGAGGTGCGGCGCCTCAACCGCGAGGCGGGCACGACCGTCTTCCTCACCACCCAGTACCTGGAGGAGGCCGACCAGCTCGCCGCGCGCGTCGGGATCATCGACGGGGGGAAGCTCGTGGCCGAGGGGACGCCCGCCGAGCTCAAGGCGCAGGTGGGCGACCCCCGCCTCGAGCTGACGCTCGCGCGCGCCGAGGATCTCGAGCGCGCGACGCGGGCGCTCGCGCGGTTCGGGGAGGCCCTGCCCTCTCGCGACGGGCATCTGTCGATGCGGCTGCCCGACGGCGCGGCCGCCCTCACGAGCGTGGTGCGCGCCCTCGACGAGGCGGGGGTGGAGGCGGCGGGGCTGGAGCTGGCGCTCCCCAGCCTGGACGACGTCTTCGTGGCCAAGACCGGCCGGCGCCTGGAGGCCGAGGGCGCCGAGGAGCCCGCGCCCGCCGCGCCCGCCGCGCCGTGAGGCTGGCGGCCGTCCAGACGGCGGCGCTGGCGCGCCGCTCGGTGGTGAACACGCTCCGCACGCCCCAGGCCCTCTTCCCGGCCCTGTTCTTCCCCCTGGTCCTGATGGCGATCTTCACCGGGTCCTTCGGCAACGCCCCGGGTACGATCCCCGGCTTCCCGCCGGTGCGCGGCTTCCTCGACTTCGCCCTCGCGGGCGCGGTGCTGCAGGGAATCCTGATCGGCGGAACCACGGCCGGGGCGGCCTTCGCCCTGGACATCGAGGGCGGCTTCTTCGACCGTCTCGTGGCCTCGCCGGTCTCGCGCGTCGCCATCCTCACGGGCCGCCTGGCCGGCGGGGTGATGCTCGCCATGCTCCAGACCGTGATCTTCCTGGGCATCGGCCTGGCGTTCGGGGCGCGCGTCCAGGGCGGCGTCGCCGGCGTCGCGCTCCTGTTCCTGCTGGCCGCCCTGCTGTCGGTGGCCGTCAGCGGGTTCGGCGTGACGCTCGCGCTGCGCTCCGGCTCGTCCGAGGCCGTGCAGGGCACCTTCCCCCTCGTCTTCGCCCTGCTCTTCTTCTCCTCGGCCTTCTTCCCCCGCGAGACCATGACCGGCTGGTTCCGGGCGGTGGCCGACGCGAACCCGATCTCGTACCTGGTGGAGGCGATGCGCGACCAGGTGATCTTCGGCGTGCAGGCACGGGCCACGCTGATCGGCTTCGGCGTCGTGCTGACGCTGGTCGCGGTGGCCCTGGCAACCAGCTACCGGGCCTTCCTGAACCGCCTGGCGGGCTCCTCGTGAGACACGGCCTGGGGGTGACCGCGGGTCTCGCCTGGCGCAGCCTGATCCTGGTGCGGCGGATGCCGTCGGTGTTCCTGCCCTCCCTGATCATGCCGTTGTTCATCCTGGTGGCGACATCGGGGGCCTTCCGCGGCATCGCCCTGCTGCCGCAGTTCCTCGGCGCCTCCTACCTGGCGTTCACGATCCCCCTGGCCGCCACGATGGGCGCCGGCTTCGCCGGCATGAACGCGGGGTTGACCCTCGCCCGCGACATCGAGGGCGGCTTCGTGGACCGGCTGGTCGCGAGCCCCGCCCCGCGGCTGACCCTGCTCACCGGGCCGCTCACCGCGGCGGCGCTGCGCAGCCTGTTCACGACCACCGTGGTCCTGCACGGCCGGGCTCATCGGAGGGGTGGCGCTGCCGGGGGTGGGCGGGACGGCCACGGTCTACCTGCTGTGCATCGGCTTCTCGGCGGTCGCCGCGTGCTGGGCGATGGGCGTCGCGTTGCGGGCCCGCACCATCCAGGCCGCCCCCCTGATGCAGGTGGTCATCTTCCTGTCGGTCTTCACCTCCGTGGCGTACGCGCCCCGCGAGGTGCTCACCGGCTGGCTGCGCACGGCGGCCGACATCAACCCCGTGACCCACATCCTGGAGTCGGCCCGGGCCGCCGAGCTCGAGCGCCTGAGCTGGCCGGAGCTGTGGCCGGGCCTGCTGTCGGTGGGCGGCATGCTGGTGGTGCTGGGAGCCTGGGCGCTCACCGGCCTCGCGAGCCTCGGGCGCCGGTAGGGTCCGTCCGGTGGCGCTCGAGCGACTGACCATCGACCCCGCGCTGGCCGCCTACATCGACGGCCTCGCCGAGATCCCGCCGGAGCTCGCCCAGCTCTACCGGGAGATGGAGGACGCGCCCGACGCGATGATGATGACCCACCCCGACCTGGGGCGGCTGCTGGAGGTGCTGGTGCGCGCCGCCGGCGGGCGGGCGGTGCTGGAGGTGGGCACCTTCGTGGGCACCTCGGCGGCCTGGATGGCGCGGGGGCTCGCGGAGGGCGGGCGCATCGACACGCTGGAGGCGGACCCCTCCCGCGCCGACCGGGCGGAGCGGTTCCTGGCCGACGCGGGACTGGCCGAGGTCGTCCGGGTGCATCGCGGCCCCGCCGCGGAGACCCTCCCCCACCTCGACGACGGCGCGTACGACCTCTGCTACATCGACGCCGACAAGACCGGCTACGCCGGCTACCTGGAGCACGCCGTCCGGCTGGTGCGCCCGGGCGGCCTCGTCGTGGCCGACAACGTGCTCTCGGGAGGGCGGGTGGCCGCTCCCGCCGGCGAGCGCGAGGCCAACGCACAGGCCCTGGCGGAGTTCACGGCGATCGCCCTCGCGCACCCGCGCCTGCGCACCGCCCTGGTGACCGTGGGCGACGGCATCACCCTCAGCGTGGTGGTCTAGACCCGGCCGGTGCGCTTCTGGTAGGAGCGGAGCACGAACCACCCGGCCGCGAAGATCAGGAAGATCAGCCCCGCGACCTCGATCCAGCCCAGCGCGATCGCGACGATCTCGGCCACGAAGAGCAGCAGCGCCAGGGCGATCAGCGCGAGCCCCACCCTGCGGCGGCGGACGTCCTCGGGGGCGGTGCCCATTCTTGCCAAAGCCTAGCGAATGCCCCCTCCCCACCCGCACCGGCACCACGACCAACGGGGGGCGGCCCGCCCAATCGTGTGGGGGAAGTCGGGCACGGCGGGCCTTCGTAGGATCGGAGCCCCCCGGGCACAGGAGGCCTAAAACCGTGCAGATCCTCGGCATCGATCTCGGCTTTGGTTTCACCAAGGCCACCAACGGCGAGCGGTCGCTCGTCGTCAAGTCCGTCATCGGAGAAGCGACGGATCGACATTTCGGCGGGCCGATGCCGGAGGCACGGCTCGGCGACGACCACCTCCACCTCGAGATGGAGGACCGCGGCATCTTCGCCGGCGACCTCGCCGAGCGGCAGAGCAGCCTGCGGTCGTTCACCCTCGATCAGGACCGCTTCATCGCCGACTCCGCGAAGGTGCTCGCCCTCGCCGTGGCGTCCGAGCTCGCGACGCCCGACACCCCGATCAACCTCGTGACCGGCCTGCCGATCTCGAGCTTCCGGGCCAAGGCCGACGAGCTCACGCGCCTGCTGCGCGACCGGCACGCGTTCACGGTCATCGACGCGGACGGCAAGCGCCACCGCACCGTCCTCGAGATCAGCGACGTGCGGGTCATCCCGCAGCCGTTCGGCTCGATGTACGACATGGTGCTCGACGACGCGGGCAAGGTCGGCGACCGCCAGCTGCTCCAGCAGAAGATCGGCATCGTGGACATCGGGTTCCAGACCTCGGACCTCACCGTGTCGGACCGCGGCACGTTCCTCGAGCGGGCCAGCCAGAGCACCGAGACGGGCGTCGGCCGCGCGTTCGCGACGATCGCGGGCAAGATCCGCGAGAAGAGCGGCGTCACGGTGGAGCTGTACCGGCTCTACGAGGGGATGGAGGAGGGCCGCATCAAGATCCGCGGCGACAGCTTCGACCTCAGCCGGCTGATCGAGCACGTGATGACGCAGTTGGCCACCGACATCGCGTCCGACGCGAACCGCCTGTGGGCCGACGAGTGGGACATGGACGCCATCGTCATCACCGGCGGCGGCGGAGCCGTGCTGGCTCCCTACCTCGCCCCGCTCCTCAGCGGCCGGGTGCTGCCGGTCGAGACCGGGCGCGACGCCCGCCTCAACAACGTCCGCGGGTTCCTGAAGTACGGCGTCCAGACCTGGGGGGCGCCGACCGCGGCGCAGCCCGAGGCGGCCGCCTCGCCGACGGAGAACGCCGACGGGCCCGGGCGCAAGGTGGCGGTCCCCTACTGAGCACCGGCCCCTCCCGTCCCGCCGAGCGCGGGACGGGAGGGCGCGCTCAGCGCGGCGGGAACCCGTAGCGCACGGCGCGCTCCATGACCTCGTCGGCGTAGTCGGTCAGCGGGTCCGCGCAGGCCCCGTAGTACCCGCACGCCGCCCGCCGGTATGCGAGGTAGGGCCCGCCGGTCGCCGGCGCCGCCTTGCCCCGCCGCAGGCCGTTCGCCGCGGTCGCGATGGCGTCCGCCGGCGTCCGGGGATCCACCCGCCCGTCTCCGTCGCCGTCAACGCCCCAGGCCCCGACGAAGTCGCCGCAGTCCCCGCCCACACCGAGCTGCATCGGGCCGACGCAGCCGGAGCGGTTGACGCGCGCCGCCGAGGCGTGGCGGCCGTGGTCCGACTCCTGGCCGCCGATGGCCGCGAGGAAGCGCCAGTCGATGTCCATCTCCCGGCCGAAGCGGACGTAGAGGCGCAGGTAGTCGACCGGGATCTCCTCCGCGGCGGCCGGGGTGAGCGCCGCGAGGTCCAGGGCCGGATCGGGAGCCGACGGCTCGCCGCTGCCGCTCATCCCGATCCCGGCCAGGACCGCCCCCACCGCCACGACCACCGCCCCCGCGGACGCGATGCGACCCCACCGGGGACGAGAGCGGCGGCGCGCGGGCGCAGGCGAGGAGGGCGGACGGGCCGGCGGAACGCGGTCGACGAAGGACGGGACCTCCAGCTCGACCGGCGCCGGTCGTGAGGGAGGCGGTGCGGGGGTGCGGGGCCGCGGCGGCCGCGTTGCCGCCCGAGCCGGGCGCGCCGCGGGGGCGGGCCGGCGAGCGGGCGGGCGCTTCGGGGGAGCGGGCGGAAGCGGCCGGGTCCGCAGAGCGGGGCGCGGGGCCGGAGGCGGCCGCCGCGCCGGGCCCGGATCGTCGGCGATCCGCTCGATGTCCGGAAGCGGCGGCGCCCTCCAGGCGGGAGGCGCAGGCGGCGGCTCGGACGAGCCGCCCGCGTCGGGGACGAGCTCGATGTCCGGGAGTGCGATCGGCGGCGGCACGGGCGCATCAACTTACGATATGCAGGGGAATCCGCGCGCCTGGTCGGAGGTCCAGGTCGATCCGGCCTCACAGCTCCTAGCCGGGTGACGTCGCGGGAGCCCGCTTGGCGGTCCGCCGGGGAGTGAGAAGGCGGAACAGGGTCAGGAAGAGCACGATCGCGATCGATGCGAACGAGCCGGCGACGTACGCCGGATGCCCGGCGTCGGTGCCCGCCAGGGCGCCGTGGACTGCCGCGAGCCAGAACAGGACGTAGCTCGACATGTGCACGTGGCGCCAGAGCCTCTTCGGCAGGCGCTTCATCATCAGCGAGGTCCCCTGCACCGCGATCAGCACGTAGAGCGCCACGATGCCGGCCGCCACCGGCACCGGACGCCAGTCGGAGGCGAGCGGAACGAGCAGGTCGGCGGCGCCGAAGTGGATGAAGTCGTCGAGCCAGAGGCCGGCGATGTGCACGGCCACGAAGCTCAGGGTGAGGCCGCCGAGCATGCGGTGCAGGTCGAGGAGCCAGGCCGGCGGCGGCGTCTTTCCGCCGATGCGCGACGAGAGCAGGAGCCCGAGGATCACCGCGGCGGACAGCAGCGCCCAGGAGACGATGCCGCTCGCGCGCGCGACCTCCCACCAGAGCTGGTCGTTCACGCCAGCAGCCCCTCGAGGCCCGGAGCCGGGTGGCGCGCGCCATCGTCGCCCACGAGCAGGCCGGTCGCGCCGGCGCCCTCCAGGGCGGCGAGGCCGTCGCGCCGGCCGCGCACCATGGCGGCGGTGGCGAGCACCTCCGCGAGCCAGCAGTCGCGCGTGATCGCCGATGCCTGGGCGAGGCCGCCCCAGGCCGGGCGCCCCACCGCGGGCTCGATCAGGTGGTGGGCCGGGCGTCCGTCGCGTCGCCACGCGCGGCGCACGCGCGAGCTGGTCGCCACCGCCCCATCGGCGAGGGCCACGCGCGCCACCTCGCCGCCGGCCTCGAACGGATCCTCGATGGCGATCACCCAGCCGTGCCCGCCCTCGGCCTCACCGCGGGCCCGAAGGTCGCCGCCCACGCTCACCAGCGCCCCCCGCGCGCCCATCGCGCACAGCTCGCCGGTGACCACGTCGGCCGCGTGGCCCTTCGCGATCGCTCCCAGGTCGATCCGAACGCCCGGCGCCAGCTCCACCCGACGGGACGCGCGGTCGATGGACACCCCCGCGCAACCCGGCGATCCGGCCGGGCGCACCGCTCGGCCGGCCCCGGGCGCGCGGCGCACCTCGTCGATGTCGCGGTCGTAGCCCGCGGCGACCAGCGCATCGTGGACCGTGGGGTCGAAGGCGCCGCCCGTGAGCCGCCACCCCGCCACGGCCCGCTCCAGCAGGTCGATGGTGTCCTCCCCCACCCGCGCGGGGGCGCCGCCCGCCCTGTTCAGGCGCGACAGCTCGCTGTCCGGGAGGAAGCGGCTCCACCGGCGCTCGAGGCCCTCGATCCGCGAGCGCGCGTAGCGCGGGAGCGATGGCGGCCCTCCGGTCGCCAGGACGAGCACCTCGGTCCCCATGGCGCGGAAGCGCATTCTCAGCTGGCGCCGCTGGTGGCCACGGGGGCGGGCGCGGCGGCGATCCCCGCCTGGGCCGTCACAGCGGCCGGCCGCGCCGCGGCCGGGGCGGGGTCGTCGCCGCCCGACCCCATCGCGGAGATCAGGCCCAGGGCGCTCGCCGTGCTGATGCCGATCGCCAGGATGCGGGTCGCCGAGGCGGGGTGGCGGCGGCGCCTCCGCGCCGGCGGGGCGGCGGCCTCAGTCATCGTCTCCTCCGCGGCCCCGCCCGCGGCCCCGGCCGCGCCCGTGGTCGTCGTCGGAGTCGTCGTCGCCGGATCCCGCGCGGTCGTCCGTGATGGGCGCCGGCGACGTGGCGGGCGGCGGCGCGGGGGCCGTCGCCGCGCTCACGGCGGGCGCCGGGTCGCCGGCCGCCCCGCCGTCCGCGAGGGTGGTGCCGATGGTGGTGGCGCCGGCCAGCGAGACCAGGGCGACCGAGGCCGCCACCGCGATCGCGTTGCGCTTCTGCATCAGTCGTCATCCCCCCCGCGGCCCCGGCCGCGTCCGCGGCCCTGCCCGCTGTCGTCGCCGCCGCTCCCCGACCCGCTGGACGAGTTGTCGTCGGACCCGTCGTCCGAGGTCGTCGTCCCCCCGCCGGAGGAGGTCGTGGCGCCCCGGCTCGTGGTGGTCGTGCCGCCCCGGCTCGTGGTGGTCGTCCCACCCCGGCCGCGGTCGTCCCCGGGGGCCGTCGTCGTGGCGTCGGTCCCGGTGGTGGTGGTGGCGGCGCGCAGGGGCAGGTCGTCCGCGCGGGGGCTCAGCTGGCCCGCCGAGCCGGTGGACTCGGCCGCGTCGAACAGGAACAGGTTGAGGGCGAACGCCGCGGCGGCGATCGCCACGACGATCAGCGCGATGCGCACCATCGCCGCCCGGTCGCGGGCTCGTGGGCTCATCGTGGTGCCTCCGTCGGTCGGGTTCCACTCATGCACCGCAGGGTAGGCGAGCCCCTGCCAGCGGCGGGCGAGGGTTCGTCAAGGCATCGGTAAGGGGCCTGGTGCCGAGGGGCGAAGATCCCAACAATGGGCGCATGAGGATCCTGCTGGTCGAAGACGAGCACGCCATCGCCGAGCCGCTGGTGGAGGGCCTGGAGCGCGAGGGCTTCTCCGTCACCCACGTCGACAACGGCGCCGACGCGCTGGCCGCCCCCGAGCCCGACCTGGTGCTGCTGGACCTGCGCCTCCCCGACATCGACGGCTTCGACGTCGCGCGCGAGCTGCGCAGCCGCTCGCGGGTGCCCATCATCATGATGACCGCCCGCAGCGAGGAGATCGACATCGTCGTGGGCCTCGAGATCGGCGCCGACGACTACCTGGTCAAGCCCTTCGGCTTCCGGCAGCTGCTCGCGCGCATCCGGGCGGTCACCCGCCGCACCGACGCCGCGCCCGAGAGCGCCGACGGCCTGGTGGTTGGGCGGCTGGTGGTGGACGTCCCCGCCCGTCTGGCCCGCCTGGAGGGCCGCGAGCTGGACCTGACGCCGCGCGAGTTCGAGCTCATCGCCCTGCTCGCCTCCCGGCCGGGGGTGGTGGTGGAGCGCGACGCCATCTTCCGGGAGGTCTGGGGCGGCGAGTGGTTCGGCTCGCCCAAGACCATCGACGTCCACGTGGCGGCCCTGCGGCGCAAGCTGGGCGACGCCCGCTGGATCGAGACCTCCCGCTCCGTTGGCTTCCGCCTGAGGGACCCCGGGTGACCCGTCGCCTGGTGGGCACCTACCTGGTGCTCGCGGCGATCCTGCTCATCGCCCTCGTGATCCCCCTGGGCCTGACGTTCGCCGACAACCAGCGCGGCGACCTCAGCGCCCGGGTCGAGCGGGACGCCTTCACCCTGGCGTCGCTGGGCCGCGACTCGGTGGCCGCCCCCACGCCCGCGCAGCGGCAGGACCTCTGGACGATCGCGCGGCGCTACCAGCTCGACACCGGCGGGCGGGTGGTCCTGGTCGACGCTCAGGGAGGGCTGATCGCCGACTCCGACGAGCCCGACGGCCCGGGGGCGCGGCGCTCCTTCGCCTCGCGGCCGGAGATCCAGGAGGCGCTCGCGGGGGACATCGCCTCCGGCGAGCGCTTCTCCAACACGCTCGGGGAGAACCTGCTCCTGGTGGCCGTGCCGGTGGCGTCGAGCGGCCAGGTGCTCGGCGCGGTGCGCATCACCTTCCCCACGGACGAGCTCGACGCCGACACCCGGCGCTACTGGCTCCTGCTCGCCGCCATCACCCTGGTGGGGATGGCCGCCGTGGGGGCGATCGGCTTCGTCCTGGCCCGCACCGTGACCGGCCCGCTCCAGCGCCTGCGCCAGTCGGCCGCCGCGCTCGGCCGGGGCGAGCTGTCCACGCGCGTCGGCGACGGCCCGGGCCCGCGCGAGGTGCGCGACCTGGCCGGCAGCTTCGACACGATGGCGGGGCGGCTCGAGACCCTGGTGGCCTCCCAGCGCGAGTTCGCCGCCGACGCCTCGCACCAGCTCCGCACGCCCCTCGCGGCCCTGCGGCTGCGGCTCGAGAACCTGCGCGAGGGCGGCGCCGAGGGCTCCCACCGGGACGTGGACGCGGCCCTCGTGGAGGTGGAGCGCCTGTCGGGGATCATCGACGGCCTGCTGGTGCTGGCGCGGGCCGAGTCGCCCGAGCCCACGCTCGTGCCGGTCGCCGTGGCGGAGGTCGTGAGCGACCGGGTCTCGGCGCACGAGGAGCTCGCGGCGCGGCAGGGCGTGACCCTGAGCGGCCGGTCCGACCGGGTCTCGGCGGCGGCCGTCCTCGGCGCGGTCGATCAGATGCTCGACAACCTCATCGACAACGCGGTCAAGGCGTCCCCCCGCGGGTCGGAGGTGACGGTCCGCGGGACCCGGATCGCCGGGGGCGTCGAGATCCACGTGGTGGACCAGGGCCCCGGTCTCAGCGACGAGGAGCGCCGCCACGCCTTCGAGCGCTTCTGGCGCAGCGGGGCCACCGGCCGCGGCGGCTCGGGCCTGGGGCTCGCCATCGTCCACCGTCTCGCCCAGGCGTCGGGCGGCACGGCCGAGCTGCGGGCCGCCGAGGGCGGGGGGCTCGACGCGGTCATCACCCTCCCCGTGGCCGCGGACCCCGGCGACAGCCCTGACGTGGGGCCGGACGAGCCGACCGCCGCCCTCAGCCCCTCCCGCCCAGAGCCCCCCACAGATCGCTGACACCCGGGCGCTCGGCCGGGTCGGGCGCCAGGCAGCGGTCGATGGCCCCGGCGAGGCCGCCGGGCAGCCGGCGCCGCGCGCGCACCGGGCCGGCCCGCCGCTCGGGATCGGCTCCCTCGTCGCAGGGGTCGTCCGCGAAGGGCGCGACCCCGGTGGCCGCCTCGTAGAGCACGCACCCGAGGCCCCACACGTCGGCCTTCGCATCCACCGCGCCGCCGCGGGCCTGCTCCGGCGAGAGGTAGACCGGGGTCCCGAGCCCGCGGCGCACCCGGCCGGGGGAGCGGGCGACGCTCAGGTCGATGAGCGTGGCCCGCCCGGCGTGCACCACGACGTTCGACGGCTTCAGGTCGAGGTGGAGCACGCCCTCGCCGTGCAGGTAGGCGAGGGCGGAGGCGAGCTGGCGCCCGAGCCCCGCCACGTCCGCCGCCGACAGCCGGCGCGGCCCCTCGTGGATGAGGCGGTCGAGGGTGTCCCCGGGGAGCGGCTCGAGGACCACCGTGGGCTCCGGGCGCTCGAGGACGTCGTAGGCGCGCACCAGGTGGGGGTGCGACAGGCGCCGCAGCAGGCGACCCTCGGCCAGCAGGCGCCGCCGCGCGCCGGCGTCGCCGGCGCAGTCCGGGCGCAGCCGCTTCACCACGCAGCGGGTTCGCCGCGCCTCGCTCCAGGCGTCGTAGACGTCCAGCGGCCGGCCGCGGCTGATGTGCTCGACCACCCGGTACCCGGGGGCCAGCGCCGCGCCGCGCCGCAGGGGCCGCCCCGGCCCGCTCACGCCCTCGCCTCCGCGGCCGCGCCCGTCGCCGGCGACGGGGCGGCGATGCCACAGCCGCGCGTAGGCGCCTCCGCGGGCGAGCAGCTCCTCGTGGGTCCCCTCCTGGGCCACGCGCCCCTCCTCCAGGCACACCACGCGGGTGGCGGTCCGGGCGAGCCGCAGGTCGTGGGACACCACGATCGTGGCCCGGTCCGGACTCGGGCGCGAGAAGGGTCCCATCACGTTGTCGCCGGCGGCCGCGTCGAGGCCGGTCGTGGGCTCGTCCATCACCAGCACGGGGCTCCCGCGCAGGATCGCGCGCGCGATGGCCACCCGCTGGCGCTGACCGCCCGACAGGGCGCGCCCCTTCTGACCCACCGGCGTCGCATAGCCCTGGGGCAGCCGCATGATGAACTCGTGCGCGTCGGCGGCGCGGGCCGCGGCGGCCACCTGGGCGGGGGTGGCATCCGGCCGCCCGTAGGCGATGTTCTCGGTCACGGTGCCGTCGATGACGAGCGCCTCCTGGAGCAGCAGCGTGACGTTGCCGCGCACCGAGTCGAGCGTCAGGTCGCGGAGGTCGTGCCCGTCCAGGCGCACGGCGCCGCTCCCCGGATCGTCCAGGCGCAGCAGGAGCCGGGCGAGGGTGGACTTGCCGGACCCGCTCGCCCCGACCACCGCCACGACCTCCCCGGGCTCGGCGCTGATGCTCACCCCGCGCAGGGCGGGACCGGGCGCGCCCGGATAGGTGAACCAGACGTCGTCGGCCGCGATCGATCCTCGCAGCCGCTCGCGCCGCAGCGCGCCGGGACGCTCGGCCACGCCGGGCCGCTCGTCCAGGAGCTCGATCACCCGCTCCGCCGCCGCCGCCGCGGAGAAGAGGGAGTTGACCAGGCCGGTGAGCCCGCGCAACGGGCTGTAGATGCGGCTCAGGTAGACGAGGAAGGCCAGCAGCCCGCCCAGGCTCAGGCGTCCCTGGCTCAGCTCGTGGATGCCCACACCCATGACCACGAGCCCGCCCCCGACCTCGATCAGGTCGACGAGCGGGGCGAACAGCCCCTGGATGCGGGTGGAGGTGAGCTGCGCCGCCATGGCGCGCCGCCCCTGGCGGTCGAACCGCCCGGCCTCGTGCTCGCCGGCCTCGTAGGCCTGCACCAGCGCGACGTTCGAGAGGCTCTCCTCGGCGAGCGCGCCCAGCGAGCCGCTCACCCGGCGGCGCTCGCGCGAGGCGGCGCGCATCAGGCGCGAGAAGTACCGCGAGGCCAGCCAGAACAGCGGCATCACCACCAGCGCCGCCAGCGCGAGCCGCCACGACAGCAGGAACAGCACCGCCCCGAAGACGCCGATGCGGACGAGCGCCGAGAGGGCGTCCACCACGCCCGAGAGCACGAAGCCCTCGATCGCGGCCACGTCGCCGGTGACGCGCGACATCGTGTCTCCCAGGCGCCGCCGGTCGTGGAAGCTCGGCGACAGCCGGTGCAGGTGGCGGAAGACGTCCGTGCGCAGCCGCAGCAGGAAGCGCTCGGCCACGGAGGTTGACAGGTAGTCGTCGGCGAACGAGACCACCCCGTCCAGGAGGACCAGGCCCAGGTAGGCGACGGCCACCCAGACGAACAGGCCGGCGTCGCGGGGCACCAGCACGTCGTCCACGACGACCTTGAACATCCAGACCATCGCGGCGTCGATCAGCGGCCCGACCGCGGCCAGCGCCAGCACCACCGCCATGGTCGCCCGGTAGGGGCGCGCGTAGGGCCAGAACCGGCGCGCGATGGCGCGCAGCGGCACCGGCGGCGCCGCCGCCACGAGCGCCGACGCGTCCTCGTCGAGGACGAGCAGGCGCCTCAGGCGGGCCCGGAGGCCCCGTGGCGACGACGGCGGCCGGCCACGGGTGTGCTAACGGCCCGTGCGGGTGCGCGTGCGGGTGCGCCCCTGCGTGCGGGTGTGGGTTCCGTCGCTGGTGCGGCGGCGCCGGCGGCGCCGGCGGCGGGCCGGGGCCAGGTCGTCGAACTGGCCGCCGTGTCCTCTGCCTCGAGACATCTCGTTTCTCCTTGCTCGGTTGACCGGATGGATCGGTCACCACGCTAGGAGGCGGCCTCCGAGGGGCGTGCCAGGGAACGGCGGCGCGACGGTAAGCGTTTGGTCAGGGCCGCGCGCCCCCTACACTGCCGCCGGTGCGCGCCCGCTCGCTCATCGCCGCCCTCGCCGGAGCCGCCGCGGTGGCCACGGCCATCCCCTCCCCGGCTCCTGCCGAGGAGCTCACGGGCGTGGTGGCGCAGATGACCTGCGTCGCGCCCGGCGACGCGGCGGGCCTGGACGCGATGCTCGCCCGCGCCGGGAGCCCGCTCGCGGGCGAGGGCGCGACCTTCGTGTCGGAGGGTCTCGCGGCGGGGATCGACCCGCGGGCGCTGGTGGCGATCGCCGCTCACGAGACGATGCTGGAGACCTACCTCCCGGCGCAGGCGATCCGCAACCCGTTCGGCCTCGGCCCGGGCATGGTGTTCGCCCGCGAGAGCGACGCCATCGCGTTCGCGGCGCGCACTCTGGCCGGCCACTACCTGCCCGAGGGGCGCGAGACCCTGGCCACGATCGGCGCCAAGTGGGCTCCGCTCGGAGCGGCCAACGACCCCGGCGGCCTGAACGCGAGCTGGACGTCCGGCGTCGGCACCTACTACGCGGCACTGGGCGGCGATCCCGCGCGGCCGGTGCGCACCGAGAGCCAGGGCGCCGGTCCGGCCTGCGCGGGCGGCACCGCGCTCAGCCCCCTCCCCCCGGCCCAGCCGAGCGGGCCGCCGGTGGTGACCGCCTGGGGCGGCGCCGTGCCGCGGGGCGAGGCCCCGGCGGTGATCGACGGCTTCGTGTTCCCGCTCGCCCTGCCGCAGGGGGCCCCCGCGGTCTACCGCGACTCCTTCCGCGAGCCCGGGCCGGTGGACTGCGGCGGGGCCCGGCTCCAGTGCGCGGTCACGATCGCGACCGCTCCGGGAGCGCACGCGGTCGCGGCGGCCGCCGGAGTCCTGCGGGGCGCGACCCCCGCCGACCGGGAGGAGGGGATCGCGTTCTGGGTCGAGACCGCGGGGGGCGACCGGCTGGGCTACGGCCCCCTCGCCTCCTACGCGCCGGAGGTGGGCGAGGGCGCGCGGGTCACCGCCGGGCAGCCCCTCGGCATCGACTCCGGGCTCCTGCGGCTGGCGTGGACCCGGACCGGCGAGCGCGTCAACCCCTTCCCGCTGCTGGAGGCGACCCGGCCGCCGGCCTGACGGCCGGGGCCGGCGGAGGCCGCCGGGTGAGCCCCGGGGACCCGGGCCCGGCGCTCCGGGAGTTCCGCCGGCTCTACGCCGCCGGGCGCTTCTTCGACGCCCACGAGGCGCTCGAGGTGGTCTGGCGCCGCTCGCCCGAGCCGCCCATGCCCTTCCTGCAGGGCCTGATCCAGTGGGCCGTCGCCTTCGAGCACCACCGGCGCGGCAACGCCCACGGCGCCCGCGTGCTCCTGGAGCGGGCCTGGAGCCGGTTGGCCGACGCGCCCGAGGGCTACCTGGACGTCAACCTGTCGCGGTGCCGCGCCGCCCATCCCGAGCTGGCCGCCGCGTTCGCCCGCTGGGAGGCCGGAGGGGCGCGGCCAGAGCTTCAGGCGCCTCCGATAGGGTGAGCCGCCGAGCCGACGAGGAGGTCCCGCCCCCGTGAACGCCGTCGTCCTCCGGGAGACCGGAGGCCCTGAGGTGCTCCGCATCGACACGGTCCCGGACCCCGTGCCCGGGCCCGGTGAGGTGGTGGTGGCGCTGCGCGCCGCCGCCCTCAACCGCCGGGACGTGTTCGTGCGCAAGGGCATCGCCCCGAGCCCCCTCCCGGTGATCCCGGGATCCGACGGGGCCGGCGTGGTGCGTTCGCTCGGGCCGGGGGTCTCGGGCGTCGCCGAGGGCGACGAGGTGGTCATCCTCCCCTCCCTCGGCTGGGGCGGCGGCGAGGAGGCGCCCGCGCCGGGCTTCCGGATCCTGGGCGGGCCCGACGACGGCACCTACGCGGAGCTGATCGGGATCCCGGCGGAGAACGTCTTCCCCAGGCCGTCGCGCCTGTCGTGGGAGGAGGCCGCCGCGCTCCCGCTCGCCGGCCTGACGGCCTACCGCGCGCTCGTGAGCCGCGCCCGCGTCCGCCCCGGCGAGACCGCCCTGATCATCGGCATCGGCGGCGGCGTCGCCACCGTGGCCCTTCACATCGCCCGCGCGGCGGGCTGCCGTGTCCTCGTGACCTCCTCCTCGGACGAGAAGATCGCCCGGGCCGTGGAGCTGGGCGCGGCCGGCGGCGTCAACTACACCGGTGACGACTGGCCCGCCGCCGTGAGGGAGCTCGCGGGCGGCGCCGGCGTGGACGTGGTGGTCGACTCGGTGGGCACCACCTGGGCTCAGAGCATCGCCACCCTGCGCCCCGGCGGCCGCGCGGTGGTCTTCGGCGGGACCGGCGGCGGGAAGGTCGAGCTCACGGTCCGGCCGGTGACGATGGGCCAGGTCTCCCTTCTGGGAACGACGATGGGGAGCCCTCGGGACTTCGCGGCCCTGCTCGCCGCCGTCCGCCACCAGGACTGGGCGCCGGTCGTCGACAGCGTCCGCCCGCTGGCCGAGGCGGCCGCGGCGCACGAGCGCGAGGAGGCCGGCGAGCACTTCGGCAAGCTGGTGCTCTCGATCGCCTGATGGGCTCCGGGCCCGCCGCCCGGGCGCTCGCGGCCGCGCGGCGGGAGATCGGGCGGCGGGCCGGCGCCGGCTCCCACGATCCGACGATGGCCATCGACCGCCTGGCCGCCGCGGTCGAGGACGACCCCGAGGCGCGCCGCGAGCTGGACGAGGCGGCCTCGGCCCGCCGCCGGGTCGACCGCGCCGAGGGCTGGTGGGAGGTGCCCGGCCCACGGGCCGCCCGCGAGGCGCGGCGGGCGGAGGCGCATCACGCCATCGACGAGTTGATCCTGACGGGCGAGCTGCTCCCCGACGGACCCGGACGCGTGCGATTGCCGGGGTTCGGGGCGACCACCTGGCGCGCGCTCGCGCTCCTGCGCGCCGGCGCGCGCGGCGCCGAGGAGCGCTGGGCCGCAGCCGTCGTCGCGGAGCCGCTGGCCGACCTCGGCGACGCCGCCCCTCCCGTGCCGCGCAGCGGGAGCCCCGGTCCCCGGCTCGTGTCCGCGGCCCAGACGCTCCACGCCTGGGAGGCCCGCCGCCAGGACGTCCGCAACGCCCTCATCGCCGCGGAGGCCGCCCTCGCCACGACCCTGGAGGGCAGGCACGCCCAGAGCGCGCGGCTGCTGCGCGACGACCTCCAGGAGCTGGAGGAGGCCCTCGCCGCCGCCGACTCCCGCATCGCGGACGCGTGGGAGGCCGGCCTGCGCGAGGCCGGGCGGGGGGAGGCCCCGGAGCAGGGCGGGGGCGCCGAGTAGGGTGCCCCCCCGTGAACCTCCCCCTGCTCACGGCCCTCGCCGAGACGCCCGGGCCCTCCGGCCGGGAGGAGCGCATCCGCGCGATCGTGGAGCCCGAGCTGCGCGCCCTGTGCGACCGCGTGGAGGCCGACCCCCTCGGCGGCGTCGCCGGCATCCGCGAGGGCAGCGGCACCCGCCTGATGCTCGCGGCCCACATGGACGAGATCGGGCTGATGGTCACCCACGTGGACGACCGCGGCTACCTCCGGGTGATCCCGCTGGGCGGATGGGACGCACGCACGCTGGTGGGACAGCGCGTGCGGGTGCTCGGGCGGGAGGACCTGGAGGGCGTCGTCGGCACCACGCCGGTCCACCTGCTCGACCAGGAGCAGCGCTCGAAGGCCCCCAAGCTCGAGGACCTCGCGGTCGACGTGGGGCTGCCGCTCGATCGGGTGCGCGAGCTGGTGCGACCGGGCGACGTCATCGCTCGGACGCGGACCCTGCGTCCGCTGGGAGATCTCCTGACCGGCAAGAGCATCGACGACCGCGCGGGCGTCTTCGTGATGCTCGAGGCCCTTCGGGCCGCGGGGCCCACGGCCGCGCAGGTCACCGCCTGGGCCACCGTGCAGGAGGAGGTGGGCCTGCGCGGCGCGCGCGTGGCCGCGGCGCGGGCGCGTCCCCAGGTGGCCCTCGCCATCGACACCTGCCCGGCCGACGACGGCCCGGGCACGCCGGCCTCGGGGCCGACCACCCGCCTGGGCCTGGGGACCGCCATCCGGGTGATGGACGCGAGCGCCATCGGCTCCCCGGCCCTGGTCGATCTGCTCGTCCGGATCGCCACCGAGCGGGAGATCCCCCACCAGCTCCACGTGGCCAACCGCGGCGGCACGGACACCCAGAGCATCCAGTTGGCGGGCGAGGGGGCCATCGCGGGCTGCGTCTCGATCCCCACGCGCTACGGGCACTCGAGCGTGGAGGCCTGCCACCCGGCCGACGTCGAGGCGTCGATCCGCCTGGTCGCGGGCCTGATCGAGCGGGTCGGGGATCTGGCCGTGCCGGGCTGAGCGCACTACTCTGGCGCTCATGAGGGTCCCCCTGACCCTGATCGACTTCCTCGATCGGGCGGAGCTCTTCGACCAGCGGACGCTGCTGGTTGACGAGCCCGAGAGGCCCGCGTCGCTGGGCAGGGTGAGCGCGGCGGACCTCGTGCGCCGCGCGCGGGGGATGGCCCGCGAGCTCGACCGCCTCGGCGTGGGCCACGGCGCGCGGGTGGCCATCGTGAGCCCCAACTCGGCGCGCTTCGTGATCGCGCTGTTCGGCGTCTCGGCCTTCGGCCGGGTGCTGGTGCCCGTCAACTTCCGCCTGAACGCCGGCGACGTCCGCTACATCGTCGAGCACTCCGGCGCCGAGGTCCTGCTGGTTGACCCGGAGCTCGACGAGGCCCTGAGGGACGTCGCCGCCCCCCATCGGATCGTGCTCGACGGCGAGCAGGACGCCGAGCTGATGGGAGGCTCCGACGAGCCGCCGGTGCCCTGGCAGCCCGACGAGGACGCGACCGCGTCGATCAACTACACCAGCGGCACCACCGCCCGGCCCAAGGGCGTCCAGCTCACACACCGCACGCTCTGGCTCCACGCCGCCAGCATCGGGTGGCACCTGGGCGTGGGGATCCGCGACGTCTACCTCCAGGCTCTGCCCCTCTTCCACTGCAACGGCTGGGGCATCCCCTACGGCCTCGCCGCGATGGGCGGGCGGCAGGTGATCCTGCGGCGGGTGGACGGCCCCGAGATCCTGCGCCGGGTGGCGGACGAGGGCGTCACCCTCACCGCCGGCGCGCCGGCGGTGCTGGAGGCGGTGCTCGCCGCCGCCCCGTCATGGCGCGAGCGCGGTGAGCCGGTGCCCGGGCACGGACGCACGCGGGTGCTCGCGGGCGGCGCGGCGCCGCCGACCTCCACGATCCGCCGCGTCGAGGAGGAGCTGGGCTGGGAGTTCATGCACGGCTACGGCCTCACCGAGGCCGCCCCGCTCCTCACCATCACCCGGGCGCCGGCCGAGTGGGACGACCTGGAGGCCGGCGATCGCGCCGCCCTCCTGGCCCGCCAGGGCATGGCCGCGGTGGGGGTGCGCCTGCGCGTGGACGGGAAGGGCGAGGTCCTCGCCCGCTCCAACCACGTTCTGGAGTCCTATTGGGACGACCCCGACGCCAGCGCCGCCGCGCTCGCGGGTGGATGGCTCCGCACCGGCGACGGGGGCGTGCTGGACGACGACCAGCACCTGACCATCACCGACCGCAAGAAGGACGTGATCGTCACCGGCGCGGAGAACGTCTCCTCGATCGAGGTCGAGGACTGCCTCCACGGCCACCCCGACGTCGTCGACGTCGCCGTGATCGGCATCCCCCACGAGCGGTGGGGCGAGACCGTGCTCGCGCTGGTCGTGAGGCGCGACGGGAGCGAGGTCGAGGCATCGGACCTGATCGGCTTCGCGCGCGAGCGGATGGCCGGCTTCAAGTGCCCCACGGCGGTGGAGTTCCGCGATGCCCTGCCCCGCACGGCCACGGGCAAGATCCAGAAGTTCAAGCTCCGCGCGCCCTACTGGACCGAGCAGGCTCCGCTGGGCCAGCGGTGAGCGACACGGCGGAGCAGACGGACCCGGCGGCGGTCGCACGCGTCCGCGCCAAGGTCCAGGAGGCCGGGCCCGGATACACCGGCTTCCTCCTGCTCCAGCAGCTGCTGCCGGACTCCGTCCAGATCCACCCGCTGGTGCTCACCGGGCGACGGGTGACGCACGGCGCGCCGGCCGACCTGCGGGGGATCCGGTGGGGGACGCGGGCCGACCTCGCGAGGCTCCCGGTCCCCCCCGATCTCCGCGACCCGCTCGCGGCGCGACTGGATGCCGGTGAGCGGTTCTGCGTGCTCGAGGACGGCGATCGCGTGCTGGCCTTCGCCTGGTACCGCCCCGGTCCGTACGTGCACGAGGAGTTCGGCCTCCGCATCCAGCTGAGCCCCCGCCAGGTGTGGGGGTCCGACGCGTTCGTGCCGCGCGAGGGACGGGGCCGCGGCCTGGGCTCGCGCCTGCTCAGCGCCGTGCCCTCCCTCCTGGCGGAGGAGGAGGACCACGACCTCGTCCTCGCGATCATCGACCGTCCCAACCGCAACATGGCCCGTCTGCAGCGGGCCACGGGAGCCGTGCACGTGGCCGACCTGGTCGTCTTCTGCGTCGGTCGCGTCATCCTGCTGCGCGAGCGCCGCGGCGGACGGGCGCGCTGGCACCTGGGGCGCGGCGGGATCCCCCTGTCCGTCCGCGCGGCCCCCGCCGCCTAGACGATCAGCAGGCTGGCCACGACGGCCGCGGCCATCAGGCTGACCACCGCCCCCCAACCGGGCACGCCCAGCTTCCCGTAGGCGAGGTGGCCCCTGCCGAAGCCCGACAGCACGTAGCCCGCCGCCGCTCCGCCCAGGATGCCCCCGATGTGCCCGCCGATGGAGATCCCGGGGATGGCGAACGTGATCACCAGGTTCAGGAGCAGGAGGACGCCGACGGAGGACCCCAGCAGGGCCACCCCCCGCTGCCGCTCCAGCAGGTAGAGGGCCGCCATCAGGCCGAAGACGCCGCCCGAGGCCCCCACCGTGAGCGCGTCGGGGTCCAGCAGCAGCGCTCCGGCCGCGCCCCACAGGATCGCCGAGAAGTAGACGGCCAGCAGGCGCCAGGGGCCGGCGTAGCGCTCGAAGGCGCCGCCCAGGATCCAGAGCAGGTACATGTTGAAGCCGAGGTGGATCAGGTTGGCGTGGAGGAAGCCGCCGGTGACGAGGCGCCACCACTCGCCGTCGGCGATCGGCGGCCCCACGATGGCCCCGTCCTGCACCAGATCGGACCCGCCCAGCCCGCCGAACCCCACCCCCTGGGCCATCTCGCCGATGAACACCAGCACGTTGATCGCCACCAGGACGCCGGTCGCGATCGGGGCCTGCGACGCGGCGCGCATCCGGCGGGCCGGCGTGACCACCCGCGTGCGGCCGCCCCGCCCGGAGCACTCCGGGCAGCGCACCCCGACCGCCGCCTGCGTCATGCAGGAGGTGCAGATGGGCCGCTCGCAATTGGAGCACGAGAGCAGCGTCTCCCGGTCGGGATGCCGGTAGCAGTGGAGCACCTCGGGGGCGCTGGTCTCTCCGGAGCCCGCCATCTGTGACGATGGTAGCGCCTGGCTCCCTGGGGGCCCGCCCAACGGGCCATTGACGGCCTCACCGTCGAGGGCTTATATGGGCGTTCGCGTCGGCCCTCGCGGGCCGGCGTTGGCTTGTCCGCCGGACCCCGACCGAGAGGCCCGTGCATGACCGTTCCGCCCCCGTTCGCCACGATGCCGCCGAGCGGCCTCCCGGACCTGATCGAGCACGACGCGTGCGCGCTCGCCGGCTTCGCCACCCGCGACGGCCGAGCCAGCCGCACGATGCTGGAGCATGCCCTGAACTCGCTCCAGATGATGGTCCACCGCTCGGGGAGCGTCGATGGCGAGGGCGACGGGAGCGGCCTGATGGTCGACCTGCCCCGGCCGACATGGCGACGGCGGCTGGAGCGCGAGGGCGTGGGCGCGGAGGCGGCCGACGACCCGAGCTTCACGGTGGCGCACATCTTCTTCGACAGCACCGAGGGGGCCTCCGCCCAGGTGCCGCGGATCGAGGAGATCGTCGGGGCGCACGGATTCGAGGTGCTGTGGAGCGGCGAGGGCACCGTCGACCGCAGCGCCCTCGGCCCGCGCGCCGCCGAGACGCCGCCCGTCTTCTGGCAGATCGCCTGCCGCGCGCAGGAGGCCGGCCCCGCCGCGGCCACCGCCTGCTACCGCGCCATGGTGCAGATGGAGCGCGAGCTCGACTGCCACGTCGCCTCGTTCTCGGGGAACGACGCCGTCTACAAGGTGCAGGGCCAGCCGGAGGTCATCCCGCGCTTCTACCCGGAGATGCAGGAGCCCGACTTCGCCTCCGCTCGGATCATCGCGCACAACCGCTACTCCACGAACACCTACCCCACCTTCAGCCGGGTCCAGCCGTTCTCCATCCTGGGGCACAACGGCGAGATCAACACCATCGCCCAGCTCCGGGAGCAGAGCGAGCAGCTCGGCCTGCCGATCACCCACAACGGCTCGGACAGCCAGGACCTCAACCGGCTGCTCGAGGGCCTCATCTTCGAGAAGGGCCTGTCGCTGCTCGAGGCGGTGGAGTTCGCGCTGCCGCCGATCCTGGGCGAGGTGCACCGCCTGCCCGCCAAGCTGCAGGACCTCTACGTGCACTACCGCGAGGCGCTCGGCCCCTACGCCCAGGGGCCCGTGGCCCTCGCCTGCCGGGCGCAGGACGAGATGGTCTTCGCGGTGGACGCGATGGGCCTGCGGCCGCTGTGGTGGATCGAGACCGAGGACATGTACGTGGTCTCGTCCGAGCCGGGCATCGTGCCCGTGGCCAAGCTCACCCGCGACCCCGCGCCGCTGGCCCCGGGCGAGAAGGTGGCGCTGATCACGGGCGAGGACGGCGTGCCCCAGGTGCTGGACTACTGGGACGTGCAGCGCGAGGTGTACCGGCGCGCCAAGAGCCGCGGTGCCCTGCCCCGCGCCGAGACGCGCGCCCGCCTGGCCGGCGGGCTCGAGCCCGTGGCGGTGGAGGAGTACTCGGACGACGACGAGCTGGAGGGGCCCGAGCTGGAGCTCGAGACCCTGTTGGCCTCGGCCGGCTGGATCGAGAGCGACAAGCAGCAACTGCAGTTCCACGCCGACCGCGGCGCCGAGCCCATCGGCTCGCTCGGCTGGGACGGCCCCCTGGGCCCGTTCACGCCGGTGGCGATGCCGCTCTCCGACTACCTGCAGGAGACGGTGGCGGTGGTCACCAACCCGGCCATCGACCGCGAGCGCGAGGTGGAGCACTTCTCCACCCGCGTCGTGCTCGGCCGCCGCCCTCCCATCGAGGGCGTGGAGCCGGAGCCGCCCCAGCGCTGCGAGCTGCGGATGCCGATCATCCTGGGTGGGATGCGGCCCGGCGCGTACAGCGTGTCGCTGCCCGACCTGCGCCGCATCGCGGTGGGCCAGGGCGTGGCCTGCATGGAGGACGTGCTGGCCGGGTGGGACTGGCGCGCGGTGCGCCTGCCCCTGTCGTTCCACCGCGACCTGAGCGTCGCCGTCCACCTCGCCCAGCTCGCCGAGGCCGCCCGGGCCGCCGTGCGCGGCGGCGCGGAGCTGATCGTGCTGCACGACCAGGCCGCAGGCCCCGACGACCGGGTCTGCGACCCGCACCTGGCCATCGCGGCGGTCGACAAGGCGCTGCGCGAGACGTTCAAGGAGGACGGCTCGTCGGTGCGGCGCGACGCGAGCCTCGTGCTCCAGGCCGCCGGCATCCGCAACGTGCACGACGTGATGGTCGCCCTCGGCTTCGGCGCGCAGGCGCTGTGCCCGTACGCGATGCTCGAGAAGGCGATGGACGGCTCGCCCGAGCCCATCAAGGCCGCCGCGAACGTGCTGGAGGGCCTGCAGAAGGGCATGGAGAAGGTGCTCTCGACGCTCGGGATCCACGAGCTGCGCGGCTACGGACGCCTGGTGTCGGCCATCGGGGTCAGCCCCGAGGTGCTCGACATCCTCGCCATCCCGGGCTTCTGCGCCTCGGAGGGGCGCGGGCTGGGCCTGGACGACCTCGACCGGCTGGCCGAGCAGGGCCGTGAGATCCGCGCCGGCGAGGAGAGCCCCTCCAAGGTGAAGCTGCCGCGCATGTACCCCAAGGTCTGGAAGGCGCTCGCGCGCGTCGCCAACTCCGAGCGCGGATACGAGGAGTTCGCCGAGACGCTCGACGCGCTCGAGACCGAGCAGCCGGTGGCCCTGCGCCACGCCGTGCATCCCCAGCTCGCGCCCGACGGCCAGCGCGTCCCCGCCGAGCAGGTCAGCTCCCGCGTGGGCGAGCACAGCCTGCCCTTCCTCATCAGCTCGATGAGCTTCGGCAGCCAGGGTGAGATCGCCTTCCGCGCCTACGCGGAGGCCGCCATGCAGGCGGACATGCTCTGCATGAACGGCGAGGGCGGCGAGATCCACGACATGTACGGGCGCTACCCCAAGCACCGCGGCCAGCAGATCGCGAGCGGCCGCTTCGGCGTCTCGTCACTGCTCCTGAACTCCTCCGAGTGGATCGAGATCAAGATCGGCCAGGGCGCCAAGCCGGGCGAGGGCGGCCATCTGCCGGGCTCGAAGGTGACCCAGGCGATCGCCAAGGCCCGAAACGCCCAGGTGGGCAGCGACCTCATCAGCCCGTCCAACAACCACGACCTCTACTCGATCGAGGACCTCGCCCAGCTCATCGACGAGCTGAAGACCTCCAACCCGCACGCCCGCGTGATCGTGAAGGTGCCGGTGGTCCCGGGCATCGGAACCATCGCGATCGGGATCGCCAAGGCGGGCGCGGACGTCATCACCATGTCCGGCTACGACGGCGGCACCGGAGCCGCCCGGCAGCACGCGCTGCGGCGCGCCGGCCTCCCCTGCGAGATCGGCACGGTGCTCGCCCATCACGCCCTCACCGAGGCGGGCATCCGGGACCGGGTGGAGATCTGGGCGGACGGCGGCCTTCGCAGCGCCGTCGACTGCATCAAGCTGATCTGCATGGGGGCCAACCGGCTGGGCTTCGGCACGGCCTCGATGGTCGCCATCGGCTGCACCATCTGCCGGGGCTGTCAGCTGGACACCTGTCACGTGGGCATCGCCACCCAGATCGACGAGCACGAGGCCGCCGTGCGCGGCCTCAAGCGGTTCGTGCCGCGGATCTACGACCCGGCCGTCGAGTCCCTCGTGAAGTACTTCACCGAGATGGGCGTGGCCCTGCGGGAGCTGGCGGGCCGCATGGGCGTCTCGGAGGTGCAGGAGCTCGTGGGCCAGGCCGACCGCCTGGTTCAGGTCTCCCACCACGAGCGTCTCGACCTGTCGAGCCTGCTCACCCCCGTGGGCGAGCGCGTCATCACCTCGCCGGCGGGCACGCCGCGCTTCTTCCGCGCGTTCAACCCCCCGCCGCCCCACCGTGCCCCGGAGGTGGCGGCCGAGCGGCTCGCCGCCGGCGTCGCCCTCGCCGTGGAGGAGGAGACCACCCCGACCGCGGCCGACCGCAACCTCGGCACCGACCTCGCCGGGCTCATCGCGCGCGCCGCGACGGGCGTCAACGACGCGCTCCCGAACGGCTCCTCCGGCCTCGGGGGCGCCAACGGCTCCAACGGCGGCGGCAACGGGAGGGCCAACGGCGGCGGCAACGGCCACCTGCCCACCCTGGTGGACCTCGCGTTCACCAAGGGCGCGGCGGTGGGCAGCGGCCTGGCCGCGTTCACGCTCGACGGCGTCCGGGTGCGGGTGTTCGGCGGAGCTCAGGACGGCGTGGGCAAGTGCGCCCTCGGCGGAGAGATCCAGGTGCTGAAGGCCCGCAACGACCTCGGCGACTGGGTCGGCGGCCACGTGGGCAAGAGCTTCGCCTACGGCGCCCAGCGGGGGCTGTTCCTGATCCAGGGCAACGCCGACGCGCGGGCGGGCATCCGCCTGTCGGGCGCCGACCTGGTCCTGGGCGGCGAGCCGCCCCAGCCGCTGAACGACCGCCTGGGCACCCTCGCGGCGCGATCCAACTGCAAGGGCTTCGCCTTCGAGTACATGACCGGCGGCCGGGTGGTCGTGCTCGGCGACCCGGGACCGTGGTTGTGCAGCGGCATGACCGGCGGCGTGGTCTACGTGCGCCAGAACGACGACTGGGGCCTCGACGAGGCCGCCGTCCGGCGGCGGTTGTCGAAGGCCGCCAAGGTGAGCCTTGCGGCGCTCGACGAGGCGGACGACGCGACGGTGGCCGACCTGCTGCGCAGCTACCAGGAGGCCCTGATCGGCTCCGGTCAGGACGAGACGGCCGGTCGCCTGCAGGAGCTCATCGACGCGCCGTCGGAGCACTTCCTGGCGATCATCCCCGTGACCCAGCAGGCCGACCCGAACATCTCCACCGAGTAGCCCCCGGTGACCGGGGTCGACCCCCGGCGGTGATGAATCTCACATCCGAACGCCGGACGCTGCGGTAACGGGGGGGCGGATACCCCTTTGGGGTAGGTTCGGCGGATGGCGACGACGGGGATCGAGGCGGAGGTGCCGCTGACGAAAGCGCGCGCGGGCGTGCTCGAGTTGCGCGAACGTGACCAAGCGCTACACGCCCGACGGGCGGCCCGCCGTGGACGGTCTGTCGCTGACCATCCCCGCGGGCGAGGTGTGCGTGCTCATCGGCCCCTCGGGATGCGGCAAGACGACGGCGCTCAAGATGATCAACCGCCTCATCGAGCCGACCTCCGGGGAGATCCTCATCGACGGGCACGGGGTCCGGGAGCGCAACCCGGCTCAGCTGCGGCGGGAGGTGGGCTACGTCATCCAGCAGGTCGGGCTCCTCCCCCACCTCACCGTCGCCGCCAACGTGGCCACCGTGCCGCGCCTCCTGGGGTGGGACAAGGAGCGCACGCGCCTGCGGGTCCGTGAGCTGCTCGAGCTGATCGGCCTGGACCCGGACGAGTTCTCCACGCGCTACCCGGCTCAGCTCTCGGGCGGGCAGCAGCAGCGGGTGGGCCTCGCGCGCGCCCTCGCGGGCGACCCGCCGGTGATGCTCATGGACGAGCCCTTCTCGGCGGTCGATCCGATCACCCGCGGACGCCTGCAGAACGACTTCCTGCGCCTGCACCGCACCGTGCCGAAGACCGTGGTCTTCGTGAGCCACGACATCGACGAGGCCGTGAAGATGGCCGACAAGGTCGCCGTGATGCGCGAGGGCAGGCTCCTCCAGTTCGCGCCGCCCGCGGAGCTCCTGGCCAACCCGGTGGACGACTTCGTGGCCGACTTCGTGGGAGCCGACCGGGCCCTGAAGAGCCTGTCGCTCACGCGCCTCGAGGAGATCGACCTCATCGACGCGCCGCTCGTGAGGATGGGAGAGCCGGTCGCCGACGTCCGGGCCCGCATCGCGCGGGGCGAGCTGCAGCCCATCGGCGATCAGGTCCTCGTGTCGGACATGGCCGGGCGCCCCCTCGACTGGCTGCCGCTCACCGAGCTCGGCAGCTTCGAGACCGTGCCGGAACGCGCGAGCGGGGGGGCCGAGCCGGTGCTCGACCAGGTGACCACCCTCCGCGACGGCCTGTCGGCGCTCTTCGAGGCGAACGCGGCCTACGGCGCGGTGGTGGACGGACACGGGGTCTGCGTGGGGCTCCTCAGCCTCGACGTGATCTCGGCGTCCTTCACGCGCCACGCGGGCTCCGGTGACGGCTGATGGCGCAGAGCATCGAGTGGGACTGGATCTCACGCCACACCGACGACATCCAGGAGGCCACGGTCCAGCACATCCAGATCGTGCTCATCGCCGTGGCGATCTCGGTGGCGATCTGGGTCCCCGTCGGCATCCTGCTCCGCCGCCGGCGGATCCTCTTCGCCACGGGGACGACGGCCGCGGGAATCGTCTACACGATCCCCAGCCTGGCCCTGTTCGGCTTCCTGGTGCCGTCGCTCGGCATCGGGCGCACCACCGTGATCGTCGGCCTCGTCCTCTACTCGCCGCTCATCCTGATCCGCAACACGGTGGTGGGCCTGCAGGCCGTCCCGGGCCCGGTGCGCGAGGCGGCGCGCGGCATGGGCCTGACCCGGCACCAGACCCTGCTGCGGGTGGAGCTCCCGCTCGCCCTGCCGTCGATCTTCGCGGGCATCCGGATCGTCACGGTCACGACCGTGGGCATCGCCACGATCGGGGTCCTGGTGGGGGCCAAGGGGCTGGGCACGCTCATCTACACGGACGGCCTCAACCGCGACTTCCTGACGCCGATCGCCGTGGGCGGCCTCATCGCGACCCTGCTCGCCGTGGTCCTCGACGTGCTCCTGCTCCTCGCCCAGCGGCTGCTGACCCCGTGGGCGCGGGTCGCCGCGGCCCGGTGACGCGATGAACACGCTCAGCCAGGCCTGGGACTTCTACCGCGACAACACCGAGTTCGTGAACGAGGCCTTCTGGGGCCACGTCCGCCTGGCCGTGACGGCCCTCTGCCTGGCGGCGGCCACGGGAATCGTGCTCGGGATCGTGTGCGCCAAGATCGGCCGCGGCGCCTCGTTCACGGTCACCCAGATCGGCAACCTCGGCCGCACGGTGCCGACGTTCGCCGTCATGGGCATCGTCATCACGCTGACCACGATCGGCTTCTGGCCCGCGGTCGTCGGCCTCTACCTGCTCGCCGTGCCGCCGATCCTGCTGAACACGCTCACGGGCGTGCGCCAGGTGGACCCGTCGATCGTCGAGGCGTCGCGGGGCATGGGCCTCACGCCGCTCCAGATCCTCGGCCGGGTCGAGCTCCCGATCGCCGTGCCGCTGATCTCGGCCGGCGTGCGCACCGCCGCGGTCGAGGTCGTGGCCACCGCCACCCTGGCCGGCCTGGTCGGCGGAGGCGGACTCGGACAGGTCGTGATCTCCGGGCTCGACACCGGCCAGGACGACGTCCTGCTGGCCGGCGCCATCCCGGTCGCGCTGCTCGCGCTCGCCGCCCAGCTGCTCTTCGGAGCCGTGGAGCGCGTCGCGACACCACGGGGCCTTCGCATCGAGCGCGGCCTCGCCATCCACGAAGGGAGAACCACATGAACCGACGGATCAAGCTGATCACGGTCTGCCTGCTGGGCGCCGTGGTCCTCGCGCTCGGGCTCCTCGCCGCGGGTTGCGGCGACGACGACGACAGCGGGGCGGCTTCCACAAGCGGCGCGGCCGTCGATGGAACCCCCGTCAGCATCGCGGACAAGGGCTTCACCGAGAGCCAGATCGTCGCCCAGCTCTACGCGCAGGCCCTCGACGGCGGTCGGCTACGAGTCGACGGTGACCAGCCTCGGCGGGACCGAGATCGCCGATCCGGCGGTCATCAAGGGCGACATCGACGTGTACCCCGAGTACACCGGGACGGCCTACAGCGTCGTGCTGAAGAAGACCGACGTCCCCGACGCGGCCGCGGCGTACGACACGATCAAGACCGAGTACGCCGCGCGCGGCCTCACCACCCTGGCCCCGAGCCCGTACAGCAACGACAACCGCGTGGCCTGCACCCAGGAGGCCGTCGACCAGTACGGCCTGAAGACGCTCTCCGACCTCGGCAAGGCGTCGAGCAACATCACGTACTCGGCCAACCCCGAGCACCTCACGCGCTCCGACGGCCTGCCGCTGCTCAAGCGCGTCTACGGAGTGAACTTCAAGGACGTGAAGTCGGTGGCGCTCAACCTGCGCTACAAGCCCATCGAGGACGGCCAGGCGCAGTGCGTCTACGCGTTCGGCACGGACCCGAAGATCGCGAGCCTCGGCCTCGTCCTGCTGGAGGACGACAAGGGGGAGTTCGCGGGGCTGGCGTACGAGAACTTCCCGGTGATCAACACCGCGTTCTTCGACGCCCAGCCACCGGTGTTCGCCGAGACGCTCGACAAGGTGGACGCCGCTCCTGACTCAGGAGGCCATCACGATCGGGAACTCCTTCGTGGACATCGACAAGGAGGACCCCGAGGACGTCGCCCAGGCATTCCTCGAGGAGAACGGATTGCTCACCCAGTAGGACCGCGGCGGGCCGGGGCGGTCGAGGCCGCCCCGGCCCTCGGTGGTGCGGAAGTTAAGAAATTGTATCCCCGGTCGGACTAGACCCTGGTTGAGTGCGCCGCCCGGAGGGCCCGACATACGGTCGGGACATGGCCGTCTCGCCGACACTTCTCCGCGCCCTCGTGGGCGGCGCCCTCGCCCTGGGGCTCGCCCTGCCCGCCGCCGCGCTCGGGCACGCCGGCCACGAGCACTCGGCCTCGACCATGTCTCTCGAGTCCGCGGCCAAGGTCTGCCACAGGGACACGCCGCGCGCCGAGCGGCGCCTGCGCGCACTCGAGCGCCTCACCCTCGGGTCGCGGCACGCCGCCGAGCACGCCGCCGGGCGTGCGGAGGGCCGCCGCCAGGCCTGCGCCCCCGGGGGCGGCCTGAGGAAGAGCTTCATCGCCAAGGTGCGGGCTCACGCGAGCGTGAAGAAGGCCATGGCGACCGGCCCGACCTCCCAGGTGGGCCAGTGGAGCGGGCTCATCGACCTGCCGGGCATCGTCGCCATCCACACGACCCTGATGCCGAACGGCAAGGTGCTCTTCTTCTACAACAACCCGGAGTTCGGCGACGAGGCCCGCGGGCGGGTGATGGTGTGGGACCCGGCGACCCAGACCGGGGTGCGCCGCGACGTGCCCGGCAACATCTGGTGCGCGGGCCAGGTCGTGCTCGCCGACGGCCGGGTGCTGGTGGTGGGTGGCAACCTGCAGTACCAGACCAACCCCGGGTCGCCCGGCGGCTCGTTCAAGGGCCTGAACCAGATCTGGATCTTCGACCCGGCCAGCGAGACCTGGACCCGGGGGCCCGACATGCAGCACGGCCGCTGGTACCCCACGGCGACCAAGCTCGCCGACGGCCGGGTGCTCATCACCGCGGGGTGGGACGAGACCGGAAACGGCGCCGACGCCAACAACGACGACATCGAGGTCTACACGCCCGCAGCCGATGGCCGAGGCCCGGGCACGGTGGCGAAGGTGGGCGAGAACAACCTCGACTACTACCCGCACCAGTTCGTGATGCCCGACGGCCGCGTCCTCGTCGCCGGCCCGCGGGTCAACGACACCTACTACTTCACCATCGGAGCCGGCTTCCAGGAGGCCCAGGCGCCCGACCTGAACGTCGACCGCGTCTACGGATACGGATCGGGGGTTCTGCTCCCCGGGCCCCCCTCGGGGTCGACCAAGGTCCTCCTCGTCGGCGGCGCGCCCACCGGGGACCCCGCCGGCTCCACCGCGACGACCGAAGAGCTCGACACCGCGAGCGGCGCGGGCTGGGCGTACCGCGCGCCCCTGCCTCAGGCGCGGCGGAACGTCAACACCGTGATCCTGCCCGACGGCAACCTGCTGACCGTCGGCGGCAACACCACAGGCGCGAGCGGCGGCTACGTCCACGAGACGCTGCTCTACACCCCGGCCACGAACACGTGGACGCCGCTGGCCGACGAGACGGCCGACCGCGGCTATCACTCCACCGCGATCCTGCTCCCGGACGGCCGGGTGCTCTCGGCGGGCGACGACACCGTCGGTGGCGGCGGCTGGGAGAACGACGTCGCGCAGATCTACTCGCCGCCCTACCTCTTCCGAGGCGCGCGTCCGGTCATCGGCTCGGCCCCGCGGGCGATCAAGTGGGGCAGCCCCTTCACGATCGGCACGACCGGCCAGGTGAGCCGCGCGGTGCTCGTGGCGCCGGGCGCCACCACGCACGCCAACGACATGAACCAGCGCCACGTGGAGCTCACGATCTCCCCCACGGCCGGAGGCATCCAGGCCATCGCCCCGCCCTCGGCCAACGTCGCGCCCCCCGGCCCCTACATGCTCTTCCTCCTGAACGCCCAGGGGGTGCCCTCGGTGGCCGGCTTCGTGCAGGTCGGGAACGTCTTCGATCCGGGTGGCGCCGGCGCGGCCGGGCCGGGCGGCGCCGGTGCCGCGGGCGCGCGCAGGAAGGCCAAGACCAAGGCGCCGCTGCGCCTCCTGAACCCCAAGCTCAAGGTCGGCCGGCGGTGGGTCCACCTCGCCCTCACCCTCGTCGCCCCGCGCCGCGAGACGGTCGTCGCCACCCTCGGCCGTCCCGGCCCGGGCCGCGGGAAGGTCTCCACCAAGAAGTTCGTCCTGAAGAAGGGCAAGGGGCTGCGCGTCGGCTTCCGGGTGCGGGCCCCGCGCGTTCACACGCCGCTCCAGCTGCGGCTCCAGCTCAAGGTGAAGCCGGCCGGCGGAAAGCTCGTGACCATCAAGCGGAACGTGCTGAGAGCCGGGCCGAAGGTGGTGCTGCGGGCGCCGAAGACCGGCAGGTCCGCCCGCCGGAGCTAGTCAGCCGGCGGCCTCGGCCGCCTGCTCCCACTCGCGCATCAGCCAGGACAGCTCCTCCTGCAGAGAGCGGTGCTCCTCGCCGCGGGCGGCCAGGAGCGTGCGGTCTCCCACCACCTCCGGATCGACGAGATCGCCCTCGACGGCCGCGATGCGGGTCTCGAGCTCGGCGATGCGCCCCTCCAGCCGCCGCACGTCGGCCACCGGCTCCGGGGCCCGTGGCTCGCGCGAGACCGGGCGCCGCTTCCGGCGGGGCGCGGGGGCCGGCGCCGCCTCCGCGGGCGGCTCCTCGCGGGCGCGCACCAGGTCCGAGTAGCCGCCGGCCCGCATCACGGCCCGTCCATCCTCGAGCGCCAGGGTGTGCGTGGCGATCGCATCGATCAGGGCTCGATCGTGGGAGACGATCAGGATGGTCCCGTCGTAGGCCTCCAGCGCGGCCTCCAGAGCCTCGCGGCTCTCCGCGTCGAGGTGGTTCGTCGGCTCGTCCAGCACCAGCAGGTTGCCGCCGCGGGCGATCAGCGCCACCAGCTCCAGGCGACGACGCTCGCCCCCCGAGAGGCGCTCCACGCGGGCCTCGGCGGCGTCGCCCGAGAACAGGAAGCCGCCGAGCAGGGTGCGCGCCTGGGTCTGGGTCAGGTCGCTCGTCGCGAGGACCGTCTCCAGCACCGTCCGGTCCTCCCGAAGGCTCTCGCCCTGCTGCGAGAAGTAGGCCGGCACCACGCGGTGACCGATGCTCACGCGCCCACGCGCCGGTGCGCGCCGGCCGATGAGCGTCTCGAGGAGGGTGGTCTTGCCGGCGCCGTTCGGGCCCACCACCGCCAGCCGCTGGCCGCGCTCCAGGGTGAAGCCCAGGCCGGACACCAGCGTGCGGCCCGGCACCGCGATGTCGACCCCGTCGCTCTCCAGCACCACCCGGCCGCTGCGCTCGGACTTGGGGAACCCGAACGCCAGATGGGCGGCCCGGGTGGGCGCCCGCGGGGGCTCCATCTTGTCGAGCCTCTTCTGGCGCGAGGCCGCCTGCCGCGACTTGGTGCCGGCGCGCCAACGCGTCACGAAGCGCTCCAGGCGGGCGATCTCGGCGGCCTGCCGCTCGGCCTCGGCCCCCTGGCGGTCGATCGCGAGCGCCCGCTCGCGCCGGAAGGCCGAGTAGCCCATGGGCCAGAGCTTCGACCGGCCGCGGTCGATCTCGAGAACGCCGGTCGCGAGCGACTCGAGCAGCCACCGGTCGTGGGAGACCAGCAGCACGGCCGCGCCCAGCTCGGCGATGGTGCGCTCGAGCCACTCCACCGCCTCGATGTCCAGGTGGTTGGTGGGCTCGTCCAGCAGCAGCACGTCCGGGCGCGACACCAGGGCCCGGGCGAGCGACGCCCGCGTGAGCTCGCCGCCGGAGAAGCCGTCGAGCGGGCGCTCCAGCTCGTCCTCGCCGATCCCCAGCCCGCGCAGCACGCGCTCCATCCAGGCCCGCCAGGCGTAGCCCCCGGCGCGCTCGAGGCGCGCCTGGGCCTGCTCGTAGGCGCCCAGCACGTCGGGCCCGGCATCGCCCGCGGCCATGCGCGCCTCGAGCTCGGCCAGCTCGCGCTCTGCGCGCGCGGCCCCCTGCACGCCCTGTCCCACGTAGCCCTCCAGCGTGAGGCCGGTGCCGATGGGCGGGCGCTGGTCGTGCAGGGCGACGGTCGCCCCCTTGGGCATGCTCACCCGCCCCCCGTCCGGGTCCAGCCGGCCGGCCAGGATGCGCAGCAGCGTCGTCTTGCCCTCGCCGTTGCGGCCGACCACGGCCAGGCGGTCGCCGGGGTCGACGCGGAAGCTGACATCGCCCAGGACGTCCCGCGCCCCGAAGCTCTTGCTGAGTTGGATGGCTTGCACGACCGACTAGGGTAGCGAGGATGCCCTCCCCCGAGCCGATCCGCGACGCCGCCGGCGTCTCCGCCGTCAACGCCGAGGCGCGCGCCGCCGGCCGTGCGGCGATCGACCTCGAGTTCCTCTGGGAGCGGACGTACGCCCCGATCGCATGCCTCGCCCAGGTGGCGACCCCGGTGGGCGTTCACCTGATCGACCCGATCGAGGGCGCGCCGCTCGACGGCGTCGCCGCGCTGGTCTCCGACCCCGGCGTCGAGGCGGTGATGCACGCGCCGTCGGCCGACCTGACGCTGCTGGGCATGGCCTTCGGGACCCGTCCGCAACGCATCCGGGACCTCCAGATCGTGGCCGGGTTCGTGGGCCTCGGAGCCGGCCAGGGGCTCGCGACCCTGCTGGAGCGGGTGCTGGGCGTGCGCCTCGACAAGGGCGAGCGCTACACCGACTGGAGCCGGCGGCCCCTCTCGCCCGCACAGCTCGAGTACGCCGCGGGGGACGTCGTGCACCTCCTGGAGCTGGCCGACGAGCTCGACCGCCGGGTGCGCGAGCTGGGGCGCGAGGAGTGGGTGGCCGAGGAGCACGAGCGGCGCTACGGGCCCGACGCGCGGATCGTGCCGGATCCCGAGCTGGCGTGGCGCCGGGTCAAGGGAAACGGGCGCCTGAGCGGCCAGGACCGGGCCGTGCTGGCCTCGGTGGCGGCCTGGCGCGAGCGCGAGGCCCAGAAGCGCGATCGCCCCGCGGCCTGGGTGGTTCCCGACCGCACGCTCATCGAGATCGCCCGGCGGAGGCCGACGAGCCGGACGGCCCTCGAGGGCGAGCGGGGTCTGCCCGACCGCATCCGGGGCGCCGACGCCGACGCGCTGCTGGAGGCGGTTCGCGCCGGCGAGTCCGCTCCGCCGATGGCCACGCCCTCGGCTCCGCCGCCCGAGGCGCAGCACCGGCTGGACGTGCTCGGCCCGCTCGGGGCGGTGCTCGTCACGGCGAGGGCGGAGGCCGTCGACCTGGCGCCGAGCCTGGTGGCGACCCGCGACGAGATCTCCTCGTTCCTCGTGGCCGCGATCGCCGGGGACCTCGACGGCCAGCCGCTCGCCACGGGATGGCGGCGTGAGCTGGTGGGCGACGCACTCATCGACCTGGCCGAGGGACGGCTCGCGCTGGCGGCCGACGCCAAGCGGCCCTATCTGGCCGAGCTGACCCGGACTCCCGGCGACGCGGCCCGGGTACAGTGAGCCCGTTGACCGGGCCGTTCGACCACATCGCCTGCTTCATCGACGAGTCCGATGCGGCGACGCGGGCCCTGACGGAGGCCGCCGCCCTGCGCGACCTGTCCGGCGGAAAGCTGAGCGTGGTGCACGTGGTGGCGCCGCCGTCCTTCCTCGTCTCGCTGGGGAGCGCCGTGGGCGGGTCGGTGCCGTTCGACGACCGGCCGGAGATGGAGGTCGCGCAGGCATGGCTCGAGAACCTCGCCGGGGGGTTCGAGGGCGCCGAGGCGGTGCTGCTGGAGGGGCACCCCGCGAGCACGGCGTGCGACTGGGCCCGCGAGGCGGGCTGCTCGGTGATGGTGGCCGCGAGCCACCGCGGCGCCGTGGAGCGCGTGTTCCTGGGGAGCTTCGCCGGCTACGTGGCCCACCACGCTCCGTGCGCGGTGCTGCTGGTGCCTCCCGAGGCCTCCGAGGCTCCTTGAGGGGCGAGGCGGCGGCGGGCGGGGGCCGCAGGGCCCCGGCGCCCGCCGCGAGCCGTGGAGCGGGCTACGCCGCCAGGGCGGTCATCCCGCTCTCGGAGCTCGAGAGAGCGGGGTGGGCGTGCGTACAGCCCGGGACCTGGCAGGACCCCCCCGCATCGGGATCGAGAAGTGCAAGAAGAGCCTCGATGCGGACGGTCTCGACGAGCGTGAGCGTGCTTCCCATGTCATCTCCTGACGGTGCCGGGGGATTCATGGGCGCTATCCAACCCCGCCCTGGTGTCGCGCGGGTTGCGCGGAGGTTAGGGGTCGGTTATGCCGGGGTCGTCCACCAGCGGGGCGAGGTCGGCCATCGCCGTCACGAGGGCGACGCGCGCCACCGACGGCGCCGTGGCCGCCAGCGGCAGGACCTGCCAGATCGTCCGCCGCAGGTAGTTCCCGGCCCAGCGGCGGTAGCGCTCCCCGGTGCGCATCACGAGCGCCTGGATGCTGCGGAGGTTGTCGACCCGGTCCGCGAGCTTCAGGATCTGGGCGCGGTGGGGAGCCTTGTGCAGAAGCCGCTCGTAGTAGCGCCGGATCTCCTCGGGATCGTCGGGGGCCGTCAGCCAGTCGACGAGGTCGGCCACGTCGGGACCGAAGCCGGCGCGCAGCTCCTCGATGGTCGTGGACGTGTCCTCGACGGTGTCGTGAAGGAGCGCGGCCTGCAGCAGGTCCGGATCGGACTCCCCCCAGCGCGAGAGCTCCATGGCCACGCGGACCAGATGGACCCAGTACGGGGTGTCGCTGCCGCGCCGGGTCTGCGCTCCGTGGCGGGCGCGCGCGAAGGCGAGGGCGCGCCGCAGCGCGGTGCGGTGAGCCGGGTCGGGCAGCGCCGCCACGAAGTCGGTCCAGACCCGGTTGACCGTCTCGGGAGCGTCGAACATGCCCGGCCAGGCGAGCGCTTCCTCGGTGGGCGCTCCGTGACCGTGGCCGGCGTCCCCCAGCGACGGCGGACGGAGCGGCATCGGACCCATGGCCTCTAGCCTAGCGCCGCCGGCAACGCCCGAGCGCCGCCTCGCGGTCATCGACATGGGCTCCAACACCTTCCGGCTGGTCGTCTACCGCTACCGGGAGGGCGGCTCGTTCCAGCTCGTGGACGAGATCCGCGAGGCCGTGCGGCTCTCCCAGGGGGCCACGCCCGAGGGGCTGCAGGCCGACGCCATCGAGCGCGCGGCGCACACCACCCGCCTCTACGCCGCCTTCGTGGCGGCGAGCGGGGTGGACGACGTGGAGGCGGTGGCGACGAGCGCCGCGCGGGACGCCGCCAACGGCGACGAGGTGATGGCCGCCCTGTCGGCGGACGGGGCGCTGGCCGTGCGAACCCTCTCGGCCGAGGGGGAGGCCTGGTACGGGTACCTCGGCGCCGTCAACAGCACCACCCTGGGCGACGGCTACGTCCTCGACCTGGGCGGTGGGAGCGTGCAGGTGACCCAGGTCGTGGGCCGCGGGCTCGAGCGGGCCGTGTCGCGTCCCCTGGGAGCCGTGCGCATGACCGAGCGCTTCCTGTCCGGGGAGCGCGCGAGCCGCTCCGACATCAAGGCCCTGCGCAAGCACGTGCTCAACGAGCTCGGCGACCTGCCGTGGCTGGACGACTCCGGCGGCCGGACGGTGGGAATCGGGGGGACCATCCGCACCCTCGCCCGGATGCATCAGCGCCGGGTGCGCTACCCGCTCGACGAGCTGCACGGGTACCCGCTCACCCGGGACGGCCTGCAGGAGCTGATCGAGGCGATGGCCGAGCTGCCGGCCGGCGAGCGCAGCCGGCTGCCGGGGCTGAAGCCCGACCGGGCCGACATCACGCTGGCGGGCGCCGTCGTGATCTCGACGGTGCTGGAGTGCATCGGCGTCGACCGCGTGGAGATCTGCGCCCAGGGGCTGCGGGAGGGCATCTTCTACGAGCGCTTCCTCGCCCCGGCCGACCCGCCCCTGATCCCGGACGTCCGCCGCCAGAGCGTTCTCAACCTGGTGGAGACCTACCGCTGCGCCCTGCCCCACGCCGAGAACGTCGCGACCCTGGCCCTCGCGCTCTACGACGAGCTGGCGCGGCTCGGCCTGCAGACCATGGACCGCCGCGAGCGCGAGCTGCTGTGGGCGGCCGGGATGCTCCACGACGCGGGCGTCATCGTCGACTACAACGACCACCACAAGCACGGCTTCTACCTGGTGCTGAACGCAGGGCTCCCCGGCTTCCGGCACTGGGAGCTGGCCACGATCGCCCTGCTGGTGCGCGCGCACCGCAAGGCCCTGCCCTCCGTCGCGCCGCTCGGCGAGATCCTGGATGCCGTCGACGACGACCGTCTCGCCCGCGTCGCCGTCTGCCTGCGCCTGGCCGAGCAGCTCGAGCGCGGGCGGGCGGGCCGTGTCCGCGAGGTGCGCATGGAGGCCCCCGACGGAGTCGTACGGCTGCTGGTGCGGGCCGAGGGCGATCCCACGGCGGCGCTGTGGGCGGCGGCCCTCGAGAGCCCCGCCGTCGAGTCCGCGTTCGGCCGCCGCCTGGAGGTGGCCGAGGAGCGCGTCACCGCCCGCTGACGCGCGGGCGCAGGGCCTCGCGCAGCGACAGGCGCGGGCCGGTGCGGGTGATCCCGCCCCGGTAGACCCTCGCCCCGATGGCGATCGCCGCCGCCGCGGCCGCCACCGTGAGCACGAGCGCGAGCGCCATCTGCGCGGGCGGCACCCCGCCGGTCGCCACGCGCATCGGCATCATCACGGGGGCGAACGGCGGCAGGATGGAGAGGACCTGCACCCAGACGGCCTCGGGATCGCCCGGGATGACCGTGGCCGCGAGGTACCCCAGCAGGAGCAGCATGGCCGGGAAGGCGGTGACCTGCCCCACCTCCTGCTGCCGGCCCACCAGCGCGCCGAGCGCGCCGTAGGCGGCGCTGTACATGGCGTAGCCGACCACGAACCACACCAGCCCCCACGCCACGACCGCCCCGGTCGTGTCGGGAAGCTCGGCCAGGTCGAGCGACAGGGCGGCGATCAGCGCGGGCAGCGCGGCGACGGCCAGCTGGAGCAGGGCCGTCAGGCCGATCCCCACCACCTTCCCGATCAGGAGCTCCGACGGCCGGAGGCTGGCGAGCAGCACCTCCGAGACACGGCTCGTCTTCTCCTCCGCGATGCCTCCCGCGACCACCGCGCCGGCGAGGAGCAGGGTGATGTAGAGGACGACGGCCACGATGTAGCCGACCGCGAGGTCGCTCCCCTGGAAGTCGTCCGGGTTCACGGCGCGCACCGTGATCTCCGGCGGGCGGCCCAGCTCGTCGATGCTCGCCGGCGGGACCCCGGCATCCGCGAGCGCCGCGCGCACGCGGGCCGCGCCGAGGCCCTGGGCGATCGAGGCCCGCAGGCCGTCCGACAGCTCCTTCTCCACCACGACGCGGACGCCGGCCCCGTCGCCGGTCACCACCACGCCGGCGTCGACGTCACCGCTCGCCCCGGCGCGCTCGGCCGCGGCCGCGTCCTCCGGGCGAACGGTCAGCACCTTGCCCTGAGCGGCGGCGGCCGCGGTCAGCGCGTCGCCGAGCCCCGCGGGCCCGCCCGAGAGCGCGATGGTCTGGCGGTCGGGCCCGTCGTCGCCGATCAGGGTCGGGACCAGGACGAGCGCGAGCGAGGCCGCCAGCAGGACCGCCGTCGAGATGCGGAACACCTTCGAGCGCAGGCGCTCCCGGATCTCGCGCTCGGCCACCAGCCGCACCATGAGCCCGCGGATCATCGGTGCCCGTTCACCGCGTCGAGGAACAGCTCCGCAAGGGTCGGCTGCTCCAGCCCGAAGTCGCGCACGCGGCCGGCCGCGCGCGCCGTGTCGAGCAGGTCGAGCGGGTCGACCCCCGGCGCGAGCGCCAGGCGCAGGCCGCCGGCGTCCGACGAGGTCACGCGCACGCCGGGGGCCGCCGCGAGGCGCTCCCGCGCCGCCGCGCCGTCGAGGTCCACGCGCAGCTCGCGGCGGCCGCTCTGGGACTTCAGGTCGCTCACCCGGCCCTCCATCAGCAGCCGCCCCTTGTCGAGCACCGCCACCGACTCGCACAGGCCCTCCACCAGGTCGAGCTGGTGGCTGGAGAAGAGGACCGTCCGCCCGGCGCGGGCGGCCTCCTGCACGATCTCGGAGAGATTCGCCGCGGCCAGCGGGTCGAGCCCCGAGAAGGGCTCGTCCAGCACGAGGGCCTCCGGCTCGTGCACCAGCGCGGCCGCGAGCTGCACGCGCTGCTGGTTGCCCAGCGACAGGCGCTCGACCGGATCGCCGGCGCGGTCGGCGAGGCCGAGCCGCTCCAGCAGGGCGCCGGCCCGGACCGTGGCATCGCGCTTGGAGACCCCCGCCAGGCGGGCCAGGTAGACGAGCTGGTCGAGCACCCGCATGTCGGGGTAGAGGCCGCGCTCCTCGGGCATGTAGCCGAACCGGCGGCGCTGCTCGATGCCCACCGGCTCGCCCTGGTAGCGCACGGTCCCGGCGTCGGCGGGGATGACGCCGAAGACGATGCGCATCGCCGTCGTCTTCCCCGAGCCGTTCGGCCCCAGCAGGCCCACGACCTGCCCGGGAGGCACGGACATGGTCAACCCGTCGAGGGCGACCTGCTCTCCGTAGCGCTTGGTGAGCCCTTCGATCTCGAGCACTCGATCCATCTTCCCAAGGAGAGGCGCCCCGCGCCCCAGAGGACGATCACCCCGAGGAGGGCGATGAGCACCAGGGGAAGCCAGACGTCCTGGCCGCCGTCGATGCGGCCGGCGGTCGCCAGAGCGCCGACCATGTTCCCCGCGAGGATCAGCCCCAGCGCCCGCGGCGCGACGCCGAGGGCGAGCCCGATGCCGCAGACCACCTCCACCACGCCCACCAGGATCGCCACCTCCCCGGCCGCGGCCCCGAACCCCCAGCGCTCGAAGCGCTCGACGTAGGCGTCGTGGTTCACGAACTTCCCCAGACCCGTCGGGATGAAGACGGCGGCCAGGGCCAGCCGCACCACGGTGGGCGGCCAGATCGGCCGTCCGGGATCGAGCAGCCAGCGCAGGACCGTACGCAGCCTCATCCCCCGGTGAGCTTCACGGTGTGGCGCTCCCGCAGCGCGGCCACGATGCGCTCGCGGTGATCGCCCTGGATCTCCACGGTCCCGTCCTTCACGGCGCCGCCCGACCCGCAGAGGCGCTTCAGCTCCCTCGCGGTGGACGCCAGCTCCCCCGGCGGGAGGCCGGTGACGATGGTCACGGTCTTTCCCCGCCGGCCTGAGCTGGAGCGGCCGACCCGCACGATGCCGTCGCGCGGCGGCCCGCCGGGCGCCGGCTGTCCGGCCTCCCGGCGCACGCGGCCGCCCGCGCTGGAGTAGACCAGCTCACTATTCTCTTTCCTTCTGGCAGTCATTCAGATTTTCACCTCTGGTAGCCTGCCGGACGTGTCCACGGTAACCGTCTCGCGAGCCGAGGTCTCGGAGCTCGCGGAGGAGTTCGAGTCGCGCTCCGCCCAGGAGCTGTTGGCGTGGGCCGTCGACCGCTTCGCCGGGCGGATCGTCCTCACCTGCTCCTGGCAGCACCAGTCGTCGATCCTGGTCGACATGCTCCACCAGCTCGGGGCCAACGTCCGGATCGTCGAGCTGGACACCGGGCTCCTCTTCCCCGAGACCTACGAGACCCGAGACCGGCTCATCGAGCGCTACGACCTCGAGGTCGAGCGCATCGACCCGCGCGAGACGGTCGAGGAGCAGGAGCGTAGCGAGGGCCCGGCCCTCTGGTCGCGGGATCCCGACCGCTGCTGCGCCCTCCGCAAGGTGGAGCCGCTCGAGCGGGCGCTGGTGGGCATGGACGCCTGGATCACCGGCATCCGCCGCGCGCAGAGCCCCACCCGCGCCGGCGCCCGGATGCTGGAGGTGGACCCGCGCGGGGTGGTCAAGGTGCAGCCGCTGGCGGGGTGGTCCGACGAGGACGTCAAGGGCTACCTCTTCGCGCACGACGTGCCCTACAACCCGCTTCACGATCGGGGCTTCCCCTCGATCGGCTGCACGCACTGCACGCGGGCGATCCGTCCCGGAGAGGACTCGCGAGCGGGACGCTGGGCGGACGCCGAGAAGACCGAGTGCGGGCTCCACAGCCCCGCGCAGGCCTCGGCCGTCCCATCGCGCTGACAACGACCGGGGCGCCGCCCCGAAGGAGGACGGAACCAGAGTGAGCGATCGCGCCGGCTTCACCCTGTGGTTCACCGGGCTCTCGGGCTCCGGAAAGACGACCATCGCCGAGCTCGTGGGGCCCGAGCTGGAGCGCCGTGGAGCGCTCGTCGAGTACCTCGACGGCGACGTGGTGCGGACGCACCTCTCGAAGGGCCTCGGCTTCTCCAAGGAGGACCGCGACACCAACATCGGGCGCATCGGCTGGGTGGCGAGCCGGCTCACCCGCGCCGGCGTCGTGACCCTGGTGTCGGCCATCTCCCCGTACATCGAGACGCGGGCGGCGGCGCGCGGCCTGGTGGAGGAGTTCGGCCCGTTCATCGAGATCTTCGTCGACACGTCGGTGGAGGAGTGCGCCAACCGCGACGTCAAGGGCCTGTATGCGAAGGCGTTCTCCGGCGAGATCAAGGAGTTCACCGGCGTCAGCGACCCCTATGAGGCTCCGCCGGCCCCGGACGTGCACATCGCCACCGAGACGCTGAGCCCCGAGGAGAGCGCGTCCCTGGTCATCGGCGAGCTCGAGGCCCGCGGCCTCATCGGCCGCGCGGTGGCCGCGTAGCCGCACCGGCCGGCAGGGCCGACCTCCACTCCCACACCCTGGCCTCCGACGGCGCCCTGTCGCCGTCGGCGCTGGTGGAGCTGGCAGCGGATGCCGGGGTGACGGTGCTGGCGGTGACCGACCACGACACCCTGGACGGGGTGGCCGAGGCCGTCGCGGCCGGCGCCCGCCGGGGAGTGCGGGTGGTTCCCGGCGTGGAGCTGTCCGTGCGGCCGCCCTCGGGCTCCCTGCATCTGCTGGGGTACTTCCGCGATGAGGCGCCCGCCCCCCTGAGGCACCGCCTGGAGGAGATGCGCCGCGCGCGGGAGACGCGCGCCGAGCGGATCGTGGGGCGGCTCGCCGAGGCCGGTGCGCCCGTGGACATGGAGGACGTCAGGGCCCGGGCCCGCGGGCCGATCGGCCGCCCGCACATCGCCGACGCCGTCGTGGCCGCCGGCCACGCGCGCGACCGCCAGGACGCCTTCGAGCGCTTCCTCCACGATGGCGGTCCCGCCGCGGTGCCTCACGAGGCCCTCGGTCCCGAGGAGGCGGTGCGCCTGGTGCGCGAGTCCGGCGGTGCGCCGGCCCTGGCCCACCCGGCCTCGCTGCGCCTGGCCCCCGACGCGCTGTCGTCCTTCGTCGGCCGGCTGGCGCAGGCGGGACTCGGGGGGATCGAGGTCCATCGACCCGATCACACGCCCGAGCGGCGCGACGCCTTCGCCGCCCTGGCGCGGCGCCACGGCCTGGTGCCCACGGGGGGATCGGACTTCCACCGCCTGGACGAGCCGCTGCGGCCCGGCGACACCGGCGACCCTCCCCTCCCCCTCGACGCGATCGAGCGGCTCTTGTCGGAGGCTGGGACTCGGCTCCTCGGAGGCTGAGACCCATGCTCGATTCGCTACGTTGACGGCATGACCACCGCCACCGACACGGCCCCCTCCGGCCGGCGCGCCGCCGGCGTCCACTGGGACCTCTCCCCCCTCGTCGCGGACGCCGCCGAGGCCCGCCGGCGCCTGGCGGACGGCCTCGAGCGGTGCCGCGCCTTCGAGGCCCGCTACCGAGGGGCGCTGGAGGCCATCGACCCCCCCGACCTGGCCGAAGCGCTGGCCGAGCTGGCCTCCATCGACAACGAGCTGTCGCGGGTGAGCTCCTACGCCCACCTGCGCGAGTCGGTGGACGTGGTGAGCGAGGAGAACAAGGACCTCTCGGCAGCGGTCGACCGGGGCCTGGTGGAGGCCGCGAACGCCCTCCGCTTCTTCGACCTCGAGTGGATCGCGCTGCCCGAGGACCGCGCCCGCGAGCTCTACGACGCGCCCGAGGTGGCCCGCGACCGCCACTACCTGGTGGCGCTGCGGCGCTTCGCCCCGCACACGCTGTCCGAGCCCGAGGAGCGCATGCTCGCCGAGCGCGGCCCGGCCGCCGTGAGCGCGTGGCAGACCCTTTTCGGCCAGATCACCTCCACGCTCGAGGTGCCGTTCGACGCCGGGGAGGGCGAGGAGCCGCACACCATCGACCGGCTGCTCGCGCACGTGCGCGACCCCGACCGCGACCTTCGGCGGCGGGCGCTCGAGACCCTGTACGTGGCGCTCGAGCCTCACACGAGCACGCTGGCCCACTCCTACGACACGCTGGTCGGCGACCGCCTGGCGATGGACCGGCTGCGCGGGTACGCGGCCCCCATGGACCCGACCCATCTCCGCAACGAGCTGCCCGGCCCGGTGGTGGAGGGCATGCTCGACGCGGTGGAGCGCCACTACGGCCTGGCCCATCGCTGGTTCCGGATCAAGGCCGGCATCCTCGGCCTCGACCGGCTGGAGCTGCACGACCAGTACGCGCCGATCGGCGAGGGGCGCTCGGTGGACTACCCGGAGGCGCGGCGGCTCATCGACGAGTCCTTCGGCCGGTTCTCGCCGCGCGTGGCCCGGATCGCGGGAGGGTTCTTCGACGAGCGCCGCATCGACGCCGAGCCGCGGGCGGGCAAGCGCGGGGGCGCCTTCTGCGCGCCGGTCGCCCAGGACGCCTCGCCCTACGTGCTGATGAACTTCACCGACCGCATGGACGACGTGATGACCCTGGCCCACGAGCTGGGGCACGGCATGCACTTCACCTTCGCCTCGGCGGAGCAGACCGCCCTCTCCGCGGGCACCGGCCTGGCGCTGGCCGAGGTGCCCTCGACCTTCGCCGAGCTGCTGGCCTTCGACCACCTTCTCAGCGTCGAGGACGACCGCGCGACGCGCCGGGCGCTGGTGTCCGAGCGCGTGGAGGGATCGTTCGCCACGGTGTTCCGCCAGACCGTGCTGACCCGCTACGAGCAGCGCGCCTACGCGCTGCGGGCCGACGGCGCGACCCTGACCCCCGAGCGGCTCTCCGGCATCTGGATCGAGGAGAACCGGAAGTACTACGGCGACTCGCTGGCGCTGCCCGAGGGCTACCGCTTCGGGTGGTCCTACATCCCCCACTTCATCTCGACGCGCTTCTACACCTACGCCTACGTGTTCGCCCACCTCGCCACGCTCGCGCTGTACGCGCGCTACCGCGATCAGGGCGAGTCGTTCGTGGACGCCTACATCGGCTTCCTGTCGGCGGGGGGATCGGCCGGGCCGACCGAGCTCCTGGGGGCGCTCGGCGTGGACGTCGACGACCCTGCGGTGTGGGAGCCGGGCTTCGGCGAGATGGAGCGCATGGTGGAGGTCGCGGAGGCGGGATGATCGCCGACGCCCCGCCGGTCGTCGCCGCCGGGGCGCCGGCCCCGCTGGTGCGCGAGGCGGTCCTCGGGCGCAGCGTCCAGGGGCGCCCGATCCGGATCACCCGGATCGGTGATCCCGCGGCCCCCCGGCGAGTGCTGGTCGTGGGCGCGATCCACGGCAACGAGCCGGCGGGAGGCGCGGTCGTGCGCGCCCTGCGCTCCGGACCGGTGCCGCCCGGGTCCCAGCTGTGGATCGTGTGGGACCTCAACCCCGACGGAGCCGCCGCCGGGACGCGCCAGAACGCGCACGGGGTCGATCTCAACCGCAACTTCCCCGACGGCTGGCGCGCGCAGGGCCGTCCGTTCGACACCTACTACTCCGGCCCGCGGCCGCTGTCGGAGCCCGAGTCACGGCTGGCGGCGCGGCTCATCCGGCGCCTGCGCCCGAGCGCGACCGTCTGGTACCACCAGGCCCTCGCCCTGGTGGACCGCGGCACGGCCGACCCCGGCCTCGTGAGGCGCTACGCGCGTCTGGCGGGCCTGCCGGTCCGCCGTCTCGGATTCCTGCCCGGCGTCGCGACCCGATGGCAGAACCACCTCCTGCCGAGCGCCGGCGCCTTCGTGGTGGAGCTTCCGGGCGGGCCGCTCAGCCCGGCCGGCGCGCGCCGGCACGCCCGCGCGGTGCGGGCGGTCGCCTCGGCGGCCCCTCAGCCGCCCGCGGCCTCCGAGAACGCCCCGATCAGCTCGCGGCAGAAGTCCGGGATGTCGGCCACGACGCGGCCCCACACCAGCGTCCCGTCGCGGAAGGCCGGCTCGTCGACCCACTCCGCGCCCGCGTTCACGAGGTCGTCCTTGATCCCCAGGGACCCGGTCGCCCGGGCGCCGACGATGCCGGCGGAGATCGCCACGCTGCCGCCGTGGCAGATGATCCCGATCGGAAGCCCCCGCGCGTAGGCGGCCTTCACCAGACCGACCAGCGCGGGATCGCGGCGCATCTTGTCGGGCGCCCAGCCCCCGGGGATCACGAGCCCGTCGAGGCCCGCGGCATCGACCTCCGGTCCCGTGACGTCGGCGCGCACCTCGAGCCCGTTCTTGCCCCGGTGCCTCTCGGTGTCCGAGCCGACCGAGACCACCGTCGCGCCCTCCTCGCGAAGGCGCATGACGGTCACCCAGTACTCGAGGTCCTCGACGCCCTCGGCGACGAGGACGGCGTACGTGCGGCCGGAGAGGCTCAGCCCTTGGACGCCTTCTTCGAGGCCTTCAACGGGTTGAGGGCCTTCTGGACCTGCTCGGGCAGCTCTCCGATGGGATAGAGCTGGTGGCCGCACTCGCCGCCGCTGCGGGTGGGCCGCGCCCGGCAGCTCGTGGGCTGGCTCCACACCGCGACCGTGCGGTGACCGCGGTCGCACAGGAAGACCTTCGCCTGGCGGCCGGAGACCGTGGGCAGGGGCATCGGGATCGCCTCGGCCGCGAGCTCCTCGCTCAGCGCCTCGGCGACCTCGTCGGAGACGGCGGAGCCGGGAGCGGGCTCCTCGACCGTGTCGGTCCCGATCTGGTCGGCGGCCATCGTCTCGGCGGTCTCGGCGACGGTCTCGGTGTCCGTCTCCGTCGCCTCCACGGTGCCCTCGGTCTCGCTCATCCGTTCTCCTTCGAATGCCGTGTGAAGCGCGGAGGATAGCGCGAGGACGCGTCGGGGACCCGGCCCGTGTCGGCGGGCAGGTCGCGCCGCCCGCGCAGGCGGTCGAAGTTCGCCATGGCCCGGTCGAAGCCGACGATCGCGGGATCGAGGAGCGCCCGCGCCCGCCAGAGCCGGTACTCGGCGAAGTAGCCCGGGCTGACCCCGATGACGCTGGCCAGGCGCTCCAGTTGCTCGGCCGTGGGAGGGGCCCCGGTGCCGGTGCAGAGCTGGTGCAGCCGGGTGCGGCTGATGGCGATCCCCTCCGCGCGCAGCAGGCTCCCCAGCTCAGCGACGCTGAGCCCTCTCCGCTCCAGCGCCGCCGCAAGCGACACGGCGAGGGGCTCGTCGCTCGCCTGGGGGAGCGTCCGCCGCTCCGGCATCGGAGTGAGTGGCATCGGCAGGGCGAGATTAGGGACGTAACCGCCACGTTGAAAGGGGCGTCCGCGGATTCCCCCCGGCACAGGGGTAGTTTTTGGGAGTGATCGAGCCCTTTTCGCGCTTTGACGTGGTCCGGGAGGAGATCCGGGTCGGCGCCTGGGCAATCTCGGTCGCCCACCCGCGGAGGGCGGAGGACCTCATCAGCAGGGAGGACTTCGCGCGCGACGAGCGGCTGCCCTACTGGGCGGAGCTCTGGCCCAGCGCCCGGGTCCTCGCGGGCGAGCTCGCCGGCCGCGACCTCGCCGGCCGCCGGGTGGTCGAGCTGGGCTGCGGCGTCGGCCTCCCCGCGATCGTCGCCGCGCTCGCCGGCGCCCAGGCGCTGGCGACCGACTGGTACCGCGAGGCGCTGGCCTTCGTCCAGGCCAACGCCGCGGAGGCGGGCGTGGAGGTGGCGACGATGCTGGTCGACTGGGCCGACCCACCGGCGGCTCTCACCGAGGCCGCCCCCTACGACCTCGTGGTGGGCGCCGACCTGCTCTACGAGGAGCGCAACGGGGTGGCCCTCGCCGCCCTGCTCCCCCGCCTCCTGCCCCCCGGCGGCGAGGCGCTGATCGCCGATCCGCGGCGGCCCCACGCCGCGCTCCTCCTCGACCTGCTCAGGGAGTCCGGATGGAGCCTGGAGGAACGCGACCTGCGGCACCCCGGCCGGCCCGACGAGTCGGGGGCCGTGGTCCGCCTCCACCGCCTGGTGGCCCCGCCGGCCTGAACCGCTGAGACCGCCCGAGGGTCGCTGCAACGGCCGCCGCTCGCTAAAGTGGCCGCGCGGTCCTCGGTAGCTCAATTGGTAGAGCATCCGGCTGTTAACCGGAGGGTTGCAGGTTCGAGTCCTGCCCGAGGAGCCTGATGAAAGCCCTGCTGAAGCGGGGCTTTCGTCCTTCCGGCTCGCGGTCTCACCAGGCCTCGTGGTCTACCGTGGCTCAGTATCGTCGGCGCACGATTCCAGACCCGGGACCGGGGCCCCGCGCCCTAGACGCCCAGGTCGATGACCCCGATGTCGTTCAGAAAGTGGGCGGAGTCGTACTCGACCCAGACGCCGGCGATCTTGCCGTCGCGGACCCGAAAGAAGTGGATGCCCGTGACCTGCACCTGCTCGCCGGTCGGCGCGCGGCCCATGAACTCGCCCGTGAACCGACCCGTGAAGGTCCAGCGCACAGCCGCGGCCCGCGCGTCGGCGACCAGGTCTTCAATGACCACGTGCTCGTCCGAGAGGGCAGACAGATAGGTGGCCTTGCGCCGGCGTGGGCCCTCGGGGCCGCCGAGACGGCCACCCGAGCCCTGGGCGATGCCCTGGCCGCAGAGCCGAAGACGTACTCGCTCACACGGAAAGCGAGAGCAGTGCTAGGTGGCCTCGAGGTGGATCTCGACGCCGAGCCCAACCACGAGGACGAAACCCGCCTCAAACCCGGCCAAGGCACGGGCGATGGCGTCCTACTCGGCGAGATAGCCCAGCCGGACGAGGCCCGGCATTCGAAGGTCGTTCCGCACGACCTCCGGGGGGCCCACCGAGCCGCTCAAGCCCTCCCGCGGAGGACGGACAGCAGGCCGATCACGGCCAGGACGATTACGACGATCACGAGGATGGTCCAGAGCATGTGCATCTCCTTTATGAGAGCAGCGAGCTGATTCGTGGACCGTCCCTTCCCGCCCGGGCGTCGGTTGAATCCAGTGAAATGCTGGGGCCGCTCCGGCGCCTCGGCGCGTTTGGCGAGGGGCACAGGCCCGCAGCACAAGAACCGGCGTTTGCGTTTCGGGTCGAGCGGTTTGATCCCGCCGTTTACACCAAGGATCAGCTGGTCGAACGCCCCGATGCACGACCGCGACGAGGACTTCACCCAGCCACCCGTCTCGGCCTGGTGGGAGCCTCGGAGGGCTGGTGGACCACGAGGTTCAGGGAGCGACGGCACGGGTACCCATTCGGGATGGGGAACGAGCACATAGTCCTCATCCACGCTGGGGGAGCCTGGAGCCACCAGGAGCACATGGACGATCTGCTTGCGGCTCTGGATGCGCGTCGCGAGCTGGTCGAGCCGGCGGTGGGTTTCACGGTGCGCCGGGACCTGGCCGCCGTGAGCCTGTGGGTGAAGGCGGACGCGAAGGCGACGGCCAGGGAGATCGCCAGCCGTGCGCTCGTCGAGGAGATGGGCCAGCTCCGGTTGGTCTGAGCCCTCGAGCCCGAGCCGCTTCCGACCGTTCACCGGCCGGGGACCCCCCGCGGTCGAAGTCGTCGCAGGCCGCGGTCTACACTTGGCGCCACGAGCTGCTCGTCCGTGGATGAGCCGCTCGGGTGGCCGATCGGAAGGGAGCGCACGATGGAGATCGGGCGACCGGTGCGGATCCACATCGTCGAGCCGCTCGAGGATCCCGTGCCCAGAGAGTCGCCGACGGAGCCGGCCCCCGAACCACCTCGCGAGGCGCCCGCCACAGCACCGACGCCGTGAGTCTCGCCCCTGACTACGCCGGCCCGCTCATCGGCTGGCGGACGTGGGCGGCGGTCGAGGAAGGGGGCGGCCTCATGCTGCGCAGCACGGTCTACAAGAGCCGCTGGCCCCCGGGGCAGCAGCTCGGGGCCGCCTGCGCCTATCGTGCCCGCTTTGGGGTGATCGGCCGCGTCGTTCCCATCGAGGCGCACGAGGCTCCGGGCGAGGGCTGTACGTGCGGCATCTATGCGGCGCGCAACCCTGAGCTGGCCCTGCGCTACCTGGGGCGCTTCGGTCTGCTTCGCGGGGACAAGGCCGCCCTCATCGGTCAGGTCGCGCTCTGGGGCCGGGTCATCGAGTATGAGCACGGCTGGCGGGCCGCCCTCGCCTACCCGAAGCGTCTCTACCTGCTGCGGGCCCGCTCCTCGCGGCGGGGACGGGACGCCCACGAGCTGGCCGTCGCGCTCGCGGGCTACGCAGTCCCGGTCGAGGTCGTGGAGGCGCGCACGATGGAAGCGCTGCTCTCCGCTGTGGTTGCGGGGGAGGACGTCTTCTCCAGCGCGGACTAGATCGCGCACCCCACCCTGGGGCTCAACCGCCCCGGCCGCCCCCACTCCGGGACAGGCGCCGCCCTGCGCTGAGGACCGCCGCGAGCAGCGCCAGCACCAGGAGGAGCGCGAGCAGCGGCAGCGCGAAGGCGAGGACGGTCAGGGCGAGCGAGGCCGCGTCCTCACCGAGCGACAGGAACGGGTTGCCGAGGCCGGCCGTCGTCGCCGTGGACGCCGGGCGCAGCGCCGCGCGCCCGCTGTGGAGCGTCTCGGCCGTGGCCGCGCCGAGGACGGCGGCGACCGCGGCGGGGATGCCGGTCTCGAGGTCGGTCTGGGCCACGAACAGCAGAGCGCCCGCGACCGGGTGGATCACGGTGCCGGCGATGTGGAGCACGTGGTCGACGCCGGGCACCTTGTCGCCGACGAAGTCGGCCAGGAAGAGCACGGCGAGCACGGCGATGCCCGCGTTCCCCGAGAGCGAGGAGACCGGCTCGCCGAGGTCCACGACGTCGAGCCGCTCGAGCACCGCGCCGAGAAGCAGCGGCAGGTAGGCGTTCAGCCCGGCGGCGCCGGCAAGGCCGACCGCGGCGAAGACGCTCCCGATGGCGGAGGCGACGTCCACCCTGGCCCGACTCTAACGGCGCGCCGGGGTGGTCAGACGAGGCCGATCCGGTGCTCACGGGCCGGAGCCGTGCGCGTCGCGTGCGCACGGCCCCGGCCCGGACGTCAGGAGCTCGAACCCTCCGAGGCGGTCTCCGCCACCACCGCCTCGACCGGCGCCTCGGCACTGCGCGAGGAGCGGACGAGGGCCAGCACGGCGAGCGCGCCGGCCACCGCGAGCCCGACCCCCGCATAGAGGGCGATCTGGAAGCCCTCGGTCAGCGCCTCCGCCTGGGGCGTGCCGCCGGCTGCGAGGTCCTCCGTGCGCGTGATGGCGAGGGTCGACATGACCGCGACCCCCAGCGCACCGCCGATCTGCTGGGTGGTGTTCGACAGGCCCGACGCCAGGCCCGCGTCGCGCTCCGACACGCCCTCGAGGGCGCCGATCGAGAAGGCGACGAAGGCGAGGCCGAGGCCGAAGCCGGTGATCAGGAGGCCCGGCAGCAGGTCGCTGACGTACGAGCCGTCCGCCGGGATCTGGGCGAGCAGCAGCACGCCCAGCGCGAACACGAGCAGGCCCGCCACCATCGGGGTTCGCGGCCCGATCCGCGTGACCAGCATCGAGCCTCCGACCGACGCGACGAACGCGGCCAGCGAGGTGGCGAGGTAGGCGAGGCCGGTCTCGAGCGGCGAGTACTGGACCACCTGCTGCATGTAGAGCGTCAGGATGAAGAACATCCCGAACATGGCGCCGCCGAGGGCGAAGCCGGCCACGTTCGAGCCGGTCACCGCGCGGATGCGGAAGATCGAGAACGGCATGATCGGAGCCCGCGAGCGCAGCTCGATGGCGACGAAGATCGCCATGAGCACCGCCGAGCCGACCAGTCGGCCGATCGTGGTGACCGAGCTCCAGCCCTCCGAGGAGGCCTCGACCAGCGCGTACACCAGCAGGGCCAATGACGCGGTGATCGAGACTCCGCCGGCGAGGTCGAAGCGCCGGTGGGCCGACTCCGCGCGGCTCTCGCGCAGCAGGAACGGGGCCGACGCGATCACCGCGAGGCCGACCGGAACGTTCAGCAGGAAGATCCACTCCCAACCGATCGTGTCGGTGAAGACGCCGCCGAGGAGCACGCCGACGGTGCCGCCCGAGGCGCCCACGGCGCCCCAGATGCCGAGCGCCTTGTTGCGCTCTGAGCCCTCCGCGAAGGTCGTCATGAGGATCGACAGGGCCGCCGGGGTCATCACCGCGGCGCCGATCCCCTGGAAGGCGCGCGCGCCGATCAGGGTCGCCTCGGTCGTCGCGAGGCCGGCGATCAGCGAGGCCACTGCGAAGAGGGCGACGCCGGTGATGAACACGCGCCGGCGACCGACCAGGTCAGCGATGCGCCCTCCGAGCAGCAGCAGGCCGCCGAAGGTCAGGGCGTAGGCGCTGACCACCCACTGGAGGTTCTTCTGAGAGAAGTCGAGGTCGACCTGGATGGTCGGGAGAGCGACGTTCACGATCGCGACGTCGAGGATGACCATGAAGAACGCCGCGCAGAGGGCGGCGAGGCCGAGCCACTTGCGGCGTGCGGTCGGGTCGGCGTCGTGGGCGGACGTGACGGAGGTGCTCATGGGTGGCTCCCTTCTGCGGCCCTCGCGGGCGATCTGTGGATATCGGGGTCGGCGCCGACCAGGCGCAATGCCATCGGGGCGATGTCGGCAACGGCGGCCGGGTCGTCAGCCGTCTTGACCATCACCGACAGGCCCTCGACGTAGGCGACGAGGGCGCGCGCGGCGCGATCGGTGTCGGTCGGGGGGATCTCGCCGGCCGCGACCGCGTCGTCGAGGGCGATCCGGAGCAGGCCGGCCCACTCCTCGAAGAGGCGCTCCAGGCGCTCGCGCAGCACCTCGTCCACGCAGGAGAGCTCGACGGCGAGGTTGCCGAAGGAGCACCCGGGCGTGACCCCCAGCGCGCTCTTCAGCTCGAACTGGGTCGCGAGGCCGCGTTCGATGAACTGGCGGAGGCGCTCGAGGGGCGCCAGGTCGCTGGTCATGAGGGCCTGCAGCCGGCCGGCACCGAGCTCCTGCCAGCGGTCGTCGATGACCGCGAGCGCGAGGTCCTGCTTGGAGGGGAAGAAGTGGTAGAAGCTCCCCTTCTGGACGCCCGCCGTCTCGCAGATCTCGCTGACCCCGACGTCGGTGTAGCTGCGCCGGTGCCAGAGGTCTCCGGCGGCTCCGATCAGGCGCTCGCGCGCGTCGCTCGTTCGCCCCATTCGCACTTCTTCTCTCTCTAGACGACCGGTCAACTTGAAACGACCGGTCAACTATTTACACCCAAGGGCGGGTGGCGTCAACCCCTGGGGCCTCGGGTTGAGGTCAGAGGGCGTCGTTGAGCACAGCGTCGAAGCGGGCGGCGATTCCTGTCGCCGCCTTCCTGACGGGATCGTCTTCTGCCGCGGCGATCAGCTCCGCTGCCGGGAACGATTGCGGCCTGATCCCGACGTCACCGTGCTCGGTGGTGAACCGCGCGCACGCATAGCCGTAGCCGACGAGACGAACCCACAGGAGCGGGAGCGCCGTCAGGTTCCCACGGCCCTCCGGGTTGCTGGAGCGCCGAAAGAAGACCTTGAGCGGACTCAGCGCCCCCATGTCGGCTTCGGTGACGGCGAACTCGTTGTACGTCATCACGCGCCGTCGGGGCTCCTCGCCCGTGATCAGGCTGAGGGCCATACCCCGAAGCGTCCCGCTGAAGAGGTGCTGGGCCTGGATGTCCCAGTCCTTGTCCTGCAGCGGCTCCGTCAGGACCTCGTCGCCACTCAGCATCTCGTCGAAGCCCTCCTTGAGGCGGAGGAGGTCGACGGCGGCGGTGTCGATCGAGAAGTCGGCGTAGTTCATCTGGTCTTGAATCAACTCGGCCACGGCCAGCGGGCGGACGATGTAGTAGACGAACGTCTTGGCGTAGTACGAATCCGTCTTCATGTTCCACTGGCGTCCCGGATGGGCGGCGACGCGCCGGGCGAGATCCCGGCACGCGATGAGCAGCTGCAGTTGCAGGGGGCCGAGGGCTGCGTAGAGACGTTTGGCCGCGTCGAACCGGTACTGGACCTCGGCCTGGCGCTCGTTGAGGCGCCGCTGGGTGTAATAGCTCGCGACCGGCGAGACGATCGCCGCGACGACGGCCGACGAGAGCACCACCGCGAGTGTCTGCACCCTCACCGCCCCCTTCCCACCGGGTTGACGCGCGCTCGCCGTGTGGGCCGCGCCCGGAACGCGGGCTCGGCACCGAAGGACCGCCGAGAGCCTTTCACCCGCCGCTTAGCGGCCGCTTAGCGAGGACGGCCCGACCATGGTGAAGACCTCGGTGGGCTCCAAGGCCCCCATCGATCGGGGCCCTCGCGGCGGCAACGCTCTCGGCGGCGTGGTACTACCTGACGCCGCCGAGCCGCCGAGGTGGTGCCTGCCGTGAGCACGCGACCCCGAGATGACCGAGACGTGACGCACAGCCCAACCGAGACGCCCGGGCCCCGACCGTCGCAGGCGCGTGACTACGCCGCGGGGATCTACGGGTCGATCGTGGCGACCGCGCTCGTGGGCGCGCTCCGGGAGACGGATGCCACGGCCGGTGAGATGTCGGTGAGTGTGTTCGCGACGATGGTCGTCTTCTGGCTGGCTCACACCTGGGCGGCGATCTCCGGCGAGCGGATCGACGCCGGGCGAGCGCTCCCGCGTCAACGGATGCGGGCGCTCGCGAGCGAGGAGTGGCCGATGGTGGAGGCCGGCTTCGGGCCGGTGCTCGCGCTCGTCCTCGGCTGGGTCGGCGTGCTCGACGAGGACGTCGCGGCGACGATCGCCCTCGCGATCGGCATCATCCAGCTCTTCTCCTGGGGCTTCCTGCTCGGCCGGCGCATCTACGACCGGTGGCTCGGCGCGGTGCTCGCCGGGCTCGCCAACGGCCTGCTCGGCATCGGCCTCGTCGCCCTGGAGATCGCCGTCAGCCACTGAGCGGGCCGCGCCCCCTAGAGCAGCTCGGCGATGCGCGCGGCGGCCCGTGCGGCTCCGTCCGTCTCGACGTCGCGGTAGGCGACATCGCGCCCGATCTCCTCCGCGATCGCCGCGGCGATCTCCTCCGGGCCGTCCGTGGCGAAGTCCATGCGCCGCCCCGCCCCGTAGCGGCACAGGCGGTGGTGGACGTGGAAGCACTGCTCGAAGTGGTGGCGCAGCGGGAAGTACAGGAACGGCCGCTTGGCCGCGGTCAGCTCCATCGCGGTCGTCAGACCGCCCTGGACGACGGCGAGGTCGCACGCGGCGAGGTGGCGGTAGAGATCGTGCACGTACGCCCGCACCTCGAGCCCGTCCTCGCGCGGCACGGACGCGGGATCGATGCGCGGGCCGGCGACGACGATCATCCGCAGCGCGGGCACCCGCCGCTTGGCCTCGGGATAGGCCGCGGCGACCCGGCGCAGGAGGTGCTCGCCGACGCCCGAGCCGCCCACCGTCACGATGCACACCCGCTCGTCGTCGCCGTAGCCCAGCTCCGCGCGAAGGGCCTCGCGCTCCGCCGGCCCGACCGGGTCGACGCCGGTGACGTAGCCCGCGAAGTCGTAGTGCTCCTCGGTCCAGTCACGGATCATCGGCAGGTCGGCACCGAAGCTGGCCGGCACGATGTCGTCCGGCTCACCGACGAAGATCGCGCGGTCGCGGATGCGATGGTGACGGTCGATGTGCTCGATCATCTCGGCGTTGTAGTCGGCGGTGAGGAAGGCCTCGTGCTCGCCGCCGTCGGGCATCGGCAGCCAGCCCACGAAGTCGGTCAGCCAGACGTAGGCGGCCGACTTGAGCTCGGGGTTCTCGTGCAGGAAGTAGTCGAGCTCCCACGCCTCGTCGCCGATCCACATGTCGTACGGCTCGTCACAGGCCAGATCGTGGAAGACCATGAAGTTCGCGACGAGGATCTCGTCCATCCGCCGCCAGGCCTGGAAGCAGTGGAGGTCGTGCTCGGCGGACTCCGACTCGATGTGGCGCGACTCGTTCGCCAGGTGGGCGCTCGCGGGGTGGACGCGCTCGCCCTCGGCCTCCAGCACCTTCGTGACGGGGTGCTGGGCGAGCCAGTCGATCTCCAGATCGGGGTGCAGCTTCCGCAACTCGCGGGCGATCGCCACGTCGCGCCGGGCGTGGCCCAGCCCGATCGGCGAGGAGATGTAGAGCGCCCGCTTGCGGCGCCGGCGACCCCGCACCCAGCGGGTGGCGGGCGGCCGGGGCGCGGCGAAATCGCGCAGCAGCAGGTTGACCTTGACGGGGTCGCGGGCGTGCGGCAGGTGGCCGCCGCCCTCGATCGTGACGAGCCGGCCGCCCGTGATCTCGGCCATGGCGACGCCCCTCTCGTGGGGCGAGATCGCGTCGTCGGTACCGTGGATCACCAGCACCGGACACCGGACGCGCGCGTACGCCTCGCGGAAGGCATCCGGGCTGCCGCGCGTGAGGGCCAGCCTGGTGTCGGCGAGCGTCTCGGGGGTGGTGTCGAGCCCCCAGCCCACGCAGTCCTCGATCTGCTTGGTCGAGTGCGGCTCGGTGAACGCGCGGCCGAAGAAGAACTCGAGGAAGCCGCGGTAGTCGCGCAGCCAGTAGTGGACGTTCTCCTTCGCCCAGCCCTCGTCCGTGTCGAGCGGCTCGGTGAAGGAGTGCACGGTGCGCTCCTCGTGCGGGGAGGCGAGCCAGACCGAGGGGCCGATGAAGACCGCGCCGCTCACCCGTTCGGGATGCTCGGCGGCGAGCAGCGAGGCCCACTGGGCGCCGGCCGAGAGGCTCACGACGATCGCTCGGTCGGTCGACGTGGCGTCCATGACGGCGAGGGCGTCGGCGGCGAACTCCGCCTGGAGGTAGGCCTCGACGCCCGACGGGCGGTCGGACCGCCCGTTCCCGCGCCCGTCGAAGGTGAGGACGCGCGCGTGGCGGGCGAGGTACGGGATCTGCGACTTCCAGTGGCGCGAGTGGACGATCGACCAGGTCGGCAGCAGCAGGACCGTCGGCTCGCCCTGGCCGTAGACCTCGTAGAAGACGCGCACGCCGTCGCGCTCGACGAAGCCCTCCTCGTCGGGGTAGCGGGCGCGCGTCTGCTCATGGGCGCCCGCCGTCGTCGATGCCGTCGTCGCCGTCACGGCCGCGCCTCGAAGACGAGGTTGAACGGCGTCTCGGCCGCGCGCCGGAAGCGCGTGAAGCCGCCCGCGGTGACGACGTCGCGGATGCGCGCCTCGCCCGCCTGGGCCCCGAGCGCCAGGCCGACCTCCTGGGAGAGCGAGGCGGGGGTGCAGAGGAGCGTCGAGGCCGCGTAGTAGATGCGGCCGACGGGGGTGAGGTTGTCCTCGACGCGGTCGCCGGCGAACGGCTCCACGATCAGCCAGGTGCCGTCGGCGTCGAGCGATGCGAGGACGTGCCGGGCCGCGCCCACGGGGTCGCCCATGTCGTGCAGGCAGTCGAAGGTCGTCACGAGGTCGTAGCCGGCGCCCGGGTAGCTCTGGGCCGGCGCCGTCTCGAAGCGGACGCGTCCCGACACGCCGGCGTCGTGCGCCCGCCCGCGCGCCCGCTCGATCGAGGCCCCGTGGTAGTCGAAGCCCACGAACGTCGAGGCGGGGTACGCCTCGGCCATGAGGATGGTGGAGGCGCCGTGCCCGCAGCCCACGTCGGCCACGGTCCCGCCGGCGCGCAGCTTCGCCTCGACTCCGTCGAGCGCCGGAATCCAGGAGGGCACGAGGCCCGCGGCGTAGCCGGGGCGGAAGAACCGCTCGCAGCCCTCGAAGACCCCGTCGCTGTGCTCGTGCCAGCCGACGCCCGCTCCGCTGCGGAACGCCTCCCGGATGCTCGGCTCGTCGCGGACGATCGCCGCCATGAACTCGAATGCGCCGGGCAGGAAGTACGGGCTCGTCTCGTCGGCCAGCGCGACCGCCTGCTCGGGCGGCAGCGCGTAGCGCTGCGTCGCACCGTCGTAGGTGACATAGCCGCCCGCGGCCTGGGCGTTGAGCCACTCGCGCACGTAGCGCTCGCTCGTGCCGGTGCGGTCGGCCAGCTCAGCCGGGGTCAGCGGGCCCGCGCCGGCCATCGCCCTGTAGAGCCCGAGGCGGTCCCCGGTCACCACGAGCGCGGCGTTGAGCGTGGAGCCGAGCTCGCCGAGCACCTGGCCCACGAACGCGCCCATCCTCTCCTCGTCCAGCGCGGCGGTCGTCTCGGTCGTCATGCTCATGCCCTCCTCGTGCGTTGACCGGACGACCGTAGGACGGCCGGGCCGGCCCTCGCCTCAGGGGCCCTCCCTCAACGTGTCGGGGTCTTCGGCGCGTCGGTTCAGGGGGCCCGTACCGCCCAGGGCGGCGACCAGCGCGTCGCGCGAGCGCACCCCCAGCTTGCGGTAGACGTTGCGCAGGTGGTACTCGACCGTCTTCGGGCTCAGGAACAGCTTCGTCGCCGCCTCGCGCGTGGTGTGCCCCTCGGCCAGCGTCATGGCGATCTGGAGCTCCTGCGGTGTGAGCCGGTCCGCCGTGCTCGCGTCACGCCGGCGGGCGGTCTCGCCGGTCGCCGCCAGCTCGGCGCGGGCGCGGTCCGCCCAGGGGCCGGCGCCCAGCTCCTCGAAGGCGTCCAGCGCAGCCCGCAGCTGCGGGCGCGCCCGGGCCCTGCGCCGCGCGCGGCGCAGGCGCTCGCCGTAGCAGAGGCGCGTGCGCGCCTCGTCGAAACGGTCCGGCGTGCGCGCGTGGTGCTCGAGCGCGACCGTGAAGGCCCGCTCGAGCTCGTCCTCGCCGGCGAGGAGGGCGCGGCAGCGCCATGCACGGGCGAGGATCCAGGGCTGTCCCTTCTCCTCCGCGAGCCGCAGGAAGTCCTCCAGCCGGCCGGGGGCGTCGAGGTCCCGTCCCATCCGGACACTCGCCTCCACGAGCTCGGGCACCGGCGACACGTCGGGGTCCCGGATCCCCAGATCGTCGAGCATGGCGATCCTCTCGGTGAGCGGGGCGATCGCGCCGCCGGGGCGGCCGAGGCCCAGCTCGAGGTCGGCGAGGGCCTCGAGAGCCCACATGTCGTGCAACGCGAGCCCGCGCTCGCCGGCGAGCGCACGCGCCTCGCCGGCGTGCCGGCGGCATGCCTCCTCGCGGCCTCGACGCGCGTCGAGGCACGCCAGCCCGGCGAGCGCGCCGCACAGCGCCAGCGTCTGCCCCGTCTCCCGCGCCAGCCGGATCGCCTCGTCGTAGAGGGCGTCGCCGAGACCCCAGCGGTCGCCCGTCGCCGCTCCGCGCGCGGCCAGCACCAGCGCGAACGGAAGCTCGCCGAGAGCGCTCTGCGCGCGGGCCGAGTCGATGGCGCGGTCGATCAGGCCCGCGCCCGTCGCCGCTTCCCGCAACCACAGCGGTCCGAGCGCGGCATCGGAGAGCACCCGCGAATCCCGGGAGAGGGCCTCGGACCCCTCGAGGATGGCGACCGCGCGACGCAGACGCGGAGCGCCCTCGCCTCCGCGCCCGTTGAACACCAGCGCGGTGCCGAGCGCCAGGTTGGCGTAGAAGGCCTCGAGCCCGCCCGCCTGCGGAGCCAGCAGCTCCCATGCCCGGCGGGCGGTCGCGAGCATCGCCTCCGGCCGCCCGGCGTAGCCGCACGCCTCCGCCGCCTCGGCGTACATGACCACGGCGCGGCTCGGATCGTCGTTCTCGATCTCGCCGGCGCCCTCGACCAGGATCTCGAACGCCTCCACGACGAAGCCCGCGCGCATGGCGACCTCACCCCGCAGGCGCTGCACCTCGGCGCGCAGGCGCACGTCCGAGCTGAGGCTCAGCGCCTCGTCGAGCGCGCGGGTGGTCCGCTCGACGTCCCCGCTCAGCCAGGCGGCCTCGGCGGCCATGAAGATCCGCGCGGCCCGCATCTCCCCCGCCGGCGTGAGTCGCGCGGCGCGCTCGGCCGCGCCGGCCGCGGCCGCGTACGCGCTCCGTCCGCGGGCGCGACCGGCCGCCGCCTCCAGCGCCGACGCCGCGCCCTCGTCCGGTCCGAGCGCGGCGGCGGCCAGGTGACCCGCGCGGCGGTCGGCCTGCGACTCGTGCTCGAGCGCGCCGGCGAGCGCGCCGTGAGCCGCTCGGCGCCGGCCCGGCGAGCACGCGTGGTAGGCGGCCGCACGGGTGAGCGGATGGCAGAACTCGACCCGGCCGGGGCCGATGGAGATCAGCCCGGCCCGCTCGGCGGCCTCGAGCGCGCCCAGGTCGAGATCGAGCGCCGTCGCCGCCGCGGCGATGACCGGCAGCTCCCCGACCTCATCGGCGGCCGCCAGCATCAGCACCGAGCGCTCGTCGTCCTCCAGGGCGTCGATTCGCCGCCGGTACGACAGCTCGAGGCTGGTCTGCACCGGTGGCGGCGCCTCCCCCGGAGCGTCCTCGAGGTCGGCGCCGCCCGTCGCCAGCTCCACGAGCGCCAGGGGGTTTCCCGCCGCAACCGACAGGACGCGCTCGGTCGTGCCGGGCGCCAGCCGCCCGGGCGCGTGCCGCGCGACGATCGCCGACGCGGCCCCGGGATCGACGCCCGCGAGCTCGACGTGCGGCAGCCCGGCCGCCTCGATCGCCGGAGCCTCGCCGGTACGCGCCGCGAACAGCACCGCGACCGGATCGACCAGCAGCCGGCGCGTCGCGAAGAGGACCGCGGCGAGCGACGGCTCGTCGAGCCACTGGGCGTCGTCGAGCACCACGAGCAGCGGGGCACGCTCGGCCTCGGCGGCGAGCAGGCTCAAGGTCGCGGCGCCGACCGCGAAGCGGTCGGTCTCGCGGGCGGGTCCGAGCGCCAGGGCGCCGCGAAGCGCCACGGCCTGCGGAGCCGGCAGGCGCTCGACCGCCGGGAGCGCGGGGCGAAGGAGCTCGAGCAGACCGCCGAACGGGACCTGCGCCTCGGACTCCACGCCGCGGGCGGCGAGGACCGTCATGCCCGCTCCCCGCGCCCGAGCCGTGGCGTGCCCGAGGAGAGCCGTCTTGCCGATGCCCGGTTCACCCCCGACGATCAGGACGGCGCTCGAGCCGGTGCGCGCGTTCGCGAGCAAGCGGTCGATGCGGGCGCACTCCGCCGCTCGTCCGACGAGCACGGCCCCGCGATCGCCGACGATCATGGGGCGATCATCCCAGGTCCGTTCGAGCAGCACGACCGGGGACGAGGCAGGTGCTCCGCACCCCCACCGCTCCCACCGCGCTTGATATATTCCTATATCGGTATATGTTGAGCCCATGGCACGAGCGGCGACGACAGCGGATGCGTTCAACGCGGTGGCCGAGCCCCGGCGACGGCAGATCCTGGATCTCCTCGCCGACGGGGAGCGCCCCGTGAACGACCTGGTGCGCGCTGCTCGGGCTGGCTCAGCCACAGGTGTCCAAGCACCTGCGGGTGCTCCGAGAGGTGGGCGCGGTCGACGTGCGCGATGAGGGACGACAGCGGCTGTACCGGCTGAACGGCCAGGCGCTCAAGCCCATCCACGACTGGGTCAAGGGCTACGAGCGTTCCTGGTCGGAGCGGTTCGACCACCTGGACGTCGTGCTGGAGGAACTCAAGCTGAAGGAGGAAGGAGATCGTGGCCATGACGAGTAGCGGGACGGCGAAGGTGACGCTCCCCACGGACGAGCAGATCCTGATCACACGGGAGTTCGACGCGCCCCGGCACCTGGTGTACCGGGCGTGGACCACGCCGGAGCTGGTCCGGCGCTGGTGGACCGCGAAGCGCGGCGAGATGACGATCGCCGAGATCGACCTGCGGGTCGGCGGCATGTGGCGGTACGTGATGGTGGCGGACGGCGGGTTCGAGGTCGGCTTCCACGGCGAGTACCGCGAGATCGTCCCGAACGAGCGTCTCGTCTCGACCGAGGTGTACGAGGGGATGCCGGACGCCGAGGCGCTGGACACCCTCACGTTCACCGAGACGGACGGGCGCACGACCCTCACGATGCTGGTGCAGCACGCCACCAAGGAGCATCGCGACGCTCACATCAACTCCGGGATGGAGGATGGCATGCAGGACGCCATGGACCTCCTGGAGGAGGTCGCGGTCTCGCTTCGCTGAGCGGGCATCCGCATCACGGACCACCGGGACATCGGTCCCGGTGGGTCCGGCCTTCACGACGCCGCGACGACGCGGATCACGCTCGCTCTGCCGGCACGTGATGGCTCGGGCGACTGATAGCGTCGCTGCTTCGGCATTGGGAACGGCGGTGGCGGTCCAGGTGGCACGCAGGCGCGGATCCATCCCAGCACCCCTCCCCGGTCGTGTCCGGGGGACGCGTTCTGCCCTCTCCCCGCCATGAGGTCGTCGCACGCTAGGGGCCTCCGGGCTGTCCGGCCCTCACCACGGAGATCCCTCACCCGCGGCGCCGGAGCTCGCCGACATCATCGCGGCGCGGGCCAGCGGACACGACCTGGTCCGGCGGACCCCGGTCCTGGCGTCGCGATCGGTCGGTGAGCGCCTCGGGTCACCGGTGGTCCTGAAGGCCGAGAGCCTCCAGGAGACCGGGTCCTTCAAGCTGCGCGGCGCCCTCGCGAAGCTGGCCTCGCTGCCGGCGGAGGCCGGCCCGGGCCCGGGCCTGGTGACCGGCAGCGCGGGGAACCACGCCCAGTCGCTCGCCTACGCGGCGCGCTCACGGGGCGTGCCGTGCCGGGTCTACATGCCGGAGGACGCGGCGATCGCGAAGGTCGAGGCCGCGGCCTCCTTCGGAGCGCGCGTCGAGCGCCACCCCGGGACGGTCGACGACTGCATCGCCGCCGCGCGCGATGCCGCCGCGCGCCACGGCATGGTGTTCGTCCACCCCTTCGACGACCCCGATGTCATCGCCGGCCAGGGCACGCTCGGCCTCGAGGTGCTCGAGCAGGTTCCCGACGTCGCCCAGGTCGTCGTCCCGGTCGGCGGCGGGGGGCTCGCGGCGGGCATGGCCATCGCAGTGCGCGCCCTCCGCCCGCAGGTCCGGATCGTCGGGGTGCAGGCGGAGCTGTGTGCGCCGCTGGCGGCTCCGCTCGATGCCGGCCGGCCTCCCGAGAGCTCGTACACGAGCATCGCGGACGGCATCGCGGTGAAGCGGCCCGGCGAGCTCACGCGCCCGATCCTCGGCCGCCTGATGGACGACATGGTGACCGTGAGCGAGAACGAGATCGCCGAGGCCATCGTCCTGCTCCTCGAGCACGCCAAGCTGCTGGTGGAGGGCGCCGGAGCGGTGGGGGTCGCCGCGATGCTCTCCGGCCGCGTCCGACCCGTCCACGGCGGGCCGACCGTGATCGTCCTGTCCGGGGGGAACATCGACGTCGGGCTCGTCGGCGCGCTCACACGCCGGCACGAGACCCGGGCTCACCGGCGACTGACCATCTTCACCCGCCTCGGCGACCGTCCGGGGTCGCTCGCGCGCCTCCTGACCCTGGTGGGCGAGCGCGGGGGCAACGTCCTCGAGGTCCACCACGTCCGGGACGGGGTGTCGCTCGACGTGCGCGAGACGGGGATACGGCTCGTGATCGAGAGCCGTGGCGAGGAGCATGCGCGGGAGATCCTGGACGCCGTGGAGGCCGACGGCTATCCGGTGGAGAGCCCTCCAGAGCCGGGGATCCCGACCGGGCTCACCCCTCCGTAGGAGATCCCACCGCCCGGGACGCCCGCCGGACATCCTGTCCGGCGGGCGAGGTCTCCCGGTGTGGGGGTCGCCGGCCTAGTTGAAGGCGTACTGCTCGTAGTCGGCGACGTTGTCCTGCGTGACCACCGCGGCGGGCACGATGACCTGGCGCGGGACCTCCGGCGGGACGAGCTCGGAGAAGCCCTCTCCGAGGGCGAGCAGCCGGGCCATGTTGACCGCGCTGGCGGCCATGTTGGGGTTGTAGAGGAAGGTCGCGCGGTAGAGGCCGCCGGCCTTGATCTGCTGCATGGCGTCCTGGGAGCCGCCGACGCCGGTGAGGAACATCTCGTCCTCACGCCCGGCGTTGCGGATCGCCTGGACGACGCCCTGGGCCATGTCGTCGTCGTGGGTGTAGACGGCGTCGATGTCCTGCTGCGCCTGGAGGATGTTCTCCATGACCTTCAGGCCGGTGTCGGGGTTGAAGTCGCCGGGCTGCTGGGCGACCACCTTGATGCCGCCGTCGGGGCACCTGACCTTGAGCTCGTCGGCGAAGCCCTTCGTGCGGTCCTCGGTGACCGAGATGCCCGCGAGGCCCTGGATCTCGACGACGTTGCCCTCGCACTTGAGCTGGTCGGAGATGTAGTCGGCCGCGAGGACGCCGATCTGGTAGTTGTCGCCGAGGATCGTCGCGGTGGCGGCGTCCTGGGTCGTGAAGAGCCGGTCGATGTTGACGACCGGGATGCCCGCCCGCTCCGCCTCCCGGGCGACGGGCGTCAGGGCCGCGCCGTCCTGAGGCAGCACGACCAGGACGTCGGGCTTCTCGGAGATCGCCTGCTGGATCTGCTGGGCCTGCGAGTCGGCGTCGGCCGCCTCGAGCAGCTCGAAGTCGACGTCCGAGTACTGGTCGGCCGCGGCCTGGGCGTTCTTGGAGATCGCGCCCAGCCACCCGTGGTCGGTGGGCGGCACGCTGGCGATGATGTGGACCGTCTGGCCGGACTCCGAGGGGGTCGTGCCCGTACCACCGGGCGCGGGTGTCGCGACCGTGACGGTCTTGGTGTCGCCGCCGCCACAGGCGGCCACGCCGAGGGCCAACAGACCCACCGCGGCGATTGAGATGAGAAGTCGCGTGCGCGACATGCCGTGTCTCTCCTTGGTTGGTGTGCCCTGATGGGTCATTGCGGGATCGGCCCGCCCATCAGTAACGGGACTCCGACCTCTGGAGCAGCACCGCGCCGAGCACGATGCCGCCCTTGACCACCTGCTGGACCTCGGTCGCGAGGTTCAGCTGGGTCATGAGGCTGAAGATGAGTGCGAAGGTGAGGACGCCGAGGAAGGTCCCGACGATGGTGGCCCGGCCGCCCGCCAGGCTGGTGCCGCCGATCACGACGGCGCCGATGGCGTCGAGCTCGTAGAGGTTTCCGCTGACCGGCGATGCGCTGCCGAGGCGGGCGCACAGCAGCACGGTGGCGACGCCCGCGAGCAGGCCCGACAGCACGTACACGCTGAAGATGACCCGTCGCACGGGGACGCCCGCGATGCGCGCCGCCTCCCGGTTGCCGCCGACGGCCACCACGTAGCGGCCGTAGCGGGTGCGGTTGAGAAGCACCCAGCCGGCCACGGTGATGAGGATGAAGACGTAGACGGAGACCGGGATCTCGAGGAGCCGCCCGGTACCGAACCACAGCAGCGAGAACGGCGCCGGATCGCCGAACGACCCGCCGTTGAGGTCGAGCAGGCTCACGGGCAACTTGTCGTTGAACAGCAGGGCGAGCCCTCGGGCGATGGAGAACATCGCGAGCGTGGCGATGAACGGCACCACGCGCCCGTAGGCGATCGCGGTCGCGTTGACCGTGCCGAGCAGCGTGGCGAAGGCGAGCGCCCCGACGATGAACAGCAGCGTCCCGCCGTCGGGGTCGATCGAGGATCCCGCCGAAGAGCCCGGCCGCCGCGACGATCGAGCCCACGGACAGGTCGATGCCCGAGGTCGCGATCACGAAGGTCATCCCGATGGCGAGGACGCCCACCACGCTCGCCTGGGTGAGCATGTTGCGCACGTTGTCCCAGGTCGGGAACGTCTCCGGCTTCAGGATCGCGCCGGTGATGAACAGCAGGACGACCACGGCGCCGAGCACGTACTCCTGAAGCTCCAGGCCACGGACCCGGGGGAGGTTGACGCCCGTCATCCACGAGGGGGTGTTCACTCGATCTCCTCCGCCAGGACGGGAGCGTCGATGGGCGCGACGGCGTGCCGCAGCAGCTCCTGCTCGGTGGCCGACGCGCCGTCGACCTCGGCCACGATCTCGCCCAGGCGCATCACCAGCACGCGGGTGCAGATGCCGACGAGCTCCTCGAGCTCGGACGAGACGACCAGGACGCCCAGGCCCCGCTTCGCGAGGTCGGTGATCAGCCGGTAGATCTCGGCCTTGGTGGGGACGTCGACGCCGCGGGTGGGCTCGTCCAGCAGGAGCACTCGGCAGTGGCGCAGCAGCCAGCGGGCCAGGACGACCTTCTGCTGGTTGCCGCCCGAGAGCAGGCGGGCGATCCGGTCGACGTCGTCGGGGACGGTCTTGAGCTCCTGCAGCTGCTCGCGCACCTCGGCCCGCTCCGACCGGATGTCGAGCAGGCCGACGCGCCGGAAGCGGCCGAGGTCGGACAGGCTCACGTTCTTGGTCAGGCTCCAGTCGAGCAGCAGCCCCTGCGACTTGCGGTCCTCCGGCGCCAGCCCCAGGCCCGCCTTGATCGCGCGCGCGGGGCTGCCGGGCGACAGCCGGCGGCCGTCGACGAGCACCTCGCCCTCGTCGGGGGTCTCGATGCCGTAGATCAGCCCGAGCAGCTCGCTGCGCCCGGAGCCGACCAGGCCGGCCAGGCCCACGACCTCGCCGGCGCGCACCTGCAGGCTCGCGTCGCGCACCTCCGGCAGCCGTCGGACGCCCTTCACGTCGAGCAGCACCTCGCCGCCGCCGACCGGGCGCTCGGGGTAGAGCTGCTCGACGCGCCGGCCGATCATCAGCGTCACCAGCTCGTCGGTGGGCGTGGAGGCCGGGATGCCCGGTCGCCGTGGTGCGCCCGTCGGCCAGGACGGTCACGCGGTCGCCGATCCGGCGGATCTCGTCCAGGCGGTGGGAGATGTAGATGACGCCGACGCCCTCGGCGGTGAGGCGCCGGACGACGCCGAAGAGCGTCTCGATCTCCTCCCCGTCGAGGATCGCCGAGGGCTCGTCCATGATCAGCAGGCGGACCTCGCCGGAGGTCGCGCGGGCGATCGAGACGATCTGCTGCGCCGCGGGCCGCAGCGCCTTGATCTTCGCGCGCGGGCGGGATGCCGGTGTGGCCGAGGCGCGCGAGCAGCGCCAGCGACTCCTCGTCCATGCTGCCCCAGGTCGAGCAGCCGGGCCGCGCCGGGGCTCGTGACCGAGGAAGATGCTCTCCGCCACCGTCAGGTCGTCGACCAGGTCGAGCTCCTGGTAGATCGTCGCCACGCCGCGGGCGAGCGAGCCCGCCGGATCGCCGGAGGGCAGCGGCTCGCCCGTCGAACCGGATCTCGCCGGCGGTGGGCTCCACCGCGCCCGAGACGCACTTGATCAGGGTCGACTTCCCGGCGCCGTTCGGCCCGAGCAGGCAGTGCACCTCGCCCTCGAGCACGTCGAGGTCGACGCCCTGGAGCGCCGTGACGCCCGGGTACTCCTTGACCAGCCCGCGGACCTCGAGGATGGCCGTCATCCGACCACCATCGGGCGGAGGTGGGTCCGGGCGATCCGCAGGCCCTGCTCGATCCTCTCGGGCGCCCCGCCCCACACCGGGTCCTCGTGCTCCACCGACAGCACGCCATCGAAGCCGCCCTCGTGGAGCACGTCGACGCAGCGGCGGAAGTCCACCTGGCCGAGGCCGGGAATGCGGTAGCGCCACCATCCGGTATCCCACGGATCCCGCTCGCGGGTGGATGTGCGCCCGAAGAACCCGTAGCGGTTGCGCTGATCGGGGAAGGTCTCGGCGTCCTTGGCGTGCGCGTGGGCGACGCGGTCGACGTAGGGCCGCAGGGCGCTGACCGGATCGATGCCCAGCCACAGCAGGTGCGACGGGTCGAAGTTCAGATGCAGCCCGAGCGCGAACATCCACTCCCACAGCTCGGGCGAGTAGGCGAGGTTCCCCGGGTAGCCGTCGGGGTGCCAGCCCTCCATCACGCAGTTCTCGATCATCAGCTTCACGCCGCGCTGCCCGGCGTAGTCCACGAGCGCCGGGAAGACGCCCTCGGCATCGCGGAGGTTCTCGGCGACCGAGCGGCCGGGGTCGCGTCCGATGAAGGTGCCGACCGGCGGGCAGCCGAGCGCGGCCGAGGCGTCGATGCACGCGCGGAGGTGCGCGTGGATGGCCTCGCGCACCCCGGCGTCGGGATGCAGGTTGTTGTCGTAGTAGGCGAGCGCCGACAGCACCAGCCCGTTGCCCTCGAGCGCGCCCCGCACCCGCTCCGCCTCCGCGGCGTCGAACGCCTCGGCGGCGAGGTGCCGCGCGACGAACGGGCGGTCCCCCTCCCCCGGCCATGCCGCCAGCTCGAGCGCCTCGAAGCCGTTCGCGCCGGCCCAGGCCGCGACGTCCTCGAGCGACCGCTCGGGCATGCAGGCCGTGAGGAAGCCGAGCTTCACGAGGGCACCTCCACGGGAGCGACGTCCACCCAGCGCTCCCCGCCGGCCGACGTGAGCACGGCGTCGGTGATGCGCGCCGCCCGGAGGCCGTCCGCGAAGCCGGGGAGCCCGTCGGGCGCCGTTCCGGTGGCGATCGCCGCGAAGACGTCGGCGACGAAGAGGTTGAAGCAGTCCTGATAGCCCTGCGGGTGGCCGGGGGGCAGGACCGCGAGCCGGGCCGCCGGAGGCGAGAGCGCGGCCGGATCGCGGCGGACGATCACCGACCGCTCGCGCCGGCCCAGCCACAGGGACTCGGCGTCCTCCTGGTCGAACGCGAGGCTCTCGCCGGCGGCGTCGACCTCGAGCCAGAGCCGGTTCTTGCGGCCGGCCGAGATCTGGCTGATCACCGCCGAGCCGAGCGCTCCCCCGTCCGTCTCGAACTGCACCACGACGGCGTCCTCGGTCGAGACCGGCCGGGCGACCCCGTCGCCGTTGCCGGGCGCGAAGGCCTCGCGGCCCTCGACGCGCAGCCGCTCGGGGACGGCGGTCATCGTGCGGGCGCTGAGGCGGGTGAGCCGGTGCCCGGTGACGAACTCGGCCAGGTCGCACCAGTGCGATCCGATGTCCGCGAACGCGCGGGAGGCGCCGCCCAGCACGGGGTCAACCCGCCAGTTGTCGTCCTCGGAGGTGAGCAGCCAGTCCTGCAGGTAGGTGCCGTGGACGAGGTGCACGGCACCGCTCTGCCCGGAGGCGATCCGGTGGCGCGCCTCGCGCACCGTGGGGTAGTAGCGGTAGACGAACGGGACCGCGGCGCAGCGGCGCTGCGTCCGCGGCGAGGTCCGCGAGGCGCTGGGCACTCTCGGCGTCGACCGCGAGGGGCTTCTCGCAGATCACGTGCTTGCCGGCCCTCAGAGCCCGCCGCGCCAGGTCCTCGTGGAGGTGGTTCGGCGTGCAGACGTGGACGACGTCCACCGTCTCGTCCTCGACGATCGCCTCGGCGCTCTCGTACGCCCTCTCGGCGCCCAGGCGCCGGGCCGCGGCCCGCGACCGCTCGGGCGTCGAGGCGGCGACGCCCGCCACCGTCCCCCCGGCGGCTCGGACCGCGTGGGCATGGACGGCCCCGACGAACCCGGTCCCCGCGATCGCGGAGCGCAGTGGCGTGGCCGCGTTCGTGCGCATCGGCACGCAACGTACCCAGGCTTATAACGGAGGTCAAGCATAAGTGTGCCTGCCATCGTGCGGAAGCTATTCGGTCGGCCGGCGTAATCCTGCTTTACTGCACGCACCATGGCTCTCGACGCCGGTGCGCACTCAGGATCCGCCGACGGCGCGGGGAGCGTCCTGAAGCTGATCCGCAGCGGGGACGCGGTCACCCGCGCGGCCCTGGCGCGGGACACGGGGCTCGCCCGCTCCACCGTCGCCCAGCGCGTCAACGCGCTGCTGGCCGCGGGGCTGATCTACGAGGCCGGCGACACCGAGTCCACCGGCGGGCGCCGGCCGACGCGGCTGGCCTTCAACCACAAGGCCGGCGTCGTCCTCACGGCCGACCTGGGCGCCACGCACTCACGTCTCGCGGTGAGCGACCTGTCCGGCGTCGCCCTCGCCGAGATGGCCTTCGAGATGGACATCGCCGAGGGCCCCGAGCGAATCCTCGGCGATGTCCACGACCGGTTCCGCAGGCTCCTGCGCGAGAGCAAGCAGTCGCTCGGGGACGTGTCCGGCATCGGCATCGGCATCCCCGGACCGGTCGCCTTCGCCTCCGGGCGGCCGGTGAGCCCGCCGATCATGCCCGGCTGGGACGGCTTCTCGATCCCGGATTGGTTCGCGCGGAGGTACGCCGAGGCGCCGGTCCTCGTGGACAACGACGTGAACATCATGGCCCTCGGCGAGCACTGGGCTCACTGGCGCGAGGTGGAGCACCTCCTGTACGTCAAGGTGGGCACGGGCATCGGCTGCGGCATCGTCGTGGACCGCAGGATCCATCGCGGGGCCGAGGGCGCCGCGGGCGACATCGGCCACATCGTCGTGGCCGAGCACGACGACGTGGTCTGCCGCTGCGGCAACACCGGTTGCCTGGAGGCCGTGGCGGGCGGGCGGGCGCTGGCGCACCGGCTGGCCGCCGCGGGCTACGACGCCGAGGGAAGCCGCGACGTGGTGCGCCTGGTGTCGGAGGGAAACCCCGACGCGATCCGCATGGTCCGCGAGGCCGGCCGGACGCTGGGCGAGGTCCTCGCCGCCTGCGTCAACTTCTTCAACCCCCGGGTCATCGTGCTCGGCGGCGACATCGGCGAGGTCCACGAGCACCTGCTCGCGGGCCTGCGCGAGGTGATCATCCAGCGCTCGCTGCCCCTGGCCACCCGCGACCTGCGCGTGGTCACCAGCCAGCTCGGCGACCGCGCCGGGGTGACCGGCGCCGCGATCATGGTCATCGAGCACATCTTCGCGCCGGCCACCATCGACCGGGCGCTGACCGAGGTCGCCTGACGAGGGCTCGTCGGCCCTCGCGCTCGGCCCGCCCTACGGCCCCGGCGTCCCGGCCTCGGCGGGGGCCGGCGGCGCGTCCACTCCGAAACGCTCCTCGAGATCGAGGTAGAGCAGGAACCGGGCGATCACGAGCCAGGGCACGGCCAGGGCGAAGACGATCGACCCGAAGATGTTCACCAGGCCCAGCGGGAGGCCGGTGAAGAAGATCAGCGCGATCCCCACCAGCGGCCCCGTCGCGATCGCAATGCCGGCCAGCAGAAAGGCGCAGCCGAACGTGCGCCACCAGTGCCCATGGACGATCGTTGCGCTCCAGCGGAGCGCGTCGCGCACCCCGAGTCCGCGGAACAGGATCCCGTCCTGGATGAACAGCCACCGCACGGCGAGCCACAGCGCGATCGGGATGCCGATGACGGTGAACGCGATCACCACGCAGAGCGCACCCACGCCCAGGGTCGCCGCGGTGGTGCTCAACGCGCGCCGGGCCCCGAGGTTCTCGATCGCCGCCCGCACGCTGACCGGCCGGCGCTGATGGAGGAGCACGAGGGCGGACGTGACGGCGACCGAGCACATCGTGAACCCGACGCCGGCCCCGGCCAGCCCGAGCAGGATGGCGAAGAGGCCGCCAAGGCCTCCGGCGCTGCGCTCCTCCAGCCAGCCGCCCACGCCGAAGAGGTCGAGCACGAGCGCCTGAAGGCCGGCGGCGGCGAGCATCGCGGGGATGACGAGCAGCCCGAGCGCTCGAAATGTCCGGCGCTCGGATCTCCGCACCTGCGCGGTCGTGCCGACGATCTGCCCGACGGCGCGCTCCTGCCGAAGTGGCTCGCTGACCACCGGGGACCAGCGGGTGCGCCGGAGCGGCGCGCCGACGCCGATCACCAGGAGGCCCAGCACCACCAGGGCGGTCCCGCGCGACTGTGCGGCGAGAATCGCGAAGTCGGAGACGGCCTCCACCACGCCGCAGAACGTCGCGCTGACGTTGGGGCCGATCGTCTGGGCGCCGGGCACCTCCGGGTTGTCCTCTCGAAGCCCCGCCATCCAGCGGAACGGCTCCCGCCACTGCCGCTTTCGCGCCGGGCCGTCGGGGGGTCCGTTGAAGCCGCCCTGGTGCTCTCCCCAGACCCCCTCGAAGGTGAGCCAGCCGTGGGGTCCCGCGGGGTCGGGGTCGGTCTCGACGGTGACGACGCCGGGGTGGATGCGGCGGAGCGGCTCGCGGGTGTCGTCGCAGCCGAGCCCCGCGCCGTTCTCGCCGGTCCCGAGGTAGAGGGCGGAGCCGAAGTAGCTCGCGTGGGAGCCGGCCGCGGCGTAGACGACGGGATGCGTGCCCTCCGTATCGATCTTCGAGGCGCCCCAGTCCGCGACCTCCCCGCCCGAGTGCTGGGCGTAGGCCACCCGTGACGGCTCCGAGGCGAGCGCCTCCTCGGCGGAGCTGCCGTCGAACGCGACCTGGACCATCTCCCAGTCGCTCTCGTGCAGGTTGTTGAACTCGTTGAAGTACCAGTAGATCCAGTACTGCACCGCGAGCCCGGCGACACCCGGCTCGCGCGCGACGTGGGCGTAGACCGTGGGCCGGAGGCTCGCCCGCGCGACCCGCGCGGCGAGGTCGCGCGCGTAGGTGCAGCCGGGGCTGAGGCCGTACCCCGGGAGATCGAGCGCGAAGTCCCTCCCGAGGGTCGCGATGTCCCGGCTGGTGGGACCCGCGGTGAGCACCTCCTCGGGATGGTCCCCGTCCTTCGGGCGCAGGAGCCGGACGTCGGGATTGCCGAGAACGGCCTCCACGGGCACGGGCCCGTAGAGCTCGCCGTCCGTGTCGCAGTCGCCGTCGGCGATCCGGACGGCGATGACCGGGGCGTACCGCTCGATCAGTTGAGCCTCGGCCTCGGCCGTGGTCCCCGGGTCCTCCTGAGCCGCGGCCGGGGCGGCGAGGGCGAGCAGCAGGGCGGCGGCCAACAGGGCGCCCGCCCCCCACCGGTGCCACGCGACACGCATCGGCGCCGAGCTTAGGGGTCGGGTCGGGCGGAACGCAGCCGCCACCGGACTGTACGGAGGGGGAGGAGCGGCGCGCTCGGCGAGGAGTAGCGTCCCGCGCCTACCGAGGGGGTTCGCGTGACCAGGTGCCGCCGTTCACCGATCGCCCTGACGGTCCTGACCGTGCTGGTGACGGGCGCCGCGCTGGGAGCGCAGGGGGGCGCAGCCGCACCGGCGGTGCCCAACATCCCCGCGCTCCCCTCGATCCCGGGCTCGGAGACGGCCCGCTTCAAGGTGATCGTCGAGGGCACGGCCACAGCGGCCAAGGACGAGGACTGGGGAGCCACCGTCCCCTGCGTCGTCGACATCAACGCCCACATCGACGAGACGACCACCTATCGGCGGGGCAAGGGCGTCGTGATGGAGTTCGTGCGCCTCGGAAAGGGATCGCGCGCGCCGATCCTCGTCCAGCGCAAGGGCCGGCGCGGCGACGCCACTCTCGCCCTCACGCTCACGACGACGCGGACCGCGAGCGGCCACGCCTCCCGCACCAATCCGCCCGAGGGCGGGGTCTGCGCACCACGCACGGAGGACCTGTCCCAGGGCCCGGACTGCGGGGTGCCGCAGGTGGACACGGTGAACGTGGCGATGCTCTACAACCGGTCGCTCCTCAAGCTGCAGCTGAACGGGATCGGCGCGCTCGTGGAGGTCGACTGCCCCGTCAGCGAGGTCCGGGGCGGGATCTCCAGCATGGTGTTCGGCTGGCCCGTGCAGCCCCCGCTTCCGCAGATGCTCCTTCCGCGTGGGGTTCTCTTCGGCACGAAGAAGGTCATCGTGATGCACTCGGACTCCGGGCCGCGGAGCAAGCCGGCCCAGACCGCCGTGATCGGAACGCTGACGGGCACCGTGAGCGACTTCGGGCGAAACCGGGCCACGATCCGGATGATCCGGGTTCCCTGACCTCGGAGCCGGAGGGCGGATCCGGGATCCGCCCTCCGTCGTTCGTCGCTCGTCAGGACGTGTTGACGACCTCCCGCGGCCGCTCGGTCTCGGGCCCGCGCGCCTCGGGGTCGTGCGGGGGCTCGATCGTGAGGTTGGGCAGGATGCGGTCGAGCCAGCGCGGGATGTACCACGACTTCTCGCCCAGCAGCGTGAGCAGCGACGGGACGAGCGTCATGCGCACGATCAGGGCGTCCGCCAGGATCGCCACCGCGAGCAGGAGGCCGAACTCCTTGGGGATGCGGTCCGCGCTGAGGATGAACGCCGCGAAGACCGTGCCCATGATGATCGCGGCGGCCACGATCACGCGCCCGATCGCCGCGATGCCGTGCTCGACCGCCTCGCGGGTGGCCTCCCCCCTCACGTGCCTCTCCCGGATCCGGCTCATCAGGAAGACCATGTAGTCCATCGAGAGCCCGAACAGGATCGCGAACGCGATCGGTGGCACGAACGTCTCGATCGGCCCGGTCCTGTCGAGGCCCGTGAAGCCCAGCAGGTGGCCCTCCTGCACCACCAGGGTCAGCACGCCGAAGCCCACGAACGCCGACAGGAGCGTCGTGATCGCCGCCGTGAGCGAGACCACGACCGAGCGGAAGGCCATCGCCAGCACGATGAACGTGATGCCGACGATGTAGAGCAGGAAGTACGGCATCCGCTGGAAGATCCGCTCGGCGATGTCCTTGAACGCCGCGGTCTGGCCGCTGACGTAGGCCACCGCGTCACCGCCGGCGACGGCCGCCGGAACGACCTCGTCGCGGATGCGATCGACGAGATCGTCGGTCGCCTGGTCCTGGGGCGCCGAGCCGGGCGTCACGAACACGATGGCGACCGTCTCCTCGTCGTTGAACTGCGGCTCGCCGACCTTGGCCACGTCCTCCTGGCCCTGCAGGGCGTCGGCGATCCGCTGCGGCGCCCCCGGGTCGCCGTTCACGTCGACCACGATCGGGATCGGGCCGTTGAAGCCGGCGCCGAAGCCCTCCGCGAGCAGGTCGTACGCCCGCCGGCTGGTCTGCTCGTCCGGCTGGGTCCCCTGGTCGGCGGCGCCCAGCCGCACCAGCGACGACGTCGAGGCGAGCGCCAGGATCGCCAGCAGGACGACGGGGAAGACGATCTTGGCGTGGCCGCAGACGAACCGCCCCCAGCGGGCGATCAGGGTCTTCTGCCGCCCCTCCTCGGAGTCGTCCAGCGGCTTCAGGAAGGGCACCTTCAGCCGGTCGACCTTCGTCCCGAGCAGGGCGAGCACCGACAGGAGCAGCGAGTTGGCGATGAGCACGGTCGTCAGCACGCCCAGGGCGCTGCCGACGCCCAGGATGGTCACGAACGTGAGCCCGATGAGGGCCAGCCCGGTCACCGAGATCGCGACGGTCACGCCCGCGAAGATCACCGCGCGTCCGGCGGACGCGCCGGCCTCCGCGGCCGCGTCGCGGGGCGAGTACCCCGCGTGCAGCAGTTCCCGGAATCTCGTCACGATGAACAGCGAGTAGTCGATGCCGACCCCGAGGCCGATCATCGACACCAGGATCGGCGTGACGGTGTTGACGTCGGTGAGGCCGGCGAAGATGAACAGCAGCAGGAAGGCCGTGGCCAGGGCGACGATGGCCAGCGCGATGGGGATGAACATCGCCACGAGGGTGCGGAAGACGACCAGCAGCACGATGATGGCCGCCAGCAGGCCCAGCAGCTCGGATGTCCCCTGCTCGATGGGCGGGAACTCCGCGTCGCCGTTGTACTCGACCGTGACACCCACGGGTGCGACGGCCTCTCGGAAGAAGTCCTCCACCGCCACGACCGCGTCGCGATCGGCGTCCTCGATGGTCTGGTCGAACTGCGCCTCGGCGTAGGCGATGCGCCCGTCCGCCGAGACCGTGTCGGGATCGAATGGATCCTTGACGTCGGTCAGGCCGGCCTCGCCGTCCTCGGGCGTGTCCGAGGGAGGCGCGAACTTCGTGCGCGCCTCGGCCACGGCCGCCTCGATCGCCGCCTTGCGCTCCGGCGTGTCCAGGCGCTCACCCACGGGAGCGGCGAAGACGACGTTGAGCACGCCGCCCTGCTCGGACTGGAACTCGCTCTCGATCAGATCCGTCGCCTTCTGGGTGTCGGACCCGGGGATGTCGAACTCGTCCTTCAGCGATCCGCCGACGGTGGCGACGAGGCCCACCAGGACCACGATGATGGCGACCCAGCCGAGGATCGTCCGCCAGGGGTGGTAGGCGAACCAGCGCGCCAGCCGCGCCAGGCCCCCGGTCGAGAGGCGCTCGTTGTCAGGAAGCTTCGCCACGTTCATCTCTCCTTGGTGGTGCCGTGCGTAGACGGATTCGGGAGCGCGGGTCGCGGCCGTCTCCGGGTCCGGCGGCGACCATCACACCACAGGCGGCCCCGACGGTGCTTCGATGAGCGAGGATTGTTTGCCGATGGCTAACCGGCCGGACGAGCACCGCCTCTACGGAGAGCTGGCGGCCTGGTGGCCGCTGATCTCGCCGCCGGAGGAGTACGCGGAGGAGGCGGCCTTCGCGGCCGGAGTGCTCGACTCGTCCTCGATCCCGGTGCGCGAGGTGCTGGAGCTGGGGAGCGGCGGCGGGCACAACGCCGTGTACCTCAAGGCGCGCTTCGCGATGACGCTCGTCGACCTCTCCGACGAGATGCTCGCCGTCTCGCGACGCCTCAACCCGGAGTGCGAGCACCACCTGGGCGACATGCGGACGGTCCGGCTGGGCCGGGCGTTCGACGCCGTCTTCGTCCACGACGCCGTGGACTACATGACCGACGAGGCCGACCTGCGCCGCGCGATCGAGACGGCCTTCGCGCACTGCCGTCCCGGTGGCGTCGCCGTTTTCGTGCCCGATCGCACCGCGGAGACCTTCGAGGCGGAGACCGGCCACGGGGGCCATGACGCGCCCGACGGCCGCGGGGTGCGGTACCTGGACTGGTGCTGGGACCCCGATCCCGGCGACTCGTGGGTCCTGACCGAGTACGCCTTCCTGCTCCGTGACGCTGACGGCTCGGTGCGGATCGTTCACGAGACCCATCGGACAGGGCTGTTCGGCCGGGACGTGTGGCTCCGGCTCCTGGCCGCCGCCGGCTTCGAGCCGAGCGCCGTCACGGAGGAGACGACCGAGGACCGGACGCCCCGCGAGCTGTTCGTCGGCCACCGGCCGTCCCCGTAGGAGCGCTCAGGAACCGGGGTCCTGGAGCACGGACAGGACGTTCCCGGCCGGATCGGTGAACCACGCGATGTCGGGCCCCGGCGGGCCGCGATAGACGCCCTTCTCGTCCTGGTGCTCCCCCATCTGCGGGTAGCGCTCCAGGCGCACGCCGGCCGCCGTCAGCTCGTCCACCGCGCGGTCAACGTCGTCCACCGGGAAGTTGAGGATCGTGAACGTGGCCGGCGTGTGATCCTCCTTGGGATAGGCGATCACGGTCGCGCCGCTGCCGAGGCGCAGCTGGAGCAGGTCGTCCATGTCGGACACCTCCAGGCCGAGCGTGCCGCCGTAGAACTCACGGGCCTTCTCGATGTCGTCCACCGAGAATCCTGAGAATGCCGGGGTGTCTCTGAACATCGGCCCCTCCTTCGCTGTTGGGTCGGGCCCACGCACATATGACCGCGGGCCGGGCCGGAAGTCATCGGTCGCCGTTGGCGGACGTCCCGAGCCTCCTCGCGCGGTCGAGCATCAGCTTGCGTTCCCGTGCGTTCTGCGTGAGCGATGCCGCGCGCTCCAACTCGGCACGCGCCTCGTCGAGGCGGCCGAGCTTGGCGAGGAGGTCCGCGCGGACGCTCGGCAGGAGGTGATAGCCCCGGAGCGCCGGCTCGGAGGTCAACTCGTCGACCAGCTCGAGCCCCTCGGCGGGACCGAAGGCCATCGCGATCGCGACGGCGCGGTTCAGCTCCACCACCGGGGACGCCGTGAGCTGGGCGAGCGCGTCGTAGAGCGCCGCGATGCGCTCCCAGTCGGTCTCCGCCCCGGTGCGCGCGCGGGCGTGACAGGCGGCGATCGCCCCCTGGAGCCCGTAGGGGCCGAGCGCGCCGCCGAGCTCCTCGGCCCGCCTGAGCGCCACCAGGCCGCGACCGATGAGCACGTGGTCCCAGCGCGCGCGGTCCTGATCGAGCAGCAGGATGGGATCCCCCCACCGGTCGACCCGCGCTCGCGAGCGCGACGCCTGGATCTCCATCAGCGCGACGAGCCCGTGGACCTCGGGCTCCTTCGGCGCCAGCTCGGCCAGGATCCGGCCCAGTCGCAGCGCGTCGTCGCAGAGCTCGGGCCTCATCCAGTCGTCGCCGGCGGTCGCGGAGTAGCCCTCGTTGAAGACCAGGTAGACGACCTCGAGCACGGACGAGAGCCGGGGGGCCAGATCGTCCCCGCCGGGAACCTCGAAGGGGACCCGCGCCTCGGCGAGGCTGCGCTTGGCCCGGACGATGCGCTGGGCCACGGTCGGCTCCGGAACGAGAAAGGCGCGGGCGATCTCCGCGGTGGTCAGGCCTCCGAGCAGGCGGAGGGTGAGGGCGACGCGCGCCTCGGTCGACAGGACCGGGTGGCAGGTCGTGAACATGAGCGCCAGCAGGTCGTCGCCGACGTCGTCGTCGATCGCGGCGTCGAGATCCGCCCCGCTCGCCTCCTGCCGGATCTCCAGCTCCCGGCCGAGCTCCTCGTGCTTGCGCTCGAGGATCGCGTTGCGACGGAAGCCGTCGATGGCGCGGTGCTTCGCGGTGGCCATGAGCCAGGCGCCCGGATTGTCCGGGACACCCGCCTCGGGCCACCGCTCGAGCGCCGCGACCAGGGCGTCCTGCGCGAGGTCCTCGGCGACGCCGACGTCCCCGACCATCCGCGCAAGTCCGGCGATGAGCCTGGCCGACTCGATCCGCCAGACCGCATCGATCGCGCGATTGGCGTCGGTGGGCCCCACGTCGCCGGTCGCGCGTCTAGTGCTGATCGGCGATCTGCGCGCGCCTGCGCTCCTCGGCCGCCCGCTCCTCGGGGGTGAACTCGGCGCCGAAGTCCTCCGCCTCGAACACCTGGCGGATCTCGATCTCGGTCCCGCCGTCGAAGGGGGCCCGCTTGATCCACTCGATCGCCTCGTCCCTCGACTTGACCTGCAGCAGCCAGAATCCGGCGATCAGCTCCTTGGTCTCGGCGAAGGGACCGTCGATCACGGTCCTCTCCTTGCCGGAGAACCGCACGCGCACGCCCTTCGAGCTCGGGTGGAGCCCCTCGCCCGCGAGCATCACTCCGGCCTTCACCAGCTCGTCGTTGAACTTCCCCATCTCGGTCAGCTGCTCCGCAGAGGGCATGACGCCCGCCTCGCTGTCCTCGTCTTCCTTCACCAGGACCATGAATCGCATCGTCGCTTCTCCTTGTGTTCCGCCGGTCTCGCCCGGCTCTTACTCTGACGACGAACAGGGCCCGGCGAGATCGACACTCCCGGGGAATTTCTTCCCGCTCCCGGAAGCCTCAACCCCGCGGGGGCGCCGAGCCCACCGGATCAGGTTCCGACCCGGGAGGCCGATAGTCCAGCAGAGCCCATCCGTGGAGAGGCCCGCATGCCCGCGAGAGGTAGGACGCCCCAGAGGAGCGCCGAGCAGATCGTCGGGGCGGCCGCGGCGAGCCTGGGCGACGCGCCCGATCTGCCCGCGATCCTGCAGGGGATCGCCGCGGCGGCCTGCACGGCCCTCGGCGCCGATCGGGCCAGTTGCTACGCGTACGACCGGGAAACCGGGCTCGTCTCCGCCGTCTACACGACGGAGGACGACCCGAAGCGGCGCGCGTTCCTGCAGCGCACCGTGGGGATGGGGGCTGACCGGCTTCCGATCTGGAGGCTCCAGATCGACCGGCCCGACCCGCTCATGACCGTCGACGACACCGCCGCCGACCCGGCCGTGCCCGCCGCCCTCGCCGCCCGGCTCGGCTCGGGGGCCTTCCTCGGCGTGCGTCTCGAGCACCTCTCCGTGCGGTCGGACGGGATGCCGGTGCTCCTGGGCACCCTCTTCTGCAGTTACAACCACCCGCGCCACTTCTCGGACACCGAGCGCCAGACGGCCCGCGGGCTCGCCGCTCTCGCCGCGCTGGCCCTGGCGAACGCCCGCCTCCAGGCCGAGACCGCTCTCAGCCTCGCCGCCGCCTCCGCCGCCTCCGAGACCAGCCACCGCCAGCGCGACTACTCGAACGCGCTGGTCGCATCGATGCAGGACGGGCTGACGGTCCTCTCACCCGAGGGCCGGCTGCGGGAGGTGAGCCCCAGCTTCTGCCGGCTGACCGGCTTCTCCGCCGAGGAGCTGATCGGCCAGGGATGCCCCTACCCCTACTGGCCGGACGCCGACCCGGAGCGGGTCGAGGACGGCTTTCGCCGCCTCCGCGAGACCGGCCCCGCGGAGTGGGACGTGGAGTTCCGGCGCAAGAACGGGGAGCGCTTCCCGGTCATCCTCGCCGGCTCCCTCGTGCGCGGACAGGACGGTGAGGTGGTCGGCTATCTCGGAACGGTCAAGGACATCACCGAGCGCAAGCGCGCGGAGCGCCGGCTCCGGGCGAGTGTCGCGCAGAACAAGGCGCTCGCCGCCGAGCAGGCCGCGCTGCGGCGGGTGGCCACCGCCGTGGCCGCCGAGGCTCCGCCGGAGGAGGTGTTCGCGCTGGTGGCACGAGAGGTGGCGTCCCTGCTGGGGGCCGCGGCGGGCACGGTGGTGAGCTTCGGTCCCCAGGAGGGGGTCGTCGTGGGCGCTTGGGCCACCGTCGCCGGCGGGGGCCTGGCGGTGGGCATCGTCCTGCCCCTGGACGGTGAGAGCGCCACCGCCCGCGTCTTCCGAACGGGCGAGACGGCGCGGATGGATGACTACGACACCCTCGACGAGGCGACCCGCAGGCTGGTCGTGGGGACGCCGTATCGCACCGGTGCGGCCGCCCCGATCAGGGTGGGCCCACGCCTGTGGGGGTCGATCGGCGTCCTCAGCAACCGCGACGAGCCGTTGAAGGCCGGCGCGGAGCAGCGGTTGGCCAGCTTCGCGGAGCTCGTGGGGGTGGGGATCGCCAACGCCGAGGCTCGAGCGAGGCTCGCGGCCCAGGCGGCGACCGACCCGCTGACGGGCCTCGCCAACCACCGGGTCTTCTTCGAGCGCCTGTACGCCGACGTCGAGCGGGCCCGCCGCCACGGGCGCCCGCTCAGCCTGGTGATCATGGACCTGGACCTCTTCAAGCTCGTCAACGACTCCCACGGCCATCCGACCGGGGACCGGGTGCTCGTGGAGGTCGCGGAGCGGCTGAGCGCGCTGACCCGTGCCGAGGACACGCTCGCCCGGGTGGGGGGCGAGGAGTTCGCCTGGCTCCTCCCGGAGAGCGACGCTCACGCGGCGTGGGCGGCCGCCGAGCGGGCGCGCCTGGCGATCGCCACGACCCCCTTCGCCAGGCGCCGGCCGGGTGACCATTTCGGCCGGGATCGCCAGCCTGGCACCCGGAGGCAGCGTCAACGAGCTGGTTCACGCCGCCGATGCCGCCCTCTACTGGGCCAAGGCCGAGGGGCGCGACGCCTGCATCCCCTACACCTCCGAGCATGAGCGGGCCTCGCTCCCGCCGCGTGCCTCGGCCCGCCTGTCCCTGAGCGTCGACCGCCTGCTGGCCATGGTCCGCGAGCAGCTCGGCCTGACGGTCGCCGCGGTCGGGGAGTTCACGGGGGGCAGGGAGGTGTGGCGTTACATGGACGGCGACGGCCCTGCCCTCGGCCTGCGCATCGGAGAGGGACGCCCACTGGAGGAGACCTACTGCCAGCGCGTCGTCGAGGGAGACCTGCCCTGCCTGGTGCGCGACGTCCGCGGCGAGGCGCGCACGCGGGACCTGCCGATCACGACCGAGACGGGCGTCGGCGCCTTCATCGGGGTGCCGATCACGCTCCCCGGAGGGCAGCTCTACGGGGTGCTCTGCTGCCTGAGCCCGCGCCCCGAGCCCGCCCTCGGCGCGGGCGAGGTGGGCCTGCTGCGCATCGTGGCGGGCATGCTGGGCGAGGAGCTGGACCGCGAGCAGCGCGACGGCCAGGCGCGCCAGGACCAACGCGAGAACATCGTCGGCGTGCTGGCGGGCGACGGCCTCACGATCGTCCTGCAGCCCATCGTGGAGCTGGCCACGGGCCGGGTGGTGGCCGCCGAGGCCCTCAGCCGCTTCGGCGATGAGCCGCGCCGCCCACCCGACGTCTGGTTCGCGGAGGCGGAGGCCGTGGGGCTGGGGACGGAGCTGGAGCTGGCGGCCCTCCGGATCGCCATCACCCACCTCGACGAGCTGCCGGCGGACGTGCGCCTGACGGTCAACGTCTCCCCCGCGACCCTGCTGGCACCGAGCCTCGCGACCCTCCTCTCGACGGTCCCCGGCGAGCGCATGGCCGTCGAGCTGACCGAGCACGCGCCGGTGGCGGACTACACGGCTCTCGAGGCGGCCCTGGCCGGACCGCGATCGCGCGGGGTGCAGTTCATGATCGACGACGCGGGCGCGGGCTTCTCGAGCCTCAGGCACGTCCTCGGGCTGCACCCGGACGCGATCAAGCTCGATCTGGCCCTCACCCGCGACATCGACAGCGACCCCGTCCGGCGCGCCCTGGCCGCCTCACTGGTCGCCTTCGCCCGCGAGATCGGCGCCACGATCGTGGCCGAGGGCATCGAGACGCGCCAGGAGCTGGAGACCCTGCGCTCGCTCGGGGTCACCCACGGCCAGGGCTACTACCTGGCCCGCCCAGGCCCCGGCCCGGTGCCGGAGCACGTGGCGCTCGCCGAGACGGATCCGCGCCCGGCCGCCCCAGCCGCCGCGACGGCAGGAGCCGCACCAGCCGGCGCCGGTTGAGAGCAGCATGGACGCTGCGGCGAGACCCCCCAGGAGGCGATCCGGCGCCGGCGTTTGAGTCGCCCAGGCGGCCGCTGACCGCCGGGCGCCCCGCCAGCACGCCCGCGACGGCGAGGCCCGCCATCGCCACCGCCGCCCCTCCGACCGCGTCGAGCAGGTAGTGGTTGCCGGTCGCGGTGACGGCCAGCGTCATCATCGCGGGGTGCAGGAGTCCCAGCGCCTTCAGGGCCCCGGGCAGCGCCCGCCAGGCGACGATCCCCACAAGCAGGCTCCACCCGACGTGCATGCTCGGCATCGCGGCGTAGGGGTTGAACCGGATCCCGGCGAACGAGCCGGTGTCGTGGCCGCCGGACAGCCCGACCCAATCGGAGATGCCCAGGCCGGCGATCATCCGCGGGGGGGCGACGGGGAAGGTCAGGTGCACGACCGCCGCGATCCCGATGGAGGCGAGGAGCGCGGTGCGCAGCGAGCGGTAGAGGTCGCGCCGCCTCCAGGCCAGCCAGACCAGCGCGGTCAGGATCAGCGGGCCGAACCCGAGCATGTAATAGGTCGAGAAGAAGGGCTCGGCCGGCTGCAGCGCGCGCTGCGCCGAGGCCTCGTGGGACAGCCCGAGGGCCCCTTCGGCCCCGATCACGTGGTGCGCGTTCTGGAACGCCCGGGACTCGCCGGCGATCGCGATCGCGCGCAGCCCGAGGTACGCCCCGTAGAGCGCGGTCCACAGAGCGAGCTCGCCCGCCATGAAGCGGGCGTTCGGCGAGAGACGGCCGGTCCACCTCCAGGCGCGTGCGGCTCCCACCTCGGAGTGGCGGGCGCTTCCCATCAGGATCTGCGGCATCTGAAACCCCTCTCGCCAGGCTTCCCGGCGCCCCGGAGCGGGCGTCCTTCGGCACGGCGCCACTCCACCAGCCGCCTCTCACCGGGCACTCACAGGTTGCTCACGGCCTAGGATTCCTGGCGCGACCCGAGGGGGGTTCAGGCGTGACCGAGAAGCTCTACGCGATCATCCACGCGGCGGACAACGACACGATCTGGCGCTGGCAGACCGGCCGGAAGGCCCGCTTCGTCGAGTACGGCGGGTACCACCGCGCCAAGGAGCTCGCGGATGCCGCGGGATCGATCCTCGCGCTCTGGGGCTCCCAGTACGGCCAGCGCGGCGCACCGGGGGACGCCCAGGAGGAGACGATCCTGCGGGCGGTCCAGGACGCGCAGGACCGGGCCTCCGAGCATTAGCCCGGTCGGCGGTCCCTGATCCGGCCCGTGAGCCGCCGCGCCAGACGGCGAAGCGCGAGCTCCTCCGGCGGCGGGCCGGTGCGCCGGGCCAACGGCACGAGCCGATGGTCGCGGGTGAACAGGCGGCGCGCGGCCCCGAGGGTGATGACGGTGGTGCTGGTGGCCACCGAGCCGAGGATCACGTACATCAGCGCGCCCTGCACGAGCACGGCGTCGAGGGGTTCGACCCCGGCCAGGATCAGCCCCACCATCGCGCCCGGCAGGAACACCGTGCCCACGTTGCGGGTACGCTCGATCTGAGGGCTGATCGACGCGCGCAGGACCGCGCGCAGGTGCGGCCGCGCCGCCGCCTGCCAGGGCTGGCCCAGGGCGAGCCGGGCCTCGATGTCGTCGCGGCGCTCGCCCGTCTCGCGCACCAGGAGCGTGGCCGCGACCACGATCGAGGTGAGCGCGTTGCCGATCGTCATCCCCATCACGGGGATCAGCGTCCGGCTCTCGAGCGGGAAGATGCCGGTGCCGAACGCGAGCGCCGCCGCCGCGGCCGCCGTCACCGCGGTGGCCGCCAGGGCGAGGCCGAACACCCCCGGCAGCTCCGGAGCGCGGCGGCGCACCACCCACGCCGCGATCAACACGATCCCGCCCACCCACAGCCACGACCAGACGATGGGCTGATCGGGACCGATGACCAGACCCAGCGCGGCGCCGACCACCACGAGCTGCGCCAGCGCACGCAGGCTGGCGCCGATGAGGCCGGTCTCCAGGTCGAGCCCCAGGCGGAGCGAGATGAGCACGGCCACGACCACCAGGATGAGGCTCGCCGCGACCCCCCAGACACCGACGTCACCCTCCATCGGCGGCTCCTCGGGGCCGGGCGCGGCCGGCCTCCACGAGCACCATGCGATCGGCGATCCGCTCGGCCTGGGCGAGGTCGTGCGTCACCCACACCAGCGGCACGCCGCCGTCGGCCAGGGTCCGGCCCGTGCGCTCCACGAGCTCGCGCGAGGCCTCGTCCAGAGACGAGGTCGGCTCGTCGAGGAGCAGCACCTCGGGGCCCGCGGCCAGCGCGCGCGCCAGGCACATGCGCTGGGCCTCCCCGCCCGACAGGTCGTCCGCCCGCCGGTCGAGGAACGCCGGCGCCAGGCCCGCCCGCTCCAGCGCCTCCACCATCGCCGCCTCGCCGGCCGCGGGATCGGCGACCCGGAGGTTCTCCCGCACCGTTCCCGGGAAGGGGATCGGCCGCTGGAAGACCATGCCCACCTGTCGCCGCAACGCGAGCGGGTCGATGATCGACACGTCGCGACCGCGGAACCTGATCACGCCCGCCTCCGGGGCCTCCAGCCGGTTGAAGCAGCGCAGGAGCGACGACTTCCCCGAGCCCGAGGGCCCCAGCAGGACGGTGACGCCGTCGTCGGGCACGGCCAGATCCACGCCGCGCAGCACGGAGCGACCCCCGCGATCCAGGGACACCCCCTCCATCTCCAGCACCGGCGGGGTCACGGCCGCAGCGTAGTGCTCCGAAACCTCCCCCGAACGCGGCGGCGGTAGTGTGTTGCGCGGCCCAGTCGAGGGAGAACCGTGGCCGATCAGATCGAGTTCGACGAGGAGGCCTCGCGCCGCATCGAGGCCGTCTACCTCACCCCGGACGTGGTGGGGCAGCGCCGCGCCATCGCAGAGTCCCTGGCCCTCCGGCCGGGCGAGCGCGTGCTCGACATCGGCTGCGGCCCGGGCCTGCTCGCCCAGGAGATGGCGGAGGCCGTCGGCGCGGAGGGCCGGGTGCACGGCGTCGACCTCAGCCCCAGCATGCTCGCCATCGCGGAGCGCCGGCGGGGGGCGCCCGGAGCCGCGCCCATCGCGCTCGAGGAGGCCGACGCGAGCTCGCTCCCGTTCCCCGACGAGTCCTTCGACGCGGCGGTGTCGACCCAGGTCTACGAGTACGTGGCCGACATGCCGGCCGCCCTCGCCGAGGCGCGGCGGGTGCTCATGCCCGGCGGGCGGCTGCTGATCCTCGACACCGACTGGGACTCGATCGTGTGGCGCTCGGACGACGACGAGCGCATGACGCGCGTCCTCTCCGCGTGGGACGAGCACCTGGCCCACCGGGACCTGCCCCGCGCCCTCCCCGAGCTCCTCTCCGGGAGCGGCTTCCGGCTGGATCACTGCGCGGTGGTCCCGCTGCTGAACGTGGGCTACGACCAGGACACGTACAGCGCCGGCATGCTGGAGCTCGTGGCCGCGTTCGTCGCCGGGCGGCGCGGGGTGGAGGCGGACGAGGCGAACGCCTGGGCCCGCGACCTCCGCGCGATGGGCGACCGCTATTTCTTCAGCCTGAACCGCTATCTGTTCCTGGCGGAAAGGCCGGTCGCCGCGACGGCGTGAGGCGGTCCCCACGGGGCGACCGGCGCGTGGCCTTGTCTAGGGTGACGAGGATGAGCTCCAACCCCCGAGGCCCGGGCCTCACGGAGCGGGAGCTGCTCGACGCCGCCCGCGCGAACGACGAGGACGCGTACCGCGAGCTGGTGGAGCCCCACCGCGGCGAGCTGCACGCCCACTGCTACCGGATGCTCGGATCCGTCCACGACGCCGAGGACGCCCTCCAGGAGGCGCTCCTGCGGGCCTGGCGCGGGCTGCCCCGGTTCGACGGGCGTGGCTCGCTGCGCTCATGGCTCTACCGGATCGCCACCAACACGTGCCTGGACGCGATCGCGCGACGGCCCAAGCGCGTGCTCCCGGTCGACCACGGCCCGGCCGCCGATCCCCACGGGGGCCCGGGCGAGCCGCTCGTCGAGTCGGTGTGGCTGGAGCCCTACCCGGACGAGATGCTCGGCCTGGAGGACGGCTACGCCGGGCCCGAGGCCCGCTATGAGCGGCGCGAGAGCGTGGAGCTGGCGTTCATCGCGGCGCTGCAGCACCTGCCGCCGAATCAGCGCGCCACCCTGATCCTGCGCGAGGTGCTCGGCTTCTCCGCCCGTGAGGTCGCCGAGTCGCTCGACACCACGACCGCCTCGGTGAACAGCGCCCTTCAGCGCGCGCGCCGGTCGGTGGAGGACCGGCTGCCCGAGCAGAGCCAGCAGGCCACCCTGCGCGAGCTGGGCGACGAAGCCCTCCGCGAGATCGTCGACGCCTACGTCGACGCGTGGGACCGCGGCGACGTGGACGAGGTCGTCGCGATGCTGACCCAGGATGTCGCCTGGGCGATGCCGCCGCTCGGGTCCTGGTTCAGCGGTCACGACGCGGTCACGGTCTTCCTCGCCGGCTGGCCGCTCTCGGGCGCCTGGCGCTGGCGGCAGATTCCCGCCCACGCGAACGGACAGCCGGCCCTGGCCTTCTACGTCTGGGACGAGGCGGCGGGGACCCACCTCCCGTTCGCCCTCAACGTGTTCACCTTTCGCGGCCGGCTGATCAGCGACGTCACCGCCTTCGTGACGCGGTCCATCGAGCGCCCGGATCGTGAGGCCTATGCGCGGTGGCCGGAGCAGCCCTCCGATCCCAAGAGGTTCGCGGCCCTCTTCGCGGGGTTCGGCCTCCCGGACCGGCTCGACTGACCGGGCCGGGCGATGAGTTCGGGACCCCCGGCCGGTCTGTACCGATGACCAGCAACGACCCCCAAGGAACACGGCATGGCTGACACCCTCACGATGAGCGCGGAGCGGCAATCACCGACGCCCCCGAGCGACCGCTCGCGCTGGATCGCCCTCTACGTCCTGTGCGTCGGGATGCTGATGATCGTCCTCGACGTCACCGTCGTGAACGTGGCGCTCCCGTCGATCCAGGACGATCTCGGCTTCTCGTCGTCGAGCCTCGCGTGGGTCGTCAACGCCTACCTGATCGCCTTCGGCGGCCTGCTGCTGCTGGCCGGGCGGCTGGGCGACCTCATCGGGCGGCGGACGGTCTTCCTCGCCGGCCTCGGCGTCTTCACCGTGGCCTCGTTCCTCTGCGGCATCTCGCAGAGCCAGGAGGTGCTCGTGGGGGCCCGGTTCCTCCAGGGCATCGGCGGGGCGATGACGTCGGCGGTCATCCTGGGCATGATCGTCACGATGTTCCCCGAGCCGCGGGAGCAGGCGAAGGCGATCGGCGTGTTCGCCTTCGTCGCGTCCGCCGGCGGCTCGGTGGGCCTGCTGGTCGGTGGGGTCCTGACCCAGTCGATCAGCTGGCACTGGATCTTCTTCGTGAACATCCCGATCGGCATCGCGACGGCCCTGCTCGCGGTGCGCCTGCTCGACCGGGACCGGGGCATCGGGTTCGGACAGGGCGCGGACCTCCCGGGCGCCGTCCTGATCACCGCGTCACTGATGCTGGTCGTCTACACGATCGTCAAGCCGGCGGCCGAGGACGGCTGGACGGCGGGCGCCACGCTGGCGCTGGGCGGCCTCTCGCTCGCGCTCCTGGCGGCCTTCGTCGCTCGCGAGGCGACCGCGCGCACCCCGCTGATCCCGCTGCGGATCTTCCGGTCTCGCAACGTGACCGGGGCGAACCTGGTCCAGATGCTCTCGATCGCGGGGATGTTCGGGGTGTTCTTCCTGGGCGCGCTGTACCTGCAGCGGATCCTCGGCTACGACGCCCTCGAGACCGGTCTCGCGTTCCTGCCCGTCACGATCGCGATGGGGACCCTGTCGATCCGCTATTCCGAGCGGCTCATCATGCGCTTCGGCGCGCGCAGGCTGCTGGTGCCCGGCCTCGTGCTGATCGCGGCGGCACTCGTCGTGTTCACGCAGGCGCCGGTCGACGGCGAGTACGCGATCCACGTCCTTCCCGTGATGATCCTGCTCGGGATCGGCGCCGGGGTCTGCTTCCCCGCCCTCATGACGCTCGCCATGTCGGGAGCGACGCCGGCCGACGCGGGGTTGGCGTCCGGCCTGGTCAACACCACGGCGCAGGTCGGCGGAGCGCTGGGCCTGGCCGTGCTGGCGACTCTGAGCGCGTCACGAAGCGACGCCCTGATCGCGGACGGGGACTCCGTCGAGGCGGCGTTGACCGGCGGCTACCACCTCGCGTTCTGGATCGCGGCCGGGCTGGTGGTGGCCGCCATCGTCGTCGCCCTGACGGTGATCCAGCCCGAGGCCAGGGCCGCCGGCGCGGCCGCGGCCGAGGATGAGCGGGCGGACGCCGAGCCCGACCCCGAGGCGGCGTAGGGGCCGCCGCGGCCGGGTACCTCTTCAGCCTGAACGGGTGCGTGTCCCAGGAAGGCGGCGCGGCCGCGGCGGACAGGAGGCGGGATGAGGCTGGGCATGGCGGTGCTTCGCGTGGTGGTGGGCGTCCTGTTCATGGGCCACGGGCTGCAGAAGCTCGCGGGATGGTTCGGCGGCGGCGGGCTCGGGGGGACCGGCCGGTTCTTCGACAAGATCGGGCTGCGGCCCGGCAAGGCGGAGGCCGCCGCCGCGGGCGTTTGCGAGACCGCGGGCGGCGCGCTGCTGGCGCTCGGGCTGCTGACCCCCGTCGGCGCGGCCATGGTCACCGGCGTGATGGCCGGCGCGATCGCAAAGGTCCACGCGCCGAACGGGCCCTGGGTGGCCGACAACGGGTACGAGTACAACCTCGTGCTCATCGCGGCGGCGTTCGCCATCGCCGCCGCCGGGCCCGGGGAGTGGTCGTTCGACGAGCGGCTCGGAATCGCCCGCTCCGGAGCCGCCGTCGGCCTGGCCGAGCTCGGCGCGGGCCTGGCGGGAGCGGCCGCCACCGTGGCCATCGGGAGCCGGGTCGGAGAGGCGGCCGAACCCGACGCGGCGGGCGAAGGCAGCCCCGCGTAGCCGCGCTACCCCGGCGCCCGGACCGGGGTGGGGACTCCCGCATCGTCCACGGCCACCATCGTGAAGGTGCCGACGGTGCAGAGCTCGCGCGTGCGCGTGACCGGATCCTCGCGGTGCACCTCCACCCGCACGACCATGCTGGTGCGCCCCTGCGACTCGACCTGCGCGAACAGCTCCACCAGCTCGCCCTGATGGATCGGCACCCGGAAGGCGAGCTTGTTAACGGCGGCCGTCACCACCGCCGGGGAGCCCGCGTGCCGGAAGGCCGCGATCCCCGCCGCCTTGTCCATCCAGCCCATCAGGATCCCGCCGTAGAGCGTCCCGAGATGATTCGTGTCCGGGGGCAGCACGAACTCGCAGATGCGGGTCTCGGCCGCCGCCGCCCCGGGCTCGCTCACGCCTCGCCGTCCCCTGCCGCGGCGACGATCTCCAGGAGGCGCGGAGCGTGCGTCTCCATGAGCCACGGGCCCACCCCGCGCACGGCCGCCAGCTCGCGATCGGACCGGGGGCGCGATCGCGCGACGCCCGCCAGCGTGCGGTTGGAGGCGACGCGGAATGCCGGCCAGCCGAGCTCGCCCGCCACCTCGGAGCGCCAGGCGCGCAGCGCGTCGTAGATCCGCCGCTCGTCCACCGAGAGCCCCTCGGTGGCCGGCGGCGCGGCCGCTCCCGCAGGCGCCGCCGCGGGACCGGCGACGAGGTCGATCGCCGGGCTGCAATGGTCGCAGCAGCGCTCCTCGGGCAGCGGGTCGGACGGATCGCCGAAGTGGTCCAGGAACGCCTGGCGCCGGCACGCGTCGGCGCGCACGTAGGCGACGGCCCGGTCCAGGCCGTCGTACCGGCGACGCAGCTCGGTCCGCACCTGGGCGTCCAGGTCCCGGCGCTGCTCGGACGACAGGCGCGGACCGGCGAGACGCCCGTCGCGGCCGCCCCCCGGGGCTCCGCGCTGCTCGAGGGCCCCGGCCCGCTCGGCGATGGCGAGCTGCACCCCGGTCTCGTCGTCAACCTCGGTCCGGTCGAGGTGGAACCACCCGTCGCCGTCCGCCCGGGCCGCCAGCCTGCCCACCAGGCGCTCGACGTCCGCCGGCTCGATCCGGGCGCGGGCGATGCGACGCCGGATGGCCGCCTCGTCGGCCGGGCCGGCGACGATGACGTGGCGGGCGGGGTCGCCGTCGCGGCCCGCGCGACCGGCCTCCTGGTAGAGCTGCTCGAGCGAGTCGGGCAGGGCGGTGTGCACCACGAGCCGAACGTCGGGGACGTTGACGCCCATCCCGAAGGCGTTGGTGGCCGCCACGACCTGGGCCGAGCCCGACGTGAACGCCTCCTGGGCCTCGGTGCGGTCGGTTCGGCCGGCGTGATAGGCCACCGCGGCGTACCCGGAGGACCGCAGCAGCTCCGCCGTCTCGTCGGACGCCCGGCGGGTGCCGCAGTAGACGATCGCCTTGCCTCCCGCCGCCGCCTCCAGCGCCGCGAGCATCGCGCCACGCTTGCGGGCGACCGAGCCCTTGCCCTCCACCCAGAGGACGTCGAAGGTGATGTTCGGACGGTCGAAGCCGCCCACCACCGTGACGGGGCGGCGCAGCCCGAGCCGCCTCGCGATGTCGGCCTGCACGCGCGGCGTGGCCGTGGCGGTGAGCGCCATGGTCGGCGGCGAGCCGATCTCGTCGCGGAACTGGCCGACGCGCCGGTAGTCGGGACGGAACTCGTGGCCCCATTCGGAGACGCAGTGGGCCTCGTCGACCACCAGCAGGGCGATCGGAGACGCCGCGAGCGCGGCCCGGAAGCTCGCCGAGTGGAAGCGCTCGGGCGCCACGTAGAGCAGGGAGATCGCCCCGGCGCGAGCCGCCTCGAGCGCCGCCCGCTGCCGCTCCTCGGCCATGTCGGAGTTGAGCGTGGCCGCCGCGACGCCCGCGCGCTCGAGCCCGGCCAGTTGGTCGGCCATCAGGGCGATCAGCGGGGACACGACCACGGTGAGCCCGGAGAGGACGGTCGCGGGCGCCTGATAGCAGAGGGACTTGCCGGAGCCGGTCGCCATCACCGACCAGGGCGTCGCGGCCGGCGAGGCCGGCGGCGATCGCCCGGTCCTGGCCGGGGCGCAGGCGCCGCACGCCCAGGCGCGCGAGGGCGGCGTCGAGGGGCTCACCCGACGGGGGCGCCCCCGGCTCGCCCCGGTCGGGACGGCGGCCGACGAGGCCGGTGACCAGCTCGCCCAGCAGCCCGCGCTCCTCGGGATCGAGGTCCGGCCAGCCGGCGCGCAGCGCGGCGAGGGCCCCCTCGACGGCCGCGGTGGCCTCGGCCGACTCCGCCCCCGCGTGGACCGCCGCCTCGACCCACCGGGCGAGCTCGGACAGCGGGCCCAGCGGGAGCCCGGCCCCCGCGATCACGACGTACGGGGTCTCGGTCTCGGCCGGCGCGGTGCCCACGCCTTCTAGCCTGGCAGCCGCGGCGGACGCAACGGGCCCTCGCCGGCGCCTGCGCCCCTGCCACGCCATGCGAGCCTCCCTCGGAAATCCGAGGGACCGACGCTACTCGGCGGGAGGCTTGGTGGCCCGGACGATGGCGCCGTGCATGCCGTCCTCCACCCGGTGCGTGAACGAGACCGCGACGTCCGCGAAGCCGGTCTCGGCGAGCAGGCGCTCGTACTCGCCGCGGGCCAGCGCCCCGGCGATGCAGCCCGACCAGCTTCCCCGCTCGGCGCGCTCGGCCGGGCTCAGCCCATCGTCGGCGACGACGTCGCTGATGCCGACGCGCCCGCCGGGCACGAGAACCCGGAACACCTCGCGCAGCACCGCGGCCTTGTCGGGCGAGAGGTTGACGACGCAGTTCGAGATCACCACGTCGATCGACTCCGCCGGAAGCGGGATCTCCTCGATGTGCCCCTTCAGGAACTCGACGTTGGCGGCTCCCGCCTCCCGCGCGTTTCGGCGGGCGAGCGCCAGCATCTCCTCGGTCATGTCGAGCCCGTACGCCTTTCCGGTCGGGCCGACGCGCCGCGCGGACAGGAGCACGTCGATGCCGCCCCCCGATCCGAGGTCCAGGACGACCTCGCCCTCGGCCAGCTCGGCCACGGCGGTCGGGTTCCCGCAACCGAGGCTGGCGAGCAGGGCCGCCTCGGGCAGCTCGCTGCGCTCGCTCTCGTCGTAGAGCGCCGAGCCGAATGCGATCTCAACCGGCTCGCCGCAGCACGGCGCCCTCGCCGCAGCCACCGGCCCGCCCCGACGCGGCCGCGCGCGCCGCAGCGGCGTACCGCTCGCGCACCTGCTCGCGGATGTCCGGAACGACGCTCAGGGCATGCCGCGCCGCTGGAGCATCGTCACGAGGTCACGCTCGCGGCGAGATGCGGCCTGGCACGCGGCATCGCAGACCGAGCCGGTGCGCTCGTCGAACGCGACGCGCCCGAGGCGCCGTCGCGCGGACATCAGGGATCGCAGCATGAGGTCTCCTCCTTCGAGGGCGAGGCCCCCACCCACACGCCGAACTCGGCGAGCGTCTCGGGCAGGACGTAGTAGTAGGCCCACAGGCCGCGTCGTTCCGAGTCGACCAGCCCCGCCTCGCGCAGCACCTTCAGGTGGTGCGAGACGGTCGAACTGCCCGACGTCGAAGAGCGGGGTGAGCTCGCAGACGCACACCTTGCCGGCGTGCTTTCGCAGGACGTCGATCAGCTGGAGACGGATCGGGTCGCCGAGGGCCTTGGCCACCACCGCGAGGCGCTCGGCCTCGGCCCGCTCGACGTCGGGGTACACGACCGGCTCGCAGCACGGCTCCCCGGCCGGGCGCTTCTGCTTCGGTGAGAGTTCGAGATCGACCGCCATCGATCTATTTCTATCGATTGAAACGACCCCTGTCAATCGAATACCCTCGCGGGGTGACCCAGCCCGTCCCCGCGGAGCGCCCGGAGATCCTCTACGTCTGCGTCCACAACGCGGGCCGCTCCCAGATGGCCGCGCTCCTCACGTCGCACCTGGCCGGGGGCCGGGTCGCCGTGCGATCGGCCGGCTCCGATCCCGCCGACCGCGTCAACCCGCTGGTCGTGGAGGCGATGACCGAGCTGGGCCTCGACATGTCCGCCGAGTTCCCCAAGCCCCTCACCGACGAGGCCGTGCGAGCGGCGGACGCGGTCATCACGATGGGGTGCGGAGACTCCTGCCCGATCTACCCGGGGAAGCGCTACGAGGATTGGGAGCTCTCCGACCCGGCCGACGCGACCACGCTCGATGAGGTCCGCGCGATCCGCGAGGAGATCCGCGGCCGCGTCGAGGTTCTGCTCCGCGAGCTCGGGATTCCGGCCTAGGGGCGGTCGTCCCGCGAGGAGGAGGCGCGCCGAGGGCGAAGAGAACGGCGTGAGGCTCGTTCCTGGAGAGGCGTTCGGGCGCTACCGCATCGAGGCGGAGATCGGCCGCGGCGGTCAGGCCGTCGTCTACCGCGCCACGCAGGTCGATCTCGACCGCCAGGTGGCCCTGAAGGTGTTCGACGACGGCTATCTCCAGCGGTCGGGCGCCGCCGAGCGATTCCGGCGCGAGGCGATCGCCGCGGGCCGGATGGAGCACCCCCGGATCGTGCCGGTCTACGACGCCGGCGAGATCGAGGGGCGGGCCTACATCTCCATGCGGCTGGTCCCCGGTGACACGCTGGCCGAGCGGGTGGCCCGCACCGGGCCGCTGACGCGCGCCGAGGCGCTCGAGGTGCTGTCCGACATCGCCGACGCGCTCGACTTCGCCCACGCCAACGGCACGATCCACCGCGACGTGAAGCCGGCCAACATCCTTCTGGAGCCGGGCGGTGCCTGGCTGAGCGACTTCGGCCTCGTGCGCCTGGACGACATGCCCGGGCTCACCCGCCGCGGGGACTGGCTGGGGACGCCCGAGTACGTCTCACCCGAGCAGGTGGAGGGCGACCCCGCCACGCAGAGCTCCGATGTCTATGCCCTCGCGGCGGTGGCGTTCGAGGCGCTGACCGGCCGGCCGCCGTTCCTGCGGCGGGAGCCGAGCGCCATCCTCCTCGCGCACGTGCGCGACGAGCGCCCGCAGGCATCCGAGGTCCGTCCCGGCCTGCCCCCGGCCCTCGACGCGGTGCTCGCGCGCGGGCTCGCCGTCGATCCCGACGCGCGCCCGGCGAGCGCGCGGGAGCTGGTCGAATCCATCGCCGAGGCCCTCGACGGCGAGGCCGAGGCTTCTCCGGCCGTGCCGGTCGTCGTCGCCGCCACCGCCACGGACGGCGACGACCCCTGGGACGCCGCCCTCGCCCGCTTCAACGAGATCGAGCCGATCCTCACGGCGGCCGACTCCCCCACCCAGGCCTTCGGCGTCCGCGCCCGGCGGAACCCGCTCCTCGCCAGCCGCGACCTCCTGACCGCCGCCGCGGTGGCGGGAGCGCTCCTGCTGATCGGCGTCGGCGTCGGGGGGTGGCTCATCGGCACCTCGAGCGCCGACGCGTCGGGCGCCGAGGCGCGCGGCTTCCAGGAGGGCGCCAGCCAGGGCAAGCAATCCGGCTTCACCGAGGGGCGCGCCCAGGGCCGCGTGGAGGGCCGGGTCGCCGGCAAGGCCGAGGGCCTGAAGCAGGGCCGCGCCGAGGGCCGCAAGACCGGCAAGACGCAGGGCCTGGAGCAGGGTCGCGAGGAGGGCCGCGCGGCGGGCGTCGCCGAGGGGCGCTCCGCCGCCCTCGCCGGGCTCAGCCCGGGCGGCTGGTACATCCTGCGCGTGGGAAGCGACGATGCCGGGCCGGTGGTCTCGAGCCCGACGTCCATCTCGACCGACGCGAGCGAGTGCTACACGGTGAGCGGCGGAACGGTGCTCAGCGGGCCCTGCTGAGCGACTGAAACGCCGGCGTCGGATCGCCTCCTGGGGGGTCTCGCCGCAGCGTCGCCGCCGGCGCCCGTGGATCCATGCTGCTCTCAACCGACGCCGGCTGGAGCCGCCCGCGCGCCCGCAGGTGGCTCGCGATCGCGGTGGAGACGGCCGTCGCGATCCGGTCGGTGCGCGCGAGGAACGGGTCGTCGAGCGGCGGGGCACCGGCCTCCAGGATCACGCGGGCCGCCGCGCGGGTGCGGTAGAACCCGTAGAAGCGGGTCATGCGGCGATTGCCGTCGCGGGGCTCGATCCCGCCGAAGGCGGCACGGGCCCCGAAGCGGGGCGTGTGGATGCGGCCGAAGGAGGACGCCAGGCGCCTGGCCAGGTCGGCCGACCGGCTCTCCACCGCGCGCGTCACCACGGTGGCGGTGCGGTGCGGGGCGCTGTCCGGGTAGGGGCTCGACGCCGGGGTGCCGCCCCCCTCGCCGTGGTACCAGTTCTCGCCCAGGCCCGTGAAGGCGTGACCGATCCCGGCTCGCCCGCCGGCGGCATCGTGGTGGAGGCTGATGAAGACGGCGCCCCGCGCGGCGAGCGGCGTCACGAGCCCGGGGGTGCGGCGCGCGTCGACGCCGGCGGCCCGCAGCCGCGCGACCACCCGTGTCGCGAGTCGCGTGGTGAAGCCGATCTCCGACCCGAAGGGGCCGCTGCCGGCTCCGGTCTGGTCGCGGTAGCCGGGCTCCCTGGGAGCCTCGTGGCCCGCCTGCACCCACACGATCGGAGGCGGCGGCGCTGCCTGGGCGGCGACCATGCCCGGGCACACTACGGCCCGACGCCCCGAGGGACGCCGGGCCGCGGTGGAACGGGTTCCCCGGTTACAGGGGGTTTACTGCCGAGGCCTGGGGACCCTTGGGGCCCTCCTGGCTCTCGAAGCTGACCCGCTGACCTTCGTCGAGGCTGCGGTATCCCGAGCCCTGAATCTCCGAGAAGTGAACGAAGAGGTCCTTGCCCCCGTCATCCGGGGTGATGAATCCGTACCCCTTCTCCGCGGAGAACCACTTCACGACGCCTTCGGCCATGCGACCTTCCTCTTTCGGCGAGACCTGATGTGCCCGCCGAACCGGCCGGCGCCTCTTTCATCCCGCGATGTACTGCGCCCCGCAATCGGGCGGGGTGCGCGGCGATGGTAGCGCACCCCGGGGCCGGCGCAGGTCACTCATGTGAGTGCGCTCGACCGCCCAGGGCGGCAACTGCGTCGGCGGCGAAGCCCTCGATGGCCTCGGTGGCGGCGGCGGGGCTCGGGGCCTCTCCGATCATCCGGATGAGCTGGCTCGCCACGACCACCCCGTCGCAGATCGCCCCGAGGGCGGCCACGTGGGCCGCCGTGCGGACGCCGAAGCCCACGGCCAGGGGCGCGTCGATGCGCTCGCGGGCGCGGGCCAGGAACCCGCGCAGCTCGTCGTCCACCACCACCTCGCCCCCCGTGACCCCGGTCAGGGCCACGCAGTAGACGAACCCCTCCGCGTGCCGCCCGATGGCCGCGAGGCGCGCGTCGTCGGTCGTCGGCGCCGCCAGCGGGATGACGGCGACGCCGGCCCGGCGCGCGTGCTCACGGACGTCGTCCCCCTCGTCGACGGGCAGGTCCGGCACGATCACGCCCGCCACGCCGGCCCGCGCGGCGCGCTCCATGAACGAGCGCGGCCCGCGTGCCAGGACCACGTTGAGATAGGTCATCAGCACCACCGGAGGCCCGTCCCGAAGCCCCTCCGCGACGGCGATGACGTCGTCGGGCCGGGTTCCGCCCTCCAGGGCCTGCTGGCCCGCCGCCTGGATGGTGGGGCCGTCGGCGAGGGGGTCCGAGAACGGGATCCCCAGCTCGATCAGGTCGGCGTGGCGCCCGAGGGCGGCGGCGTGCTCGGCGGAGGCCGCCAGGTCGGGGTACCCGCCCATCACGTAGGGGATGAAGAGCGGCCGGCCGGCCTCGCTGAAGGCCGCCCGGATCCGCTCGGGCCCGTCAGCCATCGAGGCCGAGCGCCCGCCCGACCGTGTCCACGTCCTTGTCGCCGCGCCCCGACAGGCACACCAGCACCGGCCCTGCGGCGCCGAGGGCGGCCGCCTCGCGCGCGACCAGCGCCAGGGCGTGCGAGCTCTCGAGGGCCGGGATGATCCCCTCCGAGCGCGTGCACGCCTGGAACGCCGTGAGCGCCTCGGCGTCGGTGGCGCTCTCGTAGCGCACCCGCCCGGAATCGCGGAGGAAGCTGTGCTCGGGCCCGACCCCGGGATAGTCGAGGCCGGCTGAGATCGAGTGCGGCTCGGTGACCTGGCCGTCGGGGTCCTGCAGCAGGTAGGAGAAGCTGCCGTGGAGGACCCCGGGGTGACCCTGTCCCAGCGACGCGCCGTGGCGGCCGCTCTCGATGCCCTCGCCGCCGGCCTCCACGCCCACCAGGGCCACCTGCGCGTCGTCGAGGAAGGCGCGGAAGATCCCGATGGCGTTCGAGCCCCCGCCCACGCAGGCCACCACGCTCGCGGGGAGCGCCCCCTCCTCGGCCAGCATCTGCTCGCGGGCCTCGTCGCCGATCACCGACTGGAGCTGGGCCACGATCTCGGGGTACGGCGCCGGTCCCGCGGCCGAGCCGATGACGTAGTGGGTGTCGCGCACGTTGGTCACCCAGTCGCGGATCGCCTCGTTGAGCGCGTCCTTGAGCGTGCCGGCCCCGGAGTCCACCGGCCGCACCTCGGCGCCCAGCATCCGCATCCGCACCACGTTGAGGTGCTGGCGGGCCATGTCCACGCGCCCCATGTAGACGCAGCACTCCAGCCCCATCAGGGCCGCCGCCGTGGCGGTGGCCACGCCGTGCTGGCCGGCGCCGGTCTCCGCGATGATCCGCCCCTTGCCCATCCTGGAGGCGAGCAGGACCTGCCCCAGGGCGTTGTTGATCTTGTGGGCGCCGGTGTGGCACAGGTCCTCGCGCTTGAGGTAGAGGCACGGCAGCGCGTAGAGGCGCTCCAGGCCGCGGGCCCGGTAGAGCGGGGTCGGCCGCCCGACGAAGTGCTCGAGCAGGCCCTGCAGCTCGGCCTGGAAGGCCACGTCGTCGCGGTGGGCCAGATAGGCCGCCGAGAGCTCGTCCAGCGCCCCGATGACGGTCTCGGGAACGTACCGGCCTCCGAAGAGGCCGAAGCGGGATCGCAGCTCGCCGTCGGGTGCCGGGGTCGGGGTCCTCACCCCCGCAGGCTACCCGCCGCCGCGACTGCGGAGACGAAGGCGCGCACGCGCTCCGGATCCTTGCGCCCCGGTGCCCGCTCCACCCCGCTCGACACGTCCACCATCACGGGGCGCATGCGGACCAGTGCCTCGGCGACGTTCTCGGGCCGCAGCCCCCCGGCCACGGCGAAGGGGCGCCCGAGCGCCGCGCCGTCGAGCAGCGACCAGTCGAACGCGACCCCCGTGCCGCCGTTCTTGCCGGGCACGGCGGCGTCGAGCATCACCAGGTCCGCCGTGCTCCCGCGCGCCCGGTCCAGGGCGGCCGGGCCGTCCATGCGGACCCCCTGGATGACCGGGAGGCCCGAGGCCCCCCGCGCCGCGTCCGGATCCATCGCGCCGTGGATCTGGAGATGGGTGAGGCCGATGGCGAGGGCCGCGGCGGCCATCTCGGCCGGCGTGGCGTCCACGAACACCCCCACCCGCGCGACCGTGCGGGGCACGCCGGCCAGCACCCCCGCGGCCGTCGCCACGTCCACGCGGCGCGGACTGCCCGCCGCCAGCACCACCCCGACGCCCCAGACGCCCAGCGCGGCGCAGGCCTCGGCCTCGGCGGCGACCGTCAGGCCGCACACCTTGACCCCGGGGACGGGGCCCTCAGGCCACATCCACCGGCACCTCGGGAACCGGGCCCTTCCAGCGCGGCAGGAACACGGTCACGACGGTCCCGATTCCGGGCGCGCTCGCGATGTGGAAGGTCCCCCCCAGGATCTGGGCGCGATCCTGCATGCCGTGCAGGCCGAAGCGCGCCAGGGGCATCCCGGGCCGGCGGCGCTGAACGGTGGCCGGGTCGAAGCCGGCGCCGTCGTCGGTCACCCCCAGGGTGACGCCCCCCTCGTCCTCCACGACCCGCACGTTCACCTGCGTCGCGTGGCCGTGGCGCTCGGCGTTGGTGAGGGTCTCCTGGAGGATCCGGTAGAGGGTGATCCGCTGGGTGATGGAGACGCCGTTCACCGCGAACTCGCCCTCGAAGACCGCCTCCACCCGGCAGTCCGTGCGCGCCTCGAAGGCCACGATCGCATCCTGGAGGATCTCGGTGAGCCGGCGGTCCTCGAACTGGGCCGGGCGCAGGTGGCCGATCAGCTCGCGCATCTCGTGCAGGGCCCCGCCGACGGTCTCGTAGATGCGGCCCAGCGACGTGCGCAGCGACTCCGGCGGCGGCTTGCCCTGCTCCTCGGCGTCGGCGAGATCGGCCTCCAGCAGCTGCACCTCGAGCATGGCCACCGAGAGCTGCTGGGTCGGCCCGTCGTGGATGTCGAGGCCCATCCTCCCCAGCATCCGCTCGTCGGTCGCCAGGATCTGGGCCATCGCCCGCTCCAGGTTGGCGCGCATGCGCACCGCATCGAGGAGCACCCCGATGCGGCCGGCGGCCACGCGCGCCGCGTGACGGCGAAGCGGGTCGGCCGCCGGAGGCGCGTCGCCGGCCAGGAGCAGCACCCCGCCCGGGGCCTCGCCCACGCTCACGGGCAGGGCGAGGCCCGCGGGCGCCCCCAGGGACGCCAGCTCGGCTCCGAGCGCCCCCTGGCCGCCCGGCGCGACCTCCCGCTCGTCTCCGGAGACCCCGAGCTCCGCCACGGCGGTGCCGAGGCGCCGCGCATCCTCCTCCGAGAGCCCGGCCCAGGCCACCGCGCGGCCCGCGGGATCGTCGGGAACGGCGGTCCAGACGATGCCCAGGCGCGCCTGCGCGGCCGCCCGGGCCGCATCCACCAAATCCTCCACCGCGGCGTCTCCGCGCGACACACGGGCGTCGCAGGAAGTGACCGAGACGAGGCCCGAGACCCCCTCATCTTGCTCCGAACCTGCAGTCTCAGGCGTTGAAGCCATGAATTTGGTCCCCCGATCGAGGCGTGGGCTCGCGGAAAACTCGCCTATACCTCTCGATGGTCCGAACTACCAAGGCGTCTAGGCAATCGGACCGAAATCAGAGCGTAGGGTTGTTCCTGCGAGACCCATCAGTCTGCGCGTAAGACGTCATCGGTGGACGAGGAGGGATCTACTCGGTGGTGCGTGTGCTCTTGGCCGATGATAACGACCGCTTCAGGGGAATCCTGCGGCGTCTCCTCGAGCGCGACCCCGACATCGTGGTGGTCGCCGAGGCGGGCGACGGCGCCGAGGCCCTCGACCTCGCCGAGGAGGTCGCGCCGGACGTCGTCCTGATGGACGTCTCGATGCCGGGACTCGACGGCCTCGAGGCCACGTACGAGCTCAAGGCCCGCCTCCCCGACGTCACAGTGTTGATGCTCTCGGTCGGTGACAAGGAGCAGGAGATCGCTGCAGGCCTGGCCGGCGGCGCGTCGGAGTATCTCGTCAAGGGCGGCCCCGCCAGCGAGATCGTCAACGCCATCAAGCGCTACGGCCCGGTCCCGGGTCCCGCCTAGAACGTCCCGCCCCGGGGCTCGCCCGGTTGGTCGATGGACAGCCAGCCGATAGGCTGGCCACCGGCCCGGCGCTTAAGTCCACCGTGAGGACCGCCGATATGCCGAACATGACCACGAAAACCGTGCCCGAGCCCCTCTCGCCGACCAAGTCCCCCCTCCGGGTCGCCATCGCAGACGACCACCGCCTCATGCTCGACGGCATCAAGCGTGCCCTCGAGACGGCCCCGGACATCAAGGTGGTGGGCGAGGCGATGAGCGGCGAGGAGATGCTCACGCTGGTGCCGCGCGTGCGGCCCGACGTGGTGATCCTCGACCTGCGCATGCCGAAGGGCGACGGGCTGACCACGCTCGCGCAGCTGCGCAAGGACTATCCCGACCTCAAGGTCATCATCCTCTCGATGTTCGAGGACTCCGAGCACATCGACCAGGCCCTGCACCAGGGCGCGTCGGGCTACGTGGTCAAGTCGATCAACCCCCTGGACCTCCCCTCGACCGTGCGCCAGGTCGTGGAGGGCACGGTCTACCACCCGCGCGGCCGCGCCGGCGAGGGCGGCGGAGCGGTGGGCGGATCGGGCGGCGGCCACCCCGGCGGCCTGACCGACCGCGAGCTCTCCATCCTGCGCCTCGTGGCAGAGGGCCTGTCGAACCTCGACATCGCCAGCAAGCTCTACGTCACCGAGCAGACGGTGAAGTTCCACCTGTCGAACATCTACCGCAAGCTCGGCGTGGGGAACCGCACCGAGGCGACGCGGTACGCGTACCGCAACGGGCTGATCGAGTAGACCCCGGGCTCGGGCCCGTCCGGCGCTACGCCGGTGCCCACCCGTGTGCGACAATCGGCCGCGTGAACGCGATCTCAAAGATCGATGTCCCCGAGGCGCGGACGGACGATGGCGAACCTGCCGAAGATCCGCCGCAGCCAAGGGCGGGACGAGGGGCAGAACGGGCAGGCGGCTGACCGCCTCCGGCCGGACGTCCAGCGCCTCGAGGCGTTCGGGCTCACCTGGCTGAACATCGAGTCCCCGACCGAGATCGAGACGGCCTGGCTGGCCGAGCACTACGAGTTCCACCCGCTGGACCTGGAGGACGTGCTCTCGCGCCGGCGCCAGCGCGCCAAGATCGACGAGTACCCGAACTACGTCTTCGTGGTGCTCCACTTCCCGCGCTTCGACAAGCGCACGGGGCGTCTCCAGGCCGCCGAGCTGAACGTGTTCGTGGCCGAGAACCTCGTGATCACGCTGCCCAACGAGCCGCTCAAGCCCCTCAGCGGCCTCTGGTCGCGCTGCGAGAAGAGCGCGACCGAGCGCGAGCGGCACATGAGCAAGGGCTCGGGCTACCTGCTCTACGAGATCGTTGACACGATGTACGACTACTGCTTCCCGATCCTCGACAAGATCGGCTTCAAGCTCGACGCGATCGAGGACGCGATCTTCGAGGGCCGCAGCCACGAGATCGTGCGCGACATCTCGAACGTCAAGCAGGAGATCATCAACTACCGCCGCATCGTGAAGCCGCAGCGGCCGACGCTGCGCCTGCTCGACCGGAGCAACCAGCGCTTCGCGCCCCAGGACCTGGAGCTCTACTTCGACGACATCGTGGACAAGAGCGAGCGCATCTGGGACCTGCTGGAGAACTACAAGGAGGTCGTGGAGGCGCTCGAGGACACGAACGAGTCGGTGATCGCCCACCGTTCAACGACATCCTTCGGCTGCTGACCGTCTGTCGGCTCGTGTTCTGCCGCTCACGTTGATCGCCAGCATCTGGGGCATGAACGTCGGGCTCCCGGGCGGCGGCGATCCTTCCACGTCGTCGACGATCGTCTTCTGGGTGATCGTGGCCGCCATGGTCGCCTTCGTGGCCGGCTGCTCGCCTTCTTCCGCCACAAGCGCTGGCTGTGACGAGCGGAGGCCCGCCCGCCCGCGGACCCGACATCATGTGGTCGCCGTGGCGGATGGACTACGTCGCGGGGGGCGAGGAGAGGGCCTCCGGGCGGCCCGCCTGCGTGTTCTGCGACCTGCCCGCGCAGCGCGACGACGCCCGTACCTACATCCTGTACCGTGGCGAGCGCGCGTTCGTGGTCATGAACCTCTACCCGTACAACAACGGGCATCTGATGATGGTCCCGTACGCGCATGAGGCCTCACTGGCCGGGCTCGACGAGCCCACCCTCACCGAGCTGATGACGCTCGCCAAGCGTTCGCAGGCCATCCTCGAGGAGCGAATGAGACCCCAGGGCTTCAACCTCGGCGTGAACCAGGGGCGGGCCGCGGGCGCCGGGATCGCGGACCACCTCCACATGCACCTGCTGCCACGGTGGGTGGGCGACACGAACTTCATGCCGGCCCTCGGCAACGTCCGGGTGATGCCGCAGCACCTCGACGAGACGTACCGCCTGCTCGCGGAGGGCTTCGCCGCGTGACGATCGACCCCCGGATCTTCAAGGCCTATGACGTGCGAGGCCTCTACCCCGAGGAGGTCGACGAGGACGGCGCCGAGCGGATCGGCGCCGCCTTCATCGCGCTGACCGGCGCGAGGCGGGTCGCCGTCGGCCACGACGTGCGCCTGTCGTCCCCGTCGGTCGCCGCCCGCTTCGCCGAGGGCGCGCTCGCCGCCGGAGCCGACGTGATCGAGCTCGGGCTCTGCGCCACCGAGATGCTCTACTTCGCCGTGGCCGACGGCGGGCTCGACGGCGGCGCCTGCATCACCGCGAGCCACAATCCGCCGCAGTACACGGGCGTGAAGATGGTCACCGCCGGCGCGCTGCCGCTCTCGGGCGACGCGGGCGTCGGCGAGGTGGGCCGCATCGCCCAGGCCGGCCCGCCGCTCGCGGCCACGCCCGGCACCCGCAGCCGCGACGAGAGCCTGCTGGAGAGGTTCGTCACGGCCTGCCTCGGCTTCGTGGACCCCTCGGCCATCCACGACCTGCGGGTGGTGCTGGACGCCGCCAACGGGATGGCCGGCCTCTACCTGCCCCCGGTGCTCGAGCGGCTGTCGATCGACGCGGTCCCCTACTTCCTGGATCTCGACGGCCGCTTCCCCAATCACGAGCCCAACCCGCTCCTGCCCGAGAACCGCGAGTTCGTCATCGGGAAGGTGCGCGAGGACGGAGCCGACCTCGGCATCGCCTGGGACGGCGACGCGGACCGCTGCTTCTTCATCGACGACACGGGCGAGTTCGTCGCGGGCGACTTCCTCACCGCGCTGCTCGCCGCCCACCTGATGAGCCGCGCGGGCCCCTCGACCATCGTCTACGACCTGCGCGCCTCCTGGGCGGTGCGCGACGCCGTGACCGCCGCGGGCGGCACCGCCGACATGTACCGCGTGGGCCACGCCTTCATCAAGACCCGCATGCGCGAGGTGGACGCGCTCTTCGCCGGCGAGGTCAGCGGGCACTACTACTTCCGCGACTTCAGCTATGCCGACAGCGGGCTCATCCCGGCGCTGCTGGTGATGGAGCTGGTCTCGACGCGCGGGGTGCCGCTGTCGGAGATGATCGCCGGGTTTCGCGAGCGGTACCACATCTCCGGCGAGATCAACTCGACGGTCGAGGACGTGGACGCCGCGCTGCGTCGCCTGCGGGAGGGCTACGCCGACGGCCGGCAGACCGAGATCGACGGGCTCTCGGTGGAGTACGAGGACTGGCACTTCAACGTGCGCCCCTCCAACACCGAGCCGCTCCTGCGCCTGAACCTCGAGTCGCTGGTCTCCGAGAGGGACATGGAGAAGAAGCGCGACGAGGTGCTCGAGGTCATCCGCTCGGGGTGACCGGCCCCCGGTCGGTGCACAGCGACGCGACGGCCGTGGTCGCGGCGGAGGGCATGGACGTGCGGTACCAGGGCGGCTCCGACCCGGCGGTGCGCGGGGTGGTGCTGCGGCTGGACCCCGGCGAGGGCCTGCTGCTGCGCGGCCCCGCGGGATCGGGCAAGACCAGCCTGCTGCGCGGGCTGCTGGGGCTGGTCCCCGCGGCGGGCGACGTGCGGGTGCTGGGCGCCCCGCCCGGCGCCGCGGAGTCGCGCGGCCGGGTCGGCTACGGACCCCAGGGTGCGGGCTTCGCGACCGGCCTCACGGTGATCGACGCCGTGCACGCCGTCGTGGCCCTGCGACGTGGCCGCGGGCGGGCCGCCCCCGCGGAGGACGCCCTCGGGCGGGCCGGGCTCGGCCTGGTGGCCGGCTGGCGCACGGCTCGCCTCGACTCGGAGGGCTGGCGGCGCCTGAGCCTGGCGATGGGCGTGGCGGGGGATCCCGAGCTCGTCGTGCTCGACGATCCCTGGCTGTTCCCCGAGACGCTGCGCGAGATCGCGACCGCCCGTGCCCGGGGCGCCGCCGTGCTCGCCGCCTCCTCCCGCCCCGGAGGGCTGGGCCCGGCCCTCGGAGGCCGGCTCGACCTGGCGGACGGGGTGGCCCGCTGAGCGCGACGGCCGCCCTCGCCGGGCTCCAGGGCCGCCGCCTGGCGCGGCGCCCCTGGACGCAGGTGGCGCTGGCCGCGGGCATCGCGCTCGCGGGCGTGGCCGCCGGTGTCGCGGCCACCCACGAGGGGCTGGCCCGCGAGGACGCCCTGCGGCGCGGCGGCGCCACCCTTCTGCTGCTGGGCGGCCTCGCCGTCGCCGTGGTGCTCGGCAGCACGGCGCTCAACCGGGACGCCGAGTCGGGGTACTTCGGGGCCCTCGCGGGCGCCGGGGCCGCGCGCCCCCAGCTCGTGGCCGCCGCGGTGGGCCCCCGCGTCGTCGGGCTCCTCGCCGTCCTCGCCGCCTGGGGCGTGGCCCTCCAGATCGGCAGCGCCGCCCTGGGCCTCGGCCTGGACGGCCCGCTGGCCGTCCACACCCTGGCGGTGGCCGAGGGGCTCGTGCTGGCCCTGCTCGCCTGCGCGGCCGCGAGCTCCGTGGTGGGCCCCGCCGCCGCCGGCGCCTTCGGGATCTCCGTCTACGTGCTGGCCCAGGCCGCGGTCAACCTGAAGGCCGCCGCGGATCAGGCTCTCATCGGCACCGCTGACGGCGGTGTCAGGGCTCTCTACTACGTGGTCCCCCACACCATCACCTCGCCGATGATCGCCGACCTGCAGGCCCGCGACGCCGCCGGAGCCGCCGCCCCCCGGCTGGAGATCAACCAGAACGTGGTCCTCGTCCCGGCCGCCGGCTGGGGGTCGGTGGTGTGGACGCTCGCGTGGTGCGTCCTGATGGTGGCCCTCTGCGCCAGCGGCCTCCGCCGGCGCCACTTCCGCTAGGCGGTCTGGTCGTCGAGCGGGAGCCGGCCCTGGAAGCCGGTGTCCAGCTCGTGCCACCACTCGATGCGCTCCTCACCGACGCGCCAGCACAGGAAGACGTCGCGCTCCCCCCGCAGGGCCGGGAAGTCGCAGATGCCCGTGCCGAGGTCGCGCACCACCACGCCCCATCTCTCGATCTGGGCGAGGCCGCGGCTGAAGACCAGAGCGGCCTCGGCGAAGCGCTTGCCGTCCGGGCCGCCCCCGTTCCCCCCCGCGGCGCCGACGAGGCCGGCCGACAGCTCGCGGTCCGTGATGACCTCCCGCGCGGCCCTCAGCTCCAGGATCAGCTTCTCGAGCGGCTCGATCAGCGCCGAGGCCTCCGCGAGTGTGTAGCGGCGCTCGCTCACCACGCCGGGCCCGGCGCTAAGCGGCGACCTCGTCGCGCTCGACGGGCTCGTAGAGGGTCCCGCGCTCCACGGGGACCTTCCCGCCGGCGCGCACCAGGGTCTCCATGCGCTCCCGCGAGAGGCCGAGCGGCGTCTGGACGGTGGTGGCGTGCGCGATGCGCTCCTCGGTGAGCGTGCCCGACAGGTCGTCGAGCCCGTAGCCGAGCGCCTCCGACGTGATCTCCTCGCCGAGCATCACCCAATGGCCCTTCACGTGCGGGAACGAGTCGAGGAACAGGCGCGCGACCGCGATGGTGCGCAGCTTCTCCTCGCGGGTGGGCCCGGGGAGGTAGGAGAAGTCCGTGTTGCCCGGCAGGAAGGGCAGCGGGATGAACGCCTGGAAGCCACCCGTGTCGTCCTGCAGCTCGCGCAGGGCCCGCATGTGGTCGACCTGCTCCTCGGGCGTCTCGAAGTGGCCGAAGAGGAGCGTCGCGTTCGTGCGCAGGCCCTGGCGGTGCGCCTCGCGGTGGACGTCGAGCCAGACCTCGGCCGGCACCTTGCGGTCGGCGATGATCTTGCGCACCCGGGGGCTGAAGACCTCGGCGCCCCCGCCGGGCATCGTGTCGTGGCCGGCGGCGCGCAGGCGGCGCAGCGCCTCGGCGTGGTCGACCTTCGAGATCCGCGCGATGAAGTCGACCTCGACCGCGGTGAGGGCCGTGAGCGAGACGTGCGGCAGGCCCGCCTTCAGCTCGGCGAAGAGCTCCTCGTAGTAGGGGAGGTCGTACTCCTTGGTCATCCCGCCCACGATGTGCAGCTCGGTGATGCCGAGCTCCGCCAGCTGATGGGCCCGGTCGACGAGCTGGTCGACGCTGTAGGCGTACGCCCGCTCGTCCTTCTCGGTCCAGACCGCGAACGCGCAGAAGCCGCACCCGACCACGCAGATGTTGGTGGGGTTCAGGTGCGCGTTGACGTTGTAGGTCACGGCGTCCCCGTACCGCCGCCGCACCACGGCGTCGGCCGCCGCGCCGAGGTCCTCGAGGGGGGCGTCGCGGTAGAGCGCGACCGCCTCGGCGGGGGTGATCCGCTCGCCCTCGGCGGCGCGCGAGAGGATGGCGTCGGGCATCACGGCCGAGGTTATCAGGGGCTCCCGTCACCATGAATCGGACACACGACCCGCGCTAGGCTGCGGTCGTGGCGGAACATGCGCTGAAGGAGTGGGCGGTCACGGTCGCGGCCCTCGAGGCCGGCGATCAGGTGCTCATCGTGCGCAAGGGGGGCATCGGGGAGAAGCGCTTCGAGCTGCCGCACCCGCGCTTCTACCTCTTCCCCACCTTCGAGCACCAGCGCCCCGAGCTGGTGAAGCCGGCGTGGCGGGAGCGCTTCGCCGGCCCGCTCGCCGAGCGCACCGAGCCGGCGCGGCTGCCGTTGCCGGCCTACGCGGAGCTGCACGCGGCCCACCCGATCGCCGACCCCGACGCGCTGGCCGCCATCGACCCGCTCCACATCCTCTCGCCGGACTACGCGGCCGAGCGGCTGCGCTGGCGCCGGATCCACCCGCTGTGGGCGGCCGTCCTGCGCGTCTGGCGGGTGCCCGAGCCGCCCGTGCTGGAGGTCGGTCCGGAGCACGGCGGCTGCGTGAGCTGGGTGGAGCTGCCCGAGGCCGTCGGTGCCCCCGAGGGGGCCGTGCCGGCGCTCTCGGACGAGGAGTTCGCCCGGGCGGCGGCCGACGTGGAGTCCGCGCTCGCGGCCGCGGGGGCCGCGCGATGACCCGGGCCCACCTCCTCGTCTGCCGCGGGCCGGACTGCGCCGCGCGCGGGGCCCAGGACGTCTACACGGCGCTCGCCGACGCCGTCGAGGAGCGCGGCCTCTCCGGCGAGGTCACCCAGACCCAGTGCGGCTGCGTCGGCCCGCTCTGCGGCGGCGGCCCGGTCGTGTGCTGCTACCCCAGCGGCGCCTGGTACGCCCCGGTCACGGCCGCCGACGCCGCCGAGATCGCGCGGGAGGACCTGGACGGCGGCCGCGTGGTGGAGCGCCTCGTCGCGGCCCGCCTGGAGGGGGTCGCATGAGCCACACCGCGTCGTTCGACGCGCTGCTCGCCGAGCAGCCCTCCGACTGGTCGTTCTTCGAGGTCTACGTGACCCTGGACGACCCGCGGCGGCTGGCGGACGCGCGGGTGGCCCTGGCGCGCGCCAACGCACGACCCGTGCGGGTGGAGGGCGACCACGACTTCGAGATCACGGTGGCCAACACGCACGGTCACGGCGCCCGCGCCGGGGTCCTGCGCTCGGCGTTGCGCATCCTGGACGACCGCGAGATCGCCGGGCGCACCTGGGGCGGCGAGACCCGCACACGGGTGAGCCCCGCGCCGCCGCACCGTTACGGCCCCTAGGCCCGAGAGCCCGTGTACCGCGACGAGGACGACCTCCAGCTGCTCGCCGAGCTGGCGGGGGTGCTCGACGAGACCGTCTCGGCGGCCGGGCTCTCCGCCGGCTCCTATCTCGTGCTGCGCGAGCTGGTCGCGGCGCCGGGCCCCCACCCGGTCACCGATCTCGCCGCGCGGCTTGCGGCCGGACCGGACGAGGTCGCCGAGCTCTGCGGCCGCCTGGTGCGCGACGACTGGGCCGTGGCGCGCCCCAACGGCGTGGAGGCGACCGACTCCGGACGCGAGCGCGCGCAGGCGCTCGAGGATCGCGCCAACGAGGCCATGAGGGCCTACGTGATGGAGCGCCCCCACACGGCCACGGTCTACGGGCTGGTGGCCTCGATGCAGAGCGGGCGCTTCACCGTCGAGGACCTGCTGGAGTTCCTGGCCGAGGGCCCCGACACCGAGGGATGAGCCTGCGGGAGCTCATCCCGACCGTGATCGTGGTCGGGCTCATCGTCCTGATCGCCGTTCTGATCGTGCGCAAGCGCCGCGAACGGTGACGCTTCCCGCATGACGATGTACGGCCGCGGCGCCGAGCGCGTCCTGCTGGAGGACGCCGTGGCCGCGGGGGCACCTGGCTCCACGCTGGCTCTCGTGGGCGAGGCCGGCATCGGGAAGACGCGCCTCGCCCGGCACGCCGGGGACGCCGCCGCCGAGGCGGGGCGGGCCGTGGTGGAGGGCCACACGGTGCTGGGCCTGGCGGAGCCGCTGGGGGTGGTGTGCGACGCGGTGCGCGGGGCCCGTCGCTCCGGTCTGGACCCGGGGCCGGCCCGCGACCCGCTCGCCAAAGGCTTCCCCGCCCTGGTCCTGCCCGAGCTGGGCGGCGGGGCGATCGAGACCGGCAACCTGGGCGCCACGTTCGAGGCTGCCGCGCGCTACCTGAGGGCGCTCGCCGGCCGCCGCGGCCTGCTGCTCGTGCTCGAGGACCTGCACTGGGCCGACGCGACCACGCTTTCGCTGGTGCCGTTCCTCGCGCGCGTGCTTGCGCGCGATCCGGTGGTGATCCTGCTCACCTACCGTCCCGACGACGACGCGGGAAACCCGGCGCTCGCCGACCTGCGCTCCGAGCTGCGCCGCGGGCGCTCGGGGGTGGAGGTCGCGCTGGGGCCGCTGGAGCCAGACGAGGCGGCGGCGATGCTCGCCGGGATCCTCGGGGTGCGCCCCGCGCCGGAGGTCCGGGCCGAGCTCCTGCGGCTCTCGGGCGGCAACCCGTTCGCCCTGGAGGAGCTCGCGCGGGCCGCGGTCGACTCGGGCTGGATCGACCCGGCATCCGGCCGCCGCCATGGCAAGGGCGCGGTGTCGCTGCCCTGGACCCTTGCCGAGTCGATCCGCGCACGCGCCGGCGGCCTGCCACCCGCCGCGCGCGAGCTGATCGTCTGGGCCGCGGCGATCGGTGAGCGGTTCGATGTGCGGTTTCTCGCGGGCGCCGCGGGGACCGCGCCCGAGGACGCCCTGGCGAGCCTCTCGGTCCTGGCCGCCGCGGGCCTGATCGTGGAGGACGCCGGGGACCCGGAGGGCAACGTCTTCTCCTTCCGCCATGCGCTCGTGCACGAGGCGCTCTCCCAGGAGGGCCTATCGGCCCAGCGGCGCAACCGCCACGCGCGGATCCTTGCCGTCGCTGAAGACCTCACGGAACGGGGGGTGCTGGAGGTCTCCGCGGCCGAGCTCGCCGCCCACGCCGTCGCCGCCGGCGACCGGGAGCGCGGGCTCGCCCTTTCACGGGTCGCCGCGGCATACGCCCAGGACCTCGGCGCGGTCGCGGAGAGCGTCGCCCACCTCGATCGGGCGCTCTCGCTGTGGAGGGACGACGACGGGGCCGCCCTCCGGGCCGAGCTGCTCTTCGCGTGCGGGCGCCTGCGGACGCGCCTCACCCGGGGGCACGAGCGTGCCGTGGGCCTCCTGAGGGAGGCGCACGCGGCGTTTCTCGAGCTCGGCGACGGCCCGGCTGCGGCCTGGTGCCTTGCCGTCCTCGCCGAGGCGCGGTTCGACACGGGAAGGCGGGCGGAGGGACTCCGAGACTGGGCTCAGGCGATGCCCGAGGTGCGGCGGCGCGCCCCGCGTGAGGCCCTGCGCTCGTCCCTCGCCGCCTACGCACGAGGGCTGGCGATCTTCGGGGACTCCCGCGCCGCGTCGGTCGCGGCCGACGAGGGGCTCGCGCTCGTGGAGGCGCCCTCGACCCCCCAGGAGGCCCTGGACCGGGTGAGCCTGCTGGGCACGAAGGCCATCGTGGCCATGTGGCGGCAGGAGACGACGTCGGCCGTTGCGCTCCTCGACGAGGCCGCCCGGCTGGCCGCCGAGCACCACGACGACGTCGGCGCGGCCCGAGCGCTCAACATCCGATCGATGGCCGGCTACGGCTATCGCCCGGCCGCCGACGCGTTGCGGGATCAATTGCATGCGGCTGAGCTGGTCGCGCGCCACGGGCTCTGGGGCCTTCAGGCCTTCTACCTCGCGCTGGCCGCCGCGGTCGCGGCGGTGGCCGGGGATTTCCCGAACGCCCAGCGCCTCAGCGACGAGGCCGAGTTGCTCCTGCCCGATGACGGAGATCGAGGAGATGAAACGCGCTGGTACATCGACGACGCCCGCGCCGACATCCTTCTGGGGCTCGGCGAGCTCGACGCTGCCCTCGAGCTCGCCGCCGCCCTCTTGGAGTCCGACATCGCCGCCGACCCAATGTTCGAGGGGTGGGCCCGGGAACGCCTGGCACGGACGCGTCTCGCAGCGGACGATGCGCCCGGCGCGCTGGCCGTCCTGCGCCCGACGCTCGAGGCCCTGCTCGGAGCAATCGCCGCGGACGACGGCTGGGACTCGGATCTGGTGCCGACGGTCGTCGCCGTCCTACAGGCGGCCGGCGATGGGGAGACGGCGAGCCGGATCGCACGATGGCTGGGCACCGTCGTCGGGGATCACGCCTGGTTCCGTATCTGCGCGGCGATGGCCGACCCCTCCCCGAGAACGTCGGCGGCGGTCGAGGCCGCGGCGACCGACCTCGAGACCGGTGGATGGGGCGCCTCTGGCGCGCTCGTCCGCGTGTGGGCGGCGATCATCCTCCGGGAGGAGGGGCGGGGCGGGACCGCAGACGCGGCCGGCCTCCTGCGCACCGCCCTCGAGCGCTTCCGGGCGATGGGATCGGAGGCGTGGTGCCGGCGCATCGAGGCGACGCTGCGGGGGATGGGCGAGCGCGCCCCCACGCCCCCCAGGGGCACCAGGTCCGGCGGCCTGACGGCGCGCGAGGACGAGGTGCTCGGTCTCGTCGCCGAGGGGCTCACCAACCGCGCCATCGCCGAGCGCCTGGTGCTGAGCGAGAACACCGTGATCCGCCACGTCGCGAACATCTTCGCCAAGCTCGGCGTGCACAGCCGGGCCGCGGCGGTCGCGAGGGCCGCGGATCTCCCGCCGGCCGATGACCCCTAGTAGCGCAGCGCGCTCTCGCCCAGAGCGGCCCACACGTCGAGCTTGGTCCGCACGCGCTTGATGACCTCGTCGGTGAACTCCTCGGTGCCGGTGTGGCCGCCGAGGTCGGCGGTGCGGATGTCCTCGGCCACGGTCTCGAGGGCGCTCTCGTAGATCGCCCGGGAGACGGCCGAGGCGTGCCCGTCGCGCATGTAGGGCAGCACCGAGGCGGCGGCCAGGATCATGGCGAGCGGGTTGGCGACGTTCTTGCCCTGCAGCGTCGGCGCCGTGCCGTGCGGCGCCTCGGCCATGACCGCGGAGGCCTGGAAGTCGTCGTCGAAGGCCAGCAGCTGCGACTCGGCGCCCGCGATCGACCCGAAGAGCTGGAGCACCATGTCCGAGAGGCAGTCGCCATCCCGGTTCAGGGCCGGCACGACCAGCGCGTCCCCCGTGTGGCTGATCAGGGCGGAGTAGGTCGCGTCGATCAGCATCGGCCGGTAGCGCACGTCGGGGTGACGGCCGGCGGCGGCGTCGAGCTCCTCCTTCAGCATCCCCTCGTAGACCGGCGAGACGGTCCACTTGGGACCGCCGAAGACCGTGGCCTGCATCCGCCGCGCCTGCTGGAAGGCGAACTCCGCCACCGCGCGGCAGGTGCGCCGCGAGATCCGCTCGACCCGCCAGGCGACCTCGTCCTCCTCACCCCCGCCCTCGCGGTACTCGCGGGCGTTGTAGGCGTCGTCCACGGCCATGCGCACCACCGAGATGGGAGCGTGGATGCCCGCCACGGGGCGCACCCCGGACAGGCGCCGCCCGGTGCGGATGATCACCTTGCCGCCGATGGCCTCCCGCAGCAGGGCGTTCGGACTCCCCACGTCCTCGGCGCCCTCCGGGGTGATGGTGGCCGCCTTCAGCCCGAAGCCGTGGCGGACCGTGGCGGCCGCCGCGTCGAAGACGACCTGGTTCCGCGTGCGCCGGCGGTTCTCCAGCGACAGGTCGTGGCGCTCGATCTCCAGCGACAGGCCCGTGACCGCCGGGGCGATCACCCGCAGGGCCTCCTCCAGGAGCTCCTGGCCCGTCTGGTCGCCCTCCATCACCACCAGCGTCCACGGCGCGGTCACGTCTCCTCCATGGCGTAGAGGCGCACGCGGGGCGTCGTGCCCAGGCGCCGCGCGAGGGAGGCGATCTCCTCGCGGACGGCGGGCCGCTCGGCGAAACCCGCCGCGGCCGCCGGATCCTCCCACTCGGCCAGGCATCCGTACTCCCCGGCGTCCGCGTCAACGAACAGCACGTGGCGGCGGCAGCCCCGCGCGGCGGCGCCGAGCCGAGCGGCCACCGCGCGCGCCTCGTCCAGGGTCCCCGGGCCCAGGCGGAACGAGATCTCGGTGCCGTGGAGGGTCATCCGACCCGGGACGATAGCCCTCGCGCCGAGGCGGCAGACCCGCCGCTAGTCTTGGAGCGGCCGGCAGATCGCCACCGGAGGATCGCACCGATGCGCTACCGCACCCTTCCCCGCACCGACATCAGCGTCTCCGAGGTGGGCTTCGGAGTGTGGACGCTGGCCACCGGGTGGTGGGGCGAGAAGGACGACCGCGAGGCGGTCGAGCTGCTGCGGACCGCTCTCGATCGCGGCATCACGCTCTTCGACACGGCCGACTCCTACGGCAACGGGCGGGGCGAGACGCTGCTCGCGCAGGCCTTCGAGGGGCGGCGCGACGAGGTCGTCTACTCGACCAAGGTCGGCTACGACTGGTACTCGCACACCGGGCCGCGCGGGCAGCGGGAGCTGCCCCACGACTGGACGCCGGCCTTCGTGCGGCACGCGTGCGAGCGCAGCCTGGAGCGCCTCGGCACCGACCGGATCGACGTCTACCAGCTCCACAACCCCCGCATGGACGCGATCCGCTCGGACGAGCTGTTCGCCACGCTGGAGGACCTGCTGGCGGAGGGCAAGGTGCGCAGCTACGGGGTGGGGCTCGGCCCCAAGATCGGCTGGAGGGACGAGGGCCTCGCCGCGCTGTCCACCCGTCCGATCACCTCGCTCACGATGATCCACAACGTGCTGGAGCAGGACCCCGGCCGGGACCTGATCGCCGCCGCCCGCGAGGCCGACACCGGCCTCTTCGTGCGCGTGCCCCACTCCTCGGGGATGCTCGAGGGCAAGTACACGACCGAGACGACCTTTCCGCCGAGCGACCACCGCAGCCACCGGCCGCGCTCCTGGCTCCTCGAGGGGCTGCAGAAGATCGAGACGCTCGGCTTCCTCACCCACGAGCGGCCCCACACGCTGGCGCCAGGCCTCCCTGAAGTGGCTGCTGGCCGAGCCGCTCGTCATGACGACGCTGCCGAACATCTACGGGCCGGAGCAGCTCGACGAGTTCGCCGCCGCCCCGGACATGCCCGACCTCGACGAGGCGGACCTCGCGCGGGTCGCCGAGCTCTATGCGGACGGCTTCGGCGTGCGCCCGGAGACGGAGACGCCGGCTCCCGCGTGAGTCGTTCCGACGGCGGCGTTTGAAATTCAGCCGCCGTCGGTTTACGAGCGGCATGGATGCCGCGGTCGGCCCCCCAGGAGACGTTCCGACGGCGGCGTTTAGACCAACCGTGTGAGGTGGGCGCCGACCATCTGCTGCGCGCCGTCCTCGCACTCGGGCATCGCCAGGCGCAGGCGGTCCGCCAGCCGGTCGACGGCGCCGGCCCGTGCTGCGCTCTCCTCCACGTCCCGCAGCGCCGCCACGACGCCCTCCGGCAGCTGGTCCTGCATCTCCACCAGCGGCTCGGAGACACGCATGAAGCGGGCGTACGCGCCGGCGAGGCGATCCTGCAGGAGCGACGCGTCGTCGGCCGCCGGCAGCGAGGCCAGCGCGCGCAGCGACTCGTCGCGCCAGGCGGCCAGGCGCAGGGCCCGCGCGGCCACGACCTGGAGGGTCGCGCCCACCTCCGGGGGATCGGCGCCCAGGGCGAGCAGCCGCCCGATGGCCGAGGCCAGGTCGCGGAGCGCATCGGCGTCCACGGCGCTCTCGAGGTGCTCCCAGAGCAGGCTCGCCGACGCCGCCTCGTGCGCGCGGCGGGCGTCTGCCTCCGGCCTCAGCTCGGAGGTCAGGCAGAGGAAGGCCGGGCCCTCGAAGGCGCACAGGTAGCTGCGCCTCCCTGCGACCGCCTCCACGGCGCGCAGGCCGAGCGGCGGGCGGCCGGCGACCTCGGCGGCCGCGTCGCGGGCCGACTCCAGGCCGCGCACGAGGTCGCGGAGCTCCTGCTCCTGAGCGTCGGCGGTCACCGGATCCACTGTGCCACAGCCCATCCGGGGGACGCCGGGGGGGCGCGCGTAGAATGCCCGGCGTGCCGCCCGCCGCATCCTTCCCCCCGGTCCCGGCGGACCTCCCGGGCGCGGAGCGCATCGGGGCGGCGCTCGAGCGCTCCCTGCGCGGCCGCCGGCCGGTCGAGCTGGACGAGCCGGGGAGACGCGCGGCGGTGCTGCTGGTCCTGTACGACCGCGCGGAGCGCCCCCACCTGCTGCTGACCAAGCGCACCGACACGATGCCCTCCCACCCGGGCCAGGTCTCGCTGCCCGGCGGCGTGGCCGAGCCCGGCGACGCCTCGCTCGAGCGCACCGCGCTGCGCGAGACCGAGGAGGAGGTCGGCCTCACGTCGGCGCGGTTGCGGGTGGTCGCCGAGATGGACGACGTGGCCACGATGGTGTCGGGCTTCATCGTGCGGCCGTTCGTGGCCGTCGCCGAGGGGCCGGTGACGCCGACGCCGAGCGACGCCGAGGTGGCCCGGATCCTGGAGGTCCCGCTGAGCGAGCTCCTGCGGGCCGATGCCGCGCTGCCCGCGGACGCGGCGCTCCTCGCGCTGCGTTATCCCCTCGACGGCGAGGACGTGTGGGGGGCGACGGCCCGAATTCTGCGTGACTTCTGCCGGGCGCTGCGCGAGGCCCTCGGCGCACCGGCGCGTCGCGGATGAGCCGGGTCCGTTAGCGTCACCTCGCGCATCCGGCAGGTCCCATTCCGAGGAAGGTGAGCGACATGGCCGCAGAGGTCCCCGCCGCGACGGACGTCCCCGACATCCCGGTCCTCCGGGCGCTCGGCGACCGGCGCAGCATCCGCTACTTCGACGCCGACCGCGTCGTCGAGGACTGGAAGCTCGAGGCGATGCTCCAGGCGGCGCGCTTCTCGTCGTGCCAGGGGAACATCAACGCCACCGAGGCGATCCTGGTGAGGAAGGAGACGTGCGACCTCTGGGAGGAGATCGAGGAGTGCGTCTCCGGGTTCAACGTCCAGATCATCAACCAGGCGTCCCACCTGATCCTCTGGCTCACGAACCTCAACGCCTGGTACGGACGGGCCGTGGACGGCATCTCCACGGTGTCGCCTGGCCGGCGCGACGACCAAGTACCACGGCTGGAACTACGAGTTCTCGATGACCCAGACGATCCCGCGCCTCATGAGCTTCCCCACCGAGCGCACCGAGATCCTGCTGCGGTTCGAGAGCGGGCAGGCCGCCGCGAACGCGATCACCGCGAGCGTCGGCCTGGGCCTGGGCAACTGCCTGATCGCCTTCGGGCGCAAGCCGGGCGGCATCGAGAAGGCGTTCGGGCTGCCGCCGCACTACCGGTTCACGTGGGGCCACGCGGTCGGCTACCCGCTCGAGAGCCCCGACGCGGGGGGCCAGCGCCCGCGCCTGAAGTTCGGAAAGCTCTTCCACGACAACGCGTACGGCGTGCCGCTGACGTCGAGCCCCGACACCGAGGCCCTGCTGCGGGAGAAGGGCCTCATCCAGGAGCAGGCCCCGCTCCCCGGGCGCTTCGAGGAGATCGTCGGAGATCGCCGAGCGCCACGGCCGCGACCCCGGGATGCTCTACTTCCCCGCCCGCGAGATCCGGCGCCTGCTGGACGATGAGGACTGGGACTTCGGGCCGCGCCTGCGCGAGCACGCCGAGCACGTCATCGCCAACGAGGACCTGCCCGACTACCCGGACGAGATGCGGGACACCTTCGCGAAGCTGATGGAGGAGCACGGCATCGACGCGGGCAAGTTCCTGCCGGCCGAAGGCTGCAGGGTGGCCTACGAGGACATCCTCTACGAGGTCGCCGGAGGGCGGGCGACCATCACGATCAACCGCCCGGAACGGCTGAACGCCTTCCGCGGCCAGACGATCGTCGAGCTGTGCGAGGCCTTCGAGCGCAGCGCCGACGACGAGGGCGTGGGCGTGATCGTCTTCACCGGGGCCGGCGAGCGCGCCTTCTGCGTGGGCGGCGACGTGCGCGAGCCCACGCGCACGATGGCCGAGAAGCGCCGCGGGCACATCCTCGCCCCGCGCCTGGCGTCGGCGATGCGCAACAACGGCAAGCCGATCCTCTGCCGGGTGCGGGGCTACTGCATCGGCGGCGGGAACGAGCTCAACATGATCTCCGACCTCACGATCACCGACACGACGGGCCGGTTCGGCCAGGCCGGCCCGAAGATCGGGAACGCCCCGCTGTGGTGGGGCTGCCAGCTCATCCCCGCGGTGGTGGGCGAGAAGAAGGCGCGCGAGGTGCTCTTCCTGACCCGCCAGTACACGGCCGAGCAGGCGCTGGCGATGGGCCTCGTCAACGCCGTCGTGGAGCCCGGAGGAGCTCGACGACGAGGTGGATCGCTGGTGCACCGAGATCCTGCGCCGCTCGCCCCAGGGGCTGCGCCTGGCCAAGATCGCCATGAACACCGCCACCGACTCCCTCTACTCCTCCACCAACCACGGGATGGAGCTGATGGCCCTGAACCACGTCTACGGGCCCGGAGCCCCAGGAGGGCATCGCCAGCTTCCAGGAGAAGCGGCCGGCCGACTGGCGGCGGTTCCGCGAGGGCCAGGGACCCGAGCCGGGAGACGCCTGAGATGGCCGAGTGGAGCGACTGGTACGCGCGTGAGGACCCCACCACCTGGGTCCTGGCGGAGATTCTGAAGGCGCCGGGCGGCCGAGCATCCGGACCGCGACTACCTGAAGTTCGCCGACGGGCCCTGGGTGAGCTACGGCGAGATCAACGCCCGCTCCAACCGGATCGCCAACGCCCTGGTCGCGCGCGGGGTGCAGCCGGGCGAGTCGGTCAGCGTGATGCTGCCCAACTGCGAGGAGTTCATCCCGGTCTGGTTCGGGATCCTGAAGGCCGGCGCGGTGATGAGCTCGATCAACACCGCCTACAAGGGCGACTTCCTGTCCTGGACGATCAACCTGGTCGAGTCGAAGAAGCTGGTCATCTCCGACGAGTACCTGGACCGCCTGGACCTGATCAAGGCCGACCTGCCGACTGCTCGAGCACGTGATCGTGCTGGGGCTCGGGCAAGCGCGAGGGCCCCGATCCGGCCCTTCGCCCACGAGCCCCTGTCCGAGCTGATGTCGGCCCCCGACGCCGAGCCCGACGGGATCGCCTACTCCTGGACCGACGATGCCCGGATCATGTTCACCTCCGGCACCACCGGCCGCTCCAAGGGCGTCATCAAGCAGAACGCCGCCGACTACTTCTCGGCGCGCAGCGCGCTGGAGTCGGCCGTCGTGCGCCGCGGCGTGCCGCTGGAGGGCCTGGCCGACGAGGTCTACTTCAGCTGCCTGCCGCTCTTCCACTCCAACGCCCAGGTGCTGTGCGCGTATCCCGCCCTCCTGGCCGGGGCCCGCGTGGCCTACGTGGAGCGCTTCTCGGTGACGCGCTTCTGGCAGCAGGTCATCGACGCCGGGGCGACCACCTTCAACTCGATCGGGGCGGTGGTCTACTTCCTCTGGAACGCGCCGCCCTCGCCCCTCGACCGGGCCCACCGCGTGCACACCATCTCGGCCGCGCCGGCGCCGAAGGACATCTACCACGAGTTCGAGGAGCGCTTCGGCATCACGTTCACCGAGGGCTACGGGCTCACCGAGACCGGGGTGGCCACGATGATGGACCCGACGCTGCCGCCCCGCCTGGGCTCGTGCGGCAAGGCGAACCCCGGCTACGAGGTCACGATCGTGGAGCCGGGCACCGACCTGCCCCTGCCGCCCGACACCCCCGGCGAGATCGTCGTCGATCAGAAGATCCCGAACATCATCATGCGGGCCTACTACGGGGCGCCGGACAAGACCGCCGAGGACTTCCGCAACCTGAAGCTCCACACCGGCGACCTCGGGCGCATGGACGCCGACGGCTACGTCTACTTCATGGACCGGGTGAAGGACTACATCCGGCGCCGCGGCGAGAACGTCTCCTCGATGGAGGTGGAGAAGATCGTCTCCGGCCACGGATCGGTGCGCGAGGCGGCCGCGATCGGGGTGAAGGCCGGCGAGGGGGCCTCGAGCGAGGACGAGATCCTGGTGGTGGCCGTGCCCGAGGGCGCGGCGCCCGACCCGGTCGCGCTCACGCATTGGCTGGCCGAGCGCATGCCGTACTTCATGGTCCCGCGCTACCTGCGCTTCGTGGACGCGCTGCCGAAGACACCCACCGAGCGCGTCCAGAAGGTGAAGCTGCGCGACGAGGGCGTCACGGCCGACACCTGGGACCGCGAGGCGGCGGGGGTGACGATCAAGCGCTGACCGGGGGCGTGGTCGTGGTGCCGACCCGCCCGCATCCCCTAGCCGGGGGCCGCTCCTCCGTGCAGGGCCGGCACCGAGGCCCGCGCGGGGAGGTCGGGCACCTCCACGCCGGCCGACTCGCCCTCGTAACCCAGGCGCTCGAGGTGCTCCAGGTGCGCGGTCAGCTCGGCCTGGCGCGGATGGTCGGGCGGCAGGGCGGCGGCATACGCGGCCACCCGGTCGCGCGCCTGGAAGGCGAAGTGAGGGGTCGCGGCACCCACCAGCTGGGCCAGCTCATCCTCGTCGGGTATCGGGAGATCGTGCTGGAGGATCGACACGACCCCGAGGGTACCAGCCGCTCCCACGGGCGGTTTACGATGATCCATGGCCGACGTCCGACGCGTGCTCCTGGGGCTGTGGCTCGAGGTCCGGGTCATCCCCGTGCTCCTGTGGTCGTTCACGGCGATCACGCTCGGCACGGCGCTCGCGTGGCGCGACGGGGACGGGATCTCGGTGCCCGGCTACCTCACCGCCGTGGGCGTGGGGGTGCTGCTCCAGGGGCTGGTGGCCCACTGCGTGAACGAGGTGTTCGATTGGCGGTCGGGCACCGACCGCGACCCCTCGCCGCGCGTCATCAGCGGCGGCAGCAAGGTGATCGCGTCGGGCCTGCTCGGCCCGCGTGCGCTCGGATGGATCGGCGCCGGCGCGGCGCTCGTCGCGGCCGTCGCCGGGCTCCTCGCGGCCGCCCGGTGGGGCTGGGTGCTGGCGCTCTACGGAGGGGTGGGGCTCGCCGGGGCGGTGCTGTACACGCTTCCGCCCGTCCGGGCCGCGTACCGGCCGTTCAGCGGCGAGGCGGTGGCGTTCGTCTGCGTCTGGTGCTGCACCTCCGGCGCATACGTGCTCCAGCGGGGCGAGCTCTCGGGCGCGGCCGCGCTGGCCGGCATCGCCTACGCCGCCTCGTGCGTGGCGATGCTGATGATGCATCACTACCTCGACCGGCTCCCCGACAGCCGGGCGCTCCCCCCCAAGACCACCACGATCGTGCGGCTGGGGCGGGCCGGACGGCGCTACGCGGTGCTGTGGGCGTCGATCGCGCTGGCCGGCGCCGTGCTGCTGACGGCGCTGGTGGACGAGCGGTTCGCGATCGCCGCGGTGGGCTTCGCGCTGGCGCTGGCCTTGCACGCGAGCGTCGATCCCGACGACCCGGCGGCGGTCACGCGGGCCGAGCTGGGCGTGATCGTGCTCGGCCTCGCCGCCGGCCTGGGCTCGGCTGCCGCGATCGCCCCGCCGCTGTCGTTCGCCGTGCTGGCCGCCGCCATCCTGGTGCCGCTCGAGATCGTGATCTCGGGCGCCGCGCACCGCGAGCTGATGGCCGCCCGGGCGGGGCCCGCCCCGATGGGCGGCGCCGAGCCGTAACGGACGGCCGCGCGTCGGCCGCATCCCCGCACAGAGCGGCCTTCCGGCCTCGGCCGAACGGGTTCGCGCGACCCACCTGGGCTATCATCCGACGCGACGATCGGCCGTTTCTCGAGGAGCGATCATGGCCATGAGGGACGACGACAAGCTGGTCCGCCAGCTCTCGCTGGTGGCGTTCCTGATGTCGCAGCAGCGCCCCGTGACGGCCGACGAGATCCACGAGGCCGTCGAGGGCTATGGAGGCATGAGCGAGCAGGCGTTTCTGCGCCGGTTCTACGCCGACCGGGCCGAGATCGAGGCCATGGGCCTGCGGCTGGCGGTGGAGCGCCCGGGCGACGACCCGTTCCAGGGCGACCTCTACGCTCTGCCGCCCGAGAACTACTACCTCCCCGAGCTCGACTTCGACCAGGCCGAGCTGTCGGCGCTGCAGACCTGCCTCTACCTGTTGGAGGGGCAGTTCGCCTACGCCGAGCCGCTGCGCCTGGCGCTTCAGCACCTCACCCTCGGCCGGCCGAGCCCGCTCGACGACCACGCCGCCCGCACCGTGTCGGTCAACCTGCTGGGCGGCGACTACTCGCCGGAGGTCGCGTCCCACCTCAGCAAGATCGAGTCGGCCATCAGCCGCCGGAAGACGATCCGCTTCACCTACTACTCGATCGGCCGCGACGAGCGCTCCGAGCGCGAGGTGGACCCCTACAGCCTCATCTACTCGGGCGGCAACTGGTACATGGTCGGCTACGCGCACGAGCGGTCCGACACCCGCATCTTCCGGCTGTCGCGCATCGAGGGCCGGATCACGTTCCGGACCCGCGCCGAGCACGACTTCCCGGCTCCGCACGACTTCGACCTCTCGCGCTACCGCGATCGCGCGCCGTGGCAGCTCGAGGAGTCGCCCCACACCGCCACCGTCTCCCTCACCCCCACCATCGCCTGGTGGGTGGAGCAGATGTTCGGCGACTACGGCGAGACCTCCATCGGAGCCGACGGCTCCGGCATCTACACCACCACCTACGGCAACCGCGACCAGCTCGTGGCCTGGATCCTGGGCCTCGGCGCCGAGGCCCGGGTCGAGGAGCCCGCCGACCTGCGCGACGCGGTCGTGGCCGCGCTGGAGGTGATCGCCGAGCGGCACCAGGTCGACGGGGGGCGCTCGACGCCGTCCGCCCCGCCGGCGGCGGCCTCCGAGCGCGCCGACGCCGCCGAGCAGGCCTCCTCCGGCCCGCAGGCCCCCGAGCGCGTGGTGCCGGCCGAGCGCTTCGCCCGCCTGCTCGCCCTGATGACCCGGCTCCTGGCCGCCTGCGGCGAGTCGGCCGAGGCCCAGATCCCGATCGCCGAGCTCCGCGCCTCGCTCAACCTCGACAAGAAGATCCTCGAGGACGACATCGGGCTCCTCAATCTCATCAACTTCGGCGGCGGCTGCTACGCGCTCTACGCGCAGGTGGACGGCGACACCGTGGTCGTGCAGAAGGAGACGTACGGCGACAACTTCTCCCGCCCGGCCCGGCTCTCACCGCTCGAGGCCAAGGCGCTCCTGTGGGCCCTCGAGTTCATCGGCGACCGGCTGCCCATCGAGGCCGGCGGCTCGCTCAGCTCGGTGCGCCAGAAGCTCGAGGCCGTGATGGACCAGGACACGCTTCCCACGGTCGAGCTCGGCCGCACCCAGGTCGCCAACTCCGGGGTCGCCGCGGTCATGGGCCACGCGATCCGCGAGGACCTCCTGCTCGAGATCGAGTACTGGACCGAGTCGCGCGGTGCCATCACCCGCCGCACCATCGAGCCGCACCTGCTCGTGAACGCCCGGGACGCCTGGTACGTGGTCGCCCATTGCCGGCGCGCCGGAGGCCAGCGCACCTTCCGGCTCGACCGGATCCGCAGCGCCCTGCTGCTCGAGGAGCACTTCGAGCGGCGCCCGGAGATCACGAGCACCGGGCCCTACATGCCGTGGGGCGCGCGGCCGGACCCGGCGGGCACCGTGGCCCAGAGCGCGTCGGTGTGGTGCAGCCCCTCCCAGGCCCGGTGGATGCTCGAGAAGCACGCCTCGCGCGAGCGGTTCGCCGACGGCTCGGTGCTGGTGGAGATCCCCTACGCCAGCGAGGACTGGCTGGTGAAGGAGCTCCTCAAGTACCAGGGCGAGGCGGTGCTCTTCGAGCCGGTCGCCCTGCGGCGCACGGTGACCGACCTCGCCGAGCAGGTCCTCGGGCGCTACAGCGCCGACGCGGACCGGCCGAGCGGCGGCCGTCGCCGGAGGGCGCCGACCCGCTAGCGCCGCTCGCGCGCCCGGGGCGCCGGCGCCGCCCATCTCACGTAGACGAGTCGTGGGCTTGCGCTCGGCTGCTATGCCGCAAGTGCGTCGGGCGGAGCCGGGTCCGCGTCGGCGAGGCCGCGCATCGCGTAGCGGATCGACCAGACCATCAGCGCGAGCATCGCCGGTGCCCCTGTCAGGAAGACGACGAGGACGAAGCTCTCGAGGCTGCCGTTCAGGAGGACCGCGAGCCGAATCCCACTCCGCGCGAAGAAGTACGCGCCCCACACGAGCGACTCGACGTCGAAGACGCGCTTGAACGGCTCGGTCTCGCGGAACCAGTGTGGAAACGGGTACCAGGCGCACGCGAGCGCACCGGCCAGCGGCCGGCGCATCGGCACCGAGACGAGGAACGCGAGGCCCCAGGCGGCGGTCAGCAGAACCGGCTGCGCGAGGTAGACGGTCGTGCTGTGTGAGACGAGCCCGACCACGGACTGCACCACGACGAAGCCGAGCGAGAGCCGAACGAGCAACGCGTCGCGGCCCGCGCGCCGCTCGAAGAGGTAGACGAGCGCGGAGACGGCGGCCGAGGCGCCGATCCCCGCGGCCAGCCCGCCCAGGCGGAGCCCGACGTAGAAGGCTCCGAGCGGGAGGAAGCCTTCTCGGAGAAACCCGGGCAGCCCCGTTCGCACGATGCCGAAGAAGCTCGGCGCGGTGAGAGAGCGGCGCCTCAGGCTGCCTTCTGGGCGCGCAGCCGCTCGAGCTGCTCCTCGCACCATCGTGCTCCCCACTCGTTGAAGTCGATTCCCCAGCGCAGGACGAGATCGACGAAGGTCGGGTCCGGGCCGCCCGGCAGAGCCTCGATCGCGTGGAGGATCTCCAGGTACGCCTCGTGCCCGCGCTTGCGGCCTTCGAGCAGTTGCAGCGCCTCCTCGAGCGGCAGAGCGTCGGCGAAGAAGAGGCGCAGCAGTGACTCGTCGCGGAGCTCGATCGTCACGATCTCGCTGCGCATCCACTCGACGAGCGCTTCGCGCCCCGCGGGCGTCAGCGTGTAGACGCGCCGGCTGCGGCCGCCGTTCGGGCGGTCCTTGCCCTCGACGAGGCCCTCCTGCTCCAACCGCTTGAGCTCGGGGTAGATCTGGCCGTAGCTCGCGGCCCAGAAGAAGCGTGTCGAGCGGTCAACGACGGTCTTGATGTCGTATCCGGAGCGTGGCGCCAGTGCCAGGAGCCCGAGCACCACCGGAGTGACCGCGGTCGTCTTCATATATCGTGACGCTATATCTGTGCGCTATATCAGTCAAGCGCTCCTCTCGGGCTGCTCGCGCGCCCGGGGCGCCGGCGCCGCCCAGAAGCGCTGCGCCTCCCCGCGGACGACCAGGCCCTCCACCTCGAGCATCGCGAGCGCGCCGGCCACCTCCGCCGGCCCCTCCCCGAGCTCTGCCGCCAGCCGGTCGGCGTCCATCGGCTCGCGCTGCAGAAGCTCGTGGATCGCGCCCGCGAGCCCTCCCGGCACCGCCCGCGCCGCTGCCGAGGTCTCCTCCCGCCACGGTGCCCGCGGGAGCTCGAAGACCACGTCGGCGGCGTCCTCGAGCAGGCCGGCTCCGGCCCGCAGGAGCCCGTTGCACCCCTCGGACGCCGCCGACCCCGGCCATCCCGGCACCGCGAGCACCGGCCGCCCCAGCTCCAGGCCGAAGTCGGCCGTGATGAGCGCTCCTGAGCGCCGGCCCGCCTCGATGACGGCGACCGCCTGGGCCAGCCCGGCCACCACGCGGTTGCGCGCCGGAAACCGCCACGGTGCGGGTGGGGTGCCGGGCCAGTACTCGGAGACCAGCATCCCCGACGCCGCGATCCGCGCCGCCAGCAGCCGGTTGCGGCGCGGATAGGGCACGTCCACCCCGCATCCGAGCACCGCGACCGTGACGCCGCCCGCCGCCAGCGCCCCCTCGTGGGCCGCGGCGTCGATGCCGTGGGCGAGGCCGCTCACGACGACGGCGCCGCGATCGGCCAGGCCGCCGGCCACCTCGCGAGCGAGAGCGCGGCCCGCCGCGGTCGCCCGGCGGCTGCCCACGATCGCCACGACCGGGCCGTCACCGAGGCACGCGAGCGCCTCGTCCACCCGGCCGGTGAGAAAGAGCCCGAACGGCGGGTCGTGCAGCTCGGCCAGGCTGTCGGGGTAGTCGGCGTCCTCCGGCGAGCGGTGGACGATCCCGGCGTCGGCGAGCCGTCGCGCCTGCGCGGCCGCGTCGAACCCCCGCCGGGCCCGGTGGGCCCGCTCCAGGTCGGCCCCGCCGAGGCGCAGGGCCCGTCCCAGCGCGTCGCGGCCGCATCGCCACAGGGCCCGCGGCCCGCCGGCGGCCCGCGCCGCCCGCTGCAGGTCGCGCCCGAGGACGTGCGCGAGCCAGGCGAGCCCCAGCGGCCAGTCGGGCGGCGGCCCGGTCACGCGGCCGCACCGGTGACGACCGGCTGCTCGCGGTAGCCGAGCGCCTCGGCCAGGTGGTCGGAGGCCACCCGCTCCTCGCCGGCGAGGTCGGCCACGGTCCGCGCGACCCGCAGGAGCCGGTCATGGGCGCGCGCCGAGAGCCCGAGGCGGTCCACCGCCCGGCCGAGGAGCTCGCGGGCGGGGCCGTCGAGGGCCGCCACCCTCCGGGCCTCGGCCGGCGCCAGCTCGGAGTTCGGACCGGCCTGCCCGCGCGCCCGCGCCCGAGCCCGCGCGGCCGCCACCCGCTCCCGGACCACGGCGCTCGGCTCCCCGGCCGCGCGCCCCAGCAGCTCGTCGCGCGCAAGGCGCGGGACCTCGACGTGCAGGTCGATGCGATCGGCGACGGGCCCCGACAGCCGCGCCCGATAGGCCTCGGCCCGGCCGGGCGGGCAGACGCACCGGCGGACCGGATCGCCGTCGAAGCCGCAGGGGCACGGGTTGCCCGCGCAGACCAGCAGCGGGCGCGCCGGGAAGCGGGCGCTCATCATCGCCCGGGTCACATCGATGCGACCCTCCTCGAGGGGCTGGCGCAAGGCGTCGAGCGCCGAGGGGGCGAAGGCGCAGACCTCGTCGAGGAAGAGGACGCCGTGGTGGGCGAGGCTCACCTCGCCGGGGCGCGGCAGCCGGCCGCCGCCCACCAGGCCGGCGGCCGAGACCGTGTGGTGGGGCGCGCGGAACGGCCGCCGCGCCACGAGCGGGCACCCGGCGTCGAGCAGGCCGGCCACCGAGTGGATGCGTGTGACGGCGATCGCCTCGTCGATGGACAGCGGGGGAAGGATCCCCGGCAGGCGGCGCGCGAGCATGGTCTTCCCGGCTCCCGGCGGACCGGTCATGAGCATCGAGTGGCCGCCCGCCGCGGCGACCTCGAGCGCCCGCCGCGCCGCCCCCTGGCCGCGCACCTCGGCCAGGTCCGGGCCCACCGCGCCGGCGCTGGCCGCCAGCACGGCCTCCACGTCGAGGCGCGGCAGGTCGCTCTGGACGCGCCCCTCCAGCAGATCGACGGCCGCGCGGAGGGTGGCCGGCCCGAGCACCTCGAGCCCCGGGACGAGCCCCGCCTCGGCGGCGTTGCCCCGCGGGACGACCAGCCGCCGCCATCCGGCACGAGCCGCGTGCTCGGCCATGGCGAGCGCACCCGCCACCGGCCGCAGGGATCCGTCGAGGGCGAGCTCCCCGACCGCGCCGGCGCCCGCGAGAGCCGCGGCGGCCATCTGCCCGGAGGCGGCCAGGGTCGCCAGCGCGAGCGGCAGGTCGTACTGGGGCCCGGCCTTGCGGAGGTCGGCGGGCGCCAGGTTGGCCACGATCCGCCGGGCCGGCACGGCGAACGCCTGGTTCGCGAGCCCGGAGCGCACCCGCTCACGCGCCTCCTGAACCGCCGCGTCGGGCAGCCCGACCACCGAGAACGCCGGGAGGCCCGCCCGGAGGTCGACCTCGACCTCCACCGTGGAGGTCTCGAGTCCGAGGACCGCAGGGCTGAGCATGTGGGCGACCACGGCGCGGAGGCTCGCACCGAGGCGGCGCGCGGATCCCCGCGGGATCGTGCCGAACCGGAGTCGGCCGTGTGACGACCCCGTGGACGGGGACGTCCTAACCTTGGGAGAGATCAGCGAGAGGAGCGCCGTGCAGCTCGACCACATCGCCCAGCAGGTCCCCGACATCGCCGAGGCCGTGGAGTGGCAGCGTCGCACCGTCCCGGGCACGACGGTCATCCACCAGGACCCCACCTGGGCGCTCGTGGAGTCGGGCGGCGCGAAGCTCGCGTTCGTGCTGCCCGACCAGCACCCGAGCCACGTCGCGTTCCGGGTCGACGACGATGAGCTCGAGCGCCTGGCCGCCGAGCACGGCGTCGCCATCGCCACCCACCGGGACGCCACCCGCAGCATCTACCTCGCCGGCCCCGGCGCCCTGCAGACCGAGATCATCGCCTACCCCGACCAGGCGGACGGCGCCTCGTGAGCACCTACACGCGGGTGGCGGGCCTGCCGCTGCGGGTCGAGGGCTACTCGCTCGAGGTCCTCGCGCTCGAGCTCACCCCCGAGTTCCGCCGCCTCACCACCGTGATCCACCTGCACGGGGGCGGCGAGGAGGGCGTCGGGGAGGACGTCTGCTACGACGAGGTCGAGCACACGTCCCAGGCCGAGGCGGGCCCGGTGCTCCCGCTGTCCGGTGAGTTCGATCTCGACGGGTTCTCCCGTCACCTGGGTGGCCTGAACCTCTTCCACGCGGGTGCGCCGCTCCGCCCGATGTATCTCGACTACCGGCGGTGGGCCTTCGAGAGCGCCGCCCTCGACCTCGCCCTCCGACAGGCCGGGGCGGGCCTCGCGGACGCGCTGGAGCGGACTCCGCGGCCGGTCCGCTTCGTGGTCTCCGGCCGCCTGGACGAGCCGCCGAGCACGGCCTGGGTCGTCAACCGGCTGGCCCGGGAGCCGAGCCTGCGCTTCAAGCTCGACCCGACCGATGACTGGCCGGACGAGCTGATGGCCGAGCTGGCGGCTCTCGGCGCGATCGACACCCTCGACATGAAGGGCCAGTACGAGGATGTGCCCTTCGGGGTCCCGGAGAATCCGGAGACCTACGCGCGCGTGCTCGCGCGCTTCCCCGACGCCTGGATCGAGGATCCGGGCTCCTCGCCCGAGATCAAGGCGGTCCTGGCCGGCCACGAGCACCGGGTGACCTGGGACGCGCCGATCCACTCGGTCGCCGACGTCCAGGCCCTCGAGTGGACCCCTCGCATGATCAACGTGAAGCCCTCGCGCTTCGGTCCGCTGAGCCGCCTGTTCGAGACCTACGACCACCTCGCGGCGCACGGGATCGGCGTCTACGGCGGTGGGCAGACCGAGCTGGGCCCGGGCCGTGGCCAGATCCAGTACCTGGCGTCGCTCTTCCACCCGGACTCGCCCAACGACACCGCCCCCTCGGGCTACAACGAGCCGGTCCCGCCGCCGGACCTCCCCGGCACCCCGCTGCCGGTGGCGGCCTCGCGCGTCGGCTTTCGCTGGGGCTGAGGGCAGGGGGCTCGCGGTCGCCGGCCGGCGCGCGCCGGCCGGCACGAAGGCGCGCGCGGGCTGAGGCCATCGCGCGTCGCTCCGTCACAGGGCGCCGGCGCAGGATGCGCGACCATGGGACGTGACTACGAGGAGGGCCGCCGCGGAGAGGCGGCCGCCTCCCGGCACCTGCGGCGGCGGGGCTGGACGATCCTCGCCTCGCGGCACCGCGCAGCCGGAGGTGAGCTGGACCTGGTGGCGGCGCGCGGCGACGTCGTGGCCTTCTGCGAGGTGAAGGCGCGGGGTGACCGGGCGGCGCTCACCGAGCCGGTCACGGCCGCCCAGCGGGACCGGATTCGCCGAGCGGCCGAGGCGTACCTCGCGACCCGCCCCGAGCTCGCCGGCCGCACGGTGCGGCTCGACCTTCTCGCGGTCCGCCTGGGCCGCTTCCGCGCCCGCGTGCGCCACCTGCGAGGCGCGGTCGGCGAGTCGTGACCGTGCCCCGCGCCCGCCCGTCAGATCGTGGGATACGCCGCCGAGTTGAAGGAGCGGCGGTGGATCGGCGACAGGCCGCGGGTCCGGATCGCGGCGTGGTGCTCGGGCGTCGCGTATCCGACGTGCTGATCGAATCCGAAGTCGGGATAGGTGTCGGCCATCGGGCCGGCCATGAGGCGGTCCCGCGCCGTCTTGGCGATCACCGAGGCGGCGGCGATGGAGGCGCTTCGATGATCGCCCCCCACGACCGCCCGGTGCGGCGGAGCCGCGGGTCCGAGGCGGAAGCCGTCCACCAGGCAGACCGCCGGGCAGGGCCGCAGAAGCGACAGCGCGCGCGCCAGGAGCCGCAGGTTGGTCTTGTGCAGGCCGTCGCGGTCGACCGTCGCGTGGCCGGCGACCATGACGACCACCTGCTCGGCGTGCCGCATGATCGCCTCGGCGACCCGCTCGCGCACGGGCGGAGCGAGGCGCTTGGAGTCGTCGAGATCGCCGAGCGCGCGCCGGCCGCGCACCCCGAGGCCCTCCAGGTCGATGCAGACCGCGGCCACCACCAGCGGTCCGGCGAGACACCCCCGGCCGGCCTCGTCGGCCCCGGCGACGCGCCGCTCCCCGAAGGAGCGGTCATGGGCGAACAGGCGGACCGCCGGGCGGCGTCCGGAGGAGCGGTGAGCCGGGCGGGCCGAAGCCCGGGGAGCCGTCCGGCTCAGGGCCCCGAAACCCTAGACGCGCTGCTTCTCGCGGATGCGCGCCTTCTTCCCCACCTTGCCGCGCAGGTAGTAGAGCTTCGCGCGGGTGACGTCACCCTCCATCACGCGCTCGATGCGCTCGATCTTGGGCGAGTGGACGGGAAACGTGCGCTCCACCCCCACGCCGAAGCTCTGCTTGCGCACGGTGAAGGTCTCGCGGTTCGTCGAGCCCTGGCGCTTGATGACGGTGCCCTCGAAGACCTGCACCCGCTGGCGCGAGCCCTCGATGACCCGGAAGTGCACCTTGACCGTGTCGCCGGCCTTGAAGGTGGGAACGTCGTCGCGAAGCTGCTCACGCTCGAGGCTCTCGATGACGGACATCGCCCGTGCTCCTCACTCGAAGTGCCCGGGCCTGCTCCCGGAAAGAACGACGGCGAGCATAGCAAGCAGTCGCGGCCGGCCCACCGCGGTCACGATCCGGGGGGCAGCACCCGCTCGGCCCGCCAGCGGGCGATCGCCCCATGATCGCCGGAGAGGAGCACCTCCGGGGCCGCGCTGCCGCGGAATTCCGCGGGCCGGGTGTAGTGAGGGTGCTCGATGCCGCCGCCCAGGGCCTCGGAGAACGACTCGTCGGCGAGGCTGTCGGCGTTGCCCAGCGCGCCCGGCAGGCGCCGGCCGACGGCATCGATGACGGCCATCGCCGCCACCTCGCCGCCCGCGAGGACGAACGGGCCCAGGCAGAGGGCGTCGTTGGCCAGGAGCTCGGTCACGCGCTCGTCGAAGCCCTCGTAGCGCCCGCAGAGCAGGGTGAGGGCGGGCTCGACCGCCAGCTCGCGCGCGACGGCGTCGGTGAACGGCCGCCCGCGGGGGGTGAGCACGGCCACGCGCCGCGATTCCCGCACCCGCTCCGCCGGCTCGCCGTAGACGGCCTCCAGGGCCGCGGCCATCACGTTGACGCGCATCACCATCCCGGGGCCGCCGCCGTAGGGGGAGTCATCGACCTGCCCGTGGGGCAGCGGGGTGGTGTCGCGGGGCGAGAAGCAGCGCAGCTCGAGCCCGGCCGAGATCGCGGCGTTGGCGAGGTGGCGCGGGCGGCGCATCCAGTCGAACCACTCCGGGAAGAGGGTGAAGACGTCGATCTGCACGAGGCCTCAGCCCGACAGGAGGTCGTCGCGGACCACGATGCGCCGGGAGGCGAGGTCGAGCTCCACGATGGCGTCGGCGGTGAAGGGCACGAGCAGGTCGCCGTCGGAGCCGCTCACCTCCAGCACGTCGTTCGCCGGGGCCGCGTGCACCTCGGCGACGGTGCCGGCCGGCCGCGCGCCCACGAGCACCTCGCACCCCAGGAGGTCGCGAACGTAGAAGGTGTCCGGATCGGGCAGGGAGGCCACCTCATCCGGGTCCACGGACACGGTCGCGCCGGCGAGGGCCAGGGCCTCGTCGCGGGTCCGGACGCCCTCGAAGGAGAGGATCGGCCGCTCGGCGGTGCCGGTGCGGCTGGTCACCACCATCCGGCGGGGCTCGCCGCCCGCCGGGCGGACCTCCACGGACTGGCCCGGGCTCAGCGCCGGCATCGTGGCGCCCGTCGGCCGTGTGCGCACCTCGCCGCCGAGGCCGTGGGGACGGCCGATCCAGCCGATGACGACCGGCGCGTCCGTCATGCCACGCCCGCCGCGCTAGTCGACGATCTCGAGGCTCGCGCGCTCGCCGCGGGCGTTCGAGGCCGAGCGCAGGACCACGCGCAGCGCGCGGGCGATGCGGCCGCCGCGGCCGATGACCTGGCCCAGGTCCTCCTCCGCGACGTAGAGGGAGATGACGCGGGCTCCCTCATCGGCGTCCTCGGTGACGGACACCTGGTCGGGGTGATCGACGAGCCCCCGGGCGAGGGTCTCGACCATGCCCGCGAGCGGGCTGGGATCGGTGGGGCTCAGGCGTTGGCCTCCGCGATCTTGATGAGCTTCTTCACGGCCGGCGTGGGCTGGGCGCCGTTGTCGAGCCAGGTGCGGGCCTTCACCAGATCGATCTCCACGATGGAGGGGTGGGTCTGGGGGTTGTAGCGCCCGATCGTCTCGATGTTGCGACCGTCCCGCGGCGAGCGGGAGTCGGCCACGACGACGCGGTAGATGGCGTTCTTCTTGCTGCCCACGCGGGCGAGGCGGATCTTGACCACGGTGCTCCTTGTCTGGGGCGGTTGGGGTGCTAGGTGCCGAACAGGGCCGGCATCCCGCCCCTGCCGATCTGCTTCATCAGCTTTCGCATCTGCTTGAACTGTGACAGGAGTTGGTTGACCTCCTGCACGCTGGTGCCGCTGCCGGAGGCGATCCGGCGGCGGCGGCTGCCGTTGATGATCTCAGGATGACGGCGCTCGGCGAGCGTCATGCTCTTGATGATCGCCTCGATCCGGTCGAGCTGGCCGTCGTCCACGTTGACGTCCTTGCCCTTCGTGGCGGTGCGAAAGCCCGGGATCATGCCCAGCACCTGCGACATGGGCCCCATGCGGCGCACCTGGTGCATCTGCTCCAGGAAGTCCTCGAGCGTCAGGGAGCCGCCGCGGATCTTCTGCTCGAGCGCCCTGGCGTCGCCCACCTCCACGGTGGCCTGGGCCTTCTCGATGAGGGTGACGACGTCGCCCATCCCCAGGATGCGGGAGGCCATGCGGTCGGGGTAGAAGGGCTCGAGCGCGTCGAGCTTCTCGCCGGTGCCCACGAACAGGATCGGCGCGCCGGTGACCGCGCGCACCGACAGGGCGGCTCCGCCGCGGGCGTCGCCGTCGAGCTTCGTGAGGGCGACCCCGGTCACGTCCACGGCCTCGGTGAACGCCTTGGCGACATCGACGGCCGTCTGGCCGGTCATGGCGTCGAGCACCAGCACCACGGCGGTCGGCGTGACCGCGTCGCGGATGCTCACGAGCTCGTCCATCATCTCGGCGTCGATCGTCGAGGCGGCCCGCCGTGTCGACGATCACGAGGTCCCGGCCCGACTTGCGGGCGGCCTCGATGCCGCGCCGCGCGATGGCCGGGGCGTCGGAGCCCTCCTCGCGGTGCACGGGGATCCCGAGCTGCCCCCCCAGCACGGCCAGCTGCTCCGCGGCGGCCGGGCGATGCACGTCGCACGCCACGAGCATCGGCGCGCGCCCCTGGGCCTGGAAGTGCCGCGCGAGCTTCGCGCTGCAGGTGGTCTTGCCCGATCCCTGGAGGCCCGCCATCAGGACGATGGTGGGAGGCCTGGACGCCAGCGGCAGGGCGACGTTCGCCTCGCCCATGAGCGTGGTCAACTCGTCGCTCACGATCTTCACGACCTGCTGGTCGGGCGTGAGCGAATCCATGACCTCGGCGCCCTTTGCGCGCGCCGCGATGGCCGAGGTGACCTGCTTCACCACCGGAAGGCTCACGTCCGCCTCGAGCAGCGACAGGCGGATCGCCCGCATGGCCGCGTCGATGTCGGACTCGGTGAGCTTGCCCCGGCCTCTCAGGCCGGAGAAGACTCCCTGCAGTTTGTCGGTGAGCGCGTCGAACATGGGCGACCGCCCATGGTACCGGGCCGATCAGTCCTCGGTGGAGAAGATGGCCCGGGCGAAGGCCTGGGCGTCGAACGGCTGGAGGTCCGCGAGCTGCTCCCCCGAGCCCACCAGCTTCACCGGGATGTCCAGCTCGCGGCGGATGGCGACCGCGATGCCCCCGCGGGCGGTGCCGTCGAGCTTGGTGAGGACGACCCCGGTGAGATCGGTGGCCTTGTCGAACAGGCGCGCCTGGCTCAGCCCGTTCTGGCCGGTGGTCGCGTCGAGCACCAGCAGCACCTCCTGGGGCGCGTCGGGGACCACCTTCCCCACCACCCCCACGACCTTCCTCAGCTCCTCCATGAGGTTGTGCTGGGTCTGGAGGCGGCCCGCGGTGTCCACGAGCACCACGTCCGCGCCGCGCGCCTTTCCCGACGCCACCGCGTCGAAGGCGACGGCCCCGGGGTCGGCGCCCGGCGCCTGACGCACGAGCTGGGCGCCGGCGCGGTCGGCCCACACGGCCAGCTGGTCGATCGCCGCGGCCCGGAAGGTGTCGGCGGCGCCGATCACGACCTTCTTGTCGAGCTCGGCCAGGCGGTAGGCCAGCTTGCCGATCGTCGTCGTCTTGCCGCTGCCGTTGACCCCCACGATGACGATGACCGTGGGCTCGCCGTGCAGGGGGATGTGCGCGGGCTCGGGGGCCATCTGGTCGGCCACGGCCCGCCACAGGGCCCGCGACAGGTCGGCGCCGCTCGTGATGCGGCCCTCCTCGGCCTCGCCGCGCAGCCCCTCCACCAGCGCGAGGCTCGCGTCCATGCCGCAATCGGCGGCGATCAGCGCCTCCTCCAGCTCGTCCCAGGTCTCCGCGGAGACGAGCGCCGGCGCGAAGATGCCCGCGAGCTGGGGCGAGATGGTCTGACGCGGCGCGGTCAGGTTCTCGCGCAGGCGGGCGAAGAGCCCGCGGCGGCGCGGCTGCTCCTCGTCCTCCTGGGGCGGGACGAGCTCGAAGAGCTCCGCCCACGCCGCGCGGTCGGCGTCCGTGCCCTCGGGTTCCGGGCTCAACCGGGACGGCCGCCCGGGATCGCGCGCAGCGCCCGGCGCACGTACGGCCGCGCCGGCCCCTCGACATCGCGCCGCAGCCGCCGCGCGATGATCTGCGACACGCCCTCGGAGCCCATCGTCACGCCGAAGAGCGTGTCGGCGATCTCCACGGTGGGCTGCTGGTGCGTGATGAGCAGGAACTGCTGGGTCTCGGCGAGGCCCCGGACCACCGTCAGGAAGCGGCGCAGGTTGACGTCGTCGAGCGCCGCCTCGACCTCGTCGAGCACGTAGAAGGGCGCCGGGCGCGCCATCGCCAGCGCGAGGCAGAAGGCGAGCGCCACCAGCGACCGCTCTCCGCCCGACATCAGCGTCAGCGATCGCGGCCGTTTCCCGGCGGGGACGACCTCCACCTCGATGCCGGCCTCCCCGTCCTCGTCGGCCACGGCGCGCAGGCGGCCCTCGCCGCCCGGGAAGAGCTGGCCGCAGACCTCGGTGAACCGCTCCTGGAAGGCGCTGAAGATGGCCTCGAAGCCCTCGGTCACCGCGGCGTCGAGCTCACCGAGATGCTCGCGCAGCGCCGCGGCCGTGGCCTCCAGGTCGTCCATCTGAGCGAGCATCTCGATCTCGCGCTCGCCCAGCTCCTCGCGCTCGGCGGCCGCCAGCGGGTTGACGGCCCCCAGGGCCTCGCGGCGGCGCTCCAGCTCGGCCAGCAGGACGGCCGCCTCCTCGGGGTCGGGGAGCTGCTCGCCGGGCTCCGGCGCCGGCCCCGCCTCGGCGGCCCGCTCGGCGGCGACGGCGGCCTCGACCTCCGCCGCATGGGCCGTCTCGGCGCTGGCGGCCGCGACCCGCTCGGCCTCCTCCACCCGCCGGTCGGCCGACAGCAGCTCGGCCTCGACGGCACGGGCGCGCTCCAGGACGGCGGAGACCTCCTCCCGGGCCCGGTCGGCCGCCGGCGCGAGGGCGCGCGCCACCTCCCAGAGGGCCTCCACGACCGAGCGCGCGGGCTGGAGGTCGGCCTCGAGGCCGGGCTCCTGGGCCAGGGCCTCGGTGGCGGCGGCGCGGGCGTCGGCCTCGGCCCGCTCCGCGCGGGCCGCCGCGAGGGCCGCGCGGGCGTCGACGGCCAGCGCGGACGCGGCGCGCAGCGCCGAGGCGGCCTCGTCGGCCACGATCCGGGCCGCGGAGGCCACCTCCACCGCGCTCCGGGCGTCGGCGAGCGCCCGCTCATGGCGCTCCCCGGCCGCGAGCAGCGCCGCGGCACGGTCGGTGGCCTCGGCCATCAGGCGCTCGCGCTCGCCCGCGGCCTGCGACGCCCGGACGGCGTGCGCGCTCGCATCGGCGCGAGCGGCCGCCAGGCGCTCCGCGGCGCGCGCAGCGGCCCGCTCCGAGGCCCGGCGGTGCCGCGCGACCAGAGCCACCTCGGCGGCGGCGCGCTCGGCGGCGCGCTCCGCCACCTCCAGGTCCGCCGCGGCGACCGCCTCGGCCTCCTGGGCGCGCCGGTGCAGCGCGCGCCGGGCCCAGCCGCCCTCGGCGTGGGTCAGGAGCCCGTCCGCGGCGCGCAGGGCGTGCCCCTCGACCGTGACGGCGACCCCCGGCGCGCCGGGCGGCACGTCCTCGAGCCGCTCCACGATCCAGGCATCGGACAGGAGCCGCTCGAGGTGGGGGCGGGCGGCGTCGGAGCAGGCCCGGACGACGCTCCACAACGGACGGGCTCCGGCCGGCACGGCCGGCGCCCGGACCGGCGCGGGAACCGCGGCCCAGGACGCTCCCCCGTCGAGGCTCCGGCGCCCCTCCTCCACGGTGCCCGCCGGGACCGCGTCGGCCAGCGCGCCGAGCGCGGCCGCCACGGCCCGCTCCATGCCGGGCTCCACCTCCAGGCCCTCGCCGAGCCCGGCGGCGCTCCGATCGCGCTCCTCGGCCGCCGGCGCAAGGGCCCGTGCGGCCGCGCGGGCCTCGCGCGCCCGCTGCTCCGCCACCGCCCGCTCGGCGCCGGCGTCGGCCGCCGCGCCGTCGGCGCGCGCCGCCCGCTCGGCCCAGCGCGCGGCGCGCGCGGCGGACACCTCCTCGCGGCGCTCCGCTCGGGCCAGCAGCGCCGGATCCGGCGCTCCGGGCACGAGCGCCAGTTGCGCGGCCGCGGCGCGAGCCTCCTCGGCGCGCCGCTCGGCCTCGTCCTGCTCGCGCGCGGCCGCGGACAGCGCCCCCGATGCGGCCGCGGCCTCGTCCTCGCGCAGCCGGTGCTCCGCCCGCGCCTGCCGGTCCCGCTCCTCGGCCTCGGCCGCCGCGCCCTCGGCCTGCGCGAAGGCGGCCTGGGCGGCGTCCGCCGCCTCCGCCGCGGCCTGGGCGGCGGCCACGATCGACCCCAACCGCTCCGAGGCCGCGACGCGCCTCTCCGCGCGCTCGCGCGCCTCGCGATCCGCCACCGCCAGGCGCTCGCCGGCGAGCTCCGCTCGCCCGGCCAGGCGCTCAGCCGCGCTCCGAAGGCCGGCGGCGAGCGACTCCGCGGCCGCGAGGGCCTCCGCCGCCCCGGCGCGCTCGCGCGACACGGCCGCGCGCGAGGCCCGCCCCTGGGCCAGGGCCTCGGCATCCGCCGCCGCGGCCGCGCGAAGCCCCTCGGCCTCGGCCCGGGCGCGCTCCAGGGTCTCCGCCGCGGCGCGGGCCCGTGCGGCCCCGACCGCCCGCCGGGCGGCGTCCACCTCGCCCTCGAGCGCCGTGGCCCGCTCGGCCGCCCGCGCCTGGCGCTCCAGCGCCCGCGCCCGCCCGCGCAGCTCCCCGGCGATGTCGCGCGCCCGCTCGAGCCGGTCGGCGACCCGCCCGAGCTTGAGCTCGGCGCGGTGCCGGCGGCGCTTGGCCACCGCGACGCCCGCGGCGGCGTCCACGATCGCGCGGCGCTCGGCCGGGGTGCTCGTGCAGAGCGCCTCCACCTGCCCCTGGCGGATGACGGCGAGGGCGTCGGGGCCCACGCCGCGGGCCGACAGCGCCTCCTGCACGTCGAGCAGGCGGCACGCGGCGCCGTTGAGCCGGTAGTCCGCGTCGCCGGCCCGGGTCAGCCGGCGGGACGCCTCGACCTCGGCCGGCGCCGAGCCGTCCACCTCGTCGCCGGCCAGGACCAGCCTCACCTCGGCCATCGGGGCCGCCCCGCGTCGCGGGCCGCCCGAGTAGAGGACGTCCGCCATCCCCCCGGCCCGCAGGCGGGTCGCGCGCTGCTCGCCGAGCGCCCACGCCACCGCCTCGGCGAGGTTGCTCTTCCCGGAGCCGTTGGGCCCCACGACGACGTTCACGCCCGGGCCCAGCTCCAGTGAGGTCTGGTCCGCGAACGACTTGAAGCCGCGCAACGACAGGCGGCTCAGCACGCCGCGCCCGATCCCGTCAGCCGCGCGAGGGCCTCGGCGGCGGCGACCTGCTCGGAGGCCTGCTTGGAGGTCCCGCTGCCCCGCCCCATCTCGCGCCCGTCCACCAGCGCGCGGCTGGTGAAGATGCGCCGCTCGGGCGGCCCCTCCTGGCCGGCGAGCTCGTAGGACACCCTGGCGCCCCGCCGGGCGGCCTCCTCCTGAAGGGAGGTCTTGGCGTCGCGCGATCCGGGGACCGCGGCGTCCAGCGCGGGGGCGAAGGCCTCGAGCACCCCCTCGCGCGTCTCCCCCACCCCACGGTCCAGCCACGCCGCTCCGATGACCGCCTCCGAGAGGGCGGCGCGCACGCTGGGCCGCTCGGCGAGCCGCTCCGCGGTCTCGCGGCGGCCCGCCGGGGCGGCGGCGACGAACAGCTCGGGCAGCGCCCCCGCATCCGCCGCGGCCGCGCAGGAGTCGCGGTCGACCACCGCCTGGCGCATCCACGAGAGGTCGCCCTCGTCGACCGTGGGATGGCGGCGCATGAGCTCCTCGCTGACGATCACGCTCAGGGCGCTGTCACCGAGGAACTCGAGCCGCTCGTAGGACGCCTCTCGTCGACGCGCCCAGGAGCTGTGGGTGAAGACCTGACGTCGCCTGGGGCCCTCGAGGCTGCCCAGCAGCCGGGCGAGGCCCGGGCCGCCGGAGCGCGCCGGGCTCACCGTCAGCCGCTGTTGGCCAGCACGTAGTCAACCGCCTGACCGACCGTCCCGATCTTCTCCGCCTCCTCGTCGGGGATCTTGAGCTTGAACCGGTCCTCCATCTCCATGATGAGCTCGACCAGGTCCAGCGAGTCGGCGTTGAGGTCCTCCTGGAAGGAGGACGCCTCGGTCACCTCCTCCGGATCGACCCCCAGTTGCTCCACCAGGATGGCGCGGACCTCCTCAACGGCCTTGTCTCGGTCCAACTGGGTCCCCTTTCCCGATCTCTCCGCGCCAGCGACCCTGAGGCTCTGGCTGGGCAAGCTACACGCGGTCTCGGACGCACGATCGCCCGCGACGACGCGGCAATCCTACGTGGTCGGGGAGCGCTCGGCTCCCTCTCCCGCGAGGGCCGCCGCGAACTGCTCGACCAGGCGCTCGCTGGCGCCCCGCCGCGCCACGCGCACGGCGTTCGCGATTCCGCGCCCCGTGGAGTTGCCGTGGCCGATGACGGCGAGGCCGCGGACGCCCAGCAGCACGGCGCCGCCGTAGATCTCCGGATCGATCCGATCGCGCATGCGCCGCAGCGAGGGCCGCACCAGCAGGCCCCCCATGCGGCCGAGGGCGCTGGACCGGATGGCCTGGCGGACCTCCCCCATGAGGAAGGCCGCGACGCCCTCCATCGTCTTGAGGACGACGTTTCCGGTGAAGCCGTCCGTGACCACGACATCGACCGCCCCGCCCGGGATGTCGCGGCCCTCCACGTTCCCCACGAACCCCGGGGTTCCCACGAGCAGAGCGTGGGCCGCCTGGACCACCTCGCTGCCCTTGCCCTCCTCCTCGCCGATCGACAGGAGCCCCACCCGCGGGCTGGCCACGCCCAGGACGTCCCGCGCGAAGAGGCGCCCCATCAGGGCCAGTTGGGGGAAGTGCTCGGCTCGCGCCTCGGCGCTGGCCCCGGCATCGAGGAGGACCACCGGGGCACCGCCGGCGCTGGGGAGGACGACCGCGATGGCCGGGCGGATGATTCCCGGGACGCGGCGCATCGAGACCGTCGCGGCCGCCAGCATCGCGCCGGTGTTCCCGGCCGAGACGGCCGCGCCGGCGCGCCCCTCGCCCACCAGGCGGCAGGCCGTGGCCACCGACGACCCCGGCTTGGAGCGCACGGCGCGCGCGCCGTCCTCGGCCGACGACACGACGTCGGGGGCGTGGACCAGCTCGATGCCCGGGTGGCTCCGCGCGCCCTGGCGCGACAGCTCCGCCGCGAGCACGGTCTCGTCGCCCACCAGCAGGATCTCGAATCCCTCGGCCGCGACCTCGAGAGCGCCGCTCACCGGGGCGGCCGGCGCGTTGTCGCCGCCCATCCCGTCGAGCGCGACCACCGTCCCCGTGGCCACCGAGCGCTCAGCCGCGGGAGCTACGCCTCGATCTCCACGACGGCGCGACCCCGGTAGTGACCGCACACCCCGCACACGTGGTGCGGGCGCACCGGGCTGGAGCAGCGGGGACACCTGCCCAGGCGGGTCGCCTCGATGGCATGCGTCGCCCGGCGCGTGTCGCGCCGTTGCTTCGAGGTCTTTCGCTTGGGGACGGCCACCGGTTCTCCCGGGTCGGAGGGCTCGCGGAAGGGTAGCGGGCGGCGCGAGCGAGCGGTAGGGCTCCTAGCCCGTGTCGGCCCGGTCCCCCGACAGCCGCTCCGCGACGGCCTTCAGGCCGTCCCACCGCGGATCGTGCTCCTCCTGCGCGCACCCGCAGGGGCCCTCGTTGAGGTCGGCCCCGCACTGCGGGCACAGGCCCGCGCAGTCCTCGCGGCAGAGGAGCGTGGCGGGTACCGCCTCGGCGACGGCGTCTCGGGTCCAGGCCGCCAGGTCGAGGGTGTGCTCGTGGACGTAGGCCGAGTCGAGATCCTCGTCGAAGGGCGCATCGGGGTCGCGGCCGTCGGCGGAGAACTCCTCCGACTCGACCTCGAGGTGGGCTCGGGCGTCCGCCAGGCAGCGCCAGCACGGCCCCACCAGGTCGACGGCCATCGCGATGCGCAGGTGCAGGCCCGACATCGAGCGCGTCACGCGTGAGATCCACCTCCGGCTCCTCGGGCTCCACCCGGTGCTCCAGCCCGCCCAGGCGCAGGGCGATCGGCGGCACCCGCAGGCGCCGGGCGGCCGCCGCCCCCGGCACGAGGTGGAGGGAGCGGAGGTCGAGCGTGGCGAGGAGCTCGCTCATCCGGTCCTACAGGGAGGGCTCGACCGGGAAGGCCTCCCCGTCGGCGTCCACGGAGCCCTCGTCGCGCCCCTGCAGCCGCTCGCGGCCGCGCTGAACGGCCTGGAGGAACTTGCCCAGGTTGACCTCGAGGGTCCCCAGGACCTCGTCGGCGTAGTCCTCGGCGCCGAGCCGCACCTCGCGCTCGCGCTGGCGCGCCTCCTCCAGGATGTCCGCCGCCTCGCGCTCGGCCCGCTTCACGACCTCCTGCTCGGAGGCCTCCTGCGCGGCCTTGTCGCGCGCGTCGCCCACGATCCGCTCGGCCTCGCGCTTGGCCTCGGCCAGCATCTCCTGGCGCTCCTTGACGATCCAGCGCGCCTGCTTGACCTCCTCGGGGATGGTCGAGCGCATCTGGTCCAGCACGTCGTAGATGGCGTCGCGGTCGATCCGGACCTGGTCGGTGAGCGGGACCGCCCGCGCGTTGTGAATCAGGTCGTCCAGCTTGTCGATCAGTTCCAGAACGTCCAACGCACCCTCCTCAAGGGACCGAGCCGGCACCCCGGCGATGCCGCGCGCGCAGAGCCTGCGCCACGTGCGGGGGGACCCAATCGTCAACCGAGCCTCCCCATGCCGCCACCTCCCGTACGCCGCTCGAGCTCACAAAGCTGTATTGCGGCGAGGCAGGCAGATAAACCGTTTCGATCTCCGCCGCCAAATGCCTGTTGAGCTGAGCCATCTGGAATTCGTAGTCGAAGTCCGAGATCGCGCGCAGCCCCTTCACCATGACCGAGGCGCCCAGCTCGCGGGCGTGCTCGATGATCAAGCTATTGAAGCCCTCAACCCGGACATTGTCCAGATGGGCGACGCTGGCCTCCACCAGGGCGATGCGCTCCGCGGCATCGAACATGGGGAGTTTCTTCACCGATCCGGTGGTCACCGAGACCACGACCTCGTCGAAGAGGCGCGCGGCGCGCTCGATGATGTCGATGTGCCCGTAGGTGACCGGGTCGTAGGTGCCGGGACAGACCGCGATGCGGCCCGAGCCGCTCATGGGGCGGCCGCCAGGCGCAGAACGCTCACCGCGGTGTCGCCGTAGGCTCGATCGATTCGCGAGTCGATCTCCAGTCCGCTCGGCTGCAGGGGCGGCGACGCGGCGGAGTACTCGATCACGACGGTTCCCGCGGGCGCCATGAGAGGCGCGAGCGCCGCCGAGAGACCCGCCGCGATGCGGGCCGTGACGCTATAAGGCGGGTCGAGCAGGCACAAGCCGTAGCGACGGCCCGCCGCGCGCTCGGCCGCAAGGGCCGCCCGCCAGTCGCGCGGGACCACCCGCGAGCGCTCCTCGAGGCCGAGCGCCTCCACGTTGGCCCGGATCCGGGCCACCGCGCGCGGCGCCCGCTCGACGAAGGTCGCGCTGGCGGCCCCGCGCGAGAGCGCCTCCAGCCCCAGGGCGCCCGAGCCCGCGAAGACGTCGAGGACGTCGAGCCCCTCCACCGGCCCGGCCATGGCGAAGATCGCCTCGCGGACGCGGTCGGAGGTGGGCCGCGTCGCGCGGCCCGGGGGCGCCGAGATGCGGCGGCCGCGGTGCGTGCCCGCCACGATCCTCACCGCTCCACGGTCCTCACGCGTCCAGCAGTCTCGGAAGGGTGTCGAAGCGCTCCCGCACGGCGGCGCGCAGCAGGGCGTGCTCGGGCCGCTCCAGGCGGGGGTCGATCGCGAGCGCCCGCCGGGCGACGTACCGCGCCTCGGCGAGCTCCCGGCGATCCCGCGCCAGGCGCGCGAAGCGGAGGTCCGTCGGGCCGGCCTGACGCCGCCCGAGGATGCTGCCCTCCCCGCGGATCTCGAGATCGAGCTCGGCCAGACGGAAGCCGTCGCTGGTCTGGGTGAGGGCCTCCAGCCGGCGGGCGCCCTCCTCGGTGGGGGGGTCGCCGAACAGCAGGCACAGGCCGGGATCCTCCCCGCGTCCCACGCGCCCGCGGAGCTGGTGGAGCTGGGCGAGGCCGAAGCGCTCGGCGCCCTCGATGAGGATCACGGTCGCGTTGGCCACGTCGATGCCGACCTCGACCACCGTGGTGGCCACCAGGAGGTCGGTCCGCCCCTCGGCGAAGGCGGCCATGGCCGCGCGCTTCTCCTCGGGCCGCTGGGCCCCGTGCGCGAGCCCCACGGAGAAGGCGGCGAACGGGCCGGACAGCAGCCGCTCGGCCTCCGTGGTGGCGGCGCGGGCCTCCGCGGCGGCGCCCTCCTCCACGAGCGGGCAGATGACGTAGGCCTGGCGGCCCGCCCGCAGGGCGGCGCGCACCTCCTGGTAGGCCTGCTCGCGACCCTCCTCGCGCACCCAGCGCGTCTCCACCGGGCTGCGGCCCGGCGGGCGGCCCCGGATCGTGGAGACCGTGAGGTCCCCGTAGGCCGTGAGGGCCAGCGTCCGGGGGATCGGGGTGGCGGTCATGTAGAGCAGGTGGGCCGCCCCCTCCGGTCCGGCGGCCCGCTCGGAGAGCGCCTGGCGCTGGTCGACCCCGAAGCGGTGCTGCTCGTCCACCACCACCAGCCCCAGGCGCGCGAACTCCACGCCCTCCGACAGAAGCGCCTGGGTCCCCACGGCGAGGGGCACGGTGCCGGTGCGCAGCGCCATCGTCCGCCGCTCCCGCTCCGCGCGCGGGATCCTCCCGGTCACGAGCACCGGCGCGATGCCGGCCGGCGCCATCAGCCGGTCGAGCGTGTGCAGGTGCTGCTCGGCGAGCGTCTCGGTGGGCACCAGCAGGGCGGCCTGGGCGCCGGCCTCGATCGCCTGGCAGATGGCGAGGGCGGCGACGAGCGTCTTGCCCGATCCGACCTCCCCCTGCAGGAGGCGCCGCATCGGACGCGTCCGCGCCATGTCGCGCGCGATCTCGGCCCCGGCGCGCCGCTGCTCGGCCGTGAGCCGGAAGGGCAGCGCCTCGAGGAGGGGCCCGGAGTGCTCTCCCGTGGCCCGGAGCGCCGGCGCGACGCGCGTGCGCGACTCGTGCCGCCTGACCGCCAGCAGGCCCAGCTGCAGCACCGCGAGCTCCTCCAGCACCAGGCGGCGCCGGCCGAGGCGCGCCTCCCGGCGCGACCGCGGAAAGTGCACGGCCACCAGCGCATCCGCGGCCCCCGGCAGCCGCAGCCGCCAGCGGATCCACTCGGGCAGGCGCTCGGGCGCGCTCCGGGCCATGGGGCGCGCCAGGTCCACGAGCTCCCGCACGCGCCGGGGCGGCATCTGCTCGGTGGCCGGGTAGACCGGCACGAGCCCCGTGGTGTGCAGCCCCTCGGAGCCCGGGCCGCCGATCACCTCGTGGGTCTTGACCACCAGCTCGCGCCGCCCCTCGCCCCCCACCCGGCCGCGCAGCAGCAGCTCGTCCCCCGGCGAGAGGATCCGGGCCAGGTGCTCCTGGTTGAACCAGGTGGCCGTGAGCCGTCCGGTGTCGTCGTGGACGCGGGCCACGACCAGGCGCAGCCGGCGGCGGCGGGTGGGGCGCACGGAGATGGCGTCGAGCACCACCCTCACCGTCGCGTCCTCGCCCGCCGCGAGGCCCGCGACGGGCCGGGCGGCCTCGTCGAAGTCCTCGTAGCGAACCGGAAGGTGCTCCAGGAGGTCGCCGATCGAGGCGATCCCGAGCGTGGCCGCGCGCCGGACGGCGGTGGGCCCGACGCCGGGGAGCGTGCTGATCGGGGCCTCCCAGAGGGCGGGATCGGGGCGGCGGGGCGGCACCGGGGCGGGCCAGTGGTCGCCGCGGGCGCCCCCGAGCGGAGGGAGCGGTGGGGCGAGCTGATCCGGCGCGGTTGCGCGGACGACCATCGAACGAGCATAATCCGGGGCCGCTCGGACGCCCTCGCGCGTCCCCACGCACGCGACCGAAGGCGAGACGGCGGAAATGGCAAGGATTTGCAGCGTCTGCGGGAAGTCCCCCGCGTTCGGGAACAACCGCAGCCACTCGATGCGCGCGACCTCGCGGCGCTTCAACGTGAACGTGCAGAAGGTGCGGATCATGAAGGACGGCGCGCCGGTGCGCGCCTACGTCTGCACCCGCTGCCTGAAGGCCGGGAAGGTCCTCAAGGCGATCTGAGCACTGCCTGGACGGGCGACGTCACCCCGTCCACGCGACCAGCGGACAATGGAGCTGCCCCTCATACCGCCGGTAGTGCCCCGGCCACCGTGCACAGGTAAGGGATGAGCGCGGCCTCCCCGCGGTTCTTCCTCAGCGGCGACGGCTGGCCGTACCTGCTCGTGCCGTTCATCCCGATCGCGATCGTGCTCGAGCTCGCGCACGCCGACGGCCACGATCATCTTCGCGGCCTCGGCGCTCGGCGTCATCCCGACCGCCGCGCTCATGGGCAAGGCGACCGACCAGCTCGCGGCCCGCTCGGGCCCCGGCATCGGCGGGTTCCTCAACGTCACGTTCGGCAACGCGCCCGAGCTGATCATCGCCTTCTTCGCCCTCAACGAGGGGCTGCAGGAGGTCGTCAAGGCGTCGCTGATCGGCTCGATCATCGGCAACATCCTGCTCGTCATGGGCGCGGCGATGCTGGTCGGCGGGCTCAAGTACAAGACGCAGACGTTCGACCGCACGGCGGCCAGCACCCAGGCCGGCATGCTGCTGCTGGCCGTGGTCGCGCTCGTGCTGCCGGCGGTGTTCCAGCTCGTGGAGGGAGGCGGACTCCCCAGCCCGACCGCGGAGTCCGAGCAGTTCTCGGGCGATCTCGAGACCATGTCGGTCGCCGTCGCGCTCGTGCTCCTGTTCACGTACCTGGCCGGTCTCCTCTTCTCGCTGCGCACCCACGCCAGCCTCTTCAACCCGCATTCCGCCGCGCGAGCGAGGAGGACGAGGGGGAGCCCTGGAGCGTGCGCCGCGCGGTGATCATGCTCACGATCGCCGGCCTCGCGGTCGGCGTGATGTCCGAGATCCTCGTGGGCTCGATCTCCGAGGCGTCCGACGACATCGGCCTGTCGCCGTTCTTCGTCGGCCTGATCGTCGTCGCGATCGTCGGCAACGCGGCCGAGCACTGGGTCGCGATCTACTTCGCCGGTCGCAACAAGATGCACCTCTCGGTCAACATCTCGATCGGCTCGAGCGCGCAGATCGCGCTGTTCGTGGCGCCGGTGCTCGTGCTGCTGTCGTTCGTCGTCGGCGACTTCCCGATGGCGCTCGTGTTCAACGGCTTCGAGCTCGCCGCGGTCCTGCTCGCGGTCATGATCGCGATCCACGTCGCCAACGACGGCGAGTCGAACTGGTTCGAGGGCGTCCAGCTGCTCGCGGTCTACGTCGTCCTGGCGATCGTCTTCTTCTTCGTCTGAAACCTCAGGCGCTCTCGGCCACCAGGTTGGCCATGACCACCGCGGCATCCGCCGCGTCGGCGCCGGCGTTGCCGACGTCCCCTCCCGAGCGGGCCTCGGCCTGGGCGCGGTTCTCGGTCGTGAGGACGCCGAAGGCGCACGGCACGCCGGTCTCGAGGCCCACGGCCGTGAGGCCCCAGGACGCCGACCGGCAGATGTGGTCGAAGTGGGCGGTCTCACCGCGGATCACCACCCCCAGGGCGATCACCGCGGCGTAGCGGCCCGTGAGGGCCACCGTGCGCGCCGCGAGCGGGAGCTCGAACGCTCCCGGCACCCATCGCTCCTCCAGGCGCTCGGGAGGCAGCCCCGACTCGGCGAGGCGCGCCCGGGCCCCCTCCAGGAGACGCTCGCTGAGGTCGCGATGGAACCCCGCCACGACCGCGACCATGGGCCTGCTCAGGTCCTCCAGACGGGGTGCGGGCTCGGCCTCCCCGGACCGTGCCATCTAGGGACCCGGCTCGACGGGCTCCTGCTCCCCGTCGGCGTCGAAGCGCAGGTCCTGGTGGTGCAGGATGTGGCCCATCTTGTCGCGCTTCGCGCGCAGGTAGTCGAGGTTCTCGTCGCCCGGGCCGACCTCGATCGGCACCCGGTCCACCACCGAGAGTCCGTAGCCCTCCAGCCCCACGATCTTCTTCGGGTTGTTGGTGAGGAGCCGGATCGAGGTGAGGCCCAGGTCGCAGAGGATCTGGGCGCCGATGCCGTAGTCGCGCAGGTCCGGCGGGAACCCGAGCTCGAGGTTGGCCTCCACGGTGTCCATCCCGCGGTCCTGCAGCTCGTAGGCGCGCAGCTTGTTGAGCAACCCGATGCCCCGGCCCTCCTGGGCGATGTAGAGCAGCACCCCCTGCCCCTCCTCCGCGATCCGCCGCATGGCGGCCTGGAGCTGGTCGCCGCAGTCGCAGCGCTGGGAGCCGAAGACATCGCCCGTGAGGCACTCCGAGTGGACGCGCACGAGCACGCTGTCGGCGCCGTCCACCTCGCCCTTCACCATCGCCAGGTGGTGCTTGCCGTCGACGATCGACCGGTACCCCACCGCCATCCACTCCCCGGTGTCGGTGGGCAGGCGCGCCGCGGTGCCCCGCTCGATGAGCCGCTCGGTGCGGCGGCGGTGCTCGATCAGCTGGGTGATGGTGATGAGCTTCAGGTTGTGCTCCGCTGCGTAGGGGATCAGGTCGGGAACGCGGGCCATCGTGCCGTCGGGGTTGCTGATCTCGCAGATCACGCCCGCGGGGATGAGGCCGGCGAGACGCGCCAGGTCGACCGCCGCCTCGGTGTGCCCCGCGCGCTCCAGGACGCCGCCCGGCTTGGCCCGCAGCGGGAACACGTGGCCGGGCTTCACCAGGTCCTCGGGACCCGCGTCGGGATCGATCGCCACCATGATCGTGCGCGAGCGGTCGGGCGCGGAGATGCCGGTCGTGATGCCGTGCCGGGCCTCGATGGCCTCGGTGAACGCGGTGGCGTGGGGGGCCTCGTTGCGCCGCACCATCGGCTTCAGCCCGAGCTGGTCGCAGCGGTCCTCGGTGAGGGCCAGGCAGATGAGCCCGCGGCCGTGGGTGGCCATGAAGTTGACCGCCTCGGGCGTGGCGAACTGCGCGGCCATCACGAGGTCGCCCTCGTTCTCCCGCTCCTCGGAGTCGAGGATGACCACCATGTGGCCCGCGCGGATCTCCTCGATCGCCTCCGCGACGGTGGCGAACTGGGCCGTGGTGCTGCTCGTCATGCGCGTTCCTCCCGGGGCGGCGCATAGGGCGCCACCAGTGACTCCACGTATTTTGCCACCACGTCCACCTCGAGGTTGACCGCGCGATCGCGGGCCCCCGGCCCGAGCGTCGTGACGTCCATGGTGTGCGGGATCAGGGCGACCGTGAAGGCGTCGGCCATCCGCTCGGCCACGGTCAGGCTGACGCCGTCGACGGCGATGCTCCCCTTCTCGACGATGTAGCGCAGCAGCCCCGCCGGGGGCGCGATCTCGAGGATCGCGCTCTCCCCCTCGCGACGCACCGCGCGCACCCGGCCCACGCCGTCCACGTGCCCCTGGACGATGTGGCCGTCGAGGCGGTCCCCCAGCCGCATCGGCCGCTCCAGGTTCACGCGATCGCCGGGCTGGAGGGTGCCGAGGGCCGTGCGCCGCAGGGTCTCGGACACGCAATCCGCCGCGAACCCGCCGGCCGAGACCTCCACCGCGGTGAGGCAGGCTCCGTTGACGGCCACCGAGTCGCCCACCGACATGCCGTCGAGCACGGCCGCGGCGGAGATCTCGAGGCGAGCTCCCTCCGGCGCCGGGTCCAGGCCGGCCACGACGCCGGCCTCCTCGACGAGTCCCGTGAACACGCCTACTCCGCGCCGGCCAGCGGCCGCAGGCGGCCGGTCACCAGCAGGTCGTTGCCGACGCGCTCGCAGGTGAGCCCGCCCAGGCGCGGCGCGGCCTCCAGCGCCGCCGAGCCGGGACCGCCGATGGCCGCCGGGGCCTCGCGGCCGCCGATCAGGAGCGGCGCCAGGAACCAGGCCACCCGGTCCACCGCCCCTGCCGCGACCATCGCGCCGGCCAGCTCGGCGCCCCCCTCCACGAGGAGCGACTGGATCCCGCGAGACCCCAGGGCGCGCAGCCCGGCGCCGATCCGCTCCTGCGGACCGCCCGGCAGCAGGACCACCTCCACTCCGGCGGCCTCGAGCGCCGCGACCCGGTCCGGCGGGGCGTCGTCCGCCGCCAGCACGATCACGGGCAGCTCCCCCACGCTGAGGACCAGGGCCGAGTCGAGCGGCAGGCGGGCGGACGAGTCGAACACGACCCGAGCCGGCTGGCGGAGGGGCCCGGCGACGTCGCGGGCCGTGAGGCGCGGGTCGTCGGCCAGGGCGGTGCCCACGCCCACGGCGACGGCGTCGTGATCGGCCCGCCAGCGGTGCACCAGAGCGCGCGAGGCGGGTCCTGAGATCCAGCGGCTCTCGCCGGTCGCCGTGGCGATCTTGCCGTCCAGGCTGGTGGCGAGCTTGAGGGTCACATGGGGCAGGCCGGTGATCGCCCAGGTGAGGAAGGCGGCATTCTGCTCGGCGCACGCCCGGCCGTCGGCGCCGTTGGCCACGACCACGTCGATGCCCGCGTCGCGGAGAAGCTCGCGCCCCTGGGCCCGCTCGCGCTCGAGCGGGTCGGCGCAGCCGATCACGACCCGGGCGACTCCGGCCGCCACGAGGGCGTCGGCGCAGGGAGGGGTGCGGCCGTGGTGGGAGCAGGGCTCCAGCGTGCACACCACGGTTGCGCCCCGGGCCTCCTCGCCCGCCGCCGCCAGGGCCATCGCCTCCGCGTGCGGCAGGCCCGGGCCCTCGTGCCATCCCTCCGCGACCGTCCGCTCACCGCGGAGCACGACCGCGCCCACGAGCGGATTGGGGCTGACGCGGCCGCGGCCCCCCTCGGCCAGCTCGCGCGCGCGCGCCAGGGCGGCCCGCTCGGTGCCGGTCAGGCTCACCCGCGCGCCAGGTCCGCGAGCTCGCGGTACGACGCCACCGGGTCGGCGGCGCGGAAGATCGTCAACGCCGACACGAACATGCCGGCGCCCGCATCCCGCACCAGGGGCAGGGTCGTGCGATCGATGCCGCCGTCGATCTCGATGGCCACCCGGTCCGGCAGGAGCCGCCGCAGCTGCTCCACCCGGCGGGGGGTGCGCGCGATGAACTTCTGGCCGGCGAATCCCGGATCGATCGACAGCACGTTCACGTAGTCGAGGTCGTCGGCGAGCTCGGCGACGTGCTCGACCGGGGTGCCGGGATTGATGGCGAGACCCGCGAGGCAGCCGGCCTCGCGGATCATCGCCAGCAGCCGGTGGGGGTGCGGATCGGCCTCCACGTGCGCGGTCATCGCGTCCGCCGCCTCGGCGAAGAGGGGCACCACCTCGCCGGGACGCGACACCATCAGGTGCACGTCCACCAGGCCCCCGGCATCGTGGATCGGACCCGCCACGGCGCGCGCGAAGTCCGACCCCAGGGCGAGGTTGGGCACGAAGTGGGCGTCCATGATGTTCAACGTGGAAGACCCGCGCGCCCGCGCCGATCAGGGCGTCGAGCTGCGCGCCCACGCGCAGCGGGTCGGCCGACATCAGCGAGGGCAGCACGAACGGGTGCTCGGGAAGCGTGGGGCTCACGGGGCCTCCCCGGCCCGCAGCCGCGCGATGAAGAAGCCGTCCGTGTGATGCCGGTGCGGAAGGGTGAGGAGCGCGCCGGGCAGCCGCGGATGCGCCAGGTCGGGGTGGTCCGCCGCGAGGTCCTCCACCCGTCCACCCACCGCGCGGACGACGTCCTCGTTCTCGGAGGCGATGAGGGTGCACGTGGAGTAGACGACCCGGCCGCCGGGCTTCACGAGCTCCATCGCGCGCTCCAGGAGCCCCCGCTGCAGGCGGGTGAGCGGCTCGAGCGACTCCTCCCGGCGCCGCCAGCGGGCGTCGGGGCGCGACGAGAGCACGCCCAGGCCGGTGCAGGGCGGGTCGACGAGGACGGCGTCGAACCCGCCGGTGAGCGGGACCTCCAGAGCGTCGCCCTCGATGACGTCGATCACCGCACCCATGCGCCGGGCGAGATCGCGCAGGCCGCGGGCGCGGGCCGGGTAGAGCTCGACCGCGGTGATGCGCGCCGCGCCGCGCGTGAGGGCCGCCAGGTGGGTCGTCTTGGCCCCCGGAGCCGCGCACAGGTCGAGGATGCGCTCGCCGGGCGCCGGATCGACCACCCGGGCCACGAGCTGCGACGCCCGGCTCTGGCCGATCACCAGCCCCCGCTGCCACGCCCGCGACGACTCCAGCCCGAAGGCGCCGGGGACCACGTAGGCCTCGGGGATCGCGGGGTCGCGGTGCCAGCCGGCCGGAAGCTCGGCCTCGAGGCCGGCCCGCGGGCCGCGGAGGGGGTTCCAGCGCAGGGCGGACTCGGCGGGCTCGGCGGCCGCGCGCATGACGGCGATCGCGTCCTCCTCGCCGAGCGCCTCGACCAGGCGCTCCGCGATCCAGTCCGGCATCGAGTGCCGCAGCGCGGCGGTGTCCGCCCCTCCGGAGTCGAGCTCGGCGAGCCGGCTCCCGGCGTCGGTGGCCAGGCGGCGCATGACCGCGTTGACCACCCCCGCCCGGGCCGACGACCGCACCTTCGGACCCCGGAGGGCCCGGGCCTGGCGCACCGCCTGGTCGACCGCGGCGTGGGCGGGAACGCCGTCGGAGAAGGCGATCTCGTAGGCGCCGAGCCGCAGGATGTCGCGCACCGCGGGCTCGAGGGCGGCCGGCCGGTCGAGCGCGCCGTCGATGAGCCAGTCGAGCGTGCGCCTCCGCTGTACCGCACCGTAGGCGAGGCGGGTGGCCTGGGCGCGGGCACGCGGGTCGAGCTCGGCCCGGCGCACCTCCGCGGCGAGCGCGCGGTCGGCGTAGGCGCCGTCGTCGACGCGGCGCAGCACGCGCAGCGCGACGCTGCGCTCGCGCGCCACGCCGTCCGTCGCGGGGGGCGCGCTCATGCGGGCGTCCACGCGAGCGGCCCGCGCCATCCGTGCAGGAACGCGCCCGCCTCCATCCGGCCGCGGCCCGGCGGCTGGAGCTCGACGATCTCGAGCGTCCCGAAGCCGGTGTGGGCGAGCAGCCGCCCCTCGGCCACCGAGAGGCCCGGCGGCACCGGCTCGGAGACGACCCGCGCCCGCCACACCTTGAAGGGCTCGCCGTCGATGCGGCAGGTGGCGCCGATGTCCGGGGCCAGCGCCCGGACGCGGCGCGCGAGCTGGTCCGCGGGGTGCGCGAGGTCGAGGACGCGATCCTCGGCGGTGATCTTGGGCGCCAGCGAGACGCCCTCGTCGGGCTGCGGCACCGGCGTCAGCCGCCCGGCCTCGAGGTCGTCGATGGTGCGGACGAGGAGCGGCCCGCCGATCTGCGACAGGCGCGCGAGCAGCGCGCCGCCCTCCTCATCCTCGCCGACGTCGGTGCGCTCCACCGCGAGGATCGGGCCCGTGTCGAGGCCGGCCTCCATGAACATGGTGGTCACCCCCGTCTCGGTGACGCCGTCCATGATCGCCCGCTCCACCGGGGCGGCCCCCCGGTACGCCGGGAGGATCGAGAAATGCACGTTCACGCAGGGCCAGCGGGAGAGGATGCCCTCGCGCACGATCTGCCCGAACGCGACCACGGCCAGCAGCTCCACGCCGGCCTCCTCGAGGCGGGCGATGACCTCCGGGTCGTTGATCGTCTGCGGCCGGAGGACCGGGATCCCGAGCTCGGCGGCGGCCTGCGCCACCGGCGTCGGCGACGGCCGGCGCGACCGCCCGCGCCCCTTGTCGGGCTGCGTGACGACGAGCTCCACGTCGTGGGGCGAGGCCGCCAGCGCGCGCAGGGGGCCGACGGCGGTGGCGGGGCTGCCCGCGAAGGCGACCCTCATCGTGGGCTAGGTCCCGTCGCGGAGCTCTCGGAGCGCCTCCCGGCGCTGCTCGGCCGGCGCGCGATCGAGCATCAGGATCCCGTCGAGGTGGTCGATCTCGTGCTGCACCACCCGGGCCGCATAGCCCTCGGGCTCCAGCTCGAAGACCCGCCCCTCGACGTCCTGGGCCTCCACCCGCACGGCCACGGCCCGGGAGACCTCCACGCTCACCTCGCCGATGGACAGGCAGCCCTCGAAGTCGATCTCCTCCTCCTCCGATCGCCAGACGACGCGCGGATTGCAGAGGACCAGCACGGGCTCGTCCTCCTCGCCCCCCCGGATCACCACGAGGCGGCGCAGGGAGCCGATCTGCGGGGCGGCGAGCCCCACGCCGCGGGCGTCGTACATGATCGCCGCCATGCGCTCCACGTCGTCGCGCAGCGCCTCGTCGAACTCGGTGATCGGAAGGGCGGGGATGCGCAGCGCGGGGTCGCCGAACTGGCGGATCTGACCGAGCGCGGCGAGTCGCCGGCGCTCGAGGACGGGGTCGTCGAGGGCGCGTGAGGGCACCCGCGAAATCTAGCACCGGGCGGGCTCCGCCCACCCCCGAGGCTAGTCGGGGGGCGGGATCAGAGCGGCTCCGGCGGACCGCGCCAGGGGGGTGGCGTAGCCCTCCGAGACGTCCTCGTGCAGGCCCGTCGCGACGACCGCCCGGGGCCCGTCGGGGTCGCTCAGCGCGAGGAGGATCCACACCGGCATGAGGCCGATCAGGTCCACGGCGAACCGCGCCTGCCGCCCCACCGTGACACCGTCGACGACGTAGGGGTCGATCCGGTATCCGGCGTCCGCCAGTCCCTGCTCGACGTCGGCGAGGTCGCTCCATCCGCCCGGGGTGGAGCTCACCCGCGCGCCGCCCATCTGCGCGACGGCCGACTCCGCGACGACGGGCAGGCCGGGAAGGTCGTCGGGCCGGGCATGGTGCGCGGAAACGGGAGCGCCGTCCGGGCCCGGGACGGACAGGACCGGGGGGGCCGGGGCCGGAGCGGGAAGGGCGCTCGCCGGCGCCTCGTCGCCCCGCGTCATGGTGAGCCCCGCGGCCGCGCCGCCCGCGGCGAGCAGGACGGCGGCGAGCAGGACGGCCGGGCCCAGAAGCCGCCGGCGCCGGCGCGCGCGACGGGGCCGGACCAGGGCCTGCGTGAGGGCGGTGCCGGGCGTGAGCACCATGCCCTGCGGACTGACCCGGGCGCCCTGCGGCGCAAGGGCCCGCTCGAGCGAGGCCACGAGCGCACGGGCCGTCTGCGGGCGCCCCTCCGGATCCTTGGAGAGGCCGTGGGCGAGCGCGGCGTCGAGCGAGCGCGGCAGCCCGGAGCGCAGCGACGAGGCCCGCGGCGGCGTCTTGTGGACGTGGGCGTAGAGGAGCCCGGCGACGCCGTCGGCCTCGAACGGGGCCCGGTCGGCGAGGGCGCGGAAGGCCAGCGCCGCGAGGGCGTAGCGGTCGGCGGCCGTGCCGGCCGGAGCGCCCGAGATGACCTCCGGGGCGAGGTAGCCCGCGGTCCCGATCAGGAGCCCCTCGCCGGTGGTCGTCGCCGCGCGGTGGGGTCGGGCGAGCCCGAAGTCGGCCAGCCACGGCCCGTCGGGGTCGAGCAGCACGTTGTCGGGCGTGACGTCGCGGTGCAGGAGCCCGGCCGCGTGCGCCGCGTCGAGGGCGTCGGCGGCCGCGGCCAGGATCGCCAGGGCCTCCCCGAGGTCGAGGGGACCGCGCCGCAGGCGCTCGGCCAGGCTCCCCCCGCGCGCCAGGGCCATCGCCAGATAGGCCCGGCCGCCCTGCTCGCCGTAGTCGTAGACCGGGACGACGTGCGGGTGCCTCAGGTGCGCCAGGGCGTCGCACTCGCGGCGGAAGCGCACCCGGAAGGACGGGTCGGCCCAGGCGGAGCGGTGCAGCACCTTGACCGCCGCGACGCGGCCGTCGGCGCCGTGCCGTGCGCGGTAGACGGTCGCCTGGCCTCCCTCGCCGACGCGCTCACCGAGCAGCCAGGCACCGACGTGCGGGCCCGTGAGGGTGTGGGTCACTAGCGGCGCGCCGGCAGCAGGTCGCGGGCGGTGGACTGCGCCCACGCCCGCGCCGCGAGGTAGTCGGCGGGGACGCCGACCTCCAGCCGCTTCCAGCCCTCCTTGCCGTCGGCGAAGCCGGGGCCGGCCTCGGCGCTCGCCAGGCTCAGCGAGAGGCTGCCCTGGTCGAGGGCGATCTCGGCCTGCGGGTCCCCCGTGCGCGGAAAGGCCACCCGGGCCCGCTGGGCCTCGTTCTGGATGAGCGGCGCCGGCGCGAGCTCGTTCAGGTCGAAGAACATCCCGGCGAGGCTCGGGCGCAGCCCGGCCGCGATCAGCGGCATGAGCCCCTCCAGGCGGTACAGCTCGGCCACCCGGGGTGTGAAGAAGTACTCGGCCTCGCGGAGAAGGAGCAGGTCCGTGCCCTGCGCGCGGCCGCGCTCGGGGCGCTCCTGCACCCAGTCGCGCAGGCGCAGCCAGCTGCGGTGGCGCACGTCGCGGCCGCCCTCCACGGCCCGCTGGACGGCGGCCGGCGCCTTCCGGTCGGGCGTGAGCGCGATCACGATGCAGCGGTCCTTCGAGGCGGCCAGCGCGTCGTGGGTCGCGGCAAGGCGGTCCGCGTCGTCGGCGTCGAAGGCGAGCGTCGCCTGCACCGCCAGGGTCCAGCCGGCGCCGCGCGCGACGATGTCCGCCGTCAGCCCGTCCGGGGCATCCGGCAGCGGCCGCTGCTCCCGCACGAGCATCGCGTCGGCGCTCGGGAGCGCCTCGCCCGAGATCTCCTCCACCAGCGCGGTGCGCGTCTCGGGTCCGCCCAGTCCGAGCAGGGTGGCAAGGACGTGCACCCACTGCTCTCGAGGCTCAGACGATGCCTCGAACAGGCGGGGAACCGGCATGGAGGGGTGCTCCTTGGCGAGGGTCGGGACCGCCGGCTAGCGTAGCGAACGGCCGCGGACATCCGGCCGGAGCCTCGTCCCGCCGCGCCCGCCACATCAGGTCTCCTGCGGGTCCACGTTGACCGTCGCGCGCACCTCGGCTCGGCGGAGCGTCTCGGCCCGCGCCTCGAGCAGGGCCCGCAGCGGGCCCGTGACGTCGCCGGCGTGGGGAGCGCTCAACAGCAGCGCGCGGCGCGTGCGGCCGCGCAGGCGGTGGAGCGGTGCGGGCCCGCGCAGCCCCAGCTCGGGCGCCGCCTCCCGGAGAGCCTCGGCGAGCTCGGCCGCCGCCGCCGTCACCGCCGTCGGGCGCGGGCCCTCGACCACCACGCGCACCAGGTGCCCGAACGGCGGCAGCAGGTGCTCGCGGCGCCGCGCCACCTCGCCCTCCAGGAACTCCTCCACCGCGTGTCGCGCCCCGAGCTGCACGGCGCGGGCCGCGGGCTCGTAGGCCTGCACGATCACCCGTGCCGGCTCGCCCCGGCGCCCGGCCCGCCCGGCGAGCTGCACGATGAGCCCGAAGGCGCGCTCCTCGGCCCGGAAGCCCGCGTGCTGGAGCGGGGCGTCGGCGTCGATGGCGGCGGCGACGGTCACCTCGGGCAGGTCGTGTCCCTTGGCCACCATCTGGGTGCCCAGGAGGATCGCCGCGCCCGGGCGGGCGAAGTCCGCCAGCAACCGGCCGACGGCCCCGCGTCCCCGGGCGCTCGAGCCGTCCATGCGCACGAGGCGGGCGGCCGGCACGAGCCGCCGGAGGGCCGCCTCGAGCCCCTGGCTCCCCGCGCCGTGTCGCGCGATGTCGGCGGCGTTGCAGCGCGGGCACACTCCGGGCACCGCCGCGTCGTATCCGCAGTGGTGGCACACCAGGCGCCGGGGGTCCTCGTGGTGGACGAGGGCGACGTCGCAGTGCGGGCAGCGCGCGATCCACCCGCACGAGCGGCACAGGGCCATCAGGGCGAAGCCGCGGCGGCTGGCCAGGAGCACCGCCTTCTGGCCCCGTCCCGCGGCCTCGTGCAGCGCCGACGCCAGTGGCCGCGACACCGGGCCGGCCCCCTGGGTGCGCATGTCCACGATCTCCACCCGGGGCAGCGGCGAGCCGTCGGGACGAGCGCGCAGCGTGCGCCGCGGCAGCGCGTGCCAGGTCTCCGGACGCGGCGTGGCCGTGCCGTAGACCGCCGCGGCGCCGGCCGCGCGCGCGCGGCGAGCGGCCACCTGGCGCGCGTCGTAGCGGGGGGCGGCGTCCTGCTTGTACGAGGAGTCGTGCTCCTCGTCGACGACCACGAGCCCGAGATCGGCGACGGGCGCGAAGACGGCGCTGCGCGCCCCGAGGACCACGTCGGCGTCCCCCTCGCGGACGCGCCGGTGCTCCTCCGCCCGCTCGGAGGGTGACAGCGCCGAGTGCCACACCGCGATCCGGTCCCCGAGGCGGGCCCGCAACCGCCCCAGCAACTGCGGGGTGAGCGCGATCTCGGGCACCAGCACGATGCTTCCCCGCCCCCGCGCGCGCGCCGACGCGATGGCCCGGAGGTAGACCTCGGTCTTGCCGGACCCGGTCACCCCGTGCAGCAGCAGCATCCCGCCCGCGTCCATCGCCTCCTCGACGGCCGCCAGGGCCTCGGCCTGGTCGCCCGTGAGGAGGGGCGGCTGGTCGGGCGGGGGCGGGGGGCCGCCGACGGTCTCGAGAGCGCTGGGCGCCACCGCCTCGGAGGCGAGGTCGATGATCCCGGCGTCCGCCATGCGCCGGAGGGTCGGCAGCGTCGTGCCGGCACGGCGGCAGAGGTCGGCGGCCGCGAGGCGCCCGCCCGCCGCCGCCAGCGACTCGGCCACGGCCCCCCACCGGGCCCGCCCGGGCGGCTCCGCGCCGGGCCGCGACCGGGCCACCAGCCGCTCGGCGGGCCCGCGGGGCGGTGTCCCGAGCGCCCAGGAGCCATCCGTGCGCCGCCGCAGCGCCCCGTCCGCGCCGGGCGGCAGCACCAGGCGCAGGCACGCGGCCCGCGGAGCGAGGTAGTAGCGCGCCATCCAGAGCGCGAGGTCGAGGAGGCCGGCGGCCACGGGCGGCGTGTCCACGACGCCCGCGAGGGGCGCCAGCCGGCCCTCGTGCGTCGCCTCGCCCCGGCCGACCACGACGCCCAGCACGCGGCGGCGACCGAGCGGACAGGCCACGAGCGCCCCCGTGACGGCCGCGCCGTCCAGCTCGGCGGGTACCGCGTAGTCCAGAACCCGGTCGAGGGCGCGCGCCTCGACCAGGGGGATCACCTGCGCGGCGGCGGGCGCCACCGCGACTCGGTCAGGCGCTTGCGGCCAGGCGCCCGCCGGCCTCACGGCCGACGTCGGTGTTCTCCCAGGTGAAGTCGGGGTCGGTGCGGCCGAAGTGACCGTAGGCCGCGGTCTTCTGGTAGATCGGCCGGCGCAGGTCGAGCTGCTCCAGGATCGCCGCCGGGCGCAGGTCGAAGTGGCTCGCGATCCACTGCGCGATGAGCTCGGGGGGGCGCGTCTCGGTGCCGTAGGTCTCCACCATCAGGGAGACCGGGTGTGCGACGCCGATGGCGTAGGCGATCTGAACCTCGCAGCGCGTGGCGAAGCCGGCGGCGACCACGTTCTTCGCCACCCAGCGGGCCGCGTAGGCACCCGAGCGGTCGACCTTCGAGGGGTCCTTGCCGCTGAAGGCGCCGCCGCCGTGGCGCGCCATGCCGCCGTAGGTGTCGACGATGATCTTGCGGCCCGTCAGGCCGCAGTCGCCGAGCGGTCCCCCCACCACGAACTTGCCCGTGGGGTTGATGTAGAAGGTGATGTCCGGGCGCCAGCGCTCGAAGTCCCCCAGGACGGGCCTGATGACCTGGCCGATGACCTCGTCGCGCAGCAGGTCGTCCGACACCTCGGGGGCGTGCTGCGTCGAGATGACGACCGCGACGACCTCCTTCGGCTTCCCGTCCTCGTAGCGCACCGTGACCTGCGACTTGCCGTCGGGGCGCAGGTACTTCATCGTCTCGCGCCGCATGGCGGCCAGGCGCTCGCAGAGGCGGTGCGCGAGCATCACCGGCAGCGGCATCAGCTCCGGGGTCTCGTCCGTCGCGTAGCCGAACATGAGGCCCTGGTCCCCGGCGCCCTGGAGGTCGTAGGGGTCCGAGTCCTTGACGCTGCGCGCCTCCAGCGCCTTGTCCACCCCCTGGGCGATGTCGGGGCTCTGCTCGTCGATCGCCACCGAGATGCCGCAGGTGTCGGCGTCGAAGCCGTACTTGGCCCGCGTGTAGCCGATGCGGCGGATCGTGGAGCGCACCACCGACGGGATGTCCACGTAGGTGGAGGTCGAGATCTCGCCGGCCACCACGACCTGCCCCGTGGTGATGAGCGTCTCGCAGGCCACCCGGCCGTACGGATCGTCGGTCAGGACCGCGTCGAGCACCCCGTCCGAGATCTGGTCGGCGATCTTGTCGGGATGTCCCTCGGTGACGGACTCCGAGGTGAAGAGATGCTCTGCCATCGACTCCGCTCCAATGCGTCCGGCTCCGGGCGGCGGCAACGATAGCAGGGGCTCCCGAGGGCTCCGGCGCGGTCGGCGGGAGCCCTCGGAGCCTCGGGCGCTACTTGATCGTGAGCAGCATCTCGAACGTGGGGGTGTCGCCGTTGGTGGTCCACGCGGCGATGCTCTTCAGGGGCCGCAGGTTGGGCAGGGTCTCCGGCGAGGCGTCGTCGAAGGCGCCGAACCGCTGCAGCGTCCCGATCCCCTCCGTGAGGTTGAGCCAGAAGACGGAGCTGACCGTGTCGGGCATCCCCTCGGTGGCCGCCTGGAAGCCGGCCGAGTCGGCCAGCGGGGACGTCGGGCTCTGGACCGCGGTGACCGCGGGCACGCTCGTGCCGATGACCGCCAGGTCACCGTCCACGCCGTAGACCGCCCCGGCCTCGGGAGAGAGCGGGAGGCGCCATCCCTGGACGCCGTTCGCCAGCGGAACCGGGCTCCACGGGGGAAGCGCCGTGTCCGGGCTGAAGGTCTTGAGCAGGGCGGGCAGCTGCTGCCGGATCGTGTCGAGCGTCGTCTTGGCGCGCGCACCGTCCTCCACCTTCAGCGCCACGGCCGCGCCCGGGTTGGGCCGGCCGTCGGTGACCACCAGGGCCTGCTCGCCCGACCCGAGCGCCGCCAGGTCGTCCAGCGAGACGCCCAGGAGGGCCGGAAGCTGGCCGGAGAGGGCCTCGAGCTGCTGGCGCTCCTCCTCGCCCAGGCTCCCCTGGACCGTCTCGATGACGTTCGCGATCTGCCCGGACACGTCGCTGAAGCCGAGGTAGGCCAGGGCGTCCGACGGCGCGTTGGACGTGAGCGTGGGCGAGAAGTCGCCGCCCATGGGAAGGCCCTCCGCCCCGTCAACGATGCCCTTGACGCGCACGCCGTCGGGCTCGGCGGCGACCGACGCCGCCACGACCGCGTCCTGGAAGCCCTCGAGCTGGCCCAGCTGGCCGAGCTGCGGGCTCTGGGCGATCGTCTGGCGCACGAAGCTGCCGACGTCGAGGTAGCCCTGCGCGAAGACCTCGTCCGGGAGCTTGCCCAGGGCGTCGGTGAACTTGTCCGTGCCCGCGAGGGTCTTGTCGCCACCCGCCTCGTGCGCGTCGAGCGCGGCGAAGAGGGCGGACTCGGAGTCGGTGATCACGAGCGCTCCGTCGGTGACGGCGGTCAGCGTGTCGCCGTCCGAGGCCTTGTAGTAGGTCACTCCGTCGTGGTCGCCGGCCGGAGCGCTCTCCTTCGCCAGCAGCGCGGTGACGGCCTCGTCCTTGCCGTCGGCGATGTCCACGACGCCGACGCCGGTGTCGCTCAGCGCGTCCTCCGCGGCGCCGGCCGCGCCGGCCGGATCGGTGGTCGTGATGCCGGAGACGTTCGGGACCTTCAGGGCGGCGATCGCCGCGCGCTCACCGAGGAGCGGCTTGACCTCGGTCTCGAAGTCCACGTCCTCGGACCGGAGCGACTCGTCGATCATCTTCTGCAGCTCGGGATACGCCGGGAAGAGCGCCGCGAGCTTCCCCAGCTGCGTCCACTGGGGGCCGTCGAGGTCGGTGGTGACCTCGAAGTAGGCCGGGCTGGTCGAACGGAACGAAACCCGCGACGTCGCCGGGCGCGGAGCCGGTGGACGACGAGTCGCCGCCGCACCCGGCGACGGCGATGACGGAGGCCGCGACGGCCGTCACGGCGAGGGCCGTGAGACCCCGTGCTCCCCTGCCGCGAATTTTCGATGTGGCCATCCGGGAAGACCTCCGGGAGTGGGGGTGGGCGTTCACCGACAGTACAACGGCCCTCCGGGATGCCACGGGCGCATCAGTAAAGGGACGGTTCAGGAGGGAGAGGCCGTTTCCCCATTCCTCGGCGCGTGGCCGCCGCGGCATGAGCGGCCGGGTGTCAGCTTCGGGTGCGCACCTCGATCACCAGCGGGACCCCGTCCATGTCGAACCGCTGGCGCATCTTGTTCTCCAGCCAGAACCCGTAGTCGCGCGTCATCAGCGAGCGGTCGTTCACCTCCAGGCGGAAGCTGGGCGGCGCCTCGCCCGTCTGCACGAGATAGCGCATCGAGAGGCGCCGGTTGCCCTTCCGCGGACCGGGGCGCTCGGCGGCCAGCTCGCGCAGGAGCTCGTTGAGCACGTGGGTGGACACCCGCGAGCGGTAGCGCTCCTCCAGCCGCAGCGCCGCCGGCAGCAGGCGGTGGAGCCCCTCCCCCGTCACCGCCGAGCAGACCTCGATCGGGGGCCGCTGGCGCGACTTGGCGCGCAGGCGGCCCCGCACGTCGTCGAGGTCGGGCTGCGCCAGATCCCACTTGTTCATCACCAGGATCGTCGCGCAGTGGGCGTGGGCGGCCCGGTCAACCGCCGAGAGGTCGGCCTCCGTGAGCCCCTCGGTGGCGTCGGCCACGACCAGGGCCACGTCGCTGCGCTCGGCCGCCTGGATCGCCCGGATCTGGCTGTAGTGCTCGATGCCCTCCCGCATCCGGCCCTTCTTGCGCAGGCCCGCGGTGTCGATGAGCACGACGCGCCGCCCGTCCACCTCCAGCAGGGTGTCGACCGGGTCCCGGGTGGTGCCCGGGCGGTCGTGCACCACCACCCGCTCCTCTCCGAGGATCGCGTTCAGGATCGAGCTCTTGCCCACGTTGGGCCGTCCGATGATGCAGATCGCCGGCGCGCGCTCGGCACCGGCCTCGGGACGGACCGCCTCGGGCGCGTCCGGCAGCCGCTCCACGAGGGCGTCCAGCAGGTCGCCGATCCCTCGTCCGTGCTGGGCCGAGACCGCGTGAACGTCTCCCAGCCCCATCCCGTGGAGGTTCTGAGCCACCGCCTCGGGCTTCCAGTCGTCGCATTTGTTGGCCACGAGCATGAGGGGGCGCCCGGAGCGCCGGAGCCGCTCGGCCACCTCCATGTCGCCGGCCGTGGGCGCGGTCTGCACGTCGACCACGAACAGGACCAGGTCGGCGTCGTCGATCCCCCGCACGGCCTGGGCGGCGACCTGGCGGCCCACGTCGCTGGGATCGGCCTCGTCGATGCCGCCGGTGTCGACGAGCTGGAACGCGCGGCCGTTCCACTCGGTCCCCGCCTGGCGCCGGTCGCGGGTGACCCCCGGCTGGGCGTCCACGACGGCCTCGCGCCGCCCGGCGAGGCGGTTGAAGAGGGTTGACTTGCCCACGTTCGGGTAGCCCACGATGGCGACCGTGGGCTGGTCGTCGTCGAGCGTGCTCCCCGTGGCCACGCGCCGGGGCCGGGCACGCGCGCGGGCCTTGGCGTCGCGGGCGTCGCCGTCGACGTCAGCCATCGCCGTGCACCGGGGGGTCCTGAGCCGGGCCGCCCACCCGCGGAAGCAGCGCGGCCACCCCCGCCATCATCCGGTCGACGGCCACCTGGGCGCGCACGCTGCGCGGCCCCCCCTCGAGGTCCGAGAGGTCGATCGGGGGGCCGAACGTCACACGCGCCGGGCCGGTCCAGCGCTGGGTGCCCCAGATGGCCGCCGGGACGACCGTCACGCCGGGCTCCAGGCCGAGCGACCCGGCCCCGGGGAGCCCGGGGTGCAGCCGCCCGTCCGGGTGGCGCGTGCCCTCGGGGAACATCAGCAGCAGGTCGCCGCGGCGCAGGACCTCCCGCGCCAGGCGCATCGCGCGCCGGTCGGCGCCGCCCCGGGCCACGGGGAAGGCTCCGAGCCGGTAGACGCAGCGGCCGAGCCCGCGGATGCCGAAGAGCTCCAGCTTCGCCATGTAGTAGGTCTTGCGGGGCAGGGCGGAGACGCCGAGCGTGGGAGGATCGAGCTCGGAGACGTGGTTGCACACCACGAGCACCGGGCCCTGCGCGGGGATGTTCTCGCGCCCGCGGACGCGCAGCCGCAGGACGCCGCGCACGAAGGGCACCAGCGCCACGTGGCCCGCCGCCCACCAGCGCCGGGTGATCCGCGGGGCGAGGTCGAGGTCGATCATGCGCTCGCCGCCCGCTGGGCCTCGACGAGGCGCACGACCTGCTCCACCACGTCGTCGGCCTCCATCTCGGAGGAATCGATGACGACCGCTCCCGGGGCCACGCGCAGGGGGCTCGTCTCCCGGGTGGTGTCGAGGTGGTCGCGGCGCCGCACGTCCTCGAGCACGGTCGGCTCGTCGAGATCCACCCCGCGGGCGGCCAGCTCGGCGCGGCGGCGGCGGGCGCGCTCCTCGAGGGAGGCCGTCAGGAAGACCTTGAGGTCGGCCCCGGGACACACCACGGTGCCCACGTCGCGGCCGTCGGACACCCACGCGCCGCTCGACAGCAGCGCCCGCTGGGCGGCCACCATCTCCTCCCGCACGCCCGGGTGGGCCGAGACCTCCGAGACCCGGCTGCTCACCTCGGGCAGCCGGATCGCCTCGGTCACGTCCTCGCCGTCCACGCGCACGCGGTCGCCGTCGCGCGTGGGCTCGATGGCCATCGGCACGTCCCGCGCCAGGGCGGCCAGCGAGGGCCCGTCGGAGGGGTCCACTCCCCGCTGCAGCGCGAGCCAGGTGAGCCCGCGGTACATCGCCCCGGTGTCGAGGTAGGCCAGGCCCAGGCGGCGGGCCACCCCCCGCGCGACCGTGCTCTTGCCCGCGCCGGCGGGCCCGTCGATGGCCACGATCACGCCGCCACCGCCCCCAGGTCGGCGAGGTCGCGGGCAAAGCCGGGGTACGAGACGCCGACGGCCTCGAAGCCCCCCACCCCCACCCCCTCGACGCTCGCGAGGCCCGCCACCGCGCCCAGCATGGCCAGCCGGTGATCGCCCACGGCCTCCATGTCGCCGCCCGGCAGCCGGCCCGCGCCGTGAACCTCGAAGCCGTCCTCGCGCGCGGTGGCGCGCGCGCCCATCGCGGTCAGGGCGGCGACGACCGAGGCGATGCGATCGCTCTCCTTCACGCGCAGCTCGGCCGCCCCGCGCACGATCGTGGTCCCGCGCGCGAGGGCGCCCAGGAGGCCCACCAGCGGGAGCTCGTCGATCATCGACACGACCTCCTCCGGCGCGACCTCGGTGGCGGAGAGGGCGTCGCAGCGGCTCACCACGAGCGTCCCGGCCGGCTCGCCCGCGACCGGCGGCTCCGGCTCCTCGCGCACGTCCACGCCCATCCGGCGCATCACGCCCAGCAGCCCCGTGCGCCGCGGGTTGAGGTTGACCCCGGGGAGGCGCACCTCGGGGTCGCCCAGCAGCGCGCCGGCCACGAGGTGGGGGGCCGCGGACGAGAAATCGCCGGGCACCTGGAGGTCGGGGAGGGCGATCGAGTCGACCGGGCCCCGCAGGCCCACCGCGCCCCCCTCCCGCATCAGCACGACGCCCGCGGCCTCGAGCATCCGCTCCGTGTGGTCGCGCGAGGGCGACGGCTCGTGCACCCAGGTCTCCCCCTCGGCGAAGAGCCCGGCCAGCAGGAGGCAGCTCTTGACCTGCGCGCTCGCCACCTCCTGGCGGTGCTCGATCCCGCGCAGCGGCGCGCCGCCGCTCACCACGAGGGGGGGCGTGCCGCCGGGCGCCGTGAACACCGCGGCGCCCATCGCGCGCAGGGGCCGCGCGATCCGGGTCATGGGACGGCCGCGCAGGGAGTCGTCGCCGTCGAGCACCACGTGCTGCGCGGCCTGGCCCACCAGCAGGCCCGCCACCAGGCGCATCAGGGTGCCCGCGTTGACGCAGTCGATCGCCGGCGGCGGCCGCAGGCCCCTCAGCCCGAGGCCGCCGAGCACGAGGGTGCCGCCGAGGTGGCCCTCGGCCGGCACGCCACAGGCCTCCACGGCGTGGAGGGTGGCACCGGTGTCGGCCGAGTCCAGCGGCCCCCCGATCGTGACCTCGCGATCGGAGATCGCCGACAGGAGCAGCGCACGGTGGGTCAGCGACTTGTCCGACGGCACCCTGACGGTGCCGCGGAGCGCAGGGACCGGTGCCACGCGCACGACCGCCATGGGAAGAGAGTAGTGCTTCGGTCAGTGCGGGAGCGCCTGCGGGCTCACCGAGCGCGCCACCCGCAGGGCGACCTCCTCGCCCCCCGGCACGCCGCGGATCTGCAGGCCGAACGCGCGCTCGGGCGTCTCCCAGACCAGCGTCACCAGGCCGCGGCCTCGCAGCACGCCGCTCACCGGGCCCACCGGCACCTCGCGCGCGTCGCGGCCGCCGGTGTCCGGGCTCGCCAGCGGCGCCGGAGCCTGGCGCATCAGCACGCGGGCCGCCTCCCCCCCGGTCCACGCGATGACGATCGCGGGCGGCGCCGCGGGGTAGGCGACATCCGGCTCCACCCGGGGGCGACCGCGCTCGAGCCCGGCGGGCATCCACGAGGGCAGCCAGGGGACGTAGCCGGCCTCGAAGGCCGCCTCGGGGAGGCCGGGGGTCCAGCGCCCCGCGCCGATGCCCGCGGCCATGCCGTGGGTGGCGCCGATGCGCCCGCTCACGGCCGAGCCGTCGAAGCGCAGCTCGGACACCCCCGCACGCGCCAGGCGGCCGATCGGCTCACCCGAGGGATCGAGCGCGTCCACCGCGATGACGGGCACCTCCGGCGGCAGCCGCACCAGCGCCAGGCCCTCCTCGCCCACCGGCGTCGCCGCCGGCTCGTCCTCGCTCGCCAGGACCGGCCGCACGGAGGCGGCCTCGGGCGCGAGGCGGGCCACGAGCACCCGGTCGGCCGGGAGCCCGGGGACGTCCAGCGCGACGGCGGCGGCCACCACCGGGCGCCAGCGGCTGGGGCGCCCGGGCGGACAGGCCACGCGGGCGATCACCCGGCCGCCGCGGTCCACCCAGGCCACGCGCGCGGCCGGCGGGTCGCCGGCCAGCGACGCGGCCACGATCACCTCGTCGTCCGGCCCGGCGAGGGCGTGGGGCACCGGATGCCCCAGCGCGCCCGCGGCGATCTCGCGGGCCCGCCGCGCGTTCTCGTCCATCACGGCATCACACCACACCGCCGGGCACCGGTCCGTCCGGGGGCCGGGTCATCCTGCGCCGCATGAACCCCTTCACGTGCCACCTGTGCGACGAGGAGATCCCCGAGGGCGGCGAGCTGTGGCTCGCGCCCGCGGACGGCCGGGCCGACGAGGAGGACGGAGAGCCCCACTGCCCGGAGTGCGCGGGCCCGGTCGGCCTGGCGGCGTAGCCTCCCGGACATGACGACCGAGGCCGGGGCGCCCGAGCCGCTCGAGGTGGTGCGCGGCCCGGTGACCCTCTCCGGCGAGGCGTCGGGTTCGGGTCCGGCCGTGCTCCTGCTGCACGGCCTCACGGCGACGCGCCGGTACGTCGTGCACGGCTCGCGCGCCATCGAACGCGCCGGGCACCGCGTCATCGCCTTCGACGCGCGGGGGCACGGCCTCTCGTCGCCCGCCGGAGGGCCGGGCGACTACACCTACGAGGAGCTGGTCGCCGACGCCGTCGGCCTTCTCGACGCCCTCGACGTGGAGCGCGCGGCGCTGGTGGGCCAGTCGATGGGCTCCGCCACGGCGGTCGCCCTGGCGCTGCGCCATCCGCAGCGGGTCTCGGCGCTGGCCGTGGTCACCCCCGCGCACCTCGGCCGTCCGAGCCGGGACCTGGACCACTGGGATGCCCTGGCCGATGGGCTGCAGAGCGGCGGTCCGGACGGCTTCCTGGCGGCGCTCGAGCCCCTGTCGGTCGGTGAGCGCTGGCGCGAGACCGTGCGCTCGGTCATCCGCCAGCGGCTGGCCCGGCACGCGCACCCCGCCGCCGTGGCCGACGCCCTGCGGGGCATCCCCCGCACCGCCGCCTTCGACGGGATGGACGCGCTCGATCACCTGGCCGTGCCGACGCTCATCGTGGGGAGCCGCGACGACGTCGACCCCGGTCATCCCCTCGCGGTCGCCGAGGAGTACGCGGAGCGCATCCCGGGCGCGCGCCTGGTGGTGGAGGACGAGGGCGAGTCGCCGCTCGCGTGGCGCGGTGGCGCGCTCTCGAAGGAGGTGCTCGGGCTCCTCGCCCAGACGTGACCGTGCGTGACACCCGAAGGTTGCGGCGGCCGCTGTCGATTTTCGGAGCCCGGGCGCGTCTACTTGGTGAGGGCGGACGCCGGGTCCGCCGCGAGCCGGGAGGACACGATGCGCTACATGCTCTTGCTCTACGACGACGAGGCCGCGTGGACGGACGTGAGTGAGGAGGAAGGGGCGGCCGAGATGGCCAAGTGGACCGCCTACACGGAGGCGATCTCCGCCGAGGGGATCATGCGCGGCGGGGACGCGCTGCAGCTCACCGCGTCGGCCACCACCGTGCGCGTGCGCGACGGCGAGACGCAGCTCACCGACGGGCCGTTCGCCGAGACCCGGGAGCAGCTCGGGGGCTTCTACATCATCGAGTGCGACACGCTCGACCAGGCGATCGACGCCGCCGCCCGCATCCCGAGCGTCGGGCGCGGCAGCGTCGAGGTGCGCCCGATCATGGAGTTCACCTGAGCCGACCCGGGTCCGAGGCCGTCGGCCGGGTCTTCCGCGAGGAGTACGGGCGGGCGGTCGCGATCCTGGGGCGCGTCCTCGGCGACATCGATCGAGCCGAGGACGCGCTGCAGGACGCCTTCGCCACGGCCCTCGAGCGCTGGCCGCGCGAGGGCACCCCGCCACGGCCCGGCGCGTGGATCCTCGCGACGGCGCGCAACCGAGCGATCGACCGGCTGCGCCGGGAGCGCACCCGCCGGGCATCGGAGGAGGCGCGGGCACGCGATCTCGAGGAGGCGGTCATCGAGCAGATCCCGGCGGACCCGGACGAGGCGCAGATCCCCGACGAACGGCTCGGGCTGATCTTCGCCTGCTGCCACCCCGCGCTCGCGGTGGAGGCCCAGATTCCGCTGACCCTCCGGCTGGTCGCCGGCCTCACGGTGCCCGAGGTCGCCCGCGCGCTCCTCGTGCCCCCCGCGACAGTCGCCCAGCGGCTCGTGCGCGCCAAGCGCAAGCTGCGCGACGCCGCGATCCCGATCGAGGTGCCGCCGCCCGAGCGCCTGACCGAGCGCCTCGACGCCGTCCTGACCACGCTCTACCTGGTGTTCACCGAGGGATACGTGGCCACCGAGGGCCCGGGCCTGCGGCGCGACGATCTCGCGGACGAGGCCATCCGGCTGGCGACCACGCTCACCGCGCTGATGCCCGACGAGGCCGAGGCGACGGGCCTCCTCGCCCTGATGACGCTGCACCACGCGCGCCGCGGCGCCCGCGCCGACCCCCAGGGCGCGCTCGTGCTGCTGGAGGATCAGGATCGCTCACTCTGGGACCGAGCCGCCATCGACGAGGGTCTGGTGCTCGTGGAGCGCGCCCTGCGCATGCGCCGCCCGCCGGGACGCCTCGCGCTGCAGGCAGCGATCGCGGCCCTCCACGCGGAGGCCCCGGCGGCCGATCGCACGGACTGGCCGCAGATCCTCGCGCTCTACGGCGAGCTCGCGCGCCGCGCGCCCTCCGCGGTCGTGGAGCTCAATCGCGCCGTCGCGCTGGCCCAGGTGCAGGGGCCGGGAGCGGGACTGCGCGCCGTCGACGACCTGGTCCCGATCGGAGCGCTCGAGGCCTATGCCCCCCTTCACGCCGCCCGCGGCGACCTGCTGCGCCGGCTCGACCGGCACGGTGAGGCCGAGAAGGCCTTCGCGCGCGCCCTGGAGCTCACCACGAACCCGGCCGAGCGCGCGTTCCTGGCGCGCCGGCACCGCGAGTCGGCCGCTCAGGCCTCCCGGGCGCGGTAGCGGCTGAGGGGGGTCATCGGTCCGCCGACGGGGGCGGCCAGATGGTGAACTCCCCGAGGTCGGGGATCACGCCATCCTCGGTCACGCGCTCGGCCTTGCGGCGCCGCGGCCGGATCGAGGCGACGGAGAGGGAGACGGCGGCGATGCCGGCGCCGAGGAGCGCCGCGATGCGGAGTCCGCGCATGAGGCTGTCCTTCCATGAGACGCAGTCCCCTCATGCATCGGCACCGACGGCCCGCGGCACCAGCTTCGGGGCCGCCCCCGGACCGCCCCCTCAGGCCTCTCGGGCCCGGTAGCCCCGCTCGACCACCAGGCGCACGGCCTCGCGTGCGGCCTCGGGCCCGTCGAGCGCCAGCTCCAGCTCGCCCTCGCCCTCCGGCGGGCCGGGCCGCAGCTGGAGGTCCTCGATGTTGATGTGGGCGTGGCCGAGGGCCGTGGCGATCTCCGAGATCGCGCCCGGGCGGTTCGGCACCGCCACCACGATGCGCGCGGGCGCCCCCGCCCCCTCGCGGTCGATCTGACGAAGACGGTCCTTCGCCGCGCCGGCGTCGCCCACGAACCGCAGCAGCCAGTCGCGGTCCCCGCGCTCCAGCGCCTCCCCCACCTCGTCGAGGCGCCCCGCGTAGCCGCGCAGCGCCTCGAGCACCGCCTCGCGGTTCGCCAGGAGGATGTCGGCCCAGAGCGGCGGGTTCGACCCCGCGACGCGCGTGAGGTCGCTGAACGACGGCCCCGCGGAGCGCAGCGCCTCGCGCCCCTCGAAGGCCGTGCCCGCGGCCTGGTTGACCAGCGCCCCGGCGAGGACGTGGGGCAGGTGGGACACCAGCGCCATCAGGCGGTCGTGGACGCGCGCGTCGATGGCCGCCGGCCGGGCGCCGACCGACACGACCAGGCCGTGAAGGCGGCCGAACAGCTCCGGCCGGGCTTCGGGTCCGGGGGTGAGGAACCAGGTGGCGTCCCGGAAGAGCCCCGCGCGGGCGAAGGCCACGCCGCTCCGCTCCGCGCCGCACACCGGATGGCCGCCGATGAAGCGCTCGCGCCCCTCCGGGCCGATCGCCTCCATGACGGCCGACTTGGCCGAGCCGAGGTCGGTCACCACGCACGACGGGCCGCTGGCCCGGAGGGCCCGCGCGGCGAGCCCGGCGAGGGTCGGCACCGGGGCGGCCAGGACGATCGCCTCGGCCCCCTCGGCCGCCTCCTCCAGCGACCCGGCCGCCTCGGTGATGGCGCCCATCTCCCGCGCGGTGGCGAGGGCCCCGGCATCGGGGTCGACCCCGCGGACGTCGCGTCCGCGGAGCGCCAGGCCGAGCGAGCCGCCCATGAGCCCGACGCCGACGATGGCGATCGGGCCCATCGGGGGAGGGTCTTTAGGCGACGGCCACCGGCGCGTCGTCGCCGGCGAGCACCTTGCCCATCAGGTCGATGCAGCGGCGCACGTCGGCCACCCAGGCGCCGAAGGTCTCCGCGTGGAGCGCCTGGGGCCCGTCGCAGAGCGCGGTCTCGGGGGTCGGGTGCACCTCGACGAGCAGGCCGTCGGCACCGGCCACCACCGCCGCCCGGGCCATCGGAAGGATCAGCTCGCGCCTCCCCGCGGCGTGCGAGGGGTCGACGATCACCGGCAGGCTCGCCTGGGTCTTCACCACCGGCACCGCCGAGATGTCGAGCGTCGAGCGGGTGGCGGTCTCGAAGGTGCGGATGCCCCGCTCGCACAGCACGATGTCGGGGTTGCCCTCGCGGGCGATGTACTCGGCCGACAGCAGCCACTCCTCGATCGTGGCGGACATGCCGCGCTTCAGCAGCACCGGCCGGTCGGTGCGGCCGACCTCGCGCAGCAGGTCGAAGTTCTGCATGTTGCGGGCGCCGAGCTGGATCATGTCGGCCACCTCGAGCACGTCCTCGAGCTGCCGTGGGTCCATGACCTCGGTGACGATCGGGAGCCCGGTCTCCTCGCGCGCCTCGGCCAGGATCTCCAGGGCGGGCTTGCCGAGCCCCGAGAAGGCGTAGGGCGACGTGCGCGGCTTGTAGGCGCCGCCGCGCAGGTGCGTCGCGCCGGCCGCCTTGCAGGCGCGCGCGGAGGCCAGCGTCTGCTCGCGCGACTCGACGGCACACGGGCCCGCGATGAGGCCGAAGACGCCGGCGCCGATGCGGCGGCCGGCGACGTCCACCGACGCGTCGCTGCCGCGGAAGTCGCTCGAGACGAGCTTGAAGGGCTTCAGGATCGGGACGACCTTCTCGACCCCGGGCTCTCCCTCGAGCTGGAGCTGGGCCACGATCTGGCGGTCGTCGCCGATCGCGCCGATGACCGTGACGAACTCGCCGCGCGACGGATGGGCGCGGGCGCCCGCCTGCTGGATGCGCTCGATCACGTGGAGCACCTGCTCCTCGGTGGCGCCCTGCTTCATCACGATCATCACGATTCGGCCCGTCCGAAAGAGGTTGGTTTGCGGGGATTGCTTCGACGCAACCGTCTCCCCAAACTCTCGAAAAGGGCCCTTCTTGCGGCTCTCGTCGTCGAGATGGGGACACGGGCCCTGCTCGGGCCTCGCGAGTCTAGCGGGACCCCTCTGGCCCGTCTCGCCGGCATCCGCCGGGGCCCTCTCGAGGCGGCGGCGGGAATGACGGGATGGGGACCTCGGACATAGGATCGGCGCTCGGTCCGACGCCCAGAGAAAGGTCACGCCATGCCGACAATCGCCTTCGTGGTGCCCGTGCTGCCCGGCAAGGAGGACGCGGACAGGGAGGGGATGGCGCGGCTCTCCGCGGGGGACGACGCCGAGGCGTACATGGCATCGCGCCGGGCCCAGGGCTTCCAGCGGGAGGCCGTCTGGCACCAGGAGACGCCGGACGGCACCATCGCGATCGTGTTGTGGGAGGTGGAGGACCCCGAGCGCGCCTTCGGGGCGATCGCGACGTCCGAGGAGCCGCTCGACCGGCGCTTCCGCGAGTTCCTGAAGGACGTCCACGGGATCGACGTCGCCACCGATCCCCCGCCGAGCGTCCGTCCGGTCAGCGACACCCGGTTCTGAGGCCTCGGCGACGAGCGTGCGAGCTCGGCGCGGGCCTGCCGCTCATGGCCGTGTCCGTTCGGGTCGACCCTGACGAGGGGCCGGGCGGGCGACGAGCGCACGCGCCGACAGGAATGCCGCATTCTCCTCCGGGGTCCCGATGGAGACCCTCAGACGCCCGGGGCACCCGAGAGCGGCGCCGTCGCGGACGATGACGCCGTTGCGCAGGAGCTGCTCGTGGACACCTGGAGAACCGGCGGCCGGATCGGGGTCCGGCCGCACCAGGATGAAGTTGGCCCGGCTGGGGGTGAAGCCCCACTCGGTCTGGGAGAGGGCCTCCTCCATGCGGGAGCGCTCGGCGACCACCTCCCGCACGCGGCGGTCGAGCTCCGCCGGGTGGCGCAGGCTCTCCAGGGCCGCCGCCTGGGCCAGGGCGTTGGTGTTGAAGGGCTGGCGCACCTTGTCGATGGCCGCCACCCACGCGGCGGAGCCGACGCCGTAGCCCACGCGCAGGCCGCACAGCCCATGGGCCTTGCTGAAGGTGCGCAGCACCAAGAGGTTCGGCCGCGAGCGGGCGAGCGACATCGTGCGGCCGGCGTCGGCGCGGTCCACGAAGTCGAAGTAGGCCTCGTCGACGATCACCGCCAGGTCCTCGGGCAGCAGGTCGAGGAACGCCTCGACCTCCTCCGGCGCGCGGTAGACGCCCGTGGGGTTGTTGGGGTTGCACAGGATGACCAGGCGCGTGCGCTCGTCGACGGCCGCCGCCATGGCGTCCAGGTCGTGCCCGTCGTCGTCGGCGAGGGGGACGGCCACGGCCTCGCCCCCGGCCGCGGCGGCCAGGTGGGGATAGAGGGCGAAGGACGGGTCGGCGTGCACGACGGTCGTGCCGGGGTCGAGCAGGGCCTGCCCGGCGAGCAGGATCAGCTCGCAGGACCCGTTGCCCACGACCACCTCGTCCGGGCCCACGCCGTGGCGCTCGGCCAGCGCGCGCCGCAGGGCCCGCGCGGGGGGATCGGGGTACCGGTTCAGGCCGTCCAGGCCCCCGGCGATGACCTCCGCAACCTCGGGCAGCGGCGGGAATGGGCTCTCGTTGGAGGCGAGCCTGACCGCGTGATCGAGCCCGAAACGCGCCAGGACCTCGGCCGTGGTGAGGCCCGGCTCATAGCGCGGAATGCCCTCCAGGCGGGGCGATGTGCGAATGCTCACAGCGCGCAGTCTAGACCGCGGCGGAGGGCCTCCCCCTTCGCTATTGTCACCACGACACCAATTACCTGTCAGTATTACTGTCATGGAGACGTTAAAGGTGCCGACCCCCCACGATCAGGACCCCGTCATCGTCGTCGGCACCGGCATCGCCGGATGTCTCGTGGCCCTCGGGGCCGCGGAGCGGGGGCCGGTGGTCGTGGTGACCAAGGCGGAGCTCGGCGAGGGCAGCACGCGCCGTGCCCAGGGAGGGATCGCCGCGGCCGTGGACGGCGGCGACTCGGTGGAGGCCCACCTCGCCGACACGCTCCTCGCCGGGGCCGGCCTGTGCGACGTGGACGCCGCCGCCGGCATCTGCCGGGAAGGGCCCGCCCAGATCGCCGTCCTCCTCGCCCGCGGCGTGGCCTTCGACCGCGACGGCAGCGGGCTGAGCCTCGGCCGCGAGGGGGCCCACTCCGCCTCGCGCGTGGTGCACGCGGGCGGCGACTCCACCGGAGCGCACATCGTGGCCGCGCTCACCGCGGCCCTCCGAGCCGACCCGCGCATCGTGCTGGCCGAGGGCGAGCGCGCGCTGGAGGTGCTGGTGCGCGACGGCCGCGTCACCGGGCTGCGAAGCGTGGGCCGCGACGGCGTGGAGCGAGTACGCCGCGCCCGGGCGGTGACGCTGGCGGCCGGGGGCGCCGGCCAGCTCTACCCGTTCACCACCAACCCCCCGGGAGCCACGGCCGACGGCCCGGCCCTGGCGGCGCGGGCGGGCGCGGCGCTGGCCGACCTCGAGATGGTCCAGTTCCATCCCACCGCGCTGGCGCTCGGGGCGAGCCCCCTGTCGCTGGTGAGCGAGGCCGTGCGGGGCGAGGGGGCGTTCCTGCGCGACGCCGGCGGCCGGCGCTTCATGCTCGACGAGCACCCGCTGGCCGAGCTGGGCCCGCGCGACGTGGTGGCCCGCGCCATCGCCCGCCGGGCGGCCGAGACCGGCCGCGACGTCGTCATCGACATGAGCCACCTCGACCCGGCCCTGGTGCGCCGGCGCTTCCCCACCGTGGCCGCCCTGTGCGCGGAGCACGGGCTCGACCTGGCGCGGGACCCGATCCCCGTCACCCCGGCCGCCCACTACGCCGTGGGCGGGGCGCTCGCCGACATGGAGGGGCGCACCACGGTCCCGGGCCTCTTCGCCGTGGGCGAGTGCGCGGCCACGGGCGCGCACGGCGCCAACCGGCTCGCCTCGAACGGGCTGCTGGAGGCCGCGGTGCTGGCCGCGGGCGCGGTCCGGGCCCTGGCCGGCGATGCGGACGAGTGGCCCGAGGGCCCCTCGGCCCCGGCGGTGTCGCCGCCTCTCGCCGGCAGCGGCGGTCGCGAGGTGCGCGCCGCCCTCCAGGAGGCGATGTGGCGCGGCGTGGGCGTCGAGCGCGACGCCGATGGCCTCGCGGCCGCGGCCGGCGCACTGGCCGCCCTCCCCGAGGGCACCGATCCCGAGACCGACAACCTGCTCCTGGTCGCCCGTGCGAGCGCGGCGGCGGCGGCCCTGCGCACCGAGAGCCGCGGCGCCCACTTCCGGCGCGACCACCCCGGCCCCGACCCCGGTCAGGCCACGCGGATCGCGTGGGTCGGCGGCTTCCCCCATCCCATCGCCCCCGAGACCCGGCGCGTCCGGGCCGTCGTCAAGGAGGCCGCATGACCACCACCGCGACCGCTCCGGCGTGCGTCATTCCCCCGAACGACGTCGGCGCCCACGAGGAGCTCTGGGAGCGCGCCTGGGAGGCGCGGCGGGCGCTCGGCTCCCGGGCCGTGATCCTCGGGCACCACTACCAGCGCGACGACGTGATCGCGTTCGCCGACGTCACGGGCGACTCGTTCCTGCTCGCCCGGCGCGGCGCGGCCGCCACCGAGGCCGAGCTCGTCGTGTTCCTCGGGGTCTACTTCATGGCCGAGGCCGCCGACGTCCTGCGCGCCCCCCACCAGACCGTGGTGCTGCCGGATCTCGGCGCCGGGTGCCACCTGGCCGAGTGCGCCGACATCTTCACGGTCCGCGACGCCTGGTCCCAGATGACGGCGGCGCTGCCCGGAAAGCGCGTGATCCCGCTCACCTACATGAACTCGGGCGCGGACCTGAAGGCGTTCGTGGGCGAGCACGGGGGCGCGGTGTGCACCTCGGGCAACGCCGAGAGGGCGTTCCGCTGGGCGCAGTCCGAGGGCGACGCGGTGTTCTTCTTCCCCGACGAGCACCTCGGGCGCAACACGGCCTGCCGCCTGGGCATGGCCCCCGACGAGCCGCTGGTCTGGAACCCGCGCAAGGCCGAGCTCGGCGGGCTCTCCCAGGAGGCCCTCGCCGATGCCGCGGTGATCCTCTGGAAGGGCTTCTGCAACGTGCACACGGCGTTCAACGTGCGCCAGATCGAGGAGGCGCGCGCCGCCGACCCCGGAGTGCGGGTGATCGTCCACCCCGAGTGCCCGCGGCCCGTGGTGGAGGCGGCCGACGAGGACGGCAGCACCGAGTACATCATCCGCCGCTGCGAGGAGCTTCCGGCCGGCGCCTCGGCCGTCATCGGCACCGACTGGAACCTCGTCAACCGGCTGCGGCTGCGTCACCCGGACAAGGTGATCTCCTGCCTCAAGGAGGACATCTGCCCGTGCGTGACGATGAACCGCATCGACCTTCCGAAGCTCACCTGGTGCCTCGAGTCGCTGGCCGCCGGCGAGCTGGTGAACCCGATCCGGGTGGAGGAGGACATGCGCCGCTGGGGCCGGGTCGCGCTCGACCGGATGCTCGCCCTGGCGTGACGACCCGGGAGCTGGTGGCCGCGGCCCTCGCCGAGGACCTGGGCGAGCGCGGCGACATCACCTCTGCCGCGATCCTGCCGGCCGAGCTGCAGGCGGCGGCGCGGGTGGTGTCGAGGGCCCACGGCGTGCTGGCCGGTCGCGCGGCGGCCGAGGAGGTCTGCCGGCAGACCGGCATCGACGCGCGCTGGCTCGCCGAGGACGGCGCGCGCCTGCGCCCCGGCACGGTCGTGGCGGAGCTCTCGGGCCCGGCGCGCGCGCTGCTGACGGCCGAGCGCACCCTGCTCAACCTGCTCTGCCGCCTGTCAGGGGTCGCGACCCTCACGGCCGCCTACGTCGAGGCGTGCGCGCCCGTGGCCGTGCTCGACACGCGCAAGACCACCCCGGGCATGCGCGCGCTGGAGAAGGCCGCCGTCGCGGCCGGCGGCGGCACGAACCACCGGATGGGCCTGTACGACCAGGTGCTGGTGAAGGACAACCACCTGGCGCTGGCCGGCGCGGACCTGGCCGCGGCCGTGGCCCGCGCCCGGAGCGCCTACCCGGACGTGATCGTGGAGGTGGAGGCCGACGACCTGGAGGGCGTGCGGCGCGGCCTCGACGCCGGAGCCGACTGGATCCTGCTCGACAACATGACCCCCGAGGCGATGCGCGAGGCCGTGGCCCTCAGCGGCGGCCGGGCGAAGCTGGAGGCATCGGGCGGGATGACCCTGGAGGGCGCCCGCGCGGCGGCGGCCTGCGGCGTTGACGCCGTGTCGGTGGGAGCCCTGACCCATTCGGCCCCGGCGCTGGACCTGGGGCTGGACATCGAGGTCTGAGCACGGGGGGCTACAGCTTCGTCAGCCAGTCGTCGATGGCCGCCGCGATCTCCTCCCAGCCGTCCACGGCCATCATCATGTGCGGCCGCCCCTCGAACTCCAGGTACGCGGTCGGCGACGGCGACCTGCTCTGCTTCTTGAACTCGGCGTGCGAGAGCGACGCGGTGACGGTCTGGTCCTTCTCCGCGCCCACGACGAGGAGGGGCGCCCGGTCCGGGTTCTTCCAGTCGATCTCCGTCGCGGGGTGCAGCTGGAAGTTGGCGAAGCCGGCCTCGTAGAAGATCTGCCCGGTCTCGGGCACGTAGTAGGTCTCGTAGGCGGACTTCGCGTCCTCGGGTGAGACCGTGTTGACGAACGAGTAGGTGAACTCCTCGAGGGTGAGGGGCACCACGCCGTGGCGCCTCGAGGGGTGGGCCAGCGCCGGGGAGACCGACTTCAGCGTCGCGAGCGGGAGGCGCAGGATCCCCTTCGGCTGGGCCGGGCTCATGACGACGCCCGCCCGCCCGAGGCCACGGTCGAGCAGGAGCTGCGTGAAGAGGCCGCCGAAGGAGTGGCCCATGATCACGGGTGGCTCGTCGAGGCCGCGGATGATCGCGTCGTAGTGGTCGACGATCTCGGTCACGCCGAGGCCGGCGAGGTCCTCGGCGTGCTCACGTTGCTCCTCGACGCCCTCCTGCTTGCGGGGCCACTCGGGTGCGGACACGTCGTAGCCGCGCTCGCCGAAGTACGTGACGAAGTTGGCCCAGCTGTTCGAGGTCAGCCAGGCGCCGTGGATCAGGACCATGGGTACGGTGGTGCCTTCTGGCATGCGGTGTCTCCTCTGCGGCGAGGGTGGGCTCCTCGCGGGTTGTCCGCCCGGGCACGGCGAATGCTCGACGCTAACCCATCCGACGGCCGCGGGACCACCGCGCGGGCGTGCTCCCGGCGCGTCTCGGCGATGCGATAGTGGTGGCGTGGCGGACGACCCATACCTCGCCGCGCAGGCCGGCGCGTCCGGGATCCGTGAGCGGCTCGGCGAGCATCGCGCCGTGCTCGTGCTGGGGTCCGGCTGGGCCGACGTCGTGGCCACCCTGGGCGAGACCCGGGCGAGCGCCCCGATGCCGGAGCTGCCGGGCTTCCCGGCGCCGTCGGTGCAGGGTCACACCGGGATGGCCCACTCGGTCGACGTCGCCGGGGTTCCGGTGCTCGTCCTCGCGGGCCGGGCGCACCTGTACGAGGACCACCCCGTCAGCACGGTCGTCCACGGCGTGCGCTCGGCGGTGCTCGCGGGATGCGGGGCGGTGCTGCTCACGAACGCCGCCGGATCGCTCGTGCCGGCGAACGGTCCCGGCACGCCGGTGCTGATCAGCGACCACCTGAACCTGACCGGTACCAGCCCGATGACCGGCCCCGACCCGCCCGCGGGGCTCCCGGCCCGGTTCTCGGATCTGACCGACCTCTACAGCCCGCGCCTGCGGGCCGCGGCGGCGGCCGCCGTGCCGGGCATCCCCGAGGGCGTCTACGCGGGTCTGCTCGGCGGGAGCTACGAGACGCCCGCGGAGATCCGGATGCTGCGCGGCCTGGGCGCCGACCTGGTGGGGATGTCGACCGTTCTCGAGGCCATCGCCGCGCGCCACCTGGGCGCCGAGGTCTTCGGCGTCTCGCTGGTCACCAACCTCGCCGCCGGGCTCTCCGCCGAGGCGCTCGACCACCGCGAGGTGCTCGCCACCGGAAAGGCCTCGGCGAGCCGGCTGGTGGACCTGCTGCGCGCGGTGTCCGCGGCGGTCTGATGCGGGCGATCGCGCCCGAGCTGCGCGGGCGCGTGGAGGCGTGGATCGCCCGCGACCCGGATCCCGCGACGCGGGCGGAGCTGGAGGCGATGCTGGCCGAGGGCGACGAGCCCGCCCTGGCCGAGCGGTTCGCGGGGCGCCTGGCCTTCGGCACCGCCGGCCTGCGGGGCCCCATGGCCGCCGGTCCGACGCGGATGAACCGGGCGCTGGTGCGGGAGGCGGCCGCGGGCATCGCCCGCCACCTGGCGGGCGGGGCGGCGGGCGCGCCCGGGCGCGGCGTGGTGGTGGCCCACGACGCCCGGCACCGCTCGCGGGTCTTCGCGGCCGACTGCGCCGAGGTGATCGCCGCCCACGGGATCCCGGTGACGCTGGCGCCGGAGCCCCTGCCCACCCCGATCGGGGTGTTCGCGATCCGCCATCTGGGATGCGTGGCGGGGATCGTGCTCACCGCCAGCCACAACCCGGCCGCCGACAACGGGCTGAAGCTCTACCTCGGCGACGGAGCGCAGATCGTGCCGCCGGCCGACGGGCAGATCGCCGCGGCGATCGAGGCCGTCGCGGCCGACGGCGTGGTGATCCCCCCGGGGGAGGTGCCGGCGCCGGTCGCCCCGCTCCCTGCGGAGGTGGTCTCCGCCTACCGGGCCCTCACGCTGTCGCGGGTGCCGCCCCCCGCCGCCCCGATCCGGATCGCCACGACGGCCATGCACGGGGTCGGCGGGGCGACGCTGGCCGGCCTGCTGGCCGACGCCGGCCACGCCGAGGTGCACCCGGTCGCCGCGCAGGAGACGCCCGACCCGGACTTCCCCACGGTGCCCTTCCCCAACCCGGAGGAGCCGGGCGCCACCGACCTGCTGGCGCAGGCGATGCGGGACGCGGAGGCCGACCTCGGCCTGGCGCTCGACCCCGACGCCGACCGCGTCGCCGTGATGGTGCCGGGTCCCCGCGGGGCGCCCCGCCAACTGACCGGCGACGACGTGGGCGCCCTCCTCGGCGACTGGCTGTTGGGCTCGGTGACCTCCGGTCCCGGCCGGCTGGTGGTGTCGAGCGTGGTCTCCTCCTCCCTGCTGGCGCGGGTCGCCGAGGCCCACGGCGCCCGCCACGCCGAGACGCTGACCGGCTTCAAGTGGCTGTCGCGCCCCGCGATGGAGCACCCCGAGCTGGTGCAGGTGCTCGCCTACGAGGAGGCCCTCGGCTACGCGATCGGCCCCGAGGTCCGTGACAAGGACGGGCTCTCCGCCGCCGTGGCGGTCGCGTCGATGGCCGCGGCCTCCCGCGCCCGGGGCCGGACGCTGATCGACGAGCTCGACGACCTCCACCGCCGGCACGGTGCGCACGTGATCGACAACTTCTCGCTGCGCGACGAGGCACCCGGCGGGGCAGCGCGGCGCGCCGCCCTCGTGGAGCGGCTGGTGGCCGCGCCGCCCGCCCGCATCGGGGACGAACGGGCCATCGGGGTGCGGAGCCTGGCGCCCGACGTGCTGAGGATCGACCTCGAGGACGGCATCCGCGTCGTCGTGCGGCCGAGCGGCACCGAGCCGAAGCTCAAGTGCTATTGCGAGGCGGTGGAGGCGGTCGCGGGAGACCTCGAGGAGGCGCGGCGGCGCGCGCGGGCGCGCCTCGCGGGGGTTCGCGAGGGCCTCGCCGCGTTGCTGCTCGCCTGACGCGGATCGCCGGGCGTGCCAAGATCGTGGGATGCTCACCCTCGGCCATGACTCTCGTGGTGCCGTCCTGAACGGAGCCGGGCTCGACCGCCCGCTCCGGGTGGCCGCGGTCAACGGCTACGCGCTGGAGCAGCGGGCCGCCCGGCTGGCCGCCCGGTCCATCAAGCGCGAGAGCAAGCGGGCCGGCCTCGAGCTGGCCGTGCGGTGCATCGACCTGACGACGCTCGAGGGCGCGGACACGCCCGGCAAGGTGCGCGCGCTCTGCGCCCGGGCGCTCCGCCCGGACCCCGACGATCCGTCCCTCGCGCCCGTGGCCGCGGTGTGCGTGTACGGCTCGCTGGTGGCCGAGGCCCACGCGGCGCTCGAGGGCACGGACGTGCGGGTCGCCTCGGTCGCGGGCGCGTTCCCGTCGGGGCAGAGCCACCTGGAGGAACGCCTCGACGAGATCCGGCGCGCCGTGGAGGACGGCGCCGACGAGGTGGACATCGTCCTCAACCGAGGTGCGCTGCTGGCGGGGCGCCTGGACGTGGTGCACGCCGAGGTGGCGGCCTCCAAGGACGCCTGCGGGCACGCGCACCTGAAGACGATCCTGGAGACCGGCGAGCTCGGCTCCTACGAGATGGTCCGCCTGGCCTCGATGGTCGCCATGGCCGCGGGCAGCGACGTCATCAAGACCTCCACGGGCAAGCTCCCCGCCTCCGCCTCGCCGGCGGTGGCGCTGTGCATGGCCGAGGCCATCCGGGAGTTCGCCGACGACACCGGCCGCGAGGTGGGGCTGAAGCTGGCCGGCGGCATCCGCACGTCGAAGCAGGCGCTGGGCTACCTGGCCCTCGTCTCCGAGACCCTCGGCCCCGACTGGCTCACGCCCGAGCGCTTCCGGCTGGGCGCCTCCACGCTCCTGAACGACATCGTCCTGCAGCGGCGCTTCCAGCGGTCGGGCCGCTACGCACGCACCGACGACCTCCCGGTGGACTGATGACCACGACCCCCCGCCGCGACGCCACGGGCGATCTCGCCCGGACCTTCGCCGACTACGTCCCGTCCATCGAGGGCCGCGACATCGTCACCATCCGGCCGGCCTACGGGCTCTTCATCGACGGCGCCGAGCGCGAGGCGGAAGACGGAGGCCGCTTCCCCACCATCGAGCCCGCCACCGGCGACCACCTGGCGGACGTCGCCGAGGCCGGCGCCGCGGACGTGGACGACGCCGTGGCCGCCGCGCGCCGGGCCTACGAGGAGCGCTGGCGCGATCTGCCCGGACGGGTGCGGGGCAAGTACCTCTTCCGGCTGGCGCGGCTGCTGCAGGATCGCTCCCGTGAGTTCGCCGTGCTCGAGTCGATCGACGGCGGCAAGCCGATCCGCGAGTCGCGCGACGTGGACGTTCCGCTGGCCGCCGCGCACCTCTTCCACCACGCGGGGTGGGCGGACAAGCTGGAGTACGCCGTCCCGGGGATGTCGGCCCGGCCCCTGGGGGTGGTGGGCCAGATCATCCCGTGGAACTTCCCGCTCCTGATGGCCGCGTGGAAGATCGCCCCCGCCCTCGCCTGCGGCAACACGGTCGTGCTGAAGCCGGCCGAGACCACGCCGCTCACGGCCCTGCTGCTGGCCGAGCTGGTCGCCGAGGCGGAGCTGCCCCCGGGCGTGGTCAACGTCGTCACGGGCGCCGGGCCGACCGGCGCCGCCCTGGCCGCCCATCCGGGCGTGGACAAGGTGGCCTTCACGGGCTCCACCGAGGTGGGCAAGGCCATCCGCCGCGCGGTGGCCGGGACCGGCACCCGCCTGACGCTGGAGCTGGGCGGCAAGGGCGCCCACCTGGTCTTCGACGACGCGGCCCTGGACCAGGCGGTCGAGGGGATCGTGGACGGGATCTTCTTCAACCAGGGCCACGTGTGCTGCGCCGGGTCGCGGCTGCTGGCCCAGGAGAGCATCGCCGACGACCTGCTGGACCGGCTGCGCCGGCGCATCGAGCTGCTGCGCACGGGCGACCCCCTGGACAAGAACACCGACGTGGGCGCCATCAACTCCGCCGCCCAGCTCGAGCGCATCCAGGGCTTCGTCGAGGGGGCGGCCTCGGCGGGCTGCCGCATCGACCAGCCCGGGCGGCCGCTGCCCGAGCGAGGGTTCTTCTTCCCCCCACCATCGTGAGCGGTGTGGGCGGATCGGAGCAGATCGTGCGCGAGGAGGTCTTCGGCCCGGTGCTGACGGTGCAGACCTTCCGGACCGAGGCCGAGGCCGTCGCGAAGGCCAACGCGACCCGCTACGGGCTGTCGGCCGGGGTCTGGACCGAGAAGGGGTCGCGCATCCTGTGGATCTCCCAGCGCCTCCAGGCCGGGGTGGTCTGGGCCAACTGCTTCAACCAGTTCGACCCGGCGAGCCCGTTCGGCGGCGTGCGGGAGTCGGGCTTCGGGCGCGAGGGCGGGCGGCAGGGCCTGGCCGAGTACCTGACCCTGACCCCGGCCGGGACATGAGCGAGCGCCTCGAGGTCCGCAAGACCTACAAGCTGTTCATCGGGGGCGCGTTCCCGCGCTCGGAGTCGGGCCGCACGATGCCGGTCACGGCCGCGGACGGGCGCCTGCTGGCCCACGTGGCGAAGGCATCCCGCAAGGACGTGCGGGACGCGGTCCGCGCCGCCCGGTCCGCGCAGCCGGCCTGGGCCGGCCGCACGGCCTACAACCGCGGGCAGATCCTCTACCGCATCGCCGAGGTGCTCGAGGGGCGCGCCGGCCAGATGGCGGCCGAGCTGGAGGCGGTGGGCGTGACGGCGGGCGACGCCCGCGCCGACGTGGAGTCGGCGATCGACGCGGCCGTCTACTGGGCGGGGTTCGCCGACAAGCTCGACCAGCTCGTGGGCGCCGTGAACCCGGTCTCCGGGCCGTTCCTCAACCTCTCCAACCCGATTCCCCTGGGGGTCTGCGCCCTGGCCTGTCCCGACGACGGCGGGGTGCGGGGCGTGCTCGGACTGGTCGCCCCGGCGATCATGGCCGGAAACGCCGTGGTCGCCCTGGCCGGCGGCCCGGCCGCGCTCGTCACGAGCACGCTGGGCGAGGTCGTCGCCACCTCCGACGTGCCGGGCGGCGTGGTCAACCTGCTGACGGGGGACGGCCGGGCGCTCCTGCCCTGGCTCGCCGACCACGAGGACGTGGACCTGATCGACCTGACCGGCGCCCCCGACGACCTGGCCACCGACCTGGAGGCACGGGCGGCCGACAACCTCAAGCGCACGACGCGCACGCACGGGGCCGAGGACATCCGCACGGCCATGGCGTTCTGCGAGATCCGCACGGTCTGGCACCCCGCTCGTATCTAGCCCCGCGGTGATCCGGGTGAGCGAGGAGGTCGCGGCGGCGCTGGCGGCGGGCCGCCCGGTGGTGGCCCTGGAGTCAACGATCATCGCCCACGGGCTCCCGCGCCCCGACAACCTGCGCGTGGCGCGGGAGATCGAGGCGGCGGCGCGCGCCGAGGGCGCGGTGCCGGCCACGGTCGCCGTGCTCGGAGGCGAGGTGCGGGTGGGGCTCGACGCCGACGCGCTCGAGGAGATCGCCTCGCGCGACGACGTCGCCAAGCTCGGCGTGCGCGACCTCGGCCCCGCGCTCGCGCGCGGCGTCCCGGGGGCGACCACGGTGGCGAGCACGGCCTACGTGGCCGCCCGCTCCGGAATCGGGGTCTTCGCCACCGGCGGGCTCGGCGGCGTCCACCGCGGCGCCTCGACGACGTTCGACGAGTCGGCGGACCTCCTCGCCCTGGCGGGCGCGCCGATCGTGGTGGTCTGCGCCGGGGTCAAGTCGATCCTCGACGTCGGCGCCACGCTGGAGCGGCTGGAGACCCTGTCCGTGCCGGTGCTGGGCTTCGGCACCGAGCGCTTCGCGGGCTTCTACCTGGCCGACTCCGGGCACCCGGTGCCGTGGCGGGTGGACACGCCCGAGGAGGTGGCGTCGATCCAGGGAGCCCGGCGGGAGCTCGGGCTCCCGCAGGCGGTGGTCGTGGCCAACCCGCTGCCCGAGGCCGAGCAGATGGACCCCGCGCTGCACGGCCGGGTGCTGGCCGACGCGCTCGCCGCGGCGGAGGCCGGTGGCGTGGCCGGGGTGGAGGTCACCCCCTTCGTCCTCGCGCGCTTCCACGAGCGCACCGCCGGAGAGAGCCTGCGCGCCAACATCCGCCTGGTGCTGCGGAACGCCGCGCTCGCCGGGCGCATCGCCGGAGCCCTCGGGCGGTGACCGCCGGGCCCGTCGTGGTGGTGGGCGACGTGATGACCGATGTGCTGGCCGGCGTCAACCGTCCGCTCGTCCCGGCCGGCGACACGCCGGCCTCGATCACGATCCGCCCGGGCGGATCCGGAGCCAACACCGCGGCATGGCTGGGACACCTGGGCGTCGCCACGGTCTTCGTGGGCTGCGTGGGAGACGACGTCTTCGGGCGCGATGCCGCTCGCGCCCTGCGCGAGACCGGGGTGACGCCGCGGCTGGCGATCGCCGGAGCCGCCGCCACCGGCACCTGCATCGTGCTCGTGGACGCGGCGGGGGAGCGGACCATGCTGCCGGACTCGGGCGCGAACGCCGCGCTCGCGCCCGAGCACCTGCCCCGGGACACCTTCCTCACCGGGGGCCACCTGCACCTGTCGGGCTACACGCTCCTGCGGCCCGCCACCCGCCCGGCCGCCGTGGCCGCCCTGGCCGCCGCCCGCGCGGCCGGGATGTCAACGTCGATCGACGCGGTGTCCGCCGCGCCCCTGGCGGACACCGGCGGGGAGTCGTTCCGGAGCCTCGCGAGCGGCGTGGACACGGCCCTGGTCACGCGGGACGAGGCCGAGGTCCTCTGCGGCTCCCGCGACCCCGACGCCATCGCGGCCGCGCTCCTCCCCGGCTTCGGAGAGCTGGTGCTGAAGCTCGGCGCGGACGGAGCCGAGTGGCGCGGCCCCGGCGGGGGGCTCGCACAGACCCCGGCCGCGGTCCCACCCGGGCCGGTCGTGGACACGACGGGCGCCGGCGACGCCTTCGCGGCGGGCTGGATCGCCGCTCGCCGGGAGGGCCACGAGCCCGCGGCCGCTCTGGAGCAGGCCTGCGCCGTGGCCGCGACGGCCGTCACGCGCCGGGGCGCACGGCCCTAGGCGGTGCCGGCCGCCGGCGTCCAGCGATCAGTCCCGTTCGAAGACGTTCAGGATGTTGCCGTCCGGGTCCTTGAACCAGGCCGCCCTCGCGCCCGGAAGCGCGGCGATCCCGTCTTCGGTCGTGAGCCCCGGAAAGTCGTACTCCTCGAACACGACGCCCCTGTCGCGAAGCTCCCGCACCGTCGTCCCGATGTCGTCGACCTGCCAGGCGGCGAGCGTCGCCGGCGACTTGCCGGCGTTTTCCGCGGTCGGGTAGGTGAAGACACCGGTTCCGGCTCCGCAGTCGTATTCCTGGCTGCCGTCGGCAAGGGGCTCACCCACGACCGTCAGGCCGAGGAGGCCCTCGTAGAAGCCGCGAGCCCGATCGACATCCTGGACGGGAATCGCCGTCGTCACACGCTTGTCTCCCAGCACCTCTGCACTCCCTCTGTCGCCACATGAGCTGCTCTGTCCGCACGGGCGAGTAGACCACAGAGGGGATGCTGGAATCGCCCTACCCGTCCGCTCCCAGCATCGAGAAGCCGGGCTTGATGACCCGGTTGATGAGCGCCAGGCGCTCGTCGAAGGGCAGGAACGCGCTCTTCATGGCGTTGATGGTCGCCCAGCGCACGTCGTCGAGGTCCCAGCCGAAGGCCTCCCCGAGGAGCAGGAACTCGCGGCTGAGGCTGGTCTCGCTCATCAACCGGTTGTCCGTGTTCACGGTCACGCGGAACCGAAGGCGCGCCAGAAGGCCGACCGGGTGGTCCGCGATCGAGGCCGCCGCGCCCACGTGGACGTTCGAGGAGGGGCACAGCTCCAGAGGGACCCGGGTGTCGCGCACGAAGGCCGCGAGCAGGCCCAGCTGATGGTCGCCGTCCGCGTCGAGGGCGATGTCGTCGATGATGCGCACCCCGTGGCCGAGGCGCTCGGCGCCGCACACGTGGAGGGCCTCGGCGATCGAGGGCAGGCCGAACCCCTCGCCGGCGTGGATGGTGATGTGGAAGTTTCCCTGCATCACGCGCGTGAAGGCGTCCAGGTGGCGCGCGGGCGGATAGCCGGCCTCGGGGCCCGCGATGTCGAACCCGCACACGCCCTGGTCGCGGTGGCGCAGGGCCAGCTCGGCGATCTCCAGGCTGCTGGCCCGCTGGCGCATCGCCGAGCACAGCACCCTGACGGTCAGGTCCCGGCCGGCGGTGGCGGTGCCGAAGCCGGCGAGCACGGCCTGGACGACCTCGTCCAGGCTCAACCCCCTCTCGATGTGCAGCTCCGGGGCGAAGCGGATCTCCGCGTACACGATGCCGTCGTCCGCCAGGTCCTCGGCGCACTCGGCGGCCACCCGCTCCAGGGCCTCGGGCGTCTGCATCACCCCGACCGTGTGGGCGAACGTCTCCAGGTAGAGCCCCAGGTCGTTGCGGTTGGCGCCCCGCGAGATGACCTCGCGCAGCTCCCCGGGGTCGCTCGTGGGCAGGTCGCGGTAGCCGGTCTCCGCCGCGAGCTCCACGATCGTCTGCGGCCGGAGGCCTCCGTCGAGGTGATCGTGCAGCAGCACCTTCGGGGCCCGCCGGACGTTCTCGTCGTCGATTCTCATGGCCGAACGGTATCGACGGCCAGGGTGGGCCAGCCTTGGCCCCCTCTACACTCAACCGCATGGCGATCGACGTGGTGGGCATCGACGGGGACGACACCCTCTGGCACAGCGAGGGGCACTACACCCTGACCGAGCAGCGCTACTGCGAGCTGCTGGCACCGTGGGTGGACCCCGAGGAGCGTCTCCACGGCCCTGCTCGCCACCGAGCGGCGCAACCTGGCCCTGTTCGGCTACGGGGTCAAGGGCTTCACGCTCTCGATGATCGAGACCGCCCTCACGATCACGGAGCACCGCATCGACGGCGCGCACATGGAGAAGATCGTCTCCCTGGGCAAGGAGCTGCTGGAGCACCCGGTGGAGCTGCTCGACGGGGTGTCGGAGACGCTGGACGTGCTCGGGCAGCGCCACCGGCTCGTCCTCATCACCAAGGGCGACCTCTTCCACCAGGAGTCCAAGGTGGCCGCGTCGGGCGTGGCCGAGCGCTTCGAGAACGTCGAGATCGTGGCCGAGAAGGACGCCGCCACCTACGCCCGCGTGCTGAGGCGCATGGGGGCCTCCCCGGAGGCCTTCTGCATGATCGGGAACTCGGTGCGGTCGGACATCGCCCCGGTGCTGGAGCTGGGCGGCGCGGGGATCCACGTGCCCTACCACGTGACCTGGGCCCTCGAGACGGCCGAGCTGGAGGAGTCCCACCCGCGCCTTGCCCAGGTGACCGAGATCCGGCAGGCGCCGGCCGCCCTCGACCTGCTGGCCGCCGCCTGACCGTGGTGAGCGTGGACTGGCCGACGCTGCGGCGCGAGGCGCGGGCGATGACGGAGCGGTCCTACGCCCCCTACTCGGGCGTGCTGGTGGGAGCGAGCGGCGTGACCGACGACGGGCGGCTGGTGCGCGGCTGCAACGTGGAGAACGCCAGCTACGGCGTGACGCTCTGCGCCGAGTGCGGGCTGGTCTCCGACCTCGCCTCCTCCGGGGGCGGGCGGCTGGTGGCCGTGGCGATCGTGGCCGGCGACGGCCGCCCGCTGGCGCCCTGCGGGCGCTGCCGCCAGCTGCTGTACGAGCACGGCGGGCCGGCGCTGCTGGTGGATGGCGGGGAGGACGCTCCGCCCACGACGCTCGGCGACCTCCTGCCCGGGGCCTTCGGGCCCGCCGACGTGGAGGCCCGCGCCGGCCGATGACCCCCTCGGCCGTGGACGTCATCCGCGCCAAGCGCGACGGCGAGGAGCTCTCCGACGAGTGGATCCGCTGGTTCCTCGACGCGTACACGCGCGGCGCGGTCGCCGACGAGCAGGCCTCGGCGCTGCTCATGGCGGTGTTCTTCCGCGGCCTCTCCACCCGCGAGCTCGCCACCTGGACCGACGCGATGATCCGCTCCGGGGAGCGCCTCGACCTCTCCTCGGTGCCCTTCCCCACGGTCGACAAGCACTCCACCGGCGGCGTGGGCGACAAGATCTCGCTGCCGCTGTGCCCGCTGGTGGCGGCCTGCGGGGCGGCGGTCCCGCAACTGTCGGGCCGTGGGCTGGGGCACACCGGCGGGACCCTCGACAAGCTCGAGGCGATCCCCGGTTTCCGGGTGGACCTGACCGGCCCGCAGTTCATCCGGCAGCTGGCCGAGCTGGGGGCGGTGATCTGCTCGGCGGGCCCCGACCTGGCGCCCGCCGACCGCAAGCTCTACGCGCTCCGCGACGTGACGAGCACGGTTGACTCCATCCCGCTGATCGCCAGCTCGATCATGTCCAAGAAGATCGCCGAGGGCACGGCGGCCCTGGTGCTCGACGTGAAGGTGGGGATCGGCGCCTTCATGCGCGACCGCGACCGGGCGGGCGAGCTGGCGCGCACGATGGTGGAGCTGGGCGAGGCCCACGGGGTGCGCACCACCGCCCTCCTGACCGACATGGACACCCCCCTCGGGCGCACCGCGGGCAACGCTCTGGAGGTGCGCGAGTCGGTCGAGGTCCTCGCCGGGGGCGGCCCGCCCGACGTGGTCGAGGTGACGCTGGCGCTCGCCCGCGAGATGCTGGACCTGGCGGGCATCGACGCCGACCCCGCGGACGGGCTGCGCGACGGCCGCGCCATGGATCGCTGGCGCCGGATGGTGCGGGCCCAGGGGGGCGACCCCGACGCTCCTCTCCCGGCGGCGGCCCTCGTGGAGGAGATCCGCGCCGATTCGGCCGGGGTCGTCGAGCGGGTGGACGCCCTCGCGGTGGGCGTGGCCGCGAGCCGGCTGGGCGCCGGGCGCGAGCGCAAGGACGAGCCGGTGAGCGCCGGGGCGGGCGTGGTCCTGCGCGTGGCGCCCGGAGACTCGGTGACGGCGGGACAGCCTCTGGCCGAGCTGCACGCCGACGACGGGGCCCACCTGGAGGCCGGCAGGACGGCCTTCGCCGGCGCGATCCGGATCGGGTCCACGCCACCCGCGGCAGCCCCTCGCATCATCGAGCGGATCTCGGCGATTCGGTGACCCCCGCCCGCCGCTCAGCGCGGGCGATGTTGCCGACGGGCGGTATCGCCGGGGGGGCGGGAGGCTGTATAAGGCCCGCACGACATTTCGGCGCCCGGGACGGGCCGCCGAGAAACCGCGTATCGAGGAGATGGGATGAGAGCGCGACGCTGGAGGGTGCTGGCGGGACTCATGGCGGTGTTGGCGCCGTCGTCCTCGTCGCCGCCGCCTGTGGCGACGACGATGACGAGGCGGGTGGCGGAGGGACCACGGCCGCGGCGACGTCCGACCTGAAGGTCGGGCTGGTCAGCGACGTCGGCAAGTTCAACGACCGCTCCTTCAACCAGTCCGGTCTCGAGGGCCTGGAGAAGGCCGAGGCCGAGCTGGGTGTCGAGGGACGCCCGATCGAGTCGGCGGCGGCCAGCGACTACATCCCCAACCTCAGCACCCTCGCCCGGGGCGGCTACGACCTAACGATCGGGCAGGGCTTCCTGATGGCCGACGCCATGAACACGGTCGCCGGCCAGTTCCCGGACTCGAACTTCGCGATCGTGGACTTCGGGAACGCGGGGCTGAAGGACAAGCCGGCCAACGTCCGCGGCCTGACCTTCGCGACCAACGAGAACAGCTACCTGATCGGGTACATGGCGGCGAAGTTCATCCAGGAGCAGGGCGGCAAGCAGGTCATCAGCGCCGTCGGCGGCCAGGAGATCCCGACCGTCAGCATCTTCCTCGCCGGCTATGCGGCGGGCGCGAAGGCGGCCAACCCCGACATCCAGGTTCTGGAGGGCTACTCGCAGGAGTTCGTCGCCCAGGCGCCCTGCAAGGAGATCGCGCTCGACCAGATCTCCAAGGGTTCGCAGGTGGTCTTCCAGGTGGCCGGCAACTGCGGCCTCGGCGCGCTGTCGGCGGCCGCCGACGAGGGCGTCTGGGGGATCGGCGTCGACCGCGACCAGTCGGATCTCGGCGACCACATCCTCACCAGCGCCGTGAAGCGGGTGGACACGTCGGTGTTCGAGACCGTCAAGGCGGTCCAGGACGGCACCTTCAAGGGCGGCGAGGACGCGACCTTCGATCTCGCCAACGAGGGCGTCGCCATCGGCACCACCAGCCCGGAGGTGTCGCAGGCCATCCTCGACGAGGTCGAGGGGCTCAAGCAGCAGATCATCGACGGGGAGATCACGGTCCCCACCCAGTAGCGCCGGTCACGACGCACCGGTCGTGAGGCCGACCACCGAGCACCAAGCTCCTCCGGCGCCGCGCGCGCCGGGGGAGACGGTGCTGGAGATGACCGGGATCACGAAGCGCTACCCGGGGGTGGTCGCCGCCGACGACATCCACTTCGACCTCCGGCGCGGCGAGGTGCACGCGCTGCTCGGTGAGAACGGCGCCGGCAAGTCCACCCTGATGAACGTCCTCTACGGGCTCACCAGGCCGGACGAGGGCGAGATCCGCGTGCGGGGGGAGCGCGTCGAGATCGCCTCACCGAGCGACGCGATCGCGCTCGGGATCGGCATGGTCCACCAGCACTTCATGCTCATCCCGGTCATGACCGTGGCCGAGAACATCGTGCTGGCCATCGAGCCCACCGAGCGAGGAGTGCTGATCGACCGTGCCGAGGCCTCGGCACGGGTCAAGGACATCTCCGACCGCTTCGGGCTCTCGGTCGACCCCGACGCGCTGGTCGAGGACATCACGGTGGGCATGGAGCAGCGGGTGGAGATCCTGAAGGCGCTCTACCGCGGCGCCGAGATCCTCATCCTCGACGAGCCCACCGCAGTCCTGACGCCGCAGGAGGCGCTGGAGCTGGCGGAGATCCTGCGCAGCCTCACGGCCCAGGGGACGTCGGTCATCTTCATCACCCACAAGCTCAACGAGGTGCTGGAGATCGCCGACCGGGTGACCGTGCTGCGACGCGGCAAGTACATCGCGACCGAGGCCACGGCGGGCGCGACCGAGGCGAGCCTCGCGCGGTTCATGGTGGGCCGCGACGTGGTGCTGTCGATCGACAAGGCCCCCGCGAAGCCCGCGCAGCCTCGCCTGGTGGTGCAGGACCTCGTCGTCCACGACGACCGCGGGCTCGAGGCGGTGAGCGGCCTCTCGCTCCAGGTGGCGGCGGGGGAGATCGTCGGCCTCGCCGGCGTCGACGGCAACGGCCAGGCCGAGCTCATCGACGCCATCACGGGCCTCCGCTCTCCGACCTCGGGCACGATCACCGCTGACGGCCAGGACATCACCGGGGCGACCCCGCACGCGGTGCTCGAGGCCGGCGTCGGCCACATCCCGACCGACCGCCAGCGCCGCGGGCTGGTGCTCGACTTCACCCTGGCCGAGAACATGGTGCTGCACGACTTCGACAGGCCCCCCTCCTCCCGCCACGGCTGGCTCTTCCCGCGGCGCATCGAGTCCGCGGCCGCGCCCCTGCTCACCGAGTTCGACGTGCGCGGAGGGGGTGCGAAGGCCGCGGCCGGCTCGCTGTCGGGCGGCAACCAGCAGAAGGTGATCATCGCGCGGGAGGTGTCGCGCGACCCGGCCGTGCTGGTCGCCTCGCAGCCCACCCGCGGGCTCGACGTCGGGGCGATCGAGTACGTGCACCGGCGCCTGGTGACCGAGCGTGACGAGGGCCGCGCGATCCTGCTGGTCTCGCTCGAGCTCGAGGAGGTGCTGTCGCTCTCCGACCGCATCCTCGTGATCTACGAGGGGCGCATCGTCGCGGAGTTCCCCTCCGGCGCCAGCCGTGAGGCCCTCGGCGGGGCGATGCTCGGGGCCCGGTCCGAGGCGCCGTGAGCACCACCGCCCCACCCGCGCCACCACCCCAGTCGCCCTATCCGGCTCCCGACCAGGAGCCCGGCCGCCTGCGCCGCTGGCTCGCGCCGGAGAGCGGCGGCGTCATCACGTCGATCATCACGACGATCCTGGCCTTCCTCATCGGCGGCGTGGTGGTGGCGGCGACCGGCCACAACCCGCTGACCACCTACAAGGGCATCTTCAACGGGACCGGGCTCAACTGGTTCTTCCCCTGGGTGGGCGGCACCGAGCGTGACAACGCGGCCTTCAACCTCCAGCAGACCCTGCTCCTCACCACCACGCTGATGCTGACCGGGCTGGCGGTCGCGTTCGCCTTCCGCTGCGGGCTGTTCAACATCGGCGGTCAGGGCCAGTGGACCATGGGCGCGATCGTCTCGGTCTGGGTGGGCTCGTCGTGGGCCGGCCTCGCAGCCCCGGCCCACATCTTCCTGGCGATCCTCCTCGCGACGCTGGCCGGCGCCGCCTGGGCGGGCATCGCCGGGTTCCTGAAGGCCACGGTCGGCGCCCACGAGGTGATCACCACGATCATGCTCAACTGGATCGCCTACTGGGTCGGCAGCTATCTCTTCGGCATCGGCGGACCGCTGCAGAACGACGTGCCCGCCCAGAGCACGGTGCCGATCTCGAACGACGTCGTCGAGTCGGTGCGCCTGCCCGTGTTCTGGGGCGACCCCGAGCTCCAGGGCCTCAGCATCGGCATCTTCATCGCCGTCGGCGCGCTCGTGGCCTACTGGCTGATCCTGTCGCGCACGACCCTCGGCTTCCGGGTGCGGACCGTGGGCCGCAACCCGGAGGCCGCCCGCTACGGCGGCATCAGCGTGGCCCGCAGCTACTTCCTGGCGATGGCGATCTCGGGCGCGTTCGCGGGCCTGGCCGGCGCCATGGACATCCTGGGCTGGCAGTTCCGGCTCGGCACCCTCGACGTCCAGAACTCGATCGTCGGCTTCATCGGCATCGCCGTGGCGCTGCTCGGGCGCAACACGGCCGTCGGGGTGGCGTTCGCCGCGCTGCTGTTCGGCGCGCTCCTCTACGGCACCTCGTCGCGCAGCCTCGACCCGGAGATCTTCGACCCGAGCCTCGCCGGCAACCTCACCACGATGATCCAGGCGCTGGTGCTGCTGTTCATCGGGGCCGACGTGCTGATCCTCTACCTCTGGAACCGCAGGGGCCGGCCGCGTCCCCGCCTGCCGCACCTGCTGCGGCGTCATCGCCTGCCGCCCGAGGTGGCGACGGCGAGCGTCATCGCCGTGGAGGGCGCCACATCGCGCCCCGCCGGGCCCCCGGTGCTCGACCGGGTCCGCGACTGGGCGCTCGCCCGCGTCCCACGCGGCGCCAAGGCGACCGGCATCGCCGCGATCGCCCTCGCGGTCATCGCAGGCTGGATCGCCGTGCCGCCGGTGGCGGCGCGGAACGCGGCCGTCCCGATCGTGCTCGCGGCGTGCGCCCTCGCCCTCGGGGCGTGGACGACCTGGAAGGGCAGCCGCCGCCTCGGGATCACGGCGATGGTGCTGGCGCTCGTCTTCGGTGCGCTGGGAGTCGCGGCGACGATCTCGAGCGTCGCCAACCTGGAGTCGGTCTTCGTGTGGTCGGCCCTGACCGCCGCGATGCTCCGCTACGCGACGCCGCTCATCTTCGCGGCCGTCGGCGGCATGTTCTCCGAGCGCAGCGGGGTGGTGAACATCGGGCTCGAGGGAATGCTGCTGATGGGCTGCTTCTTCGGCGTCCTCGGCGCCGACAAGTTCGGATCGTGGGTCGCGGGGGTGCTGCTGGCCGCCGTCGCCGGGGGCGCGCTCGCGGCGATCCACGCGGTCATCTCGATCCACCTCCGCGCCGACCAGATCCTCAGCGGCACGGCGGTCTGGTTCCTGGCGATCGGCCTGACCGGCTACCTGTTCATCGACATCTACGGCCCGGAGGGCGTGCCGGGCAGCATCCCGGGGATCCCCGACGTCGAGCTCGGCTTCCTCGACGGGGTGCCGTTCTTCGGCGAGGCGTTCGGCAGCCTGGACCTGATGATCTGGGTCGCGTTCGTGCTGGTCATCGCGTCCTACTTCGTGATCTTCCGGACCCCCTGGGGGCTGCGCCTGCGCTCGGTGGGCGAGCACCCCCGGGCCGCGGAGACCGTGGGCCTGTCGGTCTACAAGATCCGCTACACCGCGGTGATCCTGTCCGGCGTCCTCGCCGGGCTCGGGGGCGCGTTCCTGTCGATCGGGTTCGTCAACTCGTTCAGCGAGAGGATGACCGCCGGCATCGGCTTCATCGCGCTCGCGGCGCTGATCTTCGGCAACTGGCGCCCGAAGGGCCTCTTCCTCGCATGCCTGCTGTTCGGCTTCTCCAGCGCCGTGGCGGACCGGCTGCCGGTCTACTCCGACTCGCTCGCCGTGCTCTTCGAGATCCTGCCGTACGTCCTGACGCTGATCGCGGTCGCCGGCGTGGTCGGCCGGCCGCGCCCGCCCGCCGCCGTCGGCCTCCCCTACGTCCGCAGCTGACCGGGGCTCAGGACCCCCGGTAGGTCGTGTACGACCAGGGGGAGACGAGCAGCGGCACGTGAAGGTGGGCGGAAGAGTCGCTCACGGTGAAGCGCACGGGCACCTCGTCGAGGAACCCGTCCTCGCCCGCGAAGTAGGCGCCCACGGCGAAGGTGATCTCGTACACGCCGGGGACGAGCCCGGCGCCCTCGACCAGGGGGACGCCCGTGCGCCCGTCGGCGTTCGTGACCGCCTGCGCCACCACCTTGCCCTCCCGCCGCACGGTGAGCAGGATCCCGGCGGCCGGGCGGCCCCGGGCGGTGTCGAGCACGTGGGTGGTGAGGCGGCCGGCCACCGGGTCAGCGGCCCATGGCGAGGGTGATGGTCCCGTGGGCCGGGAAGGGGTCGGTGTAGACGCCCTCGACCACCGGATCGCGGGTGAGGTTGCGCCCCTCGAACGAGACCTCCGCCAGCTCGGGGAACCGCTCCAGCAACCGGGTGCCCATCTCGTGCACCAGGTGCTGGATCGACTCGCTCACGAAGCCGTCGAAGACGTCCGCGCACACGTCGCGCACCTGCTCGCCGGCCACGTAGCGCTCGGGCGCCGCGCCGAGGGCGTCGGCCGGGACGGTGTAGCGCCAGGCGACGTCCAGGCCCACGCGGAGCGGCCGGTCGCGGCGATCCGGGAGGGTCGTGTAGCCGTCGCGCACGAACGCGGTGAAGGCGCTCCCGGTGAGCTTCAGGAGGTCCATCGCCCGGCGGGCGCCGGCGAGGTCGGCGATCCTCACGCCCTCCCCCTCTCCCCCGCGCTCCAGCCGCATGTCGGCCGCGGAGTGGTCGCCCGGCGCGCGCGCCAGCAGCACCCCCCGCGAGCCGGCCGGGTCGAACCGCACCTCCTCGCCGTGCATCCGCAGCGACTGCATCTGGGGGTATCCGCCCAGGAGCAGACCGCCGAGGTGGTGGAGCAGGCTCTCGAGGGTGGCTCCGGTCCAGGAGGCGCTCTCCCGCAGCACGAGGTTCTTGATGCTGTCGGTCGCGACCACCATCGAGTTGTCGCCCTCGGTGTACGAGGGCAGGAAGTTGTCGCCGAAGACCTCCACCGTCACCCGGGCCGCGAAGAGGGCGTTGTCGCGCCCCGTGAGCGGCGACTCCGGGATCGATCGGAGCCCCGTGAGCGGTGTCGCGCCGTGCCGGTAGACCGGGACCGCGGTCTTGCCGTACGTGATCGCGTAGTCGGTCACCGCGCTGACACTAGCGGCACCGGCTTTTCCTCCGGGGGCGGGAGCCGTAGTTTTGCCTCCTTGGAGGCCACCCTTCAGCCACACGACCTGCCGGACGCCCTCGCCGGACGGGCGGAGCACCCGGGCGTCCTTCCCATCGCCGGTGGGACCGACCTGATGGTGGAGCTGAACTTCGACCGGCGGCGCCCGGTCCGGATGATGGACCTCAACCGGGTCCGCGAGCTGGAGGACTGGCACCGCGAGGGCGACGAGCTCGTGATCGGCGCGGGCGTGACCTGCACCCGCCTGGTGGAGGAGCTCGCCGGCCCGGCTCCGGGCCTGGCGATCGCCGCGCGCACCGTCGGCTCCCCTCAGATACGCAACCGGGGCACCCTGGGGGGCAACCTGGCCACCTCCTCCCCCGCCGGCGACCTCCTGCCGCCGCTGGTGGCCGGCGGCGCCCGGGTGGAGATGGCCTCGGCGTCGGGCGCCCGCACGGTGCCGCTGGACGGGTTCTGCACCGGGCCGAAGGCGAACGTCCTGGCCGACGACGAGCTCATCACCGCGGTCCGCGTCCCGGCCGCGCGGGGCCCGCAGCAGTTCGCCAAGGTGGGCCCGCGCAACGCCATGGTCATCGCCGTGTGCTCGTTCGCGATCGCGCTCGATCCCGAGACGCGAACGGTGGGCACGGCCATCGGCTCGGCCGCCCCCACGGTGATCCGGGCCGGCGAGGCCGAGACCTTCCTCCAGGGCGTCCTCGACGAGGGCGACCGCTGGGAGACCCGCACCCCGCTGTCCGGCTCCGAGCTCGCCCGCTTCGGCGAGCTGGTGGGCGCCGCCGCCCGGCCGATCGACGACGTGCGCGGCAGCGCCGCGTACCGCCACCACGCCCTGGCCGTGCTCGGGCGCCGGACGCTCAGCTGGTGCTGGGACGAGTACCGGGCGTGAGGCTCCTCCTGACCATCAACGACGTGGAGCACGAGCTGGCCGAGGGCTGGGAGGGCGAGAGCCTGATGTACGTCCTGCGCGAGCGGCTCGGCCTGCCGGGGGCCAAGAACGCCTGCGAGCAGGGGGAATGCGGCTCGTGCTCGGTGATGCTGGACGAGATGCTGGTGTGCAGCTGCCTCGTGCTGGCCCGCCAGGCCGACGGGCGCCGGGTGCGCACCGTGGAGGGCCTCGCCCCCGAGGGAACGCTGAGCGTCGTGCAGCAGGCGTTCGTCGACACCGGCGCGGTGCAGTGCGGGTTCTGCACGCCGGGCCTCGTCGTGGCCACCGAGGACCTGCTGCGGCGGGTCCCCTCTCCCGGGGACGCCGAGATCCGCGAGGCGCTCGCCGGCAACCTCTGCCGCTGCACCGGCTACGAGAAGATCCTCGACGCCGTGCGGCTGGCGTCCGCCCGCGGGCTCGGATGAGCGGGGGCGTCCTCATCGAGGGATGCGCGGTGGCGACCGTGGACGGCGCCGGCACCGAGCACGCCGAGGGCTGGATCCTGACCGACGGACCGCGCGTCGCCGCCCTCGGCGGGGGAGCTCCTCCGCCGGCCCCGGAGGGGGTGCGGCGCATCGACGGGCGAGGGCTGCTCGCCACGCCGGGGCTCGTCAACTGCCACCACCACCTCTACCAGTGGGCCACCCGCGGGCTGGCCCAGGAGGAGGACCTCTTCGGCTGGCTCACCTCGCTGTACCCCCGGTGGGCGCACATCGACGAGGAGATCACCTACCGGTCGGCCCGGGCGGGGCTGGCGGCGCTGGCGCTGTCGGGATGCGCCACCAGCACGGACCACCACTACCTCTTCCCCCGCTTCGGCGGCGACCTGCTGGCGGTGGCGATCCGCGCGGCGGCGGAGCTGGGCCTGCGGTTCCACCCCGGCCGCGGCTCGATGGACCTGGGGGCGTCGGCCGGCGGCCTGCCGCCCGACGAGGTCGTGGAGGACCGCGACACCGTCCTGATCGAGACGGAGGCCGCGATCGAGCGATGGCACGACCCGGGCCCGGAGTCGATGCTGCGCATCGCCGTGGCGCCGTGCTCCCCGTTCTCGGTCACGCGCGAGCTGATGAGCGAGTCGGCCGAGCTCGCGCGCCGCCGCGGGGTGCGGCTGCACACCCACCTGGCCGAGACCGTGGAGGAGGAGGCCTTCTGCATCGAGCGCTTCGGGGTGCGCCCGGTCGAGTACCTGGACGACCTCGCCTGGCTGGGCCCGGACGTCTGGCTGGCGCACTGCGTGCACCTGTCGGCCGGCGAGATCGAGCGGCTCGCCGCCACCGGCACCTCGGTGGCCCACTGCCCGTCGTCCAACGCCCGGCTCGGGTCCGGCATCGCCCCCGCCGCCGACCTGGCGGCCGCGGGCGTCGCGGTCGGGCTCGGCGTGGACGGCGCCGCGTCCAACGAGTCGGGCGAGCTGGCCGTGGAGGTGCGCCAGGCCCTTCTCGTGGCGCGCCTTCGCGGCGGCCCGGCGGCCATGACCGCGCGCCAGGCGCTGGCGCTCGGCACCATCCACGGCGCGCGCTGCCTCGGGCGCGAGGACGAGATCGGCTCGCTGGAGCCCGGCAAGCTCGCCGACATCGCCCTCTGGCGCATCGACGGGGCGGGGCACGCCGGGCTGGCCGACCCGGTGGCGGCCCTGGTCCTGGGCCCGCCGCGCCAGGCCGAGGGGCTGCTGGTGAACGGGCGGCCGGTGGTGCAGGGCGGGCACCTGCTGACCGCCGATCTCGAGGAGATCGCCGCCGGGGCGGCGGCGAGCGCGCTGGTCGCGTGAGCACCACCCGGGTCATCCAGCGCGGGCGCATCGGCGAGAGCGTCCTGCGCGCCGACGGCGTCCCCAAGGTCCGCGGGGAGTTCGCCTACTCGTCCGACCTCCAGGCCGACGGGATGCTGTGGGGCGCGACCCTGCGGAGCCCCCACCCGAGCGCCGCCATCCGCGGGATCGACCTCACGCAGGCGCTGACCGTCCCCGGCGTGCGGGCCGTGCTCATCCACTCCGACGTGCCCGGCCGCCCGGTCTACGGCATGGAGATCCCCGACCAGCCGGTGCTGGCCTCCGATCGCGTGCGCTATCAGGGGGAGCCGGTCGCGATCGTGGCCGCCGACCATCCCGAGACCGCCCGGCGCGCGGCGGAGCGCATCGAGGTCGACTACGCGCCCACCCCGGCGCTGACCGACGCCGACGCCGCCCTCGAGCCGGGCGCGCCCCCGCTGCACCCCGGCGGCAACCTGCTGCGCCGGGTGAGGGTGCGCCACGGAGATCCCGACGCCACGGCCGAGGTGGTGGTGCGCGCGGACTACGAGGTCGGCATGCAGGACCAGGCCTTCCTGGGACCGGAGTCGGCCCTCGCGGTGCCCGCGCAGGACGGCGGGATCGACCTCTACATCGCCACCCAGTGGCTGCACGTGGACCAGGGCCAGGTGGCCGCCAGCCTGGGCCTGCCGCCTGAGCTGACGCGGCTGCACCTGGCCGGCGTGGGGGGCGCCTTCGGGGGCCGCGAGGACCTCTCGATGCAGGTCCACGTGGCGATGCTCGCCCTGCACACCGGGCGCCCGGTGAAGATGGTCTACTCGCGCGAGGAGTCGTTCTTCGGGCACGTGCACCGGCACCCGGCCCGGATGGAGTACGAGCACGGCGCGACCCGCGCCGGGCGCCTGGTCTACGTGCGCGCCCGGGTGGTGCTCGACGGCGGGGCCTACGCATCGAGCAGCACGGCGGTCGTGGCCAACAGCGCCACCTTCGCCTGCGGCCCCTACGACGTGCCCAACGCCCGCATCGACGCGGTGGTGGCCTACACCAACAACCCTCCCTGCGGCGCCATGCGGGGCTTCGGGGCGGTGCAGGTGGCCTTCGCCCACGAGTCCCAGATGGACCGGCTCGCGGCGGAGCTCGGGCTCGACCCGGTGGAGATCCGCCTGCGGAACGCCATGGCCACCGGCACGCGCCTGCCGACGGGCCAGGTCGTGGACGGGCCCGCCCCGGTGCGCGAGCTGCTGGAGGAGCTGCGCGCCATGCCGCTGCCGCACGACGCGCGCAGCGCCCCCCTGGACCTGCGCGAGATGCCCGGGGGCGTCTCCAACACCACGCACGGCGAGGGCACCCGGCGCGGAGTGGGCTACGCGGTGGGGTTCAAGAACATCGGCTTCGCGGAGGGCTTCGACGACTACTCCACCGCGCGCGTGCGCCTGTCGGTGGACCGCGAGGGGCCGTTGGTGGAGATCCACAGCGCGGCCGCCGAGGTGGGCCAGGGGCTGGTGACCGTGATGGAGCAGATCGCGCGCACCGAGCTGGAGGTGGAGCGGGTGCGGGTGCTGCCCGCGGACACCGCCGTGGGCTCCGCCGGGTCCAGCTCGGCATCGCGCCAGACCTGGATGAGCGGCGGGGCGGTGCGCCTGGCGTGCCTCCAGGTCGCCCAGCGGCTGCGCGAGCGGGCGGCCGGGACGGACGCGCCGATGGAGATCCTCCTGGCCGACGAGCCGATCGACGAGACGGCGGTCCACCGCCACCGGCCGACCCAGGCGCTCGACCCCGAGACCGGGCAGGGGGACTCCCTGGTGGCGGTCGCCTTCGCGGCCCACCGGGCCGTGTGCGACGTCGACACCGAGCTGGGCCTGGTGCGCGCCGTCGAGATCGCCACCACCCAGGACGTCGGCCGGGTCATGAACCCCCTGGCCCTGGAGGGTCAGATCCAGGGCGGGATCGCCCAGGGCCTGGGCCTGGCGCTGATGGAGGAGATCCAGATGCGCGACGGCCGGGTGAGGAACGCCTCGTTCACCGACTACCTCATGCCGACGGTGCTCGACATGCCCCCCGTGCGGATGAGCATCAGCGAGACCCCTCACCCGCACGCCCCGTACGGCCTGAACGGGGTGGGCGAGATGCCCACCATCGCGTCCACGCCCGCCCTGGTGGCGGCCGTGCGCGACGCCACCGGACGCGTCCTGCCGCGGGTGCCGCTGCGCCCGTCCGACATCGCCGGAGTCGAGTGAGCGACGGCGAGGACCGGGCGGGCTTCGTCGCCCGCCTGGGGCACGTCGCCGAGGGCTCCCCGTGGGTGGCCGAGCGCGCCTTCGGCCTCGGTCCGTTCGCCGATCGCGAGGCCGTGGCCGAGGCCTTCGCGCAGGTCGTGCGCGAGGCTCCGGCCGAGGAGCAGCTCGCCCTGATCCGCGCGCACCCCGACCTGGCCGGGCGGGCCGCCCTGGCCGGCGAGCTGACCCCCGAGTCGGCCGGCGAGCAGGCGTCGGCGGGCCTCGACCGCCTGACGCCGCGGGACCTCGCTCGCCTCACCCGGCTGAACGACGCCTACCGCGCGCGCTTCGGCTTCCCGTTCGTGATCTGCGTCCGCGGCCGGAGCGTGGCGTCGATCCTCGAGGCCCTCGAGCGGCGCCTGGCGAACGGGGCCGACGCGGAGCGCGCGACCGCGGTCAACGAGATCGCCGCCATCATGCGGCTGCGCCTGGAGACGGCGCCCTGACCCACGACCTCGTGGTGCGGGGCGACGAATGGGACGTCGCCGTGACGGACGGCGTGGTGGCCGAGGTGGGCCCCGAGCTGCCCGCCGGACGCCGGGAGATCGACGCGCGCGGCCACCTTGTGATGCCCGGCGCGGTCGACGCCCACGTGCACCTGAACGACCCCGGGCGGGCCGAGTGGGAGGGCTTCGACACGGGCACGCGCGCGCTCGCGGCCGGCGGGGCGACCTGCGCGATCGACATGCCCCTGAACTCCCTCCCCCCGACGCTGGACGCCGCCTCGTTCGATGCGAAGGTGGCCGCGGCCCGTGGGCGGGCCCGGGTGGACTTCGCCCTGTGGGGCGGGCTGGTGCCGGGCGACCGCGACCGCATGGACGCCCTGGCCGAGCGCGGGGTGGTGGGGTTCAAGGCCTTCATGTGCCCCAGCGGGGTGGACGAGTTCCCGGCGGCCGACCCCGACACGCTCGGCCGCGGGATGGAGCGCGCCGCCGCCCTGGGGTTGCCCGTGGCCGTGCACGCCGAGGACCCCGGGATCGTGGAGCCCCTGGCCGCGCGTGCGATGGCGGAGGGGCGGCGGAGCATGCGCGACTGGGCCGCCTCGCGGCCCGTCCACGCCGAGCTGTCGGCGGTCGAGACGGCCCTCTCGCTCGCGCGCGACACCGGGTGCGCGCTGCACGTGGTGCACGTCTCGAGCCCCGAGGCGGTCGACCTGATCGCGGCGGCCCGCGCCGAGGGGGTCGACGTGACCTGCGAGGCCTGTCCCCACCACCTCGTGCTGGAGGAGGGGGACGCCGAGGCGCTGGGCGCCGTGGCCAAGTGCGCCCCGCCGCTACGATCCCCCACCGAGCGGGCGGGCCTGTGGCGGCGCCTCGTGGCCGGCGAGGTGGACCTCGTCGCGTCGGACCACTCGCCGGGGCCGCCCGAGATGAAGCGAGGAGACGACATGTTCGCGGTGTGGGGCGGGATCTCGGGCGCGCAGACCACCCTGCCGCTCCTGCTGACCCACGGGCCGGGCCACGGGCTCTCGGCCGAGCGCGCCGTGGAGCTGGTGACGGGCGCGCCCGCGGCGCGCTTCGGGCTGGGCGGCAAGGGCGGGCTGCGGCCGGGCGCCGACGCGGACCTCGCCATCGTCCGGACCGACGACCCCTGGAAGCTGCGGGCCGAGGACCTGGAGTACCGCCACCGCCATTCTCCCTTCGTCGGCGGGCGGCTGACGGCCCGGGTGGTGCGCACGATCCTGCGCGGCGTGACGGTGTTCGGCGAGGGCGCCGAGCCGCGCGCCACGGGGCGCCTGGTGACCCCCCGATGAGCGGCCCCCACACCCGCACCACCGTCCGCCGCGACCACGCGCTGATCGCCCCCGACACGCATGTCAGCGGGCCGGTGCCGGGCTGGAGCGCCACCGAGCACGTCCTGCTCGTCGGCCCGCGGATGGGCGCCCGGTTCACCATGGCGCTGGTGCTCATGGGCGCCGACGCGGTCGCGGGACCGCCGCCGCCCGGCGCGGGCCGGGCCGTGTACGTCCTCGAGGGCGAGCTGACCCTCGAGGCGGAGGGCTCCCCCACGGCGCTCGGCGCCGGCCACTTCGCCTACGTGCCGCCCGACGCCCCCCACGTCCTCACCGCCCCCGCGGGCGCGCGCGCCTGCGTCATCGACAAGCCCTACGTCGAGCTCCCCGGCGCCCCGCGCGGGCTCCTGCTGACGGGGGACTCCGCGCGGCTCACCCCGGTGCCGTTCCTCGGCGACGCGTCGCTGCGGGTGACGCAGCTGCTGCCCGACCACCCCGGCCTCGACCTCGCCCTCAACCTGATGACCTTCGATCCCGGGGCGTCCCTGCCGTTCACCGAGACCCACGTCATGGAGCACGGGCTGCTGATGCTGGAGGGGACCATGGTCTACCGGCTGGGCGAGGCGTGGTACCCGATCGGCGCCGGCGACGCGGTCTGGATGGGCCCCTTCTGCCCCCAGTGGTGCTGCGCCTACGGCCCGGGGCCGGCGACCTACCTCATCTACAAGGACTGGAACCGGGACGCCGGAGGGTGAGCCCGGCCATCGACCAGCGGCGCCTGTCGGCGGAGATCGAGGAGCTCGCGCGGATCTCGGACACCGAGTACCCGTCGGTCACCCGGGTGCTGTTCACCGAGACGGACCTGCGCGCCCGCGCCTGGCTGATGGAGCGCATGGAGGCGGCCGGCCTGGCGGTGCGGGTCGACGCGGTGGGCAACGTCTTCGCCCGCTGGGAGGGCGAGGAGCCGGACGGCCCGCCGGTGGCCACCGGCTCCCACATCGACGCCATCCCCGACGCCGGGCGCTTCGACGGCGTGGTGGGGGTGCTCGGCGGGCTGGAGGCGATCCGCGCGCTGCGGGCCGCCGGCGTCCGTCCCCGCCGCTCCATCGAGCTCATCATGTTCACGGCCGAGGAGCCCACCCGGTTCGCCTTCGGATGCCTGGGGAGCCGGGTCCTGGCGGGGGTCGCGAGTGACGAGCGGCTCGCGCGCCTGCGCGACGCGGACGGCCTGTCGCTGGACGAGGCCCGCACCGCGGCCGGCATCTCGGGCTCCGTGTCCGGGGCCCGTCTGGCCGCGGGTGCCTACGCCGCCTTCGTCGAGCTCCACATCGAGCAGGGCCCGGAGCTGGAGCGCGCGGGCGTGCCCATCGGGGTGGTGACCGCCATCGCCGCCCCGTCCACCCTGCGCGTCGAGCTCTCCGGGGACGGCGGCCACGCCGGGGCGGTGCTGATGGCCGTGCGCCACGACCCGCTGGTGGCGGCCGCGGAGGTGATCCAGGCCGTGGACCGGGCCGCCCGCACGAGCGGCGCCGAGGACACGGTGGGCACGGTGGGCACCCTCAGCCTGGAGCCCGGCGCCGTGAACAGCATCCCCCGCCACGTGCGCATGGACATCGACATCCGCGACACCGACCTGGCGCGGCGCGACGCCGTGCTCGCGCAGGTGCGCGCCGCGGCACGGCGAGCCGCCGAGGATCGCGGCGTGCGTCACGCGGACGAGATCCTCAACGCCGACGGGCCCTCGGCCTCCGACCCGGCGGTCCTGGAGGCCGTGGAGGCCGCCTGCGCGGAGGCCGGCCTCGCCAGCGTGCGGATGGTGAGCCGCGCGTACCACGACTGCGTGTTCATGGCGCGCCTCTGCCCCACGGCCATGATCTTCGTCCCCTCGGCGGGGGGCGTCAGCCACCGCCCGGACGAGTACACGTCCCCCGAGGAGATCGCCCAGGGCACGCGAGTGCTGGCCGGCGCCCTGCGGCGGCTGGCCGGCTGAGCCTCCTACTGGGCGTCCTGCGCCAGGTCGGGCCGCAGCTTCCGCGCCTCGCGCAGGTAGACGTGGTGGATCGTGCGCTCGCGGGGGGCGTTGCAGTGCAGGAGCAGGCGGATGCACCGCTCGAGCGAGCCCGGCACCGCGACCTCGGCCGTGCAGAGGAGCGGGACCGTGGTGAGCCCCGCGTCCCGGGCCGCCACCGCGGGGAACTCGGCCGAGAGGTCGGAGGTCATGGTGAAGATGATCGAGATGAGGTCGCCGGTCGTGAGCTCGTTGCGGGCCAGCACCTCCGCCAGCAGCTCGGCGGTGCTCTCCAGGATCGCCTCGCTGGTGTCCTCGGCCACCGAGGTCGCCCCCCGCACCGCCCTGACGACCGAGTCCGTCAGCGCTCCAGCCCCACCGACGCGCCGAGGCGCGTCCACTCGGTGCGCGTGATGGGGCGCCATCGCCCGGGCGCCAGGCCCTGGAGGCCGATGCCCGCGTAGCGCACGCGGTGCAGCCGCATGACCCGGTGGCCCACGGCCTCGCCCATCCGGCGCAGCTGGCGGTTGCGGCCCTCGGTGATCTCGATGCGCAGCCAGCTGCCCCCCGCCGCGCGGCGGTCCATCTGCTCGACCGACGCCGGCGCGGTCATGCCGTCCTCCAGCTCCACCCCCCGCCGCAGCCGGCGAACCGTCTCGGCCGAGACGCGGCCGCGCAGCAGCGCCTCGTAGGTCTTCGGGGCCTTCGAGCTGGGGTGCATCAGCCGGGCGGCCATCTCACCGTCGTTGGTGATGAGGATCGCCCCGGTCGTCTCGATGTCGAGCCGGCCCACCGGGTAGAGGCGGATCGCGTCGGGCATGTCGTCGAGCACCGTGGCGCGGCCCTGGGGGTCGCTGGCCGTCGAGACCATCCCCGCGGGCTTGTGCAGCAGGTAGGCGCGCAGCGGCTCGGCGCCCCGCACGTCCTGCCCGTTGACCGCGATGCGGTCGTCCGGGCCCACCACCTGGCCCACCGTGGCGGGCGCGCCGTTCACCGACACCCGGCCCTCCAGCACCAGCCCCTCGGCGGCGCGGCGGCTGGCGACTCCCGCAAGCGCCAGCGCGCGGTGCACGCGCATCCGCTCACCCGCCATCGTCGTCCTCGCCGGCGTCCAGGTGGCCGGCCTCCGCCAGGCGCCGCCGCACCCGCTCCGCCTCGGGGCCGCTGAGCTCGAACCGCTCCAGGGGCGGCAGGTCGCCGGCGCCCTCGCAGGCCGAAGCGCTCCTGGAAGAGCGGGGTGGTGCGGTAGCGCATCGCGCCGCCCTCGGGGGGCCGGCCGGCCTCCTCGAGCAGGCCGCGGTCCACCAGGCCGGTGACCGTGGAGTTGACCGCCACGCCGCGCAGGCGGCTGATCTGCGGCCGGCTGATCGGCTCCAGATACGCCACCACGGCGAGCGTCTCGAGCGCCGCCGGGCTCACGCGGTCGTCGGGAGGCCGCTCGCGCAGCCGGTCGCAGACCGCCCGCAGATCCGCCCGCGTGCGCAGCGTGAAGCCGCCCGCCACCTCCGCCACCTCCAGCCCGCCCCCGGGGCCGTGGCGCTCGGCCAGCTCGAGGAGTGCCCGCTGGACGGCCCCCGGCGGCTCCTCGGTGATCTCACAGAGCGCGATCACCGGAAGGGGCTCGGGGCTCAGGAAGAGGAGGGCCTCCACCTGGCGCGCGAGCTCGCTCACCCGCGGACGCCCCGGATGGCGATGTCCCCGAACGGCTCCGCCTGGACCAGCGTGACGTCGCCGCGGCGGGCCAGCTCGAGCGCGGCCATCAGCGTCACCGCCTCCTCGAGCGGCTCGGCGTCCGCGACCAGGGCCTCGAAGCTCACCGAGCGCGCGCGGGCGAGGGCCTGCTGCAGCCGCACCAGGGCCTCGGGAACGCTCACCCGGCGGTTGGTGAGGTGCGCCAGCGAGGGCGCGGGCGGAGCGACGAGCAGGGCGCCCATCGCCTCCGCCAGGCGCTGGGGCGGCTCGACGGGCACCGGGGGCGGGGCGGCGCCCTCGAGCGGCACCCGCCGGTAGCGCGGCCCGGCGGAGGCCCGCTCGCGCTCGGTCAGCCAGCCCGCCGCGCGCTGAAAGGGGGCGTACGCGACGAGGCGGGCCGCCAGGCGCTCGCGCGCCTCGAGGGCGTCGGGGTCGGGCTCCTCGTCGGTCGCCTCGCCCAGCAGGCGGCGGGCCTTCAACTCGGCCATGGCCGCCAGGAGCACGATCAGCTCCCCGGCGGTGTCCGTGTCCCAGCGCTCGCGCGCGCGCTCCCCCAGGGCGGCGGTGACCACCTCGAGCAGCGGCAGCTCGAGCAGCTCCACCTCCTCGCGGAGCACCAGCGTGAGCAGGAGGTCGAACGGGCCCTCGAAGAGGTCCAGCTCGATCGGCTGCTGGAGGGCGTCGGGCGTCGGCATTCCGGTGGGCGGAGCATAGCCGCGCCGTCCGGGCGTCCCCCGCGAGCGCGCCGCCGCCCGGGACGCCCGGGGCGCGCGTACCATTGGCCGCATGCCCGCCGCCCCACGCCCGGTCTCGCTGACCGGCATCAAGCCCACGGGCATCCCGCACCTCGGGAATTACGTGGGGGCGTTCCGTCCGGCGATGGAGCTGGTGACGACCTACGACGCCTACTACTTCATCGCCGACTACCACGCCCTGACCAGCCTGCGGGACCCGGTGGAGCTCGACGAGTACACGCGCGCCGTGGCCGCCTCGTGGCTGGCCCTGGGCCTCGATCCGGAGGCCGTCACGCTCTACCGCCAGTCCGACGTGCCGGAGACCTTCGAGCTGACGTGGGTGCTCTCGTGCGTCACCGCGAAGGGCCTCATGAACCGCGCGCACGCCTACAAGGCCGCGCGCGACCGCAACAGGGAGGCGGGCTCGGCGGACCTCGACGCCGGGATCAGCATGGGCCTCTTCGACTACCCGGTGCTGATGGCGGCCGACATCCTCGTCATGGCCGCCGACGTGGTGCCGGTGGGGCGGGATCAGGTGCAGCACGTGGAGTACGCACGGGACATCGCCGAGCGCTTCAACCACGCCTACGGGGAGCGGTTCTCGCTCACCCCGCCCCGGACCGTCTCGTCCGACGACGCCGCGCAGAGCACGATGCCCGGGCTCGACGGGCGCAAGATGAGCAAGTCCTACGACAACACGATCCCGCTCTTCGTCGAGCGCGACGGCCTGCGCAAGCTCGTGCGGCGGCTGAAGACCGACAGCACCCCCGTGGAGGCGCCCAAGGACCCGGACACCTCCGCGCTGTTCGCCATCTACCGCCAGTTCGCGAGCCCGGCCGACCAGGCGGCGGTGCGCGAACGGCTCACCGCGGGCGGCCTCGGGTGGGGCGAGATGAAGGACATGGTCTTCGAGAGCGTCGACGCCGAGCTGGCCGGCTCCCGCGAGCGCTACCGGGAGCTGATGGACGACCGGGGCGCGCTCGACGAGATCCTGGCCGCCGGAGCGGCGCGGGCCCGCGACCGGGCGCGGCCGCTGATGGCCGCCGTGCGGGATGCCATCGGCATCGAGGCCGGCGGGCGCCCGGCCGTGAGGTCCGCCGGCCCCGCCCGCTCGTAGACTCCACTGGTGGGCACCCTCGAGCAGGCGGGCCGGGGGCCCGCCTCGGATCGTCTCGGGTTCCGCTGGCGGGTGCTCTCGCCGATCGGGGCGGTGCTGCTGGCCTTCGTGGTGCTCCTGGTCGCCGCCGGAGTGCTCCAGGCCACGCCGCTCTCCGACGACGCCAGCACGGCGCTCCTGCAGTTCGCCACGTCGCTGCTGCTGCTGGTCTTCGCCCTGATGCTGCGGAACCGGCTCCCCGCGCACGAGCGCCGCGCGGTGACCGCACTGAAGCACTCTCCGGGGGGAGCGCTCGGTCTCGGCCTGACGCTCGGCATCGGCCTCGTCATCCTCGCCGGGTCGATCATCCTGCTCGGCCAGGCCATCGACCCGGTCGTGGAGCGGCGCCTGGACGACTTCGACGAGATCGGCACCGTCCCCTGGCAGCTCGCGCTCACGGTCTTCTCCCTGGTCGTGCTCGCCCCCCTGGGCGAGGAGCTGCTCTTCCGGGGCCTGCTGCTGCGCGCCCTGGTGCGACGGCTGCGCTTCTGGCCGTCCGCCCTCATCACCTCGCTGGTCTTCGCCGCCGCCCACGTCGACTCGTACGTGCTGTGGCCGCGCGCCATCGCGCTGGTGCTCACCGGCCTGGTGCTGGCATGGCTGTACCGCTGGCGCGGGTATTGGGCATCCGTGACCGCTCACGCCACGGTCAACACGGTGGCCTCGATCGCTCTCATCGCGACCTCGGTCACCTCGTGACCGATCCGGCCGGCCTGGGCCGGCTCGAGCTCTTCGCGGGTCTCGACCCCGGCGCGGTGGGCGGCGCGGTGACCGGCCTGCGCGCGGTGGAGGTCCCCGCCGGCGAGGAGTTCCAGGTCGGCCCGACCGGTGCGATCTGCTGCATCGTGGACGACGGCCGCCTCGCCCTCTTCTTCGTGGCGGCGGAGGGCCGCGAGCGGACGATCGGCATCCTCGAGGAGGGCGACCTGCTGGTGCGGCCCACCGAGGGCTGGGCCTCCGTCGGCCCCCAGGTCCGCTGCTTCGCGATCGAGGACTCGCGCGTGCACCTGGTGGACCGCTCGCGCATGGACGCCTGGATGTGCCAGCCCGTGCTCGCCGCCAACCTCGTGCGGCTGCTGGCGGCCCAGGTGGCCGACCGGGAGCTGGCGGTGGCGATCGCGCTCGAGCCGCGCGTCGAGCGGCGGCTGCTGCTGAAGCTGCGCCAGCTCGCCGAGCGCTGGGGGCGCGTGACGCCGGACGGCATCCGCCTCGACCTGCGCCTCACCCACCAGGAGCTGGCGAACATGATCGGCGCGGTGCGCGAGTCGGTGACGCTCGCGCTCGGCCGCCTGGCGAGCGCCGGCGAGATCGAGGTGCGCAACCGCACCCTGCTCATCCGGATCCCGGCCGAGGAGGAGCGTCCGCCCGGCGACTCCCCCGAGCCGTGATCCTCACCCTGCGGCCGCGCGGGCCCTATTCGCTCGCCCAATCGGCATGGGGCACGGCCGGCGGAACGCGACGGCGCCGCGGCCGCGACGTCGAGATCGCCCTGCGACTGGGGGACCGGCCCGCGCGTGCGCGCGTCGGCCAGCGCCCCGACGGCGCGCTGGCCGTGAGGGTCGAGGAGGGGGACCCGGAGGGCGTCGCGGCCGAGCTGCGCGAGGTGTTGCTGCTGGACCTCGACACCACGCCGTTCCGCGAGCTGCATTGGGACGACCCGCTCATCGGCGCGCAGGTGCGGCGTCGCCCCGGGCTCCGGCCCGTGCGCCGGGGCACGGTCACCCAGGCCCTCGTGGCCGCCCTCGCGGGACAGCTCATCACCTCTCGCGAGGCCTCCGCCATCGAGTGGCGCATCGCCGCCCGGGCGGCGCCGGCCTGCGGCGACCTGCGCCTCCCGCCCACGCGGGCGGAGATCGCCGCCCTCTCGGCGGCCGAGCTCGCGGCCTGCGGCCTCTCGCCGAGCCGGGCGGCCACCCTCGCCCGTGTGGTCCGCACGCTGGACCCCGAGTCGCTGCGCGACCACGCGACCGAGGCGGTCTCGTCCCGCCTGCGCCGGGAGCGGGGGCTGGGCGCCTGGTCGGCCGGCGTGGCGGCGATCTGGGGTCTCGGGCGCCTCGACCTCGGCCTCGTGGGCGACCTCGGCCTCATCCGTCTCGCCACGCGGCTGAACGGCCGGCCCGCCACGGTGGAGGACACCGCGGCCCTGCTCGCCCCCTTCGGGGCGTGGGCCGGCCTCGCCTGCCTTCACCTGATCGCGCACCCCTGGGCGGCCGTTCCCGCGCCCGGCCGGGCCTCCGGCGTCAGGCCCGGCTGGTCAACGAGGAAGCGCCGCCTCATCTCGGCCCAGGACGGCTCCGGGTCGTAGATCGCCACGTCCGCGAAGGCGGCGCGATCGAAGTGGGTTGTTTCGACCCTCCGCGGCGATGCGGTGCGACACCTCACTACAATCGCCCCGGATGAGCCAGGTCTCGCGCAGCCGTCATCCCACACGAGGCGGCGGCACGAGGCCGCCGGCCGGCCGGCCGCCCACACGCCGCCGGCGGCGACGGAGGCTCAACCCGTGGGTGCGCCTCATCCTGCTGTCCCTGGGGGCGCTCCTGCTGATCGTGGGCGTGGGCGCCGCGCTGGCCATCGACGACGGGGACGGGGACGCGCCGGACCAGGTGAGCGTCGCGGGCGTGAACGTGAGCGGCCTCTCGCCCGAGGAGGTGGAGCAGGCGGTGCGCTATCGGGCCCGGCAGTTGATGGCGCTGCCGGTGGTGATCGAGCGCACGGACGAGCCGAGCACCCGCGTGAGATCCACGCGGGCCGCGCTCGGGGCGCGGGCCCGGGTGCAGCGGGCCGTCGAGGAGGCCCTCGAGCCGCGCCCCTTCGGCGGGCGGGTGCTCACGCGCCTGGGCCTGGGGAGCACGCGCGAGGTGCCGCTCACGTTCCGGCTGAACCCGCAGAAGGTCGAGGCCCTGGTCGGTCGCGTCTCCTCGCAGGTCAACACGCCCGCGATCCCGGCCCGGCTGCGCGTCGACGGGGACGACATCACGGTGTTGAAGGGCCGCGGCGGGTTCGGCGTCGACCCCGTCGCCCTGCGCCGCCGCATCGAGCAGCTCCCCCAGGGCGTCATCCGGGTGGCGGTGGGGCCGCTCGAGCCCCCGGTGTCCCAGGCGGCGGCCGAGCAGGCGCGCGAGCGCGCGCTGCGCATCGTGGCCGCCCCGGTCGAGGTGACCTTCCAGGACCGCGGCGTGGCGATCGAGCCCGACGTGCTGCGCTCGGCCCTGCGCTTCGACCCCGTCCCTCCGCGGCTCCGGGTGTCCCTGGACCCCGACGTGCTGCACGAGGACATCGCGTCCGCCTTCGAGAGCCGGGAGCAGCCCGCGCGCGACGCCACCTTCCGCGTGTCCGGGAGCAGCGTGCGCCTGGTGCCATCGCGCATCGGCAGGAGCCTCGACATGAGGGCCATGGCCGCGGCGATCGTGGCGAGCCCGGGCATCCCCTCCGTGCGCGCCCGCTTCGAGGTGAGCCGCCCGGAGCGGACCACGGCCGAGGCGCGCGCGCTGCGGATCACCGAGCTCGTGTCCGCGTTCACGACGCCCTACAACTGCTGCGAGCCGCGCGTCACCAACATCCAGCGCGCCGCCGAGATCCTGAACGGGACGATCATCCCTGCGGGGGGGGCATTCTCGCTCAACGACGCCCTGGGTCCGCGCACGCTCGACCGCGGGTTCGTCGAGGCGCCGCAGATCGCGGCCGGCCGGCTCGAGGACGCGGTCGGAGGCGGGGTCTCCCAGGTCTCCACCACCATGTACAACGCCGCGTTCTTCGCGGGCCTCGAGCTGGTGGCCCACACCCCTCATCAGTTCTACATCTCGCGCTACCCGGAGGGACGCGAGGCCACGCTCTCCCTCGGCGGCCCGGAGCTGATCTTCGTCAACGACTGGGACGCGGCGATCCTGATCTCGGCCGAGGCGGGCTCCAACGGCATCACGATCCGGTTCTTCTCGAGCATGCTCGGGCGCCGGGTGGAGACCGAGACCGGCCCTCGCAGCGACATCGTGCAGCCGCGCGTGCGCGAGACGGTCAACCCCGACCTGCCACCCGGTGATCGCGAGGTGAAGCAGGAGCTGGGCGGAGCCGGCTTCACGGTCAGCTACACGCGCAAGGTCTGGGACGGCGACGATCTCAAGCGCGACGAGGACTTCACCTGGAGGTACAGCCCTCAGGACTCCTTCGTCGAGGTGGGGCCGAAGCGCAAGCCCGGGCGGCGCAACCCGCCGCGCACGACGCCCGAGGAGCCCTCGGCGCCGGACGGCGGGGGCACCGGCACGACCACGCAGCCGGGCCCGGGAGCCACCAGCCCGCTGCCCGCGCCTCCCCCCTCCGGCTAGACGCATCGAGGGCGATCGCGCGTCTCCGGGGCGCACCACTTTCTCGGTGACGAACTCCCCCGACGGGGGGGCGGGTTCGCCGGCCGGCCGCTGATAGTGGTCAGTGGCGCGCGCGTCCGATCACGGGGCCGCCGCCCGGAAGAGCGGACGTGCTCACCACGGCCGCGGCATGCACCGGCGAATCGACGGGAGCCGTTCGAGTGAGCAGAGCCAGGGTCATCAGTCAGCGCGGCCCGGGGTGGCCGCTGCCGGATCGCCGGTGGTGCTTGGCCGGCATCGGCGCCGTCCTCGTCCTCGCCTTCGGCCTGGTCGTCGGGAGCACCCCGTCCCAGGCCGCCACCAGCGCCACCGACCCGACCGGCGACAACTGCGCCGGCGGCTACTGCGGCCCCGACCTCACCGGCGCGGCTGACCGCGTGGATGCAGACGGGACCGTCCACCTGTCGATCACCCGCGCCAGCTCGACCTGTAACACGCTGAGCTACCCGGCCACCGGCGTGCAGCCCTATTTCCAGCTCCTGTCCTCGTCGGCCACCTCGAAAACCGACACGGCCTCGTACGTGGGCGCTGTCTGGGCCGTGTCCACGACGAGCGACTTCGTGTGGTCGCCCGCCGGAGGCGGAGCCGAGGTTCCCGTCACCAGCACGGTCTCGCCGGGCGCCGTCGAGGTCGTGATCCCCGCCTCCATCGCGAGCTCCGCGGGCGGCCTCCCCCTGAAGTGGTTCGTCAACGACTCCTGCAAGGAGTTTCCGTTCGAGCCGCCCACCGCGTACAAGGACTTCGCGCCCGACAGCGGCCTCTACACGCTGGCCGCACGACCAGGCCGCAGGCCGACGCCTGCCCCAACGTCGCGGGCGCCCAGGCGACGGTGCCGGCAGGCATGTTCGCGGACGGCTCCGGCAACTGCGTCACCGACCAGTGCCCGAACCTCCCCGGCGGACAGGCCGCGTGCCCTCGGGCTACGCGAAGGACAGCGCCGGCAGCTGCCAGCCCGTCACCCTCAGCGGCACCGCCGCCTCCAACGTGCTCGTGGGCAGCTCCCTGGCCAACGTCATCAACGGCTTCGGCGGCAACGACACGCTGTGGGGCCGCGCGGGCAACGACACCCTCAACGGCGGGACCGGCAATGACCGCCTCTACGGCGAGACCGGCAACGACCGGTTCGTGGGCGGAGCCGGGGCGGACCTCGCCCGCGGTGGCGCGGGCCGCGACAAGGTCAACGGCGGCGCCGGCCGCGACAGGCTCTACGGCGACGCCGGCAACGACACGCTCGACGCCCGCGACCGCAGGCCCGGCGACATCGTGAACGGCGGGGCCGGCCTCGACACGTGCTACTACAACGCCGGCGACACCCTCTCCGGCTGCGAGCGGAAGATCCGCAGGGCCTGACGGAGGCCACCGCTCCCTGGTTGTTCGTGATCTGTACCGAGCGCTGAGTCTTGCGTGCTGCGCGGCCGAGCCGAGATGATTGTCAGTCGCCGATGCGCCGGTCCGGCCGGGCACGGCGCTGCGGCACCGACGAGCTTGGAGAGAGGCCATGGCAGATCTGACGGCACACGCGAAGAGCGTGGTCACGGCGTTCAACGACGCCGACTGGGACGCGACCCGAGAGCTGCTCGGGGACTCGACGTACAACGAGCTGGGGACGGGGCGGTCGCTCACGGGCGACGCGGTCATCGAGGCGTTGCAGGGCTGGAAGGCCGCGATGCCGGACGTGAAGGGCACGGTGACGAGCGCCGTCGAGAGCGGTCAGGAGGTGGTGCTCGAGGTGACCTGGGAGGGCACCCAGACCGGTGAGATGGTGACCGAGCAGGGCACGATCCCCGCATCCGGGAAGCGACAGCGGACGCCGGCCGCGTTCGTCTTCGACTTCGAGGGCGGGACGCTGAGGGAGAGTCGCCACTACTTCGACCTGCTCACCTTCCTGAAGCAGATCGGAGCCGCGTAGGCGGAGGCGCGCCGCTTGCCCGGGGTCCAGAACCGGCCATAGGGTCGCGGGCAGGGCACGCAACAGGGGAGGCCTTCGTGGCTGAGCTCGAGGTGAGGAACCCCGACCAGGCGGATGAGACACGCCCCTTCGTGGACAAGGGTCGGGTCGAGATCGTGAAGCTGGCCGGCGGGACGGTCGGGCGCGGGACGTTCGAGCCGGGCTGGCGCTGGTCCGAGCACGTCAAGCCGATCGCCGGGACCGAGAGCTGTCAGTCGGCGCACATGGGCTACTGCGTCTCGGGTCGGATGGCCGTCCGGATGGAGGACGGGACGGAGAAGGAGATCGGCCCGGGGGACGTGATCGTCATTCCCCCGGGCCACGACGCCTGGGTCGTCGGCGACGAGCCCTGCATCCAGATCGATTTCACCGGCATGGAGACCTACGCCAAGAAGGCCTAGGCAGCGAAGAACTCCTCGAGGGCGGCCGTCGTCTCGGCGGGGGCCTCCTCGGGCAGGAAGTGGCCGCAGGGCACGGGATGGCCGCGCACGTCCTGCGCCACGGCCCGCCAGGTCTCCAGCACGTCGTACAGGCGGTGCATGGCCCCGTGCTCGCCCCACAGAACCAGGAGCGGGCACTCCACGCGCGCAGCCGGGTTTTCCGCGTCGTGGGCCAGGTCGATCGTGGCCGCCGCTCGATAATCCTCGCACGATGCGTGAATCACGGCTGGATCGCCGAAGCAGCGGGCATACTCGGCGATCGCCTCCTCCGCCAGGGGCTCGGCACGTCCCGACCAGCGCCGCAGGGTCTCGCGGAGGAACCACTCGGGATCGCGCCCGATCATCGTCTCCGGCAGCCCGCCCGGCTGGATCAGGAAGTACCAGTGGTAGTAGGCGGTGGCGAAGGCCTGATCGGAGCCGGCGAAGAGCGTTCGCGTGGGCACGATGTCGAGAACGGCGGCCCGCTCCACCACGTCCGGGTGGTCGAGGGCCATGCGGTGCGCCACGCGCCCGCCGCGATCGTGGCCCGCCACCGCGAAGCGTCGATGCCCCAGAAGGCGCATGACGGCCACCATGTCGGCGGCCATCGCGCGCTTGGAGTAGCCCGCGTGATCGGGCCCCCCGGCGGGACGGTCGCTCTCGCCATACCCGCGCAGGTCGGCCGCCACGACCGTGAAGCGGCGCGCCAGGGCGGGCGCCACACGGTGCCAGCAGGCGCGCGTCTGCGGGTAGCCGTGCAGCAGCAGGAGCGGCGGTCCGTCGCCGGCGAGGGCCACCGCGATGCGCGCGCCCTCGCCGTCCACCGTCCGCGTCTCGAAGCCGGGGAGCACCCGCTCATCCTGCCAGCCGCGGCGGCGGTTTCACCCTCGCCGCCCGGCCCTTACGATCCCGTGCGTGCCCGCCCTGCACGCGTACGCCACCGCACCGCCGCCGCTGGTGGGTCGCTCCGACCTGCTCCGCGAGCTCGTGGTGCTGTCGGCGGAGCGCCCGGGCGTGATCGTGGTGGCCGGCGAGCCGGGGGCCGGCACGACCCGGGTGGCGCGAGAGGCGGCCGCGCGCCTCGCCATCGACGGCGCCGTGCTGATCGACGCGGACGGGGACGGGCCCGGCCAGGAGCGCCTGGCCCGGGCCCTCGAGGAGGCCGGCCACCGTCCCGACCTGGCCTTCGAGGCGCGCCTGCGCCCGATGGTCGCGCTCATGGGGGACGTGGGCGACGAGTCCACGTCGGTGCGCGCGCAGGCCCGGCGCCTGGAGGGATCGCGCGCCCTCGCCATCTACACCGCCCGAGACGTGATCCCGGACACCGTGACGTTCGAGCTCGGCCGGCTCTCACCGGAGGATTCCGCCCGCCTGGCCGTGGCCGCGTCGCCGGAGATCGATCTCGAGGCGGCGGAGGCCGTGGGCGAGCTGGGGGATGGGCTCCCCGGACGGATCGTGCCCCTCGCGCTCGCGGCCCGCCGCTGGGCGGGAGGCGATGCCCCGCTGCCCATCCCCGGCGGGCTGCTGCGCTGGGCGCGCGCGCGGCTGGAGCCGGTCGACCCGCTGGCGCGCGAGATCGCCCGGTGGGCCGCCGTGGCGGGCACGCCGACCGGCACCCAGGCCCTGGCACGGATCTGCCGGATGGACGCCGCGCACGTCGAGAGGGCGCTGGCCTCGCTCACGGCCGCGGGCATCCTGGAGGAGCTGGACGGCCCGCCCGGTCCTCGCTGGACCTTCCGAGACCGGCTGGTGGCCGCCGCCCTGGCCGCCGAGCTCGGCGGGGCCGAGCGACGCCGCCGGCACGCGGCGGCTCTCGTCTCCGCCCGCAGCTGGGGCGCCAGCACACCCGCCGAGCTCCTGCGGCACGCGGTGGGCGCCGCGGACGCCGAGGCCGTCGTCGACTACGGCGTCCGCAGCGCCGAGGCCGCCCGCGCCGAGGGCGCACCGCGCCGGGCGCTCGTGGACGCCGACCGGGCCCTCACGTGGTGGTCGCCGGGGATGGCGCCCGCCCGGCGGTTGGCGGCCCTGTACGAGCGCGGGATGGCCCTGCTCGACCTGTCGGCGTGGTCGGAGGCCGCAGACGACCTGGAGGAGGCCGCCGAGGGCTGGAGGGACCTGCACGAGACCGACGCCGCGCTGGCGAGCGCCTTCGCGGCGTCGAACGCGCGGTGGAGCCTGGGGCAGCATGACGCCGCGCTGACCTTCCTGCGCGGGCACCTGGGCGACGGCCGCGAGCCCGGCGCCGCGGCGTCGGTGGGCCGCGCCGAGGCCCTCGCCCAGGCCGCCGGCATGGCCGTCATGGCCTCCCGGTTCGCGGACGCGTTGGGCCTCGCCCAGGAGGCCCGCTCAGAGGCCCTCGAGGTGGAGGCCGACGAGGTCGCCACGCGCGCTCTGATCTTCGAGGGCATGGCCGAGAGCGGGAGGGGCTCCCCCGGCGGGCTCGCGCACCTGGCCCGGGCCCGCAGCCAGGGCGAGCAGACCGTGGGTGCGGGCCAGCGCAACGAGACGCTCGCGATGATCCACGAGAGCCATGTGCTGCTGGCCCTGGGACGCCCCGACGAGGCGGCGGCCCGCGCCCGGGCGGGAGCCGCCCGCGCCGGTGAGCTGGCCCTGGTGGATCACGGGCTGGTGCTCACCGGAAACCTCGGCGAGGCCCTCGCGGCCGCCGGCGAGCTGGCGGAGGCGCGAGAGGAGCTGGAGCGGGCGGCGGAGGGGTGGACCGCCCTCGGGCGCGGTACGCCGTCCCCCGCCGATCCGGGCCTCGCCTGGCTCCTCTACGCCGAGGGCCACATCGACGAGGCGCTGAGGCACTACCGCTCGCTGACCGGCGTCGCCGCCGAGGGGGCGGTCTTCGAGCAGATCACCCCGGTTGCCACGGGACATGCGCTGGCCGCATCCACCGCCGGTGCCGAGGCCGAGGCCCAGGGAGTGCTGGCGAGCGCCATGCGCGCGTGGGCGGACACGGACGACCGGCTCACGTCGATCCCGCTCCTGGCCGCGGTCGCGGAGGTGGCCGACATGGTCCAGGCCGCGCGCGCGACCGGGGCGCTGGCGAACATGGCGGCCCATGGCTCGCCCCTGGCGGGCCCCTTTCACGCCCTCGCGGAGGGCCAGCTCACCCACCGGCGCGGCATGCCCGACGCGGCCGCGCACCTGCGAACCGCCGCGGCCGGCTTCGCGGCGATGGGGATGCGCTGGTGGGGCGCCCGAGCGCTGTTCGCGGCCGGGACCCTGGACGGGCGCACCGAACGGGCGGCCGACGACCTCCTGGCCGCCCGGCGGATCTTCCGCGAGATGGGAGCCGGCGGCTGGCGGCGTCGCGCGGAGGCCCGCCTGCGCGCGATCGGACGCCGGATCCCCACCCGGTCGGCCCTTCCCTTCAATCCCAGCGCGGGCCTGTCGGCGCGCGAGCTCGAGGTGCTCGAGCAGCTCTCGCTGGGGCTGCGAAACCGCGACATCGGAGCGCGGCTGTTCATCAGCGAGCGCACGGTGGCGCGCCACCTGGCGCAGATCTACACGAAGCTCGGGGTTCCCAATCGGACCTCGGCCGTGCGGGCCGCCCACGAGCGCGGCCTCATCGCCAGCTGAGGGCTCGCGAGGCGAGCGCCTCTCGCTGTTCTGTGGCGACGCCACCTGAGGATCGCTGAATATGTGAGGTTCAGCGGCGTCGGCGATGGTGTTCCGATGGTCAATAGTGACCATGAAGCCGGCCGCAGGCTGCCGATAGCGTCGGCCCCCGTCATGCAGGAAATGAAACCGGGGAGCACGGTGCAGACAATTGAGGAGCAGCCGGCGATGGATGTCTCGGACGCCCCGCTGAACGCGGCTGAGCGAGCGGGACTCCGCAGCTTCCGCAGGGCGGCGCTGAGCTCGAGAGGCTATCGCGCCCACCTCGAGCGGCTCGGAGTCGATCACCGCAACGTGACCCGGCTCGCGCAGGTGCCCTACACCGACAAGCGGACCGTGTTCGGGGACGACCTCGAGCTGTGGCTCGACGGAGGCCGGGTGGCGGACGCGGCCGAGCTGCTCACCTCGAGCGGACAGACCGGGCTCTTCTCCGTGGGGGTCACCTCGCGTTCCGAGCGGCGGGCCCAGGAGCGGACCCTCGACACCGCCCTGCGGCAGCTCGGAGCGAGCGAGGAGAGCCCCACCCTCGTGCTCAACTGCCTCCCGATGGGGATCTCCATCCCGACGCGTCTCGCCACGGTCGCGACGCCGTCGGTCCACCTGGAGATGGCCCTCGAGCTCCTGGCCCGCGCGGGATCGGGTTTCGACCGCGTGGTCATCGCCGCCGAGCCGCTCTTCCTCAAGGAGATGGGCGAGACGGCCCTGCGGGAGAAGGGCCCCGGCTTCGCCGACCAGGTGGTCGCGTGCTTCGTGGGAGGGGAGTGGGTGGCCGAGAGCTGGCGCCGCTACGTCTCGGAGCTCTTCGGCTTCTCCAGGGACCCGAGCCCGCGGGTGGGCGTGCTGGTGTCGATGGGCGCCGCCGAGGTGGGCCTCCACGTCCTTCACGAGACGCCGGCCCTACGGGAGGCGCGGCGCGCCCTCGACAGCCCGCTCGCCCGCATCGCGCTGTTCGGCCGCGACCCCGGCTACTCGCCGACCCTCCTCACGTGGGACCCGAACCGGCTCTACATGGAGGAGCGGAGGCATTCCGACGGCGTCAGCACCCTGGTGCTCACCGCCCTCACCCGGCGGCTCCTGCCGCTGGTCCGGTACGACCTCGACGACGAGGCCGAGCTCCTCGACGCCACGGCCGCGAACCGGGAGCTGATGCGTCAGGGCAGTGACGCGCGGCTCCAGGGTCCGGCCGTGGCGTTGTGGGGGCGTCGCGGTGCCACCATTCGGGGCCAGAACTGGAGCCTCCGCCCGGAGATCGTCAAGGAGGGCCTCTTCGCGACGGCGGCGCACGCCGGCGCGCTCACCGGCCGCTTCCGGATCGCGGCGGACGACGGCCACCCGGTCCTCCACGTGCAGCTGCGCGCGGACGCTCGCCCCGGTCCCGGCATCGAGGCCGCCCTGCGCCACACCGTGTCCGTCGCGGCCGGAGTGCCGGCCGTGGTGCGCATCCACGATTACAAGGCCTACCCGTTCCACGACGCGGGAGATTTCCAGCACAAGCCGGTGTACCTGGAGCGCACACTGTGACGGAGGTGGCGGTGCACACGCGTCGGCAGGCCCACCCCACCCCCCTCCCCGCCACCGACGAGATCGAGATCGTCCTCAGCGACCGGGTCGAGGACGTCGGCGAGGTGCTGAGCGTCGTTCACGACGGGTTCGTGGAGGCGGGCTTCACGCCGCCGCAGCCCTCGGGGAAGCGGCTCCATCCCTCCTACCTGAACCCGGGGACGGTGTTCGCGCTGGCGCGCATCGACGGCGAGCCGGTGGGCGCCGCGGTGGTCGTGGTGGACGGCCCCTTCGGGCTGCCGTCGGATCGGGCGTTCGCCGAGGAGAACGACGCGCTGCGGGCTCTCTGCCCCGATCCGATCCACGAGTGCGGATCGTTCGTGGTGTTGGCTCAGTGGCGGCGCCATACGCGGCGGGTCTTCGTGCGCGCCATCGCGGCGCTGACGCGCCTGGCGCTGGTCGACTCCCCCGGCTCCCCGGTCGTCATCACGGCGAGCCCGGAGACCGAGCGCTTCTACGGAGCGATACTCGGGATGCGGCGCCTCGCGGAGCCGCGACCCCTCTTCGGGGCCCCGGCGGTGCTGATGCACCCGGGCTCGGTCGAGGAGATGGCACGACACTGCCGGCGGGGTGAGTCGTCGGGCCAGCGCGCGATGGATCGCCTCATCCGCGAGAGGCACCCCTCCTGGATGGTCGACCGGCGCGGCGGGCTGCCCCTCCCCAGCGACTGGCTGCGGGAGCTCGTCGAGGAGCAGGACGCCGCCGCCGGGCTGGCCGCCCAGATCCACCTGCTGGCGAGCCAGCACCCCTCGCTGCTGCGGTCGATCCTTCGCGACGAGGGCGCTGCGGTCACCGTAGCCTGAGGGGCCGCCGATCGCCTCGGCGGTCGCAACTCTCACGACCGGGCTTTCCCCTGCCGATACGAGCGTCGTGAGATCGACCACGCACATGTGGCGGGCCCTCCGTGCGGCCGATCGCTGGGCCATCGTCCTCGGCGCCGCGACGGTGGCGATATTCCTGGTGGCCTTCTGCTTCCTCGTCGCCGGCGTCATCAGCGGCACCGCCGGCGTCTGCTTCGGGGTGGGGAGCGTCACCGTCTTCGCCGCCCTCGGCATGCGGGCGACGCGCCAGGCCGCCGGCCGCTCCGCCGGCGTCGAGGCCCGCTTCTGGCGGCTGATGTCGTACGGCTTCATGAGCTGGGCCCTCGGCTGCGTTCCCTACTTCGTCTTCCTCGCCACCGGCGGCGACGTCGCGAGCCCGACCGCCTGGTCGCAGATCGGGTTCCTGCTGGCCTACCCCTTCTGGTACTTCGGCCTCTGGAAGCTGCGCCAGCCGGCGCTGGTCGAGTCGCGGCGCGGCCTGTTCGAGGGCTTCGCCATCGAGCTCTCCGCGTTTCTCATGTTCGGCTTCGTCGTCATCGGGACCCTGTGGTACTCGAGCCTCTCGGCCTCGGGCAACATCGCCCAGCTCGTCCCGGTCACGCTCGACCTCCTTCTGCTGGCCGCCGTCTACAACGCGATCCGGCGCTCCACGGTGACCCACCGGACGGCGTTCGTCTGGTTCGTCTACGCCTTCGCGGGACTGGCCGTCACCGACGCGCTGGTGACCTTCCTGGTCACGCGTGGCGCCTCCATCGTGGCCATCGCGCCGACGATGCTCGGCTACATGGCGGCGATGGCGCTCGTCCCCCTCGCCGCCCGCCGTCCACTGCGGGTGACCGAGACCCGGGCCGCGCTCGGCCTGTCGAAGACGATCCTCGCGGCGATCGGTCTCGCGCTGGCCGGCCCCGCGAGCGCCCTGTCGCCCAACGTCCTGAAGCCGTTCGTGTGGGCCGTCGCCGCGTTCCTCTTCTGGCGCCTCTGGGCGCAGCTCCGGGCCCACGACGACAGCGACACCGATGCGATCTCGGGCTTCCTCGAGACCCGGGCGTTCTCCCGCCACGTGGCCGGCGTCGTGCAGGCCGCGAGCTCGGCCAATCCGGCGATCGTGGTGGCCGTGGACCTCGACGGGTTCGGTCGGTGGAACGCCCAGAACGGCTACGGCGCCGGCGACGCCCTCCTGACCGGAGTGGCCTCGCGCCTGGAGGCCTCCCCCCTCGCCGGGGGCATCTGGAGCCGTCTCGCCGCGGACCGGTTCGCATGGATCGGGATCGGCCACGACGCGTCCTCCGCCCGCCACCTGGCCGAGGTCGTCTGCGGCGTCGCCGCCGACAACCTGGGAGAGCTGGGCGCGCGTGCCACCTTCGTCGTCCTGCCCGACGACGCCACGACCGCCGTGAACGCGATGGCGGCCGTGGAGGAGGGGCTCGCCGCGGCCAAGGCCGGGCGGCGCCGGGTGGTCGCGTTCGACCGCGGCCGGCTGGACGGCGTGGACTACTCCGCCGGGTACACCGCCTCGCTCGCGCAACGGCGCGCGGCCATCGTCGAGATCCTCGGCGACCCCAGCACGATCGCCACGGTCTTCCAGCCCATCGTCTCGCTCGACAACGGCCGCACCGTGGGCTTCGAGGCCCTCTCACGCTTCCGCGCCGAGCCCGAGCGCCCGCCGGACAAGTGGATCGGCGAGGCCCACGCCGTCGGCCTCGGGCTCGAGGTCGAGGTCGAGTGCGTGCGTCGCGCCTGCCGCCATCGCGCGACCCTGCCCGACGGCGCCTACCTCTCGATCAACATGAGCCCGGACGCGGTCCTCTTCCCCCAGATGGACGAGGCGCTGGGCGACGGCACCCTCGAGGGCCTCGTCATCGAGATCACCGAGCACGAGGCCGTGCGCGATTACGCCCGCCTGGCCTCACGCCTCGCCGACTACCGCGGCCGCGGGGCCAGGGTGGCGATCGACGACACCGGCGCGGGGCACGCGTCCATGCGCCACGTGACCCAGCTCGCGCCGGACTACATCAAGGTCGACCGCTCGCTCATCCAGGACCTCCACCTGGACCACGCCAAGCGCGCGCTGGTTCGCTCCCTGGTGACCCTGGAGAAGGAGCTCGGCGCAGAGGTGGTGGCCGAGGGCATCGAGAGCACCGAGGAGCTTCGTGCGCTGCGCGAGCTGGGCGTCCCGCTCGGCCAGGGCTTCCTCCTCGCGCGCCCGGGCAGCGAGCCGAAGCCCGCGGCGTGGTCGGTCGAGTCGCTCGAGATGAGCGGCTCCTTCAGCCGCGTCTCCGGAGTCTGACCCGGACGCGGGGGCGTTCAACAATTCCAGCCGCCGTCGGTATACGAGCGGCATGGAATGCCGCCGCGTCGGCCCCCCAGGAGACGTTCCGACGGCGGCGTTTGAGAGTCCCCGATGCTCAAGGCCGGGGGGATCACGGCCGATTCAGATCACATGATCTCCTCCCTGCGCCGTCCCTCCCGCTACATCCCTCTCGCCGTGCTGCTCGTGCTCGCCGGCGCCGCCTTCTGGTTCTGGAGGGGCGCTCAGTCGAGCACCCTCGCCAGCGACGACGGGGCCATCACCGACTTCCGCGCACGCGCCGCCGAGGGGGGCTCCCTCGACCCCCGGCCGGGCGTCCCCACCCCCGGCGTCTACCACTTCCGCCAGTCGGGCTCCGAGCAGGCGGGCAGCGGCCCCCTCACCGTGAGCCGCGACCTTCCCCCCCAGGCCGTCTACATCGCCAGCTCCACCAAGGCCGGCTACCACGAGGATCTCCGGCACAGCCAGGAGCACGTCGAGGAGGTCAAGTTCGCCGTGAACCCCTCCGGCACCCGGGCGCTGTGGCGCCGCTCCAAGATCACCTTCCTCGGCATCGGCGAGGACGACAAGGCCGCCGTCACCCCGCCCGCGCTCGACCACCCCGCCAAGATGACGGTCGGTCGCACGTGGGGCAGCACCTACGTCCAGGGCAAGACGACCGTGACCTACACCGGCGAGGTCCTCTCCAAGGGCTCCGTGACCCTCGACGGCCGCGCCGTGCCCACCTACCTGATCCGCACGGAAAGCACCTTCGACGGCCCCATCTCCGGCACGCGCCGCGACGTGGTGGCCTTCGCCCCCTCGCTCGCGCTCCCCGTGAGCTGGACCATCACCCAGGACACCAGCGGCGACGCCGAGTACTCGATCGACGCCGAGCTCGAGCTCGTGAGCGCGGTCCCGATCACCTGATCGTCCGCGGGTCGTGGAACCGGCGCCTCCTCGGCGGGGCGCCGGTCCCACATCAGTGGGTCAGCGCCGGGGCGCGACCCGGAGCTGCGCGCGGACGCTGCCCGCGGGGGCGAGCGTGGGGCTGCCGACGAACGCCGCCCGCACCGTCCAGTTGCCCACGGTCTTCAGCCGGATCGTGAAGCCGAAGCGGCCCTTGTTGTTGGTCGTGACGCGGGCGATCCGCTTCCACCCGCCGCGGGCCGCGAACCGCTGGACCTCGATGCGCGTCTTGCGGAGCGCCGGGGTCGTGCGGCCCCGGCAGATCAGCCGGGCGTTCCGCACCACGCCGAGGCGGCCCGGCTTGCCGACGCGCACCTTCCTGGCGCCCGTGGCGCAGGTGTAGAAGATCCGCACCTTGGCGCGCGGCGGGGGCGGCGGCGGGGTGGGCCGCACGTACGCCTGGGCCGCCTTCAACGCGGCGAACGCGTCGATGCGTCCGGCACCGAACACCGGGTCCTTGCCGACGGCGCCCAGATCGACCGCGCTCTGCTGGAGGAGCAGCTCCACCTCGTCCGCCGTGAGGTCCGGGCGGATCGTCTTCATCAGGGCCGCGAGCCCGGCGGCGATCGGCGACGCCATCGAGGTGCCGGAGAGCACCTTGTACCCGACCCCGTGGGTGGGCTGGTTCTCGGGGGTCGTGTTGGCGGTGGTCAGGCCGCTGTGCCAGGTCGAGAGCACGGCGTCGCCCGGAGCCGCGATGTCCACGAAGTCGCCGTTGGTCGATGAGGCCGCGATGCTGTCGTCGGGCCGCGTCGAGGCCACCGCGATCACCCCGGGGTAGGCGCCGGGGTAGTTGGCGACGCCGGACGGGCCCTGCTGGCCGAGCTGGGAGTTGCCGGCCGAGGCCACCACGATCTTGCCCTTCGAGCGCGCGTAGTCGACCGCGGCGCGCAGCGGGGCGTGGTCGCGCGAGGTGCCGAGCGACATGTTGATCACGACGCCGTCGCTGTCGCCGGCCGCCACGAGGGCCTCCGTCAGGTCGCGCACGAACTTCTCGTTGACGCTGGTCGAGTTGGCGCCCGCGAAGCCGATCTTGTAGGGGATCACGACGCAGTCGAAGCACGCCCCCGGGCCCCCCTCGGCGTTGTCCGAGGCCGCGCCGACCAGGCCGGCGACGTGGCTGCCGTGGAACGTGTTGTTGGCGCCCTGGATGGCCCGGACGTTGCTGGTGCGGTAGTTCGTGGTGCCCGAGTCGAAGTTCCGGCCCGTCGCGAACTTCGTCTTGAGGTCGGGGTGCTCGGTGTCGAACTCGCTGTCGATGACCACGACCTTCACCGCGGCGCTCCCGCGCGTGATGTCCCACGCCGCGGGGAAGTTCGCCTTGACCCAGTGCCACTTCCAGTTGACCGCGCCGAGCCCGTCCACCGCGACCGTTCCCGGTTGGTTGAAGATGATGTCGCGGGGGACGAAGTCGAGGCTCTGGCGCTCCCCGGGCGCCACGAAATCGATCCGCCTCACGGCGGGGTCGCGCAGGAGCCGCAGGCGGGCCGCCGCGGGGTCGCCGTCCACCGCGAAGGTCGCCCACCCGATCTGGGGGATCTCGCCCTCCAGGGCGAGGCCCGTCCGGGCGGCGACCTCGTCCGCGTTCGCGGTCCCCCCGGCGATCTGCGCCATGACGATGTTCTGGGGGGTCTGGCCGGAGCCGGAAGCGATCGCGGCGCCGCCCCCGGCGAGGGCGGCGCCGGCCGTGGCGACGGCGGCCGCCGCCAGGGCCCGGCGGATGCGGCGGGGCGCGCGGGGGGTGACGGAGGTGGAGGTCAGCGGAGGGCTCCTTGGAGAGATTTCGGCGATTGGAGGATCACCGCGCGCCCGGCCGGGGTCCACTGGCCATTCGGGGGGTCGTTCCGTCGCGCCTCAGCCCGCGTACAGGCCCACCCCGTGCACCTCGTGGGCCGCGTCCATCACCGCCTCGGCCACGGTCGGGTGCGCGTGGATCATCAGCCCGACCTCGCGGACGGAGATCCCGTACAGCAGCGCCAGCCCGAGCTCGTGGATCAGGTCGGTCGCGTGGGGGCCCATGATCGTGGCGCCCAGCAGCTTGTCCGAGCGCTTGTCCACCACCAGCCGGCAGAAGCCGGTCGTCTCCCCCATCGCCAGCGCCTTGCCGTTGGCGCCCAGGCGGCCCGTGCCCACGACCACCTCGGCGCCCGACTCGCGCGCCGCCTCCTCGGTCAGGCCGACCCGCCCGATCTCGGGGAGCGTGTAGACGCAGGCCGGGACCATCGAGCGGTCGAGAACCCGCGGGCCCTCCAGGGCCGTCTCCACCGCGTTCGCGCCCTCCGCCTGGCCGAGGTGCGCGAGCTGGGCGGTCGGGATCGCGTCGCCGACCGCGTAGACGTCCCCGACGCCGGTCCGCAGATGCTCGTCCACCTGGATCAGGCCCCGCTCCAGCCGGATGCCCAGCTCCTCGAGACCGATGTCCGCCGTGTTCGCGGCGCGGCCCACCGCGACCAGCACCCGCTCGGCCTCTCGCCGGGTCCCGTCGGACAGGCGCAGCGCGACACCGTCGGGCCGGTACTCCTCCACCTCGGAGACCGTGGTCCCGACGAGCACCTCCACGCCCTGGCGCGACAGGACCTGGGCCATGGTCTGGCTCACGCGGCGCTCCTCGGTGGCGAGCAGCGCCGGGAGGGCCTCGATCACGATCACGTTGCAGCCGAGCGGCGCGAGCATCGAGGCGAACTCGCATCCGATCACCCCGCCGCCCACCACGATCAGGCTCTCGGGCAGCTCCTCCATCTCCAGGAGCGATGTGGAGGTGAGGACGGCGGGCTGCTCGAAGTCGAAGAGCGGCAGGCGCGCGGGCTCGGACCCCGTGGCCACGACCACCGTGGGCGCCGAGATCTCGAGGGGGCCGTCGTCGGTCTCCACCGCCACCCGGTCGGGGCGCGCCAGCCAGCCGTCGCCGCGCACCACCCGCACCCCGCGCCGCCGCAGGGCCTCCTCCACGCCCCCGCGCATCCGGCCGGCCACGCCCATGGCCCGGTCGCGCATGACCGGCCAGCTCACGCCCACCTCCCCCAGCGCGATGCCCCAGTCCGACGCGTCGCGCAGCTTGGCCACCAGCTCCGAGCCGGCGAGGAGCGCCTTGGTGGGGATGCAGCCGCGGTTGACGCAGGTGCCCCCCAGCAGGTCGCGCTCCACCAGGACGGTCTCGGCGCCGAGCTGAGCGGCGCGCAGGGCGGCGACGTCCCCGGCCGGCCCGCCGCCGAGCACCACCACGCGGGCGTCGGGCATGCGCCCGCCCCTTACTCGGCGGGGATCGGAGGCTGGCGCAGCACCGGGGAGCGCGCCGCGGCACCCTCGTCCAGCCGCCGCACCGGGGTGGTGTAGGGCGCGTTGCGGGCGATCTCCGGATCCTCGGCCGCCTCGCGCAGGATCTCCGCCACGGCCTCGGCGAACGCCTCGAGCGTCTCCCGCGTCTCGGTCTCGGTGGGCTCCACCAGGAGCGCCTCCTCCACGAGCAACGGGAAGTAGACCGTCGGCGGGTGGTAGGCGAAGTCCAGCATGCGCTTGGCAAGGTCGGCCGTGCGGATGCCGAGGTCGCGCTTCATCGGGGCGCCCGACAGAACGAACTCGTGCATGCACCGGTCCCCGAAGGCCGGGGGCAGCTGGGGCGCGAGCCGGCGCAGCAGCGCCAGCAGGTAGTTCGCGTTCAGCACCGCGATCTCCGACGCATCGCGCAGGCCCTCGGCCCCCAGCGAGCAGATGTACGCGTAGGAGCGCACGAAGACGCCGTAGTTGCCCTGGAACCCGCGCAGCCGCCCGATCGACTTGGGGCGGTCCTCGTCGAGGTCGAAGGCGGCCGCGTCGCCCACGTCGAGCTCATGGCGGACGATGCGCGGCACCATCAGGTAGGGCTCGATGCGGTCGGAGACCGCGATCGGGCCGGCGCCGGGCCCGCCGCCGCCGTGCGGCTGGGTGAACGACTTGTGCAGGTTGAAGTGCACGATGTCGAAGCCCATGTCGCCCGGGCGGCTGATGCCCATGACCGCGTTCAGGTTGGCGCCGTCGTAGTAGAGCGTGGCGCCGGCGTCGTGGACGATGCGGGCGATCTCCTCGATGTTGGGATCGAACAGGCCCAGCGTGTTCGGGTTCGTGAGCATCAGGCAGGCGACGCGATCGTCGGCCTTCGCCCGCAGGTCCTCGAGGTCGACGCCGCCGTCGGGCGCCGTGCCCACCTTGACCACCTCGTAGCCCGCCATCGTGACCGTGGCCGGGTTGGTGCCGTGGGCCGTGTCGGGCGTGAGCACCAGGGTGCGCTCGTCGCCGCGGTCGGCGTGGTAGGCGCGGGTCAGCAGCACGCCGGCCAGCTCGCCGTGCGAGCCGGCGCTCGGCTGCAGCGAGACGTGGGGCAGCCCCGAGATCTCGGCCAGCGCGCGCTCCAACCTCCACATCAGCTCCAGCGCGCCCTGGGCGCGCCGCGGCGCCTGGAGCGGGTGCAGCCGGGCGTTGCCCGGCAGCGCCGCCACCCGCTCGTGGAGCTTGGGGTTGTGCTTCATCGTGCAGGAGCCCAGCGGATAGAAGCCGGTGTCGAGATCGAAGTTGCGCTTGCTGAGCCGGTTGTAGTGCCGCACGATCTCGGGCTCCGCCACCTCGGGCAGCTCGGGCGGAGCGGCGCGGCGCAGGTTGGCCGGCAGCAGCTCGTCGATGGGGCGCTCGGGGACGTCGAGGTCGGGCGCGGTGAAGGCCCGCCTCCCGGGCCGCGAGCGCTCGTAGATCGTCACGGCCGGCTCGCGCTGCTGCGGGGTCTGCACGACCGGGGCGCCCATCAGGCGACCGCCTCGCTGGCCACGGCCCCGCGCTCGGCGGCGACCGCCCGCCCCAGGACCTCGGCCAGGCGGTCGATGTCCGCGCGCGTGCGCCGCTCGGTGATCGCCACCAGCAGTCCGTCGGCGTGCTCGGGGTAGGTGCGCCCCAGCGCGTACCCGGCGTTCACGCCCTCGGCCGCGCAGCGCTCCAGCACCGCCTCGACGGGCGCCTCGAGCGCGAGCGCGAACTCCCGCGCGATGGGGCGCTGGTGCAGCGCGCGCACGCCCGGGAGGGCGGCCAGGGTCGTGCGTGCGTAGTCGGCGCGGCGCAGCATCAGCTCGGCCAGCTCGACCGCCCCGCGCTTGCCGAGCCAGGACAGGTACACGACCCCGGCCAGGGCGTTCAGCACCTGGGCCGTGCAGATGTTGTGCGTCGCCTTCTCGCGGCGGATGTGCTGCTCGCGCGTCTGCAGGGTCAGCACCCAGCCGCGCCGGCCGTCCACGTCGCGGGTCTCCCCCGCGATGCGCCCCGGCATGCGGCGCAGGTGCTCCTGGCTCGCGGCGAAGAACCCGAACGAGGGCCCGCCGTAGTCGAGCCGGTTGCCGAGCGTCTGACCCTCCCCCACGGCCACGTCGACGCCGAGCTCGCCCGGGGGGCGCAGGATGGCCAGCGGCAGCGGGTCGCAGGCGCACACGACCAGGGCGCCCGCCTCCTTGCCCGCGGCCACGAGCGGCTCCAGGTCCTCCACCGCGCCCAGGAAGTTCGGCTGCTGCACGATCACGGCCGCCGTGTCCGGACCCACCGCGGACGCGAGGTCCGCAGGGTCGGTGGCCCCGTCGCGCAGCGGCACCTCCACCACGCGCTGCCCGTAGCCGGCCGCGAGCGTCGCCAGGGTCTCCCGGCTGTGCGGGTGGACGCCCCGCGAGACGACCACCTCGGGGCGCCCGTTCGCCAGCTTGGCCAGGTACGCCGCCGAGCCGACGGCCGAGGGGCCCTCGTAGAGCGACGCGTTGGACACCGGCAGGCCGGTCAGCTCGCAGATCGCGGTCTGGTACTCGAACATCACCTGCAGGCCGCCCTGTGAGATCTCCGGCTGATAGGGCGTGTACGGGGTGAGGAACTCGGACCGCGACAGGATCGAGTCGATCAGCGCGGGGACGTAGTGGTCGTACATCCCGGCACCCAGGAACGTGATCTCGTCGTCCGCCGAGACGTTGCGCGCCGCGAGCGCCGAGAGGTGGGCCAGGACGTCCTGCTCCGACCGGCCCGCGGGCAGGTCCAGGGGGCGGTCCAGCCGCACGCCCTCGGGGATCACCGCGAAGAGCTCATCGATCGAGCCGGCGCCGATCTCCGCCAGCATGCGCTCGAGGTCGTCCGGGGTGAGGGAGGTGTAGCGGCTCACAGCCCGGCCAGGTAGGCGCGGTAGGCCGGCTCGTCCATCAGGGCCTCGAGCTCGGACGGGTCGGAGAGGCGCACCCGGATGAGCCAGCCCTCGCCGTAGGGGTCGTCGTTCACGACCTCGGACCGGGCCGTCACCGCCGGGTTGACCGCGATCACCTCGCCGCTGGCCGGGGCGATGATGTCCGAGACGGCCTTCACGGACTCGAGCTCGCCGTAGGGGGAGTCCTTGGACACGGTGGCGCCGACCTCGGGCGGGTCGTAGTAGACCACCTCGCCCAGGGCGTCCTGGGCGTACCAGGTGATCCCGAAGGTGGCCTCCTCGCCCTCGGGGCGCACCCAGTCGTGCTCGGGGTGGTACCGCAGGTCGGTGGGGTAGCTCTCGTCGGCGGGCACGGCTCTCCTCACTCCCTCGGGGATGTGGCCACCAGCGGGCGGCGGGCGGTGCGGGCGGCCTTCGGCTTGCCGCGCACGTCGATGACGATGTCGTGATCGGGGGCGCTGACCTCGGCGGACAGGTAGGCCATGCCGATGCCCACGTCGAGCGAGGGCGACAGGGTTCCGCTGGTCGTGCGGCCGGCCGGGCGGCCGTCCGCCCGCACCTCCTGGCCGCCCCGCGGGATGCCCGGCTCGGTCATCCGGAAGATCGCGAGCTTCTCGGGCGTGCCCTCCTCGGCCTGGCGTCGCATCACCTCGGCGCCGAAGAAGCGCCCGCCCTTCAGGTCGCAGGCGAAGCGAAGGCCGGCCTCGATCGGGGTGCGCTCGCGCGAGAGCTCCTGCCCGTAGAGCGGATAGCCCATCTCCAGGCGCAGGGTGTCGCGGCTCACCAGCCCGGCCGGCGCGGGTGGGGCGTCGACCGACATCATCGCGTCCCAGAGCTGGGGCGCTTCGTCCCAGGGGCAGAGCAGCTCCACCCCCGGCTCGCCGGTGTAGCCGGTGCGGGCGATCAGGCACGGGACGCCGCCGAGCTGGTCCTCGGCGACCTCGAAGTAGTCCAGCCCGAAGGCGGCCGGCGTCGCGGCGATGGGCTTCAGCGCCTCCTGCCAGGCGGGCCCCTGCACGGCGAGCATCGCCACCTCGAGCGTCCGGTCGGCCACGCTCACCCCGGCGGGCAGCCGGTCCTCGAGCCGCGCCCGGCAGGCGTCCACGTTGGACGCGTTCACGACCAGCAGGTACCGGTCGGCCAGGGCGTAGGCGATGAGGTCGTCGATGACCCCGCCATCGTCCTCGCACATGAGCGTGTACTGCCCCTGCCCCGGGCCGATCGCGTCGATGTCGTTCGTGAGCAGCCGGGCGAGCGCCTCGCGCGCTCCCGCCCCCGAGACCTCGAGCTGGCCCATGTGGGACACGTCGAACACGCCGCAGGCCTCGCGCACCGCCCGGTGGTCGGCGCGGGCGGTCGCGTAGTAGAGGGGCATCTCCCAGCCCGCGAAGGCCCCCATCCGCGCTCCGAGCGCCACATGGCGACCGTGGAGCGATGTGCGCGCAGGAGCGTCCGCCATGTGGCGTGACGCTACCACGCCCGCACGGCCGGGCGACCGGTCCCGCGCGGGCCTGCGGCAGGGGCGCCGCTCCCCGGCGGCTAGCGCTCCTTGAGGAAGTCGGGGATCTCCAGCGCGTCGTCGGAGATCTCGAAGTCCTTGCGCTCCTCGGCGTCCAGGACGGGCGGGCGGGCGGTGTCGCCGCCCGAGGCGGGGCGGGCCGCCGCGCGGGCGGGCTCGCGCGGCGTCTCGCGCCGGCCGAAGCGCGGGGGCGCGTCGGCGGCCGAGGCGTCGGGCGCGTCGAAGCCCGTGGCGATCACGGTCACGCGCAGCTGGTCCCCGCAGCCCTCGTCGATGACCGCGCCGAAGATCACGTTGCAGTCGTCGTGCGCGGCCTGGCGGATGATCCCGGCCGCCTCGTCGATCTCGAACAACCCGAGGTCCGGGCCGCCGGTGATGTTGAGCAGCACGCCGGTCGCGCCGGCGACGGTGGTCTCGAGCAGCGGCGACGAGATCGCGGCCTTCGCGGCCTCGGACGCCCGGTTCTCCCCGGAGGCCGTGCCGATGCCCATGAGGGACGCGCCGGCGTCCTGCATGATCGTGCGGACGTCCGCGAAGTCGAGGTTGATGAGCCCGGGCACCGTGATCAGGTCGGTGATGCCCTGGACGCCCTGGCGCAGGACGTCGTCGGCCATCCGGAAGGCGTCGATGATCGAGGTGCGGCGCTCGACCACCTGGATGAGGCGCTCGTTCGGGATCACGATCACCGAGTCGACCTGCTTCCTCAGCTCCTCGATGCCCTCCTCCGAGCGGCGCATGCGCTGCGCGCCCTCGAAGTCGAACGGCCGGGTCACGACGCCCACGGTGAGCGCGCCCTGCTCGCGAGCGATCTGGGCGATGATCGGCGCGGCTCCGGTGCCGGTGCCGCCGCCCTCGCCGGCGGTCACGAAGACCATGTCCGCGCCGCGGACGGCCTCCTTCAGCTCCTCGCGGGACTCCTCGGCGGCGTCCCGGCCGACCCGCGGGTCGGCGCCCGCGCCGAGCCCCTTGGTGATCGTGCCGCCGATGTGGATCTTGACGTCGGCGTCGCACATGGACAGCGCCTGGGCGTCGGTGTTGACGGCGATGAACTCGACACCCCGGACGCCCGCGTCGACCATGCGGTTGACGGCGTTGGTGCCGCCTCCGCCCACGCCGACCACCTTGATGACCGCCAGGTAATTGCTCGTCTCCACCTGCTCGCCCTCCTCGGCCGCTGCCGCCGCCGAGTCCGCTACGGCCTCGTGGACGGCCCTGCTCATGCGGGGATTCCAACAAGCCTCAAGCGGCGCTCGAGGCAGGAGAGCACCGGTTCAGGCGGCACATCACCCGGACGTAGGCACCACTCCACCAGCCTGGAAGCTAGTGTCGAGGCCCCACCCTGTCAAGCAAGGCTCGATCTCTGGTCGAGACTTTTCGGCCCAACCCTCAAGTCTCAATCAGCGGTCGAGACATAGTCGCCGCCGACCGCCGGATTCTCCGGAACGGTGAGATCGATGTACGTCGCGGCCTCCTGCTCGTCGGTCGGCAGGGCGGCGAGCACCAGCCCCAGCGCGCGGGCCTTGGCGGGCAGGCGCTCGGGCGCCCCCAGCCGCAGCTCGGGCCCGTTCGTGAGGCGGCCCACCAGCGAGCCGGAGCGGTCGACCCGGAGCGCGCGGACGCGGCGGCCGACCTGGGGGCCGGCGGCCGCGACGAACTCCAGCGCGGCCCGCGTCCCCGCGTCCGGCAGGCTCTCGCCCACCGGCGGGGGGGTCCCGGCGAGGCGCAGCCAGCCCACCCCGGCGTTCGCGGTGACCGGCCCGAGCACCCGCCCCTGCTCCGACACGAGCACCGCCCCCTCGCGAGAGGCGGCGGCGGCCACCGGGTGAGCCACCACCACGTGGATCGCCAGCCCCCGGGGCCAGTCGCGGGCCACCGAGATCGACTGGACCCAGGGGAACCGGTGGGCCGCGGCCTGGAGCTGGCCCACGGGCGGCGAGAGCACCGTTCCCTGGTCGGCCGCGTCCTGCAGCGCGCGCGACAGCTCGGTGCGGTCGTCCCGGTCGTAGCCCGACACGGACACGTTCTGGATCGCGAGCAGCGGGCCGGTCAGGAGCCAGTAGAGGCCCACGACCGCCGCCGCGGTGACCACCACGAACATCGCGCCCGAGCGGCGTCGCCGTCCCCGCTCCCGAGCCACCTGGCGGCGGCGCTCCACGACGGCGGGGTGCTGGCGGCTCCGCGGCCCGCCGGCCGTGCGGGCCTCGCTCACGGCTCCGGCAGCGGCGGCCGCGTCACGCCGCGCTCGGGGTCCAGGAAGCGCACCTCCGGCTCCAGCACCGGCCCGCCGCCCGCCGCCACCCGCGCGCGGCCCTCGGCCATCAGCGCCAGCACGTCGGCGGACCGGCAGCCCGGCCGGGCCTCGATGAAGTTCGCGTGCACCGGCGAGAAGCGCGCCTCCCCCACGCTGAGCCCCTTGCAGCCGGCCGCCTCCAGCAGCCGGCCGGCCGAGTCTCCCGGGGGATTGGTGAAGACGCTTCCGAAGGTCCGCACGCCCTGGGGCTGGGTCCGGCGCCGGTGGGCCCGGAACTCCGCCAGGCGCCGTTCGATCTCGGCGGGGTCCCCGGGCCGCAGGGCGAAGCCCACGGCGGCAACCACCTCGCCCGGCGCGACGGCCGAGCGCCGGTACCCGAGCGCGAGGTCGGCGGGACCCACCCGGCGCCGCTCGCCCGGCCCGCAGAGGACCGCCCAGTCGAGGACCTGGGCGAGCTCTCCGGCGTGCGCGCCGGCGTTCATCGCGACCGCGCCGCCCGCGGTGCCCGGGATGCTCGCGCCGAACTCGAGCCCCTCCAGGCCGTGGGCCGCGGCGCGCTGCACGGCCCGCGGCAGGGAGGCGCCGCCCCCGCACCACAGGCCGGTGCCGCGCACCGAGATCGAGGTCAGCCGCCCCACCAGCCGCAGCACCAGGCCGCGGAAGCCCTCGTCGGACACCAGCAGGTTGGAGCCGCGGCCCACCACCGCCACCGGCACCTCGTGGTCGCCCGCCCAGGCGAGGGCGTCGGACACGCTCCGGAAGGACGCCGCCCGGCAGAGCCAGTCCGCGGTCCCTCCCACCCGGATCGTGGTGAGCGGCGCCAGGGGGGCGCCGGCCTCGATCTCAGGACGGACGCGTGCGATCGTGAGTGCCCCCATCGTCAGGTGGTCTTTCCAGGCGGGCCACCAACTCCTTCCCCAACCGGGTGATGTCGCCGGCCCCCATGGTGATGATCAGGTCGCCCGGACGGGCCTCGGCCAGCGCCGCGTCGGCGGCCTCGTCCAGGGTCGGGGCGAACACGGCGCGGGCCGGACCGGGGATCCGCCCCGCCACATCGCGCCCGGTGGCGAGCGGGTCGGCCGGCTCGCGGGCGAGGTAGACCTCGGTCACCACGACCACGTCGGCGGCCCCGAGCGCCTCGCCCAGCTCCGCGGCGAGGGCCCGGGTGCGCGAGGGCAGGTGGGGCTGGAAGACCACCACCACGCGCCCGGCGCGGCGCTCGCGCGCCGCGGCCAGCGTCGCCCGGATCTCGGCGGGGTGGTGGGCGTAGTCGTCGACCACCTCGACGCCCCCCGCCGTGCCGCGGGGCTCCATCCGCCGCCCCACCCCGTGAAAGGCGCCCAGGCGCGCGCCGGCCTCCGCCAGGTCCACGCCGCACCAGTCGGCGAGGGCCATGGCGCAGGCCGCGTTGTGGGCGTTGTGGGCGCCCGCCGAGCCGCAGGGGCACCGGCACCCGCCGGCCGGCGGCGGTGACCAGGGTGAACCCGGGGCGCCCGGGCTCCCGCTCGACACGGCAGAAGGCGCCCGGCGTCTCCCCCACGTGGCGCACCTCGCACGGCGCGCCGCCGGCGATCCCACGCGCCTCGTCGTCGGGCCCGGTCACCAGCACCCCATCGGCGGGGAGCCGCGCCACGAAGGCGCGGAACACCTCCCGAACCTCCTCGAGCGAGGCGAAGGTCGCATGGTGGTCGTGATCCACGTTGAGCAGGATCGCGCCCTCGGCCGACAGGTTCAGCAGCGACCGGTCGCTCTCGTCGGCCTCGGCCACGAACCAGGGGCCGGCCCCCCACACGGCGCCGGTGCCGCCCCCGCCCTCGATCGTGGCGCCGACGCAGGCCGACGCGTCGCCCAGGGCGCTCACCAGCATGGCGCTGGTGGTCGACTTGCCGTGGGCGCCGGCGACCGCCAGCCCGCGCCGGCCCTCCATCAGCTCCGAGAGCAGCTCCGACCGGTGCAGCACCGGCAGGCCGCGGCGGCGGGCCTCGGCCAGCTCCGGATTGCCGTCCCCGATGGCCGTCGAGACGACCAGCGCCTCGGCCTCCGTCGGAACCGCCCCGGCGGCGTGGCCGGCACGGGCGTCGATCCCCTCGCCGCGCAGCGCGGCGAGGACGGCCGAGTCCTCGCGGTCGGTTCCGCTCACCCGGTAGCCGGCGGCGCCCGCGAGGCGCGCCAGGCCGCTCATGCCCGCCCCCCCGATCCCCACGAGGTGGACCGGTCGTGGCCGGCTCATCGGCGCAGCAGCCGGCGACGCGCCCGGCGCGGGCGGCGCGCGAGGGCGAGGGCCTCCTCGGCCACGCGGTCGGCGGCGTCGGGCCGTCCCACCGCGCGGGCGGCCTCCGCCATGGCCTCCAGACGGCGCCGATCGGCCAGGAGGGCGCCCACCAGAGCCCGCAGGCGCTCGCCGGTGCACTCCCCGTCCGGCAGGACCATGGCCGCGCCCGCCTCCGCCAGCCAGCGCGCGTTCTTGGCCTGGTGATCGGCCGTGGCGTACGGGTAGGGCACCAGGATCGCCGCCCGCCCGATGGCGGCGAGCTCGAAGACCGACCCGCCCGCGCGGGACACCACCAGATCGGCCGCGGCGATGGCCTCGGGCAGGTTGTCGAGCCATCCCACCAGCCGGTACCGGCCGTCGGCGTCGCGCGCGTCGAGCGCGCGGCGGGTCTCCTCGAGCTGGCCCGGGCCCGCCACGTGCACCACCTCGAGCGGCGGCGCGTCGCCGAAGGCCTCCACCGCGGCGAGGTTCAGGGTCCGGGCACCCTGGCTGCCGCCCACCACCAGCAGCACGGTCGCGCCGGGGTGGATCCCGAAGGCCCGCCGCCCGGCGGTGCGCGTGGCGTCCACCACCGCCCGGCTCACGGGGCGGCCGGTGACGACGTACCTGCGCCCGGTGCGGCCCGGCAGCGGGAAGGCCAGCGCGACCCGCCGCGCCAGCGGCGCCGCGAGACGGTTGGCCACCCCCAGGTGGGAGTCGGCCTCCATCAGCAGCACGGGGCGCCGCGTCAGCCAGGCCGCGAGCGCGACCGGCCCGGCGACGTAGCTCCCGCCCCCCACCACCACGTCGGCCCGCCGGCGCGCCAGCAGGAGCGCGGCGCGGGGGACGGCCGCGACGGCCAGGACGAGCGCCCACAGGTTCCGCAGCGACAGCCGGCGCACCAGCCCCCGCAGCGGGATGAGGTCCTCCGGGTAGCCCGCCTCGCCGACCCGGCCCGACGCGCTGGAGCCGCGGGCCCCGATGAAGCCGACCTCAGCCCCCCGCGCGCGCAGCGCGTCGGCCACGGCCAGAGCCGGCATCACGTGGCCGCCCGTCCCCCCGGCCGCGATCACGACCCTCACCGGGCGGGACGACGGCGAGCCGGCTGGCCTGTCTCTGGGATCGGCGTCCGATGTTGACAAGGAGTCCGGAGCAGGCGAGGAGGATGATCAGGCTGCTGCCGCCGAAGGACACGAACGGCAACGGCACGCCGGTGACGGGCAGCACGCCGACGACCGCGCCGATGTTGATGGCCGCCTGCACGACCACCAGCGTCGTGAGTCCCGCCGCCAGCACCTGCTGGTGGAGGTCCCGGGCCGACAGCGCGATGCGGTAGCCGGCAACGGCGAAGAGGCCGAATGCGACGAGGACCGCCAGCACGCCGATGAGGCCAAGCTCCTCCCCCACCGTCGCGAGGATCATATCGGTGTGCGCCTCGGGCAGGTAGAACGCCTTCTGCACGCCGTCTCCGAGGCCCACGCCGTGCAGCCCCCCCGAGCCCAGCGCCACCTGCGCCTGCACGCTCTGGAACCCCGAGCCGTTGGGGTCGCTCCAGGGGTCGAGGAAGATCAGCAGGCGCTCGCGGCGGTAGGGCTCGATCAGGATCGCCATCACGGCCAGGAAGGCCCCCGCGCCCAGGAGCGCGCCGAGGTGCCGCATGCGCGCGCCCGCCACCACGAGCATCGAGAAGGCGATCGCGAAGAGGGTCACCGCGGTGCCCATGTCCGGCTCGATCAGGATCAGCAGCCCGAGGACGCCGGTCACCAGCAGCACCGGCGCGAGGCCCCGGGGCGTGCGGAGCTGCGCGGGCCGGCGGACCACCGCCTGGGCGATCCACAGGGCCAGCGCCACCTTGGCGATCTCCGACGGCTGAACCTGCCCGAGGCTCCCGAGGGAGATCCAGCGCCGCGAGCCGTTGACCTGCGTCCCGATGGACGGCGCCAGCACCACCAGCAGCAGGAAGCCCGCCACCAGGAGCGCCGGCGGGCCGAGCCGCCGCATCCCCTCGGGGCTCATCCGCGCGAAGACGGCGTAGGCGCCGAAGCCGATGACGGCGTAGGCGGCCTGACGGGTCACCAGGCTGAGGGGGTTGCCCTCGCTCAGGAGCGCCGTGGCGCTCGAGGTCGAGTAGACCATCACGAGCCCGAACGAGACGAGCGCCAGCACCACGCCCGTGAGCAGGCGGTCGGCCCCGACCGCCGCGCCGGAGGCGGGCGTGCGGCGCGGCGCGGATCGGGTCGAGGGTCGGGACGAAGCCACCGTTGGGTGGTGTTCGCCGCAGGCCCCCTCCTCCCTTGCCCAGCGTCAGCGTACGCCGGCCCTCTTAAGCGGGGCCGGCGGGACGCCATCTGCGCCCTGACGGGCGCAGATGCGGACCGGCGTCACCGGCTTGCGCCGGGGACGGCCGCCGGGACAAGCGCCTCACTCGGGCAGGGTTGCTCGTCGCCCTTTCGGCGGCCCATCCCGCCGCAGGCGGTGCCGACGTCTGCGCGGGCCGCCGGCCAGGCGGTCCGGGCGCGCTTGATGGCCCCGCTCAAGAGGGCCATCAACCGCTCCGTCGCACTACCGGGCGCCGGCCGCGCGGGCCGCCGCCCGGAAGGCCTCTCCGCGCTCCTCGTAGCCCGAGAACTGGTCGAAGCTCGCGCAGCCCGGCGCCAGGAGGACCGTCTCCCCCGGCCGGGCGCGCGCGGCCGCCGCGGCGACCGCCGCCTCCACCGTCCCCGCCTCCTCGGTGGGCACGCCGGCGGCGCTCATGGCCTCGCCGATCTCGGGCCCGGCCTCCCCGACCAGGTACGCCCGCACCACGGCGGCGCGGGAGGCGGCGGCGAGGGGGCCGAAGGGGGTGCTCTTGGCCCGGCCGCCGGCGATGAGGTGGACCCCGTGCGGATAGGCGTCGAGGGCGGCCAGCGCGGCGTCGGGGTTGGTGGCCTTGGAGTCGTTGACGAAGGCCACCCCGCCCACGGCGCCGACCGGCTCCAGGCGGTGGGGCACCGGCGCGAAGCTCGCCAGGCCCGCGGCCAGCGCGGGTGGCTCGACCCCGGCGTGGGCCGCGAGGGCGGCGGCGGCCATCGCGTTCTCGCGGTTGTGGCGGCCGCGCAGGAGCACGTCGTCCCAGCCGATCACGCGTCCGAGGCCCGCCACGTGCAGCCCGCCCTCGGCCCAGGCGACCGCGTGCGGGCCGGGGGGCCCGTCGTCCACGTGGCGGGCGCCGGCGGGCACGCGCGCCCGGAGGGCCCGCGGCAGGATCGCGAGGTCGCCCGGCTGCTGGGCGGCGAACAGCCTCAGCTTGGCGTCCCGGTAGCGCTCCAGGCTGCCGTGGCGGTCGAGGTGGTCGGGAGCCAGGTTCAGCAGCGCGGCCGCCCGCGGGCGGAAGCGCTCCACGTCCTCGAGCTGGAAGCTCGAGCACTCCACCACCAGCCACGCGCCGGGGTCCACGGCATCGACGAGCCCGGCCAGGGGCGTGCCCTGGTTGCCGCAGGCCACGGCATCGAGCCCTCCGGCCCGCAGCAGATGGGCCGTCAGCTCGGTCGTGGTGGTCTTGCCGTTGGTGCCGGTGACCCCCACCAGCGGGTTGGGCAGCTCCCGGGCGGCGAGCTCGATCTCGCTCCACACCGCGGCCCCCGCCTCCCGGGCCGCGGCCACGGACGGCGACTCGCCGGGCACTCCGGGGCTCTTCACCACCAGCTCGACGCCCTCCACGGGGGCGGACCACGGAGCGCGAACCTCCACGCCGAGCGCCTCCAGCTCGGGCGCCGTCGCCTCGGCGGCGTCGATTGCCGTGACCTCCCAGCCGCGCCGGGCGAGGAGAGCTGCCGCCGCCCGGCCGGAGCGCGCGAGGCCCACGACCAGGGCGCGGCTCATCGCAGGAGCGTCTCCTGGAGGTCGCGGAAGTAGAGCGTGAAGCCCACCGCCGCGAAGATCGCCGCGATCAGCCAGAAGCGCACGATGATCTTGGTCTCGCTCCAGGCGGCCATCTCGAAGTGGTGGTGCACCGGGGTCATCAGGAAGACCCGGCGGCGGAAGCGCTTGAAGACGATCACCTGGATGATCACCGACAGCGCCTCGGCCACGAACATGGCGCCGATCACGATCAGCAGGATCTCGGTCTTGGTCATCACCGCCATCGCGGCGATCGCGCCCCCGAGGGCGTACGAGCCGGTGTCGCCCATGAACACCGCCGCCGGGAACGAGTTGAACCACAGGAAGCCGATGCACGCGCCCACCAGGGTGGCGCCGAAGATCGCCAGGTCGCGCTGCTCCGAGACGAACGCGATGCCGGTGTAGGAGAGCAGGACGACCGCCGCGATCCCGGCCGCGAGGCCGTCGAGGCCGTCCGTGAGGTTGACCGCGTTGGCGGCCCCCGCGACGACCAGGAACACCAGCACGTAGAAGGCCACGGTCCCGATCTCGAAGCTCTCGTTCAGCACCGGCACGTTGAGAGCGGTGGGCAGGCCCACCACCTCCACCGCCACCGACACGAGGACCGCCGACACGGCCACCAGGCCCAGCATGCGCCAGCGGCCCGACAGCCCCAGCGAGCGCCGCTTGACGATCTTCATCCAGTCGTCGAGGAACCCGATCGCCCCGCAGGCCAGGGTGGCGAAGAGCACCAGCATCGCCTCGGTGCTGCGGCTGGAGAGGATGATGAAGGGCAGCGTCGTGGCCACCAGGATCAGCAGCCCGCCCATCGTGGGGGTGCCCTGCTTCTCGGCGTGGGAGTCGGGGATGAGCCCGGGCGGGCGCACGAACTGGCCCACCTCGTGGAGGCGCAGCCAGGCGATGAACTTCGGCCCCAGGAAGATCAGGAGCGTCGCCGCGCAGATGCCGGCGATGAGGACGCGCGGCACTGGCTAGGTCCCGTCCGGGGCCAGGACGGCGCCCACCCGCTCCAGGCGCATCGAGCGCGATCCCTTCAGCAGCACCACGTCGCCCTCCCGCAGCAGCCCCGGCACCGCCTCGATCGCCTCCTCCACCGTGGCGAAGCGCGCCGAGGCGAGCCCGTCGGCGCCCTCGGCGTATCCCGCCGCCCGCTCGCCCACCGCGATCAGCAGGTCGATGCCCGCGGCGGCCGCGGCCTCGCCCACCTCGCGGTGGTAGCGCGCCTCCTCGGGGCCCAGCTCCATCATGTCGGCGAGCACGGCCACCCGCCGCCCGGACCGCCCGGCCAGGTCCGCCAGCGCCGCCCGCATCGAGACCGGGTTCGCGTTGTAGCAGTCCTCGATCAGCACGCCGCCCACGGCCAGCGGACGCTCCTGACCGCGCAGCGCCGACAGCGCCACCTCGATGGTGGCGCCCTCCGGGGGCACGACGCCGAGCGCCCGGCAGCAGGCGAGCGCGGCCGCCGCGTTGCGCAGCTCCCAGGCCTTGCTCAGCCTCAGGTCGAGCGCCAGGTCGGGCGCGTCGCCGAAGCGGTGGACGGTGATCCCCGGGTCGAGGGCGGCGATGTGGGGATCGAGCAGCGGCTCGTCGGCGGGCACCACCGCGTGACCCCCGGGCCGCAGCGCCTGGAGCACCTCCGCCTTCGCGGCGGCCACGGCCTCGACGGTGCCGAGCAGCTCCAGGTGGACCGGGCCGATCGCGGTGACGCAGGCCACGTCGGGGGGCGCCAGCGCGGCGAGCTCGGCGATCTGGCCGGTGCCGCGCATGCCCATCTCCACGACCGCCACCTCGCAGCCCTCGGCGAGCCCCATCAGCGACATCGGCACGCCGACCTCGGTGTTGCGGTTCCCCGGCGTGCCCTCGGCGCGGGCCCCGGCCGCGCGGAGCATCGCCACCAGGATGTCCTTGGTGGTGGTCTTGCCGGTGGCCCCGGTGACCGCCACCACGCGGGCGCCGGTGCGCTCGAGCGCCAGGCGGCCGGCGGTCTGGAGCACCGCCACCGGGTCGGCCGCCACGATCACCGGCTTCTTGATGCCCTGCACGTCGCCCTCGATCCAGCGCCACGCCGACTCGCCCACCACGGCCGCCGCGGCGCCGTCCCAGAGGGCGTCGGGCGCATGCTGGCCGCCGTCGGCGAGCTCCCCGCGGATCCCCACGAAGAGGCTCCCCTCGACCACCTCGCGGGAGTCCACGCAGGCGCCCTCGACCACGGTGTCCGGCGCACCCGCGGGAAGGCGGGCGTCGTCGGACGCCTGCAGGATCTCGTTGACGGTCAGCTTCACCGCTTCACCCCCTGGAGCGCCTCGCGCGCGACCAGGCGGTCGTCGAACGGGGTCACCACCCCGTCGCGTTCCTGGCCCTGCTCGTGGCCCTTGCCCGCGATCAGCACCACGTCGCCCGGGCGCCCCCGCTCGATGGCCCCCTCGATGGCCGCGCGCCGGTCCGGCTCCACCACGAGCTCCGCCGGGCCGTCGGCCGCGCCGGCCACGATCTCGGCGATGATCCGGTCGGGATCCTCGCTGCGCGGGTTGTCCGAGGTGACCACCGCGACGTCGGCCAGGGCGCGGGCGAGGGCGCCCATCTGGGGGCGCTTGCCGCGGTCGCGGTCGCCGCCGCAGCCGAACACCACCACCAGGCGCCCACCCGACACCAGCTCGCGGGCGGCCCGCAGCACGTTCTCGAGCGAGTCCGGCGTGTGGGCGTAGTCGACGATCACCGGGAAGCCCTGTCCGCCCTCGACGGCCTCGAAGCGCCCGGGCACCCCGGCCACCGCGCCGATGCCGGCGGCGACCGCCTCGTGCGGCAGCTCCAGGAGCTCGCCCACCGCCACCACCCCGGTCAGGTTGGCCAGATTGAAGCGCCCGCGCAGGGCGCTCTCCACCTCGACCGGTCCCCTCGGCGTCGCGACGCGGGCGGCGATCCCGGTGGCCAGGCCGCGGACCGACTCGGGCCGCACCTCGGCCGGCGCGTCGACGGCGTAGCCCAGGGCGCCGGCCTCGGCCGCCAGGCGCCGGCCCATCTCGTCGTCGAGGTTGGCCGCCCCGGGGGGATCCGGGCCCTCGCCCTCCGGCCGCAGGAACAGCGCCCGCTTGGCCGCGTAGTACTCGTCCACGGTGCGGTGGTAGTCGAGGTGGTCGCGGGTGAGGTTGGTGAACAGGGCCGCCGCGAACCGCGTCCCGGCGGTCCGGCGCTGGGAGAGCGCGTGGGAGGAGACCTCCATCGCGCACGCGGTGTCGCCCGCGTCGCGCATCCGGGCCAGCAGGGCCTGCAGCTCGACCGGGTCGGGGGTCGTGTGCCTGACCGCCACGACCTCCCCTCCGGCGCGGGCCTCCACCGTGCCGATGAGCCCGCAGCGGTGGCCCGCGGCCTCGAGCACCGCGCGGGCCAGGTAGGCCGACGTGGTCTTGCCGTTGGTGCCGGTGACGCCCACCACCAGGAGCGAGTCCGAGGGACGCCCGCGCAGCTCGGCGGCCGCCAGGGCGATGCCGAGCCGGGTGTCCGGCACCACCGCCTGCGGCACCGGGAGCGGCAGCTCGCGCTCCACCATCAGGGCCGCCGCGCCCCGCGCCACCGCGTCGGCCGCGAAGTCGTGGCCGTCGGCGCGCAGGCCCCGGAGGGCACAGAAAAGGGCGCCGGGGCCGGCCTCCTCGGCGCGGTGCACCACCGTCCGGATCGGCGTGGCGTCCTCGCCGGGGGCGGCGACCACGCGCCCTCCGGGGATGCCCCGGATCAGCTCCTGGAGGGTCATGCGGGGCGTGATGCTACCACAGCGCCACGCCCCGAAATCAGGGTGTGATTCTGAGTGTTTGCAGGGAGAACTCGGCAATCTGCTCGAACGCCGGGGCCGCCACGTCGCCGCCGTAGATGGAGCCGTGGGGCTCGTCCACCACCACCGCCACCAGCAGCTGCGGATCGTCGGCCGGGGCGTAGCCCACGAACGAGGCCGTGTAGGCGCTGTCGCTGTACTCGCCGGTGGTGGGGTCGTACTTCTTCGCGGTGCCGGTCTTGCCGGCCACCTCGAAGCCCTTCACCTCCGCGAGCGAGCCCGTGCCCCGCGGGTCCACCACGCCGCGCAGCATGCGGCTGAGCGATCGCGCGGTGGCCTCGTGCATGATGCGCCGCCCCGGCGGGGTCACGTTCTTCCCCCCCACGGCCCCCACGAGGTGCGGCGTCACCAGGGTGCCCCCGTTCGCCACGGCGGCGTAGGCGCGGGCGAGCTGCGTGAGCGTGACGGCCGTGCCGTATCCGATCGGGATGTTCAGCGCCGAGGTGCCCGACCAGTCCTGCTGGACGTTGCCCGCCACCTCGCCCGGGTAGTCGATGCCGGTCATCGACCCGAACCCGAACCGCGTGATCCAGGCCTTCAGGCGGTCCTCGCCCACCCGCGTGCCGATCGTGTACGTCCCGATGTTGCTGGAGCGCGCGAGGATCTGGGAGGCGGTCATCCGCGCGGGGACGTCGCGGTGGTCGTCCACCAGGGTGTACTCGGAGGGCGTGCCCGCGTACCTGGTCACCGACACGGGGAGGTCGAAGGAGGTCGAGGGCGTGACCTTCCCGTCCTCGAGGGCCGCCGTCATCGTGACGATCTTGAAGGTCGAGCCGGGCTCGAAGGTGTCGGTGACCGGACGGTTCCGCTCCAGGTCCGGGTTGATCTGACGGCGCTGGTTCGGGTTGAACCGGGGCACGGTGGCCATGGCCAGGACGGCCCCGTCCTTGGGGCGCATGACGATGGCCATCGCGCTCCTGGCGCCGAACGCGGCTCGCGTCTCGGAGAGCGTCCGCTCGACCTCGTTCTGGATCCGGGAGTCCATCTCCAGGCGCACGTTCGTGCCCGGCCTCGGCTCGCGGTCGCTCAGCACCTGGATGGGCCGCCCGAAGAGGTCCCGCACCTCCACCCGGCGCCCGGGGACCCCCGTCAGCTCCGGGTCGAGCTGCTTCTCCATCCCGGAGAGGCCCTCGTGCTCGTCCCCGGTGAGGCCCAGCACCTGGGCCGCCTGGGGTCCGCCGGGGAGGAACCGCTGGTAGGTGTCCGAGAAGTAGAGGCCCGGGATGGCGAGGGCGCGGGCGGCGTCGGCGGAGGCGGGCGGCACGTTCCGCGCGAGCACCGCGTAGACGCCGCGGTGCGACAGGGTGTTGGCGAGCGTGTCGGGGTCGCGCTTCAGGATCGGCGCCAGCCGGGCCGCCACCCCGACCGGGTCGGTCACCAGGTTGGGCGAGGCGGTCACGTTGACCGCCAGCCGGTCGATGGCCAGGTCCGCGCCGTCGCTGCTCTGGATGGCGCCGCGCTCGGCCGGGAGCACGTAGGGGAAGCGGCTGTGCTCCGCGCGCCGGTCGGAGAGGTCGCCGGCCCGGACCGTGCCGAGGAAGGTGGCGCGCATCGCCAGCAGCCCCAGCAGCAGCACCGCGCCGGCCGCCAGGATCCGGATCCGCTGCGGGCGGCGGCGCGCGGCCGCCTCCCGGCCCCGCGACCCGGACGGCGGCCGCGGGCGGGAGGGCGGACGCGGGCGGGAGGGAGGACGCGAGGGCGGCCGCGCCACGGCCTAGGGGGTCGCGGCGGCCGCGGCCCTGCCGGCGTCGAGGTAGGTGACGGAGTCGCCGCTCGGCGACTCCATCCCCAGGCGCCGCTGCGCGTTCTGGCGCACGCGGGCGTTGCGCTGCTCGAGCGCGCTCTGCAGGCGGGCGGTCTCCGACTCGACGCTGCGCGCCTGCTGGATGACCTGCCCGGTCTGGTTGGTGAGCGTGAGCTTCGCGACGTTCACCCACACGATGCCGGCCAGGACGAGCGCGACCAGGGGGATCATCAGACGGCCCAGGCGGATGCGCGACCGCGGCCGGGCGGCGCGGCGCGGCGCGGTGCGGGGAACCGCGCGGGGCCGCGGCCGGGGCTGCGGAGCGGGGGCGGCGCGGCGGCGGGGCTCGGCGCGCGCAGCTCCGCGGCCGGGGGCCGCGGCTCCGCGGCCGGGGGCCGCGGCTCCGCGGCCGGGGGCCGCGCGGGTGCTCACGAGGGCTCCACCCGGCGCAGCCCGCGCAGGCGCGCCGAGCGCGCGCGGGGGTTGCGGTCCATCTCGGCCTGCTTGGGACGCTGGGCCTTCCCGGCGAGCAGGCCGGCCTCGGCCACGCGGCCGCAGCCGCAGACCGGCATCTCCGGCGGGCAGATGCAGCCCTGGCTGCGGGCGCGCATGAAGCGCTTGACCATCCGGTCCTCGAGCGAGTGGAAGGAGATCACCACCAGGCGGCCACCGGGAGCGAGCAGCTCGAACGCCGCGGCGAGGCCGGCCTCCAGGCTTCCCAGCTCGTCGTTGACCGCGATCCGCAGCCCCTGGAAGACCCGCTTGGCCGGGTGGCCGGCCGCGAAGAGGGCCGGCGTGGGCACGGCCGAGCGCACCACCTCGACCAGGTCCCCGGTGGTGGCGATGGGCGCCTGGGCGCGGCGGCGCACGATGGCGCGGGCGATGGGCCGCGCGTAGCGCTCCTCCCCGTAGCCGCTGAAGATCTCGGCGAGATCGGCCTCGGGAAGCTCGGCCACGAGATCGGCCGCCGAGCGGCGCAGGCCCGGGTCCATGCGCATGTCGAGCGGCGCCTGCCGCGAGTACGAGAAGCCGCGCTCGGGCCGGTCGACCTGCATCGACGACAGGCCGAGGTCCATCAGGATCGCGTCGGCGCGCAGCCCCTGGTCGGCCAGCCGCGGCAGGGCGTCGGCGAAGTTGGCCTGGACGAAGCGCATCTCGCACACGACGTCGTCGGCCAGGTCGGAGAACCAGGCGGCGGCCTCGGGATCCTGGTCGATGGCCACGTAGCGGCCGTCCTCCCCGAGGGCCGGCGCGAGGCGGCGCGCGTGGCCGCCGGCGCCGAAGGTGCAATCGACGATGGTCTCGCCGGGGCGCGGGGCGGCCATCTGGACGACCTCGTCCAGCAGGACCGGCTCGTGCCCGCGGGCGGGCCTAGGTGACTCGACCGGCAAGGCGCTTGGCACGGGCGGATACCCCCTCTCGACGCAGCTCCGCGAAGCGGTCGGACAGACGGCCGGGATCCCACACCTCCAGGTACTCCCCCACCCCCACCAGCTTGACCTTGCCGTCCTCCACTCCCGCGTGCTCGCGCAGCTCGGGAGCGAGCGGGATGCGGCCCTGCCGGTCGAGCTCGTGGTGGAAGGCGCCGGCGCCGAGGAAGCGGCTCATCTCGCGCGCGTCGTCGTCCAGCACGCTCATCGTCCCGAAGGTCCGGTCGATGAGGGACGGCCACTCGACGCTGGGCACGACGACGAGGCACTCGTCGATCCACCAGCCCACGGTCGCACCCGCGACGAAGGGCTCTCGCAGGCGGGCGGGAATGGCCAGGCGGAAGCGGTTGTCGAGGCTGCACTCATAGGTCCCACTCAGCAGCCGGCGTTGCATTTCCCCACGCTACCCCACAATCCCCCACCTGACAACGCTTTCTCCCCCCCATCCGAGGGGTTTTCCCCCACCGACGTCAGGTGCAGGGCAAACGAGCAGGACGTTTCCGTGAAACGGTCGTTGTCGAAACGCGCGTTGCAGACGGCTGTCCGAACACTTGTTCGCGTCCGACGCACGAACTACTGTTCGCCTCATGCTCGCCGCCGCGCTCCGGGACACCGAATCGTCCCACCTCCGTCCCGATCCGGCCCGGCGCCTGCGCCCGGTCCCGGCGCGGCGGCGTCGGCGTCTGCCGAGCGCGCGCACGGTGGCCCTCTACGCGCTCGGCCTGGTGGCCGGCTTCCTCCTCGCCGCCCTCGCATCCGCGCCCGGCGGCGCCGAGGTGGTCGCGTTCCAGGTGCAGATGGCCGCCATCGCCGGCGCGGTGGGGGGTCTCGCCGCGCTGCGCGCCCGCGCGGTGGCGCGCCGCCGGGCGCGCCTGCGCCCCCTGTAACGCACACGTGGGCACCCCCCTGAGACACGGGGGTCCGGGTTAGACTCAGCGCGGCCGTCGCTCCCGACCGTGACCGCTGGGGATCGCTATCTCGACGCTCTCGCCTGCCGGGCGACCGGCGTACCTCGCCCATTGGGGGCTCGCCGAGCCGCCCTTCCAGCTCGAACCGGACACGCGCTTCGCCTTCGAGCGGGCCGACCACCGCGAGGGCCTGGCGCGCATCCTGTTCGGGATCACCCAGCTCGGGGGCCTGGTGGTGATCACGGGGGAGATCGGGGCCGGCAAGACCCTGCTGGCGCAGACCCTGCGCCGCACCCTCGACGGCGAGGGCTTCCAGGTGGCCGAGGTGGCCAACCCCCCGCGAACGGGGGCGGCCCTCCTCGCCGCGGCGCTGGTGGCCACCGGCGCGGAGCCCGCCGGCGGCTCGACCGCGAGGCTCGCCGGGCTCCTGCGCGCGCGGCTGACCGCCGCCGCGGCCCAGGGGCGGCGCATCGTCCTGTCGGTCGACGAGGCCCAGCGCCTCGGCCCTCCGGCCCTCGACGAGCTGCGCCTGCTCACCAACCCGGGCGACGGCGTGTCCGCCCCGGTCGTCCTGCTGGGGCAGCCCGAGCTGACGATCCGCATCGAGCGCCAGCCACAGGTGTCCCAGCGCGTGGTGGTGCGGTACCACCTCGGAGCGATGAGCCCCGACGAGGTGGACGCCTACATCCTCCACCGCACCCGGGTGGCGGGCGCGAGCCGGCGCATCGTCTCCAAGCGCGCCGCGCGGGCGGCGCACCACGAGACCGGCGGCGTCCCGCGGCTGGTGAACCTGCTGCTCGCCAACGCCCTCTTCGTGGCGGCCGAGCGCGGGGAGGACCAGATCGGCGAGGACACCATCCGCGACCTGGCCGAGGACCACCGGCTCAGCGTGGAGGCCTCGGCCGCCGCCGCGGGAGCCGAGCTGTGAGGCGCGTGAGCTACCAGGGCGTGCTCGGCGGCCCGGCGGGACCGGGCGAGGGGGTCTACGTGCGGCTGGGCGCCGATGCGATCCCCACCCGGCGCAAGGACGCGCGGCGCGACGTCACGGTGGCGCTCTCGAAAGCGCAGGGCCGGTGGCTGCGAGAGGCCGTGGCGCTCTCGGGCCCCAGCATCGACGAGGGGGCCGTCCTGCGCGCCCTGGTGGACCTCGGCATGGAGCTGGAGATCGACTGGCCGGTCATCGCCCGGGGCAAGGCCTTGCGGCAGGCGGTGCGCGACTCGGTGATGGTGCGCCGCCGGACTCCCGGGTAGGCGGGCGAGCCGGGGTGGCGAGGGCCTGGGAGGTTCCGGGGCTCAGCGGGCACGCCCGCTTCCGGGAGGCGGCCGGGCGCGTGGTGCTCACCCGCTGGCGCGAGATGATGAGCTACCGGGACGGCACGCTGCTCGGCGAGGACATCGAGGAGCTCCACGCCATGCGGGTCTCCTCGCGGCGCCTGCGCGCGGCCATGGACGCCTTCGAGGGGGCGTTCCCCCGAAAGTCCTTCCGCCCCCTGGTGCGCCAGGTGAAGGAGATCACCGACGTCCTCGGGGACGCACGCGACCTGGACGTGGCCATCGAGCGGCTCACCGGGGTGCGAACCGAGATGCGCGAGGACGAGCGCCCCGGGGTGGAGGGCCTGGTGGCGCGCTACCGCGAGGAGCGGGCCGCCGAGGACCCCCGCCTCGCCGCCCTCTTCGCCCGCATCGAGGACGAGGGCTTCGAGGATCGGTTCGTCGCCTACGTCGCCAAGCACACCGGCGTGCGCATGCGGCGCCTCGACCCGCGGCCCCCCGAGGCCTGAGTGGCCAAGCCCCGCCCCGTCCACGGGCTCGACCCCGACCGCCGCCTGCGGCCCAACGCGCGCAAGGTGCTGGCGGTGCGCATCGACGAGGTCTACTCCTACGACGGCCTGATGGCCGACCCCGCGAACGTCACCGAGCTGCATGACATGCGCATCGCCTGCAAGCGGCTGCGCTACCTGCTCGAGATCTTCGCGGTCGCGTTTCCGGCCGACCTCGAGCCCTTCATCGACGAGGTCAAGGGCCTCCAGGACCTGCTGGGCGACATCCACGACTGCGATGTGCAGATCCCGATGCTCGAGGACCACCTGCAGTGGCTGGCCGGACGCGAGGGCGCCGCGGCGCGCCGGCTGGTGACCACGGCGCCGCCCATCCCCCGCCGGCGATCGGCGCAGGGACGCGAGGACGATTTCCGCGCGTTCGAGCGCGAGCTCGCCACCGGGCGCCGCGGCGACGAGCGCCCGGGTGTCCACGCGCTCATCGGGCGCCGTCGCCGGGAGCGCGACGCGCTCTACGCCCGGTTCGTCGACGAGTGGCGCCGCCTCAAGACCGAGCGCTTCCGCCCGCGCCTCCACGAGGCCCTGGGCATCGGCCACCATGGCTGAGCGCCTCGCCGTCCTGGGCGACGTCCACGCCAACCTCGCCGCGCTGCGGGCGGCCCTCGCCGCGATCGAGGGGCACGGCATCGCCGGCGGCGCCTTCACCGGCGACCTCGTGATGCGGGGGCCCGACCCGGAGGGGTGCGTGCGCCTGGTCATGCGCACCGGCTGGCCGTGCGCCATGGGCAACACCGACGGCAAGGTCACCAAGCGCGAGCCCGACCCCGACCATCCGAAGGCGTCGCGGGTGGGCTCACGCGCCTGGACCGCCACCCACATGTCCGACGGCGCCCTGCGGTTCCTCTCCTCCCTCCCGGCGGTGGTGCGCGTGGACCTCGGCGGATGGAAGGTGGCCGTGGTGCACGGGGACCCGGCGGGGACCATCGACGCGAACACCTCCAAGCGCCTGCTGGCCGCCATCGCCCGCGGCCTCGACGCCGACTGCGTCGTGAGCGGCCACACCCACCGCCCGCTCATCCGCGAGGAGGCCGGCTGCATCTTCGTGAACCCGGGCAGCGTGGGCGAGGCGCTCACCGAGGACGACCGCCGCCCGCGGTGGGCCTGGCTCGAGGCGCGCGACGGGGAGCTTCACGCGCACCTCGAGCAGGTCTCCGAGCCCCTCGCCCGCGTGCGCCCGCGCGACTGAGGGCCTGCCCCGGCGGGCGCGATCAGGTGGAGCCCATCAGGCGCCGGCTCGTGCGCCGCCTCAGGCGGGCCGCGCCCCAGGCGGCCAGGAACGCCGCCGCCGCGAAGGGCCCGATCAGCACCACCGCGCCCAGCAGCCAGGCCGTCGCCCCGGCCAGCCGGGAGCCGGCGTCGCTCAGGGGGCCCGTGAAGCGCCCCTCGTCCACGGGCGCCGCCGGCGGGCCCTCGGTCGTGAGCGTCAGGTTCAGGCGGGCGAGGTCGGCCTGTCCCCGTGTGGCGCTCTGACGCGCCTCGGCCTCGCTCAGGTCCCTCTCGGCGCGTGCCACCTGCGCCGTCAGCGCGGGGTCACCCGGGTGCGCCACCAGCTCGGCCCGCAGCCGGTCCAGCCGCTCCGTGAGCCGCTCGACCGCCCGCCCCTGGGCTCCGAGCCGGGCCGTCAGGTCGACGATGTCGGCGCTCTGGCCGATCACCGTCCCCAGGCGCCCGAATCCCGCGATCGCCCGGTCCGCCCGGGCCACCGGCACCCGGAAGACGAGCACGTTCGTGCCCGTGGAGGCGTTCGGCACCGAGTAGTCCGAGCTCACCGTGTAGCCCCCCAGGCCCCGCACGGTGGCCATCGCCCGGTCGCTCGCCCGCGAGAGCGCCGTGACGCTCTCCACGCGCACCCGCGTCGAGGCGGTCACCTTCTGCGCCCGCCGCGGGTCGACCCCCAGAGCCTGGGAGTCGCCCGCCGACAGCGCATCGGCCGCGGCCGGCGGCGCGGACGCCCGCGCCGGGGCGGCCGCGCCCTCGGGAGCGGAGTCGCGCAGGGCCGTGCCGGCCTCGCCCGCCGCGCTCTTCTGTCCGGCCGGCGCGACGCCGTTGTCGCCGCCGCCCGTCACCAGCGGCAGCGCGATCGCCACGGCCGCGATCCCGGCCGCCACCGGCGCGGCCAGCAGCAACCGCCGCCGGGCGCCCGCCGTGCCCAGCCAGGCCCGCGGCGAGCGGCGATCCGGCGGCGGCTTCTGGGCCACCTGAGCGCGCACACGCTCGCGCAGCGCATCGGGCGCCGCGGGCTCGAGCGCCCGGGTCTCGGTCAGCAGGTCGACCAGGGCCCGCTCCTCCTCATCGCGCGGAGCCGCGCCGTCGACCAGCTCGCCCAGCCGCTCCGGCCCCATCGGGTCGCGCTCGGTCACGGTCGCCCCACCTCCTGTCGCAGCTTCGTCAGCGCTCGGTGCAGACCCGTCCCCACCGCCGACGCCGACGTCCCCGTCACACGCCCGGTCTCCGCGGCGTCGAGGCCCAGCACCACCCGCAGCGCCACCAGCTCGCGCTCGCCCCGGGTCAGGCGCCCGAGGGCGGCCCGCAGCTCCTCCGACAGCCCGCCCTGCCCCGCCTCCGGCCCCGGGTTCGACGAGGGCTGCTCGGCGGCGTAGCGCTCCTCGCGGGCCCGCCGGCGACCCTCACGCCGGAAGTGATCGAGCGCCACCCGCCGCGCGATCTCCACCAGCCACACCGACACCCTCCCCCGGCCAGGATCGAAGCGGCGCCAGTCGCGCATCGCCCGCTCGAAGGTCGCCGAGGTCAGGTCCTCCGCCAGATGGGCGTCGCGCACCAGGTGCGCGAGGTAGCGGTGGACGACGTCGAGGTTCTCCTCGGCCACCCGCGCGAACGACGGCCGGGCAGGTGGAGCGCTCACGTCCTGGCGAAGGGCCGATGTGACACTCACGGGAAGTATCCGCCGCCGCCCGGACAGGCGTCACATCACCAGCAGACCGCCCACGAGCCCCTTCACGTCCTGGATCCGCACCTCGCCTCCACCACGGGGTCGGCGTCGGCGTCGGCGGTCCTTCTGGGTAAGCAGTTTCACGCAAGAACGGCGTTGACACTTCGATCACACCGCTGAGAGTTTGCGCACGGCCCGCGACGTCTACGCGCGGGCGGAGCGACCCGCGAACGGGTCGTCGCCGGTCATCTGCGCGAGGGGGGAATCGTGGAACGGGAATGGAGGCCAGGGAAACGATTCCGGGGAAGGTCGCGGTCGAGAGTCGGGGTGCGGCGCATGCGCCTCGCTGCTCTCGTGCTCGCGGCGGCGGCGCTCACGGCAGGGATCGCCATCGCGGCGACACCGGACCAGGCCGCGCCACCCGGCTCTCCGCCGGAGCTGAGCGCGAACCTCACCGCGTTCCCGGCGCCCAACGCCAACTACACCAACGATCGCGTGGTCACCGGGAGCAGGATCACGACGGCGAACGTCGCGACGCTCAAGAAGGCCTGGTCCTTCCCGCTCTCCGGCACGAGCCCCTTCGGCGTCTTCTCGGCGAACCCGATCGTGACGAAGGACGCCGTCTATCTGCAGGACATGAACTCGAACGTCTTCAAGCTGGACCGCGCAACCGGCGCGCTCCTGTGGCAGAGAAAGTTCAACGACCTCAGCACCGGGCCGACCGGCGTCGCCATTGGCAACGGACTCGTCTTCGGGGGAACGGCCACCGACGCGTTCGCGCTCGATGACGCCACCGGCGCGATCAAGTGGAAGCGCAAGCTGATCCGCCAGAAGACCGAGGGCATCGACATGGCCCCGCTCGTCTGGAACAACATGCTGATCATCTCGACCGTCCCCGGCGACGCGCTCACCACCTTCTACGGCGGCGGCGGCAGGGGCGTCGTGCATGCCTTGGACGCGACCACAGGCGCCACCAAGTGGAAGTTCGACACGATCAAGAGCAAGAACCTCTGGGGCAACCCCAAGATCAACAGCGGCGGCGGGCTCTGGGGCACGCCGTCCGTGGACAAGAACGGCGACGTCTACGTGGCCGTCGCGAACCCGGGGGTGTTTCCGGGGACTGCGCGCTTCCCCAACGGGTCGAGCCGCCCGGGCCCGAACCTCTACACGAACAGCCTCGTCGTGCTGGACGGCCTGACCGGCAAGCGGAAGTGGCACTACCAGGCCATCAGGCACGACATCAGGGACTGGGACCTGCACCTGGGGCCGATCCTCGCCACCTTCACGATCAACGGGACGCCCACCGACGTCGTCGTGCTCAGCGGGAAGATGGGCACGGTGTACGTCGTCGACCGCACCACGCACAAGCTCATCTGGAAGAGGGACGTGGGCATTCACCTCGACGAGGACGGGCCGAACCGCAACGCCCCGTTCAAGAAGGGGGTCACGACCAAGTTCTACCCGGGCTACCTGGGAGGGGTCGAGACCCCGATGGCCGTCGCGGACGGGGTGATCTACGTCCCGGTCAACAACCTCTGCTCGACCAGTGGTTGGCCCCAGAAGAGCTACGCCGATGCCGGCTTCGTGCTCTGTGACTTTGCGACCGGCTCAGGCCAGACGCTCGCGCTCGACGGCGCGACGGGGAAGCCCATCTGGAACAAGACGGTCAAGCAGCTGAACTTCGGTGGCGCGACGGTCGTCAACGACCTCGTCTTCGCCACGTACTTCAACGGAACGACCTACGCGTACAACCGCGCGACGGGAGCCGTGGCCTGGAGGCAGCCCGGTCCCGCGCAGGGCAACGCGACGCCCGCGATCGCGGAGGACCTGGTGGTCGTCGGGACCGGCTTCGCCCCGAAGAAGAGCCAGAAGGCCTCGGTCGTGGCGTACCGACTGCCGTAACCCGGCGGTCCGCCGGCAACGCCACCCGGAGCAGTCCGGGTGGCGTTGCCGAGCGGCGCACCGCTCTCAATCCTCGACGAACAGCCAGGGAGAGCCGCTCATGAACCGAAATCCGCGCGCCGCCCTTGCCATGATCGCCGCCGCCGCCGCGATCGCCGCCGTGCCGGTCGCGGTGGGAGCGTCGCAGCAGGCGACGGCGAAGCCGAAGCAGCACGTCGTCAAGCTGCGCGCGCTCTCGTTCTCGACCCGCGCCCTCGTCGCCAAGCCAGGCCAGACCGTACGGTTCGTCTGGGTCGAAGGGGTCCACAACGTGGTCTCCTCGAGTGGCCCGGCCAAGGTGGACTCCGGCGAGCCGGCCGCCAGGGACAAGCTCACGATCACCCTCAAGAAGGGCACCTACAAGCTCCTCTGCGAGCCGCATGCGTCCGTGGGGATGCGCCTGACCATCCGCGTGAAGAAATAGGCCCGGCCGAGCGACCAAGGGGAGGGACGATGGCCGAGGGCCCAGGGGCGACCGGCCTCAACCGCCGCGAGCTCCTGGCGAGAGGCGCCGCGGGCGCGCTCGCGCTGGCCGGCTGGCGGCTTCTGCCCGCGGAGCAGGCCGAGGCCGCGCCCGCCGGGGACTGGACCAGCTCGGCCCGGGATCTGGCGGCGAGCCGGCACGCCCCCCGGGCGCCCAGAGGTCTGTACGAGCGCTGGCGGCTCACCATGACCGGGGGCGTGACCGGGACCCCGGCACTCGTCGGCGACCGCGTCCTCGCGTCGTCCCTGGGCGGCGACGTCCTCGCGGCGGACCTGGAGAACGGCAGGATCGTATGGAGGCGCCGCTTCCCCACCGCCCGGTACGGCGACCGGGATCTGGGCTTCTTCGGGGGCCCAGCCGTCTCCGGAGGGCGCCTGGTCGTGGCCTCGGACCGGCTGCGATGCCTCAGCGCGCGGACGGGAAAGACCATCTGGCGCTCGGCCCCGCTGCGCTCGAAGACCTCCGACGACTACTTCTGGGGACCCCCGCTCATCGTGGGCGGCCTCGTGCTCGCAGGCTCGGGAAGCGGGAGCGAGCTTCCCACCGCCCGGGGCAGGCTGAGCGCCTACTCGCTGCGCGATGGGCGGACGGTCTGGAGCACTCCGATGGTGCCGCCCGGCGCAAACGGCGGGGGCATTCTGGCGCCCCCGACGGTCGACCGGCGGAGGGGCTCGGTCTGGGTGGCCACAGGGTCCCCCTACAAGACCGTGTCCGGCCCCAACCCGGGAACGGCGGCCATCGTCGAGATCGGGCTTCGGGATGGACGCGTGCGGTGGTCGGACCAGGTCTATCCCGGCGACACGCGTGGCTTTGACTTCAACAGCGCGGTCCTCTTGCTCGGCCGCCTCGCCGTGGCCGCCAACAAGGATGGGATCTACGCGTGGGACAGGATCGCGCGCCGGCGCCTGTGGCATCGGCGGCTCACCCCCGCGTCCGAGAGGCCCGGCGGCACCGCCGGCCCCTCCGACGGGCCCGAGGGTGGTCCGATCGCCACCGACGGGAAGCGCATCTTCGCCGTCTCCAACCACGGCGCCCTCCAGCGGTTCACCACTGCCGCGCTGGAGCCGGCCACCGGGCGGGTGATCTGGCGACGCTCGCTGGGTGGGCTCGTCTTCGCGGCCCCGCTCTCCGCCGGGGGGTCGCTCATCGTCCCCGGGGCGTTCGGCACGGTTTTCGAGTTCGATGCGGCGACGGGAAGGGCACGCGACGACGGCGCGCTCTCCGAGGCGAGCGCCTGCGCGCCGTCATCAACGCGTGGGCGCGTCTTCACCGGAACCGGCGCGGCGCCGTTCCTCCCCGGTGACTCGCTCCTCTGCCTTGGGGAGCTGCTGGAGTAGAGATCCACCTCCCACCCTCGCGCCCAGAGCGGTGACATCACCAGCCGATGGCCCACGACGGGCTGAGCACGGTCAGCCGGGGGGGCGGCGGGCGGTGGGGCGGGCGTGGCCGTGGGCGCGGGGCGACGCTCGGGCCCGGCGGCCGGCGCGGGACCGACGGGGGCCGCACGAGCGCACCCACATGTGCCACCGGGTTCACCGGGGGCCGCCGCTCCGGCCGGTGCTCGCGCACCGCCAGCAGAGCGAGCAGCAGGAGGCCCACGGCCGCAACCCCGCCCAGGTAGTCGACCGTCGCCGAGCCTCGGTGAAAGGTCGTCCTCACGGGCCCCCGACCACCGACCCCACCTGCCGCGACAGCTCGATCACCAGCGCTCCCAGCACGAGCAGCAGCACCGCCGGCACCATCAGCAGGGCCACCACGAGCTGGATCTTCGGCGCCGCCCGGGCCGCGCGCTCGCGAGCCGTCTGACGCCGGAGCACCCGCAGCGCCTCGGCCTGCCCCTCCAGGGCCCGCGACAGCGGGGCGCCGAGCTCCTCGGCCTGGAGCAGCGCTCCCACGGTTCGGGCGATCTCGGGCGAGCCGGTGCGATCGACCAGCGCCCGGTAGGCGCCGGCGCGCGGGGTGCCGAGCGCCAGGTCCCGAAGCACGTGGCCCAGCTCCGCGCCGAGGGTTCCTCCCAGCCGCTCCGCCGCCAGTTGGAGAGCGGGATCGAGGGCCATCCCCGACTCCACGCAGATGCCGAGGAGGTCGAGCAGGTCGGGCAGCTCGCGCACGAGAGCCCGGCGGCGAGCGGCCTCTCGGCGCCGGAGCCACCGCGTGGGCGCGAGGGCGCCCCCCACGGCCAGCGTCGGCGCCAGGACCACCGCGGGCGGCCACGCGACCACCAATGGGATGGCGAGCACCACCCCGCCCAGCGCGCCGCCGGCGCGGACGCTTCCGAGCGCCTCGTGGGGCAGGGAGCCGGCCAGACCGGCGCGGACCACCCGGCGCTCGTCGCCCGGGCGGGCGAGCACCCGCAGGAGCGACGCGGGCCAGCGCACGCGAGCGGCGAGCCGGACCGGCAGAGGCAGAGGAGCAGGGGCGGTCGGCCCCGCGAGCCGCGCGCCCGGTCTGGCGCGCACCGCCATCGCCGCACAGACCAGCGCGGCGAGCCACATCGTCACCGGACTCGCCAGCAGGCTCACGGGCGCGGTGCGGCGATCACAGCTCCACCCGGCCGATGCGCCGGATCCAGATCAGCCCCACGCCGTAGAGGGTCGTCGAGGCGACGAGAAGGGCGGGCCCAGGCCCCGAGCCGAGAATCCTCACCAGGGTTCCCGGCGCGGCGATCTCCGCCATCGCACCACCCGCCACCGGGAGCGCCGCCACCAGCCACGCCGTCATGCGCGCCTGCGCGGTCGAGCCGCGCAGCTCTCGCTCCAGTTGTCCGCGCTCCTCCATCCGGCCGGAGAGGTCCGCCAGGGCCCTCGCCAGATTCCCGCCGGTGCGGCGCTGGACCAGGATGGCGGTCACCAGGATCCTCAGATCGTGGGCGGGGACGCGCGCCGCGAGGCCCTCGAGCGCGCCCTCGAGCCGACCGCCGAGGGCCAGCTCCCCCACCGCCCGCTCCAGCTCCGGACGGATGGGCTCGGGAGCATCGCGCGCGGCGCGGGCGAGCGCCTGCCGCAGGGAGAGGCCCGCGTGGATCGCCGCAGCGAGCTGCTGCGCCACTCCAGGAAGCTGGCGCTCCACCCGGGCCAGGTGGCGCCGGTCGGCCGACCGCACCAGGCAGATCGCCGCGGCGACCACCACGATCGCGCCCACGAGGCAGGCGACCGGCGTCCGGGCCGCGGCCAGCCCCAGGCCGGCCGCGCATGCCGCCAGGACCGCGACGATGACCACGAAGGCGTCCGGCCCGACGGGGATGCCCGCGCGCTCGAGCTGCGCGCCGAGCCGGCGCCCCCCGTCGCGCCGTGACAGCGGCCCGCCCCTGGGCGCGCGCACGGCGGGGATCGCCGGCCGCTCGGCGAGGAAGCGGCCGATGCCGAGCACGATGGCGGCCACGGAGCCACCCGCCGCCAGCGCCGTCACGGCACCGGCGCTCACGCCGCACCCGCGTGCTCGGCGTCCTCGCGGGCAGCAGCGAGCCAGGCCGCGCACTCCGGGCTCCGGACCAGCGTGCCGTCGGCCACGCGGCCGAGCGCCGGTGGAACCCACCGGGCGAGAGGGGTCAGCGACGCCCCGTCGGGGCCCGCCGCGACCGCGGCCACCTCCACCACCCGACGTGAGCCGTCGGGCAGACGCGCCTGGTGCACGATCAGGTCGAGGGCGCTCGCCACCTGCTCGGAGACGGCCCGGTAGGGCAGGTCGAGGTCGCCCATCAGGGCCATGGTCTGGACCCGCCGGATCGCATCGCCGGGGGATGACGCGTGGAGGGTGGACAACGAGCCCTCGTGGCCCGTGGTCATCGCCGTGAGCATGTCCAGGGCCTCGCCGCCGCGAACCTCACCCACCACGATCCGATCGGGCCGCATCCGCAGGGCATTGCGCACGAGGGCGCGGATGGGGACCGCCCCCACCCCCTCGAGGGACGGCGGCCGGCTCTCCAGCCGCACCACGTGCGGCAGCGGGATCCGCAGCTCCGCCGCGTCCTCGATGGTCACGACCCGTTCACCGATCGGAATGAACGCCGAGAGTGCGGCGAGCGTCGTGGTCTTGCCGCTCCCCGTGCCGCCCGACACGAGCAGGTTGCGCCGGGCCCGCACGGCCAGCGTCAGCAGCTCGACCGTGTCCGCGTCGAGGGTTCCCAGCGCGACCAGGTCCTCGCAGGTCAGGGGCTGCGCGGAGAAGCGCCGGATCGTGAGGGCAGGCCCATCGATGGCCAGCGGGGGGATCACGACGTTGACGCGGGAGCCGTCGGGCAGGCGGGCGTCCACCATCGGGCTCGCCTCGTCCACCCGGCGTCCCAGGGGGGACAGGATCCGGTCGATCACGTGCAGCAGGTGGGCGTCGTCGTGGAAGCGCGCCTCGACCCGCCCGATCCGGCCGTTGCGCTCGACGAACACGCGCTCGGGTCCGCAGACCATCACCTCCGTCACCGCGGGGTCCCGCAGGAGCGGCTCGAGCGGCCCGAGACCGAGCGCCTCGTCCACCACCGCGGCGACGAGATCCTCGCGCGCGCCCGCGGTCAGGATGCGTCGCTCCTCGGCGATCATGTCCCGCACGACCTCGGCGAGATCATCGCGGGCGATGCTCGGCTCCCCGACCCGCGGATCGCGGGCCGCCCGCGAGCGAAGGTGCTCGACCAGCTCGGGGGCGGGGCGATCGCCGCTCACGCGAGCGCCTCGGAGAGCCGGGACAGGGCGGCGCCCAGGCCGCGCCGCCGGCCGCCGGGCCACCGGCCGACGGCGATCTGGCGCGCATCCCCCTCGTCCCACGGCACCTCGGCGACCACCTCCACTCCGACGGCGCGCGCGAGGGCGCGGGCGCTCAGGTCGCTGCCACCCGGAACGGCGGATACGACCAGCGCGCTCCGCCGATCCGCGCCGGTCCCCGCCAGGGCCTCGACGAGCCGGCGGGCGCGCCGGGCGGCGGCGACGCTTGGCGGGCAGACCAGCAGGACCCGGGTCGCCGCCTCCGCCGCGGCGATCGCCAGCGTCGAGAGGCCGGCCCCGGCGTCGAGGACGACTCGGCCCTCGCCGCCGGCGACCTCCACGAGCCGCGCGACCCCCGCCGCGTCCCAGGGGGAGCCGGCGCCCGGCGTGCCCGGGCCGAGGACGAGCATCGCGCCGGACGAGTGGGCGTGGCCGGCCTGCCGCAGGTGGCCGGCGTCGAGCTCGGCCGACACCGAGGCGAGATCCGCCAGGCCGCGCTCGACCGACACGCCCCATGCGCCCGCGAGGTCACCTCGCTCGACGTCGATCTCCACCAGCCAGGTCGCCTCTCCCGCCGCGGCCCACGCGAGAGCGATCCCACCCGCCACCAGGCTCGCGCCGCATCCCCCGCACGCCCCGACGACCACCACCGCGGGGCCGGTCATGGCCTGTCGGTCTCGTCGGGAGGGCGCGCGAGCAGACGGACCTCTCGGGCGAAGTTCAGCGCCTCGGTGATCCGGAGCGCCTGGACGGCCGTCACGCGGAGGAGCGCCTCTCCCGCGGCCATCGGGTCGCCGGTCGCGGCGCCGTCGGCGGTCGCGAGGACCTCGGCGTCGGCGACGACCACCTCGGTTCGCCCGGCGAGACCCTCTCCGGTCGATGCCACCACGTTCGACGCGCGCCCCCGGCCCCAGCGCCACACCGGTGGCCGAGAGTGGAACGGAGACCGCCCGCTCTCCGGCCGCCAGCGGCGGTGGTCCGAGGCCGGGCGATCCACCGAGGCTGGCCTGGGTGAGGGGCTCCCCCTCCGAGACGAACCCCGTCGTCCGCCGCCCGACCGCCTCGGCCGGGTCGCGGAGCAGACCCGGGAGCGCGAGGCCGGCGGGGACCGGGGCCAGCGTCAGACCGTCGCGAGCGAGGTCGGCGTCGATGACCGTGGCCGCCGGAAGGTCCGTCCCCGCCACCACGACCCAGCCGCCGTCGGCGGGCTGCGCGGCGGCCCGAAGCGTGAACGCCACCGCCAGGAGGCCGGCGGCGCCGGCGAGGGCCATCCAGACGCCGGCCCGGCGACCGCGCACGCCGCGGATGCGCCTCACGCCTCGTCCCCGTGCACGGCCGCGCCACAGCGTCCGCACTGGGCGCCGGGCAATCCGCCGCCCTGACACCGGTCGCAGGGCCGCCAGCCGCACCCGGCCCAGCGAACCAGCACCGCGGGCCGAAGCGCCGGCATACGGGGCTCGTCGTCCTCGCGGCAGGCCATCCCCAGGAGACCCGCGACGCCCGCGGCGCCGGCGAGGGCCTGCAGCGCCCGCAAGGGCCGTGGAGACCCCTCGTGGCCGGCCAGGGCCACGGCGACGACCCACGTCGCCGCGCGCGCCGAGGGAGGGAGCCGGACCACGTCTCGCTTCATCAGCTCGGCCAGCCCCCACAGCGCCGCGGACCCCGGATCCGCGGCAGGCGGGCGCACCAGGACGACCGCCGAGGAGCCGGCCGCCTCCAGCGCGGCCACGACCGCGTCGGCCGCGACCGGCGGCCACGATCCGTCGCGTCGCCGACCGCGGCGAATCACCCGGATCCCGTCGACGCCCTCGGCGGGGACCGCCGGCGCGACGGACTCCTCGACGACGAGGATGCTCACGCCGCCGCCGGGCACGGCGCCGAGGCGACGAGCGGGAGCGAGAGCCGGAAGCACGCGCCCGGCCCCCTGGGATCGAGCGTCAGCCGGCCGCCGTGGGCCTCGGCGATCTCCCGCGCGATGGCGAGCCCGAGGCCCTTCCCCCGCCCCCGCGGAGCACTGCCTCGCTCGCCTGCCCGGAAGATGAGACGGCGATCGCCCGGAGCGATCCCCGGACCCTCGTCGCGCACCCGCAGCTGCGCCCATCCTCGCGCGACCGACACCCGCACGGCGAGCTCGCCGCCCTCCGGGGAGTGGCGAAGGCCGTTGTGGATGAGGTTGCCGAGGGCCCGCTCCAGGGAGGGCGCATGCCCCTGCACCTCGACCGCCTCGCCGAGCTGTCGGAGGGTCAACCGCACGCCGCGTGCGGCGGCCACGGCGGCGTGCCGTTCGACCGCCTCCGCCGCGAGCGCGCCGAGCGCGACCCGTCGGGAGTGCCGCGTCGGCGGGCTCGCGACCAGGCCCTCGAGACCGGCCGCGAGGCGCAGCGCCTCGCCGTCGATGAGCTCCAGGCCACGACGCCGGTCGGCCCGCGGCTCGTCGCGTCCCAGGGTCGCGCACAGCCCGCGGATGACCGTGAGGGGGCCGTAGAGGTCATGCACGGCCCGGGCCATCGCCTCGGGTGCCGTTCCCGTGCCCATCTCAGGCCTCCTCGGGAAGTAGGCGGTAGCCGACCCCCCACACGTTGGCGACCCAGCGCTCGCCGGCACCGCAGGCCGCGAGCTTGCGGCGCAGGCGGCTGGCATGGCTGTCAACCGTCCGCGTCCGCGCGGCTCCCCGGTAGCCCCAGACATCGCGCAGCAGCTCTCCCTTGGTGAGAACGCGCGCCGGATCCTTCGCCAGGGCGGCGAGGAGCGCGAACTCCTTGGCGGAGAGGTCGAGGGCCGTGCCGGCCAGGGTCGCCCTCCGGCCGTGGCGGTCGACCACGAGCGGACCGACGCGGATCTCCTCACGAAGGGTGGCTCCGCGAGAGCGCCGGATGAGCGCCCCGAGCCGCGCAAGGACCTCGGGATAGTGGAACGGCTTCGAGACGTAGTCGTCCGCCCCCCGCTCGATCCCGCGCACCGCGGCGTGGGGGCTCGTCTGGCCCGAGATCAGGAGGATCGGCATCCCGGCGTCCCACGGGTCGTCGGCGCCGCCGTCGCGGATCGTCGCCACCAGATCCAGCCCGCTCATCCCCGGCAGGCCCACATCGACCACCGCGACGTCGGGGCGGGATCCGCCCAGCATCGTCATCGCCTCCTCGCCCGAGGTCGCCGAGACCGGGGCGAACCGGTCGGCGATCAGGTTCTCGGCGAGGAACACCCGCGTCGGCCCGTCGTCCTCGACGAGCAGAACCGACGGAACGACCCTTCCCAGGCCCAGCGACATGACCCACCTCCCCGAACCTCGCGGCCGGCCGCCCCGGCGGCGTCCCGATCCACGCTGAGAGGAGGCGCGGGAGCGCCGCGTCTCGCCCCCGGCCCGTCACACGTCATTCGCTGGGAGCGGGAATTTCTGCCCCCGAGGGACTCACCCCGGGCAGCCGGCTCCGCTCGGCGGAACGGCAAGGTCCATCAGGTAGGCGTCCACGTAGGTGTTCGACGCAGTCGTCCTTGCCGTAGATGGTGTGGCCGCCGCCGTGGTAGGTCAGCAGCCGCCCGCGCGCGAGCGAGGTGGCCACACGACGGGCCGCGTCGTACGGGGTGACGGGGTCGCCGGTGTTGCCGACCACGAGGATCGGGGGGCTCCCTGCGGCCGTGACGACGCCGAGCGCGTCCGGCGCCTGCACCGGCCAGTTGAGGCACGGCAGCGCGAACGCCCGGACGTAGCCGCTGACGAGCCCCGGCACCACGGTGGCCTCGCGGGCCGCACCGGCGGCGAGCTCCTCGACCTGACCAGCGGAGGTGGGATGGGGCAGGTCGCCGCAGTACACGGCGATGGTGGGAGCCAGGTCGAACGCGCCCACGAACCCGTCCGCGAACTGCTCGAAGAGATTCCCGAGGCCGCGTTGGCCCTCGGCGATCGCCGCGTAGAACGGGTCCCGCAGACCATCGTCGTAGGTCACCGCGATGCCGGCGAGGACGACGGCATTGGCCGCGACCTCCCGGCCGTCGTCGGTGTGGAGCGGCTCGTGTCGGGCCATCTGGACGAGGTTCCTGTACCCCTCGAGCGCATCGCCCTCGATCGGGCACCCGGCATCGCACGCGGCAAGGGCGGCGGCGAGGCTGCGGTCGATGGACGCCGCGGTGCTGGTGAGCTGGTCGCCGAGGGTCTGCTGGGGGTTGACGATCCCGTCGAGCGCCATGGCGCGGAGGCTGGCCGGGAACCGTTCGGCGTAGCGGAGCCCGATCAGGGTGCCGTAGGAGAACCCGACGTAGGTGATCGGGTCGCCACCGAGAGCGAGCCGGATGGCCTCGATGTCCATGACCGCGTCGGACGTCCCGACGTGGTGGAGGAGGGCGCCGTTGGCCGCGGCGCAGGCGGCGGCGTCGTCGCGCGCGGCCCGTTCGAGGGCCTCATGGCCCACCGGGTCGATCGGTGCGAGGTCCACGGTGAGGAACGACTCGGCCAGCCGTTCGCCGCAGTCGAGGGGTTCGCTCCGGCCGACCCCGCGCGGATCCCAGGACACGATGTCGAACCGGCGGGCGATGTCGTCGCTGAAGGGGCCGTCGCCGTCGAGGAAGTCGATCCCCGAGGCCCCGGGCCCGCCGGGGTTGGTGACCAGCAGGCCGATCCTCGCGTCCGGGTCTGCCGCCGGCAGCATGGCCACCGCCAGGCTGATCGTCGGCCCGCTCGGGTCGTCGTGGTCGAGCGGCACCTCGAGCGACGCGCACCGCAACCGGCTGCCGCAGCTCGTCCAGTCCAGCGTGCCGGGCGCGGTGCCCGTGGTGCGGGACGAGTCGTCGCCGGAGGAACAGGCCCCGACGATGAGCAGCACGGCGAAGCAGCCCGCCAATTGCCGAGCGCGGCGGGCGGGGCTCACGGGAGCAGGCCTCGGATCTCCGAGAGGACGACATCAGGTCGGTCGAGCTGGATGTAGTGACCGGTGTCGTTGACGGATACGGAGGTGAGCATCCGAGGAGAGCGACAGCCAGCCCTCCTGACCGTCGTCCCACACCTCGTTCAGCCGGGCGGTGGCGGCGGGATGCGAGTCCCGGGAAACGGATGGTCTGCGGCGGTGACGACCGCGAGGGGAAGCGCGCCGAGGGACTCGATCGCGCTGACGCCGGCGAAGGCGGCGACCTCGTCCATCCGTTCGGGGTTGTCGGTCGGGTCGGCCGGGTCGGGGCACCGGTCCCGAAAGCCAGCGGCGGCCTCGGTGCCGTCATCGGGTACCGCGCAACCGGCGGCGATCCAGCCCGGCGGGGTCGCGTCGAGGAGCACCAGGCCGTCGACCTCTGTGCGGTATCGCGACGCGAAGGTCACGGCCTCGCCACCCCCGTAGGAGTGCCCGACGACGACGTAGGGCCCCTGCTGACCGATCTCGGCCAGCAGGGCGCGGAGGTTCCGCGCCGACGTCGCGAACGTCTGGGTCTGGGTCGGCGGATCGCTGGCGCCGGTCCCGAACCGGGCATAGGAGCAGACCCGGGCCTGGCGCGCGAGGGCGGGCTCGATCTCGCCCCAGCTGTCGCCGCCGTCGTTGAAGCCGGAGATCAACAGGACGGTCGTGGCCCCGGCACCGACGCACCGGACGTGCAGGCGCCCCTCACCGACGCGGATCAGCTCGTCGACGGTCTCTCGGGGCCGGCACCGTCGAGGCGGACGACGGCGAAGCGGCCGGCGGGGACGACGGCGCGGCATCCGTCCCGCACGCGACCGTCGAGCCGATGAGGGCCACGCCGATGAGGCCGACGCTGATGAGGTGGCCCGACCGAGCGCGGAAGGCCCGCTGCGGCGCGCCGGCAGCCATGGCCTCAGGGTCGAGCCGCTCCGGATCGGGCATGGCCCTCTTCCTTCTCAGCGGCGACCGGGGGCCGGGGTCGCGAGGAGTACGGCCGGAGGCTCCGACGGGCACGGAGTCTATTCCTCTCGCCTGCAGTCGACCGCCCTGCCGTCCGCGCGCCCAATCGGTGAGCCACCTCGCCCCGTCCACTCGTCGCGCCTCCGTCGCGGCCGGCGCGTGAGCTGGTCCGATCAACGCAAATTGGTGAAAACCGGTGTGAACGCTCGGATCGCCTCAGCGATGGCGTTCCTAGCCTCTTACCGCTCGAAACTGGACCTCTAGTCAGGACACGGATTCTGCTCGGGCTGTGAGGCTGCGCCTCCGAGTGAACGTGCAAATTTCAACGACAGGTCCGGTCGCCATGACTGCACGGAATCACCGCCCTCCGCCCGGCGGATATCGGGACCTCCGGCCCGACGTGGCCGTGAGCCCGGACCCGCTTCCGGCCTCGCCGACCGGGACCGCACAGGCGTCCCTGCGAGCGCGCCTCGCGGCCCTCGATGATCTCTACGAGTCGAACACGATCACGGTCACGGAACTGAGCAGGGCGCGAAGCGCGCTTCTCGTGGGCCGGGTTGACGAGGGCCGTGCGCGCCTGATCGGCGCCGATGCGTCCCTGTTCGTGAACGAGCCGCTCCCCGCTCCGAAGCGCGCGAGGGTCGCCGGCCTGCCGGTCTGGACGGCCGCCGCGATCGCGGGCGCCCTGGTCGTGGCGCGGGCGGCACCGATGATGCTCTCCGCACGGCGACGGGTCTGATCGCAGAGTGAGGCGCCGCCTGGCTCGCGCGCCGCGGGGGAGCCTCGCCGCCCTCGCGATCTGCGCCCTCGCCGTCGCGGCTCTCGCGGCCGTCCCGCATCGGGCGAGCGCCGAGACCCTCGTCGTGGTCGACCATGTCGGCGACGTCTACGAGGGGTCCCTCGGCGGCGAGCTCATCGCGCGACCCGAGACCGGGGTGTCCCGGGCGGCGTTCGACGGCACGGGCCGGCTCTGGCTCGCGACCCGGCGCGGCGAGGAGGGGTGCTCCCTGACCTCTCCCGATCAACCCACGAGCGAGATCTCCTTCGACTCGGTGAGCTTCGTCCCTCAGGCCAGGCGGGGCGGCTACAACGGATGCGGGATCGCCACGGCGCCCGGCGCCGCGCTGCTCTTCGACAGCGACGACGGCACGGCCGCCTCCTCGTCGATCTGGAGGCTCGACCTCGCCTCGCTTCAGGCCCGTGTCGTCCACGGTGGGCTGACGGGGGTGTCCAGCGTCGACGGCAGGGTGGCGATCAGCCAGTACCGCTACTACCGCGGTGGGAGGGGCGCCTACACGACCCTGCTGCTCGGCGGCCTCGAGCGCGGCGAGCCGATCCGCGCCGCCGTCCACCAGGCGCTGCGCTCCGAGCGCGACCGGATCCCCGGGTGGTACTCACCCTCGTTCGCCCCGGATGGGCGCCTGGCGGCGGTCAGGTATCTGAAGAACGGCCGATCGCAGCTCGTGGTGGGCGGTCCCGGCGCCTGGAGGGCCGTGTGGCGGCCGAGCCGGGCCCTGGGGATCCGTCAGACCGGCTGGAGCCAGGGCGGCGACCTCCTCGTCATCGCCGGCACCCGCGCCGATCGCTCTCAGCTCTACTTCCTGCCCGGTGGCACGCCGGGAACCGCGCAGCAGCTCTATCCGGACGTCGCCTCGTTCACCCTCGGGCCCGATCGCCCTCCCCTGCCGTCGACGGTGGAGTAACGAGGACGGCTACGTTTCTCGCGTCGGCTGCGACGTCGAGGTGATGGTGGGCAACCTGAGCGAGAACGACTGAGGACGGCACCGGATCGGTGGTGTGGGGCTCGTCCTGCTCGTGGGCGCCGCCTGTCTCCCGCCCTCGGTGGGCCTCGCCGGCGACCGCGAGCTGGTGCGGGCGCGAGGCTCCCTCTACCCGGCGGCCGAGGTCGCCGCGGCCCGGGCCGGCAGCCCCGAGGCGGTCCAGAGCGCCTACGGAGCCGCCCGCGATCTGCAGGAGGCCGCCCGTGCCAGCGCGCCCGTCAGCGCGCAGTGCCGTCCCCTTCTCCTCGCCCTCGCTCGCTACGCGGCCGGTCGCGTCCTCCAGATGGAGGGGGTCGATCGCCCGAGCGCGGCGGATCGGGCGACGGGGCGACGACGGGCCGAGGGCGCCCGGGCGGCCGTCGCGAGCACGGCGCGCTCCTGCCCCGGACGGGGCGGCGGCTCCAGGGTCCCCCCTCTCGCGCTCAGCCCGTCCGACGGCGAGCTCTTCTACGGCGCGGTCGTCGGCCGGGCGCCGCCGGGAGCGACGAGCGCGACGCTCGAGATCGCCGGACGTCCACCTCAGACGGTCCCGGTCGCGGGGGGTCGCGCGCGCTTCACCGTGCAGGGCGTGGGCCGGCTCGACCTGCGGGTCCGGTTCTCGCGAGGAGCCACGATCGTCGGGGCCAGCGGCGCACGGGGCGCCTGGCTCCTCCCGGCGAGCGCCCGGGCGGCGGTCCCGGGATCGCGCTCGAGCCCGGCCCTGACCACGGCCCTCGCCCGCGCCGTCGCGGGCGGGCCGGCCTTCCGGGCGGCCTGGATCCAGGACCTCGGCACCGGCGAGGTCGCGAGCGTCAATGCGCGTTCGGCGTTTCCGGCCGCCTCGACCGTGAAGCTCGGGCTCCTCGCCGCCGTGCTCCGCCGGCTGGGAGGCGCGCCCGAGCGGTCGGCGTATGCGTACGACCTGCGGGCGCTGACGGGCTGGTCGAGCAACCTCGCCACCAACCGCCTCCTTCGCAGGTTCGGCGTCGGCGCCGCCACCGACGGGCTCCGGCGCCTCGACGCCCGCCGCAGCACCTTCCCGGGCGAGTACATCGTCGGCACCGAGCTGCAGCCCGCGCTTCCCGCGCCCGGTGCCGGGGCCTCTCCCCCGGGCGTCTCGCAGCGCGTCACCACCGCGGAGGACCTCGGCCGGATGCTCTACTCGCTGCAGGCGGCGGCGGTCGGCCTCCCCGCCGCGCGCGCCCAGACCGGGCTCACGACGCACCAGGCGCGGCTGGCCCTGGGCTGGCTCCTGGCCTCCCAGCAGCGCGGGGACAACGTCAGCCTGCTCGCCGGCGGAGCGGCGGGAGCGCCGATCGCCCAGAAGAACGGGTGGATCAACTCGGCGCGGCACGGGGCCGGGATCGCCTACACCCCCCGAGGCCCGGTGATCGCGGTCGTCCTGAGCTACGACGCTCGGGGCGTCAGCCTCAGCCAGGGGCGGACCCTGGGGAACCGCGTCGCCGCCCTGGCGGTCGGCCCTCGCGGCTGAGCTCGGGGCCGCGCTCCAGCCGGGTGCCGGGGGCGATCCCGGCGAGGACTCCGGCCCGGCACTCCACGACCGCGCGCGCCCCGCGGGCGGCGGCCGCCCGCGAGCGGCGCAGCGGATCGACCACGCGGAGGACCCGGCCGTCGCCGTCGAGGAAGGCGCAGCCGATGGGCGCGCGCAGCAGGACCGTGTGGACGCTGCCGCACGGCTCCAGCCACAGGGCCTCGTCCTCGGCGAGGTCGGGCGTTCCGAGCAGCCCGACCAGGCGCGCGACGGCGGAGGACGCCCGGTAGCACCGCGCCGCCAGCACCCTCCCATCCCCGGCGACCAGGGGAGCGGACGGGCCGCACAGCCGGTCAACGCGGAGCCGGTTCATGGGCGAATCTTGGCATGCGAGTCGCGTCCGACCGGCGTTGGTACGCTGACACCGATGGCCTCCCGTCGGCTCTCGCCGAGCTACTCCAGCGGCCACGACTTCGCGGTCGAGGTCGCGGGCGTGCGGTTCCGCTTCAACGCCGAGGACTTCACCTCGCGGGTGGGGGCCGCCGCGGTCCAGCTGGGGCTCCTCAGCCACGATCGCCTGGGGCCCGGGGAGCTGGAGGACCTGGTGGCGCTGGCGGCTCACGGCCGCGTCACGCGCCCCGCCAGCCCGCTCGCCGCCCACGTGGAGCGCCACCGGGACTCGCTGGTCGCCGGCGACCACGACCTGGTGCACTGGCTGCGGCGCCTGGTGTTCCGCGGCGCGTGGATCGACCAGCAGGTGAACGACGGCCGGATCGACCCGGTGTTCGAGGAGGAGCACGGGTTCCGCTACCGCAGCGCCACCACCGGGGGCCCCGCCGCCGACGAGGCGCCGGTGCCCGACTGGTCGGCCTTCCGCTACGGGCGCGCCGCGGCGTGACCCCTCAGAGCCCCGGAGAGGTCCTGGAGGCCGTCCGGCGGCTCGAGGCCGACCTCGAGGTGATGAGGGCCCGCGCGCGCGATCGCGAGCGCGACGTCATCGACCTGCGCGCCACCATCGCGGAGGACGCCGCCCGCGAGCGTCAGGCGCTGGTGGAGGACATGGAGCGGATCGTGGAGCTGGTCGGCGCGAGCTGGAGGTCAACCCACGACCAGGTCGCGGCGCTGGCCGCCGAGGTCGCCGGCCTGCGGCGGCTCGCCGAGGAGAGCCTGGGGTCGCTCGGCGATGCGCGCCTCGAGCTGCGCCTCGGGGGCTCCGCCGGGAACGGGCACAACTAGCCTTTAGCGTCTAGTCCTTTCGGCGGGCCGACCCCGCCGAAGGCGGTGACCGACGTCCGCATCTGCATCCGCCAGGATGCAGATGGCGTCCCGCCGGCCCCGCTTAAGAGGGCCGGCGTACGCTGTCGCCCCTACGGGCTGGGGCGGAGCGCTCCCTGAAGCGCGGCCATGGAGCGGGCGAAGAGCAGCCCCATCGCGTCGGCCGCCTCGTCGGGCGTGGCGCGCGGCTCCAGCGCCGCCATCGCCGCGGAGGCCATCGTCACGGCCTGCTGGATGACCTGCCAGCGGTCCACCGAGGCCAGCTGGCCTCCGGACTCCGCCTGGACCTCCTCGAACGCCTCGCGCTGGGCGCGCATCAGCTCCTTCAGGCGCTCCTTGAACTCCTCGCCCGCCCCCTCGCCGAAGGCGAAGGGAAACGGGAACTCGTCGCTGTCGCTCACGGTGTGATCGTCCTTCCTCAGGCCTTGGCCTTGGCCTTCGCCTGTCGTTCCTGGAAGTCGCGGGTGAAGGTCTCGATCCCGGCCGCCGTCAGGGGGTGCTGGAGCATCTGGTAGAAGACCTTCGGGGGGATCGTGGCGATGTCGGCGCCCATGCGGGCCGCCTCCACCACGTGCACGGGCGACCGGATCGAGGCGGCCAGCACCTCGGTGTCGTAGAGGGAGGCCTCGAGCGACTCCACGATCTCGCGCAGGCACTCGACGCCGTTCTGGCCGATGTCGTCGAAGCGCCCGATGAAGGGCGAGACGAACGCGGCGCCCGACGCCGACGCCAGCAGGGCCTGTGCGGCCGTGAAGCAGAGCGTCATGTTCACGCGGATGTCGTCCTCGGCCAGCAGGGCGGTGGCCGCGAGGGACTCGGAGCCCATCGGGAGCTTCACCACGATGTTGGGGTGGATGGCGGCCAGGCGACGGCCCTCCGTCACCATGTCGCCGCGGGCGTCGGCGACCACCTCGGCCGACACCGGTCCGTCCACCAGCTCGCAGACGCGGCGGTAGATGTCGTCGGCCTCGCCCTCGACCTTGCCGAGCAGGCTCGGGTTGGTGGTGACGCCCGAGAGCACGCCCCAGCCGGCGATGGTCTCGATGTCGTTCAGGTCGGCCGTGTCCACGAAGAGCTTCATGCCGCTCCAATCCCTGACGTCGTCGCTCATTACCTCTGTGTCGAGGCTAGCACCGGCCTTCCCTACTTCTCCACGTCGTACCAGCGCTCGGCCCGCCCGGTCACGAGCGCCTCCGCCACCTGCAGCGCCGGGCGCAGGAAGCGGACGTTGTGGACCCGGAAGAGCGTGGCCCCGCGCTCACGGCACCACACGAGCCCGGCCGTGGTGCCCGACAGGCGCCGCTTGGGCGGCGCGCCCGTGAGCGCGCCGAGCACCTTCTTGTTGGAGATCGGCACCAGCACGGGACGGCCGAGGGCCGCGATCTCGTCCATGCGGTGCAGCAGGTCGAGGTCCTGCGCCGGCGACTTGCCGAGCCCCACGCCCGGGTCGATGACGATCCGCTCGGCCGGGATGCCCGCCTCGGCCGCCTCGCGCATCCGCTCGCCGGCCCACGCCGCCACCGCCTCCACCACGTCCACGTCGGGGAAGCTGGTGGGCCGCGTCTTGGGCTCGCCGAAGAAATGGGTCATCACCACGCCCACACGTCCCTCGGCGGCCACGCGGCGCATCTCGGCCTCGCGAAGGCCGGTGGGGTCGTTGAGCACGCGGGCGCCGGCGGCGATGGCCGCCCGCGCGACCTCCGGCTTGTAGGTGTCCACGCCGACGGGGACCCCGACCCGGCCCACCAGGGCCTCGATCACCGGCACGACCCGGCCGATCTCCACGTCGACCGGGCTGGGCGCCGAGAACCGCAGCGACTCCCCGCCCACCTCCACCACGTCGGCGCCCTGCTCGGCCAGGCGCAGGCCGTGGCGCACCGCCCGGTCGGTGCCCGCGTGGGCCCCCTCGTCGCTGAAGGAGTCGGGGTTGGCGTTCACGATCCCCACGAGCCGCCCGCGGGAGCAGTCCAGGACGCCGCCCGCGTGGTGCCAGAGGAGGCTCACCCCACCGCGCGCGCCAACCGCAGGTCGGATCCCCCGGTCCAGCGGGCGCGCACGCCCGCGCTGCTCGGCCGCGAGGGGCGCAGCTGGGCGGCGATCCCCTCGGCCGCGAGGGCGGCGGTCGCCGCCGCCTCCACGCGCCCGGTCGCCTCGGCCCGGCACCACAGCAGGATGCTCGGGCCGGAGCCGGAGATGGTCGCGCCCAGGCAGTCTCCGCCGCCGACCAGGGCGCGCATGGCCTCGATGCCCGGGACGCCGGGCGCCCGGCACGGCTCGTGCAGACGGTCGGCGAGCAGCGGGGGCAGGTCCTCCAGGCGGCCCTCCACCAGGGCCAGGGTGAGCCCCACGGCGTTGGCCAGCGTGGCCGCCGCGTCGTCCAGGGCGACCGTCTCGGGGAGGACCCGCCGGGCATCGTCGGTCGAGGTGCGGCACTCGGGGATGACCACGACGAACGCGAGCTCCGCCGGCACCGGCACCGGGCGCGCGATGGGCCCGGGGCCCACGGCCACGAGCCCGCCGGTGAGGCAGGCGGCGGCGTTGTCGGCGTGGCCCTCGATCTCGGCGGCGCGGGCCAGGAGGTCGTCGGGCGTCCAGCGCAGGCCTCCCAGGGCGTTGGCCGCCACCAGGCCGGAGCAGACGGCCGCCGCCGACGACCCCAGGCCCCGCCCGAGCGGGATGCGATTGCGGCACTCCACGGCCAGGCCGTCCAGGCTGTCGAGCCCCGCCGCCAGGGCACGGCAGACCAGGTTGGAGGCGTCCTCGGCCAGCTCGCCCGCGCCCTCGCCGGTCACCCGCACGCTGAGCGGGCCGGGGCGTCGCGACACCACCACGGCGTTGCCCAGGTCGAGGGCCACCGCCAGGCAGTCGAACCCCGGCCCGAGGTTGGCGGAGGTGGCCGGGGCGCTCACCGTGAGCGACTCGAGCTCAGCCAAAGAGGGCCTCCTCCACGGCGGCGATGTCGGCCGGCAGGCGGCGGACGGCATCGGTCTCGGCGATGGCGGTGTCGGGGTCCTTCAGGCCATGGCCCGTGAGGACGCAGACCACCCGCTCCCCGGGCATCAGGTCGCCCGCCTCCGCGCGCAGCAGCAGGCCGGCCACCGAGGCCGCCGACGCCGGCTCGCAGAAGATGCCCTCCTCGGTGGCCAGCAGGCGGTAGGCGTCGATGATCTGGGAGTCGGTCACCGCGGCCACGCCGCCGCCCGACTCGCGCATGGACGCCATTGCCTGGTCGCCCCGGGCCGGATCGCCGATCCGGATCGCCGTGGCCACGGTCTCGGGGCGGGCCACGACGGCCCCGTCCACCAGCGGCGCGGCGCCCGAGGCCTGGAAGCCGTAGAGGCGCGGCAGGCTCCGGGAGCGCTCGGCCTCGCGGTAGGCCTGGAACCCGAGCCAGTAGGCGCTGATGTTCCCCGCGTTGCCCACCGGGATGCAGAGGGCGTCGGGCGCGCCGCCCAGGCTGTCGCAGACCTCGAAGGCGGCCGTGCGCTGCCCGTCGATGCGGTACTCGTTGAGCGAGTTCACCAGCGCCAGCGGATGACGCTCCACCAGCGCGCGCACCACGCGCAGCGCCTCGTCGAAGCCGCCGTCGAGGGCGAGCACCTGGGCCCCGTGGGCCAGCGCCTGGGCCAGCTTGCCCGCGGCGATCTTCCCCTCGGGGATCACGACCGCGGCCGTCAGGCCGGCCCGGGCGGCGTAGGCGGCCGCCGACGCGGAGGTGTTGCCCGTGGAGGCGCAGATGACGGCCTCGGCGCCCTCCTCCACGGCCTTCGACACGGCCATGGTCATGCCGCGGTCCTTGAAGCTCGCGGTGGGGTTCATGCCCTCGACCTTGGCGTGCACCTCCAGGCCGAGGCGCTCGGAGAGCCGCGGCAGCGGCACCAGGGGGGTGTCCCCCTCGCCGAGCGACACGATCGGCGTGCCGGCGGTCACCGGCAGGAACTCCCGGTAGCGCTCGATGAGCGGTATCACCCGCCGCCCTCCCCGCTTCCGAGCACCCGGAGCAGCACCGGCTCGCCGCGCACGTCGGCAAGGGCGCGCAGGCCCTCCACGGCCGCCACGACCCGCCCCTCGGGGCCGGAGTGCAGCACCAGCACCAGGCTCGCCTCGTCGCCCGATCCGGTCTGCAGGACCGAGCGGATCGAGACCGCCTGCTCGCCGAAGATCGAGGCCACGCGCGCGAGGACGCCCGGGCGGTCCGCCACGGACATGCGCAGGTAGAAGGCCGACTCGACCGACCCCGGCGGGGCGATCGTGCGGCCGGAGTCGGCCAGGGCGTTGTGAAGGAACGAGCCCTGGTGGGTGCCGAGGATCGACAGGAGGTCCGCCACCACGGCCGAGGCCGTCTCGGCGCCGCCCGCCCCGGGGCCGACGAGCATGATCTCGCGGGTGGTGCGCGACTCCAGCAGCACCGCGTTGTCGGGGCCGCCGATGGCCGCCAGCCGGTGTCCGCGCGGAACCAGGGCCGGGTACACCCGCACGCTCACCGACCCGTTGAGCAGCCGCGCCACGCCCACCAGCTTCACCACGAACCCCAGCGACTCCGCGTGCTCCAGGTCCTCGGCCTCGAGCCGGTCGATCCCCTCGTAGGGCACGTCGTCGATGGTCACCCGCATGTGGAACGCGATGGACGACAGGATCGCCATCTTGGCCGCGGCGTCGGCGCCGTTCACGTCCTCGGTGGGGTCGGCCTCGGCGTAGCCCAGCTCCTGTGCGCGGGCCAGCGCGTCGCCGTAGGCGAGCCCGCCGCGCGCCATCTCGGTGAGGATGAAGTTCGTGGTGCCGTTGACGATGCCGGTGACCGCGGTGATCTGGGCGGCGAGCAACGACTCGCGCAGGACCTTGATGACCGGGATCGCGGCGCAGGCCGAGGCCTCGAAGCGCAGCTCCGCCCCGGCCTCCTGGGCGGCCTGCAGCAGCTCCTGCCCGTGGCGCGAGAGCAGTTGCTTGTTGGCCGTCACGACCGACTGGCCGCGCCCCAGGGCGGTGCGCAGGTAGGCGAGGGCGGGATCGAGGCCGCCCATCACCTCCACCACGATGGAGACCGACGGGTCGTCCAGCACCCGGGCGGGGTCGGTGGTGATGAGCGCCGGGTCCACCCCCGGCCGGGGCTTTCGCGGGTCGCGCACGAGGATCGGGCCCACCTCCAGGCGGTGCCCGGAGGCCCGCTCGATGGTCGCGCCGCCCTCGAGCAGGGTCCGCACCACCGCCTGCCCCACGGTGCCGCAGCCCAGCAGGCCGATGCGGACCGGCGCGGAGGTCACACGTCCCGCGCCACGAGGTCGGCGTAGGTCTCGCGGCGCGTCACCAGGCGTGCGCGTCCGCGGTCCACGAACAGGACCGCGGGCCGGGTGACCCCGTTGTAGTTGGACGCCATGGCCACACCGTAGGCGCCCGTGGCCGGCAGGCACACCAGGTCGCCCGGAGCCACGGGCGGGAGGGAGGCCTCGGCCACCAGCACGTCGCCGCTCTCGCAGTGCTTTCCCACCAGGCGCAGCGTGTCGGTGGGCTCGGCGTCGGCCCGGTTGGCGAGGAGCGGCTCGTAGACCGCCCCGTAGAGCATGGGGCGCAGCAGGTCGCTCATCCCCCCGTCCACCGAGGCGTAGGTGCGCACGCCGGGGATCTCCTTGACCCCGCCCACCCGGTACAGGGTGACCCCGGCGCGGCCCACGATGCTGCGGCCGGGCTCCACCAGGACCCGCGGGCGGTCCAGGCCGGCGCGCACCCACTCGTGGTGCACCGACTCCACCACGGCCTCGGCGTAGTCCTCCACCCCCGCGGGGCGGTCGGCGCGGGTGTACGCGATGCCCAGGCCCCCGCCCATGTTCACGGCGCCCAGGTCGTCGCCCCCGCACGCGGCCGCGAAGCCGGCCATGATCGCGGCCGCCGCCGGGTAGACCGAGAGGTCGAAGAGCTGGGAGCCCACGTGGCAGTGCAGGCCCGCCAGGTCGAGGGCGGACGCGCCGCGCACGGCCTCCACCCCCCGGGCGGCGGCCCCGCCCTCGATCGAGAGCCCGAACTTCGAGTCGAGCTGCCCGGTGGCGATGTAGGAGTGGGTCGAGGGCTGCACCCCGGGGGTCACGCGCACCAGCACCCGCTGGCGCACGCCCCGCGCGGAGGCCTCGCGCTGGAGGAGGTCGATCTCGTGGAGGTTGTCGATCACGATCGTGCCGACCCCGGCGTCCAGGGCCTCGCCGATCTCCCGCGCGTCCTTGTTGTTGCCGTGGAGGTGGATGCGCTCCGGCGGGAACCCGGCCCGCAGGGCGGCGAACAGCTCCCCGCCCGACGCCACGTCCACCGACAGGCCCTCCTCGTGGGCCAGCCGCAGCATGGCCAGGCCGAAGTAGGCCTTGCTGGCGTAGACGACCTCGGTGTCCGGCGCGTGGGCGGCGAACGCGTCACGGTGGGCGCGGGCGGCCGAGCGGAGGGCGCCCTCGTCGTAGACCACCAGGGGGGTGCCGTGCTCCGCCGCGAGGGCCACGAGGTCGCACCCGCCGATCGCCAGGTGCCCCTCGGAGGTGACCTCTGCCGAGGGGGGCAGCACCTGATCGAGCGCTATCATCGGCGGCCGGGACGGTACCAGAATCGCTGGATATCCTCGGTCCCGTGCCCCCGCCCGCCACCATCGGCCTGAGCGCCCCCGCGGGCCCGCGACTCGCCGGCTCCCTGTGGTCCGCGCCCCCCGGATCTCCCGGCGTGGTCGTCGTCCCGGGCCTCGGCAGCAGCCGGGGCAACCATGCCGACATGGCCGAGACGCTCCAGGCCTCCGGCATCGCCGCCCTGGCGCTGGACCTGCGCGGTCACGGCGACAGCGACGGACGACTCGACTCGGGCGCGCCCGACGACGTCGTGGCGGGCCTCACCGCCCTCGCCGAGCGCGGGCACGCGCCGCTGGGCATCCGGGGCTCGTCGATGGGCGGCCTGCTGGCACTGCACGTGGCCGCGCGCGATCCACGGGTGCGCGCCGTCGTGGCCGTCTGCCCGGCCCGGCCCGACGGCCTGGCCCAGCAGGCGCAGGACGACTGGCCGCTCGCGATCGACCCCTCCGCGCCCGGGAGACGACGGCGTCGCCCGCGGCTACTGGCACGCCACCGGCGACGACCAGGTGCCCTGGGGATCGACGTTCGCCCTGGCCGGCGCTGCGCCGCACCCGAAGCGCCTGCGCGTCGCCCTCGGCGGCGGCCACCGCACCCTGCAGCACGATCCCGCCGATCCTGGCCGAGACGGTGGCGTTCCTTGCCGAGCACCTCGCGCGGCGATGAGCGCGCTCGCCGAGCTCGAGGCAGAGATCGTCGCCTGCCGCGCGTGCCCCCGGCTGGTGGCCTGGCGCGAGGAGGTGGGCCGGGTCAAGCGGCGCGCGTTCGCCGGCCAGGACTACTGGGCCCGGCCGGTGCCCGGCTTCGGCGACCCCGACCCGTGGCTGATGGTGGTGGGCCTGGCGCCCGCCGCCCACGGCGCCAACCGCACCGGGCGCGTCTTCACCGGCGACCGCAGCGGCGAGTTCCTCTACGCGGCCCTGCACCGCGCGGGGCTCGCCTCCCAGCCCACCTCCACCTCCGCCGACGACGGCCTGCGCCTGTCCGGGTGCCGGATCACGGCCGCCGTGCGCTGCGCCCCGCCCCAGAACCGGCCGACCCCCGAGGAGCGCGGCCGCTGCCTGCCCTACCTCGTCCGCGAGCTCGCCCTGTGCCCCGGCGCCGAGGTGGTGCTGGCGCTCGGGGCGGTGGGGTGGGACGCCGTGCTGCGCACCCTCCGCCCGCCGCGGCCGTGGCCGCGCTTCGGGCACGCCGCCGAGGCGCGGGTGGGCGAGCACCGGCTGATCGGGTCGTACCACCCCAGCCAGCAGAACGTCTTCACCGGGCGCCTCACGCCGGCGATGCTCGACGACGTCCTTGCGCGAGCCGCGGAGCTCCGCCGGCCCTGATCGGCCCTCGGCGGCGCTAGGGCAGCGGGCGCGTCGCGGAGCCGATCGTCTCCAGGAAGCGCACGACGCGGGTCACGTCGGCCGGGTTCTGGAGGACGTCCGGCCGGGTGTTGTTGGCCGTGCGGTGGCGGACGTTGCCGACGACGCAGACGAGCGTCTCGCAGGCGCCGTTGTGGTAGTACGGCGGCAGCTGGAAGATCCCGAGGAGCGAGGGCGTGTTGAAGCCCGCTCCCTTGCCGTCCCCGTTGTAGTCGATCCCGAGCGCGTCCTCGGTCACCAGAACGCCGGCGATGACGCGCGGCGCGGCCTTCTCCACCCCGCCGATGTTGGCACCGATCGGGTTGGGTCCACCGGGCACGCCGAGGTTGAACGAGCCGATGTCGCGCAGGAACCGGTGGAGGAACTGCGAGGGCGAGGGCCGGAGGGTCGTGCCCGCAGGGGCCGTCTCGACGACGAAGTCGGCCGCGACCGGCGGCGGGGCGAAGTCGAGGGTGCTGTCGCTGAACTTGCCGCCGAAGTGGCAGGTGCCGCAGGACTGGGAGAACAGCGTCCGGCCCTGGGCGACCTGCTGCAGGTTGACGCCCGGCCGGCTCGCCGTTCCGCGCAGGGGCCCCTTGGGCGTGCGGACGGCCCGGCGCACCCATTCACGCAGCGCGGTGAGCGCCGGCACCGGCGTGGTGCTGCCCGGCAGGGTCACGGTGACCTGCTTGCGGTCGCTGTTCTTCAGGGCGAAGTTGTTGATGGTGCACGGCGCCAGGTTGATGTTTCCGTCGTCGGCGATCAGCAGGCCGTGGTTCGGGTCGAAGAGGCTCGTGGCGGGGGCCGGCGCGGGCGGCGGGGCCGCGCAGGGCTGGGCGGCGGCCAGCGCGCCCGGACCGGACACGTTGCGCACGTTCAGCTCGAAGTCCTCGACCTCGTCCCGGATCGCCGAGTAGTTCTCGGCGCGCGCGTCGTTCGCGTTGTTGGGGTTGAAGGTCGCGTTCAGCGGCACCGACTTGCGCGGCCCGTCGGGGAACTGCCACACCACGCCGTCGGTGAGCCCCTTGAAGTGGCAGCTCGCGCAGCTCTGCCAGCCCTCGCTCGAGAGTCGCTCGTCGGTCGACACCGTGGTGCCGGCCGGGCGGTCGAAGTGACCGCGCGAGGAGAAGAACATCTCGGCTCCGACGGCCACGACCTCCTCGAGCGACCCGGGGGTCGGCAGCCGCGTGGTGCGGATCACCTTCACGACCTGGTCGGTCTTGGTGTTCACCACGCTCACGTTGCGCGAGACGAAGTTGACGACGTAGGCGCGCGTGCCCTGCTTGTTCACGACGATGCCCTGCGGGTTCTTGCCCGCGTTGTCACCGGCGGTCGCGGGGTTGGCCGGGTCGTTCAGGTCGATGTAGCGGGTGGTGTCGGCGTTGACCGTCAGGTTGAGCTTGCCGGACCCGTTGACGCGCGTCTTGACCAGCAGGTCGCTGCCCGCCGCGACCGTGTAGGCGCTGTTGCCCGCGAAGCCGATCGCCCAGGCGTTGGCGAAGAAGAGCTTCTTCTTGCCCGGCTCCTGGTTGCGCGCGCCCAGGTGCAGGTTGACGAACTTGGCCGCGCTCTGGTCGCTCGACGCGCCGGCGTTGACGCCGCCGATCACGTTGACGAACGCGTGCGTGTCCACGTTGAACCGCAGCGGCCCCGTCGGGGAGGCGGCGATGTTGGGCAGGTACGCGTTGTTGCCCTTGATCACGATGCTCTGGAGCTGGTTCGGGAACGCCGACGTCGGGTCGGGGACGTTGTCGCCGGTCGCGTCGATCGTGAAGCCGGTCACCTGGGGCGCCAGGCGGATGAGCTGGGCCGGCTTGTAGTCACCGATCTTGCTGGACGACGTCTTGATGTTGAGGCGGCAGACCGCGCCCTCGCGGCCGTTGTCGTCGGCCTGCCGCCCGCCCGCCCGGGTGAAGGACAGGAAGCGGGTCACGAACAGCCGGTTGCTGCTCTTCGTCACGGCCATGCCGCGGGGCTGGAAGGTCCGGGCCTTGTCCGGCGCGTTGCAGAGGCTCTTGCGCAGATCGACGTGGCCCACCAGCTTGCGGCCCGCGACGTCGAGGACGGTGATCGTGTCCTGGCCGCTGTTGGCCACGAAGACCCGCCGGCCGTCGGGCGAGGCCACGATGTTGTAGGGCTCCGAGCCCGTGGTGATGTTCCCGCTCGGGCCGAAGCGGGTGTCCCGCTTGGCGGAGAACCGGTTCGGCTTGCCGTTGACGATGCGGATCACGCTCATGTTGGCCGAGGCCGCGTTGGCGACGTAGGCGTAGCGGCCCGCGGGGTCGAGGGCCACGCTCTCGGGCTCGTCCCCGACCTTGATCTTCGTGACGACCTTGTTCTGGTCGGTGCGGATGACCGAGACGCTGTCGTCGCCGGGGTTCACCGACCAGACCAGCTTGCCGTCGAGCGACATCGCGATCGGGCTCGAGTAGGTCGGGCCGGCCGACTTCACGGTCACGACCGGGTTGGGGCGCTGCACCCCGCCCTCCGCGCCGCCCACCAGCGTGAGGCCCCATGCGATCCCGAGCGCAACCAGCGCGCCGATGATCGCCAATTCGATCCGAGTCAGTCTCGCCCGCAAACCCGATTCCTCGTGGTCAGGGCCTCGGCCGCGAAGCTACCGTGGGCCGGGTTCGTGCGTCAACGGGCCGTTTCCTGCAATTCCCCGCTCCGTGGGCGGCTTCGCGGCGTCCCGGGACGGCTAGAGGTAGCCCATCGGATCGACGGCGGCCCCGTTCACGCGCACCTCGAAGTGGAGGTGGACGCCGGTGGAATGGCCCGTCGTGCCCATGCCGCCCACGACCGAGCCCTGCCCCACCGTCTGGCCCATGGAGACCGCGATGCTCGACATGTGTCCGTATGCCGTGGCGATGCCGCCGCCGTGGTCCACCACCACGAGGTTCCCGTAGCCGCCGCTCCAGCCCGCCACGATGACCGTGCCCGTGGCCGCCGCCGCGATGGGGGTGCCGCTGCCTCCGGCGATGTCGATGCCCTCGTGCATCCTGCCCCAGCGCATCCCGAAGCCGGAGGTGATCGTGCCGCTGACCGGCCATACCAGGCCGGCGGCCGAGGGGGCGCCCACCGCCACGCTGCCGCTGGGAGCCGGGGGGAGGCCCTGGGCGGCGCGGATCCGGTTGGCGAGCGCCTGCGAGCGTTCGGCCAGGTCCTCGGTCTCGGCCTCGATGTCCGCCCGGTCGCCCTTCACGTTGGCCAGCAGCGCCTGGCGGCCGGACAGCAGCCTTTGCACGCCCGCCTGCTGGGTCTCGAGCCCGTCCCGGGCGGCCTGGGCCTCGGCCGCGGCCGCCTCGGCCTGCTGCTCGGACGACGACACCTCGGACCGCATCGACTCGATCTGGTCCCGCGAGCGGCGCACCTCGTCCACGCGGTGCTCCACGGCCTCCGCCAGCTCGCCGTCGCGGTCGGTGATCCTCTGGAGGAGGTCCGTGGTCTCGATGGCGGCGGAGATGCTGCCGGACTCCAGCAGCACCAGGATCGGGTCGGGCTCGTCACGCACGTAGATCTCCCGCAGCCGGCGACCGAGCACCAGTTGCCGCCGCGCGAGGTCGGCCTCGGCCTCGGCGAGCCGGCGGCGCTCGATGGCCAGCCGGGCGTTGAGCTCCTCGAGGCGGGCGCGCAGGGACGCGAGCTCCGCCTCGAGACGCTGAGAGCGGGCGCGCAGCGGCGCCAGGCGCGCCTCGAGGGTTCGGATGCGATCGGTGTAGCCCTGCACCTCGCCGGTGAGCACGCTCTCGCGGTCCCGGGCCTGGCGCAGCCGGTCCTGGGCGCGCTCGAGGCGCCGGTTGACGTCGGCCTTCTCGTCCGAGGGCGCCGACGACGCGGCGCCGATCGCCCCGAGCACGACGGCGGCGGCAAGCCCGAGCAGGGCGGCCGCCACGATCGCCCGGCGTCCACGGCCGGACGCGGCGGGGATCACCCCGCCGGGCGCGTCCGGGCGGCGGCCGCCGTTCGCTCGGGGTCCACCGCCACCAGGTGGGGATACGGGTTGATCGGGGTGCCGCCGGGACGGATCTCGAAGTGGCAATGGGTGGCGCCGTAGCGCGCGTCCCCGCTGTTGCCCACGGCGCCGATCACCTGGCCCGCCGCCACCTTCGAGCCCTCCTCCAGGCCGGCCGCGATCGACTCCATGTGGGCGTAGAAGAACTCCACGCCGTCGGCGCGCTTCAGCCAAACGGTGATCCCGCCGAGGCCGTCCTCGACGCGGGACAGACGGATGACCACCGCGTCCGCCACCGCCACGAGCGGGGTGTTGCGAGCGGCCATGATGTCGATCCCCTCGTGGGGGCCCTGGTGCCGTGCGTCGCCGAAGTCATCGGTGTACTGGTACTTCCCCACCACCGGGAACACCTTCAAGTACTCCGAGGTCGTGAGGGTGGCGGGCGCCGCCCCCGGGGCGGCGGCGGCCGCCCGCGTCTGCAGGCCCAAGCGCTTCAGCAGCCGGGTGTCGGCGATGCCCGTGGGCCTCATCTTGAGGCGCTTCTGCATGCGCACGACGGCCTTCTTGGTCGCCGGGCCGAACTCGCCGTCCACCGTGACCGGGATCCCACGGCGGCGCAGCTCGCGCTGGAGGTCGCGCACCGCGGGCCCCTCGGATCCGATGCGCAGGCGCACCACCACGGTGCGGGCGGGGGGTGCGGGCGTGGCGGGTGCGGCCGCCGGAGCGGCCGGAGCAGGAGCGGCGCCGGGCGCGGTGGCCGCGCCGGGCGCCGGCGGCAATTCGACCTCGTCGGCCACGGCCGGAGAGGCCACGCCGAGGGCGAGGGCGGTGATGATGACCAGGACTCCCGACATCCTGCGGGGGGGTCGGCCATTGCCGTGGCGAGCACGAGGTCGGACTGAGATCCTTTGGCTCCTCTCCGCCGGCGCGTCGGCGCCGGCCTAGGTCTCCCCGGGGCGGGCACGCCCCGGAACCGCGCGGAGTCATGGTCGAACGCGCGGCACTCTAAGTGCCTCTCGTTCGACGATCAACCCCGCCTTCGGCGCGGTGGACGACTGTCCTTGCGCCGATTGGGCACTTTTCCGCCCCTATTTGGAGCCTTTACGTCGGTTCTCGACGCCCTCGGCGCCGGCGCAACCCGCGTAGCGCGAACACGATCACGATGATCCCCGCGAGCACGGCAAGGATCAGGCCGTTCACCAAGGTACTGGAACTTCCGCCCCCTGACGAGGCCTGGAGTGGAGGGCAATCGCCATATTGTGCCCGCCAGACGTTCTCGCCCGCGGGCGTCTCGTCGGCGTTCGTGTCGCCGGGTCCTCCGGGTAGGCGGAAGCGATAGGTGATCTCGAGGGCGTTCCGAAGCGAGCTCCCGAAGCCCACCGTCGCGTCCCCCTTGCAGGTCTCGTCCCCGATGTCGCCGACGCCGCCGCGGGCGAAGAAGTTGAAGCCGGGGTTGTCGCCGCTCTCGTCTCCCAGGCGCACGTCCACCGCGTTCAGGAGCGGCGTTTGCGCCGGGAGGTCGGGGAGCGCCGCGAGGGTCGACTCGTCGGGGGCGATCTGCGAGATGGGGCGGGGGAGCGACAGCAGGTCCTGGAGCTGGTCGATGGAGTCGACCGGGTGGCTCGTCTCGAACACCAGCTCCCCGCTGCCCTCATCGCGCGCCGCCGCGATCTGGGAGTCGCCTCCGGACCATCCGCCGTCGGTGAGCATGGGCGCGAAGCGCTCGGTCGCCACCGAGGAGGGGTCGTCGTCGGGCGAGATGCCGAGGGCCGCCTGGGCCTCCTGATCCAGGGCCAGGCGCAGACCCAGGGTCCCGCGCCCGTCGCGGTCCACGTCGACGTCGATGTCGAAGGCGGCCTGGCAGCCGGCCGACAGCGCCACCAGGGCGGCCAGCGCCGCGGCCAGGAGCACCCGGCGGGTCATTCGCCGTCCAGCTGGTCGCGCCGCCGCATCAGCTCCACCGCACGGGCCCGCTCGGCGCGGTCGAGGGCGGCGAAGTCCTCGGCGGAGAGGTTGCCGGCGCGGTGGTCCATCTCGATCTCGCGGATCGCCTCGAGGGAGCGGTCCAGGTCCTCCTGGATCGCCTGGCGGCGCTCGGCCTCGGGATCGGCGGGCGGCGCGTCGGGGGCGCGGGCCAGGAGCGGCCAGGCCAGCGCCGCAACCACCACCAGGGCCACCGCTGCGATCAGGAGACCGGCCAGCACACCCTGCTCGTCCCGGCGCTCACGCTCGCGCCTCGCGGGAGGCCGCGGGGCTCCGGGCGCGCTCACGCCGTGACGATGGCGGCCCGGGCCAGGCCGCGAGCAGGCCGCCCAGCGCCACCAGGACGCCGGCGACCCAGAGCCAGAGGACCAGCGGGTTCACGAACACCGTGAGGTTCGCGGCGCCGTCCTCGGTGAGCGCGTTCAGGACGACGTAGAGATCGCGCGTGGGGCCCGAGTCGATGGCGACGTCCGAGGCGCGCGTCCCGTCGCTGCGGAACAGGTTGGCGCCGGGGTTGAGCGTGGCCACGCGGTCGCCGCCGTCGAAGACCCCGAGGCGCACCTTCACGCTCATCTTGTGGGCGTCCGCCGACCGCGTCGCGCCCTCGTGGACGAAGATGTACCCGGCGACCTGCGCGCGGTCGCCCCGGACCAGCTCGACGTTGCGCTCGGTGGCGAAGCCCTTGGAGCCGGCGAACCCGACGAACAGCACCACGATGCCCAGGTGCACCGCGTATCCCCCGTAGCGGCGCCGGTTCCGGGAGACCATGCTGACGAAGGCCCCGGGCCACGAGACGCCGCCGAGCGCGTGCCGCACCCGCAGGCCGCGCCACAGCTCTCCGCCGATGCAGGCCGTCACGAAGACGCCGGCCACGACCACCGCGAGCGCGGGCAGGCTCTGCCCGACGTCCGTCAGGCAGCAGGAGCGGCGTGGCGGCGAGCAGCGCCACCAGGAGCGGCATCCGGAAGCGCTGCCGCAGCTGCGCCGGCGAGGCCTTGCGCCAGGCGATCAGCGGCCCGACCCCGGTCAGCACGAGCAGCGCGATCCCGATCGGCAGCGCGACCTGGTCGTAGTAGCCCTGGCCCACCGTGATCCTCTCGCCGCGCACGGCCTCCGAGAGGATCGGGAAGACGGTCCCCCAGAAGACGGCGAAGGCCAGGCCCACCAGCAGCAGGTTGTTGAAGAGGAAGATCGCCTCGCGCGAGATGTAGCTCTCCAGGGAGTGCTGGGAGCGCAGCAGCGGCAGGCGCGTGACGAGCAGGGCCACCGCGCTGACGGCCACGAGCGCGATGAAGCCCAGGAAGAAGGGCCCGAGCGTCAACTCGCCGAAGGCGTGGACCGAGGAGATGATCCCCGAGCGCGTCAGGAAGGTGCCGAACAGGCAGAGGGTGAAGGCCAGGATCACCAGCACCATGTTCCAGACCTTCAGCATCCCGCGGCGCTCCTGCACCATCACCGAGTGCAGGAAGGCGGTGGCCACCAGCCAGGGCATGAAGGCGGCGTTCTCGACCGGGTCCCAGGCCCAGTAGCCCCCCCACCCCAGGGTCTCGTAGGCCCACTTGGCGCCCAGCAGGATGCCGATGCCGAGGAAGAGCCAGGAGACGATGGTCCAGCGGCGCACGCTGGTGATCCAGGCGGTGTCGACCTTGCGCGTCACCAGCGCCGCCATGGCGAAGGCGAACGGGATCGAGAGGCCGACGTAGCCGAGGTACAGCAGCGGCGGGTGGATCTGCATGTAGAAGTTCTGCAGCAGGGGGTTGAGGCCGCGGCCCTCGGCGGGGGCGACCGCCAGCGTCTCGAAGGGGCTCGTCACGAAGGAGAGCAGGCTGAGGAAGAAGATCCCGATGATCATCAGCACCGCGATCACGACCGGCATCAGCTCGCGGTTGCGGTTCCGGTTGAGGAAGACGACGAGCGCCGAGAAGCCGCTGAAGATCCACGCCCACAGCAGCAGCGAGCCCGCCTGGCTCCCCCAGAGCGCGGTCACCTTGTACTGGGCGCCGAGCGTGGTCGAGGTGTACTCGGCCACGTTGCGCAGCTCGAACGAGTCCGTGAGCAGCGCGACCCACATCGTCCCGATGGCCAGGGTGGTGAGCCCGAAGAGCGCGTAGACCCCGCGCTCCGCGCTGACCTCCCAGCCGCGGCGCCCCGGCCGTCGCGATCCGATCGCCATCACGAGGGCGTACGCCGCGACCACCAGCGCCAGGAGCAGCGCTGCGCGTCCGACGAGGCTCATCGAGGCGTCGCCGCCCGCCTACGCGGGCGAGGTGTCGTCAGCGCGATCCGTGAACTTCGACGGGCAGAGCGTGATCAGCGAGTCGTTGCGGGCGACGAAGGAGCCGTTCTGCAGCGAGCCGGTGACGACCACCTCGCGCCCCTCCTTGAACTGATCGGGCACGGTGCCGCGGTAGTGCACCGTGACGCGGCGGTCGGGGGTCTCCTTGTCGAGCACCGTGAAGGTGAGCCCCTCGTCGCTGTTGGCGAGGCCCACCGCGTCCTTCGGCGCTCCGGGGGCCACCGTGCCGTTCAGCCGGTAGGTCTTGCCCGCGGCGAGCTCGGACGGGCCGGCGTACGTCTCCAGGGAGCCGCCGAGGCTCGTGTACGCGAGCCAGCCGCCCAGGACGAGGGCCAAGCCGATGGCGAGGATGAAGCGCAGGCGGGAGCGCACCGCCGCGATCGTAACACCGGCCCCCGGCCCCACGCACCGGTACGAACCTCCCCGATTCTCCGCATCGCGGAGGCAGATACCCGAGATTCCCAGTAGCTTTACCGACAATGACGCCACGCCGGGTGGCTCGCGAGCGTACGAAGGAGTCGGGAATGAGCCGACGGGACGAGGTGCTGGTCTCCACCGACTGGGTCGCGGAGCATGCCGACGACCCGGCCTACCGTCTGGTGGAGGTCGACGAGGACACCGCCGCTTATGCGGGGGGGCACATCCGCAACGCCATCGCATGGCACTGGAAGGACGACCTGCACGAGCCGCTGCGGCGCGAGTTCCTCGATCAGGAGGCCCTCTCCGAGCTGCTCGCCCGCAGCGGCGTGGGCCCCGACACGACGGTGGTGCTCTACGGCGGCAACAACAACTGGTTCGCCACCTACGCCTACTGGCTGCTGCGCTACCTGGGCTTCGACCGGGTCAAGCTGGTGGACGGCGGGCGCAAGAAGTGGGAGCTCGAGGACCGCGAGCTCGTCACCGAGGAGCCGACGGTCGCCAAGGCCGACCCCGGGAAGCTGGGCAAGGTCCAGGAGAAGCTGCGCGCCTTCCGCGACGACGTGCTGAAGCACATCGGCGGCAAGGGCAAGTCGATGGTGGACGTCCGCAGCCCCGCGGAGTTCTCGGGCGAGGTCCTCGCCCCGCCGCACCTTCCCCAGGAGCAGGCGCAGGTGCCGGGCCACATCCCCGGCGCGGCCAACGTGCCCTGGGCCACCGCCGCGCGGGACGACGGCTCGTTCAAGAGCGACCAGGAGCTCACCGAGCTGTACGGCAACGTGGGCGTCACCCCCGACACCGACGTGATCGCCTACTGCCGCATCGGCGAGCGCTCGAGCCACACCTGGTTCGTGCTGCACGAGATCCTCGGCTACGACCGGGTGCGCAACTACGACGGCTCCTGGACCGAGTACGGCAGCCTCGTGGGAGTGCCCGTCGAGAGGTAGCGTCCCGGGCGGGTGACCCTCCCGCTCCGACCACCTCTCCTTCCGCAGCTCGCGCGCTCGGCGCGCGAGCTGCCGACGGGTGAGGGCTGGTCCTACGAGCGCAAGCTCGACGGGTTCCGGGCGATCGTCTTCGTGGACGGGGACGAGGTGGCGATCCAGTCCCGGGCCGGCAAGCCGCTGGAGCGCTACTTCCCCGAGCTCGCGTTCGGCCGCGGCCGCTACGTGCTCGACGGCGAGATCGTGATCGCCGGCGAGGACGGCCACGAGGAGTTCGGGCTGCTGCAGCAGCGCATCCACCCCGCCGCCTCGCGCATCGAGCTCCTCGCCCGGGAGATCCCCGCCCGCTTCGCCCCCTTCGACCTGCTCGCCCGCGACGACGCGTCACTGCTCGAGGCGCCGTTCGCCGAGCGCCGCGCCCGGCTCGAGCAGGACGCGGGCGGCCTCGATCCGGTGGAGACCAGCACCGACCCCGGCCGGGCGCGCGAGTGGCTCGCGACCACGGAGGGGGTCATCGCCAAGCGCCTCGACGCCCCCTACCGGCCCGGCGAGCGCCAGGGCATGACCAAGATCAAGCGGGTGCGCACCCTCGACTGCGTGGTCATGGGATGGCGGCCGGGGAAGATCGAGGACACGGTGGGCTCGTTGATCCTCGGCCTCTACGAGGGCGAGACCCTGCGGCCGGTGGGCCACTGCGCGGGCTTCACCGCCGCGCGCAAGCGGTCGCTGCGCGCGGAGCTCGCCCCTCACGAGACCGGCGGGCGCGGAAGCGGCGACCCCAGCCGGTGGGACGCCGACCGCGACCTGGAGTGGGTGGAGCTGAGGCCCGAGCTGGTGGCCGAGGTGAGCTACGACCACGCGAGCGGCGGGCGCATCCGCCACGGCGCCCGCCTGCTGCGGTTCCGCACCGACCGCGACCCGGCCAGCTGCACGTTCGATCAGCTCGACGCCTGACCGGCGGGACCCTCGCGGGCTCAGCCCGCCGGTTCCGGCGGCGGGCGGCGGGCCCGGCTGGGCGCGACCCGCGGCGACTCCCCGGGCTGCTTACGGAAGTGAGGCGGCCAGGGGGCGTCGCCGAGGCCCTCCTCCTCGTCGCGGTCGGCCAGCGCGAGCAGGCCGTCGAGGGACCCGGCGGCCTCGTCGATGCCGGCCGCCGGGTCCCCCACCGAGTCCAGGCGCGCGGGCACCGTGTCGATGCGCAGGTCGGCCGGCTCCACGTCGGCCACCTCGTCCCAGGTCAGCGGGCACGAGACGCGGGCGTCCGGCACGGCGCGCACCGAGTAGGCCGAGGCCACCGTGCGGTCGCGCGCGTTCTGGTTGTAGTCGATGAAGACCCCGTGGCGCTCCTCCTTCCACCACCTGCTGGTGGCGCGGGCCGGCTCGCGGCGCTCCGCCTCACGGGCCAGGGCCAGCGCCGCGCGACGGACCCGGTCGAAGCCCCAGCGCGGCTCGATGCGCACGTTGATGTGGATCCCGCGCGAGCCGGAGGTCTTCGGCCAGCCGCGCAGCCCGTGCTCCTCGAGCACGCCCCCCACCACGAGCGCCACCGCCCGGACGTCCGCGAACGGCACGCCGGGCCCGGGGTCGAGATCCACCCGCAGCTCGTCCGGGCGGTCGAGGTCGGCCCGCCGCACCGGCCAGGGGTTGAAGTCGATCACGCCGAGGTTGACCGCCCACACCAGGTGGGCCGCGTCGGCGGGGACCAGCTCGCGGGCGCTGCGCCCGCTGGGGAATCTCACCGTGGCCGTCTCCAGCCAGTCCGGGGCGCCCTTCGGCACCCGTTTCTGGAAGAAGGGCTCGCCGTCCACCCCGTCCACCCAGCGCTTCATCACGGTGGGCCGCTCCCGCAGGTGGATGAGGGCCGCGTCCGCCACCCGCAGGTAGTAGCGGCAGAGGTCCTCCTTGGTGACCCCCGCCTGCGGGAAGAAGACCTTGTCGGGGCTCGACAGGCGCACCTGGCGCCCGGCCGCCTCGATCGTGATCGCCTGCCGTGCCAGCGGAGGCTCCTAGGGGCCGAGCCCGTCCAGGAGGCCCAGGGCGTCGAGGGCAGCGAGCACGGCGATGATGCCGATGGCGAGGGCGTACCAGGCCCAGGCCGGATCGCGGCGGCGGGTGCGCACCGGCCCGCTCATCGGTCCACCCGGACCACCAGGGCCGCCAGGTCATCGGCGAGCGGGCCGCCCTGGAACGCGACCGCCGCCCCCTCGATGGCCGCGGCGAGCTCGGCGGCCGGCCGGCCGGCGAGCCCGGAGAGCAGGGCGCGCAGGCGCTCGTCGCCGAAGATCTCCCCGTCGTTCCGCGCCTCGGTGACCCCGTCCGTGAAGAGCACCAGCGCGTCGCCCGGGGCGAGCTCGGTGGAGTGGTCGACCACCCGCACGGTCGGGAGCAGGCCCAGGAGCGTCCCCGGCTCCCCCAGCTCCTCCACCCGGCCCGAGGCACGCACCACCAGCGGCAGCGGGTGACCCGCGCTCGATGCGGTGACGACGAGGGAGTCGCCCGCCCAGGCGAGGCGCGCGTAGGCGGCGGTGGAGAACCGCAGGTCCACGTCCGGCTCGCGCATGATGGTCTCGTTCAGGTCCGCCAGGACCTGGCTGGGCAGCGGGTCGTGGCGGCCGAGGGTGCGCACGGCGTGACGGCACAGCGAGGTCAGGCTCGCCGCGGACGCTCCCTTGCCGCAGACGTCGCCGATCACCACCGCCCAGCTGCCGCGCGCCTCGAAGAGGTCGTAGAAGTCGCCGCCCACCTCGTGGCCGTCACCTCCCGGGGAGAAGCGGGCCGCCGTGTCGAGACCCTCGATCTCGGGAAGCTCCCGGGGCAGCAGGCTCCGCTGCAGCGTGGCCGCGATGCGGCGCTGCTCCTCGAACAGGCGCGCGTTGTCAACGGCGAGGCTCGCGCGGCGGGCGAGCTGGCGCACCAGCGACCGGGTGCGGTCGTCGAAACGGCGGCCCGACGACCCCATGGCCAGCGTCAGCGACCCCAGGTCGCGACCGCGGGTGCGCATCGGGGCGACGATGATGTGGGAAGAGTCGGCCTCGGCGCGGAGCGTGGCCACCCGCTCGGCCTCGTCCGGCGTCAGGGACGACGTGACGACCGTCGGGGCCCGTCCCGATCCGTCGTCGGTCTCGATGGTGCAGAAATCCGCGAGGCTGGGTACCACGAGATCGGCGAGGCGCGCGAGGCGCTCATCCACCCCGAGCGTCGCGTCCAGCGCCTCGCCGACTCCCGCCAGCAGGCTGATGCCGCGCTCCGCGCGCATCCGGTCCGTGATGTCCGTGACGAAGGAGCCCACGCCCACGATCTCCTCGTCGTGGCGCACCGGGTACCAGTTCACCAGCCAGTGGCGCTCCACGCCGGGCAGGGCGGGCGTCTCACCGCTGATCTCGACGTCGGCGACCTGCTCACCGGTCTCGAGCACCCGCCGGAAGCACGTGACGATCTGCTCGCCGGGGACGCCGGGCAGGATCTCGGTCGGACGCCGGCCGATGTGGTCCTCCTGCTCGATGCCGTTGATCTCGGCGAGCGCCTCGTTGACGCGCAGGTAGCGCATCTCGAGGTCGAGAAGCGCGAAGCCCACCGGGGCGCACTGGACGATCGTGTCGAGCAGCGCCTCGGAGTCCCGCAGCCGGTCGCCCACCTGCCGGCGCTCGTCGATGTCGACGCAGGCCCCCACGTAGCCGTTGGGAGCGCCCTCGTCCGTCCGCCGCGGGGCGCCGCGCGAGAGCATCCACCGGTAGACGCCATCGGCCGCGAGCACCCGGTGCACGACCTCGAAGGCCTCGCAGGCGGCGAGCGCCGCCTCCTGCGCCGCGAGCAGGTCCGGGAGATCGTCCGGGTGCACCTCGCCCCGCCAGCCGTCGCCGAGCAACCGGCTGGGATCGAGGCCGGTCAGGTCGCGCCAGCGCTCGTTGGCGTGCAGCCAGCGGCCCGTCTGGTCGGCGATCCAGACCAGGGCGGGCACGGCGTCGCTGAGCGAGACGAAGGGATCTCCGGCGACCTCGCCCATCTCGCGCTGCATGGCGACGGGGAGCCTCCTCCTCGGTCCGGGTGTGCCGGCCGAGTCTAGCCCCGTTGGGGGGAACCGGCGGCATCCGTGCGAGCCTCCCCCATGAGGGTGGCCACGATCGACCGCGAGCCGCCGGAATCGCGATGCTCGCACAGGTACACGCCCTGCCAGATGCCGAGCTCCAGGCGCCCCCGCGCGATCGGCAGCGTGAGCGACTCGCCCACGATCACGGCCTTCACGTGGGAGGGCATGTCGTCCGGGCCCTCCAGGGTGTGCCGGAAGTACGGCGTTCCGTCCGGCACGGCGTGGTCGAGCCATGCCTCGAGGTCGGTCCGCACATCCGGGCTCGCGTTCTCGTTGAGCGCGAGCGACGCCGAGGTGTGCTGGATGAAGAGGTGCGCGATGCCGACCTCCAGGTCGCCCAGCTCAGGGAGCGCCTCCGAGACCTCCCGGGTCACGAGATGGACGCCGCGGGGCCGCGGCCGCAGGGTGATCCGTCGCTGGACCCACATCGGGCCGGCTATCCGCCCGGCCGCGGGACCCCGGGGACCACCCGGATCCGCCCGGGCGGCCCGTCGCGCAGGAACCCCACCACGTATGCGCCCGCGCCGGCGGCCTCCAGGGCGCCGAGCAGGGCGTCGCGCCGCCCGGGCGCCACCGCCAGCAGCAGGCCGCCGCTCGTCTGGGGGTCCACCAGCAGCGTGCGCACCGGGCCGGGGACGGCGTCGTCCACGTTCGACCCACGCCTCCAAGTAGTCGCGGTTGCGCCCGGCCCCTCCCGGCGCGTGCCCGCGCGCCGCCAGCTCGAGCGCTCCCGGCAGCGCGGGCACCCGCCCGGCATCGACCACCGCCTCGAGGCCGCTGGCGGCCGCCATCTCGCGGAGATGGCCGAGCAGGCCGAAGCCGGTCACGTCGGTGGCGCAGCGCACGCCGTGGGCGAGGGCCGCCTCCGAGGCGGCCCGGTTGGAGACGAGCATCGACGCGACCGCCGCCGGCAGGGCCGACTCGTCCCCCATGCCGGCGGCCGCGATCGCGATCCCCACCCCGAGCGGCTTGGTGAGCACCAGGACGTCCCCCGGCTCCCCGGCGGCGTTCGTCAACAGGCGGTCCGGGTGGGCCGTGCCGAGCACCGCGAGCCCGTACTTGGGCTCGGGGTCGTTGACCGTGTGGCCGCCCAGCACCGGGCATCCGTGGGAGGCGGCCGTCTCGGCGCCGCCGCGCATGACCGCCCCCAGCACCGCCGGGTCGGCGTCCCGCGGGAAGCAGGTCACGGCCAGGGCCATGAGGGGCGTGGCGCCCATGGCGTAGAGGTCGCTCAGCGCGTTGGTGGCGGCGATGGCCCCGAAGACCTCCGGCTCGTCCACCATCGGCGTGAAGAAGTCCACCGACGCCACCAGGGCCAGGTCGTCGCGCAGCCGGTAGACGGCGGCGTCGTCGAAACCGGCATGGCCCACCAGGACGTCGGGATCCTCCGGCAGGCCGGGCATCCGCGCGAGCGCCTCCGCCAGCAGGCCCGGGGCCAGCTTGCAGCCGCAGCCCGCGCCGCGCGCCATCGAGGTGAGCGACGGGGATCCGGTTCCGGAGGGCGCGGTGGACACTCGGGTCAAGGCTAGCGGCGAGCGGCCCCCTCGTCCGGTGGGGGGAGGCATCCGGGCGCCCGGGGTAGGATCCCCCCGTCTCCGCGCGCAGACCGAGGAGGAGCCGATGGGATCGAGCACCGTTCTGTGGGCCGGAAAGCACCTCAGCGACGCCGAGGAGCTCCAGACGCGGCGCATGGTCGCGCTGCTCCAGCGGGCGGGCGACGAGGAGGGGGCGCAGGAGTTCGCCGCCTTCCTGCCCGAGGCGGTGGGCGAGTGGACGCCCGACCAGCTCGAGGCCGGCGCCCACAACGGTCCGTGGCTCTCCTTCGGCGGCCGGGTGGACGGCTCGGGCTCCTAGAAACGGCGAAGACCCGCTCCGGCCGCGCGCCGGAGCGGGTCCATGATGGGCCGGAGGCCCGCCGTGAGCTACAGGTCGGAGTCGAAGATCGTGATGACGCCGAGGTCGTACATCGCCGCGTAGGACGTCGGGGCGGCGTTGAACTGGTCGCGCGAGGTGAGGAGCGCGGTCACGTGGTACGACCGCTCGGTCTCGCCGGCCGGCACCAGGGTGAGGCCGTTGGGAAGCGGGACGCTCTCGGAGAAGCTGACGCGCTTGTTGCCGGCGGGGCCACTGAGGATCCCGTTGGTGTAGGGGATCGGGCTGTTCGGGCTCGTCACGACGAAGTCCTGGCCGGGGCCGATGGACTCGAGGGCGACCCGGACCTGCCAACGGGCGCCGGTGTTGGGGGCGTCGGGGCCCTGGAGGTACCACTCGCAGTCGATCGAGAAGGGCTGCTCCTTGCGGATGACCGTGGTGGGGGCACCGTTCTCGTCGGTGACGAGCGCGCTGAAGTCGGTCGCGTTCATGTTCACGCCCGACGGAAGCTGCATCTGGGACATTTCCGTTCCTTTCGTGACCGGGGAAGTCGCTTGCCTGTTCGGAGGGATGCGCAAGCGTTGAAGAGAGGCTAGGACCGCCCGCTTAGGCGGCGATTACCGGGGACTTACCGATTGCCAGGATCCGCTCCCGCGCCGCCGACAGGTCGGGGCCCGGCTCCGCGTCCAGCAGCCGTCGCAGCGAGTCGCGGCAGGCGTCGTACTGGCGCAGGGCCCGCGAGCGGCGCCCGTCGGCCGCGTAGCGCTCCATCAGGATCTGGTGCACGTCCTCGCGGTCCGGCTCCACGGCGAGGACCGCGCGGTAGGCGTCGGAGCTGCCCTCGCGATCGCCCAGCGACGCCAGGCAGGAGCCGAGGTCCGCGAGCGCATCGAGGTGGGTCGCCTCCAGCGAGCGGCGCAGGGGGACGATCCAGTCCTCGTAGGGCTCGTCCTCGAAGAGCGGGCCCCCGTACAGCGCCCGGGCGGCGCGGTAGAAGGTCACGGCGCCGCGCAGGTCCCCCGCGCGCCGCCGCTCGGCGCCCTCGAGCGCCAGGCGCTCCATCTCCTCGCGGTCGACCCAGATCTCCAGCGACGGATCGAGCCGGTAGGCCTCGTCGCGGTAGACCACGACCGGGCCGTCGCCGTGGGTCGGCCGGAAGGCCCGGCGCAGCAGGGTGATCGCCACGTTGAGGCTGTTGCGCGCCGCCGCCGGCGACGAGCCCGGCCAGAAGACGTCCAGCAGCACGTCGCGAGGGACGGGCCGCGAGCGGTGGGCGAGCAGGTACTGGAGCACCAGCCGCGAGCGGCGCGGCGGATCGATGTCGGCGCCGCCTGCCACCAGGCGGGTGGGCCCGAGGCAGTGCACCTCCAGGCGCGGGGCGCCGGGCCGGCCGTCCTCCACTTCCGGCAGCGGCCGCTCGCAGGCAGGGCACACGTGCCTGGCCGCACCGCGGCATCGGGCCGTCTGCCGACCGACGGCGGCTGGGTCTGCATCTCTCGCCTCCTTCGACGGTCCACCGGGCCGGTGGATCCGCCGCGACCCTCGCCCGCGCCCGTCACGCCCCGGTCACGGCCCGCTCACGGCTTGCGTATCGCCCCGTACCCGTGTGGACTCCAGCAGTAGTCCATGCCGGCGGAAGCAGAGGAACGCCGGCTCCCGCAGCGAAGAGGACGCTCATGAAGACCCTTGCCGTCGTCATCGGCGTTCTGGTCATCCTCGTGCTGCTGGTCTCGAGCGGCGTCCTGGGCGGCGCCATCTGCCTTGAGAGCGTCGGCTGCGTGCACTCGGCGGATGGCGGCATCTCGATCGACAACGCTCAGACCGTGACGGTTACGACGGGCGATTGAACCGGTCCCGAAAGGTCCCGCTCGGTCAGGACCTGAAGGACCTGCCCTGGCGGATCGGTGCCTGGTTCGTCGGCATCTGGGCGTTCATCGTCCTGCTGTGGATCTTCACCGGCGGGAACGTGTCGCTCTTCCAGTGGTGGCAGAAGGCGCTGCTCTTCGGGATCGGGCGTCCTGCTCAGTTACCCGTACGTACCGCGACTGGAAGCGGGGGGAGGTCGCCGCGACGAAGGCCGCCATCACCGAGCCCGCGGTCGTCGTGGAGGGCAAGGACAGCGGGACCTACGTGGTCCTGCAGATCGGGCGCGAGATCGGCCGCACCGTGCGCCCGAGGGAGCTCAACCCGGGGCCCTGGGGGCTCTACTCGGTCGTGGTCCGCGCTCCGGTGGCGGTGGGGGACCTGGTGCTCACCTACTTCTGGCGGATGGTCGGGCAGCGTTTCCGGGTACAGCCAGAGCAGCGGGCGATGGGGCTCCAGCGCAGCGTCCCTCCGGCCGCCGCCCGATCAGCAGGGCTTCGAGTAGCGCAGAAGCCGCTCCCCCGTCAGACTCGGGAGGGTGAACGCCATGACCGCCGGCCCGATCGTGATGGAGCTCGATGGCGAGCTCCGGCACCGAGGCGCGAGCGATGCGGCGCTGGCCCTCCTCGGACTGCCGGTGGAGGCGCTCCTGGGCCGCACCTCGCGCGAGGCCGGGCTGCCCCCGGAGGTGGTCGAGCCGCTCGAGCGTGAGCTGCGCGCCGCGGTCAACGGCGGCGCCGAGCGCCATCTCGAGCTGGAGGTGCCCACGGTCAACGGGGTCCGCTGGCTCCACCTGCGTCTGGTGCCCGAGCCCGGGCCGGACGGCGACCCGGGGGAGGAGGGCGGGCCGGCGAGGGTCAGGATCCTGGCCAGCGACATCACCGCGCGCAAGCACGCCGAGCTGCGGCTGAGCGGCGGCAACGCGGCCTTCCGCGCGCTGGTCGAGGATTCCGCCGACCTGATCGCCCGCATCGACGCCGACCTGCGGGTGACCTACGTCAACCGGGAGGTCGAGCGGGTCACGGGGCGGCCGGCGGCGGCCTTCCTGGGACGCCAGGTCGGCGCGCTCGGCCTGGGCGAGGAGATGGCCGGCCGGTGGGAGGAGGCCGTGCACGCGGTGTTCGCATCCGGCGAGCACCGCTCCCTCGACTTCCAGCTGGTGGCCCCCGAGGGGCCTCGCTGGTTCAGCGCCCGGCTGCTGCCCGAGCCGGGGCCCGAGCGCCGGGTGGAGCACGTGATCGTCTCGTGCACGGACGTCACCGACCGCATCGACCGCGAGGCCGAGCAGGCGGCCCTGCGCCGGGTGGCCACCGTGGTCGCGCGCGAGGGCGATCTCGAGGAGATCGCGCGGGTGGCGGCCCAGGAGACCGCCCTGCTGCTCGGGGCCACGGGCAGCGCCGTCTACCGCTTCGAGTCGGACGAGGAGGCCACCTGCGTCGCGGCCCACCCCCCGGCCGGGCCGGGAGCGGTCATCTCGCCGGTGGTGGCGCTGACCGGGGCCACGGCGACGGGCGAGACCGCCCGCACGGGAGTGCCGGGCCGCGTGGACGACTACCGCGACGTCCCCTCGGATCCGTCCACCGAGGAGGTGCTGGCGGCCGGCCTGCGGAGCGGCATCGCCGCTCCCCTGTGGACCCGCGGCCGGCTGTGGGGGGCGCTGACGGCCGGGTCCGACACCCCGTCGGCCTTCGGGGCGGGGGAGGAGCGGCGCCTGCAGGCCTTCGCCGAGCTCACCGCGATCGCCGTCGCCAACGCCGAGACGCGCGCCGAGCTGGCCCATCTGGCCGACACGGATCCCCTCACCGGGCTGGCCAACCGCCGCGCCTTCCGCGAGCGCCTCGACGGCGAGGTCCTGCGGGCGCAGCGGCACGGGCACCGCCTGACCCTGGCGATCATCGACATCGACGACTTCAAGAGCATCAACGACACCTATGGCCACCTGGGGGGCGACGCGGTGCTGGCCGAGATCGGGCGGCGTCTCTCCGCCACCCGCCGCGCCGGCGAGCTGGTGGCGCGCATCGGCGGCGAGGAGTTCGCCTGGATCCTCCCCGAGGTCAACACCCAGGGCGGGCTGGTGGCCGCCGAGCGCGCGCGCCGGGCGATCGCCGAGATCTCGGTCGAGGGCATCGAGGGGGTCACCTGCTCGGTGGGGATCTGCGATCTGAGCATGGCGACGGACGCGGACGAGCTGCTGCGGCTGGCCGACCGCGCCCTCTACCGCGCCAAGGACGAAGGGCGCGACCGGGTGGTGTCGGCCGCCCTCTGATGGTCCCGCGCCAGGCCCGAGCGCTGTCCGCCTCGGCCGGGCTCCGCTAGCCTCGCTCCGATGCCCACCCCCACCCGCCCGGAGCGTGCCGAGCTCCGCGGCCGACGATTGCGCGAGCGCGAGGAGCGGGCGCGCGAGCGTGAGGCACTTCGCGCCCGGAATGCGGGCGCTCCCGGCCGCCGTCCGCCCCGCAGGCGCCGTCCCTGGCTGACGTGGGGGGTCGTCGCGGCCGGGGCGCTGGCCTTCGGCGCGATCTGCGGGTACGCGCTGCGCGACGCCGGCCTGCAGCTGGCCACCACGGGCCCCGCGCCCGACGCGCACCTGGGCGCCGCGGCCACCGAGGACCTGCGCTTCCGCATCACCGCCGACCTGCCGAGCCTGATGGACACGGCCACGCTCGAGTACGACGGCACCGACGTCCTGGACCAGGCCCACATCGCCGGCGGAACGCTGACCTACCGGCCCCGTGAGCTGACCGACGGCACCCACCGGCTGGCGTTCTCCATCGACCAGCCCTTCGGGCCGGGCCGGGCCCACCGCGACTGGACCTTCACGGTGGACCGCACCCGTCCGCGGCTCGAGATCCTCGGCCCCTCGCGGCCGGCCGTGCGGGGCGCCCCCGTGACCCTGACCGGCCGCGTGGACGAGGTCTCGACGGTGACCGTGGACGACGCGCCGGTGGACGTCGGCCGCGACGGCTCGTTCTCGGTCGACTTCCCCGCGCCGCCGGCGGGCGCCATCAGCGTGCGGGCCGTCGACCGGGCGGGGAACTCGCGCGGCATCCGCACCAGCATCCCGGTGGCACCGCGGGCGCCGCTGGTGCCCACCCGGGCCGTGCACATGACGGCCATCTCGTGGGCCGTGCCGGCCCTGCGCGAGCCGGTCCTCGACATGCTGCGCAGCGGCCGCATCAACACGATCGAGCTCGATCTGAAGGACGAGTCGGGGATCGTGGGCTACGACTCGAAGGTGCCCCTGGCGAACCAGATCGGCGCCGTGGATCCCAGCTACACGATCTCCGAGGCCGTGAACCAGATCCACGACCTCGGCGGCCGGGTGGTGGGCCGCATCGTGGCGTTCCGCGACCCGGTGCTCGCCCGCTACGCCTGGGACCACGGCAATCGCGAGCAGGTCATCCAGGGCCCGGGAGGCGTCGAGTACCAGGGCTACGGCGGCTTCACCAACTTCGCCGACCCGGTGGTGCGCAAGTACAACATCGACATCGCCCTCGAGGCGACGAAGGCCGGCGTCGACGACATCCTCTACGACTACATCCGCCGCCCGGACGGCCCGCTCTCCACGATGGTGTTCCCCGGCCTGCGCGGAGGGGCGCAGCGCTCGATCGTGTCGTTCCTCGGCGAGGCGCGGGCGGCCCTCGACCCCACCGGCGCCTTCCTCGGGGCCTCGGTGTTCGGCATCGCGGCGTTCCACCCCGAGGAGGTGGCCCAGGACATCCCCCGGATGGCCCGGAACGTCAACTACATCGCGCCCCTCATCTACCCCTCGGGGTGGGGCCCGGACAGCTTCGGCATCCCCGACCCGGCACGGTCGCCGGCCGAGATCACCAGGAGGTCGCTCGATCGCTTCGAGGAGCAGGTCGAGGGCAGCGGGGCGCGGCTGGTCCCCTGGATGCAGGCCTTCTCCCTCAACGGCGTCGTCTACGGCGCGCGCGAGGTCCGGGCCCAGGTGGCCGCCGCCAAGGCCGTGGGCGTCGCGGAGTGGATCTTCTGGAACCCCAACGTCCTCTACCCCAGAGCGGGGTTCCCGAAGGGCTGATCCGGGGCGCCGGCGAGCGCCGCGCTCAGCCCTCGGCGATCAGCGCCTCGAGCACGTCCGCGGCCCTCGGCATGGCGTCGATCTCCGCCCGGATCCCGCGCGCGGCGTCCGCGAACGCCGGCTCGGCCATCAGGCGCTCGGCCGAGGCGGCCACCGCCTCCGAGGACACGGCGCCCGGCTCCAGCGCCAGCCCGGCGCCCGCCGCCTGGCACGCCGCGGCGTTCAGAGGCTGGTCGGCGCCCTGCGGCAGGATCAGCTGCGGCAGCCCGTGGGCGAGGGCGCCGAACATCACCCCGGCGCCGCCCTGCGAGACCACCAGACGGCAGCGCGGGAGCAGCAGGGAGTGCGGGATGTGCGGCTCCACGAGCACGTGCGGCGGCTGCGGCCCCAGCCGGGCCGGATCGGATCCCGGCCCGGTCGTGACCACCAGGTTGAGCGGCAGGTCGCGCAGCCCGGCGAGCGCGGTCTCGAGGACGCCGGGCGCCGTGTTGTAGAGCGTCCCGAGGGTCAGGTGGATGGTCTCCGGGTACGGGAGGGCGCCGAGGGCGTCCGGCAGCCGCTCCTCCGGCAGCGCCTCGCCGACCGCCGGGCGCAGGGGCCGCGCGCGGAGCCAGCCCGGGTGGCCGGGGGGTCGCAGGCTCGGCGGGCAGACGTCGAGATAGGCGCGCGCGAGGATCTCCTCGGCCAGGTCCGGCACGTCCCAGCTCCGGCCGAGCGGCTCGAACGCCGGCACGAGGGCCGCCGCGTACTCCGGAGGCATCAGCCCCAGGCCGTGCACCAGGTGCCGGGACCCGGTGCGGGCCGCGACGACGGCGCCGGCCAGCTCGCTCACCTCGTGGACCACGAGGCCGGGTCGCCACTCCTCCGCCCGCGGCACCAGCTCCACGGCCCTGCGCGCCGCCGGTGCGCCGAAGAGCCCCTGCGCGGCGGCCCGCAGGCGCTCCGCGGGCGAGGGCTCGTCCAGGGCCGCGAAGGAGTCCCGCAGCATCGCCTCGGCCTCCGCCCAGCTCGGCCCCACGCGCCAGGCCGTGAACCCCCGCCTCTCGATGAGGGGCGCCAGCTCCGCGCCGGTCGCGATGACCACCTCGTGGCCCGCCCGCCGGGCGGCCCGGGCCAGCGGCAGCATCGGGAAGAGGTGGCCGTAGGCGGGCCCGGCCGTGATGAGGATGCGCACGCGCCGCCCGCCCCGGCTAGTCGACCAGGCGGCGGGTCATCCGGTTGACCCCGATCCGCCAGGTGAGCAGCCCGAAGACGATCAGCACCGCGTAGTGGAGGAGGTCGACCCACCCCTGCCAGCCGAAGACCGCGTCGCGCACCAGCTCGACGCAGTGGTAGAGCGGGTTGAGCTGGGCCAGGACGCGCGCCCAGGTCGGGAGGTCGTCGATCGGGAAGAAGGTCCCGGCGACCAGGAAGAGCGGCGTCAGGACCGCGCTGATGACGTAGCTGAAGTTCTCGAACGAGTTCATCGTGGCCGAGATCACGATCCCGAAGCCGGCCCAGCCGAATCCGGCGGTGATGGCGATGAACGGCACCGCGAGCATGCCCCAGCTCGGGCTCAGGCCGAAGAACATGGCCACGATCATGGGGACGCACCCGTAGACGCCGGCCCGCACGGCCATCCAGAGCGCCTCCGCGGTCACCAGCTCCTCGGTGTCCACCGGGGCGGCGAGGATCGCGTCGTAGGTCCGCTGGAACTTGTACTTGATGAAGGTGCCGAACATGGCCGGGAAGGCCGACGAGAAGAGGACGGCCGTGGCGACCGTGCCCGTCGCGACGAACTCCACGTACGGGTATCCGCCCACGTTGGAGACCAGCGCGCCGAAGCCGAAGCCGAAGGCCAGCAGGTAGATCGTGGGCTCGACGGTCAACGAGAAGGTGGTCGAGCGCCAGTACGACGAGAAGTTGATGACCTCCCGCACCAGCACGCCCGCCAGCGCCGGGCGCTCGAGGCGGCGGAGCCGGCGCGGAGCGGCCTGCGGCGGCGCGGCGGTGGTCACGAGATCTCCTCACCGGTGAGGAGCACGAACACGTCCTCCAGGTTGGCGGGGCGCCGCTCCCCCTCGGGCGCCGCGCCGTCGATGTCGCGTCCGGGCGAGAGCACGGCCACCGACGTTCCCGTGCGGCGGGTCCGCAGGCCGGCGCCGGCGGCCTCGGCCTCCACCTCGACGAGGCGCGCGGGAGGGCCGTAGACCTCCACCGCGGTGCGGCCGGCGTACCTCTCGATGAGCACGGCGGGCCGGCCGGCTGCGACCGCCGAGCCCTCGGCCATGATCGTGACCGTGTCGGCGAGGCGCTCGGCCTCCTCGATGTAGTGCGTCAACATCAGGATCGAGACGCCCTGGGAGCGCAGGCCGTCGATGAGCGCCCACAGCTCCTGGCGCACCTGCGGGTCGAGCCCCACGGTGGGCTCGTCCAGCAGCACCAGGCGCGGCTTGTGCACCAGCGCGCGGGCGATCAGCAGGCGCCGGCGCATGCCCCCGGAGAGCTTGTCCACCTTGGTGTCGCGCCGGTCGCGGAGGTTGGCGACGCCGAGCGCCCGCTCCACCGCCGCCCGCCGCTCCGCGCGCGGCACCCGGTAGAGGTAGCTGAACACGATCAGGTTCTGCTCAACCGTCAGCGTGGTGTCGAGGTTGTCGAGCTGCGGCACCACCCCGCACTGGGCCCGCGCCTGCTTCGACTCGCCGGGCAGCGGGTACCCGAGGACCTCGATCTCGCCCTCGTCGGCGATCGCCTGGGCGGTGAGGAGCCTCATCGTGGTGGACTTGCCGGCCCCGTTCGGGCCCAGCAGGCCGACGCAGGTCCCGTCGGGGACCTCGAGGTCGAGGCCGTTCACCGCCACGATCGTGCCGTAGCGCTTCACGACGCCCCGGAGGCGGATGGCGAGCCCGGGCACCACCACACCGTAGCGGCCGGTCCCGAGGGGGCGCCGGGTCTCCAAACGCCGGCGCTGGAACGCCTCCTGGGGGGTCTGACGGGCCGTCCATGGCCCTTTCAACCAGCGCCGGCTACACCAGGACGGCTCGCGTCTGCTCGGCGCGCACCTCGGCGAGCGCCTGCCAGCACCCGCGGAGCGCCTCCACGGCGGCCGGGCAGAGGTGGGTCCCGGCGCTGGCCACGCACTCGCGCAGGGCGTCGCGGAAGGAGCGGGCGCTCTGGTAGGGCCGGGCGCTCGTCATCGCGTCCCACGCGTCCGCCACGGCCAGCAGGCGGGCGCCGTGCGGGATCTGGTCGCCGGAGATCCCATCGGGGTAGCCGCGCGCCGTCCCAGCGCTCGTGGTGGTGGCGGATCCAGCCCACCTGATCGGGCGAGAGCACCTCGGCGGCGATGTCGGCGCCCAGCGCGGCGTGGCGCTTCACCAGGTCGTACTCGTCGCGCGTCAGGTTCATCGGCTTCAGGAGGATCGCGTCGGGAATGCCGATCTTCCCCACGTCGTGCACCAGCGCCGCCTCGCGCAGCAGCGCGGCCTGCTGGGGGCTCCAGCCCGCGGTCAGGGCGAGCCGCTCCACCGTGCGCGACACCCGCTCGGAGTGACTGCGCGTGGAGGGATCCTTGGCGTCGATCGCGCGGGCGAGCGCCCGCATCCCGCTGAGCGCGCCCATCCGCTCGAGCTGCTCGGCCCGCTCCTCGGCCGAGAGCGCCTTGACCACCTCGGGCGAGAAGCTGTAGGTCACGTCGCGCCCGTGCACCTTGGCCCAGTAGAGCGCCCCGTCGGCCTTGCGCAGCAGCTCCTCTGCGGTCCCCGCCTGGGCGAGATCACAGACCCCTGCGGACGCCGTCACCGTGCCGACGCTGCCCACCGGCGCCGCGGCGATGGCCGCGCGCGCGCGCTCGGCGGCCTGGTACGCCTCCGCGCCGTCGGCCTCCGGCAGCAGCCAGGCGAGCTTCTTGCCGCCGATCCGGGCCACCGCGTCCCCTGGCCGGGAGACGTCCGACAGGCGCCGCGCGACCTCCACCAGCAGCTGGTCGCCCACGAGGTGGCCGTGGGTGTCGTTGACGCGCTTGAAGTGATCGAGATCGAAGAGCGCCAGCGACAACGGCCGCCCGTGCCACCGGGCCCGGGCCACCTCGCGGGCGAGCCGCTCCTGGAAGGCGCGGTGGTTGAGGAGGCCGGTCAGGGAGTCGCGGGTCGCCCGCTCCTGCGCCTCCTCCAGGCTGCGCACGGTCTGGGCGTGCAGGCGCGCGTTGGCCACCGCGACGCCCGCCATGCTGCCCAGGCTCCGGGCGGCCCCCCGCTCCCGGATCGAGAAGCTCCGCGGCTCGGCGAAGCTCACGAAGAGGGCCCCGAGCATCGGCCCGCCGGCGCTCTCGCCCACCGAGCTGTGCTCCAGCCGCACCCCGATCAGCGCGCCCACCCCAAGGCCGCGCCCGACCCCGCGCCCGTTGAGCAGCTCACTCGTGTCCTCCACGACCAGCACGCGGTCCGGCTCCTGCCGCAGCAGCCCCCAGAGGGGGAACGCCCCCACGGGCCGACCGGCGAAGGCCTCGAGCCGCGCGCGCACGTCCGGGTCCGGCTCGGTGGTGAAGACCGCCTCGCAGGCCGTCGCGTCGGGCGAGAGGAGGTAGCAGGTGGCCCGGTACGCCCGCAGCGCCTGCCGGGCGCTCGCGGCGATCGCCCGCAGGGTGGGCTCCATCTGGAGCTGGCTCGCGAAGATGGTGGCGGCGGTGTCGCTCACGATCCGCTCCCCCGCCTCGGCGTGGGCGACCGCCAGGGCCAGCGGCTCGGCGAAGCGGGCCAGCCGCTCCTCGTCGGCGGCGCGGAATCGCGCCGGCTTCCCGTCGGCGGCGACCACGGCGCCCCAGAGGCGGGCCCCGATGGTGATCGGAGCGCCCACGCTGCCGCGGTAGCGCATTCGCCGCCAGGAGCCGCGAGCCCGGATCGTCCTGCGCGCGGTAGTCGGCCACCCGGGCGGTGGCGCGGGTGCGGTGGACCAGCCCGGTGACGGTGCTCCCCTCGAGCGGAATCGTCTCCGGCACCGGCAGATCCCCGGTCCGGTGGGAGCCGACGACCGTGGCCGCGTCCGCGCGGTCGAAGCGCACCACGAGCCCGCCGCTGGCCCCGAGGAGCTCGGCCACCTCGCGCGCCACGAGGTCGAAGATCTCCTCGGGCTCGCCGTCGCGCGCCACGGCCAGGCACACGCGGCGCAGCGAGCGCTCCTCCGCCTCGCGCATGGCGAGCTGTCGCCGGGTGCGTCTCGCGAGGGCGGGCGACTCCACCGCGGACGGATCCGCTTGCGCTTTCATCCGGGAAGAATCGCCAATATCGCGCGTTTGTATACCCCCCGATGGGGTATGTCGCACGGCCGATGGTCCAGTTGTTACCCCCCGAAGCCCCATGGGCAGGGGAGTTGCACGCCGCTAGGGCCCCGTGAGACGGTCCCCCTCTATTTCCTCCCCCCGCCACCGGCAGCTCGCCGTCGCGTCAATCACGGCCCTGGTGCTGGTCGGCGTGGCGGCCGGGTCGGCGCTCGGCGTCGCGCGGGTGGGGCTGGGGGGCGGCAACCTCGTGGTGGCGGTTGACGCCGACGCCGACCAGAACGCCACCCACGGCTTGACCATCCAGCCGTTCACCGACATCACGCGCGACGGCTTCCGCGTGCGCCAGGATGCCTTCGGCGTGGCGACGATCACGAGCTCCGACCCGGACTGCTTCACCAACCCCGTCGTCAACGACGTCGTCTGCAGCGGAGCGCGCGGATCGCTCAACGTCACGATGCGGGGCGGTGCCGACCGCGTGACCCTGCGGGGCGACAACGCCTCGGGCGACGTCTGCTTCGCGGGAGGGGTCACGGCCCCGGTCATCCCCGCCACGATCGCGATGGGCGGCGGGAACGACCTCTTCGCCGTCGAGAAGTCACCCCCATGCGCGCCGGGGACCGCGACGACCGGACAGGCGGACTGGGGCGTGACGGTCGACGGCGAGGGGGGCGCTGACATCCTGCGCGGCGGATCCCGCGACGACACCCTTCTCGGTGGCACCGACGACCTCGGGGTCGTCAACGATCTCGAGGGGGGCGGGGGGAACGACCTGCTGCGCGGGAGCAACCGGCGCGACCTCATGGACGGCGGCCCGGGGAACGACACCCTGCGCGGCGGGGATGGGCGCGACTCGTTCTTCGGCGGCGACGGCGACGACCTGCTCCACGGCGGGCTCAACGGCGCCGGCCCGGACACCTTCCTCGGCGGGGCCGGCACCGACACCGTGACCTACGCCTTCGCGGGCAGCGTGACGGTCACGATCTTCGACCCGGCGAACGCGACCGCCTCCGCGGCACCGGACGGCGAGGCCGGCGAGAACGACTTCGTTCAGGGGGACGTCGAGAACGTGACCGGCGGAGCGAGCAACGACACGCTGACCGGGAACAACCTCGCCAACCGCATCGACGGCTCCCTGGGCGACGACACGATCGCGGGCGGCGCCGGTCCCGACGTGCTCCTGGGCGGCGACGGGAACGACGGGATCGACTCCCGGGACGGTGTGCTGGACCCGACCATCGACTGCGGCCCCGGGACCGGTGACTCCGCGACGATCGACCTCGTGGACCGGGTCCGAGCGTTCGCGCGGCGCGGCGAGAACCCCGTCAACTGCGAGGCGGTGGTCGCCTTCGCCAACGACGACGGGCCTCCGGGCCGTCTGCCCCAGGGCGTCCTCCGGAGGAACGCGGCGGGCATCGCGCGCGTGCTGATCGCCTGCCCCAGGAACGCCCGCGTCACCTGCCGCGGAGTCCTGCGCCTGCGCCAGCCGCGACCTCCCAACCGGATCGTCCGGAGCGTTCGCTATGCGGTCCCCCGCGGCACCACCGGCGAGATCCCGCTCCAGGTGCCGGCGTCGCTGCGCGGCCGGCGCGCGGTGCTGCAGACCCAGGAGAAGGGCGTCTCCCGCAAGGGCCCGCGCGGCGTCGTGAGGACCGTGGCGATCCGCTAGCCGGACCCTCGGAGGCGATCACACCCGTCTCCATCGGGGTTGCCAGGCGCCTCTCAGCGTGGCGCTTAGTAGTCGTCGTCAACGCCTCTCGAGCGGACTCGACGACGCCCGGCAGCCGGTGCTCGCGCCCCTGACCGGCGTGGGAACCGACTTGTCGGTGACCCGGCCGATCGGGGCGCCCCTCTTCTATGGCTTGGCCTTGGCATTGACAGCCCTAACGAGGACGGAGCCTTAGGGTCAGACCCGCGGGAGAGGTCCCGCCCCGGAGGAACTCGAGCACGACGCCCTCTTCATGCTCCGCCGCCCCGGCAGGGTCGGCGGCTTCGATTCGGCGATCGTCTTCCGCGACAGCGACGTGGTTCCACGACTTGACGAACCCACCGCACGGGGAACTGGGGGTCGCCCGCGGCTGACGCCGGCGGTCGTCATGCGCCCGGAGTAGCCGTCGCCTCGGGCGCGTCTGCGCGCGCCCGGAGCGAGACCGGCTTCTGCCCCCTCACCTCAGTCGTCGTCCCTAAAAGAACTTGTCGGGGCAGACCGACGGCATCTTCGTGTTCAGGTCCGGGTCGTCCGGCGTGCGCTTGCTCACCGCGTCGAACTCGTAGAACTGGGCCCTGGCTGGTGCCGGGCGCGCCGAAGCCGAAGCCGGCGGCCTGCAGCTGGGCGACCGCGCGTCGATGTTGCGGAAGCCCCGCCTGGCCGGGTTGGGGGCGTCGGGGCGCGCCTCCTGGTCGTTGAGCGCATGAACACGCGGTCGTTGCCGAGCTTGCCGAGCGACTGGCGGGCGAGCGCGCGGTGGACGGCCTCGACGCCCATGAACTCGGCCGCGTGCGCGGCCGCCTCGGCGCCGCTGCCGGCGGTCCCGAACGTGATCGTCGCCGATCAGGTAGGCGTTGATGAAGATCTGATCGCCCACCTCGAGCGTGTTCAGGAGGCCGTCCGGCTCGCGAACACGGCGTCCGGCACCCAGATCGTCTTGGTGAGCGGCTTGCGCTCCGAGGCTGCGTCAGCACGTGGTAGTGGACAGCTCCTCACGGGCCGCCGCGCGGATGTTGCGCGCGTGACGTCGTCGATCGAGGCCGAGGCCTGCTGCTCGGCGCCGACCGTGTTGACGATCGTGGCCAGCACCTCGGCGGTCGCGGCCACGTTGAGGATCGTCTGGGGTCGTTCCGGCGACGGCCCTCGCCCACGCCGACCCCGGACGCAGCGACCACGCCCATCCCACCGAGCGCGGCCGCCGCGCGGCTGACGAACTGGCGCCGGGTAGCGACCGATCCGTCGGGCGCTTGGCGCTCTGCCGCGCGATAGACGGGGTCGAGGTCAGACATGGTGCCTCCTTGTTGGGGCGCGGTCCGGTGGGGGTGATGCCACGTCCGTAGGCGCGCCGTGACGGCGTCCGAGCTCGGCGGACGCGCGCTGATGACGCTCCGAGTCGGGTTTCGCTCCGCTCCAAGGTGGAAAGCGGGGGCGTGAATATACCCTCTCGCGCGCTTCTCGGTCCACAAGGACGCGCAGGCGTTCAAGCTCGACGTCGAGCGCCGAGCGCAGGCCGGCCTCCTCTACCAGGCGCTCCCCGAGCGATTCGGCGAGGTGGCCTCGGCGTGGCTCGAGCGCTTCGTGGTCGGCGCCGCCGGGCGGGTCCGCCCGCGCCCGAAGTCGGTGACGCGTCGAGGACTGCCTCGACTACCTATCCTCCCTCAACGACCTCGCGGTCGAGCGGATCCGCCGGCCGGTGGTCGAGGACCTGATCCGTACCCTCGCAGCACAGGCGCCGCGCCGCGCCGAGATGGCGCTCTCGCTCCTGAAGCGGATCCTTCGAGACGCCGAGGAGCGCGGCCAGCAGGTCGATCCGTCCGTCTACCGCGTCCGGATCGCAGCCCGCCGAGCGCGAGCCGCGCTTCCTCACCTGGGATGAGGCCGAGGAGCTCCAGTCGTGGATGCCCGAGTACGTTCGTCGGATCGTGCCGGTCGCCATCCTCACGATGCTTCGCCGCGGCGAGATCCTCGGCCTGCGCGACGCCGACGTCGACCTGGAGTCCGGCTCGATCGCGGCCTTCGCGCAGCACCAGGACGGCGAGCGCGTGGCCGACGAAGACGCGCTCCCGCGGCGGACCGTCGACATCGGCCCGCGCGCGGTCAACTCCTACGCGAGCAGCAGCTGGCGCGCGGCCGGCCGAGGGGGGCTACCTCTTCCCCTCCGGGCTGGGCGGCCCTTCGACGGCGACAACTTCATGTACCGGGTCTTCAAGCCGGCGGCCGGCCGCCGGGATCCCCGAGCTCACCTTCCACGACCTGCGCCACACCGGGGCGTCGCTGATGATCGCCGCCGGCTGCCACGTCAAGGTGATCGCCGAGCAGATGGGCCACTCGGACGGCGGCGCGCTCGTCCTCAAGCGCTACGGCCACCTCTACAAGGGCGCTCGGCGCCAGGCCGCCGTCGCCTTCGAGGCACACGTCTTTGGTGGGTCGGACGATCGGCCTGTGGGGCAGGCGTGGGATGACGGCCAACTCGGGCTCGATTTTGACCCGGGCTGAGGACCAGAAAGACCCACGATTGCGGGCTTTTCGTGGGAGCGGACGACGGGGTTCGAACCCGCGACCTTCGGCTTGGGAAGCCGACGCTCTACCAACTGAGCTACATCCGCACGGAGGCCCAGATTACCAGCCCTCCGCCGCGCCTACATGCGCTCCGGGGCCTCCACGCCGAGGAGGTCGAGGCCCGTTCGGATCGTGGTTCCGGTGGCCCGGCAGAGGTCGAGGCGGAAGCCCTCGACGTCGGGTGGCTCCCCCACCACCCGGCATCGGTGGTAGAAGGCGTGGAACTCCCTGGCCAGCTCGATCAGATAGGCGACCACCCGATGCGGCGCACGGCGCTCCTCCGCCTCCGACACGGCCTCCGGCCAGTCCATGAGCCGCATCACCAGGGTGCGCTCGGCCGGGTCGAGCTCCGCGGGGGCCGGGGTGGGGCGGTCGGCGGCGGTGGCGCGGTCGCCCGCCTGGGCCAGGATGCTGGACACCCGCGCGTGCGCGTACTGGACGTAGTAGACCGGGTTCTCCTGGCTCTGGCTGCGCGCCAGGTCGAGGTCGAGGTCGAGGGGGGTCTCGTGGCTGCGCTGCACCAGGAAGAAGCGGGCCGCGTCGACGCCGATGTCGTCCATCAGGTCGCCGAGGGTCACGAGGGTGCCGGCGCGCTTGCTCATCTTCTTGGCCTCGCCGCGCTCGAGCAGGTTCACGAGCTGGACGATGAGCACCTCGAGCAGGGCCGGGTCGTACCCCCCGGCGGCGAGGACGGCGTGCAGGCGGGCGACGTAGCCGTGGTGGTCGGCGCCGAGCACGTCGATGAGCAGGTCGTATCCCCGGCCCGCCTTGTCGAGGTGGTAGGCGACGTCGGAGGCCAGGTAGGTGGTCTCGCCGTCGCCGCGCACCAGGACGCGGTCCTTCTCGTCGCCGTAGGCGGAGGTGCGGAACCAGAGCGCGCCCTCGGCCCGGTAGGCGTCGCCGGCGGTCTCGAGGGCGGCGACCCCCGCCGCGACGCGCCCCTCGGCGTGCAGGGTGCGCTCGGAGAAGAAGGCGTCGAAGCTCACGCGGAAGCGCGCGAGGTCGTCGCGGATGGCCTGGAGCATGAGCTCCTCGCCCCGGGCGGAGAAGCGCTCGACCACCTCCGGGTCGAGGGCGGCCGCGGCGTCGGCCCAGTCGTCGCCGATCTCCTCCCGCACGGCGGCGGCGATCTCGACGACGTAGTCGCCCTGGTACCCGTCCTCGGGGACCTCGACCTCCCGCCCGCAGAGCTGGGCGTAGCGCGCGGCCACCGAGGCGCCGAAGGTGCGCATCTGGCGCCCGTGGTCGTTGACGTAGTACTCCCGCGTGACCCGGTGCCCGGCGAAGGCCAGGATCCGCGCCAGCGAGTCGCCGTAGGCCCCGTGGCGGGCGTGGCCCACGTGGGGCGGCCCGGTGGGGTTGGCGGAGAAGAACTCCAGCAGCACGCTCATCGGCGTGGCCGCCGAGCCGGCGCCGTAGCGCTCACCGGCGGCGCCGACGCCGGCGACCGCTCCCGCCAGCGCGCCCGGGGTGAGGGTCATGTTGAGGAACCCGGGTCCGGCCACCTCCACCCCGGCCAGCCAGTCGGCGGCGCCGGGGCGGTCGGCCAGGCGCGCGGCGATCGCCTCCGCGATCTCGCGCGGAGGGCGGCGCGCCGCCTTGGCCAGGGCCATCGCCACGGGGCTGGCGACGTCGCCCATCTCGGGCGAGGCCGGCGCGGCGAGGGGCACGACCGCGGGGCGCGACCCGACGGCCGCCTCGGCCTCCTCGGCCAGGGCGGACCGGATGGTGGCGAGAAGGGGCGCGTCGGTCACGGCCGCGGAGCCTATCGAGCGCCGGCGCTGGGCCTGCTCCTGCTCCTGGCCGGCCTGATGGTCGCCGGCTGCTCGGGGGGATCCGACTCCGCCGCCGCCACCGTCCCCACCGCGCTGACCGTCACGCGCAGCGACGACTCCGGGCCGACCTCGACCACCGAGCTCGACTGCGCCGGAGCCGACGCCGCCGTGTGCGAGCGCGTGGTGGCGCTGCTGCCCGACCTGGCCCCGGCGGAGGGCGAGGTCTGCACCCAGATCTACGGCGGGCCGGAGCGCATCGAGGTGCGCGGGACCGTGAACGGCGCCCCCGTGCGGGTGGAGGTCACGCGCACCAACGGGTGCGAGATCGCCCGCTACGACGAGCTGGAGGCGGCCCTGCGGCGGCTGAGCGCGCCCGTCAGTGCGGGTAGGGGTGCCCCGCGGTGATGCAGAGGGCCCGGTAGAGCTGCTCGGCCAGCACCACGCGCGCGAGCTGGTGCGGGAGCGTGAGCGGGCCCAGGGACAGGCGCTCGTCGGCCTCGGCGACCAGGTCCGGGGCCAGGCCGAGCGCCCCGCCCACCAGGAAGGCCACCGGCCGCTCGTCCATGCGGCGGGCGAGCCAGGCGGCGAACTCCTCGCTGGAGGCCGGCGCGCGCCCCGCCGGGTCGAGGGCCACCCGCCGGGCGCGCGGCAGCAGGCGCGCCCGCAGCCGCTCGGCCTCGGCGTCACGGGCGCGGGCCTCGCCGCGCTGGATCGGCTCGGCGGCCACCTCGTCCACGCGCAGGCCGGCCATGCGGTCCACGCGCTCCTCGTAGAGCCGCCCGGGGCCGTCGTGCGGCGGGCGCAGCCTGCCCACCACCGCCAGCTGCAGCCGCGGCGCGCGCCGCCCCAGCTCAGCGCTCCTCGGACCGGTACCGCAGGGCCAGCCCGATCCGCTCGAGCGCGTCGGGGTGGCTGCCGAACCACACCTTCACGGCCTCGGGGGGATCGGGAACGCCGAGGCTCGACTCGACCAGCCCCTGCTGGAGGCCGATCGCCGCCTGGGCGTTCCGGGAGGCGGTGAGGCCGCGCCAGTCGGCCTCGCGCTCGAAGTCGCGGCTGATCCAGTTGCCGAGCGGGGCGCTCACCGCCGAGACCACCGCCACCGTGGCCGCGACCACCGCGAGCCGCCGCAGCACCAGGTCGGTGCCCTTCTCGTCGCGACCGGCCGCGCCGAAGCCCGTGCGCCAGCCCACGACGGCGAAGCAGAAGAGCGCGGCGGGCACCAGCAGCGCGGCGGCCCAGGTCGATCCCTTCAGGACGTGCCGGCGCGCGACGTGGGCCAGCTCGTGGGCCACCACCATCCGGACCTGATCGGGCGGGAAGTCCCGCAGAAGGGTGTCGTAGAGCACGATGTGGCGGCTCCCGCCGTACCCGGAGACGTAGGCGTTGGCGGCCGTCGTGCGCGTGGAGGCGTCGTTGACCTTCACGTCGTCGGCGTCCACCCCCTCGCGGTGCGCCAGCTCGAGGATCTGGGCGCTCAGGACCGGGTCGCGCAGCGGCTTGGTGCGCTGGAAGAGCGGCTCGAAGATCAGCGGCGACAGCAGCGAGAGCGCGAACACCAGTCCCGCGGCCCCGGCCGCGAGCGCGATCCACCATGTCCGGGGAAGCCGGGAGATCGCCACGGCGACCGCGGCCCCGACGGCGCCCGCGATCACGACCTGCACGCCCAGGCCCTTGGCCAGGTCGAGCAGCCAGCCGGTGACGTCCTGGGTGACGATGCCGTAGTCGCGCCCCCAGGCGTAGCGGGCGATCGAGAGCGGCAGGGCGACCACGACCGTGGCCACCGTGAGCCCGGCGCCGAAGATCAGGCCGGCCCGCCATGGGCGCCCGCGCGCCAGGCGCACGACGCCCGGGCGCCAGCGGCCGCCCAGCAGGGCGACGCCCACGGCCACGGCCGGCGCGAGCGGCACGCCGATGGCGGCCATCGTCCAGACCCCCCGCCGGTAGTCGCGGTTGCGGGCCAGCTCGGCCGGGTCGAACCAGTCGGTCAGGCGGGTGGGCTCGGGCGCCGGGACCCCCGCGCTCCACAGCTTCCAGCGCAGCAGCCCCACGATGCCGCCCGCGCCCACGGCGGCCACCCCCGCCAGCGCGGCGGCGCGCCGTCGCGGCTCGACCGGCAGCCATCGCGAGGCGCCTCTGCCGCTGTCGCCGCACCGCACTATCGTAGCCCGGACCGATCCGCCACCACTGAGGTGCCCGTCACGTCCCCGGTCGCGATCCTGAGCGACATCCACGGCAACCGCCCGGCGCTCGACGCCACGCTCCGCGCCGCGCGCGAGGCGGGCGCCGAGTCGTGGTGGTGCCTGGGCGACCTGGTGGGCTACGGGGCCGACCCGCGCCACTGCATCGAGGTGGCGATGCGCGACTCCGAGCGCTGCATCGCGGGCAACCACGACCTGGGAGCCAGCGGGCGCGCGGCGCTCGAGGTGTTCTCCGACGACGCCCGCTCGGCGCTGGAGTGGACCCGGCAGGCCATCGGGCGCTCCGGGCAGGCGGACCTGGAGAAGCTGAGCCCGGAGGACACGGGCGGCGCCGTGCCGCTCTTCCACGGAAGCCCCCGCGACCCGGTCTGGGAGTACGTCCTCACGACCGAGCAGGCGCGCCACGCACTGGAGGACCGCCGCGTGGCGCTCACCCTGGTCGGCCACACCCACGTGCCCTTCTCCTGGCGGCTCACCACCGAGGGGACCATGGAGAGCCCGGGGGTGCCGCCCGACGGGCGGATCGACCTGAGCGAGGGGCGCTGGCTCGTGAACCCCGGCGCGGTGGGCCAGCCGCGCGACGGCGACGCCCGGGCCGCCTGGGCGCTCTACGACCCCGACGAGGGGACGATCGAGTTCCGGCGCACGCCCTACGACGTGGCGGCGGCCCAGAACGCGATCCTGAAGGCGGGCCTGCCCCCCTCCCTGGCCCACCGCCTGGCCGAGGGCCGGTGACCGGGCCCGCGGCCTACCTCGACCACGCGGCGGCCCCGCTCCTGGACCCCCGGGTGGTGGAGGCGATGCGGCCGTTCCTGGGCGCCCGGGTGGGCAGCCCGTCGAGCCTGCACGAGTGGGGGCGCCGTCCCGCCGAGGCGCTCGAGCGGGCCCGCGACCAGGTGGCCGCCCTGGTGGGCGCCGAGCCGGAGTGGATCATCTTCACCTCGGGCGCGACCGAGGCCCGCAACCTGGCGGTCACCGGGCTGCTGCGGGCCAACCGGGGCCTGGGCCGTCACATCGTGGCGAGCGCGGTGGAGCACCCGGCCACGGTGGCCGCCTGCCGCAGCGCCGTGCGGGACGGGGCCGAGCTCGACCTGGTGGCGGTGGACGGGGAGGGCGTCGTGGATCCGGCCGCCCTCGCGGCGGCGGTGCGCGACGACACCGCCCTGGTGGCCGTGGTGCACGGGCAGCCCGACATCGGGACGCTGCAGGATCCGCCGGCCCTGGTGTCGGCGGCCCGCGCCGCGCGAGCCGAGGCGCGCGTGGTGATCGACGCCGGCGAGACCGCGGGGCTGGTCCCGGTGGACGCCATGGGATGGGGCGCCGACGCGGTGCCGATCGGCGGCGGGCTCGGTGGGCGCTCCGCCGTGGGTGGGCGCGCTGGCCGTGCGGCCGGGCGCGCGGCTGCACCCGCTCATCGAGGGAGGGCTGCAGGAGGCCGGCAAGCGCGCCGGGGCCGAGAACCTGCCCGCCATCGTCGGCCTGGGGGCGGCCGCCGAGATCGCCGTCGCGGAGATGGACGATCGCGCCGCCCGGATGCGCGCCCTCTCCGACCGGCTCATGGCCGGCCTGCTGGCGGTGCCCGACGTGCGGCTGAACGGCCCGCGCGAGGCGCGGATCCCCGGCCACGTCCAGGTGTCGGCGGGCTGGGTGGAGGGCGAGACCCTCGCCCTGGCCCTGGCCGAGCGCGGCGTGGCGGTCTCGCCCGGGTCGGCGTGCACCGCCAACGCCGGCAAGGCCGCGCCGGTGCTCGAGGCGATCGGACTGGAGCCGCCCTGGACCCACTCGGCCGTGCTCTTCACCCTCCGCGCCTCCACCGCCGAGGCGGAGGTCGATCAGGCGGTGGCCGCGTTCGCCGAGGCCGTCGCCGCCCTGCGCGCCATCAGCCCGCTGACGCCGTGAGCGCGCGCATCGTGGACGCCCTCGGCACCTGGTGCCCGGTGCCCATCCACCTCATCGACCGCGCCGCGCGGCGGGCCCGCCCCGGGGAGGTCATCGAGCTGCTGGCCGACGACCCCCTGATCGAGGTGGACCTGCCGGCCTGGTGTCACTCCTCGGGCAACGACCTGCTGGAGCTGCGCCGGCAGGGCACCGAGTACGTGGGGCGGGTGGAGGTCACGAGCCGTGGGCGTGATGGGCGTGGACCAGGGCGTGGCCCCTCCCCCGGGCGATCAGCCACCGGTTGATCGGGACGGCGGCCACGAAGGCCACCGCGAGCGCGAAGGCGAGCGATCCCCAGAACAACGCGCTGTCCAGGCCGGCGTCGAGGGCGCCCGGCACGACGAGCATGACCGCGTTGTCCACGATCTCCATCACGGCGATCGAGACGGTGTCGGCGGCCAGCGCGACCCCCAGGGCGGCGCCCAGCGCGAGGCCGCCGCGCAGCAGCGAGGTGGCCGTGAACGCGTAGCCGAAGATGAAGGCCAGCGCGATCGCGAGGGCGATCGTGGGCGCCGTCGCCCATCCCAGGGCGGTCCCGATGGCCATGCCGGCCACCTCGCCGATGGCGCAGCCGGTGAGGCAGTGGGCGGTCGCCGTGATCGCGGTGCGCGTGAGAGCGGTCATGCGTTCAGTATACCCCCCGGGGGTAGTGCCCCAATCGTCCCGTTCGGGTGGCGGTACGAACATACGTTCGATAGGATCGCGCCGATGCCGCGACCCGCTCCCGAGGACGGACGCGATCAGCTCCGGTGGCGCCTCGCCGACGACGACGGCGGCCGCCCCGATCTGCTGGGCCACGCCGAGCGCCAGCCGGGCCGAGGCGAGCTGGCCGGCCTGGAGCTGCTGCACGTGCAGGCGCGGAGCGTCCTCAACCACGTGCCCGCCGCCGCCGGCCTGCCCTTCCAGTGGACGATCAACCCCTACCGGGGCTGCAGCCACGCCTGCGTCTACTGCTTCGCGCGGCCCACCCACGAGTACCTGGGCCTCGGCATCGGCGACGACTTCGACCGGCGCATCGTGATCAAGGTCAACGCGGTCGAGCGGCTGCGCGCGGAGCTCGCCGCGCCGCGCTGGGGCGGCGACACCGTGGCCATGGGCACCAACACCGACCCCTACCAGCCGGTGGAGGGGCGCTACCGGCTCACCCGCGGGATCGTGGAGACGCTGTCGGCCGCGCGCAACCCGTTCTCGATCCTCACCAAGTCGACCCTGATCGGGCGCGACATCGACCTCCTGGTGGAGGCGCGCGAGCGCACCGACGTCGAGACGGCCTTCTCGATCGGGTGCCTCGACGCGGACGTCTGGCGCGCCACCGAGCCGCACACGCCGAGCCCGGCCAAGCGGATGGAGATGGTGGCCCGCCTGAACGCGGCCGGCATCCCGTGCGGGGTCCTGATCGCGCCGATCCTGCCCGGCATCTCCGACGCCCCCGAGATGATCGAGGCCGTCGTGGCCGCGGCCGTCGAGGCCGGCGCGCCCTGGATCACGCCCATCGCCCTGCACCTGCGGACCGGGGTGCGCGACCACTACCTCGGCTGGCTGGAGCAGAGCCGTCCGGAGCTGCTCGAGTCCACCCGGCGCCGGTACCCGCGGGCCTACGCGCCCGAGGCCGAGCGGAACGACCTGAGCGCGCAGGTCCGGCGCCTGGTGGAGCGCCACGGCGGGACCCGCCTCGACCCCGGCCGCCGCTTCGGCCACCCCGACCGCCGGACGGCGCCCCCTCCCCCGCCCCCTCAACTCTCCCTGCTGTGACACCGACCCTGGAGGTCCCCGTGGACCAGGCCCTGTACGACCGGATCGCCGCCGAGGCCGCCACCCGAGAGGTGGCCGCGGGCGTCGTGGCCCTCGAGGCCCTGCGCGCGGCGCACGTCCCCGTGCCGACCATCGAGGAGCTGCGCCGCCGCGGGCGAATCGCGGTGGAGCGGGAGGAGGCGCCGCGAGCGGCATGAGCTAACCGCGCGGCCCCCTCCCCTTCTCGCGCATCCGGGCGCGATAGGCCTTCTCGCCCGCCCGGCCGTGGGCCCGTTGCGCCCGGGCGTCGCTGCGGCGCTCGAGGGCGGCGAGCTCGCGGCGCAGGTCGCGCAGGCTGTCGAGGCGCTCGGGCTCCAGCTCGCCCGCATCGACGGCGGCGCGCACCGCGCACCCGGGCTCCGACTCGTGGCGGCAGTCGGCGAAGCGGCAGCCCTCGGCCAGGTCGTCGATGTCGGCGAAGGCCGCCTCGACGCCGCGCTCGGCGCCCCAGAGCCCCAGCTCCCGCAGGCCCGGCGTGTCGATGATCGCCCCGCCTCCCGGCAACGGCACGAGGTGGCGCGCGGTGGTGGTGTGACGGCCCTTGGCGTCGCCGGCGCGCACCGCGGAGGTCGCGAGGTCCGCGCCCGCCACGAGCGCGTTGACGAGGCTGGACTTGCCGGCGCCGCTCTCGCCCAGGAGGACGATCGTGCGGCCGGGCGCCGCGGCGCGGGCGAGGCCGTCGAGGCCCTCGCCGGTGAGGACGCTGACGACGTGCACCGGCACGCCGGGCGCGACCGCCTCGATCCGCGCGCCCTCGCCGGGCTCCGGCGACAGGTCGCTCTTGGTGAGGGCGATGGCCGGCTCGGCACCCGAGTCCCAGGCCATCGCCAGCGAGCGGTGGATGCGGCGCGGGCGCAGCGGCCGGTCGGCGCCGTGGACGATCAGCACCATGTCGACGTTGGCGGCCAGCACCTGCTCGGCGTCGGCACGGCCGGCCGCCCGGCGCGCGATCCGGGTGCGGCGGGTGAGGACCGCCGCGATGCGGTCGCCCCTCAGCGCGACCCAGTCGCCGGCGGCCAGGCCGGCACCGCTCACGCGGGTCGTGCGGGCGGGCGACAGGGCCAGCCCGCCGCCCCGGTCGACGCGGCAGATCCGCGCCGGGACGGCGTCCGGCAGGAGGAGATGGGCGAGCTCGGCGTCGCGTCGCTCGTCCCAGCCGAGCGGCGCGAGGGCCGCGCGGGATGATGCTTCGTGCACTTCGGGGCTCCCTTCGAGGGGCGCCCCGGTGCGCGCGGGTTAGGCGGCGGGCACGGAGGCGCCGGTGATGGCCAGGCTGATCCGGAGTGGCGTGGCCACCCGGGCGGTCATCACGGTCTCCATGCTGCGCGGCCCTCCTCGCATCGACGCCGAGCGCCGGGCAGGATACCGCATCGGCTCCCTCATCGGGTGCCCCCCGGGATGAGCGGCACCACGCGCTCGGCGAGCAGCTCGAGTTGGTGGACGTCATCTCCGAGCGGCCAGAAGAAGACCCGCTGGGCTCCCGCGTCCGCGAAGGCGCTCAGGCGCTCCGCGCAGACCTCCGCGGGCCCGATCGGCAGCGAGAGCTCGCGCAGCGTCTCGACGGGCCGTCCGAGCAGCGGCGCGAGGACGTCGGCCAGGATCCGCTCGGCCGCGGCGCGGTCCTCGGTCACATAGGCCCAGAGGGTGGCGACCCCGTTGGCGAACCGATCGGGATCGCCACCGCGGGCGGTCACGCCCTCGCGAACGTGCGCCCACGAGGAGGCGAAGCCCTCCGGCGTGGTGTTGTAGCCCGAGGCGAGCCAGCCGTCGGCGAGCTCGGCCGCGCGCCGCAGTCCGCGTGGGCCGCCCCAGCCGGCCAGCCAGATGGGCGGCCGTCCCGGGCGCCGGCGGCGGCTCGAGCGTGACGCCGGCGGTCGAGTAGAAGCGGCCCGTGAAGGGCTCGCTGTCCCGGCCGAGCAGCGCCCGCAGTGCCCTGACCGCCTCCCCGAAGCGCGCGAACCGATCCTCGGCCGGAACCCCGCCGACGACGTAGTCGCGCTCGGACGAGCCGGGGCCGAGCCCCGCGACGAACCTGCCGTCCGAGAGCAGGTCGAGGGCCGTGAACGCCTTGGCCGCCTGCGCCGGCCCGCGGACGGCGGGAAGGCAGACCGTCGTCGCCAGCCCGAGGTCGTCCGAGGCGTCCAGCACCGCGGCGAGGGCGGTGAGCCCGTCGAGCCACGGCCGGCGGAACACCAGGTGGTCGTTGGCGGTCAGCCAGCGGTACCCCAGCCGGGACGCCGTCTGCGCGTAGGCCCGGAGCCCGGCCAGGGACGGAGCTCCCGAGAGCGGGATGAGCGGGAGGTGCGCGCCGATCTCCATGCCGGTTCCTCGCGGTCGTTTGCTCTAGAGCAGGGGCCGCCCGGTCATCGCGGGGGAGGGATCCCAGCCCATCAGGCCGCACAGGGTCGGCGCGACGTCGCCCAGGGAGCCGCCCTCGCGGAGGGGCAGGCCGGGCCGGTCGATCCAGAGCGGCACCGGGTTGGTGGTGTGGGCGGTGTTCGGGCTCCCGTCGGGCTCGAGCATCACCTCGCTGTTGCCGTGGTCGGCGGTCACGCACAGCAGGCCGCCGGCCGCGGCGACGGCCGCGCGGATGTCGGCCATGCAGGCGTCCACGGTCTCGATCCCGCGCACGGCGGCCTCGATCACCCCGGTGTGGCCCACCATGTCGGCGTTGGCGAAGTTGACCACGAGCAGCTCGTCGAGGCCCGCGGCCAGCCCCTCGACCACGGCGTCGCGGACGCCGGCGGCGCTCATCTCGGGCGCCTGGTCGTAGGTGGGCACGTGCTGCGGCGAGGGCACCAGCACCCGCCGCTCGCCGGGGAACGGCTCCTCGCGGCCGCCGTTGAAGAAGAACGTCACGTGCGCGTACTTCTCGGTCTCGGCCACGTGGAGCTGGCGGCGCCCGGCGTCGGAGGCCCCCTCGGCGAGGCCCTCGCGCACGTCCTCGGACTCGAAGATCGCCGGGACCGTGAACTCCGCCTTGTAGCGGGTCATGGTGGTCAGCGCGGGCAGCGGCGCGTCCGGGCCGCGGTCGAAGCCGTCGAAGCCGGGGTCGCTGAAGGCCATCGTGAGCTGGCGGGCGCGGTCCGGGCGGAAGTTGACGAAGATCATCGCGTCGCCCGAGCGGACGCGGCCCTCGTCGCCGCCGATCACCGCCGGCTCGATGAACTCGTCGGTGACGCCGGCCTCGTAGGAGGCCCGCACCGCCTCGACCGCGCTGTCGCGGGGGATGCCCACCCGGTGGACCATCGCGTCGTACGCGCGCTTGGTGCGCTCCCAGCGGCGGTCGCGGTCCATCGCCCAGTAGCGGCCGCAGACCGTGGCCACCTGGGCCTCCGTCGCCTCGATCTCGGCGACCGCCGCCAGGGCCGCGTCGGGCCGCGTGTCGCGCCCGTCGGTGAGGGCGTGCACCACCACGCGCGGGACCCCGTGCGCCAGGGCGAGGTCGATCAGGGCCAGCACGTGGCGCTGCGAGGCGTGGACGCCGCCGTCGCCCACCAGGCTCAGCAGGTGGAGCGTCCCCCGGTCGGCGGGCGGTCTCGAGGGCGGCCTGCAGCGCCGGCCGCCGGGCGATCGAGCCGTCGGCGATGGCCTCGTCGATGCGCACCAGCATCTGGGGCACCCGGCGGCCGGCCCCCAGGTTGAGGTGGCCGACCTCGCTGTTGCCCTGCTGCCCGTCCGGCAGCCCCACCGGGAGCCCGGAGGCGACGATGCTGGTGCCCGAGCCCTCGGCGGCCAGGGCGTCCAGGGCGGGCGTGCGCGCCAGGCTGACCGCGTTGCCCGGGCCGGCGGGCGCGATGCCGAACCCGTCGACGACGATCAGGACCAGGGGACCGGCGGGGGTCACGCGGCGCGGACGATCGCGGCGAAGCCCTCGGGGTCGAGGCTCGCGCCGCCCACCAGCGCACCGTCGATGTCGGGCTGGGCCATCAGCTCGCCCGCGTTGCCGGCCGTCACGCTGCCCCCGTAGAGCACGCGCAGGACGGCCCCGTCGAGCGTCCCGCCCGCGACGGCCCGCACGTGCGCGCACGCCTGCTGGGCGATCTCGGGCGTGGCGGTGCGCCCGGTGCCGATCGCCCAGATCGGCTCGTAGGCGATGGCCAGCATCGTCACCTCGGCGGCGCGGACCGTGGCGAGCGCGGCCCGCACCTGTCCGCGGAGCCAGGTCTCGGTCTCCCCCGCCTCGCGCTGCTCCAGCGACTCGCCCACGCACAGGATCACCGCCAGGCCCCCGTCCAGCGCCGCGCGCGTCCGCGCGGCCACCTGGGCGTCGGTCTCGCCCGCCGCGCGCCGCTCCGAATGGCCCACGATCGTGCCGGTGGCGCCGGTCGCGAAGATCATGCCCGCCGAGATCTCGCCCGTGTGAGCGCCCTCGGCCGCCTCGTGCACGGCCTGGGCGTAGACCCGTATCGGGCTCCCCTGCGCGGCGACCGCCGCGGCCTCGAGCGCCGTGTAGGGCGGGCAGACGGCCACGTCGGCGGCGAGCTCGGCCCCCTCCAGCAGGGCCCGCAGGAGGGCGACGTGCTCGCGCGCCTGGGGGCCCGTCTTGTGCATCTTCCAGTTCCCCGCGACCAGCGGGCGCCGGCCGCTCACGCGGTCGGGATGGCGGCGACGCCCGGCAGGGTGCGCCCCTCGAGCATCTCGAGCGCGGCGCCGCCGCCGGTCGAGACGTGGGTCAGCCGGTCCGCGAGCCCCAGCTGCGCGAGAGCGGCGCCGGAGTCCCCCCGCCCGCGACGGTGACGCCCTCGCAGGCGGCCATGGCCTCGGCCACCGCCCGGGTGCCGTCGGCGAACGGCGGGATCTCGAACGCCCCCATCGGGCCGTTCCAGAACACCGTCCGCGCGGCGGCGATCGCCTCCCGGTAGGAGGCGGCGGTGCGCGGGCCGATGTCCACGCCGATCCAGCCGTCGGCGATGTCGTCGGTGGGCACCACCTCGAGGTCGGCGTCCTCGGCGAAGCGGTCGGCCACCAGCACGTCAACGGGCAGTTGCAGCGCGCAGTTCAGGTGGACCGCCTGCTCCATCAGGTCGGCCGCCATCGCCTGCCCCTGAGCGTCCTCGTGGAGGGAGGCGCCCACCGGCTCGCCCTGGGCCGCCAGGAAGGTGAAGCACATCGCCCCGCCCACCAGCACGCGGTCGCAGCGCTCCAGCAGGCGCTGGACGAGCGGCAGCTTGTCGCTCACCTTCGACCCGCCGAGCACCGCCACGAACGGGTGGCGCGGGCTCTCCATCAGGCCGCCCAGCACCTCCACCTCGCGGGCGAGCAGCAGGCCGGCCCGCGCCGGCAGGACCCGGGCCACGCCCTCGGTGGACGCGTGGGCGCGGTGGGCCGCCCCGAAGGCGTCGTTGACGTAGTGCGTGAACCCGGCGGCGAGCTCGTCGGCGAAGGCCGGCTCGTTCGCCTCCTCCTCGGGGTGGAAGCGAAGGTTCTCGAGCATCACGAGGTCCCCGGGCGCCAGGGCCTCGGCCCGGGCGCGGACCTCGGGACCGACGCAGTCGGGCAGGAGCTCCACGGAGCGCGACATGAGCTCGCCGAGGCGCTCGGCGCAGGGGCGCAGCGACAGGTCGGCGACCCGCGTGCCCTTCGGCCGGCCGAGGTGCGAGCACACGGCCACGCCGGCGCCCGCGGCCAGGAGGCGCTCGAGGGTGGGAACCGAGGCGACGATGCGGGCGTCGTCGGTGATCCGGCCGTCCTCGAGGGGGACGTTGAGATCGGAGCGGACGAGCACGCGCGCGCCGCGCCAATCGACCCCGGGGTCGTCGATCCCGAGCGGGCGGGGGGCCATGAGCGGCCTCCGGCTAGGCGAGGACCCGGGCGGTCAGATCGACCACCCGGCGCGAGTAGGCCCACTCGTTGTCGTACCAGGAGATGACCTTCACGGTGGTGCCCATCACCATCGTGAGCCCGGCGTCCAGAAGCGACGAGCGGGGGTCGCCCACCACGTCGCGGGAGACGATCGGATCCTCCGTGTAGCCGAGGATGCCCTCGAGCGGGCCGGATTGGGACGCCGCGAGCATCGCCGCGTTGACCTCCTCGACGCTCGTCTCGCGCTCGACCTCGACCACCAGGTCCACCACCGAGCCGTCCGGAGTGGGCACGCGGAATGCGAAGCCGTCGAGCTTGCCCTTCAGGTGCGGCAGCACCTCGCCGATCGCACGCGCGGCGCCCGTGGAGGTGGGGATGATCGACAGCGCCGCCGACCGGGCCCGGCGAAGGTCGCTGTGGGGCGCGTCCAGCAGGCGCTGGTCGCCGGTGTACGAGTGGCAGGTGGTCATGAAGCCGTGCGCGATCCCGAACGTGTCGTCGAGCACCTTGACCACGGGGGCAAGGCAGTTCGTCGTGCAGGAGGCGTTCGAGATGATGTCGTGCGCCTCCGGGTCGTACTTGTCGTCGTTGACGCCGAGCACGATCGTGATGTCGGGGTCCTTGGCGGGGGCCGAGATGATGACCTTCTTGGCGCCCCCCTCGAGGTGCAGCGCGGCCTTGTCGCGGGCCGTGAAGAAGCCGGTGCTCTCCACCACCACGTCGACGCCGAGGTCCCCCCAGGGCAGGTTGGCGGGGTCGCGCTCGGCGAGGACCCGCACCTCGCGCCCGTCCACGTCGATGTGGTCGTCGTGCGCCTGGACCGCGCCCGGGTAGCGGCCGAAGGTGGAGTCGTAGTCGAGCAGGTGGGCCAGGGTGGCGGTGTCCGTGATGTCGTTGACCGCGACGATCTCGATGTCCGACTCGCCGCCGGCGGCGGCCCGGAAGACGTTGCGGCCGATTCGGCCGAACCCGTTGATGCCCACTCGCACGCTCATCCCGCACGTCCTCCCGGTCGGAAATCGGGCGCCAATCTACCAGTCCCCCTCCGGCGCGCCGTGCCAGGATCGGGCCGTGCGCCGGGCCTCCCTCCTCACCCTCGCGGCACTGCTCCTGGTGGCGGGCGGGTGCGCCTCGTCGGACCGGGATCCCGCCCCCGCCGCGGGCGGCCCGGCCGACCGCGGGGTCGTGGTGAGGGTGGTCGACGGCGACACCCTCGTCGCCCGCATCGACGGCTCACGGGTGCGCGTGCGCCTCCTGGGGGTCGATGCCCCCGAGAGCGTGACGCCCGATCAGCCCGTCGAGTGCTTCGGTCCCCAGGCGGGCGAGGCGGCCCGCCGGCTCCTGCCCGAGGGCGCCCGGATCTCCCTGGAGACCGACCCGACCCAGGGGCGCGAGGACCGGTTCGGGCGGCGGCTGGCCGTGGTGACGGTGGACGGCCAGGCCACCAGCGTCAACGAACACCTGGTGGCCGGGGGGTACGCCCGCGTCTTCCGCGGCGACGGGCGTGCGGCCCTGCTGCCGGAGCTCGGGGCGGCCCAGCGCGAGGCGCGGCGGGCCGACCGCGGCCTCTGGGGCGCCTGCCCGGTCGCGGCTCGCGGGTACTAGGTCGTCGGGTGCCGTGTGGGTGTGCGAAAGGTCGCCCCCGCGAGCGCCAGCGCCGCCACCGTCCAGGCGATGAGCACGGCGACGTAGAGCGCGCGGCCGTCGGGATCGAGGTCCCCGAACGAACGGGACGCCGCGATCAGCGCGCCGATGGGGAAGGCGACGAGCGCGAGGAGCGCCGGCCCCGCCTCGCGCGCCCGGTCGCGCAGCGCCGCCCACGCCGCCAGCACCGCGAGGAGGAAGGCCCAGCCGCCGAGCACGCGCCCGGAGAGCGACGGCGGCGTGAACGGCAGGTAGGCGTCCGCGCCGGTCGGATCCGCCCAGAGCGCGATCGCCGCGGCCAGGAGCAGGGCGGCGATGGCGAGGAGGCCGGCCCTGACCCCCGGGCTCAGGCGCCGGTCGGCCTCGGGGGTGGCGGCCCCCCGCTGGCCGAGGAGCACCGCGATCGCGGCCAGGGGGAAGAGCCCGAAGAGCACGACCCAGACCCAGGCGGGCAGGCGCCCGAAGTCGAACAGGTGGAGGTCGACCATCGTCGCCACGAAGATGGGGATCGACAGCGCGAGGATCCCGACAACGAGGGGGCGCCCCTGGAGCCAGCCCGCCCGCGCGGCCTGCAGGTACACGACCGAGGACGCGATGTAGAAGCCGCCGATCAGGCTCGCGAGGGGCACCGGGGCGAGGCCCCACGCGAAGTAGTCCGAGGTCGCGGAGGGCGCCGCGATCAGGGCGATCCCGCTGATGCCGGCGGCGACGCCGACGGCGCCGAACATGACGCGCGCCAGGAGCATGGACGGCCGGTCGTGCCGTGCCGGCTCCCACCCGTCGAGCAGGAGCCAGATGCTCGCCACGAGCACCCAGACGGTCTCCAGGCCGAACGCCGTCACGACCGCCGCTCGAGCGTCGTCGCTTGCGGTCCCCGCGATCGCCGCGGCCAGCAGCAGCGGAGCCAGGACGATCGCCGGCCAGGCGAGCCAGGCGGGCATCGCGCCCGTGCGCAGCCCGGCCATCCCCATCCCGAGGACGAACAGGCAGACGAGGAAGCCGGCGATCGCCTGGGCTCGGAGATCGAGCTCGTAGAGCGACCGGGTCAGATCGGCGTCGCGGGCGACGCCGTCGGCACCGCGGACGACCAGCGTGATGTGGGCGATCTGTCCCACCGCGGCGAGCACGATGCCACCGACGCCGCCGACCAGGCCGAGCGTCGACCACCGCTCTCCCGGCGCCTCGCGGGCGCGGAGAAGACGCCAGATCCCGACGACGAACACCAGGTAGCAGAGGAGCGCGAGCGAGCCGCAGACGGTGGTGACGACGAGCTGCGCCCGGTCGTCCGAGTAGACCCGCGCGATCTCCTCGACCGGGCTCGACACCCCGGGCGCTCCGAGGACGTCGATGTTCTCGATGCCGACGAGAACGACATAGCCGATGCCCGCCGCGGCGACGGCGCGACGAGGATCGAGACGCACGATCGATCCTCATCCGGGACCCGGATCGGCGTCAAGCACCGTCCCGGAACGCGACCGGGGGGCCCGAAGGCCCCCCGGAAGAACTGCGTACTGCGGTCGTGCGGTAGTGCGGGTGAATCAGGCTTCTGCCGTCGCCGCCTTCGGCTTGGGCGTGATCGCCGCGGTGATCTTGGCGCTCACGATGCCGAGGATGACGCCGCAGATGAGGGTCACAAGCGTGTTGAACCAGACCCAGCCCCACGGGGTGGAGAGCAAACCGCCACCCGCGCCGATACCGGCGGTTGCGGGGTCCCCGAGCGAGGCGACGGTGTTCTCGGTGCCGCCACCGTTCGGGACGTAACCGTCGAGGCCGGTCGCGATCCACCAAAGGAACACGGCGGCGAAGGCCGGGAACGTACCCGCCACGTAGTACCAGTCACCCGCCACGAGGATCATGACGAGGATGAAGGCGAAGATACCGACCCAGAGGGCGATGCCCCAGAAGTCGGGAGCGTCGGCCGTCTTGAACGCCAGCGGCATGGTGACGAGAGCCGCCACGGTGCCGAAGACGCAGGCCAGGAAGATCTTGCCGAAAGCGGCGTTGTCGCCACCGGCGGCAAAGAACAGACCCCACGAGATGAACGCGGTGGGGAGGATCAGGTGGAAGTTCTCGGGAAGACCGAACTGGCCGGGACCGAGGAGCTCATCCTGAACCGTGACCCAGTGGAACGTGAAGTTGAGGGACAGCTCGGTCCAGAGGAACGAGAGGATCCCGATTACGAGTGCCAGAGGCGCGATCGCCTTTGCGCGTGCGCTCATTGAGGCGTGGACTCCTTTATGGAGAAGGACGGGGGACACGCCGTCCGAGATATGAGGAAGCGTTGACAGCGCGTCCACGTGGAGGGGCCGAGAAGGCCCACCACGCACGGCCGAGTCTACGGCCGCCTGACTGTTCGTGGCAACCGTTGCGAGTCCTGTTTCACCTCTCCGTTCGGGCGTTGCGCGCGCACGAGCGCAATCCCCCATTCGAGGGAGGCCCCGTCAGCGGCGCGCGGCGTCCTCGACCATCCGCAGGAGGATCCCGGCGAGGGCCTCCGGAGCGTGGCGGACCACCGAGTGGGCCTCCGCGATGTCACCCGTGACAAGGCCGACACCCAGGGCCTGGAGCCGATCGGCGTCGATCGCGACCGGCTCCTGGCCCTGGGCCGCGTAGGTCGCCGCCACGTCGGGATCGAGCGGGCCGTCGTGCAGGACCACGAGGTCCACTCCCCCCGGCACGGCCTCCAGGACGCGCTCCACGTGGTCGGCGGCGTCGAAGCCGTCGGTCTCGCCCGGCTGCGTCATGACGTTGCAGACGTAGGCCCGCCGCCCCGGGGCTCGCGCCACCGCCTCGGCGAGCTCGGGCACCGCCAGATGGGGCAGCACGCTCGTGAACAGGCTCCCGGGGCCGAGGAGCACCAGATCGGCCTCGGCGATCGCCTCGAGGGCAGGGGGATGGGCGGCGGGCTCGGGCTCCAGCCAGACGCGGCGGCAGGGACCGTCCCCTCCGGTGATGCTGGTCTCGCCGCAGACGGCCTGGCCGTCGGCGCGCTCGGCCCACAGGCGGATCTGGGCCAGCGTGGACGGGAGCACGCGGCCGCGGATGTTCAGCACGCGGCTGGACTCCTGGATCGCCAGGTCGAAGCTCCCGGTCACCGCCGAGAGGGCCGCCAGGAAGATGTTCCCGAAGGCGTGCCCGGCCAGGTCGCCGTCGACGAAGCGGTGCTGGAAGAGAGGCCCCATGAGGGACTCGTCGTCGGCCAGCGCCACCAGGCAGTTGCGGATGTCGCCCGGAGGCAAGACCCCGAGCTCGCGCCGCAGCCGACCCGACGACCCGCCGTCGTCGGCCACCGTCACGATCGCCGTGAGGTCCACGGGGGCCTGCTTGAGGCCGCGCAGCAGCGAGGCCAGGCCGGTGCCGCCACCCAGCGCGGCGATGCGGGGCCGGCGGGTCACTGGGCGGAGGAGTCCGGAGCGATGCTCGGCCGGTCGACGTGCCGGTGCGACGTGCTCGCGTCGAAGCCGTCGGCGTAGCGCCGGGCGAGGAGCTCGGCGATGGTCACGCTCCGATGGCGCCCGCCGGTGCAGCCGATCCCCACGACCAGGCTGGTCTTGCCCTCCTGTGCGTAGGCGGGGAGCAGGAAGTCGAGGAGGGCCTCGAGGCGCGCCCGGAACTCGTCCATGCCGGGCGCGGCCATCACGTAGTCGGCCACGGGCGCGTCGAGCCCGGTCAGGGGGCGCAGCTCGGCGACGTAGTGCGGGTTCCGGAGGAAGCGCACGTCGATCACGAGGTCGGCGTCGCGGGGCACGCCGTGCTTGTAGCCGAACGACACGAACTGCACGGTCATCCGGTGCCCCTCCCCCGGGGCCATCAGCGCCTCGGCCACGCGGCGGCGCAGATCCCAGATCGACAGCCCCGTGGTGTCGATGACCACGTCCGCGCGCGCACGGGCCACGGCGAGCTCGGCCCGTTCGCGCTCGATGCCCTCGCTCACCGAGCCTCCGTCGGAGAGCGGGTGGCGGCGGCGGGTCTCGCGGAAGCGGTTGATGAGCGTCTCGTCGGACGCCTCGAGGAAGACGACCCGCGGCCGCACGCCGCGCGCCTCGGATACGCGCTCGAGCACCGGCTCCAGGTCCTTGAACCAGACGCCGCCGCGGACGTCGCACACCACCGCCGCGCGCTCCACCCGCGAGCCCTCCAGCAGGAACAGGTCGGCGAGCGCCGGCAGCAGGCGGGGCGGGAGGTTGTCGACGCAGAACCAGCCGAAGTCCTCGAACGCGCCCATGGCCTGGCTCTTCCCGGCGCCGCTCATCCCCGTGATGATCGTCAGCTCCACGCCCGGGACCCTCCCCCGGCCGGCGCCCCGGCCACGGTCGCGCCGTCCTCCCGCGGCCCCGCGGTCTTGTGGAGGTGGTCGTACACCTCGCGCGCCACCTTCGGCGGCACCCCCGGAACCCCCTCCAGCTCCTCGCGCGTGGCGGACAGGAAGCGGTCGACGGAGCCGAAGTGCCGCAGGATGGCCGCCTTGCGGGCCGGCCCCACACCCGGAAGGGCGTCGAGCACGCTCTCGGTCATCCCGCGCCCGCGGCGGCCGCGGTGGTGGCGCAGCGCGAAGCGGTGCGCCTCGTCGCGCACGTGCTGCAGCAGCCGCAGGCCCGCCGAGCCCTCGTCCAGCAGAAGCGGCTCGGACCGCCCCGGACGGAACACCTCCTCGCGGCGCTTGGCCAGGCTCACGACCGGGACGTCGTCCACCCCGGCCTCGCGCATGCCCGCCAGGGCGGCGCCCAACTGCCCCTTGCCACCGTCGATGACCACCAGGCCCGGGCGGGCGGCGAACGAGACGTCCTCCTCGCCGGGCTCGGCCAGCCGGCTGAACCGGCGGCGCAGGGCCTCCTCCATCCGCGCGAAGTCGTCCGGCCCGCCGTCGTACCGCATCGTGAAGGTGCGGTAGTGGCCGCGGGCCGGCGCCCCGCCCTCGAAGACCACCATCGACGCGACGGAGTACGTCTCGCCCAGGTTGGAGATGTCGTAGCACTCGATGCGCGCCGGGAGCGCCGGCAGCTCCAGGCGGTCCTGGAGCTCGGCCAGCGCCTCGCGGCGGCGCCCGCGCGCCTGCTCGTGGCGGCGCCGGTCCTGGTCGAGGGCGAACCGGGCGTTGCGCGCGGCCAGCTCCGCCAGCTTGCGCTTGTCGCCGCGCGCGGACGCGCGCACCTCCACGCCGCTCCCGCGCCGCTCGCTCAGCAGCGACGCCAGCGCCTCGGCCGACTCGCTCTCCTGCGCCACGATCACGAGCGGCGGGATGGCGAGGGCCATCGCGTAGTACTCGTAGGCGAACTGCAGCAGCACCGCCGCCTCGTCCTCGTCACCGGACGTCTCGAGGAAGAACGACTGGCGGTCCTGCATCACGCCGTCGCGCACCTGGAGCACCTGCACGTTGGCGGCGTCGTCCTCGATCGCGATCCCCAGCACGTCGGCGGTCCCCACCGATCCCGCCGTGGCCAGCTGGCGCTCCATCAGGTGCCGCACCGCCTCGAGGCGGTTGCGGAGGGCGGCGGCCCGCTCGAACTCCTGCGCCGCCGCCGCCGCGCGCATGTCGGCCTCCAGCTCGCGCTCGAGACCCCGGTAGCGCCCCGACAGGAAGGCCACGATCTGGTCGATCAGCGCCCGGTAGTCCTCCTTCGAGATGTAGCCCACGCACGGCGCCAGGCACCGCTTGATGTGGTAGTCGAGGCACGGGATGCCCGACGGCCGCCCGGGCTCGGGTCCCTCGCAGGGGCGGCTGGGGAAGATCTTCCCGATCAGGCTCAGCGTGTCGCGCACCTTGTAGGCGTTGGAGAAGGGCCCGAAGTAGAGCCGGTCGCGCCGGTGGCGCTCGCGGGTGAAGTAGACGCGCGGGTAGTCCTCGTCGAGGCTGATCCCGATGTAGGGGTAGCTCTTGTCGTCGCGGAGGCGCACGTTGAACGGCGGGCGGTGGCGCTTGACGAGGTTGGCCTCGAGGATCAGCGCCTCGCTCTCGGAGCCGGTGACGAAGGTCTCCACGCTCGCGATCCGCTCGACGAGGTCGGTCACCTTCGGGTGCATCCCGGCGCGGGCGGACATCGCCATCGCCCGCTGCGTCACGTCGTCGGGGCGCAGCGGCGCCTGGAAGTACGACAGCACGCGCTTGCGGATCGACTTCGCCTTGCCGACGTAGAGGACCCGGTCGCGGGAGTCGCGGTAGATGTAGACCCCCGGGCCCGTGGGCAGGCCCGCGAGCTGCTGACGGAGGGGGGCGGTGTCCGGCACTCTCCGATCGAGTATAGGACCGGCGCGAAACGCCGCCCCCGCCCGTCCGATCAGTCGTGCAGGGGGAGTCGGAGACGCTGCCGACACGGTCTGGCGCGCGGACCGGAGGAAGGGGGAGGATCAGCCCAGGAGCGGCGAGCGCCGTAGGACGCCGCTGCCCCGGATGGGCAAACCGAAGGGTGAAAGGACATCAACGTGTCCAACATGGGAAAGACGCACATCATCATCATGTGGACGGTGGGCGCCGATGACGTGGCCGAGTGGGACCGCATCTTCGCCAGCCACGGCGAGTGGATGAAGGGGCACCCCCGCGAGGGCGATGCCGCGCTCCTGTCGTACACCATCTCCAAGGGCCCGGAGCTCTCGAACCCGCTGGACCCGAGCTCCGACCCGACCGGCAACACGATCTACGTGCTCGACGAGTACTACGAGTCGCCGGCCGGCGTCGCCCGGCACTGGCAGGACGCGATGGACAACTGGAAGGACCTCGGCGCGGTGGTGGAGTCGAGCGCCAAGGCCACGGTGGCGACGCTCCACAGCGGGACGGTCGTCCAGGCGCTCTGGTAGGCGCCTGCGAACCACCCACGCCGGCGTTCAGGCCGGGAGCCTGAACGCCGGCGCGATCAGTCGAGCAGGGGCAGCTCGAAAGCGGTGATGGAGCGGGCGGACGACCGAGAAATGGCGCCGGTCGGTGGTGGCCACCGCGGTGATCCCGAGCCTTTCGGCCGCCGCGACGACCGACGCATCGACCGTGCCGAGGTTCAGGTCGGCGTAGGTCGCCACCAGCTCGCCGATGCGGACCCATTCGCTGGGGGAACGTCGGCGACGCTGATGTCGCTCCCGGCGAGATCGGCGACGAACAGCGCCTCGGCGCGGACACCGAGACATCGCTCGATCAGGAAGGCGGCCTCTCCCACCGCCAGACGGGGACCACCAGCTCACCGGGGTAGGTCGTGAGGAGGGAGAGCGCCGCCTGATGGAAATCGTCGCCCTCGTCGACGTATGCGAAGAGGGCGCTCGTATCGACGATCAGTGGTCCTCCCCGAAGCCGTCCAGCCTCAGGAACTCCTCGATTCGCTGGGAGATGTCGCAGCGGCCGCTGTTGCCGGCTCCCGCTGCCGGAGGCGCCGCACGGGGCGCGCGCCGAGGTGGGCGGCGATCGCCTCTCGGGTGAGCACCGACAGCGTCATGCCCCGCCGCGCAGCTTCCTGCGCAGCTGGGCATCGAGCTCGTCGGGCAGCTTGATCGTCGTCCGTTTCATGGTCCGGCCAGCATACCCTGCCGGCTCAGACGAGTCGATCGCCCGCGCGGAGCAGGGTGACGCCGTCGCCGGCCGGGCCTCCCGCGAGCGCCGCGGCTCCCCCGGCGAGGGCCATGATGCGGGCCACGTAGGCCTGCGTCTCCCGGTAGGGCGGGATGCCGCCGTACCGCTGGACCGCCCCCGGCCCGGCGTTGTAGGCGGCGAGCGCCAGGGGGATCGAGCCGAACGCGCGCAGGTGGCCGGCCAGAAGCCGGGCCGCGGCCGGGACGGCCTCGCCGGGGTCGAACGGATCGCGCAGCCCCATCCCGCGCGCGGTGGCCGGCATGAACTGCGCGATCCCCTGCGCCCCGGCCGGGCTCACGGCGCGGGGGTCGAATCCCGACTCGGACCTCAGCAGGGCCGCCAGCAGGATCGGCGGCAGGCCCGCGCCGATCGCCGCGGAGGTGACCAGCCCCCGGTACGCCGCCGGCACCCACTCGGGCAGCGCCGCCGCCCGGGGAGGCGGGCCGCCACCGGCTCGGAGCCCGGCGGCCGTCGCGACGCCGCACCCGGGCAGGTAGCCCCAGTGCCAGGGCTCCCAGGCGTACCGCTGAAGGAAGCCGAAGCCGCCGCCGTTGCGGGCCAGCCACGCGTGGGCCGCGCCGCCGCCGGCCATGTTCAGGTCGAGCTCGGTGGCGTCGCGGTGGCGGCTGCGGCCCGGCGGCGCCACCCAGCGGGGGTCGGGGTGGCGGGCGAAGAGGATCGCCTGCTCGGCGTCGCTGCGGAACCCGCTGGTCACCAGCAGGTCGATCCCCTCCGACCGCGCGGCGGCGTCCATCAGGTCGAACGCGGCCGCCACCGCCGGGCACATGGGCTTTCCGTCGCGGTACACGAGCGGTCCCGAGTAGCCGCCGCCGCTCGCCCAGCCGGTCCCCCCGCCCACCCCGAGGGACGCCGCCATCGTCAGGCCCGCGCGCGCCAGGGCGCGGACGCGCCGCTCCCCCGGCCCGGCCACGCTCACCGTCACCTCCACGGCGGTCGGCGGCCAGGCCCCCTCCGGGAAGCGGAGGCCCTCGAGCCGGGCGCCCGCCGGGGCGGCGGCCCGGGCGGCGGCACCGGCCAGCCGGGCGCGCCAGGCCGCCTCCGCGCCCGGATCGTCGCGCGCCACCTCGCCGAGGCGGTCGCGAAGCTCGCGGGCCGCCGAGACCGCCGCGAGGTCGGCGGCGGTCTGCGCCTGCGACGCCGAGAGCTGGACCCGCCCGAGCGCGAAGACCGCCACCGCCCCCATCACCACCAGCAGGGCCATCCCGAGGACGAGCGGCAACGCCTGCCCGGCGCACCCGGCCCTCGCGCGGCTCACGGAGCGCGGACGCCGGCGCGGGCGCGCACCCGCAGCCCGCGGACCCCGGGCAGCAGCTGCGGAACCCGGGCCGAGGCGGTGACCACGACCGTCCGCCCCGGCGCTCCGGTGGCGCGGAGCCCCTCCGCGCGCACCCGCTCCTGCGCGCGCATGCCGCCCGCGAGCACCGCGACCAGCTGCCAGGCGAGGAGGCCGGCGATCACCACGATCGGGATCGCCGCCAGCAGCTCGACCGCGGCCTGGCCCCGCGACCGGCGGCGGCTCACCGGGACACGGCCTCGGCCTCCAGGTGGCCGGGCAGGGGGACGAAGGGCAGGACGCGGGGCATCCGCAGCCGCACGCGCACGCGCTCCCGCCCGTCGGGCCCGGCGGGGATGGTCACGACCTCCGCGCCCGCGGCCAGCCGCGCGGGCACCGCCGCGAGGGCGGCCTCGGCGGCGGGCGCCCCGACCTCCGCGGCGCGGGCTCCGGCGCGCGCCGCGCCGCCGGCCAGGGTCCAGGCGTAGCCGGCCACCGCCATCTGCCATCCCACCAGGCCGACGAGCACGATGGCCGGAAGGAGGGCCACCAGCTCCACGAGCGCCTGTCCGCGCTGTCCACGCCGTCGGGGCATGGGCCCACGCTAGGAGCGGAGGCGGCCTCCGATCAGCACCCGCCTGTGCCGGCCGCGTGACGGATGCCGGCCGGCCGGAGCCCTCAGTAGCGGAAGCGGCGGCTCTCCCGGACGACCCAGACGATGAGCAGCACCAGGGCGGCGATCAGCGCGATCACGCCGAGCGGTGTGAGGCGGTCGCTCAGCAGCGGGAATCCCGCGATGAGCAGGAACGCGATGCCGATCCCCGCCCCCACGATCACGTAGCGCTGCCACGGCTTCAGCACGAGCCAGGCGAGCTGGTTCTGGCGGAAGTAGTTGTAGCCGAAGACCAGCAGGGCGGCGACGAACAGGACCGTGATGATCTGCTGGGCCGAGACGGCGATGGCGCCGAAGCCCTCCTGCCACACCAGCACCAGCCCGGCGATGCCCGCGATGATCACGAAGTTCCGGACCCCGACCCAGTTGATCCGCCTCATGACACGCCGGCCGCCTCCGCGACCAGCTCGGCGGCCAGCTCGTGCACCGTGCTGGCCCCGCGGTCGGCGCCGTGCCGGGCCCGCACCGCGACCATGCCCCGCCTCGAGCTCCTTGTCGCCCACCACCAGCAGGTAGGGGATCTTGGCCAGCTCGCCGTCGCGGATCCGCCGCCCCACCGACTCGGAGCGCCCGTCCACCTCGACCCGCAGCCCCGCGGCCCGCAGCCGCTCCCGCACCGACTCCGCGTACTCGGCGTGGCGGTCGGACACCGGCAGCACGCGCGCCTGCTCGGGCGCCAGCCAGAGCGGGAAGTCGCCGCCGGTGTTCTCGATCAGGATCCCGAGGAAGCGCTCGATGGAGCCCGTGACGGCGCGGTGGATCATCACCGGCCGCTCCTCGGCGTCCTCGGCGGTGATGTAGGCCAGGTCGAACCGCTCGGGCATGTAGAAGTCGAGCTGACAGGTGCCGAGCTGCCACGAGCGGCCCATCGTGTCGGTGACGTGGAAGTCGATCTTCGGCCCGTAGAAGGCGCCGTCGCCCTCCTTCAGCTCGTGGGGGCGGTCGCCCAGGGCCGCCGCGCAGGGCCTCCTCGGCGGCGTCCCACATCTCCGGGCTGCCGACTGGCCTTCTCCGGGCGCGTCGCGAGCTTGGTGACGACGTGCTCGAAGCCGAAGCGCGCGTAGAAGCGGTCGGTGAGGTCGAGGACCGCCCGAACCTCCTCCTGCACCTGGTCGAGGCGGCAGAAGATGTGGGCGTCGTCCTGGGTGAAGGCGCGCACCCGGAAGAGGCCGTGGAGCACGCCCGACAGCTCGTGGCGGTGGACGTGGCCGAACTCGGCGTAGCGCAGCGGCAGCTCGCGGTAGCTGTGCCGGCGGCTGCGGTAGACCAGGCACGCGCCCGGGCAGTTCATGGGCTTCACCGCGAACCCCTGGCCGTCGATGTCGGTGAAGTACATGTGCTCGCGGTAGTGGTCGTAGTGGCCGCTGCGCCGCCAGAGCTCGTCGGACGAGGATCGTCGGGCGTCTGGATCTCGGCGTAGTCCATGCGCCGCAGCTCCTCGCGCACGGCCTCCTTGATCGCGTTGACGATCACCATCCCGTTGGGCAGGAAGAACGGGAAGCCCGGCCCGGCGTCGTCGAAGTGGAAGAGCTCGAGGTCGCGCCCCACCCGGCGGTGGTCGCGGGCCCGCGCCTGCTCCAGCCGCTCGAGGTGCTCCTCCAGCTCCTTCGGAGGTGGGGAAGGCGGTGGCGTAGATGCGGGTGAGCTGGGGGTTCTTCTCGCTGCCGCGCCAGTAGGCGCCGGCCACCGAGAGGAGCTTGACGGAGCCGATGCGCCCGGTGTCGGACAGGTGCGGGCCCCGGCACAGGTCCACGAAGTCGCGCTGGCGGTAGAGCGACACCTGGGTCTCGCCCTGGCGGGCCAGCTCCTCGACCTGATCGACCTTGTAGACCTCCCCGCGCTCGGCGAAGAACGCCCGCGCGTCCTCGATGCTCATCACCGTGCGCTGGAAGGGCGCCTTCGACGCCACGATGCGCGCCATCTCGGCCTCGATGTCCGGGAAGTCCTCCTCGCGTGAGCGGCCGCGGGAGATCGAAGTCGTAGTAGAAGCCGTCCGCGATCGGCGGGCCGAAGCCGAGCTTGGTGCCGGGGATCAGGCTCTGGACGGCCTCGGCCATGACGTGCGCCGCCGAGTGGCGCATCACGTACAGGTAGTCGTCGCCGCTCTTCGGGCGTGACCATCTGGATGGCGTCGCCCTCGTGCAGGGGCCGGGCCAGGTCGCGCAGCTCGTCGCCCACCCGCACGGCCACCGCGGCCTTCGCCAGGCCCGGACCGATGGCCGCCGCGGCGTCGTGGCCGCTGGCCCCCTCGGGCAACTCCAGGGGGCTGCCGTCGGGAAGGGTCACGGTCATCGCGCGGGCATGGTACCAACGGCCCTGCCGGCCCCGGCGACCCCGACGGGGTTGTCGGCCCGGCGCCTGCGGGCAATGATCGGGTGATGCTGGCGCGCTTCCTCTACACCCCGACCGGCCGGATCCGGGCAGCGCCGGATGATCGTCGTGGTCGCGGGGGCGATCGTGTTCGCGATCTTCGGGAGCTTCCTCCTGGTGCTCACGCCCGTGATCGGGGGCGACCACGAGGGAATGCAGACGGCCTGGGTGCTCTTCTCGGTCTTCCTCCTCAAGTTCCCGCTGGTCTCGCTGCTGTGGTGGTTCATCGCCCGCAACAAGGAGTGGCCGGTGCGCCCGCCCAAGTGGAGCGAGGAGGAGACGCGGGAGATCATGCGCTACCTGGTGAGCGAGGCCGACCGGTCGGTGACGCTGCCGGACGCGCCCGCGCGGCTCGCCTACCTGCAGCGCGAGGCGTGGAACGTGGCCGACCGCGTCGGCGGCGAGCTCAAGGTCGACGCGGTCAACGTGGCGCTCCACATCGACCAGCTCCTGCAGCAGCCGCGCCCGCGGCGCACGCCCCGGCGCTGACGCCGCGCCGGTGGCGTCCGCGCCCCACGCCGAGCTCCTGACGGAGGGGGTCGCCGCCGACGGCGCCGCCTACCGGGCGCTCTTCGGCGGACGGCCCGACGAGGCGCGGGAGCGGCTGCGCGAGGCCGCCGCGCTCTACCGCCGGTCGTGGGAGCTGGCGCCGCCGCGCAGCTTCGGCCGCCTGGTGGCGTACCTGAAATCGGCGGTGCTCGCGGGCGACGCGACGGACGCCGCCGCCTACGTGAGAGATGCGCTGGGCGGTGCCTGCGACTCGCCCACCTCCTGCTACGCCCTGGCGCTGGCGGCCCTCGTCGCCGGCGACGATGCCGTCGCCGCGCGGCGCGGCGGAGAGCATGCGCGAGGGCGACGGCGCCTTCGATCGCGCGGCCGAGGCGCTGGCGGCCCTGGCCGCCGGAGACGGGGAGCGCTACCGCCGGGCCGTGGGCGCGATCGTGCGGGACTTCGAGGGCCGCGACGCGCATCTCACCGGCGTGCCGGTCGCGGACACCGCGATGCTGATGGAGGCACTCGCGCGGCCCCGGGGCCTCGCCGCCGACCCGCCGTCGCCCCTCATTCCCGCCGGCGTCTAGGAGCTCGGCGGGCCGGTACCGGGGATCGAGGAACCCGAGCGAGCCGTCGCCGAACCGGATCGCCTCGGCGCGGTCGCCGCCGGGCAGCACCACCGTCACGCGCCAGGTCATCCCCGGCAGGCCGCCCATGGGACGCACCTCGTCCACGCTCTCCACCACCCCGATCACCCGGCCGCGCCCCAGCACCTCGAGCTCGAGCGGCCGGCCGACCTCCACCGGCTCGCTCATGCCACCCGGTGGCGGGGGTCCAGGAACGCGAGCCGTGCCCGGCCGCGCTTGATCCCCTCGGCCGTCGTGCCGTCGGGCAGCCGCAGCGTGACCCGCCAGGCCAGCCCCCGGACGCCCTCCTGCACCAGCTCGTCCACGCGCTCCACCACGCCCGTCACGTGGCCCAGGCCCAGCACGAACATGGGGACGCGCTCGCCCACGGGAGGCGGGCTCAGGCGTCCGCCTCGCCGGGCTGGACGAACCCGGTCTCGTAGGCCAGCACCACGGCCTGGATGCGGTCGCGCAGGCCGAGCTTGGAGAGCATCCGCGCGACGTGGGTCTTGACCGTGGCCTCGCTCACGACCAGCGTCGCCGCGATCTCGGCGTTCGAGAGGCCGCGCGCCACCAGCCGCATCACCTCGCGCTCGCGGTCGGTGAGCTCGGAGAGCGCGCCGCGCGGCCGGCCGCCCGGGCGGCGGGCGGCGCACGAAGTCCTCGATCAGGCGCCGGGTGAGCGCCGGCGCCAGGAGCGCGTCGCCGGCCGCCACCACCCGCACCGCGTTGACCAGCTCCTCGCGGCGCACGTCCTTCAGCAGGAACCCGCTCGCCCCGGCCTTCATCGCCTCGTAGACGTAGTCGTTCTCGTCGAAGGTGGTGAGCATCAGGACCCGCGGGCGCCGCGTCGCCGTCGGCCACCAGGCGCCGGGTGGCCTCGATGCCGTCGACCTCCGGCATGCGGATGTCCATCAGCACGACGTCGGGGCGCAGCTCGCGGCAGCGCTCGATCGCCTCGCGGCCGTCGGCCGCCTGCCCGATCACCTCGATGTCCTCCTGGGCGTCGAGGATCATCCCGAAGCCGTCGCGCACGAGCGCCTGGTCGTCGGCGATCAGGACGCGGATGCTCACGCCGGCCCCGGCTCGACGCGGCAGGCGCGCCCGCAGGACGAAGCCGCCCTCGCGGCCGCGGGCCCGGCGTCGAGCTCGCCGCCGAAGAGCGCCACCCGCTCGCGCATGCCCACCAGGCCGTGGCCCCCCGTTCGGCGCCCGGGTCGTGGCCGCGGCCGTCGTCGCTCACCCGGAGCTCGAGCTCGCGCTCGCCGTAGCTCACCACCACCTCGGCCCGGGCCGGGCCCGGCGTGCTTGAGGGCGTTGGTGAGGCCCTCCTGCACGATGCGGTAGGCGGAGAGGTCGATCCGGGCGGCAGCGGCCGCGGCTCGCCCTCCACCCGCACCTCCACGGGCAGGCCCGCCGCCGCGCACGCTCGCCGACGAGCGCGTCCAGGCCCGCGAGCCCGGGCTGGGGCGCGAGGGCCGGGCCCTCGTCGGCCATCTCGCGCAGGACGCCGAGCATGCGCCGCAGCTCGGTGAGCGCCGAGCGCCCGGTCTCCTGCACCGCCTCGAGCGGACGGCGCGCCCGCTCGGGGTCGCCGTCGAGCATCGCCTCGGCCGCCTCCGCCTGCACCACCATGACGCTGAGGCTGTGGGCGACCACGTCGTGCATCTCGCGCGCGAGGCGGGCGCGCTCCTCGGCCACGGCCGCCCGGGCCTCGGTCTCGCGCTCGCGCTCGAGCCGCGCGGCGCGCTCCTCGAGCTCCGTCCGTCCGCAGGGTGCGCTGCGCGGAAGGCGAGCCCGATGAGCCACGCGACGGTGGCGATCGCGCAGACCGACAGAGCGTCGCCCGGATCCCCGTCCGGGTCCACGGCCGACCACGATCACGATGACGCCCATGAGGAGCGCCCAGCCGGCGAGCGCCCCGGGCGGTGAACCCCTGCAGCCCGAAGACGGCCCCGAGCACCAGCACCAGCAGGACGCTGGTCACCGAGTCGGCGATCGAGTTCGGAGCGATGAGGGCCTGGGCGATGACGGCGACGCCCGCGAACGGCGGGCGCCGCGAACGGGAACCGCCGCCGCGCGAGCACCGGGAGGGTCCACAGGGCGGGGCCCACGACGAGCAGCCGCTGTCGGTCCGTCGATCTCCGTCGGCGACCCACATCTCGATCTCCGCGAGCACGAAGAGGAGCAGGACGATGGCGTCGAGACCGTGGCGCTCGACGAAGCGACGGAACCTCATGCGCCGACGGTACCCGGCCCCGCGGGCGACGGCGTCGGCCGCGCGGATGGTGCGGGTCATCTCTCGGGGATGACGCCGCGCGCCGCGAGGGGGAGCCGCGGGCGCCGCAGGACCATCCCCGCGGCCGCGCCGGATCGGGCGCGCGGCCGATGGCGCGGCGCGCGGCGCCGCCATAGCGTCGCCGTCATCAGCACCCACACCCTCCAGGAGGCTCCCAGTGACGACCCGCTCCCACCGCTCTCACGGGACTCGCTCCGCCCGGACCAGGATCACGGCGGCCGCCCCGGTCGTCGTCGGCCCGCGACATCGCCCGCCGCTACGGCTCGGGCGAGACCGCGGTGGACGCCCTCGCGGCGTCTCGCTCGTCGGTCCAGCCCGGCGAGCTCGTCGCCGTGATGGGCCCGTCCGGCTCCGGCAAGTCCACCCTGATGCACATCCTGGCCGGCCTCGACCGGCCCACCGCCGGTCGCGTCTGGATCGGCGACGCCGAGATCACCGTCGCTCGGCGACAACGCGCTCACCAAGCTCCGCCGCCGGCACATCGGCTTCGTCTTCCAGTTCTTCAACCTGCTGCCGACGCTCACGGCCGAGGAGAACATCACCCTCCCGACCCGCATCGCCGGCCGCCGTGCCGACCGGCAGTGGCTCGACGAGGTGATCGCCTCGGTCGGGCTCTCCGACGCGCCGCGGCCACCGCCCGGCCCAGCTCTCCGGCGGCCAGCAGCAGCGCGTGGCCATCGCCCGCGCGATGCTCTCGCGGCCGACGGTCATGTTCGCCGACGAGCCCACCGGCAACCTCGACTCCCGCTCCAGCGGCGAGATCCTCGAGCTGCTGCGCGCGCTCGGTCGAGCGACTACGGGCAGACCACGCTGATGGTCACCCACGACGCGCACGCGGCGACCATCGCCGACCGCATCGTGTTCCTCGCCGACGGCGCGCATCGTCCGCACCCAGGGCCGCTCCACCGCGACCGAGGTGCTCGACGCGCTCGTCGGAGGTGACCCGATGACCTGGGTCGCCCTCAAGAGCCTGGTCGAGCGCCGCACCCGCGCCGTCCTCACCGCCCTGGCCATCGTGCTGGGCGTGGCCATGATCGCCGGCAGCTTCATCCTCACCGACACCATCGATCGTGCCTTCACCACCATCTTCAGCAGCTCGTACACCCAGACCGACCTGGTCGTGCGCGGCAAGCCGGTGGTCGCCGACTCCATGCGCGGGCGCCCCCACGGTCCCCGCGTAGCTCCTGCCCGAAGGTCGCGCGCGCTGCCCGGCGTGGCCGCCGCGTCCGGCGGCAGCCTGGTCGACTTCTCCGGCACCGGGAACAACGCCAAGCTGATCGACCGAGGACGGCAAGGTCATCACGCGGCGACAACCCGAGCTTCGGCTTCGGCGTCGACCCGTCCCAGCCGCGCTTCAACCCCCTCGACGCTGGCCGAGGGCTCCTGGGCCGCCGGGCCCGGACCAGGTCGTCATCGACGTCAGCACCGCCGGGGACAACGGCTTCGCCGTCGGCGACCGGGTCGGGCGTCGCGTCGGACGGCCCCGTCCGCACCTTCACCGTCACCGGTCTCGCCCGCTTCGGCGACGTCGACTCCATCGGCGGCGCGACGATCGCGGTCTTCGACGTCCCGACCGCCCGCACGGTGCTCGGCAAGACCGGCTTCGACGCCATCCAGGTCGCCGACGAAGCCCGGCGTCTCCCCGGCGCGAGGTGGAGCGGGCGCATCGCGCCCGCTGCTGCCCGCCACCGCCGAGGTCAAGACCGGCGACGAGCAGGCGCGGAGCGACCAGGCCGGTCGTCTCGGAGTTCATCACGTTCATCCGCGGCTTCCTGCTCGCGTTCGGCGGGATCGCGCTGTTCGTGGGCGCCTTCGTGATCTTCAACACCCTCTCGATCACCGTGGCCCAGCGCTCGCGGGAGCTGGCCACGCTGCGCACCCTCGGCGCCTCGCGCCGGCAGGTGCTCCGCTCGGTGATCGCCGAGGCCGGCATCATCGGCCTCGCGGCCTCGCTGGTCGGGCTCGGGCTCGGCTACGGCCTGGCCAAGGGGCTGTCGGCGCATCTTCCGCAGCGTCGGGGCCGACCTGCCGCAGGCGCGACACGGTCTTCGAGACGCGCACGGTCGTCGTCTCGCTGGTCGTGGGCACCGTCGATCACCCTGCTGGCCGGCGTCATCCCGGCCATCCGGGCGACCCGGGTCCCCCCGATCGCCGCCGTCCGCGAGGGCGCCGTGCCGGCCGGCGGGCGCGGGTCGCGCGCTCCGCCGCTGTTCGCGCTCGCTCACGATCGGCCTCGCGGCCGCGCTGCTGGTGCACGGGCTGATGGCCGACGGGCTGGACGCCGAGGAGCGGCTGCTGAGCTTCGGCGGCGGCACCCTGGCCCTCTTCATCGGGACGGCGATCGTCTCGTCCCGGCTCGTCCGGCCGATCGCCGCCCTGGTGGGCTGGCCGATCGCCCGGCTGGGCGGCGCGGCCGGCGGCCTGGCCCGCGAGAACGCGGTCCGCAACCCCGCCCGCACGGCCTCCACCGCGGCGGCCCTGATGATCGGCCTCGCGCTGGTCACCTTCGTCTCCGTCGCTCGGCGCCGGCCTGCTCGACTCGTCGCGCTCGGCCGTCTCGGAGCAGGTCGCGGCCGACCACGTCGTGACCTCGTCGAACGGCTGGGAGGTCGTCCCGCCCGCCGTCGGCCGCGAGCTGTCGGCCTGCCGGCGTGGGCACGGTCTCGAGCGTCCGCGGGGACCAGGGCCTCGTCGCGGGCTCCAGCGAGACGGTCGAGCGGCGTCGACGCGGCCACCATCGGCGACACCTACCGGTTCACCTGGAGCGACGGCTCGGACGCCGCGCTCTCCACCCTCGACTCGCGGCGGCGCGATCCTCGCTGAAGGGCTTCGCGGAGGACCACGACCTGGGCGTGGCGGACCCGGTCGCCATCGTCACCCCCTCCGGCGACGACGCTGCGCCGCACGGTGACGGGCATCTACGACCCGCCGGAGATCGCCCCGCTGCTGGGCGCCGCGGTGGTCTCGCAGACGGCCTTCGACTCGGCCTTCCCGCGGGCGAAGGACATCTACACCTTCGTGGACGCGCCGGACCGGCGACGTCCGCGGACATCGCGGCCGCGCTGAAGCGGTTCCCCGACACGAAGGTCGAGCACCACCGCGGCCTTCGCCAATGACTACGCGAGCGACCTCGAGATGATCCTCACCCTGCTCTACGTGCTGCTCGCCCTCTCGGTGGTGGTCAGCCTGTTCGGGATGGTCAACACGCTGGTCCTCGCGGTGCACGAGCGCACCCGTGAGCTCGGGATGCTGCGCGCGGTCGGGATGACCCGCCGCCAGGCCCGGAGGATGGTGCGGGGCGAGAGCATCGTCACCGCCCTCATCGGCGCGGCGCTCGGGCTGCCGCTCGGCATCGCGATGGCCGCCCTCGTGACCCACTCGCTCTCGGACTTCGGGCGTGGAGCTGGTGCTGCCGGTCGGGACGCTGGTCGCCTTCGCGGTCGTCGGCCGTGCGTGGCCGGCGTGGTGGCCGCGGTCGCGCCGGCCCGCCGCGCCTCCCGCCTCGACGTCCTGCGGGCGCTGCAGTACGAGTAGCCCACCGTTCGATCAGTGATGCACGCGTGAACCCCCTGTAAAGCCAGGGGGTTCACGTGCGAATTCGCCAAATTTCGATTGCAGAGTGGGGGTCCGGACGGCAGGATCCCTCGGCGTGTCCACGAACCCCTCGCCCGTGACCGCGACGCCCACCCACGACGACGCGCCGCCCCGGCGGAGCTCGTCTCGCGGAGGGCGCCGCGAGCGCGTCCCCAACTGGGCCAAGGCGGCCGGCCTCGCCGTGCTGCTCGCCGCGATCACCCTGCTGCTCCTGACGCCGGGGGCGGCGGCCCTGTCGGCGGCCTGCGTGCTGGCCGGGGCGGCCGCGGTGACCTTTCCGCTGGCGCTTCCCCGCCGCTCGGACGGCGGCGCGCTCTCCGGCCTCCGCTCCTCGGCCTCGCGGGGCGCCGACGACCTCTCTCGCGGGCTGCGCCGGGTTCAGCGCGCCGTGCGGCGCACCGTCCGCTCCGCCCGCCACGGACTGGAAGAGCGGGGCGAGACCGTGCCGGCGATCGCCCTGATCATCGTGAGCATCGTGACCTGGGGCGCGATCGCCCTGGCGGTGCTCAGCAGGTGACCTCCACGACCGGGGGGCTGCGGGATGCGGCCGCTCGGTTGCTTCGGGCCAACTGGCGCGAGGGGCGCACGTCCGAGGGCGTGCCGTACGGCTACACGCTGCCCGACCCGGTCAAGTTCCCGGACCAGTTCCTGTGGGACTCGTGCCTGATCGCGGTGGCCTGGAGCCGCATCGACCCGGCGCGCGCCCGCACGGAGCTGCGCACCCTGCTCGCCTCCCAGCGCCCGGACGGCCACGTGGGCCACACGACCTTCTGGGCCGCCCCGGTGCGCCTGAGCCGCGCCCTCACCTACAACGTCATCCGGCGCTCCGACCGCAGCACCTCAACGATCCAACCCCCGCTGATCGCCTGGGCCTGGGCCGAGGTGGCCGACCGTTCGCCCGACGATCCGGGGTTCCGCGCCGAGGGCCTGCCGGCCCTGCGCCGCTACCACGATTGGCTCGAGCGGGAGCGGGCCGACGACGACGGGCTGCTCGGGATCCTCCAGCCGGACGAGTCGGGGCTCGACGCGACGCCGGTCTACGACCGCCCGCTGGGCTGGCGCGCGCATCCCCGCCTCGGTTTCCTGCTGATGCTGCGCGCGAACCGCCAGTCCGGCTTCTCGTACCGCCGCGCGCTGGCCGAGGACCGCTTCCACGCCATCGACCCGCTGGTCAACACGGCCTGGGCGCTCGCCTGGGAGGGGATGGCCCGCCTGGGCGAGGCGGGCGCGCGGGAGCGGGCGGCCCGGATCACGGCCGCCATGATCGCCCGGCTGTGGGACCCGGCCGACGACCTCTTCCACCCGCGCGGCCCGCGCGACGAGCCGTTGCGCGTGTCCACCTGGGCCGGCCTCGCCCCGCTCGCGCTGCCCGCGCTGCCCCAGGAGATCGGCCGCCGGCTGATCGAGGACCACGTGCTGGACACGCGCCGCTACTGGCTGCCCGTCCCGGTGCCGAGCGTGAGCGCCGAGGAGCCGAGCTTCCGCCGCGGCGAGACCGGGTGGCCGCTGCGGCGCTACTGGCGCGGGCCGACCTGGCTCTTCGCCACCCGCTTCGTGCTGGACGGGCTGCTGCGCCTGGGCTACGACGCGCAGGCCGCCGAGCTCGTGCGCCGCACCTCCGACCTGGTGATGCGCGAGGGCTTCCGCGAGTACTACGACCCGTTCAGCGGCCACGGGATGGGGGGCCGCGCCTTCTCGGTGAGCGCGATCGCGCTCGACTGCGCGATGCGGGTCGAGTCGAAGGCCGCCTGACCCGGGGCCAATCGGCCGTCGTGGGTACGGCCACTTGGCCGTTGTGCGTGCGGCCACTTGCGTGCGGCCACTTGGCCGTCGTGCGCACGGCCAAGTGGCCGCGAGAACCCCCCGGCGCCGCCCGTCAGGCGGCGCCGGGGCCACGATCCGTCAGCAGCTGCGCGCGGTCTCCACGAGGGTGCAGGTGTCGCTGCCGGGGCCGCCGTTGCCGAAGTCCACGCCCGGGCCGCCGTTGAGGCCGTCGTTGCCGAAGTCGCCGAAGAGACGGTCCGCGCCGCTCTCGCCGCGCACGTCGTCGTTGCCCCCGCCGCCGTGGACGCCGTCGGCGCCGCCGTTGCCGTTCACGATGTCGTTGCCGATGCCGCCGAAGATGACGTCCGCGCCGCCGTCGCCGGAGACCGTGTCGACGGCCTCCTGGCCCTCGATGCGGTCGATGCCGCCGCCGCCGCGCAGGGTGTCGCGGCCCGGTCCGCCAAAGATCGTGTCGCGGCCGCCGGCGCCCTCGACGCTGTCGATGCCCTTCCCGCCCGACAGACGGCTGTCGTTGCCCGCCTCGCCGAAGAGCGAGTCGTTGCCGTCGCCGGCGTCGCCGACGTCGTTGCCGGCGCCGAGGTTGATGACGTCGTTGCCCGCCTGACCCATGCCGGTGTCGTCACCGCGGCCGCCGACGATCTTGTCGTCGCCGCCCCCGCCGTCCACGAGGTCGTTCTCGTTGCCGCCGTTCAGGCTGTCGTTGCCGTCCTCGCCGAAGACGCGGTCGCTGCCGACGCCTCCGTCGGCGCGGTCGTCGCCGAGGCCGAGGCAGATCGTGTCGTCGCTGGAGAGGCCATCGACCACGTCGTTGCCGCCGAGGGCGACGATGACGTCGGCGTTGATCGTGCCGTTCAGGGTGTCGTTGGACTCCGTGCCGACGATCGTGGCCAGCTTTCCGTCACAGGTGAAGGCGGTGCCCGACTGGTGCGGGCTCGCAGCGATCGCGACCCCGGCTCCTCCGATCGCCACCACTCCGATTGCGGCGAGGGCGCCGATGCGGCGCGCCCCGACGAGCGGGCTGTACTTCCGGGCCATGTGACGACTCCTCCTGTGACGACCGCGCGGACGGCCCCGGCGGGGCGTAACCCCGTTCACACCACGCGGGAGCGGCCCCGTAAAGGCCCGCGGTGTTGCGACCGGCCCCGAACCCCGTTGCGTTCGTTGCAGATTCGCCCGCTAACGGGCGGAAACCCGCAGAACCTCCACGCGGACGACGCGGGGGGCGAGCAGGTAGCGCGTGACGGCCCGCCCCGCGCCGGCGCGCCCCACCTGGCAGGCCGCGGGGGTGCAGACGGCCGCCGGGTGGGCGGCCCGCACGGCCGAGCGGGTGGAGCCGACGCCGACGCCCGCGGCGGTGCGGTAGCGCGGGTTCCTGGTGGACAGGCGCGTCACCCCGCTGCTCGCCTCGTCGGTGGGGAAGCGGGCGACGAGCGAGAGCGCCGGGTAGCGCACGACCACGGCGTCGAGGTTGCGGTTGCCGGGCGCGCTCGGGTTGGGCGTGCGGCGCGCGACCTCTCCGTCCCCGTGGCGCGCGGCGATGGCGGCGCGCTCGTCGCCCAGGGCGATCGGGCCGATCGCGCGCCCGGGCACGATGCGGTCGCCGGCCGCCGTGGCCGCCGTGGCGAGGACCCCCAGGACCGCCGCCACCGTCAACGCGCGCGCCGCGTGGCCCCTCATGTCCGCGGTCCCTCCCCGTGGTCACTGAAGCGCCGGGTCAGAGGAAGCACGAACCAGAGCCCCACGATCAGACCGAGGACGGCGCCCGCCGTGATCGCGGCGCTCGTGACCTCGTAGAGGACGTCCGTCACGAGGAACACCGCCCCCGCCATCGCCAGCGCGAGCACGGCCATCCCCGCGATGGTGACCCGGTGCGCCCACTCGACGATGACGTGCTTGTCGCCCTTCCGGAAGCGCAGGCGATGGACCGCGGCCGGCGTCATGAGCAGCGCGGTCGCGGTCGCGGTGAGCAGGAGCGTGGCGAAGTAGGCGTCCCGCTGCAGTTCCGAGGTCGCGCTCCCAGCCCGCGGCGAACGGCACCGTGAGCAGGAAGGCGAACAGCACCTGCACCCCGGGGATCGCGACGCGGACCTCGTTGAGCAGCTCGATGAGCTGGCGGTCGAGCCGCTCCTCCTCGGATTCGTCGCGTCCAGGGCTCGGGCCATCCTCGCTCACACCGCCCAAACTAGCGTGAGCACGGCGGCGGCGAGCAGGACGACCCCCAGCGCCCGCCCGAGCCGCTCGCCCGGCCGGTCATGCTCCTCGAGCGTCATGACGACCCCGAGCGCGAGCATCCCGGCCGCGCCGCCGAGGCCCGACACCGCCGCGGCCACCATGAGCGGGCCGCAACAGGCGAGCGAGGCCACGCCGTGGCAGACGCCGGTGCGCAGGGCATCGCCGGTGAGGTCGGCCCCACGGCCCCACCCCGCGGGGAGCGCGGCGTGGGAGCGGCAGCGGTCGAGGGCGCGCGCCTTGCGCGACGAGAGCTGGTAGACGCCGGCCAGCGCCAGGGCCGCGGCGGCGGCCAGCTCGGGACGCAGATCGAAACGCGACAGGGGCAGGGCGCCGAGCAGGCCCAGGCCCGCGAGGAGCGCCACGCCGAAGGCGGTCCACACCCCCAGGAAGCCGGCCGTGAGGAAGGCGATGGGCGTGCCGCGGGATGCCCGGCCGGCGGCGGCGATCAACGGGATGGCGGTGGGCAGCATCATCGCGACGGCCATCAGGCCCCAGCCCACCATCCCGGCGGCGGCGGCCAGGGCGGCGGGCTCTCCCGCATGGGAATGCCCGCCGTGGAGGAACGGTGACCAGGCGGTCTGGGCCAGGGCCCAGAGCGCCGCCGCCGCCAGCAGGGCGGCGATGGCCGGTCCGGCGACGAGGGCGACCGACCGCGCGGTCACATCGAGCGCCCGCGCGCCGGCTCCGGGATGTCGAGGGTCACGCGAACGCTTTGTATCGTTGTGGACGAATTCCGCGACTGTCAAGGCTGACCCGGTCCGAGGTGACCGCATGGCGAGCGTGGTGGGCATCGTGCTCGGGGCCGGCTCGTCCCGGCGCCTGGGACGACCCAAGCAGACGCTGCCGTTCGGCGACACCACGCTGCTGGGCTGGGTGCTGCGCGACGTGGAGGGCTCGTCGCTCGACCGGGTGATCCTGGTGGTGGGGGGCGCCGCCGACGCGGCGCTCGCGGCCGTCTCACCCGCGCGCGCGGAGGTGACGTACAACGAGGCGTACGGGAGCGGTTGCGCCTCGTCCCTCCTCGCGGGGCTCGACGCCGCGGGACCGGTTGACGCGGTCGTCCTGATCCTGGGCGACATGCCGGGCGTGGACCCGGGCCTGATCGACCTCGTCCGGGACGACTGGGAACGGCACCGCCCCTGGGCGTCGGTCACCGACTACGAGGGGACTCCCGGGCACCCGATGGTCTTCTCGGCGGCCGCCTTCCCGGAGCTGCGGGCGCTGCACGGCGACAAGGCGGTCTGGAAGCTGCTGGACGGCGGCCCGGAGCGGTTCCGGCGGGTCCCCGCCGGCCGCACCCTGCCGCTCGACGTGGACACCTGGGAGGACTACGAGGCCGCGCGGCGCGCTCTGTCGCGGCGGTGACACACCGTGCGTCGCGGGGGCGAGCGACCGGCGCGGGCGCCGTTCGTAGCCTCGTCGCATGGTCATCACCCCCTCCCCGAAGGAGCACACCATGCGGACCACCTCCTCCCGCCGCTCGCGCACCGTCACGTGCGTCGCCGGCCTCTCGATCGCCCTCGCGAGCCTCGCCATCGCCTCGCCCCTGGGCGCCATCCCGAACCACGACCCGAACGACCCGACCGACCAGCCCGGCCCCCCCGAGCCGCCCGAGCCGCCCGAGCCCCTCCCCCCGATCGAGGCCAGGCTCTCGGCCACGCCCTTCGCGCCGCTCGTCGGCCAGACCATCACGCTCGACGCGTCGCGGTCCTCGGACCCCCTCGGCGGCACGCTGAGCTACTCGTTCGACCTCGACCGCAACGGCTCGTTCGAGAGCACCTCCGCCTCGCCGACCCGCACGGTCACCGCCACGGTCCTCGGCCCCCAGAGCTACCGGGTCCGCGTTCGCACCACCGGCACCCGCGCCGACACCGCGCTCGACGTCGTCCGGGTGCACCGCGCGCCGACGGCGGCCATCGCCGCCAGCCTGCCCGCGATCGTCACCGGGCAGCAGGTCACCTTCAGCGGCGCCGCCTCGACCGACGACGGCAGCATCGCCAAGTACGAGTGGGACCTCGACGGCAACGGCACCTTCGAGCGCAGCACCGGCACGACGCCGACCGTCAGCACGAGCTTCGGAACCCCCGGCGCGCCCGTGGTGGGCCTGCGGGTGACGGACAACGACGGCGCCACCGGCACGACGACCACCTCGGTCGCGGTCCTCGCCGCGCCGACGGGCGCGGTCACCAACGACCTCGACGCCCCCTCGGTCCGCGTCGCCACGACGCGCGTCCGCGCCCTGCGCGGCGCGGTCAAGGTCCGCGTGGCCTGCCCGGCGACCGAGAGCACCTGCGCGATCCGGCTCACGCTGCGCGGCATCGCCCGGCCGCTCGCCGGCAAGCAGCTCGGCTCGGCCCGAGCGACCCTGGTCGGCGGGCAGACCCTGGGCCTGCGGATCCCGCTCTCCCGGGCCGCCAAGAAGGCCGTCACCCGCCGCGGCACCCTCCGCGCCCGGGTGGTCGTCCTGGCGAGCGACTCGCTCGGGAACTCGGCCATCACCACCAGCTCCCTGCGGATCACCCGCCGGTAGCGCCCTCGCGGCTCTCGATGGTCCACACCGCGGCCGGCACCTGCCGGCCGCGGACGTCGAGAGCCCCCACCGCAACGAGATCGGGCACGGGCCGCGTCAGCGCGGCCCGTGTCGCGTCGGCCACCAGGACGTCGTGGTCGGACTCCCGGGTGAGCCCCTGCAGGCGGGCGGCGGTGTTGGTGGTGTCGCCCACGGCGGCGTACTCCAGGCGCCGCTCCGAGCCGACGTTCCCGGACATCACCGGCCCGCTGCACACGCCGATGCCGATGGTGAAGGGCTCGCCGACGCTCCGCTCGGCGATCCAGGCGTTGAGCCGCGGCAGGCGCTCGCGCAGCATCTCGCGCACGGCCGCCATCGCGCGATCGGCGTGGTCGTCCTGCTCCAGCGGCGCGCCGAAGACGGCCATGATCCCGTCGCCCTGGTAGCTCACGAGCGTCCCCCCGTGATCGAGGATCGCGTCGCTCATCAGCGTGAGGTACTCGTTGAGCATCTCGATGACGTGCTCGGGGGGCAGGCGCTCGGCCCGGGCGGTGAAGCCGCGCAGGTCGCAGAAGACGACCGTGGCGTAGATGCGCCTGCCGCCCAGGCGCTGTCCCTCACCGGCCTGCTCCATCACGTCCCCCACGACCGCCGCCGGCACGAAGCGGGCGAACTCGGTGCGCAGGCGTCCGCGCTCCCGCTCGACGACGGCGAAGTTCACGGCCAGGGCGCCGAGGCCGGCCACCGCGAGGGCCAGCGCCGGGGCGACCAGCGGGATCACATGGCCGGCGCCGAAGGCGAGCTGCGCCGCGACCGCCAGCAGCACCAGCAGCACGAGGGCGGGGACCACGCTCCAGAGAGCCGAGCGGCGCAGCCCGCCGACGGTGGCGGCGCCGGCGAGCCCGACGATGAGCAGCACGGCGGCCCACCCGGGCACGTCGCGCAGCGGCACCCCGTCCATGATCGTGGCGATGGCGTTGGCGTTGATCTCGGGTCCCGGCATCGGCCCTCCGCCGACCGAGGTCGAGTGGACGTCCTGCAGCACCGCCGCGGTCGCGCCGACCACCACGACCCTGCCCCGGAACGCCGAGGGCGGCGTCCGGCCGTCGAGGAGCTCGGAGAAGGGGGTCGTCACAACGGTCCCGGGCGGCCCGTGATAGTCGATCCAGGCGCCGTCGTCGCCGAACCCCTCCCGACCGACCGGCCGCCCCAGGGCCTTCTCGGCGACCACCACGGCGAAGGCGCGCAGGCCGTCGATCTCGTACGGCAGGCGGCGGAACGCGGTGTCGGAGGCGATGGAGAAGTTGACGCTGCCGACGCCGGCCCGCGCCTTCCGAAGGCGCTCGTCACTGAAGAGGATGTTCGGCTCGCCGTTGAGCCCGACCTCGCCGGTGCCGAGCACGACGCGCTTGGACGCGGTGATCGCGTCCTGCAGCGCCAGGTCCTCGTCCTCGGCGGCGAAGACCGCCGCGTCGCTGTCGTCGAACGGGGTGGTGGGCTCCGAGAACTGGATGTCGTAGGCGATCACCCGCGCGCCGGCCCGGGTGAGGCGCCGGATGGCGTCGGCGTGCAGGGAGCGCGGGTAGGGCCATTGCAGACCGAGCTCGGCGAGGGTCTGCTCGTCGATGGCGACCACGACGACGTCCCGTGGAGGGTCGCGGTCGCCCCGGACGGCGAAGCGGGCGTCGACCGTGCGGTCCTCGAGCCCATCGAGCGCGCCGGTCGCGTGGACGGCGAGGCCGATGGCGGCGCCGAGCACGCCGATCGCGACGATCAGCGCCACCCGCAGGCGTCGTCGGCGCAGGCGCACGGCGTCAGACTACGTCGCCGTGGGTACACGCCCTGGGTGACGGGCGCGACGGACGGCAGCGCGCGCGCGTCGTAGTCTCCGCGCATGACCGTCCGCCGCCGCACAGCGCTCGTCGCGTCGGCTCTCGCCGCCCTCGCGGCCCTGAGCTCGGGCGGGGTCGCCGCCGACGGCACCATCACCACCCTCGCCGGCACGGTCGGCGGCTTCGCGGGCGACGGCGAGCCCGCCGTGCGTGCCCTCATGACCTCTCCCCAGGGCGTCACGATCGCCACCGACGGATCGGTCCTCATCGCCGACACGGGGAACAACCGCATCCGCCGGGTGGCGCCGAACGGGATCATCACCACCGTGGCCGGAAGCGACGCCGGGTTCGACGGCGACGGCGGCCCCGCGGTGGACGCGCTCCTCGACGCGCCCACCGACGTCGCGGCCACGGCCGACGGCGGATACCTCATCGCCGACGCGCGCAACGCGCGCGTGCGGAAGGTGGGGCCCGACGGACGCATCTCGACGGTGGCCGGGACCGTCCCGGGGCTCGCGGGGGACGGCGGGCCCGCGGTCGCCGCCGCGCTCGACAACCCGCGCGAGCTGGCGCCCACCGCCGACGGCGGCTTCCTCGTGGCCGATGCCGGCAACCACCGCATCCGCCGGGTCTCGGCCACCGGGATCATCACGACCGTGGCCGGCACGGTGCGCGGGCTCGGGGGCGACGGCGGCCCCGCGACCGCGGGCCGCCTCGACGACCCGCGCGGGGTCGCCCTCACCGCCGACGGCGGGTTCCTGATCGCCGACGCGGGCAACGCGCGCGTGCGCCGCGTGGCCGCCGACGGGACCATCTCCACGGTCGCGGGCACCGGTCCCGGGTTCTCGGGCGACGGCGGCCGGGCGAGCGCGGCCCAGCTCGCGATCCCCGCCGACGTGGTCCCCCTCACCAACGGCGGCTTCCTGATCGCCGACGCGCAGAACAACCGGCTGCGCCGGGTGACCCCCCTCGGCGCGATCTTCACGATCGCGGGCGGGGCTCCCGGGCTCTCGGGCGACGGCGGACCGGCGAGCGCCGCACAGCTCCGCACCCCCACCTCCCTCCTGCCCTCACCCGGCGGGGGCGTGCTGGTGGGCGACACGGGCAACCAGCGCGTGCGGCGCCTGACCGACGTGGGCCAGGTGCCGCCTCCCGAGCTGACGCGCTCCATCGGCGTCGCGCCCGCCGGCGGCGAGGTCTCGGTGCGCCCCGGCGTGGACGGCGCGTTCATCCCCGTGCGCGAGCCGGACCTCGCCCCGCAGCGCTCGGCCGTCAACACGACCGCCGGCTCCATCGCGCTCACCGTGCGGCGCCGGGACGGGGTGCAGCTGGCCGAGGCGCAGGTCTCGAAGGGAGGCTTCACCATGCGTCAGGCGTTCTCGGGCCCCGCGGTCGCCGACCTCACCCTGGCCGGGCCGGTGGACACCTGCCTGCGCCGTGCTCGGGCCGGCGCCGGAGCCCGCGAGCACGCGAAGCCCCGGCGCCGGACCCGCCGGCTCGACATCCGCGTGAAGGGCACCTACCGCACCCGGGGACGCTACGCCTCGGCCATCGCGCGCGGCACGCAATGGACGATCATCGACGGCTGCGACCGCACCGTCATCAAGGTGACCGAGGGGACGGTGCGGGTGCGCGACTACCGGCTCAACCGGTTCGTGAACGTGAAGGCGCCGCGCACCTACGTCGCCCTCGCCCCGCGGCGTCGCTAGCTCGCACGCCTCGCGAGCGCCGCCCGGTCGAGCACGACCACGCGGCCGCGGCCCAGCCGCACCGAGCCCCTCCCCTCCTCCTCGCGCAGCACGCGGTTGACCGTGGCCCGAGAGGTGCCCGCGAGCCCGGCGAGATCCTCCTGGCGTAGGGGGATCGTGACCTCGCCGTCGCCGGGGCCGTAGAGCTCGGCGAGCTCGGACACGCGGCGCAGGACGCGGGCGTCGGCGGGCATGTAGAGCGCCTCGAGCAGCTGGCGCGACAGGCGCTGCACCTGGCCCGCGAGGATCGCGATGAGCACCTCCGACACCTGCGGGTGCCGGCGACGCAGCTCCTCGAAGTCCGGGCGGTGGACCGAGCGCGTCTCGCCCGGCTCGAGCGCCTCGACGGTGGCGCTTCGGCGCGCATCCGGCTGGAGCAGGGCGAGCTCGCCGAAGAGCTGCCCGGGGCCGAGCACGGTCAGGATCGCGACGTCCGAGAGCGCGGTCTGGACCCGCACCGCGAAGCGTCCCGATGCGATCAGGTGGAGCGTGTCCGCCGGGTCCCCCATGTGGAACACGACCTCGCCGCGACGGAAGGTGCGCCGGCGGGCGATCGACAGGAGCCGCTGCACGTCGGCCTGCGGGATCCCGCCGAGAAGGGCCCACTCCATCGGGCGAATCTACCCCGCCGTCCGGCGGTTGTCGGCGGGCGGGGGGATGCCGATAGTGACGGTGGAGGGTTCGGCGGCGGATGATCCGTGACCGGCCGCGCGGTGCGCGGCGTCCCGGCAAGGGGGTGCGTGGTGGGCCGACGTCTGCTCGTGGGGAGCGCGGTGGGTGCGCTCGCGGCGATCTGCATGGCGGGGAGCGGGTGCGCCGCCGCCGCCGACGAGTCGGCCGCGCTCACGCCGACGGCCCGGGTCACGAAGCCGGCTCTGGCCCGGTTCGCCTCGTGCGAGGGGTTCCTGCGCCACGTGCGGAGCCGGACGATGGGCATCGTCGGCGCGTACGGCATGGGCGCGCTGCCGGCGCTCGGCCTGAGCCCCGCCCCGGAGGCGGTGCGCGATGGCGTCGCCGCGCCCGCGACCGGCGGCGGCCAGCCCGGCGTCGACTTCTCCGACACCAACCTGCAGGAGGCCGGCGTCGACGAGCCGGACCTCGTGGAGACCGACGGGCGCACGATCTTCAGCATCGCCGAGGGGCGCCTCCAGGCCACGGACGTGAGCGGGGCCGTCCCGCGGCACCTGGGCTCGATCGGCTTCGACGACGTGGCCGCCACGGGCCTGCTGCTCGACGGCGACCGCCTGCTGGTGATCGGCGACAGCGGGCCGCGCGTGTACGGCGACCTCCCGGTGGGCATCGCACGCGCGACCAGCATCGCGCCGCCGCTCCCGGACCCGGCGACCGTGCTGGTGCTCGTGGACGTCTCCGACCCGGCGGCGCCGCGTGTCCTGTCGAGGTTGCGCGTGGACGGCAGCCTGGTGGCCGCCCGGCGCACGGGCGCGAGCGTGCGGGTGGTCGTCTCCTCCTCCCCGGCCCGGCTGCCGCTGGTGCAGCCGTCGTCGCCGGGCGCGACCGCGATCCGCGCCGCCACCCGTGCCAACCGGCGCGCGGTGGCCCGTGCCAAGGCCAGCGCCTGGCTTCCGCGCATCGTCGTGCGCGACGCGGCGGCCCCGCGCGCCGTGCGCCGCGTCGTGGGCTGCCGCTCGGTCAGCCGGCCTGCCCAGTTCGCCGGCGTCGGCATGATCAGCGTGCTGACGGTGGGGACGAGCGACACGCTCCGCCTGCTCGACACCGACGCGATCCTCACCGACGGCGACCTGGTCTACGCCTCCCCCACCTCGCTCTACGTGGCCACGCCGCGCTGGGCGAGCCCCGCCGCCGCCGAGGCGTCCTCGCCGCCGCGCGGCGCGACCCTGATCCACAAGCTCGACACCTCCGAGCCCGCCCGCACCGTCCACCGGGCGAGCGGCGCCGTCAGGGGCTACCTCCTGAACCAGTTCTCGCTCTCGGAGTACCAGGGCAACCTGCGGGTGGCGAGCACCGAGGAGCCGGACTGGTGGAGCCCTCCCGACGCCGCGGCCCGGCCCAGCGAGAGCCTGGTGACCGTCCTCGCGGAGCGCGACGGGCGGCTGGCGCAGGTGGGACAGGTGGACGGGCTGGGGCGGGGCGAGCGCACCTACGCCGTGCGCTTCCTGGGCCCGCGCGGATACGTCGTCACGTTCCGCCAGGTCGACCCGCTCTTCACGCTCGACCTCTCGGACCCGGCTCACCCCGCGGTGCGCGGCGAGCTGAAGATCCCGGGCTTCTCCTCCTATCTGCACCCGATCGACGAGACGACGCTGATCGGCGTGGGCCAGGCGGCCGACGACCAGGGGCGCACGCAGGGGACGCAGGTGTCCCTCTTCGACGTCTCCGACCTCGCGGCCCCGCGGCGCATCGCCCAGCGGCTGCTCGACACCGACTGGTCCGAGGCTGAGTCCGATCACCACGCCTTCCTCTGGTGGCCCGCGAGGAACCTGCTGGTGCTGCCGGTTCAGACCTACGGCGAGGCCGGCGCCACGTCGTTCCTCGGCGCGGTGGGCCTCGACGTGACCCGCGCGACCGGCATCACCCCGATCGCCCGCGTGCGCCACCCGGACGACGCCGACCGGTCGTGGTCCCCGGTGCGCCGTTCGGTGGTGGTCGGCGACGCGCTCTACACGGTCTCCGACACCGGGGTGCTGGGCAGCTCGCTGGACACCCTCGCCCCGCGGGGGTGGGCCGCCTTCCGCTGATCGGCCGTCAGGAGCCCGCGACGCGGTCGCGTCGCGGGCTCAGCCGAGGATGGCGATGGCCTCGTCGATCACGGCGTGAGCCTCCCGGTCCGCCTGGCGTCGCGTGTCGGCCGGCGCGCTCGGCTCCGCATCCTCGCGCAGGACCCGGTCGGCATCGCGGCCGGTGAGCTCGCGGACCTGCTCGCGCCATTCCGCGGGGAGCTCGTCGTCGAGCTCGACGCCGAGCATCCGAGCGAAGAAGAGCGCGGTGCCGCGGGCGAGCACGTCTCCGGTGTAGCCCCCGCCTCCGACCGCCGCGAACCGGCCATCCGTGACCTCGCCGGCGAGGCCGTGCAGCAGGCCGGCCATCCGCTCGAACCCGTCCATCGTGATCTGAAGATGCGTGAGGACGTCGGAGTGGTGCCCGTCCCACCCCGGCTCGATCACCAGGGCATCAGGACGGAAGTCGCGCACCGCCGGGATCACCACCTCCTCCACCGCGCGCAGATAGGGCTCGTCGCCGGCGAATGGAGGAAGTGGGACGTTGACCGCGGTGCCGACCGCGTCGCCCGCGCCGCGCTCGGCGAGGAATCCGCTGCCGGGAAAGAGGTGCTTGCCGCTCTCGTGGACCGAGCACGTGAGGACGCGCGGGTCCTCGTAGAAGATCCACTGCACGCCGTCTCCGTGATGCGCGTCCACATCGACGAAGGCCACCCGCTCGGCACCCGCGTCGAGGAGTGCCTGAATCGCCACGGCCGGGTCGTTGTAGACGCAGAACCCCTGCGCGCGCCGTGCGAAGGCGTGGTGGAGCCCGCCGCCGACGCCGATCGCCTGCGTCGACCTCCCCTCCCACACGTCGAGGACCGGGGCCATCGTGACGCCGCAGACGGCCGCGGCCCGCTCGTGCAGCCCGGGCACCGCCGGGGTGTCGCCGCCCGGCGGGGTGATCCCCCACTGCTGCTGAACCTCCCACGAGCGTGAGAGCGCCGGGTTCTCGCTGAAGCGCCGGATGGCCGACACGTAGGCCTCCGGGTGCACCCGCACGATCTCCTCGATGGTCGCCGGCCGCGGCTGGAGCACCGCGACATCCGGCCGGTCGAGGAGGCCGTAGGCGGCGATCAGCTCGACGGCCAACCGGTAGCGCACGGGTGTCATCGGGTGGCCGCTGCCGAGGTCGTAGAGCGGCAGCAACAGGCCGTGGGAGAGGGCGGTTCGCGGCATCGGCCGGACACTAGTCCGGGCTCCGCCTACTGGTCGAGGGCGAACGAGCCGTGCTGCACCTCGCCCGCCCGCCGGTAGGTGTGGATCGCGACGCCGGTGCTCGACGTCGTGGCCTCGGCGAGCTCCAGGCCGGCGGGCATCGTCCCGTCCGCGAAGAGGCGCTTGCCGCTGCCCAGCAGGACCGGGAAGACCATCAGGCGGTACTCGTCGACCAGGTCGTGGCGCATCAGCGTCTGGATCAGCTCGCCGCTGCCCATGACCTGGATCTCCCCGCCGGCCTGCCGCTTCAGCTCGGCGACCGCCCCGGCGACGTCGCCCGAGAGCAGGGTCGAGTTGTTCCAGTCGACCGTGTCGAGGGTGGTCGAGGCGACGTACTTGCGCACGCTGTTGAGCTTCGCCCCGATCGGGTCGTCGCCGCCGACGCGCGGCCAGTGCGCGGCGAAGATCTCATAGGTCTTCCGCCCCAGCAGCAGACCGTCCGCCTGCTGCGTCCGCTCCACCATCGTCCGGCCCATCGCCTCGTCGAAGTGCGGGACCAGCCATCCGCCGTACTCGAAGCCGCCGCTGCGGTCCTCGTCGGGGCCTCCCGGCGCCTGCATGACGCCATCGAGCGACACGAACGTCACCACGACCAGCTTGCTCATCGAATTGTTCCTCTCTCGATTCTCTCCGTGTCTGTTGACGCGACGAGCGGGCGACCCTGAATTCGACACGCCGCGACGGTGGCGTCCGTCCGGCTCATCGGCGAACATGTGTTCGTGTCGCGCGAGGCGACGATCCTGCACGCCGACCTCGACGCCTTCTTCGCGTCGGTCGAGCAGCGCGACGATCCGGGCCTGCGCGATCGCCCGGTGATCGTCGGGGCGGGGGTCGTGCTGGCCGCCAGCTACGAGGCCCGGGCCCACGGGGTGCACGGGGCGATGGGCGGGGCGCAGGCGCGGCGGCTGTGCCCGCAGGCCATCGTCGTCCCGCCGAGGTGGCAGGCCTACGTGGAGGCCAGCAGGGCGGTCTTCGAGGTGTTCGAGCGGACCGCGCCGTTCGTGGAGGGGCTGTCGATCGACGAGGCGTTCCTCGACGTCCGCGGGATGGAGCGGATCGCCGGGACCCCGACGGACATCGCCGTGCGGTTGCGGCGCGAGGTGCGCGAGCGGGTCGGCCTGCCGATCACGGTCGGGGTGGCCACCACCAAGCACCTCGCCAAGGTGGCGGGGGCCGTGGCCAAGCCCGACGGCCTCCTCGTGATCCCGGCCGGCGGTGAGCTGGCGTTCCTCCACCCGCTCGAGGTGGAGCGGCTCTGGGGCGTCGGCCCGGTGACCGCGGAGAGGCTCCACGGACGGGGGATCGCGACCGTCGGCCAGGTCGCCGCGCTCGGCGAGGGCGCGCTCGTCTCCCTTCTCGGCAAGGCCGCGGGCCGTCACCTCCACGCCCTCGCCAACAACCGCGACCCCCGGCGGGTGAGGGTGCGGCGGCGCCGGAGCACGTTCGGATCGCAGAGCGCGCTCGGCCGCTCGCCGAGATCCCCGAGGCCCTCGACGCCATCGTGGTCGGACTGGTCGACCGCGTCACCCGCCGGATGCGCAAGGCCGGGCGGGCGGGCCGCACGGTCACCCTTCGGCTGCGCTTCGACGACTACTCGCGCGCGAGCCGGGCGCACACGCTGCCGCAGGCGACGGCGGCGACCAGACCGATCCTCGCCACGCTCCGGGCGCTGCTGGCGGCGGCGATGCCGATGATCGCCCGCCGCGGGCTCACGCTCGTCGGGGTCAGCGTGGGCAACCTCGCCGACGCCGGCGCCGTCCAGCTCACGCTGCCGTTCGACGATCCCGTCCACTGCGCCCTCGACGCGGCGCTCGACGAGATCCGGGACCGGTTCGGGCCCACGGCCATCACGCGCGCGTCGCTCATCGGCCGCGACCCGGGGCTGGCGGCCTGGCTGATGCCCGGCGACGGCCACGACCGGCGCAGGTGACGGGCCGGGCGACCCCCGTGCCCGCCTCCCGTGGATCAGGCCGCGGGCGCCTCCTGCTGGCGTGGGTTGCCCCACGTCTCGTCGTGGACGAGGGTCCGCCACGGACGGCGGACCTTCGCCGCCTCGGGCCGCAGGCCGACGGGGAACTCCTCGGGGTAGCCGAGGGGCGTGAGGTAGTGCACCCCGACCTCCGGCGGCAGATCCAGCAGCTCGCGGAACCCGTCCTCCTCGAACCAGTGGAAGATGGTGGGCGTGGTGCCGAGGTCGAGGGCACGGGCCGCCACGAAGAGGTTCTCGAGCGCGAAGGAGACCGAGGTGTCGTCGCTGAAGCGCTCGATGCGCTCCTTCATCGGCTCGTCGGGGAAGTGAAAGCGCGGAACCGAGAGGGCGGCGATCCACACCGGGACGTCGCGGTAGGTGCCGAGCGCCTGCTCGGCGTAGCCCGCGGCCCACTCGGCGTGCTCCTCGGGCGTGCGGTCCTTGATCGGGCGGTTCGCCGCGAAGTAGGCGGCCGCTCCGCGCAGCACCAGCTCGGCCAGCTTCGCGCGCCGGTCGGGGTCCCGCACCACCACGAAGCTCCACGCCTGGGCGTTGTGGCCCGTGGGCGCCAGCAGGGCGAGGCGCAGGACGCGTGCGACGTCCTCGTCGGACACCGGCCGATCGGTGTACCGGCGCACGCTGCGTCGTTTGCGAATGGCGTCCAATGCGTCCATCGGGGCGGCTCCCTGGTGCGGTGTGGCGACGTGTCGGGCGAGACCCTACGGCGGTCACTTGCGTGACGCAAGTCATCAGCCGACCGAGCGGAACGGCTAGCCTCGCCGCAATGGGCGTCCTCGACCGCCTGCGCCACCCGATCGTCCTGGCCCCGCTCGCGGGAGGGCCGTCCACGCCGGCGCTGGCGGCGGCGGTGAGCGACGCCGGCGGCCTGGGGTTCCTCGCCGCCGGCTACCGCACCGCCGACGCCACCCGCGGCGCGATCCACGAGCTGCGCGAGCTGACCGCCGCCCCCTTCGGCGTCAACGTCTTCGCGCCCACCACGGCCGCCGTCGACGCCGGCGCGCTGGCCGCCTACCTGGAGTGCCTCCGACCCGAGGCCCGGCGCTACGGGGTCGAGGTCGGCGTGCCGCGGAACGACGACGACGACTGGGAGGGCAAGCTCTCACTCGCCCGCGAGGAGCGGGTCCCGGTGGTGTCCTTCACCTTCGGCTGCCCCCCGTCCGAGGTCATCGCGGCACTCCGCGACGGCGGCTCGGAGGTGTGGGTGACGGTGACCGACCCGTCCGAGGCGCGCCGCGCCCGCGACGCCGGAGCCGATGCGCTGGTGGTCCAGGGCGTGGAGGCCGGCGGCCACCGCGGCGGCTGGGCCGACCGCGACGACGCCGAGGGTTTCGGCCTGCTGGCGCTGCTGCGGCTTGTGGCCGGCGAGGTGGACCTTCCCCTCGTCGCCACCGGCGGCATCGCCGACGGGGCGGCGATCGCCGCGGTGCTGGTGGCGGGCGCGTCGGCGGCGCAGTTGGGCACCGCGTTCATGCTGGCTCCCGAGGCCGGCACGCACCCCGCGCACCGCGCGGCGCTGGCCGCGGACACGCCCACCGCCCTCACGCGCGCCTTCACCGGGCGCGAGGCCCGGGGCCTGCGGAACCGGTTCCTCGTGGAGCACAGCCCGGAGGCCATCGTCGCCTATCCGGAGATCCACCACGCCGACCTCGCCTCTGCGCGCGGCGGCGCGCGCCGCGGGCGACCCGGACGGCTTCAACCTCTGGGCGGGACAGACGCACCGGCTGGCCCGGGCCGCCCCGGCGGGCGAGATCGTGGCCGCCCTCGCCGAGGAGGCTCGCGCCGCGCTGCGTCATGCGCTCTCCGAGCGGCCGGAGCGCCCTCCACCAGGCTGAGCGGCGACCGAGCCCCGAGGGCCCGGTGAGTGGCCCGTGTGTCCCCCGTGAGAGGCCGGGAGCAGAGTCGGCCGTGCCCAGACCGAGCACCGTGCCCACTCGGAAGGATCGCTCCGATGACCCGCCTCTCCCGCACCTCTCTCCTCGCCTCGCCGGACCCCGAGGTGGCTCGATGAGCGCAGCCGCGATCGTGGCGTTGTTGCTGTCGCTCATGCCGGGCGCCACCGGAGACCAGCCCACGGTCTCGAGCCTGCGGATGAACACGGACGGGTCCGCCGTCGGCGCGGTCACGGCGACGCGCGCCGAGGCGCCGGCCGTCCCCCGTCCCCTGCGTGGGTTCGGCCCGTTCGCATGCACCCGCACGGCACGCTCGGAGCGCTGCGCCCTCGACGCGGTGCGCCGCGGCCACGTGATCCGGGTCGACTACGTGGCGTTCACGTCCACCACCACCACCCGGACCCACGCCGCCGCGCGGCCGATCGCGCAGGGTCAACGGCTCTGAGAGGGTTCGCACCGTGAAGACGAGGCTGCTCGAGCTGGCGGAGGAGCCGGGTATCTGGACCCCGCCCGGCCCGGACGCCGAGGTCGTGGAGCGCGAGGGGTACTGGATCGTCCTGCGGGAGGGGTCCGGGAGCGTCGAGCGCATCCGCCTGGGCGACGACGAGGTCCCGCGAGCGCTGGAGGAGACCCGGCGGCTCGCGCGGAAGCGCGGCCTCGAGGAGATGGTCTGGTGGACCGGGGAGCTCTCGACGCCCGCCGGGCTGGCGGACCGCCTGCTCGCCCTGGGCCTGATGCCCGATCCCGATGCGTCCTCGCTGACGACGCTCGGAATCACCGCCGAGCCGCGGGGCGGGGCGGAGGTGGAGGTGCGGCGCGTCACCGACCGGGACGAGTTCCTGCGCGCCCTCGAGATCGACTGGGAGGCGTGGGAGCTCGACGCCGATCTGCGGCGGCGACGACGCGCCCGGGCTCCGGACCACTGGGAGGCCATCGCCGGAGATCCCCGCATCGAGCACTACCTCGCCGTCCTGGACGGCCGGCCGGTGGGCTTCGCGCGCGCCGTCTTCACGGCGTGGGCGGGGCTCCTGATGGGCGGCTCGACGCTCCCGTCCGCGCGCGGACGCGGCGTCTATCGGGCCCTCGTCCACGCGCGCTGGAAAGACGCCGTCGGGCGGGACGCACCGCGGCTGACGAGCGCCGTGGGCCCGATGTCGACACCGATCCTCGAGCGCATGGGCTTCGAGCGGATCGGGGGGATGCGGCTGATCCGGGATCAGCACGCCGGCGACGCAGCGGGACGTTGACAAGCCGATCGGCGGCGGGCAAACCTGACGTGCGAATCCACCGAAGGAGGACGCAATGGCGGTCGGAGCGCTGTTCGAGCTGCCCGGTTTCACGGAGGAGAACTACGAGGCGGTTCTGGCCGCCGTCGGCGAGGAGCCACCCGACGGCAGCTACTTCCACATCTCCGGCCCCATCGACGGGGGCTGGCGCGTGATCGAGGTGTGGGAGTCGGAGCGAGCGCAGGATGCCTTCCAGCGCGAGCGGCTGGACCCGGGGTTCGACCAGGCCGGCCTGGAGAGGGTCACTCCGACGTTCTTCGCCGTCCACAAGACGTTCCCGCCACCGGAGGCGATGGCGGGCGGCGGCGGGTCCTGACCGGCGGGGTCCGCCGGATCGTCCGCCTATCATCCCCACGGGAGGGAGGTGATCGGTTGGGCGACCCCGCCTGCTGGATGGCCAACGTGTGCCCCGTCTGCGGCCGGTTCCTCGAGGAGCCCTTCGCCGACCGCGGGTGCGCGCACTGCGGCGCGCCCGCGCCGGCCCCCGAGCCCGTCCCCGATGGAGCGGAGCGTCCCGGGGCGGAGGGCTGAGCTCCCGTTTCCCTCCCTACGCGGACGCCCCCGGCGGGGTGGCCGAGAGGGCCTCCAACAGGAGGGCGGTGTCGGTGTACTCGTCCACGCGGATCGCCGCCCCGTCCTGCATCGTCCAGACGAGGGCGAAGGGGATCTCGACGTAGCGCCCGTTCGCCTTCGGCCGGCCGCAGAACCGCCCGAGGGCCACGATCCGAGCGTCGCCGTCGACGATGTCGTCGAGCTCGGCCCGAAAGTCGTCCCACCGGCCCTGGACCTCACCGAAGTACGCGCCCAGGGCCTCGCGCCCCCGGATGGTGCCCCCGTGGGGGAGGACGTCGGGCATGTTGAACTCCACGTCCGGAGCGAAGAGCCCCATGGCGGAGTGGTCCCCCCGGGCGACCGCCTCATAGAAACCGCGGACGAGCTCTGCGTTCGGCGACATGGCGGGTGTCCTCTCGAAGTCGGTTGCCTCACGCCGAGCGTAGGAGCCGGTCCGCGACGGCGCCATCCCAGATGCCCTGGGATTGCGCAGGCCACGGCGCTGCGCGAACAATGGACGATGCTCGCCAACCCCGAAGCCGAGCGGGCCCGCCGGCAGGTGGTGCGGATGTGCGGAAGCGGGCTCGACGCCCCCAGCCTGCTACGCGGCGTCGCGGGGGTCGTCGCCGGGCTCGTGGGTTACGACGGCGCGTTCTGGGCGACGACCGATCCCGCCACCCTGCTGATCACCGGCGCCTACGTCGAGGCGCTTCCGGCCGAGTCCGCCGCGCCCTTCTACGAGAACGAGTACCTGCACGACGACGTGAACAAGTTCTCCGACCTGGCTCGGGGCATCCGTCCCGTCGCCACTCTCAGCGAGGCCACGGGCGGGGATTTGTCCCGCGGCCGAATCCACCGGGAGGTGGGGAGGCACTTCGGTTTCCCCGGCGACAACCTGAGTGGGCGGCTACGTCCGGCCGTACGCCGGAATCGCCGCGCCCGTGACGGCGCTGGCCTCGCGCGAGCACAGGAACGCGATCACCGCGCCGATCTCCTCCGGCCGGACCCAGCGCGACGGGTCGGCATCGGGTTGGGCGGCCCGGTTGGCGGGCGTATCGATCACGCCAGGGCAGCACGCAGTTCACGCACACGCCGGAGCGCTTGACCTCCTCGGAGGCCGCCTCCACGAGGGCGATCACCCCGGCCTTCGATGCGGCATAGGCGGCGGCGCCCGCGAAGGGCAGGCGGGCGGCCCGGCTCGAGATCGCGACCACCCGCCCGTCGCCGCGCTCGACCAGGGTCGGCAGGACGGCCCTCAGCGCCAGCGCGGCCGACCGCAGGTTGAGGGAGAGCTGGAGATCCCAGTCGGCCATGTCCATGTCGGCGATCGGCGCTCCGTCGAGGTAGCCACCGACCAGGTGCACGAGGCCCCAGACGCCGTCCGGCCGGCACCGCTCGACGAGCTGGCCCAGCTCGTCCCCGGACAGGACGTCCACGCGCTCCAGCCGGCAGCGCTCTCGGAGGTCGGCCGGGAACTCCTCGAGCTCCCGCTCGAAGATCCACGTCACGACCACGTCGTGCCCCGCGTCCGCGAGCGCTCGCACCACGCCGACGCCGAGCCCGCCGGTGCCGCCCGTCACGATCGTGGCGCCCGCTCCACGACTCACTTCCCGCTCCTTCCGCGTGCGTGCACGGGGAGGGTACCGGTCGAGACCGGCATGTCAGGCTCGAGGGCCGCCCTCGTCCGCATCGCTCGCCGCGCGCTCGGCGGCCTGGCGGTCCGCCGCCGCCTCCTGCACTGCGGCCTCGGCATCGGCCTCGGCCGCCGCCGCCGCGCGGGCCTCGTCCTCCTTGGCCGTCAGTTGCGCCTGCGCCTCGGCCAGCTCGCGGGTCACCCGCTCGAGCGCCTCGGCCGCGCGCCGGGCCTCGGTGCCGGCCTGGGTCGCCCGCCGCCGCGCCCTGGTGAGCTCCTCCTGCGCCGCGCGTTCCGCCCGCACGGCGGCGCGGACCGTCGCCTCCGCCGCCTGGCGGGCCGATGCGCGCTCCCGCCTGGCCCGCACGGCAGCGAGCTCGTCCTCCTGCGCAGGCTCGGGCTCGGGTTCGCCCGCCGGTGCCGCCCGAGGGGCCGGTGGGGTCCGGGGCGGGACCGAGGCGGAGCCCATCCCGAACAGGGCCGCCCCGGGATCGGCGACCGGATCCTGCGAGATGCGGCCCCGGCGAAGATCCTCGCGCTCATCGGGCGAGCGGGCGGCCAACCGGAGGGCGGCACGGATGGCGGGATCGGAGCTGAGCGCCGCGATGGCCTCGGCCTCGTGCAGCTCCGCGGCCCGCAGGTCGTCGGCGGTCCCGGTGCCCTCGAGCACCCCCCGCTGGGCCGCCTCGAGCGCGCTCTCGGCCTCGATCGCGGCGCCCATCGCATCGGGCTCCCCGCGGGCCAGCCGGTTCAGCTCCGCCGCGATCTTGGTCGGGCGGCGCAGCTTCCGGACCCGCGCCGCCTCGTCCTGCTCGCCGGCCGCGCGAAGGTCCTTGGCCAGGGCGTCGCGGCCGGCCGTGAACTCCCCCGGTGCCCCCGCGTAGAGGGCGTCGATGCGCTGGTCGAGATCATCCATGCCGGTCGCAGGATGGCGCATACGGGGAGCCGCAGCGGAAATTCGTCTCGGCGGGAGGTGTTCGAGGTCATCCCAGAGGGAAGGTGGGTGTCCAGGCCTCCAATCGACGACGAGGAGATCCCATGGCCGGCGCCGACGACGAGCAGGGCACGCAGAAGCCGAGCGAGCAACGCGGCGGGACCACGCCGGACGAGGCGGAGGCCCGCGAGAAGGGTGAGTGGGCGGGCACCGCGGCGGACGGCGTCGTCCCCGCCGACCTCGGAGGATCCGACGCGCCGCGCGAGATGCTGGACGAGGACCCCGAGCTCGGCAGCTCGGTGCTCGGGCGCACGACCGGCTCGGACGAGCCGGCGACCGAGGACGGCGTCGATCCCAGCGGCGGCGACAACGCCGACGCGACGACCGACGGCGGGCCCGACGTGCCTCGAGACGAGGAGCCCGACCTGAGGGACGCGGCGAGCGGCCCCCCGCAGAGCGCCATCGAGTCCGCCCGCCCGAAGCCCGAACCCTGAGCGCGCCGGCCCGGCTCGCTCAGCGACGCGGGCGTCGTCGCTGAGCGTCCGACCATGGCATCCGCTGCGCTAGCGTTTGGTCGATGGCGACGACCCGGATCAAGGCGGAGCGGTTCCCGGACCTCGCCGACGAGGTCCTCTACCCGCGCCTGCCGGAGCACAAGATGGCCTGGCTCGCCGAGAAGGGCGAGCGGCGCTCGTTCGCCACGGGCGAGGTCCTCTACGAGCAGGGCCTGCGCGACGCGCCGTTCTTCATCATCGAGAGCGGCCGGGTCGACCTCATCGACCGCAAGCCGGGCAAGGAGATCTGGATCGCGGAGGCCGACGCCGGGACGTTCATCGGCGACATCGCGACCTTCACGGGCGAGCCCGCGATGGCGGAGTGCGTGGCCTCCGAGCCGACGGAGACGATCGCCTTCGACCGGCCGGGCCTGCGGGCGATGCTGGCCGGCCTCGCCGGAGATGGGCGAGCTGGTGCTGGGCTGCCTCCTGGCCCGCCGCGCCTGGCACGAGGGCGCGGGGCACGGCGTCCTGCGCCTCATCGCCGAGCGCGGCTCGCGCCGCGCCTTCGAGGTGCGCGACCTGCTGGAGCGCAACCTCGTCCCGCTCCGCTTCCACGACGTCGACCTCGACCCCTACGCGGACAAGATCCTGGACTGGCTCGAGATCACGCGCGAGGAGACCCCCGTCCTCATCCGTCAACGACCGCGTCCTGCGCAACCCCTCCGCGGCCCAGGTGGCCCGCGAGCTCGGCCTGCGCGCGGAGGTCGACGGGCAGCGCTTCGACCTGGTCGTGCTCGGCGGCGGGCCGGCCGGGCTGGCGGCGGCGGTCTCCGCCGGCTCGGAGGGGCTTCCGCACGTTCGTCGGCCGAGGCCTGGGGCCCGGGAGGCCAGGCGGGCACCAGCAACCGCATCGAGAACTACCTGGGCTTCCCGAGCGGGATCTCGGGCGCCGAGCTGACGCGGGCCGCGACGCTGCAGGCGCGCCGCTTCGACGCGGTCCTGTCGAGCTTCCACCGGGCGGTCGAGCTGACCGACGGCCCCGAGGGGCTCGCCCGCGTCGACCTCGACGACGGCCAGTACGTCCTGGGCCGCGACGGTGGTCATCGCCACCGGCGCCCGCTGGCGCGAGCTGGCGGTCCCCGACGTCGAGCGCTATCGCGGGGCGGGCCTCTACCACGCGGCCATGCCGGCCGACGCCGAGCGCTACCGCGACGAGGACGTGCTGGTGGTCGGCGGGGGCAACTCGGCCGGGCAGGCGGCGACCCACCTCGCGCGCCACGCGCGCAGCGTGCGCGTGGCGGTGCGGGGCGAGGGCCTCTCCAGCACCATGTCGCGTTACCTGGTCGACCGCATCGAGCGCTCGCCCCTGCATCGAGGTGCTCACCGGGACGGAGGTGGTCGGACTGCACGGACGCGGCGTGCTCGACGGCGTCACCCTCCGCAACGGCGCCGGCGAGGAGCGGGTGCCGGTGCGGGCGGTGTTCGTGATGATCGGCGCCGAGCCGTGCACCGAGGCGGTCACCGGCGTGCTGGGGGTTGACGCCGCGGGCTACCTACTCTGCGGGCCGGGGGCGGCGTCCTGCGACGGCCGGCTCAGCTGGCCGCTGACCGACCGCGCGCCCCACCTGCTGGAGACGGTCCGGCCCGGCGTCTTCGCGGCCGGCGACGTCCGCGCGGGAGCGACCAACCGGGTCGCCGGCGCCGTGGGCGACGGGGCCCTGGCGACCCGCTTCGTGAACGCGCTCCTGGACGGGGACGCCCTCCCGACTCCCGCCTGATCGCGCCTGGGCGGAATCCCTTAGGGCTTGGCCTTCTTCGAAGGTTTCGACCTGCCCGAGCTGTTGAGGGCGACCGCTTCGCCGACGAGCGCCTTGAAGGCGGACTCGTCAACCTCTTCCCCTTCACGGATGTCGATCGCGCGGCGTGTGTTTCCGTCGAGGCTCGAGTTGAAGAGACGGGCCGGATCCTCCAGCGACGCGCCCTTGGCGAAGGTGAGCTTCACGACACTCTTGTAGGACTCGCCGGTGCAGATGATGCCGTCGTGCGACCAGATCGGAGTGCCCTTCCACTTCCACTCCTCGACGACGTCCGGGTCCGCTTCCTTGATGAGCCTGCGCATCCTGCTGAGGGTTTCCCCGCGCCAGTCCCCGAGGTCGGCGATCCTCTTCGAGATGAGCTCCGATGCCGACTGGCCTTGGCTCGCGCCCGACTTCTCCATGTCCTCATCCTAGAGGAGATGGAGGCGTCCGCCTGATCTGGCGGACGCCCGTCAGCGGTGCTCTGGGTTCGGGTAGTCGAACCGGCAGCCCGCGTCCCACTCCGTCCGCTGGTTCCCGTGCGCGGGCACGCCTCCCGCGTCTCTCAGCATGCGCGCGAGGTGCAGCAGGTTCCACGTCATGAACGTGGTGTTGCGGTTGGTGAAGTCGTTGTCGGGCCCACCCGAGCCGTCATCGAGATAGCTCGGGCCGGGCCCGGCCTCGCCGATCCACCCGGCGTCGGCCTGAGGCGGCACCGTGAAGCCGAGGTGCCCGAGCGAGTACAGGATCTCCATCGCGCAGTGCTTGATGCCGTCCTCGTTGCCGGTGATCAGGCAGCCGCCGACCCGGCCGTAGTAGGCGTACTGGCCGGCGTCGTTCAGTAAATGGCTGTTGCCGTAGAGGCGCTCGATCACCCGTGCGCAGACGGACGACTTCTGCCCGAGCCAGATCGGCGACGTCAGCACCAGAATGTCGGCGGCGATGACCTTGTCGAAGATCGCCGGCCACTCGTCGCGCTCCCAGCCATGCTCGGTCATGTCCGGCCAGACACCGGTCGCGATCTCGTGATCGACCGCCCGGACGACCTCCACCGCCACCCCGTTCCGCTCCATGATCGCGATCGAGCGGTCGGCGAGCCCCCGGGTGTGCGAGCGCTCCGGCGAGCGCTTCAGCGTGCAGTTGATGTAGATCGCGCTCAGGTCGCTGAAGTCCCACCGCGACCCCGCGGACAGCCGTTCCTGCATCTCGTTGAAAGTCGGCATTGACCCTCCTCGTCGGGGCTGGTTGTGCGCCAGTCCGGCGAACTTCGGGCGCGGTACATCGACGCTGGCCTTTGCCCATCGCCCGCGGTCATGCTCGCAGCGTGGACGCCGCCATCGCAATCGGGCGGTGGTCGGCCTGGCGCTGGGCATCGTGGTGAGCGAGACAACCAGCGTGCCGCTCGCGCCCGAGCTCGATACCGTGGTCGGCGGGCTGCTCGGCCGGCTGTCCCGGCGTGAGCGCGAATGAGCACCGCGACGCTCGCCGGACTCCTCCTGATCGTCATGCCGGTGGCGTTCAACGTCGTGTTCGGCATGCTCGCCGCGCGGTTCGACTACCCCGACATTCTGCGCCGCCCTACCGACGAGGTGCCGAGCCGCTCGTGACCGGGTGGTCCTGCTATCGTCCACGCGCCGGCGAGCGCCCAGCGGTCGAGGCGCAGGCGCCCGGGAAGCTCGTGACCCGGTGTTGGTCCAACGCAGCGCCCCGGCCCCGTTGTTCGTCAACCGGGGCAGGCATTCGATGTCGGCGCCACGCAAGACCGAGCAGAGCCACAGAGAATGACAGCTCGACCGAACCAAGCGTCGGCCGTACACGGCCTCAAGTGCGCGGACCTCGTTGACGCGATGGGGCGGCTGCATCGCCACCGCTGTCACATCCTCGATCTCGTCACTCCGACGCCGGGGCGGGTGCTATTCGGCTCAGCCGTGACCATCTCGTATTTCCCGAGCTGCTCGGCTGCGCTCGATCCCGAGCGCTACAACCTCGCCAACCTGTTCTACGAAGCGGTCGGCGACGAGCCGGCCGGCAAGGTGATCGTGCTCGCGTCGAACGGCTACACCGACACCTCGATGGGAGGGGGCACAAAGCTGCTGCGGCTCCATCAGAACGGGTGCGCCGGGGTGCTCACGGACGGCCGCCTGCGCGACTTCGACGAGCTTGCGCGCTACGACTTCGCGGCCTACTGCTCAGGTGAGGCGACTCGCTGGGGAGGGGATAGCGTGACGCCGTTTCAGGCAAATGTTCCCGTAGTCCTCCAGGGCGTAGGCGTGGTGCCCGGCCAGTACGTGTTCGCCGACTCCTCCGGCGCTGTGTTGATTCCGCACGGCCAGATCGACGAGGTGCTGGCCGAGGCACGCAAAGTCGAGGCCGCGGATGCCGCCTCTCGCGACAAGATCGCCCGCGAGCAGGTTCGCGTGAACGATCACGCAAGATCCGGGAGTAGCCACGATCGCCGAACTCGGTCCGCGCCCGACAGCCGTACATCTTCCAGGACACCGCCCTCCCTTGGGCACGACCCGCCGACTCGATACCGCCGGCGGCGGCTGTACCGGACCATGATCGGCTAGCGGCTGATGGTTACGGCGTCGCACTGCATGAGGTGGATCGCAGACCGGAGCCGACTTGGTGATGTGCACGCCCCTCCTACTACAACGGCTCCGCATCGTTCGGTGATGCCTGGGGCACACGTGTTCATCTACAGGTCGAGGGTGGACGGCTGGCCCCGGACGGTCTCAGCTTCACCGGCACCTCAAGCACGGGCTCGGGCGGGGGCCCCGGTCGCGGGTCGGCGACCCTCTCCGTCCCAATCCCGGGGAGCGACCTCACCAGACCCGTCACCGGCACCGCCTCCTTCCCGGTGGATTGGCCTGAGACCAACCAAGTCGTCAAGTTCACGTTCCTCGACGCTCAGCTGGCCAACCACGCCTACCTGTGCGCGTCGGGGTTCCTGGCGAACTACGCAGACCATGGGGACCGCAACTCCGACAACATCGACGACTTCTGCATCGTGGCCGGGTGCTTCGATCCACTGGGGAGCGCCACCCCGCCGCCCGCACCCCCGCTGCTCGAACTGAGCGCTCCGACGCTCAGCGCCTCGAGCTACACACGGGGGAGCACCATCCGGGCGGCGGCCGAGCTGAAGAACACAAACCCGTCCACGATTGCGATCGCTCGCGCGGTGATCACGGCTCGACCCCCAGGATCCACGCACGCCTTCGGACCGATCAAGTACGACTTTCCGGCCGACGTAAAGGACATCAGCCTTGGCTCGGGGGCCGTGCGGGCCGTCTCGCAAAGCTTTTCGCTTCCCTCGAGCGCCCCCCTTGGTCGGTACGACGTCTACCTGACCTACCAGGACGCCGGTGGTCTTTACCACGACGGCCCCTCCAGCTTTTTCGACGTGACGACCGCGGGCGGCGGGACGGCGGCCGGTGGAGGCGGGACGAGCACCGGTCAGGGCCAGCCGTTCGTGGTGTCCGTAGCCGGTGGCCTCCGGGTGAGGGTCGCTCGGATCCGGGGTGGCCTGCGGGCCCTCCGGAGTGGCGGCGTGCGGGTTCCGATCACCTGCTCGACGGGCTGTGAGGTGTCCGGCCGGCTCCTCTACCGCAGCCGCCTCGTGGCCCGGGGGCGTGTCGCCCGGCTCCACGGCGGCAAGACGGTGCTTGCCCTCAGGACCTCCACCCAGGGAAAGAAGGTCCTGCGGGGGCTGAGGTCGCCGAAGCTCGCCCGAAGCTGACGGCGCGGCGACGGCCACGTACGAGCTCGTGCGTGGTCTGGTGATCGCATCGACACTTCGACTTCAGGACGGACGCCGGCGGCAAGGACCCCGATTCGCACAGCCCCACGCTCCGCCGCTACCACCGGCTCTTGTGGAGCAAGCCCCTCCCCAGCGGGGAGCTCTTCGATCTGTCGGACACCACTCGCGGGCGTGTACCTGCACCACCGCTCGGCGTTGGGGGAGTTCTCCCTGTCGAGCGATTCGGTGATGCAGACGTTCACGAGGTGGCCGGCGCTGAAGCCGATCACCGAGCAGCTTCCCGAGTCGGAGAACGAGGCGTTCATGACGATCGCCTACACGATCGGCGCCATGATGGTCTTCCCGGGAAACCAGATCGATCGCAAGTGGACGATCAACCAGGCCCGGGGGTGCAACAGGTCCATCTCCGATCGGTTCGACCTGACGCTCGAGTGCATTCGCCGCCACTACTCGGGTCGGGGCAGCCCGCTGTCGGGCACGCTCTCGCGCTACGCCGACTTCTTCGCCCTGTTCGGCGACTTCCGCGGCTACGTGAGCTTCTTCCCCCGCGCTTGTTCGACGCGCGGTGCTCCGTTCGCATGGTCGCCCAAGCGGCGCCGGAGGTCGGCGGAGAGTGGCCGCGAGGTAGCGCTTGAGCTTCGACCTTCGGAACTGGCCGCCGACGCGTCTGGCAGCCCGGCCTGCGAGGCGGCCGGCGAGAGGGCGGTGCCTGGCACCGACGGACTCGCCCTCTGCGACGCACAACTGGCCCTTTCCAGGACCCTCCCGGGATGGGCGTTACTGGGCTCGAACCAGTGACCCCCAGCTTGTCGAGCTGGTGCTCTCCCAACTGAGCTAAACGCCCGCGAGCGGGGATCGTACCAGCGGCGCGGGGCTCGCCGAGAGGGTGAGCCGCTACGTCACCAGGGGCAGGCGCGCGGCGTCGATCTTGGGCAGCACCCGCGCCGCCTCCACCCCGAGCCACGACTCCAGCAGGCTGGCGTAGACCGTGCGGAACTCCGTGGTCACCAGCAGGTTGTCGTCCTCGTCGAGCCGCGCGAGCCCGGGGAACTCGCTGCGGATGCCGCCGTTGGCGCGGTCGCCGACCACCATCACCAGGCCCGCCGGCGCCGTGGTCGGTGCCGAGGACTGTCGTTGTCCTCGGGACGGCGGCCGAACTCGCTCCACACGAGGGTGAGGACGCGGCTCGAGAGGCCGCGCGCCTCGAGGTCGGCCTGCCATGCGCACAGGGAGTCGCAGAGGTCGGTGAGCAGCTCGGCGTGCGTCGTCGAGCTGCTCGTCGTGGGTGTCGAACCCGCCGATCGACAGCGCGGCGACGCGCGTGCCGAAGCCGGCGCCCAGCATGCGCGCCAGGTTCCTGCAGCCCCGTGCCGAGGTCGGTGTCGGGGTACGCCATCGGCACCGGCGGCAGCGGGTGGTCGTCGTCCACCTTCAGCGGCTGCGAGCTGGTCGCGCACCCGGAACGCGTTCAGGTAGGTGCGCCGCGCGGCGGCGAGGGCCGGGGACGCCGTGCGCCCGGTTGCGGCGTCGCGGTAGGCGCGCACGAAGCCCTCGTCGCGCCAGACGCCCTCGATGTAGAAGTCGAAGTTGCTCGGGTCGTAGACCGTCGCCGTGGGGCGCGCGCTTCGACTGCAGGACCGGGTCGGGCGAATAGGAGACGCTGATCCCCTGCAGCGGGTTGTCGGTGCCGCCGACCGCGTCGAGGGTCCGGCCCAGCCAGCCGGTCGTTCTCGAACGAGGGCCCCACGATGCCGCGGCGCCAGTAGGCGGCGGAGTTGAAGTGGGACTGGTCGGCGTCGGCGAAGTCCACCGACGGCAGCACGGCCACCTTGCCCGCGTCGTACAGGGCCTTCAGCCCGGCGAGCGAGGGGTGCCAGCCGAACTCGGGCGACCCGGTGACCGGGAGGGTCGTGCCGGCGCGATGCGCGAGGCGCGTGCGCAGGGCTCGGTAGTGGGGGTCGGCGAGCGGGACGAGCGTGTTGAGGCCGTCGTTGCCCCCGTCGAGGTAGAGCGAGACGAGGATCGTGGCGTCGGGCGCCGGTCGCGCCTGGGCGGCGGCGGCCTCGAGCACCCCGCGCGTGGAGAGGCCGGCGATGCGCGCTGGCGGCGATCCACAGCCCCACGCCGCGCTCGAGCAGGTTGCGCCGGGTGAGCCCGCCCTGGCGGGCGAACGCCTGCAGGCCGTCGAGGGCGTCGGCGGGCACCGGCACCACCTCGCTGGCGCGACCGAGGAACGCGCGCCGGCTGGCGCGCCAGTCGCCGCAGCCTCGGATCGGGGCGGGGCTCATCGCGGCCTCCTCAGCAGACCTGGGCGTCGGGGCCGGCCAGCAGCAGGTGCCGCAGCACGCGCTGGCGCTCGGGGTAGTAGTGCTCGACCTCCCACTTCTCGGTGCGCCCGTTCACCGACTTCACGGCGTAGCGCTGCAGCGCCTTCGTGGTGCGGGTGCCCACCCGGGGGCGGCCCGTCGCCGCGACCGCGCTGGCGATGGCCTTGTGCGGGAGTCTGCTTGGCCGAGATCGAGCCGTCCTTGATGGTCTCGCGCAGCACGACGGTGGCGGCGTCGAACCGCGCCCGGATCGAGCTGGTCGACAGCCAGGCCGTGCCGCCCTCCCAGCCGCTGACGTTGGGCGGGTGGAACGGCACCTGGCCCATCTGGTCGAGGCGGTAGACCCAGCTCTCGTCGTCCACCCGCCGTCCGGTCAGCGCGCAGCAGGCCCGCCGCGTAGACGAACGGCGGCTTGACCATGTCCGGGTCGTCGAGCTGGGCGTAGAGGAGCTTGTTGGTGAGGATGTCGCGAAGCACCGGCCGCACGTCGGTGTCCGCGTTGCGGTAGATGCGGACGAGCCGCGCGACCAGCTTGGGCGGGCAGGTCTGCGGCGAGAAGTAGCCCCAGAGCTTTTCGCAGAGGTAGGGCGCGTGCGCCTTGTGGGCGATCGCCGAGGTCGACCACGTCGAGCGGCTGGAATTTCCCGGTCCGCCCCAGGATCCGCTTCGTGCCGCCGTCGTGGCGGTCGGGGTCGAAGCCGAAGCGCCCGGACTCGTAGTCGAAGGTGAAGCCCGTGAGCGCCCGCGCGGCCTCGCGCACGTCGCGCTCGGTGTAGCCGTTGTTGACGCCGAGGGTGAACAGCTCCAGCAGCTCGCGCGCGTAGTTCTCGTTGGGCGACCCCTTCTCGGAGTTGGCGAGGCTCAGCCAGAGCTGCATCGCGCGGTCGCGGGTCATGGCGCGGGCCAGGTCGCGGAAGCGCCCCAGGGAGAGCCGCCGCAGCGTGTCGTACTGCTTGAGCATCAGCCGCGTGTCCCCCACCCCGGAGTTCGAGGTGGCGAAGTGGTCGTGCCAGTTGAAGGTCATCCGCTCGACCAGCGGGTGCCGGGCGCGCACCGCCCGGTCGAGCCACCACAGCACGTCGTGCCCGTAGGCGTTGACCGGGTCGAGCGGCGCGCCCTCGACCCGGGCCGGGCGGCCCTCGAAGGGCGCCCCGCGCGGGCGCAGCAGCTCGTCGACCGCGCCCTCGCAGGCCCAGGCGCGCCAGCCGGTCGATGTCGCGCGGGCGCCCGCCGAAGCCGGCGCGCCACAGCAGGCGCTCGATCCTCGCCCGCTCGGCGCGGACGCTCACCCGCGGCGGTCGGCGCGTGACCGTCACGGTGAACCTCATGCCGCTCGCGGCGTGGTCGGCCACGGTGCAGAAGAACGTGTACCGGCCGCGGCCGAGCCGGGTGCGGATCTCGCTGAGCCCGTCGGGGCGCACCATGCCCGTCTCGGCGCGGCCGACGCCCCTCGGTCCCAGGATGCGCAGGTCGTGGTCGTCCTCGCCGATGTTCTTGAGCTGCAGGCGCAGCACCCCGGCGGGCAGCGTGCGGCGGCTCGGCGAGAAGCGGAACTCGTCGGCGAACACGAGCATCCGCGCCGGCGGGGGTGGCGCGAGGGGGCTGGACGGCGAAGGGCAGCACGGGCGTCTCTGACGCTATCGACGGCCCGCGCCGATTCCGTGAGCGCGGCGTCATGGTGATGTTCGGTCTTTTCGAGTCCCGGCCGCCGACCCCGCTGATACCGTGCCCGCGTGTACGACGTGGGCATCGCGGGGGCCGGGCAGCTGGCCCGGATGACCTGCCTCGCCGCCTGGCCGCTGGGCCTGCGGGTGGCGGTGCTCGGACGCCCCGACGAGCCCGCCGCGCCGATGGCCGCGACGGTCGTCGAGGGCGACTGGAAGGACGCCGAGGCCGTGGCCGCGCCTGGGCGCGGCGGTGGGCGTCGTGACGCTCGAGAACGAGTTCGTCGACGCCCGGGCCCTCGCCGCGGTGCAGGCGGCCGGGACCGCCGTGCGCCCCGGCGCGGCCTCCCTCGCGCACGGTGCAGGACAAGGCGCTCCAGAAGGAGCTGCTCGCGCGCCGCCGGCCTGCCGACCGCCCCCTTCCTGGTGGTCGACCGGCCGGCGGGACCTGGCCGCCGCCGGCCGCGACCTGGGCTGGCCGCTGATGCTGAAGGCGCGCCGGCTGGGCTACGACGGCTACGGCAACGCCACCTGCGCCGACGAGGACGAGGCCCGCGAGGCGATCGACCGCCTGGACGCGCGGCGACGGCGTCCTGGTGGAGGGATGGTGCGTCTTCGAACGCGAGCTGGCGGCGATGGTGGCCCGCTCCCCCTCGGGCGCGGAGCGCGTCTACCCGGTCGTGGAGACGGTCCAGCGCAACCACGTCTGCCATGAGGTGATCGCCCCGGCGCCGGTCGGCGCCGAGGCCCTGGCGCGGGCGGCCGAGGTGGCCGCGGCCGCCGCCGCGGCGGCCGCGCGGGCATTGGCGTGACCGGCGTCGAGATGTTCCTGCTCCCCGACGGCGAGGTGCTCGTGAACGAGCTCGCCCCCCGGCCCCACAACTCGGGCCACTACACGATCGAGGCCTGCGAGACCTCGCAGTTCGAGAACCACCTGCGCGGCGTGCTCGACCTGCCGCTCGGCGAGGTGGGCATGCGGACGCCCGCGGCGGCGATGGTCAACCTGCTCGGCACGCACGACGGGACCGGCCCAGCCCGCCCTGGCGCCGGCGCTCGCGGTCGCCGGCGCGCACCTGCACCTCTACGACAAGGCGCAGGTGCGGCCGGGCCGCAAGATGGGGCACGTGACCGCCCTGGGCGCCGACGCCCGGAGGATGCCCTCGAGCGCGCCCGCCGCGCCGCCGCCGCGGTCGGGCTGTGAGCCCGGACCCCCGGCCCCCGCTGGTGGGCGTCGTGATGGGCAGCGACAGCGACCTGCCCGGTGATGGGCGGCGCGGGCGCGGTGCTCGCCGAGCTCGGGCGTGCCCCACGAGGTGCGCGTGGTGTCCGCCCACCGCACCCCCCACGACATGATCGCCTACGGGGGCGAGGCCGCCGACCGGGGCCTGCGCGTGATCGTGGCCGGCGCCGGCGGCGCCGCCCACCTGCCGGGGATGCTCGCGGCGGTGACGACGCTGCCCGGTGATCGGCGTGCCCGTGCGCGCGCAGGCGCTCGACGGCCTCGACTCGCTGCTGTCGATCGTCCAGATGCCGCGCGGGGTGCCGGTGGCGACGGTGGCGATCGACGGCGGCCGCAACGCCGGGCTGCTCGCCGCCCAGATCCTGGCCCTCTCGGATCCCGAGCTCGCACGCCGCATCGCGGCCGTGCGCGCCCAGATGGTGGAGTCGGCGCACACCGCGGACGAGAAGGTGCGGAACCGGCAGCGGTGAGTCCCGCGCTGAGGGGGCTCGCGCCGCGGCGGGGATGATGGGAGGATCGCGGCCATGTCCACCGGCCGCGTGCCCTTCCTCATCGGCGCCCTCGCCCTGGCGGCGGGCGGCGCGGCGGGCCTCGGCGCTGCGCTCGCGGACGACGCGCCGGCCGCCACCCGGCTCCACGGGGGCGGCGACGCGACGACGATCGTGCGCGGCTCCGGCAACATCCGCCCGGCGGTCGCCCGCTTCCGCGCCCTCCTGGGCCCGGACAACGGTGGCGGGCCGGGCCGGCACGCCTCCGGCCGCCGGGAGATCAACTGGGACGCCGTGCCCGACCGGCTGGCCTCCCCCAACGCCCTGCCGGGCGGCTTCTTCAACGCGCGCCGCGCGCCGCGCGCGCGGGGGGCCCGGCTCCAGACCCCGGGCACGCACGTCGCCGTGAGCGCCGACTCGAGCAACCCGGCGGGGGCGGCGGTGCGCTTCGGCGACGTCAACCCGACCTATTCGGCGCAGTTCCGGACCTTCAGCCCCCAGCGGCTGTTCTCCCCCATCGGCAGCAACATCGTGAACCTCCGCTTCTCGGTGCCGGGCACCGGGCGCCCCGCGGTCGTGCGCGGGTTCGGCGCCGTCTACACGGGCGTGGACCGGCGGGAGAACACGGCGTTCCGATACTTCGACGCGCAGGGGAGGTCGCTCGGCACCTTCCGGGTGCCGGTCTCACGCAACGGGCTCTCGTTCCTCGGCGTCGTCTTCCCGAGCGCGGTGGTCGCGCGGGTGCGGATCGAGTACGGCAGCGGCCCGCTGGGCCCGACGGACAGTCCGACCTACGACGCCGCCGTGATGGACGACTTCATCTACGGGGAGCCACAGCGCCGATAGGAGTTCCATGACGACCGCAGCTTCCGCCGACGCACGTCGTGACGAGCTGGTCGAGCGGCTCTTCGGCAGCGCGTTGGGCGCCATGGATCTTCTCTGCGTCTACCTGGGCGATCGGCTCGGGATGTACAGAGCACTCGCGGACGCGGGCGGCGTCGACGTCCGCGGAGTTGGCGAGCGCGGCCGGTGTGAACGAGCGTTACGCGCGCGAGTGGCTGGAGCAGCAGGCGATGGCCGGCATCCTCGAGGCGCAGGATCCCAGCGCCTCGGACACCGAACGCCGCTACGCCGTGCCCGCCGGCCACCACGAGGTCCTGCTCGACGGGGGCAGCCTCAACCACATGGCCCCGATGGCTCAGCTCCTTGTCGCATGTGCCCTGCCGATCCACGCCGTGCTCGCGGCGTTCCGAACCGGCGACGGGGTGCCGTACGCCGATTACGGCGCCGACCTCCACGAGGGCCAGGCGCGCTTCACCCAGCCGCTGTTCGACAGCCTCCTCGCGACCGATTGGTTCCCCGCGGTGCCGGCGATCCACGATCGCCTCAATAGCGATCCGCCGGCGCGGGTCGCCGACGTCGCGTGCGGGCTCGGCCGGTCGAGCATCGCGATCGCCCGCGGCTACCCCAAGGTCACGGTCGACGGGATCGACCTCGACCAGGCCTCGATCGCACGAGCTCAGGAGCTCCTCCCCGGGAGCGGTGTGGAGGACCGGGTCGCGTTCAGCTGCCGGGACGCCGCGGATCCCGAGCTGTCCGGCCGCTACGACCTCGTGACGATCTTCGAGGCGCTGCACGACATGTCATATCCGGTTGACGTGCTCCGGACCGCGCGTGGGCTGCTCTCGCAGGGGGGCCGCGTGCTCGTCGCCGACGAGCGGACGGCCGAGCGCTTCGCGCTGGACGCGGGAGACGTGGAGCGCCTCTACTACGGGTTCAGCGTGCTGCACTGCCTGCCCGTGGGGATGGTCGGCGAGAACGCCGCCGGAACCGGCACCGTCATGCGCGAGGACACCGTGCGCGGCTACGCGGAACAGGCCGGCTTCGCGGGTTGCGAAGTCGCGCCGATCGAGAACGACTTCTGGCGCTTCTACCTGCTGACGCCGTAGCAGCGCCCTCGAGCACCTTCTGAAACCGCTCCCTAGAGCGCCGGCTTCCCGATCGCCGCGCCCTTGCGGGCGCTGAAGGCCTCGAGCATCGAGTCCGACGTCGCTCGTCCTTGGCGGCGTCGATCATGAGCCGGTACTTCTCGTTCAGCGTCGCGCGCTGCTCGCGGTAGAGGATCCCCAGCTTGAACCCGCCCCGGAGGGCGAGGTCGAAGGCGGCCACCTTGTCGGTGACGTCGTGGTCGGGGGCCACGTCGGTGACCGTCTCCTTCCACTCCTCCTGGTGGTTGTTGAACATCACGCAGGGCGAGAGCGCGTCGATGTAGCTGAAGCCGCTGTGCTCCATCGCCTGGACGATCAGCTCGGTCAGCGCCTTGGTGTTGAACGAGGCGCCGCGGGCGACGAACGAGGCGCCGGAGGCGACCGCGAAGGCGAGCGTGTTGAGCGGCGTCTCGAGGTTGCCCCACGGGGTGGAGGGCGCCTTCTGGTCGGTCAGCGACGTCGGCGAGACCTGGCCCTTGGTGAGCCCGTAGATCTCGTTGTCCATCACCAGGTAGGTGATGTCCACGTTGCGCCGCGCGGCGTGCGGGAAGTGCCCGGCGCCGATGGCGAAGCCGTCGCCGTCGCCGCCCACCGCGATCACGTTGAGCTCCGGGTTGGCGAGCTTCACGCCCATCGCCACCGGCAGCGGCCGGCCGTGGAGGGAGTGGAAGCCGTAGGTCGATGACGAAGCCCGGCAGGCGGCTGGAGCAGCCGATGCCCGAGACGACGACGGTGCGGGCGCGGGTCGAGGTCGAGCTCGCGCGAAGGCGCGGTAGAGGGAGGCGAGCACCCCGAAGTCGCCGCAGCCCGGGCACCAGATCGGCTTCAGGTCCGACTTGTAGTCGGAGGGCTTGCGCTTGGCCGCGTCGGTGCTCAACTGGGTGATCCTTTCGGAGATGAGGTCCTGGATGTCCTCGGCCGTGAAGGGCAGGCCGTCGCACTTGGGGTGGCTCTCGACCTGGAGGCCGCACTCGGCGCGCACCAGGCGGGCGAGCTGCCCGGTGAAGTTCACCTCGGGCACCACCACCCGGGTCGCGTTGGCGGCGAACTGCTTGACCCGCTCGGCCGGGAACGGGCCCGAGCACCCGCGGGTAGAACGCGCCCACCGACAGCCCGCGCTCGCGCAGCGCGGTCGACGGCCTCGCGGACGGGCCCGTAGGTGGAGCCGAAGCCGATGACCGCGATGTCGGGCTGCTCGTCGCCGTAGAGCTCGTGGCGGGCGAGGCCGTTGGCGAGCGGCGCCAGCTTGGCCCAGCGCTTGGTCTGCATCCCCATGTGGATCTCGGGCGTGTAGCCCGGGTGGCCGTACTCGTCGTGCTCGATGCCGGTGGCCACGTACTGGCCGCCCTCCTCGCCCGGGATCCCCATCGGCGAGACCGAGTCGTCGGTGTAGCTCGTAGCGCTTGTAGTCGCCGTTCAGGCCCGCCGAGGTCCTGCGCTCCCACAGCTCCACCTTGGAGGTGTCGGGCTTGTGGATGACCTCCATGCGGGTGGCGAGCCCCTGGTCGGTCAGCAGGATCACCGGTACCTGGAAGCGCTCCGAGTAGTTGAAGGCGTCGATCGTCGCCCAGAAGCAGTCCTCCACCGTGATCGGCGCGATCACGACCCGCGGCGCCTCGCCGTGGCCGCCGTAGAGGGCGTGCTGCAGGTCGGACTGCTCGGTCTTGGTGGGGAGGCCGGTGGAGGGGCCGCCGCGCTGGGCGTCGATGATCACGCAGGGGATCTCGGCCGTGCCGGCGTAGCCCAGCACCTCGGTCATCAGCGAGAGGCCCGGCCCGGAGGTGGCCGTCATCGCCTTGGCGCCGGTGTAGGAGGCGCCGAGCACCGAGCAGAGGGAGGCGATCTCGTCCTCGCACTGGATGGTCAGGCCGCCCACCTGGGGCAGCTTGGCCGACAGCCACTCGAGGATGTCCGACGCCGGGGTGATCGGGTAGCCGGCGAAGTAGGTCAGGCCGGCGGCGATGGCGCCCACGGCGATCGCCTGGTTGCCCGGACATCAGGATGCCGGTCCGCCTCGACCTCGACCGGCTCGACGATCGCGAGCGAGCCCTTGAGGTCGCCGCTCTCGTCGCCCGCCGGCGCGAAGGGCGGCGATGTTGGCCTCGGCCACCCCCTGCTTGTGGGCGTAGCGGCGGAGCACCAGCTCCTCGATGGGCGCCGTGTTGAAGGCGATGACCCCGGCCACGGCGCCGACGGCGACCATGTTCTTGGCCCGCAGCGAGCCGCCGATCTCCTTGGCGAGCTGCTCCATGCGCACCGGGCGCGCCCGGGGCAGGAACTCCTCCGGGATCTCCACGGCCGTCTCGTCGTAGAGGATGACCCCCTCGGGGCGAGAGCGCCTCCCAGTGCAGGGTCCAGGCCTCCTGGTTGAAGCACACGAGCAGATCGGCGAGCTTGCCGTGGCTGTAGATGGGCTCGTCGCCCATGCGCACCTGGTACATGCACGGCCCGCCCTTGATCTCGGCCGGGTAGGTGCGGAAGGTCTGAGTCCAGTAGCCGCCCCGCGCGGCCGCCTGGGTGAGGATGTCGCCCGAGGAGATGACCCCCTCGCCGGACTCCCCGGCAAGCCGGATCACCACGCTCTTTCGTGCCCCCACGCCGTCCTCCCAGATCGCGTTCCCCGCCCTGCGGCCGCAGATCGCCCCGGGAGCCCCCTTGGCGCCCGCTTACCTCGAGCGGTCTCGCCGGTCCCCACGATGGTGACCGGCGTGACCGCCCGGCCGGCGGACGGTCGCCGAATGTTAACCGGCGACCGGCATTCGGGGCAACATTGGAGGGGTGACGTCCGCCTCGCCTCCCCCCGAGCCCCGCGACGACCCGCGCCTGCGCGCCCGCGCGGACCTGATCTGGTACCTGCGCCACGCCGAGATGCTCGCCCGCTGGCCCGTCCTGCCCGAGCCGTGGGCGCGGCGCCTGGAGCATCGTCGCCTCGCGCCCGACGACGAGGCCACCGGGGGTCGCGGCCCTCGTCCCTCCGAGCCGCCCCGGTGACCTCGCCACGCCGTCGCCCGCCGGCCGCCGGTCAGGCGCGGCCCGCCGACCTGCGCCCGCGCCTCGCGGTCGCGTCCACGGTGACCGCGAGCAGCAGGACCGCTCCGGTGACCATGAACTTGACGTCCGAGTCGAGGGCCTTCAGGTCCATGCCGTTCGAGATGGACCCGATCACCAGGGCGCCGAGCAGGGCCGACCAGACGGTGCCGCGCCCGCCGAACAGGCTCGTGCCGCCGATCACGGCGGCCGCGATGGAGTTCAGGAGGAGGTCGCCGCCGCCGGAGCCCTGGTTGACGGCGAACAGCCGCGAGGCCGCCATGATCCCGCCGATCGCCGCCAGGGTGGAGCACAGCGCGAAGACGGTCAGCCGGATCCGGTTGAGCGAGATGCCCGCCCGCCGGGCCGCCTCGGCGTTGCCGCCGACCGCGTAGATGTGCCGGCCGAAGGCCGTGCGGCGGGTGACGAAGTCCATCACCAGCAGGATGCCCAGGAAGATCAGCGACGCCAGCGGCACGCCCCGGTCGTCGTTCAGGACGGCCACGACCGCCAGCACGCCGACGATCACGACGGTCATGCGGATCGCGAGCAGGAGGAAGGGCACGGTCTCGAGCCCCGCCGCGGCTCGTCGCCGGTAGCCCCAGAGCGACAGGAGCACGTAGGGCACCAGGATCACCACGGCGATGATCCAGCCCACGTAGTCGGAATAGAACGTGTTGGCCAGATCCACGATGGTGTTGTCGTTGAGGTTGATCGTGCCGGTGTCGCCGAGCACATAGAGCAGCACGCCCTGGAAGCCGAGGAGACCCGCCAGGGTCACGACGAACGAGGGCACCTGGAAGAAGGTGACGAACGAGCCCTGGAAGAGCCCGATCGCGCACCCCACCAGGATCCCCGCCAGGATGGCGGCCCACCCGACCCAGTCGTTCTTGGTGTTCAGCACCGCCATGATGGACGCCGCGAGGCCGCTGACGACGCCGACCGAGAGGTCGATCTCACCCAGCAGCAGCACCAGCACGACGCCCGTGGCGACGATGCCGACGGCGGTGATCTGGAGCATGAGGTTGGTGAGGTTGCCCGAGGTGAGGAAGTTCTCCTCGGAGAGCGAGAAGTAGAGCCAGATCACGATCAGGCCGATGATGACCGGCAGCGACCCGAGCTCTCCCTGGCGCACGCGCCGGGTGAAGCGGGTCCACAGGCCCGCGAGGCCCTCGGGGTCGGTCTCCAGGCGCGGGTCGCGCTCGACGGTGGTCATGCCGGCACCGCCTCCCCGCCGTGCTCATCGCCGCCGACGACCCGCCGGCGTGCCGGGGCCGCTGGTGATGGCGCGCGACGACCTGCTCGCGGGTGGTCTCGGTGCGGATGAAGTCGCCGGCGTTGCGCCCGAGGAAGAGCACGACGATCCGGTCGGCCACCTCGAAGACGTCCGAGAGGTTGTGGCTGATCACCACGACCGCCAGCCCGCGCTCCTTCAGCGTGCGGATCAGGTCGAGCACCTGGGCGGTCTGGGCCACGCCGAGGGCGGCGGTGGGCTCGTCGAGGATCACGAGCTTCGGCTCACCGAGCAGCGACCGGGCGATCGCCACGATCTGGCGCTGCCCGCCCGAGAGCGAGGCGACCGGGGTGGTCACGTTCGGAATGCGCGATGAGAGCGAGCGGATCAGCTCGCCCGACTCCTTCTCCATGCCGATGTCGTTCAACATGTAGAGCCACCGGGTGGGCCCCGGCAGGTAGCGCTCGCGGCCCAGGTAGAGGTTCCCGGCCACGTCCAGGTTGTCGGCCAGCGCGAGGTCCTGGTAGACGGTCGCGATGCCGAGGGCGGTCGCGTCCTGGGGCCCGCTGATGCTCGCCGGCTCGCCCAGGAACCGGAACTCGCCCGAGTCGGCGAGGCTCACTCCGGAGACCGCCTTGATGAGCGTGGACTTGCCGGCGCCGTTGTCTCCCACCAGGGCGACGACCTCGCCGGCGTCCACGTGGAAGTCCACGTCGGTGAGGGCCTCCACCGCGCCGAAGCGCTTGCTCACGCCCTTCAGGTCGAGAACGGGAACGGTCATGGATGTCCTTTCACCGGCCCGCCCGGACGGGACGATCCCCGTCCGGGCCCGGCCGTGACGCTACTGGATGCCGGCGGCCGTGCAGGCCGCCTTGTAGGGGCCGGTGCAGATCTCGGCGGGGGTCCAGTACCCGTCCGCCACGATCGTGTCCTTGACGTTGTCCTTCGTCACGGCGACCGGGTCGTAGATGATGCTCGGAACGTCCACGGTGCCGTTGCTCACCGGCGTCGTCGCGATGCTCGACCGTCTTGCCCTGCACGAGCTCCACGGCGATGGTCGCCGCGTCCTCGGCCTGCGGCTTGATGGCCTTGTAGACCGTCATGAACTGCTCGCCGGCGAGGATCCGCTGGATCGCGGCCAGCTCGGCGTCCTGGCCCGTGGTCGGCCGGGTGGACGGGTCGATGCCGGCCGCCTTCTCGGCCGCGATGATGCCGCCGGCGAGGCCGTCGTTGGCCGAGTAGACGCCGACGTACCCGTCCTTGCCCAGCTTGGTGATGGCCTGGTCCATGAACGCCTGGGCCTCGGAGGGCAGCCAGGTCGGAGCGTCGTACTCCGCGCCGATCTTCAACGTGCTCTTGTCGAGGACCGCGTGCGCGCCGCTCTTGAAGAGCTTGGCGTTGTTGTCGGTCGGGGCGCCGTTGATCTGCACGATCGTCCCGTTCTGCTTGCCGTCCGCCGTGAGCTTCTCGAGCAGGGACGTCGCCTGCAGCTCGCCGACCTTGGCGTTGTCGTAGGAGTTGTAGTACGCGACGCCCTCGCCGGGGATGGCCCGGTCGTAGGCGAAGACCGGCACGTTCTTGGCGTTGGCCTGCGCCACGATGGCGCCGGTCGACGCGGCGTCCACCGCGTCCAGCACGAGCACCTTCGCCCCGTTGGTGAGGGCGGCCTCGGCCTGCTGCTGCTGCTTGGCCGCGTCCTGGCCGGCGTTGGAGTAGAGCACCTCGCAGTCCGGGCACAGCTCCTTGACCTTGGCCGTGAAGAGCGGCCGGTCCTTGGTCTCGTACCGCGCGTTCTGCGTCTCCGGCAGGAGCAGGGCGATCTTCCCGCTCGCCGCGCTGTCGCCGCCCGCGGTATCCGCGGCACCGGTGTCGTCGTCATCGCCACATGCCGTGGCGGCGAAGGCCAGCGCCCCCGCCGCGAGCAGGGCGATCACCGCCCGGCGCTTCCCTGTCAACTTCATATCGTCCCCCTTGGATCCTGTTTTCGGATGGTCAGCCAGCGCCAGGCGAAATTTTTCTGGGCGCCAGACTATGGAACGTTCGACACAAATGTCACGTCTCGTTCGGCCCCCCGCGTACGGCCTCGATCACCTCGAGCACGGCCACTGCCTCGGCGCCCGAGACGGGCGGAGGCCCTCCGGCCCGCAGAGCGTCCCGCACCGCCGCGTAGAAGGCCGGATAGTCGCCGGCCTCCGACGGCAGGGGGTGGGATTCGGTCCCGTCCCACAGCCGGCCCCAGCGATCCTCCGGCACCCGGCCCCACCCGTCGGAGTCGGGCCGGACACCGTCGCGCAGCGCGTCCTCCTGGGGATCGAGCCCATGGGTCTCCACCGTGCCGGCGGCACCCACGAGGCGAAAGCGCGGCGCGGGCGCCGCGCCCAGCATCCCAGCCGACAGGTGGCTGCGCTCGCCGCCGCGGTGCGTGAGCGCCACGAAGACGTCGTCGTCCACCTCGGCGCCGGGACGGCGGCGGTCGAGCTCGCCGTACACCTGGACGGGCGGCCCGAACAACACGAGGGCCTGGTCGATGAGATGGCTCCCGAGGTCGGCCAGGAGCCCGCCGGCCTCCTCCGGCTCAGGACGCTCGCGCCAGGCTCCCGCGGCCACCGCCGGCCGCCAGCGATCGAACCGCGACTCCAACCGGGCGACCGTGCCGACGCTCCCCTCGGCGACCACCCGCTGGAGCGTGAGGAAGTCGGCGTCCCAGCGGCGGTTCTGGAACACGGTCAGGAGTAACCCTCGGCGCTCCGCCTCGGCCACCAACTCGCGGCCCTCGGCGGCCGTCGGTGCGAGGGGCTTGTCCACGACCACGGGAAGGCCCGCCCGAAGAGACGCCTGGGCGAGCGGCACATGAGCGCGGTTGGGGGCGGCGACGACCACCAGATCGACCGTCCCCGGTGACGCCCACAGCTCGTCGGCCGAGGCGAGGAGGCGGGCGCCGGGGTACTCACGGGCCGCCTGCGCGCGACGCGTGGGCTCGGACGTGACGATGTGCGCCACCTCCATGCCCGGGGTGGCCGCCACGAGGGGCGCGTGGAAGACGCGGCCGGCGTGGCCGAAGCCGATGATCGCCACGCGCAGGGATCCGGGCGGCATGCCTTGCTCCTTCCAGGGTGAGCGTTGATCCCGGCACGCCTTCGCATCGACATCCGTTCGAAGATCGGGCGCGAAGCCCGGGTTGACGGCGGTCAGCGCCCCGGACTACCTTGGCCCTAGTTTGTTTTGTAGCAAGCCAAAACTATCTTCGAGGGCCAAGATTGTCCACCCCCGGCCATCGCGCGAGTCCACTCAAGGTCGACCTCGGCCACGGCCACAGCAGTGAGCAGCTCAGGCCCCACAACCTGAGCATGGTCCTGAGGTACCTGCACCTCGCCGGGCCCCTGTCCCGCTCGGACCTCACCCAGCGGACGGAGCTCAGCCGGAGCACCGTCGCCACGCTCGTCGCCGAGCTCGCCGAGCGGGGACTGGTCGTGGAGGGCCCCCCGCGCGGCCCGACGGGACGCGGGCGCCCGTCTCCCGAGGTCCGGCTGGCGGAGGACGGACCGGTGGCGCTCGCCGTCGAGATCGCGGTCGACTCGCTGGCGGTCGCGATCGTCGGGCTCGGCGGTCAGGTGCGCCGCCAGGTTCGCGTCGACCGCCTGCGGCGACCGATGTCGACCGCGGACGTGGTGGCCGAAGTCCAACGCCTCGGCCAGCCGCTGCTCGTGGCGCCCCCTGTGCGGCGGCTGGTCGGCATCGGCGTCTCGATCGTGGGCGTGGTGCGACGCGACGACGGCCTCGTGCGCATCGCGCCCAACCTCGGCTGGCGGGACGAGCCGCTCGGAGAGCTCGTCGCGTCGGCCTTCGACGAGCCGGTGCCGGTGCACGTGGGCAACGACGCCGACCTCGGTGCCCTCGCCGAGCACCAGCGGGGGGCGGGCGTCGGCGTGGACGACTTCGTCTTCCTCTACGGCGAGGTGGGGGTCGGTGGCGGGGTGATCCTGGACGGCCGGCCCCTGACCGGCGCAGACGGGTACTCGGGGGAGATCGGGCATGTCACCGTGAACCCCGACGGCCGCCCCTGCCGGTGCGGCTCCCGTGGCTGCCTCGAGACCGAGGTCGGCGAGCCCGCCCTCCTGCGCGCCGCGGGCGCCGACCCCACGACGGGTGGACGCGAGGCGGTCGACGAGGTCCTGCGCGCCGCCGCGGCCGGCGACGAACGGGCCCTGCGCGCGCTGCGCGAGGTGGGCCGCTGGCTCGGGATCGGGGTCGCCGGCATCGTCAACACCTTCAACCCGCGGCGGGTGGTCCTGGGCGGCTACTTCGCCCGCATCCACCACCACGTCGAGAGCCAGATCGAGACCGCCCTCAACGACCGGGCGCTGCCCGCCTCGCGGGCGGCGGTGGAGGTCGTCGCGTCGCGCCTCGGCTGGGAGGCGCCGCTGCTCGGGGCCGCCGAGCTCGCGTTCGCCCCCCTGCTGGCCGACCCGACGCTGGTCGCTTCCGCCTAGAAGGCGCGCGCGCACCCGGAGAGGCCCGGAGGACGTCGGGGCTGTCAGGTTGCCGGGGTGCGAACCCCGGGATCTCGGCCCGTCCGCAACGCGAGATGGGCCCTCGCGGTGGTGTTCGCCGCCAACGGCGTCTACGTGGGGACGCTCGCCGCGCGCATCCCCGCGATCAAGGAGCGCCTGGACCTGAGCGACGGCGAGCTGGGGCTCGCCCTCCTCGCGATCGCCGCGGGCGCGCTCTGCTCCTTCCCGGCGGCCGGGTCGCTGGTGGCCCGGCACGGCAGCCGGCCGGCCACCCGCGCCGGCCTGGTGCTGAACGCCGTGGCCCTCGCGCTGGTGGGGCTGGCGCCGAGCCTGGCGGCGCTCGTCGTCGCCGGACTGGCGCTCGGGGCCGCCAACGCGCTCGTGGACGTGGGCATGAACGCGCACGGGGTCGAGGTGGAGCGACGGCTGCCGCGCCCGGTGCTCTCCTCGTTGCACGCCGCGTGGAGCATCGGGGGCCTGGCCGGCGCCGCCGTCGGCGGCCTGGTGGCGGGTGCGGGCGGCGACGTGCGCGTGCACCTGGTCGTGGTCCCGGCGCTCGTCTGCGCGACGGCGCTCCTGGCGAGCCGCGCCCTGCTGGCCGGCGCCGTGGACGCGACTCCACCGGTGCGCACCCTGCGCCGGCCGCCACGGCGGATCACCCTGCTCGGCCTGATCGCCTTCTGCTCCATGTTCGCCGAGGGCGCCGCCGCCGACTGGAGCGCGGTCTACCTCGACCAGGAGCTCGGCTCCAGCGAGGGGGTCGCCGCCGCGGCCTTCGCGGCCTTCGCGCTGTCGATGGCGCTGGGGCGCCTCGTCGCCGACCGGCTCACCGTGCGCTGGGGCGGGCCGGGCATCCTGCTGCGCTGCGGAGTCCTGGCGAGCGCCGGCGTGGGTCTGGCCCTGGCCGCGGGCGAGCCGGCCGCCGCGATCGCCGGCTTCGCGGTGCTCGGCGCCGGGGTGGCCCCCATCGTGCCCACGGTGTTCCGCGCGGGCGGCACCACCCCCGGTGTGCCCGCGGGCCAGGGGATCGCGATGGTCAGCCGGCTCGGCTACTTCGGGTTCCTGGCCGGCCCTCCCATCATCGGCTTCGCGGCAGAGGCCGTGGGGCTGTCGGTGGCGCTCGCGGTCGTCCCGGTGCTCCTGCTGGCCGTCAGCGCCCTGTCGGGCGCCGCGGGTCCCGTGCCGCCTGACCGGTAGCTTGCGAATGATTCGTCTCCTAAGTACCTTGACCGCGTGGCTTCCTCGACGGCCTCCCCGACGGTCCTGGACGACTGGCTGGCGCACCGGCTGGGCGTCGCGGGACGCCTGCTGCGGACCACCGCGGACGCGGAGCTGAGCGGACTCGGCCTCTCGGCTCCCGGCCTGGCCGTGCTGCGGTTGCTGAGCGAGGAGGACGGGCTCACCCAGGCCGAGCTGGCGCGCCGCCTGCGCCTGGAGCCGCCGAGCATGTGCCGGATGATCGACCGGCTGGCCCGCGAGGCCTCGGTCGAGCGGCATCCCGACCCCGCCGACCGGCGCGCCACCCGGGTGCGGCTCACCCCGCGCGGACGCGGGCTGGCGGAGGAGGGCTCCGCCGTGATCCACGGGATCGAGGAGCGGATCTTCGCCGGGCTCGACACGGATGAGCGCGGCCGGCTCGCCGAGCTCCTGCAGCGGGTGATGGACCGTCTGCCCGCCTCGGGGCCCGCGCCCTCGTGAGCCGCGCGCGCAACCCGGACGCCGCCACCTCGCTCCGGCTGACCCTGGCGGGCCTGGTGACCGCCGCGATGGCGTTCGCCCTGATGCAGACCTTCCTCATCCCGGCGCTGCCCCGCCTGCAGGAGGACCTCGGGACCTCCGGGACATGGGTCACCTGGACCGTCACCGCCTACCTGCTCACGGGCTCGGTGGCGACGCCGATCATCGGCCGGCTGGGCGACCAGCACGGAAAGGTGCGGCTGATGATCATCGCCCTCGCGATCTTCCTGGTCGGATCGATCGGGGCGATCTTCGCCTGGGACATCTCGTCGCTGATCGCGTGGCGCGCGGTGCAGGGGGTGGGCGGCGCGGTCTTCCCGCTCAGCTTCGCGATCATCCGCGACGAGTTCCCGAAGGAGAAGGTGAGCGTGGCGATGGGCCTGGTCTCGGCCGTGCTCGGGGTGGGCGGCGGCGTGGGGATCGTGGCCAGCGGCCTCATCATCGACAACCTCTCGTGGCGCTGGCTGTTCGTGGTCAGCGCGGCCGTGGTGGCCGTCGCCCTGGTGCTGGTGTGGCGGTTCGTGCCCGACTCGCGCATCACCTCGCCCTCGCGGGTGGACGTGAAGGGCGCGCTGACCCTCTCGGCGGCCCTGGTGTGCCTGCTGGTCGGGCTCACCGAGGGCCAGCAGCTGGGCTGGGCCTCGTCCCCGATCGTCGGTCTGTTCGCGGGCTCGGTGGCGCTGTTCCTGTTGTGGGGGTTCATCGAGCTCCGGGTGACGGACCCGATGGTGGACATGCGGATGATGGCCCGCCGGGTGATCCTCTTCACCAACCTCACGGCCATGCTCTCGGGCTTCGCGCTCTACATGACCTGGGTGATCCTGCCCACGTTCTACGAGCTGCCGAGCGGCCTCCCCGACCCGCTCGCGTCGATCGCCGACTACGGCTTCGGTACGAGCGTGACCGTGGCGGGGCTGTGGATCCTCCCGACGTCGCTGTCCATCCTCGTCGCGGGGCCGCTGGGCGGGCTTCTGGGGCGCCGGTACGGCGAGCGTCTCCCGCTGGTGACCGGGATGCTCCTGGTGGCGCTCGGCTCGGCCGGCATCGCCACATGGCACGCCGAGGCCTGGCAGCCGGCCGTCGCCTTCATCTTCTGCGGGGTCGGCATCGGGTTCGCGTTCGCCGTCATGCCCAAGCTGATCGTCGACAACGTGCGGCCCACCGAGACCGGCGTCGCCACGGGCATGAACACGGTCGTGCGGACGGTCGGCGGGGTGATCGGCGCCCAGGTGGGCGCGGTGCTGCTGGCCGCCAGCGTCGCCCCCGGCACGAGCGTCCCCACCGAGGCCGGGTTCGTCGACGCGTTCTGGGTGGGAACGGTCGGCGCACTGCTGGCGGCCGTCGCGGCGCTCTGGGCGCGGCCTCGGCGCACCCGCGCGCAGGAGGCGCCGGCCGACGTGGCGCTGGAGCTCGACGCCGCGTGACCGGGCGCCGGGCGCATCCCGGCCGGTAGCCTCGGTCCGCTGTGCCCGAGCGCCGATCACTGGGCCGTAGCGGCCTCCGCGTGGCACCCCTCTGCATCGGCGGGAACGCCCTCGGCTGGGGCGCCGACGAGGAGGCCTCGGCCGCCGTGCTCGATGCCTACGTCGCCGCCGGCGGCAACGCCATCGACAGCGCCAACATCTACTCGTGGTGGGCCCCGGGCAACCGCGGCGGAGAGTCGGAGGCGATCATCGGACGCTGGCTCGGCGGTCGCGCCGATCGGGACGACCTGGTGATCGCCACGAAGGTCGGCATGGCCGGCGGGCCCGGCCAGCCCAAGGGGCTCACCCGGGAGATCGTCCTACGCGGCGCCGAGGAGTCGCTCCGCCGGCTCGGGGTGGACCGCATCGACCTCTACTACGCCCACGAGGACGACCCGGAGACGCCGCTCGAGGAGACCCTCGGCGCATTCGACGAGCTGGTGCGCCAGGGCCTGGTGCGCGCCATCGCCGCCTCCAACTACCCGGCCGAGCGCCTCGCCGAGGCCCTGCGCCTGAGCGAGGAACGGGGGCTCGCCCGCTTCGAGGCGCTCCAGCCGGCCTACAACCTCGTGGACCGCGAGGGCTACGAGGGGGAGCTGCAGGAGCTCTGCCTCTCCGAGGGCCTGGGGGTCGCGACCTACTACTCCCTCGCCCGGGGATTCCTCAGCGGCAAGTACCGCCCCGACCGGCCGCTGCCCGAGAGCCCGCGCGCCGCCGGGGTCGCGCGCGACTTCATGAACGAGCGGGGCCTGGCCGTCCTCGAGACCGTCGACCGGGTCGCCGACGCGCACGGCGCGAGCCCGGCGCAGGTGGCTCTCGCCTGGGTCGTGGCCCAGCCCGGCGTGACCTGCGCCATCGCGAGCGCGACCACACCCGATCAGGCGCGGGAGCTCATGGGCGCGGTCGAGCTCGAGCTCTCGGACGACGATCTCGCGGCGCTCACCGGCGCGCCGGCGGCGGCCTGACCTCAGTGTCCTGAGTCGCTAGTTGCGGGGCAGCTCCCGGCCGCAGGCGGGGCAGCGCCAGACCTCGACGGTCCGCTCGACCGGGACGGCGTGCCCCGTGCTGATGTCGTGCGTCAGCATCGTGCGCTTCGAGGGGAGCATCGCGATGCCGTCCTTGGGACAGGGGGGCGGAATCGAGGGGTCGGACGCGGCCTCGGCCATCGCCCCGAGACTACCCCAAACGTGGGCGACGACACCCGCCCCCGGATCGGCCCCCGGGCCAGGCGAACGGGCCCGCCATGTCAGGCGCCGGGCAGGACGAACGCGACATCGTCGATGACGCACCACGACCAGTCCTCGCCCGGCTCCACCGATCGCAGGATCGGGTGCCCGACCTCGCGCGCATGGCGGCTGGCGTGCCGGTTGGGGGACGAGTCGCAGCAGCCGATGACACCGCACGTCTGGCACATGCGCAGGTGGACCCAGCCGCTCCCGATCTTGAGGCACTCCTCGCAGCCGGCGACCGGGCCGGGCGGCCTGAGCAGCCGCACCTGGTCCACATGGGTGCAGGGCATGGATCGATGCTAACTGCGTGGGCGCCTGACGCGCCCCGACGCGTCAGTACGGCGAGTCGTGCCTCGGGGCCGGGGGCCCCGCCGCGGTCGCCGGGGGAGGAGCGCGCCCCTTGCCACGCGTGCCGAAGACGACCATCGTCACGCCGATGCCGAGCGCGATCAGTCCGCCCACGAGCAGGCCGATCCCGAGCCCCAGCAGGATCTTGATCTTCACCCCGAGCTCCAGGTCGGCGGCCACGACGGGCGCGGCGTCGGCGTTCATCACGACCAGCGACCAGGTGCCGCCCTCGAGCTCCCAGTCGAGGGTCTGGAGCCCGGGCCCGGCGGCACGCGCCACCCAGAAGGCCTGCTGCTCCGGCGGGCCCGGCGTCCCGACCCCCGGGTGAGGCCGGTAGTCGACGCGGAACGGGTCGAAGTCGACGTCCGTGACCTCGTCGTAGGACACCGTGTCGAGGTACGCGCGCACGTCGTCCCTCGGGCCGATGCCCACGAAGATCGGTCTGCCGGCGGCGCCCACGGCCTGGACGCGCACGCTGGCGAGGTCGCCCAGGCTGACCGGCCCGGCGGCGTCGCCCTCCGAGCCGAGGTCAACCTCCTCGGAGACCAGCGCATACCCCCTGGTCTGGAACCGCTCGGTCGAGGTGGTGAAGTAGCCGTCCTCGTCCCGCCCGACCCCGTAGGCGATGAGGGCGGTCGCCCCACCGATCGCCACCGCCAGCCCGAGCAGGCCGATCAGGGATCCGAAGACCAGCAGCAGGATTCGCTTCGCGCCCATCGGATCCCATCATCCCGTTACGCGGCGGACATGTCACGTCTGCGGGAGCCGGATCGCCTCTGCAAACAGGGCAAAGGCGCCTGAAAAGGTATCTTCGCCACGGTGTGCGCGCGGCACCCCCGATTCCGGGCGCTCTCGCGGGACGCGCAGAACGTCTACATGGTCCTGCTGCTCATGGGCCGCGACGCCCTTCGGACCCTCGTCGAGGAGGCCCCGTCGATGGAGGCCCCTCGGCTGGCCGTCGCGATGGACGAGCTCTACGCGGCGGATCTCCTGCGGGTCGAGGAGGGCGTGGTCCTCATCGACGACCTCAGAAACGACGACGTCTAGCTCCTCCTCGCGTCGCCCTCCCGGCGAACGGCTCGCCCTCGCTCACGGCGGCACCAAGTTCTGGGATTTCCGTGAGTCGCACACGACCTCCTTCCCACCCCGCGCCCCCGGGCTCCCGCCATTGTCGGTTGGGTGCGGCAGCCCGGGGGATCTGGGATCCGCTACGGCGCGCCGACCACCGGCGGATCAAGCCGTGCAAGGTCATCCACCATCTCGATCACCGCGTCCATGCCGGTCAGATCCAGCAGGCGATGAGCCGGCCCTGAGCCGTTCAGGACAACGAAGCGGCTGCCGACCGCATCGGCGAGCCACTTCGCGCGCAAGAGGCAATGAAGGCCGGTCGAGTCCATGTACGACAGCCCCTGCAGGTTCACCACGATCACCCGGGGGATGTCGCACACGGCATCCGCCAGCGCCGTTGCGGCCTCCTCTTGGACGGACAGGTCGAGCTCGCCCACGAACTCGAGCGTGACGACACCGTCACGATGCTCGACGTGCACCTCGAAGGGCTGCAGGTTCTCGATCGGCAAGGAGCGTCCCCAGCGCCAGCCGCGAGGTTGACGGAGAGCAACCCGGCCGGCCGCCGGTCAGGACGGGCCGTCGTGGTGCTTGCGATCGAGGCGAGCCGAGACCGTCTGGACTCGGCAAGCGAGCCGATCATCAACCCGGCGACATCGCCGTGACAAGGCGCCCAGGAGAAGAACAGGCGAACTTGAACCGTCCTCGTCCCGCGTGCCGCCCACCTGGAGCGTCACATCCCGGTGACGCCCGGGCGCGTCCACTGGGGCACCGGTTAACCGCCGTTTCTGGGCCCCATCGGCGCACCGTGCTCGTCGGTGCGCAAGAAGGAGTGGGTCGGGAACTGCGGCCATCCCTCGGGCGAGTCCTCCCACTCCTCCCGCCGCCCGTAGGCGGTCATGTCGAGCAGCCCGAACACGGGACTCATCACCTCGTCGCCCCGGGCGGTCGTCCAGTACGTCAGGTAGATCCCGTCCTCCCGCCGCAGGTAGCAGGAGATCCGGCCGGCGACGCCCACGGTGGGGTGGTCGAGGTGGGCGTTGGAGTACCACGGCGCCGTGTAGCCCATGAAGTCGCGGAATGCCGCCATCTCCTCGTACGGCCCGTCGCCGAGGATGGCGAAGGTGATCCCGTTGGCGTTGAGGTAGGCCGCGTCGGCGGCGTCCTGCATCGGCCAGGAGTTCCTGGTGCAGCCCTCGCACTGCCACTCCCATGGCTTCCCGTCGTGGAACATGTGGCTGTAGACGACCAGCTCGTCGCGCCCCTCGAAGACATCGCCGAACGGGACCGGGCCGTCGGGGCCGATGACGGTGGTGTCGGGCGGCACCTCTGTCATGGGCAGCCGGCGCCGGGCCGCGGCGATCGCGTCGCCCTCGCGGGTGTGTGCCTTCTCGCGCGTGCGCAGCTCGAGGAGCTGTCGCTCGAAGTCGTCGTGGTCGGCGACGGTCGGGGCTGGCGTGGTCATGGTTTCCTCTCGAGCGGGCGGGGGCGCTCGGGTCCCGAGACCTCGCGTGATGACCCGAGATACCCCTGTTCAGGGGAGAGGCGACGGCGGGAGTCGAACCCGCGAATAACGGTTTTGCAGACCGCTGCGTTAGCCACTTCGCCACGTCGCCACGTGGGCTGGTCGAGGGTACCAAAGGGGGCTGGGCGGCCCTCAGGCGGTCGCGGCCACCTCGGCGGCGATGGCCTCGTGGATGGCCTCGGCGATCTCGCGTACGCGCGGCGCCGCCGGGTCGAAGGTGACCACCCCCTGCACCTCGGCCACCGGCTGCGCCTCCTGGAGCGACGACATCAGAAGCGCGCCATCGGCGCCGGCCAGCTCCTCGAGGCGCGCCTCGCGCTCGCGCACCGGCAGCGCCCGCGCGGCGATCCGGCGCGTGATCGAGTCGAGCACGCCGAGCTCCAGCGGCGGGAACACCAGCGTCCCGGCCTCGATCCAGCCGAAGGCCGTGGTCGGGCCCTCGAGCACGAGGTCGTCGTCGGCCCGCACGAGCAGCGCGTCGTCGCAGCCGGCCGCGGCCGCGAGCCGCTTCGCCTGCATGTTGGCGCCATAGGAGAGGGTCTTCGCGCCCACCAGGAGGGGCGTCACGCGGTGCGGCACCGGCAGCAGCCGGAGCCCCGGCGAGGGCGGCAGCAGCGCCTCCTCGCGCCAGATGCGCCGGCCGCCGCGGGTCACGATCAGGCGGACCCCGCAGTCGGGCTCGGCGGTGAGGCCGGCGAACTCGGTCAGCTCGCGCTCGAGGAGCGCGCGGTCGAGCTCCAGCCCCACGGTCGCGGCCGACCGGGCCAGGCGGTCCAGGTGCTCGCGCGGCGCGCGTGGGCGGCGATCGTAGAGCCGCACCCCCTCGAAGACCCCATCCCCGCGCACGAGCCCGTCGTCCAGGGGCACGTGGGCGACGTCGCCCTGGGGAACCAGGCGCCCGTCGATCATCAGGGCGGGAGGTGCGGCGGTGGTGGTCACGGACGGAGGATAGCTCCGGCCCGAAGAGGGGCCGGCGGCGGGCGTTTCCCCCTCCGTCGGGGGTTCCGCACGTCTGCGGTAGGAGTAAGGCTACCGACGGTGAAGCGCCGTACGTGGCCGAGAAACCGAGCCGTGCTGGAAGACGCGTGAGCGAGTCGACTCCGAGCTCACGGCAGGGTCCGCCCCGGCTGCCGTACATGCCCGGGGTGGACGGCCTGCGGGCGCTCGCCGTGGCCGCGGTGGTGATCTACCACCTCGGAGCGTCCTGGCTGCCGGGGGGCTTCCTGGGCGTCGACGTCTTCCTCGTGATCAGCGGCTACCTGATCACCTCGCTGCTGCTGGCCGAGCATCGCCGCAGCGGCCGGATCGAGCTCCGCCGCTTCTGGCTGCGCCGCGCGCGCCGCCTGCTGCCCGCGCTCTTCTTCATGATCGTGGTCGTCCTCGCCGTGATGGTGATCGTGCACCCGGGCGAGGTCGCCCGGCTCCACGGCGCCGTCCTCGCCTCGTTCGCCTATGTCGCGAACTGGTACTTCGCCTTCGCCGACGTCTCGTACTTCGAGCAGTTCGCGCGGCCGTCGATCTTCCAGCACCTGTGGTCACTGGCGGTGGAGGAGCAGTTCTACCTCCTGTGGCCGCCGGTCATCGCCCTGGGTCTGGTCTGCCTCGGGCGGCGGTGGCTGCTGGCCGGGGTGGCGGTCCTGCTCGCCGGGTCCACGGCGCTCGCGTGGGTGCTCTGGGAGCCGTTCACCGACCCGTCGCGCATCTACTACGGAACCGACACCCGGGCGGGGGGACTCCTCGCGGGGGTCGTCCTGGCCTTCGTGTTCCCGGCCACGCGGCTGGGACCGGCCGTGCGACCGGGGGCCCGCGCCGTGCTCGACGTCCTCGGGATCGCCGCCCTGGGAGGGCTGGTCTGGCTGATGCTCACCCTCGGCGACCTGGACGAGCGGCTCTATCGCGGCGGCTTCCTGCTGGTGGGGCTCGCGACCGCGGTCCTGATCGCGGTCGTCGCCCACCCCTCGTCGCGGCTCGGGCGGGCCTTCGGCGTGTCCGCCCTCGTGTGGCTGGGGGTTCGCAGCTACGGCATCTACCTCTGGCACTGGCCGGTGCTGATGCTCACCCGGGGCGATCAGGACGTCCCGTTCGACGGGCCGGCTCTCGTCGCGCTGCAGGTGGCGCTGACCGTGGGCGTGGCCGCCCTCTCCTACCACTACGTCGAGCGCCCCTTCCGCCGGCACGGGTTCCGCGGGGTCCGCGTCTCGGTCCGCCGCTGGAGCCGAAGGACACCCCGGCCGGCTCGCTTCGCCGCGGCCTCCACGGCCGCCGCAGCGGTGGCCGCGCTGGCCGTGGCCGTGGCCGTGCTCCCCAGCGAGACGCCCTCCATCCCCGGCCTCACGGGCATCGCATCCGCCGCCCGCGGCGGTTCCATCACCGCCACGCCGGAGGCCCTGGGGGTGGCCGATCTTCCCGACGAGCGGACCGCGTCCGCGGCGAAGCGCGCACCGAAGGTCCTGGCCGTCGGCGACTCGGTGATGCTCGGCGCCTCGGACGCGCTGCGCAAGGTCCTGCCGCGCGGCTCGGTGGTCGACGCCGCCGTCTCCCGGCAGTTCCCCGAGGGCGCGAGGGCCGTCACCCGGCGCCTCGCCTCGATGAAGCCGCAGGTGGTCGTCCTCCACATGGGCAACAACGGCTTCGTGCCGTTCGACGGACTCGAGGCGCTGATGAAGCGCCTGCGCGGCACGCCCCGGGTGGTGCTGGTGACGGTGCGGGTGCCGCTGAAGTGGCAGGACTCGGTCAACGACGCGCTGGAGTACGCCGCCGACCACCACACGAACGCCGTGATCGCCGACTGGCACGCGGTGTCGGGTGGCTCCGGGCTGCTGGTGGACGGCGTCCACACCACCCCCTCGGGGGCCAGGCTCTACGCGCGCACCATCGCCAAGGCCGCGGGCGTCCCGCCACGAACGACGTCGGCGAGCGCGGCCGGCGGCGCGCGTCGCCCGCGGGTGACCGTCATCGGCGACTCGGTTCAGGCCTCGTTCAGCTACGTCCCGAAGGCGGTGCGCCGGCTCGGGAAGGGCCTGGACCTGCGGATGGACGCGAAGGTGTGCCGGCGCCTCGTGGCGCGGAGCTGCCCGTACCGGGGAGTGACGCCGGCGACGGCGCTCGAGGTGGCGAGGTCGCTGCGCGACCGGGTCGGACGGGTCGCGATCGTCAACGTGGGCTACAACGACGATCCCCGCGGCTACGACGTGGGCGCGCTGATGCGCAGGCTGCGAGCGGACGGGGCCGAGTCCGTCGTCTGGGTGACGTTGCGCGAGACGCGGAGCGTCTACGCGGCCACCAACGACGAGATCCGCGCGGCCGCGCGGCACTGGCCCGCGATGCGGATCGCCGACTGGAATGCCGTGAGCGCCGGACGGCCCTGGTTCGCGGCCGACGGCCTGCACCTGAACGCGAAGGGCGCGATGGCGCTCTCGGGCCTGCTGCGCACCAACGTGCTCGCCGCGCTGGGAGACTGAGCCCGCGCCCTCAGGAGAGGGCGGCGAACGCCTCGGCTTCCTTCGGTGGCCCGGCCACCACGATGACGTCGCCCTGGTGCAGGACGGTCTCGGGCAGCGCATGGGTGAACGAGCCGCCGCCCGGCTTGATGCACACCACCGAGACCCCATGACGGCTGCGGACCTGGGCCTCGGCCAGCGTCTTGCCGACCAGTGGCAATGGGACCACCGTCTCCACCAGGACGAAGTCGTGGTCGAGCTTCACGTACTCGAGGAGCTGGCCCACGGCGAGGTGGGCGGCCCGCACGCCCATGTCCCGCTCCACGAAGATCACCTTGTGGGCGCCGATCCTCTCGAGGATCTCCGCGTGGCTCGCGCTCATCGCCTTGGCCACGACCTTCGGCACACCCAGCTCGAGCAGGCCGTAGGTGGCGAGGATGCTGGACTCCAGGCTGTCGCCGATCGCGACGACGGCCAGCTGCACGTCGGCCGCCCCGATCTCGCGCAGCGCGTCGAGGTTGGTCGCGTCGGCCTCCACCACCCGCGCCAGGTCGTCCATGCACTCGCGCACCGAGTCGGGGTGGAGGTCGACCCCCGTGACGTCAACGCCGAGCACCTGCAGCTCGCGGGCCAGCGCCGAGCCGAAGCGCCCGAGGCCGATCACGAGGGCGGTCCCGCTAGCCAACGAGCACCCGCTCCTCGGGATAGCGGTAGAGGCGCGGCCGCTCCCGCAGGGCGAGCGCAGCGGCGAGCGTGAGCGGCCCCACCCGGCCGAAGAACATGAGCACCATGTCGACGATCTTGCCACCCAGGGACAGCTCGGGCGTGATGCCGGTGCTCAGGCCGGTGGTCGAGAACGCGCTGGTCGCCTCGAAGAGGCTCTGCTCGAGGGTCCAGGGACCGCTCGCCAGGATGAGCATCGTCCCGCCCAGGACGAGGATGGCCCCCAGCAGCGCGACGACGAAGGCCTGCCGCACGAGCTGACCCGGGATCTCGCGGCCGAAGCTCTCGAGCGACGGGCGGGTGCGCAGCTCCGACCAGGCGGCCAGCACGAGGATGAAGAAGGTGGTGACCTTGATCCCACCGCCCGTGCCGCCGGTGCCCGCCCCGATGAACATGAGCGCGTCCACCGAGAGCAGCGTCTCGGAACGCATGTCGGCGGTCACGAGCATCTCGAAGCCGCCCGACCGGCTCGACGCCGAGTAGGCCAGGGCGTCGAACGGCCGCTCCCCCACCGGCTGGCCGCCCAGTGTCGCCTCGTTCGTCCACTCCACCGCCAGGATGAAGAGGGCACCGGCCAGGAGCAGCACCCCGCTGACCCAGAGGGTGACGCGTGTGTGCAGGCTCACGCGCCGACCGGATGAGCGGCGTGCGCGCAGGTCCGCCCAGACGATGGGGCCGAGGCCGCCGACGGTGAGGACCACGCCCAGCGCCAGGGCCAGGAAGACGCCCCCCGGCGCGTCCACGATCGCGCCGTTCCAGAGCGCGAAGCCGGCGTTGTTGAACGCCATGATGGCCTGGAAGAAGCCGCGCCAGACGGCGGAGCCGAACGAGAGCCCGTCGGCCAGCAGGATGACGGACAGGACCACCGTGGCGATCGCCTCGACGATCACGGTGAAGGCCACCACCGCCACCAGCGTGCGGCGTACGTCGGCACGCTCCACGGCGGGCGACTCGACCAGAGCGGCCTCGCGGCTGTCGCCGAGGCGACGGCCCACCGCGAGCGTGAGCAGGGCGGCGACGGTCAGGATGCCGAGGCCGCCGAGCTGGACCAGCACCACGATGACGGTCAGGCCGAAGCCGCTCCAGGTCGCCGGCGTGTCCACGGCGGTCAGCCCGGTGATGCACACCGACGAGAAGGCCGTGAAGACGGCGTCGCTCACGTTGACGGCGCGCTCGTCCACCGAGGCGGCGGGGAGCAGGAGCAGCAGCGTCCCGACGGCGATCGCCAGCGCGTACCCGCCCACCACGACCTGGGTCGCCCGCAGTGCGCCCCCCGAGGGGGAGACCGCGTGCCGTGCGCGCGCGAATCGCGAGTCCGTGGTCATCGCGGCGGGACCATAGCCCCGATCGTCCCCGCGGCGAACGCGGGTTGTAGGGTCGGCCGCAGGATTCGACGCCCGGAGGTCCGATGGGTTCTGCTGGCCGCTCCACGGGCCGCGTGGCGATCGTGGCGGTCGATGACGACGCCGTCACGCTCGATCGCATCCGGCACGAGCTCGAGCGCCGCTACGCGGCGGACTACGACCTCGTGTGCACGGAGTCACCCGAGGAGGCCCTGTCGGCCGTCGAGCGCATCGCCGCGGCGGGCGGTGAGGTCGCCCTGGTCCTGGCCGACCAGTGGATGCCGGGGACCACGGGCACCGAGCTGCTGCAGGAGGCCCGTCGGCGGTTCCCACTCGTCAAGCGCGGCCTGCTCGTGGACTGGGGCGCCTGGGGAGACCCGCAGACCAGGGAGGCCATCCTGCGGGCGATGGCGCTCGGCCGCATCGACTACTACGTCCTCAAGCCCTCCCGCTCACCCGACGAGCTGTTCCACCGGACCGTGGCCGAGTTCGTCCATGAGTGGTCGCGTACCCGCGGGGGCGGGCCGCAGGAGGTGACGGTGGTCGGGCCGCTTCGAGACCCGCGGTCGGCCGGCGTGCGCAGCTTCCTGACCCGCAACGGCATCCCACACTCCTTCCTCGCCGCCGACTCGCCGGAGGGTCGCGAGATGCTCGCGACCGTGGGACACCCGGGCGAGGAGGTGCCGGTCGTCGCCTTCCTCAACGGCCCCGTCCTGGTGGATCCCGGCCCCCAGGCGATCGCGGCCGCATTCGGCCTGGTCACGGAGCTCGAGCATCACCGGTACGACCTGGCCGTGGTGGGCGCGGGCCCGGCCGGCCTGGCCGCCGCCGTGTACGGCGCGTCGGAGGGCCTCGAGACCCTGGTGATCGAGCGGGAGGCCCTCGGCGGCCAGGCGGGGATGAGCTCGATGATCCGGAACTACCTCGGGTTCGCACGGGGGATCGCGGGCGCCGACCTCGCCATGCGCGCCTATCAGCAGGCATGGGTGTTCGGCGCCACCTTCCTCATGACCCACGACGTGGAGGGCCTGGATCGCGAGGGAGGAGACCTGGTGGTCCGGACGGGCGCGGGCGACGAGGTGCGGGCGGAAGCGATGGTCCTGGCCAGCGGCGTCTCCTACCGCCGGCTCGGCATTCCGGAGCTCGACGCGCTCACCGGGGCCGGGGTCTTCTACGGAGCCTCGGCCTCGGAGGCGCAGGGGCTCGAGGGCGAGGACGTGTACCTGGTGGGCGGCGGCAACTCCGCCGGCCAGGCCGCCCTCCACCTGGCGCGTCACGCGCGGCAGGTGGTGCTGGTGGTGCGGGCGCCCACGCTCGAGGCCGGCATGTCCCACTACCTCATCGAGGCGATCGACGCGGCAGCCAACGTCGTGGTGCGCTGCGGCGCCGAGGTGATCGGAGGGGGCGGCGATGGCCGCCTCGAGTACGTGGTCGTGCGCGACCGGGATTCCGGGCCAGGCGAGCGCGTTCCCGTCGCGGCGCTGTTCGTCCTGATCGGGGCCGTGCCCCACACCGATTGGCTCCCCCCCACCGTCGCTCGTGATCGCTGGGGGTTCGTGCTCACCGGGCCGGATCTGATCGCCGCGGGAGCCGCCTGGCCGCTGGAGCGCCCGCCCTTCCCGCTCGAGACCAGCCTGCCCGGGCTGTTCGCCGCCGGGGATGTGCGGCACGGCTCGGTCAAGCGCGTCGCGTCGGCCGTGGGCGAGGGCGCGATCGCGGTCAAGCAGGTGCACGACCTGCGGGAGCTCGAGCCCCGCCCGTGAGCCGGCGGGTCATGCGCGCTCGATCGAGAGGATCCAGGGGCCCTCGGGCGCCGGCAGGTGGTGAACCGAGTAGGAGACGCCCTGCTCGACGCTCTCGTACTGGAGCCGGTCGGCCTGGAAGCGCACCCCGCCCACGATCAGGATCCAGACCTCGAGCAGCACCGCCCAGTCGAGCTCCAGCGCGCCCTCGACGTGGAGCAGCTCGGCCGCCTCGATCGCGTCGGCCGAGCGCCGGTTGCGCCGGGCCAGGAATGTGAGGAGCACGCCGAAGCCCGCGACGATGCCCAGCGTGATGGCGATCGTCCCCGTCCCCGTGCCGGGCGTCGCGCGCCCCACCAGGACGACGGCGACCGCGGCGGCGGCGCAGGCGAGCACCACCCACACCGTCGCGCGCCTGCCGTGCCGCCGGCGGGCGGCGCCCGTGTTACGGCGCATCGCCCCCTGGTCCGCGGACAGCTCACCGCGGCGGTTGGCCTCGAGGTCCTCGGCGGTGAAGACGAACGCCTTCCCCAGGCGACGGTCGAATCCCACCCCTCCAGCCTGGCGCACTCCCCTGGTCTTTGGGTCCTCCCCGATGTGAACTAGGGTGCCGTCGGCGCCTGCCCCCGGGGGATCTGATGGGCTACTTCATGGACCGGCACAACCTCGAGGCGGTGACCGCGGCCGACGTCGCGGCGGACCACCTGAGCGACCTCGCGACCCAGGCCAGTCATGGGGTGCGGTTCCTCTCGTACTGGTTCGACTACGAGCGCAACGCCGCCTTCTGCCTGGTCGAGGCGCCCGATGCGGAGGCGGCCCAGGCGGTGCACCGGGACTCACACGGAGGCGTGGCCAACGAGATCATCCCCGTCGATCCCGACGAGGTGACGCGTTTCCTCGGCCGCATCGACGATCCCTCCCGGTCGGGGCGCGCCGCCGAGAGCGCCTTCCGGATCATCCTCTTCACGGACCTCCAGGGCTCCACGGACCTCGTGCAGCGCCTCGGCGACGAGGGTGCGATGCGGCTCCTGCGGATTCACGACGCCATCATCCGAGAGGCGCTCGCGCGCCACGCCGGCCGGGAGGTCAAGCACACCGGCGACGGGATCATGGCGTCCCTCGACTCGGTGCAGGGGGCCCTCCAAACCGCCGTGGACATCCAGCGGGGCTTCGCCGACTACAACGCCTCGCACGAGCCGGCGCTCAACGTCCGGATCGGGATCAGCGCAGGCGAGCCGGTCGCCGAGGGTGATGACCTGTTCGGGGCGACGGTGCAGCTGGCGGCCCGTCTCTGCGACTACGCCGCCCCCGGGACGATCGTCGTCGCGGGCGTCGTGCGCGACCTCGCCATGGGCAAGAGCTTTGCGTTCGGCCCGTCCGGCGAGGCGAGCCTGAAGGGCTTCCCTCAGCCGATCGCGCTGTGCGAGGTCATCTGGTCCTGAGGCGCGAGGCCGCCGGTGGCGCCCGGCCGAATCGCCGGGTCGTCCCGCGGTACGGTGGCATCGCGACGCACCCGCCCGCGGGCGCCGGTGCGCCGGGATCCGATGAAACGGAGATGCGCGATGCCCTACGAGCTTCCCCCGCTTCCCTACGCCACCGACGCGCTCGAGCCCCACATCGACGAGCAGACGATGGGGCTCCATCACGACAAGCACCACCAGACCTACGTTGACAACCTCAACAAGGCGATCGCGGGCACGGAGTGGGACGGCCGGCCCCTGGAGCAGGTGCTCGACAACCTCGATCTCATCGACGCCGACAAACGGACGGCCATCCGCAACAACGGCGGCGGCCACGCGAACCACTCCCTGTTCTGGGAGACGATGAGCCCGGACGGCGGCGGCGCGCCGGACGGCGACCTCGCCAAGGCGATCGAGGACACCTTCGAGAGCGTCGACGAGCTCAAGCGGCAGATGACGGACGCCGGACTGAAGCGCTTCGGGAGCGGGTGGTCCTGGCTCGCCCACGACGGAACCGGCCTCGTCGTGCTCTCAACGCCGAACCAGGACTCACCTCTCATGGACGGCCACACGCCGCTTCTCGGAATCGACGTCTGGGAGCACGCCTACTACCTCCGCTATCAGAACCGGCGCGCCGACTACCTCGAGGCGTTTTGGAACGTCGTCAACTGGCCCCGCGTCGCGCAGCAGCTCGAGCGGGCCCGCGGCTGACGCGCGGCCGAGGAGCCCGGCAACCCCGACCCCCTGGACCTGATCGCCTGCCCGGCTCCCGCCCGTCCGCCATCGCCATCGTCGTGCTCGCCGGCGTCGCCGCGGTGGCGGCGCCGGCCGGCGCCTAGCTTCATCGGCGCCGGCGCGCCGCGCTTCCCGCTGCCCTGCCCGGTGGGGCGGACTCAGGCCGCGGCCGGCCTCGCCGCTTGCAGCTACCGGGAATCAGGGATTCCGGCCAGCCCCGCCTCGGCCTTCGCTACGCCAATCGGGCCGGAACCCCGGGTGTCGTCGCCGCTCGGTGCCGGTCGTTCAGGTCGTCCTAGAGGGGGTGAGCACGCGGCGCGTGTGCGAGAAGCCGGTGGCGGGCGAAGAAGCCGCCGGCGACCAGCGCGAGACCGAACATCACGGCGGCGCCGATCCCGAAAGCTCCCCACGCGAAGCCCCGAGTCGGGTTCGTGGGTTGCGATGTGACGGCGGCTGCCTTCTGCTTGCCGAGCCCGTACTCCTGGTTGAGCGCCTCGCTGCGGAGCATCAGCGCCCGGTTGGCTGCGGTCATGCCCTGGGGCGCCGCACTCTGCGGCCGACCCGTACTCCGGTTAGCGCCTCGCTGCGGAGCATCAGCGCCCGGTTGGCTGCGGTCATGCCCTGGGGCGCCGCACTCTGCGGGCCGAGCCCGTACTCCTCGTTGAGCGCCTCGCTGCGGAGCATGAGCGACTGGTACTCCGCCTGCGACATGCCGGGTGGCCTCGACGTTTCCGCATGAGCGACTCCCGCGACCGCCGTCAGTGCGCTCACCGTGGCGAGTACCGCTGCGATCCGACCGATGGTGCGTGCGATGTTCATGCTCAACCCCTCCCGTGCGATCACCGTGACGCGACGGTACGAGGGCACGAGCCAGCTCGAAATCGGCGGAGCCGCCGGTCTTTCGGAGGCGACGACCTACTCGGGAACCGGCGGAACGGCTGGGGTTTGACCAGCGGCCAGCTTGGCGGCGAGTTCGGCGCGGGAGCGAACGCCGAGCTTCCGATAGATCTTCGAGAGGTTCCACTGAACCGTCTTGGGGCTGATGAACAAGGCGTCCGCCACCTCGCGGTACGTGCGTCCGGCAGCGACGAGGGCAGCGACCCGTTCCTCGGTCGGCGTGAGCACGCCGGGTGTTGCGGGTGCCACGTCCCCCGATCCGCCTCAACTCGCCCCGAGCCCTCTCGGACCACAGCCTCGCGCCGAGTTCGTCGAACACCGCGAGCGCTTGCGTCAGCGATTCTCTGGCTGAACGCTTCTCGCGATTCCGGCGTTGCAGCGTCCCGCGTACGAGAAGAGTGCGCCCGCGCTCGAACGGCTCGTGGAGTTGTTCGTGTAGCTCGAGCGCGCGGTCGAGGCTCGCGTAGGCGGCGTCGCCATCCCCGGCCGCGGCGCTGAGCAGCGCGCGGCAGCGGCTCGCGATCGTCAGCGCCCACACGCCGCCCGTTGCACGGGCCTGTTCCTCCAACTCGGCGAGGAGCGCCGTGGCGGCGTCGTGCTCACCAAGTGCCAGCAGGGTCTCGATCGCATCGCCGTGGAAGCGGAACAGCGCCGGCTCGCCGAACCCCGCTTCGGCGACGGCGCGGGGAGCGGGCCGAGAAAGCGATGGGCTTCGCGAGCCTCGCCCAGCGAGTGTTCGAGGAACCCGCGGATCGCGAGCATCTCCAGGTGGGCGGGGACGACGCCGACTGCGAGCGCGAGCGGCAGCCCCTCGTCGGTCGCGGCACGCGTCTCGGCCACGCGTCCGAGGTGCGCATCGACGAGTGCCCCGGTTGACAGTGCGAACGGGCGCTGGTCTTCATGGGCGGTCTGCACGGCGGCCTCGAAGCACTCGGCGGCGTAGTGCGACGCGAGCTCCCAGTTCCCGGCCAGGCACTCGAGCCGACCGAGCTGGGACACCACGTAGCTCACGGTGTGCTCGTCGCCGCGCGCGAGCACGGTGTCGCGAAGCGCGGTGAGCGTCGAACGAGCAGCATCGAGATCGCCTGCCCACATGAGCAACATCCCGTGGACCCAGCCGGTTCGGATGCGTCCGAGGACCGACCTCCACTCGTCTGCCGTGTCTTCGAGCTCGAGGGCGCGCTCGATGAGCGCGATCGGAACTCCTCGCCCGCGAATGGTCTGGAAGAAGGCCATGTCCGCCAGTGCGCTTGCGAGCACGCCGGGCTCCCCGAGACGCTCGGCGAGCTCGAGCGCCGCACGCGCATGAGGCTCGGCCGCCGCGACGTCACCGGTCTCGTGGATGCTCCACGCGAGTCCCCGTTCGATCTCGATGCGCGCCGCAGGATCGTCCCCGATCTCTGCGAGAGCCATCGCGGAACAGCTCGGCGGAGACGTGGAAGCCACGCCCGAACCCGCTGGCCCAGGCGAGGCGCGTGAGCGCGATCGCGCGATCGCGACCCGGAGGAAGGAGCGCCACCACGTCCTCGAGGAGCAGTCGCGCCCGGTCGGTGTCCCCCGCCTCGAGATGGCACTCCCCGGCTTCGATCGTCCGTCTCCACGCGTCGGCGTCATCGGGCGGCGTGAGCATTCGGGCCCGGTCCCAGAGTTCTGCTGCGGCCTGCGGAGCGCCACGTGCTCGTGCCCGCCGGGCGGCATCCTCGACGGTCGCGGCCACCCGGGCATCGGGACCGCTCGCAGCGAGGGCGAGGTGGAGCGCCTGCTCGTCCGGATCGTCGACGATCTCCGCCAAGCGGGCGTGCAGTTCGCGTCTCCGAGCCGGCGGTGTCTGCGCGTAGACGACCGAGGCGAGCAGCGGATGTGAGAACCGGACGCGGCCGTCCGCGACCTCCAGGACTCCGGCGGCTGCCGCCTTCTCGAGCGCGGCCGCCCCGCCCCCACCGCCGGCGGCGGCAGCCACGAGCTCGACGGTCGGCCGCGAGAGCGCCGAGACGACGAGCGCCGCCTCCCTCGCCGCGGTGGGGATTCCGGCGAGCCGCTCCCGAACGAGCTCGTTGAGCGTCGCCGGCACCGGCAGCGGCTCCCCCGGCGCGGGGGAGACATCGCGCGTGAGCAGCGCCCTGCCGAGCTCGAGCGCGAAGAACGGATTGCCTCCCGACACCCGCTGCAGCTCGACGAGCGCGGGGCGGAGAAACTGCCTGCCGAGCTGCGCCCGCAGAAGGCGATCGAGTGACCTGATATCGAGCGGGCCGATGACGAGCCGTGTCAGGCGGTCAGCGTCCAGAGCGGTCTCGAGCTCGACGCGAGATTCTTCGCTCGCCTCCGCGCGTCGCGCGAGGAGGAAGCCGATCGGTTCGTCGCGCAATCGCCTGGCCGCGAATGCGAGGGCATCGGCCGAAGGTGGATCGAGCCACTGCGCGTCGTCGATCGCCACGACCAGCGGCGTGTCCTCGGCGAGCACTCGAATAGCACCGAGGACGCCGAGCGCGACCGCTCGGCGCTGCAACCCTCCAGGCTTCGTTCCCGCTCGCAGCAGCGCAACCTCGAGGGCCTCGCGTTGCGGGTCGGGAAGCCGCCCGAGCGCAGCGTCTGGCACGTCTCCGAGGAGATCACCGAGCACGGCGAACGGCAGCGCGATCTCGGCCTCGACCGGCCTGCTCGTGAGCACCTGCAGTCCCCGCTCACCGGCTTCGGCGATGCCCTCCCTCCAGAGCGTCGTCTTCCCGATCCCGATCTCACCCTCGATGAGCAGCGCGACCGGTCCCCCAGGAACCGCCTCCAGGAAGTCGTGAACCGAATCGATCTCCGACTCGCGCCCTACGACCTCCAACGTCGGCGACATCAGCCCTCCTCCGGCAGCCTGATCAGAGCGTATTCCGATTACCTCATCGCCCTCGCCCGCGAAGCGGGCGCCGTATGCCGCTAGAACGACGAAAGGCCCCGATTACCGGGGCCTTTTCGAGGAGCGGATGATGGGACTCGAACCCACGACCTTCTGCATGGCAAGCAGACGCTCTAGCCAACTGAGCTACATCCGCAGGTCGCGTGCAGTGTACCGGCCGGTCGAGGAGGTCCAAGCGCGGCGGTGGACGCGCGAGCTGGGTGCATGGACGCCGACGCGTGATCGCCGCGCTCGGCCGACCCCGAGCGGGCGGCCTTCGTCGCGCCGTACCTCGGGCGTGCGTGCCGGGCGGCTACGGGGAGGGCGACGTGCTCCTCGGCATCCCCGTGCCGGCGCAGCGCCGCGTGGCCCGGCGGGCCCGCGACCTGCCGCTCGACGAGGCCGCGACGCTGCTGGCGAGCCCCGTGCACGAGCACCGGTTCGTCGCCCTGGTCGTGCTGGTGGAGCGCCATCGCCGAGCCGGTGCGGCGGAGCGCGCGGAGCTGTCGGCGCTTCTATCTCGACCACCGGGCGGGCGTGGACAACTGGGACCTGGTGGACGCCAGCGCGCGGCAGCTCGTGGGCGAGCAGCTCGTGGACGGCGACCGCGCACGGTGCTCGGCGAGCTGGCCGGGTCGGAGCGCCTCTGGGACCGCCGGATCGCGGTCGTCTCCACCCACGCGCTGATCCTGCGGGACGAGCTCGGCGAGACGTTCGCCCTGGCCGAGCGGCTGATGGACGACCCGCACCACCTGATGCACAAGGCGATCGGCTGGATGCTGCGCGAGGCCGGCAAGCGCGACGAGGGCGCGCTCGTCGCGTGGCTCGAGGTCCACCGCCTGCGGATGCCCCGGACGATGCTGCGCTACGCGATCGAGCGGCTGCCGCCGGAGCGCCGCGCGGCGCTCATGGCGCGGCCCTGAGGGGCCGCCCTACGTGGCGGTCTGCCAGGGGTCGGTCTCGACCTCGGCGAAGCTGACCTCGACCCCCTCGGGGGCCAGCGCCCGCTCGAGCGTCTTGGTCCAGCGCTTCATCGCGACCCGCTCGGCGCGCGCGTGCGGGAGGGTGACCAGGGGCAGGCCCTCCGCGCGGTCGGCGTCGTGGTACTTCAGGTCGCTCGTCACGTAGGCGTCGGCGCCGGCCTCGCGGGCGTCGGAGATGAACGAGCCCCCCGAGCCGGTGCAGCACGCGACGCGCTCCACCCGCGTCCACGGGTCGCCCGCGTAGTTCACCGGCCCCGCGCCGAACCCCGACCGCACGCGCTCGACGATGCCCTCGAGGGTGGTGGAGCCCACCGATCCCGACGCGGCCCAGCCCGCACTCCGGGACGGCCGGGTCGGGCCGCAGCGGCTCGGACGTCGCCGATGCCGAGGATCTCGGCCATCAGGTCGTTCAGGCCGCCGGTGGCCGCGTCCAGGTTGGTGTGGGCGGCGATCACCGCCACGCGGCCCTCGGCGGCCCGCAGCACCAGCTCGCTGGCGGCCGAGCCGTCGGTGACCGCGGCCAGGGTCGGGAAGATCGGCGGGTGATGGACGAGGACGGCGTCGCAGCCCAGCTCGCGCGCCTCGCCCAGGACCTCGTCGCGCAGCTCCAGCGCGACCAAGAGCTTGCGGGCGGGCTGGTTGTGGCGGCCCACGACGAGGCCCACGTTGTCCCACTCCTCGGCGAGCGCCGACGGGGCCAGCCGCTCGACGGCGGCGACGAGCTGGGCGACGAGCATGCGCCCCATCGTAATCGCCCGGCAATGTCAGCCGGCGTCTCAGGCCGCCGGCGGCCGCCTTCTCGGCGAGGTGCGCCGGCATCTGGGCGTAGTGGTCGAACTCCATCGTGTAGTCGCCCCGGCCGCCGGTCATGGCGCGCAGGTCGGGCGCGTAGCTCGAGCATCTCGGCCATCGGCACCTCGGCGCGGCATCGACCTCGTCGCCTGGCCGCGGGTCTCCATGCCCAGCGGGTGCCCGCGGCGCGAGTTCAGGTCGCCCATGACGTCGCCGACGTGCTCCGACGGCACGGTGACCTCGACCCTCATCACCGGCTCGAGCAGCACCGGGCCCGCCTTGGCGATGGCCGCCTTCATCCCCAGCGAGCCGGCGATCTTGAAGGCCATCTCCGACGAGTCCACCGCGTGGTGCTTGCCGTCGTAGAGCGTGACGCGCACGTCCACCACCGGGTGGCCGGCGAGCTCGCCGGCCTGCATCGCCTCGACGACGCCCTTCTCCACGGCGGGGATGAACGTGCCGCGGGATGGCTCCGCCGACGATCTTGTCGACGAACTCGAAGCCGCCGCCGCGCGGCAGCGGCTCCACCTTGACCCAGCAGTCGCCGTACTGGCCCCGGCCGCCGCTCTGCTTCTTGTGCTTGCCCTCGGCCTCGGCCGAGCCGGTGATGGTCTCCCGGTAGGGCACGTGCGGCGGGGCCAGGTCCATCGCCACGCCGAAGCGGCGCTCGATGCGCTCGGCGATGACCTCCACGTGCATCTGGGAGAGGCCCGCCCACGATGTAGGTCGCCGGTCTGGTCGTCGCGGTGCACGTCGAGGGTGGGGTCCTCGTCGCTCATCCGGCGCAGCGAGGAGTGGAGCTTGTCCTCGTCGGCCAGGTTGCGCGCCGTGACGGCGAAGCTCATGAGCGGTGGCGGGAAGGCGATCGGCGGGAAGGCGACCGCCGGCTCGCCGGTCGCGAGCACGTCGCCGGTGGCCACCTCCTTCAGCTTGGCGACGGCGCCGATGTCGCCGGGGCCGATCTCCTGCAGCGGCACGTGGTCCTTGCCCTGGAGCGTGAAGAGCTGTCCCACGCCGCTCCTTCGACGCCGCTGCGCACGCAGGTGGCGTGGCTGTCGCTCGGCAGCGATGCCCGAGAAGACGCGCAGCAGGTTGATGCGGCCGCTGAACTGGTCGGCCAGCGGTCTTGAAGCAGTAGGCCGTGGCGGGCCGTTCTCGCTGAGGGTGACCGTCGACCGGCTCGCCCGAGTCCGGGTCGAGGGCGGTCCACGCGCCGACGTCGACCGGCGACGGGCAGCGCCTCGATGAGCAGGTCGAGCGCCCGGTCCACGCCGGTCGCCCGACGCCGCCGCGCCGCGCAGACGACCGGGCAAGATCGCGCCCCTCGGCCACCCCGGCCAGGATCCCGCCGATCAGCTCCTCGGTGGTGATCTCCTCGCCCTCGAGGTACTTCTCGATCAGGGCGTCGTCGTTCTCGGCCACCACGTCGATGAGCGCCTCGCGCGCCGCCTGCGCGCGCGTCGGCGAGCTCGTCGGGGATCGGGCCCGGTCGTCGCCGGCCGTCGAGCCCGGCGGCGTAGGTGGTGGCGGTCATCGAGACCAGGTTGACGACGCCCCGGAAGCCGGCCTCCTGGCCGATCGGGATCTGGATCGCCACGGCCCCCGGAGCCAGCGCCTTGAGCGGCCTCCAGGGTCGCGTCGAAGTCGGCCCGCTCGCGGTCGAGCATGTTCACGACCAGCGCCCGGGCCAGCCCCGCCTCGCCGCCCGGCTCCAGAGGCGCTCGGTCTGCACCTCGACGCCCGCGGTCGCGTTGACCACCATCAGCGCGGCGTCGACCGCGCGCAGGGCCGCGAGGTAGTCGCCCTGGAACGAGGGCTCGCCCGGCGTGTCGATCAGGTTCACCTTCACGCCGTGCCAGGTGAGGTGGCAGAGCGAGGCGGTGATGCTCATGCCGCGCCGGCGCTCGTCGTCGTCGAAGTCGCGAGACCGTCGTCCCCTCGGCCACCGACCCGAGCCGGCTGGTCTCGCCGGCGGCGATGCAGCATCGCCTCGACGAGGCTCGTCTTGCCGCTGCCGCGGTGTCCGAGCACCGCGACGTTCCGAATCTGTGCAGGGTCGGGATGCGCCATGGCTTCGTGCCTTTCCTGACAAGCCGGGACGGGCAGTCTACCTCCGGCGGCGCAGCCCTGAGCTCGGAGGGATCCGGCTCCTGGCCGTCCTGCAGGCGGCCCTTCAGGCGCAGGATCGCCTTGGTGTGGAGCTGGCTCACGCGGCTCTCGGTGACGCCCAGGACCTCGCCGATCTCGCGGAGCGTCAGCCCGTCGTAGTAGTAGAGCGCGATGACGATCTTCTCGCGCTCCGGCAGGCGGGCGATCGCGTCGGCCAGCGTGTCGCGCAGCTCGGTGACGTCGAGCAGGTCGGCCGGGTCGGTCAGCCGCGAGTCGCCGATCGTGTCGATGAGCGGCCAGCGGCTCGCCGCCGGAGGAGACGCTCCACATCTCGTCGAGCGCGACGATCGAGGAGTTGGAGATCTGGGTGATCGCGGCCTGGAACTCCTCCATCTCCATCCCGAGGGCCGCGGCCAGCTCCTCGTCGGTGGGCGCGCGCTGGAGCCGGTGCTCCAGCTCGGCGGACTTGCGCTCGATCTCGCGCGCGCGGGCGCGGACCGAGCGCGGCACCCAGTCGAGCGAGCGCAGCTCGTCGATGATGGAGCCCTTGATGCGGGAGACGGCGTAGGTCTCGAACTTCACCTGGCGCGCCGGGATCGAAGCGCTCGACCGCGCCGATCAGGCCCAGCAGCCCGTAGGAGATGAGGTCCGTCTCCTCCACGTGCGCGGGCAGGGCGGCGCTCATCCGGCCCGCCACGTACTTCACCAGCGGGGCGTAGGAGAGGATCAGGCGATCGCGCGCGCGCGGGGTCGTCGTGCTGCTTGCAGCCGGCGCCAGAGCATCCGCAGCTCTTCCTCGCCCTGCGCAGCGTCCGCGTGACCGCGGGCGAAGGCGTCGGAGCTCACCGCGGGAGGGACGGTTGCCGTCGCATTCGGCAAGTCTAGTGGACTCCCGGGCCGTCACCCCTCAAAGGCCGCTCCGGGAGCGGGACTCCACGCGGGCCACCACCAGGATGTCCAGGGCCGAGGCGACGGCGATCGCGGTGCCCATGGACAGCGCGAGCGTCGTGTTGTCGCCTCCCCGGCCCACGACGACCGCGATCAGCACCGTGCCGCCGAACCAGATCAGAGCGCGCCACAGGCGCCCCTGGTAGGCCTGCCCCAACCCCGGCAGCAGCAGGCTCAGGACCACCGCGAGGATCAGTCCACGGCGGGTGGGAGGCGGGCGGCGGCGCATGGTCACGCGGCGACCGGCTCCCCCTGCCGGGCCCAGTCCACGGGCCCGGCGAACTCGGCCCGCGCGGCCGCGAGAGCGGCGTCGCGGTCGAACTCGGGCGAGCAGTGCGTGAGCAGCAGACGCCCCACCCCGGCCTGCGCGGCGATCCGCCCGGCCTCGCGCGCGGGCATGTGCGGAACCCCCTCCGGCACCGGCTCGGCCCCGAACGACGCACTCGCACACCAGCACCTCGCACCCCGCGGCCAGCTCGGGCAGCTCCGGCCCGGGCGCGCAATCGGCGCCGTAGCAGAGGGCCGCTCCCCGCCACTCCAGGCGCATGGCGAACGTGGGCGGCAGGTGCGGCACCTCGCGGTGGCGCAGGACGAGCCCACCCCCGAGGTCGGCCTCGCCGCCGGGCGACGCGAGCTCCTCGAAGCCGAACGCGCTCCCACCCCTCCGAGCCCGCGAAGGCCGTCAGGCGCTCGCGCAGACCCGGCGGGCCCATCACGCGCAGGCGCCGCCCCGCCCCCGGGCCCCAGGCCATGTAGACGCGCAGGGCCAGGAGGTCGACGCAGTGGTCCGGGTGCAGGTGGGAGATCACCACGGCGTCGAGGTCCTGGGGCGCGACGAGCGCGCACAGGCGGTTGAGGGTGCCCGAGCCCAGATCGAGCACCACCGCCCGCTCCGGGGTGCGGACCAGGTAGCAGCTCTGCGCCTCGTCGGGCAGCCCGTATGCCGCGCCGACCCCCACCGGCACGAGCTCCATGCGCGGGTTCCCCGCCGTCGTCACGCTCCCCCGCACATCCCGCGCCATGCTATACCGCCAACGTGGTGCGCCCACTCCGCTCGCTCATCGGGATCGGCCTCACCCTCGCGATCTCGCTCGGCCTGGCCGCCGGTTGCGGAGGTGGCGGCGGAGGCGGCGAGGACCTCGCCCAGGGCCTCACCCCCGCGCAACTGCTCCAGCGGAGCGCCGATGCCTTCGCGCAGGTCGAGTCGTTCCGCATCGGCCTCGAGGCGACCGGGGACATCTCCCTCACCGACCCGGCGTCCGGGCCCGCCGCGCTGTTGAACGGCCCCCTCGAGCTGTCCGGCGAGGGGCCGGTCGAGCCCCCCGACAAGGCCTCCATCGACACCAGCCTGCAGGTCGGGGGCATCCCCCTGCAGGTCAACCTCACGCGGGTGGGCGACGAGGTCTTCCTCGGCGCCCTCGGCCAGGACTTCAAGATCGCCCTGCCGCCGGAGCAGGTGGCGCTGCTCGACTTCGGCGCGCTCTACCCGACGGTCGTCGACTGGACCACCGATCCGGCCGAGGCCGGACGCGAGGACATCGAGGGCACCGAGACCGTGAAGGTCACGGGGACCGTGGACGCCCAGAAGGCCCTCACCGACCTCGGCCCGGTCCTGGGGCTGGACGAGGTCGACGCCGCCGGCGCCCGAGCGGCCCTGCGCACCGGGACCGTGGAGGCCTGGATCGGGACGGAGGACCTCCTGCCGCGGCGCATCCACCTGGTGCTCAGCGCCGACGGCTCCGGCATCAGCACGACGGTCGGCCCCGTCGACATCGATCTGACGGCGAACCTGTCCGCGTTCGGGGACCCGGTGGACATCACCGCCCCGGAGAACGCGCGCGACCTCGACCTCAACGAGCTCGGGAGCCTCGTCGGCGGCTAGCGAGCTGAGCGGACGCTCCCTCAGCCCTCCATGACTCCGAGGCGCTCCACGTTGCGGCGGTCGAAGTCCTCCTCCCCGTCCGGCTCGGAGAGGAACGCGCGCAGGATCTCGCGGCCCATGGGCGGGCTCGTGAGCCGCAGGGACAGGGCGAGGACGTTGGCGTGGTTGTACTTGCGGGCCATCCGCGCCGTCTCGGCGTCGATGCACAGCGCGGCGCGCGCGCCCGGGACCTTGTTGGCGGCGATCGACGCTCCGGTGCCCGACCAGCAGCACACCACCGCACGCTCGCAGGCGCCCTCGGCCACGCGGCGGGCGGCGGCCGCGCTCGCCTCCACCCACTCCTCGGCGCCGCCCGCCAGCGGGCCGTGCAGCTCCACCTCGTGGCCCTCCTCGCGCAGGACCTCCACGAGCGCGTGGGTGAGCTCCGTGACCTCGTCCGATCCCATCGCGATGCGCATCGCCCCTCCGGCCCGCTCGGGCCCTCTCGGCTAGTGTCGCACCATGATCCTCAAGGGGGGCACCTTCGGGCCCGTGGCCACGAACACGTACGTCGTGGCCGATGCCCAGGGCGGCTCGGCGTGGATCGTGGACCCGGCCATGGGCAGCCGGGCCTGGGTGCTCGAGACCCTGCGGCGCCTGGAGGTCACCCCGGTGGCGGTGCTCGACACCCACGGCCACTGGGATCACGTGGTGGAGAACCACCTCTGGGCCGCCGACGGCCTGCCGGTCTGGGCCAGCGCGGGCGACGCCGACTGGCTGGAGGCCCCGGCGCCGTTCAACCCCGCCCTCTTCGGCAACCCGCCGCCCACCCCCGGCGTGACCCCGGAGCGGCTGATCGGCGACGGCGACGTCCTGGAGCTGGGCGACCTGCGCTTCGCGCTCATCGCCACGCCCGGGCACTCGCCGGGATGCGTGGTTGCGCATCGAGCAGACCGCGGGCGAGGCGATCGTGGGCGATCTCATCTTCGCCCAGGGCATCGGGCGCACGGACTTCCCGCGCACCGATCACGCGGCCATGATGCGCAGCCTGGAGCGGCTCTTCGCCGAGGTGCCCCGCGAGACGCTCATCCACCCCGGCCACGGCCCCTGGGGTGTCACGCTCGGGGAGGCGGAGCCCTACGCGAGGATGTTCATGTGACCGCGCTGAGCCACGATGCCGCGATGACGGCCCTGCGCGAGGTGCAGGACCCGGAGCTCCACCGCGAGCATCGTCGACCTCGGGATGGTGGGCGACGTCGACCGTGGAGGGAGGTCACGTGCGCGTGGCCATCCGGCTCACGGTCGCGGGCTGCCCCCTGAAGGCCGAGATCCAGCGCCGCGTGACCCAGGCCCTGCGCCGGTCTCGAGGGCGTCGACGGCGGTGCAGGTGACGATGGACGCCATGACCGACGAGGAGCGGCGCGCCATGCGCGCGGGGCTCGGCGGGGCGGGCGCCGGGCGGCCGTCGCCGTTCCAGGAGGGCAGCGCGACGACGGTGATCGGCATCGCCTCGGGCAAGGGCGGCGTGGGCAAGTCGAGCATCACGGCCAACCTCGCGCGTCGCCCTGGCGCGCCGCGGCGCGACCGTCGGGCTGCTCGACGCCGACGTCTACGGCTACTCCATCCCGCGGATGATGGGCGTCACGCGCCGCGCCGTGACCGTCGAGGACCTGATGATGCCGGTGGAGTCGCACGGCGTCCGGCTGATGTCGATCGGCTTCCTCACCGAGGAGGACAGCCCGGTCATCTGGCGCGGCCCGATGCTGCACAAGGCGCTCACGAGCTTCGTCACCGAGGTGTGGTGGGACGAGCCGGACTACCTGCTGGTGGACCTGCCGCCCGGGCACCGGGCGACGTGGCGATCTCGATCGCCCAGCTCCTGCCCACGGCCTCGCTGGTGATCGTGACCACGCCGCAGCTCGCCGCGCAGCGCGTGGCGCGGCGCGCGGCGGCCATGGCGGCGCGCGTGAACCTGCCGGTGGCGGGCGTGATCGAGAACATGAGCTGGTTCGTCGCGCCCGACACGGGCGCCCGCTACGAGGTCTTCTCGGGCGGCGGCGGCAGCGCGCTGGCGCACGAGCTCGGCGTGCCCCTGCTCGGCCAGATCCCGCTGGAGGCCAGCGTCGCGCAGGCGGGCGACGGCGGGCTGCCGGTGGTGGCGGCGCGGCCCGACTGCGCCGCGGCGCGTGGCCCTGCTCGCGGCGGCCGACGCGGTGGTGGCCGCCGTCCCACGGCCGGTGACGGCGTCGTCAGGCGCCGGGAGCCGCTGGTAGAGTCCCGCCTGCGAGGCGCCTGCCGTGCGGGCCGGCGCCGCTGCCCACGACGACGCTCGAGGATCGCTGAATGGCCTACATCATCACGGAGCCGTGCATCGGCACGAAGGACACTTCGTGCGCCGACGTCTGCCCGGTGGACTGCATCCACCCCGCTCCGGGCGAGGAGCACCACGACGAGGCGACGATGCTCTACATCGACCCCGCCGAGTGCATCGACTGCGACGCCTGCGTCGAGGCGTGCCCGGTGGACGCGACGATGGCCGAGGACGACGTCCCGGACTCGCGGGAGATCTTCAAGGAGATCAACCGCGTGTACTTCGAGGACGGGCACGCCGCCGGCGAGAAGATGCTCGCCGACTACCTCGCGAGCAAGGCCCCGTAGCAGCGCCTCAGGCCTCCTCGGCCGGCGCGGGGCGGATGACCGGCGAGGCGTGGTGCAGCGCCAGACGCCACCCGGTGGCGTCCAGCAGGAAGAGGTTCGTGGCGGCCACCTCGGCGACGCTCGACTGACCCGCGCCGGCCGCCGAGGTGATGACCTCGGTGCAGGTGACCCACGCCACCGGATCGACGATCGTCACCTCCACGTCGGTGATCTCGAACTCGATGTAGCCGGTGTTTCCGAAGATCGCCTCCCATCCGGAGCGGATCTCCTCCCAGCCGCGCTGCCAGGGGCCTCCCGGATGCAGGCAGGCGATCCCGGGTCCGCCCGCCCAGACGGCCTCCATCCGCCCCAGGTCGAGGGCCTCGAGCGCGTCGTAGAAGGCGCGGTTGGCCGCCAGCACCTGATCGCGGATGACGTCGGCCATCAGTTCATGCGCCGCTGCAGGTCGCGGACCGCGGCCAGCTGCGCCTCGACCGCCGACCGGGCGTCGTCCGGGGGCCAGGCCGCCAGCAGCGCCTCGCCGGCGTCCTCCGCCTCGTCGTAGCGCCCGAGGCCCGCGAGGAGCGCCACGGTCTCCTGGGAGAGCTCCGCGTCGCCCGGGGTCACCAGCAGGCCCAGCTCCACCGTCCAGAGGGCGTCCTCCAGCCTCCGCCGCCGCAGGTAGGCGGCCCGCAGGTTGGCGAGCGTCCTCGTGAGGATCGCCGGCGCGGAGACGGGCGCCAGGAAGTCGGCGCGCAGCGCGAGACCGGTGGTCTCCCGCACGATGCGCGCGAGGTCCTCGGTGGAGAGCGGCGCGCCATCCGTCGAACGGGTCGAGGTGGACCGGCTCGGGGCCGGAGAGGTCGGCGACGACGAAGTGGCCCGGCATCCCGATCCCCGCCATCGGGTGCGCCCACCCGGCGGGCGACCGCCAGCGTGAGCGTCGCCAGCGCGATCGGCAGGCCCCGGCGCCGGCGGAGCACCTGTCGAGGAACGAGTTGCGGGGGTCGTCGTAGTCGTCGCCGTCGCCCGGAAGCCACGGTCGCGCAGCGCCGGCACGACGCCCTCGGTCGCGGGCGGCGTCCGCCAGGGCGTCGACCTCGGCGAGGACGGCGGCGGCGTCCAGACGGGGCGACGCCTCGGCGGCGATCAGCAGGTTGGCCTCGGCGAGGTCCATGTCCCCGGCGGCGACCAGCTCCGCGAGGCGGGCGCGGGTGGCCGCGCTCACAGCAGCGCGGCCTCGGCGTCGATGGCCGCGGCGCGGACCAGGGCCTGCACCACCTTGCGGCACGCCATCTCCTCCCGCGACCCGCCGGCCGGATCGCAGATGCGGGCCAGGCGCGCGGCGGCGGCGACCAACGGCCCGGGGCCCAGGCCCTGGGCGTGGCGGGCGGCCTGGGAGAGGAGGGCCGGCGCCACGGGGTCGCGGCGCACCAGAGCGATGTCGCACTGGGCGAGCGCCGCCGACAGGCGCACGGCCTCGGAGCGGGAGAGCGTCACGCCGCCTCGCCGTCGAGGAGCCGCCTCAGGTTGCCCCCGAGCACGCCGCCGAGCTCCTCGTCGCGCCAGCCGGCGATCCCCGCGGCCCGCGCGACCAGCCGCAGCGCCGTGCCGTGCTCGCCGTAGGGCCGGTCGGAGCCGAAGACCAGGCGCCCGGGGGGCAGCGCCACGAGGTCGACCAGGGCCGCGAGCGAGGTGTCGAGCAGCAGGTCCGGGCGATCGGCCGCGAGACCCGCCAGGGCGCGGGCGTCGCCGCGCCCGCCGTGGGCCAGGATCAGCCGGGCGCCGGGGGCGGCGTCGAGCAGGGCCGCGATCGGCGCGGCCAGCGGCCGGGCGCCGTAGCCCGCGTGGATCGTGACCGGCCATCCGCGCGCGGTGGCCTCGCGCACGGCGGCGGCCACGTCGGGGTGCTCGGGGCGGAAGCGCTGGGCGACGGGATGGAGCTTCAGGCCCATCGCGCCGCCCGCGCCCGCACGCTCCATCGCCCGGGCGGCCCCGGGCCGCATCGGATCGATCCGGCAGAAGGGCACGATCCGGCCGCCGGCCCGCCGCGCGGCCTCCAGCACCGCGGCGTTGGCCGTGCCGAAGTCGCCGGCGGCGCCGGAATCGTTGGCGGGAAAGCAGACCGCGCCGGCGATCCCCCACCGCTCCATGTCGGCCAGGAGGGCCTCGGCGTCCAGCCGGTGCCCGTCGGCGTCGCGGCCCAGGTGGACGTGGGCGTCGAGGATCCCCGCATCCGCGGCGGGAACCCCCGCGGCGAGCGCCCGCTCGAGGCCGGTCAGCTCCTCCAGGTCGGCCCCGGCGCGCTCCAGCACGGCGGCGTCCTCCCCCCACACCCTCACGCCCCGGCTCGACCGGCTCCTCACGGGGCCACGCGCGCGCCGAGCAGCAGGTGGTGCCACCCCTTCTCCAGCGCGACCACGCGCTCCACCGGACAGCCCGCCGCCGCCATCCAGTCGCGGTAGGCGCCCTCGGGGTAGGCGTCCCCGCCCTCGGTGGAGACCAGCATCATCACGCCGAAGGCCGGGCCCTGCGGGCTGACGTCGCCGAGCACCTCCTGCACCGCCAGGGTGCCGCCGGGGGTCAGCGCCGCGCCCGCCCGCGCCACCAGGTCCCGGGCGGTCGCGGGATCGAAGAGGTGGACCACGTTGCCGAGGTAGACCGCGTCCCAGGCGGCGCCGGGGAGGGCGCGGGTGGCGTCGCCCGCGATCGTCGCGATCCCCGCTGCCCGCAGGCCGGCCCCCGTCACCTCGAGCGCGCCCGGCCGGTCGAGGACGGTCACGTCCCAGCCGGCCGCCGTGAAGGCGCGCGCGTAGGTCCCCGGGGCCCCGCCCACGTCGAGCAGCCGGGCGCCCGGCGCGGGAGCCCCGAGGGCCGCGACGCTGTCAGGGACGCGGGGCGCGGCGATCTGCCGCATGGCGCGCATGAACCGCTCGATGGTGACGCGGTCGCCCGCCGACACGTCGTCCACCGGCATCCCGGTGCGCAGGGTCTCCTCCAGCCCGAGGTGGCTGCGCATGGCGCGCGCCTCCAGGTGGAGCACGCCGGCCGGGTCGCCGCCGTCGCCCGGCGGCCGGAGCAGGGCGCGGCCGCGTTCCGTGGCGCGCAGCCCGCCCCCGGCCTCCTCGAGATATCCCGTGCCCACGAGCGCGGCGCTGACGATCCGCGCCGCGCGGCGGTCGAGCCCCGCCGCGTCGGCCGCCTCGTCCACCGGCCTCGCCTGCTCCAGGGCCCCGAGCAGCCCGGTCTCGAGCGCCGCCCGGGCGATGAGCACCTCGCGCCAGTCGACGCTCTGGTCAGGCCGCGGAGGCACGGCGGGAGGCTACCGTTCGCCGGTGCTACCCTGCCGCCGTGGCACGGGGCCAGTCGAGCAAGAAGCGCACCGGAGGCCGCCGCGCGAACTACGCGCCGGCCGCCACCGAGGTGGGCAGCCGCAAGTACCTTCCCATCGGGTGGGCGAACTGGCTGGGCTTCGTCATGTTCGGCCTCATCACGATCGCGCTCCTGGCCGAGACGTTCGCCGCGATCGCCGACCAGCGGGGCGCCGACCCCATCGCCGCGGGGATCATGACGGTCGTCTTCGCCGTGATGACCTATCTCTTCGGAACGACCCGGGTGAAGGACTGAACGAGCAGTCCCCGGGTCCGCGCGACGTTCAGGCCGAGGGCCGGCCCGCGGCCTCCACCGTCGCGACGCAGGCCTCGTGGCCCTCGGCGCGCGTCTCCGCCACTCGCAGCGTGGCACCGGGCGCGAACGCGGCGAGCATGCCGCCCCAGATCGCCCGGTCGAGGCCGCAGATGCGCTCCGGGTCGTCGAACGCCAGCTCCTCGAAGGGGCAGGCGCACGCGCGCAGGCCGCCATCGCCCTCGGCGCGCGCCGCGAAGCCGTAGCGGGACAGCAGCCGCACCACCTCGGCGACGGCGTCGACCCCGCCGGGCCCCGGAGCGCCCCGCCCGGCGGCCACCTCGGCCAGCCCGACCTCGAAGCCGAAGTCGTGGCCGACGCGCTCGAGCACCTCCTGCGGCGTGCCGTGGCCGCCCGCCCGGGTGGCCCGCAGCAGCAGGGAGGCGAGCAGGTCGTAGTGCCGCTCGGGGAGGGCGACGAGCACCTCGGAATCGGCCAGGCGGTAGAGCTTGGGCGGCCGGCCGGCCCCCGGGCCCCCCCGCCCCTCGGCGCGCCGGAACTCGGCCTCCAGGAAGCCGAACTCCACCAGCTTGTCGAGGTGGAAGCCCGCCAGGCGCCGGTCGATGCCCACGGCCGCGGCCACGTCGTCCTTGGACTGCTCGCGCCCCGCTGAGCGCACCGCGAAGAACACGCGCCGCCGGGTGGGGTCGCCCAGAGCCTCCGCGAGGCGACCGATGTCGCGATCCGTGCGCTCCTCCGCGCCTGTCACCCTGCCCCCCGTCCGCCGCCGGCGCCCCGGAACCCGACAAGGATACACGCGTCCCGGTGTACCGTCCCCAGGATGCCATCCCGGTATCTGGTGGTCGCGGCGCTGGCCTGCCTCCTCGCAAGCGCGGGGCCCGCGCTCGCGGCGTGGACGCCCCCCGAGCGGGCGTCGGTGGACCCCGGCGAGGCCCATTCGCCCGACGTGGCGGTCAACGCCCGCGGCGCCGCGGTGGCGGCCTGGGTGCGCACGCTTCCGGGCGGCGTCCCCGAGATCGTGGCCACCGTGCGGCGGCGGGCCGCCGGCACCTGGGAGCCGGCGGCCGTGGTCTCGCCACCCGGGCGCGCCGCGGCCGACCCCACCGTGGCGATCTCCCGCTCCGGCGTCGCCGTGGTGGGCTGGCGCCAGGTGGTGCGCGACCGGGCGGTGGAGGTGCGCCGCCGGCTCCGTACCCAGGTCGTCTACGTGGCGTTCGCCCGCGAGCGCCGCGTGGCGGGGCCCTGGGGGCCGGTGGCCGCGCTGTCCAGCGACCGGCAGAAGGTGGGGCCGCCCGAGATCGCGGTCAACGGGCGCGGTGTCGCGGTCGCCACCTGGCACTGGGGCACGGGCACCGCCCCCGGCTCGCCCGGCTTCGTCGGCCGGGTCCAGCTGGCCGAGCGGCTCCCGGGTCAGGCGTGGACGCCGGCGCGATCGGTGTCGCGCTCGGCTGAGTGCCGCCGGGGAACCGGGCTTCCGGCGGTGACCGTCGGCACGGGCGGCCAGGCCGTGGTGAGCTGGGAGTGCCGCCTGGTGGGCGGGCGCACCACCGCGTTCGCGGTGGCCCGGGGAGACGTCCCCGGCCGGTGGAGCCGCGAGCGCCGGCTGCCCTTCGACACCCGGGGGCCGCAGACCTCCGCCCTGGCCGTGACCGGCGAGGGCGTGGTGGTGGGCATCAGCGGATCCCGGAGCGAGGGATCGGCGATGCGGCTGAACTGGTGGCGCGCGGCCGGACCCGCGCCGAGCCTCGACCTGGCGCTCCTGCCGGCGCCGCGCGCCTCCGGGGCGGCCTCCTTCACCGGCGTCCTCCCCGCGCTCGGGCTGGCCGGCGCGACCGGCGGCTCGGCGCTCGCCGTCTGGGCGTCGGAGGGGCGGCTGGTGAGCGCGGACCTGGACGGCGACACGGTCGGCGCGCGGCGCGGCCTCTCGCCGGCGTCGGCCCGCGTCCGCGCCATCCGGGTGGCGACGGGCGACGGCTCCCGTGCCGTGGCGCTCGCGCTGACGAGCACCCGGGAGGTGGTCGCGGCGGTCCGGGGTCCGGACGGCGCGTGGGGGCCCGCCGAGCCGATCTCCGGCGGGGGGGGCGTGGACGCCGTCCCGCCGCCGGCCGTCGGGGTGGCCTCCTCGGGCGACGCCGTCGTCTACTGGAGCCGCGTCGTGAGCGGTGTGCGGGTCGTCGAGAGGGCCGCCTTCGATGCCGGCTGAGCCCGTCCGCCGCGTGGCGGCCGGGGCGCTCGCCGCCCTCGCCTGCTCCGCCGCCGCGGCCGCCGCCGCCTGGAGCCCCGCCGAGCGCGCCTCCGTGGGCCCGCTCGTGGCGCGCTCCCCCGACGTGGCGATGAACGACCGCGGCGACGCGGTGGCCGCGTGGGTGCGCGGTTCCGGCCGCAGGGCCATGGTGGTCGTGTCGCTCCGCGCGGGGGGCGGCGAGTGGTCCCGGCCCGAGGCCGTCTCACGACGCGGCCGCCCGGCGGTGGATCCCCAGGTGTCCGTGGATGCGGCCGGACGGGTGGTGGTGGTCTGGCGCCAGGTGGTCGGCAGCCGCGTGGTCCGGATCGAGGACCACCGGCGGCGGCGGCCCGTCCTCGTGGTGCGCGCCCGGGAGCGCCCCTCCGGCGCCGCCCGTTGGGACCGCATCCAGACGCTCTCGAGCCCCCGGCAGACCGTGGGGCGGCCGGATCTGGCCATCGACGGCCGGGGGGTCGCCCTGGCCACGTGGCACTGGGGCACGGGGACCTCCGCGTCCGACCCCGGCTACCACGGGGAGGTGCAGGTGGCGGAGGGGCGGAGCGCCCAGCCGTGGAGCCTCCCGGAGGCCGTCTCCGGGTCGGAGTCCTGCGATCGGCTGCGCGCGCCGCGGGTGAGCGTGGGCGGTGCCGGGGAGGCGGTCGTGTGGTGGCAGTGCGACCTGGCCGGTGACCGCAGCACCGCGTTCTCGAGCAGCCGGGCCCCCGACCAGCCCTTCGCCGCCGACCGCGAGCTGCCGTTCCGTTCCGCGGGCGACCTCGCCGCCGACCTCGTGGTGTCGGGGAACGGGACCGCCGTCGCGGTGAGCGCCGACGGCGTCGCACTCCACTTCTGGCGCGGCCCCGTGCGGGCCGACGGGGTCACCCTGGAGGAGCTGCCGGTCGCGGGCTCACGCCCCACCCTGGACCGCGCCGGCGGGCCGCCGCAGGTGGGCGTGAACGACGACGGCGACGCGCTGGCGGCGTGGATCGGGTCCGACCTGAGGACGCGGGCGGCCGTGATCGCCTCCGACCTCGGGGTGGCCGCCCCGGCCGCGCTCGATCCCGGCAAGCAGAGCCCCGCCGGCGTGCGGGTCGCGGTCGGCGGCGGCCGCCTCGGCCTGGTGGCGTGGACCGCCTCCGGCCGGGTGATCGCCTCCTCCCGCGCCGCCGACGGCTCGCTGGCGGCCGGCACGCGGGTCTCGGACATCGGGGTCTCCACGGGCCGGGCGCCCGCGGTGGCGATGGACGCCGGCGGCAACGGGCTCGCCTTCTGGACGAGGGACCTCGGGGGCCACGCGGTCGTGGAGCGCTCGGAGCTGGCCCCCTGAGGACCCGGGGCCGGGCGGTGGGTTAGGCTTGGTGCTCGCGCGGACGGGTACGCCCACCGTCGACGACCGATGTGAGTGCCACGCCTTCACGAATAACGGTCACGCGCGTATCCTTTAGACCACGTACGCGCGCCAAAGCGACCGGGAGGACCCGTGTCCACCATCAAGCCGCCTGACATCGATCTCGGCCAGTACAAGTTCGGCTGGCACGATCCCGCCAACTACGTCTTCGAGCCGAAGCGCGGCCTGAACGCGGACATCGTGCGCGAGATCTCGTTCATCAAGGGCGAGCCCGAGTGGATGACCAAGTTCCGCCTGCGGTCGCTGGAGATCTTCGAGCGCAAGCCCCTGCCGACCTGGGGCGGGGACCTCGAGCGGGATCGACTTCCAGAACATCTTCTACTTCATCCGGTCCTCGGAGAAGCAGAGCACCGACTGGAACGACGTCCCGTCCGACATCAAGAACACGTTCGACCGGCTGGGCATCCCCGAGGCCGAGCAGAAGTACCTCTCGGGCGTGAGCGCCCAGTACGAGAGCGAGGTCGTCTACCACTCCCTGCGGGAGGACCTCGAGACGAAGGGCGTCATCTTCTGCGACACCGACACCGCCCTCCGCGAGCACGAGGACCTCTTCCGCGAGCACTGGGCCACGGTGATCCCGCCCGGCGACAACAAGCTCGCCGCGCTGAACTCGGCCGTCTGGTCCGGCGGCTCGTTCATCTGGGTGCCCGCCGGGCGTCGAGGTGGAGATCCCGCTCCAGGCCTACTTCCGCATCAACGCCGAGAACATGGGCCAGTTCGAGCGGACGCTGATCATCTGCGAGCCGGACTCGTTCGTGCACTACGTCGAGGGCTGCACGGCGCCCGGTCTACACCAGCGACTCGCTGCACTCGGCGGTGGTCGAGATCATCGTCAAGGAGGGCGCGCGCTGCCGCTACACCACCATCCAGAACTGGTCCACCAACGTCTACAACCTGGTGACCAAGCGGGCCGTGGCCCACAAGAACGCCACGATGGAGTGGGTGGACGGCAACCTCGGCTCCAAGCTGACGATGAAGTACCCGGCCGTGTGGATGGTCGGTCCCGGCGCGCGCGGCGAGGTGCTCTCGGTGGCCATGGCCAGCGAGGGGATGCACCAGGACGCCGGCGCGAAGATGGTCCACGTCGCGCCCGACACGTCATCGACGATCGTGTCGAAGTCGATCTCGCGCGGCGGCGGGCGCACCAGCTACCGCGGCCTCGTGCAGGTGGAGCCGGGCGCGAAGCGCGCGAAGGCGTCGGTGGTCTGCGACGCGCTGCTCCTCGACGAGGACAGCCGCTCGGACACCTACCCCTACATGGACATCCAGGAGGAGGACTCCTCGGTCGGCCATGAGGCCACGGTGTCCAAGGTCGCCGACGACCAGATCTTCTACCTCATGAGCCGCGGGCTCTCCGAGGAGGAGGCCATGGCGATGATCGTGCGCGGCTTCATCGAGCCGATCGCCAAGGAGCTCCCCATGGAGTACGCGGTCGAGCTGAACCGGCTCATCGAGCTGCAGATGGAGGGCTCGATTGGCTAGCCCTGCCGCCTGGGCCGCAGGAGGCGCGCCAGGCGGCAGGGGAGCGGCTGACCTCCCTTCCCGGCCTGACCGGCCGGGAGGAGGTCTGGCGCTTCACGCCGCCGGCCGACCTCGCCCTCGAGGGCCCCGAGCCCGAGGCGCCGGGCGCCGCGCCCGTCCCGCCGGCCGACGCCGGCGGCGAGCGGGCCGCCCGCCTCGACCTGGTCGACGGGGCGCCCCGGGCGGCTCGGCCCTCGGCGAGCCTGCCCGACGGGCGTGATCGTCGCCGAGCTCGGCGCCGCCCTGTCCGACCACGAGGCCCTGGTGCGCGAGCGCCTCTACGGGCTGATCGGCTTCGACGACACGCCCGGCGCGCTCAACGCCGCCCGCTGGGACGGCGGCACCTTCGTCTACGTCCCTCGCGGCGTCGAGGTGGAGCTGCCGGTCGAGTCGATCCTGTCGGCCACCGGCGCGACCGGGCGCGTCTTCGGCCGCTCGCTGGTCGTCGTCGAGGAGGGCGCCAAGGCGCACGGTGATCGACCGCTATCGCTCCCGCGACTTCGCCGGGCCCGTGCAGCGCGTCGTCGGTCGTCGAGCTCTACGTCGGGCCAGGGGGCCGAGCTGGAGCACGTCTCGGTGATCGACTGGGGCGCCGGCGTGCGCCACCACGCGCTGCTGCGCGCCCGCGTGGACCGCGACGCCCGCGCCCGCTCGGTGGTCGTCACGCTCGGCGGCGACGTCGTGCGCGTGGAGCCGACGATGGTCTGCGCCGGGCCGGGCTCCGACGCCCGCGCGCTCGGGCTCTACTTCGCCGGCGGCGACCAGCACTTCGAGCACCGCGTGGTCGCGCGCCACGAGGCGCCGCAGTCGTACTCGAACCTGCTCTACAAGGGCGCGATCCAGGACCACGCCCACACGGTCTTCTTCGGCAACCTGGTCGTCCCGCCCGGGGCGCCCGGCACCGACGCCTACCAGACCAACCGCAACCTGGTGCTCAACGACGGCGCCCGCGCCGACACGATCCCGTTCCTCGAGATCGAGACGGCCGAGGTGAAGTGCTCGCACGCCGGCGCGGTCGGCCGCGTGGACGACGAGCACCTGTTCTACCTGCGCTCGCGCGGCGTGCCCGACGGCCGAGGCCAAGCGGCTGATCGTGATGGGCTTCCTCCAGGAGGTCCTGGAGCAGGTGACCCTGGAGGAGCTGCGCGACGGAGCTCGAGCCGGCGGTCCGGGAGAAGCTGGGCTGATCGAGGTGGACGTCGGCGCTCGCACGACCTCGCCCCCGGCGAGCCGCGTGCTCGTGCAGGTCGGACGACACGCCGGTCTGCCTGGTGAACGTCGACGGCGACGGTGCTCGCCGTCCACGACATCTGCACCCACGCGCTCGAGTCGCTCTCGGGCGGCTGGGTCGAGGGCGACACGCATCGAGTGCCCGCGCCACGGCGCCGCCTTCTCCCTGCGCACCGGCGAGGCGCTCACGCCGCCCGCCATCCGCCCGCTTCCCACCTTCACCGTGGAGGTCCGGGACGGCCGCGTGCTGGTCGACCCCACCCCGAGCCGTGAGCACCCGCTGATCCGCTGAGACGAGGAGTGACGTGCGCGAACCCATCCTGCAGATCGAGCGGCCTCGAGGTGGCCGTGGACGGACACCCCGATCCTGAAGGGGGTCAACCTGGCGGTGCCCCAGGGCGAGGTCCACGCGCTGATGGGCCCGAACGGCTCCGGCAAGAGCACGCTCGCCTACGCCCTCGCCGGACACCCGCGCTACGACATCACCGGCGGCACGGCGCCGCTTCGACGGGCAGGACATCGCCGAGATGGAGGCCGACGAGCGCGCCCGCCTGGGCCTGTTCCTCGCGATGCAGTACCCGGTCGAGGTGCCGGGCGTCTCGGTCATGAACTTCCTGCGCACGTCGCTGCAACGCGATCCGCGGCGAGGAGATCTCCCCGCGCGACTTCGTGAAGCTCTTCGACGCAGAAGTCGAAGCTGCTCGGCTTCGACCGCGCCTTCGCCGACCGCTACCTCAACGAGGGCTTCTCGGGCGGCGAGAAGAAGCGCCACGAGATCCTGCAGATGGCGATGCTCGAGCCGCGCTTCGCGGTGCTCGACGAGACCGACTCGGGCCTGGACGTGGACGCGCTGAAGGTCGTCTCGGCGGGCGTGAACTCCATGCGCGGCCCGGAGCTCGGCGTCCTCATCATCACCCACTACACGCGGATCCTCCGCTACATCACGCCGGACGTCGTGCACGTGATGTTCGAGGGCCGCATCGCCCGCACGGGCGGCCCGGAGCTGGCCGACCACCTCGAGGAGCACGGCTACGTGGAGTTCGGCGCCGCCGAGGAGGCCGCGGCCCCGGCGCGGGCTGAGCGCATGGGCACCTCCGCCGCCATCGACGTCGCGGCCCTCCGGGCCGACTTCCCGATCCTGTCGCGGCGGGTCCACGGCGCGCCGCTCGTCTACCTCGACTCGGCGGCGACCTCGCAGAAGCCGGCGGCGGTGCTGGACGCGATGGACGCCTACTACCGCGAGACCAACGCCAACGTGCACCGCGGCGTCTACGACGCTCGCCGCCGAGGCGACCGACCCGCTTCGAGGCCGGGCGCGACTCGGTGGCGCGCCTGGTGAACGCGCCGCGCGACGGCATGGTCTTCACCAAGAACGCCAGCGAGGCGATCAACCTGGTCGCCTGGGCGTGGGGCGTGCGCGAGCTGGCCGCCGGCGACGAGATCCTCGTCACCGAGATGGAGCACCACTCCAACATCGTCCCGTGGCAGATCGTGGCCGAGATCACGGGCGCCACGCGTGCGCTTCGTGCCGGTCACGCCCGGAGGGCGAGCTCGACATGGAGGCGCTCCGGGAGATGCTGTCCGAGCGCACCCGGATGGTCGCCGTCGTCCACGCGAGCAACGTGCTCGGCACGATCAACCCGGTCGCCGAGATCGCCGCACCTCGCCCACGAGCAGGGCGCGCTCGTGCTGGTGGACGGCTCGCAGAGCGTGCCCCACATGCCGGTCGACGTCACGGCCCTCGGCTGCGACTTCCTGGCCTTCACGGGCCACAAGATGCTCGGCCCGACCGGCATCGGCGTGCTCGTCGGCAGGCCGGCGCTGCTCGAGGCGATGGAGCCCGTTCCTCGGCGGCGGCGAGATGATCTCCAACGTCACGACGCGAGGGCTCGACCTGGAACGACCTGCCCGTGGAAGTTCGAGGCCGGCACGCCGCCGATCGCCGAGGCCGTCGGCATCGGCGCCGCCGCCGACTACCTGGCCGGGCGTCGGCCTCGATGCGGTGCGCGCGCACGAGGTCGAGCTGGTCGACCCACATGCTCGCGGCGCTCAGCGAGGTCGAGGGCATCACGATCTACGGCCCGCGCGACGCCGAGTCGCGCGGGCGGCGCGGTCTCGTTCAGCCTGCCGGACCTGCACCCGCACGACATCGCCCAGCTCGTCGACCGCGAGGGCGTCTGCGTCCGGGCGGGCCACCACTGCGCCAAGCCGCTGATGCGCGTGCTCGGCGTGGGCGCCACGGCCCGCGCGAGCGCCTACCTCTACAATTCCCACGACGAGATCGACGTGCTCGTGCGCGCCCTGGGCGCCGCGCGAGCCACCTTCGGCTAGGGGAGGATCGGGAGAGCGATGGGCGGCCTGGACGACCTCTACCAGGAGCTGATCCTCGACCACTACCGCCGCAAGCGCGGCGAGGGGACGCTCGACCAACCCGTCGGTGGCCGTCGACCAGAACAACCCGCTCTGCGGCGACGAGGTGCACCTCGAGCTCGGGATCGAGGACGATCGGCGTGGTGGAGCTCGCCCACACCGGCGCAGGGCTGCTCGATCTCCCAGGCGTCGGTCTCGATGATGAGCGAGGCCATCGTCGGGCCGGTCCTCGAGGAGGCGCTCGACCTGGTCGAGCACTTCCGGCAGATGATGCACGGCGCCGAGGAGGGCGACGAGGACCGCCTCAGGGACGCGATCGCCCTCGAGGGCGTGGCCAAGTACCCGGTGCGCGTGAAGTGCGCGCTGCTCGGGATGGATGGCGGCGAAGGACGCGATCCAGACCTACCAACGGCAACGGCGAGGCGTGACCGTGGCGACCGAGGACGAGATCCGCACCGCGATGAAGCGGTCGAGGACCCCGAGCTCGGCGTGAACGTCGTCGACCTGGGCCTGCTCTACGGCGTGAACGTCGGACGACGCCGGCAACGTCATCCTCGACATGACGCTCACCTCGATGGGCTGCCCGCTCACCGAGCAGATCCTGGGCGACTCGCGGGCCGCGCTCGAGCCGCTCGAGGGCGTCGCGAGCGTCGACGTGAACTGGGTCTGGGACCCGCCGTGGTCGCCCGACTCCATGACCGAGGAGGGGCGCTTCCTGATGAAGGTGATGGGCTATGGCTGAGTCTCCGGCCACGCCCGTCGCCGAGCGCCCGCTCACCCTCGAGGAGAAGAAGGCGGCGGCGCGCGCCCGCGCCAAGGCCGCCCGCCAGGCCGAGCAGGGTGGCCAGGCGTTCGTCACGATCTCGCCGGCGGCGGCCGACTACATCCGCGCCGCGGCCGCCGAGCAGGGGCGCCCCGAGGGCGTGCGGCTGCGCATCCTGGCCGGGGGCTGCTCGGGCCTGGAGTACAAGCTCGACCTGCTGGCCGCCGGACGAGACCGCGGGCGCGGCCGACCGCTCGGTGGAGTCCGAACGGCGTCACGATGCTGATGGACCTGAAGAGCGCCATCCACGTGACCGGCTCGGTCATCGACTACGAGGACGGGCTGCTGCGGCGCGGGTTCCGGATCAACAACCCGAACGCCACGTCCACCTGCTCCTGCGGGGACACCTTCGGAGCCTGAAAGTGCGTCAAGCCGTGGCGGCCGGCCGGCTGTCGCCGCCCGTGCCGGCCGCCCAGGCATGCGGGCCACCGGCTTCGCCGGGGTCGGGCCCGCGGACCGAGCCGTGGCGACCGTAGAGACGAAGGCGGTGCGGCGTCGCCCGCACGGCGGGACCCGCTCCCTGCGGGTGCGCGGGCACCTGGTGCGCTACGACGACAGCGGCGGCGACGGGCCCCCGGTCATGCTGGTGCACGGCCTCGGCTGCTCGCCCGGCTGGTGGCGCGACGTCACTCCGGCTCTCGCCCGCCACCACCGGGTCATCATCCCCGACCTGCCCGGGTTCGAGCTGGCGCCGAGCGGCGCGCCGTTCCGGCTCTCCGAGGGGGCCGCGGTGCTGGCGCGGCTGCTCGAGCGGCTGGAGGTGGGCCGGGCGAGCCTGGTGGGCCACTCGCTGGGCGCCCTCGTGTGCCTGGGCATGGCGGCGCGCGCGCCCGAGACCGTGGAGCGCCTGGTGCTGATCTCCCCTCCGATCCGGACCGCCGGCCCGGCGTTCCGCCACCACGCCATCCCCCTCGCGCGCACCGCCGCCGCGCTCCCGATGGGCGCGCTCGCCCGGGTCACCCTCGGCGGCATCGGCCGCTCACCCCTGGCGATCTGGCGGGCGGCCGAGGAGATGCTCCACACCGACCACGTCGCCGGTCTCGTGGACATCCACGTGCCGACGCTGCTCCTCTGGGGCCGCGAGGACCGCCTGGTCCCCCTCGCGGGAGCCCAGGAGCTCCTGCAGCTGCTCCCCGATGCCTCCCTGCGCATCATCGACGCGGGTCACTCCCCGATGCTGGACGCCCCGGTCGTCCTCACGACCGAGCTCCTGACCTTCCTGCACTAAGAGGCGGGGCTCGCCAGCCCGTCGTCGGGGCTGGGATCCCCGTCGATCTCCGGCGTGACGTCAACCAGCACCGCTCCGATCGCCGGGGCGGGGGACGGGGAGATCGCGGCCTGGCGGAAGGCCGGCGGGATGTCCGTCCCGCGCTGCCACGCGAGCAGGTACGGGTACGGATCGACGCTGTCGCCTCCGCCCGGGTGCACCTCGAAGTGAAGGTGCGGGGGCGTCGTGACGGCGTCCCCGGTGTTGCCCACGAAGGCGATCACCTGGCCCGCGCGCACCCGCGCGCCCTCCAGCGCGGCCGGGGCGTAGGCGGAGAGGTGGGCGTAGTAGAACTGGTTGCCCGCATCGTCGGTGAGCCAGAGCCGGTTCCCCCCGAGCGTGTTGATGCCGACGCGCGAGAGCCTCCCGTCGGCGACCGCGAGGACCGGCGTCCCGGTGGGCGCGAAGAGGTCGTTCCCCTGATGCCAGCCGGTGTCGGCCCGGGGAGCGCCGTAGTCGTCCGTGAAGCTCACGTCGCCGAACACCGGGAACACGTACCGGCCCCCCGCGGGCAGGGCCACCTCCGGAGCGGGCTTGCGGGGCAGGCCCAGGGGCACCGGGGCGATCAGGGGCGCAGGCGCGGTCGTGGACGGCCCGCCCTGGTCCGGTGCGGCGCCCTCGGGTGCCGATGCGGGGTCCCGTGGGGCGGGCTCCTCGCGGGGCGCGGGCGCGGGCTCCGCCGGGCCGGCCCCGGGGCTGGCCGACAGGCTCAGATGACCGATCACGAACGGCTGTCCGATGATCGTCGCGGCGGCCGGGTCGCTCACCTCCACGCGCAGCGCGTTGGCCTGCACGGTCCCGTCGGCGCCGGTCACGTGCTCCATCAGGACCAGGGTGCCGATGCCGGCGACCTCGACGCGGCTCCCCAGACCCACGGAGACGGGCCGGCCGTCCACCACCAGCCCCGAGACCGTCGCGTCGGTGAGGCCGGTCTGTCCCGCCGCCGGCCCCGCGCCCGCGTGCGCGGACATGCGGAACGAGTCGATGGAGACCCGTCCGTCGAGCAGGATGAGGCCGCTGGCCGAGATCGACCCATCGGCGGTCGCCGACGCTCCGCGGGCGCGCGCCTCGACCCTCACATCCACCGCTCCCACGGAGCCCCCGCCGGCCGGGCGCAGGCCGGAAACCCGCGAGGAACGGTCGATCGGGCCCTCCGACGACGCTGTCACGCCCCCCTGGGTCCCCCCGGGCAGAAGCGCGGCGTACCCCTGGGATCGGCCCGAGGATGGGGATGCCGGAGCCCCGAGGGCGATGGCGGCGGCGATCGCCGTGGCCGCGAGCGCGGCCAGGAGCGGGCGGAGGAGCCTCACGCGGACATCATTCCGGGCCGAGAGCCCTCCAGCAACGCCGTTTTGGGCTGTTTCAAGCGTGATTTCGGTCACACCCGAGGTTTGCCTACGTCCGAGCGGGTGGTGTAGCGTGCCCCAGTCGGTTGGAGGCCGGTGCCCGGGCTTCCCCGAAGTCACGTCAACGCGCAGGAGCTTCGCTTTCTGAGACCCCCGCGCCACCTCATCGCCGTCGGCCTCGCCGGCTTCTCCCTCCTTGCGCTGCTTGCGCTGGGCGCGGGGATCGCCACCACAGAGCCGGCAGCGGTGGAGGCGAAGCGTGCCGAAGTCGCCCGCATCCAACAGGAGCTGGCGTCGATCGACGCCCAGGTGGGCGCGGCGGCCGAGGCCTACAACGGGGCCGTCTACGAGCTGGGCCAGGTCCAGGACCGGATCGTCGAGAACCGCAGGTCCATCGCGGAGACCGAGCGGGACCTGGTCACGACGCGGGAGATCCTCGCCGAGCGGCTGCGCAACCTCTACGTGACGCCCGAGCCGAGCCTGGCCGAGGTGCTGATCACCAGCGGCAGCATCAGCGCCGCCGCCGACAAGCTCGAGCTGCTCGATCGCGTGGGCCAGCAGGACGCCCTCGTGGTGGAGGGCCTGCGCGACAACCGCGCGCGGCTCGGCGAGCTGCGCGAGCAGCTCCTGGAGGACGAGGAGACCGCCGAGAACGCCGTCGCCGCCAAGCAGCAGCAGAAGGAGAAGGTCGAGGGGCTGCTTCGCGAGCGTCAGCAGGTCCTGGACGGCGTCAAGGGCGAGCTGGCCGAGCTGCTGAGGGCCGAGCAGGAGCGCGAGCGCGCCGAGGCCGCGGCGGCCGCCCTCGTCGCCCAGCAGCGCGAGGCCGCGGGCGTGGCCGCCTCGGCGGCGCCGCGCTCGTCGCGCGACCGTCGGCGAGCGTCACGCCCTCCGCGCCGCTGCCCAGCGGCAGCGGCAACGCGGCCGCCGCGAGCGTGGCCATGCAGTACCTGGGCGTCCCCGTACGTCTGGGGCGGCGCGAGCCCGTCGGGCTTCGACTGCAGCGGTCTCGCCTCGTACGCCTACGCCCAGATCGGCAAGAGCGTCCCGCACTTCACCGGCGCCATCTACGCCGGGTTCCCCCACGTCCCGGCCGGCCAGGAGCAGGTCGGCGACCTGGTCTTCTTCAACGGCCTCGGTCACATGGGGATCTACATCGGCGGCGGCCAGTTCGTTCACGCGCCGCACACCGGCGACGTGGTGAAGGTCTCGAACCTGAGCGACCGGGGCGACTACATCGGGGCCGTTCGACCGTAGTGCCCCGCCCCGAGGTGACTTCGCGATCCTGCGAGCCGCAGGTACGGGCGCCTGCTCACCCGCCTGGTCGGCGCGGCCATGTGCGGACGCGGGTCACGGTGATCGTCGCGACACTGCTCGTCGCGCTGGCCGTCGCAGGCGGTGCGAATGCCGCCGTGATCGCAGGAGGACCGGCGGCGCAGCGCTTCGTGGGCAATACGAATCAGGCGGACAAGATCCTGGCCGGCAAGGGAAACGACGTCGTCTTCGCCCAGGACAAGCGCCGTGACTACGTGAACTGCGGGCCGGGTGAGGACAGGGCCGCGCTGGATCGCTCCGACCGCACCGTGGGGTGTGAGCACAGGGTGTATGTCCCGCGCACCCGAACGCTCTATCCGCCCCCGGGGCCGACCGTGTCGATCGGCAAGCGTGGATCAGGCAAGCGTCGATCGGTGACGCCGATCCTGATGCCTCCCGGAGCGACCGGATCGTCGCCTGCGCCGGCCGCACCGGCCGCACCGGCCCCTCGGGCCGCTCTCCGGACCTTCTACGTCTCCTCTGGCGGAAACGACGGGGCCCCCGGGTCTCAGGGCCAGCCGTGGAAGACCATCGGCAAGGTCAACCGAGCGGCGTTGCGCCCTGGCGATGCCATCCTGTTCGAGGGTGGCGCCACATTCGGCGACGCACAGCTGGATCCGAGGGTCTCGGGCACCTCGGCGAGACCGCATCTGGTACGCGAGCTACGGGACCGGCAGGGCGACGATCTCGAAGGGTGTCCACCTCGACGGTCGTTTCCTGGGTCACCTTCGACGGGTTGCAGATCCAGGGTTCTGCCGATGCCATCGGTCTCGGGCGGGAGCGGCAATGCCCGGATCGAGATCCTCGACAACCTCATCAGCGCCCCCGGCATCGGCGTCAACTCCTGGCTGACGTCTGATGCGGACTGGCTGATCGCCGGCAACACGATCTCGCACACCGGTGATTCGGGCATCGTCATCCACGGGCCCCGCAACAGGATCGCCGGCAACACGATCACGGACACCGGGGCCGCGATCTCCTACGGTGCGCACGGGATCTACAACGAGGCCCCCGACGCCGTGATCACCGGGAACACCATCGACGGGTTCGCGGACCAGGGGATCTCGACCCGCTTCCGCAACGCGCAGATCCGCGACAACGTGATCCGAAACGGAAGGAACACCAACAATGCCGGGATCGCCTACTTCCCCGACGACCCGACGGCGGGCTCGACGCTCATCTGCGGCAACACCATCTCGGCAGTCCGGTACGCGGTCCTGATCGGCGACACGGGCCGCGCGGAGCAATACGGCGAGCGTTTCGATGTCCGGGGCAACTCGCTCTCGTCCACTGCGGGCTCCCCGGTCTACGTGCCGAGCGGGCGTCCCTTCTCGATCACTCAGTCGGGCAACGTGACCAGCACCAGCGGGGCGGCGTTGCCCCCTGCGGCTCCATGCGGAGTCTGAACGGGGTTTGCGGGTCGTCGTCAACGGCCTGAGCCACATGGGGGCCGCTCGACGCTAGGCGCCAGGATGGGCCTGTCGCGGCGCGCGCGGCTGCAGGTGGTGGGCGCGGCGGCGCTCTTCTCCACCGGGGGCGCGGCGATCAAGGCGACCGGGTTCGAGGGGATCCCGGGCGGCCTGGAGGTGGCGTCGCTGCGCTCCGGGGTGGCGGCGGGCGCCGTGGCGCTCGTGTTGCCGGCGTCGCGTCGCGGCTGGACCCGGCGCACGTGGGCGGTCGGCGCCGCCTACGCGATCACGGTGGTGCTGTTCGTGCTCGCGAACAAGGAGACCACCTCCGCCAACGCGATCTTCCTGCAGAGCACGGCGCCGCTGTACGTGCTGCTGGCGGGCGTCTTCGTGCTGCGCGAGCGCGTTCGACGCCCCGACGTGCTGGTGATGCTGGTCATCATCGCGGGGCTCAGCCTCTTCGTCGTGAGCCCGGGCGAGGCCGTGACCACCGCGCCCAACCCGTCGCTGGGGAACGTCCTGGCCCTGATCTCGGGGGTCGCGTGGGCGGCCACCCTGCTGGGCCTGCGCGGCATGGGTCGCGGCGAGGGCGGCATCGGGGCGGCGGCGGGGGCCACCGTGGCCGGGAACCTCATCGCCTTCGCGGTCTGCCTGCCCTTCGCGTTGCCGCCGACCGGCGACGGTGAGGACTGGGCCCTGCTGATCTACCTGGGCGTCGTGCAGATCGCCCTCGCCTACCTGCTCCTGACCGCCGCGGTGCGCTACGTGTCCGCCTTCGAGGTCTCGCTGCTCCTGCTGGTGGAGCCGGCCCTGAACCCGGTGTGGTCCTGGCTCGTGCACGGTGAGGTGCCCGGCGGGCTCGCGATCGTGGGCGGGGCCCTGATCCTGGGGGCCACCGCCGCCAAGGTGTGGCTCGATTGGCGACGCGCGCCCGAGGCGGCGCCCCCGCCCGCCCCGCCGCTCGCCGCCCCTCCGTGACGCGGCCCGCACGCGCGGCTACGGTGCCGGGGTGCTCCGAACCCGATGGATCGTCGCGGGCGTCGTCCTGGCCGCGCTCGCCGGCGGCTGGCCCTCTGCGGGCGCTCCCCGCTCCCCGCTGCCCGAGTTCCACGCGGTGGTGCGCACGATCAGCCCCGGCGAGCGCCAGGCCATGACCCCCAGCGTCTGGCGGCCCGGCTGCCCGGTCGCCCTCTCGCGCCTGCGCCACGTGAGCCTGCCGTTCGTCGGCTTCGACGGCCGCCCCCACCGCGGGGCGCTGGTGGTGCACAACGCGGTCGCCGCGCGACGTCGTGCAGGCTTTCCGGGAGCTCTACCGGGCCCGCTTCCCCATTCGCCGCATGCGCCCGATCCAGGCCTACGGCGGCGACGACTTCGCGAGCATCGAGGCCGACAACACCTCCGCCTTCAACTGTCGCCCGGTGGCCGGATCGAGCCGCTGGAGCGAGCACGCCTACGGGCGCGCGATCGACATCGACCCGATCGAGAACCCGTACGTCTCGGGCGGCCGCACCTCCCACCCGGCCAGCGTCCCCTATCTGCGGCGCTCGCCCTACCGCGCGGGCATGGCCGTGGAGGGCGGGGCCCTGGTCGGGGCCTTCGACCGGGTCGGATGGGGCTGGGGCGGCCGCTGGAGCGGCGACAGTGGACTTCCAGCACTTCTCCGCAAGCGGTTCCTGACCGCCGATGCCGACCGCGCCGCTGCGCGTCGAGCCGTCGGCGGCGTCCCTGGCCGCCGGGCTCGACCGGATCCGGGACGAGTTGGAGATCCCGGGCGCCTTCCCACCCTCGGTGGAGGAGGAGGCGCAGGAGGCCGCCCGCCTCGCTCCGGCCGCGGATCCCGGCCGGCGCGACCGCACCGGCCTGAGCCTGGTCACGATCGACCCCCCGGGGTCCCGCGACCTCGACCAGGCGCTCCTCATCGAGCGGCGGGGCGACGGCCACCGCGTGCGATACGCGATCGCCGACGTGGCGGCGCTGGTACGACCTGGCGGCGCGGTCGACCGTGAGGCGCGCGCGCGGGGCGTCACGCTCTACCTCCCCGACCGGAGGACCCCCCTGCACCCGGACGTCCTGGGCGAGGGCGCGGCCAGCCTCCTGCCCGGGCCAGGATCGCCCGGCGCTGCTGTGGACCATCGACCTGGACGGCTCCGGGGAGGCCGTGGGGGTGGAGTTGGAGCGCGCGACGGTGCGCAGCCGCGCCGCGCTCGGCTACGGGCAGGTGCAGGAGTTGATCGACGCCGGGACCGCGGACGAGTCGCTCGCGCTGCTGCGCGAGGTCGGCGAGCGCCGCCTGGTGCGGGAGGCTGCGCGGGGCGGGGTGAGCCTGAGCGTCCCGGCCCAGGACATCGAGCAGGACGGCGCCGGGTATCGCCTGCGCTACGAGAGCCCGCTGCCGGTGGAGCGGTGGAACGCGCAGGTGTCGCTCCTGACCGGCATCTGCGCAGCGCGGATCATGCGGGACGGGGGCGTGGGGCTGTTCCGCGTCCTGGCCCCGGCCGAGGAGTCCGCCCTCGCCGGGCTGAGGCGCAGCGCCGCCGCGCTGGGCGTGCCGTGGGGACCGGCTCAGACGTATGCCGAGGTCGTGCGCGCCCTCGACCCGGCGGATCCGGGCCACGCGGCATTCGCCGTGCGGGCGTCACGCGTGTTCCGCGGCGCGGGCTATGTGGCCTGGGCGCACTCGGCGGGGGATCCCCCGCCTCCCCACGCGGCGATCGCCGCCTCCTACGCCCACGTGACGGCTCCCCTGCGGAGGATGGCCGACCGGGTGGCCAACGAGATCGTGCTCGCTCTGTCCCAGGGCGAGGCGCCGCCGGCGTGGGCGCTCGAGGCGCTCCCGGACATGCCCGAGGTCATGCGCCGGGCGGGGACCCGGGAGCGGGCCGCGGAGCGCCTGGCGCTCGACTACCTCGAGAGCGTGCTGCTCGCGGGCCGGGTCGGGGATCTCTTCGACGCGACCGTCGTGGACGTGCGCGACGACCGGCCCGTGGTGCAGATCGCGGAGCCCGCGGTGATCGCGGCCCTGGACGCCCGCGGTCCGAGGCCGGGCGAGGAGCTGCGGGTGCGCCTGACCGAGGCCGACCCCGAGGCCCGCCGGGTGGTCTTCACCCCGGCCTAGCGCCCTGAGTCGCTAGCGCCCCTCCCCGGGCTCCCAGAGGACGTCGCCGCCGGCGCCGGCGTTGGCCGCCCGCGCGAGGATGAAGAGCAGGTCGGAGAGCCGGTTGAGGTAGGCGAGCGCCTCCGCACCGACCTCCTCGACGTCGGCGAGCGCCACGGCCGACCGCTCGGCCCGGCGGCACACCGCGCGCGCGTGATGCAGGGCCGCGGCGGCCGGGCTTCCGGCCGGGAGCACGAAGCTGGTGAGGGAGGGCAGCTCGGCGTTGACCTCGTCGCACCAGCGCTCGAGGCGCTCCACCTGGCCGCGCGAGACCCTCAGCCGCCCCTCGCCGCCCTCCCCTCCGGGGGGTACGCACAGGTCGGCCCCCAGGTCGAAGAGGTCGTTCTGGATCGCCGCCAGCCGGCGGTCGCGGGCGTTCCCGGGGTCCTGCGCCCGCGCGATCCCGATCACGGCGTTCAGCTCGTCGACGTCGCCGTAGGCCGCCACCCGCGCGCTCGTCTTGCGCACGCGGCTCATGTCGCCGAGGTGCGTGTCGCCCTCGTCGCCCAGGCGGGTGTAGATGCGGGTGAGCCGGACCATCGGCTCAGACTAGTCCACCCGCGGCGACCGGGCGCCCTACGGCGCCAGCAGGTTGACCGTGAAGTACAGCGTGCCCCCGCACGTGCGGGCCACGCCGACGCCGGTCTGCCTCCACGCGGCGCCCAGGAGGTTGGAGCGGTGCTCGGGGCTGGCCATCATCGCCTGAAAGGCCTCGGTGGTGGTCGGCGCGTAGGCGATGTTCTGTGCGGCCGCCCGGCCGTTGGCCCAGTGCAGCGGCGCCGCGTGGGCGAAGCGGGCCCCGCGCGCCATGGCCAGGCTCTGGGCCCGTCCGGCCTTCCGCAGAGTCGCGTTGGTCGAGACCTTCTTGACGCCGGAGGCGACGCGCTGTGCGTTGATGAGGGCGGTCATCGCGCTCTCGTCGGGCGGAGAGAGGACGACCGGACACGAGGGAGCCGCGGTGGCTCCCGTCGGTCCGAGGAGACCGACGGCGAGGCCGGCGAGGCCGGCACCGAAAGCGAAACGCAGTCTGGGTCCGAGGATAGGGCGATCCTCCCGGTTGTTGGCGGGTAGACGATCAACGACTCGGGCGGGCAGGCCCTACGGGACGGCGCTGACCCTACGACAGGTGTCTGGGGCACCACAAGCGCGGTTGCGTTTTTCTCACAAATGGAACAGGAAATGTAGGTTTTCTCATGAGTTAGGCGAGTCAGACGTCACTCGGAGACCTCGCGACCCAGCCGCGGGCGAACGCGAGCGCCTGCGAACGGCTGCGCACCGCGCCCACCAGCTGCTCCTCGCGCAGCGCATCCAGCAGTTCCGAGAGCCAGGGCCCGGGGCGGCGCCCGAGAGCCTCGGCCAGCTCGTCACCCGCCACGAGCGGGCCGCAGCGGGCCGCGGTCGACGAGGGCCAGGTGCGCGTCCATCATCTCCCGCGCCAGCGCGAGGTGGCGGGCGATGGACGACTCGGTGGTGCGCGGGCCCCGGGTCGCGAGCCGGTCCGCGACCGACAGGACGATGACCTCGATCTCGGCGGGCGCCGTGGCGCGCAGATAGCGGTCGATCTGCCGGAGCGACAGCGGCGTGCGGTGCACGAGGAACCCCAGCGGCAGGTGCAGGCGCACCAGTCGCGCGACCTGCTCGCGCAACCGCGTCGACACGCGCAGGCGGCGCATCAGGTCGTCCGCCATCTCGGCGCCCAGACGGTCGTGCCCGATGAACGTGATCCGGCCCTCCGGGGTCACGGCGCGGGTGGCGGGCTTGGCCATGTCGTGCAGGAGGGCGGCGAGCACCAGCGCCTGCCCGCGGGTGAGCTCGTCGGCGAACGGCTCCGCCAGGGCGGCGGCGACCCGCGGGGCACGCGACCGGAAGACCGGTTCCGGATCGGCCGAGAGCTCGGCGACGTGCTGGACCACCTCGAGCGTGTGCCCCAGGACGTCCTTGTGGTGGTAGGGGCTCTGCTCGAGGCCGCGGCTCTGCTCGAGCTGAGGGACGAGCGCGCCGAGCGCGCCGAGCTCGTCCATCCGGGCGAAGGCGCGATGGGGCGCCGGCAGCGCCGCGATGCGCCCCAGCTCGTCGGCCAGCCGCTCGCCGGAGGTGCCCCACACGCCACCGGCGTCCTCCCGCGCCTGCGCGACCGTCTCCGGCGCGATCGCGAACCCGAGCTGCTCGGCGAGGCGGGCGGTGCGAAGGAGCCGCACCGGGTCGTCCCGCATGGCGGCGGAGCTCACCAGCCGCAGGCGGCGGCCGGCCAGGTCGGCGATGCCCCCGTGGAGGTCGATGACCTCGTCCGGGGAGTCCAGCGGCACCGCCAACGCGTTGACCGTGAGGTCGCGGCGCCCCAGATCCTCCGCGATCCCCGCCCCCTGCAGCGGCGTGATGTCCACGGTCATGCCCAGGTCGCCCCCCTGCACCCTCCACCCGCCGAACCCGCGCGACAGGAGGAAGCGGCCGGCGCGGTGTGCCCGCCCGAGCTGGGCGGCCGCCGCCGCGGCGTCGCCCTCCACCGCGAGGTCGAGGTCGGTCACCGGGCGGCCGAGGAGCGCGTCGCGCACCCCGCCCCCCACGGCCCACGCGCGCCGGTCGAGGGTCCCGAGCGGGGCGAGGAGCCCGCGCATGGGTCCGGCGGCGCTCATCCCTCGTGAACCCGCGGCACGCGTGCCCCCACGGCGCAGATCACCTCGTAGTTGATGGTTCCGCGCAGGACCGCCAGCTCCTCGGCCGTGATCCGCTCGGCGCCCTGGACGCCCAGCAGCACCACCTCCTCCCCCACCGCGTCGTCGGCGCCCGGGCCCAGGTCGACCGTGAGCTGGTCCATCGAGATCGTGCCCACGACGGGCACCCGGCGCCCGCCGACGAGCACGTCGGCCCGCCCGGAGAGCGCCCGCGCGTAGCCGTCGGCGTAGCCCACCGGCACCACCGCCACCCGCGTGCCCCGGGCGGCGCGCCAGGCCCGCCCGTAGCCCACGCTCTCGCGGGAGAGGACGGTCTTGGTCGCCGCGACGTAGGAGACCAGGGACATCGCCGGCCGCAGGTCGAGGTCGGCCGGGTCGGCGCCGAACGGTGAGCACCCGTAGAGCGCGATGCCGCAGCGCACCATGTCGAAGGCGGCCGCCGGCTCGCGGAAGGTGGCCGCGGAGTTGGCCGCGTGCAGGACGGCGCCCGGGAAGCGGGTGCGCAGGCCGCCCGCCGCGGCCCGGAACCGCAGGAGCTGCTCGCCCATGAAGGCGGCGTTCTCGCCCTCGGTCTCGTCGGCGGTGGCGAAGTGGGTCATGAGGCCGGCCACCTCGACGCGGTCCGCCGCCTGCCGCGGCGTCCGCGAGCGCGGCCACGTCCTCGGGCCGGGCCCCCAGCCGGCCCATGCCGGTGTCCAGCTTCAGGTGCACCCGGACGGGGCCGGCCCCGGCCGCGGCGGCGGCGTGCGCCACACCGCCGGGCGTCCACACCGCCACATCCGCTCCCGCGGTGACGGCGCGGCTCCACTCGCCGCCGGCGAGCGGACCCATGACGAGCACCGGCGCGTCGATGCCGGCGGCGCGGAGGGTCTCGCGCCTCCGCCACCGCCGCGACCCCCAGCGCGCCCGCGCCGCCCTCGAGCGCGGCGCGGGCCACCGGCACGGCCCCGTGCCCGTATCCGTCGGCCTTCACGATCGCCATCACGCCGGGCCCCGCCCGCGGCGCGCGCGAGCCGCGCGGCGTTGTGGCGGATCGCGCCGAGGTCGATCCGCGCGACGGCCCGCGGGCGCGTCACCGGGGAGCGGAGTGCGGCGGCCCGAGGGCGGCGGGGAGAGCCTCCAGCACGTCGGAGGCGATCGTGCCGTCGCCGCGGTCGGCCAGCTCGCCGGCGCGCGCGTGGGCGGCCACCGCGGCCGCCGCGGCCGCGGAACGGCTCCATGCCCTTGGCGAGGAGCGCCGCGACCGTGCCGGTGAGCACGTCCCCGGTGCCGGCGGTCGCGAGGGCCGGGGTCCCCCCCGCGCTCACCGCGACCTCGCCGCCGGGGCTCGCCACGATCGTCCCCGGCCCCTTCAGCAGCGCCACCGCCCCGGACCGCCGCGCCAGCTCACGGGCCGCGTCCAGCCGCCCGGCCTCGACCTCGCCGCGCGTGCGGCCCAGGAGGCGCGCCGCCTCGCCCGCGTGGGGCGTGATCACGGTCGGCGACGTCCGCGCCGCGAGGCGCTCGGGGGCGTCCTCCAGGTGCCAGAGCCCGTCGGCGTCGAGCACCGCGGGGAGCGCCACCCGGTCCAGGATCTGGAGCATTGCGTCGGTCGTGCACTCCGCCCGCCCCAGGCCCGGGCCGATCGCGAGGGCGCTCGCGCGACGGGCCTCCGACTCCACCCGCTCGACGGATTCCGGCGCCAGATGCCCCTCGCGGTCCGGCAACGGGGCGCACATCACCTCGAGCAGGTGCGCCGCGACCGCGGGCTGCACCTCCGCGGGCACCGCCACCACGGTGAGGCCCGCTCCGGCCCGGAGCGTGGCCCGGGCGGCCAGGCTCGCGGCGCCCGTCAGCCCCGGCGAGCCGGCCACCACCAGCACCGCGCCGGCCGCGTACTTGTCGCCCGCCTCGCCCTTCCGCGGCACCGCCGCGACGGCCCCCGCGCCCACGAGCCACGCCGTCGGGGGGAGCGCGACGGCGCCCGGGATGCCGATGTCGGCCACCACCACGCGGCCGGCGTGCCCGCGGCCGGGAGCGATCCTCAGGCCCACCATGTCGCCGTGGTAGGTGACGGTCATCCGGGCCCGCACGGCGGCGCCCTCCACGCGGCCGCTGCCCGCGTCCACGCCCGACGGCACGTCCAGGCTCACCACCGGGCCGTCCTGGCCGGCCATCCAGTCCACGGCGCGGGCCGTCGTCGTCGCGCGGCGCGCCGCGAGCTCCGGTGCCGAGAAGGGCGTCCACCACCAGCCGGCCGTCCGCCGGGCGCCCGGTGTCGAGAGCGTCGACCCGGATGCCCAGACTGGCCGCGATCGCGGCCATCGCGGCGCCGTCGGGCGTCTCGGGAGCCCTGCCGCCGGGGGCCGCCACCTCCACCGCCCACCCGGCCTCGGCGCAGGTGGCGCGCCACCACCATCCCGTCGCCGCCGTTGTTCCCGGGGCCGACGACCACCAGCGCCGCACGCCGAGCCGGGGAACGCCGCCAGAGCCGCCTCGGCCGAGGCCAGGCCCGCGCGCTCCATCAGCAGGATGCTCGGGCATGGAGTGGTCCTCGCCCGCCCGCCGGTCGGCCTCGCGCATGGCGGCGGCGTCGAAGAGCGGGGTGCAGTCCGGCAGGGGCGCCGGGACCGAGGCGCGGGCGGGAGGCAGCGCTCAGGCCTTCCGCGACCGCGAGCGCCACCGCCGAGTCGCGGCCGTGGGTGAGCGAGATGTGGATCCGCTCCACCCCGAGGTGCTCGGCGTGCAGGGCGTAGCGGCCGTGCAGCCGCACGGTGGGCGCTCCCCGGCCGCGCACGACCTCGACCTCGCGCCAGCGGGTCATCCCGATGCCGAGCGCCTTGCCGACGGCCTCCTTGGCCGCGAAGCGGGCGGCGAAGTGCTGGGGCGGGTACGCGCGCGAGGCGCAGTAGGCGGCCTCGTCGCGGGTGAAGCACCGCTCCGCCAGGCGAGGACGCCGCGCCAGCGAGGCCGCGAACCGATCGATCTCCATGATGTCCACGCCCACGCCGATGATCGGCACGACCCTCGACCTCTACTCGACGGTGACGGTCTTGGCCAGGTTGCGCGGCTGGTCCACGTTCAGCCCGCGGGCCCGGGCGATGCCGTAGGCGAACGATCTGCAGGGGGATCGATCGAGGTGATGGGCGACAGGAGCGGCGGCGTGCGCGGCGCCCAGAGGACGTCGTCGGAGTGCTGCGCGATCTCCTCGTTGCCCTCGGTGGCGACCGCGATCACGCGCGCTCCGCGGGCGCGGACCTCCTGGATGTTGGAGACGACCTTGTCGAAGACGTGCCCGTCGGTGGCCACCACGACCACCGGCGAGCCCTCCTCGAGGAGCGCGATCGGGCCGTGCTTCATCTCGCCCGCCGGGTACGCCTCGGTGGGGATGTAGCTGATCTCCTTGAGCTTCAGCGCACCCTCGAAGCTGACCGGTACGCCGACGTGGCGGCCGAGGTAGAGGAAGAACGGCCGGTCGGCGTAGCGGCCGGCCACCTCGAGGACCGCGGCCGGCGCGCCCGAGGCCAGGTATCGCCTCCACGAAGTCGGGGATGCGCCGCAGCTCCTCGGCCAGGTCGAGGGCGCCGGCGGCCGTGAGCGCCCACTTCAGGCGACCGAGCTTCAGGGCGAGCAGCGAGAGGGCCATCACCTGGGCGGTGTGGGTCTTGGTCGCGGCGACGCCGATCTCGAGGCCGGCGCGGGTGTAGAGCACGCCGTCGGCGTCGCGGGTCGCCTGCGACCCCATGATGTTGGTGACCGCGACCACGTGGGCTCCGCGCTCGCGGGCCACGCGCATGGCGGCCAGCGTGTCGGCCGTCTCTCCGCTCTGGGTGATGCCCAGCACCAGGTCGCCGGGGCCGGCGAGGCAGGTGCGGTAGCGGTACTCGGAGGCGACCTCGACCTGCACCGGCACGCGCGCCCAGTCCTCGATCAGGTACCGGCCCACGAGGCCGGCGTGGTAGGAGGTGCCGCAGGCGACGACGTGGACGCGCTCGACCCGGGCCAGGGCGGCGTCGTCCAGCCCGAGGCCGATCGAGCTCGACCGAGCCGTCCGGCTTCAGGCGGTCGCCGATCGTGTCCCAGAGGGCGGCGGGCTGCTCGTGGATCTCCTTGAGCATGAACGTCTCGTAGCCGCCCTTCTCGGCGGCGTCCTCGTTCCAGTCGACGCGGCGCGATGGGCGCGGGGGCAGCGCCTCGACGTCGCCGCTCCAGATCGTGTAGTCGCCGGCCTCGACGCACGACCACCTCGTCGTCCTCGATCAGCACCGATGTCGCGGGTCTCGCGCAGGAAGGCGGGGATCGCCGACGCGACGAAGCGTCTCCCCCTCGCCGACCCCGATCACCAGCGGACACTCCCGGCGCGCCGCCACGAGGCGCCCGGGCTCGTCGACGTGCGCGGCCACGAAGGCGAAGTGGCCGCCGAGGCGCGGGAGCACCGCGCGCACCGCCGCCGCCAGGTCGCCGCGCGTAGTGGCTCGCGATCAGCTGCGGAACCACCTCGCTGTCGGTCTCCGAGGAGAAGACGACGCCCTGGTTCTGGAGCTCGGAGCGCAGGTCGATGTAGTTCTCGATGATGCCGTTCATCACGACCAGCACCGAGCCGTCGGTGCTGGAGTGCGGGTGCGCGTTGGCCTCGTGACGCGGCCGTGGGTCGCCCAGCGGGTGTGCCCGACGCCGGTCGTCGACGATGGAGCCTCCGTTGGACCCCGCGGCCGCCCGCAGGGCGGCGAGGTTGCCGACGGCGCGCACGGCCTCGGCGAGACCCCCGCTCCCCGTCGAGCAGGGCGAACCCGGCGGAGTCGTAGCCGCGGTACTCCAGGCGCTCCAGCCCCGTGAGGATGAGCTCCCGGCAGGGACGGTCACCCACGTAGCCGATGATCCCGCACATGCCGGCCTCCTTCTTGCGTCGCTCAGTCCGCGGAAGAGGGTAGCTCGCCCGCCGAGCTCGTCCGCCGCGAGCTCGGCGATCTCACGGCACCACCGCTCGCACTCGTCGGCGGTGGGCGCCTCCACCATCACCCTGACCAGCGACTCGGTGCCCGAGGCCCGCACGACCACGCGGCCGTCCTCGCCGAGCTCGGCCTCGCACGCGGCGCACGGCCTCCCACACCCGGCGGGCCCCGGGCAGGTCGCCCTTGCGCGCCACCCGCACGTTCACCAGGCGCTGCGGCAGCCGCTGCATGACGGCGGCGGCCGCGGACAGGGGCTCCCCGCGGGTGCGGAGGGCGCCGAGCAGGTGCAGCGCGGCCGCCAGGCCGTCACCCGAGGGCCCGTGGAGCAGGTTGATCACGTGGCCGCTCTGCTCGCCGCCCAGGACGAAGCCGCCCTGGCGCATCTCCTCCAGCACGTAGCGGTCGCCGACGTCGGTCCAGCGCACCTCGATGCCCTCGGCGGCCATGGCCCGCCGGAAGCCGAGGTTGGTCATCGTGGTGGTGACCACGACGTCGCCGGCAAGGGTGCCCCCGCGCCGCAGGTCCAGGGCGCAGATGGCGAGGATCTGGTCGCCGTCGACCGCCGAGCCCGCCTCGTCCACGGCGAGCATGCGGTCGCCGTCGCCGTCGAAGGCCAGGCCCAGATCCGCTCCGGTCGAGCGGACCGCGGCCGAGACCGCGGCGAGATCCGTGGAGCCGAAGCCCGCGTTGATGTTCATCCCGTCGGGTTCGGCGCCGATCGTCGTGACCCTCGCCCCCAGCCGTTCCAGCACCTCGGGCGCGGTGACGGCCGTGGCGCCGTGAGCGCAGTCGACCACGATCGAGAACCCGGACAGGTCCACGGGGCGGCGCTCGAGCAGCGACGCGACGTAGCGCTCGCGTCCCTCTCCCCAGCGGTCGATGGCGCCGAGACGCTCGGCCTCGGGCCGATCCCCCTCGTGCGTCAAGCGCGGCCTCGACCGCGGCCTCCTCGTCGTCGGCGAGCTTGAAGCCGTCGCCGCCGAAGAGCTTGATGCCGTTGTCGGCGAAGGGGTTGTGGGAGGCGCTGATGACCGCTCCCGCGGCGGCGGCGGACCCGGCCACGAGCTCGGCCACCGCCGGCGTGGGCAGCACGCCGAGCAGCGATCACGTCGGTGCCGGCGCTCGCGAGCCCCGCCGCGAGGGCGCCCTCCAGCATGGGCCCGCTCCGGCGGGTGTCGCGGCCGATCATCACTCGCGCCCCCGGCCCGACACGGCCGCCGAGCGCGCGCCCGATGGAGAGCGCGAGCTCGGGCGTCAGCTCACGGTTGGCGACGCCCCGGACGCCGTCCGTGCCGAACAGCCGCCGCGCCACGGGCGAGGGGCGTCCTAGCGCTTCGAGAACTGGGGCCGCTTGCGAGCGCCCTTGAGCCCGGCCTTCTTGCGCTCCTTGATGCGCGCGTCCCGGGTCAGGAAGCCCTCGCGCTTGAGGTCGGTGCGCAGCCCCGCGTCCATCACGGTCAGCGCCTTGGCGATGCCGTGGCGCAGCGCGCCGGCCTGGCCGGAGATGCCGCCCCCGTGCAGGCGCGCGGACACGTCGAAGCGACCCTCGGTGCCCGTGGAGGTGAACGGCTTGGTGGCCTGCGTGACGAGCACGCGCGCGACCGAAGAACTCGTCGATGGGCCGGCCGTTGCAGGTGATGGTGCCGGTCCCGGGGGTGAGGACCACCCGAGCGACCGACGTCTTGCGCTTGCCGGTGGCCTGGTAGCGGGCGACGGAGGGCGTCTCGGTGCTCATGAATCCTCCTGGCGAGGGGTCATGATGCCACCTCGGCGATGCGGCTCAGACGCAGCGGCTGGGGCTGCTGGGCGCCGTGGGGATGGTCGGGACCGGCGTACAGCTTCAGCTTCGTGAGCTGCGCGCGGCCCAGCCGGTTCTTGGGCAGCATGCCCCGGACGGCCCGGCGCAGGACCTCTTCCGGCCGCCGCTCGAGCTGGTCGCCGAGGGTGCGGCTGCGGATGCCGCCGGGATACCCCGAGTGGCGCCAGTACCGCTTGTCGCGAAGCTTGTTGCCCGTGACCGCGATCTTCTCGGCGTTGACGACCACGACGAAGTCGCCGGTGTCGCAGTGCCGGGTGAACCACGGGGACCGTTTACCCGACAGGGTCTCCGCGATGACCGACGCGAGCCGTCCCAGATTCTGCCCCTCCGCGTCGACCACGTACCAGCGGCGCTCGACGGTTCCGGGCTTGGCGCTCTGGGTGCTCACAGGCCGGTTGGTACCTCCACAGACATGGCGACGCGACGCGGGCTCGCGTCGCGAGCAGGACCGCGGGAGTGTAGGAAAATGCACCGACCGCCGCAAGCGGCGCACTCCCCGCGCTGGACTTCGGAAGCCCAGATGGCTACAAACGGTACACCGGATAACCGGTGGTCGGTGGTCGGCTTCGGGATTCCGGTGGCGGGGGCACAATGGATACTCGCTCGGTCAGCCGCTGCGTCGCGATCGCGGCGCATGGCAAGCGTTGTCAGCAGAGCCCGTTCCGGGGCAGCCCCTACTGCTGGCATCACACGCAGAGCCGCAAGATCTGGGCGCCCAGCCGCCCGCTGGGCTCGGCCGTGACGCACCGCGTCTCCGAGGCCGCCGAGCGCGCAGAGTCCGAGGAGCGGCGGCTGGGCATCGAGCGGCGGTCGGCCGCGGATCGCAGGGCGGGGCGGGCGGCCCGCGACGCCGCGGCGCACCGTCTGTCCCAGGCGCTCGGCCCGGAGCGCGTGGAGGAGCTGCTCGACTTCCTGGAGGGCCCCGCCGACGGCGCCTACCTGCTCGTGCGCGAGTCCGGCGGCCTCGCCTCCGAGCGCAGCGTGACCGAGCGCGCGGAGCGTCACCGGCGAAGCGCCTCCGGCTGAGGCCCGCCGCGGGCGCCGACCTGCTGCGCACGCTGCGCGTGCGGGGCGTTCGCGACCCGAGGATCCTGGCCGCGGTGGCCGGCGTTGACCGCGCAGCCTTCGTCGATCCCGAGGCCGCCGAGCGCGCCGGTGAGGACGAGCCCCTCCCCCTCGCGGAGGGCCAGACCACCTCGCAGCCGCTGGTCATCGCCGCCATGGCCGCTGCCCTCGACCTACAGCCCACCGACCGCGTGCTCGAGGTGGGCGGCGGCAGCGGCTACGCGGCGGCCGTCCTCGGCCGCCTGGCCCGCGAGGTCCACTCGATCGAGATCCGGCCGGCGCTGGCGCAGCGCGCGCGCTGGAACCTGGACCGTGCCGGCGCCGTCAACGTCCACCTGCACGAGGGCGACGGCACCGCCGGCTGGCCCGAGGCGGCGCCCTACGACGCGATCTCGGTGGCCGCCGGAGCGCCCGTGGTGCCCACGGCCCTGCTCGACCAGCTCGCGCGAGGGGGGCGCCTGGTGATGCCGATCGGGCCGCAGGCGGCCGCCCAGCGCCTGGTGCTGGTGCGGCGCACGGCCGACGACCGACTCGTGGCCGAGGACCTGCGGATGCCGGTGCGCTTCGTGCCCCTGGTCGTGGCCCCGGAGGAGTAGGGCTCAGCCCGCCGGCGTTTCAGGAACCGCGGGGCCTGCGTGCAGCGGCGCGGAAGGCCTCCAGGCGACGGCGGTCCCTCTTGCTCGGCCGGCCCTCCAGATCCGCGCCCAGCGGGCGCGCCAGACGGCGCTCCTCGCGACGAAGCTCACGCTGCTCACGGCTCTCGCGGGTCTCCTCGTAGAGCAGGGCGGCGGCGGCGGCCGATCCCCGCTTGTCGGCCATCGCCCGCACCACCACCGTGATCGTCTCGTGGCCCACCGTGACGCTGACCGTCTCCCCGAGCCGGACCTCTCGGGCGGGCTTCACGCGCGTCCCCTCCACGTGGACGCGACCGCCGTGCACGGCCTCGGTCGCCAGCGAGCGCGTCTTGAAGAAGCGCGCCGCCCAGAGCCACTTGTCGATGCGCGGCCGATCCGAGGACACCAGGCGGATGATCCCACGCCGAGCCCGGGAAGGCCGAGCGATCCAGTCCACGCCCACGATGCCGATGACCCATGGATGGACGATCGACCGGGGACCCGGCGAGACTCGGCGCGCGGCGCTTCCAGAGCATCTCGGCGCGCGTCTGCGTTGCCGCGCTGGTGCTGGCCGCGATCGTGGTCGGCGGTTTCGGCGTGCTCGTCTTGGCGCTCGTCGATCAGCGGGCCGCCCAGTCCCACGCGGTGCGCACGGAGGAGGTTCAGGCGGCGGCGCGGGACGTTGGAGGGGAGTGTCATCGATCTGGAGACCGGAATCCGCGGCTTCGCGATCACCGCCAACCCGGACTTCCTCGCGCCCTGGCAGGCGGCGCGCCTCGAGATCCCCGCGCAGATCGACGATCTTCCGCGCCCTGGCGCGGGACGCCCACCAGCGCGTCGGAGGTGGAGCGGCTCGCCGGGCTCATCGAGGAATACCAGAGCGGGTGGTCGACGCCCATCGTGGCGATCGCGCGCCGCAACGCCGGCGCCGCGCGGGAGACCATCGCCCGCGGCGAGGGCAAGCGCCGGATCGACGCAGATCCGCGCGGGGTTCACCGAGTTCCTGGTCGCAGAGCAGACCGTGTCGGCGGGCGCCAGAAGCGATCAGAGGCGGCCGCCCACCGGGCTCTTGCGATTGCGATGGCCTGCGCGCTCGGCTCCGCGCTGCTCATCCTGGGGTTCGCGGCGTATCTCCGCGGCACCGTCGTACGGCCCATCCGGCGGGTGGCGGCCGCCGCTCGAGCGGTTCGCGGGGGGCGATCGGGGCGCTCGCGCGACGACCGGCGGCGCGACCGAGGTCGACCTGCTTGCGCGTTCCTTCAACGACATGGCGTCCACCGTCGAGGCCGAGAGCGCGGAGCGCGAACGGGTGCAGGCGGAGCTGCGCGAGCGCGGCAACGAGTTCCGTTCCCTGGCCGAGAGCTCCCCCGACATGGTCGCGCGCCTCGACACCCGGATGCGCTTCGTCTACGTCAACGGCGCTCTCACGCGCGCCACCGGCCTGACCGCCGAGTATCTCATCGGCCGCTCGGTGCCCGAGATGGACGAGATGCCCGCGCCCGACGGGTGGATCACGACCCTGCAAGGTGTGCTCGACACCGGCCGGCCGGGAATGATCGTGTACCCGCTCGTGACACCAGATGGGCCCCACTGGTTCGAGTCGCGCATCGAGCCCGAGCGGGACCCCGACGGCGTCGTGGCCCATGTCCTCGTGCTGACGCGCGACGTGACCGACGCGCACCGCGCCCAGGAGCGCCTGCGGGCGGACGAACGGGAGCAGGACGCCCTGCGAACCGTGGCGACGGCGGTCGCCGCCGAGGAGTCCGCGCCGGAGTTGTTCGCGCTGGTGGCCGAGGAGGCGGCGCGGGTGCTCGACATGGAGATGGCGGGCGTTTCGCGCTTCGTCCCGACGGGCCCCGCCCTCGTGGAGGGCGCCTGGTCGGGTCCCGGCGCGGTCGGCGGCGGCGCGGTGGACGAGCTCTGGGGTGATGCCGTCACGCTCACCGGGGAGGCCACCATCTTCGGCGCTCCCTCGGGCCCCGGCGAGAGTGGCGACGTCAGCGGAGTCGCGGCGCCGGTCCGAGTGGGCCAGCGGCTGTGGGGTGTGGTCGCAGCCGCCACCACGCGACCGGGCCCCATCGACCCGGCCGCGCCGGAGATCCTGTCGCGCTTCGCCGAGCTGGTGTCGCTCGCCATCGGCAGCGCCGAGGCGCGCGAGCAACTCGCCGCCCTCGCGTTGACCGACGCGCTGACCGGCCTGCCAAACCAGCGCACCTTCACCAAGCGCCTGGGAGACGAGGTCGTGAGGGCACGGCGCCACGCCCGCCCCCTCAGCCTCATGATGATCGACATCGACCACTTCAAGCTCGTCAACGACACCCACGGGCACGAGGTGGGGAACCAGGTGCTGATCGAGATCGCCCGCCGGTTGTCGGGGCTCGCCCGGGGGGAGGACACCGTGGCCCGGGTGGGCGGCGAGGAGTTCGCCTGGATCCTCCCCGAGTCGGACGCGAGGGGCGCCTACTGGGTGGCAGAGCGGGCGCGCGCGGCCATCGCCGAGACCCCGTTCCGCGGGGTGGGCCACCTCACGATCTCAGCCGGGGTCTGCGAGAGCGACGAGGCCGCCTATCCCGACGAGCTCTTCCGCCGAGCCGACGCCGCGCTGTACGAGGCCAAGGCCCAGGGGCGCAACACCACCGTGCGCTGGTCACCGAGCGATGCGACTACTCCCACTCGATCGTCCCCGGAGGCTTCGAGGTGAGGTCCAGCGCCACCCGGTTGACCCCGTCGACCTCGTTGATGATCCGGTTGGAGATCCGCTCGAGCAGGTCGTAGGGCAGGCGAGCCCAGTCGGCCGTCATCGCGTCGTCGGAGGTGACGGCGCGGATCACGATCGGGTACGCGTAGGTGCGCTCGTCACCCTGGACCCCCACGCTCTTGATCGCGGGGAGCACCGCGAAGCTCTGCCAGAGGTCGCGGTAGAGGCCGGCGCGCCGCACCTCCTCCTGCAGCACGTGATCCGCCTGGCGCAGGATGGACAGCCTCTCCTCGGTCACCTCGCCGATGATCCGGATGGCGAGCCCGGGGCCCGGGAAGGGCTGCCGCCACACCATCCGCTCCGGCAGGCCGAGCTCCTCGCCCACCACGCGCACCTCGTCCTTGAAGAGCTGGCGCAGCGGCTCGATCAGCTCCACCATCATGTCGTCGGGGAGCCCGCCCACGTTGTGGTGGCTCTTGATCTTGGCCGCGTCGCGCGAGCCCGACTCGATGACGTCGGAGTAGAGCGTCCCCTGCACCAGGAAGCGGGCGTCCGGGAGCTTGGCCGCCTCGCGCTCGAAGATGCGGATGAACTCGCGGCCGATGATCTTGCGCTTCTCCTCCGGCTCGGTCACGCCCGAGAGGGCCGCCAGGAAGTGGTCCTGCGCGCGGACGTGCACGAGGGGCACGCCGAAGTGCTTGCCGAAGGCCGTCTCGACCTGCTCGCCCTCGTTCAGGCGAAGCAGGCCGTGGTCGACGAAGACGCAGGTGAGCCGGTCGCCGATCGCCCGGTGCACGATGAGCGCGGCCACGGCGCTGTCGACCCCTCCGGAGAGCCCGCAGACCGCCCGGGCCCCGCCCACCATCGCGCGCACGCGCTCCACCTGCTCCTCGATGACGTGGGTCGCGGTCCAGGTGGGCGCGCACTCGCAGGCCTCGAAGAGGAACCACTTGAGCAGGTCGGTGCCGAAGGGCGTGTGGACCACCTCGGGGTGGAACTGGACGCCGTACACCCGCCGCGCGCGATTCTCCATGGCCGCCACCGGCGCCGATGCCGTGTCCGCGGTCACCTCGAAGCCCGGCGGGGGGGCCACCACGGCATCGCGGTGGCTCATCCAGCACGTGTCGGCCGGAAGGTCGCCGAACATGCCGGTCCGCGAGCGCACCCGCAGCGGGGTCTTGCCGAACTCCCCGGCCCCGGTGCGGGCCACCTCCCCGCCCAGCGCCAGGGCGATCGACTGCATCCCGTAACAGATGCCGAGCACCGGGACGCCGAGCTCGAGGAGGCGGGCGTCGAGCGCCGGGGCGCCGGGCTCGTAGACCGACGCGGGCCCGCCCGAGAGCACCAGACCGGCCGGCTGGAGGGCCTGGATCTCCTCGGGCGGGGTGTCGTGCGGAACGACCGCCGAGAAGACCCGGCACTCCCGGATGCGCCGGGCGATGAGCTGGCTGTACTGGGCGCCGAAGTCGACCACGAGGACCCCGCCCGGCGCCGCGGCGGCCAGCTGCGGGTCGAGGGCGGGAGTGGAGGCGGCGGTCGTCAGGGGACCAAGGATACGCGCCCGGACGGACGTTGCGTCAGCGTTGCGTGAGCGTCAGCCGACCGATATCAACCGGGCCGACGTGGGGTCCGACCCCCAGGCCATCGGAGACGAGAGATGCCCATGGACGACCTGGATCCGCCCATCCGCGCGATGATCGACGCCACCAACGCCGGCGACTCCCCGGCCTTCCTGGATGCGTTCGCCGACGACGCGACGCTCACCGACTGGGGACGCACCTTCACCGGGAGGGACGAGATCGCGCGGTGGAACGACAACGAGAACATCGGCGCGCAGAGCCGCATCGAGGTGACCGGCGTCGAGCGGTCGGGCGGCACCGTGACCGTGGGCGTCGCGGTCAGCGGCGACGGCTACAACGGAGGGGGATCGTTCGCGTTCGAGCTCGCCGGCGGGCTCATCACGCGGATGGTCATCAGGGGCTAGCAGGCGCGCGCCGCCTCGAGCCGGCAGCCGTCCGCGCCGGGGCCGCCCCGTCCGGTGTCGCGGCCGGCCATGCCCAGCAGGCGGTCGCGCCCGGCGCCGCCGATGAGCCGGTCGCGGCCGGGCCCTCCCTCGAGGCGGTCGGGGCCGCCGTCCCCGTCAACCCGGTCGCCGCCGGGGCCGCCCAGGATCCGGTCGGCGCCGGCCCCGCCGAGGGCGCGGTCGTTCCCCCTGCCGAGGCAGATGAGGTCGTTCCCGCCGCGGCCGACGACGAGGTCGTTCCCCCCCAGCGCGGCGATCACGTCGCGCCGAGGCGTGCCGCGGATGACGTCCCGATGCGCGGTACCGACGGTGCGCGCGCGGACTCCCCGGCACCGCACGCGAGCGCCCCCGGCCGCGCCGGACGAGCCGCCGAGGATCGTGGAGCTCGGCGGCACGACCCGCTCCGCGTCACGGCGGAAGACGTTCGTCACGGCGTCGAGATCCTCTCCCGAGAGGGCGTCCGCCGCCGACTGGAACGCCACGTAGCGACCGTCGGCCGAGATCTTCGGGGCGAACGCGTTTGCGTCCGCCGCCGCCCCCGCCGGGCCCGCCGCGCGGCTGGCGAGCGTGGTGAGCCCGGTCGCCCCGTCGCGCACGAGGACGTCCGTGACCGGATCTCCGTCCTCGACGGAGAGGTTCCGCGCCTCGGAGGAGAAGGCCACCCGTGAGCCGTCCGCCGAGATGGACGGCGAGAAGGAATCCGAGTCGCCCGCCGCTCCCCCGGCCCCGGAGGCGCGGCTCACCAGGACGATCGCGTTCACCGCCAGGTCGCGCACGTACACGTCCTCGGAAGCGTCATCGTCCTCGGCCGACAGGTCGCCGGCCTCCGAGGAGAAGGCGACGAACCGCCCATCGCCCGACAGGGAGGGCTCGAAGGAGTCCCCGTCACCCCCCGCCCCGAAGGCTCCGGCCGCCCGGCTGGCCAGGGTCGTCGTTCCCGTGGCGAGGTCGCGCACGAACACGTTGCGGAAGAAGTCGTCGTCCTCGTCCGAGAGGGTCGAGGCGAGGGAGGAGAACGCCACGTAGCGGCCGTCGGCCGAGAGGGCCGGCGAGAGCGAGTTGCCGTCGGCCGGGGCGCCGCCGGTGCCGTCGCCGCGGCTCGCCAGGGTGGTGGTGGCCGCCGCCAGGTCGCGCACGAAGACGTCCTGCGAGGCGGGGTCGTCAACGTCCGAGAGGTTGACCGCCGCCGAGACGAACGCAACCCGGCGTCCGTCGGCGGAGATGACCCCCCCGAAGGACGCGTGATCGCCGGCGGCGCCGGTCTGCCCGGACGCGCGGCTCACCAGCGTCGTCGTCCCGAGGGCCAGGTCGCGCACGAAGACGTCCTCGAACGAGTCCTCGTCCTCGGACGAGAGGTTGGGCGCGAACGAGGAGAAGGCCACCAGGCGCCCGTCGGCCGAGATCGAGGGCCGCGACGAGCCGCCGCTCCCGCCCTCCCCGTCAGGTCCGCCGGCGCGGCTCACGAGCGTCGTCACCCCGGTCGCGAGATCGCGCACGTACACGTCGCGAATCCCGTCGGCGTCCTCGGCCGACAGGTTGTCCGCGTCCGAGGAGAACGCGACGAAGCGACCGTCCGACGAGATCGCCGCCTCCGTCGAGGGCCCGTCCGCGGGCGCCCCTCCGGTCGCCCGGGAGACGAGGTCGAGGTCGTCCCGGGCACCCCGCGCGGAGAACGCCAGGAGCGCGGAGAGCGCCGCGGCGACCCCGATCGCCCACCTCCCGCGCCCCCACCACCCCTCGGCTCTCACCCGTCGCCTCGACATTGCCGACCTCCGACCTTAGCCGCCGGTTCGGCTCACCAGGAGGGCGACGGGTGCGCCCGGCGGCGATCAGCAGGTGCTGCGCGACTCCACGCGGCAGACGTCGCTGCCCGCGCCTCCCACGGCGCGGTCGCGGCCCGCCAGGCCGAGCAGGCGGTCGAGGCCGGCGCCGCCCAGGAGCAGGTCACGGCCGGCCCCGCCCTCCAGCAGATCGCGCCCGATGCCACCCTCGACGCGGTCGGCGCCGACCTGGCCCAGGATGCGGTCGGCGCCGGCCCCGCCGATGCCGCGGTCGTTGCCGGCGCCCAGGCAGATCAGGTCGTTGCCGCCGAGGCCGCGCACCAGGTCGTTTCCGCCCAGGGCGGCGATCACGTCGCGCTTGGCGGTGCCGCGGATGCGGTTGCGCTTGGCCGTGCCGACGATGGTGGCGCGCACCCCGGCGCAGCGCGCCGTGGCGCCGCTCGTCGATCCACCGCCCCGGATCGGAACCGGCCCGGCCGCTGCCGCCGGGAGGGCGCTCAGGTCGCGGCGGAAGACGTTCTCGACCGCGTTCACGTCGTCACCCGAGAGGTTGTCGGCGGCGGAGCTGAACGCGACGTAGCGGTTGTCGGCCGACATCGGGCCGCCCTCGGAGGACCCGTCGCCGGCGGGGCCGTCGGGGCCGGCGCCACGGCTCACCAGCGTCGTCGTACCCAGCTGCAGGTCCCGCACGAAGACGTTGCGGGCCGCGTCGTTGTCCTCGGTCGAGAGGTTGTCGGCGTCGGACTCGAAGACGACGTAGCGGCCGTCGGGCGAGAGGAAGGGTATCTCCGAGAGCCCGTTGCCCGGAGCGCCGGCGGCACCGGTCGCCCGGCTCACCAGCGTCGTGGTGCCGGCGATCAGGTCGCGCACGAAGATGTCGCTGACGGCCTTGTCATCCTCGGTGGAGAGGTTGTCGGCAGCCGACTCGAAGGCCACGTAGCGGCCATCGGCCGAGAGCGAGGCGTCGCGGGAGAGGCCGTCCCCCACGACACCGGTGACCCCCGTCGCACGGCTCACCAGGGTCGTGGTGTCGTCGAGCGTGTCGCGCACGAAGATGTCGCGCACGGCCTTGTCGTCCTCGGTGGAGAGGTTGTCGGCCTCGGACTCGAACGAGACGTAGCGGCCGTCGGCCGTGATGCCGGCCGGAGCGAAGGAGTCGGCGTCCCCGGCCGGGCCGAGCGGGGTGCCGGCCCGGCTCACCAGGTCGGTGTTGCCGGTGACCGTGTCCCGGACGAAGACGTCCACCGTGGCGTCCCCATCGTCGCCCGCGAAATTCGTCGCGAGCGACGCGAACACGACGCGCCGGCCGTCGGCCGAGATCGACGGGAAGAAGGAGGCGAGGTTCCCGACCGGCCCGGCGCCGAACTCGCGGCTCACCAGCGCCGTCGTGCCCGCGACCGTATCCCGGAGGTAGATGTCCTCGTCCCCGTTCGTGTCCTCGACGGCGAGGGCGCCGACCGTGGAGAAGGCCACGAACCGCCCGTCGCGGGAGACCGAGCCGTCGTTGGAGTCGCCGGTGGTGGGTGCGCCGGCGGGTCCGTCGGCGCGGCTGACGAGCGTCACCGACCCGGTGAGGGTGTCGCGCAGGAAGACGTCGCGGACGGCCTTGTCGTCCTCGGGCACCAGGTTGTCGCCCTCTGAGCTGAAGGCCACGAAGCGGCCGTCCCCCGAGAGGCTCGGCAGGAACGAGTCGCCGTCCGCCCCGGCCCCGGTCGGCCCCGCCGCCCGGGAGATCAGGTCGAGGTCGTCGCGGGCCGCGGTCGCCGGAAGGGCGAGAGCGCCGAGCAGCGCCAGCGCGAGCGCGGCCCAGGCCACGCGTGGAGGGACTCGCCCAGACATCCGGGCGAGCCTATGACGAGGAGGTCCGGCGGGTAAACCCGCCGAGCCCCTCCCCTACCCCATCCCCACCGCCTGGGTCTGCTGGAGCTTCTTGCCCTCGGACTTCAGGGCCGGCGCCACCATGACCTCGCACTTCTGGAAGCTCTGGATCGAGTCGTAGCCGCAGGTGGCCATCGCGCTGCGCAGGCCGCCGACCAGGTTGAGCGTGCCGTCGTTCTCGTGGGCGGGCCCGGTGCAGGATCTCCTCGAGGGTGCCGATCGTCTGGGTCTTGACGCGGGTGCCGCGCGGCAGCTGGGGGTGGAAGGTGGCCATCCCCCAGTGATAGCCGCGGCCCGGAGCCTCGGCGGCCTTCGCGAACGGCGAGCCGATCATGCAGGCGTCGGCGCCGCAGGCGATCGCCTTGGCCAGGTCGCCGGCATAGGCCATGCCGCCGTCGGCGATGACGTTGACGTACTGGCCGGTCTCCATCAGGTGCTGCATGCGGGCGCCCCCGGCGTCGGCGATCGCCGTCGCCTGGGGCACGCCCACGCCGATGACCTGCCGCGTGGTGCACGCCGCGCCCGGGCCCGACGCCCACGAGCACCCCCACGGCGCCGGTGCGCATCAGGTGGAGGGCGGTGTGGTACGAGGCGCAGCCGCCCACGATGACCGGCACGGGCAGCTCGGCGATGAACCGCTTCAGGTTGAGCGGCTCGGCCACCGAGGAGACGTGCTCGGCGGAGACGACGGTGCCCTGGATGACCAGGATGTCGAGGCCCGCCTCGAGCGCGACGTCCACGTAGTCGGTCACGCGCTGCGGCGTGAGCGACCCGGCGGCGACCACGCCCTGGTCCTTGATCTCCTTGATCCGGTGGGCGATCAGCTCGGGCTTGACCGGCTCGCGGTAGACCTCCTGGAGACCGCGCGTGGCCTGCTCCGCGGGCATCGCCGCGATGCGCTCCAGCTCGGCGTCCGCCTCCTCGTAGCGGGTCTGGATGCCCTCCAGGTTGAGCACCCCAGGCCGCCCAGCTTGCCGATGATGCCCGCGGTGCGCGTGTCCACGACGCCGTCCATCGCCGAGGCCAGGAGCGGCAGCTCGAAGCTGTGCCCGTCCAGCCGCCAGGTGAGGTCCACGTCCTCCGGATCACGCGTGCGGCGGCTCGGCACGATCGCGATCTCGTCGAGCCCGTAGGCCCGCCGTCCCTTCTTCCCCCGCCCGATCTCGATCTCCACTCAGCCCCCCGTGACGGTCCCGAGCGCGTCGCCCGTGCTCGCGCGTGATCCGGAGGTCGCGGCAGGCCCGCCGGAAGGATTCGACGCGGTCTGCACGAGCGCCGGCCTGGAAGCGTCGCGGGGCCTCGGCCGTCACGCCCTTGACCAGCGCCGTGGTCAGCCGATCTCGCTCGACCTCGACCCGCCGCCGGAGGGCCTCGACGTCGGCGGGGTCGAGCACCCCGGCGCCGACCCGCTGGGTGCTGGCCGCGCCGCAGGCCACCGCCAGGGCCAGGGAGGCCTCCGGCGTGCTGTGGCCGTAGCGCGCCGACAGATATCCCGCGAGGAAGGCGTCGCCGGACCCGACCGTCGACACCACGTCCGAGCGCGCCGGGAGCACCGCGCGGTAGGTGGCGCCCCGCTTCGCCGACTCGGTGCGCACGCGGGCCACGCATCCGTCCTCGTGGTGGATGAGCGCGGTCTCGGCGCCCATCTGCGCGAGCGTCTCGACGGCCGCGGCCATGTCCTCCTCGTCGCCGAACTCGTGCCCCACGATCTCCTCGGCCTCGCGGACGTTGGGGCTCACGACGCCCGGCTCCGCCGCGAGGGCGGCCCGCAGCGCCGGACCCGTCGCGTCCACCGCGGTCACCATCCGCGCCCCGCGCAGCTCCTTCATGAGGGTCGCGTAGAAGTCCACGGGCACGCCGCGCGGCAGGGACCCTGCGATGACGAACACGTCGGCGCCCTTCGACAGGTAGCGGATCTTGCCGATCAGCACCTCGAGCTCGGCCGCCTCCACGTTGGGCCCGTACTCGTTGATCTCGGTCTGCTGGCCGGTGTTGGGATCGATGACGGCGGTCGAGGTGCGCGACTCGTCCTTGATCCGGACGAAGTCGTTGAGGATCCCCTCGGAGGTCAGCTCCTCGATGATGTAGGTGCCCGTGCGCCCACCGGCCAGGCCGGTGGCGATGACCGGCTGCCCGAGCTGCTTGAGGGCGCGCGCCACGTTCACGCCCTTGCCGCCCGGCAGCCGCAGCGACGCGTCGGCGCGGTGGTTCGCCCCGAGCTGGAAGTTGGGCACGCGCACCGTGCGGTCGAGGGCGGCGTTGAGGGTGACCGTGACGATCACGGGGCGAGCGCCTCCACGCCGGCGCGGAACCGGTCCCAGATGCTCGGCGTCGCGGCGCCCTCGGCGGCGACCAGGGGGCTCCGCCCGATCACGTGCCCGTTCTGGAGCACGCTCACCTGGCCCAGCGGCTGGCCGGCCATGACCGGGGCGCGCACCCGCGCGGGCACCACCACGCGCTGGCTGAGGGGGGCGGTGAGCAGCAGCGGGGCGATGACGGCGGACGACGCCCGGTAGGGGACCGACGTCCCGGGACGGCCCTGCACCGGCACGCGCCCCAGCGTCGGCCCCGCGGGCACGACCGTGGCGCGGGCGTACTGGGAGAAGCCCCAGTCGAGCAGGCGGCGCCCGCCCCGGGCGCGCGCCGCCGAGCTGGGAGCGCCGATCAGGGCGACGTAGAGCTGCACGCCGAGCGCGGGCCGGCGCGCGTGCGCCACCAGGGCGAAGCCGGCGTCGTCGGTCATGCCCGTCTTCACCCCGTCCACGTCGGAGTCGACGTCCAGGAGCTCGTTCTCCGACTCGTACTGACGCAGCCCGGCTCCCCCCCTTCCCGGGATGCTCGCCCGCCGCCTCGCCACCGTGCGGCGGAAGAACGGGTCGCGCATCGCGACGCTCGCCAGCCTCACCAGGTCGCGCGCGCTGGAGTGGTGCCCGGGGGCGTCCAGCCCGTGCGGGTTGGCGAACCGGGTGTGGGTCAGGCCCAGCTCCCGGGCGCGGGCGTTCATGTCGGCCACGAAGGCCTGCTGCGAGCCCGCGACCCCCTCGGCGAGCGTGACGGCGGCGTCGTTCCCGCTCGCCACCAGGAGCGCGGTGAGCAGCTCCCGCACGCTCAGGCGCTCGCCGGTCTCGAGGCGCCCGCTGGATCCGTCGATCGCGGCCGACGCCGGCACCCTCAGCTCGTCGTCCAGATTGGCCCGCTCCAGCACGATCAGGGCCGTCATGATCTTGGTGGTGCTGGCCATCGGGAGCTCCCGATCGGCCGCCTTCCGCGCAAGCGTCTCACCCGTTCCCTGGTCCACCACGATGTAGGCCGCCGCATCGACCGGCGGCGGGGCGGCCCCCCGCAGGGGCGCCGCGCCGAGCACGAGGGCGATGGCGGCGAGTACCGTGAGGCGGACCACCGGATGGGTGGCAGGACCCCCCTCGCGGCGCCACCGGTGAGGGACGGGCCAGCCGGGGCCGACCCGTCCCCACCAGCTCAGGTCATGGTCACCCGGCTCCGGAGGGCGGCCTCGATCTCCGGGGTGATGTTCGCCGGTCCCCCGTGGTGATCGTGATCGTGGGCTGCCGCCCGCTTGATCACAGCCTCCGCGGTTTCCTCGGAGAACGTCTCGTTGCAGGTCGCGCAGTGATACTCGGCAGGCATGCGTGTCCCCTTTGTCGCCTTCCGTCGGCGGGCGCCGGGGGGCGACCGCCCGCCGGAATCCTATGCCCCAGGGGGCGGGAATCACCATCCCCCGGAGGCTGCCCAGAGCGTCTCGCGAAGCGACTCGGCCGCCCGCCGCGGGCTCTCGGCGAAGATGATCGAGCGGCTGGCCGACACCAGCGCGCCCGCGCGGCCCCCGCCGAACGCCGGCGCGAGCCGCTCGGGGTCGCCCGCCCTGGGCGCCCACGCCGGGAACCAGCAGGATCTGCTGGGGCATCAGCTCGCGGAGAGCCGTCATCCGCTCCGGGGGGACGGTCGCGCCCACGACGGCGCCGAGGCAGGAGAGGCCGGACTCGTCCACCGAGGGAGCACCCCATTCCGCCACCCGGCGCGCCACCTCCTCATGCCACAGGCCCCCCGTCGCGAGCGGAAGGTCCTGGAGGTCGGCGGCGCCGGGATTGGACGTGCGCACCAGGGCGAAGAGGCCCCGGCCGCCCGAGGCGGCGGCGTCCAGGAAGGGCTGCATCGCGTCGCCGCCCAGCAGCGGGTTGATCGTGAGCGCGTCGATCGGGGGTCGCAGGAACGCCTCGGCGTAGGCCCGGTTGGTGACGTCGAAATCCCCGCGCTTGGCGTCGGCGATCACCAGCAGGCCGGCGTCGGCGGCGGCCGTCGCGACCCGCTCGAAGGCCTCCCAGCCCGCGGCGCCGAAGCGCTCGAACGAGGCGAGCTGGAGCTTCGCCGCCACGCAGGCCGGCCCGGCCGCGCCGATGGCGCGCCGGCAGAAGGCGCGAGCACCGTCCGCGCCGCCGGGAACGCGGGCGGGGTCGGGGTCCAGCCCCAGCACCACCTGGCTCGAGCGGGCGTCCACGGCGGCGGCCACCCGGGCGCCGAAGCTCACAGGAGGGCCGCCCGCCACAGGGGCAGGGTCAGGGTGGCGAGCACCGTGGTCACCACCACGGCCGCCGCCAGGACGTCGGCCCGCAGGCCCGATCGAGCACCGATCACGAGCGACATCATCGCGCTTGGCATGGCCGCCATGATGACGACCGTGTGCAGCACGTCCCCCTCGAACTGGAAGGCCATGGCCACGGCGAGGCCGATCACGCCCGCCACGCCCAGCCTCATGACCGCGGCATAGCTCACCTCGCCCCACAGCCGCGGCAGGCCGCGCAACTCGATCATCAGGCCGGTGTAGAGCATGGTGAGCGGCAGGACCGCCGCCGCCAGCAGTTCCAGGGGGCGCTCGATGAGCCGGGGCAGGTCGTCCCCCCCGGCGAGGTTCACCGCCACCCCGGCCGCGAGGGCCCAGTTGGGCGGCAGCAGCAGCGATCGGCCGAGCTGGCGCACCGAGGGGTGAGCAGCCCCCGGGGCGCGCCCGTAGGAGCTCGCGACCGCCACGGTCGACGTCCACGTGATGAGCCCGGTCCCGACGTCGTAGAGGACCGCGGCCGGCAGCGAGAAGCCGGCCCCCGAGGCCGCGATCAGCGGAAGCCCGAAGAAGCCGGTGTTGCCCACGGCGACGGCCAGGATGAGGGCGCCGGCGCGCGTGGGCTCCATCCCCCACACCCGCGTCGACGCCCACCCGATGCCCAGCAGGACGACGTGCACCGCGAAGGCCGCGATCGGGATCAGGAGCAGCGAGCCGTGCAGATCGGCCCGGACGATGATCAGGAAGATCAGGGGCGGCAGGGCCACGTAGATGACGATGCGCACCAGCGCGGGGCCGTCCTCGCGGGAGAGCACGCGGAAATGGCGGGCCAGGGCCCCCGCCAGGATGATGACGAGGGCCCCGAAGGCGGTCTCGGTCAGGGCCTCGCTCCGCGGGTCACGCGGCGAGCGTACCGAGCGTCCCGCGGCGGAGCGCCGCCGGTACAGTTCCCGCGTGCCCTCCCGGAACCCGATCACGACCGCTCCCCCCGGCGCGGGGCCGTGGTCGTCGTCGAGGGCGGGCTGGGGCGGCCCCTACGAGCCGCGCTACCGGCCGATCGAGAGCTACGGCCTGATCGGCGACCTGCGCACGGCCGCGCTGGTGGGGGTGGACGGATCGATCGACTGGTTCTGCCCGCGGCGGTTCGACGCGCCCAGCACCTTCGGCGCCATCCTCGACGCCGACAAGGGTGGAGCGTTCCGGATCGCCCCCACCGCCCCGGTCCCGAGCAAGCAGATGTACCTGCCCGACACCGCGGTGCTGCGTCACGCGCTTCTACAGCCACCGACGGGGTCGGTGAGCTGACCGACACCATGCCGCTCGAGATCGAGCCCTGCGCGCTCGTTCGCCGGGTGGACGTGGTGCGCGGCGAGGTCGAGTTCCGCATGTCGTGCCGCCCCGCCTTCGACTACGGCCGCGCCGGCCACCGCGTGGACCTCTCCGGCGACCGCGGTGGCGCACTTCACGCCGGACCGGGGGACGCCCGCCGAGCTCCGCGCGAGCGTGCCGCATGCGGACCGAGGGACCGGCCGCCGAGAGCCGCTTCCGGCTGCGCGCGGGCGAGAGCGCCTGGTTCGTGTGGCAGCCCACGCGACGGCGGCGCACGCTGGACGGACGAGTCGATCGCGCGCGCGATCGACGAGACCCGCGACGTTCTGGCGCGACTGGCTCGCGGGCCACCCACTACCGGGGGCGCTGGCGCGAGATGGTCCAGCGATCGGCCATCACGCTGAAGCTCTGCACCTACCAGCCCACCGGCGCCATGGTCGCGTCACCCACCTGCAGCCTGCCCGAGACGATCGGCGGCGCCCGCAACTGGGACTACCGCTACGCCTGGCTGCGCGACTCCGCCTTCACCGCCTTCGCCTTCCAGCGTCTGGGGTTCGACGACGAGGCGATCCAGTTCGCCGACTGGCTGGAGGAGCGCGGCTCATCGAGACCGACCCGGACGACCCCCAGCTGCAGATCGTCTACGGGGTCGACGGCGAAGGCCGACCTCACCGAGCACGAGCTGGGTCACCTGGAGGGGTACCGGGGGTCGCGGCCGGTGCGGATCGGCAACGGCGCCCACGAGCAGCTCCAGCTCGACGTCTACGGCGAGCTGATGGACGCGGTCTACCTCAGCAACAAGATCCAGCCGATCAGCTGGGAGCTGTGGCGCAACCTGCGGCGGCGTGCTCGACTGGCTGGCCGACAACTGGCAGCGGCCCGACGAGGGCATCTGGGAGGTCCGCGGCGGCCGGCGCGACTTCGTCTACTCCCGCCTCATGTGCTGGGTGGCGTTCGAGCGGGCGATGCGCATGCAGGCCCAGCGGGGCCTACCGGGCGACACGTTCAAGTGGCGCACCTGCCGCGACGCCGATCTACGAGGAGATCATGGCGCGCGGGTGGAGCCCGGAGCGCCGGTCGTTCGTGCAGTACTACGGCGGCGACGTGCTCGACGCCAGCAACCTGCTGATGCCGCTGGTCAAGTTCATCGGCCCCCGGGACCCGCGCATGCTCTCCACCCTCGACGCGATCCAGGCCGAGCTCGTGTCCGACAGCCTCGTGTACCGCTACGACCCGAAGACCGCCTCGGACGACGGACTGGGCGGCGAGGCGGAGGGGTCCTTCTCGCTCTGCTCGTTCTGGCTGGTGGAGTGCCTGACGCGGGCCGGACGCCTCGACGACGCGCGCCTGGTGTTCGAGAAGATGCTCACCTACGCGAGCGGCCTGGGGCTGTTCGCCGAGCAGGTGAGCGACACCGGCGACGCGCTGGGCAACTACCCCCAGGCGTTCACCCACCTCGGGCTGATCTCGGCCGCCTGGGACCTGAACAAGGCCCTCGGCGACGACTGAGCGCGCGGCGCCCGATGGTCAGGCGCCCGCGGCGACCTCCCGCTCCGCCAGCGCCACGAGCCGGGCCAGCGAGGCGCCGATCTCGGCGCGCTGCTCGTCGATGCGCTCGGCGTCGCGCACGGGCAGCTCCACCCGCACGCTCACCGCGCAGCCGTCGGGATGCGGCTCGAGCCGCCACTCCTGGATCACGTCGAACTTCAGGCACGAGATCGTGACCGCGCCGTCGCCGGAGCGCGTCACCGCGGTGGGGTACGCGAAGTCGGGCCACTCGCTCGTGTAGCGGGTCACCTCCTCCCCCTCGCCCTCGACCCGGTCGGTGCCCTCCCACCAGTCGGGGAAGCGCGCCGGATCGTGGAGGATCTTGAAGACCTCCACCGCCGGCGCATGGCAGATCGCATGCCGCTGGAAGTCGGGCATCTCACGCTCCTTCGGTGGTCACCATCGCCAGCCCCATCCGGTCGGCCGCCAGGCGCTCGAGCTCGCGCTCGGGCTCGACGAGGCCGGCCACCGGCGGCCGGCCGAGGTCGACGAGGATCGCCGCGTAGGCCTCGCCGGACGCCGGCGGACCGGCCATCCGCCGCCAGCCGCGCTCGGCCTCGTCCAGGTGGCGAGCGGCCGCCTCGGGCTCGCCCCGCGCCGCGGCGATCAGCCCCTGGACCCGGCTGATGCGGGGCACCAGCGCCTCGGGCATGTCGGCGGGCCCCACGGGCTCGAAGGGGACCCGCGCCAGCTCGTCGTCCGCCGCGGCGAGGTCGGCGGCGCCGACCAGGGCCTCGGCCAGCAGCAGCCGGGCGAGGGCGCGGGGGAGCCCGTCCCCTCCCACCTCCAGCGCCGCCCGCAGGCGCACGGCGGCCCGGTCGGGCGAGCCGGCCGCCAGCAGGATCTCCCCCAGGTCGAGCAGGGCCAGACCCTCGTCCCGGGGATCGCCGCCGGCGGTCCGCTCCACGTTCGCCGTCGCGGCGGCGACGGCCTCGTCGTGGCGGCCGAGGCGCGAGAGGGCGTGGGCCCGGGCCGCGCGCAGTTGGGACTCGAGAGCGCGCCCCGGCCACGGGAAGGTCGCGAGCCGGTCGCAGAGCACGATCACGTGCTCCACGTCCCCCGCGCACGCGGAGGCCGCTGCCCCGGTGAGCAGGCCGAGCGCGGCGACGTCGGGGCGCCCCGCCAGCCGCGCGAGGTCGGCGGCGCGCTCGCACACGCGGGCCGCCCCGGCGAGGTCGCCGGCGCGCAGGAGCGCCGTGCCGCGCGCGTGCTCCAGCTCGGCCTCGAGCGCCCGGTCCCCCATGGCCTCGGGGATGCACCGCATGGCCTCGATCAGCCTCGGCACCTCGGCGGGATCGCCCGCGACCGACTCCGACCAGGCGGCGCTCGAGAGCGCCAGGAGCCGCGCCTCGGGGGCGACGACGCCGGCGAGGTCGATCAGCTCGAGCGCGCGGCGGCTGGCCGAGAGGGCGTCGGCCGGATAGCAGAGCGTGGTGTGCAGCCAGCGACCGCGGAACGCGTGCGCCAGGGCCAGGCGGCCGGCGTCGCTGGCCCCGCCGAGCAGCCGCTCGGCCTCGCCGAAGGCCCCGTCCATCGCGGGGCGGTCGGCGCGCCAGGAGTGGACCTCGGCGAGCGCCAGCCAGAGGTCGCCGGTCTCGCGCGGGTCGTCGCCGGCCAGCGACACGGCCTCGGCCAGGTAGGCGGCCGCCTCATCGAGCGCCCCCAGCACCCGGGCGTCCTGGGCCGCGGCCGCCAGGTAGCGCCCGGCCGCCTGAGGCTCGCCCGCCAGGCGGTGGTGACGCGCCACCTCGGCGGCGCGGCGGCCGGACCGCCGGCCGAGGACCTCGCCGAGGCGGTGGTGGGCCTGCGCGCGATGGGCCGGCGTCAGCTCCGCGTAGCAGGCCTCGCGGATCAGCTCGTGCCCGAAGCGCACGCGGCGGTCGTCGTCCTCGGCCAGCAGGCCGGCGGCCAGGGTGGCATCGAGCGCCTCCGGCAGCTCCTCGGCGCCGACGAGCGCCGCGGCCTCGGCGAGCTCGACCGGCCGGCCGGCGGCCGCGACGAGGTCGACCAGGGAGCGGGCGGCCGGCGTCAGGCGGCCCAGGGGCCCCCGGATCGCCCCGCGCACCCCCTCGGCGGGCTCGCGGCCGGCGGCGGCCGCGCGCGCCCCCTCGCGCGCCAGGAAGGGGCTCCCCTGGGCCCCCGCCACCACGCGCCGCGCCGTCTCGGGTGCGAGCCCGGGAGCCGTCGCGTCCACGAGCGCCTCGGTCTCGGCCTCGGACAGGCCCTCGAGGGAGAGCTCCAGGCGCAGCAGCCCCCGCGATCGCACCGCGTCGAGGGCCAGGTCGAGGTCGAGGTTGGCCGGCACCGGGCGCCGGGTCACGACCACCAGCGCCGGCAGCCCGCCGAGCCGCCGGCCCAGGTGGGCGAGCAGGGCGGCGCTGGCCGGATCGGCGCGGTGAAGGTCCTCGAGCGCCAGGAGCACGGGTGCGTCGCGCGCGCACCAGGCGACCAGCTCGACGACGGCCTCGAAGAGCCGCACGCGCTCGAGCTCGGGCACCGCCGAGGGCTCTCGCGGGGCGCGGCCCCACAACGGCTCCACGGCCGGGCAGAGGCGCGCGAGGTCCGCGGCCCAGGACGCCTCGGGCGGCGGGGAGGTCTCGCGCACGAGCTCCCGCACGGCCTCGGACCACGGGGCGAGCGGGGGCGCACCCTCCAGCTCGAGGGCCCCTCCGAGGGCCGATCGCCGGCCGCCGGCCCACGGCCGGCGCGCCAGCTCCGCGACCAGCCGCGACTTGCCGATCCCGGCGGGCCCGGCGATGACCGCCACCCCGCCCTGCCCCGCGGCGGCACGCTCCCAGGCCGCCCCGAGCGCCGCGCTCTCGCGCGCCCGGCCGACGAGGGGCGCGGCGCGGTGGGCGGCGGGGCGCTGCGGACGCGGCGGGTCCCGCGGCGGGGCCGTGCCGTCGGCGCGCAGCGAGGCCGCGAGCTCGCGGCTCTCGCGCGAGGGGACGATGCCCATCTCGGCCGCGAGCACCGCCCGAAGGCGGCGGTAGGCGGCCAGGGCCTGCGCGCGCTCACCGGAGGCGTCGAGGCGGCGCATGAGATCGCGGTGGGTGACCTCACGCAGGCGGTCCTGCTCGAGCGCCGCGCGCGTCCACCGGACCGCGGCCGGAAGGTCTCCGGCCTCCTCCGTGAGGGCGGCGAGGCGCTCCAGCGCGGCGACGAGCCGGTCGCGGTGGGCGTCCTGCGCCTCGAGCGCCCACTCGTCGGCGAGGTCGGCCAGCAGCGGCCCACGGGCGAGAGCCACGGCCGCCTCGAGCGACGCCGCGTCGCCGAGCGCCGTCAGCCGGTCGAACTCCTCGGCGTCGACGCTCCGCGGCAGCTCGCCGGAGATCCCGACGTGCGTCCGCCCGGCCGCCAGGTAGGCCCCGGCCCCGACCCGGTCGAGCCCCTCCCGCACGGCCCAGAGGGCGCTGCGCAGCGACGCCCGGGCGCTGGTGTCGAGCACGTCGGGCCAGAAACGGCCCGCCAGGCGCGCGCGCGGGTGCGGCCCGGGGTGCAGCAGCAGGTAGGCGAGCAGGGAGCGCGGCCGCAGGCCCGACGTGGACGGCATGGCCTGCCCGTCCATCTCGACGCGGAACTCTCCGAAGAGCCGCGCGCTCAGCATGGGCTCAGTCTATGACGGAGCCGACGCCGGCCCAGCGAGAGAGGCCGGCATCCGCTCCGGCTCCTCACGTGGCGTAGTCGGTGGCGCCCCACCAGTCGACGATCACCGCGGGCTCGTCGCCCACCACCCAGGCGTCGTGGCCGGAGGGCAGGGCGGTCACGTCGCCGGCCACGGCGTCCAGCTCGGTGCCGTCGGCCATCTGGATCCTGAGCGTGCCGGAGACGTGGTACTGGAAGTGGGGCGCCTCGCACCACTCGGTGCCGGCGAGGGGCTTGACGTGATCGGACCAGCGCCAGCCCGGCTCCAGCACCAGGCGCCCGATCTGGGCGCCGGCGACGTCGACGAGATCGAGGCTGCCCTTCTGGAAGCTGCGGGTCTCGTCGGGGTGGTCGAACGTCTTGCGCTCGGCTGCGGACATGGGTTCCTCCTCGTTTCGAGGGGTTGCGTGGAGTGGCCGTCGGGGCGAACCTAGGCTCCGGTTCCGAGGCGGCACAACGGCGCGCCGGCACGATTGACGAGCGTTTGACGGTGGCATGACGGGGCTTCGCGAAGGTGGCCCTCGACCGGTATCACCGACCAAGGAGCAGAACCGATGAACGCCACCGTCTCCCGCTACCTCGAGGCGATCGACCGCAAGGACGCCGAGGGCATCCGCGACGCCCTCGCGCCCGACGTGCGCATGGTGGGGATGGCTCCCGACGTCTTCTACCTTCTGGAGGGCGCCGACGCCGCCACCGAGAAGCTCGCCCAGTGGTACGCGAGCTGGGAGGAGGAGCCCGCGTTCTCCTTCCTCAGCCTCATCCAGGAGGGCGACCGCGCCGTCGCGGAGTTCGAGCGCACGAGCACGTTCGAGGACGCGCCCTGGGTGGTGCGGCAGGCCCACGTCATCGAGCTCGGCCCGGACGGCATCGCCGAGCTGCGCGTCTACTGCTCGGGCCCGCGCCAGGGAACGCCCGAGCTCGCGGCCGCCTACGCGGGAGCCGCGCGATGAGCCCTGGCGCGCTCGAGGGCGTGCGCGTGGTCGACCTCACCCACCAGCTGGGCGGCCCCCTCGCCACGATGGCGCTCGCCCAGCTCGGGGCGGACGTCGTCAAGGTCGAGCCTCCGGCGGGCGACCAGTGGCGCCACGTGGACGATGTGCGCGGCGAGAGCCGGCTCTTCCACGCGGTCAACCGCGACAAGCGCGGCATCGTGCTGGACCTGAAGACCCCGGACGGCCAGGAGGCGATCCGGGCGCTGATCCGGGACGCCGACGTGTTGGTGCACAGCTTCGCGCCCGGGGTCGCCGAGCGCCTGGGCATCGGCTTCGCGGAGATGGAGGCCCTCAACCCCCGCCTCGTCTACTGCTCCCTGTCGGCCTTCGGTCCCTCGGGCCGCAAGGGCACCGACGTGGCCCTGCAGGCCGAGGCCGGCCTCGTGGCCGCCAACGCCGGTCGCCCGCTGCCGGTGCCGATCCACGACACCGTGGTGCCCTGGATCATGGTGGCCGGCGTGCTGGCGGCGCTGCTCGAGCGCGAGCGCAGCGGGCGCGGCCAGGCCGTGGAGACCTCGCTGCTGGAGGCGTCGGCCGCCCTGGCGGTGCACCGGTTCATCCGCGAGGACTCGGGCGAGCCCCTCTTCAACCGCTTCGTCGGGGCGCTCTACCGCCCCTACGCGACCGCCGACGGCGGCATCGCGCTGGCCTGCTTCGCCCCGCCGATGCACGAGCCGCTGCTGCGCGCCCTGGACCTCGAGCACCTCCTCGAGGACCCGCGCTTCGCCGAGCTGCCGGAGCGGGCGCGGAACTCCGAGGCGCTGGCCCAGGAGATCGGCGACCGGCTGGCGACCCGCCCGACCGCCCACTGGCTTGGCGTCCTGGGCGAGGCCGGCCTGCCCCACGGCGTGGTGAGCGAGCGGCCGCTGTCCCTGCTCGACCACCCGCAGGCGCGCGAGCTGGGCCTGCTGGTGGAGATCGACGACCCCACCCTCGGCACGGAGCTCGTCACGGGCCCGCCGCTGCGCCTCTCGCGCACACCGGCCGGCAGCGGACGCCCCGCCCCACGCCTGGGCGAGCACACCGACGAGGTGCTGGACGAGATCCGGGAGCGGCGGCCATGAGGGCGACGGTGCGCGTGGCCGTGGTGCAGGCGGCGCCCGTGATCCTGGACGCCTCGCGCGAGCGTCGACAAGGCATGCGACCTCATCGGCGAGGCCGGGGCCGGAGGGGCCCGGCTGATCGCCCTGCCCGAGGTGTTCGTGTCGCTCTACCCCAGCTCGCGCTGGGCCCACGCGAGCGCGCAGTTCACCAGCAGCGCGGCCGAGCTCCACCGCCGCATGTGGGCCAACGCGGTGGACGTGCCCGGGCCCGCTCACCGAGCGACTCGGAGCCGCCGCCCGCCGGGCGCGGGCCTGGGTCGCCATCGGGGTCAACGAGCGCGACTCCAGCGCGGCCGGGAACGCTCTGGAACACGCTGGTCTGGCTCGCCCCCGACGGCACCCTCGCCCACCGGCACCGCAAGCTCCTCCCCACGCTCCACGAGCGCGTCTTCTGGGGCCAGGGCGCCGGCGACGACCTGGAGCCGCTCGTCACCGACATCGGGCGCCTCGGCGGCCTGCTCTGCTGGGAGAACTTCATGCCCGCCGCCCGCCAGCGGCTGCACCGCGCGGGCGTCGACTTCTACCTCGCCCCGACGGCCGACGACCGCGAGGTCTGGATCGCCGCGATGCGGGCCTTCGCCTTCGAGGCGGGCGCGTTCGTGCTCTCGCCGGTGCAGTACCTGCGGCGCGACCACTTCCCCGACGACTTCCCGTTCCCCGACGAGCTCGCCGCCTGCCCGGACGAGCTGCTGGTGGGCAACAGCATGATCGTGGACCCGTGGGGGACCCCGCTGGCCGGGCCCGTCGCGGGGCGCGAGGAGATCCTCTACGCCGACTGCGACATGGGGGCGATCATCGCGGCCCGGCGCGTGTTCGACGTGGCCGGCCACTACTGCCGGCCCGACATCGAGGGGCCCGAGCCGGTCAGGGCAGAAGCGGGAACCACCCCGGTCGCGCCGGGAACAGGTGACGGTCGGCGAGGAGGTTGAGCGCCCGGCGCGACTCCACGAAGCGCGAGGCGATCGCCTCCAGCAGGCTGCCACCTGGGGCGTCCCCGCTGGCCGCGAGCAGGTACCAGCGGGCGCCCAGGTGATCGAGCAGGCCCACCGCCCCGCGCGTCTCCAACTCCTCGCCGAGCTCCTCGGCGCCGCCCATGGCCGCCGCCCGCCCCAGGCGGTGCAGGTCGATGGGACGGAACGCGCGCGCGGAGGTGTGGTCGGGGAAAACGCCCCCCAGGAACAGGCACAGGTCGCCGAGCCGCCGGTGGACGGCCGGGCGGCGGGCCTCGGGCACCGAGTCGAGCAGTGAGGCCATGCGCATGGGGTCGAGCTCGCTGAAGCGCTGCTTGCGCCAGCCGCGCGAGGTCTCCCGCCAGACCGTCCCGCTCGACACGCGCGTGTAGGACGCCAGCAGGGCCGCCAGGAACACGCGGCGCGAGCGATCGGCGAGCAGCTCGCGCAGGTCGTCGCCGCCCAGCACGGGCACGCGCATCTTGGGGCCCACCCACTCGCGCACGTGCGTCGCGTCCTTCAGCTCGACCGCGATGCTCTCGACGGCCACGGCGAAGGCCAGGAACGGCGACGCGCGCAGCAGCCGCTCGGCCTCGGGGTCGTCGGCCGGCGGGTCGAGCAGCAGGGTGGCGGCCTCCGGCGAGGCGAGGGCCGTCTCCAAGAGAGCCGGATCCGCGCGCAGCCGGGCGGCGCCGGCCTGGGCCTGCGCGTCCGTCACCCCGGGCTGGGACAGGCGCGCGAGCAGCAGCAGGTCGTCGTGCGTGAGGTGGTCGATGTGGGCCGGACCTGCCCCGGCGGAGCCCGCGGCGTTCACGCGACGATCCTAGACCGCCGCCCGCGCCTGCGCCGCGAGCCTCACGATCCCGCCCCCGCTGCCGAAGGTATCCGCCCATGCACCCTCTTGCGGCTTCCCAAGGAGCAACGACGTGAGACACCCCCAGTTCCCGGGCTCGTCGAGAGCCGGTCACCTCATCGTGGCGGGGGCTCTGGCCCTGCTGGGCGTCGCGGCCGTCCCGGCGATGGGCACCACCGGCCCGACGGCCCAGATCGCCAGCGGCAACCTGTTCATGGGCACGACCAAGGTCGAGTCAGGCGCGCGGGCGAACGGATCCTTCGGGTCGACCATCGCCGCACCATCCGGGTACAACCCCCGCACCGAGACCGGGACGATCCTGGGCTTCCGCGTGAACTCGGCCGAGTGCACGTGGACCGACCCCGGCTGCGTCAAGCTCGGCGACTTCTTCACTCCCGGCTCGCCCTACGAGTCGTGGGGCATCCAGATCGGCAACGGGACCCCCGGCTACAACTGGAGCAGTGGCGCGGCCGGCGTCCCGGGCACGTTCACATCGGCCGATGCGGCCGGCGTGACGGGCGTCTGGCAGTTGACGGGTGCGTTCAACGGGATCACGGTCAGGCAGACCTACTCCCTTCCCCCGTACGCCTGGATGATCGACACCCGGGCCGAGCTCACCAACACCTCCGGCGCCACGATCAACGACGTGTATCTCATGCGGGGCCTGGACCCGGACAACTGCCGCATGGAGGTCCGCCCGCTCTGCGACTCGAACGGTGACGGCCTGGCCGACGCCGTGGGAACCGTGGGCATCTACCAGACGCACAACGCCGTTGAGGTCCCCCGGGGGTCCGCCAACGCGGGCGCGCTGGTGACCGCCACGCAGACCAACGACTCCTACCTCGGGCTCCGTGCCGTGGGCGACGACGCGCGCGTCTTCGTCCAGAACGGCGGCTTCTCGAACCCCGCCAGCCTCTCCACCCTGTGGAGCGGCGGGAATGCGGGCTACCACTCCACCACCGCGAGCACCTTCGGCGACGTCGGCATCTACGCGGTCGTCCGCGTCCCGTCCATCGCGCCCGGCGCGACGGCGACGGTCAGGATCCAGTACGTGGTCAAGGAGATCCCGGCGGCGGTCAACGTCACCGAGCCGGTCGTCTTCGACGGCCAGCTGATCGACGTGGCGGCCAGGAACGGCCCGGGCGCCATCCTCCAGGGGATCTGCACCGACCCCTCCCACGGGACGGCCGTCCCCGAGGACGGCAAGGTGCGCTACACGCCGACCCCCGGCTTCACCGGCACCGACTCGTTCACCTATAGCACCGGTGGGCCGTGCGGGACGTTCACGCTGAGCGTCACCGCGCCGGCCGCGGCGGTGCCGGCGGCGCGGGAGCCCGCGGTCGTCCTCGTGGAAGCCCCCCGGCGCACGACCCTGAAATCGGGGAAGCTGCGCCTGGCCCAGCGCCTGCGCTTCAACCGCACCGGGCGCTACACGTTCATCTTCAACGACCCGGCCACGGGCAAGCGGGTGCTGCAGTACCGCGGAAGCAGGGTGGGCGCGCGCCTTCTGTCGAAGACGTTCAGCGCACCCGTGGTGGTCACCTCCAAGGAGGGCAGGACCCTCACCCTGGTGACCGTCTTCGACAAGAGGCTCTCGGCCACGCTGAAGCAGGGCATGACGATGCGCATCGTCCTCAAGAGCCCCGACGGGACCCTCTCGGACGCCACCCGCTAGGAAAGAGCTCCCGGTCAGGCGCGGCGGGTGTCGCGGCGGTAGGCCCGCGCCGCGAGCGCGGTGAGGACGACGGTCCAGCCGGCGACCACGACCCAGCCCGTCGCGCTCCACGCACGCCCGCCGGTGGCGACGTGGCTCGCCTGCACGAGCCAGTAGGACGGCAGCACCTCGCCGATGTCCTTGAGCACGCCGTCGCCGAGCGGGTACCAGGTGCCCCCCAGGAACGCGAAGATCGCCGTGAGACCCCCCAACGCCGGACCGATCGAGTCCGCGTTCAGCAGGTGGCCCAGCAGGATCCCGAGCGGCACGAACGGCACGAGACCCACCAGGACCAGCCCGGTCATGGCGAGCCAGTCCCCGGCCGGAAGCCGCACGCCGAGCGCCAGGCCGGAGCCGTAGAGCAGGACGATCGTCACGGCGGCCATCAGATAGCCGGTGGCGATCTTGGCCCGGAAGTAGGCGCGGGTCGTGAGCGGCGTGATCCGCAGCTGGCGATTCCAGCCCACGGCGCGCTCGGCCGCGATCCGGGCTCCGCTGGCGAGCACGGCCGTCGACGCGCCGAAGGCGAGCAGGCCCACCATGAAGTAGAGGGGCGCCGAGATCCCGCTGCCGTCCAGATCGTCCACGCCGCGGTTCGGCCCGGCGATGAGCAGGTAGAGCGCGACGGGGAAGACGAACGAGAAGATCAGGAAGCGCCAGTTCCGAAACGCCCGCAGCAGCTCGTAGCGGGTGTAGGCCGTTGCGCTCATCGGAGCCGTCTCCCTCTGCTCGGCGTGGTCGTCGGCACCGGTCAGCGCGAGGAAGGCCTCCTCGAGGCCGGCGCCGCGGATCTCGATGTCACGGGCCTCGGGATGCGCCGCCAGGAGGGCGCGGATCGCCGCGTCCGAGTCCGCGCAGGTCAGGATCACGGCGTCCCCGTGCCGCTCGACTCGGGTCACGCCCGGCAGCCGCGCCAGGTCCTCGGCCTCCGCCGCGGGGAGGGTGGCCGTGATGGTGTGCACGCCCACGGTCCCCTTCAGCTCGGTCGTCGGTCCGTCGGCCACGACGCGACCGGCGGCCATCAGGACCGCCCGGTCGGCGTAGGCGTCGGCCTCCTCGAGGTAGTGGGTGGCGAAGAGCACCGTGCGCCCGCCCTCGGTCAGGCGCCGCATGGTCGTCCAGAAGGCGCGCCGCGACTCGACGTCCATCGCGACCGTGGGCTCGTCGAGCACCAGGAGCCGCGGGTCGCCCACCACCGCGACGGCGAAGCGCGCCCGCTGGGTCTCGCCGCCCGACAGCCTCTGGGTGCGCCGGTCGGCGATGTCCTCGATCCCGGCGATCGCGATCGCCTCGTCGACCGGGAGCGGAGCGGGGAAGAGCGCCGCCATCATCTCGACCAGCTCGCGGACCGACAGGTCGGGCACGAGCCCGCCGGTCTGCAGCATGGCCCCGACGATTCCGGCCGCGATCGCCTCCCGTGGGGGCGCGCCGAAAACCTCGACCGTGCCGCCGTCGGGGTCCGTCAGCCCGAGGATCATGTCGATGGCGGTCGACTTGCCCGCGCCGTTCGGCCCGAGCAGCGCGACCGTCTGCCCCGGGTCGATGCGAACATCGATGCCGCGCACCGCCTGAACCTCGCCGTGAGCGGCGTGGAACGACTTGGTCAGCCCCCGGAGCTCGATGGCGCCGGGCCCGCCGGGGCCCGCGTCGGACGTCCGCGCGGCGGGCGAAACCGTGAGCGTTCGTTTCATCAGAGGCCCGCCTTGATCTGCGCTGCCGTGCCCTCGGCGATCGACCGCCCACGGTCGATGACGACGATCTGATCGGCGAGCCGGTCGGCCTCCTCGAGGGACTGGGTCGTGAGGAGCACGGTCGTGCCCTCGTCGACCACATCGCGCACGACCTTCCAGAGACCGCGCCGGCTGACCGGGTCGAGGCCGGTCGTCGGCTCGTCGAGGAAGAGGACACTCGGGCGGTGGACGAGCGCCGCAGCCACGTCCAGCCGTCGGCGCATCCCGCCGGAATAGGTGCGCGCCGGCCGGCTCGCCACCTCGGCGAGTCCGAAGCGCTCGAGCAGCTCCTCGGTGCGGGGGCCCCGCTCCCACCGGGGCAGGTGGGTGAGCCAGCCGATCAGGGTCAGGTTCTCGCGCCCTGTGAGGATCGGGTTGACGGCCTGGCCGGCCACGCCGATCGCCGCGCGGACCTCGTCAGGCCGGTCGCCGACCTCCATGCCGAGCACCCGTGCCGAGCCTGCGTCGGCCGAGATGGCGGTGCTGAGAATCCTCACCGCCGTCGTCTTGCCGGCGCCGTTCGGCCCGACCAGCCCGAGCACCGTTCCGGCCGGGACCGCCAGGTCGAGCCGGTCCAGGGCGACCACGTCGCCGTAGCGCTTGGTCAGGCCGTGGGTCTCGATCACGGCCTCAGGGGCCGGCGGGAAGGACTCGGCGACGCGGGGCTCCAGGCTGGTCGTGCTCATCGGGCGCTCCTGAGGTCGAAAGCCGTCAGGAGGAGCCTCCCGCGCACCGGAGGAAACGTCGTCGCGGCCAGCCTCCGTCTGCCGTTACCGCTGGCGGGAGTCGCGGCCTACCCGCTGGCGGGTAGGCCGTGGGCCCGCCCGGACAACGCCGACGGGCGGGGCCGGTGCGGCCCCGCCCGTGGCGGTCCTTCTCGATCAGTCCCGTCGGGGCTGTCGTCGCCCTGACGGGGATGGGGAGACGAGGTCCTCGTGCGACCACGCAACCCCACCGTCCATCTACATCATCCCGCCGCCCATGCCCATGCCGCCCATGTTCGGGCTCATGCCGCCGCCCATGCCGGCCATGGGGCCCGGCTCCTCGGGCTTGTCGGCCACGACGGCCTCGGTGGTGATGATGTTCTTGGCGATGGAGGCCGCGTTCTGAAGCGCCGAGCGGGTGACCATGGCCGGGTCGATGATGCCCTCCTTGACCAGGTCCACGTACTCGCCGGTGTCGACGTTGAGGCCGATGCCGGGCTTCTTGCCCTTGACCGCGCCGACCACCACGCTGCCCTCCAGGCCGGCGTTCTCGGCCAGCTGGCGAAGGGGCTCCTCGAGCGCACGGCGCACGATCGCGGCTCCGGTGGCCTCGTCACCCGTGAGCGTGAGGCCGTCGAGGACCTTGATCGAGTTGATCAGGACGACGCCCCCGCCGGGGACGATGCCCTCCTCGAGCGCCGCGCGGGTCGCCTGGAGAGCGTCCTCGACCCGGTGCTTGCGCTCCTTCATCTCGGTCTCGGTGGCCGCGCCGACCTTGACCACGGCGACGCCGCCGGCCAGCTTGGCCAGCCGCTCCTGGAGCTTCTCGCGGTCGAAGTCCGAGTCGGTGGTCTCGATCTCGGCCTTGATCTGCTTGATCCGGCCCTTGATCTCCTCCGGGTCGCCGGCACCGTCGATGATCGTGGTGGCGTCCTTGGAGATGACCACGCGGCGCGAGCGGCCGAGCTGGTTGACCTGGGCGTTGGCGAGCTTGAGGCCCATCTCCTCGGCGATCACCTCGCCGCCGGTGAGGATGGCGATGTCCTCGAGCATGCGCTTGCGCCGGTCGCCGAAGCCGGGGGCCTTGACGGCGATCCCGGTGAAGGTGCCGCGCAGCTTGTTGACGATCAGGGTCGCCAGCGCCTCGCCCTCGACGTCCTCGGCGATGATCAGCAGGGAGCGCCCCTGGCCGATCACCTGCTCGAGCAGCGGCAGGATGTCCTGCACGCTCGAGATCTTGCCGCCGTTGATCAGGATGTAGGGGTCATCCAGGACGGCCTCCATGCGGTCCTGGTCGGTGACCATGTAGGGGCTCATGTAGCCCCGGTCGAACTGCATCCCCTCGGTGAACTCGAGCTCCATCCCGAAGGTCTGGCCCTCCTCGACGTTCACCACGCCGTCCTTGCCCACCTTCTCGATCGCGTCCGAGATCACGTCGCCGATCGCGCGGTCGCGCGATGAGATGGCGGCCACCCGGGCGATGTCCTCCTTGCCCGAGACCTCCTTGGACTGACGGGCGATGTCGGCGACGACCAGATCGACGGCCGCCTCGATGCCGCGCTTCAACCCCATCGGGTTGGCGCCGGCGGCCACGTTCTTCAGGCCCTCGCGCACGATCGCCTGGGCGAGCACGGTCGCGGTGGTGGTTCCATCGCCGGCGACGTCGTTGGTGGCCGTGGCCACCTCGCGCACCAGCTGGGCGCCCTGGTTCTCGAAGACGTCCTCGACCTCGATCTCGCGGGCGATCGTGACCCCGTCGTTGGTGATCGTGGGGGCACCGAACTTCTTGTCCAGGACCACGTAGCGGCCCTTGGGACCGAGGGTCACCTTGACGGCGTCGGCGAGGGTGTTGACCCCGCGCTCCAGCGCCCGGCGGGCGTCCTCGTTGAACTTGATCAGCTTTGGCATCTCGCGCGCTTCTCCTTCGCTTCTTCTCGAATTCCGGTCGGGCGCCGGCTCGGGCCGGCGGGTCCCTACTTCTTCGCCGTCGTCTTCTTCGCCGTCGTCTTCTTCACGGCCGTCTTCTTCGCGGCCGGCTTGCGCGCGGAGGTGCGCTTCGAGGGCACCTTGGGGGTGGCGGCGACGCGGGCCAGGATGTCGTGCTCGTTGAGGATCAGCACGTCCTCGCCCTCGAGCTTGACCTCGGTCCCGCCGTACTTGGAGTAGATGATCTCGTCGCCGTCGGAGACCTCGAGCGGCACGCGCTCCCCGTCGACGAAGCGACCCTCACCAACGGCCAGCACGAGCCCCCGCTGGGGCTTCTCCTGAGCCGTGTCGGGCAGCACGATGCCGCTCGCGGTCACTTGGTCCTGCTCAACGGCCTTGACGATCACACGATCGCCCAGGGGCTTCAGGTTCATCGGCCCTCCCGGGTCTTTACGATGGCTCTCTCGCGGCCCCGGCGCGGGGCGCCGACACTTGAGCGGGCTGCGGGACTTGGCACTCGTCCCACGAGAGTGCCAGTGGGACGATACCGGACCGCCCCCCGGCCCGCCACCCGCCCGTGTCACATGCCGAGCGCCTCGCGCAGGACGGCCGCGGGATCGCGGTCGCCGGCGCGAACGAACACCCACCAGCGGTAGAAGCCGTCGCGCCGGTCGGAGGCGATCGCCGCGGTGGGCGCCGGCGCCGGCGCCGGCTCGACCTCGAACAGGCGGCGGGCCAGCTCCTCCGCCGGCAGGTCCCCCGCGCCCCACGCGGCGCCCGCCCGCGCCACCGCGTCGCCCGGGCTCTCCCCGCCCCCCGCGAACCGCGCGCCGCAGGTGGGACACGTTCCCGGCACCGGCTCGGCGCCGTCGGCCACGAGGGTCCCGCAGAGCGGGCAGGCGAGGGTGACCGCCACGGGCCTTCCGCTAGAAGACGAGGGGCAGCGCGATGCAGAGCCCGGCCACGATCGCCACGAGCCCGGCGCCCACCGGCGCGCCCCCGGAGCCTCGGAGACGCCACACGGCGAAGCTGGTGAGGACGCCCGCCACCCCGGCCGCGACGATCAGCACGACCTGCGCGGGCTCGACCAGGTTCCGCGACAGGCCGACCGCCGCGAGGACCGCCGTCAGGAGGCATCCGAGCACGGCCGAGTCGAGCCCGTCCACCTCGCCCCGGCGGGAGCGGACGGCCTCGTCGCCCAGCCAGAGGCCGGCGAGCACGTTCCACGCGGTGAGGATCAGGACGGTGGCCGCCGGGCGGCCGTCGTCGTCCCCCAGCGCATCCACCAGCAGGTAGGCGCCGACCACGATGGCGATCACCGCCAGCACGCCGAGGGCCGGCCAGGCGAGGGAGATCGCCCGGCGCTGGGCATCGGTGCGCGCGCTGGGCGGTGGGATCTCCGTCGTACCGCGGGGGTCGCCGAGCCGCGACATGCTGGGCAGGCCCATCGCCAGCGTCCCCAGGCCCACCAGCACGAGCGCGGCCGCGGCGCCGATGGCGAGCGAGGGCCACGCGGCGTCCGCCGGGCTCGAGCCCGCCAGGCGCATCACGTTGTAGACCACGAGCCAGCCGATCAGCACGGCTCCCACGAGCCGCGACAGCCAGCGCCGGGGCGCAGGGCGCCCTCCCGCCGTCACGGCCGCACCAACCGCCCCCCGTCCACAACCAAGGTGTGCCCCGTCACGTAGTCCGCCTCGAGCAGGTAGCGGAGCGCCCCCGCCACGTCGTCGGGGGACCCTATCCGACCCAGGACGGTCTTCTGCTCAGAGCGTTTCACCGCGGCCGACGACGACCCGTCCGGCATCAGGACCGGCCCCGGAGCGATGGAGTTGACCGTGATGGCCGGGGCGAGCTCCTGCGCCAGACAGCGGGTGAGCATCGCCACCCCGGCCTTCGCCACGGAATGTGCCGTGAAGCGCGGCCACGGCTCCAGGCCGGCGACGTCGCCGAGGAGGACGATGCGGCCGAAACCCCCCGCCGTCATGGCCGGCGCTGCCGCCTGGGAACAGAAGAACGGCCCCTTCAGGTTCACCGCGAGCGCCGCGTCGAGCTGCTCCTCGCTGGTCTCCTCGAAGGGCGCCGAGACGAAGTTGGCCGCCGAGCACACGAGCACGTCCACGCCCCCCAGGGCCCCCGCGGCCGAGGCCACCACCTGCCGGCACCCTTCGGCCGATCCGAGGTCGCCGGCCACCACCGCGGCGCGCACTCCGCGCGCCCGGCAGTCCGCCGCCGTCTGCTCGGCCGGGCCCTCCGACGATCGGTAGTGGACGGCCACGTCCAGGCCCATGTCCGCCAGCTCCAGGGAGAGGCGCCGGCCGATGCGCACCGCGCCCCCGGTGACGAGCGCCCGGCGCCCCGCGAGGCGGGAGGTCAACCCGTCCCGAGCAGCTCGGCCAGCCGCCGCGCCGCCCGGCCCCGGTGGGAGATCGCCGCCTTCTCCGGGCCGCTCATCTCCGCCATCGAGCGGGGCCCGCCGTCGGGCAGGAACAGCGGGTCGTAGCCGAAGCCGCCCGCGCCGCGGAGCGCTGGGGCGATGGTGCCGGCGCAGACTCCGCAGCCCACCAGCATGCGGTCGCCGGGCGCCAGGCCCACGAGCACGCAGACGAAGGCGGCGCTGCGGTCCTCCACCCCGTCCAGCTCCTCGAGAAGGCGCCGGCAGTTGTCCTCGTAGGTCGCCTCCGGCCCCGCGTAGCGGCTGCTGAAGACCCCCGGGCGGCCGCCCAGCGCGTGCACGATCAGCCCCGAGTCGTCGGCCACCACGGTCGCGTCGGCATCCGCCCGGTCGCGCAGGGCGGCGGCCTTGATCCAGGCGTTCTGGAAGAGGGTCGTGCCGGTCTCCTCCGGGGCGAAGCCCTCGGGTGCGGCCTCCACCTCGGCGGGAGCCAGAAGGGCCTCGAGCTCGGCGACCTTGTGGAGGTTGCCCGTGGCCAGCACGATCCGGGTCACGCCGTCGCCGCTCCCTGCGCCAGGGCGAGGTCGCGCATGCCGCCCTCGGCGAGGTCGAGGAGCCCGTCGAGCTCGGCGCGCGAGAAGGTTGCGCCCTCCGCGGTGGCCTGCACCTCCACGAGGCGACCGGCGCCCGTCATCACCACGTTCATGTCGGACTCCGCGCGGACATCCTCGACGTAGGCCAGGTCGAGCAGCGGCGTGCCGTCCACCATGCCCACGCTCACCGCGGCGATCGAGTCGCGCAGCGGCAGCGCGGGGAGGGCGTCCCGCGCGACCAGCCCGGCCATCGCCTGGTGGAGGGCCACCCATGCGCCGCAGATGCTCGCGCAGCGGGTGCCGCCGTCCGCCTGGAGCACGTCGCAGTCGAGCCAGACCGTGCGCTCCCCGAGGGCCTCCATGTCGACCACCGCCCGCAGCGAGCGGCCGATCAGGCGCTGGATCTCCGTGGTGCGCCCGTCCGGGCGTCCGCGAGTCACGTCGCGCGCCTTCCGGTCGCCCGTGGAGGCGGGCAGCATCCCGTACTCGGCGGTCACCCAGCCCCGTCCGCGCCCGCGCATCCACGGGGGCACGGCCTCGTCCACCGAGGCGGTGCAGATCACCCGGGTGCGGCCCACCGAGATCAACGCGCTCCCGTGAGCCGTCTCCACGAAGCCCGGGAGGATCTCGACCGGCCTGAGCTGGTCGGGGCGGCGTCCGTCGGCTCGCACGGGGGCAGACTAGTACGATCGCTCGGATGCCCCACGGCCCCCAGGATCTGGCCGCCGCCCTGGCCCGCGCCGGGCACGCCGTGGTCCTGACCGGCGCCGGCGTCTCCACCGAGAGCGGCATCCCCGACTTCCGGTCGGCGGAGGGTCTGTGGGAGAGATACGACCCGATGGAGGTGGCCTCGATGTCCACCTTCCTCAGCGAGCCGCAGCGGTTCTGGAGCTTCCACCGCCCACGCATCGACATGCTCGCCGGGGCCGAGCCGAACGCCGCCCATCGCGCGGTGGCCGAGCTGGAGCGGCGCGGCATCGTGAAGGCCGTCATCACCCAGAACATCGACCGGCTGCACGCCCGCGCCGGCAGCTCCGACCCCATCGAGGTGCACGGCGCGCTCGACCGGGGGATCTGCCTGCACTGCGACGCCCGCGTGAGCATGGACGAGCTCGTCGCCCGCGCCGACGCCGCCGACGACGGCGTTCCGCGCTGCGCCTGCGGGTTCCCCATGAAGAGCGGGGTGGTGCTGTTCGGCGAGGCCCTCCCGGGCGAGGCGATCGAGGCCGCATACGCCCACGCCGAGCGCGCCGACCTGATGCTCGTCATCGGCAGCTCGCTGCTGGTGGCGCCGGTGAGCGAGCTGCCGCGGATCGTGCTGGAGCGCGGCGGCACGCTCGCGATCCTGACCGAGAGCGAGACCCCCTACGACGGGGCGGCCCAGCTCAGGTTGCGGGGTCGGGCCGCCGTCCAGATGACGGAGACGCTGACGGCGCTCGACCGGCTGCGCTGACGGCGCTCGTTTCGCCGGTCCGCCCCGTGTCGATTCCACGGTCCCCCGTTCGTCGCGTTAACAGACCGGATGCATCGAAAGGAGACGACCACGATGCGGAAGCTCGTCGAATCGACGTTCGTGACCCTCGACGGCACCATCTCGGCCCCGCAGGTCTGGGGCCCCCCGTACTGGGACGATGAGCACCACGCCTACGCCCGCAGCCTGCTCTTCGCGGCGGATGCCCTCCTGCTGGGGCGCGAGACCTACGAGGGCTTCGCGGCGGCCTGGCCGTCGAGGAGCGGTGAGATGGCGGACCGGATCAACAGCCTTCCCAAGCACGTCGCCTCGACCACCCTCACCGAGACCACCTGGAACGCCACCCTCATCACCGGGGACGTCGCCGACGCGGTCGCGGCGCTCAAGCAGCAGCCCGGCAAGGACATCCTGAAGTACGGCACCGGGGAGCTCGACCGCACGCTGATGGAACACGGCCTCGTCGACGAGTTCCACTTCTGGCTCTTCCCCGTCATCGCCGGCAGCGGCGAGGGCTTTCTCGAGGGGATCGATACGACCCACCTGAAGCTGGTGGACACGACGCCGTTCGCGAGCGGCATCGTCGTCCTCACCTACGCGCCCGACTAGCCGGCGGCCGTCCAGAGCGCGTCGTGGCCCAGCGGGGTCTTGGTCGCCCGCCCCTCGGCCACCAGCCGCTGGAGGGCGGTCTCGGCCGCCGTGCGATCGAGGGCGTCGTTGCCGTGCACCAGCAGCGCCGCGACCTCCTGGGTGGTGAGGCCCTCGGGGTATCGCCGCAGGAGCGGCTCCGGGCCGTCGGGCGGCGGCTCGCGGCGCAGCGCCGGGTCGAGGTTGGCCACCAGGACGTCGTACGCCTCGACCGGCTGCCAGCCACCCGCCTCCAGGCGCCGCCCGCCGCCCTCCAGCACCAGCGAGGGCGCCGTGTAGCGGACGGCGCCGTCGGTGTCGGCGGACTTGCCCTGCAGCTCGGTCGCCGAGCCGGCCGCGGTCCGGGCCTCGGCGCGGTCGCGCTCGTAGGCCTCGGTCACGTCGGCGTCGTCGAGACGGGCGATCAGGCCGTCCGCATCGACGCCCGGCACGTCGCGCAGCGCCGCGGCCAGCAGCGCGTCGTCGTCCAGCAGCAGCGGCGTGGTGAAGTTGGCGAGCTGGAGCGCGCGCAGCACCCGCCACTCGCTTCCCGGGTCGGCGAGGCGCGCCGCCACGATCGCGCGACAGCCCCGCGCGGTGGCGCCCACCCGGGGCTTCGGGACGAGCGAGAACGGCATGCCGAACCGCTCGCGGAAGACGATCTGGTTCTCCACCACCCGCCCGGGCGAGTACCCGCGGGCCAGGTACTGCTCGGCCCGCTCGGTGAGCCCGATCACCACGATCCGCCAATCGATCTGGTCGCCGTAGCGCCAGTCGATCACGCGCAGCGCGGGCAGCGCGGAGTACGCCCACGGGCAACCCGGGTCGGTGTGGAGGGTGGCGGAGATGGAGACCGGCACTGAGGGCCCTTTCGCGTGGGGTCCCCGACCATAGGCGCGCTGCGCCGGCGCGGCCCTCAGCGCGCGAGCAGGCGCACCTCGGCCGCCCGGAAGCCGCCCGGTCGCCGGCTCCCGGTCTCCGCCGTGACGATGTAGCGCCCCGGGCCCAGCAGACGGGCGAGGGCGGCGCGCGGGACACGGACCGTGTTCGCGCCCCGGCGGCCGGCCACCGTGAACGCCGCCAGGCCCCGGAGGCCGAAGGGCCGCCGCAGGGTGATGAGGACCCGGCCCGAGCGCGTGAGCGGGAACCGCAGGCACAGCGCACCGCCGGGGCGGAGCGCGGCGGGGCTCGGCCGCAGTGCGCCGTTCAGCACCGGGGGGGCGACCGCCTGGTACGACGCCGCATAGAGCGGCATCGAGGAGATGCTGGGGTTCCAGTTCCACGCCACGACGAGGTCGCCGGCCGCGTCGGATCGCATCTCCGTCACCTGCTGTCGGTAGCCCTGGTCGATGCGCAGCGGCGCCCGGACCCATGCGCGCGAGCCGGCCGCGCGGCGGAAGACCTGGAGGTCGTCGAACTGGGGCGTGGTTCCGGCCACCACCACGTCGCCCAGCCGCGTGACCAGAGCGCCCACGAGGCAGCAGGTGCTCGCCGGCGGCCCGGGGACACGTCGCCACGCCCCGCCCGAGGCGGCGCGGACGGCCACCGCGATGCGCCCCGAGACCCCGACGCTGCCCAGAGCGACCGCCCCTCCCCCGGCCGCCACGCTCACCACGGGCCCGGGCACGGAGGTGAGGGGGCGGGCCGGCCCCCACCGCGACGCGCCCGAGCGGTGATCCGAGACGAAGCTGCCACGCGCGAGGCTCCACGCCACGACGGCATCACCCTCGCGGTCGAGGGCGGCGCTGGAGGGGGCCGCCCGGCCGACCGGCCCGGGCAGCGTGCGCGTGGCCGCGAACGGCAGCGGGGGCTGCGTGAGCGACGCCTGGCGGGTCGCCGCGCGGATGCGCGCGCGGCCGGCCGGGCCGCGCGCCCAGACCACCACGGCGTCTCCCGCCTCGTTGACGGCCACGATCGGAAACGGCTGCGTCGCTGACCCCGGAGCCTCGAGCCGTTTGGGGGGACGCCAGTCGCCGAAGCGCCCGCGCAGCGCGGCGAACACCGCGCCGTCCGTCGTGCTCCAGGCGGCGAGGGCCTCGCCGTTGTCCATCAGGACGACGTCGGCCGCGCGGGTGCGGGTGGCGAGCGTCACCGGGGCCGACCAGCCCCCGGGGTCCTGGCGCGACGCCGTGCCGAACGAGGAGACGACCAGGGAGCTCTCCGGGTCGAAGCCGCGGCGCCAGCCGACCGCGTTGCCCGACGCGTTGATCGACACCTCGCGCAGCCCCGGCGGCAGGCCGGAGAGCTCCGGCGCCCGCCACGGGCCGTCCGGGGGGATGCGCCGCACGCTGCGCTCGAAGGTGGGGGCGCCGTCCTCGCCGAAGCCGACCGTGTCGCCGTAGAGCACCTGGGCGCCGCCCGCGCGCCCGAACCCCAGCCCGCGCAGGGTTCCACCGTTCGAGAGCAGATCGCTCTGGAGCCAGCCGGGCGCCGCCTGCGCGGACGCCGGGAGGGCCGCCGCGAGCAGCGCGATCGAGACAAAGCGACGCCACACTCGTGCGGGCACGAGGAACCTCGGGCTTCCGGGAGGCCCGATCCTAACCCCGGCGGATAGGGTGCGCCGATGCCCACCACGGCGTTCGTCTACGGCCCTCACCTCCAGGCCTACAACCCCAGCGACGACGCCGAACGGCCGCTGCGCCGTGAGCTCGGCATCGACCTGCTGCGTGCCTACGGTCTGCTCGACCGCCCGGAGGTGAACTGCATCGTCCCCCGCCTCGCCACCGACGAGGAGATCCTCTCGGTCCACGACCCGGCCTACGTCAAGGCCGTGAAGCGCTACAGCGGGAACCCGGCGCTGGCCGGGGAGCCCGCCGCCACGATGTGGGGCTTCGCCGACGGCGACACCCGGGCGCGGCCCGGGATGCACGAGGCCGCCGCCGCCGCGTGCGGAGCGTCGCTCACGGGTGCGCTGGAGATCTGGGAGGGCCGGGCGGTCCAGGCCTTCTGCCCCGCCCCGGCCGGCCTGCACCACGCCATGGTCAACCGGGCGTCCGGGATGTGCATCTACAACGACGCGGCCGTCGCCATCCGCGCGCTGCTCGACCGCGGCGCCGAGCGGGTCGCCTACATCGACGTCGACGCCCACCACGGCAACGGGGTGCAGTGGATCTTCTACGAGGATCCACGGGTGCTCACGTGCTCGGTGCACGAGAACGGGCGCCACCTCTACCCGGGCTCCGGCGGCCTGGCCGAGCGCGGCGCGAGCAACGGCGAGGGCACGTCGGTGAACGTGCCGCTGCCGCCCTACGCGGGCGACGAGCCCTACCTGCGAGCGGTGGAGGAGGTGGTCGCTCCGGCCGTGCGCCGCTTCCGGCCCGACGTCCTGGTGTCGATGACGGGCGTCGACCCGCACCACACCGACCCGATGGCCCACCTCCAGGTGACGACCGCCGCGTTCCGGCGCCTCAACGCCGCCATGCGGGACCTGGCCTTCGACGCGGCCCAGGGCCGCTGGCTCGTGGTGACCGGCGGCGGCTACAACATCGACCTGCTCGCGCGGCTGTGGGCGTACCTGCTCGCGGAGATGGTGGAGGTCGAGCTCCCCGAGGAGCTGCCGGCCGAGTGGCTCGCGCTGGCCAAGGAGCGCGCGGGCGTGGACTTCACGCCCCGGCTGTCGGGCGACTGGCCCCTGGAGATCGACGCCGACACCCGCGCGCGGGCCGACACCGAGGCGCACCAGACGATCGACGCCGCCCGCGCCCTGCACGGCCTGGCCTAGCCTAGACCCGCTCGTCCAGCCAGGAGATGACCGCGTCGGTCAGCTCCTCGTCGCGTCCGGTGAAGACGTGGTCGGCGCCCAGGACCGTGTGCAGGAAGACGCTCGGGCAGTCGCCCTGGCGCGCAAGGGCCTCCAGCTCGCCCCCCTCCGACGCCTCCACCAGCTCGTCGTCGCCGGCCTGGATCATTGCGAGCGGCACCGTGACCCCGCCCACGCGCAGGCGGGACTCGGCGTGCGGAGCGCGGGGCCCGCGCGAGAACCACCAGGTGCGGTAGGTCCAGATCTCGCCGTCGAGCGGACTGTCGCCGAAGCCCCGCGCCCGCCGCACGATGAAGATGCGGTCGTTGCGCGCCGACTCGTAGTCGGGCGCCAGCCGCAGGTGGGCGCGCTCGACCACCTCCTCGTAGCCGGGGTCGGCGCCGAAGTGGCTCCCACCGCCGCCGCAGCGCCGCCGGCAGCGACGCCGGGTGCGCCAGGGTGCAGACGCCCACCACGTCCGCCGGCTGGCGCAGCGCCTGGTAGTGGGTGACCATCGTCGCGCCCATGCTGAAGCCGAGCAGCACGACGCGGCGGAAGCCGCGGCGGCGAAGGACGCCGAGCGCCGCGTCGAGGTCGAGCGGGAGTGCGGTGCATCAGCCCGCCGCCGAAGATGACGCCGTAGTTGGCCATCCGCGTGTTGATGGACATCACCGTGAAGCCCGCGCGCGAGAGCGAGAAGGCCATCCGCCGCGGGACACCCGAGACGTAGTTGCCCACCGAGCCGTGCACCACCAGCACGGCCAGGCGGCGGCGCCGCTCGTCGCCCCCGCGGGGCAGGAAGACCATCCCGTCCCAGCGCTTGCCGTCCTCCGTATGGGACACCACCAGGTCCACCGCCAGGGCGCGATCGTCCAGCGCCGAAGGCCGGACGCCGGGCGCGCCCGCCGCGGTGCGGGATCCTCGCCACCCCTACGCCCGCCTGCGCAACCAGGCCACCACCGCGTCCCGGGTGGCGATCTCGCCGCCGTCGAAGGTGTGGCCGGTGCCCTCGATGCGGCACGACCGTCACGTCGAGGTTGCCCGCCTCGCGGGCGACCTCGGCCAGCCGCTCGGCCTCCTCGAAGGCCACCACCTCGTCGTCGGTGCCCTGCACCAGCAGGATCGGAGCACGCACCTGCCCGATCTGGCGGTGGGCCATCGCCGCCACGGCGGCGGGCCCGCGCGAGTGCCACCAGGTGCGGTAGGTGTAGACCTCGCTGTCCGGGGGCGTCTCGGAGGGGCCGCGGCTGCGCTCGACCAGGAACAGGCGATCGAGGTCGGAGGCGTCGGGATCGTCGCCGAGGGCCTCCTCGCACCGTGCGCGGCCAGCTCCTCGTAGGGCGGCCGGGCGCCGAAGCGCTCGGCGCGCTCCATCATCGACTGGGGCAGCCCCCACGGGTTGCCCAGGCAGACGAGCGCGCGCAGGTCGGGCACGTGATGGGTGGCCGCGTAGCGAGTGGCCAGGGTCGCCCCGCTCGAGTACCCCGAGAGCACGATCGTGTCGAAGCCCTGCTCGCGCAGCCACGTCACGGCCGCGTTGACGTCCTGGACCGCGTCCTCGAAGATCGCCTGGCCGAAGAGCTGGCCCACGTCCGCCATCCGGGTCTCCAGCACGAGCACCGGGAAGCCGGCGCGCGCCAGCGGCGCGGGGAAGAAGCGCAGGGTCCCCACCAGGAAGTTGCCCATGATCCCGTGCACGTGGACCAGGGCGGTGCGGCGGCCCGTCGCGCGGGTGCGGCCGCGCGCGGCGCGGACGTCGATCTCCAGCAGCGCGTCGTGCTCCTTGCCGTCCGCCGCGGTCAGCGTGACGAGGCGGCGGTCAACCGGCACTGGTGCTCCCCCCGTGCACTAGCGGGGGGCGGAGACGGCCTCGGGGTCCACGGAGACCACCGGGCCGAGCGGCATCTGAAGGAACCGGCTGCCCAGCTCGCGGAACGCGTCCGGGTCGCCGCTGCAGGCGAAGCGGTAGCTCCCCTCGACGCCCGGCGGCCGGGCCAGGCCCTTGCGCGCGAGGGTCTCGCCCACCTCGCGAGCGATCTCCTCGCCGCTCTTGATCAGGGTGACGCCCGGCAGGGAGCGGCGGATCAGGCGCTCCACCATCGGGTAGTGGGTGCAGCCGAGGATGACCGTGTCCACGCCGGCCGTCACGAGCGGCGCGGCGTACTCGCGCACCATGTCCACGATCGCCTGGTCGAAGGGATCGCCGCTCTGGATGGCCGGGGCGAGGCGCGGGCAGGCCACGCTCGTCACCTCCGCGCCGGCGTCGTTCGCCTGGACCATCCGCGCATAGGAGCCGGAGCGGACCGTGGCCTCGGTGGCGAGCAGGCCGATGCGCCGGTTCCGGGTGGCCTGCACGGCGGCGTGCGCCTCGGGCCCCATCACCCCGACGACCGGCGTCGCGACCCGCTGCTGGAGCCAGGGGAGCACGGCGGCGGTCGCCGTGTTGCAGGCCACCAGGATCAGCTTCACGCCCTGCCCGTCGAGCCAGCGCGCCACGGCGAGCGACCGGCGGCGCAGCTCGTCGGTCTGCTTCTCGCCGTACGGGAAGAAGGCGGTGTCACCGAAGTAGACGAAGTCCTCGGAGGGCAGCGCGGCGAGGCACTCGTCGAGGACCGTGAGCCCTCCGACGCCCGAGTCGAAGACCCCGATCGCCTGGGCGGCCGAGAGAGGCACGGCGGTACGATAGCCCGCGTGCCCGAGCCCGTCCGCCTGCGTGTGAGCTACCTGTTCAGCCGGGCGTGCCCGTCCCACGAGGAGGGCCTCCGGCTGCTGCGCGCGGCCGCCGAGCGGGCCGGGGTCGCGGTGGTCGTCGACGCGCTGGAGGTGCGCGCCGACGAGGAGGCCGAGGCGCTCGGCTTCATCGGCTCCCCCACCTACCTCGTCGCGGGGCGCGACCTCTTCCCCGCCGAGGAGGGTCCCGGCCACGCGCCCCGGGCGGACGCCTGCCGCGTCTACTCCCGCTCGGACGGGCGGGTGGGTCCCCTGCCGGAGCTGGCGGACCTCGCCCGGGCGCTGGGGGCCGCGGCCGCATCGGTGCCGGTGTGAGCCCGCGCATCGGGGAGCGGGCGCCCGGGTTCCGGCTCCCGACCACCGACGGCGGCGAGGTGGCGCTGGAGGAGCTGGCCGGCGCGCCGGTGGTCGTGGCCTTCTGGTGCAACCACTGCCCGTACGTGCGCGCCTGGGAGGACCGCTTCAACGACGCGGCCCGCCGGTACTCCGACCGGGGCGTCGCGACCGTGGCGATCTGCGCGAACGACGCCACGGCCTACCCGGCCGACTCCTTCGACGAGATGGTCGTGCGGGCCAGCGAGAAGGGCTACGTCTTCGCGTACGCCCGCGACGACAGCCAGCAGGTGCCGCGCGCCTACGGCGCCGAGCGCACGCCCGAGGTCTTCGTGCTCGACGACCAGGGCCGCGTGGCGTACCACGGCGCGATCGACGACAGCAGCGACCCCGACGGGGTCTCGACCTCCTACCTCACCGACGCCCTCGACGCCGTCCTCGCCGGAGGCATCCCCCAGCCGGCGGAGACGCGGCCGGTGGGCTGCACGATCAAGTGGTCCCGCTGAGCCGGTCGTACGCGCGGTTGCAGTAGACCAGCGGGTCGGAGCCGGCGAGCTCGGTCGCGACGACCCGGCCGACCAGGATGGTGTGATCTCCCCCCGGCAGGGCGTCGTGGTGGGCGCACACGAGGCGCGCGACGCCGAAGGGCAGCAGCGGGACGCCGAAGGGCCCCCGCTCGCTCGGGTAGTCGTCGAACTTCTCCGGCCCGGGGCGGGCGAACGCCGCCGACATCTCCTCCTGCTCGGAACCCAGCACGTGGACCGCGAACCCGGAGGCCTCGACCAGGCCGTCGTGCGAGTTGGCGCTGTGGGCGATGCACGCGAGGACGAGCGGGGGCTCCAGCGAAACCGATGAGAACGAGGCGACGGTCATCCCCACCGGCTCGTCGCCGGCGCGGGCGGTGACCACGGTCACTCCGCTGCCCCAGCGCGCGAGAGCATCCCGGAACTCCGGCTCGGTCACGCTCTGCATCTCGAGTTCCTGACCCACACCGCCTCCCGGACGATTCTCGGAGGCTATCGCGGCCGCGGCCGCGCGGGCCGCGGCCGCAGCGCATGAGGCGGTTCCGAGGGCGGACGACCCAGATCGCGACGCCGCGGCCCCGGAAAGGGGTTGCGTTGCCGTCCTCGCACCCCGGAAGGTGGATCCGGCGGGGCGTCGAATCGTCGAACCGTCATCGGGCAAACCGACGAAACGAACCGGGAGGGAGTGTGTCCACGAACTTCAAGGAGCAGTCGGGCGTCTGGACCGGATGGGTGATCTTCGCCGCAATCGTCCTGTTCACGATCGGTTGCTTCAACATCATCATGGGCCTGGCGGCCCTGCTGAAGGACGAGGTCTATCTCGTCTCGAAGGACGGTCTTCTGCTGACCACCAGCTACACCTACTGGGGCTGGTGGCTGATCCTCGTGGGCGGGCTGATGATCCTCGTGGCCATGGGGCTCTTCTCCGGAAACGAGGCCGCGCGCTGGTTCGCCATATTCGCGGTCGTGATCAACCTGATCAGCCAGTTCGGGTGGTTCCCCTCGAACCCGATCTGGTCTCTGATCGTGATCGCGCTCGACATCGCGGTGCTCTACGCGCTGACCGCGGCCTGGACGGGCGCCAAGGCGGAGCTCACCGAACGGACGTAGCGACACGGCCACGGATGGCCCCCTGACCCTCGTGGAGCGGCGGTGCCCCGCCGCTCCACCGGTCAGTCGCGCCGGGCTCAGAAGCCGAAGCGCACCTCGGTGAAGTACCACCAGCTCGAGGTGAGCCACATCGCTGTCAGGGCGGCGAAGAGGGTGCCGCCCGCCACCGGGAGGGCCCATCCCGGGAAGCGGCGGTCGTGGATGACGAGCAGCTTGGCCGCCAGCACGCCGTAGAGGAACGAGCCCACCACGGAGTGGACGGCCACGCGTGCATCGGTCGTCTGGAAGCCGAGGATCGTGACGCAGTGGAACACGATCGGGAGGGTGACCAGCACGGCCAGGCGCCCGGACCAGCGGTGGACGCCCGCGGCCGTCCCGGCCTCGAACGGCAGCACGCCCGCCAGGCGGCCGTAGATGCGCGCGCCGGTGGAGACCTGCACCAGGGCGAGGGCCATCGCGATGGTGGCGAGCCAGGCCTTCCCGGCCACGGCGCTCGTGAACACCGACTCGAGCAGGTCGGTGTAGCCCGAGGCCACGTCCAGCGCCCACGGCGCGGCGCTCACCGGGGCTCCAGCTCGATGACGGCGGAGCGCTCGGCCCGGGTTCGCAGCCGCAACCAGGCGGCGCCGAGGCGGGCGTCGGCGTCCTCGATCGCCGCGATGGCCGGGCGGGCCGTCGTCGACCGTCCCGGCCGTGCCGCACCGCTCCCCCTGCTCGGCGATGAGGGCCACGAGCGCGGACAGCTCGCGGGCGGCGGGGGCCACCGAGGGCCCGGCGAGGGCCGAGATGCGTGGAAGATGCGCGTCGTCGCCGCCGATGAGGCCGAGGCCGTCGCCGGGGTTGGAGGGATCGCCGTTGCCGTCGACGTCCTGCAGGGGCCGGCCGCGCGTGATGTTGACCATGTGCTCCCCGTGGAACCGCACGTTCGCGAGGTTGCCCTCGTCGCGCGCGGCGACCAGGAACCGCACGTGCTCGCGCAGGATCAGGATCTGCGCGTCGGCCGATTGGAGGGCCGATCCCCCGCCGGGTCTCGTCGGATCGTGGTCGAGCAGGAGCAGCAGGTCGCGGGCGCGCCCGGGCGCCAGCGCCCCCGAGAGCGCCGGGGCGTCGGCGTCGGCGCCCACGAGCACGGTGTCGTAGCGCCCGATCAGGGGGTCGCCGTCCACCGAGCGCCTCGCCGCGACCCTCCCGCCCGCGGGGATCGTCGCCACGGCGAGCCGTCCCGCCGGGCCCTCGACCCACACCGTCCAATCGGCCGGAGCGTCCTCGTCGAGACGCACGCTGAGGCCGGTGGCGCGCTCGCCGGTGAAGGTGACCCTGCCGCCGGCCGCCTCGGGCGCCTCGGGCGCCGTCGCGGACCCCGCGTCCCCGCCCGAGATCGCCGACGACGTACGCCGCGACGTCGACCGCCTCCTGGCCCTCGACGATCCCGGCCGGCATCAGGCCCTGGCCCGCCGCGATCACCGCGATCACCTGCCCGGCGTCGATGCCGGAGTCCGCCAGCGCCGGGCCGACGCCCCCCTCCGCGTCGGCCCCGTGGCACGCCGCGCAGGCCCGCGCGAACACGGCCTCCCCCCGGACGGCGTCCCCCGGCGGCGCCTGCGCCGCCGCCGGGACCCCGGGCTCGAAGGGCTGCCAGCGGGCGAGGCCGTAGACGACCAGGCTCACGCCGAGGAACAGCACGACGAGGAGTGCCCAGGGGGCGCGTCTCACTCGGAACCACCGGGTCGCGTGGGGCGGGCCGGGGTGAGTCTCCCCGACGGGACGCGGCGGGGGCAACCGGCCCGAAGCGCCGGCGGCGTCACCTCCTGGGCGCGCCTCCCCAGCGGACCCGATAGAACTCGAACCGGTCGCGCCAGCCGGCGGGCAGGTACGGGATCCGCGCCAGGTCCTCCAGGAGGTCCTGGTGATACGCCCGGTACTTCGGGCTCGCGACGCTGCCCCCGAGTTGGTACAGGGTCGCCCCGCCGCCCAGGTCGTAGGCGGGGAGCCAGGTGTACGCGGCGAGCGCTCCGGCGCGGACGCGTTCGCGGGCCCGGTCCGCCAGGGGCGCCCACTCCGGGTGCCGTCCGCTCAGGCGGTTGGCCTGCCGGGCGAAGCGGCTGAGGCTGAGAACCGACTGCAGGAAGCCGTTCAACACGCGGTCGCGGCTGCGGTAGGCGTACTCCAGGTACCAGGCGCCGGGGACCCCGGGTGTCGAAAACGACCCCTCCCTGACGACGGTCGACGGAGAACGTCGAGAGGTACTGCGCCGCGATGCGGCGCGCCGCGTTCACCTCATGGGCGTCGGCTCCCGGCGGGAGGGCCGGAACGAGATCCGCCAGGATGAGGCCCGTGCCCATCGCGTCCCGCCACGGGGGCGGGTGCCCGTCCTCGGGTACGGCGAAGAGGTTCTCGTTCACGCGGAACTTCCGCCGGCCGGCGCGATCGAGAGTGGACATCGCGACGATCTCGGAGACGGCGCGGCGATAGCTCGCGATCGGGCCGTCGTGGAGCCTGCCGTTGAGCTCGCTCGCGGCATGGACCCAGTTGGGGAAGAGCCCCTGGCCGGCGTAGACGGTCCAGGTCAGGTGCGAACCGGCCGGGCGCCACCACGAGCGGTCGCCACCCGGCGCCCCCGATGCGCGCCAGACGCTGTTCTCCCGCTGGATGCGCTGCGCCTGGCCCATCGACGAGCAGGCCGTCGCGCGGGTGAAGGGTCGCGTGGCCGCCTGCAGGACCTCGACCTCGGCCGCCGGAACGCGAAGCGTGCGCCATGGGGAGGCGTTGCCGACTCCATCGACGGCGCGGATCTCGACGGTCCCGCCCGGCCGGGCGGTCAGCGGTCGCGGCGGATCCTCCACGGGTCTGGTCCGTGACGACGAGGAGCGGGCCTTCAGCGTGGCGAGCCCGGACAGCTCATCGCGGGCGGCGGCGCGCACCGTGACGGGAACGCGGCGGCGGGAGGTCCCCGCGACGGCCGGCCCGCCCGGCGCGCAGACGAGAACCGGCGCCGACTGGGTCGCGCTGCGCGCGACCGATCGCCGGCGGGGTGCGATCGAGGCCCACCCCGTCCACGCGATCGAAGCCGGGCAGGTGATTGCCCCCGGCGTCCAGGAAGCGCGCGAACACCTGCCGGGGGCCGTCCGGGGCCGCGTCCTCGAGCCGCCAGGGGACGCCCGGTGCAAGGGGCACCGGGACGGCGCCCGCGAAGTCGGCGGCGTTCGCGATCTGCGCCCGCACGGCCCCCGGGGGCCCGCGGACCTCCACCGACACGTCCGGTCGCCGGGTGAACAGCGCGCCCCCCTCGATGTGGATCGCGGCGAGCTCGCCCGCGGGGGGGCCCGGGCCCACCTCGATGCTCGCGGATGCGGTCCCCGTGGCGCCCGACGGGTCGGTCACCTGGAGCACGACCTGGTAGACGCCCGCGACCGCGAAGGGATGGCTCACGGCGACTCCGCCCCCGAGCCCTCCGTCGCCGAAGCTCCACCGGAACGTCAGAGGGGCGCCCTCGGGGTCGAACGACGTCGAGGCGTCGAGGGTCGCGAGCTCACCGGCCCGCACGGGAGCCGGCGGCGCGAAGGCGGCGACGGGGCTCTCATCGGCGCGAGCGACGGCGGGGCCCGCGACGCCCACCGCACCGACGGCCGAGAACAGGCATGCAACCGCGCGACACCTGACGGCCCACCTCCTGGAGCGCACCTCCGACGAGGGTGGCACAGGACGGCCCGAGATCCGTCTTCGCGGTCGCTCTACGCATGAAACGCGTCGGTACCGAACGGTCGCGGGTGCCGCATCGCGGTCAGATCGGTGAGGGGACGGCCGCCGCGAGGTCCGGTAGCGCGCGCGCCACCTCGTCGGCGCCCGGCATCGCACGGATCTCCGCCCCGAGCCGGCGGGCCGCACCGGTGAAACGCGTGTCGTCGAGCAGGCGGACCGCAGCCGCCCGGACGCTCGCGGACCCGAGCTCCGGGGGCGCCAGCGCGAGCGCGACGCCGTCGCGGGTGCACGCCTCGGCGTTGATGAACTGGTCGGCGCCCTGCGGGAGCATCAGCTGGGGCAGGTCGTGGGCGAGGGCGCCGAGCATGATCCCCGCCCCGCCCTGTGAGACCACCAGGCGGCAGCGCGGCAGCAGGAGGGCGTGCGGCAGGTAGGTCTCGATCAGGACGTGGGCGGGCTGGGGGCCGAAGCTTCTGGGGTCGACGCCCGGTCCGCAGGTCACGACGAGGTTGAGGGGCAGCGCGCGGAGGCCCTCGATGGCCGTCTCGAGCACGCCGGGCGTCTCGTGGAACAGGGTGCCCATGGTGAGGTGGATCGTGTCGGCGTGCGGGAGCGCGTCGATCGCGGCGGGCAGCCGCTCGCCGGCGGCCGGCAGCCCCGGCACGGGCCGCAGCGGCAGCGTCCGTGACCACATCCGCTCCCCCGCGGGTTGCAGGGACGCCGGCATGGCCTCGAGATAGACGGCCGCCCGGACCGCATCGACGCCGTCCGGCAGCCCCCATCGCCGGTGGACCAGGTCGATCGCCGGCTGGAGCTCCGCCCAGATCGGCATCGGCGGCATGACCCCGAGGCCGTGGACGACGAACGGCACGCCGACGGCGCGGGCCGCCACGGGACCCGCGAGCTCGAACTCGTCGCAGACCACGAGGTCAGGCCGCCAGGCCGCCGCGCGCGGCACCAGGTCGGCCGCGCGGCGCTCGGCGCTGATCGCGAAGTAGCGGCCCGACGGCGGGCCGGTTGCGCCGATCTCGGCGTGCGACGGCCCGACCGTCCAGGTCCCGAGGCGCTGCCGCCCGAGGTGTGCCGTCATGTCCTCGCCGGTTGCGACGACGACCTCGTGGCCGGCGTCCCGCGCCGCGAGCGCGAGCGGCAGCATCGGGTTGACGTGGCCGTACAGCGGATAGGTGGTGAACAGGATGCGCATGCCGGTACCTCCGTGCGGTGCCGCTAGGGGAAGAGGCTCGGTGTCGTGCGGATGGAGCCCGCGTCGGCGAGCTGGTCGAGCATGAAGCGCGCGACGTCGGCCCGGGACAGCCGTGGAAGCAGGGTGCCCGCGGCGATCTCCTCACCGCTCCGGTAGGCACCGGTGGCCGGCCCGCCCGTCAACTTCGGAGCGCGGACGATCGTCCAGTCCAGTGCGCTCTGCGCGATGAGCTCCTCCTTGCGCTCGTGGTCGGCGACCTCGTTCCGGAGCACCCTCCACAGCGCGTGGTGGATGAGCGGCCCCGCGCGCCGGCGGCTCGCGCGGACGCCCACGAACGAGAGGTACACGAGCCGCCGCGTCCCGGATCGCTCCATCGCGTCCACGATGCGGGCGACGCCGCGGACGACGGCCGGGTCCGAGCGCAGCGGCCGTCCGACCCCGAGGGCCGAGACCACCGCGTCCTGGCCGGCGACCGCGGCGGCGATCTGGTCCGTGTCGCCGAGCTCACCCGCGACCACCCGCAGGCCGGCGTCGGTCGCGCCGAGCTTCGCGGGGTTGCGGACGAACGCGGTGACGTCCATCCCCCGCGCCAGCGACTGCCGGACGAGCTCGCGTCCGGTCGCGCCGGTGGCGCCGAAGATCGCGACCCTCATGACGGGTCCCTTCCGTCGGCGGCGGGCACGAGTGCCGCCAGCATGTCGTCGGCGTAGGCGCGCAGCTCCGCGTCGCTCACCCGCGCGCCGCCGCTGCGGACGAGGTCGAAGAGGCCGACGTACGCGGCGCTGGTCAGGAGCGCGCGGCGCCTGGCTCGCGCGCGCGGAAGGCCGAGCTCCATGTACGTGTCGGTCAGGTACCGGATCCGCTCCTCCGTCGCGCGCGCGACCACGGGCGCGACGAGCGGATGGGACGCGGACGCCAGGAGCGCGGCGTCGCGGAGGCCGCCGTCCCGGTCGGTGATCGCCGCCGTCATCACCGCGTGGATCCGCACGCGCGGATCGCCGATGAGCTGGAGCCGCTCCCGGACGTCCGTCGTGTCCCGGCGCTCCCACTCCTCGAGAGCCGCGGTGATGAGGGCGTCCCGGCTCGCGAAGTGGTGGTAGAAGCTGCCCTTCGTCGTCCCGAGGCGTGCGGCGAGCGGCTCGACCGCCACCGCCCCGACGCCCCCCTCGACGAGGGCGTCCATCGCGGCGGCGATCCAGTCGCCGGCGGACAGCGAGGCGCCTCGGCGCCGCGGTGAGGTCGTCGTCTCCATACGTCGGCGTATCTTAAACATACGCTTGCGTATGTCGCAACCCCGAATGGGTTCCGCGGCGAACCGCAGCCTCTTCCACTCGGCTCGACGTCCGGATATAGACTCACGACGCTTAAACACGCGATAACCCGCGGTCTTCCGTAGATAAGTGCGCGGAGGCCCACTCTCGAACAGGAGCGCACCATGAGCACGACCGACATCCCGGTGGACAACGGCGTCAACGTCGAGGCCCTGCTGGGTGTCCGCGACGCGCTCGCCGACACCCCCGACATCGCGCAGTTCCAGTGGCGCGCCACGACCTCGTGGGTCCGGGGCACCCACAGCCAGTCCAGCGTCGAGTCCTTCTACGGATTCGGCGAGGAGCAGCAGCACCGGACGACCTTCACCTACGACGCCGACCACCCCCTCCAGTTCGCCGCCGAGGACAACGGCGTCACGCCGGTGGAGTACGTGCTCGTGGCGCTCGGCAGCTGCCTCACCGCGGGCATCGCCGCCGTGGCGCAGCAGCGCAAGATCCAGCTCAGCTCGGTCAGCGCCACCATCGAGGCCTCGATGGACCTCCACGGCATCCTCGGCGCCGACCCCGACGTCCGCAACGGCTTCAGCGACATCAAGGTCTCCTACGACATCGACGCGGACGCGAGCCCGCAGGACATCCAGGCGCTCGTCGCCCAGTCGCAGAAGCGCTCCGCCGTGTTCGACGTGCTGACCAACCCGACGAACATCGTCGTCGAGGTGAACTGAGCCCCGGACGGCGGAACACGCCCGTGCCGCACCTTCCCGTGGTGGTGGTGGGAGCCGGCCACTGCGGGCTGGCCATGAGCCGCTGCCTCGCCGAGCGCTCGATCGACCACGTGGTCCTCGAGCGCGGTGAGGTGGCGAACTCGTGGCGCACGGAGCGATGGGACTCGCTGCGGCTGCTCACCCCCAACTGGCTCAGCAGGCTGCCCGGCCTCACGTACGACGGAGACGACCCGGACGGCTACATGACCGCCGGCGAGGTCGTGGGGCTGATCGACCGCTACGCCACGGAGGGCACGGCTCCGGTCCACACCCACACGACGGTGCGATCGCTGCGCGCCGCCCGAGACGGGGGCTACGCCGTCGACACGGACCAGGGGAGCTGGTCGGCCGACGCCGTCGTGATCGCGTCGGGCGCCTGCAACGTCGCGTCGGTGCCGGCGCTGCGGGAGGCCCTCCCGCCGGGGATCACCTCACTCACGGCGCACGAATACAAGAACCCCGACCAGGTGCCCGAGGGCGGCGTCCTGGTCGTCGGCGCCTCGGCGAGCGGCACCCAGATCGCCGACGAGTTGCTGCGGCACGGGCGCGCGGTCAGCCTCGCCGTGGGGGAGCACGTCCGGGTGCCGCGCCGCTACCGCGGGGCGGACATCCTCTGGTGGATGGAGGCCGCGGGCGTCCTCGACGAGCGCTACGACGAGATGGACGATCTCGTCCGGGCGCGCAGCCTGCCCTCGATGCAGCTGGCCGGCTCACCGGGCGCCGAGACCCTCGACCTGAACACGCTCACCCGGCGCGGCGCACGGCTGCTCGGGCGGCTCGCGGCCGTCCGCGACGGGCGGCTGCTGTTCTCCGGCTCGCTGCCGAACGTCTGCCGGCTCGCGGACCTGAAGCTCAGCCGGCTCCTCGACACCCTCGATGCCTGGGCCGCCGACACCGGCTTCGACGCCTCCGAGCCGCCCGAGCGGTTCGCCCCGACCGAGGTCCCCTCGCCTCCCGCTGCTGGAACTCGATCTGGGACGCGGCGAGATCCAGACGATCATCTGGGCCACCGGATACCGACCCGATCTCTCGTGGCTGGAGCTCCCGGTGCTCAACCCGCGCGGCCGCCTGATCCACGACGGCGGCGTGACCCGCTTCCCCGGGCTCTACCTGATGGGCATGCCGTTCCTGCGCCGGCGCAAGTCGACCCTCATCGACGGCGCCGCCGCCGATGCCCGCGACCTGACCGAGCATCTCGCGGCCCACCTCGATTCGCTCGCCCGGGTCGGCGGGCTGGCGGCAGCGACCTAGCCCCCGGGGTTGCTCGTGGCATCGAGGCGGTAGGCGAGGAACACCGATCCCGTGGGGGATCGGGCGACATCCACCAACCCGAGCGTCCGAAGATCGTCCTTGCCCTCGAAGAGCCTCCGACCCTGGCCCGCGATCGCCGGGGAGATCACCAGCCGAAACTCGTTGACCAGACCGGCCCGCGAGAGCGACTGGGTGAGCCGGATGCTGCCGTGGAGGCCGATGTCCCCTCCGGGCCGCTGCTTCAGCTCGGTCACGTAGTCGACGGCCGAGCCCGTCACGAGGGTGGAGTGCGCCCACTCCGGCGACGGGGTCGTCGAGGAGAAGACGTGCTTCGGCGTGGTGTTGATGAAGCTCGCGAACGGCTCGACGGTCAACGTGGGCCAATAGCCGACCCAGTAGTCGTAGGTGTTCCGGCCGAGCAGGATGTCGTCCTGCGGCTCGATGACCCGCGCCAGGTTCTCGAAGACGGCGGGATCGCTCTCGAACGGCCACTCGCTGGAGTCCTCGAAGACCACGCCGTCGAGCGAGAGCAACACGTAGCTCACGACCTTCCTCATGGCGAATTCCTCCCTCCGAGGGCCACGATCTGGTCGAGCGCGGTCCCCCATCCGTCGTGGAAGCCCATCTCCTCGTGCTCGGCGCGCTCCGCAGGCGTGGCGTGAATCGCCAGCGCCGTGTACCGCGTCCCGCCCTTCACCGACTCGAGCGAGATCACCGCGGTGAACGCGAAGCCGCCCTCGGGGGCTCGAGGCCGGTAGCCGGGTCCGAGGACGCTCGTCCAGACCAGGCGCTCGTTCTCGACGACCTCGAGATAGCAGCCGACGTTCGTGGTCTCCTCGCCATCGGGCGAGCGCATCACCGTGCGAAAGAGACCACCCGGGCGCAGGTCGATCTCGCACTGGGTCGTGGTGAACGGTGGGGGCGTGAACCACCTCACCACCTGCTCGGGCGTCGTCCACGCTTCCCACACGAACTCCCGCGGCACGTCGACCACGCGCTCCAGGAGGAGGTCCAGATCGGGGTCGGGCGCAAAGAGCCGGCCGGCGCTCACGTGCGCGTCTCCTTCATCGCCTCGAGATGGTCGTCGAGCTGGTCCAGCCGTCGCTCCCACAGGTCGCGCTGGGAGGCGATCCAGCGCTCCGCCGCCTCCAGCGGCGTCGGGGCGAGGCGGTAGGTGCGCACGCGCCCGTGCTTGCTGGAGGTCACCAGTCCGCACCCCTCGAGGACGCCGAGGTGCTGAGTGAAGGATGGAAGGGCCATGTCGAAGGGGCGGGCCAGCTCGCTGGTCGGCACGGGGCCCTGTCCCAGTCGCTCGATGACCGCCCGCCGGGTCGGGTCGGCCAGGGCGTGGAAGAGCCGGTCGAGCGTCGGCGCATACTGAGGCATGCGCCTAAACGTAGTCAGGCCCGTCGCTTAGGTCAAGACCTCAGCGATTGGCGGTGGCTCAGGCCCCCGATGCGCCGGCTCGCCATCCAGCAGATACTGGCGGCTCCACCGGAGCCGAGTGGCGGCGCCGGACTCATCAAGAGGTGGCGACGTGATTCTGGCGACGACGACATTCGAGGACTTCGACCGCTTCTGGGGGATCTTCTCGACGAAGGGCGCCGACAAGCGGCGTGCGCACGGCTCGAAGGGCGCGCACGTCTTCCGTGACCCCGCCGACGACCACCGCGTCTGGGTCATCTTCGACTGGGACGAGGCGGGCTGGCAGAGCTTCGTCTCCGACCCCGAGGTCCCGCCGATCATGAAGGAGGCCGGGCACACGAGCCGGGCCCAGGTGGCGGAGCTCATCGAGCGGCTCGACTCCTAGGGCGGTCGTCTGCGCGGGGCGCCTGGCGACGAGGGCGGTCCGACCTGAACCCGTCGTAGGCGGGGCTGGTCGTCGCCCCGGCCCCGCCCGGCAGGCGGCGGCGTGCGCGCCGCCTGCCGGGCCGTCAGTCATCTGAATCACGATCGGAGGAACGCCGTGGAAGGGTCATCAGGGTCCATCAGGGTGGGCGTCATCACGGACCAGACGGGTCCGCTGTCGTTCATGGGCACCGCGAACGCGAACGTGGCCGCGATGGTGATCGACGACATCAACGCCGCGGGCGGCCTCCTGGGGAGACGCCTCGACCTGCTCGTCGAGGACAGCGCGACCACCGACAGCGTGGCCGAGGCCAAGGCCGCGAAGCTGGTCCAGGAGGATCACGTGGACGTGATCTTCGGCGGCATCTACAGCTCCACGCGGCAGGCCATCAAGGGTCCCGCCGTGGCGGACGGCAAGACGCTCTACGTCTACCCGGAGCAGTACGAGGGACAGGAGTGCGACCCGCTCATCTTCTGCACCGGCCCGGTGCCGGCGCAGCAGGTCGAGCCCCTCATCCCCTGGCTGATGGACCGCACGGGGGCGAAGTCGTTCTACCTGCCGTCGGCCGACTACATCTGGCCGCACATCCTGAACGAGAGGGTCCGCGAGGCCGTGACGGCGAAGGGCGGCGAGATCGTCGGGGAGGAGTACTTCCCGCTCGATCACATGGAGTACGCCGCGACCGTCGAGAAGATCACCTCCAGCGGAGCGGAGGTCGTGTTCAACACGATCGTTCCCCCCGGGCTCACGCCGTTCCTCGAGCTGCTCCACGACTCCGGCTTCACGAAGCGGGGGGGATCGATCGTCTGCACGTACTTCGACGAGAACTTCTTCAACCTCGTGCCGGCCGCGCACGTCGAGGGCCTGTACAGCTGCCTGGACTACTACCGGAACGTCGGCGATCCCTTCAGCGAGGACCTGACCAGGCGGTACGACGAGCGCTTTCCCGGCGCGGCCATGTTCACGGCGGGCAGCGCCTGCACCGGCCTCTACCGAGGCCTGAAGCTCTGGGAAGCCGCCGTGACGGAGGCGGGCTCGCTCGATCAGGCGGACGTCATCGCGGCGCTCGATCACGCACGGATCGCCGAGGGGCCGGGCGGTCCGGCCGAGATGGTGCCCGGCCAGCACCACGTGCGCATGAACATGTACATCGCCCAGGCAAGCGACGGTCAGTTCAAGATCGTCGAGAGCCTGGGAATGATCGACCCGAAGGAGTGCGTGCAGGGCGTGCGGTAGGAATACGCCTACCGCAACCACGGCGACGGGCGCGGCAGGACCCGAACCTGCGACTCAGGGGCTGAGAGTGGAGTCTGACGAGCTGCAGGACACCGGCACCCATGAGGGCTTCGTCACGTACGACGAGCTCATGGGGCCGGACCTCGACGCGGCGCGCTGGAGCCCGGCGCGCCTGCCGCTCCCGACGGGCGAGCACATCCCGCTGGACCCCAACGCGGAGCTGACCGTCGGCGAGGGGGAGGTGCGGGTGACGATCCCGCGCTTCTCGCTGTCGCACGACACCTTCCAGGCCGCCGACAGCCCCAAGTACCTCATCTTCTCGACGCTCCGGTTCGAGCTGCCGCCGGATCGGCCCGCGGCGTTCGCCGTCAACCTCGCGGTCAAGAACATCGGCGGGGAACCGGAGGACTTCCGCCGGGGGTTGGCCGCCTTCCACGTCTTCGACCTCGACGTGAGCCAGCGCGTGTTCGCCGTCTGCGGCACCTCCACCCGGGTGCTCGCGCTGCACGAGCAGCTGGGCCTCGGCGGTGGCGGCGCAGGCGAGCCCTTCTACCACGTCGTCGAGTCGCCCTACGAGGACCTCGACGACGACTTCACCCGGCTTCGCGCGTGCGAGATAACGCTCGACCGGAGCAGGTCGACCGCGGCCTGGCGCGTCAACGGCCACAGGGTGTACGAGACCCACGGCACCGTGATCCCCGAACGCGTTCACATCGGCTTCGGGATCTGGACGATGCTGCCGATCCGGGACGGTCGCAGCCGCTCGCTCGACGGGCAGGGCATGGACGCGCGGTGGCAGCGGTTCCGCGTGCGCGGGGTCGACGCGTAGCGGCCTGCTCTCGAGTGGGCGCGGCGGGACTCGAACCTGCGTCTAAGGGATCATGAGTAGTTGCAGGGGGTCCCGGGGCTCCCGCTCGTTGGTCAGAACCCCTGAGAATGGGGGATTTCGTGCTCTGAGCCTCGCTCACTTCCGTTGAGTCCCTGGGGCAGCTGGTGACCCCCGGCTACTAGCTGTCGTCCGCACCTTTGAGCGCCGGAACCCTTACAAGCCGCCTCTCCGCAGCGCCACCCAGGTGAAGGCCTGGATCGCTCCTCGGGGCGTGCGGTGCTCGTCGCGACGGGTGCCGACCGGGGTGAACTCTGGCCCGAACGCGTCGGCGAGGGCCTGGGCGTCATAGCGGGCGACGGGGAGCCCGGAGCAGGTCGTGGGCCCGTCCTCGGCAAAGGTGCCGATCACAGCATGACCTCCGGGGCGGACCGCCGACCGTGCGGTCGCGAGGTAGCGATCCCTCTCCTCGACCTCGACGAGGAAATGGAAGGCCGCTCGGTCGTGCCAAAGCCCGTAGGTCCGCTCGGGCGTCCAGTCGAGGACATCGGCGCGGATCCACTCGACCCGTGTGCCCGCCGGGCCGAGCTCCTCGCGCGAGGCCCGCAGGGCGGCCTCCGAGAGGTCCAGCACGGTCACCTCGGCGAAGCCGCGCACGAGCAGCGCGCCCGCGAGGGGCGACGCGCCCCCGCCGACGTCCAGAACGGCCTCGGATGGCTCGACACCCGCTAGGTCGATCATCTCCAGCGACCTCCGCGGTGATCGCTCGAACCAACTGACGCCGGCCGGGCCGCGCTCCTCGAAGACCCGCTCCCAGTGAGCGCGCCGTTCCGTGCCGGCAGTCACCGCAGCGCCTGCCCGAGGACCGGCAGCTCGGCCGCGGCCCATGCCTCGAATCCGCCGATCATGTCGGTCGCCTGGTGGATCCCCATCTCCTGCAGCGTCGCCGCCGCGAGGCTCGACTGAAACCCCTGCGCGCACATCAGGACGAGCGGGCCGGGGACGGCGACAAGGCGGGGATCGTGGTGCGCACAGGCGGGATCGACTCGCCACTCGAGCACATTGCGCGGCACGAACCATGCATCCGGCACAAGGCCCTGCTCAAGGCGCTGCGCCTCCGAGCGGATGTCAACGATCAGACCGTCTCGCTGAGTGGCCGCCAGCGACTGACGGGGACTCAGCCGGTCGAGGCGGGCCCGGGCATCGCGCAGGAGATCCTCGATCGTCCGTCGCCCGCTCGCTGCAACCTCACCCACGAACGCCCTCCCGCCAGGCGTCGATCGTACGGCGCAATGCCCTCGGACGCGAGCGGCGGACGGTCCGAGGACGCCGTCCCATGATCGGATCGCCAGCTTCCCTCGCGCGGCCCGTGCCACAACGTTCGTGTGAACGTCGGGGAGACGTGAACCGGACGCGACGACGCCGCCGAGCGAGGTGGCGTCACGTCGCTGCGGACCAGAGCTCCCTCAGCGGACCGTCCGCCCCGCCGACGGGGTCGGTGTCGGGGAGCGGTACCGCCGCGATGTTGGCGAGGACCTCGTCACGCTCGGCCGGGTCGCCGCGGCGCAGGTCGCACCACATCCCGTTCGGGTAGGCGCCGACGACGACGAGGTCGGCGGTCGCGCCGACGTTGTAGTGCCCGGTGCCGGCCGGAAGGACGAGGACGTCGCCGCTCGACACCTCGAAGCGGCGCCCGCTCGGGCCGCCGAGGATCACGGACGCGGAGCCCCCGACGATGCCGAGCACCTCGTGCGAGGTGGAGTGGAAATGATGGAAGGGGTAGATCCCGTCCACCCAGGCGCCGAGCCAGCCGTTGGACGCGAACAGCTCGATGCACTCCCGCGCGTCGCGCGCCGCCTCGACGTCGTGGTGGACCAGCACCGGGAGCCGCGAGTTCGGGATCGCGCCGGCGTCGTCGAAGTGGTGCGTCTCCGGCCAGACCATCGAGAAACCTAACCGCACCGCGGAGGGCCGGGGCGGCCGGCGTGCATGGCCGGGCGGGCGGGCAGTCCGGTGTTTCTCGAGGAGTTCGACGGCCCCGGGCTCGACACGTCGGTCTGGCTGCCCCACTACCTGCCGGCCTGGAGCTCGCGGGCGGAGACCGCGGCGGCGTACGAGGTGGCCGACTCGTGCCTGCGGCTGTTCATCCCGCCCGGGCAGGGCCTCTGGATGGGCGCCGCTCACGAGCCCCCGCTGCGCGTGTCCGGGGTCCAGACCGGCAACTTCTCCGGGCCCGTGGGCAGCCGCACCGGCCAGCAGCCGCTGCCCGGCGGGTCGATCGTGCGCGAGGAGCAGCCGCGCTTCGAGGGCTTCCTGCCCCGCTTCGGCGAGCTGTCGATGCGGGCGCGCATGACCGATCTCCCCGCGCTCGATGGCCGCGTGGTGGATGGTCGGCTTCGAGGACCGGCCGGAGCGCTGCGCGGAGATCTGCGTGTTCGAGGTCTTCGGGGACGCGGTCGAGCCGGGCCGCTCGGCGGCGGTGGGGATGGGCCTGCACCCGTTCCGCGACCCGCGGATCACCGACGACTTCGCGGCGGTCCCGCTGCCGCTCGACGTGACGGAGCCGCACGACTACGCGGTGCGGTGGACTCCCGCGGAGGCCGTCTTCTCGGTCGACGGCGCCGAGGTCCGCAGGTGCCCCCAGTCCCCCGGACTACCCGATGCAGATGATGGTCGCCGTCTTCGACTTCCCGGATCGCTCCGACGGGTCGGACGACCACCTGGTCCCGGAGCTGGCGGTCAACCGCCTGTCCTGGTCCCCGCTCGCGGACGCGGGATAGGCAGGGCCCTCAGACCTCCGGCTCCACCGACGCCGGCACCTCCTGCGGGATGGTACCGGTCGTTCGGCTCAGCCAGATGTGAAGGCCGCGATGCTAGGGGCGATCCCCCGTTCCTGCTGAAGACCGACGACAACCCCGAGGGCGTCGACCGGCAGGTGTTCGAGGACATCAAGGCGGCGATCGTCGGGGACCGCTACGCGTACTTCAAGGACTTCTTCGACAACTTCTACAACGTCAACACGCTGATGCCCGACCGCATCAGCGAGCCCGCCTGGCAGGCGAGCTTCAACGTCGCCGCCGGCAGCTCGCCGTTCGCGACCTACGCCTGCGTCGACACCTGGTTGACCGACGTCCGGCGCGACCTGCCGAGGATCGACGTCCCGGTGCTGGTCGTGCACGGCACCGAGGACCGGATCCTCCCGTACGAGGCGACCGCCGCTCGGCTTCCGGCGCTGCTCGCCGACATCGAGCTGGTCCCGATCGAGGGAGGCCCGCACAACATCGCCTGGACGCATCCGGACGAGGTCAACAGGGCACTGCTCGAGTTCCTCGACGCGCCCGTCGCCGCCTGATGCCCTCGGCGCGCGGCCGGACGGGGCGCCACCGGGTGGTCGTCGTCGGAGACGGCTTCGGAGGCCTCCTCGCCACGAAGGTCCTTCAGAAGGCGGACGTAGCATCACGGTCGTCGAGCGCACGAACCACCACCTCTTCCAGCCGCTGCTCTACCAGGTCGCCACCGGAATCCTCTCGGAAGGCCAGATCGCGCCGCATCTCGGGGATCCTGCGCAAGCACAGAACGTCAACGTCAAGCTCGCCGAGGTCACCGGCTTCGATCTCGAGAACCGGACCGTCATCGCAGTCCGGCCGCTGGGAACGGCGCTCACGCTGCCCTGCGACAGCCTCATCGTCGCGTCCGGATCGACGGCGTCGTACTTCGGACGCGACGGGCTCGCCGAGCGCTCCATCCGATGGAGACGATCGACGACGCCCTGAACCTGCGGCGGCGGATCTTCGCGGCGTTCGAGCATGACCAGGATCGCGCCGACGGATGGCGAGGCCGATGCTCGCGCCGAAGTTGCGGACGGTCTGGGTGATCCGCGTGGCCTCGCCGTAACGGTCGGTGGAGACCGGTACGACGCAGTCCGGCCGACGGCCCCAGCACGGCAGGCCGCGTAGCCGGCCCCGGCCATGACGATGTAGATCCACTGGTCGCCGAGCGAGAAGTCGTCGAGCGCCTGGGCCCAGAGATAGAAGCCCACGGCGCCGAGAGCGCAGCCGGGCAGGACCGCCGCGCGGACGCCCCGCGCGTCGTAGATGCGCCCGCCCCACTGCGAGGCCGGCCGAACGCAGGCGAAGCGAACACCAGGAGGTCGAGGCCCGCCGGCGAGGCGTCCGCCTGCGAGGGAGATCTGCGCGATACGATGCTCGTGACGAAGAAGGACATCGTCCGGGATGAAGGACCGCGGAGAACCGTGATGGAGACAGCACGACGTGGGCGCGCCGAGAGCCTCGAGGCTCGAGAAGGCCGCCCGGCGGTCGCTGTCGGGCGTGATCGGGAGCTGGGCGCTCTCGGGATGATCGATCAGATCGGGAGGCGCGGGGGCGCCCTGGTGGTGCGCGGCGAGCCGGGAATCGGCAAGTCGGCTCTGCTCGAGGCGGCCGGGGAGCGGGCGCGCGAGCAAGGCGCGACGGTGGTGACGACGACGGGCGACGCAGTCCGAGGCGCGGTTGGCCTTCGGAGGGCTCCACCGGCTGCTGCTTCCGTTCCTCGACCGGCGTGGATCAACGTCCGGATCCGCAGCGCAGGGCCCTCGACGTCGCGTTCGGCGTCGCCGAGGGCGATGCGCCCGATGTCTTCCTGATCGGCCTGGCGACCCTCGGCGTCGTCACCGAGCGCGAGGCGCAGACACCGCTGCTGCTCGTCGTCGACGATGCGCACTGGCTCGATCAGTCGTCGGCCGAGGTGCTGGCGTTCGTCGCGCGGCGGCTCGAGATGGAGCCGGTGATCCTGCTCTTCGCGGTCCGCGACCGGCGTGCCGAGCGATCTCGACGAGGCCGGCCTCCCCGACCTCGTCCTCGCCGGGCTGGACGACGACGCGTCGCGCACGCTCCTCGAGCGTGAACGGGGCCGGCCTGTCCGACGAGCTGAAGGGGCGGATCCTCGCGGAGGCGGCCGGCAATCCGCTCGCCCTGATCGAGCTCCCGGCGGCCGCGGTCGATCTCGACCTGACCAGAGCATCGGAGCCGCTGCCGCTGACGGCTCGGCTCGAGGCGGCGTTTGCGACGAGGCTCACCGCTCTCGACGCCGACGTGCGAGCGCTGCTGCTGCTCGCGGCGCTCGACGACGGCGAGCTCGCCGAGCTGAGCCGCGCGGCCGAAGCGCTCCTCGGAGCGCCCATCGACGTCGACGGCTGGACGACGGCCGTCGCGTCCGGCCTCGGAACGCTCGACGACGGCGGATTCCGGTTCCGGCACCCGTTGATCAGGTCGGCCGTCCATCAGGCGGCGACCGGCGAGCAACGCCGGCTGGCGCACGCCGCGCTCGCACGGACGCTCGCAGGCGATCCGGACCGGGCCGTCTGGCACCGGCGGCGGCCGCACAGGAGCCGGACGAGGAGGTCGCCTCGGCTCTCGATGCCGCGGCGGATCGGGCGAGGTTTCGCGGCGGCCTCGACGTCGCGTTCGCGGCGCTGGAGCGGGCCGCCGGGCTGACCGCCGATCCGCGGCTCGGCGCGTTGCGGCTCGCGCGGGCGGGCGATCTCGCGTACCAGCTCGGCCGCTCGGAGGACGCGGTGCGGCTCCTTCGCGCAGCGCTCCAGCTCGGACGGCTTCCCGCTGCACGAGGCCGCGACGGGCGTCGTTCGATCTCGAGACGCTCACGAGAGCATGGTCCGGCGCATCCACGATCCGGCGCTTCGCGCGCGTCGCAGAGGACCTCGCCGCCCGCGGCGACGACAGACGAGCCCTCGAAGCCCTCGGCGCGGTGTCGGTGCGTTCCTACTGGGACCAGCTGGACGACAGCGACGAGGCAACACGTGTCGGCGTTCGTCGAGCGGCTCGCCGTGCCGGCCGACGATCCACAGCGTCTGGCGGCGCTCGCGCTCATCGATCCGATCCATCGGGGCCGCGAGGTCATCGCCCGGGTCGGGCAGATGTCTCCGGCTCGCCATGCCCGGTCCCGACGAGTCGATGGCCGTCGGTCGGGCCGCGATGGCTGTCTGGGCCGACAACCTCGCGCTTCCGTTCCTTCGCTCCGCGGTGGCGGGATACCGGTCCGACGGCCGGCTGGCGCGGCTCGCCCAGTGCCTCGCGTTCGAGGCCTGGGCCGACATCAACTGCGGCGCGGTCCGCATGGCGATCACCGCTGCGGCGAGGCGGCGAGGCTCGCCGAGGAGACGCGCCAGCTCCGCTACGTGCTCGCCGCGAAGCTCGCCCATGCCATCGCCGCCGCCGAGCGGGGCGAGGAGGAGACGGCCGATCGGCTGATCGCCGACGCCGAGGCGGCGCTCCTGCCGATGGGCGCCAACCCTCAGCTCGGGCTGGTCGCGTTCGCGCGCGGCCGAGCGGCTCTCGCAGCCGAGCGCCCGGGCGAGGCGTACCACGATCTCCTGCGCATCTTCGATCCCGCGGACGCGTCCTACCAGCCCTACGCGCGCGGCTGGGCGCTCGCCGACCTCGTCGATGCGGCCGTGCGCGGCGACGGCGACCTCGACCTGGTTCGCGGTCTTCTCGCGCGAGTGGGAGGAGACCGCGGCGGCCGACGGGCGCGCCGCATCTCGAGGTGCAGCTGTCCTACGCGGCTGCGCTTCTCGCCGACAGCGCGACCTGCCGAGGAGCGGTTCCAGGTCGCGATGACGTCGAGCGCCACGGGTTGGCCGTTCTACGCGGCCCGTGCGCAGCTCGCGTACGGAGGGTGGCTGCGCCGGCAGCGACGGGGCGCGGACTCGCGGACACCGCTCCGCGAGGCCGCCCGGATCTTCGACGCCCTCGGCCTGCGGCGCTTCGCCGAGCGCGCGCGACGCGAGCTGCGTGCGTCCGGCGAGCGTGCGCGCCGGCGCGTCCCCGAAGCGTGGACCGAGCTGAGCCCCCAGGAGCTCCAGATCGCGCAGCTGGCGGCCGAGGGCCTCTCGAACCGCGAGATCGGCGAGCGGCTCTATCTCTCCCACCGGACGGTGAGCACGCACCTGTACCGGCTCTTCCCGAAGCTCGGCATCACGTCGCGCACGCAGGTCCGCGACGCGCTCGAGCCGTCGCATCGCCCGTAGCGCGCAAGCGTCATCTGACGTACGCGACCGTGCGGGACCGGGGGCTAGCGTCGGGTCCGTTCGCAGCGATCCGGAGGGAGATCTCGATGACTCTACGGCGCGATCGTCAAGAAGAGGATCCGCGCAGGCCTTCGACGAGGTCAACGAGCGTCGCTGGGACGAGCTGATGGCCTCGATCGCCCCGACGGGTCCATCACCGCTTCGGCGGCGGTCCATGCGATCGGCGGCTGAGCGGCACGACAGAGAGACCTCTGCGCCGTGTGGTTCGAGCGCCTGGCGCGCGTCCTGCCCAATCTCCATCTCGAGATCAACGACATCTGGGTGAAGGGCCCGCCGTGGCGCACGATGGTGTTCGTGCAGTGGGACGGGACGCGACGCTGCTGGACGGCGGCCCGTACTTCCAGCACGCCATGCACGTGATCACCTGAGGTGGGGAAGATCGCCGCCCTCGACGTCTTCGAGGATTCGCAGGAGGTCTCCCGCGCGCTTGCCATCCAGGTGAGGCGGTGAGATGCCGCGCGCAAGGGGCGGCGGCCTGTACGCTCGCGCCGCCAGGCGTACCGGAGGGGGCGGCGATGACGAGCAGCGAGCGCGCTTCGGTCGGCGACGACTACGTCCTGGCGACGGGGGACCAGGGGGCCGCGCGCCTCCACCTGCTCGACGAGGTCTACGGCGCCTCGTCGCGAGCGGCGTGCGCGGCGGCGGGGCTGGGAGCCGGGTGGCGGGTGGCCGATGTCGGCTGCGGGGTGGGCGACATGTCGTGCTGGCTCGGCGAGCGCGTCGGGCCGCAGGGCGGCGTGGTCGCCATGGACGTGAGCGCCGACCAGCTCCTCCACGGCCGGGAACAGGCCGCCCGGCGCGGCCTCGGCAACGTCTCGTTCGTCGAGGGGAGCGCGTACGAGCCGGGGCTGCCGCCCGGCGAGTTCGACCTGGCGTTCTGCCGGTTCCTCCTCTGCCACCTCCAGCGCCCGGCGGACGCCCTGGCGCAGATGGCCGCCCTCCTCCGGCCCGGCGGCACGCTGGTGGCCCAGGACATGGTGATGACCAGCATGTTCAGCGACCCGCCGAGCCGCGCCTACAGCCGCTTCGCCGAGCTCAGCGTCGAGGTGGGCGCGGCGCTCGGCGTGGACTACGACGTCGGGCGGCGGCTGTTCGGCATGTTCCGTGACCTCGGCCTCACCGAGCTGAGCGTGTCCGTGCACCAGCCGGCATTCGCGACCGGGGAGCGAAAGCGCCTCTGGGAGTACACCTTCCTCGAGGCCGCCCCCGGGGCGGCGGCCGCCGGAATCGGGACGGAGGAGGAGGTGGCCGAGCTCACGGCGGAGTTCGCCGCCATCAGTGGGGACGACTCGGCGCTGGTCGTCCAGCCCGCCCTCTTCGCGGTGAGCGGCGTCGTGCCGGGCGCGCGGACCGGGTGACGAGGCCCCCGGGCCGTTTCCGCTCGTGATGGGCGCGGCAGGACTCGAACCTGCGTTCTAAGGGATTATGAGTCGGGTTCCGACGTCTCGGCGGGTCTCGGGCTGTCTTGTTTTTTCCTGCTTTGCGAGGCGTTTTGGTCCAACAGGACGCGATCAGTCTCGAGCCGTCTCGATAGGTCTTGTTCCCACCTTGTTCCCACCCCGATCCGGGCCGGCGAAACCGCCAAGTCGCCGACGCGGAGGCGGTACTCGGATGGGTCGATGCCTTGAAGGCGCATCACGTCGCCGTGGCCGGTCGCCGCGAACAGCTCCGGCGCCTCGCGCACTCGAGGGCGGACTACGGGATCGAGACGGCCGATGTCTCGCTGGGCCCGGCGAGCGAAGACGAGGTCATCGCCGCCCTCAGCGCTCGTCCCAAACCTCCGCGGCGCTGATCACGTCCCCCCGCCTGACCTCGTTGCGAGCTTCCTCGACGACGGCCCGCTCGTCGTCCGTCTCGGGTTCATCGTCGTCGGGCGCGGCTGCGAGCGCCCGAGAAACCGAATCGTCGCGCCACTGCTCGACTGCCCGAGAATCTGCTCCGCCTCCGGCTCGGGAAGCCCCTCGACCCGTCTTCCTGCTGTGCCGCGTCGTGGGGTCACCCCCAGGGCTACTACGCGTGGAGGGGCCGCCCGTCGAACGCCCGCGCCATCGACGACGCCGCGCTCTCTGAGCGCATCGGCCAGATCCACGACCAGACCCTCGGCATCTACGGCGCCCCGCGCGTGCACGCCGAGCTTGCCCTTGGCCACGCATCCGTGTCGGGAGAAGGCGCGTCGCGCCTGATGCGCGAGCGCGGCATCTTCGGCGCCGGCGACGGTCAGCCGGTGACGGACCCCACGGTGATGTGGATCACGCCGTAGTCGAGGAGGACCCCGGCGCCCGTCGCGCTGCAGCGCATGCTGACGGTGTGGGAACCGGCGGTGGCATCGGCTTTGAAGCCCTCGAGCACCATCCGCGTGTAGTTGCCGAAGGTCGCGAGCTCCTCGGCTCCGTAGGCGCTCGAGACGATGGTCCCGTCGAGGGCGAGCACGCACTGCGCCTGACGCGGTGCGCCCGAGTAGTTGTAGAAGTCGAGGTAGCCGCTCAGCGCGACGGGGCCGGCGGCGGGTTGCGTGTAGCTCGTGTTCCCCCGGTTGGCCTCGACGGTGGGCACGTCGCCGCTCACGCCGACGATCACCTTGCGGGTGATGAAGGTCGGACCCGGGACGCCCTGGGAGCCGGTCGCTCCCGTGGCGCCGGTTGCTCCGGTCGCGCCCGTCGCGCCGACGGGGCCGCGCGCCCCGTCGGGTCCGGCGGGCCCCGTCGCCCCGGCGGCGCCGGTGTCGCCCCTCGCCCCGGCCGAACCGGCGGCGCCCCTTAGGGCGGCCCGCGCTGAGGCCGACAGGTCGGTGGCCCCGAGCGTGCCGTTCTTCACGTCCTTGCCGGTCAGGCTTTCGTTCTTGACGCCGGCGCCCGTCACCATGTGGAGCGTCTGCGCGGCGTAGCCCCCGCCCCCCAGGGCGATGAAGAGCGCCAGCACCGCCACGCCCATCGCGGCCGACGGTCGCAGGCGGCGGCGCGCCGCGCGGAGGAGGCGGGACGGTCGGCTCACGGCAATCGGCTCCTGGTCGGACGTCACCCTCTACCTTTCGACCTTCGCGCGGACGACGTGAGCCGTGCGGCCGACGCCGAGCGCGCCGCCGCTACCGTGCGCGCCTGTGACCGTCGGCCGCTACACCGCCTGGGCGACGCTGACCCGCTACACCACCAGTGGCCCTAACTCAGTTTCGCGGACACTGTCCGCAGGAGCGGGTCAACCCCAGCCAACGAAGTTGGCGAGCGAGCCGGGCGACGAGGACCGGAGCCTCTACGGGGCCACCCAAGGCTGGGCCAGCCCCGAGCCGTAGCCCAACGCTCGGCCGCGACGGTGATGATCTCCGACCCGGGGGGTGCGGGGTTCACGGCGAGCAGGTTCGTGCCGCCCGGCCAGGAGGGCTGACCGGGGCGCCCGCGCGGTGGCGGTGGGTACGGTCGGCGGAGGCGATCCGCGAGCCACCCGAGGAGGACCCATGCCGCACCCGCCCCTGCCGCCGCGCGTCGAGGCGCTCGTCCAGCAGGCCAACTCCGCCGTGGTCGCGTCCATCCGCCCCGACGGAACGCCCCACACAGCGGCCACCTGGTACGACTGGGAGGACGGCCGGTTCCTCCTGAACATGGACGACGGCCGCCGCAGGCTGGACTTCATGCGGCGCGACCCGCGCGTGTCGCTGACGATCCTCGCCGAGGGGAACTGGTACCGGCACATCACGCTCGAAGGCGAGGTCGAGGAGCTGGTCGCCGACGACGGGCTGCGCGACATCGACCGGCTCTCGCGGCGCTACATGGGGCAGCCCTACAGCGACCGCGACCGCACGCGGACGACGGCCTGGGTGCGCGTCACGAGCTGGCACGGGTGGGACGCGTCGCACCCCATCGAGAGTGACGAGGACTTCAACGACTGACGGGGCGGGGGCGGCGGCCGTCCCAGACGGGCTCCTCGTCGACCTCGGCTTCACGGTCCCCGGGCAGGCCTGGACGTCCTGGAAAGGTAGGGTGTGCCCATGGCGAGCTACGACTACCGATGCGAGCGCGACGGCGTGTTCGAGTTGACCCTGCCGCTCGGGACTGCCCCGTCGGGTTCCCCGTGCCCGGAGTGCGGCGAGGAAGCCCCGCGCATCTTCTCGGCGCCGCTCACGACTCCCCTCACCCTCGACAAGAGCGGGCCGGGCGGCATGACGCGGATACCGGCCCCACCGGGCGCCCGGCCACCGGGTCAGCAGCTGCCGATGACCGCCCCGATGCGGGGCATGCCGAGGCCCTGACGGATGCGACCTCGGTGCCTCCGAATGGCGGGGCACTGCGACGGCTGAGCGGGTCTGGGGAGTGGGCGCGGCAGGACTCGAACCTGCGTCTAAGGGATTATGAGTCCCCTGCTCTGACCAACTGAGCTACGCGCCCGTCGACAGTCTGCCGCGCCGGGGGGACGGTCGGGGTCCCCCTCCCCCCGCGGGTTCGGACGGCGGATCGGGCTTTCCCCCGGATCGGCGGTCGGATACGGTCGCGTGCGCTGTGACGCCGGCGCCCGGGACGGGACCGACGGTCCCGGCCGGATGAGCGCGGCACGAGGTCGGCCTTGGCGAGTCTCCTCTATCGGATCGGTCACGGGATCGCTCGGCACCCGCTGTGGGTGCTGATCGCGTGGGTCGTGGTCGCGGTCGCCGTGGTGCTGACGGTGCAGCGCGTCGGCGCCCTCACGACCAACGACCTGAGCCTGCCGGGCACCGACAGCCAGCGGGCCACCGACCTGCTGGCCGAGAGGTTCCCGCCGCAGCAGAACGGCAAGAGCCCGATCGTCTTCCACGTCGGCTCGGGCACGCTGGACGGCGGCGCGCGCAAGACGGCCATCAACACGGCCGCCAAGGACCTCGCGAAGCTTCCGGACGTCGTCAGCGCGCCGAGCCCGTTCACCCAGCAGGGTTCGGCGGGGCTCTCGAAGGACAAGAAGACCGCGTTCATCGCGGTCCTGCTGGACGTCAGCTCGGCCGACCTCACGGCGGACGAGGCCGGGCGCATCGTGGACGTGGCGGACCGGGCCGCGAAGGGCACCGGGATGGAGGTCGCCGCGGGCGGCTCGATCGGCTCGGAGCTCTCGAAGCCGGAGACCGAGAGCAGCGAGCTGGTGGGCATCGTCGCCGCGATGATCATCCTGACCTTCGCGTTCGGGACGATCGTCGCGATGGGCATGCCGATCATCACGGCCGTCGTCGGGCTGGTGGTGGGCCTCTCGGCCATCGGCCTGATGGGCCACCTGGTGGGCGTCCCCGACATCGCGCCCACGCTCGCGACGATGATCGGGCTGGGCGTCGGGATCGACTACTCGCTCTTCCTGGTCAACCGCCACCGCCGCCAGATCGCGGCCGGCATGGAGATGCGCGAGTCGATCGCGACGACCGTCGCCACCTCCGGGGGCGCCGTGGTCTTCGCCGGCGGGACCGTCGTGATCGCCCTCCTGGCGCTCGCCGTGGCCGGGATCCCGCTCGTCACCTCCCTCGGCTACGCCTCGGCCGTGGCCGTCCTCACGGCCGTTCTGGCGGCCATCACCCTCCTGCCGGCCATCCTCGCCCTGGCGGGCCGGCGCATCGATTCGCTCCGCCTGCCCGCGTTCCTGCGGCCCAAGCCGAAGCCGCCCGGCACGGGACTCTGGGCCAGCTGGGGCCACGCCGTCACCCGCCACCCGCTGATCGCGATCGCGGCGTCGATCGTCGTCCTCGGCATCCTCGCGATCCCGGTCCTCTCGCTGGATCTCGGGCAGGAGGACATCGGCGCCACGCCCACGGACACCACCGAGCGCCAGGCCTACGACCTCCTCACCGCGGGCTTCGGCGTGGGCTACAACGGCCCCCTGCTGATCGGGGTCAACCTGGACACGCCCGCCACGACCGACCCGGCGGTGCAGAAGCAGCAGGATCAGGCGGAGGCGCTCCAGGCCCAGCTCGAGCAGGAGCAGAAGGAGGGCAAGGCGCAGCAGGCCGCGCTGGAGCAGCAGGCCGATGCCCTGAAGGCCGAGCAGGCGCAGCTGCTGCAGGAGCAGGCCCGCCTCGAGTCGCAGGAGGCCGACCTCCAGCGCCAGGCCGCGGCGCTGCGCGCCCAGCAGGCGACCGTGCAGGCCGAGGTCGCCCGCCTGAAGCGCGAGATCGCCGCGATCGAGGGGCGCCGGGGGGACTTCCTCCAGCGGGCGGAGACGCTGCTGGCGCGGGCGCGGCGGGCGGCCGAGCGCGGGCGGGCCCTCGAGACCCGCCTGTCCGAGATCCTGGCGCGCATCGCGCAGATCGAGGCCGGCCTGCCCGGCATCGTCGATCCCGTCGCGCTGCAGGACGCGCAGGCGCAGATCGCGGCGCTCCAGCAGCAGGCCCAGGCCGTGCGCGCCCAGATCGCCACGGCGCGATCGCAGGAGCGCGACCTGATCGCCCAGGCCGCGGCGCAGCGCAGGCAGGCCGCCGGCCAGCGCCGGGCGAGCCCGACCATCCGGGCTCAGGTCCAGCAGCTCGTCCAGGACGCCGAGAGCCTGGCACGATCGGCCGCCCGCCTCGAGGCCGAGAAGCGGGCGCTGGAGGCCGAGGGCGCCGCGCTCCAGCGCCAGGCCGCCTCGCTCCAGTCGCAGGCCGCCGACCTCCAGGCGCAGGAGGCGGACCTGAAGGCGCTCCAGGCCACCGCGGCCCAGCAGCAGAAGCAGGCCGAGGCCCTCAAGGACCAGCTCACGAAGGAGCTGACCAAGGCCGGCGGGGACGCGCGCGGGACCGACCCGCGCCTGGTCACGCTCCAGGATGCGCTCACGGCCACCGGCGACGTCACGCTGGTCTCACCTCCCCAGATCAACAAGCCCGGCAACGCGGCGGTCTACCAGGTCATCGCCGCCACGGCGCCGGCCGCCACCGAGACGGCCGACCTGGTCAAGACGCTGCGGTCCTCGGTCATCCCCACGGCCGTCGCGGGCGAGGACCTCCAGGCCTACGTCGGCGGCTCGACCGCCGCCAACGTGGACCTCGCCGCCGAGATCTCCTCCCGCCTGCTGCTGGTGATCGCGGTCGTGCTGGCGCTCAGCTTCGTGGTGCTGCTGATCGCGTTCCGCTCGCTGCTGGTGCCGCTGCAGGCCGCCGTCACGAACCTGCTCTGCGTGGCCGCCGCCTTCGGCGTGATGACCGCCGCATTCCAATGGGGCTGGGGCATCGGCATCTTCGGCGTCGAGACCGACAGCGATACCGTTCCCATCGCCAGCTACGTCCCGCTGATGATGTTCGCGGTCCTGTTCGGCCTGTCGATGGACTACCAGGTCTTCCTGCTGTCGCAGATCGCGCAGCACCGCGAGGAGGGCGAGGACGACCGCGCCGCGGTGGCGAGCGGCGTCGCCTACAGTGCGCCGGTGATCGTGGCCGCCGCGCTGATCATGATCGGGGTCTTCGGGAGCTTCGTCCTGAACGGCGACCCGATCGTGAAGCAGTTCGGCGTGGGCCTCGCGGTCGCCGTCTTCCTGGCCGCCACGATGGTCCTGGTGCTGGCGCCGGCGTTGCTGGTGATGATGGGCCGGAGGACCTGGTGGCTGCCGGGGTGGCTCTCGAAGGTCGTCCCGCAGGTCGACATCGAGGGCAAGGCGATCGCGGACGCGCACCGGGCCTCACGCCCCCCCGCACCGGCCGCCGCCGCGGCCACGGAGGAGCCCGCGCCCGAGGCGCCGGGCGCCGGCTAGGCCGGGGAGGTGCCGATGGGCCGCATGGGTCTCGCCGTACTGGTCGTCGTGGCTGATCGCGGCCGGTGTCGCGACGACGGCCGGCAGCACGGCCATCGGGCCCGGCTGGAGACGTGGACAGATCGCGGCGCGACAAGCCGCGGGCGCTGCGGATCGCGCGCAGCATGCGGGTCGTCCCGGACTGATGGGAGCGGGCACGCCGATCCCGGACGGCCTGGCCGACGCCTTCGACGCGGGGCTCGCCGAGGCGATCCTCAACCGGCGCTCACGGCGCGTGGGCCTCGGCATGGAGCTGCCCGAGGGGCCTCTGAGCTACCGCTCCGAGGCGGCGCCCGTGCCCCTGTCCGAGCTCGAGGAGGCGGTGCTCGTGTGGCTGGGCACCGGCACGACCGGCCTCGCGCTCGGCGACCTGCCTCCCGACGGCCTGTCCTGGATGCACCGCTGGGTGGGGCGTTCCTGGCCGTGCTCGTGCAACTCGCACTCGACCGAGCTCTTCTACACCAACGACGACGGTCTCCACGTGGTGGGCCTGCGGGGCCGCGACCCCGACGACGGCGCCACGGCCTCCTTCGCCGGCGCGTCGCCGGAGCAGGCGCTCGCCACGATGCTCCGCCTCTTCCGCGAGACCCGCACCACCCTCGAGACCGGCCGCGCCGACCTGCCGCGGGGAGAGCCGGGCCTCTTCGCCTTCAACTCGTGGAACGTGAACCAGCCGGGCACGAGCCTGTTCATCCCGGTCACGAACACCACGGTCGAATACCTGACGCTGCTGTTCATCTACTTCGACGACCACAACCGCTTCTCGGTGGTGGACGAGCTGAGCGGGGCCCGGCCGTGCGGGCTCGACCGCTACGTCGAGTCCGGGCGCCTCGGCAGCGTGGAGCTGTCGCTGATGGACCTGGAGCTGCGGGTGCTCACGACGCTCAACGTCGAGGGCGCCTTCATCTGCCAGAACATGAGCCTGGCCCTCCAGGCGCTCGGCCTGGGCGGGTGGGCGTTCACCGGCTTCCTCCCCCACCACGTCCTCGGCGTCGATCCGGCCCACCGGGGCCTGGGATTCGACGCGGTCACGCCCGAGCGCACGCCCCGGGCCCACGCCAGGCCGGTCCCGGTGGGCCGGGCGGGCGTGATGGAGGGCCTCTGCCCGCCCTACGTCTCCGACATGGGGGAGGCGGTGCGGCTCTTCCTGGACGAGCGGCGCGCCGAGCCCCACCGCGCGAGCCCCTACGAGCGACCGGACGAGGTGCTCGCCGGGCGGGCGGACCCGACCGAGGAGACGATCGAGATCGTCACGACCTTCTGCCAGTACGTCCTGGACACGTACGGGCGCTTCCCGGCCTTCATCGACCCGATGTTCGTGCGGCTGGTGCTGCAGGCGCACCACCTGGACCTCGGCTTCTACGACCGCCACTACGCCGAGGGGGCCTACAGCGAGCGCCACGCGCGCCACATGGAGCTGTGGCACCCGCCCGGCGCGGACGGAGCGGCGCCTGGCTAGGAGGCCGAGGGCTGCGGGTCGGCGACCGCGGCGTGAGCGGGGGCGGCGGGCTGCTTCGCCACGGCGGCGCTGGTCGCGGCCTCGGGCTGCTCGAGCGCCACGGCGAGCGCCGCGCAGGCCACCTCGAGCTCCTCGGGGTCGGGCTCGGCGGTCGTCAGCCGCTGGGCCCACAGGCCGGGCCATGAGAGGAAGCGCCACCGCGTGTCGGCGCAGGCGCGCCGCCTGGCGCTGGAGCTCGAAGGCGATCGCGGTCACGATCGGCGCGCCGATGAGCCGGGTGGCGATGAGCGCCGGGTAGGTGAAGACGCCCGTGATGGCGAGCACCGCCCCGTAGACCGCGATCGACACGACGGCCGAGACCACCAGGAACGACGTGCCGCACCGTGGATGGAACCGGGTGAACCCGGCCGCCACCGCGGCCGTCACGGGTCCGCCGGCCTCGTGGGCGGCGATCGCCTTGTGCTCGGCCCCGTGGTACTTGAGGATCTTCCGGAAGGGGCGGAAGAGGCTCAGGAGCAGGAGCATCCCGAGCAGCAGGCCCAGCCGGATCGCCGCGTCGGCGACGATGAAGGCGGCCCCGGTGAGGCCCGCCTCCTTGGCGATCACGACCGGGCCGATGCGGAAGGCGGCGATCTGGATCGCGGCGCCGAGCAGCCCTCCGATGCCGATCGCCGTCTTGCCCCAGAAGCCGATGCCCTCGGGCTCCTCGTCGACCTCGTCGTCGGAGGCCGAGGGGACCTCCGCCCATCGCAGGCGCTCACCGATCGACATCGACCTCTTGCCGGTGATGACCGCCGACCGGATCGCCATCACGCCGCGCATCAGCGGCAGCCGGGCCCAGCGGGACGTCGGGGGCTCGAGGTCGAAGCCCTCGGTGACGATGGCGCCGTCCTCCTCGCGGCGCACCGCGACGCCCACCCGCGTGCGCGTGCGCATCATCACGCCGCCGGGCAAGGCGCTCCCGCCCACCATTCCGATTGCGTCGTCGCCCTTGCGGCGTGGGATCTCGGATCCTCCGATCGGACCGTGCGCCCGTCTCACCGGCGCCCCCGGGGAAGTGTAGAGAACGGCCCCCGGGGCTCCTACGCGGCGGGGCGGGGCCGCGGCGTGAGCGACACCGAGAGCTCGACCAGCTGGGCGTCCCCCATCCCGGCCACCGTGAGCGCCTCCTTCGCCAGCCGGCTGCCATCGCGCGCGGCGTCGGCCATCCCCAGGCGCACCGAGATCCAGAAGGTCGCCGTCACGCGCCGGCGGCGGCTGTCGGCCCCCACCTCATCGACGCCGCCCGCCCCCGGCATCTCCGCCAGCGCGTTCCTCAGCCGCTCGCGGGCGCCCGTGCCGAGGCCGCGGGCCGAGACCGCGGTGAAGGTGACGCGGAATTCCTTCAGGTCGTCGGCCATCGCGCGCGCCAGACTATCCCCATTCGCGCCGCTGCCAGCCCGCGGCGCCGTCCGCGTCGGCCACGGCGTCGAGCGCGTCGAGCGCCGCGACGCGCCGGTCGGGGTCCACCTCGGCGTCCCAGGCCCACTCCCATACCCGGGGCTCCCCGGTGGGTCGCACGAGGCCCACCCGGTGCCGCGGGCGCGGCTCCCCCATGGCCACCCGCAGGTCCGGCAGCGCCGGATGGCCGCCCAACGCGAGCGTGATCCGCCCCGTCGCGTCGAGCAGGTAGGGCCCCGCCCCGTCGGAGACCAGCACCGGGAGGACCACCTCCACCAGCGCCCGGTCCCACCGGCCGGGCTCCCATCCGGCCAGCGCCTCCTGCACGTCCGCGGCCTCCTGCCGGGTGACGCCCGCGAAGCGCACCCGCCCGTCGGGGAAGGCGAGGGCCCAGCGCCGGGTGGCATCGGACACCCCGGCGGCGGCGGAGGGCGCCGGGACCAGCGCGATGGAGCCGGGCGGCGGGGACACGGTGACGCAGGATAGGCGCGCGCGGTAGCGTCGAGCGATGCGCGCGATGGTGCTGCGCCGGCCCGGCCCGGCGAGCTCGGGCCCGCTCGAGCTGGTCGAGCTCCCCGATCCCCGCCCCGGCCCGGGCGAGCTTCTGCTGGAGGTGGGCGCGTGCGCCGTCTGCCGCACCGACCTCCAGCTCGCCGAGGGCGATCTGCCCGCGCGGCGGCTGCCGATCGTGCCGGGCCACCAGGCCGTCTGCCGGGTGGCCGCGCTCGGCGCCGGCGTGCGGGGCTGGCGCGAGGGCGACCGAGCCGGCGCCTACTGGCTGGCCGGCGCCTGCGGCACGTGCACCCGCTGCCGCTCGGGACGCGAGAACCTGTGCGAGGACGCCGTCTTCACGGGCTGGGACCGCGACGGCGGCTTCGCCGAGCGGATGCTGGTCCGAGCGGACTTCGCCGCCCGCCTGCCCGAGGGCCCCGGCGACGTCGCCCTCGCGCCCCTGCTCTGCGGCGGCATCATCGGGTATCGCGCGCTTGCGCTCAGCGGCATCGCGCCGGGCGGGCGGCTCGGCCTCTACGGGTTCGGCGCCTCGGCTCTCTGCGCAATACAGCTCGCGCGGCACATGGACTGCGAGGTCTACGTCTGCACCCGCTCGGAACGCGAGCGCGCCCGGGCCCGGGCGCTCGGCGCGGTCTGGACGGGGGGCTACGACGAGCGGCCTCCCGAGCCCCTCGACGCGGCGGTGACCTTCGCCCCGGCCGGGGACGTGGTCGTCGCCGCCCTGGGCGCCCTCGACCGCGGCGCCACGGTGGCCATCAACGCCATCCACCTGGACCGAATGCCGGAGTTCCCCTACGAGCTCCTCTGGTGGGAGCGGGTGATCCGCAGCGTGGCCAACGTCACCCGCGCCGACGCCGCCGAGTTCCTCGCCCTCGCCGTCGAGATCCCGGTGACGACGCAGACCGAGTCCCACCCGCTGGAGGACGCGAACGCCGCCCTGGAGCGCCTGTCGCGCGGCGAGGTGGAGGGTGCCGCGGTCCTGGTGCCCGAGCCCCGCCGCTGAAGTCTGCGCGTAGGCGGCCGATGAGAATCCGTGATCCCCCGGAGGGCGTTGCGGTGCCCTGCCAGGGGGAAATGGGCGATCCCGAGCGCATCATGTCCCCTCCTTCCTCGAACGGCACGACCCCGAGCCGGCCGACGCGACTGCTGCGAGCGCACGAGCGCTGGCTGACCGGTGCGCGTGTGGGAGGGCAGCGGGCCAACCGCGACGCCACCATCCTGGCCGGCGCAGATCTCTCCGGCGCCGATCTGCGGCGCGCCGACCTGGCGGGCCAGGACCTGCGCGGGACCGACCTGCGGGGAACGCGGCTCGGACGAGCGCGCCTTCGCGGCGCCGATCTGCGCGGCGCCCTGCTCGACGGGGCCGATCTCGTCGGCGCGGGACTGGTGGAGGCGAGGCTCGACGATGCGCTGATCCGGGGAGCGCGCCTGGAGGGCGCCGTCCTGGCGAGGGCGTCCCTGCGGGGAACCGACCTCACGGGATCCCGGCTCGCGGGAGCCGATCTCGACGGCGCCGATCTGTGTGGGGCGATCCTCGAGGACACCGATTGGGGGGAGGCGCCCACCCCCAGCCGCACCGTCGGCGTGGGAGGCGTGCACAGCCTGTGCGGAGCGTCCCTGGAGGGCACCGACCTGGCCGGGTTCATCCTGCGCGGCGCGGACCTGACCGATGCCGACCTGTCGCGCGCCGACCTTCGCGGGACCGACCTGCGCGACGCGTGCCTGTTCCGCGCCCGCCTCGAGGAGGCCCGGCTCCAGGGCGCCCTTCTGAGCGGCGCCGACCTGACCTCCGCGAACCTGCGCGGAGCCGACCTGCGCGGAGCCGACCTGACCGGGAACGACCTCGCCGAGGCGGTCCTCGATGGCGCCGACCTGCGCGACTGCGCGTTCGCGGGCGTGACGGGGGCGAGCCTGGTGGGCGTGATGCTCGAGGGCTTCAATCAGCACGGCAGCCACACGGCGACCGCTTTCGGCCTGACGCCCGACCTGCGTCAGGCGAACCTGCGTGCGGCCAACCTGGCGGGCTTCGACCTGAGCGATGCCGACCTGCGCGGTGCCGACCTGACGCGGGCGGTGCTGCGCGGGGCGGTGCTCACGGGCGCCCATCTCGAGGGGTCCCTTCTGAACGGCGCCGACCTGACCGGCGCCGTGCTGGTGCGCGCCCGTCTCGCCGGCGCGCACCTTCTGGCAACGGTGCTGCGCGATGCGGACCTCTCCGAGGCCGACCTCCGCGACTGCGACGTGACCGTGGCCGACCGCACGGGGATACGACGGGCGCCCGACCGGCCGGTGGCGGCCACCGCTCCCCGTCCGGTCGAGCACGAGCGGAACGAGGTTCCTACAGCCCGCCCGAGACCTTCTTGATCGAGTCGCCGATGGCCTTCTTCAGGCCGTCGCCCACCGCCGGTGCCCACCCCTTGGCCGCGACGGCCACCGCGGCGATCAGGAGCGTCACCATCACGACGACGCCCACGTACTCCACGGTGCCCTGGCCGCGGTGATCCTCGCGCGCCCGCTCGACCGCCGTGACGGCGGCCGCGTGCAGCCACGCGATCAGCGCATATCCCATCGGTCCGTCTCCTTGGTTCGTTGGCGAGTCGATGCTCCGGCGCGACCCTTCGCGATCGCGACACCCGGGCGTGCCGATGGGCGCGCGCGTGGGTGACGAGCGTCGTCACGGCGTGCGCTCGGGGGCGGGCGCGGGCACGGGCGCGCGCTCGGGTGCCGGAGGACGCGGGCCCCGCCGCCCGCGCCCGACGCGCCGGGCCCCCCGGCGAAGCAGGGCCTCGCCCACCTCCACCGCCAGGTCGGCCGAATTCCTCCCCGCGTCCTCAGAGGCCCGCAGAGCCGCCTCTCGCAACGGCATCGAGCGCAGCTCCTGCGCGTACGCCCAGAGCGCGGCCGCGTCGCGCAGGGCCCGGAGCGTGGCGCCCTCGGGCGTGAGCAGATCGGGATCGGGAAAGGTGACGAGGCCCGCGAGGGGGTCGTCCAGGAACTCGCGTCCGCGCTCGCGGAGCCGCTGCTTGAAGGCGCGGTCGAACGCCGCGTTCATCTCCAGCCCCAGGTCAACTCCCGCCCGCGAGCGGCGGGCGGCGGCGCGCAGGGCCCGCCCGATGGGCTCGTCGTCGCGGCCTCGCAGGTCGGCGACCTCCTGGGGCAGCGGGTAGCGCCACTCCAGGAGGCCGGGGTCGCGCACGAGCGGCGTGGCGACCGCTGCGATGGCGTCCGGGGGCCGGTCCGGCGGCCGGACCTCGCGCGCCAGCCAGGTGGAGGTGGCCAGGAGGGCGACCGCGACGACGACCGCGATGCCGATGCCCTCCAGGGCGGCCTGGCCGCTCTCACCCCGCCGATGCACCGGCCGACCGTAGGCGGGGGCGCCGCCGCGGATCCGCACCCACCGGCGACAGATGGCGCGCCGAAGGGCGCCCCCGGGCGTGCGCATGCCCACGGGTGCGATCAGGGTTACAATCGCCACCAGGAATCATCCCCGAAGGAGGGCACGGTGGCCGTTCTCGATTCCCTCGCCAAGCAGGCGAGCCGCCTGGCGACAGATGTGCAGGTGTCGCTCAAGCGCGCCCGCGTCGAGGGCGAGCGGCGACTGCTGCAGCGCCAGCACCGCACGGCGCTGGAGGAGCTCGGCGAGCGTACCTACGAGCTCGTGCGCGCGGGGACCCTCCCGGAGGACCCGCTGGCGACCGAGATCGCCGCGGTCGAGTCGAAGCTCATGGAGATCGAGGCCAAGGTCGCGGAGATCGAGGGGTTGCGCGCGGACGACGAGGACGAGCCCGAGGCGCCCGAGGACCCCTCCCGGACGGCGTTTCCCATGGTCGATGACCGCTCCGCCGAGGACGGCGGGAAGACCCCGCCCGAGAGCGGACCGGGCGAGGGCTGGGAGGCCGCGAAGCGCTTCTTCCCGCGGAGCGACTGACCTCCGGGACGGGCCGTGTCACAGGCGGGCGGCGGCGTGTTGCGCCCATAAAGCGCAGGTGTATGCTCTCGCCACGGCCGAGGGCCCTGCTCGCCCAAGTGAGTGCAAGGGAGTGACCGGCGTGAGAGCCGAGTCCGATCTTCAAGGACATCACCGCTCTGAGGCGCCTGCGTGTCACCGATGCGGCCTTCCGCTCCTGGCGGAGACGCGCTTCTGCCCCTACTGCGAGCGCTGGCTCGACGAGGGGGGCCTGTCCCGCCTGCTCAGCCGCAAGCGCGGAGCGGCCGGGGGCGGGGGGCGGCGCGTGGCCGGCGTGTCCGAGCGGCTGCTCCTGGTGATCGGGCTCACGCTGTTCACGCTGGTGGCCGCGGCGAGCATCGTCGCCGCCCTCACCACCTGACCCCGCGGCGCGCCCATCCCGGACGGAGGTCCTGAACGTGGCCAAGGTTCACGACGATGAGTTGTTCCGGGTCGGCGACGAGGTGACCGGCTCCTTCCGCTGCGCCGAGTGCGACCTGCTGATCACCTCGCCGCGCGAGAGCGACGGGGTGCTCGTCCTGCCGCCCTGCCCGCTCTGCGACGCCGAGGAGTGGCGCCAGATCTCCTAGGCCTACGGGGCGGCCGGGTCGGGCACGTCGAGGGTCTCGATCAACTCGTCGACCGGGATCGCGACCAGGGTCTCGAAGGTGGCGCTGCCACGCGCCGAGAGCTCCGTGGAGATCCGCGCGATGACCTCCTCCCCCGGCGCCTCGACCACGCTCAGGAAGTCGTAGGCGCCGAGCAGCGCCCACTGACGGACGACGCGGCCCCCGAGCCCCTCGATCTCCCGGTTCACCTCGAACAGGCGCTCCGGGGTGGTGGCCAGCGTCTGGAGCCCCTGCGGGCTGAGGGTGGACAGCAGGAGGAACGTCCTCACGAGGCCGAGTCTACCCCCGGGCGGGCGTCGTCCTCCCCGAGGAAGGCCTCGATCTCGCGGAGCATCTCCTCGGGCGACTCCTCCACCAGGAAGTGCCCTCCGGGCACCGGGCGTCCCCGGACGTCGGCCGCCCTGGCGCGCCACTCCCCCAGCACGTCGAAGCGCCCACCGATGCGCGCCTCCGCGCCCCACAGGGCGAGGAGCGGGCAGGTCACGACCCGGTCGAGGTCGGCCTCGTCGTGCCGCAGGTCGATCGTCGCGGCGGCCCGGTAGTCGGCGCAGGTCGCCGCGATCACCTCGGGATCGCGGAAGCAGCGCCGGTACTCCTCGAGCGGCCCGGGGGCGAACGAGTCGAGACCCCGCCCACCGGTCCAGCGCTGCAGGAGCTCGTTGAGCCAGTAGTCGGGGTCGGCGCCGATCATCGTCTCGGGCAGGCCGTCCGGCTGGATGAGGAAGAACCAGTGGAAGTTGCCGGTGGCCACGGCCTGGTTGGCGTTCCGGAACACCGACAGCGTGGGCACGATGTCGATGGCGCACAGGCGGGTGATCCGGCCGGGGTGGTCGAGCGCGAGCCGGTGGCCGACCCGCGCACCCCGGTCATGCGCCACCACCGCGAACCGCTCGTGGCCGAGGGCGGCCATCACCGCGAGGATGTCCGCCCCCGTCGCCCGCTTCGAGTAGGCGGCGTCGCCCGGGCCGGCGGGTGGGCGGGCTGCTCTCCCCGTAGCCCCGCAGGTCCGGCGCCACGACGCTGTGGCGCCGGGCCAGCTCGGGGGCCATGCGGTGCCACATGGCGTGGGTCTGCGGGTACCCGTGCAGCAGCACCACCGGTGGGCCGGAGCCCCCGTGCGCCACGCGCAGCGTGGCCCCCTCCCCCTCGATCATCGACGCCTGGAAACCGGGGATGAGGGTGGCGGCGCTCATGTCCCCGGGAGGGGGATTTGCACGGGGGGGCTAGACTCCCGCCGGCCCAACCACGTCCAGAGGTGAGCATGCAGCGAGACAGCGACGCGACCCCGAGCGAGCTCCAGAAGGCCCTCCTGGGCTACGACCCCACGACCCTGGAGACCGCCCTCATCGAGTGGACCAAGGAGCATTGGCCGATGGCCGCCCGGGCCATGGTCTACAACCGCACCGAGGCCGACAACACCGTCTCCGGTGTCGGCGGAATCCGCAGCGACGACGCGCGGCTGGCGCTCGAGGTGGCCGCCCGGGTGGCGATCTCGGAGCGGGAGCTGGTGTGCCGTGCCATCGCCCATGTGCTCCCCCAGTGGCTCGAGGAGACCTACGGCCTGAGCCCGAACGGCGCGGCGAAGGGCACGACCAACGGGGCGGGCTAGGCCGCCTTCGGCTCCACGGGGTACCCGGCGTCCTGCCAGGCGCCCCAGCCTCCCACCAGCACGCCCACGCGCGACCGGCCGCTGTCGAACGCCCACAGGGCGACCTTCAAGCTGGTCGCCTCGCCCGGCCGGTCGCAGTAGAAGATCAGCTCCGTGCCCTCGGGCAGGCCGGGGATCGCGCGCTCGAACTCCATCGGGTCGATCCGGATCGCGCCCTTGATCTGCTCCTCGGACTCGCGGTAGCCCAGGTCGCGGACGTCCACGGGCTGCACGGCATCGCCCATGCGGAAGGCCGCCGCCAGGTCCACGGGCTGCCAGCGCGCCACGTCGTCCCACGCCATCCGTTCCTCCCCGTCGCTCGGCGTCGCCGGGACGCTACCCGACCAGCTCGAGAACCGACGCGGCGTGACCCTTCGGCCTGACCTTGTACAGGGCGTGCGCCAGCCGGCCGTCGGGGCCGATCACGAAGGTGCTGCGCTCCACGCCCATGTAGGTGCGCCCGTACATCGACTTCTGCACCCACACGCCGTACGCCTCCGCCAGCTCGTGGTCGGGGTCGCTGAGGAGTGTGAACGGCAGCCCGTGCTTGTCGCGGAACCGCGCGTGGCTCGTGACGGGGTCGGGGCTGACGCCGATCACCCGGGCGCCGGCGGCGTCGTAGTCGGGCGCGCGATCGCGGAACTCGCAGGCCTCGGCCGTGCAGCCGCTCGTGTCGTCCTTGGGGTAGAAGTAGAGGACCGTGGTGGAGCCGGCCAGGTCGGCGAGGGTCACGGTGGAGCCGTCGGCGTCCGTCAGGGAGAAGTCGGGGGCCGCATCGCCGGCCTCGAGTCGCGCCATGGGGACCTCCGTCCTCGGGAGCCCCGAGGCTATCCCCCGGCGGCCGCGCCGGGCCCCTGGCCCGCGCCTCCGGGCGAGCGGTACGATCGCCGAGGCATGGACCCGGCAACGCCCCCCGTGGTGCGCCGCGCGCGCGACGCCGACGCCGATGTCGTGGGCGGGATGCTCGCCGAGGCGCTCTCCGACAAGTACCGGCCGGCCTTCGGCCAGAAGGCGGCGGCCGCCATCGCCGGCCTCCTGCGCCACGACATCGCCCGCGTGCCGAGCTCGCGCCAGTGGGTGGCCGAGGTCGACGGACGCCTGGCGGGATCGGTTCACCTCGTCCTCGCCGCCGACCGGGAGCGCGGCTTCACCCGCACCCTGGCCGAGGCCGTGGGGTGGCCGCGCGCCGTGTGGGCCACGCACGGTGCTGAGCCTGCTCGGCACGGGGATCGCGCACGGGGACGAGGCCTACATCGACGAGCTCGGCGTGGCCGCGTGGGCCCGGCGGCGAGGGGTCGCGCGGGCGCTGCTCGCGGCGTGCGAGGCCGAGGCCCGCCGCGTCGGCCGGGGCCGGCTGACCCTGTGGGTCACGATCGACAACGCCCCCGCGCGAGCCCTCTACGAGGGGTGCGGCTTCCGGGAGTCGTGGCGCCGTGTGCTGGCTGCTCGGGCGGCTGGTGTTCCGCGCGCCGGGCGCCATCCTCATGGAGAAGCCGCTGAGCCCGCTGTGAGGAGGGGCTCCGCGCCCTCCCCGCCGCCCGGCGGCACCGGTGCCGGCGCGGCCGGGAGCTGGACGCGCGCCCGGCCGCCGGGGCCGGGCTCGATCGTCAGGCGTCCGCCCAGCCGCTCGGCCAGGGCCCCCGCCACGCCCAGCCCCAGGCCGGCGCCGGGGAAGCCCATCGCGCCCGCGCCCCGGCCGAACCGCTCGCGCGCGAGGGGGAGCTCATCCCCCGCGATGCCCGGGCCGGTGTCGCGGACGGTCACCTCCACGTCCCCGCCGGGCAGCAGGCGCCCGGCGATCGTGATCCGGCCGCCGCGCGGTGTGAACGTGGCCGAGTTGGCCACCAGCTCGGAGAGGATCTCGTGCACCAGGGCCGCGTCGGTGCGCACGGCGGGCAGGTCGGCCGGGATGTCGGTCTCGAGCTGGAGGCCGCGGTCCTTGAGGCGCCGGTCCACGGCCTGGCCCAGGGCGAAGGCGATCCCTGCCAGGCTGACGTCGCCCACGTGCAGCGGCCGGGCGCGCGGGTCGTTGGCGGTGCCGCGAAGCAACTGCGCGACCACCCGCTCCATCCGGTCGGCCGCCGCCACGATGCCCCGCGCCGTGGCCGCCGCCGACGCCGGCACCTGTGCCAGCAGCTCGGACGCCAGGGTGCGCACCTCCCTCACCGGCGCCTGCAGGTGGCGCGCCGCCGAGCCGGTGATCTGCCGCCGCAGCAGCGCCAGGCGCGCCTGCTCGGTGCGGTCGCCCACCGCCACGACCCGGCCGCCGGGGACTCCCCACGCGTCCACCTCCAGCGCCCGCGAGTCGCTCAGGGTGACCCGCTGTGACACCGGCCCCGAGGAGGACAGCCCCACGCGGACCGCCCCCTCCACCGTGGGCCGCGTCGTCCGGCGGCAGCGCGCCGACCAGCCGCTCGAGGGCGTCGTTTCGGATCAGCCCGCCGGCCGGCGTGCGCGCCGCCGCCGGGTGGGCGAGCGGCGCAAGGGCCGCGCCGAGCACCTCGACGCGGGCCTCGGCGGCGTCCTGGAGATCGGCGACCCGCACCGACACGGCGTGGGCGGCCTCGGATGCCCGGCGCCAGTCGCCGCGCCCCTCGGCCGGGAGGGGCCCGGGCCTCCCCGCCGCCGCGGCCTCGGTCGCGGCCGCGAGCCGTCGCAGGCGCGCGCCCCGTCGCGCGGCCACGATCCACGCGAGGCCGGCGGCGAGCCACGCTCAGGAGCAGGATGGCGCCCGACAGCGGCCAGCCCCCGGTCCCGAGCTCGCCCGCGCCGGGCGGAAGCGGCGTGCGCAGCACCACCCGGGCGCCCGAGGGCAGGGTCCGGGCGGCCTCGACGGCACCGGATCGCAGCGTCCAGGCTCCGGCACCGGCCGTGACCAGTCCCTCCGCCCAGCCGGCCTCGCCGGCGCCCCAGAGGTCGGGACCGGTCTGGAGCTTGACCGCCCCGGCGGGCCCCACCAGGCGAGCCGCCTCGCCCGTGCCGCGGAGCAGCTCCCGCGCCTCGGCCGTGCGCGCGGGATCGAGCCGGGCCGCCAGCGCGTCGGCCGACGCCGCCAGCGGGTCCCCGGTGCGCCCCACCTCGTCCCTCAGGCCGATCCCGACCGCGAGCGCGGCCACCAGGCCGAGCGCCGCCGCGACGGCCACGAACGCGAGGAGCGCGGCACGCCAGGGGCGCGGGGAGCGGGAATCGGGATGCATCGGTGGGGAGGGCTTCGCGTCGCTCGGGCGAAAGTCCTTCCGCGGCCGGCGAGTCGGACGCCCGCTGGACGCGACGCTCGACGACCGAGAGGCGGGACCGGGGGTGAGTGCGGATGGTTGACGACGACGGGTGGCCGCGCGGGCGGACGACGCGCGTCGACCGGGGCCCGCGCACGCTTGACGGCCAGCGAGGCCGCCGCCCTCCTCGGAGTCAGCGTGGCCACCGTGCGCGGATGGGCGGACCAGGGGCGCCTCCCCTCTCACCGCACCGTGGGTGGGCACCGCCGGTTCGAGCTCGACGAGCTGAGGGAGTGGCTCGCCGAGCGGGGGGCGCCGGCGCCGGAGCCGCGCCGCCTGCGGCGCGCTCCCCAGGACGTCCCCGCCTGCCCCCTCCTGGCCCGCGAGCTGAACGCCCGCACCGAGGCCATCATCGAGCGGGTCCTGGCCGGCTACGACGACGAGGTGCCGACGCCGCTCCCCCCGCCGAGCGCTCCGGCGATGCGGCGGATGGCCATCCGCCTGCTCCGGGTGCTCGCATCGGGCCTCGAGAGCGGCCGGCCGGCCGCCTCCTCCGGACGCGCCGCCGTGGCCGGGTTCCGCGGAGGGCTGGAGGGCTCGGCCGGCGCCCGGGTGGTGGTCGAGCACACCCGGGTGGCCATCGCGGTCGTCCAGGAGGCCGAGGCCGCCCTGGCCGAGGGCGCCGACATCGAGCCGCTGGGCCTCCCCGCGCTCCACTCGGTGATCGACCATGCGCTCGCGGCGGTCACGCGCGGCTTCGAGCAGGCCCAGCCGCTGCGCCGCCCGCGGCCCCCCGGCGCCACTCCCCGGAGCTGACCGCGACCGCTCGGGAGTCGCCGGAGCCCCGTCGCCAGGGCCTTTTCGATTGGCGCGCCGGAGGCCTTCGCTGTAGGTTCCGCCGAGACGGGCTCAGCCTGTTCGACGCCGCCGTCCCGGTGGCGTTCGCCGGGTGAGCCCTCGCGTGTTCCTGAGCGTCAAACGGCACGTACGGGAGGGGGCAGCACATGACCACACCGGCTGACCCACGCTGATGTCGTCGTCCGCGGAATGGCTGCTGGGGATCGTGCTGAGCGTCGTGGTCGTCCTGGTGGCGGCGGCGATCGTGATCGCGATCGTCCTGCTCGCGCTGAGGATCGCCAAGCAGGCCAAGACGGCCGAGGGGGCGGTGGAGGTTCTGCGCCAGCAGACGGTCGAGCTCGGCAACATCGGCCGGATCAACGACTCGGGGGTGAGGATCCTGCACTCCGCCCGGGCCCTTCGGAAGGCGGCGGTCGGGAAATGACGCCAATGGCCGCTGCGATCTCCACCAACGCGTACTGGAGCACCGCCCTCATCATCGGCCTGGTGGCGGCGCTGATCGTCGCCTTCCTGCTGATCGTGCTCGTGAGAGCCGTGCGGAGCATCGAGAAGTCGGTCAACGGCCTGCTCGACGTCGCGGGCGAGGTCGTCGGGAACACGGCGAACATCCCGCAGCTCGCGGCGACGGCCCCCGTGCTGGGCCTGATCGTGGAGGAGGCCGTCGTGCAGGACGGCTACATGAACGCGCTCACCGACGGGTTCGGTGAGACATGAGCACCACGCACCTGCTGGCCCTCCTGAGCGTCCTCCTGGCCGCGGTCGTCGTGCTCGTGCTGGCCGCCGCCCTGATCGAGGTGCGCAGGGGCCTGAGGAGGATCTCCGAGGGGCTCGCGACCCTCGGATCCGCGCTGCAGAGCGTCGAGTCGGAGCACCTGCGTGGGCTCGAGAGCTCCGTCAAGGCGATCAACGGGCAGTTCGACATCATCCTCGGCGCGCTGCCGGGCATCGCAAAGAAGGCGGCGATGGTCGCCGAGAGGAGGCCCCGGTGACCGCCCTCTGGTGGATCGGGGCCCTCGTGGTGCTGCTGGTGGTGTTCCCCCTCGTGGTCTACCTGCTCCGCGAGGTCCTGAACGCCGCCACGAGCATCGTCCCCAGCGTGCAGGAGATCGCCACGGTCGCGGCGGCCGCGTCGAAGGATCTCGACGCCACCGCCCTGCTGCTGACGACGCAGGACCAGGTGGAGCAGACGGTCGCCGGGGTCGCGGGCTACGGCGGCTCCCTCGACGTGATCATCGACGACGCGGAATAGGGGGAGCCATGGAGGGAGCCGTCATCGTCCTGATCATCGCCGTCCTGCTGATCGTGCTCGCCCTCGTCTACTACCTCGTCTCGACGATCCTCCAGCTGCGGAAGATCACCGACGGCCTCGACGAGGTCATCGGGAGCGTGGTCGAGATCCTGGAGAAGACCGCCCCCGTGAACGACGTGGTCACCTCGATCAACGGGCAGCTCGACGCCGGCGTGGACCTGCTCGAGGGCCTGCTGGTGAAGAAGGCCGGCCTGAGCGACGCCGTCGGCCTGGTCGACGGCCTCTACCCCGGAGCGGGCGCCGCCGGATTCCGGAGCATTCCGGAGAGCACCACGGTCACGGCGCCGCGCATCGGCGAGGTCTATACGAAGGGCACGCTCACGCTCGCACGGCTCGGCCGGGAGGCGCCGATCGCGGCCGGGAACCCGGCGGGCTTCCCGCTGAGGAACGTCGAGGGCGGCAGCCTCGCGGCGCGGCTGCTGTACCCGGAGGTCCGCCAGTCCAGGCCGGAGGCCCTGCCCCGATCTCCGGTCATCGGCACCGACGCCCCCGTGCAGTACGAGCAGCGGGACGACATCGGGGCACCGCGCAAGCGACTCCCCGCACGCGGTCACGACTGACGGGTCGGATCGGCCGCGCGTACACTGATGGGTCCCCCTTCCCCGGCGGACGTCTCCGCCCCTTCCTGACTCGAGAGGAGCCCCGTTGCAGACCCCCGCGCCATTCGAGTACGAGCGCGCGACCAGCGTGGAGGGCGCGATCGCCTCGCTTCAGAGACTCGGCTCGGAGGCGCGCATCATCGCCGGCGGACACAGCCTGCTCCCGATGATGAAGCTCCGGCTCGCGAACCCGGAGCACCTGATCGACATCAACGACCTCACGGAGCTCTCCTACATCCGCGAGGAGGGCGGCGAGATCGCGATCGGGGCGCTGACCCGCCACGTGGACCTGCTGAAGTCCGAGCTTCTCGCCACGCGGTTCCCGCTGTTCCGGGACGCCGAGAACGTGATCGCCGATCCGGTGGTGCGCAACCGCGGCACGATCGGCGGCTCGCTGTGCCAGGCGGACGCCGCCGAGGACCTCTCGGCCGTCTGCACGGCGGTCAAGGCGAAGGCCGTGATCCGCGGCGCCTCCGGGGAGCGGGTTGTCGGCATGGAGGACTTCCACGTGGGGCCCTACCAGACCGCGGTGGGCGAGGGCGAGATGCTGACCGGCGTGCGGATCGCGCTGCGCCCGGGGGCCGGGAGCGCGCACGAGAAGCTCGAGCGCCGCGCGGGGGACTGGGCGATCGCCGCCGCGTCGGCGGCCGTGTGGATCGAGAGCGGACGGATCGCCGACGCCGGCATCGCGCTCAGCGCGGTCGGGCTCACGACGGTCCATCTCTCGCGGGCCGAGGAGCTGCTGCGGGGCGAGGCGCCGTCGGAGGAGCTGTTCGCGCAGGCCGGCGCGATCGCCTCGGAGGACTGCTCTCCGACCGCGGACGGCCGGGGCCCGGTCAACTACAAGCGCCATCTCGCCGGCGTCCTCACGAAACGCGCCCTGCTCCGCGCGGCGGCACGCGCGCTCCCCCAGGAGGCCTGATCATGAACGTCTCGATAACGGTGAACGGCGAGGTGGTCTCGCGGGAGATCGAGCCCCGTCAGCTGCTCGTCCACTTCATTCGCGAGACGGATGGCCTGACGGGCACCCATTGGGGCTGCGACACCTCCAACTGCGGCGCGTGCGTGGTGCTGATGGACGGCGTGCCGGTGAAGTCGTGCACGACCCTCGCGGTGATGTGCGAGGGCCACGAGATCCGCACGGTCGAGTCGCTCGAGGTCAACGGACGGCTGGACCCGGTCCAGCAGGGCTTCCACGAGCGGCATGCCCTCCAGTGCGGTTTCTGCACGCCGGGGATGCTGATGACGGCGCGGGCCCTGCTGGACGAGAACCCGGACCCGACCGAGCAGGAGATCCGCACGGCCATCTCCGGGGCGATCTGCCGCTGTACGGGCTACAAGAACATCGTGAGCGCAGTGCGCTGGGCAGCCGAGCACGAAGCCGCCGCGAAACAGGGGGTCTGAGCATGATCGACGTCGAGAACCTTCCGAGCCCCCAGGTCGAGCGCCCGATCGGCTTCGGCCGCCTGAAGCGCAAGGAGGACGCGCGCTTCATCCGGGGCAAGGGCACCTACCTCGATGACATCCGGCTGCCGAACATGGTCCACGGGGCCATCCTGCGCAGCCCGTACGCGCACGCCCGCATCGTCTCGATCGACACCTCGCGGGCGCTCGCGCACCCCAACGTCGCGGCCGTCGTCACCGCCAAGGACCTCGAGACGCTCGGCCTGGCGTGGATGCCGACGATCTCCTACGACACCCAGGCCGTGCTCGCGGGGGACAAGGTCCGCTTCCAGGGCCAGGAGGTCGCGTTCGTGATCGCGACCGACGAGTACTCGGCCAACGACGCGCTCGAGCTGATCGACGTCGAGTACGAGCCGCTGCCGGCCATCGTCAACGCCCGCAAGGCGCTGGACCCCGACGCCCCGCTGATCCGCGACGACAAGGCCGGGCAGCGCAACAACCTGGCGAGCCCGACCTGGGAGGCCGGCGACGCGGCGGCCACCGACCGCGCCTTCGCCGAGGCCGACACCGTCGTGGCGCGCGACATCATCTATCCCCGCTGCCATCCGGCGCCGCTGGAGACCTGCGGCATCATCGCCGACTTCAACCCGGAGACCGGGCAGCTCGACATCTACAACGGCAACCAGGCGCCCCACGCCCACCGCACCGTCTACGCGCACGTCGCGGGGCTCGCGGAGCACATGATCCGGATCCGCTGCCAGGACATCGGGGGCGGCTTCGGCAACAAGGTCCCCGTCTACCCGGGCTACGTGTGCGCGATCGCCGGATCGATCGTGGCCGGCGTGCCGGTCAAGTGGGTCGAGAACCGCTCCGAGAACCTGATGTCCACCGGGTTCGCCCGCGACTACGTCATGCGCAGCGAGATGTGCGCGAAGGACGGCAAGATCACCGGCCTGCGGGTCAACGTCATCGCCGACCACGGCGCCTTCGACAGCACCGCCCAGCCCACGAAGTTCCCGGCCGGGTTCTTCCACATCGTCTGCGGGTCGTACGACCTCGCGGCCTCGCACGTGCAGGTCAAGGCGGTCTACACCAACAAGGCGCCGGGCGGCGTGGCGTACCGGTGCTCGTTCCGCATCACCGAGGCCGTCTACCTGGTGGAGCGGATGGTCAACGCGCTCGCGCTGGAGATGAAGGTCGATCCGATCGACCTGCGGATGCGCAGCTTCATCGGCCCCGAGCAGTTCCCCTACGAGACCACCACCGGCTGGACCTACGACTCGGGCAACTACGCCGAGACGATGCGCGTGGCGATGGACATCGCCGGCTATGAGGACCTCCGGCGCGAGCAGGCGGAGAAGCGCGCCCGGGGCGAGCTGATGGGCATCGGGGTGGCCTTCTTCACGGAGGGCGTCGGCGCCGGGCCGCGCAAGCACATGGACATCCTGGGGCTCGCCATGAACGACGGGGCCGACCTGCGGGTGCATCCGTCGGGCAAGGCGGTCGTCAGCATCAGCGCCCAGACGCAGGGCCAGGGCCACGAGACGACGTTCGCGCAGATCGTCGCCGAGGAGCTCGGCATCCCGCCCGAGGACGTGGAGGTGCGCCACGGCGACACGGACAGGTCGCCGTACGGGCTCGGCACCTACGGCAGCCGCTCGACGCCGGTGTCCGGCGCCGCGGTCGCGGTCGTCTCGCGCAAGGTGCGCGACAAGGCGCGCCTGATCGCGGCGACGATGCTCGAGACGCGGCCGGAGGACCTCGCCTGGGAGAAGGGGCGCTGGTACGTCAAGGGAGACCCCGAGAAGGGCGCGATGATCGAGGAGATCGCGGCGCGCGCGTACAGCGGCGAGCCGATGCCCACGGGCATGGAGGGCGGGCTCGACGCGCAGGTGATCTACGACCCGCCGAACCTGACCTACCCCTACGGCGCCTACATCGCGGTCGTGGACATCGACCCCGACACCGGCCACGTCACGGTCCGGCGCTTCATCGCGGTCAACGACTGCGGCGTTCGCATCAACCCGATGATCGTCAACGGCCAGATCCACGGCGGCCTGGCCGAGGGCATCGGCATCGCGCTGATGGAGGTCATCACGTTCGACGAGGAGGGCAACTGCCTCAACTCGTCGTTCATGGACTACCTCATCCCGACCGCGCTGGAGTGCCCCGACTTCGAGCTCGGCGAGACGGTCACGCCGTGCCCGCACCACCCGCTCGGAGCGAAGGGCGTCGGGGAGTCGCCGAACGTGGGCTCGCCGCCCGCGATCGTGAACGCGGTCATCGACGCGCTGTACGAGTCCCACGGGGTCGAGCACCTCGACATGCCCTGCACCCCGGCGCGGGTCTGGGCGGCGATGCAGGGACGCCCGGAGCCGCCGCAGTGATGACCGGCGACATCTCGCTCCGCACGCGGGAGCTCACCGCCGAGGGCACTCCCTTCGTGACCGCGACGGTCGTGCGCGCCCAGCGCCCCACCAGCGTGCAGGCGGGGAACGTGGCCCTGGTGCTCGGCGACGGCACGATCGAGGGCTTCGTGGGCGGCGTGTGCGCGGAGCAGAGCCTGCGCGTGTACGCGCTGCAGGCGATCGAGACCGGCGAGCCGCTCCTCTTGCGGATCGTCCCCGAGGCGCCGGTGGAGGTCTCCAGCGAGGAGGGGGCCGTCACGGTGCAGAACACCTGCCTCTCCGGGGGCGCGATCGAGATCTTCCTCAACCCGGTGCTGCCGACGCCGCGCGTCCTGGTCGTGGGGGCCACGCCCATCGCCGCGGCCGTCATGTCGCTCGGCGCCGAGCTGGGGCTCGACCTCGTCCGCGTGGAGGAGGGGGCCGCCGACCCGTCGCCCGGCGACCTCGCCGTCGTGGTCGCCGCGCACGGCCGGGACGAGCTCCACACGCTGCGGCGCGGGCTGGAGACGGGGGTGCCCTACATCGGCCTGGTGGCCAGCCCCAAGCGCGGTGCCGGCGTGATCGACGAGCTTCGCGCCGACGGGGTCCCCGAGGACCAGCTCGCGCGGATCGACGTGCCCGCCGGTATCGACATCGGCGCGGGCACTCCCGCCGAGATCGCGCTCTCGATCCTCGTGGAGATCGTCGCCGTGCGCCGCGGCAAGCGCGCCGCCGAGCCCGGCCGGGCACGCGTCCCCGCTCCGCCGGCCGCCCCCCGTTCCGACCCGCCGCCCATCGCCGTCGACCCGGTCTGCGGGATGACGGTCGCCGCCGTCCCGGGGACGCCGTCCGTGCAGCACGACGGCGAGACGGTCTACTTCTGCTGCGAGGGCTGCGCGACCACGTTCCGGGCGCGACACGAGCTTGCGATCGCCTCAGAGTGATGTCCTCGTGACCGGGATCGTGCTCCGCGCATGAGCCCGCCCGAGATCACGGGGGAGGCGGCCGGCGAGATCCGGCAGCTCGTGCCGGACATCGAGACGCTCGCCCGGCGACTCGCCGACGTCGACTACCTCGTCGACGAGGGCCTGGCGACGTCCATGTTCCTCAGCCTGCGCCTGCCCCAGCCGCTGCTGCTCGAGGGCGAGGCCGGCGTCGGCAAGACCGAGGCCGCCAAGTCGCTCGCGGTCGCGCTGGACACGCCCCTGATCCGCCTCCAGTGCTACGAGGGCATCGACGCGGCCGAGGCGCTGTACGAGTGGAACTACCCGCGCCAGCTGCTCCACATCCGCCTGGCCGGCTCCAAGGACGCGCCGCTCGCCGAGGAGGACCTGTTCGCCTCGGAGTACCTCATCCGCCGGCCGCTCCTGCGCGCCCTGGAGCACCCCGGACCGCGGCCCGCCGTCCTGCTGATCGACGAGATCGACCGCGCCGACGATGACTTCGAGGCGTTCCTGCTCGAGCTGCTCGGGGAGGCGAGCGTGACGATCCCGGAGATCGGCACGATCCGGGCCACCCATCCCCCGATCATCGTGCTGACCTCGAACCGCACGCGCGACCTCCACGACGCCGTGAAGCGCCGCTGCCTCTACCACTGGATCGCCTACCCGTCCCCGGCGCGCGAGGTGGAGATCGTGCGCCGGCGCGTGCGGGGGGCATCGGAGACGCTGGCGGTGCAGGTGGCGAACGCCGTCTCGCGCATGCGCGACAGCGACGTGCAGAAGCCGCCGGGTGTCGCCGAGGCGATCGACTGGCTGGCCGCGCTGAGCCTGCTCGGCATCGAGCGCCTCGACGCGGAGGCGGTCGACCGCACCCTCGGCTCGGTTCTCAAGTACAGCGAGGACCAGGAGGTGGTCCGCGCGGCCGGCCTCGAGCAGCTCGTGCGCGCCGGTGACTGAGACGGCCGTCCCGGGCGGGCCCTTCGGGGTGGAGACGATCGACCTCGACCTCCCGCCGCTCGTGGGGGCGCTCAGCCGCCGCCTGCACGACGCCGGCCTGCCCGTCACCCCGGGGGACTCGGCCGCGTTCGCGCAGGCGCTCACCCTCGTCCGGCCGATCGCCCGCCGGCGGCTCTACTGGACGGCCCGCGCCGTGTTCGTGTCCGATCCGGCGCAGGTGCCGGCCTTCGACGCGGTGTTCCTCTCGATCTTCGGCACGGGTGCGGAGGCCGAGGAGTTCGATCCGGAGGACGCGCCGACCGTGGCGACGCCGCCCGACGACCGGCCGAGGGCCGACCACGCGGCCTCCCCGCGGGACCCGGACGAGCCGGACGTCCGCGCCGGCATGTCCTCGGCACCCCCCGGCGGGGACGACGGCGACGACGACGCCGCCGAGGTCGAGGTGCCGCTGGAGATGGCCAGCGACGAGGAGGTGCTGGGACGCAAGAGCTTCGACGCCCTCGGGCCGCACGAGCTCGCCCAGCTCTACCGGCTGATGTCGCGCCTCGAGCTCGCCACCCCGCTGCGGCGCACGCGCCGCTACGTCAAGGGGCGCCACGGGGAGCGCATCGACATGCGGCGGACGCTGCGCGGCAGCCTTCGGACGGAGGGCGAGCCGGTGCGCCTCGCCCGTCGCCGGCGGCGCGTCGCCCCCCGGCGGCTCGTGATGCTGTGCGACATCTCCGGCTCGATGGAGCCCTACGCGCGCGCCTACCTGCAGTTCCTGACCTGTGCCGCCGGCAGCGGGCCGAAGGCCGAGGCGTTCGTCTTCGCCACCCGCCTCACCCGGCTCACCCGCGCGCTGGCCTCCCGCAACCCGGAGCGCGCGATCCAGCGGGCCGCCGCGGCCGCGCCCGACTGGTCGAGCGGGACCCGGATCGGCGACGCGCTGAGGGAGTTCAACGACCGGCACGGCCGTCGCGGAATGGCCCGCGGCGCCGTGGTCGTGATCCTCTCCGACGGCTGGGAGCGCGGCGACCCGGCGCTCGTGGGGCGCGAGATGGAGCGCCTCTCACGCCTCGCTCACCGGATCGTCTGGGTCAACCCGCGGGTCGGCGCCAGCGCCTTCAGCGTTCAGGCGGGCGGCATGGTGGCCGCGCTGCCGCACTGCGACTCGCTCGTGAGCGGCCACACCTTCCAGGCTCTGGGCGAGGTCGTCGAGGCGATCGGGGGCCCGTCGTCGCTCCGCGGCTGCGGTCCGGCCGGGCGCGGGCCGGCGACGCCGGAGACCGGCGCCGGCGAGCCGGAGCCCTGGGCCAGCGCCACCCCGGTGCCGGGCAGCTCGGTCGCCATGCCCAGCGGGCACGGTCCACGCCGGGGCGACACGACGCCCGGATGGGTCACCGATGAGTGAGACGGCGCCCAAGACGTGCATCTATCCGGGCTGCGAGCGTCCCGCGGTGCCTCCACACGAGCTGGGCGGACCCCAGCCGGCGTTCTGCGACCTGGAGGAGCACAACGCGCTCACGGCCCACCAGGAACGCCAGCGCCTCGCGAACGAGAGCGAGCGATGATCAGCGACCCGCCAGCCGGGAGGAGATGCAGCGATGGCCGATGAGGCATACCGAGGAGTCTTCCTGCGCGTGCACCCGACCGGGAAGATGGTTCTCAGCCTGACCACCGAGTCCGACGGCCGGGAGTCCCAGTACGCCCAGCTGGTCGCCGACGAGCTGGGCGTCCCCCCGCTCGACGTCAAGGTCGTCCCCGCGGACACCGACCGGTTCGGCGTCGGTCACGGGTACAACACCAGCCCGTCCGAGGGCACCTCGGCGGCGGTCGTCAGCGCCAGCGGAAAGATCCGCGCGAAGGCGCAGTTGCTCGCGGGCGCGGCGCTCGGCGCCGCACCGGAGACCCTCACGTGGGTCAACGGGGCGTGGGCCGACGGCGACGGAAGCGATCCCACCCAGGTCAAGACGCTCGAGGAGATCGCCCTCTACGCGCACGGCACCGGCGTCCTGCCGCCGGGGGTCGAGGGCGGGCTCGACGCCCAGACCGTCTACGCGGAGTGATCCGGCCCGTGCCGCCGGGGATCAGCCCGGCGGCAGGCTGACGTCGATCGCGAGCTCGATCTCGTCGGCCACCTTCAGGGCTCCGAAGAGCGCCGAGTAGGGCTTGATGCCCCAGTCGCTCTGCTTGACGACGACGCTGCCGCGGAGCCTTCCGTCATCGACCGTGACGTCGAGCGCGACGGGCCGGGTCGCGCCGACGAGCGTGAGGTCGCCCTGCACGCTCAGGACGCCCCCGTCCGCGGAGGGCTGCACCGAGGTCGAGCGGAACTCGACCGGCTGGCCCATCAGGATCTCCTCGTGGATCGTCTGCGCGATGCCCGCCTTGTCATCGTCGTCGAGCTTCTGCATCCCCCCGGTGCCCTCCCGCACCTGAAGGGACGTGGGATCGGCATCGAGCACGATGCTGGTGGGCGTGGCGTCCTCCCCCATCTCGAGCGTCGCCGTCCACGCGGTCACGTGGATCAGGAGGTCGTGTCCGGCCTTCGCGACGGCGCCGGTGCGGCCGGTCCTCACGGAGAGGGTGCCGTGCTCCGGTCCGAGCCGGTTCGCGCCTTCCTCGATGGGGAGCTGGTCGGGCCCATCGGCCAGGTCGAGCGCGGCCTGCCAGGTCCGTGGCAGGTCCCGACGCCACGGCCCGCTCTTCGGCCCCGAGGCCGGCCGAGAAGCGGGGTTGCTGTGGAAGAATTGGCTCACCCCAACCCGCACATTCGCGCCGTCGTCCCCCTGCGGCTGTCTGGTTGCGCCCTCGACACGGGCGGAGCTTATTGTTCCGAGGATCGGCGTGACCACTCAACCCTCGACGAGGAGAACGCAGCGTGGCCATCGAGCTTGATCACCCCTTCACCACCGAGAAGCCGATCGACGAGAGCTACGCGACGATCCTCGACCTCGAGCGGACGGTGCCGTGCGTCGAGGGTGGCACGGTCATCGAGCGGACCGGACCGGACTCCGTCAATGCCGAGATCAAGGTCAAGATGGGCGCGATGTCGATGAAGTTCACCGGGACCCTGGAGATCGTCGAGCAGGATCCGGCGGCGCATCGCGTGGTGATGAGGGTCAAGTCCAAGGAGGCCGGCGGCCAGGGGCACGCCAACGCCGACATCACCTTCACGCTCACGGACGGCGGAGGCAACATCCACACGAGCGCGCAGATCACGGGCAAGGCCGCGTCGATGGGCGAGGGGGTCGTCGTGGGCGTGCTCGACGCGATGATCACGGACTTCGCCGGGAAGGTCGGCAAGCTGTGATCCGCACGGTGGGCCGCATGAAGGACGTGATCCAGCAGGTCAACCGGTGGGTCGCGCGCGGCGATCGCGTCGCGCTCGCGACCATCGTCGGCATCAAGCGCTCCGCGCCCCGGCCGCCCGGGTCGAAGATGGCGATCAACGACCGCGGCGAGGTGTTCGGCGCGGTCTCCGGAGGCTGCGTCGAGGGTGCGGTCGTCGAGGTGGCCGAGGAGGTGCTCGCCGGAGGAGAGCCCCGGCTCGTGCACTACGGCATCCCCGACAGCGACGCGTGGGACGTCGGCCTGCCGTGCGGCGGCGAGATCGACGTGTGGGTGGAGCGCTACGAGCCGTGAGCGCCCAGAGCTCGTTCGCCGCGGTGGCCCGTGAGGACGGCCGTGCGGCGCTGGTGACCGCCGTGAGCGGGTCCCACACGGGCGGGCGGCTGCTGGTGCGCGCCGGCGGCGCGGTCGAGGGGACGCTCGGCGACGGCGCGCTCGACGCGCAGGCGCTGGCCGACGCGGACGAGCTGATGTGGGCCGAGCGCTCGGAGAGGCGCGGTGAGCTGTTCATCGACGTCACCGCCCCGGCCCCGCGCGTGCTCATCTTCGGCGCCGTCGAGTACGCCAACCACCTCGCCCACCTGGCGCGTGCGACCGGCTGGCGGCCGTACGTGATCGACCCGCGCGCCAGGTTCGCGACCCGCGAGCGCTTCCCCGACGCGATCGACGTGATCGTCGCCTGGCCGGGGCCGGCCCTGGAGCAGCTCGGCGGGATCGACCGGGCGACCTACCTCGCGGTCCTCACCCACGACCCGAAGATCGACGATGAGGTGCTGCGGCTCGCGCTGAGCGCCGAGCCCGCCTACATCGGCGCGATGGGCTCCGCGCGGGCCCAGGCCGAGCGCCGCGAGCGGCTGCTGGCCCTCGGCGTCAGCGAGGCCGACCTCGCGCGCATCAGCGCCCCGATCGGGCTCGACCTCGGCGGGCAGAGCGGTGAGGAGATCGCGCTCGCGATCATGGCCGAGCTCGTCGCCGTCCGTCACGGGCGCGACGGAGCGCGCCTTCACCAGCGACCGGAGGGGAGCATCGCCTAGGCCATGGCCACCATCACGATGAGACGGATCCGCGAGGGCGAGGTGCCGTTCGACGGCGGGACCGCGATCCAGGAGGACGCCGACGAGCCGGTCTTCCACGGCAACGGCCCGGACGACTACGTCTGCGTCGCGTGCGGGAACCTCCTCGCCACCGCCATGAACGCGGTGCAGATGACGAAGAAGGTCCGGGTCCGCTGCGGCCGCTGCTCGACGGTCAACGTCGCGGTGACCGAGGAGCCGGACGCGCCGGCCCGCTGAGTCAGGGGCCGAGGAGACCGAGCAGCGCCGCCCGGCGCCCCCGGTAGGCGGCGGCGCCGTCGCCGTCCACGGCCGCGATCCGAACGACCGGCGGGTGGCCCATGGCCGGCGTGGCGAGGTCGAGGAGAGCGTCGTGGTAGGCCCGCTCCCGCGCCACGCCGCCGAATCCGAAGCCCTTGGCGGGGAGGCCGCGCGCCAGGCCGTCGGTGGTCGAGCACCAGGCGCGGCACAGCTCCTTGTGCTCCTCGAGGTCGAACCCCACCCTCGCATCGGCCGCGTAGAGCTCGAGAGCCGTCAGGCGGAACGAGGTGAAGTGGAGGGACTCGTCGACCTCGACCACGGTTCCGGTCGGCTCGTGAACGAGATCGACGGGCAGCAGCAGGTTCTCGCGCGACGCGTGCAGCACCGAGACGTCGCCCTTCAGGCGGGCGTGGATCGCCGCCAGCCGCTCCAGCGCCGCCGTCACCGGCCCCACCAGCGCCGGGTCGCGCCGGGCCTTCGCCACGCGCTCGAGCCCGACGTGCCCCTGCTCGCACAGCCAGTCGAACGACCGGCTCCCGAGGACGATCCCGTCCTCGGCCGCCGCCCGAGCGAAGGCCGCCTGGACACCGTCGGTCGCCACCGGACGGATGCTAGCCCGACGCCCCGCCGCTGAGAGGGACGAGGCAGAACCGGCTGCACTAGCCTTCGATCATGAGCCCGTACACCTCGCCGACCCCGGTCAGTGGGTTCCTGGATCCGGGGGATGCGACGCTGTTCCCGCGCCTCACCGCGGCTCAGATCGAGCGGTTGGCAGAACGCGCCGAGACCGTGTCGCTCTCCCCGGGGGAGATCCTCTTCGAGCAGGGTCAGCGCGATACCCCCTTCTACGTCGTCCTGTCGGGAGCGGTCAACATCGTGGACCGCCAACCCGATGGCGATCGGTACTTCACCCAGTGTCAGACGGGAACCTTCATCGGCGACATCTCGATGTTCACCGGTGAGCCGACGATCGCCCGCGGCGTCGTCGCCGAGGAGACCTCACTGCTCGCCCTGGCTCCTGCTTTGCCGACCATCGTGAGGGCAGCGACCGCCGACCCTTGCTTCTGGAGACGACTCGGCCGGACGTCTTCGCCGTCGGAGACGTACGAAGCGGCTCCACCAAACGGGTGGCATCGGCGGTCGGAGACGGCGCACTTGTCGTCCGCTCGATCCACGATGCGCTCGCTCGCGCTTCCCCTGCCGGCACGCGTCCCGCCGATTGAACGGCCGGCGGCGGACCGGACCCGTCAGCCGATCCGCTCTGCCAGCTCGACGATGATCCCCTCGGGGCCGCGGACGTAGCAGAGCCGGTAGATGTCCTCGTAGCGCTCCACCTCGCCGACGAGCTCAGCGCCGCGGGCTCGCAGGCCGGCGACGACGGCGTCGATGTCGTCGACGGCGAATGTGATGTGGCGGATACCCGGGGTGTTGGCCGGCGCGTGCCGGTTGCCGCCCTGGCTTGACGGCGAGTGGAATTTCGCCAGCTCGACTCGTCCGTGGCCGTCCGGGGTCTGCAGCATCGCGATCTCCGCCCGGACGCCGTCGAGCCCGACGACGCGGTCCACCCAGCGGCCCTCGACCGGCCCCTCGCCCTGCAGCTCGAGTCCGAGCTCGACGAAGAACTCGGTTGCGGCCGCGAGGTCGTCGACCACGATGCCGACGTGGTCCATCCGTTGGATCGTCATGTGCTCGATGGTAGAGAACCGAGGCGCCGGAAAAGACCCGACCCCGTCGTCGTTCGACTGCCCCAAATAATGGGAAAACCCTGCAGATCGCAGGGTTTTCCTTTAGCAGGCCGTAAGCCGGATTCTGTCGTGGGCAGCCATCCATCTGGGACGCCTGTCGCCAGACGCCTCGTGCGGCCGACCTGGGGCTGGGCGAGCAACCCGTGACGCCCCGATTTGGCCTTGCACCGGGTGGGGTTTACCCAGCCGGCCTGTCACCAGACCGCTGGTGCGCTCTTACCGCACCTTTTCACCGTTGCCCCGAAGCCGAGGCCCCGAGGCTGTGTCGTTTCTGTGGCACTTTCCCTGGGGTTTCCCCCGCTGGCCGTTAGCCAGCACCCTGCTCTTCGGTGTCCGGACTTTCCTCGAGTCGCACGCGACCCGCGGCTGCCTGGCCTGCGCCGGAAGGGTAGCGCCAGATCAGAGCTTGCGCATCACCCCGACGACGACCCCCAGGATGAGCACGTCGTCCACGACGATCGGCTCGAAGGCGGCGTTCTCCGGCATCAGGTGCACCCGGCCGTCGGCGCGCCGCAGGCGCTTGACGGTCGCCTCGTCCTCGATCTGGGCGACGACGATCTCGCCGTCGCGGGCGGTGGGCTGGCGCTTGACCACCACCAGGTCGCCGTCGAGGATCCCGGCCTCGATCATCGACTCGCCGCTGACGCGGAGCACGAAGTCGCCCTCGAAGGGCGCCGTGACCCAGTCCTCCACGTCCTGCTCGGCCAGCTGCGGGGCGCCGGCCGCCACCGACCCGAGCAGGGGCAGGGCCTCCACCGACGGGCGGAGGGACGGCGCGGCCTCGAGCTGGGCGTCCCGGCAGACGTACATCGCGCGGGGCTTCGTGGGGTCGCGGTGGATGTGCCCCCCGGCCTCGAGCTTCGCCAGGTGGGCGTGAACCGTCGAGGGCGACGCCAGCCCCACGCCGAATCCGATCTCCCGGACCGTCGGTGGATAGCCGCTGTCGCGACAGTGCCGTGAGATGAACTGGAGGATCGCCGTCTGGCGATCGGTGAGCTCGTCCATGCCGGGCCGCCTCCGGGACGCGAACAGGTGTTCCGCAGGCTAGCAGAGGTCTTGCGACATTCGCCACCCACTCTGCCGCGGAGGGGGCTGGCTATACTCCCCGGACGCCCGCGCCTGTGGCGGAATTGGTAGACGCGCAAGGTTGAGGGCCTTGTGGCCCGTATGGGCCGTGGAGGTTCAAGTCCTCTCGGGCGCATTCTGAGAACCCCGTTCATTGCGGGGTTCTCGTCGTTTCGGCCCGGACGGGACACGGGCTGCCGCGAGGTCCGTGGTCACGTCTCGGTCACCCTCCAGACGGCGGCCTCGGCCCGCAGCGCTGCGTCGCGCAGGTAGCGCCGTGGACGGGACACCGGCGCGACCGCGAGCCCGGTTTCCCGCGCCGTCCACCCGGGTATCGGAGCGGGGTGGAGCGCGTCAAGATCATGTACTGGGCCCTCGTCTCCGTCCTCGGCGCGCTCGCCTTCTTCCTCGTGGCCGCCGGGGCTCGCGTACTGCGAGGGCGACTGGGCGGGGGGACGCCGCCGCCGGGGTCCGGGACCTAGAAGCGCCCGCGAAGAGAGGTGCGCGTGGGGTCGTACTTCCGCCGCCCCCACGCGGTCACGGCTCGTTCCGAATCACCTCGCCTCTCGACGCCTCACGGACGAGACCACCGCGCTCGCGGCGGTCACTGCGACGGCGCCGACGCCCGCGAAGAGCGTGCGCCGCCAGATGAGCTTCCTCCGCCCGGTGCCCATCAGCCCCGCCCCCTCGCTGCCGCGGCGCGGCGATTGGTGGAGGCTCGGCGGATCGCCGTCGCGAGTTCGTCCTTGGTCATGCCCGACCTGCCCTCCACCTCCAGGGACGCGGCGAGGTCGAGCAGCTCCGGCTTCGTCTTGTCCGCCAGGTTGCCGATCGCCGGCGCCTTCTCTGTCTGCAGCACGAACTCGGCCGTCTGAAGGGTGACGGAGCCGCGCGCCTTGCCGGCCTCGGCCGCCCGCTCGTCGGCCGCCCGCGACTGGGCTTCGGCCTGCTCGGTCATCGCGCGGGCCCGGCGGTGCGCCTCGTCCGCCGCGCTCTGGGCCGCCTCCGCGGCCTCGTCGGCGAGCGTGCGGGCCTGCGCCAGCTGCTCGCGTGCCGCGTCCATCTCCGCCTCGGCGCGGTCGCGGGCGTCCTCGGCCGTGCGCTGCGCGTCCTCCGCCTCGGCCTCGTTCTGGGCGGCCACCTCGTCGAGATTCCTGCTGGCGTCCGCCTCGGCTGCGGCCCGCTCCTCGGCGACCATCGCGTTCGCCCGCCGCTGGGCCTCGGCCACGCGCCGCTTGGTCGCGGCATCCCCGGCCGCCTTGGCCTCCTGCAGACGCTTCCGGCCGTTTGCGGCCACCGTCTTGACCCGCTCGGTCAGGTCGTTCGCCTCACCCATCCTCTGCAGCGCACGTTCCTCGGCGCGCTCTGCATCCTCAAGGGCCTCCTGGGCGCGCTGGAGCCGGAGGTCCAGGGAGTCGCCGCCGAAGGGAACCGCATCGGCGATCGACTCGCTCAGCCGACGGGCGCCGCCTCGCGCCTCATCCATCGCGCGCTCGACGGGCGGCGGGGTCAGGACCTTCCTCAGCAGCCATCCGGCGTTCTCCGGAAACTCAGCCACGGCGGTCTTCGTTTGGTCAACCAACCAGCGGCCGGGGTGGTCAATGCTCATCGGATCCGTCCTCCGTTGAATGTGTGGGGCCGTCGGGCAGCAGCGGCGCTCTCTGAGGCTCCCACCCGGCCGAGACCGGGTGGGAGCCGAGAGGGCCGCCGGGAGCTAGACCCCCCAGCGCTTGACGGCCACCTGGTTGGGGTCGTCGCCACGGTCGATCGCGTCCTGGACCTCGGCCTCGGCGATCTCGGGCGTCGGGGCGGGCGTGGTCTGGCGCGCTCGCACCGCGTCCCAGTAGCCCGTGCGGCCGTAGTGGCCGTAGGTGGCCTCCTCGTGGGCGTGGGTGAAGTCCTCGTCGCGGTCGTGGGTCGGCGCGTCGCGCAGCTGATCCTTGGTGTAGGGGACGGCGAGGTAGGTGTCGTCCCCGTCGCTCTCCACGCGCACGTCGTCCACCGGGATCATGTGACGCTTGGTTCCGAACCAGCCGGTGGCGACGGCCAGGTAGCGCACGTAGGCGCCGCCGGTGTCGGTGTAGCTGTCGTCGACCTTGCCGACCTTCTCGCCTGCGGCGTCGCGGACCTCCATGCCCTCGAGCTGGTCGATGGGCGGCAGGTTGGTCGACTCCGAGTAGCCCTCGGGGCCGATGTGGGTGCGGTCGTACTGGTCTTGAGTGCTCATCGCGATGGACCTCCGATGGTTTCAGCGCCGTCCTCGGCGCTCGATGTGTCCGCCTCCGATGCCCCGATCACATCGCGACGAAACGGCCCGACCGCGAGCGCAAACGCCGATTCTTGTGCTCCGGGCCTGCGCCTCGTCAAAGGCCCCGATGGGCGCCCGATATTCCCGACAGTTGGCCGAGCTTTGACCGGCGCCTGATCGGGAAAGGGACGCTCGACAAATCAGCCCACTCCCTCCACAAAGGAGAGGCACATGCTCTGGACCATCCTCGTGATCGTCGTAATCGTCCTGGCCGTGATCGGCCTGCTGTCCGTCCTGCGGGGACGGGCCTAGGCGCTCGGTAGCTCCCCTCCAAGAGGTCCGTCGGGGAGCGACCTTCGACGCGCGGTTCTCGCTGCCCCGGCTCCCTCGTCGCCGGGGTTTGAGGCCCCTCCCCCCGGGGAACGCCACGCGGAGCAGTTCCGCGAGCCTCGAGACCCAGGGCTTCTCACGGGAGGCACTCCGAGTAGCTGGCACGCCCGCCGAGCGGGCCCCCCGTTCATGCCCCGAATCAAGAGGTTCTCATGATCTTCGCCGCAAGCATCGGTGACAGCGCCCAGCGCTTCACCGACCAACTCTTCGAGTGGCTGCCACGGCTCATCGGAGCCCTGGTCATCCTGCTCATCTTCTACCTGGTCGCCCGGCTCGTCCGGACGCTCATCGAGAAGGCCCTTCCCAAGACCGGCATCGACCGGGCCGTGCGCTCGGGCAAGTACGGCGACTACGTCACCCAATACGCATCGGGCTTCACCCCGAGCGCGGTGATCGCGTCGATCGCCTTCTGGTTCATCTTCCTGACCGGCGTGCTGCTGGCCCTTTCGACCCTCGGCATCGAGGCGCTGAACAACGCGATCGGCGAAGTCGTCGGCTACCTGCCGAACGTCGTCGCGGCGATCATCATCCTCGTGGTCGCCATCGCCATCGCGGGCGTCGTCGGTGGGGCCATCGCCAAGCTGATGGGCGACACCGCCCTCGGCAAGATCGCCGCCACCATCGTGCCGGTGCTGGTGATCACCGTGGCGGTCTTCATGGCCCTGGTGCAGCTCAAGATCGCCGTCCCGATCGTGACTGGGATGTTCTACATCGTCCTCGGCGGGATCGCCCTGGCGTTGGCCCTGGCCTTCGGCCTTGGCGGGCGCAACGCCGCCCAGCGTCTGTTGGACGACGCGTACGAGAAGGGCCAGGAGGCCATGCCACAGGCCAAGGAGGAGCTCGCGCTCGCGAAGGAGCGGGCCGCCGAGCGCAAGGACCAGGTCCAGGAGAAGGTGGACGAACAGCGCTCTGACATCGAAGGCCCGGGAACCGCGGGCGGCCCCGCACCCGCGCTGTAACGAGCGGCCGGCACGGGCGGGCGCCGACCCGGCGTCCGCCTCCCGGTCGGATCGGCCTCCGGGCCGGGCGACCATCGCGGACTGGCGACCCCCCGGCACCTTCCTTCGGACAACTCTTCCCGGACGGATTCTCGAGGGGGTACCCTGGAGCGGAGCGCCCCGCTCGGGAGGGAAGCACACGATGCCAAGACCGGGTCCTCCCTACTCGCCCGAGTTCCGGGCCGAGGCCGTGCGCACGCTGCGGTCGAGCGGCACGACGGTCGCCGAGCTCTCGCGTGAGCTGGGCGTCTCCGAGTTGACGCTCCGCAAGTGGCGGCTCCACGCCGACGACGACCGCGGCGAGGCCACGGGACAGGTCCGACGCCGATTCACGCTCAACGACGAAGGAAAGGACGAACCCGTGCGAATACTGGCCAGGTTCACCGCGGAGGTAATCGAGGCCGGAGTCGCTCTCGCCACCCTGCCCGCCAACTGGGCGGCGAAGGGCTTGCGCCGGTGGGCGAACCAGAAGGATGCGCCGCGCGGGTAGGGCTTCCCAGGGGCACGACGGCGAGGCAGGGGCCTTCCGGCAGGGGTGCGCCCTGGCCAGCCGCCGACCCTCGGTCGTACGCTGCGAGCGTGGAGCAGCAGATCCGCTTCTGCACCGCTCCGGACGGCGTGCGGCTCGCCTACGCCATCCATGGCGACGGGCCGCCGCTGGTCAGGGCGGCGACGTGGTTGACGCACCTGGACTTCGACTGGGAGAGCCCGGTGTGGCGCCACTGGCTGCGCGGGCTGGGCGACGGGCAGACCATGGTCCGCTACGACGAACGCGGGTGCGGGCTCTCGGACCGCGAGGTCGGCGATCTCTCGCTCGACGCCTGGGTCGCCGATCTCGAGACGGTGGTTGACGCGGCGGGCCTCGATCGCTTCTCGCTGCTCGGGGTCTCGGGGGGCGCGGCGACCGCGCTCGTGTACGCGGCCCGTCACCCCGAGCGCGTCACGCACCTCATCCTCTACGGAGGTTTCGCGCGCGGCCGCAGGTTGCGCCGGCCCGAGGAGCGCCTGCAGCACGAGGCGCTGATCGCGGCGATTCGCGCCGGCTGGGAGGATCCCGACCCCACCTTCCGCCACGTTTTCAGCATGCTGTTCCTCCCCCACGGGACCCCCGAGCAGATGGCGTGGTACGACGATCTGCAGCGCCGCTCGACGTCCGCGGCGACCGCCGTGCGTCTCTACGACGCGCGGGGGGGCATCGACGTGGTCGAGCTCGCGCCGCGGGTCACCGCCAGGACGCTGGTCGTGCACGCGCGCGACGATCGCGTGAATCCGGTGGACGAGGGCCGGCTGCTCGCCGCCCTCATCCCCGATGCGCGGCTGGTGCTCCTGGAATCGGCGAACCACATCCTGCTCTCCGACGAGCCGGCGTGGTCGAGCTTCCTGGCGGAGGTGCGCGCCTTCCTCGGCACGGAGCCGGCGCCCGCGAGACCCGCGGAGGACCTCAGCGCGCGCGAGCGGGAGGTGCTCGAGTGCGTGGCCGACGGGCTGACCAACGCGGCGATCGCCGAGCGCCTGTCCCTGAGCGTCCGGACGGTGGAGCGGCATCTCTCGAACGTCTACGCGAAGCTCCGGGTCTCGGGGAAGGCGGGACGGGCCGCCGCCGCGGCGAGGTTCTCCGGCATGCGCGAGCCGCCCTCGTCCCCGCTCGGCTGATCCCCTCCTGCGTGTAGACCGCCAGCCGCGGCCGGAGGATTGGGTGATGGCACGGATGCCCGGCCGGGTCGACGCCTCCTACCGTCGTTCCCCTGGCGGAGAGCGACGGGAGGCGTTCCGATGGAGATCACGCTCGACCGAGGGCACGCGGGGGCCGGGCAGCCCATCGCGACGCACGACGTCCCGGGTGGCGGCGGGCTCAGGCTGCACGTGCGGGAGTGGGGCGACCGGCGGGGCCCGCCCATCCTCCTGATCCACGGCTGGTCGCAGAGTCAGCTCTGCTGGGCCCGTCAGGTCGCCGGCGGGCTCGCCGAGGACTTCCACCTCGTGACCTTCGACAGCCGCGGACACGGCATGTCGGAGAAGCCCACGGAGGCCGGGCACTACCTCGACGCGCGGCTGTGGGCCGATGACGTCGCGGCGGTCATCGACCGGGCGGGCCTGGAGCGCCCCGTGCTCGTCGCCTGGTCCTACGGCGGGTTCAACGTGACCGACTACGTCCGCGCGTACGGCGAGAGCGCGATCGGCGGCATCAACCTCGTCGGGGGCGCGGTGATGCTGACGCCTCCCACCTTCGACCACATCGGCCCGGGATTCCTCGAGAACGCCCCCGGCGCCTGCCGGCCCGATCTGTCCACGAGCATCGCCGCCATCCGGCGATTCCTCCAGGCCTGCACGGCGCGCCCGCTCAGCCAGGAGGACTGGAGCACGGCGCTCTGCGCGAACATGGTCGTGCCCCCCGAGGTCCGGGCGGCGCTGATCGCCCGTGAGATCGACGGCGACGATGTCCTGTCGAGCCTGTCCGTGCCCGTCCTGGTCACGCACGGGCGCCGGGACGAGATCATCCTTCCGTCCATGGCCGAGCACGTCCTCGACGTCTGCGGCACGGCCGAGCCCTCCTGGTACGACGGCGTGGGGCACATGCCGTTCCTGGAGGACCCGGACCGCTTCGACCGGGAGCTCGGCGCGTTCGTCGACCGAGTCCGGTAGCGCCGCCTACGAGGGCGTCGTGGAGCTTCCCTGCGAGCCCGAGCCCTGGGAGCCCGAGCCCATACCGGCGCAGTCGCCGGATCCGGGGTCGCCCGGGGCCGTCTCCGGCGCCGGGGTCGTGGCGTCCGGCGCGGTCTGCTGCACGTAGGTCGCGGCGGCGCCGGTCGAGGGGGGCGTCGCCGCCGATCCGGAATCGGCGAACGCGCCCGTCGCGAGGGCGCCGAGGGCGCCGAGCGTGAGGGCACCCGCCACGATCGGCACCGCGAGGCGGCCGCGGCTCCTGGGTCCGCGCGGTGCGCCGGGGTCGGTGGGCTGAGTCGGTTGCGTGTCCATCGGTCTCCCTCCGGGAGGTTGCCGGGAGACCCACGCTAGGCCCGCTCCCCAAGACCTCCCGAAGCTCCGGTGAAGAGGGGCCGAAGAACGGGCCGGGGTTCGTCTCTTCGGATTCTCTTCGGTTTCTCTCGACGGTTTCTCAGGCGGCCCCCCTAGCGTCCGCCGCAGTCCACGCGACCAAGGGGGATCCTCATGAGGGGACGCACCAAGCTGGCCGCCGCCGCGGTGGGAGTGGTGGCCGCCGCCGGCGCGGCGACGGGGGTGGTGGCGGCCGCGGGCAACAGCTCGGGAGACCGCGCTGCCGACCTGGCCGCCGCCATCAACAAGCGCGCCGGGACGTCCATCACGGCGGACGACGTCACCGGCGCATATCAGGACCTGCTGAAGGCGCGCCTCGACGCCGAGGTGGCCGCGGGCCGGCTGACACAGGAGCAGGCGGACGACATGCTCGCCCGCGCGAAGGACGCTCCCCTCGGCGGCCCGGTCTTCGGCGGACCGGGCTTCCGCGGCCCCGGCGGGCCGCGGGCCGAGGTGCTCGCCCCGGTGAGGACCCTGCTGAAGCTGAGCGAGGAGCAGTTGCGCGCCAAGCTGCACTCCGGATCCACCCTGGCCGAGATCGCCAAGGCCCAGGGCGTGACCCGGGCGGACCTGGTCGCGGCGATCGCGAAGGCGCTGAAGACGGCCGACCCGGATCTCACCGACGCCCGCGCCAGCGCGATCGCCGGCCGGATCGCGGACGGCGAGGGGCCGAGGGGCGGGCACCGGGTCGGGCCGCCCTTCGGCGGGCCCCCGCCCGGCGGACCGGAGCTGCACGTCGGGCCCTGAGGCGGGCATGAGGATCCTCGTGGTCGACGACGAGCCCTCGGTGCGCGACGCGGTGCGCCGCGCGCTGGTGCTCGCCGGCTACGCGGTGACCCTGGCCGAGGACGGCGAGCAGGCGCTCTCGATGCTCGCCGTCCAGTCGCCCGACGCCGTGGTGCTCGACCTCCTGATGCCGAGCGTGGACGGGCTCGAGGTGTGCCGGCGGCTGCGCGCCGCGGGCGACCGGACCCCCGTGCTCATCCTCACCGCGCGCGACGCGGTCGCCGACCGCGTCAGCGGCCTCGACGCCGGCGCCGACGACTACGTGGTCAAGCCGTTCGCGCTCGAGGAGCTCCTGGCGCGGCTGCGCGCGCTCATGCGGCGCACGGGCGACGCCCCGTCCGACGCCACGCTGCGGTTCGCGGACCTCGTCCTGGACGGCGCGGCGCGGCGCGGGTTCCGCCGCGAGCGCACCATCGAGCTGACGCGGACCGAGTTCGCGCTGCTCGAGCTGCTGATGTCGAACCCCCGGATCGTGATGACCCGCACCACCATCCACGAGCGGATCTGGGGCTATGACTTCGGTCCCGGCTCGAACGCCCTCGGCGTCTACGTGGGCTATCTGAGGCGCAAGCTCGAGGCGGGAGGCGAGCCACGACTGATCCAGACCGTGCGCGGCGTGGGCTACGTCCTGCGCGACGACTGACGCTGCGCCAGCGGCTGGCGGTGGCCTCGGCCGTCGCGGTCGCGCTGGCCGTGGCGTTCGGCTCGCTGGCCGCCTACCTCGCCGTGCAGGCCCGCCTGCGCGCCGACGTTGACGCGTCCCTGAAGGAGCAGGTGGCGAGCGCCCTCCCGGGCGGAGGCCCCGGCTTCGGGCCCGGCCCGCGGCACGACTTCGGCCGCCCTCCGCGCGACGACCGGCCGACCGTCTACGTCCAGTACGTCGCCGCCGACGGCGCGCGCACCCACCCCGCCCAGGGCGGGATCGAGCTGGAGCCCGACGCGCGGGCGCGTGAGGTGGCGGACGGAGAGCACGGCACGTACTTCTCCGACGAGGAGGTCTCCGGCAGCCACCTGCGGGTGCTCACCGCGCCGCTCGGCTCCGGCACGGCGATCCAGGTCGCCCGCCCGCTGGGCGAGGTTGACTCCCTGCTCGACCGGCTGCGCGCGGTGCTCCTCGCGGTGAGCGGTGCGGGGGTGGCGATGGGGGCCCTGCTGGGCTGGGTCATCTCGGGACGGGCCCTGCGCCCGGTCACGCGCTTCACCGAGCGCACCGTGGCCATCGCCGGAGCCGGGGACCCGCGGCGCCGCCTCGACGGCGAGGGGGACGACGAGCTGGGGCGGCTGGCGGGCTCGTTCAACACCACCCTCGACGCGCTCCAGCGCTCGGTGGAGTCGCAGCGCCAGCTCGTGGCCGACGCATCGCACGAGCTGCGCACGCCGCTCGCCAGCCTGCGCACCAACGTCGAGGTGCTCCAGCGCGGCGACGCGCTCCCGGACGCCGACCGGGCCGACCTGCTCCGCGATCTGGTGACCCAGACCGACGAGCTCACGAGCCTGGTCGGGGACGTGGTCGACATCGCCCGGCGCGGGGAGCCCGCCGGCGACCCCCAGGAGGTGCGCCTGGACGAGCTGGTGGCCGCCGGCCTGGATCGCGCCCGCCGGCTCGCGCCCCGGGTCGAGCTGACCCAGCGGCTGGAGCCCTGGGTGGTGCGCGGATCCCCGGAGCGCCTGGCCCGGCTGGTGGCCAACCTGGTGGACAACGCCGTCAAGTGGAGCCCCCCGGGCGCCGGCGTGGAGGTGGCGCTCGAGGCCGGCGAGCTCTCGGTGCGCGACCACGGACCGGGCATCGCCCCGGCCGACCTGCCCCTCGTCTTCGACCGCTTCTACCGCTCGCCGGCGGCCCGGAGCATGCCCGGGTCCGGTCTGGGCCTGGCCATCGTGCGCCAGGTGGCCGAGGCCCACGGCGCTGTCGCCACGGCCGAGAACGCCGAGGGCGGCGGCGCCCGCCTCAGGGTGCGTTTCCCGGAGTGCGTCTAGCGCACGCCGCCCGCGCCGGAGGGGCGCGACCTCCCCCGTCCATGCTCGGTTTGTCGCTCTTCCGGCGGGCCCACCCCGCCGAAGGCGGTGACCGACGTCCGCATCCGGATCCGCCAGGATCCGGATGGCGTCTGGCCGGCCCCGCTTAAGAGGGCCGGCCTACGCTGACTCAGCCGAAGACCCACCCGATGAACTCGACGATCCAGGCGATGAGGTAGACCTGGAAGACGGCCCCGAGGTAGATCGCGATGGCCAGGAAGGCCACCAGCACCAGGCTCCCGCCCCATTTCACAGCGAGGTTCATGCGCGCGGAAGCCTATATCACCGACCGGCGCCTAGACTCGGGCCGTCAGCCCCTCCGCGGAAGGACGACCGCCCCATGAGCGACCTGCCCCCGTCGGCCGAAGAGGCGCGCGACGCCCTGCTGGCCGGCATCCTCACCCAGGCCCAGGTGGCCCCCAACGCCACCACGCTCCTGCGGCTCGCCGAGGCCTACGCCTGGTTGATGGAGCCGGGCCAGCCCCACGGGGGCGCCGAGCGGCTCTGAGGCGGGGCGGGCGGCGCGAGGCTGCGAGCCGCCGCGAGCAGCTCGCGCGTGCGCTCGTGCTCCGGGCGGGCGTAGATCCGCTCGGCCGGGCCCTCCTCCACGATCCGGCCCTCGCTCATCACCGCCACCCGGTCGGCCACCTCGCCCACCACGGCCAGATCGTGGGAGACGAGCAGGTAGGCGAGGCCCCGCTCCTCCCGCAGCCGCCGCAGGACGGCCATCACCTGCGCGCCCACCGATGCGTCGAGCGAGGAGATGGGCTCGTCCAGCACCAGGGCGCGCGGCTCCAGCGCGAGCGCGCGCGCCAGCGCCACCCGCTGGCGCGCTCCGCCCGACAGCTCCGCCGGGCGGAGCTCGACCGTGCGGGCCGGCAGGCCGACGGCCTCCAGCAGCTCGCCGGCGCGGTGCCGGCGCGCGGCACGGCGCCCGCGGCGGGGTCCCTCGGGCAGGCCGTGCACCGCCAGGGGCTCGGCCACGATCGCCCCCACCGCCATGCGCGGATCCAGGCTGAGGGCGGGGTTCTGGAACACGATCTGCACGGTGCGGCGCACCCGCGCGAGATCCTCCCCGCGCGCCGACCACACGTCGATCCCGTCGACCCTCACGCGGCCCGCCGTGGGGGCGAGCAGGCGCACCAGCATCCGGGCGAGGGTGGTCTTGCCGCAGCCGGAGGCGCCGACCAGGCCCAGCACCTCGCCGGCGGCGAGCGTCACGCTCACGTCCTCGACCGCCGTCACCGGCGGGTGACCGCGCCGGGCCGGGAAGCGCCGCCCCAGCCCCTCGGCCTCGATGAGCGGGGCGCTCATCCGCGCCACCGCATGATCCCGGCCTCCGCCTCGGCGGGGCCGAGCACGCACGCCACCCGCCGGTCGTCGCCGATCTCGCGCAGCGGCGGCGGCGCCGCGTCGCACTCGAGGCGGCGCGCCGGGCAGCGGGGCGCGAACGCGCATCCGGAGGGGAGGCGGCCCGGGTCGGGCGGGGACCCGGCGATCGGCGGGCGGCGCCGGTGGCGCGTGTCCAGGCGCGGCACGGACGCGAGCAGCCCGGCGGTGTAGGGGTGGCGCGGGGCCGAGAGGACGGCCTGCGCCGGCCCCTCCTCCACGATCCGGCCCGCGTACATCACCGCCACGCGGTGGGAGAGCCGCGCCACCGCCCCCACGTCGTGGGAGATCAGGAGCACGGCCAGCCCCAGCTCCTCGCGGCGACGGTCGATGAGGTCCAGCACCTGCACCTGCATCGGCGCGTCGAGCGCCGAGGTGGGCTCGTCGGCCAGGAGGACCGCGGGCCGCGGCCCGAGGGCCATCGCGATCATGGCGCGCTGGCGCTGCCCGCCCGACAGGCGGTGGGGGTGGTCGTCCCGGGTCACCCCCACCTCGGCCAGCGCCGCGGTGGCGCGGCGGCGGGCCTCGCGCCGCCCCAGCGGCTCGTGCGCGCGCAGGGTCTCGGCCACCTGCCACCCCACCCGGCGCACCGGGTCGAGCGCGGCCGACGGATCCTGGGGCACCAGGGCCACGCGCGCGCCGCGGACCTGGCACATCTCGGCGGGGGGGAGCCCGACGAGCTCGCGGCCCCCCAGCAGGACGCTGCCCTCCAGAAGCCGCGCGGGCCCGGGCACCAGGCCGATCAGCGCCAGCGCGGTGAGCGACTTCCCGGAGCCGCTCTCCCCGACCAGGCCCAGCGTCTCGCCGGCCCGCAGGTCGAGCGAGACCCGGTTCACCAGGGTCACCGGCCCCTCGGCTCCGGGGGCGGCCACCCGCAGCCCGCGGGCGGAGAGCACGGGGGCCACGGCTCTCATGGGGCCCACCGCCCCGGCGCGCGCACCCGGTCGCCGGAGGGGTCGAGGGCGTCGCGAAGGGCGTCTCCCAGCAGGCTCACGGCGAGCACCGTGAGCACCACCATCCCCGCCGGATAGAGGGTGAGCCACGGGCGGTCCTCGATCGTGTCCTGGGCGCCGATCATGAGGCTTCCCCAGGAGGGGTTGCGGTCGGGATCGATTCCCAGGGACAGGAACGAGAGCGCGCTCTCGGCGAGGATGGCGATGCCGACGGCGAGCGCGGCGAAGGAGACGATCTCCGGGGCGGCGGCGGGCAGCAGGTGCCGGCCCACGACGCGCCACGACCCGGCGCCCGCCGCCCGCGCGGCCTGCGACGTAGGGCAGCTCGCGCGTGGTCAGCGCCGACGCCCGCGTCAGGCGGAAGAGCAGCGGCCACGACAGCAGCGCCAGGATCAGGACGACCTCGGCCGGACCCACCTGCTCGAAGGTGAGGCTGAGCACGATCAGCACCACGAAGGCCGGGACGATCAGGAACAGGTCCGCGAGGCGCGCCAGCAGCGAGTTGACCCAGCCCCCGCGCCCGCCGGCCAGGAGGCCGAGGCCCGCGCCGACCACCGTCGCCGCGAGCGCCGTCCCCAGGCCCACCAGCAACGACACCCGGCCGGCGTCGAAGACGCGCGTCATGACGTCCTCACCGAGCTGCGCCGTGCCGAAGGGGTGGCGCCATGACGGGCCCTGGCTGATCGCGGCCAGGTCCTGCTGGTCGACGCCGTACGGGGAGAGCACGGGTCCCAGGATGCACGCCAGGGCGATGAGGACGAGCAGCACCAGGCCCGCCATCCCCGGGCCGTGGCGCAGCAGCCGCCGCCAGAAGCCCCCCCGGGCGCTCATCGCGGCACCGTCCCGAGCTCCACGCGCGGGTCGAGGGCCGCGTAGAGGAGGTCGGCCACCAGGTTGAAGACGACGACGGCCACCGCCCCGATCATCACGATCCCCATCGCCACGTTGATGTCCCGGGCGAGGGCCGCGTCGCGCAGCAGGCTCCCCATGCCCGGCCACGAGAAGACCGTCTCGGTGATCACGGCCCCGCTGAAGAGGATGCCCAGGTCCAGGGCGACGAGGGTCACGAGGGGCGCCAGGGCGTTGCGCAGCCCGTGGGCGACGAGCACCCGCCGCTCGGAGAGCCCGCGGGCGCGGGCGGCGTGGACGTGCTCCGAGCGCAGCACCTCGATCATCGCCGCCCGCTCGAACCGGCTCCACACGGCCACGTTCACCAGGGAGAGCGTGAGGACCGGCAGCACCAGGTGCTGGAGGTGGTCGACCGAGAAGATCTCCCCCTCGTGGTCGAACGAGAACCGCTGGCTGGTGTAGAAGACCACCTGGCCGTCGCCTCCGAGCTGGTCCCAGAGCGCCACCGAGAACGCGATCAGCACCCCGCCGACGACCAGCAGGGCCGCGGTGGCGATCCCGCGCCGGCGCAGGCGGGCCACCCCCACCAGGACGAGGATCGTGCCGAGGGCGAAGGGCAGGACCGCCCAGCCGTTGTCGCGCATCCAGATGGCGCCGAGCTGGAGCAGGACGCCGGCCACGAAGGTGGGCGTCGCGAAGGCAAGGTAGGAGAGGCCGGTGATGGTCAGGTCCGTCGCCGAGTACGGCCGCACCGCCGACAGCACGCCGAGCGCCGCGGCCAGGAGCGCCGACACCACCAGGGCCAGCAGCATCAGCTCGAGGGTCGCGGGGATGGCCGCGCGGATCGGCTCGATCGCGTCCACGCCCTTGTTGGTCGCGCTCACCCCCCAGTCGCCCTGGACGAAGCCCGTCAGCCACTTCCAGTACCCCTCGTACCAGGGGGCGTCGAGTCCCTGCTGCTCGATCAGCCGCCGCAGGTCCTCTCCGCGCACGGTGGGGATCTGCCGCAGCCGCGCCACCGGGTCGGCCGCCCGGTAGAGCAGCAGGTACGCGATCACCGACACCGCGAGCAGCATCGGGACCGCGATCGCCAGACGCCGGAGGGCGTAGGCGATCACGGCGTCACCCGACACGGCACTAGTCGGATCCGCCTCCCAGCGACCACTCGGCGCTGTTCCAGAACACCTCCGCCTGGCTGGGGTTCTGCCGCACCCCGGAGAGGGCCTGGGTGTACGCGACGGCGTTCGGCTGCTGGTAGAGCGGGATGAGCGGGACCTGGTCGGCCACGATCTCCTGCACCTGCGCGAGGGCCCGCGCTCGGGCCGCGTCGTCGACGGTGCGGTCGGAGAGGCGCATCAGGCGGTCGGCGCCGGGGTCGCTCCACCGGTACACGTTCTGGCCCGTGAACCCGTTCCCCTCCGAGGGGATCTGATCCGACGCGAGCAGGGCGGTGACGGTGGGCTCGAGGCCGCTCCCGATGGCGTACATCGCGGCGGTGAAGTCGCCCTGCACGAGCAGGGCTCCGAAGAGCCGGTCGGGCGTCTCGGAGCGGGAGGTCAGACGGATCCCGGCCCGCGCGGCCTGATCGGCCATCAGGCGGACGGTGGTGCGCCGCAGCTCGTCGCCGGCGGTGATGACGATCGGGATCTCCAGCTCCCGGCCGTCCTTCTCGAAGATCCCGTCCGAGCCGAGGCGCCACCCGGCCGCGGTCAGCAGCGAGCGGGCCCGGTCGGGCTCGTACGAGTAGCCCTCGAAGGCGGGCTGGTAGCCGAGCTGGAAGGGGCGCAGGACGCTCTGGAGCACCGGGAAGGAGCTGTCGAGCAGCACCTCGACCACCTGCTGCCGGTCGATCGCGTAGGCCAGCGCCTGGCGCACGACCGGGTCGGTGAACGGCTCCGCCTGGGAGTTGAGGACGACGTGCTCCCAGAAGACCGACGGCACGGCCTGAACCTCGATCCCCTCGATGGCGTCGGCGCGGGCGATCAGGTCGGGGTCCGGGGTCAGGCTCGCCATCTGGGCCTCGCCCTGGCGCAGGGCGTTCACGACCCCGCCGGGCGAGTCCAGGAAGTTGACCACGATCTTGTCGAGGAAGGGGCCGCCGCCCGCGTCCTTCGAGCCCCAGTAGCTCGGCGAGCGCGCCAGCACCGCCCGGACGCGCGGCTCGTAGCTCTCGAGGGTGAAGGGGCCGGAGCCCACGAGGCCGCCGTCGTTCCACACCGTGTTGAAGTCCTCGCCCTGCAGGACGTGCCGCGGCAGTATGAAGTAGCCCGCGGACACGCTGAAGATGTCGCGCCACGGGGCGTAGTCGCCGCGGAAGGCGACCGTGAAGCAGGTGGTGGGCGCGCAGCGTCCACCGGCGGCCGTGCGGCCCGGCTCGATCCTGGCGATCCTGTCCCAGCCCTCACGGCTCGCGATCTGATTGTCCTCGTCCATCATCGTGCGCAGGGTGAAGGCGACGTCGGCCGTGGTCACCGGCTGTCCGTCCGACCACGTCGCCTCGGGCCGGAGCCGGAACGTCAGCCGCAGCGGGCCCTCGCGCACGTCCGCCCCCGAGGGCACCGCCTCGGCGAGCTGGGGCACGTACTCGCCCTTCTCGTTCACGGTGAGCAGGTTCTGGAGGATGTTCGAGACGATGCGCTGGCCGACGGTCGAGACGCCGTCGGCGAGGAGCACGTTCAGGATCGGGGGCGCCTGGTACTCGGCGTCCACCAGGGTGCCGCCGCGCTCGGGGCTCGGCTCGCCGCCGCCGGAGGAGCCGCAGCCGGACAGGAGCAGGGCTCCGGCCGCCACCGCGAGCGCGGCGGCCGCGAACAGCCTGTGTCGTCGCTCCCCGGGCACCGCGCGCCGCAGGCTACCTACACGCGTAACAATCACGAAACGCAATCCGACCTGCGGATGGCGACGTCCGCCCTGTTACAGCGTTTTTGCCAGGAAGAACGTCGTCACGAAGAAGAGGATCGCGACCACGACCGTCACGCGGTCGAGGTTCTTCTCCACGATGGCCGTCGATCCGCCGTAGGCGCTCGAGCTGCCGCCGACGCCGAAGGCGCCGGAGAGCCCGGCGTCCTTCCCGCTGTGCAGGAGCACGAGGAAGATGAGGAGCACGCAGAGAATCGAGTGCACGACGACCAGCACGGCGATCATGTTCCGGACGCTAGCATGGCGCCCCGTCGTGGACGATCTCCCGATCCTCAACCCTCCCCAGTGCCCCGACTGCTTCGTCTGCGGGGCGGCCAACCCCGAGGGGCTGGGCCTGGTCATCCGCCGCGACGGCACCGACGCGGTGGCGCGCTTCACGCCCCGGCCGACGCACATGGGGTACCCGGACCGCGTCCACGGCGGGCTGGTGGGGATGCTGGTGGACGAGATGCTGGTCTACGCGGGCGCGCCCCACGGCATGTGGGGCATGACGGCCAACGTGCGCTACCGGCTGCGGCGCCCCATCCCCGGGGGCTCGGAGCTGACCCTGCGCGGCCGGCTGGTCCAGCGCAGCGAGCGGGGCTTCCGAGCGGTGGTCACGGTGCACCTGCCCGACGAGGTGCTCGCCGCCGAGGGGGAGGGGATGTGCGTCATCCGGACGCCCGCGGCGCAACCTCCGGGCTGAGGGCGGGCAGCCCGTCGATGCTCGCCGCGTTGCGCTCGGCGCGGTAGGCGGCCAGACCCTCCTCCCCGCGCTTGCGCGCCCACCGCTCGAGCTGGTCGCGCTCGCCGCGGAAGTCCATCAGGGGCACCGCGAAGCCGCACGAGTCGGCCACCCGGTCGATCTCCACCCGCACCACCGAGCGGGCGCCCGGGTGCTCCGGGAACCGCGCCGCCTCCTCGGCGAAGCGGGCGTCGTCCCGCGTCACCGCCTCGCCGCGGCCGTGCAGGCGCACGATGCGCGGAGGGCCGTCGAAGGCGCAGAACATCAGGCAGATGCGCCCGTTCTGGCGCAGGTGGGCGATCGTCTCCGCTCCGCTGCCGGTGAGGTCCAGATAGGCGACCGAGCGCGGGCCCAGCACCGCGAACGACCCGGCGACGCCCTTGGGCGAGAGGTTCACGTGACCCTCGTCGCCGCTCGGCGCGGTGGCCGTGAAGAACACGCGCTGCGCGAGCAGGAACGCGCCGAGCTTCTCGTCGATCCCGTCGCGCACTCCTCCCATCGGCCGACCGTACCACCGGGTCGCCCCGGGGTAGGCTGACGGAGTGGAGATCCGCTCCCGCGCCCACGCCGAGCCGTTCACGACGACCGACGGCAGCACCATCCGCTCGCTCCTCGACCGCTCGAACGCCCCCGTGGCCCACCAGAGCCTGGCCGAGGCCACGATCGAGGCCGGGGAGGCCACGGTTCGCCACCATCACCGGGAGAGCGAGGAGATCTACTACCTGGTGGAGGGCGCCGGCGAGATGGAGATCGACGGCGAGCGCGCCCGGGTCGCCGCGGGCGACGCGGTCCTGATCCCGCCCGGGGCCTGGCACCGGATCCGCGCCGACGCGACGGGGCCGGTGCGGCTCCTGTGCGCGTGCGCGCCGCCGTGGCGCCCCGACGACACCTTCTTCTGATCCGCCCCGCCCCCCGATAGGAGGCATGTGAGCGACCGCCTGATCCGCCTGGGGCACAGCCCCGACCCCGACGACGCCTTCATGTTCTACGCGCTGGCCGAGGAGCTGATCCCCACCGACGGCTTCCGCTTCGAGCACGTGCTGCGCGACATCGAGACGCTCAACGACTGGGCCCGCGAGGGCCGGCTCGAGGTGACGGCGCTGTCGGTCCACGCCTACGCGTACCTCTCCGACCGCTACCGGCTGCTGCCGCACGGCGCGTCGATGGGCGAGCGCTACGGCCCGATCGTGGTGGCGCGCGAGCCGCTCGACCCGGCGGCCCTGCCCGCGCCTGCGGGTGGCCGTCCCCGGCCTCCTGACCAGCGCGTTCCTGGAGCTCCAGCTGGCCGTCGGGAGGATCGCCGAGCCGGTCATCACCCCCTTCGACCGGATCCTCGACGTGGTCGAGGCCGGCGAGGTGGACGCGGGCCTGGTGATCCACGAGGGCCAGCTCACCTACGCCTCGCAGGGGCTCCGGTCCATCCTCGACCTGGGCGAGTGGTGGCACGAGCTCACCGGCGGCCTGCCGCTGCCGCTGGGCGCCAACGCCGTGCGCCGCGACCTCGACGAGGGCGACACCCTCCCGCGGCTCTCGCGCCTGCTGCGCGAGAGCATCGCCTACGGGCTGGAGCACCGGCCGGGAGCGCTCGCGCACGCCGAGCGCTTCGGGCGCGGGCTCGACCGGGCGCTGGCCGACCGCTTCGTGGGCATGTACGTGAACGACCGCACCCTCGACTACGGCGAGGACGGCCGGGCCGCCGTGGCCGAGCTGCTGCGCCGGGGGCACGAGGCGGGCCTCATCGCCTCGGCCCCCGCCGTCAACTTCGTCGAGGACTAGGGACCCGTGCCGGCGCGCGACTGGGACGCCGAGATCGACCGGTGGACCGAGCGCTTCCGGTCGGTGGCGGACCCGCCGGAGCCGTTCGCCACGGCGCTGCGCGAGGGCTGGTCCCACGAGGCGCGGGCGCGCCTGCGCGACGAGGCGGCCGCCTACGCCGAGCGCCATCGCGCGTGGCTCGAGCAGATCGGCTCGGCCGGCGTGGACCTGGTGCGCCTGGACTGCAAGGCCGGCTCCTGCGGAGTCTGCGCCCGCTACTGCGGCTCGGCCTACAGCCTGGCGGGCGAGACGGAGGGGCTCCCGGCCCCCCCGCCGCTGCCGATCTGCCCCGCGTGCCGCCACACGCTGAACCTGCTCACGCCCTTCTACATGCAGGGCCTCGGGCTGGAGCTCGACGACCTGATCGCCGATTCCCAGCCCTACGCCGAGGAGTGAGGCCCAGCTAGTTGGCCGTGAGGGTCCCCTTCATGCCGGCCTGCTCGTGGCCGGGGACCGCGCAGTAGAACTCGTACTCGCCGGCCGGCAGGTCGACCGTGAGATCGGCCGTCCCGCCGCCCTGGATCGTGTCGCTGGGAGGCGAGTCCACTCCGTTGCCACGCACCGCGACGTTGTGGGGCACGGCCGCGTCGTTCGTCAACGTGATGGTCACGCTCCCCGCCGGTGCCGTGAGCGTCTTCTGCACGAAGGCGAGCTGGCCGGAGGGGTCGGCCTCGACCGACACGCTGCCGCCGGCCGGAGCCGCCGTGGTGGCCGGAGCTTCGGTGGTGGCGGGCGCCGTCGTGGCGGCCGCCGGAGCCTCCGTCGTGGTGGCGGACGCGTCGTCGTCGTCGCCACAGGCGCTGAGGCCCAGCGAGGCGGCCGCCAGAGCGGCCGCGATCACGGCGATGAGTGGCTTGCGGGACACAGGAGGTTCTCCTCGGTCGTGGTGCTGCGATGCCGCTCGGGAGGCGGGTCGCAAGTTTCCCACACGGCTCCTACGAGTTGCCATCGACCCCGGTCTGGACGTGCACCGCCTCCGCGGCGGCCGGCGGCACCTCCACCATGCGGCCGCCCACGCGCACCGAGATGGGACCGCCGAAGGGCGCGTGCTCGAGCACCTCCAGGGTCGCGTCGGGCACCAGGCCCCGCTCGGCCAGGAACCGCAGCAGCGCATCGTCGCGGTCGTCGACCCGCCCGACCACCGCCTCGGCTCCGTCCGGCAGCTCCGACAGGCGCCGCGCGGGGATCGTGTTGAGCTGCCCGGCGCTGGTGGGGATGGGGTGCCCGTGCGGGTCGCGCTCGGGGTGGCCGAGCTCCTCCGCGATGCGCGCGGCGAGGGCCTGGGAGACGTGGTGCTCCAGCACCTCGGCCTCACGGTGGACCTCATCCCAGGGCATGCCGAGACGCGTGGCCAGATAGGTCTCGAGCAGCCGGTGGTGGCGGATCACCTCGAGCGCCGCCTGACGGCCCGGCTCCGTGAGGTCCACGCCCTGCCGCTTGACCTGGGTCACGAATCCGAGGCCGTCGAGCCTCTTCAGCATGTTGCTCGCGGACGCCGTCGTGACGGCCAGCGCCTCGGCCACCTGGGTGGTGGTGATCGGCCCCTCGTGGTCCGCCGACTCGCCGAGGCGGTAGATGGCCTTGAGGTAGTCCTGCACGGCGGGGCTCGGCCGTTCCACTGTCGTCTCCTCGCCGGGTCGCTCGCCTCATGGTACCGGCACCTCGCGGGGCGGTGATCGAGCCAAGGCCGGCGCGGCCCCCCCACATCTTGCGGAGGTTCTTAGAGGGCCATAACAAAGGGGTGCCACAGTCTCCGCCATGGCGACGGTCCTCTCCGAGCTGCGCGAGAACGGCTTCCGAGCCTCGGGGATCAGCGGGTCCGGTCGCATCGCGCTCACCCAGATGGACCTCTTCGCCGGGCTCCCCGAGCGCGACCTGATCCTGCTCGACAGCCGGCTGCCCCTGGTGCGCTGGCCGCGCGGCGCCTCGATGCCGGAGCCCCTCGGCCGGCCGGACCACCTCTTCGTCGTCCGCGAGGGCCGCCTCGCGCTCTTCGAGTGCAACCGCCCCCGGCCACGAGATCATGATCTCGCTGCTCGACGCGGGCGCCATCTACTCCACCCTCGGCGCCGGGCCCAGCTCGTGCGTGAGCGCCCTGGAGGACGCGGCCGTGTCCCCGCTCTCCGGTCGTGCCGTGGAAGGGCTCATGGCACGCTATCCGCGCCTCGGCCGCAACCTCGCCGAGATGCTCACCGACCGCGTCGCCATGCTGCGCGAGACGGTGGCGCTGGTGAGCGAGATGCGCGTCGAGGATCGTCTGCGAGCGCGGCTGTACCAGCTGGCCGATCGCTTCGGCGTGGCCACGCGCGCCGGCATCGAGCTGCGGCTCGACCTGACCCACGCGCAGTGGGCGTCTCTCGTGGGCGCCTCGCGGGAGGCCGTCACCACCGCGTTCAGCAAGCTGCGCGGGGCCGGCACGGTGGAGATGCAGGGCCGTTCCATCACGATCCCGTGGGAGGTCGTGCGGGCGCGCGAGGAGGCCCTCAGCCTCGCGTCCTCCGACGACTTCTAGGGGTCTGTTCTTCCCCGCTCTCCTCGCGGAGGGCGGCAGTCGGGACGGGCCGGCGAACGCTCCTGGCGGGCGCCGGCCTCGTCCGTGACCGGTTCAGCGTCCTGAGTCGCTAATTGCGTGGCAGTTCCCGGCTGCATCTCATCGCGATACAGCGTCCTCGACCCCCACAATATTTCCGATATTGCGGGGGATCTGCGTCCTTGTCTCGCTGGAGATTCGCTCGGGAACCTGCATACGAACTAACGACTCAGGACACTAGCGGCGAGTCCAGGTCGCGGCGACGGCGCTGTTGGCCGCGACGAGAGTCGCGACGGCAGCACCGGCCACGTACAGAGCCAGCAGGTGGCGGCGCATCTAGTAGCCTTTCCTTGGAGGGAACGATCCGGTGAGGCCCGGCTTGTTCCCTCTTTCGGTGTTTGGCCGATGCGCTTGAGATTTGGGGACGCGGGATGTCGCGCGAGGGCACGGATCCCCCATTCGCGAACCGCCTCTGCGCGCTGCTCGGAATCCGCCATCCGGTGCTGCTGGCGGGCATGGCCGGGGGCCCGACCACGCCCGAGCTGGTGGCGGCGGTCTCCGAGGCGGGAGGGCTGGGCGCCTTCGGGCTGAGCGGCATGACCGCCGAGGCCGCCTCCGACGCGGTGGCGCGCGCGCGGGCCCTCACGGCCGCCCCGATCGCGATCAACGTGCTGGTCGCCCCCCCGACGCCTCCGGACCCCCGCGGCGCCGACCCGCGCGAGGCGCTCGCCGAGCTGCGGCGTGAGCTGGAGGTGCCCGACGATCCGGCCCCGGCCCCGCCTCCGGCGTCGGCCCCGGAGCTGGTGGAGGCCGGGCTCGCCGCCGGCGCCCGGGCCGTCGAGCGTGGGCCTCGGGGCTCCCGAGGCGGTGACGGAGCTGGCGCGCGCCGCCGGCGCCGTCGTGATCGTCATGACCTCCACCGTGGAGGACGCGGTTCGCGCCGTGGCGGACGGCGCCGACGTGGTGGTGGCCCAGGGCGCCGAGGCGGGTGGACACCGCTCGAACTTCGACCTGCGCGAGGACGGTGAGGTGCCGATGGTGGGCACCTTCGCGCTCGTGCCGCAGGTGGTGCGCGCGGTCGATGTGCCGGTCGTGGCGGCGGGGGCGGTGATGGACGGACGGGGCCTCGCGGCCGCGATGGCGCTGGGCGCTCAGGGCGTCCAGCTCGGCACGCGCTTCCTGGGGGCCCTGGAGAGCGGCGTGCCGGAGTCCTACCGCCGGCGCCTGCGCGAGGCCCGCGACGTGGACACCGTGATCACGCGGGCCGTCTCGGGCCGGCCGGCCCGCGGCATCCGCAACCGCCTGATCGACGCCCTCGAGGCGGCCGGGCCGCCGGCCCTCGGCTGGCCGCGCCAGGCCTCGGCGAGCGCCGACCTGCGCGCGGCCGGAGCCCGGCGCGACGAGGCGGAGGTGCTCGCCCTGTGGGCCGGCCAGGCCGCGGGCCTCTCGGGCCGCTCGCTCCCGGCGGGCGACATCGTGCGGGAGATCGTGGCCGAGGCGTCGGCCGTCCTGCGAGGGCTGGCCCCGCCCCAGGGGTCGTGAGTGTGACCGCGACCGGTGGGGGGCCGGCCTCCCGACGACCCCCCACCGACCGCGGACCCCGTCACCCGCGCGGCAGCTTGGGTGAGGGCTTGGCGGCCCCGCCCACCTGCGGCGGGGCAATCTGAACGAGGGCCGGGTGGTTCCCGCGCAGCCCGTGGACCGCGATCTCGCGGCGCGAGTGCACGCCGTGCTTCCGCAGGATCGAGCGGGAGTGGCTGCGGACCGTGTGCCAGGAGATGCCCATGCGCTGGGCGATCTCCTTGTCGGTGAGGTGCTGACGGATCAGGTCGAGCACGACCCGCTCGCGACGGGTGAGCACGCCGCCGGCCGGGGCGCCGCCCTCGTCCTCCACGGCCAGCACCAGCTCGGCGCCGGGGTGGCGGCGGCGAACCTCGTGGGCGAGGAATGCCGCGAGATCCGTCGAGCACTGCGGGCTACGGCTGACGATGTGGACGCGAACCTGATCCACGGACACAACGGCACCATCCTTGGCGACGCGAGGGAGAGGGCGCCGCCACCCCCGGGCAGCGGCGCACAGGTTCCATCGGCAGCGACCCCCGCGAGCATGATGGCCCGCGGTCACGCCGTGCGAAGCCCCGCGGTCAGCCCGGCGACGTCTCGGTGGAGCTCTCCGGACGGTCGCGCAGCTCCGCCACCGCCGCGTCGAGGTCCTCGACCGCCGCGGCGACGCCGACGGGGTTGGCGGCGTCGGCCGCGGCCGTGGTGCGCTCCATCGCCCGCACCACCTGCCCCAGGGCCGCGGCGGCCAGCCGGCGCTGCTCCTCCAGCCGCGCATCCTCGAGGCGGGCCGCGTCCAGGCGGCGGGCGAGGGCGGTCGCACGGGCCAGCGGCTCGCGCAGCTCGGGTGCCACCTCCCGGAGGCGCGGAGCCCGCGCGACGTCGCCGATGCTCCGGGTGACGACCACGAAGTCCGACACCGCCTCCGCCGCCGCGGCCGTGTCGGCCAGGTAGCTCCGCGGGGAGACGCGGGTGCCATCCTCGAGGGGCGCCGTCGACGACTCGAGCGTTCCCCCGCCGCAGGCCGCGGCGAGCAGAGCCACGGGGATCAGGACGAGGGCGAGGCGGTGACGGATGAGAGCCCTCGAAGGGCGGCGAGGAAGGGGGAGGCGGCCGCGGCCAGCGCGGCGCGATTCCGGTCGGCGAGCGCGTCGACCGTGGCGGGCATGAGCGACGTGAGCCGGTCGTACGAGGCCGGCGAGGCGGTCGCGCTGGCCGCGCAGGCGCCGGTCCGGCAGCTGCAGCGCCCGGAACGCGGCGAGGCGGGCGCGGGCCCGCACGACGATGTCCTCGAGCTGATCGCGGGGCGGAATCGCCGCGGCCGGGTCATCCGACCGCTCGGACACGAGGGAGGCGAGCTGGGCCGGAGGATCGAGCAGCGCCTCGGCCGCGGCGACGTACTGGGAGGGCGTCGCGGCGACCGGCTCGTGCGGGCCGTCCCCACAGCCCGAAAGCGTCGCGCAGGCCACGGCGCCGACGGCGATCGCGACGTGCAGCCGGGGCGCCATCGGGCGATGCTACCTGACGTGTCACAGCGGTCGGGGGGCGGTGGACGTGGGCTATCCTCCCGACGTGAATACGGCCGGTATCCCACTCGCCCTCTCCTACGACGACGTGCTGCTCGCGCCGCGCCGAAGCGGCATCGGCTCGCGTTCCGAGGTGGACGTCTCGAGCCGCCTCACCCGGCGCCTGCGGCTCGCCCTGCCGATCGTCTCGGCCAACATGGACACGGTCACCGAGTCCGAGATGGCCATCGCGATGGCGCGCGCGGGCGGCATCGGCATCGTCCACCGCTTCCTCACCCCGGAGCGGCAGGTGGCGGAGGTGGCGTGGGTGAAGCGGGCGGAGGCCCTCGTGATCTCCGACCCCCACACCATCTCCCCCGGCGCGACCCTCGGCGCGGCGCGAGCGGAGATGGAGCGCCGGGGCGTGACCGGCCTCGTGGTGACGGAGGGGGGGCGGCTGCGGGGCATCCTCACCCGCCGCGACGTGATGGACGAGCCCGACCCGGGGGTGCAGGTGGCCGAGCTGATGACCCCGCGCGAGCGCCTGGTGACCGGCGGCCCCGCGACCAGCAGCGAGGAGGCCGTCCGGCTGCTGCACGATGCGCGGGTGGAGAAGCTGCCCCTGGTGGACGGTGACGATCGCCTGGTCGGTCTGATCACGCTGCGCGACCTGCGCCAGCGGGCCGAGCGGCCGGCGGCCACCAAGGACGCCCGCGGCCGCCTCGCGGTGGGCGCGGCCATCGGCGTGCGCGGCGACTTCCTCGAGCGCGCGCGGGCGCTCGCCGAGGCGGGAGCCGACGTGCTGGTGCTGGACATCGCCCACGGGCACACCGAACGGGCCCTGCGCGCCGTGGGCGAGGTGCGCGAGGCCGTGGGCGGCGCGACCGAGATCGTGGCCGGCAACGTGGCGACGGCCGAAGGGGCGCGCGACCTGGTCGAGGCGGGCGCGGACGGGGTCAAGGTGGGCGTGGGCCCGGGATCGGTCTGCACGACGCGGGTCGTCGCCGGCGTCGGCGTGCCGCAGCTCACGGCGGTGATGGAGTGCGCGGAGGCCTGCGCCCGCGACGACGTCCCGGTGATCGCCGACGGCGGGATCCGCGCGGGCGGCGACGTCGCGAAGGCCATCGCCGCCGGGGCGGAGACGGTGATGGTGGGCAACCTCCTGGCGGGGACGCCGGAGAGTCCCGGGCGGGTGGTCTCGCGGAACGGGGTGCGCGTGAAGGTGTTCCGCGGGATGGCCTCGCAGGCCGCCGCCGCGGCGCGGAGCGAGGCCGAGGGGGACGGCACCGAGTTCTCACCCGTGGTGCCCGAGGGGGTCGAGGCGGTGGTGCCCCTGCGCGATGCGGCCGCCGACGTGCTGGCCGGCCTGGTGGGCGGCCTGCGGTCGGGCATGAGCTACTCGAACGCCCATACGATCCCGGAGCTGCACCGCAACGCCCGGTTCGTGCGGATCACGCCGGGAGGCCTGCGCGAGAGCTATCCCCACGACGTGAGCTACTGAGAGCGAGGATCCGGTGACGACAACGCTGGCGGCCCCCGAGCTCGCCATCACCACGGTCCGGACCCTCGCCATCGACGCCGTCGAGAAGGCCAACAGCGGCCACCCCGGGGCGCCGATGGGCCTGGCGCCCGTGGCGTGGACCCTCTTCTCGCGCCACCTGCGCCACTCCCCGACCGAGCCCGAATGGCCGGACCGCGACCGCTTCGTGCTCTCGGCGGGCCACGCCTCGGCGCTGCTGTACGCCCTGCTCCACCTGACGGGCTACGACCTGCCGCTGGACGAGCTCAAGCGCTTCCGCCAGCTCGGCTCGCAGCACCCCGGGCCACCCGGAGCGCGGCGACACGCCGGGCGTGGAGATCACCACCGGCCCGCTCGGGCAGGGCTTCGCCAACTCGGTGGGCTTCGCCCTGGCCGAGGCGATGCTGGCCGCGCGCTTCAACCGGCCGGGCCACGAGGTGGTCGTCGCACCGCACCTGGTTCATCTGCTCGGACGGCGACCTGATGGAGGGCATCTCCCACGAGGCCGCCTCGATCGCGGGCTTCCTGCGCCTGGAGCGGCTGATCGGGATCTACGACGACAACCACATCAGCCTGGACGGGCCGACCACCCTGGCCTTCGCCGAGGACGTGCCCGACCCGCTTCGCGGCCTACGGGTGGCGGGTCCTGCGCGTGGACGACGGCAACGACCTCGCCGCCATCGAGCGCGCCCTCTCGGCCGCTGAGGTGCCCGACGGCCGTCCCACGCTGATCGTCTGCCGGACCCACATCGGATACGGAGCGCCCCACAAGCAGGACACCTCCGCGCGCCCACGGGTCGCCGCTCGGGCCCGAGGAGACCGCCGCCACCAAGCGCGCGTACGGCTGGCCCGAGTCGCCCACCTTCCTGGTGCCCGACGAGGTGGCGGCCTGGAGGGCGGAGCTGGTCGAGAGGGGCCGCGAGCTGGCGGCCGCCTGGCGTGAGCGCCTGGCGGCCTACGCGGCCGAGTACCCCGCGCAGGCCGCGGAGCTCGCCCGGGTGGGCGAGGGCCGCCTGCCCGACGGCTGGGAGCGACGTGGCGCCCTCGCTTCCCCGAGGGCGAGTCGATGGCCACGCGGGCGGCGGGCGGGAAGGCCCTCAACGCCTTCGCCGCCGCGGTGCCCGAGCTGGTGCAGGGCGCTGCCGACCTCTCGTCATCGACCAGCACGACCCTGAAGGACATGGGGGTCGTGGAGCCGGGCGACTACCGCGGCCGCAACCTCTACTACGGGGTCCGCGAGCACGCGATGGGGGCGATCACCAACGGCATCGCCGCCCACGCGGGGCTGCGGCCCGTCTGCTCGACCTTCTTCACGTTCTCGGACTACATGAAGAACACGCTGCGGCTCGCCGCCCTGATGGGCCTGCCGTCGATCTTCGTCTACACCCACGACTCCGTGGGCCTGGGCGAGGACGGTCCCACCCACCAGCCCATCGAGCACCTGGCGGCGCTGCGGGCCATCCCCGACCTCGTGACCATCCGCCCGGCCGACGCCAGCGAGACGGCCGCGGCGTGGCGGGTCGCGATCGGGCGCACCGACGCGCCCACCGCTCTGGTGCTGACCCGCCAGGCCCTGCCCACCCTGCCGGGCGATCCCCCCGTGGAGCGCGGCGCGTACGTCCTCGCCGACGGCGACGACTGCATCCTGATCGGCACCGGCTCGGAGGTGCAGGTGGCGATGGCGGCGCGCGAGATGCTGGCCGCCGACGGCATCTCGGCCCGCGTCGTGAGCATGCCGTCCTTCGAGCTCTTCCGGGACCAGGACCGCCGATTACCGGGACGAGGTTCTGCCTCCCGGCCTCCGGGCCCGCGTGGCGGTCGAGGCCGCGAGCCCCTTCGGCTGGTCCGAGTGGGTGGGGCTCGACGGGGCGGTGGTGGCGATCGACCGCTTCGGCGTCTCGGCGCCGGGAGACGTGGCCCTCGCCGCCCTCGGCATCACCCCGGAGGCCGTCGCGGCGGCCGCGTCGGCCCAGGTGGCCGCAGGCTCACCCTCGACATGAGGCTTAGGATACTCGACCGGTGAGCGTGACCGAAGCGGTCGGCACCGACGCGATCCGGGACGTGCGCCTGGCGCGCGTGCCCTCGCCCGCGGCCATCGTGATCTTCGGCGCCACCGGGGATCTCACGCAGCGCAAGCTGCATGCCGGGCCTCTACAGCCTCGCGGTCCAGCAGCTTCTGCCGCCGGAGACGACGGTGGTGGGCGTCGCGCCGCTCCGATCTGCCCGGACGACGAGTTCCGGGCCCGGATGCGGGCCGGTGTCGAGGCGCACGGCCGCTTCCCCGTGGACGACGACGTGTGGGACGGCTTCGCGCGGCGCCTGCGGTATCTGTCGGTCTCGTTCGACGAGCCCGAGGGCTTCCTGCGCCTGAAGGCGCTCCTCGAGGAGCTGGACGCCGAGCGAGGGACCCGCGGCAACCGGCTCTTCTACCTGGCGGTCGCCCCGGACTTCTTCCCGGTGATCGCCGAGAGCCTCGGCACGGCCGGACTGGCGGAGGAGGGCGACGGCGACGAGCCCTTCGCGCGGCTGGTGATCGAGAAGCCCTTCGGCGCGGACCTCGCCTCGGCGCGCGAGCTGAACAGCCGGCTGAACGCGGTCTTCCGCGAGCGGCAGGTCTACCGGATCGATCACTACCTGGGGAAGGAGACGGTCCAGAACCTGCTCGTGCTGCGGTTCGGGAACGCCATCTTCGAGCCGATCTGGAACCGGCGGTACGTCGATCACGTCCAGATCACCGTGGCCGAGGACCTGGGCGTGGGCAAGCCGCGGCGGCTACTACGAGAGCAGCGGCGCGCTCCGCGACATCGTGCAGAACCACATGCTCCAGGTGCTCTCGATCGTCGCCATGGAGCCGCCGGCGCGCTTCGAGAGCCGCGAGGTGCGCGACGAGAAGGTGAAGGTCCTGCGCGCCATGCCGCCCTTCGACGACGCCGGCTCGGCGGACGCGGTGCGCGGCCAGTACGGCCCGGGGTGGATCGGGGGCGAGCGGGTTCCGGGCTACCGCGAGGAGCCCGGGCGTCGATCCCGAGTCCAACACCGAGACCTTCGTGGCCCTGCGCGCCACGGTCGACAACTGGCGCTGGTCGGGGACGCCCTTCTACCTGCGCACCGGCAAGCGCCTTCCCCGCCGGGCGACCGAGGTGGCGATCCAGTTCAAGCCGGCGCCGCACCTTCCCTTCGCCTCGACGGCGGTGGAGACCGTGCATCCCAACCTCCTGGTGCTGCGCATCCAGCCCGACGAGGGCGCGTCGCTGCGATTCCTGGCCAAGGTCCCGGGGCCGCAGATCGACCTGCGGGAGGTGAGCATGGACTTCGCCTACGGCAGCTCGTTCCTGCAGGCGGCGCCGGAGGCATACGAGCGCCTCCTGCTCGACGCGCTCCTCGGGGACTCGACGCTGTTCGCGCGCTGGGACGAGGTGGAGCGCGCCTGGGAGATCCTCGACGGGCTCATCCACGGCTGGGCCGCGACTCCCGCGCCCTTCCCGAACTACGACGCCGGGTCCTGGGGCCCGCAGGCGGCGGAGGATCTCATGGCGCGCGACGGCCGGGAGTGGCGGCGCCTGTGAGGGCGACGGCCGCGCCCCGGCGGATCGTCAGCGGCTGGGACGGCTGCGGCGTGACCGTGGCCGAGGTCGCCGAGCGCCTGGCCGAGCAGCGCCGGCCTGCCGACGGGGGCCCGCCGTTCACGCTCTCCGGGGTCCTCAACCTGATCGCCCACTGCCCCGCCGGGGACATCGACGGGATGCGCGAGGTGGTCGAGCAGCTGTCGGACCACCAGCCCTCGCGCGCGGTGCTCGTGACCTGGTCGGGAGAGGGCGAGGGCATCGACGCCAACCTCAGCACGAGCTGCCGGATGACCGGCGGGCGCGCCAGCGTCGTCGAGCGGGTGGAGCTGACGCTGCGGGGCGAGGCCCGCGCGGGGGCGGCGAGCGTCGTCGGACCCCTGCTCCGATCCGAGCTTCCGACCGTGCTCTGGTGGCCCGGCCCCCCCGATCCCTCGCCGGACGGCCCGCTGGCGCTGCTCGCGGAGCTGTGCGACCGCGTGGTGACCGAGGTCGACCGGGACGGCGACGCCGCGGCCATGCTCGCGATCCTGTCCGGCTGGGTCTCGGAGGACGGCCCCCTGGTGACCGACCTGGCCTGGGCGGCGATCACCTCCTGGCGCCAGCTGATCGCCCAGGTGGTCGACGACGGGGCGCTCGCCCGCCTGCGGACGCGCTCCGGCGTCGGCGGTCGTGGCCCATCCGGGCGCACGGCCGAACGCCGAGGCCCTCCTGATGGCGGGATGGCTGCAGGAACGTCGTGGGAGCGACGCTCACGGTGACGCTGGAGTCGCGGCCCGGGGATGGGGACGAGCTGGTCGCGGTGGAGGTCGCGGGGTCGCGCTCAGGGCGCAGCGCTGGTCATCGAGCGCCTGTCCGACCGCGGGGCGGCGGCGGTGTGCGTGACCGAGTCCGACGGGACCGAGCGCCGGCGAGTGCTCCCCCTGCCCTCCCCCGACCGCGCCCGGCTGCTGGCGGGCGAGCTGGAGCTCCAGCGGCGCGACCGGGCCTTCGAGCGGGCCCTGCGGTCGGCCCGTATGAGCAGCGCTGCCCCTCGTGCTCGTGGTCGACGGACGTCGCCGCCCTGGCGGACGAGGCCGCCGCCCGGATCGAGCGCATCGCCCTCGAGGCGCCGGCGGGCGGGCGGGCCAGGATCGCGCTGGCGGGAGGCGCCACTCCCCGGGCCACCTACCAGCACCTGGCCGCCCGCTGCCCCCCGTGGGGCCGGGTCGAGTTCTTCTTCGGGGACGAGCGCTGCGTCCCGCCCGACGACCCGGGCTCGAACTACCGGATGGCGCGCCAGGCCCTGCTCGACCGCATCCCGCTGCGTCCCGAGCAGGTGCACCGCATCCTCGGCGAGCTGCCGCCCGAGGAGGCGGCGGCCGAGGCCGAGCGTGAGCTGCGCGCGGCGGTGCCCGGCGAGCCCTGGCCGGTCCTCGACCTGGTCGTTGCTGGGCATGGGCCCGGACGGCCACACGGCCTCGCTCTTCCCCGGGGGGCCGGAGCTGAACGAGACGGAGCGGCTGATGGTGCCCGTGCACCGGCCGGAGCTTCCCCAGCCGTGGCGCGTCACGCATGACCCTGCCCGTGATCAACGCGGCGCGGCGGGTGCTGATGGTGGTCGGCGACGCCGCGAAGGCGCCCGTCGTGCCGCGGGCGATCGCGGGGGACCCGGAGCTGCCGGCGGGGCGCCTGAGCCCCCAGGGGGAGCTCACATGGCTGCTGACCAGGGCCGCGGCGGCCGAGCTGGAGGACCGGCCCCCCTCGCGGGGGCGGCGCTGACCTCGGTACAGCTCGATCAGCTCGTCGTCCGGCTCGTCGCGCCCCGCGTGGGAGAGCTTCGCGCCGCCGTCGATGAGCCGCTGGCTCAGGACGTAGGCGACGACCGCCAGGAGGAGGGCGATCGGCAGCCAGGGCGAGCGCCCCGCACCGGCGACGGCGCTGACGACTCGCCGGGCGGCGTCCGGCACGGCCGCGAGGACGGGCGACTGCCGTGCGCGGGGCGCCGCGGCGGGGGCGGGGGCGGGCGCGGGCCGCCCGGCGGCGACGACCGGCGCCGCCGGCCCACGGGACGCAGCGCGGCCAGTGCCGGCCGGGCCGAGGGGGGCCACTCGAACGGGCGCCGCGGAGCGGCCGCCGCCGGTGGCCGCGCTCTCCCGCGATCGCCGCGACGGCCCGATCGGACGGGAGACCGCGTCGATGACGGGCATCAGGGCGGCCGCGGTGACCGTCCCGGACGAGGCCGCCGCCGGGGGCGCGGCGGTCGGGCCCGGATTCCGCGCGCCGCCCTTCGGCACGGGGGCGCCCGTCGTGGGCTCGGGGGACGCGGAGCCGGTCCCCTGCGGCGTGTCGGCGTCCGGTGCCGTCGAGCCCGCGCCGGACGGCGCCGACGAGGAGCCGGGAACGACGCGAGAGAGGACGCCCGTGAGCGTGCCGCCCACGGCGTCGACGAGCGGTGTCAGCTCGAGGCCGGGCGCCGGGGCCGGCTCCGGCTGGAGCACGGGGTCGAGGATGGACAGGATGGGGCGCAGCTCGATGCCCGGGGTGGGCGCCGGAGTGGGCTCGGCCGGCTCCGCCGGCAACGTGAGGAGCCCGCCCAGCGGGGCCGAGACCGCGGGAGCGGCGCCCAGGCCGAGGGCCACGAGGATCGCGGCGAGGCCGAGCGCGCGTCGGAGACGGACCTGAGAGATGGGAGGCATGGCGGAGGTCACCGGCAGACCCCGTATCGGCAGACCGCCCGATTCCTTTAGCGCTTTTGCCAAAATTATTTCGGGAGCGGCTAACGTCCGCTCGGAAAACCGCTTGTCGAGGGGGCATGTCGAGCGAAGGCACATCCCGGTTGACCTCACTGGCGGGCGCCCGCGCGCGCCGCGACTGGTACGCGCTCGAGGAGCGGCACGCGGCGATGGTGGCCGGGCGGGTGATCGCCCTCGGGATCATCGCCGTGGCGACCCTCACGCCCTGGCTCGACCTGAGTCCCCGCGAGCGCTCGCTGGCCGTGGCGGGCTGTCTCGCGGCCCTCGCGGCCCATGCCGTCCTGCGCTGGCTGCCCAGCCGATGGCCGCGCACGCTGCGCACGGCCGTGGACGCCGGTCTGGTGGTCGACGCCCTGCTGGTCCTGCTCCTGGCCTACGAGTCGGGCGGGGTGACCAGCTCGGCCCTGTGGCTGCTGCCCGTCTTCTGCCTCGCCGCCACCCTCGCCGTCTCGGTGCGTACGGGCATCAAGGCGATCGTGCTCAGCGTTCTCGTCGTGACGGCCCTCCAGGTGGTGGACGGCGTGGACGAGGGCGTGGCGGACGAGATCGCGCCGCCGCTGCTGCTCTCCGTTGCGGTCGTCGTGGTCGCCGGCGCGCTCACGGCCGTGAACGAGAGCGAGCTGCGACGGCGCGGCGAGCGGATGGCGATCCTCCACGAGGCCTCGAGCGCCTTCGTCGCGACGAACGACCTGACGCGCCTCGCCGGGATCGCGCGCGAGGCGGCCGCTGCGCTCCTTCCCGGCTGGGAGGTGGACGTGCGCCTGGACGGCGCGCCGGCCACCGAGCGCACCTGGCGCGAGGCGGGCCGGGTGGCGCTCGAGCTGCCGGTCGCGACGCGGGAGGGCGACGCCGGTGAGGTGCCCCTGGGGGTCCTCGCGGCGCGCCGGCCCGCCCCCCGCCTGGGGCGCGCGACGGTGCGCGCCCAGCAACTCCTGGCGCTCCGGACGCTGGCCACGACCCTCGCCGAGGCCTGCGTGCGCGTCGACCTGATGCGCCGGCTGGAGCACCTGTCGCGCGTGGACGCGCTCACGGGGCTCGGCAACCGGCGCGCGTTCGACGAGGCCCTGGCGGTGGAGCTGGCCCGCGCCCGGCGCACCGCGCGCCCGCTGAGCCTGGTGATGATCGACGTCGACCACTTCAAGATGTTCAACGACCGGCACGGCCACCTGGCGGGCGACGAGGCGCTGGCCGAGGTCGCGCGGGTGCTGTCGGAGACCGCGCGGGCCGAGGACCGCTCCTGCCGCGTGGGCGGCGAGGAGTTCGCGCTCCTGCTGCCCGGAGCCGACGAGGCGTCCGCGGGGGACATCGCCGAGCGGTTGCGACGGGCCGTCGAGGCGCACCCGGGCCGGTTCGATCCCGTGACCGTGAGCCTGGGGGTGGCGGCGTGGGACGCCCAGCGGCACGGCGACGACGGCGCCGGGCTCCGCGCGGCGGCCGACGCCCGGCTCTACGCGGCCAAGTCGGGCGGGCGCAACCGGGTGGTGGCAGGAGCGGTCCCGGAGGAGCGCCAGCCCGACCGCGCGGCCTAGCCCTCAGCCGGTTCAGGAACCTCCGGCGAGGACCGCGGCGACGGCCGCGACGGCCGACTCCGGGTCGGCGGCCAGGGTCACCAGCTCCATGTCCCGGTCGTCGATCACGAGCTGCTCTCGCAGGACGGGCAGCAGGGCCCGCCAGCGGGGACCCAGGAGCACCAGCGGCCGGGGCCCCAGCTCCGCGGTCTGCAGGAGGTTCCACGCCAGCGCGACCTCGGCGAGGGTTCCGACGCCGCCGGCCATCGCCACCCAGGCGTCCGAGTGGACGAGCTCGGTCAGACGGGCGACGAGGGAGTCCGCCGCGCGCTCCTCGGCCACCCAGCGGTTGGGGCCGCGCCGGGCGGACCAACGGGCCACGGTGATCCCCACGACGTGCCCCCCGGCGCCGGACGCTCCCTCCGACGCCGCGGCCATCGCCCCGTCGTAGCCGCCCGTGCAGAGCGTCCAGCCGGCGCGGGCGATGAGCTCGCCGGTGCGCCGGGCCTCGGCGTACTCGGGATCCTCCGGGAGCAGGCGGGCGCTGCCGAAGACGGCGACGCGGAGCGGCGCCGCGGCCGGGCTCACGCGGCGGCGCCGCGGTCGATCACCGCGAGCAGCCGTCCGCCGACGCGGGCCAGGCGCACCGGGGCGCCGAAGCAGCGCGAGAGGTTCCGCTCGCTGAGGACCTGGGCGGCGGGCCCCTGGGCGACCACGCGCCCGCCCGCCAGCAGCAGCGCGTGCGTGGTCGAGACGGCGAGCTCCTCCAGATGATGGCTCACCTGCACGGTCGCGAGCGCCGTCATCGCTCGCGGCGAGCGCGTCCAGGCGCTCGAGGAACGCCTCGCGCCCCGGCAGGTCGAGGCCCGCGGTCGGCTCGTCGAGCAGCAGCAGGCGCGGCCGGGGAAGGAGTGCCCGCGCCAGCAGGACCCGCTGCTGCTCGCCGCGCGAGAGCAGCGGCGAGCGCGCCGCTCCGCCAGGTGGGCGCATCCCATGACCTCGAGCAGCTCCGCAGCCCGCGCGCGGTCGGCCGGCGACGAGCCGCTCGCGCAGGAGCGCGATCGACCCCGTGACGCCGGTGAGCGCGACCTCCATCGCGCTCGCGCCCGGCCGGAACCGCGCCGCCATGGTGGCGTTGACGTGGCCGATCGAGGCGCGGAGCCCGCGGACGTCCACGGCCCCCAGCGGACGGTCCAGGATCCGCACCGACGCCCTGGCTGGGGTGGCCCTCGGCCCCCGCCAGCGTCAGGAGCGTGGTCTTGCCGGCCCCGTTCGGGCCCACCATGGCCCAGCGCTCCCCCGGCCGCACGACCCAGTCGACCCCCTCGAGCAGCACGGCCCGCCCGCCGCCGCGCTGGGCGCGCCAGACGCCCACGCCCGGACATCTCGATGGCGGTCGACGCGCTCAGGGGAGGAGGAAGGCGCGGGCCTCGTCGACGACGCGGTCGCCCTCCAGATCGGCCCGCGTCCGCTCCTCGGAGCGGCACCTCGGGCTCGGGGTCGTCGGACAGCCGGCGCGGCAGGGGACGCCGGAGCATCTCCTCGCAGGGGCCCCGCCACGACTCGGGGATCTCGTCGTCGAGCTCCACGCCGAGCATCTCCGCGAAGAGCAGCGTCCAGGCGCGCGGGACGACCTCGAACGTGTAGCCGCCGCCGCCGAGGGCCACCCAGCGCCCGCCCGCCGCCTCGCGCGCGAGCTCGTGCAGGGCGCGGTAGGCGCGCGGGAAGGCCGGCATCGTCACCTGGAGGTGCGCCAGCGGGTCGGCGTGGTGGGGGTCGGCGCCGTCCTGGGTCACGATCACGTCCGGCGCGAACGTCGAGCACCGCCGGCGCGATCACCTCCTCGATCGCCCGCAGGTAGGGCCGGTCGCCCGCGTTGGGCGGCAGCGGCACGTTCAGCGCCGTGCCCACGGCCGCGCCCATCCCCCGCTCGGCGATGCCCCCCGTGCCGGGGAACAGGTAGCGGCCGGTCTCGTGCACCGAGCACGTCAGCACCCGGGGCTCCTCGTAGAAGATCCACTGGGTCCCGTCGCCGTGGTGCACGTCGATGTCGATGTAGGCCACCCGCTCGGCGCCCGCGTCGAGGAGCGCCTGGATCGCCACGGCCGTGTCGTTGTAGACGCAGAAGCCCGCGGCCCGGTTGGCCATGGCGTGGTGGAGGCCGCCGCCGCACACGAACGACTGGCCCGGCCCGGCCGTCCCAGACCGCCAGCGCGGCCTCGATCGAGGCGCCGCAGACGGCGGCGGCGGCCTCGTGCATGCCCGCGAACGCCGGCGTGTCGCCTCCCGCCGCGAGGCCCCACTGGCCGGCCTCCCAGGCGGCCGCCAGGGCGGGGCTGGCGCTGTAGCGGCGCACGGCGGCGACGTAGGCGGGAGCGTGGACGCGCTCGATCTCGGCGTCGGTGGCCGACCGCGCGGAGAGCAGCTCCACGTCCGGGTGCTCGAGCAGCCCGTAGGCGCGGATCAGGTCGACCGCGAGCTGCCGGCGCAGGGGGTTCATGGGGTGGTCGGGGCCCAGGTCGTACGAGGGGGCCCGGTCGATGGTCACGAATGCCGTGCGGGTCACCGGCGATACCGTACCCCGCCATCGTCAGCCCGGTCGGGCAGGAGCTCCTCGAGGGGGACGCCGGGGTCGGCCAGGCGGGCCTCGTCCACGGGCCGGCCCGCGCGAATCAGCGCCTGGACGGTGTCCGTCACGTCCCAGACGTTGATGTTCATGCCGGCGAGCACGCGGGACTGCCCGTCGAGCCAGAACACGATCAGCTCGCGCGAGCTCGGGTCGCCCCTCATCACGACCCGGGAATCGACGTCCACGAGCCCCGTGTACTCCATGCCGACCTCGTACTGATCCGAGAAGAAGTAGGGCAGCCGCTCGTAGGGCTCGCCCGCCCCCAGCATGTTGCGGGCCGCGCACGGCCCCTGGTTCAGGGCGTTCGCCCAGTGCTCCACCCTCACCCGCCGGCCGTAGAAGGGATGCTCGGCGCTGGCCATGTCCCCGGCGGCGAAGACGTCCGGGGCGCTCGTGCGCAGGTGGGCGTTAACCAGCACCCCGTCGCCGATCGCGAGCCCCGCGGTCGCGGCGAGCCCGGTGCGCGGCGCGACCCCCACGCCCACCACGACCGCGCCGCAGTCGATCGTGCGCCCTCCCGCGAGGCGGACGCGCTCGACCCGGCCGGCCCCCTCGAAGGCCTCGACCGCGGCGTCCGGCAGGAGCTGGACGCCATGCTCGCGGTGGATGTCGGCGTAGAGCGCGCCCACCTCGGGGCCGAGGACGCCCATGAGCGGCAGGGACTCGCGCTCGATCAGGGTCACCTCCGAGCCCATCTGGCGCGCCGACGCGGCGACCTCGCAGCCGATCCACCCGGCGCCGACCACCACCAGGGGCCCATCGGAGGCGATCGCCTCGCGCAGCCGGTCGCAGTCGGGAAGGCTGCGCAGGGTCATGACGCCCTCGAGCTCGATCCCGGGAATCGGCGGCCGCCGCGGCTCGGCCCCGACGCAGAGCAGGAGCCGGTCCCACTCGAGCCGCTCACCGTCCGCGAGCGTCGCGGTGCGCTCCCGCGGGTCGATGGCGCTCACCGTGGTGCCGGTGCGCAGCTCGATGGCCTGCTCGGCGTAGAAGCCCTCCGGGTGCACGAAGACCTTCTCGCGACCGCCCTCGTCGCGCAGGTAGTCCTTCGACAGCGGGGGGCGCTCGTAGGGCCGCTCGGGCTCGTCTCCCACCAGCACGAGCCGGCCCTCGTAGCCCTCGGCCCTCAGCGTCTCGGCGGCCTTGGCGCCCGCCACGCTCGCTCCCACGATCACGATGCTCTCCGGCGCCGGGGGCGTCATGACGAGGCGACCACCGTCCAGGGCAGGACCCGCCGCGCGGTGACCAGGCCCGCCTCGACATAGGGGTCGCCCTCCGCGAAGCGCTCACCGGCGCCGGGGTCGTCGCCGGGCAGCACGAAGAGCGCGCCCGTGGGGGGATCGCCGGTGGCGCCGGCCATCAGCATGCGACCCGACCCGATCCATTCCGCGATGCGGGCCAGGTGGGCCTCGCGGTGCGGCGCGCGCCGCTCCAGGATGTCCGGGATGTAGTCGTAGAGCAGGATCTGGTGGGGGCCGGTCGCCACCCTCACCGCTTCCGGGTGACGGTGAGGGTGTAGGGACCCTCGCCGCTCAGGGCGTAGACGTCCACGTAGTGGCGGCCGGTGCGCTCCGCGCGGTAGGTGATCGCCTTCTTCGACTCGGCGCCCTGGCGATAGCGGAGGAGGTCGAAGCGCCGGGCCTGGCCGGCCGTCACGGTGGTCGTACCCGGCTTCCACAGATAGAGGCCGATCCGCCCGCGCCGGTACCTCATCGAGACCTGGAGCTGCTCTCCGCGGCGCAGGTTGACGGCGAAGACGTCGTCGGGGTCGTCGTTGCGGTCGACGGTCTCCTCCACCGAGAAGCTGCCCCTCTGGGCCAGGCGCTTGTCGGTGCCCCGCGCCCACTTCACGTCGTCGTTGACCTCGTCCGGGTCGTTCGCGGGCGCCTGGAGCGTCACCGCGGCGCGTGGGTTGACCACCCCGGCGCCCGTCTCGAGGTCACGGCCGCGCGGCCCGACGTCCGCGGCGGTGTTCTCGATCTGGCGCAGCACCTGCCACGGGCTGATCCCGGGGTTGGCGGCCATCACCAGCGCCGCGAGGCCGGTCACGTACGGAGCCGACATCGAGGTGCCGTCCTTCAGCGCGTAGCCGGGCTGGACCAACCGGTCCGTGATCCCCTTCGGGACGCTCGAGACGATGTCCACGCCGGGAGCGATCACGTCCACGGAGCGGTTGTGGTTGGAGAACTCCGCCACGCCGTACGGGCGCGGGCAGTCCGGCGTGACCTCGCCGTCGCACTGGGCGCCCACGCCCAGCACGCGCGGATAGGCCGCGGGGTAGTTGAGCGCGTTGTCCCCGTCGCCCTCGTTCCCCACCGAGGCCACGATCAGGGCCCCGCGCTGGGTGGTCCAGAGGACGGTGTCCTGGAAGGCGCGGGAGTAGCCGTCGCCCGCCGGCCGAGATGTTGATGACCTTGGCGCCGTTGACGACGGCGTGGCGGATCCCGCGGATCATGGTGTCGTCGCTGCTGCGACCCTCGCGGTCGGCGATCTGCACCGGGATGACCTGGGCCGCGCTCCCGCTGCCGGGAGCGACCCCCACGACGCCCACGCCGTTGGCGGGGGCGGCGGCGATGCCCGCCACGTGGGTGCCGTGCCCCGTCAGCCCCCAGTCGGCCGCCTGGTTGTCCCGGCTCCACGTGCTGCGCGGGGCGACGAGCGGCGTGCTCGGGCCGGCCCACTCCTCGTGGGTGGCGTCGACCCCGGTGTCGAGGATGGCGATGCGCGGGCGGGGGCCGGTGACCGTGAGGTCGCTGCCCCAGGTCGTGCCCTGGGTCAGGCTCCACTGGCGCGCCGAGGCGAGGAGGGGGTCGGAGAAGGCCGGCGGCGGACCCGGCGGCACCGGCGGCGGGGGCCGCGGGAGCTCGGCGGTCTCGTGGGCGAGCGACCACTCGGCCGCCGCCACGCGCTGCCGCCGGAGCGCCCGCTCGCGCGCGTTCGCGGGATCGGAGGGCGTCAGGGTCCAGATCCCGGCCTCGGGCAGCGCGGGCGCGATCGGCCCGAGCCCCTCCAGGCGCCGCTCGGCCTCGGCGCGCCGGGGCGTGTCGGCGAAGGTGACGAGGATGCGTCGGGCCCCCGGAGCCATGCGGGCGAAGTCGCCGGTCTCCTGGATCGCGGCCGCCCGGTCCCCGGGCGCCGCCGACGTGGCCGGGAACTTCCCCGACGGGGCGGCGACGGCCCCCGTCGCGACGGCGGCGAACACGAGGGCCGCCAGCGGGACGGCGCGACGGAGGCTAGACATGCCGGGTCGTGATCGGCATGCGCCGGTCCCGGCCGAAGGCGCGCGGCGTGATCTTGATGCCCACGGGCCCCTGACGGCGCTTGTACTCAGCTCGGTCCACCATTCGGACGACGTCGGCGACGATGTCCTCGGGATATCCGCGGAGCACCAGCTCCGCCGGCTCCAGGTTCTGCTCGACGTAGCCCTCGAGGATCGCGTCGAGCAGGTCATAGGGAGGAAGGCTGTCCGTGTCGAGTTGCCCGGGTCGCAGCTCGGCCGTCGGGGGACGGCGGATGGTCGCCTCCGGGATCACCTCGCGGCCCTCCGAGGCGTTGACGCCACCGGGCCAGCCGGTAGACCCAGGTCTTCGAGATGTCCCGCAGCGGCGCGAAGCCCCCCACCATGTCGCCGTAGAGCGTGCTGTAGCCCACCGACATCTCGCTCTTGTTGCCGGTGGCGAGCACCAGGTCCCCGCGAGCGTTGGAGAGGCGCCATGAGGAGCGTGCCGCGCGCGCGGGCCTGGAGGTTCTCGGCCGGCGACGCCGGGAATGGCCCCGTCGAGGCTCTCGGCGAGCGCCTCCTCGAAGGCCCCGACCACGTCCGCGATGGACACCTCGATCAGCCGGATCGCCAGCGACTCCGACAGCGCCTGCGCCCCCGCGAGGCTCTCGGGCGACGAGTGGACCGAGGGCAGGGCGACGCCGGTCACGCGCTCGGGCCCCAGGGCGTCGGCCGCGATGGCGGCGGTGAGCGCCGAGTCGATCCCGCCGGAGAGCCCGAGGATGACGCCGGGGAAGCCGTTCTTGTCCACGTAGTCGCGGAGGCCGAGGCTCAGCGCGGACCAGACCTCCTCCTCTCCTCGAAGGGCCGGCGCGAGGGTGGCGCGGGCGGGCGGGCCGCCGTTGCGCACTCCCGGGCTCGCGGAGACCGGGGTGACGCCGCCGGGGGGAGGGGCGGGCAGGCGGCGGGCGAGCGGCTCGCGCAGGCGCCGGCGCGCCGACAGGGACAGGTCGACGTCGGCCACCAGGAGGTCCTCGGTGAACTGCGGCGCCCGGGCCAGCAGCTCGCCCGACGCGTCGAACAGGGCCGACCGGCCGTCGAAGACGAGCTCGTCCTGGCCGCCGACCAGGTTGCAGAACGCCAGCGCGGCGGCGCAGTCGTCGGCGCGCGTGGCGAGCATCCCCTCGCGCCGGTCGCCCTTGCCCCGGTGGTACGGGCGAGGCCGAGATGCAGCAGACCAGGTCAACGCGCGCCGCGGCGAGGTCGGCGGCGACGGGTGTCGGGTACCAGATGTCCTCGCACACGGCGAGGCCGATGCGCACGCCGAGCGCCTCGATGACGAGCGGCGCCTCGCCGGCGCGGAAGTAGCGCGCCTCGTCGAAGACGCCGTAGTTCGGCAGGAAGCGCTTGCGGTAGATGGCCTGGACGCGCCCGTCGGCCACCACCGCGGCGCTGTTGTGGCAGTCGCCGTCCCACTCGGGGAACCCGATCACGGCGAGGCCGCGGCGCACCCCGGCGGCCACGCCGGTCGAGCGCCTCCCGAGCGGCCGCGGCGAAGCCCGGCCGCAGCAGCAGGTCCTCCGGCGGATAGCCGGACACGGCGAGCTCCGGCACCAGGGTCACGTCGGCACCGGCCTCGGCGGCGCTCGCGAAGCGCCCCGGCGATCCGATCGGCGTTGCCGTCGATGTCGCCGACGACGGTGTTCAGCTGTGCCAACGCGATCCGCAGGGCCCTCTCCGATGTCTCGTCCGGATCGCCTTCTCGGCGCCCGCGTCCCGGCGCGCGGTAAGGTCTTCCTCATCAACGATACGCCCCGCGGACGGCGACGCTGCCCCCCGTGAGGCCAGGAGCGGGAGACGGATCGATGCACGAAGGACTTCCCCCCCAGCGCCGGCAGAGCGGCCCCGGAGGCGGTCCCGGTGGACGCGGCGGCGGGCGCTCGAGCCTGAGCCCGCGCGAGGGCGCCGAGGAGAGCGAGCGCCGGCTCGGCATCCCGTGCTTCCACGCGGGCCAGAAGGTCCAGGGGCTCTTCGGCTGCGTCGCGTGCCAGAAGCAGATCCGCAACCGCGGGGTCCTGCCGACGTGCCCGGACTGCGGGGAGATCGTCTGGGCCTACCTGGACCAGGGCCCGCGGCCCGTGCCCGAGGGCGAGGAGCCCGGCGCGCCGCCCGCGGAAGCCGCTCCCAGCGCCGGTCCGATCGTGGAGGAGGGGGTCAAGCTCGAGGCGCCGGTCTCCGTGCAGGAGAACGTCAAGCTCGAGCCGTAAGGGTCTGCGGCCCCCCGCAGGCGCTCACAGTTCCCGAACAGAGCGCCGCAAACCCCTAACCGGGACCCCCCCACCTCCCACATTCGAGCGATGGACCATCCTCCTCACATTCGCGGGGCCCTCCGGCCCCGGACACACGTCGGAGGTGGAGTGATCCGTCGCGTTCTCGCGGCAGCAGTCGCGCTCTCGCTGGTCGTACCGGTGGTCGCCGAGGCGAGCAACCGCTCGGCGCACATCGACCAGCGGGTGCCGTCGGCGCAGCTCCAGGCGACCGGCAGCGGCACGATGATCCTCGTCGGGCGGCTGGCGGTCAACGGCGCGATCCCGGATCGCGGGATCGTCGTGGTGACCGATCGCGCCGGCGACGCCCGGGCCCACCTGGCCGGTGTGCCCCTGTCGTTCGACCGCCGGGGGCGTGCACGCGTGTCGCGCGCCTCGGGGATCCTGTTCGTGAGCGGCTCGGACGTGACCGTGCAGGTCACGGGCAGCCGGCTCACCTTCTCGATCGCCGGATTCGGCCGTGGACGGCTCGCGGGCGACGGCACCTACCAGCTGAACGGCGATCCGCCGAAGGCATGGTCCCGCGCCTGGATCCGCATCGCTCCCTCCTCCTCCGCCGAGACCAGGAGGCAACGCCGATGCGCAAGCTGCTCATCGCAGGTGCGGCAGCTGGCCTGATCGCCCTTCCGGCCACGGCGATCGCCGAGACCGGCGAGCCGGTCGTCGAGACCGATCCCGCGGCCGAATCGCAGAAGGGCCCCACCACCGACAAGGCGCTCCACTCGGAGGGAGCCGGCTCGTTCACGTACGAGGGCTCCGGCGGCCTCGTGGTGACGGTCACCGGCGCCGTCACGGTGGAGGACCTCTCCCCGGCCAAGGATCTCGTCAGGACCCCGACCGGCTTCGGCTCGCTGTCGACATCGAAGGACGGGCTCCGGACGCGCCACGCGGGCGTCGGGACGCTCACCCTCGACGGCTCCCAGTACAAGGTGCGGGTGCGCGGAAAGTTCACGCTCGACATCGACCCCACCGCCACGCACGCCGCCATCGGCACGGCGCACGATTGGGGCGCGGGCGCGACGACGCTGAAGGGCGGGGTCGCCCAGCCGTTCTGGCGCGACCAGGAGAAGCTGCTGGTGGGCCCCGGCGCCATGTCGGTCGACCTGGCCGGCCGCGGCGGCATCCGCTGGCACCGCGGCCCGAAGGGCCACCCCGGGAAGTCGGTGCGGGTGCGCGAGGTCGTCGTCACGCGCAGGTTCGTGAACGGCAAGAAGGTCTTCTCCCGGCGCGTCGTCACCCAGCGCCGCTGGTGGCACTGGGACCGCCGCGAGCCCGGCGCCACCTGGCGCCTGAACGGGCCCGTCAACGGCGCGGTGGACCTCACCACCGTCAGCGGCAGGGTGCGCGTGTGGGACAAGTCCTCCGGCAAGGACCTCAGTCGGTCGACGGTGCCCGGCCGGCACGCCCACGACCACGCTCGCGCGACGGGTCGGTGGTCTACTCGCACCTGCGCGGGGCGCACGTGACGCTCACGGGCACCGCGTTCCGGATGAAGGTCGTGGCGTACGACGTGGAGGGCACGTTCACCCCCACGGCCGGCACGCTGGCGCGCAGCTTCGTGCGCGGCAAGGGGACCTTCGACACGCCGAACGGCACCGACCTGCGCGCCCGCAAGCACGGCGGCACCCGGCTGCTGCTCCAGCCGGCGTGAGCATCGTCCCGGTTCCGGCACCCGCCCCCGGGCGGGGGCCGGACGCCGGGCGGGCGCCGCGCCCGGTGGACCTCGACACCCGGCGGCACTACCATCGCGGGCCGATGGGCGCCTCCGACGACCGCCAGCGCGTCCTGATCGTGGAGGACGAGCCGAACATCGCCTCGTTCGCGCGAATGTACCTCGAGGCCGCCGGCTTCCAGGTCGCCGTGGCCTCGCGCGGCGACGAGGGGCTGCAGATGGCCGAGGAGCAGGAGCCCCGACCTCGTGATCCTCGACCTGATGCTCCCGGGGATGGACGGCTATGAGGTCACCAAGCGCCTGCGCAGCTCGGGGCAGACGCCGATCATCATGCTCACGGCCCGCGACGACGCGGTCGACAAGGTCGTGGGCCTGGAGCTGGGCGCCGACGACTACATCACCAAGCCCTTCAACCCGCGGGAGCTGGTGGCCCGGGTGCGCGCCGTGCTGCGGCGCGCGCGAGGCCCGCCCGGCCGCGGACGGGCCGCCGCGAGCCGGCCACGATCGAGTCCGACGGCCTCCTGATCGAGGTCGGCGGACGCGAGGTGTTCGTCGAACGGCGAGGGCGTGGCGCTGACGCCGAAGGAGTTCGACCTCCTCGTGACCCTGATCGAGAACCGCGGGCTGGTGCTCACGCGCGAGCAGCTCCTGGAGCGGGTCTGGGGCTTCACCTTCCTGGGCGACAGCCGCACCATCGACGTCCACGTGCGGCAACTGCGGCGGAAGCTCGGAGAGGCCTGTCCGATCCAGACCGTGTGGGGCACCGGCTATAAGGTTCCTGCCAAGCGGTAGAGGCGGACATGAGGGCGATCCGGTGAGATCCATTCCGCGGCCCTGGCGGACCCTCCGGGGCCGGCTGGTGCTCGCGGCGGCGGCCGGGCTGGTGACGGCGGCCGTGGTCTTCGCGGCCGTGGGCGCGGGCCTCATCCGCGCGCAGTCCCAGGTGGTCGCGCGCGCCGAGCTCGACCGTCAGGCCGAGCAGCTCGCCAAGCTCATCAGCGACGCAGGCCGAGCGGGCCCTGACCCGCGGCACCCAGGTCCCGTCCTTCGAGCCCACCAGCATCGAGGCGCTCGTGGGCGAGAACACGAAGCTCTACTACACCGGCCTCGCCCTGACCCCGGGCTCGGAGCAGCCCACGTCGGAGATCCCGGCGGTGGTCGCCGGCCAGATCGACTACGAGGTGCTGGAGCGCACGGGCGTGCAGCGGATCGACTTCACGCAGCCCGGCCAGTCGGTGGTGTCGGAGGCCTCGGCCGCGCCGGTCACGATCGGCGGCGAGCAGTTCGGGGCGATCCTCCTGGCCCGGCCCCCGGGGGAGCTGGCCTCCGCCTGGCCCGACGTGGCCGGGCGGGTGGTCGGGCGCCGCCGGCATCGGCCTGGGCGTGGCCCTTCTCCTCACGCTGCTCCTGACGAGCCGGATCACCCGGCCGCTCACGGCCATGCAGGCGGCGACGCACCGGGTGGCGCGCGGCGACATGCGCACCGAGCTGGGCTCGACGGGGACGCAGGAGCTCGACGAGCTGGCGTCCGACTTCAACCACATGGTGCAGGAGATCGCCGCGCGCGACGGGGCGAGCCGCGAGTTCCTGATGCGCGTCACCCACGACCTGCGCACGCCCCTCACGGCCATCCGCGGCCACGCCGCCGCGTTGTCCGACGGCATCGTGCCCCCCGACGACGTGCCGCGATCGCTGGCGGCGATCGAGGGCGAGGCCGCCCGCCTGGAGACCCTGGTGGCCGACCTGCTCGACCTGGCGCGCCTCGACGCGCATCGCTTCAAGCTCGACCTCACCCGCGTGGAGCCCACCGAGGTGCTCGACATGGCCTTCGACGCCATGGAGGCCGAGGCCGTCGTGCGAGGGGTCGCCTACGAGCGGCGCATCGAGGAGCTGGCCCCGGTGGTGACCGACGAGACCCGCGTGCGCCAGATCATGACCAACCTGCTCGACAACGCCATCCACTGGACGCCTCGCGGGGGCACGGTGCGCCTGGAGGGCAGCTCACTCGCCGGCGGCGGGTTCGTGGCGGCGGTGAGCGACACCGGACCGGGCATCCCGGACGCCGAGCAGGAGCGCATCTTCGACCCCTTCCAGTCGCTCGAGACGCCCGACGGGCGGCGCGGCAGCGGCCTCGGCCTGGCCATCAGCCGCCAGCTGGCCCGGGCCCTCGGCGGAGAGGTGCGCGTGGAGAGCCACGAGGGGGCCGGCAGCCGCTTCATCCTGGAGCTGCCGGGGCAGTCTCCCGAGGGAGTGCCGGCACAGCCGGTCTGAGCGCCCGCCTCACACGGGCGACGAAGCGGAAGTCCGTTCGTCACGCGTGGACATCCTCCGGCTCCCTATTCATCGGCGTTGGCGTACACGACGTAGACGCCATCGGCCAGATCCAGCGCCTCGAGTACGTCTTGGACGGTCCATACGAGGTAGCGGTAGAAGAGGCCCATCTGCAGGTAGTGCTCGTCGTCGAGGCGGTCCCAGCGGCCGATGCGGCCCGGGCCTGCGATTGGGCCCTCCTGCGCCTTTTGCTTGTTCCAGTGGAGCAGGTCCTCGCGCCGGTTGGCCCACAGCCACTTGAAGGTCCGGTTGTAGAGCGTCTTGATGTTGCGCTCCTCCCAGCGCTCACCGTGGAAGTCGACGTACGCGAACTCCGTGCTGCCAGCCCTTCGGCCATCCCCACCGCCTTGGCACGTCGAGGATCGGACGTCTCTCGCCGGGCACACCAGGATCTCCAACGTCGTGCCGGGCGTGGCGACGTCTTCTCCAGCCTGTCAAGGACCTCCGTCAGTCCCAGTCGTTCCGCGAGCTCTGTCGGCAGCGCGCCATCGGTGGGGTGCCAGTCGTCCGGGGGCTCGAGTTCGGTGTCGACGAGCGAACAGCTTCGCGTCCGGGAGCATCTCGAACGGCGCGTCCAGGAGCCGGTCGGCGCGAGCTTCCACAAGCTCGGCGAACACGTTCATCGCCCCGTCGATGTCGTGCGTCGAGGTCCGTGTCGACCTCGATGAAGCTTCTGATCTCCGACTCGGTGATTGACCACTGCGCCTTCGGCCACACTCGATGCGTCACCGGCGTGGCCTCCAGCCAGTGCTCGAGACTGTCGAACTTCATCGGCGGCTTCTGGTCCTGCAGCGCCCGGTTCGTCCCGGCGTCCAGCAGCCACATGTTGCCGATGGTGTTGACCCACCATCGCTCAGGGTGGTGCATCCGCCAGTTGCCAGGTACGTGCATCCGGCTCGCGAGAGCGCTCGCGTAGATGTGGTCGATGTCCAGCGGCCGTACGTGGTCGACGTCGATGTCCTGGGCGATACTCAGCAGCAGGACTGCGTTGAGGTCCCCCAGCCACCGCCGGTCCTGCCTGCTCTCCTCGGTGTCGCTTTGCAGCGCCGCCACCTGGCGTCGCCCGAAGCTCAGGGTCGGGTACTTCTCCCGGGTCGCGAGCAGGATCGCCCGTAGCGGGAAGGGCTCGTCGCGTACGCCGGCGGCGAGCGCCTCCACGAACGCGCGTCGTGCTGAAGCCGGTGCCGAAGATCGTGGCGTACCGGAAGACCGTGCCGCCGAAGAGGTACGCGTCGATCGCTTGCAGGTCGGCATCGTCCCAGTGCCCGCGGGTGACCGCCCAGCCGAGGACCTCGTCCCACAGTTGGTGGCTGACGTACCGCAGGCCGTACTTAAGCCGCGACTCGGTCGGATACTCCTCGAAGAACCGGTCGAGGCGCTCCAGCACCGGCGAGTCCTTCGAGGTCAGCGCGTCCATCGCCGCGACCATCGCCTCGCGCCGGTTGCCTGCGATGCGCTCGACCGTGAGCGGGAGGACGTCGCCGCCTCCCAGACCACGTCCGGCCAGGCGTGAGATCAAGCGCAGCGCCCGCTCCATGTCGAGGAAGGCGTGACCGTCCCCGGCGCCAACGCCGCGTCTGGAGGCGTCGACGACGCGCTTCAGGCGCGGCTCGGCCTCGTTCCAGAACGTCTTGACGGCGGCGAAGTAGATGTCGGCGTCGCGGACCGGGATGCCGCTGCGGTTGAGCCGGGCGAAGAGCTCGAGGATGTCCTCGGGAGTGCCGACCGTCGCCCGCATGACCGGCACGATCGGCGTCGTCCACATCCGCAGAATCCGGCCGCAGCCACTCCGCAGCCACCTCGCGCTCCTGGTCACCCAGCGCATGCGTGAACTGCGGGTCGATCTTCTTTGCGAGTACCTCCGGCCCGGACGCGAGCAACGCCTCACCACGAGCCATCCCGCCCTCGACCTCGGCCCAGTCGTAGAGCCGCGACAGGTCCAGGCAGCGCCCACGAGCGGCGAACTCGTCGTACTCCCCTCGCCGAGCGGACCGTCCGGCCCCTCTCGCCACACGAGGTACGGCATCGCCGGCCCCCGGCGCCCCGTCCCGGCCGGGCTCGGCGGCTGCCGCGCCACCGTCAGGTCGAGGTAGAAGCGGCCGTACTTCCGGTGCTTCTCATCCGGCCAGCGCGGTGCGCTCCGCGACTCAGGACGGCGGGACGATGCCGCGGCAGGCCAAGGCGACGGAGGCGAATGAGCGTGGGCCGTCGGGCCGGCCGGACTCGTAGGCGGCGCGGACCGCCTCGTCGGCTCTGGCCCGCATCGACGCGTCGAGCGAGGTCACGTATTTGCCGAGCGGCCCCTCGCCGGCGGCTATCGGCTCCCAATAGTCGTCAAACGATTCGTAGTTCATGCGGATCGTCAGCGAGGTTTGCTCGACGTCGACCAGCCCCTCAGCGACAAAGGCATCCCGCATCTCGTCCGGCGCCATCATCGGCTGGAAGCAGTAGTGGGCTCGCATCCGCTTCGCATCGTCGTCGAGCATCGCGACCGTATCCCACATCATGCGCATGGCGGACATTCCGCCGAGGTGATCCCAGACCGCGGCGGCGACAACGCCGCCCGGACGCACGACGCGGCGCATCTCGGCGATGGCCTTTCTCGCCTCGGGCACGAAATGCAGCACCAGCAGCGAAAGCGCCCGATCGAAGGAATTGTCGCCGAAGGCGAGCGCGCATGCGTCGCCCTGTTGGATCGTGATGCGGGGATCCGAATTCCGACGCGTCGCCTCCTCGACGAAAACGGGCGAGAAGTCGATGGCCGCAATTTCGCGGATATTCGCGGCCTTGGGCAAGGCGAAGGTGAGGCTGCCGGTGCCGCATCCGACATCGATCACCCGCTCTCCGTCACGAATGCCGGCGAATTCGATGAAGGGAATTGCGAGCTTGCGGCTCCAGCGGCCCATGAGCCGCTCATATCCGTCAGCGCGCTGAACGTTGAAGCTCGACGCCATGAAGCTCCCTTCGTCTCGACGTGGTTTCAGAGGCCGTCAGCATCCGGTACAGCGCGTTGAGACGCTGCTGGCCGTCGAGCAGTTGGTACGCCCCCTTAGGCGCCTCTCTCACCGTCTCCTCATCCTCGTAACGGTCGATGACCTTGGAGGCCACCTTGTCGGTCCGGCACAGCAGCAACGCACCCACCGGATAGCCGGCCAGCAGCGAGTCAAGCAGCCGCTTCATCCGCTCGACATCCCACACCTCGTCCCGCTGCACGAGCGCGAGATGCCACCGGTCGCCCCCGACTCGGATGCGCAACAGCTCGCCGACCGAATACTTACTCGGCTCGTCGGGCCGCGACTGGGAGGTGGTCGGCACGGATCCAGAGATTGGCACTTCTGGCCAGGAAGGGAACCGCGATCGCCCCGGCAGCGCGCCAGCACAACCCGAGACTGCCGCATCCACGACCTGCGAAGAGTCTCCCTGCGCATAGACAACGGCTTCGAGACGACCGCCTCGGCCACGGCGGTCGCGAGTACGTCGCGTCACGCGCCGACAACCCGCGCGAGAACGTGCTACCTCAGAAGGAAGACCAACCCCGCCTCAAGGCGCGAGGCCGCCGGGGGGAGCCGGCCGAGCCGACTCGCGCTGGATGCGGCACGCGCCGCACTCCTCCCCGCGGTTGTACCGGTTGAGCACCGTCGTGCAGCTCGCGCACACGCGCCGGCGCCGTACCGGGGTGACCCGCTCGGGCGCCGGGCAGCGGCAGAGCTTCGGCGGCCGGGCCCCGCGCGGGCGGTAGAGCTCGGCGATGAGGCCGCAGGTGGGGCACGCGATCTCGACGGGCTCGAGCGGGCGGCGGCTCACGAGGGGGACACCATCCCATGATCATGGCGCGATTCGGCCGTTCGACGCGCGGCGCCGGCGCGCTCCCTGGTGGGGGAGGCACGCCGGCGCCGGGGTGTCGCGTTCGTGGTGCGCTCCGTCTCCTAGGCGGGCGCCTCCTCGTGGTGTGGCGCGAGCACGACGTCGCCGCGCTCGCCCGTGCGTACCCGGATCGCCTCATCGACGGGGATGATGAAGATCTTCCCGTCCCCCGGCTCGCCCGTGTGGGCGAGCTCGAGGATGGCGTCGACCGCGCGGTCGACGTCGGAGTCGTCGAGCACCACCTCCAGCTTCACCTTGGGACGGAGGAAGACGGTGGTCTTCGCGCCCCGGTAGCTCTCGGTGAAGCCCTTCTGACGCCCCGAGCCCTTCGCCTCGATGACGCTCATGGAGGGAAGCCCCATGGCCGCCAGCCGATCGTGGATGGCCTCGAGGGCCTCGTGCCGGATGAATGCCTCGATCTTTTTCACTGTGTCGTTTCCCCTCCTACGAGGCGGTGGCGGGGCTGGTCGCCGTCGCCGTGCCGGCGGGGGCGGGTGCGGAGGTCACCGGAGCGTCCTCCGACTCGGCGCCGGGCACGTCGATGAACCGCTCAGGGTAACCGAACATCCCGTGCTCCGAGATGTCCAGGCCGCGCAGCTCCTCGGCCTCGCTGACGCGCAGGCCGACGGTGTACTTGATCGCGGCGAACACGATGAGGGACGCCGTGAGGGTGAACCCGATCGTGGCGGCGACGCCGTAGAACTGGACCCACAGCTGGTGAGCGCCGCCCCCGACGAGGAGTCCCTCCTCGCCCACGGCGAGAGCGGATGCGCGGTCGGCGGTGGCGAACAGGCCGCACGCCAGGGTGCCCCAGATGCCGGCCATGCCGTGCACCGGGAGGGCGCCGACCGGGTCGTCGATCCGCAGCTTGTCCACGAGCAGGACCAGCGGCGGGACGATGAGCCCGGCGATGACCCCGATGACCACGGCGGCCCATGCGTCCACGAAGGCGCAGGGGGCGGTGATCGCCACGAGGGCGGCCAGCGCACCGTTGCCCATCTGCGACACGTCGAGGGTCTTGAACAGCAGCAGCGCGCTGACGGTGGCGCCGATGACGCCCGCGGCGGCGGCCAGGTTGGTGTTGACGGCCACGTCGGCGAAGTTGGCCCCGATGGCGTTGAGGAACGAGCCCGGGTTGAAGCCCATCCAGCCGACCCACAGGATGATCACGCCGAGGATCATCAGCGGCATCGAATGACCGGGGATCGGGACGGACTTCCCGTCACGGAACCGGCCGATGCGAGGGCCGAGCAGGAGCGCCCCCGCGAGAGCCGCGAGCGCGCCCTGGAGGTGCACGATCGACGAGCCGGCGAAGTCCTGGAAGCCGTCCTGCAGCAGCCAGCCGCCGCCCCACGTCCAGTGCGCGACGGTCGGGTAGATGAATCCCGCGAAGGCGATCGCGAAGATCACGTAGGCGATGAACTTCGTGCGGTCGAGCATCGCGCCGAAGACGATCGCCAGGGACACGGCGGCGAAGACGGCCTGGAAGAAGAAGGTCGCCTCGAAGTTCGTGTTGCTGTACGCCAGCGAGGCGTAGTCCACGGCGGCGTTGTTGTTGTCCATGAACCAGCCGCTGGACCCGATGAAGCTGTTCCCGGTCCCGAAGCCGATCGCGAAGCCGACGGCCCAGAACATGAGGAACGTGACCGACAGGTTGATGAGGATCTTCCCCATCACCGCCCCGGCGTTCTTCATGCGCGACAGCCCCACCTCGAGCATCGCAAAACCAGCCTGCATGAACAGGACGAGGATCGCGGCCACCACGACCCAGATCGAGTTGATCGCGATGTCCTGCGGGGTCACATCCTGAGCGGCGGCGATCGCAGGCGCCACGAGAAGCAGCACCCCCACGAGCGCCGGCACCAGCCTGAATGGCCTCAGACGCATCTACTCTCCTTGCACAGTAGGACGGGGGCGCACGGGCCCCGAATTGAGCGCAGGCTAAGGGTCGGTCCCCGGGAGCGGCTTTGGCCCTGGGGATGAGACGGCCGCGCAGGTCTTCTCCCCGTGGACAAGGCCGCGGGCGCGACGGGGGTGCAGGCGGGCGTGAGGCGCATGGACATCGAGGAACGGCGTGCCCGGCTGGGGCGGCGCCACCGCCTGGCCTCCGGGACGTCCGCTGCGGAGCCCGGTCGAGGCGGCCCGCGATCTGGTGGCGCTGCACGCCACGGATCCCGCGTCGGTGCACCTGTCCGCGGCGGCCCGCATGCGGGCGCCGGACCCCGCGGCGATGGCCTCCGCCCTCTACGAGGAGCGGACGCTGCTGCGGATGCTGGGCATGCGCCGGACCATGTTCGTGATGCCGGTCGAGCTGGTCCCGGTGGTGCAGGCGGCGTGCACCCGCGCGATCGCGGAGCGGGAGCGGCGGCGGCTGGTGGCGCGCCTCGAGGGCGCGGGCATCGCGCGCGACGGGGCGCGCTGGCTGGCGGAGGTCGAGGACGCGACCGTGCGCGCTCTGGCGGCCCGGGGCGAGGCCGTGGCGGTGGAGCTGTCCGAAGATGTCCCGGCCCTGCGCGAGCGGGTGCTGATGGCCGAGGGGAAGTCCTACGAGGGATGGCAGAACATCTCCACCTGGGTGCTGATGCTGCTCTCGGCCGACGGGCGCATCGTGCGCGGGCGGCCGCGCGGCTCGTGGATCTCCAGCCAGTACCGGTGGGCGATGGCCGAGGACTGGCTGCCGGAGGGTCGGGAGGAATGGGCCCCCGAGCGGGCGGAGGAGGAGCTGGTGCGGCGCTGGCTCGGCGCCTTCGGCCCGGGAACGCTCGCCGACCTGCGCTGGTGGACCGGCTGGACGATGGGCCGCACCCGGGCGGCACTCGCGCGCGTCGGGCCGGCGGAGGTCGACCTCGGCGGCGTGACCGGACTGGTCCTGGCCGGCGACCTCGAGCCGGAGGCGGTGCCCGACCCCTGGGTCGCCCTGCTGCCGGCCCTGGACGCGACGCCGATGGGGTGGTCCGAGCGGGGCTGGTTCCTGGGCGAGCACCGCGCGCCGCTCTTCGACCGCAGCGGCAACATCGGCCCCACGATCTGGAGCGACGGCCGCGTGGTGGGCGGCTGGGCGCAGCGGGCCAGCGGCGAGATCGCGACCCGCCTGCTGGAGGACGTGGGCGCCGACGCGCGCGCCGGGATCGACGCGGCGGCGGCGCGCATGGCCGGGTGGATCGGCGAGATCCGCTTCACGCCGCGCTTCCGCACCCCCCTGGAGCGCGAGCTCTCGGCCTGATCACCCCGCGGGGGGCTCCCGCCGCAGCTCGTCCAGGAGGTCGCCCAGCTGGGCGAGACGCTCGTCGTCGAGCGCCGCGAAGACCCCGAAGCCCGACTCCGCCAGGTGCGCGGCGGCCCGCTCCACGAGCGCGCGCCCCTCGTCGGTGAGCGACACCAGCGACACCCGCCGGTCGTCCGGGTGGCCGCCCCGGGTCACCCATCCCGCCTCCTCCAGCCGGCCGACGAGGTAGGTCACGCTCGAGCCGTGGACGAGCAGGAGGTCGCGGATGCGCATCATCGGCAGCCGCCCGCTGCGCGAGAACGACAGCAGGAGCAGGATCTCGAAGCGCGACAGCGTGAGGCCGAGGGGCCGCAGGGTCCGGTCCACCTCGCGCACGGCCGCCGCGTAGGAGCGCACGAGGGAGGTCAGGGCGCGGAAGCCCTCGGCGCCCGGGTAGCGGGGCGCCCACTGGCGCACCGCCTCCTCGACGGGGTCCCGCCTCACCGCTCGCTGGTTGACGCCCACGGGCGCTCCGTTTGACTCGATAGTCGGAATTCCGAATAATATCCTCCGTCCCGGCCGCAGACGCGAGGAGATCGCCCTGGCCGTCGCAGGCGGGCCCGCGAGGCCCGACACACCGAGCACCACCGGCCATGCGATCCCGGCCGCGGCCCCCGGAACGACGATCTCGGGACGCGAGCTGCCCCCGGTGGTCACGGGTCCGCCCCGCGAGGCCGAGCCGCCCGGCGAGTACCCCTACACGCGCGGGATCCACCCGCAGATGTACCGCTCGCGCCTCTGGACGATGCGCATGTTCGCCGGCTTCGGGGCGCCCGAGGACACGAACGCCCGCTTCCGGCGCCTGCTGGAGCAGGGGCAGACCGGGCTCTCCACCGCCTTCGACATGCCCACCCTGATGGGCTACGACCCCGACCACCCCCTCGCCGAGGGCGAGGTCGGGCGCGAGGGCGTCTCGGTGGCCCACGCCGGCGACATGGCCCGCCTGTTCGCGGGGATCGACCTCGGGGCGGTCTCGACGTCGATGACGATCTCGGGGCCGGCGCCGGTGGCGCTCGCCCTCTTCGTGGCCGCGGCGGAGGACGCCGGCGTGCCCCGGGCGGAGCTGCGGGGCACCCTCCAGACGGACATCCTCAAGGAGTTCATCGCCCAGAAGGAGTGGGTGGTGCCCGAGCGCCCGTCGATGCGCCTGGTGAGCGACCTGATCGAGTTCTGCACGGCCGAGATGCCGCTCTGGCACCCGATCTCGGTGTCCGGCTACCACATCCGCGAGGCCGGGGCGACGGCCGGCCAGGAGCTGGCCTTCACGATCGCCGACGGCCTGGCCTACGTCGAGGACCTCGTCGCGCGGGGCCTCGATCCCGACGACTTCCTGCCGCGCTTCTCCTTCTTCTTCAACTTCCACATCGACTTCTTCGAGGAGGTCGCCAAGATCCGGGCCGCGCGGCGCCTCTGGGCCGGCCTCATGCGCGAGCGCGTCGGGGCGAGGAACCCGAGGTCCTGGCAGCTCCGGACGCACACCCAGACCTCGGGCGTCTCCCTGTCGGCCCAGCAGCCGCTGCTGAACGTCGCCCGCACCGCCATCGAGGCCCTCGGGGCGGTCATGGCGGGGACGCAGTCGCTGCACACCAACGCCTACGACGAGACGCTCTCCATCCCCACCGTCGAGTCGGCCACCCTCGCCCTGCGCACCCAGCAGATGATCGCCGGCGAGACGGGCGTCGCCAGCGTGGCCGATCCGCTGGGAGGCTCCTGGCTGGTCGAGCGGCTCACCGACGAGCTCGAGGCCGAGGCGCGGGACTACATCGCGCGCATCGATGCCCTCGGCGGGATGGTCGCCGCCGTCGAGGCCGGCTTCCCCCAGGCCGAGATCGCCGAGGCCTCCTACGTCTACCAGCGCGAGTTCGAGAAGGGCGAGCGCCTGATGGTCGGGGTCAACGCCCACGTCGAGGAGGGCGAGGAGGATCCGGAGATCCACCGCGCCGACCCCGCCGTCGAGCGGTCGCAGATCGAGCGCGTGCGGGCCTGGCGCGACGAGCGCGACGCGGCCGGCCACACCGCGGCCCTCGACGCCCTGCGGGCCGCGTGCGAGGGCGACGAGAACGTGATGCCACGGCTCGTGGCGGCCGCGGGCGCGGGGGCCACCATCGGCGAGCTGTGCGACGTGCTGCGCGAGGTCTGGGGCGCCTACCGCGACCCGGGCCGCTGGTGAGAACGGGAAAAATCGCGAGGACCCTGGAGCGGATCTGATGAGCACGGCCACCCCGGACCTGACCGACACCCATCGTGAGATCCAAACCCTCGCGCGCGAGTTCGCGCAGGCCGAGATCGCCCCCAACGCCGCTCGCTGGAACGAGGAGCACCACGTGCCCGTGGAGATCTTCCGAGCCATGGGCGAGCTCGGGTTCCTCGGGATCATCATCCCCGAGGAGCACGGGGGAGCGGGCCTGGACTACACCTGCCTGGCCCTCGTGATGGAGGAGGTGGCCGCCGCCGACGCCGGAACCTCGACCGGCCTCGCGGTGCAGAACTCGCTCACCAGCGCGCCCATCGTGCAGCACGGCACCGACGCGCAGAAGGAGGCCCACCTGCCCGGTCTGGCCTCGGGCGAGCGTTTCGGCGCCTACGGGCTCACCGAGCCCGGCGTGGGGTCCGACACCGCCAACCTGCGCACCAGCGCCACCGCCGACGGCGACGGATACCTCCTGAGCGGCGCCAAGCAGTGGATCACCAACGGCGGCTTCGCGGACCTCTTCGTGATCTTCGCGCGCACCGGCGGGCCGGGCGCGAAGGGCGTGTCCGCGTTCCTCACCGCGCCGGGCGACGGCTTCACCGTGGGGCGGGAGATCCCGAAGCTCGGCCTGCACACCTCCTCCACGGTGGAGCTGGCCTTCGACGGCCACCGCGTGGAGGCGAGCCAGATGCTCGGGGCGGAGGGCACGGGCCTCAAGATCGCGCTCTCCACGCTCGACTCCGGACGGATCGTGGTGGCCGCCCAGGCGCTCGGCATCGCCCGCGCGGCGCTGGAGCTGGCCGTGTCCTACGCGCGCGACCGCACCGCCTTCGGCGGGCCGATCGCCCGCTTCCAGGGCGTGCAGTTCCCGGTCGCCGAGATCGCCGCGCGGCTCGACGCGGCGCGCCTGCTGACGCTCCACGCCGCCCGCCTTCGCGACACCGGCCAGCCCCACACCGCGGCCGGCGCGAAGGCGAAGCTCGTGGCGAGCCAGGTGGCGGTGGACGCCGCCGACACCTGCGTCCAGACGCTGGGCGGCTACGGCTACTCGGCCGAGTTCCCGGCGGAGCGCTACTACCGCGACGCCAAGATCACCCAGATCTACGAGGGCACCAGCGAGATCCAGCGCATGGTCATCGCCCGCGACCTGTGGGGCGACGCGGCGAGGGGCTAGGCTCGGCCAGCTCGGCGGCGCGGGCCAGAAGCGGCGCCGCCTCGGCCTCCATCTCCTCCGCCAGGTACCACCCGGCGGCGTCGGCGGCGGCGAGCCCGCGCCAGGCATCCACCCGCCGGTCGATCGCCGGCGGACCGTAGCCCCGCACGAGGGCCGCGACCAGGTCCGCCGGGACCGCGTTGACCTCGACGAGGTAGGCGAGGTCCTCGGCCGGGTCGCCCATGCGGCAGAACTCCCAGTCCACGAGCGCCGGCGCGGAGCCGTTCCAGACGATGTTGGCCTCCACGAGGTCCCCGTGCAGGAGCCGGAACGGCTCGGGCGCCCCCGGGGCTCCGGCGCTGCGGCGGCAGCCGCGGCCCGCGCGGCCAGGCCCGCGTGGGCGGTGCCGGCGAGCGCCGCCTCGGCATCCGCCACGCGGGCCGCCCGATAGCCGGCCAGCGTCGTCGCCGGCGCGGTCCACCACCACAGGCCCCCCTCCCCGGCGCGCCGCGTCTCGTGCACCGCCCGCAGGACGGCGCCCAGGGCACCCGCCTCGCCGGCATCGAGGGCGGCGAGCGGCCGTGGCGCCCCGGGCATGCGCGAGGACACCAGCAGCCCCGGCTCGCGGGCGACGAGCGCGGGCGCCCACGACGCTCCGGCCACGAGCGCGAGGGCCGCCTCCTCCCGCGCCAGGGCCGCCTCGGAGCCGCGCTTCTCCACCCTCTGGGAGCCCGGCTCGAGGCCGGTGACCGTGAAGCGATGCGTCATCGCCCGCGAGGCTAACCCGTGCGCGTATGTGAGACGGTGCCCCGGGTGTCCACCCGCCGCACGAAGATCATCGCCACGCTCGGTCCGAGCACCGACGCGCCCGGCCGCATCGACGAGCTGGTGGCCGCGGGGATGGACGGCGGGCGCATCAACTGCGCCCACGACGACGCCCGTGGGTGGCGTGCGCGGGCGGCCGCGCTGCGCGAGGCGGCCGAGCGGGCCGGGCGCCCCCTGGCCCTCCTCGTTCGACCTGGCGGGCCCCAAACCGCGGCTCGGACCCGGCGTGGCGGCGCGCGGGGTGGACCGGGGGGAGGAGCTCGTGTTCGCGTCCCTCGAGGACGCGACCGACGGCGCCGTGCCGGCGGACTGGCCGCACCTGGCCGATGCCGTCACGGTGGGCCGCTCGGAGATCGTCATCGGCGACGGCACACCGCGCTTCGCCGTGCTCGCGGCGGACCGCCGGACGGGGGAGGTGAGGGCCCGCTGCGAGCGCCCCGGCGTGATCGCGCCGCGCAAGGGCTTCTACGTGACCTACGTTCAGGCTCCCCTTCCCACGCTCGGCGAGCGCGACATGGCCGACCTCGAGGTGGCCTGCGAGATGGAGGCCGACTTCGTGGCCCTGTCGTTCGTGCGCTCGGGCCAGGACGTCCGCCGGCTGCGCGGGGCCCTCGGCGCGCTCGGCAGCGAGGCCCGCGTGATCGCCAAGATCGAGAAGGTGGAGGCGGTGGAGGCCCTCGACGAGATCGTCTACGTCTCGGACGGCGTCATGGTGGCCCGCGGCGACCTGGGGGTGGAGGCCGGGGTCGCGCGCGTTCCGACCATGCAGAAGAACGTCATCCGGACCGCCGGCGCCCAGGGGAAGCTGGTCATCACGGCCACCCAGATGCTCGAGTCGATGGTCGACCGCCCGGAGCCGACCCGGGCGGAGGCGACCGACGTGGCGAACGCGATCCTGGACGGCAGCTCCGCGCTGATGCTCTCGGCCGAGACGACGGTGGGCCGCTATCCCGTCGAGGCGGTCGCCGCCATGGACGAGATCGCCGTCGAGGCCGAGAGCGGCGCGCTCCTCTCGCTCACCCTCGGCTCGACGACCTCCGGGCGGGCCGAGGCGGTGATGCAGTCGGCGGCCCACCTGGCCCAGCAGGTGGACGCCGTCGCGATCGTCGTCACGACCATCAGCGGCGGGTCCGCGCGCGCCGCGGCGAAGTACCGGCCGCGACGGCCCGTGATCGCCCTCTCGGAGGACGAGCGGGTGCGGCGGCAGCTCGCGCTGGAGTGGGGGGTCGTCTCGGGCCGGCTCCCGCCACGCCCCCACTCCGGGGAGGCGCTCGCGGCGCTGATGGTGAGCCGGGCGCGCGAGGTGGCCGGGCTCAGCTCGCGGGACGTGGTCGTGCTGGCCTACGGCCCTCCCGGCGCCGGACCCGGCCAGACCAGCTTCCTCGCGGTGCGGGAGGTGCCCTAGTCCGCCGCGGCGCCGTCCCGGTCGCCTGGGCGCTGGCCGCGGCGGCCCTGCTCGGCGCCTGCGCGGGCTGCGGGAGCTCCGAGCCCCGGAGCTCGGTGCCGCCCAGCCGCCTCGAGATCTCGCTCGCCGCCGGGGAGGCCGGCCCCCTCCTGATGCGACTGGACTGCGAGATCGCCGACAACACCGCCTGCACGGGGATCGTTGACGCCCTGCGCGAGGACGTCACGTCGGAGGGCTGCGCGCCGATCCCCGACTCCGGATCGCGCATCGAGGTGACCGGTCGGATCGTGGGCCAGGAGGTCCATCGGGTGCTGCGGAGGCGGACGGACTGCGAGGCCCGGATCTACGACCGCGTGCGGCGGGCGCTCGACGGGTAGCCGCCGGCGCCCCAGCCGAGGATGACGTCGGCGGCCGCCGACAGGCCGCCCACCACGGCGTCGGCGTCGCGGAGCTCGTCGGCCGCGTGAGATCCGGTGGCCACCGCGACGCAGCGCGCCCCGCCGGCCCGGGCGCAGCGCACGTCGAGGGGCGTGTCGCCGACCACCACGGCCGGCTCGGCGCACCGGGACGCGGCCCGGGCCCGGGCGATCGCCACGGGGACCAGCGCGTCGCGCCGCTCGTGATCGGAGCCGAACGCGCCCTCGCCCGCCGGGAAGAAGCCGGCGAGCCCGACGTGGGCCATCTTCGCCCGTGCGATCGGCTCCAGGTTGCCCGTCAGCAGCGCGAGGGTGACCCCGGCCCGGGCGAGGCGCTCCAGGGCGGGCGCGGCGTCCGGCGCGGCCCGCGGTGGCGAGCCGGCCTGAGCGGCCGGGTACCGCGACGCGGCGCTCGCCGCCACCGCCGCCATGCCCCGGTCGATCTCCCGCCCGCTCACGCCGGCGGCGCTCAGCACGAGGCGCACGATCTCGCGGATCGGTGCGGCCGCCGGGCCGGATCGCCGCCACGTCCTCGATCCCGACGGGAATCCCGTGCACCTGGGCCATCGCGCCGGCGAGCGCCTGGGTGTGGGCCCGAGGGCTGCCGTGCAACAGCGTGCCGTCGATGTCCATGAGGATCAGCACCACGGCGCAGGATAGGCAGCCGTCCGGCCTGGCAGACTCCCGCTCGCCCGCGCTGTGCCCATATCGGAGGTCGGGTGAGACAGCGGCCCCTCAGATGGCTCGGCGTCGTCACGATCGCGGCGATCGTCGGCGCGACGGCGTTGGCGACCTTCGCCGCCGTGGGCGCCGAGCGGGACGACGAACGCGACGAGCGAAGCGCGGTCGTGAGCCTGGTCGTGCGCGACCTGGCGGACACGCTCGACGCGGCCTCGGCGAGCGTCGACGGGCTGGTTGCCGTGGTCGAGACGAGCGACGACGTCTCGAGGCCCGTGCTCGAGCATGTGGCGGCCGTGCCGCTCGCGCGTCAGCCCGCCCTGACGGCCCTCGCCTGGACGCGGCTGCCGGCGGGCGCGGCCTTCGCCGGCGCCGACGATCCGGTCGTCCTCGCGAGGACGGGCTCCGCGGCCGACGGGGCGGACGCGAGCTCCCTCTCCCTGCCGGCCGTCCGGTCCGCCGCCGTCGCCGCGCGCGACGCCGGCACCACCCGCATGACCACGCCCATCGACGCGCCCGGCGGCGGCCAGGAGGTGCTCCTGGTGACGCCGGTCTACGCCCCGGGCGCGCCGCTGTCCGACACCGCCGCCCGGCGGCGCGCGCTCCGCGGCTTCGTGACCGGTGCGCTCGACGTCGATGGGCTCGCCCGGGAGGTCGGCGACGACCTTCCCGAGGGGGCCCGGTTGGCGGTGACCGACGGCGACGCACCCCTGATCGGGGGACCGGACGTGTCGTCCGGCGACGAGGCCGGTGTGGTCGACTTCGCCGGCCGCCGGTGGGCCGTGGCGGTCGCGGGGGTCGGCGGCGCGTCGAGCGCCATGCCGCTGACCGTCGCCCTGGGGGGTCTCCTCCTGGCGGGCGTCGTGGCACTGCTCTTCGTGGAGTCCGGCAACCGGGAGCGCGCGGCGTTGGCGGTGGCGGCCACCCGGTCGGCCGAGAGCCAGGAGGCGCGAGCCGCGCTGCGGCGCCTGACCGTGCGGCACGAGCTGATCCTGGCATCCGCCGGCGACGGGATCATCGGCGTGGACCGCGACGGCCAGACCACGTTCGTGAACGCCGCCGCCGCGCGCATGATGGGACGTGCGGGCCAGGATCTCGAGGGGATGCCGGCCGACGAGCTGGGCCTGCCGTGGCTGCGGGCCGCGCTCGTGGGCGGGGAGCCGCGCAGCGGGGAGGAGGACCTCCGCCGGCCCGACGAGTCCACCATCATCGCTGAGCACATCACGACCCCGATCGTGGAGGACGGGCAGACGATCGGCGCGGTCGTCGCCTTCCGCGACGTGACGGAGCGTCACAAGCGCGAGGAGCAGCGCCGCAAGAGCCTGGCCGCCGCCGAGGAGCGGGCGGCCGTCGACCCGCTCACCGGCCTGGCGAACCACCGGACATTCCACGAGCGCCTGCGGACCGAGGTGGAGGGCGCCCGCCGCCGCCGGCGCGGGCTCGCGCTGGTGCTGATGGATCTCGACCACTTCAAGCGCGTCAACGACGTCCACGGCCACCAGGTGGGCGACCGCGTGCTGCAGCACGCCGCGCGCGTCCTCGCGGCCGAGACGCGCGCGGGCGAGCTGGTGGCCCGGGTGGGCGGCGAGGAGTTCGCGATGATCCTGCCCGAGGCCGACGCGGACGAGGCCCTCCAGGCCGCCGAGCGGGTGCGCCGCGGCGTCTCGGCCGCCGACTTCCCGACGGTCGGCCGGATGACCATGTCCGCCGGGGTCTGCGACATCTCCCAGGCGACCGACGCCGACGCCCTGTATCGGCTTGCCGACGGTGCGCTCTACTGGGCCAAGCACCACGGCCGCGACGTGGTGATGCGCTACTCGCCGGAGGTCACCCGGGCGCTGTCCGCCCAGGAGCAGGCCGAGCGCCTCGAGCGCCAGCAGGCGCTGGTCAGCATCCGCCTCCTCGCCCGCGTGGTGGACGCGAAGGACCCGTCCACCCGCCGCCACTCCGAGCGGGTCGCGGCGCTCTGCGAGGAGCTGGCGGACGCCCTGGGGTGGCCGCCGGAGCGCTGCCGCCTGCTGGGCGACGCCGGCCTGGTGCACGACGTGGGCAAGATCGGCGTGCCGGACGCGATCCTCTTCAAGCCGGGGCGGCTTTCACCCGAGGAGTACGAGCAGGTCAAGGAGCACGCCGAGCTGGGAGCCCGCATCGTGGCCGAGGCTCTCACGCCGGAACAGGTCTCCTGGGTGCGGAGCCACCACGAGCGCTGGGGCGGCGGCGGCTATCCTGCGGGCCTGATGGCCGAACGCATCCCCGAGGGAGCCCGCATCATGGCCCTGGCCGACGCCTGGGACGTGATGACCTCCCGGCGCCCGTACCGGACCGGGGTCGCGACCCCGGCCGAGGCGATCGCTGAATGCCGCGCCGCCGCGGGCGACCAGTTCTGGCCGGCGGCGGTCGAGGCCCTGATCACGATTCGCGGCGGCGGCGAGTGATCGGCTCGGGCGGGCGCCGCCTGGCGCTGGCCGCCCTCGCCGTGGGTCTCGTGGCCGTCGGAGGGCTCCTGGCCCTCTCGGTGTCCCTGGTCACCACGGACTCCCAGGGCCGTCGGGACCTGACCGTCGTGGTGGGCCCCGGCGACAGGACCGCCCCGGCGCCGGCGGTGACCGGCAACGCGCCACCCACCTCCACCCGGGCGCCGGCGCAGGACGAGGACGCCACCGCCGACGCCGCGGGTGGAGGCGCCGCCGGTGAGGCCGGGCCGGGCCCCGTCGTCCCCGTCGCCTCCCCCCGGCCACCGGCGCCCGCGGGCCCCGCCCGCCCGGCGCCTCGCGCGCGCCGGTCGCCGCCCACGGTCCCCGCCCCGCCGCCGGCCGCGGTGGTGGTCCCCGTGGTGGGCGTCCCGACGGTCCCCGTCTCCCTGCCGGTGGCCCCCGTCGTCAGCCCACCCGTCCCGGGAGTCGTCTCGCCGGCCGACCCGGGTGGGGGCCCGCCGACCCCTCCGCCCGACGAGGTCGCGCCGGTGCTCCCCTCCCCCTCTCCTCCCTCCCCGCCGCCCGCGGACGCGGACGAGTCGCCGCCCACGACCTCGCCCTCGCCGCCCGAGGCGACCGAGCCCGGGGGCGGGGAGGTCACGAAGCCGCCCCCTGCCGTGTCGGATCCCTGCCCGCCGGATCCCTGCCCTCCGGATCCGTGCCCGCCGGATCCCTGCCCCCCGGATCCCTGTCCCTAAGCGTCCCGAGTCGCTAATTGCGTGGCAGTTCCCGGCTGCATCTCATCGCGATACAGCGTCCTCGACCCCCACAATATTCCCGATATTGCGGGGGATCTGCGTCCTTGTCTCGCTGGAGATTCGCACGGGAACTGCATACGAACTAGCGACTCGGGACGCTAGGCGGGTTCTCCGGCTCGATCGATAACGGTCGCGGGCCACCGCCGCCCTGCCCGAAGGAGAAAACCCTCCCCCCACACCCTGGACCGAGGGCCAAGGAACGGGGAGGCGCCGCGGTCGAGACTCTCGGTGCGAGCGGGGTGGAGTGCACTGCCAACCGGGTCAGCTTCGCTCGCTCGGGCGAGCGGCGGGGATCGAGGAGTCGCCCCCTTCTCTTCGGTCCGCGCCCTCTCGCCGTCTCTCGTCCGCCGCCGCGACCAGCGCGGCGATCACCGGGCTGCCCGGATCGGCCTCGGGATGCCACTGGACGCCCACGAGCCACGCGGCGTCGTCGCCCTCGAGCGCCTCGGCCACGCCGTCGGCCTGGTGCCAGCCGGTCACGCGGAGGCCTTCGCCGACGCCGTCCACGGCCTGGTGGTGGTGGGAGGCGACCGGCCGGGGGGCCGCCCCCGCCGCCCCCTCGGCGCGCGATCCCTCGGCGAGCCGCACCGCGTGATCGTTGCCGGCGAGGCTCCCGGCGATGCGCCGGTGCTCGTCCCCGCCGAGGTCCTCCGGGAGGTGCTGGCGCAGGGTGCCGCCCCGGGCCACGTTGATCACCTGCATGCCGCGGCAGATGCCGAGCACCGGCAGCCCGCGCTCGGTCGCCCCGCGCATCAGGGCGATCTCGACGGCATCGCGGAGAGGCACGGGCCGCTCCGCCGCGGGGTGGGCCACGGCGCCGTAGCGCGAGGCCTCCACGTCCGGGCCGCCGACCAGCATCAGGCCGTCGATGCGGTCAAGGATCCGCCCGGCGTCCTCCACCAGCGCGGGGTCCGGCGGGATGAGCACGGCCACCCCGCCGGCGCGCTGGACCTGCTCGATGTAGTTCATCGGCACGAGCGCGGCGGGAAGGTCCCACACCGACCAGCGCGCGCGCTCCATCGCGGCGCAGATGCCGATGAGGGGGGCCGAGCGGGTCGCGGGCACGATTGAAGGGTAGGCTGCGCGGCATGATGGCGCTGGGGTACACGATCGTGGGGCTCCTGGTGGGCGGGGGCCTGCTCCTGGCCGGCGGTATCGTGGGCGCCCTGTGGTTCGTCGTGTCGGGCACCCGGCCCGACCTGCTGGAGCGCCGGCCGCCACCCGAGGGGTAGCTCCCCGTCTGGCGTCCGGCGGCGGGGCTAGCGTGATGGGCCGTCGTGCTGCGCGAGGACCCACATGCCCGCTACGAGCAGGGCTTCCTGCGCCGCCGCTTCGTGAGCGGACGGAGGTTGTTCGGCGCGATCTCCGTACCGGCGCACCGCGCCATCCAGCGTGACCAGCGCGACGTCCCGGTGCCCGTCGCCGCGGAGGAGCGACGCACCTGGTGGATGTTCCGGGACCGCTTCTTCTGGGAGGACGACGGCCTCGACGCCGACGAGGTGATGGCGCTCGTGCTCGAGCGCGAGCGCCGCCGGCGGCGGCGGATCGAGCGGGCCAAGGACGCCATGCACGCCGATGCGGAGCCGGGCGGGCCGCGGCGGACGGCGATCCCCGAGGACGTGCGCCGCGCCGTCTTCCGCCGGGACGGGGGCCGCTGCGCCGAGTGCGGGAGCGATGAGCTGCTCCAGTTCGACCACGTCATCCCCGTGGCCCTCGGGGGAGGCCCGAGCGCTGAGAACCTCCAGCTCCTGTGCGCGAGCTGCAACCGCCGCAAGGGCGACTCCCTCTAGGTCACTATCCTTCGCCGGTGGCGACCGACGACTCGATCAGCGGGGGACCGATCGAGGCGGCCGAGGCCCTGGGCTGGATGCGTCGCAACGGTGCCCGGCTGCGCGAGCTGGTGGCCGAGGAGGGCCGCGACGACGAGGACGCCGCGCTGGCGGGCGATCCGGCCATCCGGGCACACCTGCGGTTCGCGGCGAGCGCCCTCGAGGCGACGGCGGCCGAGCCCGTGCGCAGCGCCATCGCGGGCCTCTCGGACGACCTCCACGACTGGTTCGAGGAGGCCCAGCCGCTCTTCGAGGAGCACGTCGCGGCCGGCGCCGGCGCCATCGCCCTCGAGGAGCACCTCCAATACGGCGCCAGCCCCGGCGCGGACCCGTCGCTGGACGAGGCCCTCGGGCGCAGCGTGCGCCTCGGCGGGTGGATCCGGCTCTTCCTGCTGGCCCTGGAGGGACGGCTCGGCCCCGCGGCCGACGGCCTCGGCCCCGAGGTTCTCGCCGCGATGGCCGAGCGGCGGCTCGATCTGTCGCGTCTGATCCTCCAGCTCGACCGCGCCGCGCGCAGGGAGGCCGCCCGGCACGGAATGGACGACCTCGACACCCAGGGCCAGATCGGAGAGGCCGCCAGCGTTCAGGGCCATGTCCGGCTGCTGGTCGAGGAGATCGCCGCCGGCCTCGCCCGCGCCGCGACCGTGGAGGGCGGCGCGCCGTGACTCGGCGCGGGGTGGCCCTGGCGGCCGCGGGCTGCGCCGCGGTCGCGGTGGCCGTCGTCGTGATCGTGGTCGTCGCCGTCCGCGACGAGGGCGGATCCGGCGCCGCGACGGCGGGGACCGTGACCACGGCCCCCGGGACCACGACCGCCGGGACCACGACCGCCGGGACCACCGAGCCCGAGGCGCCGCCCCTCCCCGCCTGGGGCGACTTTCCGGGCGCCCCGCCCGAGCTCGCGCCCCCCTCGGGAGGCAGCGTGGCCGTGGAGCCCGTGCCGGGCGGCTCCGAGCTCACCGTGCGGCGGGCCGACGGCTCGATGCTGGCGGTCGCCACGGTCAACGAGGCGAGCGGCGCCTACGCCGACGCGCGCTTCTACGACCGCCGCGGCCGGCTGAGCGTGGTGGTCGCGGCCCTGCGCCTCGCGCCCGGGGGGGCGGCAGCCGCCGCATCCCAGGGCGCCCGGGTGCGCTGCGGGTCGTCCGCGTCGGCCAACGCCGGTTTCCGCTGGACCGGCTTCCCGATCGCCTGGCGGTTCAATCCCCGCCCGGTGCCCGCGCGGGTCGGGCGCAGCGCGGCCCTGGCCGCGATCCGCCGCGCCAGGGGGGTGTGGAACGCCAACCGCTCGCACTGCCGCACCCTGCCCGACCGATCGCGGGCGCGGTTCGCCTACCGCGGGAGCACGACCCGGCGCACCGGCCGGGACGGGCGGAGCCTGGTGGAGTTCGGCGACACCGATGGACTCGGCGGGATCTGCCGCGGCTCGGTCGCGTGCACGATCACCTGGACGACCGGGGCGCGCGCCACCGAGAGCGACACCCGCGTGGACCGCCTGGCCCGCGGCGGGTTCTTCACCGGGACCCGCAGGCGCGGGCTCGACCTTCAGAGCGTGATGGTGCACGAGAGCGGGCATACGCTGGGGTTCGGCCACGTCCTCTCGCGGGAGGTCGTCATGTTCCCGACCATCGCGCAACGCTCCATCGGCGGGCGCATCCTGGGACGGGGCGATGCACTCGCCAACAACGCCAAGTACTAGGTCGCCCGGCCTGGTCGCGGCCGCGCTGATCGCGGCCACGCTGGTCGCGGCGGCGGCGTGCGGGAGCGGCGAGCCCGACGCGCCCGCCGCGAGCGGCCGGGCGGTCACCCTGATGCTGAGCGCGGGCGACCGCACCGCGTCGCTCGAGCCCTCGGGCGGCTGCGTGCGGCGCGCCGACCGCGTGGTGTGCGGCGATCCGCCCGCGCCGCGCTGCACGGACGCCAGCCAGCCCCGGATCCCCCTCGCGCACGGGGGGACGCTGACGATGGAGTTCTCCGAGCGCCCCCGGCGCGTGGAGGCCTCCATCGGGTCGGGCACCCCGCTCCGGGAGCAACCGGGGTCGGCGACCGTCAACTGGCGGCCGGACGGGACACCCGCGCGACCGAGCCCGCTGATCGTCCTGGCCGACCTGGAGGCGGGCCGTCTCGCCTACACCGCCTGCGTGGTGCCCACGGGATGAGCGACGCGCGCCGGACGCTGCCCTCGGTGGACGCGGCCCTGCAGGACCCGGCCATCGCGGCGCTCGTGGGCCCCCACCCCCGCGCCCGGGTGGCCGACGCGCTGCGCGAGGCGCTGGCCGACCGCCGCGCGAGGCGGGCCGGCGGCGAGGGCCTGGCCGAGCAGGTGGGCATGGCCCTGCGGCCCTCGCTGCGGCCCGTGCTGAACGCCACCGGGGTGATCCTGCACACGAACCTGGGGCGGGCCCCGCTGGCGGCCGAGGCCGTGGAGGCGGCCGTCCGCGCGAGCGCCTACACCACCCTGGAGTGGCGGCCCGGGAGCGGCGAGCGGGGCTCTCGCCACGACCACGTGGCCGCCCACCTGCGGGCGCTGACCGGCGCCGAGGCGGCCTGCGTCGCCAACACCAACGCCGGCGCGGTGCTCCTGGCGCTGGTGGCCCTGGCGAGCGGCCGGGACGTCCTCATCTCGCGAGGCCAGCTCGTCGAGATCGGCGGGGGCTTCCGGGTGCCCGAGATCATCGAGGCGTCCGGGTGCCGCCTGGTGGAGGTGGGCACCACCAACCGCACCCGGATCGCCGACTACGAGCGTGCGATCGGCCCGCGCACCGGGGCGATCCTGAGGGTGCATCCCTCCAATTTCCGCGTGGTCGGCTTCGCCGAGGAGCCGGCCGTGGAGGAGCTGGCCGGCCTGGCGCGCGGGGCGGACCTGGCGATCATCGACGACCTGGGGAGCGGGGCCCTGCGACCCGATGGCGCCTGGGAGGGCGAGCCCGACGCCCGCACCAGCATCGCGGCGGGGTGCGACCTGGTGACGTTCAGCGCCGACAAGCTGCTGGGCGGACCCCAGGCGGGGATCCTCGTGGGCCGGGCCGAGGCGGTCGGGCGCGCGCGGTCGCATCCGCTGATGCGGGCGCTGCGGCCCGACAAGCTCACCCTGGCCGCGCTCGAGGCCACGCTCGCGCTCCACCGCGACCCCGAGGAGGCCCGCCGCGCCGTGCCCGCGCTGGCCGCGCTGCACCGCGACCCCGCCGACCTCCGCGCGCGGGCCGGGCGCCTGGCGCACGCGGTGTCGGGGGAGGTCGTGGCGAGCGTCGGGCGCATGGGCGGGGGCACGATGCCGCTGACCGAGCTGCCGAGCTTCGCCGCGGCGCTCGAGGCGGACCACCCCGACCGCCTCGCCGCGATGCTGCGGGCGGGCGATCCCGCCGTGGCCGCCCGGATCGAGGGCGGCCGCGTGCTCCTGGACGTGCTCGCCCTCTCCGACGCCGACCTCGACGCCCTGCCGGAGCTGGTGCGGCGGGCACGGACGTGAGCGGGGAGGGCCCGCCCCTCACGCTCGCCACGGCCGGGCACATCGACCACGGCAAGACCGCGCTGGTCGGGGCGCTCACAGGGCGCGACACCGACCGCCTGGCCGCCGAGAAGGCCCGCGGGATCTCGATCGAGCTGGGCTTCGCGCCTCTCGACCTCCCGTCCGGCCGGCGGCTGGGCCTGGTGGACGTGCCGGGCCACGAGCGCTTCGTGCGCCATATGGTCGCGGGCGCCAGCGGCGTCGACGGCTACCTGCTGTGCGTGGCCGCCGACGACGGCACGATGCCGCAGACCCGCGAGCACCTCGCGGTGCTCGGCCTGCTCGACGTGCGCGAGGGAGTGGTGGCCGTGACCAAGGCGGACATCCGCGACCCCCAGGCCGCGGAGGACGCGGCGCGCGAGCTGGTCGGTCCCGCCGTCTCGGTCGTGCCCGTGTCGTCCCTCACCGGGGCGGGCCTGGACGAGCTGCGCGCCGCCCTCGACGCGCTTGCGGAGCGGCTCGCGCGCCGCACCGCCCCGGGGCCGGCCCGGCTCTTCGTGGACCGCTGCTTCACGGTGGCGGGCGCCGGAACGGTCGTCACGGGGACGCTCTGGGGCGCGCCGCTGGAGGAGGGTGCGCTCGTGAGCATCCTCCCCGGAGGCGCCGAGGGCCGTGTGCGGAGCGTGCAGGCCCACGACCGGCCGATCGACCGCGCGACCGGTGGCCGGGTGGCCCTGAACCTCGCGGGCGTGGAGCGCCGCCAGGCACCGCGGGGGTCGTGCGTCGTGCGGCGCGAGGATGCCTGGTCGACGACGGAGCGCCTGGACGTGGCGCTCACCTGGCTGGCGGACGCCGAGCGACCCCTGCGAAGCCGGCGGCGGCTGGAGGCCTTCCTCGGCACGGCCGAGACACCGGTCACCTGCGTGCTGCTCGATCGCGACGCCCTCGCGCCGGGCGAGCGGGGCTACGCCCAGCTGCGCCTGGAGCACCCGGTGCCCGCCGCGGCCGGAGACCGCCTGGTGCTGCGCTCAGCCGAGCGGCGCACGGTGGGCGGCGCGGTGGTCATCGACGCGGCCCCCGAGCGTCACGGCCGCGGCTCGGGAGCCGCGGAGCGCCTCGCGGCGATCGAGCGGGGCGAGCGCCCCCCGTCTGCGCCCCCGCCGCGACCCGAGCCGGCTCCCCCGCCGCCGGCGCCGATCGCGCCCGCCGACCCCGAGCTGGAGGAGGTCGCCGCCGCGCTGGCCGGGGCCGGCCTGAGACCCTCGCCGCCGGGCGCCCTCGCCGAGCGGATGGGGCTGCCCGAGGCCCGGATCGCCGTCCTGCTGGCGGCTCTGCGCGGTGCGGGCCGCGCGGTGCCCGCGGGCGGGATGTGGCTCGACGCCGAGGCCGCCGGCCGCGCCCGGGCCGAGGCCGAGCGGGCCCTGGCCGCCGGTCCCATGGGGCTGGGCGAGCTGCGCGACCTGTGGGGGGTCTCGCGCCGCAACGCGCTCGCCCTGGCCGAGCACCTCGACGCCGCGGGCGTCACCCGGCGGGTGGGAGAAGGACGCGTCCTGCGCCGGGGCCGGCCTCAGCGGTAGCCGGTCGCGTCCGGGGGCCGGCCGGCCTCCTGGACCTCGACCATGTAGCGCCAGCAGTCGGGCTGGGAGCCGTCGAGATCCGTGAAGCCGTACTCGCGCGCCAGGCCGCCGGAGGAGAACGAGCCGCCGTTGCGGCGGGCGAGGTCCGGGTCGGCGGCGAGGGCGGCGACCGCCCGGCCCACGAAGCGCGGCGACTCGGAGATCGCGACGAAGTGCGGGCTCCCGACCGTGGCGTCGCGCCAGTTCTCCTCCGTCACCCCGTAGTTCTCCAGCATCATCTCCGAGCGCATCCACCCCGGCGTGAGGGCGACGGCGGTGCACCCGTGCGGGGCGAGCTCCTGGCCCTGGGCGAAGGCGAGCCGCAGCACCGCGGTCTTGGCCAGGTCGTAGAAGGCCGACAGGCGGTAGTGCTCGGCGTTGTACTCGCGCGTGCCGTCGGTCATCTCGACGACCAGCCCGCCCGGCCGGCGGATGAGCAGCGGCAGCGCGAAGTGGCTGGTGATCAGGTGCGTGTCGATCGCCAGGCGCAGTATCCGCAGCCCCTTCTCGAGGTCGTGCTGCCACACCGGCGCGTCCCACTCGAACAGGTGCTCTCCGCCCCAGATGTCGTTGACCAGCACGTCGAGCCGCCCGCGCTCGGCCTCGATCCGCCGCACGAGCGCCTCGACCTGGCCCGGCTCGAGGTGGTCGACCGCGACCGCGATCCCCTCGCCGCCGGCGGCGCCGACCAGCTCGGCGGTCTCCTCGATCGTCTCCGGACGGCCGTACTCCGAGCGCCGCTCGCGGGTGGTGCGGCCGGTGCAGTACACGGTCGCCCCCGCCTCCCCGAGCGCCACGGCCGTGCCGCGACCGGCACCGCGCGTCGCGCCCGCGACCAGGGCGACCTTTCCATCGAGCGATCCGGGCATCGGGACGACGCTACATGTGGAACGGGCTGGACGACCGGGGGAGCCCGGACATACCGTCACGGGGAGTCCGGGAGGTGCGATGCCCGATCAGTCGGTTCGGCTCGAGGTGGTGCGGCGGTACTGGGAGTACGCGGGCGCGGACGTGGACCGTGCCGATGAGATCTACCACGACGACGCGGTGCTCGAGTTCCCGCAGTCGGGTGAGCGCTTCGAGGGCGTCGCCGGCTTCACGGAGTGGCGCCGTCAGTACCCGGCGGAGGTGCGCTACCGGGTCCGGCGGGTCACGGCGCGTGAGGACCTCGTGGTCGTCGAGGTCTCGGTCAGCTACGACGGCGCGTCGTGGATGTACGGGGTCCAGCTGCTCGAGTTCCGGGGCGACAAGGTGGCGCGCGAGCGGATCTACGTCATGGACGGCTGGGAGGCCCCCGAGTGGCGGGCCCCCTGGCGCGCGGACACTCCGGCAGACCCGTAGGACAGCGGGGTGTGGGGGCGATTCGCGAGACGGTCCACCCCCGACGGAGCGGCGTAGGAATCGAACCTACCGGGCGGGGGTGAACCCCTCCCCGCTCGTTTTGAAGACGAGTCGGGCCACCAGGCCCCGGCCGCTCCCCGGGACGCCAGGCTAGCGGCCGCAGGGTGGCGTCTTGTTGCCGCTCTCGCCGCTCTGGTACCGTCGCCGCGAAGGTCGCCGGATCGGCGCGCAAAGGGGAACCCGGTGTGAATCCGGGACGGTCTCGCCGCTGTGAAGGGCGTCCATCGGCCGCGACCTCCGGGTCGGTCACTGGTCCCTCGTGGACTGGGAAGGCAAAGCCGATGGCCGGTGCGCACCCGCGCGCCGCGACAGCGCCCCAGTCAGAAGACCCGCCTTCATGAACGAGAAAGTCCCCCTCGAGTCAAGGAGGCATCCATGCGGCTCTCCCGAGGGCGCCTGATCGGCGCCACGGTGGTCCTGTCCCTGATCCCGGCGGGCATCGCCACCGCCCTGCCCTGCCCCAGCCTGCGCGTCGAGGCCCCCGCGGGCACGATCATCCCCGCCGAGGACGTCTGCTCGGCGCGCGCGTACCTCGATACCACGGGCACCGCGCGCGCCCTGGTGCCGAAGACCGTCCTCGGCCAGCTCGTGGCCGGCGCCGGCTCGCTCGGCTATTCGGTCGGCATCGCGTTCGACGCGCAGTTCGGCGGGTTCGTGAGCTCCATCGGCGGCGTGGCTCCCGGGCCGAACGGCACCTGGTCCCTGATCGTGGACAACAAGCTGTCGCAGACCGGCGCCTCCACCACGATCCTGACGCCGAGCCAGGAGGTCGTCTGGCTGCTCGACCCGAACTTCAACAAGCCGGGGCCGTTCGTGCTCGACATGGACGTCGTCCGGGCCTCGGGCGGCGTGCTGGCCGTGAAGGTGGTGCGCACCGACGGCACCAAGATCACGCCGGCGAAGGGCGCGCGGGTGCACGTCAACAACGTGACGGTCATCGCGAACGCCAACGGCCGGGCGAGGGTGCGGCTGAAGCGGAACGCCGAGTACAGCGCCGTCGCGACGCTGCCGGGCTCGGTGCAGTCGCAGGTTCAGGCCGGGCAGGTGTAGCGGGCGGGAGCCGGCGACATGGGCGTCGCCCGGACGCTCGTGCGGTCCCGATCAGGGCGGCGGCTCGCCGCCGCCCTGGCCGCGGTCGTCATCGTCCTCGCGGGCGCGGGGTGCGATGAGCGGATCGCGGCGCCGCCCGCCGCCGGAGAGCCGGGCGTGGCGATGGTGCTCACGCGCGACTTCGGCACGCAGGAGGTGGCCACGGCGCGCGCGGCGCCCGACCAGTCGGCGATGGCCGCGCTGCAGGGCTCGTTCCGCGTCGAGACGCGGTACTCGGGCGCCTACGTGCAGGGCATCGACGGCCTGGCCGGGTCGTCCGGCGCCGGCACCGACTGGCTCTACTTCGTGAACGGCGTCGAGGCCGATGTGGGCGCGGCCGCATACGACCTGCACGCGGGCGATCGAGTGTGGTGGGACCACCGGCGCTGGCACGGGCGCCCGGCCGTGGGCGCCGTCGTCGGCGCGTGGCCGGAGCCCTTCCTCCACGGCTACGGAGGCGACGGGGCTCCCCGGGTGGCCGCCGACCCGCCGCTCGCGGGCGCCCTCTCGGCGGCCGGGGTGCATGTCACGGCCGGAGACGCTCCCTATCGGGCGCTGGTGGGGAGCGACGCCGACCTGCGCCGCCGCGACCCGGCCTGGAGCCGGGCGGCGTCGGATCCTCAGCGGGCAGGGATGACCGCCTGGATCGCCGACGGCGCGGTCCACGCCTGGGACGGCGCCGCCGGACGCTCGGTGGAGGTGCCCGGCGCGGTGGCCGTGGTTGCGGCCGTTCGCGCGGGGACCGCGGCCGGCGACGGGGTGGTGCTCGCGGTGGCCGGGCTGGACGGGCCCCGGGCGCAGCGGGCCGCGCGCCAGGTGGTCGCCGACCCCGGGCTGCTGCGCGACCGCTACGCCGTGTGCCTCGACCCCGGCGGGCGCCCCGTGTGCGCGGGCGGCGCGGGGACGACCGGATGAGCGCCGGCCTGCCGCCCGCCCCGGTGCTGCTGCCGGTCACCGCGCTCGTGACCCTGGCGTTCCTGGGCGATCACCCGATCGTGCTGGTCGCCGTCCTGATCGTCGCCGGCGTCGCGCTCCGCGCGGCCGGCGGCTCGCGGCTCGCGTGGATCGCCGGGGCGGCATCGGGTATCGGCATCGCCCTGATCGGCCCGTTCGCCGGGCCGAACGGCAACCTCATCCTCATCGACGGGCCCTCGTTCGCCGTGATCGACCTCCAGGTGACCGTGGAGGAGGTGGGCTACGGGCTGGCGGCGGGAATGCGCCTGTGCGCGGTGATCTGGCTGGCGGCCGCGGGCCTCGCGGCCCTCGACCCCGACCGCCTGCACGCCCGGGCGACGCGGCTCGCCCCGCACTCGGCGCTCCTGGTCGCCCTGGGCGCGCGCCTGCTGCCCCTGCTGCGCAGCGACGCCCGGGCCGTGGGCGACGCGGCCCGCCTGCGCGGCATCGCCCCGGCGGGTGGCCGCGGGGCCTCCGCGGTGCGCCGGGCGGCCCGGCTCTACCTCCCCCTGCTGGCGACGAGCCTCGAGCGGGGCCTCGACCAGGGCGAGGCGCTCGCCGCCCGCGGCTTCGGCCACGGCCGCGTGGTCTCGCTGCCCGAGCGGCCCCTGACGGCCCGGGAGCGGGCCGCCGCCCTCGGCGGCCTCGTCGCCCTGGGCGCGGTCGTCGCGGCGGGCGTCGCCGGCGCCCTCGACTTCACGTGGTACCCGCGCAGCGGAAGCCCCTGGGGCACGGGCCCGATCGTCGTCGCCGCCGCGGCGGCGCTGGCCGGGATCGCCTGGGCCCTCACGCTCCGGCGGCGAGCATGACGGCGAGCGCCGAGCTGAGGGGCGTGCGCTACTCGTACCCGGGGGCGGGCGCGCCCACCCTGGACGGCGTGGACCTGTCGGTGGCGCCGGGCGAGGTCGTCCTGCTGGCCGGGCCCTCGGGCGGCGGCAAGTCGACCATCCTGCGCGTGCTCGGAGGTCTCGTCCCCCACTTCCACGGCGGGGTCGTGACGGGCGCAGGACGGGCCGCCGGACTCGACCTGGCCCGCGCCCGCCCCGCGGAGATCGCGGGCCGCATCGGCGTCATGTTCCAGGAGCCCGAGACGCAGGGGATCTTCTCGCAGGTGGTTCGCGACGTCGCCTTCTCGCTCCAGACGCGGGGCTTCGAGGCCGCGAGCATCCTCGCGCGGGCCGAGGCCGCTCTGGCGGAGGTGGGCGCGGCCCACCTGGCCGGCCGCCGCCTGGAGGAGCTGTCGTCCGGCGAGCGTCAGCGGGCCGCCCTCGCCGCGGTGCTGGCCCCGGGACCCGCGCTGCTGCTGCTCGACGAGCCCACCAGCCAGCTCGACGACGAGGGTGCCGACCGCCTCGCGTCGATCCTCCGGGCCGTCGCCGACGGCGGCGCCGCGGTGATCGTCTCCGAGCACCGCATCGACCGCATCGCCCCGATCGCCGACCGCGTGCTGAGCGTGGCGGCGGGGCGGATCGCACCCGGTCACCCGGACGACGCCCCGGCGAGGGGCGCCGTGCCCGGCGAGCCGGGCGCCGTGGCCCTTTCGGCCACGGGCCTCGTGGCCGAGCGCGGCGGGCGGGCGGTGCTGGCCGGCGCCGACCTCGACGTGCGGCGCGGCGAGGCCGTGGCGCTGGTGGGCCCCAACGGCTCCGGCAAGACGACCCTGATGCGCGCTGCTGGCCGGGCTCGACCGTCCCGCCGCCGGGCGCATCGTGCTCGCCGGCCGCGACGTCACGGGGATCCCTCCCGAGCGGCGGTTCCCCGCGCTCTCCCTGCTCCCCCAGGATCCCGGGCGGCACCTGCTGTGCGAGCGGGCCGACGACGAGGCCGGCCTCGGCCTCACGACGCTCGGGGTGCCCCACGAGCGCGCGCGGGCCCGCGGCGCCGGCCTGCTGGCGGAGCTCGGCCTGCCGGACGCGGGCCCGCGGCACCCGCGCGACCTGTCGGTGGGCGAGCGGGAGCGGGTGGCCCTGGCCGCCGCCCTCGCCGCGGACCCCCTCGTGCTGCTGCTGGACGAGCCCACCCGGGGCATGGATCCCGGCCGGAGGGCTCAGCTCGCCGCGATCGTGCGCGCGCGGGTCGCCGGCGGGGCGGCGGCCCTCGTGGCGACACACGACCGCGCCTTCGCCGCCGCCGCCTGCGATCGGACGGTGACGCTGCGCGACGGGCGCGCCCATCCCGAGCGCGTCCCGGGCGTCGCCGAGGCCGGAGCCGTGGCGTGAGCGCGGCGAGCACCCTGGCGCTGTCCGGCCTGGCCCTCCTGGCGGCGGGGCTCTTCGCGTTCGAGCGCCGGCGCTTCGACCCGCGCGCCCTGGCGCTCGCCGCGACCCTCGCGGCCCTCGCCACCGCCGGGCGGGTCCTGGTGCCGATCCCCTCGGCCAAGCCCGTCACCGCCGTCTGCCTGCTGGCGGGGATCTGCCTCGGCCCGGCGAGCGGCGCGGCCGTGGGGGCGTCGACGGCCCTCCTGTCGAACGCCTTTCTGGGGCAGGGCCCGTGGACGCCCTGGCAGATGCTGCTCTGGGGGCTCATCGGCGTGGCGGGCGGGCTCCTCGGCCCCGTGCTGCGGAACCGCACGGCGCTCGTCGCCGCGGGCGCCATCGCGGCGCTCGCGTTCGGCGCGTGCATGAACGTCTGGCAGCTCGCGACCTTCGGGCCGGAGCTGAGCCTGCAGGCCTTCGTCGTGACCCAGTCGGCGGCCCTGCCGTTCGACATCACCCACGCCGTCGCCACCGCCCTCGTCCTGGCCGTGATCGGCCCGGCCTCGATCCGCCTGCTCGACCGGTACGCCGTGCGATTGGAGGGGCACTGGGCGCCCGGCCCCGAGCGCGAGGAACCCGCGTGAGGGCCATCGCCCTCACGGCTCTGGCCGTCACCGCGCTCGCCGGGCCGCTCGCCGTGCCGGCGAGCGCGGGACCCACCCAGGCCGCGGTGAGCTACCTCGCCGGCCGGCAGGCGGCCGGCGGCTGCTACGCCGAGCCCGGAGGGGAGCCCTCGCCGGAGCTCACCGCCTGGGTCGCCATCGGCCTGCGCGCCGTGCGCGCCCCGGTCCCCGCGGGCGCCCGCCTCTGCCTGGCGCGGTCCGCGCGGTCGGCGCGCGTGCCCACGGACGCCCAGCGGACGATCCTGGGCCTGGTGGCGGCCGGCGGGGACCCGCGCCGCGACGGCGGGGTCAACCTCGTCGCGCGGGTGCGCAACCAGATCCGGCGCGACGGCAGCATCCCGCCGACCGTCAACGCGACGGCCTTCGGCGCGCTCGCCCTGCGGGCGGCCGGCGCCCCCGTGCCGACCTCGGTGCGGCGGGCCATCGTGCGTGGCCAGCAGCGCGGCGGCGCGTGGGGTCTGGGCGGGCTGCCCGACTCGAACATCACGGCCGCCGCGATCGAGGCGCTGGTGGCCACGGGGAGCGGGCCGGGCTCGCGCCCGGTGCGTCGCGGCGTGGCGGCGCTCGCCCGCTTCCGTCACTCCGGCGGCTACGGCCTCACCCTGGGCTCCCCGCCCGACGCTCAGTCCACCGCCTGGGTGGCCCAGGCCCTCGTCGCCGCCGGCCGCGATCCCGGGGCGGCGCTGACGGCCCTGCGGCGCCTCCAGCGCCCCGACGGGTCGTTCGCCTATCGCCGCGGGCTGGCGATCACGCCGGTGTGGGTGACCGCGCAGGCCCTGCCGGCGCTCGCTCGGCGACCGCTTCCGGTCGTCTAGCGGGCCCCGGTCGAGGGCGGCAGCTCGTCGAGGCCGATGGCCTCGAGGGCGTCCCGCAGGGCGTCGAGCCGGTCCCGTGCCGCCGCCAGGTCCTCGTCGTCGGGCTCCTCGGCCAGCAGGGCGTCGATGGCGGGGCGGATCTCGGCGATCTCGGCCCGCGACCCGGCCCGGGCGGCGGCGAGGAGAAGTCCCTCGCGCTCGCTCACTCCTCCGGGGGCGGCCAGCGCTCCTCGGGTCGCGCGTGGACCTGGCCGGCCACCATGATCCGCTGGCGTCCCGGGTCGTTGGCCTCGTAGGGCCGCACGGCCGGAGCGCGCCACACCTCGTAGCTGGTGCAGGCGGCGTCCGGGTCGTCGGGGTTCTGGGCGATGGCCTCCGCGAGCGCGTGCGCGTCCCCGAGCCCGATGCCCGAGCTGACGCCGGTCTCGGGGCCGAAGAAGTGCGCTGCGTCGCCGATGATGACCACGCCCGGCGTCCACCACCGCGGGCACGCCAGGAGCTGGGGCTCGGAGTAGCGGATCTGCTCGATCGAGGTGACGCCCTCGACGGCCGAGGCCGACTCGGGGAGGAGCCGTACCCACATCTCCTTGATCGCCTCGACGCCCGGGGCGAGCGCCGCCTCGGCGCCCACGCGGTCCATGCTTCGCCAGCCGGCGGACCCCTCGTGCCAGGAGAGCATCCCGATGTGCCCGCCGTCGGACTGGTAGGCCATCGCGAACGACGTGTCGGCGACCGAGGGGCTCATGAAGCCGAGGGCCGCCTCGGGCAGCGCCGCGTAGTCGGCCTCGAGGCCCGCCATCTCGCGCGTCGGCGACCGCATGCCGTCGCAGGCCACGACGAGGTCCGCCTCGAAGGTGGTGGGCCCGTCGGGGCCCTCGGCGACGACGCCCACGACGCGGCCGTCCGGCTCGCGCAGCAGCTCGACGACGGTGTGCTCGTTCACGATCGGCAGATCGCGCTCGAGCGCCTCGATGAGCGCGCCGAACCGCACCGCCACGGCCACCGGCGGCTGGTTGGGGCGAGGGGCGATCGGCCGGCCGGCTCGGCGGACCTCGTCGTAGACCCCCACCTCCTCCAGCGGCTCGTAGCCCTGGAAGCCCAGCATGTAGCCCCGGGGGACGTAGTGGCCCGCGGGCATCCGCTCGATGACGACGGGCTCGAACCCCCGCAGCCGGAGCAGGCGAGCGAAGGTCATCCCGACCATCCCGCCCCCGGCGATCACCACCTTCATCATGGCTCCAAGCCTACGGGATGGGGAGGCCGCCCGGCCCCGCGCGGCGGTACCGTGGCGGCACGCGAATGGGACCCCCACGACCACCCGGCGACGACGACGGCGGCACGATGGACGCCGCGGACCGGGCCGTGCTCGACGCCGCGAGCCTCTTCTCGCTGGAGCCCTCGCTCGCGGCCCTCGCCGAGGGCGCCCGCCGCATCACGGGCGCGCGGTTCGGGGCCGTGGGGCTCGCGGGGCCCGATCCCGAGGAGTTCTCGGCCTTCGTCACGGCCGGCCTCACCGACGCGCAGATCGACGCCATCGGGCCCCTGCCGCGCGTGCACGGCCTGCTCGGCGCGGTGCTCGCCGACGGGGCGCCGCTGCGCGTGGCGGACATCCGCGCCGACCCGCGCGCGAGCGGGTGGTGGCCGCGCGCGCACCCGGCCATGACCGCCCTGCTGGGCGCGCCGCTGCGGGTGGGCGGCGCGGTGCTGGGAGCCGTCTACGTCGCCAACGAGGCCGGCGGCCCGCCGTTCGGCGCGGAGGACGAGGCCGCCATCGTGGGGCTGGCCGATCGGGCGGCTCCCCTCGTGCGCTCCCTGCGCGAGGCCGAGGACGGGCGCCTGCTGGTGCTCTCCGCCGAGCGGGCTCGCATCGCGCGCGACCTGCACGACGCCCTCTCGCAGTCGCTGTTCTCGATCGGCCTGCGCGCCGAGGCCGCCCGGCGGGACCTGGCGGGGGCCCCCGGCCGGGCCGACGTGCACCTCGCGAGCATCGCCGACATCGCGCGCGACGCCCGGGCCGAGCTGGGCGCCGTGGTGGAGGGGCTGCGCCCCCCCGCGATCGACGACGAGGGCCTGCCGCGGGCGCTGCGGAGCCTCGCGGGAGCGCTCGACCGCCTCGGCGAGGCGGATGTCGAGGTGGATCTGACCGACGAGCCGGAGCCCGCGCCAGAGCGCGACCGTGAGGTGTTCCTGATCCTGCAGGAGGCCCTGGTGAACGCGGTGCGCCACGCCCACGCCCGGCGCGTGCGGCTGACCATGCGCGGCGAGGACGGGGGGCTGCGCGCGGAGGTCGCCGACGACGGCGTGGGCTTCGACCCCGAGGACGCGCGGGCGCGGGCGCGGCGGATGGGCCTGAACGCCATGCGCCAGCGCGCGGCGGCCCTCGGCGGCGAGCTTCGCGTGGAGTCGTCCCCCGGAGAGGGCGCGCGGGTGCTGCTGTGGGTGCCGGGTGAGTGACCCGGTGCGGGTGTTCGTGGTCGACGACCACCCCGCCGTGCGCGAGGGGCTGCGCGCGTTCATCGACACCTACCCCGAGCTGGAGCACGCCGGGGAGGCGGCCGATGGCGAGGCCGCCGTGGAGGCCGTCCCCGCCGCCCGGCCGGACGTGGTGCTGATGGACCTCGAGCTGCCGGGCATCGACGGGGTCGCCGCCATCGCGCGGCTGCGGGCCCGCGATCCCGGCCTGGCGGTGCTCGTCCTCACCAGCTTCGGATCGGAGGAGCGCGTCATCGGCGCCCTGCGCGCCGGGGCGCGGGGCTACCTGATGAAGGAGGCCGGCCCGTCCGAGCTCGTGACCGCGATCCTCGCCGTCGCGCGCGGCGAGGCGGTGCTCGACCCCAAGGTGGCCCAGGCGGTCATCTCCGCGGCCGCCGGAGCGCCGTCGCCGCTCGACTCCCTCACGCCGCGGGAGCGCGAGGTGCTCGCCCTGGTGGGCGCCGGCCTCACCAACCGCCAGATCTCGCGGCGTCTGGTGATCTCCGAGAAGACCACGAAGCACCACGTGGGGAGCGTGCTGCGCAAGCTGGGCGTGGCCGGCCGTACCCAGGCCGCGCTGGTGGCCGCCCGGGCGGGGCTGATCGGCGAGGACGCGGCGTAGGGCCGAGTAGGACCGGGTCCCATCCGAAGATGGGCCCGCCGCCCGATGCGGCGGCGCGGGGGCCGTCCTACCGTCGTCGGAGACGATCCGACGGAGGTGGACGATGCCGAACGCACTCATCACCGGCGCCTCGCGGGGCCTCGGCCGCGCGCTCGCGGCCGCGCTGGCCGAGAGGGGCTGGGGCCTGGTGATCGACGCGCGCGGCGCCGGCGACCTCGACGCGGCGCGGCGCGAGATCGACCGCGGCGGCACGCTGGAGGCGCGCGCCGGCGACGTGACCGACCCCCGGCACCGCGACGAGCTGCGGCGGGCGGCGGGCGGCATCGGGGGTCTCGACGCCCTGGTCCTGAACGCGAGCACGCTCGGTCCGAGCCCGCGGCCGTCGCTCGACCGGTACCCGCTCGACGAGCTGCGGCGGGTGATGGAGGTGAACGCCATCGCGCCGGTCGGGCTGGTGCAGAGCCTGCTGCCCGTCCTGCGCCCGGCGGCGAGGATCGTGGCCGTCACCTCCGACGCGGGGCGCGAGCACTACGCCGGCTGGGCCGGCTACGGGGCCTCGAAGGCCGCGCTGGAGCTGATCTTCGGCGTCCTCGGCATGGAGCACCCGGAGCTGTCGGTGCTCGTGGTCGACCCCGGCGACATGCGCACGCAGATGCACCAGGAGGCCTTCCCCGGCGAGGACATCGGCGACCGGCCCCTGCCCGACGGAGCGGGTGCCGGCGCTGGTGCGCCTGCTGGAGGACGGGGCGCCCAGCGGCCGCTACGAGCTCGCCTCCGAGGCCGTCGCGTCGTGACGCCGGTCCCCCAGCCGGCGTCGGTTGAGAGCGGCAAGGAGCCACGGGCGCCGGGGGGCGCCGCCGCGGCGAGACCCCCCAGGAGGCGATCCGACGCCGGCGTTCGAGGGGACTCCACGCCGATCGAGCGGCGCGGCCTGCCGCGCGATGCGGCGCGGCTGCTGGTGGCCGACGACGGCCCCGTCGTGAGCGACGACACCATGCGCGGGCTGACGCGCCACCTGCGCGCGGGGGATCTGCTGGTGGTGAACCTCTCCGCCACCCTTCCCGCCGCCCTGGAGGCGCCCGGCGGGCTCCTGGTGCACCTGTCCACCCCGCTTCCCGACGGGGAATGGCTGGTGGAGCTGCGGCGGCGGTGCCGGATGGGCAGCGTTCCGTACGGCGTCGAGCCGGCCGAGCGGCTCCTCGCGCTCCCCGGAGGGGGCGCGGTGGAGCTCCGCGCGGCAGCGGCTCGCCGGCCGGGCGGTGGGGTGCGCCTGTGGCGCGCCCGTCTCGCCCTGCCGGGGGGCGTCCACCGCCACCTGGCCGCCCACGGCCGCCCCATCCGCTACGGGTGCGCCGCCGAGCGCTGGCCGATCGAGGACTACCAGACGATCTTCGCGACGATGCCGGGCAGCGCCGAGATGCCGAGCGCCGGGCGCGGCTTCACCCACCGGCTGGTGGCCGAGCTGGTCGCCGCCGGCGTCGGGCTGGCGCCGATCGTGCTGCACGCCGGGGTCTCCTCGCCCGAGGCCGGCGAGCTCCCCTCCCCCGAGCGCTACTGGGTCCCGGCGGCGACGGCCCGGCGCGTCAACGCCACGCGTGCCCGCGGAGGGCGGGTGATCGCCGTCGGCACGACGGTCGTTCGGGCGCTGGAGACCGATGCCCGGTCGGGCCGGGCGCGGCCGGGGCACGGATGGACCGAGCTGGTGGTGTCGCCGGCGCGCGGGGTGAGCACGGTCGAACGGGATCCTCACCGGCTGGCACGAGCCCGAGGCCTCGCACCTGCAACTGCTCCAGGCCGTGGCGGGCGCCGGGCGCCCTGGACCGCAGCTACGCCGCCGCTCACGCGCTGGGACACCGCTGGCACGAGTTCGGCGACTTCAACCTGCTGCTGCGCCCGTCGCGCGAGGCCGGCCGGCGCGGGGCGCACCTCGTGCCCGCCGTCCAGGCGCGACCATCGGAGGCGCTCAGCCCCGAGCTCTCGGCGGTGGTCTCCCCGGGCTAGGCTGCCCCCGAGGTGAACGCGCGCGACCCACGGGGGGAGGCGCAGGCGCTCGTCGGCGGCGGGCTGGCGGCCCGTGTCCTCGAGCCCTCGCCCCCGGCGGCGGACGACGAGTGGCTCGCCGACGACCCGGTCGCGGCGCCCGTGCCGCCCGGAGTCCCGGTCGTGAGCCCGATCCCCGGGGCCGGCCTGACGTGGGCCGACTGGGTCGCCGAGCACCCCGAGCGCGCCGACTGGGCCCGGGAGCGCTGGCTCGGCCCGCACCGGCGGCTCGTCGCGCCGGGCCCCTCCTTCGCCGAGACACGGCTCGCGGTGCACCGCCTGGCGGCGTACGTGATCTCCCCGGCGCGCCGCCGGGCCAACGGCAAGATCGGCCTGCGCTGGACGCTCGGCGGCCTGGGAACACCCTTCTTCGGCCGCGACGAGCAGGTTCGGCTGCAGGACGGGGTGCTCGTGCGCCAGCGGGGCGCCACGGCGGAGGACGCCGCGCCCGCCACGCTGGCCCAGGCGGCGGCGCTCGTGCTCGGCGGGCCTCCGGACATCGCCTCGGCCGAGGGGTTCGACGTGCCGCCGGCGGGAGATCCGGACGCTGCGCTGGCGATCGACCCGGCGTCGGCGGCGCTGCTGGCCGACTGGTTCGGCTTCGCCCATTCCGTGCTCGAGGAGTTGCGCGCCGACCCGGCCCTGACCGACACCAGCCGGGTCCAGATCTGGCCCGAGCACTTCGACGCGGCCGTCGACGGCGTGGTGGGCCGCGCCGGGCGGGCCATCTTCGGCGCCTCGCCCGGGGACGGCGCGGTGGCCGAGCCCTACCTCTACGTGCTGCCGCCCGACCCGGGTGCCGTGGCGCCCGGTGAGCTCTGGAACGCCGAGAGCTTCCCGGGCGCGATCCTGCCGCTCTCGGGCTTCGCCGGCGCGGACGACCAGCGGGCGGCCGCCCTGGCCTTCCTCCGCGGGCGCCGCGACGCTCTCGGTGCGCCGTGAGCCGGCGACCGGAGGTCGGCGTCCGCAGGGCGATCGCCGCATCGGTCAACGCGCCGCGCCTGCGCAACTCCCTGGATGCCGCCGAGGCACCCGAGCCGTCGGCCGGACCGTCGAGGTGCGCGCCCGCACCTCCGTCGGCGAGATCGTCATCCGGCGCCCCTGACGTGTTCAACCGCGATCCGACGCCCTGGCCGCGCAGCGGACGCCATGATGGACGGCGCAGCGAACCCCTGACGAGGAGGGCCGATGGCCAGTGACCACGACGCGATCCTGATCGGGGCCGGACCGGCCGGCGAGGTCTGCGCCGGAGTCCTGGCCGACGGCGGGATGCGGGTCGCCATCGTCGAGCGCGAGCTGGTGGCCGGCGAGTGCTCCTACTGGGCCTGCATGCCCACGAAGACCCTCCTGCGGCCCGGCGAGGCGCTCGCGGCGGCCCGGCGCGTGCCGGGGACCCGCGAGGCCGTGACCGGCGCGCTCGACGTGGCCGCGGCGCTGTCCTTCCGCGACTGGATCACCGCGGGCTGGGACGACTCCGGTCAGGTCGAGCTGGCTCGACCAGAAGGGCATCGACCTGATCCGCGGGACCGGGCGCATCGCGGGGCCCGGGCTGGTGGAGGTGGACGGGCGCGTCCACCGCACCGAGCGGATCGTCGTGTGCACCGGGTCGGCTCCGATCATCCCGCCCGTCCCGGGGCTGCGCGAGCTGCCCGGACTCTGGACGAACCGCGAGATCACGATGATGACCGAGATTCCGCGCCACCTGCTCGTGCTCGGTGGTGGGGCGGTCGGCGTCGAGATGGCGCAGGCGGTCTCGCGATTCGGGGGCGAGGTCACCCTGGTCGAGGGCGGTCCGCGCCTGCTCGCCCGCGAGGCCGCCGCCCTGGGCGAGGCGCTCGGCGAGGCCCTGACGGCGGAGGGCATCCACCTGCGCCTCGGCGAGCACGCGACCGGCGCCCGGATGGAGGACGGCGACTACGTCCTGACCTTCGGGAACGGCGACGAGGTGCGCGGCGACCGCCTCCTGATCGCCACCGGGCGCGCTCCCCGTAGCGAGGGCATCGGGCTCGAGGCCGTCGGGATCGCGCCCAACCCGCGGGACGCGCCGCACCCTGGGGGCGTACCCGTGGACGAGCGCATGCGGGTCACCGACGGCGTCTGGGCGATCGGGGACGCGACCGGCATCATGATGTTCACCCACGTCGGCAAGTACCAGGGCCGCGTGGCCGCGGTGGACATGCTCGGCGGTGAGGCGCGGGCGGACTACCGGGCCGTGCCGCGGGTGGTCTTCACCGACCCCCAGATCGCGGCCGTCGGCATGAGCGAGGGCGCGATGGCCGGCACCGGCCGCCTGGCCGACGTGCCGCGCAGCTTCACCTACGAGAAGCCCCTCGAGCGGCCGGGCTTCCTCACGCTGCTGTCCGATGGCGAGGTGCTCGTGGGCGCCCACGCGGTGGGCCCCGACGCGGGTGAGTGGCTCGGCCAGGCGACGCTCGCGATCCGGGCGGAGGTTCCGCTCGACCTGCTGCGCGACGTGATCCAGCCCTTCCCCACCTTCTCGGAGGTCTACGTCAAGGCGCTCGACGAGCTCTCCGGCCCGGCGGGCGACTGTCCCACGGCGGTCCAGTCGGCCGGGACGGCGAGCGGATGAGCGAGCGCGGCCGTCTGCTGGTGGACTGCCCCGACGGGCCGGGCATCGTCGCGGCCGTCTCGGCGTTCCTCGCCGAGCGGGACGGCAACATCGTGGAGGCCGACCAGCACGCGGCCGACGATGGCCGGCTCTTCATGCGGATGGCCTTCGACATGCCGGGGCTGGAGGCGCACCTGGACGCCGTCCACGACGACTTCCAGTCGTCGGTGGCGACGCGATTCGACATGAGCTGGCGCCTGGTGGCCGCGGCGCACCGCACGTCCTTCGCCATCCTGGCATCGCGCGAGCCGCATGTCCTGATGGAGATCCTGTGGCGCTGGCAGCGCGGCGAGCTGGACGCGGACCTCGCGATGGTGATCTCGAACCACCCCGACCACCGCGAGGTGGTCGAGGCGGCGGGCGTCGAGTACCACCACGTGCCCAGCGTGCCCGGCGACCGCCAGGCGTCCGAGAGCCGCATCCTGGAGCTGCTGCGCGGGCGCTGCGAGCTCGCCGTGCTGGCCCGCTACATGCAGATCCTGACCGGCGGGTTCCTGACCGAGGCCGGGATTCCGTTCATCAACATCCACCACTCGTTCCTGCCCGCCTTCGTCGGCGCCAAGCCCTACCAGCAGGCGTACGAGCGCGGGGTGAAGATCGTGGGGGCCACCGCCCACTACGTCACGGAGGAGCTCGACGGCGGGCCGATCATCGAGCAGGACGTGGTGCGCATCGACCACCGCGCCTCGGTCGCCGACATCGAGCGCCTGGGCGCCGACCTCGAGCGGTCGGTGCTGCTGCGGGCGGTCCGCTGGCACCTGGACGACCGCGTCCTGCGCCACGGCCCCAAGACGGTGGTCTTTCACGGACATTGATTCGCGGAGCGCTGCTTGTCGCCCTTCGGCGGGCCCACCCCGCCGAAGGCGGTGCCCGACGTCCGCATCCGCGCCCGGCCAGGGCGTGGATGGCGTCCCGCCGGCCCGCTTAAGAGGGCCGGCGTACGCTGTCGCCTTCACAGCTGACTCTCAGGATTCGCGGCTAACCTCGGGTCGGGCCACGCGGACGAGGGAGCGGATCGATGGACTCGGGCGCGCAGGGTGCTCGTGGTGGACGACGAGGAGAGCATCACCCAGCTCCTGTGCACGGCGCTGCGCTACGAGGGCTTCACCACCGCCTCGGCCGGCACCGGGCGCGAGGCCCTCGGCACCGCGTCGTCGTTCCGGCCGGACCTCGTGCTGCTGGACGTGATGCTGCCCGACATCGACGGCTTCGAGGTGCACCGGCGCCTCACCGGGAGCGGGTCGCCGCGCCTGCCGGTCATCTTCCTCACCGCCCGCCGCGAGGCCGACGACCGCATCCGGGGGCTCACGATCGGGGCCGACGACTACGTGGTCAAGCCGTTCAGCCTGGAGGAGCTCATCGCCCGCGTGCGGGCCGTGCTGCGCCGCACCCGCGGCGAGGAGATGACCGGGCGCCTCGTCTTCGAGGATCTCGAGCTCGACGAGGAGACCCGTGAGGTGCGACGCGCCGGCGCGCTGGTGGAGCTGACCCCGACCGAGTTCAGCCTGCTGCGCTATCTGCTGGTCAACGCCGGCCGCGTGCTCAGCAAGGCGCAGATCCTGGACCACGTCTGGAGCTACGACTTCGGCGGCGACTCCAACATCGTCGAGACCTACATCAGCTACCTCCGCAAGAAGGTCGACCGGTCGGGCGAGCCGCTGATCCACACGGTCCGCGGGTTCGGCTACTCGCTGCGCCTGCGCCGGGGATAACCGCGGCCGTGTCGCTGCGCGCGCGCCTGCTGGTGATCACGCTGGCGATGGTGGCCGTGGCGCTCTCGGGCGCCGGGTGGGCCACCCACCAGGCCCTGCGCAGCTTCCTGGTGGACCGCGTGGACGACCAGCTGGCGGAGGCCCGCCTGCCGGCCCTGCGCCTCGCCATCGATCCCGGCGGACCCGAGCTCGCCGGTCCCGGTGGGCGCCTTCCGCCCTCGGCGCTCCCCGCCGGGTCGGTGGTCGAGATCCGGGACGCCGCCGGCTCGGTGGTGGGCGGCTTCCAGGTGCGGAGCGCCTCGACGCAGGAGCTGGACGTGCCCGCGGACATCCCCGATGGCTACTCCGACGTGGACGTCCCCGGCGCGGGCGAGTACCGGGTGCTCGCCGTGACCGGCGGTGCGCCGCGGGAGGAGCCGGGCATCCCCCCGGGCGTGCTCACGGCGGGCGGCTCCATGCTGATCGCGATCCCGCTGACCGACGTCAACGACACGCTCGGCCGCCTGCTGTGGATCGAGCTGGCCGTGGGCGCCGCGACGCTCGCGGCGCTCGGAGCCCTGGCGTGGTGGCTGGTGCGCCTGGGGCTGCGGCCCCTGGAGAGGATCGGCACCACCGCCGACGCCATCGCGGCCGGTGACCTCTCCCAGCGCGTGGAGGACGAGAACCCGCGCACCGAGATCGGCCGCCTGGGGCGCACGCTGAACGTCATGCTCACCCGCATCGAGGAGTCCTTCGCCGAGCGGCGCGAGTCCGAGCGGCGGCTGCGCCAGTTCGTGGGCGACGCCTCGCACGAGCTCCAGACCCCGCTGACCTCGGTGCGCGGCTACGCGGAGCTCTTCCGGCGCGGCGCGGCGGAGCGCCCGGCCGATCTGGAGACGGCCATGCGGCGCATCGAGGAGGAGGCCGAGCGCATGGGGGTGCTGGTCGACGACCTGCTGCTGCTGGCGCGGCTCGACCAGGGCCGGCCGCTGGAGCGGCGGCGCATCGACCTCGGCGCCCTGGTGGGGGACCTCGTGACCGACGCCCGGGTGGTCGAGCCGGACCGGCCGATCGACCTCGCCGCGGACGGCCCGGTGGCGGTGGAGGGCGACGACGCCCGCCTGCGCCAGGTGGTGGGCAACCTGCTGAGCAACGCGCGGGCCCACACCCCGCCGGGCGCGCCCGTCGCGGTGCGCGTGCGCGCCGAGGGGGACGAGGCGGTCGTCGAGGTGGAGGACAGCGGCCCGGGCCTGGCGCCGGGGCACGCCGAGCGCGTGTTCGAGCGCTTCTTCCGCGCCGACCCCTCCCGGGCGCGGGCGAGCGGGGGCAGCGGCCTGGGGCTCTCGATCGTCTCCGCCATCGCCGCGGCGCACGGGGGCCGCGCCGAGGTCCGGTTCGACACCGGGGCGCGGAGCCACCTTTCGCGTCGTGTTCCCCCTGGCGCCGAGGCTCCCCGCCGGCCCACACGTGGAGCCGACGCCGGTCTGAGGGCGGGCCGGCGGCGCTCTCTGCAAGTCTGGATCGATGGCGCCTCCGGCCACCCTGCCCACCCGCCGCCTCGGGCGCGACGGACCCGCGGTGTCCGCGCTCGGCCTCGGCACGATGGCCATGTCGGGGGGCTACTACGGCGAGGGAGACGAAGGCGAGGCCATCGCCACCATCCGGCGCGCGATCGAGATCGGGGTCACGCTGCTGGACACCGCAGACGTCTACGGCGATGGGCACAACGAGGAGCTGGTGGGCCGCGCGCTCCAGGGGCTGCGCGAGCGCGCCTTCCTCGCCACGAAGACAGGGCTCGTCGGGTCGGGCGCCGAGCTCTCGGTGGACGCGCGGCCCGAGCGCATCCGCACCGCGATCGAGGACTCGCTGCGACGCCTCGGCACCGACCACGTGGACCTCTACTACCTGCACCGGGTCGATCCGCGGGTGCCGGTGGAGGAGTCGATCGGCGCCATGGCCGACCTCGTGGCCGCCGGGACGGTGCGCCACGTGGGCCTGTCCGAGGCATCGCCGTCCACCATCCGGCGCGCCCACGCGGTGCATCCCCTCGCGGCCGTCCAGTCCGAGTACTCGCTCTGGAACCGCGACCCCGAGGCCGAGGTGCTGCCCGTCCTGCGCGAGCTCGGGATCGCGCTGGTGGCCTTCAGCCCGCTCGGGCGCGGCTTCCTGGCCGGAGGGGTCCGGGCGGACACCGAGTTCGGGCAGAACGACCTGCGCAGGGCGCTGCCGCGCTTCCAGGGGGACAACCTGGCGGGGAACCAGCCCATCGCCGAGCGCGTGGCCGAGGTGGCCGCCCGCAACGGAGCGAGCCCGGCCCAGGTCGCGCTCGCATGGCTGCTGAACCGCGGCCCCGACGTGGTTCCCATCCCGGGGACGCGCCGGCGGACCTACCTCGAGGCGAACGCGGCGGCGGCGGCCCTCCACCTCGCCGACGAGGACCTGGCGCGCCTCGACGATCCGGCCCTCGCGCCCGTGGGCGACCGCTATCCGCCGTCCCTCATGAAGCTCGTCGATCGGGACTAGCGGCATACACTTGCAAGATCTTTCGCAAGTCTATGTGCCACAATCCTTGATCCACGGCAGGGAGCGCCGATTGGGAGGGGCAACAAGGAGGGCAGGATGGCAGCGATCGTCTTGCAGGGTGCCGAGCGCATCCCAGTGCGGTATGAGAACTGGCCCGAGTGGAGGGTTGACCTGCTCACGCCCGTCGAGCCCATGCCCCTGATCGCCCCGGGGACCGGCTTCTGCGCCATGTGCTGGGGATCCGGGCACATTCATTCCGAGGCCGCCAACGGCGAGGGCCTGGTGCCCCACCCGTGCCAGACGTGCCACGGCAGCGGCGTGGTGCGACTCCGCGACTGACCGCCGCCGCCCGGCGAGGTCTCACCGGGCCAGGCATCATCCTTCGCACGACCACGGCGGAGGGGTGCTTCATGGACACGGCCAAGGCGGCGGAGTTGCTGGCGGCGGAGCGCGCCCGCATCGAGGGACAGCTCGCGCGGCTGGGCGCCGAGTTCGCGCCGGGCTCCCCTGAGAGCCTCGCCAACGACACCGACTACGGCGACGCCGCCTTCGATCTCCAGGAGCGCGAGCGCGACTCCGGGCGCGTCGAGGAGCTGCGCGCGGACCTGGCCGCCGTGGAGCGCGCGGAGCGCCGCCTGGCGGAGGGCACCTACGGCCTGAGCGTGGAGAGCGGCGAGCCGATCTCCGACGCCCGTCTCAGCCGCCTCCCGGCGGCGGAGCGCACGGCCGAGGAGCAGCGGCGCTTCGAGCGACTGGGGGGCTGACCGTCAGTGGCTGAGGACGTCGCCGAGCACGAGGCGCGATCGGGCGAGCACGACCGCCGGGCCCTGGCCCACGAGCTGCGCGCGGACGACCTGGCCGCGGCCGGGCGGGACCGGGAGGCGATGCTGGAGTGGGAGCGGGCGGCCGCCGAGCGCCGGCTCGCCCAGGACGAGCGGGACCTGGCGGAGCGCGCTCGCAGGGCGGATCCGGGAAGGATCTCCTGACGTTCCGCAACCTGCTCGTCGGAGTGGACGGATCGCCCTCGGCCCAGCGCGCCCTGGACGAGGCGATCGACCTCGCCCTGGCCTCCGACGCCCGGCTGACCATCCTCGTCGCCATCCCGCCCCTGCCGCCGTTCGTCGCGGCGGCCGCGGCCGTCGACGTCGGGCGCCTCGAGCAGGAGGTCGAGGCCGAGAGCGCCGCCGTGCTGCGGGCCGCCGTCGACCGCATCCCGCAGGAGATCCCCGTGACCCACCGGCTGGCGCGCGGCCATCCGGGAGAGGCGATCGTCGCCGAGGTGGACCGCGGGGGGCACGACCTGGTGGTGCTCGGCTCGCGCGGCCGGGGCCGCGTGACGACCTTCGCGCTCGGCTCCACGGGGGCGTACGTCTGGTTCCACTCGTCCGTCGCCATGCTCGTGGTGCCTCCCGATCGAGACGCGGACGAGACCTCGACGCGCCCCGTCCTCTAGCCTGAACCGACGGCATTCGGGGTATGGAGGAGTCCATGGCGGAGGAGACGGTCCACGAGGTGCGGGTGCACCTCACACGCGAGAAGCCCCCGATCCGCAAGGCAACCCTCGGGATGTGCGGAGAAGAGGTCACGTTCGGGACGCCCGGGTGGCAGGGCGAGCACTACGGCTTCCCCCCCGAAGCGGTGGAGGGCCATCCCTCGGGAACCCTCGACTACCTCGTCGCGTCGGTCGGGGGCTGCCTGATCGGCACCTTCGGCGGGGCGCTCCGGGCGCGCGACATCCCGAGCGCCGGCGACGCCCTGACCGCGGACGCGCTGGGCGAGGTGGTGGTCGACCCCGACAAGGTCCTGCGACTGCGAAAGATCACCGTGACCTACCGGCTGCGGGCGCCGGAGGCGAAGCGCGGGGCCGCCGAGCGCGCCCTGGCGCACCATGCGCGCCACTGCCCCAACGCCCGGTCCGTGGCCGCGGCCATCGAGATCGTGACCGAGATGGACTTCGTGCCGATCGCCGAGCCGGCGGCGACCCCCGCCTAGAGAGGGTGCGATCCGGAGCGCCCGCGCGCCCCGGATCGCTCGCTTGGTCAGGCCGTGGTGATCAGCCGCTCGCGCTCGGCGCTCTCGGCGTTGACCAGGGCCTTCACGACCGCCTGGTCCACGTCGGCGACGATGATCTCCCCGACCTCCTCGTAGGTGTTCTCGAAGAGGCCGCGCTTGCGCATGCTCTCGGCCGCGCGCTGATTGTCCTGCGTCGGCGTGAGGTAGTGGATGGCCGCCGCCTTGTAGCGGTGGATCAGGAACAGGTGCAGCAGCGTCATCAACCGCTTGCGCCGCAGGTTCGTGTCGAAGGTGTTCTGGTCCCGCACCGAGAGGATCACGCGCCCCCGGCGGTCCTGGATCGTGTTGAAGATGATGTTGGCCAGCTTGTCGCCCTCCGGGCCCAGCACGCTCAGCTCGAGCAGCTCCGAGCCGGCCGTGTGGGGCCGAAGGGACACGCCGAGCGGTCCGGTGATGCCGTTGTGCTCGGCCCACTGAGCGAGCCAGCCCGCCAGCACCTTCGGCGGCACCTCGGTCTGCACCAGGTGCTGGCTCTGGGTGGAGCCCTCGCCCATGGCCTTGGTGGTGGCCGTCTGGCCCGACAGCGACATCAGGGCCGCGTCGGCACGGGGGCCGCCCACGAGGGTCTGGGGCGTGCGGTACGGCGACTCCAGCAGGCGGAACTTCCGCTGCAGGCGCGCCAGCGCGAGCATGCCGTCCTCCCGCAGGGCGGTCGTGAACTCCTCCGCCGCGAGACCGTCGATCTGGTGGCCGCCGTAGGTCATGAAGTTGAACACGAAGCCCATCTTCCCGAGCTCGGCCGGGAACTCGCGCATCTCCTCGTCGCTCATGCCGGTGGTGTCCCAGTTGAAGGACGGCGAGAGGTTGTAGGCCAGCATCTTGTCGGGGAAGACGGCGTGGATCGCGTCGGCGAACTCCTTCGCGTCCGCCAGGTCCGCCGTCTTGGTCTCCATCCACAGCAGGTCGGCGAACGGCGCGGCCGCCAGCGACTTCGCGATGGCGTAGGGGATTCCGCCCTGGATCTGGTAGTAGCCCTCGGGGGTCTGGGCGAGCTCGGCGTCCCAGATCACGTCGACGCCCAGCTCCTTGGCCTTGGCCCGGATGTCGTACCAGGACGCGCGCGAGGCGAACGTGCGCCACTCCTCCACGGTGATGTCCGGCGCCGACTCCTCGTCGCCGCGGAAGGCGATCAGCTCGGCCACCGCGTCGCCGAGCGTGAGCAGCCCGGCGTCCGCCTGCCAGGCGGCCAGGAAGGTGTCGGCCACGAGGTCGAGCGTGTCCTCGGCCGTGCCGCCCTCGCCCGCCGCGTAGTTGTTGGCGGCCTCGTCGATGGCGGCGGCCACCCCGGCCTTCTCGAGCCAGGCGTCCGCGTCGGCGTACTCCCGGTCGGAGACGGCGTAGACGAGGTGCCCCCTGAGGTCCTCCACGCCTGCCGCGTTCAGGCGGCGGATGACGGCGAGGTAGGCGGACTTGTAGGACGGCACCGAGATGTTGGTGACGCCGAGGATGAAGGGCTGGTCGCGCTCGTCCCCCGCTCCGTCCAGGAGGTTGGCCGCCTCGGCGTCGGTGCGGGCCACGATGATTCCGCCGACGCCCATGATGTCGAGCTGGAAGCGGGCGGCCGAGAGTCGCTTGATCTGCTCGTCCTCCGGCACGAGGACCTTGCCGCCCTGGTGACCGCACTTCTTGGCTCCGGGCTTCTGGTCCTCGATGTGGTACCCGGGGACCCCCGCCTCGACGAACCGGCGGACGAGGTTGCGCACGTGGGCATCCCCGCCGTGGCCGGTGTCGGCGTCGGCGATGATGAACGGCCGGAAGTCGGTCGCGGGGGTGGCCTCACGCTCCGCCTCGCTCATGCGGGCGCGCGCGAAGACCTGGTTCTTGTCGGCCGTGAGGAGCGCCCGCACCAGGCCGGCGGCCTCGTCGGGAACCTGGCTCAGGGGGTAGCTCGCGAGGTCGGGACCCGGGTCCTCCGTGGTGGAGCCCTTCGCCGAGGTGGCCCAGCCGCCGAGGTAGATGCCCTCGATGCCGGCGCGCTTCATCTGCACCGCCTGGCCGGGCGAGTACGGCCCGAAGCTGGTGATCGACTTGCCCTCCGCGAACATCTCCCGCAGCCGGTCGTAGAACTGCTCGGCCGCGTCGCGGGCGACGGTGTAGTCCTGCGGCACCGTGCCCCTCTGCTCCGCGACCTGCCGGGCGGTGTGCACGCGGGTCGTGCCCGCGAACCGCTCCGACGCCATCCACTCGCGCAGCTGCTCGACCTCGTCCTCGAAAGCCCCCATCGTCTTCCCTTCCCCCTTGTCGCCGATCCGGACGAGGAAGTCTAGACGGCGGTCCAAGGTTTCCGGAGGCCGATCAGCCCGGCTCCCGCTGGGCTCGCGACCACTCCAGGGGGCCCTCGCTCCAACCGCACCCGAGCCGCATCGCGAGGTCGATGTCCGCCTCGGCGGCGATCCCCTCCGCGCGGGAGCGCTCGGCCTCGTCGACCGCCCCGCCGTAGTAGGCGGCCGCCACGGCGCGGCCGGCGTCGTCCGCGCTCGCCTCGGGCGCGGCGCCCTCGTAGAAGCCGGCTCCCGACTTGGCGCCCAGTCGGCCGGCGGCGACCTGCTCGGCGGTCTGTCCGGCGTCGTCGAACCGGTCCCCATAGGCCGCGCGCAGGTCGCCCCCGATGTGCTCGAGCGTGTCGAGTCCCACCAGGTCACCGAGGGCGAACGGTCCCATCGGGGCCGGCCCCCCGTCCACCACCGCCCGGTCGGCCGCGGCGCGCTCGCCGCCCACCCGCGCCTGCTCGCGGTAGGCCTCGAACATGGCGCGCACCAGGACGCGGTTCACGAGAAAGCCCGGGCACTCGCGCACGCGGACCGGCGTCTTGCCCACGGCGCGCGCGAACTCGTCGCCGGCCGCGACCGTGCTCTCGCTGGTCCGCTCCCCCTGGATGATCTCCACCAGCCTCATGACGCTGGCGGGGTTGAAGAAGTGCAGGCCGAGGACCAGCTCGGGGCGCGAGGTCTCGCCCGCGAGCGCGCTGATCGAGAGCCCGGAGGTGTTGGAGGCCAGCAGCGCCGCGGGCGGCAGGACGGCGTCGAGGCGGCGGAAGACCTCGCGCTTCACCTCGAGGATCTCGGGAACGGCCTCGATCGCCAGGTCGCAGGCGCCGAGGTCGGCGTCGTCGCGCGTGGCCCGCACCAGGCTCAGCATCGCCTCGACCTCGCCGGCCGTCATGCGCCCGCGGGCGACCCGGCGCTCGCCGATGGCGCGCACGTGGGCGACGCCGCGATCGAGGGCGGCCGCGTCCGTGTCGAGCAGCACCACCTCGATACCGGCGGCCGCCACCACCTGGGCGATCTCGCTGCCCATCAGCCCGGCCCCCAGCACCCCCACTCGCGCGAACATCGCTCCCCCCGGTCGCCCCCTCAGGCTGAAGCATGCCCACATGCGCCATGCTTCGCGTCAGGGCGACCGGACGAGGAGCGGGCGATGACGCGCGATGCGGTGATCGTGGAGGCGGCGCGGACCCCGGTGGGCCGCCGCGGCGGGATGCTGGCGGGCTGGCACCCGGCCGACCTGCTCGCGGAGGTGCTGAAGGCGCTCGTCGACCGGGCGGGGGTCGACCCGGGCGAGGTCGACGACGTGATCGTGGGGTGCGTCGACCAGGTGGGCGAGCAGGGCGTCAACGTGGGCCGCAGCGCGGCGCTGGCGGCCGGGTTCCCCGAGACCGTTCCGGCCACCACCATCGACCGCCAGTGCGGCAGCTCCCAGCAGGCCGCCCACTTCGCCGCCCAGGGGGTCATGGCCGGGGCCTACGACCTGGTGATCGCCGCGGGCGTGGAGTCGATGACGCGGGTCCCCATGTGGTCGAACATCCCGGACCGCGACGCCGTGTACGGCTCCCGCTTCCGCGAGCGCTACGGGCTGGGCGAGGACGGCTTCATCGACCAGGGGCTCTCGGGCGAGATCATCGCCGAGAAGTGGGAGATCACCCGGCCCAGAGCTCGACGCGCTGGCGCTGGAGTCCCACCGCCGCGCCGCCGAGGCCACGGCGGCGGGCCGCTTCCAGGACGAGGTCGTGCCGATCCGCGTGCGGCGCGACGACGGTGAGGAGGTGGTCACGGCCGACGAGGGCATCCGCCCGGGCACGAGCCTCGAGGCCCTGGCCGCCCTGAAGCCCGCCTTCCGCGAGGACGGCCGTCTCACCGCCGGCAACTCCTCCCAGATCAGCGACGGCGCCGGGGCGCTCCTGATCGCCTCCGAGTCCGCGGCGGCCCGGCTCGGGCTGCGGCCGATCGCCCGTTTCCACTCCTTCGCCCTGGCCGGGGTCGACCCGGTCGAGATGCTGTCCGGCCCCATCCCGGCCACGCGCAAGGTGCTCGACCGGGCGGGCCTCGAGCTGGACGACATCGAGCTGGCCGAGGTCAACGAGGCGTTCGCCTCGGTGCCGCTGGCGTGGGCGCGCGAGCTGGGGGCCGACATGGGGCGCGTGAACGTGAACGGCGGCGCCATCGCGCTCGGCCATCCGCTGGGGGGACGGGCGCACGCCTGATGACGTCGCTCGTGCACGAGATGCGCCGGCGCGGCGCCCGCTACGGGCTCCAGACCATGTGCGAGGGCGGCGGCATGGCGAACGCGACCATCCTGGAGCTCGTCTGAGGGGTGGCCCTCGCCTGAGCCCGCTGCGTAAGCTCACCGCGACGACGTCAACCACAGGAGCACCGGCATGTCGTTCGTGTCCCGCGGCTTCCACGGCCGCCGGCGTGACCCGGGCGCCGACGCGGCCCGCATCCCGCCCGGCCAGCACCTGACCCGTGACTTCCCGGTGCTCTCGGCCGGGCCCACGCCGCACACCCCGCTCGATCAGTGGACGTTCTCCATCGTCAACGGCGACGAGGGACGGAGCTGGACGTGGAAGGAGCTCACGGCGCTTCCGACCGAGACGGTCACGGTCAACATCCACTGCGTCACCCGCTGGTCGAAGCTCGACACCACTTGGGAGGGCGTGAGCGTGGACACGCTGCTCGATCTGGTCGCGCACGACGCGGGGTACGTGCTCGCCTTCAGCGACGGCGGGTACACCACGAACCTGCCGATCGAGGACGTGACGGGCGGGAAGGCCTGGGTCGCGTTCGGCTACGACGGGGAGCCGCTCGAGCCCGAGCACGGCGGCCCGGCCCGCCTGCTCGTCCCGCACCTCTACTTCTGGAAGAGCGCGAAGTGGGTCCGCGGCCTCCAGCTGCGCGACCACGACGGGCCCGGCTTCTGGGAGCAGTACGGGTACCACATCTACGGCGACCCGTGGCGCGAGCAGCGGTACTCGGGCGATTGAGCTGGCAGCTCGCCACCGTGGCCGCCGTCGTCGACGAGACGCCGCGGGTGCGGACGCTGGTGCTGGACGTGCCGGGCTGGCCGGGCCACCGCGCCGGCCAGCACCTCGACGTGAGGCTCACCGCCGAGGACGGGTACCAGGCGGAGCGCGGCTACTCGATCGCATCGGCGCCCGGCGAGCCGGTCGCCATCACGGTCGAGCGCCTCGACGACGGCGAGGTCTCGCCCTACCTCACCGAGGAGCTGAGACCCGGCGACACCTTCGAGCTGCGCGGGCCGATCGGCGCGTACTTCGTCTGGGAACCGGCCGACGACGCGCCGCTGCTGATGGTGGCGGGCGGGTCGGGGATCGTGCCGTTCCGGGCGATGCTCCGGCACCGTCGGCGGACGGGGGCCGAGGTGCCCGTGCGCCTGGTCTACTCGTCCCGCACCCTGGAGGACGTGATCTATCGCGCCGAGCTCGACGAGCCCGCCGCCGGCGTCGAGGTCGTCCACGCCCTGACACGGGCGCAGCCGCCCGGCTGGAGCGGACGATCCGGGCGCATCGACGCGGCCCTGCTCGGGGAGCTGGCCTGGCCGGTCGCGCGCGATCCGCTCGCCTTCGTCTGCGGACCCAACGGCTTCGTGGAGTTCGTCGCGCAGACCCTGGTCGAGCTGGCCTACCCGCCGCCGCGGGTCAAGACCGAGCGCTTCGGCGTCACGGGGGGGCGGTGATGGGGGCGCTCGACGGCAACGCGATCGGCGGTCTGCTCCTCCAGGTCTTCGGCGTCGAGATGACGATGGCCCGGGGCGTCTGCGGCCAGTGCGGGGCGGCCGGGCCGGTGGCCGAGATGGTGGTGTACCTCAGCGCTCCCGGAACGGTCGCCCGCTGCCGGAGCTGCGGGGCCGTCCTGATGGTGCTCGTCCAGATCCGCGGGATCGCGTGCGTGGACCTGGGTGGTCTCACCGAGCTCGAGGTCCATCCGGCCCACCTCTAGGAGCCGCGCCACGGGCCGGCCGCGGGCAGAGCGCCCACCGCCCCGCATCAAGTTCGCGCGCCACGGGGTCGATGACAGTGGCTCTAGCCTGAGCCGGATCCCGGAAGGGGATCGCGCGTGAACACCCATACCTCCCATCACCGCCGCCGCGACATCGAAGACCGCCCAAGGGATCGACGCAGGAACCGGAGACGCGCCTGGATCGGCGGACTGGTCGCCGCCGGCCTGCTGGCGGCGCTGGCGCTCCCCGTGAGCGGCGCGCTCGGGGCACAGCCGCCGGTCGGCCTCGGAACGGCCGACAGCTTCGCGGTCCTCGCGGGCTCCACGGTGACGAACACCGGCCCCTCGGTGATCAACGGCGATCTCGGGCTGGCCCCGGGGACCGCCGTGCCCGGCTTTCCGCCCGGGCTGGTGAACGGGACGATCCACGTGGCCGACGCCGTCGCCGTCCAGGCGAAGACCGACCTCGTGACCGCCTACGACGACGCCGCCGGGCGAACTCCCGCGCTGGCGATCCCCGCCGACCTCGGCGGCCTCACGCTGACCGCGGGCGTCTACAAGTCCGCGTCGTCGCTGGGGCTGACGGGTGCCCTCACGCTCGACGCCCAGGGCAACCCCAACGCCGTGTTCGTCTTCCAGGCCGGTTCCTCGCTGACCACCGCGTCGGCGAGCAAGGTGAACCTCATCAACGGCGCACAGCCGTGCAACGTCTTCTGGCAGGTCGGCAGCTCCGCGACGCTCGGGACGACCACCTCCTTCGCCGGGAACATCCTGGCCATGCAGTCGATCTCGATGAACAACGCGGTCACGCTCCAGGGGCGGGCCTTCGCCCGCAACGGTGCCGTGACGTTGATCAACGACACGATCAACATCGCGCGCTGCGCGACGGGAACGACGCCGGTCCTGGTGCCGGGCGGCGGGACCGGCCCGGGCGGCGGGACCGGGCCGGGTGGGCCGGGTGGCGGAACGCCGCTCTCTGAGCAGCAGAACGGCTCGGCTCTCTTCACGACCACGCCGCGCAAGGTGGCCCGATCGGTCGCCCAGTTCGGCACCAGCCGTTGCGTGAGCAGGACGTTCCAGACCTTCGTCAGGGGCCTCGCCATCCGCAAGGTCGTCTTCTCACTCGACGGGCGCTTCCTCACCACCCGCAACAAGGCGCCGTTCGGGGCGCTGATCTCGGCCGGGGACGGGATCCACACGATCAAGGCCCTCGTCACCTTCAAGGACACCACCCCGCCGGCGACGCTCAGGATGCGGTTCAGGACCTGCGCCGAGGTGCACCAGGTCGCTCCGTCGCGACCGGCGCGCGGCACCAGCGGCTTCACCGGCTGATGACGACCGCCAGCCGTGACCGAAGGGGCGGCCGTCGGCCGCCCCTTCGCATGACCGTTACCTGCGCCCTCTCGGCGATCGCCGCGTCCCTGCTGCTGGCGCCCGCCGGGGGCCAGGCGGCGCGGGCGGCCGCGGTCGCGCCGCTGCCAGGACACCGTCACCCTGCTCGGTGCTCAGACCGTTCGCGGCAAACCGTCGGCCGGCGGCAGGAAGGTGGCGCAGGTCAGCGCCAAGCGGCCGCTCACCGGCGCGCGCACCGTGCTGCCGATGCTCGCGCAGCTGCAGGACGACCAGGGACGCTTCTGGTTCAAGGTTCGGCTCCCGGGCCGCGCCCTCGGGGGCGCGACCCCGCCGCGGACCGGCTGGATCAGCGCGGCGAGGACCATGCGCTCCACCACGCCCTGGCACATCGTCGTCAGCGTCGGCTCGCGCACGGTGTCCGTCTACCGCGACGGGAAGAAGATGCGCAGCTTCGCGGCGATCGTCGGCGCCCCCTCCACCCCCACCTCCCGCGGCGAGTACTTCGTCGAGGAGAACGTCGGGCTATCCGCCGGCCGGTCGGGAGCCCCGTTCGCCCTGGCCCTCAGCGCCCGCTCGGGCGTGTTCCAGGAGTTCGAGGGCGGCCCCGGCCAGATCGCGATCCACGGCATCAACAACATCGGCGGGACTCTGGGGACCGCCGTGTCCCACGGCTGCGTGCGCCTGTCCACCGCCGGCGTCAGCTGGCTCGCGTCGCGCATGAGATCGGGCACGCCGGTCACCATCAGGTGAGGGCGCGTCGGCGCGCCGCCGGGCTGCTCGCCCGGCGGCGCGGCCGATGACGCTCAGACCAGGCCGAGCCCCTTCATCTCGTCGAGCAGGGCCACGGTGACCATCTCCTGGGCCACCTTCTCGCTCTTGGCCTTGACCCTGACCGTCACGCCGATCACGCACTTGCGCACGGTGGCGCCCACGGCCGGCCCGAACAGGTCCGACCGCGCGTCCATGGCGTGGAGCAGCTCGACCATGTGATCGTCGTCGCCCCACTCCGCCCGGGCCTCGACGGTGATCGTGTGCTCGGGGAGCCCGACCGACTCCGTGCGCTCCTCGGCCGCGGCGATCTCCTCGCGCGCCGACTGCATCCGCTCGGCGAACCGGGCGCGCCGCTCGGGCTCGCCCATCGTCTTGACGCCCTTCCACACGGGCGCGGTCATGCGCGTGCCGATCCCGTGTGCGGCACGGAGACCGCGGGCCCGCCGCGAGCCAGGAGCTTCGCGGCCTGCTGGTGCGAGACGCCGATGAGGCGCCCGATGTCCCGGACCGTCATCCCCTGGCCGGCGAACGTCTGAACGGCCGCGATGGTCGTCGCGCGCGCCTCCTCCTGCGCGAGCTCGGCCCGTTCGCGAGCGAGGCGGGCGACGTGGAGGAGCTCGCCCGACGGCCCCTCGAGCTCGGGCTCGACCGCCACGCCGACGCTCTCGGCAGGGACGTCGAGCAGCAGGGCGATCGCCTCGCGGGCGGCGCCCTCGGCCTGGTCCAGCCGTCGCGCCCGGGAGGACGCCCCCGGAACCTCGGGCGCCTCGAGCACCCACCAGTCACCCGTACGCGTGGCGATGATCCTGTAGATCGTGCGCTGCGTCATTCCATCGACCCCTCGATAGCCGCGCGGATGAACCCCGGCGCGGTGCGCTTCGTCGATCTCCCGGCGGCGTGACCACCGTGGGCAACCTCAGACCGGCGCGCTCCCGACAGTCTAGTCTACTAAAGGCGACTAAAACAAGTCAGCCGATGGCGACGGGTGGGCAGTCCGGACCTCTGACCGGCTCCCCGCGCGACGGTGAGCGCCGACGAGACACCGCCCGTGCCCAGGCGGGGGCTCGTGGACTCCCCCGACGCCCAGCGCGCGGGAAGCCGGTCTCCCCACACATCGGCATGTTGGGCCGCAGGGCCGACCCCTGGCGAGGATCTCGGGGTGCGGGCCTGCGCGGTCAGGCGTGGAGGAGCCGGGACAGGTGCGCCTCGAGCGCGGCCCGCGCATCGTCCAGGCCGAGCGCCGACGGCGCGCAGAGCGCGTGCCAGGCGAGCCCGTCCGCGAGCGCGACGGCCTGGACGGCGTCGCGCCGTGGATCGAGGGCCGGGGACGCCTCGCCGCGCTCGGCGGCGAGGCTGAGCCCGTCGGCGACCGCGTCCACGAGCGCCCGGTAGCCGTGGGCGTACAGCTCGGCGAGCCGGGGGCTGTTCACGGATCGCGCGGTGAACGCCAGCGCGACGCGGAGCTCGGCCTCGCGCCGGTCGTCCAGGGGCAGGAGCTGGTACAGCAGGCCGCGGACGTAGGCGGCCGGCTGGTCCGTGGGGTCGGGGAGCTCGCGGACGCGTGCGACGACCTGATCGATCGCGCGCCGGTAGGCGGCCAGCAGCAGGTCGTCCTTGGTGGCGAAGTGGTACTGGACCGTGCCGATCGAGACGCCGGCCCGGCGCGCGACGCTGCGGATGCTGACCGCCTCGAGGCCCCCCTCGACGACCACGCGTATGAGCGCGTCGGTGAGGTCGTCGGCGGACGTGGTGGGGGGGCGGGGCATTCTGGCGTGTGTTACCATACGATCGTATGGTAATCGGGTCAACTGAAACGGAGGTCGATCCCCATGGCACACGTCTCCAACGCCCCTCACCGTGCTCCGGCGAGATGGGCCCCGTGGTGGGCATACGCGGTTCCGTTCGCGGTGCTCAACCTGCTCCGGCAGGTCCTCGTACCCCCGGCTGAGGTCGGCGACGCGGTCAGCGTCGCCCTGTTCGCCGCCACGGCGGTGACGGTCGCCCTTGTCGTCACCACGCTCCACCGGTGGCTGCGGTGAGTCGCAGCCGACGGTCCCCAGACGCACCGAGGGCGCCGCGACCCTCGGTGTGGTCAGGGCGGAAACCTAGGGTGGGGCGGGCGCGAGAGTAGGGCACCGCCCCGATGCCCCGCGGGCCGCGGCGCACGAGGCTGGCCGCATGTTCCGTCGCCTGCTTCCTCACCTGCGGTCCGTTCGGCTCCCGACGTCGCCCAGCTGGGCCCGCGAGGGGCTGATCTTCGCCGCGGCCTACCTCGTCTACCAGCTCTGCCGGACCGTCGCCACGGGCGCCGAGCCGCTGGCGGTCGCCAACGCGCACCGCGTCCTCGGCGCGGAGGCCTTTCTCGGCATCGACGTCGAGGCCGGCGCACAGGGCGCGTTCGACGGCACGATCTGGATGACGGCGCTGAGCTGGGTCTACCTGCTGGCCCAGCCGCTCGTGATCCCCCTGGTGGTCGTCTGGGTCTACCGGCGCTCCTGGGCGGTGTACCGCGTCCTTCGCACCACCCTCATCGGCGGCTGGATGGTGGCCCTGCCCATCTACGCCCTCTTCCCCACCGCTCCGCCGCGTCTCGCCGGCCTCGGCATGGGCGACTCGGTGAGCGCCGAGAGCGGCATCGCCCTCGAGTCCGACTTCACGACGCTCTTCTACAACCCCTTCGCGGCCGTCCCGAGCCTGCACTGCGGCTTCGCCTTCGCGTGCGGCCTGGCCGTCGCCGCCGCCTCGAGCCGGCGCTCGCTGCGCCTCGTGGGCCTGGCCTGGGGCCCGCTCGTCTCCCTCTCCACGGTCGTGACGGCGAACCACTTCGTCATCGACCTGGCCGCCGGGATGGCGGTCACCGGGGCGGGCCTCGGCATCGCCCTCGTCCTCGTGCGCTACCCGGCGCTGATCCCCGGCCGGAGAAGCGCGGAGTTCCTGCCCTCGCGCACCGCCATTGGAGGTCACTGAGATGTCCGACAGTCCGCACACCCTCCTGACCGCCATTCCCGAGGCCCCGGCGCTTCACTGGACCGCCTGCGCCATGTGCTGGGGTCAGCGGCGCATCTGGGAGTCCGTCGAGGCCGCGAACGGCGAAGGGGACGTCCTCGTCGCCACGTCCTGTCCGGGGTGCCTCGGGATCGGCGAGGTGCTGCGATGACCTCGGCGAGCGCACACGTTCCGGCGGACCTCGCCGCCCTCGGCGCGGTGCGCTCGCACCTGGCCGAGGCGCTGGCGTGCGAGCGCTGGAGCGCCGACGCATCGAGCCGCGTCCTGATCGCCTCGACCGAGGCCCTGGCGAACGCGCTCGAGCACGGCTCGGCCCCCGGGGCCGGCGTCGACGTGACCTTCACCGTCACGGACGAGACCGCGTGGGTGCGGGTGCTCGACTCGGGATGCCCGGGCCGCGAGGCGCCGCTCGACGACCCGCTCGCGCCTCCGGTGACGAGCACGGGGGGCCGCGGGCGCCTGCTGATGCGGGCGCTCGCCGACCAGATGCGGGTCAGCCGTCACGGGCAGGGCACCGAGGTTCAGCTCGGCTTCGGGCGCGACGCCGTACCCTGCTGATCCGCACGATTGGCCACGAGGGCCGGGAAATGGGAGCCTGACGGCGTGACCTGGGCCGCCCCGTCGCCGTCGAACGCGTTGAGCCTCGGGCCGGAGTCGGTGGAGGCGCGGGGTGTGCGGGTTCACCTCCGCGGGGTCAAGGCCGTCGATGGCGTGGATCTCACGCTCCGCCGGGGAGAGATCCTCGGCGTCATCGGGCCGAACGGCGCCGGCAAGACGACGCTCGTCAACGTTCTCGCCGGCTTCCAGCGCGCGACGGCCGGGCGCATCGTGCTCAACGGCGAGGACATCACGACCTGGGAGCCGTCCGAGATCGCGCGCGCCGGTCTCGTCCGGACCTTTCAGGACGTCCGCCTCTTCTCACGTCTCACGGTCCTCGAGAACGTCGAGGCCGGCGCGGTCTCGAACGGAGCGTCCGGGCGGCAGGCTCGCGGCCTCGGCCGGCAGCTCCTGGCTCGCCTGCGCCTCGAGCACGGCGCCGGCCTGACGGCCGCCGCGCTGCCTCACGGCGAGCGGCAGCGCCTCGCGGTCGCCCGCGCGCTCGCGGCTCGCCCCCACTTCGTCCTGCTCGACGAGCCCGCCGCCGGCCTCGACGAGGCCGAGTCGGACGACCTCGTCGCCGCGCTCGCGGCCATCAGGGACGCCTTCGAGGTCGGCCTGCTCGTGATCGAGCACGACATGCGCCTCATCATGCGGCTCGCCGAGCAGATCCAGGTGCTCGACTACGGCAAGACGATCGCGTTGGGCACGCCGGCGCAGATCCGGAGTGATCCGGCGGTGCGAGAGGCATATCTCGGGAGTGGGGGACCGGACGCTCAGCGTCCGTGACCTGACGGTCCGGTACGGCCGGACGCCCGCGGTTCGCGAGCTCAGCCTCGAGGTCGGGGAAGGCGAGATCGTCGGCCTCGTCGGTCCGAACGGCGCGGGCAAGTCGACGCACGCTCGCGGCGATCGTCGGGCTCGTGCCGGCTGCCGCGGGCACCGTCACGTATCTCGGTGAGTCGCTCGTCGGCCTGGAGACGGAGGCGATCGCCAGGCGCGGCATCTCACTCGTGCTCGAGGGGCGGCACATCTTCACGACGCTGACCGTGGCCGAGAACCTGGCCCTCGGCAGGACGGCGAATCGCGACCGGGCACGGACCGACGCCGCCCTGGCACGGGTGCTCGACCGTTTCCCGGTGCTCCGGAAGACCTACCGGCTGCCGGCGGGAACGCTGTCCGGTGGCGAGCAGCAGCAGCTCGCGATCGGCCGCGCGCTGGTCGCCGAGCCTCGCCTTCTGCTGCTCGACGAGCCCTCGCTCGGGCTTTCGCCCCTCCTCGTCGACCAGGTGTTCGAGATCGTCGCCGAGGTGAGGCGGGACGGCGGCACCGTTCTGCTCGTCGAGCAGGACGTGAGACGAACGGTCGCGCTCGCGGACCGGACCTACGTCGTCCGCCTGGGCCGAGTGGTCCTCTCCGGCCGGCGGGACGAGCTCGCCGGGTTGAGCGGGCTGGACGCCGCCTACCTGGGCTTCTGAGCGGCGGATGGGCCGCTCGCCGACGTGACGACCGATCTCGTCATCCAGCACGCGGTCGATGCGCTGTCGCTGGGAAGCCTCTACGCCCTGTTCGCCCTCGGCATCGCGGTGATCTTCGGCATCATGCGGCTGATCAACTTCGCCCACGGCGAGCTGATCACGGCCGGCGCGTACGCCCTGGTGCTCCTCTCGCTGCCGGTGGCGGCTCTGATCCCGGTCACGCTGGTGATCGTGGTCGCGCTCGCCCTCGTGATGGAGCGGGTGGCCTTCCGCCCCGTCAGGGACGCCGGTGCCGCCACGCTGTTGATCACGTCGTTCGCGCTGAGCTTCCTCCTCCAGAGCATCGCGGGGCTCGCCTGGGGGTCGCTTCCGCGGACGACCGACTTCGCGTCCGGTCTCAGCAGCTCGTTCGAGCTCGGCGAGGTCACGGTCCAGAAGCTCGACCTCGTCATCATCGGCGTGACGCTGTCGCTTCTCGTCTCGGTCACCCTCTTCTTCCAGAGGACGACGCTCGGCACCCAGATGCGGGCCGCGGCCGAGGATCTCCCCATGGCACGGGCCCTCGGGATCCGAGCCAACATGGTCGTCGCCGCGGCCTTCGCGCTCTCCGGATCGCTCGCCGCGGCCGCGGCGATCCTGCTCACGGCTCAGACCGGGAGCGTGTCGCCGACCATCGGCCTCAGCATCGTCCTGTTCGCGTTCATCGCCACCATCGTCGGCGGGATGGGCAGCCTGCCCGGCGCGGTGCTCGGCGGCTTCCTGATCGGTGCCCTGACGGTCGCCCTGCAGGCATCGCTCCCGCTCGATCTCCGGCCGTATCGCGACGCGTTCGTCTTCGCCGCCGTGCTCGCCGTCCTCGTGGTCCGGCCGCAGGGGCTCCTTCCCTCGCGCTCCGGGCTCGCGCGAGAGCAGCCGCGGCGAGCAGGCCTGCGGGATGTGCTCCGGCACCTCCGCCGGCGGCCCGCGCGTCGATCGCCCGTCGCCTGGGACGGCCTCGAGTCAGGCCGGCGCGCGTTGGGGGCGTTTCTCGCAGAAAGCGTCTGGCCGCTCGTCGCGCTCATGGCGCTGGCCGGCGCCGTCGCGCTCGTCACATTCGCCCTCGGCCCGGGCTCACTCGACCGGATCGTCCTCGGAGCGGTGATCAACCTGATCGTCGTCGTCGGCCTGTACACCTTCGCCGGCATCTCCGGCGTCTTCTCGTTCGGCCACGCGGCGTTCATGGCGATCGGCGCCTACGCGGGCGCGATCCTCGTCATCCCGCCCGAGACGAAGAGGTTCGTCCTCCCGGAGCTCCCGGGCTTCCTCGCGGACGTGCACCTCGACCCCTTCCCGGCGACGATCGCTGCCGGCGGGTTGGCCGCCGCGGTGGCGCTCGTGCTCTCCGTTCCGCTCGCTCGTCTCTCCGGGCTCACGGCGGGACTGGCGACCTTCGCCATCCTCGGCATCGTGAACATCGTGGCGCGGAACTGGGAGCAGGTCACGCACGGCACGGCGGGCGTGTCCGGGATACCGACGACGACGACGATCTGGGGGGCGCTGGGCTGGGCCCTGGCCGCGATGGCCGCGGCGTGGGCGTTTCAGAGGTCGCGGATCGGCCTGCGGCTGCGGGCCTCGCGGGAGGAGGAGGCGGCGGCGCGCTCCATCGGCGTGGCGGTCGGCCGCGAGCGCGCGATGGCGTTCGTGCTGTCCGCGTTCTTCGTCGGGGTCGCGGGGGCGCTGTTCGGGATGTTCATCGGCTCGTTCAATCCCGATGCCTTCTTCCTCAACATCACCTTCCTGATGGTGGCGATGCTGATCGTCGGGGGCATGAGGAGCCTGGCGGGCGCGGTGATCGGAACGATCGTCATCTCCGCCGTCTCGGAGATCCTCCGACGCATCGAGGGCGGGCTCGATCTCGGCTTCGCCGAGATCTCGGCGAAGCCGGGCCTCGGCGACGTCGGCCTCGCGCTCGTCATGCTCGCGATCCTCCTCTTCCGGCCGGAGGGCCTGACGGGCGGTCGCGAGATCGCCTGGCCGCATCGGGCCCCGACCGGCCCCTCCCCGAGATGAACTAGTGTCGGCCGATGAGTCGCCCCGTGGTGCTCCTGGTCATCTCGTGCCTCGTCATGCTCGCGTTCGGCTGCGGGGGCGACGGGGCGTCGGACACCGGGACCGCCGGCCCCGGCGATCCGATCGTGATCGGGACGGCGAACAGCCTGACGGGCGCGCTCGCGCCGTTCGAGCTGGCCATCAACAACGGCATGGACCTCGCGGCGGAGGACATCAACGCGGCCGGCGGCGTGAACGGCCGCATGATCGAGATCATCCACGTCAACGCCAAGTCGGACCTCAACCTGTCGGCGACGGCCGTTCTCGAGGTGATCGAGAAGGGTGCCCAGATCGTCGTCCCGATCTGCGACGCGGACTACGGCGGCCCCGGGGCGCGGGCGGCGAACGACAAGGGCATTCTCGCGATCACCTGCGCCGGGGCGCCGGGGATCGGCCGGCAGGCGATCGGCCCGCTCACCTTCAACACGTACTCGGGCTCACCGACCGAGAGCGCCGTCAACGCCGAGTACGCCTACCGGACGATGGGGTGGCGCCGGGCGTACTTCCTGTGCGATCGCATGGTCGAGTACACGAAGGTCGTCTGCGAGGCGTTCAAGACGCGGTGGACGAGCCTCGGGGGGTCGGTCGTCGGCGAGGACACGTTCCTCCAGACCGACGTCTCGATCGCCGCGCAGGTCAGCCGGCTGGCCAGCGGTCCGACGCCCGACTTCGTGCTGCTCGCGTCGTACCCGGGGGGCTCGCCCGCGATCAAGGAGATCCGCGCGGCATACGACGGGCCGCTGGTGCTCTCCGCCGCCTTTTCCGGCACCTTCTGGGTCAACGCCACGCCGCACCTGTCGAACGCGTGGACGGCCGCGGTGGGCTCCAGCTACGGCGACGATCCACGCGACCAGGTGAACCGGTTCTTCACGAGGTATGAGAAGGAGACCGGTGAGGCGGCGGCCGTCAACACGTATCCGCTCCTCGGCTACTCCCTCGTCGAGACGGTCGCGAAGGGCATCGAGATCGCCGGCACGACGGACGGCGAGGAGCTCGCGAAGGCGCTCGAGACGTTCGAGGACGTCCCGCTGCTCGCGGGTCCGACGACCTACACGGAGGCCTGCCACGTCCCGATCGGGCGCTCGCTCCTGATCATCCGCTACGACGACGGCAGGCCCCGCTCGACCGGCGACATCGTGCGGGCGGAGCAGGTGCCACCCTACCCCTGCTAGCCCGCGGATAGGGTCGTCGAGGGTCAACTTAGGGTAGGGGCGGCGCAGGAGTAGGGCACCGCCCCGATGCCGGGCGGGCCGCGGCCGACGAGTGTGGCCGCATGAACCGCTTCCTGCTCCACCACCAGCACGGCCCGCACGAGTGCGGCGTCGTGTTCGCCTCGTTCCGAGGCCACCCGAGCCCGCTCCGGCACCAGTCGACGTTCGCCTCGTGTTTGTCCGGCGGGCACGAGATCTGGTGGAGCGTCGATGCGATGAGCGCCGAGGAGGCGCTCGGGCTCCTGCCGTTCTACGTCGCGTCGCGCACCACGGCGACGCCCGTCAGCCCGGTCGAGATCCCCTGAGCGACCCGCTCGGCGCCCTCCGGCGTCGGGCCCAACCACCCACGATCTGGAGGACAGCATGTTCCGACGCAAGCAGCGCAGTCATGGAGAGTCCGCCCCGCCCCTGACCCGTCACGCGACCGGCCTCGCCGCCCGCATGGGCCGCTGGAGCGCCGCGCATCGCAAGACCGCCATCTTCGGGTGGCTGGCGTTCGTGGTCATCGCCTTCTCCCTGAGCATCACGATGCCGATGCAGACCATCGACAAGAAGGACGCGGCCGTCGGTGAGGCGTCCCGCGCCAACAAGATCATCGACGCCGGCTTCGACCTCGACGAGAGCGGTCAGGGTGAGTTCGTTCTCATCCAGTCGGACACCAAGACGGTCGACGACCCCGCGTTCCGCGCCACGATCGCCCAGACCCTCGGCGCGCTCTCCTCCTTCTCGCAGGTGGAGAACCTCCAGAACCCCCTCACGCCGAACCACGAGGGCCAGATCGCGCCGGACCGCCATGCGGTCCTGGTCTCCTACACCCCGGCGGGCACCTACGACGAGGCGGCGCTCTACATCGACTCGATCGTCAACCGGGTGGACGAGATCCAGAAGGCCCACCCCGACTTCTACGTCGCCTCGGCCGGCGTCTCGACCGAGAAGGCCCTCCAGGGGCTCATCGGCTCGCAGCTGAAGCGCGCGGGCCTGATCGCGATCCCGCTCACGATCCTCATCCTGCTGGTGGTCATCGGCTCGCTGACCGGGGCGCTCGTGCCGGTCTTCGTCGGGCTGACCGCCGTGCTGGCCACGATGGGGCTGGTCAGCCTGCCCAGCCAGTTCGTCCCGATGGACGGTCAGATCGCCGAGGTCATCCTGCTGGTCGGGTTGGCGGTCGGAGTCGATTACGCCCTCTTCTACATGCGCCGCGAGCGTGAAGAGCGCCACGCCGGACGCGCCAAGGGCGCCTCCCTCGCCGCGGCCGCGGCCACCTCCGGTCGCGCGATCCTGATCTCCGGCTTCACGGTCATGGTCGCCATGGCCGGCATGTTCTTCTCGGGCGACAAGACCTTCATGTCGTTCGCGATCGGCTCGATGATGGTCGTGTTCGTCTCCATGATCGGCTCGCTGACGGTGCTTCCGGCCGTCCTCTCCGTTCTCGGGGACCGGGTCGAGAAGGGCCGGATCCCGTTCATCGGCCGGCGCCGGCGTCAGGGCCCCGAGGGCGGCCGCCTCTGGGGCGCCATCCTGCGGCCCGTCCTGAGGCACCCCGTCATCGCGACGGTCGCCTCCGCGGCGGTGCTCGTGCTGCTGGCCCTGCCCGCTCTGCAGCTGCACACGGCCGAGAGCGGCCTGGACGCCATGCCCAGGAGCCTTCCCGAGCTCCAGACCTTCCACGCCCTGGACGACGCGTTCCCGGGCAGCGCCAGCGCGGCCACGGTCGCGATCACCTCTGACGATCCCGAGGCCATCGATGCGGCCATCGCGAACCTCAGGACCACCGCGCTCGCCTCCGGCGAGATGCAGAACCCGATCGACGTCGAGCGCAGCACCACCGACGGCTCGATCTACCGCGTCGAGGTCCCGCTCGCGGGCGACGGCGCCGACTCGGTGTCGGATCACGCTCTGGCCACCCTGCGCAACGACATCCTGCCGGCCACCATCGGCACCGTCCCCGGCGCCGAGTACGCCGTCACCGGCGGCACCGCTCAGTCGCACGACTTCACCGCGATGATGAAGGACTCGGCACCGCTGGTGTTCGGGTTCGTGATGCTGCTCGCGTTCCTGATCCTGCTGGTCGCGTTCCGCTCGATCGTCGTGGCTCTGAAGGCGATCGTGCTCAACCTGCTGTCGGTCGCTGCGGCCTACGGCATCCTCGTCGCGGTCTTCCAGTGGGGCTGGGGCGAGAACCTGCTCGACTTCAACTCGACCGGCGGCATCGCACCGTGGCTGCCGATGTTCCTCTTCGTGATCCTCTTCGGCCTCTCGATGGACTACCACGTGTTCATCCTGAGCCGGGTCCGCGAGGCCTTCGACCGCGGCATGAACACCCGTGACGCGGTCGAGCACGGCATCCGCGCGACCGCCGGCGTGGTGACCGGCGCGGCCTTCGTGATGGTGGGCGTGTTCAGCGTCTTCACCATGCTTCCCATCCTCGACTTCAAGGAGATGGGGATCGGCCTGGCCGCCGCGATCCTGATCGACGCCACCATCGTCCGCGCGGTGCTCCTGCCCGCGTCGATGACCCTGCTGGGCGACAAGAACTGGTACCTGCCCCGCTGGCTCAGCTGGCTTCCGCGTCTCGACCACGAGCCGGAGCCGGAGACGACCGTCACGCTTCCGAAGGGCAGCGTCACGGCCTAGCACCTCCGCGTCGGCCCCGTCCTCGCCTCGGCGAGGGCGGGGCCTTTGCGCGCCCGGGGTCAGCGCACCCCGGCCTGGCGGGGGTCGGATATGGTCCCCGCCGAGGACATCGTGGCCAGTACCGCTGAGCAGGTCGTGGGGCGCGCCGAGGAGCTCGGTGTCCTGGATCGCGCCCTGGACGATCTGGAGCTCGGGACGCCGTCGATCATCGAGCTCGTCGGAGAGCCCGGGATCGGGAAGACCCGCCTCCTCGCCGAGCTCGCCGCGCGGGCCGACGCGAGCGGGAAGCTGGTCCTCTCCGGACGCGCGGCCGAGTTCGAGCGCGACCTGCCCTTCTGGGTCTTCGTGGATGCGCTCGACGAGTACGTCGAGGGGCTCGAGCCGGACAGCCTGGACGCCCTCAGCGACGACGTGCTCGCCGAGCTCGCCCAGGTCCTCCCGTCGCTCAGCCTCCCGGCCGCCTCCAGCGGAACGGTGCTTCGCGACGAGCGCTATCGAACGCACCGCGCGATCCGCGAGCTGCTGGAGGAGCTGGCCCGCACCCGCCCGCTCGTGCTGATGCTCGACGACCTCCACTGGGCCGACTCGGGATCGATCGAGCTGGTCGGTGCGCTGCTGCGCCGTCCCCCGGCCGGCGCGGTGCTCATCGTGATCTCGCTGCGCCCGCGCCAGGTGTCGGAGCGTCTCGCGGCCGCGTTGGAGCTGGCGGATCGGGGCGGATCGCTGATCCGGCTCGAGCTGGGCTCGCTGAGCGCGGCCGACGCCCGCGCATTCCTCGGTGAGGACGTCCGGGGCGCGGTCGCGGATGCGCTCTACGAGGAGAGCGGCGGCAACCCCTTCTATCTCGAGCAGCTCGCCCGCCCGCGCAACGGCACCCAGGCGGCCTCGGCCACCACGGGCGACGTCCAGCTCGGAGGTGTCGCGGTGCCGAGCGCGGTGATCGCCGCGCTCGCCGAGGAGCTCGCCCTGCTGTCGGACGACATGCGCCGGGTCCTCGAGGGGGCGGCGGTCGCGGGCGACCCCTTCGACCCGGAGCTGACGGCGGCGACGGCCGGCGTCTCCGAGGATCGGGCGCTGGAGGCGCTCGACGGGCTGCTCAGGCTCGACATCGTCCGCCCCACCGACGTCCCCCGCCGCTTTCGCTTCCGGCATCCGCTCGTGCGCCGGGCGGTGTACGAGGCGACGCCGGGCGCGTGGCGCCTGGCCGCGCACGAGCGCAGCGCAGCCGCGCTCCACGCGCGCGGGGCGCCCGCCACGGCCCGGGCGCACCATGTCGAGCAGGCGGGGCGCCTCGGCGACGAGACCGCGATCGCGGTGCTGCGCGAGGCCGGTGAGGAGACCGCCCAGCGAGCTCCGGCGAGCGCCGGTCGCTGGTTCACGGCAGCCCTGCGCCTCACGCCGGAGAGCGCGCCCGCCGAGCGACCGCATCGCGCTCCATGCCGCCCTCGCCGGATCGCACGCCGCGACCGGGCACTTCGCGGAGGCACACGCGGCCCTCCTCGAGGCGCTCGAGCTGCTGCCCGGCGACTCGACCCTCGTGCGGGTGCGGCTGACGGCCGCGTGCGCCGGAGTCGAGCAGCTCCTGGGCCGGCACGAGGCGGCCCACGCCCGCCTCCTGGGCGCTCTCGACGCGCTCGGCGAGCCGGTCTCGGATCAGACGGTCGAGCTCAAGATCAGCCTGGCGCTCAACTGCTTCTTCCGGCAGGACTACGACGAGGCCAAGCGGTGGGGCGAGCGCGCGCTCGGGGTCGCACGGCCGCTCCAGGACCGGGCGCTGATCGCGGCGGCCGCGGGGGTCGTCATCGCTGTGCTGCGCGTTCGCGGCGGTCACCGCGGACGCGGCGGCTCACGCCGAGGAGGCGGCGGCGATCGTCGACGCCATGTCCGACGCCGAGCTCGCCGCCCGGCTCGACGCGGCCGCCTTTCTGGCCGGCGCCGAGGTCTACCTGGACCGCTTCGAGCGCGCGATCGACCATTCCAGCCGTGCGCTGGTCATCGCGCGCGCCACCGGCCAGGGAGAGCTGCTGCCCATCCTCATCCCCTCGCTCTCGACGGCGCTCGGGGCGCGCGGCCGGCTGGCAGAGGCGGCCGAGCTGCTGGATGCGGCGATCGAGGGGACGCGCGTCGCCGGGAACAGGCAGGGGCTCGCATGGAATCTCCTGAACCGTTGCTACATGGCCTCGAGGACGGGGGACGTCGACCTGGCGGCCACGGCCGGCGACGAGAGCATCGAGCTCACGCGCGGCCTCGACGCGAGCCTCGTGTTCACCTACGCCGGCGTGTGCCGGGCCATGGGCTTTTCGCAGCCGGCGACGCGGCCGGAGCCGCCTCCCTGTTCGTCGCGTCGGGGGGCGGAGACGACCTCAGCCTCATCCCGGGCGGGTGGAGGGCCCAGTATCTCGACATGCTGACCTCCTCCCTGCTGATGCTGGGCCGGCGAGGCGAAGCCGAGCGCGCCGCGGCCTGCGCCGACGCCGTGGCGACGGCCACGGGCCTTCCGATGGCCACGGCGTGGGCCCATCGCGCCGCGGCCGCCGTCGCGCTGGACGCGGGCGACGCGACGGGAGCGGCGGCGCGGGCGCTCGATTCGGCGGCGCTCGCGGCCGAGGCCGGCGCTCCGGTCGAGTCGGCCCTGTCCCGCACGCTCGCCGGGCGTGCGCTGGCGCTCGCCGGACGACCGGCCGAGGCGATCGAGGTGCTGAAGCAGGCCGCGGCCGACCTGGAGGCCCACGGGGCCCTGCGGTTCCGCGACGAGGCCGAGCGTGAGCTGCGGCGGCTCGGGCACCGGATCCACCGGCGCTCGGCGCCGGGCGACCAGGATGCCGTCGGCGTCGCGTCGCTGAGCGCACGCGAGCTGCAGGTCGCGCGCCTGCTCGTGGACCGCAGGACCAACGCCGAGATCGCCGCCGAGCTGTACCTCAGCCAGAAGACCGTCGAGGCGCACATCCGCAACATGTTCCGCAAGCTCGACGTGTCGTCCCGCGCCGCCATCGCGCGCGCGGTCGAGCACGCCGATCGGACCTCGGCTCAGGGCGAGCCCGCCTCCTGATCCGCCCGCTCGACGGCCCGGGCGACCTCGGCCCGGGAGGAGACGCCCAGCTTCACGAACATGCTGCGGATGTCGGCCCCGTCCTCGCCTCGGCGAGGGCGGGGCCTTTGCGCGCCCGGGGTCAGCGCACCCCGGCCTGGCAGGGGTCGGATATTGTCCCCGCCGGAGGACATCGTGGCCAGTACCGCTGAGCAGGTCGTTGGGCGCGCCGAGGAGCTCGGTGTCCTGGATCGCGCCCTGGACGATCTGGAGCTCGGGACGCCGTCCATCATCGAGCTCGTCGGAGAGCCCGGGATCGGCAAGACCCGCCTCCTCGCCGAGCTCGCCGCGCGGGCCGACGCGAGCGGGAAGCTGGTCCTCTCCGGACGCGCGGCCGAGTTCGAGCGCGACCTGCCCTTCTGGGTCTTCGTGGATGCGCTCGACGAGTACGTCGAGGGGCTCGAGCCGGGCAGCCTGGACGCCCTCAGCGACGACGTGCTGGCCGAGCTCGCCCAGGTCCTCCCGTCGCTCAGCCTCCCGGCCGCCTCCAGCGGAACGGTGCTTCGCGACGAGCGCTATCGAACGCACCGCGCGATCCGCGAGCTGCTGGAGGAGCTGGCCCGCACCCGCCCGCTCGTGCTGATGCTCGACGACCTCCACTGGGCCGACTCGGGATCGATCGAGCTGGTCGGTGCGCTGCTGCGCCGTCCCCCGGCCGGCGCGGTGCTCATCGTGATCTCGCTGCGCCCGCGCCAGGTGTCGGAGCGTCTCGCGGCCGCGTTGGAGCTGGCGGACCGGGGCGGATCGCTGATCCGGCTCGAGCTGGGCTCGCTGAGCGCGGCCGACGCCCGCGCATTCCTCGGTGAGGACGTCCGGGGCGCGGTCGCGGACGCGCTCTTCGAGGAGAGCGGCGGCAACCCCTTCTATCTCGAGCAGCTCGCCCGCCCGCGCAACGGCACCCAGGCGGCCTCGGCCACCACGGGCGACGTCCAGCTCGGAGGTGTCGCGGTGCCGAGCGCGGTGATCGCCGCGCTCGCCGAGGAGCTCGCCCTGCTGTCGGACGACATGCGCCGGGTCCTCGAGGGGGCGGCCGTAGCGGGTGACCCCTTCGACCCGGAGCTGACGGCGGCCACGGCCGGCGTCTCCGAGGATCGGGCGCTGGAGGCGCTCGACGGGCTGCTCAGGCTCGACATCGTCCGCCCCACCGACGTCCCCCGCCGCTTTCGCTTCCGCCATCCGCTCGTGCGACGGGCGGTGTACGAGGCGACGCCCGGCGCGTGGCGCCTGGCCGCGCACGAGCGCAGCGCGGCGGCGCTCCACGCGCGCGGGGCGCCCGCCACGGCGCGGGCGCATCACGTCGAGCAGGCGGGCCGCCTCGGCGACGAGACCGCGATCGCGGTGCTGCGCGAGGCCGGGGAGGCGACGGCCCAGCGGGCGCCCGCCAGCGCCGGCCGCTGGTTCATGGCCGCCCTGCGCCTGACGCCCGAGGGCGCGCCCGCCGAGCAGCGCGTCGCGCTCCATGCCGCCCTGGCCGGATCGCACGCCGCGACCGGGCACTTCGCGGAGGCCCGCGCCGCCCTGCTCGAGGGGCTGGCGCTGCTGCCCGGCGACTCGACCCTCGTGCAGGTGCGGCTGACGGCCGCGTGTGCCGGAGTCGAGCAGCTCCTGGGGGAGCACGAGGCGGCCCACGCGCGGCTCCTGGGCGCTCTCGACGCGCTGGGGGAACCCGGGTCAGACCTGGCCGTCGAGCTCATGGTCAGCCTCGCGCTGAGCGCCTTTTTCCGGCAGGACTTCGCCGACGCCTCGCGATGGAGTGAGCGCGCGCTCCAGGTCGCGCGGCCGCTCGAGGATCGGGCGCTGATCGCAGCGGCCGCGGGCGCGGGCGCCCTGTCGTGCTCGTTCGTGGGAGCGACCGACGACGCGGGACGACACGCCGCCGAGGCGGCGGCGATCATCGACGCCATGTCCGATGCCGAGCTCGCCACCCGTCTCGACGCGGCCGCCTTCCTCGCCGGCGGGGAGCTCTACCTGGATCGCTTCGAGCGCACGACCGGCCACACCAACCGTGCCCTCGCCCTCGCGCGCGCCACCGGCCAGGGAGAGCTCCTGCCGATGCTCATCCCGACGCTGGCGACCGCGCTGGCCGCGAGTGGACGGCTGGTCGAGGCGGCCGAGGTGCTCGATGCGGCGATCGAGGGCGCGCGGCTCGCCGGCAACAGGCAGGGGCTCGCATGGAGCCTCCTGAACCGTGGCTACGTCGCGACCATGACCGGCGACCTCGATCTGGCGAGCGCCGCCACCGAGGAGAGCATGGACCTGACCCGCGGCCTCGACGAGAGCCACGTCTCGACCTACGCCGGCGTGTGCCGGGCGATGGCCTATCTCGCGACCGGCGACGCGGCCCGGGCCGCCCCCCTGTTCGTCACCTCGGCGGGCGGAGACGACCTGCCGCTGATCCCGGGCGGCTGGAGGGCCCATTTTCTCGAGATGCTGACCTCGTCGTGGCTGATGCTGGGCCGGCGGACCGAGGCGGAGAGCGCCGCGGCATGCGCGGAGGCGGTGGCGACGGCCACGCGCCTCCCGATGGCCAGGGCGTGGGCCCATCGCGCGGCGGGCTCCGTCGCGCTGGACGCGGGCGACGCCACGGGAGCGGCCGCGCGGGCGCTCGATTCGGCGGCGCTCGCGGCCGAGGCCGGCGCTCCGGTCGAGTCGGCCCTGTCCCGCACGCTCGCCGGGCGTGCGCTGGCGCTCGCCGGACGCCCGGCGGAGGCGCTCGAGCAGCTGAAACGGGCCGCAGCCGACCTCGAGGCCCACGGGGCCCTGCGATTCCGCGACGAGGCCGAGCGTGAGATGCGGCGCCTCGGACACCGGATCCACCGGCGCTCGGCGCCGGGCGACCAGGATGCCGTCGGCGTCGCGTCGCTGAGCGCGCGCGAGCTGCAGGTCGCGCGCCTGCTCGTGGACCGCCGGACCAACGCCGAGATCGCCGCCGAGCTGTACCTCAGCCAGAAGACGATCGAGGCTCACATCCGCAACATGTTCCGCAAGCTCGACGTGTCGTCCCGCGCCGCCATCGCGCGCGCGGTCGAGCACGCCGATCGGGCCTCGGCTCAGGGCGAGCCCGCCGCCTGATCCGCCCGCTCGACGGCCCGGGCGACCTCGGCACGGGAGGAGACGCCCAGCTTCACGAACATGCTGCGGATGTGCGCCTCGATCGTCTTGCGGCTGAGGAAGAGCGCCGCCGCGATCTCGGCGTTGGTCCTGCGGTCGACGAGGAGCCGCGCCACCTGGAGCTCGCGCTCCGTCAGTAGCTCCACGCCGGCCCCGCCGCTCGCGCCGGGGCGCGTCCGGCGGTGGATCCTGCGGCCGAGCTTCCGGAGGTCGCGCTCGGCCTCGTCGCGGTAGCGCGTCGCACCGAACGACTCGAAGGCCGCCGCCGCACGCTCCAGCTCGGCCGCCGCCGCGTCCTCGTCCCCCGCCTGCGCGAGGGCGCGTCCCGCGACCGTCCGCGACCGCGCGGCGTAGACGTCGTGCCCGACCTCCTCGAGCATCGCCGTGGCGGCGAGCGCACACTTTGCGGCCCGTTCCGGATGCCCGGCGTCGAGGTCGAGGGCCGCCGCCGCGAGATGGGCCATGGCGCGGGGCATGGGGAGGCCCACGGCGTCGGCGCAGGCCGCCGCCTCCTGCGCGGCGCGCTCGGCCTCGGGACGCCGGCCGGCCGCGAGGAGGCAGCGGGCGAGCAGCTCGAGCCCGACCGCCCTCCACGACCCCGGGAGCAGCCGGAGCTCCTCTCCTCCGGCGGACCCGACGAGAAGATCGGCGGCGCGGTCCGCCTCGCCGGTCTCGAGCAGCGCGGCGGCGAGCGCCCACGCGCCGTGGGCGGAGACGACCCCCTCGTCGAGATCCCGCGCGAGGTCGACGCTCTCCTGCGCCGTCGCGCGCGCCGTGTCCAGGTCTCCGGCCGCCAGCGCCGCCAGGGAGCGGTTGAGGAGGTTCCACGCGAGCCCTTCGGCGTTCTCGAGCAGCCGGGCGCCCTCGACGGCGCCGTCGAAGACCTCTGCGGACTCCGCCAGGCGACCCTGGATCCAGAGGGAGGTGCCCAGCATCGGGAAGAGGAGCGGGAAGAAATCACCCTGGCCCGTGGCGCGCCCGATCCTCAGGGCGCGCGCGGCGTGGCCGCCCGCCGCGGCGAAGTGGTCGAGGTACATCTCCGCCGTCGCCAGGTGCACGAGAGCATCGAGGCGGCGGGCGATCTCCTCCTCGGGCATCTCTTCGAGAAGCCTCGCGGCGCTCTCGCCGTATCCCTGCGCCTGCGCGGCGGCGCCGGCGAGAGCGGCGCCGAGGGCGCTGACCGCGAGCGCGGCGGCGGTCAGCGGCCGGTCATCCAGCGGCGCCGCCGCCGCGAGCGCCCGGGTCGCCCAGTCGGCCATCGCGTCGAAGTCGGCGCGGTGCATGTTGTCGGCGGCGAGCTCGATCATGAGCGCGACGGCCTCGGGCGACGCGACCTCCCCGACTTCGGCGAGGGCCCCCTCGAGGCGGGCGTGGGCCTCGGCGTACCGGCCGAGAAGGCGCTCGACACCGGCGCAGGCGACCGTGAGGCGCACGCGCAACGCCTCCGCGTCATGCGGCACGATCGCGAGGCTCTCGATCAGCATGGCGCGGCTGTCGGCGAACCGGCCGATCGCGGCCAGCGCCTCGGAGCGCCCCAGCAGGAGCTCGACCCGTTCCTGCGCGGGCGCGCCCTCGGGGAGCAGGCGCAGAGCGGCGCCGAACCAGCGCTCGGCGCTCGCCGGGGCGCGCCGGGCGGCCGCCTCGCCGGCCTCGCGCAGGACGGCGACACCGGCGGCGTCGCCCTGGCGCGCCGCTCGCTCGACGTGGTGGGCCCGCGCCGAGTGCGGACGCTCCGCGAGCGGCGAGGGCGTCGGCGGCTGCGCTCGTGGGCGCCGAGCAGCCAGCCGCCCGGAGCGGACTCGTAGACCGTCCGACGAACGAGCGGGTGCCGGAAGCGGAACCGCCGCGGCACGTCCGTCGGCCGGACCAGGTCGAGCCGCAGCAGCTCGTCGAGCGCGTCCAGCGACCGGCCGGCTCGGACGCTCCGGCGGCCGCCGCGGCGAGCTCGGGGTCGAACGGGTCACCGGCCACCGCGGCCCCCTCCAGCACCCGGCGCGTCCCCGCGGAGAGCAGGGCGAGCTCCTCCGCCAGCGCCGCCGCGACGCTCGGCGGGACCCTCATCCCCTCGAGCAGGATCGCCGGGCGCCGGGCCGTCGTCGCGGCCGGTCGATCGAGCGTGCGCGCGAGCTGCTCGAGGTAGAAGGGGTTGCCGCCGCTCTCCTCGTAGAGACCGTCGCGTCGGCGTCGGCGATCGCCTCGCCCAGGAGCTCGTCGGCCTCGCGCGCGGCTCAGGGCCCCCAGCTCGAGGCGGATGAGGGTGCCGGCGCGGTGCGCTCGCTCCAGGGCGGTCGAGAGCCGTTCCGGCACCTGGCGGGGACGCACCGCGAGCGCCATCAGCACGGCGGTGGCCGGCGGGCCGCTGGAGGAGGGCGCCGAGGAGCTCGAGCGAGGCCGCGTCGGCCCAGTGGAGGTCGTCGAGCACGAGCACGAGCGGCTGGGCGCTCGCGAGCAGCTCCAGCAGCTCCCGCACGGCACGGTGGCTGCGGTAGCGCTCGTGCTGGAGCGCCGCCTGCCGCTCCGAGGCGAACGCCGGACAACGACGGGAGGACCGTCGCGAGCTCGGTCCGGACGCCCTCGTCGAGCGCCTCAAGGCGTCGCGGGTCGAGCCCCTCGACGTACTCGTCGAGGGCGTCCACGAAGACCCAGAAGGGCAGGTCGCGCTCGAGCTCGGCCGCGCGACCGCTGAGCACGAGGAAGCCGAGCGCGTCGGCGCGGGACGCGAGCTCGGCGAGCAGGCGCGTCTTTCCGATCCCCGGCTCGCCCACCAGCTCCAGGGTGGCCGGTCGCCCGTGCTCGAGCTGCGAGAGGGCCGCCTCGATCGAGCCGATCTCGTCGGCGCGCCCGACAAGACGCTCGGCAACCGCTGCCATGGCCCTCCTCCCCGCGCGAGCATAGGCCAGAGCGGTGGGGACGGGAACCTGGGGTGGGGACCGGCACGATCGCGTGGGCGCGGCCTCGTCAGCACGCGATGTCGGATAGCGTCCGCGCATGCCCCATGACGGCCGTCGCTTCGCCGGACGCGTCGCCCTCGTCACGGGCGGAGGACGCGGCATCGGGCGGGCCATCGCCCTGGCCCTGGCCGCCGAGGGCGCGCGGGTGGCCGTGGTCGCGCGCACGGCGTCACAGTGCGAGTCCGTGGCCGAGGAGATCGGGGGGGACGCGCTCGCCGTCGCGGCCGACGTGTCCGATCCGGCCGCCTGCGTGGAGGCGGCCCGCACCGTGACCGCGGCGCTCGGGCCGCCGCGCCTGCTGGTCAACGCCGCCGGGGTCTCGCCGGTGTACGCCCGCGCCGAGGAGCACGACGACGCGGCCTTCCGCCACATGCTCGACGTCAACCTCCTGGGCGCGCACCAGATGACCCACGCGGTCGCGCCCGCGCTCCTGGAGGAAGGGGGCGCCGTGCTCATGGTGGCGAGCGTGGCCGGCGCCGCCGCAAGCCCGCGCCTGGCCGGTTACGGCGCCTCGAAGGCCGGGCTGATCCAGCTGACGCGCACGCTCGGCCGCGAGTGGGCCGACCGGGGCGTGCGCGTGAACGCGGTCTGCCCGGGCTACTTCGAGACCGAGATGACCGAGGCGTTCCTGGCCGTCGAGCACCTGCGCCGGGACGTGCTGGCGCGGACTCCGCTCGGGCGCCTCGGCGCCATGCGGGAGGTGGTGGCGCCCGCGCTCTTCCTGCTCTCCGACGAGGCGTCCTACGTCACCGGGGCGGCGCTGCTGGTCGACGGCGGCATGGCGGCATGAGGACACGCTGAGCGACCCCTTCCTCACCACGGAGCTCCTCGAGCTACGCGACCGGACCCGCGCCTTCGTGGCCGCGGAGGTCATCCCGGCCGAGGCGCCGGACGGCGCGGGCCTCGACCCGGAGCTGCGCGCGCGGCTGGGCGCCGCGGCGCGGCGGGCGGGGCTCTTCGCGCCGAGCGCTCCGCCCGAGCTGGGCGGCCTCGGCCTGGACCTGCGCGCCTGCAGCGTCGTCTTCGAGGAGGCCGGCTACAGCCTGCTCGGGCCGCACGCACTCAACTGCGCCGCACCGGACGAGGGCAACATGCATCTGCTCGCGCGCATCGGGACCGAGGACCAGCAGCGCCGCTACCTGGCGCCGCTGGCCGCGGGTACGGCACGCTCCTGCTTCGCCATGACCGAGCCGGCCCCCGGCGCCGGCTCCGATCCCTCGATGCTCCGCACCACCGCCACGCCGAGCGGCGGGGGCTGGGTCATCGAGGGCGACAAGACCTTCATCTCCGGCGCCGAGGGCGCCGACTTCGCGATCTGCATGGCCCGCACCGGCGACCGGATCACCCGCGACGAGGGCGCGACGATGTTCCTGATCGACGCGGCCAACCCCGGCTTCCGCGTCGGCCGGCGCATCCCCACCATCGACGTCGGCTTCGTGGGCGGGCACTCCGAGGTGGCCCTGCGCGGCTGCGAGGTCGGCGCCGACGCCGTCCTCGGCGAGCCGGGGCGCGGCCTCGGCCACGCGCAGCTGCGGCTCGGCCCGGCGCGGCTCACCCACTGCATGCGCTGGCTCGGGCTGGCGCGGCGCGCGCTCGACATCGCCCTCGACCGCGCCGCCGAGCGCGAGGCCTTCGGCGCCCGGCTGCAGGACCTCGGGATCGTGCAGGCGCAGATCGCCGACGCGGTCATCGACCTCGACTCGAGCAGGGCGCTCATCCGCCAGGTCGCGGGCGTGCTCGACGCGGGCGCCGGCGGCACCCTCGAGTCCTCGGTCGCCAAGGTGCACGTGGCCGAGGCGGTGGGCCGGGTGGTCGACCGGGCGGCGCAGATCTGCGGCGCGCTCGGCGTCTCGCATGACCTGCCGCTCGCCCGGTACATGGCCGAGGTGCGTCCGTTCCGGATCTACGACGGCGCCTCCGAGGCGCACCGCTGGTCGATCGCGCGGCGCGCGGTGAGCCGGCGGCGGCGCGAGCGCGAGGCGAGCGCGTGAGCGGTCCCGTCCATCGCACCGAGCTGAGCCCGGTGAGCTTCCTGGACCGGTCGGCGCGCGTCTTCCCCGATCGGACGGCCGTGGTCCACGGGACGCGCCGGTACTCCTACGCGGAGCTGGCCACCCGCTGCCGGCGGCTGGCGGGCGCCCTGCGCGCGGCCGGGCTCGCGCGCGGGGATCGCGTGGCCCTGCTCTGCCCGAACACGCCGGCGATGCTCGAGGCCCACTTCGGCGTGCCGTTGGCCGGGGGCGTGATGGTGCCGATCAACGTGCGTCTCACGGCCCCCGAGATCGGCTACATCCTCGGCCACTCGGGCGCGCGATTCCTGCTGGTCGACGCGGCGCTCACCGGGTCGCTGGAGGGCCTCGACCTCACGGGGCTCCAGGTGGTGCGGGTCGATGACACCGGCGCCGCCGGCGACCCCTACGAGGACCTGCTCGCCACCGGTGACCCGAGCGGACCGCGGGACGCCGGACCGGACGACGAGGACGCGCTGATCTCGATCAACTACACCTCGGGCACCACCGGGCGGCCGAAGGGCGTCATGTGCACGCATCGGGGCTCCCACCTCAACGCCCTCGGCGACGTCCTCGACAACGGCCTCACCGATGGGACCGTCTACCTGTGGACGCTGCCGATGTTCCACGGCAACGGCTGGTGCTTCACCTGGGCCGTCACGGCCGTCGGCGGCACGCACGTCTGCCTGCGTTCGCCCGATCCGGCGCGCATCTGGGACCTGCTCGAGGCGGAGCAGGTCACGCACATGTGCAGCGCGCCGACCGTGCAGATCGGCGTCGCCCACCACCCCGCGGCGCACCGGCTGGCACGCACGGTGACCGTCGCGATGGGCGGCGCGCCGCCCTCGCCGACGCTGCTCGCGCGCCTGCGCGAGCTGGGCTTCCACCCCATCCACCTGTACGGCCTCACCGAGACCTACACGCCGCTCACGAGCTGCGTGGAGCAGCCCGCATGGTCCGCTCTGGACGAGGATGCGCGGTCGAGGCTGCTCGCGCGCCAGGGCCACAGCCACCTGCTCGCCGATCCGGTCCGGGTCGTGGACGCGCAGATGGACGACGTGCCGCGCGACGGCGCCACGCTCGGCGAGGTCGTGGCCCGCGGCAACACGGTGATGCGCGGCTACTACGAGGACCCGCAGGCCACCGAGGAGGCGTTCCGCGGAGGCTGGTTCCACACCGGGGACGTGGCCGTCTGGCACCCCGACGGCTACATCGAGCTGCGCGATCGCATCAAGGACGTCGTGATCTCGGGGGGCGAGAACATCTCCACGATCGAGGTCGAGCAGGTCGTCTGCCGCCACCCGGCGGTGCTCGAGTGCGCGGTCGTCGCGATGCCCGACGAGCGCTGGGGCGAGCGCCCGAAGGCGTTCGTGAGCCTCAAGGACGGCGCGGAGGTGAGCGCCGAGGAGATCATCGACTTCTGCCGCGCCCGCCTGGCGCACTTCAAGTGCCCGGCTGCCGTCGCCTTCGGCGAGCTTCCGAAGACCTCCACCGGCAAGGTCCAGAAGTTCGTGCTGCGCGAACGCGAGTGGGCGGCGCCGAGCGGCTCCGGCTCCCCGTAGGAGGTGCCGGTCGACCCCGGGGCGGTCGCCGCCTTCCTCGCCGCCCGGCTGCCGGAGCTGGAGGGCCCGTTCACGATCGCCCGCCTCGGCGAGGGGCAGTCGTGCCTGACGTACCTCCTCACCGGCGCCGGCTGGGAGGTGGTGCTCCGCCGACCGCCGCGCGGCGAGCTGCCACGGGGCGCGTTCGACGTGGTGCGCGAGCACCGCGTGCTGGCGGCGCTCACGGACGGCGGGACGGGCGTGCCGGTCCCCCGGCCGCTCGCGCTCTGCGAGGACCCGGACGTGCTGGGCGCGCCCTTCTACCTGATGGAGCGGGTCCACGGGCACAGCGTCCGCACGACGCTTCCCGCCTCCCTGGCGGGCCATGCGGACCGCCGGCGCATGGGCGAGGCGCTCGTGGACGTGCTGGTCGCCCTGCGCGCCGTCAACGTGGGCGCGGTCGGCCTGGAAGGCCACGGGCGCCCGGACGGGTACCTCGCGCGTCAGCTCCGGCGCATGGGCGAGCAGCGGGAGGCGGTGCGCGGCCGCGCGCTCCCCGAGCTCGACGAGGTGGGGGCGTGGCTCGCGGACCGCGTGCCGGACTCGCCCGCGCCGGCGCTCCTGCACGGCGACCTCAAGCTCGACAACGTCATCCTGGCGCCGGCCTCACCCGCGCGCGTCGCGGCGGTCATCGACTGGGAGCTCTCGACGCTGGGCGACCCCCTCGCCGACCTCGGGTGGCTCCTCTACTTCTGGCGCGAGGAGGGCGAGGAGCCCTTCGCGATCCCGGTCGCCAACGTCACGCACCTGCCCGGCTTCTCCCGCCGCGCCGAGCTGCGCAAACGTTACGAGGAGCTGACCGGGGCCGCGGTGCCCGACGCGCCGTGGTACGCGGCCCTCGGCGGCTGGAAGATCGCGGTGATCATGGAGACGTCGTACCAGCGATTCCGGGCCGGGAACGCCGACCACCCGACCTTCGCGGCGCTGGAGGAGGGCGTGCCGCACCTGGCGCGGCGGGCGCTCGCGTTCGCCGAGGGCGCGCTCACGACCTGACGGTCGCATCGTCACGGATCGCCGACGTCTACGTGCCCCCTGGTCACCCGAACGTGAACGAGTACGCCTCGGCGCCGGGCTCGAGGAACGCGATCTCCAGCGTGCGCTCGCGGACCTCGTCGTGCGCGCGCACGAGCTGATACATGCGGCCGTCGGTGAGCACGCCGTTGCCATCCTGGTCGACGTCGACGCCGTGTGAGGGGCCCGGAGCCTGGCCGTCGAGGAGCACGCGGAAGGGGATCGGCTCTCGCCCTCCGGACGCCATCACCATGTGCGCATCGCGCGCGTGGAACCGGTAGGCGATGCTCCCGCCGCCCTGCTCGAGCAGGAGGTTCTCGCGCCCGATCGTCCACTCACCGGCGAGGGCCCAGTGGTTGAGGTGCAGCCGCTCGGGGAGCGCATAGGCGCGGCGCTCGTCGAACGCGGCGTCCTCCGGCGACTCGAAGTGCTCGCTGCGCAGGTAGCCGAGATAGGTCTCGGGCGTGCGCAGATGGTCCCAGTCGGCCTCCGCCTCCACGCCGAGCCCCTCGACCGGGACGGGCTCGCGCTCGATGCCGAGCAGCTCCTGGATGACCCGCTCGGACTGCTCGTAGCGCCCCTCGCCGAAGTGGTGGTCGCGGATGACGCCCTCCGCGTCAACGAAGTACAGCGCCGGCCAGTAGTGGTTGTCGAAGGCCCTCCAGATCGCGTAGTCGCTGTCGACCGCGACCGGGTAGTCGATCGCCCGCTCGCTTGTCGCCTGCCGCACGCCCTCGATGTCGTGCTCGAACGAGAACTCGGGCGTGTGGACGCCGATCACGACCAACCCGTCGTCCCGGTAGGCCTTGGACCAGGCACGCACGTACGGCTCCTGGCGCAGCCAGTTGATGCAGGTCAGCGTCCAGAAGTTCACGAGGACGGTGTGGCCCCGCAGCCCCGCGGGGCTGAGCGGCTCGGAGTTGAGCCACCCGGTCGCCCCGTCGAGCGGGGGTATGTGCTTGCGTCCGAATACGCTCATCAGCGCAGCGACCGGAACGCGGTCCGGAGCTCGGAGGTGAAGAGCTCCGGCTCCTCCCAGGCGGCGAAGTGCCCGCCGCGGTCGACCTCGTTGAAGTAGGAGAGGTCCGGGTACACCACCTCCACCCAGCTGCGCGGGGCCGCGAAGATCTCGCCGGGGAACGTGGTGAACGCGACCGGGACCGAGACCGGCGGGGGAGCCTGGCCGGCCGCGAGCGCCGCGGCTCGTCCGAACTCCCAGTACGACCGGGCCGCCGAGGCCCCGGTGCCCGTCAGCCAGTACATCGTGATGTTGTCGACGATGCTCTCCGGGGTGAGATGGCCGGCGGGCTGCCCGCCGAGGAAGGCGCGGGAGATCTTCTCGTAGCTGTCCGTGTCGTGGTCGAGCATCCAGGCCGCCAGGCCGATCGGGGAGTCCAGCAGGGAGTAGCCGATCGTCTGCGGTCGCGTGATCTGCTCGATGAAGTAGCCGTTGCCCGTGGTGGTGAACGTGGTGAGCCCGTCGAGCGCCGCGCGCTCCTCGTCCGAGCTCCGCCGGCAGCCGGCCGACGAGGAACGGCGCCGTGGCGAGCAGGTTGACGTGGATGCCGATCAGCCCGTCGGGTGCCACGCGGCCCATCGCGTCGGTGTAGAGGGCCCCCACGTCGCCGCCCTGGGCGACGTAGCGGGTGTACCCGAGGCGGCGCATCAGCTCCGCCCAGGCCTGCGCGACGCGGCCGGGGCCCCAGCCGACCTCCGCCGGCTCGGCCGAGAAGCCGTAGCCGGGGATGGACGGCAGCACCAGGTCGAAGGCGTCCTCGGCCCGGCCGCCGTGCGCGGTCGGGTCGGTGAGCGGGCCGACGGTGTCCAGCAGCTCGAGGACAGAGCCGGGCCAGCCGTGGGTCATGATCAGCGGCAGCGCGTTGTCGTGAGCCGACTTCACGTGGATGAAGTGGATGTCCACCCCGTCGATCTCGGTCATGAACTGCGGCAGCGCGTTGAGCTTCGCCTCGGCCGCGCGCCAGTCGTGATCGGTCGCCCAGTAGCGCGCGAGCGCCTGCAGGGTCGCCAGCTGGACGCCCTGCGACCGATCGTCGACGAGCTCCTTGCTGGGCCAGCGCGTCGCCGCGACGCGCCGGCGTAGGTCGTCCAGCTGCTCCGCTGGAATCTCGACGTGGAAGGGGCGGATCTCGGTTGCGCTTCCGGCGGTTGCCATTCGACCTCCGTTCGTTTGGCCCGCGCCAGGATCCGATCACTCGCCGGGTGCGGTCAAGACCCGCCGGCAGCCGAATCCGCCGGAACCGCGCCGCTGTCGGCGCCGAGCGGGACGGCCGAGGTTGAACCGCCCACCGCTTCACGCAGGCGGGTCGGGCGGCATGAACCGGCTCGCCGTGAGGACCGCTCCCTGGGGGTCGCGCAGCACGGTGATGCGAACCCACGGCATGTCGGTGGGCGGCATCAGAACCGTGCCGCCGAGGGACTCGGCCCGCGACGCGGCGGCGTCCGCGTCGTCCACTGCGAAGGTGACGTCCCAGTGGGGCGCGGCGTCGTCGTCCCCGAGGGGCGTGATCCAGCCGACCGCGTCGGCGAAGCCCTCGGGGGCGCCCATGTCCGCCATGCCCTGGATGGTGCCCGGCCGCAGCGTCTCGAGGTGCTCGCCGTAGCCGGGGCGGCGCAGCAGCATCGTGCCGCCCATCGACGGATCGGGCGGGTTGGCCTCCCAGTCGAAGAGCCCGTTGTAGAACGCGATCGCCGCCTCGGGATCGCGGGCGTGCAGGCCGCTGAAGTTCCACGTGCCCGGCTCGTTGACGGCCTGGGCCCCCCGGTGCCGGCGGGCCTCCCACGCTCCGAAGACCGCACCCTCGGGGTCGGCGAGCACGGCGAAGCGCCCGGCGTCGAACACGTCCATCGGCGGAATGAGCACCGACCCACCGAGCTCCCGGGCCCGCGCGACCGCGTCGTCGGCGCTGTCCACCCAGACGTAGGTGGTCCAGCCGGTCGCGGCGGGGATGGCGTCGGATCGCGAGCCGATCGCGGCCACGAGCCGGCCGCCGATCGTCGCCGTGAAGTAGTGGCCGGGGACGTCGGGCGGCATCGCGTCCTCCATCTCCCAGCCGAACAGGCCCGCGTAGAACGCGGCCGCGGCCTCGGGATCGTCCTGGGCGAGGTCCACCCAGCAGGGGACGCCGGCCGGGTACCCGTCGCGATCGATCATGTCCGCTCCCTTCCGCATGTGGTCACACGGTCGAACCTAGGCGAGGTTGCGGTCAGGATGTGTCCTCGTCGTACGCGAGAATGACCGGGATGACCGGGACCGCGAGCCGACTGCTGGAGCTCCTGTCGCTGCTCCAGGCGCGGCGCGACTGGCCCGGGCCCGAGCTGGCCCGGCGGCTCGGCGTGTCCGGGCGCACGGTGCGCCGCGACATCGACCGGCTGCGGCGCCTGGGGTATCCGGTCAGGTCGCTGACCGGGCCGGCCGGCTCCTACCGCCTGGCCGCGGGGACCGCGATGCCCCCACTCCTGCTCGACGAGGAGGAGGCCGTCGCGATCGCGGTCGGCCTGCGGACGGCCGCGCGGTCGGCCGTCGCGGGCATCGAGGAGACCTCCCTGCGGGCGCTGGTGAAGCTGGAGCAGGTGCTGCCCGCCCATCTGCGCGCCCGCGTCCGCGCGGTCGGCGCGGCCCTCGCCGTCCTCCCCGACGCCGGGCCGACGGTGGATCCCCAGCACCTCTCGCTGCTCGCGGCGGCCCGCCGCGACGGCGAGCGGGTGCGCTTCGGCTACCGGCGGCGCGACGGGGAGTCGGCGCGCCGCGAGGTCGAGCCGCACGCCCTCGTCGCGCTCGGCCGGCGGTGGTACCTCGTGGCCTGGGACGTCGCGCGCGACGACTGGCGCACCTTCCGCATCGACCGCATGGACGGCCCGGCTGCCGCCGGCGTGCGCTTCGCCCCCCGGGAGGTCCCCGGCGGCGACGCGGCCGCCTACGTCGCGGCGAACCGCTACGCGGGCGTCAACCGCCACACCGCCCGCATCACGGTCCACGCCCCCGCCGACGCCGTGCGGGCGCGCGTGCCGGGCGGCGGGGGGACGGTGACCCCGCTCGACGACGGCCGCTGCGAGCTGCGGACGGGCGACGACGACCTCGACTGGCTCGCGATCCGCATCCTGATGCTCGGCGCCGAGGTCGAGGTGCACGAGCCCCCGGCGCTGAGGGAGCGCCTCCGCGCCCTGGGCGACCGGATGCGTCGCGCCGCCGGTCCGGCGGGGGAGCATCCGCGCGAGGGATGACCAGCGGAGACGCGGTGAACCCTGCAGGACGGCGCTAGGTCGTCTCGGGCGCGAGCTCCGCGCGCGCCAGCGGCGCCGCCTTCGTCGCTCGCTCCCTCGTCTCCTCCCGGGCGATCATGTAGGACAGGCCGAGGTAGATGAGCAG